>NZ_CP101988.1:0-2400000 GCF_024508335.1 Cellulomonas chengniuliangii | reverse complement strand
GCCCGTCAGCCAGATCCGGACGCCCCTCACATCGCGCGGGCCGGTGGCGCCGCAGCGCGCGGGCCGCGGGTGTCAGTAGCGCGAGGTGATCTCCGAGAGGGAGCTGATCACCACGCGGGCGGAGCGCTCCGCGGCGTCGTCCACGTGCTGCAGGAAGTCGGAGTCCGCAGCCGGGCCGCACAGGTCGGAGATGCCGCGCACGGCGAGGAACGGCACGCCGTACAGGTGGGCGGTCTGCGCCAGGGCGGCCGACTCCATGTCGGTGGACAGCGCATCGGGGAACGAGGCCCGCACGCCGTCCACCATGGAGGCGTCGATGAAGGCGTCGCTGGAGATCATGGCGCCCGTCAGCACGCGCAGATCCGCGACGTCGGCGTTGGCGGCCGTCTTGAGCAGCGCCTCGTCGCCCTGGTACACGGCCGGCATGCCCGGCACCTGGCCGAGGGAGTAGCCGAAGGCCCGCGCGTCCGCCCCGGAGTAGACGTACTCCGAGCCGGCCACCACGTCGCCGACCCGCACCGTCGGGCCGATGCCGCCGGCGCTACCGGCGCTGATCAGGACGCGGGCCTTGGTCCCGTTGAGGGCCACGGCCGCGGCGGTCGCGGCGTTGACCAGCCCGATGCCGCACTGCACGAGCAGCACGCCGCGCCCGTCGAACGAGAGCGCCCGGTGGACCGCATGGCCCACCTGCGTGGGCTGCCCCACGAAGTCGGCGCGGTCGACGAACGGCTCCGACTCGTCCGCCATCGCGGTCACGATGATGGCGTCGATCGCGATCATGCGCTCACCTGGGCCCACTCGCCGCGCTTGGCCAGGAAGTCCCGGGCCACAGCCTGCGCCCCCGAGAGCGTGTGGCTGGCCGCCCAGCCGCACTGGACCACGTTGGCGGCGGGCACCTCGGTCGCCTCGAGCACGTCCTCGAGCGTGGCCTGGACCAGGTCGAGCACGGCGTCGTACTCCCACTCGCCCTGCAGGATCACGTAGAACCCCGTCTGGCAGCCCATCGGGGAGATGTCGATGACCCTGTCGGAGTGGTTGCGCGAGTGCTCCGCCATGAGGTGCTCGAGCGAGTGCAGCGACGGCATCTCGAGGTGGTCGACATTGGGCTGGCAGAACCGCACGTCGTACTTGGTGATGACGTCCCCGCCGGGGAGGACCTTCGTGTCGGCGAGCCGCACGTAGGGCGCGGCGACGGTGCGGTGGTCGAGGTTGAAGGACTCGACGTTCATGCGGGGCTGGTTCACGGGGTGCCTTCTGCTCGTCGGGCGGAACCGGTCAGCGTTCATTCTCCGCCATCCGGCCACGAGATCGATGTGATGTGCGCCGCTACCGGCCGCGTAGCTGCTCGAGCAGCCGGCGCTCGCGCTTCGTCGGTCGGCCGGCGCCACGGTCGCGGATCGGCACGCCGGGCGTCTCCTCCGGCGCAGGAGGAGGCGGGGTGTGGTCCACGTAGCACTCGGCCGCCGGACCGGCGCCCACCCGCTTGACGATCACCTGGGCCACCACCACGATCCGCTCCCTGCCGTCGCCCCGCACGCGGATCTCGTCACCGACGCGGACCGTCGAGGCGGCCTTCGCGTGCGTGCCGTTGATCCGCACGTGGCCCGATCGGCAGGCGGCCGCCGCGAGGGCGCGCGTGCGGAAGAGCCTCGCGCACCACAGCCAGCGGTCGAGGCGGGTGGACTCCGCTCCCGGGGCATCGCTCATGCCTCGACCTTAGGCGTCGTGGACGGGCGCGTCGTCCAACCAGAGCGTGACCGGTTGCCGCCGGGGCCGCCGCGGTGTTCCGTGGAGGATCGGCGGGAGCGGGTCGCGCGGGGGAGCGGAGTGCCAGTGAGCCATGACGAGTCGGCGCCGGTGGGAGCTCAGGCGAGGGGGCGCGCCGGGGCGCACAGGGGGACGCGCAGCGACGTGACGGTGGAGGCAACGGCGCCGGGCTGCGTGGCGTGGGTGCGGCTGGCCGGCTGGCTCGACGGGAGGGCATACGTGGTCGGCCCGGTGTGGGTCTGGGACGCGCAGGTCGAGTACCTGCTCACCGCGCTGGCGCCGCCAGGGTCGACGGTCCTCACGGAGGGCGTCGAGGTGTCGGCGGCGCCCGGGGCGGCGTCGGCTCGGCACGTCGTGGATGTGATGGCCCGTCAGCCGGAGGCGGGCTGGGCGGCCTCCGTGCATGAGCCGCATTCTGTGCGGGGCGAGTCGAGGGGCCCGACGAGGTCCTGGTGGATGATGCGGCTCGCGCCCGCGTCCGCGGACGACGACCTCGTGGTGAGCGTCCGCAGCGGCGCCGAGGTCGTCGAGGTGACGATCGAGGCCGCCGTCCTCCGAGAGGGGCGGGCTCGTCTGATCCGGCTATGAGACGCAAGAACGCCCCGGCCGTTCCCGGCCGGGGCGTTCTTGTGAGTCAGGCGCGCTCGATCAGAGCGGCGTGATGTTCTCGGCCTGCGGGCCCTTGGGGCCCTGCGTGACGTCGAACTGCACCTTCTGGTTCTCGTCGAGCGAGCGGTAGCCGCTGCTCGCGATGGCCGAGTAGTGCGCGAAGACGTCGGCGCCGCCGTCGTCGGGAGCAATGAAGCCGAAGCCCTTTTCGGCGTTGAACCACTTCACGGTGCCAGTAGCCATGTTGTTCTCCTCAAGAGGTAATACGGACGACCCCGCAGAATTAACGGGACCAGGTGATTACGGTGTTCGTCGTCCGCCCCTTGCGGGAACGCGCGCACCAGCAAGCTGGTGCGATGAATGACATCCAAGCACTGCAAATCCTTCATGACTGTACACGCTTCTGGCCGGGAAGGCCAGAGTCTGCTCTCAACGGGGCAGGATCTGCCCCGGTGTGAGCCGGTTGTGACGGTCCGCGGCCTGGTGCATCGCGCGCAGGGCCGTCCGTCGGCCGGCCTCGGGCGGGACCACGAGCAGCACCAGCCGGCGCCCGCCGTACAGGTGCAGCGACACCTGGTGCGGGTCGGCCAGGTCGAACCATCCGGTCTTCACGTACCGGTCGCCCAGCGGCAGGCGGTGCGGCACCGGGTCCCAGCTGAGGCGGTCGTACACCAGGTGGACCACGCTCGTCCCGCACGCCGACCCGACCGCTGACAGCAGGGCGGGCGCCTGTACGGCGAGGTCTCGGCTCCACGGCCACCACGCCCCTTGGACGGGACCCTCGGTGGCCTCGGGGGCGATCTCCAGCCGGACCACGGCCTCGGGGACAGGCTGCACCGCCCCGAACCAGGATTCGGGGTGGACGCGCGGCGATGCGGCGGTCACACGGTGGTGGGGACGGGGACGTGCCAGCGAGCTGATGCTCATGTCTCACCAGACTCCGGGCGCTGCCCGGGTGTCGTTGTGGAGCGCGGAGGCCCGCCGACGACTGACCGCCGACATTCGAAGGGACCCGTGCCCGAAGAGTACGCCTGCCGTCTGAGGGCCCGTCACCGCCACGCGTGTGACGTGGGACGCGCCGCGGCAGGGCACGGCCACGGCTGGCGGCAGGGTCGTACCGTGGGCGGATGAGCACAGGCACGCCGTCGCCCACGTCCGTGATCGCCGTGACCGGGGGCCATGTCGTCCCCGTGTCGGGCCCCGCCATCGAGGGCGGCGTCGTCCTCATCGAGGATGGGCGGATCGTCGCCGTCGGCGCCGACGTCACCGTCCCAGCCGGCGCGGAGGTCATCGACGCCACGGGCCGGTGGGTGCTGCCCGGGTTCGTCGAGGGGCACGGCCACGTCGGGATCTCCGAGGAGGGGGTCGGGATCGAGGGCAACGACGTCAACGAGATGACCGGGCCCAACATGGCGGCGGTCCGCGCCATCGACGCGATCGACATCGACGACGAGGGCTTCCGCGACGCGCTGTCGGGCGGAGTGACCTCGATCGTCGTCAAGCCCGGCTCCGGCAACCCCATCGGGGGCCAGAGCGTCGCGATCAAGGCGTGGGGCGGGCGCACGGTCGACGAGCAGGTGATCAGCGACTCGGTGAGCGTGAAGTCGGCCCTCGGCGAGAACCCGAAGCGGGTGTACGGGGAGAAGAAGCAGCTGCCCTCGACGCGGCTCGGCGTGGCGCTGGTCATCCGTGAGGCGTTCACCCGAGCGCAGGACTACCGGGCGGCACGGGCCGCCGCCGCGGCGAAGGACGAGCCGTTCTCCGTCGACCTCGGGCTGGAGGTGCTCGCGCGCGTGCTCGACGGCGAGCTCGTGTGGGACCAGCACACGCACCGCCACGACGACATCGCGACCGCCCTGCGGCTCGCCGACGAGTTCGGGTACCGCCTCGTGGTCAACCACGGCACCGAGGCCCACAAGATCGCGGACGTGCTCGCGGAGCGGGACGTGCCGGTGATCTTCGGGCCGATGCTCACCAGCCGGTCGAAGGTCGAGCTGAGGGACCGAGCCATCGTGAACCTGGCGACGATCGCCGCGGCCGGCGTGCGCGTGGCCATCACCACCGACCATCCCGTCGTGCCCATCAACTTCTTGGTGCACCAGGCCGCGCTAGCCGTCAAGGAGGGCCTGCCGCGGCAGACTGCCCTCGAGGCGCTGACGGTGAATCCCGCCTCGTTCTTCGGGCTCGAGGGCCGCGTGGGCGCGCTGGCCCCCGGGCTCGACGGCGACGTGGTGATCTGGTCGGGCGACCCGCTGGACCTCACCAGCCGCGCAGAGCACGTCCTCATCGACGGCGTGACGGTCTACCGGTGGGACGAGCAGGCGCACGCCGGCCGGGTGGTCGAGCGCTCGGAGCGGTTCTCCCGCTGACCTCCGGCCCTCCCACCTGCGACGGGCTGATCGGGCCTCCGTAGCGCAGGCCGCATCGGCGCGCGTGGGTTCTCCTGGAGACAGGGGCCGCGTCGGAACGACGCGGGCGGGGGGTGCGTGATGGACGAGGACTTCTGGGGCGAGCCCGCGCGGCGGTATCGCCGGCCAGGGCGGCGGGCGGCCGCCGGAGGCGTCGGCGCCGCGCTGGCGATCGCGGTGCTCGCCGGCGGGTCGGCGCTGGCGTCAGGCCCCGACCCGTCGAGAGCCGAGGGCCCGGCCCCGGTGGAGACGATCACCCTCGAGCCCCGCGTCGCCGGCGTTGACGAGCGCGCCGGGCTCGCGATCCTCAACACGGAGCTCGGCTACCAGAGGGCCGAGGCCGCCGGGACCGGCATCGTGCTCACCTCCGACGGGGTGGTCCTCACCAACACCCACGTCATCGCCGGGTCGACCGAGGTGAGCGTCACCGTCGGGACGCCGCCGGAGACCTACGCCGCGACGGTGGTCGGGTCCGACTCCGCGAACGACGTCGCGGTGCTGCAGCTCGACGACGCGGCCAACCTGGCCATCGCGACCGTCGACAAGGACGAGGACCTCGACGTGGGCGACGAGGTCACGGTGGTGGGCAACGCGCAGGGCGCCAGCGAGCTCATGGCCACCCCCGGGATGGTGACGTCGCTGGACCGGAGCATCACCACGCGGACCGAGGGCAGCACCACCGGGCGGGAGCTCGGCGGGCTCATCGAGGTCGACGCGGATGTCGTCTCGGGCGACTCGGGCGGGGCGATCCTCGACGCGGACGGCGAGGTGGTGGGCATGACCACCGCGGCGTCGACGGGCAGGGAGGACATCCGCGGGTACGCGATCCCGGCCGCGACGGTGCTCGACATCGCCGCGCAGATCCTCAGCGGGGAGGAGTCCGAGACCGTGTCGATCGGCTATCCCGCGTTCCTCGGGGTGCAGCTGGTCATGGCAGACGGGGCTGACCGGCCCGGCGGCCTCGAGGAGGACGGCGGGCGGGGCGACGACCTGCTGCGGCGCAGGTCGGAGTCCGTCGGCGCGCCGGTGGCAGGGGTGATCTCGGGGACCCCCGCCGATGAGGCGGGCCTGGTCGCCGGCGACGTCGTCACCTCGCTCGACGGCACGGAGGTGACCTCGCCGGCCGACCTGACGGCGCGGCTCGCCGAGCTGGAGCCCGGCGACACGGTGACCATCGAGTGGACCAGCCGCGGCGTGCAGCGCACCGCGGACGTCACGCTCGTCGAGGGCCCGGCCGGGTGAGCCGGGCCCTCGACGAGCGGTCGGGGATCAGCCGCGGTGGGCGCGGTAGTACTCGATGAGGCTCCGGGTGGACTGGTCCTGCGCGGCCAGCGCCTCGCTGTCGCCCGAGACGGCCGGGGCGATCTCGAGCGCGAGCTTCTTGCCGAGCTCGACGCCCCACTGGTCGAAGCTGTTGATGCCCCACACCACGCCCTGCACGAAGGTGATGTGCTCGTACAGCGCGATCAGCTGGCCCAGCACCGACGGGGTGAGCGCCGGGGCCAGGATCGAGGTGGTGGGCCGGCTGCCGGTGAAGACGCGGGCCGGCACGATGTGCTCGGCGGTGCCCTCCGCGCGGACCTCGTCGGCGGTCTTGCCGAACGCGAGGGCCTTGGTCTGGGCGAAGAAGTTCGCGAGCAGCAGCTCGTGGACGTCGGTGTCGCCGTCCTTGAGCGGGTGGGCCGGGTTCGCCACGGCGATGAAGTCGGCCGGGACGAGGCGCGTGCCCTGGTGGATGAGCTGGTAGAAGGCGTGCTGCCCGTTGGTGCCGGGCTCGCCCCAGAACACCTCGCCGGTCTGCGTGGTGACGGGGGAGCCGTCCCAGCGCACCGACTTGCCGTTCGACTCCATGGTCAGCTGCTGCAGGTACGCCGGGAAGCGGTGCAGGTGCTGGGCGTAGGGCAGCACGGCGTGCGTCGCCGCGTCGAGGAAGTTCACGTACCAGACGTTGAGCAGCCCCATCAGCACGGGCACGTTCTGCGCGAACGGCGTGGTGCGGAAGTGCTCGTCGACGGCGTGGAACCCGGCGAGGAAGTCGCGGAAGCCGTCAGGGCCGATCGCGATCGCGAGCGACGTGCCGATCGCGGAGTCCACCGAGTAGCGGCCGCCGACCCAGTCCCAGAAGCCGAACGCGTTGGCGGGGTCGATGCCGAAGGCGGCGACCTTGTCCAGGGCCGTCGAGACGGCGACGAAGTGGCGGGCGACAGCCTGCGAGCGCGCCTCCTCGGTGTCCTCGATGGCGCCGGCGGCGATGAGCTGCTCCCAGAGCCACTCGCGCGCGAGGCGGGCGTTGGTGAGCGTCTCGATGGTGCCGAACGTCTTGGACGCGACGATGAACAGCGTGGTGGTCGGGTCCAGGCCCTGCACCGTCTCCGCGATGTCGGTGGGGTCGATGTTGGAGACGAACCGCAGCTCCAGGCCGTCCTGGACGTACGGGGCGAGCGCCTCGTAGGCCATCACGGGGCCCAGGTCCGAGCCGCCGATGCCGATGTTCACGACCGTCGCCACCCGGGCGCCGGTGACGCCGGTCCAGGCGCCGGAGCGCACCTTGTCGGCGAACGCGAAGACCTTCTCGAGCTCGGCCTGCACGTCGCTGTCGACCTGCTGGCCGTCGACCACGAGAGCGGGGCTGGCCGAGGCGGGCCGGCGCAGCGCGGTGTGCAGGACCGCGCGGTCCTCGGTGGAGTTGATGTGCTGGCCGGAGAACATCGCCTCGATGTGCGAGCCGAGGCGCACCTCGTCGGCGAGCCGCACCAGCGTCGCGAGCGTCTCGTCGGTGACCAGGTTCTTCGACAGGTCGACGTGCAGGTCGCCGACCGTGCGGGTGAGGCGCTCGGTGCGCTGCGGGTCGGCGGCAAACCAGGCGCGCAGGTCGGGGCGGAGCGCGTCACGCTGCGCGGTGAGGTCGGTCCAGGCCGTCGTCGCGGTCGCGTCGATGGGTTCGGTCGTCACGGGTTTCCCTCTCATCAGGTCAGTTGGCACCACGGTATGTCCACGCGGGGCTTGTGCACGCGGGACCTGCGCGGTGGGGCGCCTGGGCGAGCCTAAGGTGGGTCCGTGCCTCGCGTGTCCGCCTCCGCCCTGCCCACCGCGCCCCTCGCGGGCCTCACCCTGGTGGTCGGCTTCGCCGCCGGCCAGCTGACCGGCGTGCGCCCGGTGGCGGCCGTGGTCCTACTCGCGGGCGCCGCCTGGTGCGCGCTCCGGTCCGTGCCGTCCGCTGGCTGGTGGAGGGTCGCCGCGGTCGTGGGGGTGGCGGTGATGGCGTTCGTCGGGTCCCACCTCGTGGCGCCGGTGATCGGCGCCTGGCCTGCCGTCGTCGTCGCCGCGCTCGTGCTCGCCGCAGTCACGTGGGCGCTGGTCGACGCTCCCGCTCCCAGGAGGAGCGGGGACGATGGGCGCGACGGCGCACCGTCGACCCAGGCGAGGAGGAGCTCATGACGGCGAGACCACCCCGCACGCCGCTGGGCATGCGGGTCACCGAGAAGCTCTTGACGATCTTCGGCCCGCCCCAGCTCGGCGACTCGAAGGCGCCTCATCGTCCGGTCAGCGAGCAGGAGCGTGAGCGCGACGAGGAGCTGCGCACCCAGCTCGAGCGAGTCGTGGGACCGGACGGGCACTCCTACCTCGTCGAGCGGCCGGCGCCTGCCCGGCGCGCCGCCGAGGAGCACTCGCGGCCAGAGCCGGGGGCCGACGGCTCCTAGCGGGTCTGGGCCAGCGCCGCGCGGGCCCATCCCAGGGCGGTCTCGTCGTCGAGGCCGAGCTCGCGGGCGCGTCGCGCGAACACAGTCGCGGCGGCCATGGCCTCGCTGTCCTGCACCGCGTCGGCGGCGCGGACGAACGTGCCGTTCCTTCCCCGCGTCTCCACGACGCCGCTGTGCTCGAGCTCGCGGTAGGCGCGGGCGACGGTGTTGGCCGCCAGGCCGAGCTCCTGCGCGAGGGCGCGGACCGGGGGGAGCCGCGTCCCCGGGGGGACCTGGCCGGACCGCACCTGCTCGGTGATCTGCGAGCGCACCTGCTCGAAGGGCGGCTGCGCGGCGTCGGGGTCGACGGCGAGGTGCATGGGCGGGGCCTCCGGGGCGGGTGGGGCAGCGGTTCCGCTCAACGTAGCCGCAGACGGCGGGGCGCCGGGGCGTCGGCGGCGTGACCGGGCGCCCCGGATACTGTCGGCAGGCCGCGTCGGCGGCGTCCTGGGGAGGTGTGCCGGTGGAACGGCGTCCTTGGCTGGTGTGCTGCGGACTGGTCACGCTCGACGTGGTCCAGGTGGTCGACCACGTGCCCGCGCCCGACGAGAAGGTCGTGGCCCATGACCTGCAGGTGGACTTCGGCGGCCCGGCGGCCAACGCGGCTGCCACCGCTGCCGCGCTGGGCGTGCCCACCCGGCTCGTGACGGCCATCGGCTCGGGGCCGGTGGCCGACATGGTGCGGGCAGGGCTCGCAGCGGCGGGCGTGGACGTCGTCGACCTGCGCGCGGGCGAGGCGGCTTCGCCCGCGGTGTCCACGGTGCTGGTCACCCGCGCCACGGGGGAGCGCGCGGTGGCGTCCGTGAACGGCCAGGGGATGGGCGACCTCGGGGACCAAGCCCGATCGGTGCTGCCCGGGGTGCTGGGCGGCGCCACGGCGCTGCTCCTCGACGGCCACCACCTCTCGGCCGCGCGGGCGCTGGCGCAGGCGGCCCGGGAGCGCGGCATCCCGGTCGCGCTCGATGGCGGGAGCTGGAAGGACGGGCTCGGCGAGCTGTTGGCCCTGGTGGACCACGCGGTGCTCTCGGCGGACTTCCGACTGCCCGCCGCACTGCTGGGCGGCAGCCCGGCGCCACCGCGTGGCAGCGTCGAGGACCTCGCGGCGGTCGCCGCGCTCGGGCCGCGGACGGTGGCGCGCTCGGCGGGCGCGGGCCCTCTCCGCTGGCTCGAGGCCGCGCGCGGCCACGGCGCGGCCGCCAGGAGCGATGTCCCGAGCCCTCAGGTGCGCACGGTCCTGCCGCCGGTGCTGCCCCCCGGGGCGGTGGTCGACACCCTCGGCGCGGGAGACGTGCTGCACGGGGCCTTCGCGGCTCGGCTGGCCCAGGGGGCGACGGTCGAGGCCGCCCTGGAGGCGGCCGTCGAGGTCGCCACCCGCTCGGTGCGCCACGCCGGGGCGCGCGGCTGGGTCGGGGCGGTCCCCGCCGAGATGCCGGATGCGGCCGGGGGCACCACGATCGATCGATGACCCCGCGTCACCCCGGGATGCGCGAGCGGCTCGCCGCCGCCCTGCTGGGGCGTGTCGCGGGCGAGGACGCCGACGCCAAGCGCCACCGCATCCACGGTGCGCCGGGGCCTCGCTGGTTCGCCCCGGGGAGCCCGGTGCAGCAGGTGCATGGCGACGCCTCGATGTTCGTGGGCGGGCTGCGGGCGCTGCTGCTCCAGTCGCTGCACCCGCTGGCGATGGCCGGCGTCGCAGGCCACTCGGGCTACCGCGGCGATCCCTGGGGCCGGTTGCAGCGCACCAGCACCTTCTTGGCGGTGACGACGTTCGGCACGGCGGAGGACGCGGAGGCGGCGGTCGCGGCGGTGCGGCGCGTGCACGCGCGGGTCCGTGGGCGCGCGGCGGACGGCAGGGCGTACGCGGCGTCGGATCCGCACCTGCTGGAGTGGGTGCACGTCGCCGAGGTCGACAGCTTCTTGCGCGCCCATCAGGCCTACGGCGCGCGCCCGCTGGATCCCGCGGGGTGCGACGAGTACGTGCGCCAGACGGCGAAAGTCGCCCGCGCGCTCGGGGCGCGGGACGTGCCGACCAACGTGGCGGACCTCGGCGAGCGGCTCGAGCGCTTCCGTCCCGAGCTGGAGGGGACCGCGGACGCGCAGTCCGCCGCGCGCTTCCTGCTGCTGCGCGCCCCGTTGCCCGTGGCCGCCCAGGGGCCGTACCTCGCGTTGGGCGGCGCGGCCGTCAGCCTGCTGCCGCGGTGGAGCCGGCGTCCGCTGGGGCTGCCGTCTGTCCCACCGCTGGAGCGCACCGTGGGCAGGCTCGGGGGAGTGGCGACGACGTCGGCTATCCGGTGGGCGCTGGCCGCGACGCCGCCGCCCGCGGCGTCCGTGGAGGCGGGCGCGGCCGAGGAGCGCTCCAGGTCCTGACCGGGGGAAACCCGGCAGACCGGCACATCACGATGTGATCACAGTCACAAGGAACCGTTGACCTGCGATTAGTAAGGGAGGTTCACTAACAAATGTGACCCCGATCACCGCCCCCCGCGGCAGTGGCGCCGCACGAGCGCTGGGGGGCGCACTGCGCCCCACCGCGAAGCTGCTGCCCGAGCATGCCCGCGCCCACCACCGGTCGATGGTGCTCCAGCACCTGTTCCACTCCGGCGCCACGTCCCGGGCCGACCTCGCCCGCAGCACGGGCCTCACCCGCGTCACGGTGTCAGACCTGGTCGCGGCGCTCCTCGCCGAGGGCCTCGTCGAGGAGCTGGGGGTGCGGCAGGAGGGCAAGGTGGGCAAGCCCGCGATGCTGGTCGGGATGCGCACGGCCGGGTTCCAGGTCGTGGCCATCGACCTCGCCGACGACGAGAGCCTGCGCGGCGCCGTCATGACGCTCGTGGGGGACGTGGTCGCCCGGCGCTCCGCGCGGCTCGAGGGACGCACCGGGACACCCGCCGTCGACGTGTTGCGCGACCTCTGCCGCGACCTCCTCGCCGCCGCCACCCAGCCCGTGATCGGAGTGGGCATCGGGTCGCCCGGCGTCATCGACGCCGACGGCGCCGTCGTCGAGGCCCCGAACCGAGGCTGGTACGACGTGCCCCTGGCCGCGGACCTCGCCCGCGAGCTCGGCGTCCCGGTGCACGTCGCGAACGACGCCAACACCCGCGCCCTGGGCGAGCTGACCTACGGCGGAGCCACCGGAGACGGCCTCATGGTCGTGACCGTCGGCCAGGGCCTCGGCGCCGGGCTCGTGGTGGACGGCGCCCTGGTGCGCGGACGGCACGACGCCGCTGGAGAGATCGGGCACGTCACCGTGGTCGACGAGCGCGAGGAGGCGTTCGGGGGCGACCCCGCGCTGCCGTGCGCGTGCGGGCGGCGCGGCTGCCTGGAGACCGTGCTGTCCGTCCCGGCGCTGCGACGCCGCGTCGCCGGGCTGGCGCCCGACGACGCCGTCGCCGCGCTCGCCTCCGCGGGGCGGCTGCTCGGCACCGCGCTGGCGCCTGTCGTCAGCGCCCTGAACCTCGCCGAGGTCTTGCTCTCCGGGCCGCCGGAGCTGCTCGACGGACCACTGCGAGAGGCGGCGCTCGACGCCGTCCGGAAGCGCACCATGCCCGTCATCGGGAATGACCTGCAGGTGCGCACCACCTCACTGGGAGAGGACGCCGCGCTCTTCGGAGCAGCCGTCCTCGTCCTGTCCGGTCAGCTCGGGGTCTCGTGAGGACCCCGAGCCGACCACCTGCAGGTCGGATGCACCACCCTCGGCGACGCCAGACGGCGATCGCCTCGCACCTGGGAGGAACACCAACGTGAAGATCCTACGGACGGCTGCCGTCGGAGTGGCGGCAGCGCTCGCCCTCGCGGCGTGCGGCAGCGGCGACGGCTCGACCGGCGCCACCGGCGACGGCGGCACCCCCGAGCCCGCCACGATCACCCTGTGGCTGGCCGGCGGTGACACCCCCGACGAGCTGCGCGACTACCTGACCACGACCTTCGAGGCCGAGAACCCCGGGTCGAAGCTCGTCATCGAGCAGCAGGACTGGGGCGACCTGGTCACCAAGCTCACCACCGCGCTGCCCGACGCGGCGAACACCCCCGACGTGGTCGAGCTCGGCAACACCCAGTCCTCCACGTTCACCAACGTGGGCGCGTTCCTGGACATCAGCGACATGTACGAGGAGCTGGGCGGCGACAAGCTCGTGCCCGGGTTCGTGGAGGCCGGGGCCGTCGACGGCGCCAACTTCACGCTCCCGTACTACTTCGGCTCGCGGTACGTCTTCTACCGCAAGGACCTCTGGGCCGCGGCCGGCGCCGACGTGCCCAAGACCCTCGCCGAGTTCAACGAGACGGTCGCCGCGATCACGGCCGCGCAGCCGAACGGCATCCCGAACCTCTCGGGCTTCTGGATCGGCGGCCAGGACTGGCGCAACGCGATCTCGTGGATCTTCGCCAACGGCGGCGACCTCGCGGTCCAGGAGGGCGGCGAGTGGACGTCCACGATGTCCGACCCGAAGTCCATCAAGGGGCTCGAGCAGCTCCAGGAGATCTGGACGAGCGCGTCCAAGGCGCCGCGCGACGCGACGGACGCCAACACCTACAACCACCTCAACGACTCCGACGCGGTCGAGGGCGAGGACGGCAGCACGACCTCCTACTCGCTCGACGCGGCGACGGTCATGGCGCCGGGCTGGGCGCACTGGTCCATCGGCGACCTCGTCACCAAGGACGGCAAGGACGTCCGGGAGTGGAACGACGAGCGGTTCGGGGTCTTCGTGCTCCCGAACGCCGAGGGGACGGGCGCCGCGCCGGTCTTCGCGGGCGGCTCCAACATCGGCATCTCGGCGAAGTCCCAGCAGCCCGAGCTCGCCAAGAGCCTGATGCGGATCATCTTCTCGGACGAGTACCAGCAGCTGCTCGGGGAGAACGGCCTGGGCCCGGCGAACACGGACCACGTCGACGCTCTCGGCGACGACCAGTTCGCCACCGCCCTGGTCGAGTCCGCCCTCAACGCCAAGCTCACCCCGGCGGCGCCGGGCTGGGCGGCGCTGGAGAACAGCAAGAAGCTCGAGGAGTTCTTCGGGCAGATCGCCGGCGGGGCTGACGTCACGGCCACCGCGAAGGCGTTCGACGCCGCCGCCACGCCCATCCTCAACGGCGCGGCCGGCTGACCTGCCGCTGTTTGGGCCGGAGGGCGCACGCAGCGCCCTCCGGCCCGGGCGGCCGGCGTCGGACGAAGGAGACGACCATGCCCCGCACCCTCGACCACCCTCCCCAGGCGCCCGCCCTGCGCGCCCGGCGCCGCCCACGCGTGCCGTACGCGCTGCTGGCTCCGGCCGTGCTCCTGCTCCTGGCAGCGCTCGCCTACCCGGTGGGCTGGCAGCTGTTCACGTCGCTGCACCAGTTCGGCCTGGCACAGCAGTTCGGCGCCAGCGCCGAGTTCGTGGGCCTGGGCAACTACGCCCGGCTGGTCACGGATCCGGGCCTGTGGTCCGTGGTGCTCCGCTCGCTGGCCTTCTGCCTGGTCAACGCGGTGGTGACGATGGCGATCGGGGTGCTCCTCGCGCTGCTGATGAAGGCCGTCCCGCGCGCCGTGGCCCTGGTGCTGCAGGTGTCCCTGCTGCTCGCCTGGGCGATGCCGGTGGTCGCGGCCATGACCGTGTGGCGCTGGCTGTTCGACTACCGGCGCGGGGTCGTCAACCACCTGCTCACCCAGCTCGGGTTCGACTTCGTGGGGCACTCGTGGCTCGAGCAGCCGCTGTCCTTCTTCTTCGTCGCCACCGTGGTGATCGTCTGGATGTCGGTGCCGTTCGTCGCGTTCTCGGTGTACGCCGGGCTCACGCAGGTGCCCGACGAGGTGCTCGAGGCCGCGCAGATCGACGGCGCGAACGCCCGCCAGCGGTTCACCGGCATCATCCTGCCGATGGTGCGACCCGTCCTGGCGCTGGTGCTGCTGCTGCAGGTCATCTGGGACCTGCGGGTCTTCGCACAGATCAAGCTGCTGCAGGACGCCGGGGGAGTGCCCAGCGAGACCAACCTGCTCGGCACGTACATCTACCAGGTGGGCGTCGGCTCCGGCGACTTCGGCGCCGCGTCCGCGGTGTCGGTGTTCGTGCTGGCGCTGACCATCACCCTGAGCTGGCCCTACGTGCGGACACTGCTGCGAGAGGAGGGGCCATGACCACGATCCCCGGCGCGCCGACGAGGCCCGCGACCGTCGCCCCCAGCCCCGCGTCCACGACCCGTGCGCCTCGCCGAGGACGGCGTCGGCCGCCCGCGCGGCTGCTGGTCCGCGGGGCGCTGAGCGTGCTGGCGCTGGCCACCGCCGCGGTCTGGGCGTTCCCCGTCTACTGGATGCTCATCTCCTCCCTGCTGCCGAACGTGCGGCTCACCTCGGGCTCCCCGGTCTTCTGGCCGACCCGCGCCTCGCTCGACAACTTCACCGCCGTGCTCGAGGGAGGCACGTTCCTGCCCGCGCTGCGCATGAGCCTGGCCGTGACGTTCCTGACCGTGGGCGCCGCGATCGTGCTGGCGTTCCTGGCGGCGCTCGCGGTGAGCAGGTACCGGTTCCGGGGCCGGCGCAGCTTCGTCTTCACGGTGCTGATCGTGCAGATGCTCCCGGCGGAGGGCCTGTTCATCGCGCAGTACAAGCTGCTCGGCTCGGCGCAGCTGCTCAACTCGGTGATCGGCATCTCGGTGCTCTACGCGGCCGCGGTGGTCCCCTTCACGATCTGGATGCTGCGCGGGTTCGTCGCCGGAGTGCCGGTCGAGCTCGAGGAGGCCGCGATGGTCGACGGCCTGAGCCGCACCCAGGCGTTCCTGCGGATCACGCTGCCGCTGCTCGCCCCCGGCCTGATCGCGTCCGGCGTGTACGCGTTCCTGCAGGCCTGGAACGAGTTCACTCTGGCCTTGGTGGTGCTGCCCGCTGAGTCGGCGAAGACGCTGCCGGTGTGGCTGCGCGGGTTCGTGCAGGCCAGCGCCAGCCGGGAGGTCGACTGGGGCCAGGTGATGGCGGCCTCGACGTTGCTCGCGCTGCCGGTGATCGGGTTCTTCTTGCTGGTGCAGGGGCGGATGACCTCCGGGCTGGTCTCGGGGGCGGTGAAGGGCTGACGTGGACGCGCATCATGACGAGGCCTCGGCGGGCGCCGGGGCGCGGGCGAGCTGGACCGTGGGGCTCGACGTCGGCGGCACGAAGGTGCTCGGCGTGCTGCTCGACGACCGCGGCGTCGTGCGCCGGCAGGTGAGGCTGCCCACGGTGCCCGGCGGGCCCGGGGTGGTCGACGCGGCGCGGACCGCGGTCCTCGAGCTCACCGGGTGGGCGGGGGTCGACGTGCGTGGCCTGCGCGGTGTCGGCGTCGGGGTCCCCGGCGTGGTGGACCCGGTCGGCGGGGCTGTGGAGCACGCCGTCAACCTCGGCATCGCGACGCGCGTGCCGTTGGCGGCGCTCTTGGGGGACGCGCTCGGCGGCGTGCCCGTGCTGCTCGAGAACGATCTGAACGCGGCCGTGCTCGGCGCGGCGCACGTCTCGCCCGAGCCGGTGCGCGACCTGGCGTTCCTGGCGCTGGGCACAGGGGTGGCTGCCGGGCTGCTGCTCGACGGCACGCTTCGGCGCGGCGCGGCGCGCTCCGCGGGGGAGATCGGGCACGTGACGCTCGTCCCCGGCGGCCGCGCGTGCGAGTGCGGGCAGCGGGGCTGCCTGGAGCGGTACGCCTCGGGTAGCGCGATCGCCGCGTCGTGGCCCGGCGCCGGGCGGCCCGCGTCCGTCGCGCTGTTCGAGGCGGCCGACGCCGGCGACCCGCGCGCCGTGGCCGTGCGCGACGAGGTCGCCTGGGCGGTGGCGTCGGCGGTGCGGCTGCTCGTGCTGACCTGCGACGTCGAGCGCATCGTGATCGGGGGAGGGGTGAGCGAGCTGGGGGCGCCGCTGCTCGACGCCGTCACCGGGTCGCTCATCCGCGAGGCCGCGACGTCGCCGTTCCTGGCGTCGATGAAGCTCGAGGACCGGGTGCGGCTGGCGCCGCGGGGCGTGCCGGTCGGCGCCGTCGGTGCTGCACTGGTGGGACGGGGGGAGGCCTGATGGAGGTCGTGATCGGGGCTGCCGACGAGCTCGCGCGGCTCGCCGCCGACGCCGTCGAGGAGCGGGTGCGGGCGCGTGCCGCCCTGGGCTCGCGCGCCGTGCTCGGGCTGGCGACGGGATCGAGCCCTCTCGCGGTGTACGACGAGCTCGTGCGGCGTCACCGCGAGGAGGGGCTGTCCTTCGCGGGGGTCGAGGCGTTCCTGCTCGACGAGTACGTGGGCCTGGCCGCTGACGACCCCCGCCGGTACCGCAACGTCATCGACCAGGAGCTGGTCTCCCGGGTCGACCTGGACCCGGACGACGTGCACGGGCCGGACGGCCTCGCCGCGGACGTGCCCGCGGCGTGCGCCGCCTACGAGATCGCGATCGTCGCCGCCGGGGGGATCGACGTGCAGCTGCTCGGCGTCGGCGCCGACGGTCATCTGGCGTTCAACGAGCCTGGCTCGTCGCTGGCCTCGCGCACCCGGCTCAAGACCCTCACCCGCGGCACCCGGGCGGACAACGCCCGGTTCTTCGACGGCGACGTCGACGCGGTGCCGCGCCACTGCCTGACGCAAGGGCTCGGCACGATCATGCAGGCCCGGCACCTGGTGCTGTTGGCGGCCGGGCGCGCCAAGTCGGAGGCCGTCCACCAGCTCGTCGAGGGGCCCGTCAGCGCGATGTGGCCGGCCACGGTGCTGCAGCACCACCCGCACGTGACGGTGCTGCTCGACGAGGCCGCCGCGAGCCGGCTGCAGCTCGCGGGCTACTACCGCGAGGCGTACGCGGCGAAGCCGCCATGGCAAGGGTTGTGACGCGCCTCAGTGGGACCCGGACGGGAGCCCTTGACGCGCCCGTCGACGCGAGGATCGACACGGCGGAACGCGTGGACGCCACCGACTTGGTCGGTGGGCCGCCGTAGACTCGTGGGCATGAGCGAGCCCCAGCCTTCCCCTGTCGAACCGGACGACCCGTTCAGCTCGGACCCGGGCGCGGGCACCTCCACGAGCGTGCTCGAGCGCACGGAGACGACCGAGCAGGTCGAGCCCGGAGACCATGAGCGCTTCGCGCACTACGTGCGCAAGGAGAAGATCCTCGACTCCGCGATGAGCGGGACCCCGGTCATCGCGCTGTGCGGGAAGGTCTGGGTGCCTGGCCGCGACCCGAACAAGTTCCCCGTGTGCCCGCAGTGCAAGGAGATCTACGAGGGCCTGCGCGAGCCCCAGGACGGCGACTCGGGCGGGTCTGGTGGCGGCGGCGGCCGACGCTGGGGCGGGTTCGGTCGCGGCAAGGGGTCTGGCGACTCCTCCGGCGGGAAGTGAGCGCGCTCCGCCAGCCAGCGTCCTCCGCCAGCCACGCGTCGTCGTCAGCAGCCTCGCAGCTGCCGCCGGCGTTCCCGGCCCGTGCCCCGTGGGGCACGGCGGGGAAGTTGCGCGCCTGGCAGGCCGAGGCGCTCGAGCTGTACCGCGTCCGGAACCCTCGAGACTTCCTGGCGGTCGCGACGCCAGGCGCCGGCAAGACGACGTTCGCGCTGCGGGTGGCCACGGAGCTGCTCGAGGCCGGCGTGGTGCGCCGCGTCACCGTCGTGGCGCCCACCGAGCACCTGAAGAGGCAGTGGGCCGACGCCGCCGCGCGGGTCGGCATCAAGATCGACCCCAACTTCACCAACGCCCAGGGCCGCCACGGCCACGGGTTCGACGGGGTGGCGCTGACCTACGCCCAGGTCGCCAGCAAGCCGGCGTTGCACGCGGCACGGACCGCCGCGGCGCCCACCCTGGTGATCCTGGACGAGATCCACCACGGCGGCGACGCGCTGTCCTGGGGCGACGCGGTCCACGAGGCATTCGAGGGGGCCACCCGGCGGCTGGGCCTGACCGGCACGCCGTTCCGGTCAGACACCGCGGCGATCCCGTTCGTCACCTACGAGCGCGGGCCTGACGGGATCCGGCGCAGCATGTCGGACTACGCCTACGGGTACGGCCAGGCGCTGCGCGACCACGTTGTGCGCCCAGTGATCTTCCTCTCCTACAGCGGGTCGATGCGTTGGCGCACGAAGGCCGGCGACGAGGTCAGCGCGCGACTGGGGGAGCCGCTCACCAAGGACCTCACCGCGCAGGCGTGGCGCACCGCGCTGGACCCGAACGGGGAGTGGATCCCGTCGGTGCTCGCCGCGGCGGACCGCAGGCTCAGCGAGGTGCGCCGCTCGGTGCCCGACGCCGGGGCGATGGTCATCGCCACCGACCAGAACGACGCGCGGGCGTACGCGGGCCACCTGGCCCGGATCACGGGGAAGTCGCCCACGGTGGTCCTCTCGGACGACGACGGCGCGAGCGACCGGATCGACGAGTTCTCCGCGTCGGACTCGCGCTGGCTCGTCGCGGTGCGCATGGTCTCCGAAGGCGTGGACGTGCCGCGGCTCGCGGTGGGCGTCTACGCGACGAGCACCTCGACGCCGCTGTTCTTCGCGCAGGCCGTGGGCCGGTTCGTGCGGGCCAGGCGGCGCGGCGAGACGGCGTCGGTGTTCCTGCCGAGCGTCCCGCAGCTGCTCGCGCTGGCGAACGCGCTGGAGGAGGAGCGGGACCACGCCCTCGACCGCCCGCTCACCGCGGAGGAGCAGGGCGACGTGTTCTCGCCCGAGGACGCGCTGCTCGCGGAGGCGAACGCCGAGCGCAACGGCCCGGACGCGGTCGGCCCGGACGGCCTGGTGGGCTCCTTCGAGGCGCTCGAGGCCCAGGCGTCCTTCGACCGGGTGCTCTTCGACGGCGGCGAGTTCGGCACGGGCGCGGACGTCGGCTCCGAGGAGGAGTTGGACTTCCTGGGGCTGCCCGGGCTGCTCGACGCGGACCAGGTGACCACGCTGCTCAAGCAGCGCCAGGCCGAGCAGCAGAGCGGGCGCCGGCGGAAGAGGTCGGCGCAGGAGCAGGCCGACCAGCTCGCCGAGATGGACCACCGCCGGCAGGCCGAGCTGCGCAAGGAGCTGGCCCAGCTCGTCGGCGCCTGGGCCCGTCGCAGCGGCCAGCCGCACGGCACGGTGCACACCGAGCTGCGGCGCCGGTGCGGTGGCCCGGAGGTCGCCCTGGCGGACCCCGCGCAGCTCGCGGCGCGCATCGACCTGCTGCGGAACTGGTTCGTCGGCAAGCGCTGACCGCTGGGCGCGGGCCGCGGCGGCCCCACGCGTCTCGGATGCGTCTCAGAGTATGGACACGCCCTTGACTTGCGTTTCTGCAGGTCAGCGCGCTGGACGCGTGACCACTTAGCAAACCTCGCCCGTTTCGCAACTCTTGTGCTCAGGATGCTGAATCGGCGCCGGGGTGCCAGCCTTCTTGGCGTGCCACCGACTCCGGATCCCCCGGGAGTCGGAACAGAGAACAGCGAAAGGGTGTGCACAATGCCGTCCTGGCTCCTCCTCATCATCGTCGGCGCCGTCCTGGTCATCCTGGGCGTCGCCACGAACATCGGGCAGTTCCTCATCTGGATCGGCGTCATCGTCCTCGTCGTGAGCCTGATCCTCGGGCTCGTGGGGCGTGGTCGCGGCGCAAGGGTCTAACGATGCGCTGTGCCTGACGGCCTGAGCGCAGCCCCCTGCACGACTCAGCCGGCCAGGTGCAGCGTCACCGTCGGTACCGCGGCCTCGTCCGCGGACAGGCGCCGGGCCCCCCGTGGCAGCTCGTCACGGGAGGCCCGGTGCCTGCGCGCCGCCCGGCGCAGGCCTTCCGGGCCCGTCCACCGCGCGTCCACCGCGCCGTCGACCACCAGCGGCACCTGCAGGGCGCGCAGCGCCTCGTCCTGCGACACCCAGGCGGACACCTGCTCGTCCGTCCCGGTGACCAGCACCTCCTCCACGGCCCGGCCATCCGGGCCCAGCCTGCGGGCAGCCGCCTTGCGGCCCCCCGTCCCCGCCTTCGCGCGGGACGTCTTCGCCACCGGCTCCATCTGCCCGGTGCGGCCCTCCCGGGCCACCAGCTTGTAGACCATGCCGCAGGTCGGCGCCCCCGAGCCGGTCACCACCGAGGTGCCCACGCCGTAGGAGTCGACAGGCGCCGCCGCGAGCGCCGCGATCGCGTACTCGTCCAGGTCGGACGTCACCACGATCCGCGTGTCGTGGGCCCCCAGGGAGTCGAGCTGGGCCCGGACCTCCTGCGCGAGCACCCCCAGGTCTCCCGAGTCGAGGCGCACAGCGCCCAGTCCCGGTCCCGCGACGGCCACCGCCCGCTCGACGCCCGCGCGCACGTCGTACGTGTCGACCAGCAGCGTGGTGCCCGGCCCAGCAGCCGCGACCTGGGCGGCGAACGCCGCCTCCTCGTCGTCGTGCAGCAGCGTGAACGCGTGGGCGGCCGTGCCGATCGTCGGGATGCCGTACCGGCGCCCCGCCTCCAGGTTCGACGTGCCCGCGAAGCCGCTCACCGCCGCCGCCCGCGCCGCCGCCACCGCGGACTCCTCGTGGGCCCGGCGCGAGCCCATCTCCAGGCACGGCCGGTCGACCGCCGCGCTGGTCATGCGCGAGGCAGCGGACGCCACCGCCGAGTCGTGGTTGAGCACCGACAACGCGACCGTCTCCAGCAGCACCGCCTCGGCGAACGTCCCCTCGACCACGAGCACCGGAGACTGCGGGAAGAACACCTCGCCCTCCGCGTAGCCGGTGATCGACCCGCTGAACCGGTACCCGGCGAGGAACTCGAGCGTCCGGTCGTCCACCACGCGCTCGTTCGCCAGCCACTCCAGCTCGGCCGGGCCGAACCGGAAGTCCTCGATCGCCTCGAGCAGCCGCCCGGTCCCGGCGAGCACCCCGTACCGCCGCCCGGCCGGCAGGCGGCGCGTGAACACCTCGAACACGCAGCGGCGGTCCGCGGCGCCGTCGCCGAGGGCCGCCTCGAGCATCGTCAGCTCGTACTTGTCGGTGAGCAGCGCGGTGCTCGGTCGAGGGGGCGTGGACGCGAGGGGGGCGGTCACGGCCGACGTGGCCTCGGGGGTGCTCATGGGCTCAACGTAGGACGAGTTCGTCCGCGGACGCACCTACAGTGATCGGGTGTCAGTCCAGATCGCACCCGAGGAGACCGCCGAGTCCGAGGCGGGCCAGCGGCTCGGGGACGCGTGGGTCACCATCGTGTGGAACGACCCCGTGAACCTCATGAGCTACGTCACCTACGTCTTCCAGAGCTACTTCGGCTACTCCCGCGCGAAGGCCGAGAAGCTCATGCGGCAGGTCCACGAGGAGGGGCGGTCCGCGGTGTCCACCGGGAACCGGGAGCAGATGGAGGTGGACGTGCAGGCCATGCACTCCTTCGGCCTCTGGGCCACCCTGCAGCGGGGAGGCGAGTGATGCGGGCCTTCAGGCGGGAGCGAGGCTCCCTGGTCGCCGAGCTGGACGCCACCGAGCGGGGCGTGGTCGCCGCCGTCGTCGCGGACGTCGCCGATCTGCTGGGCGCCGGCCGCCTCGAGGAGCGCGCGGCCGCCGCCCCGGACGCGGACCCCGCGGTGGAGGGCCTCGGGATGTCGCTGCGCACCCAGGAGATCGAGCCGCCCGAGGACGACGCCGTGCGGCGGCTGCTGCCGGACGCCTCGGTCGACGACGAGGAGGTGGCCGCCGAGTTCCGCCGGCTCACCGAGGACGACCTGCGGCGAGTCAAGGTCGAGCGGCTGACCTGGCTGTGGGACATGCTCACCACCGGCGCCGGCGCGGGATGGCCCGCCGACGCGCTCGTCGTGCCGGTCGAGCGCGGGGGGTCCGTCGCCGCCACCCTCACCGACCTGCGGCTGGTCCTCGCCGACCGGCTGGGCCTGCACGACGACGAGGACGCCGAGTCGCTGTACGTCGAGCTCGACGGCGACCCGTCCGAGGAGGACGACGACCCGCAGAGCGAGGTCCGCCGGTACCTCGGGGCGGTGTACGTCTCGCTCAGCTGGCTGCAGGAGACGCTCATGGCGGCGCTGCTCGACGACCTGGGCCGCTCCGGACGGGCTGGGAAGGACGGGCAGGGAGCATGACTAGGCTCCCTTCCGTGAACGACGCTCCCATCGGGATCTTCGACTCCGGCGTGGGCGGGCTGACCGTCGCCCGGGCCATCCTCGACCAGCTGCCGCAGGAGTCGACCCTCTACATCGGCGACACCCTCAACACCCCCTACGGCACGAAGCCGCTCGCCGCGGTGCGCGCCCACGCGCTCGAGGTGATGGACGACCTGGTCGACGCCGGCGTGAAGATGCTGGTCATCGCCTGCAACACGGCGTCCTCGGCGATGCTGCGCGACGCCCGCGAGCGGTACACGCAACGGCGTGGCCTGCCGGTCGTCGAGGTGATCCTGCCGGCCGCCCGGCGCGCCGTCGCCGCCACCCGCACCGGCCGCATCGGCGTGATCGCGACCCAGTCGACCGTGCAGTCCCGCGCCTACGACGACGCGTTCGCCGTGGCGCCGGGCGTGGAGCTCACCACGCAGGCGTGCCCGCGGTTCGTGGAGTTCGTCGAGGCGGGCGTCACGTCCGGCCCCGAGATCCTCGCGGTGGCCGACGAGTACCTGGCGCCCGTGAAGGCGGCGGGCGTCGACACCCTGGTGCTGGGCTGCACGCACTACCCGCTGCTGACCGGGGTGATCTCCTACGTCATGGGCGAGGAGGTGACGCTCGTCTCAAGCGCCGAGGAGACCGCGAAGGACGTGTACCGCACGCTGGTGGCCCATGACCTCGAGCGGTCTCCCGCCGCCGGGCCCCCCGAGCACCGGTTCCTCGCCACCGGCGACCCCGCGTCCTTCCACGTGCTCGCCCGCCGGTTCCTCGGGCCAGAGGTGCTCGCTGTGGAGACGCGAGGGGCGCTCAGGTGAGGCTCGTGGTGGTGGGCTGCGCCGGGTCGTTCCCCAGCGCCGAGTCCGCGGCGTCGGCGTACCTGGTGCAGGCCGAGGACGCCCACGGCCGGACGTGGACGGTTCTGCTCGACCTGGGCAGCGGCGCCCTGGGCCCGTTGCAGGCGCTCGCCGACCCGACCGCGCTCGACCTCATCGGGATATCCCACCTGCACTCCGACCACGTCGCCGACCTGGTGGTGCTCAACGTGCTGCGCCGGTACCGCCCGGAGGGGCCGTGCCCGCCCGTGCGGCTGCTCGGCCCCGAGGGCACAGTCGAGCGGCTCGCCCAGATGGCCGGCAAGGACCCCGCCACCGAGGTCTCGGGGCAGTTCATGTTCGAGCCGTGGCAGCCGGGGGCCCCCGTGAGGGTGGGCCCGCTGACGATCGAACCGGTCGCCGTCGACCATCCGCTGCCCTCATTCGGCGTGCGGGTCACCGGCCCGTCCGACGCGGACCCGGCCCGGTCCGTGACCCTCGCGTACACCGGGGACACCGACGAGTGCCCCGGGCTGGCCACGCTCGCCGACGGCGTCGACCTGCTGCTCGCCGAGGCCGCCTACATCGAGGGGCGCGACGACGCGCTCCGGGGCGTGCACCTCACCGGTCGCCGGGCGGGGGCCGCCGCGGCGGCGGGGAAGGCCGGCCGGCTCGTCCTGACGCACCTGGTGGCCTGGAACGACCCGCAGGTCACGCTCGCCGAGGCCGAGGGCGAGTACGACGGCCCGATCGACCTGGCCCGGCCCGGCGCCGTCTACACGATCTGAGGCTCGTCGGCGCGGCACGCTCGCGCGGCTAGGCTCGTCGCCATGACTTCTGCTACCTCGACCCCCCAGCCCTCGAACGCGGCAGAGCCGGGCGTCTGGCTGCGGGCCGACGGCCGCCGCCGGGACCAGCTCCGGCCGGTGACCCTGACCCGCCGCTACCTCGACAGCGGCGAGGGCAGCGTGCTCGTCGAGTTCGGCGGTACCAAGGTGCTCTGCGTCGCCTCGTTCACCGAGGGCGTGCCGCGCTGGCGCAAGGGCTCGGGCCAGGGCTGGGTCACGGCCGAGTACGCGATGCTCCCGCGCGCCACGAGCACCCGCTCCGACCGCGAGTCGGTCCGCGGCAAGGTGGGCGGTCGCACCCACGAGATCTCCCGGCTCATCGGCAGGTCGCTGCGCGCCATCATCGACGTCTCGGCCCTGGGCGAGAACACGATCGTGCTGGACTGCGACGTGCTGCAGGCCGACGGCGGCACCCGCACGGCGTCCATCACCGGCGCCTACGTGGCACTGGCCGACGCGGTCGCGTGGGGCGTCGAGCGCGGGGCGATCGACCGCAGGAAGACCGTGCTGAGGGACTCGGTGTCCGCGGTCAGCGTCGGCATCGTGGACGGTGTGCCGGTGCTCGACCTGCCGTACGTCGAGGACGTCCGCGCCGAGACGGACATGAACGTCGTGGTGACCGGCTCCGGCAAGTTCGTCGAGGTGCAGGGCACCGCCGAGCAGGCGCCGTTCGACCGTGCCGAGCTCGACGCCCTGCTGGACCTCGCCGTGGCGGGCGCCAGCGAGTTGAGCGCGCTGCAGGCCGCCGCGCTGGCGGCGCCGTCGCCCGCAGCCGCCCCGTCGTTGGGCGCCGGCGCGTGAGCGCTGTGCCGAGCGCTGTGCCGCCGCGCCTGGTCCTGGCGACCCACAACGCGCACAAGATCGGCGAGCTGCGGTCGATCCTGGCACCCGTGCTCCCCGGGCTGGACCCGGCGGCCGTGGTCGGCGCGCGCGACGTGGAGGCGCCCGAGCCCGTCGAGGACGGGGTCACCTTCGCGGAGAACGCGCTGCTCAAGGCCCGTGCCCTCGCGGCCTTCACCGGGCTGCCCGCCGTGGCCGACGACTCCGGGCTGTCCGTGGACGTGCTGGGCGGCGCCCCGGGGATCTTCTCCGCGCGGTGGGCCGGGCGGCATGGCGACGACCGCGCCAACCTCGACCTGCTGCTCGCCCAGCTGTCCGACATCGCCCCCGAGCACCGGGGAGCCCGCTTCACCTGTGCTGCCGCGCTGGTGACGCCCGACGGCTTCGAGCACGTCGAGATGGGCCACCTGGTGGGGTCGCTGGCCACCGCGCCGCGCGGGGACGGCGGGTTCGGCTACGACCCCGTGCTCGTGCCCGAGGGCGAGACCCGGTCGTGCGCCGAGCTGTCCCCGCAGGAGAAGAACGCGATCAGCCACCGCGGGCAGGCGTTCCGTGCCCTCGTCCCGGTGATCGTCCGCGCCCTGGGCCAATGAGCCCGGGGGCCGGCCCGGTGCACCTGGCCGCCGACGCCGTGAGCGTCGGCTACCCGGGGCGCGCCGTGCTCGACCAGGTGGACCTGCTGGCGTCGGCCGGGCACCGCGTCGGCGTGGTCGGGGAGAACGGCGCCGGCAAGACGACGCTGCTGCGCGTGCTCGCCGGCGACCTGGAGCCGTTCAGCGGCGAGGTGCGCCGGGCCGGGTCCATCGCAGTGGTCGAGCAGGAGCTGGACGTGGCCCCGGGCGCCACCGTCGGCGCCCTCGTGGCCGAGGCGCTGGGGCGCTCACGGGCGGCGGCCGAGCGGCTGGCGGCGGAGATCGAGGGGTTCGACCACGAGCGCGGGGACCTTGCAGCCCTCGCGGACGCCATCGCGCGGGTCGAGCACCTGGCGGCCTGGGACGCCGATCGCCGCGTCGACGAGGCGCTGAGCCGCTTCGGCGCGCCGCGGGACCTGACGCGCCCGTTGGACCGGTTGAGCGTCGGGCAGCGGTACCGCGTGCGGCTCGCCTGCCGCATCGCCGAGCGGGCCGACATCCTGCTGCTCGACGAGCCGACCAACCACCTCGACGCGAGCGGCATCGACTACCTCACGGCCCAACTGCAGCAGTGGCCCGGGGTCGTGGTGATCGTCACACACGACCGGCGCCTGCTCGATGACGTGATGACCGCGATCCTCGACCTCGACCCGTCGATGGACGGACGGCCCGTGCTGTACGGGGCGACGTCCTACGCCGCCTACCGGTTCGCCAAGGACCAGGCCCTGCGCCGCTGGCGGGCCCGGCACCGCGCCGAGCGCAAGCGCGCCGAGCAGCTCGCCGCCCGGCTGGACGCGTCCTACGAAGGGCTCTCCGACGAGTGGCGGCCGCTCAAGGGCTCGCAGAAGAACCGTCGGGCCACGCGGGCCCGGATCCACGTGAAGGCAGCCGACCGGCTGGTGCAGCGCCTCGAGGAGCAAGCGGTCGAGGTGCCGACGCCGCCGGTGGAGCTCGCGTTCCCGGACCTGCCCTCGCTGCCCCGCGACTACAGCGGCGGCCCGCTTCTCGAGGTGCGGGCGCCACGGGTCGCGGGGGACGGCGGGCGCGCGCGGCTCGACCTGCCCGGCACCCGGGTGGACCTGCCGCCGTGCGGCCGCCTGCTGGTGACCGGGCCGAACGGCTCCGGGAAGTCGACGTTCCTCGCCGCGCTGGCCGGCGCGATTCCCCTGGAGCGGGGCGCGCGGTCGCTGGCGCCGGGCGTCCGGGTGGGCGTGCTCGGCCAGGAGGGCGCCCCGGGGGACCGGGGCCGGCGCCATCCCGGTCCGGGCGCCGCGGAGGGCCCGCACGGCCCGCGGGGCAGCGGGTTCGAGGCCTATGCCCGCCGCGCGCTGGACCTGCTCGAGCGCGGGGCGCTCGACCCCGAGCAGCTCGTGCCGGTGGCGGCGCTCGGCCTGCTCAGCGAGGAGGACCTGGAGCGGCCGCTGGCCGACCTGTCGGTGGGCCAGCGGCGCCGGTTCGACCTGGCGTGCGCCCTGCTCGCCGCGCCCCACGTGCTGTTGCTCGACGAGCCCACCAACCACCTGTCGATCGGGCTGGTGGACGAGCTGACCGCGGCCCTGCGCGGAACGTCCGCGGCCGTGGTCGTCGCGACGCACGACCGGCGGATGCGCGCCGACCTGGCGGACTGGCCCGAGCTGACGCTGGGCTGAACGGCGAGCGGCTCGGTCAGGACAGGCGGCCCACGTGGGCCATGGCCTGGCGCAGCAGCAGGTCCTGGCCGCCGTTCATCGCCATCTGCACCTGCTCCGAGGTCGCCTCCTCGGGGGTCAGCCACGCGAGGTCCAGCGCGTCCTGCTGCGGTCGGCAGTCCCCGGAGACGGGCACCACGTAGGCGAGGGACACGGCGTGCTGGCGGGGGTCGTGGTACGGGGTGACGCCGGGGGTCGGGAAGTACTCCGCCACCGTGAACGGCTGCGGCGAGGCCGGGATCTGCGGAAGGGCCACCGGGCCCAGGTCCTTCTCGATGTGCCGCAGCAGGGCGTCGCGGACCCGCTCGTGGTACATGACACGCCCTGACACGAGCGCCCGAGACATCACACCCTCCCGGGTCACGCGCAGCAGCAGGCCCACGGCGACGACGTCGCCGGCCTCGTCGACGCGCACGGGGATCGCGTCCACGTAGAGGATCGGCAGGACGGTGCGCACGTACTGGATCGCGTCGTGGTCCATCCACCCGGCGGGGCGCTCGGGCTCGTGCTCGCGGGGGAAGTCGGCAGTGTCGGTCACTGCTCTGTTCTACCCTCCCCGGCCTGTTCGGGCGGGCCGACGCGCGTCGGCCAGGGAATACTCGGGAGGGTGGGCGTGCTCTACGTGCGCAGACTCACGGACTTAGGGAGGGGCGGCCATGGCCACCACGGAGCTGACCGCAGACACGATCCAGCAGACCATCACCGACAACGACATCGTGCTCGTCGATTTCTGGGCGGAGTGGTGTGGGCCGTGCAAGCGGTTCGAGCCGATCTTCGAGGCGTCCTCGCAGGCGCACCCCGACGTCGTCTTCGCGAAGGTCGACACGGAGGCGGAGCAGGAGCTCTCCATGGAGCTGAGCATCACGTCGATCCCGACGCTGATGGCGTTCCGCCAGGGGATCTTGGTGTTCAACCAGGCAGGCGCTCTGCCCGCGCCAGCCCTGGAGCAGGTCATCAGCGCCGTGAAGGCGCTCGACATGGACGACGTCCGCGCCCAGATCGCGGCGCAGGAGACGGCCTCGCAGAACTGACGCGCATCGGACGGCCATCGCGCGACCCCTGGTCGACGGTGGCCGTCCGCATGTCGGGAAGCACCCAGATGACACGGATCCGTGACAGTTTGCGGCAGTGACATCCCGCGCTTACGGTGCGAAGAGATCGTCCGCACGGCGACGTCAGCAGGTGGCGGGCCGGGAGAGGCCGGTCAGCGGGGGGCTTGTCATGTCGACGACGACGACGACGAAGACGACGCACGGTGCGGACACGGCCGGGGGCGCCCGCAGGAGGCGCCGTGGCAGGCGCGCGCGTCCCGCCGGGCTGGTGGCCTCCCTCGCCGCGGTGGTGCTCGCACTGGGCGGGCTCGGCGTCGTCGCGGGAGCCGCCAGCGCGGAGCCGGTGCCCATCGGGTCGGGCGGGTACACCACCGACCGCGTCGGCCCGTCGCCCGAGGGATGCGCGCCCCTGGCGACGGACCCACGCGCCTACCTGACCGACGACGCCCCGGACGGCGCCATCCCCACGAACGACTGGTGGTCCTCCCTCGTCTTCAAGCGGTGGAACTGCGTCGGCAGCGAGCCGTTGCACGCCCACCCGGTCTCCTACCAGCCCACCGAGGCGGGGCTCGGCCTGTCCAGCACCCGTGAGCCGGTGCTCTCCGGGACCCCGGGGGGTGTGGGGGAGTTCCACTACCCGTACGCCCAAGACGTGCTGGTGGGCGTCGCCGGGCTGGCCGCGCCCGTGGTCGAGGTGGCGGGCTGGACCGACTGGACGGTGACGCCCTCGTGGGACGACGGCGCCCGCTCGATGCGCGCGACCATCGGCCACGGCCTGCCGTTCAGCTGGTACCACCTCAGCGGGGGACAGGCCCAGCTGACCGTGACCGGCGAGCCGCGGGTGTGGCAGCAGGACGGCGCGGTGATCGGGTTCACGGCCAACGGCCACGACTACGCGGCCTTCGCGCCCGGCGGCGCCGCCTGGACGGTGTCCGGGTCCACCCTGGCCAGCGATCTCGGGGGCCTCGGCTATCTCAGCGTGGCGTCGCTGCCCACCGGTACGGGAGCCGACGACGCCGCCCGCCGGGCAGCGCTCGCGCAGTACGCCCCGTACGCCTACGCCGAGGTCACGGGCGCCCAGGCCGACTACGCGTACGACGAGGCTGCGGGCAGCGTCTCGACGACGTACGCGGTGCAGACCACGCCGCTCGAGGGCTCCGCGCAGGGCACCGTGCTCGCGCTGTACCCGCACCAGCAAAAGCACCTCGCCTCGGTGGCCGGCCAGGCGACGCCCGCCCTCGCCGCGTACCCGTCGCCCCGTGGCGACATGACCGCCTACGTGGGGGCCACGGCCTTCACCACCGAGACGCCGTTCACCGGCGTCCTGCCTGAGCTGCCCGCTGTGGCGACCGGCTCGGGCGACGCGGCGGCGAGGCTCGACGCGTTGCTCGCCGAGGCGGCCGCCGACCCGATGCAGCAGGTCTCCACCGACACGTACTGGACCGGCAAAGGGCTGGGCCGGGCCGCCCGAATCGCCGAGATCGCCGACCTGACGGGCCGCGTGGACGTGCGCGACGCGGCACTGGCGCAGATCCGCGCGACGCTCACCGACTGGTTCACCGCCACGCCCGGCAAGGCCGAGCAGGTCTTCGCCTACGACGACCGGTGGGGGACCCTCATCGGCTACCCGGCGTCCTACGGCTCCGACAAGGAGCTCAACGACCACCACTTCCACTACGGCTACTTCATCGCCGCCGCGGCCACGCTCGCCAAGTTCGACCCCGCCTGGGCGGCGGACGGCGCCTATGGCGGCATGGTCGACCTGCTGATCCGCGACGCCAACGGGCATGACCGCTCCGACCAGATGTTCCCGTACCTGCGCGACTTCGACGTGTACGCGGGCCACGACTGGGCCTCGGGCCACGGCGCGTTCGCGGCGGGGAACAACCAGGAGTCCAGCTCGGAGGGCATGAACTTCGCCGGGGCGCTCATCCAGTGGGGCGAGGCCACCGGCGACACGGCCACGCGCGACGCGGGCGTGTACCTGTACGCGACGCAGGCCGCCGCCATCCAGGCGTACTGGTTCGACGAGGCAGGTGCTATCCCCGAGGGGTTCGGGCACAGCACCGTTGGGATGATCTGGGGCGACGGCGGCGCGTACGCGACGTGGTTCAGCGCGGAGCCCGAGATGATCCAGGGCATCAACACCCTGCCGATCACCGGCAGCCACCTGTACCTGGGCCAGCGGCCCGATGACGTGCGCCAGAACTACGCCGAGATGGCAGCCGTCAACGGCGGGCCTCCGACGGTGTGGCAGGACATCTGGTGGGAGTACCTCGCGCTCGGCGACGGGCCCGCTGCGCTCGCGGCCCTCGACGCGCAGCCTGGCTACGTCCCGGAGGAGGGCGAGAGTCGCGCGCACACCTACCACTGGGTCGCGAACCTCGCGGCGCTCGGCCCTCCGGACGCGACAGTGCGGGCCGACCACCCGCTGGCGGCCGTGTTCTCGCGGGACGGCGCCCGCACGTACGTCGCCGCGAACGTCACCTCGGCGCCCCTGACCGTGCAGTTCTCCGACGGGACGTCCGTCGAGGTCCCGCCCGGGCGCACCGTGGCCAGCGGCGCCCTGAACTGGTCGGGCGGCTCGGGCTCCGGGGGTGGCCCTGAGCCGACCGCCAGCCCCACCTCCTCACCGACGAGCACACCGACCTCGACACCGACCAGCACCCCGACAGCAGAGCCCACGTCGAGCCCGACGCCCACACCCACCCCGACGGGTCCGGCGGAGCTGATCACGCTCTACCCGCAGCCCGGTGGCGGCCTGACCGGCGTGGCCCCGCCGACGACCCCGGTGACACTGCCCGGGGCCCGAGGCGTCGACGGCGTGGCCGAGCCGTCGGACGCCGCGGTGTTCACCGCGACCGGCCTCAACGGCGCCACGACAGGCGGGGCAACGGCATTCGAGCTCGCGGTGGACGCGGGCCTGTCGGTGGGCAACGGCACCCGTGCGTCGGTGTCCTACGACCTCACAGGCGACGGGACCTGGGACCGCGTCGAGACGTACCGGTACTTCGCCACGGACCCCGCGCCCGGGACGGAGCGATACACCCAGGCCGTGGGGATCGAGCGGGCCACGGGGGCGCTGGGCCCGCTGGCCGGCGGCTCGGTGCGGGTCGCGGTGTGGAACTCGATCGGGTCGACGCCCAGCACGCTCGAGCTCGGGTCCGGCTCGGTGGTGCGGCTGCCGTTCCAGGCCGCGGGATCGTCCGCCGGCCCGGTCCAGCCGGGGGCGCCCGCGCAGGCGCCCGCGGCCGGCCCACCCGCGGCCGGGCCGGTCGTGGCAGCCCCGCCGGCCGCGCCCGCCGCGCCCGCCGCGCCTGCCGCGCCGGGAGCCCAGGTGGCGCCCCGTGCCGGGAGCCCGCAGGGCGGCGCCGTCCGTTCGCCCAGCGGTCGCGGCTCGTCGTCCGCCCTGCCGCGCAGCCCCGCGTCGTCCGGTGACCGGGGCGCCGGGGCTGCCCTACGGGACACAGACCGCTCGCTGCTCGACGCCGGGGAGGGCGCCTTGACGTCCGGCGCCGTGCCCGCGCCGAGGGCCCGGGCGGGGGACGGGGCGCCGCGCAGGCTTGCCATCGCCGCCGACGAGCCCGCGCAGCCCGCGGCCCAGACCCTCCTGACGCTGTCGCCGGCCAGCAGCGCCGCAGACCTCGCGGCGCGCCGCGGCGTGCTGATGGAGCACGACAGCAGCGGCGCGCGGGGAGCGGAGCCGTCGGGGGCCCTCGTCTTCGTCGCGCGAGGTCTCACGGGCAGCTACCTGAGCACCACCACCGTGTTCGACCTCTCGGCCGGGCCGCGGGTGATGGTGGGCAACGGCACCCGGGTCTCGGTGTCGTTCGACCTCACGGGCGACGGCACGTGGGACAGGGTGGAGACGTTCCGGTACTCGGCCACCGAGGCAGGCGCCGTCGAGCGGCATGCTGTGGGGCTCGAGGCGGCAGACGGGACGCTCGGCCCGCTGGACGGGGGAGCGGTGCGGATCGCCGTGTGGAACGGCCTGGGGCTCGAGCCCGGGTCCTTGGACGCGGGCGGGGCGCACGTCCGCCTGCCGCTGCGCTGAGGGGGGCGCGGAGCCGAGGTGGTGCGGGAGACGGGACTCGAACCCGCACGCCCTTTCAGGCACCAGGACCTAAACCTGGCGTGGCTACCGTTTCACCACTCCCGCGCCGGTGACTATGCCACACCGCGCGCCCGGCGGGCGCGCGGTGTGGCGGTGTCCGATGTCAGCCGATTCCGAGGTTGCGGCGGAGCTTGGCGACGTGCCCGGTGGCCTTGACGTTGTACTGCGCGAGCTCGACGCGTCCCTCGGGGTCGACCACGACCGTCGATCGGATGACCCCGGTCACGGTCTTGCCGTAGAGGGACTTCTCGCCGTAGGCGCCCCACGCCTCGAGCACCGCGCGGTCGGGGTCGGAGGCCAGGGGGAACGTGAGCGCGTCCTCCTCGGCGAACTTCGCGAGCTTCTCGACCGGATCCGGGGAGACCCCGACCACCGAGTAGCCCGCGCCCTGCAGCGACGCGAGCGAGTCGCGGAAGTCGCACGCCTGGGTCGTGCAGCCCGGGGTCATGGCCGCCGGGTAGAAGTACACGACGACGTGGCGGCCCCGGAGGTCCGAGAGGGTCACCGTGCCGCCGTCCGCGGTGGGCAGCGTGAAGTCGGGGGCCTGGTCGCCGACGGTCAAGCGGGGCATGCGTCTCCCAGTGGGTGTGGTCGGGCCGGTGCGAGTCGCGCCCGGATCGCCGTGCGCGGCGCGGCCGATCGGGCTGGCGCAAGCGTACGTCGGGGTAGCGTCAGGCCTGTGAGTGATCCTCGTCCCACGGCCTCCGAGCCTCGCCCGTCCACGCTCCCCATCCGGATGCTCAACGACCGTCTTCTCGTCCAGCTGGACACCGACGCCGCCGAGCGCCGTTCGAACGCGGGGATCGTCATCCCCGCGACAGCCGCCGTCGGCAAGCGGCTCACCTGGGGGCGGGTGGTCGCCGCCGGCCAGCAGGTGCGGCAGGTGGAGGTCGGCGACCGCGTGCTGTTCGACCCTGACGAGCGCGCCGAGGTCGAGCTCGAGGCGACCACGTACCTGCTGCTCCGGGAGAAGGACGTGCACGCGGTCGCCCAGCCACGTCCGGGATCCCCGGGAACCGGTCTCTACCTCTAGCCCGCGTTCGGGGGCTTCCCTGCCCGTCGGATCCGCCAACGACCCACCAGGCAATCAGGTGGTGTCCAGGGCTTGCACAGGGGTGCGCTCGGTGGTCCCATGTGGGGCACGCACCCCATGACCTGGAGGCCTGATGAAGGAGCACATCGAGCGCGGAGCCGATCCGGCGCCCGAGCCGGGCCTCTCCGACGCGGTCGCGGCCGACGGCGCCGACCCGGCGCCCGACGCGCCCGACGTCGTGATGGACCTCCTGGCCGAGCATGTCCCGCTGGCGCTGCTCGCGGACCTGGCGGCGGTGGACGGCCCTGTCTCGCAGGCCATCCTCGAGTCCGAAGGGCTGCCCGAGGACGAGTGGTGGGTCGACCCGGGCTCGGCGACGGCCTAGAGGGCGGAAGCCGCCGGTTCGCTCCCTGAGCCGAGCCGGTGGTAACGTTTCGCCCCGCGCGCCATTAGCTCAATTGGCAGAGCAGCTGACTCTTAATCAGCGGGTTCGGGGTTCGAGTCCCTGATGGCGCACAGAGGAGGGCCTCGGGCGGCGGAGACGTCGCCAGGGGCCTTCGTCATGGGGTCGACGCCCTGCTGTCCCATGCGGACGGCGCGGATCGGTCCTGTCATATGCGTCACGTTCGGCTGGTTCGCAGGGCCCGACCAGCCGATGGTAATGTGTGGCCTCGCGCGCCATTAGCTCAATTGGCAGAGCAGCTGACTCTTAATCAGCGGGTTCGGGGTTCGAGTCCCTGATGGCGCACCACCCGGGAAGCCCCCTCATCTGCGGACACGCAGGCGAGGGGGTTTCTCGTTGTCGGCGGACGCGGCGCCGGGCAGCGTCCGCTCCGGCTGCCGGATCTGCGGTGTGGCACCACGATGGTGGGACCACGCCGAGGGACGGGAGCCGAGATGAACGCGGAGCAGCAGGCGCTCGAGTACGACGTCGTCGTGGTGGGGGCCGGGGCGGTGGGGGAGAACGTCGCCGACCGCGCCGGGCGTGGCGGGCTGAGCGTCGTGATCGTCGAGGACGAGCTCGTTGGCGGCGAGTGCTCCTACTGGGCGTGCATGCCGTCCAAGGCGCTCCTGCGGCCCGGCGCTGTGCTCGCCGGCGCCCGCGCGGTCCCGGGCGCCTCGGAGGCGGTGACGGGGGGCATCGACACCGCCGCCACGCTGGCCCGCCGTGACCGCTTCACCTCTGACTGGGACGACGCCGGCCAGGCGAGGTGGCTCGAGAAGACGGGGATCGACCTGGTGCGCGGCCGCGCCCGGTTCACCGGGCCGCGTGAGCTGTCGCTCGAACCTGACGACGCGACGCTGGACGCCGCGCCCGCCGGCACCGTGCTGCGTGCCCGACGGGCCGTCGTCGTGGCCACCGGCAGTGTGCCGGTGATCCCGCCGGTGCCCGGCCTCGCGGAGTGCGAGCCGTGGACCAGCAGGGAGGCGACGTCCGCCGAGACCGTCCCCGCGTCGCTCGTGGTCATCGGCGGCGGTGTTGTCGCCTGCGAGATGGCGGTGGCGTACACGGACCTCGGGGCCGCCGTCACGATGCTCGTGCGCGGGGACCGGCTGCTGGACCGGATGGAGCCGTTCGCCGCCCAGGAGGTCGAGGAGTCCCTCATGGAGCTCGGCGTCGACATCCGGTTCGGGGTCGAGGCCGTCCGCGCCGCGCGCCAGGACGGGCGCACCACCGTCGAGCTCTCCCAGGGCGGCAGCATCGTCGCCGACCAAGTGCTCGTGGCGACCGGCCGGCGCCCGGGCACAGGCGACCTCGGGGTCGAGGCGCTCGGGCTCGAGCCGGGCCGCCCGCTCGCCGTCGACGACGCGATGCAGGTCACGGGCGTGGAGGGTGGCTGGCTGTTCGCGGCCGGTGACGTCACGGGCCGCACGGGCACCACGCACCAGGGCAAGTACGACGCCCGGGTGGCGGGCGACGTGGTGGCCGCGCGCTTCTCGGACGGGCCAGCGGCAGCCGAGGGCGCGGCCGCTGAGGAGCGCGCCGCCGCGCCCTGGAGCCGCTACCGGGCGACGGCGGACCACGCCGCCGTGCCGCAGGTGGCGTTCACCCGGCCGGAGGTGTCCGCGGTGGGGCTGACCGAGCAGGAGGCCCGGGCAGCGGGCATGGCGGTCCGGGCCGTGCGCTACGACCTCGGGAACGTGGCCGGCGCCAGCGTCGCCGCCGACGGGTACCGCGGGACCGCGCAGCTCGTCGTCGACGACGCCCGGGGCGTGGTGGTCGGCGCCACCTTCACCGGGCCCGACGCGGCGGAGCTGCTGCACGCCGCGACCATCGCCATCGTCTCGGAGGCGCCGCTCGATCGGCTCTGGCACGCGGTGCCGGCCTACCCGACGGTCAGCGAGGTCTGGCTGCGGCTGCTGGAGACCGCAGGATTGTGAACCGCCCGCTGGGTCGCGGGCGCCGCGGCTGAGGGCCGGACAGCCGTCTGCCCGCCGCAGGTCAGCTCGCGAGCGAGCCGTCGCTGGACAAGACCAGGCCGATCGTGGCCTTCCCCTGCCGGACGGCATCGCCGATCAGGCCGAAGTCGTAGGACTGGAACTCGGCGATGTCCAGGCCGTACGTCTCCTCGAGGCCCGGCTGGCAGAACGGGCGCTCAGGGCACTCCGCCGGTCCGGCCAGCACCAGGCCGCCGCAGGCGTCGGCGAGCTCGCTCAGCGTCGCGACGTCGTGCTCGTCCGCGAACTCCTGCGTCACCGCGAACGCGTTCTGGTCCTGTGCCTCGGCAGCCTGGCCGAAGGTGATCCCCGAGTCGTCGCCCAGCGTGGTGAGCGCCTCGACCGTGGCATCAGGGTCGGCGCTCGCCACCGGCTCGGCCCTCGTGCCGTTGACCTTGGTGTTGAGGAACTCTGCGAGAGTCGCCGCGTACTCGGGCGTCAGGGTGATCTCGCCCGACTGCAGCGCGGGCAGGTAGGTCTCGCGGTTGCCGATGGTCTGCACCTGCACGGTGTACCCCGCCGTGCGGAGCACCTCGGCGTACAGCTCGGCGAGCGTGGAGCTCTCGGAGAAGTTCGCGGCCCCGATGGTCACGTCCTTGCCCGAGCCGACTCCTGAGTCGGCCGCGGCGAGGTCCTCGTCCGCGATGTACGCCTGGGCCGCCTCCGCGGCGGTCTCCCGGTCGATGTCGACCGCCTTGTTCAGCGCGATGAGGCCGTCGGTGTCGAGTGTCTCCGAGACGGTGTCGAGTAGCGGGATCAGGGCCGGGTCCTCGGCGGCCGCCTGGGCGTTCACCGCGGGGATCACGTTGTCCGCGTTCTGCAGACCCTGGTCGTCCTCGAGGACCACCAGCTGGTCGCCCGACACCGGGTCGCACGTGGCCAGGTCGGAGCTGCCGGTGGGGGCGGCGCTCTGCCCGCCGCCCGAGCCCGGCGAACCGCAGGCGCCGAGCAGCAGGATGCCTGCGGCGAAAGCTGCCATGGAGGTCCGGCGTGTGCGCATGTGAGGAGCTCCCTGGTGCGATGGTCTGCGACGTCGAGTGCCATTGGACCGTCCCACCAGGCGCACGGCAACCGGAATGGCGCGCAGTGCCCCCGGTGGGCGCCGTTCGACAGGAGGAGGTCGCGTTGCGTGCGACGGGGGCTAGGGGAGGTCGGACGCGGGAACGCCGTGCGCGCGCCGCCGCGGCGGGCGCATGGGCACGGGGGTGAGGGCCCGCTGCGCCCAGGCGAGCGCGCCCTCGACCAGCAGGCACAACGCCGCGACGAGCACGGCCCCCGCCACGACCTGGCCGTACCGCTGCAACGCGAGCCCGGAGACGATGATCGTGCCGAGGCTGGCCCCGCCGACCAGTGCGGCCAGCGGCACCGTGGCGACCACCTGCACCGCCGCGGTGCGCAGCCCGGCGGCGATGAGCGGCAGGGCGAGGGGCAGCTCGACGGAGAACAGCGAGCGCAGGCCGGACATGCCGACCCCGCGGGCGGCGTCGCGCACGTCGGCGTCCACGTCCCGCATCCCCACGTAGGCGTTCGTGAGGATGGGCGGCGCCGCGAAGATCGCCACCGCGAGGGTCGTGGCGGTGGCGCCGAACAACCCGGTCGAGGCGAAGATCGTCAGCAGTGCGAACGTCGGCAGGGCGCGCGAGGTGTTCGCCAGCACCACGGTGAGCACACCGCCGCGCCCCCGGTGCCCCAGCCACACCCCGACCGGCAGTGCGACGACGGTGGCCAGGAGCACCGCGACAGCGGAGATGGTGATGTGCTCGCGCGTCAACGCCAGCACACCGTTGGGCCCGGTCCAGTTCAGCGGGTCGTTGAGCCACGCGAGAGCGGACGAGATCACGTCCACGGCATCGCCCCCGCCCTCGCGCCCGGGCGCGTCATGTCGTCCTCGCGGTGCGCGACCAGGGCGTCAACGCCCGGCCCACCAGGTAGAGCAGCAGGTCGAACGCGAGGGCCAGCAGCAGGCACAGGATCGTGGCCGTCATGATCTCGGCGTGGTACCGGCTGCGGAACCCCCGGAACATCAGCTGTCCCAGTCCGCCGTACCCGACCACCACCCCGACCGTCACCAGCGCCACGGTGGTCACGGTGGCCAGCCGCACGCCCGCCACGATCGACGGCAGGGCGTTGGGCAGCTCCACGGTGAGCAGCATCCGCGCGCGGCCGTAACCGAGGCCCCGGGCGGCGTCGCGCACGTCCTCGTCGACCCCCTGCAGGCCGACCAGGATGTTGCGCACGAGCACCAGCAGGGCGTAGGTGACGAGGCCGATGAGCACGGTGGTGCGCCCGATGCCGGTGTACGGCGCGAGCATCCCGAACAGCGCCAGCGAAGGGATCGTGTACAAGACGCCCGTCGCGCCCACGAGCGGCCCGGCCAGCCGCGGGCGGAGGTGGGCGGCGGCGGCCAACGGCAGCGCGATCACGAGCGCGACCAGCACCGCCTGCGCCGTCAGCGTGGTGTGCTGCTCGAGGGCGGCGACCAGGTCGGCGGAGTTGCGCCGCACGTACTCCCAGGAGAACCAGGGGTTGGCCCCGGACCCGGTCGACGTGTTCAGCTGCACGTCAGCGAACGTACCGGGAGCGGGCGGAGCCCGCGACGCCGCGCGGCCGAGCGGGTAGCGTCCGGCAGATGGCTGCCGCGATCGTGTACGACCACGTGCGCAAGGAGTACCAGGACGGCACTGTCGCCGTCGACGACCTGTCGTTCGAGGTCCGCGAGCACGAGCTGCTGGCGCTCGTCGGGCCGTCCGGGTGTGGGAAGTCGACGACCTTGCGGATGACCAACCGCCTCGTCGAGTTGAGCGCGGGCCGCATCCTCTTGCACGGCGAGGACGTCACGCAGGCCGACACCGTCGCGCTGCGCAGGCGCATCGGCTATGTCATCCAGCACGTCGGGCTGTTCCCGCACCGCACAGTCGCGCAGAACGTCGCCACGGTGCCCCGCCTGCTCGGGTGGGATCGTGCGCGCACCCGGTCGCGCGTGGGGGACCTGCTCGAGCTCGTGGGCCTCGACCCCGACCGCTACGGGCGCCGGTACCCGCACGAGCTCTCGGGTGGCGAGCGGCAGCGCGTGGGGGTGGCCCGGGCACTCGCCGTGGACCCGCCGGTGCTGCTCATGGACGAGCCGTTCGGCGCCGTCGACCCGGTGGGCCGCCGGCGGCTGCAGGTCGAGTTCCGGCGCATCCACCGGGAGCTGGGCACGACGGTGGTGCTCGTCACGCACGACGTGGACGAGGCGGTGCGGCTCGCGGACAGGGTGGCGGTGCTCAGCCGGGGCGGACGGCTCGAGCAGCTCGCGCCACCGGTGAGCGTGCTGTCCAGCCCGGCGAGCCCTGCCGTGGCGGACCTGGTCGGCTCTGGCGCGGCCGTGCGCCTCCTCTCCCTCGCGCGGCTCGAGCGCGCCGACCTGTCCCCACGGGACCAGGAGGACGGGCGCCCCGGCGCCGTGACCCTGGAGCTCGGCGCCGCGCTCGACGACGTGTTCGCGGCGATCGCCCAAGCGCCCGGCGGCACGGTGCAGGTGCGGGCGGACGGGGCCGTGGTGGGCGTCGCGGACGCCGACACCGTGGTCGCCGCGCTGCACCGGGTGACGGCCGCGGCGCCGTCCTGATCGGCCGGTAGTCTGCCCCCGTGACCTCCGCGCGCATCGCCCTCGCCACCTGCTCAGCCCTCCCGGACCTCGAGGTGGACGACGCCCCTCTCATCCCCGCCCTCGCCGCGCGCGGCGTGACGGCGGAGGCCGTGGTCTGGGACGCGCCCGACGTCGACTGGTCGGCGTTCGACGCCGTCGTGATCCGCTCGACGTGGGACTACTCCGACCGCCCCGCGGAGTTCCTCGACTGGACGCGTCGCGTCGACGCCGTCACGCGGCTGCTCAACCCCGCCTCGGTGGTCGCCTGGAACGTCGACAAGGCGTACCAGCGGGCCCTGGAGGTCGCCGGGCTGCCGATCGTCCCGACGATCTGGCTCGACCCGGAGAGCAATTTCAACTCCCGTCGCATCCACTCGCGCTTCCCGGCCTTCGGCGACTTCGTGATCAAGCCGACCATCAGCGCCGGGTCCCGGGACACCGGCCGCTACGCCGCGGGGGAGACCCCGTCGCGCATGCTGGCCATCGCGCACGCCAAGGACCTCCTGGGCGCCGGGCGGCACGTCATGATCCAGCGCTACCTGCGCCAGGTGGACAGCGCGGGGGAGTCGGCGCTGGTGTTCTTCGACGGGAAGTTCAGCCACTCGCTGCGCAAGGCGCCGCTGCTCGAGGGCCCCTTCCGGAGCCAGGACAACGCCGTGCTGTACCACGAGGAGGTCATGACGGCGCGTGACGCGAGCCCGGCGGAGCTCGAGGTCGCCCAGCGCGTCGTCGCGGCCCTGCCCGAGCTGGTGCCCGGCGTCGACGGCCCGCTGCTCTACACGCGGGTGGACCTCATCCCGGACGACGCGGGCAACCCGGTGGTGCTGGAGCTCGAGGTCATCGAGCCGTCCTTCTTCTTCGCCCTGGCCCCCGAGGCCGTCGAGCGCTTCGCGGACGCGCTGGTCGCCCGGCTCTGACGGGGGGCCTCCGGGCCCAACGACGAAGGGCGCCGCTCTCCCGGAGGAGTGCGGCGCCCTTCGTCATGGGGTGAGTAACGGGACTTGAACCCGCGACCCCCTGGACCACAACCAGGTGCTCTACCAGCTGAGCTATACCCACCATGCCTTGCTTTGCCCTGCACCCCGCGGACGGGGCGAGATGAAGCATACCGGTTCTTGGAGGGTGCTCACACGCGCACCGGTCTCAGGCGGTCGTGCGGGCCTCGCCGGAGGCGTCGAGGGCGCGTGCCGCGCCTGAGGCGACAACCTCCGCCGCAATCGCCTTGGCGGTCGTCGAGTCCGGACCGGGCTGGGCCACGAGCAGCGCGGCGCGGTAGTAGCGCAGCTCGTCGATGCTCTCGAGGATGTCCGCGAGGGCGCGGTGCCCGCCGTGCTTCTCAGGGGAGGAGAAGTACACGCGCGGGTACCAGCGGCGGGCCAGCTCCTTGATCGACGATACGTCGATCACGCGGTAGTGCAGGTGGCCCATCAGCGCGGGCATGTCCCGGTCGAGGAACGCCTTGTCGGTGCCGACCGAGTTCCCCGCCAGCGGGGCCTTGCCCGGCTCGGGGATCCACTCGCGGAGGTACTCGAGCACCCGCTCCTCGGCCTCGGCGAGCGTCGCCCCGCCCGGCAGGTCCTCGAGGAGGCCCGACGTGGTGTGCATGTTGCGCACGAAGTCGTTCATCTGGGCGAGCGCCTCGTCGGGAGGCGAGATGACCACCTCGACGCCCTCGCCCAGCACGTTCAGCTCGGAGTCGGTCACCACCACGGCGATCTCCACGAGGGCGTCGGCCGCGAGGTCGAGCCCTGTCATCTCGCAGTCGATCCACACGATCCGGTCCGCGCTGGAGTTGCCGTTCGTCGTCAATGTCGTCACGACGCCAGCCTACGGTCCCTGCCTGTCACGATCCGTGCGGTCTGGCCGCCGTGGCGCGTCCGATCCTGGGAGGCTCCGCGGCTGGCTGGGCGGGGGCACGGTGGACGCGGCCCACGCGGCCAACGCCACCACGACGGCAGCCCCGGCCCCGGCGAGCCGCGCGGTGTGCCACGCCAGCCCGCCCCACAGGAGCACGAGCGCCGTGGCCAGGCCGGCGACGGCGCCCAGCGCCAAGCGCTCGGCCGCGGTGCGGAGCGGCGCCGGGACACGCCCTCCGCGTGCGCCGTGACGGTCCCGGCTCGGCTGGCGGCTCATCGGGGCAGCCCTCGCCGCCGCGAGGCGCCCCGCGCGCGGCGGCGTGAGCGGATGTCCATGGCGGCATGGTTCCACGTCGCGGCCCGTGCCCGGACGCCATCACCCATCGGGGGGACTGCCCGCGCCGGGCGCGCGACTGCGGGCCGCCCCTGTCAGGGCGGCCCGCAGTCGGTTGCCGTCATGCGCGCGGCGCGCCGGCGGCTGTCAGCGCAGGCCCGCGCAGAGCATCAGTGGCGGGGTGGTGGGCAGCGCCAGGCGCATCGGCGCCCGGCGGGCCGGTTCTGGTGGATGTGCCGCGTGCTCGTCGCCGGATGATCGGCGCGCGCGCTGCTCGCGCTGGAGCTGGGCGTCGGCGAGGCGCTGACGGTGCTCCAGGAGGACGAGGTCGTTGCTCAGGGACGGGTGCATGAGGTGCTCCAGAAGGTCGGACTGGGTCGGGCCTGGCCGGGCCCGTGGAGTCACCGCGGTAGCTCGAGCCAATCACTCGACGCGAAGCGGGGTCACGTTCTTTTCCGGCATCCCGGACACCGGGCGCACGACCGCGGCTGCTGACCGCGGACGGCCGAGACGCGCCCTGTGCGGCGCGGATCCTCCCCGGGCGGGCCCGCCGACCCGCCGGTAGCGTCGGCGCATGTCCTCCGGCTCCGCGTTGCGCGTCCAGGCGGGAGACTGGCTGCGCGCCCACCCGCCCGTGCGCGTCGTCGCTCCCGGGCTCGTGCTGATCGTGCTCGGCCTCGTCGCCTTCTTCGTGCTTCTGGACGCGGTCCGGGAGCGCGACGACGTGTCCGCCGCCGATCTCCCGGTGCTCGAGTGGCTCGTCGAGCGCCGCGGTCCCACCGCCACCGCCGTGCTCGAGGCGATCACGTTCGTCTCCGGGCCGAGCGTGCTGCCGCTGCTGGTCCTCGTGGCGTGCGTGGCGTGGGTGCTGGCCCGCCACGAGTGGTGGCGTCCGCTGCTCCTGGTCGGCGCCATGGTCGGCTCGACCCTCATCTCGCTCGCGGTGAAGGGAGTCGTGGCACGGCCGCGTCCGCCCGAGGAGACGATGCACGTGCCCGGATCCGAGGCGACGGCGTCCTTCCCGTCCGGCCACACGATCGGGGCCGCGACCCTGCTGCTCGTCGCGGCCTACCTCACCACGAGCCGGCGCCACAGCCACGCCCGCGTGGTGGGGTGGACCGTCGCCACGGTGGTGGGCGTCGTGCTGGTGGCCTTGAGCCGGCTGTACCTCGGGTACCACTTCCTGACGGACGTCTTGGCCGCGGTGGCGCTCGCCGTGGCGATCCTCGGCGGTGTGACCATCGTGGACCGCACGCACCTCACCCGGCGCCCGACGGCCGGGGCCCCGCCGGGCCAGCCGGCCACGTCCGAGCCAGGGGTCCCCGGCCCTGGGTGACGGGCCACGGTCCCGGCGTCCTCAGCGGGGCAGCTCGACCTCCCGCAGCGGGTCGCCCCCGTCGATGAGCAGCCGCCCCGCCGGGGTGAGCGCGGCGGCGATGCGGCGTCGGGCCATGACGCCCGCCTCGGGGTGCCGTCCGTCGAGCGCGCCGACCCGAATGGCGAACGCCAGGTCGAACGGCTCCTGCGACGGCAGCAGCTCGAAGTCCTCCACGGCGACCTGCTGCACGCTCAGGAGGCCGGCGGTGATCTCGTCAGCGGCGTTCCGCTCGATGTGCGCGACTCCCGCGGCGGACCGGTCGACGACCAGGACGTGCCCGGTCCCCAGGCGTCTCGCGACCTCCTTCGCGGCGGCCCCCGGCGCCCCGCCGATCTCCATAACGCGCATCCCGGGGCGTAGCGGCAACGCGTCGACGATCGCGGCCAGTCGTGGGGACAACGCAGGCACGGGAGGCCTCCTCGTGGCACGGCTCACGGTGGCCGGGTGGGTTCGCCCGGCGCCGGTGGGCGCCCCCAGCAGGACTCGAACCTGCAACCTACGGATTAGAAGGCCGTTGCTCTATCCATTGAGCTATGGGGGCCAGGTCCACCAGCGTAGTGCCGCGCCGGACAGACCCTCGGGGTATGTGAGAGCCAACCGCGGCCGCCCAGGCGGCGCGTGCGTTTGGACTGCACAGGTCCGCGGGTGAGGATATGGCCTGTGACAGCAGCAGCGGGAACCGACATCGCCGAGGCGGTGCTGCCTCGTCCGCTCGCCGCGACGTCGCTGCTGGACGCCGTCCGCGACCTCCGCCGGGACGTCGAGCGCACCGGCTTCCCGCTCGAGATCCCGGGGGTCGACGCCGCCCGGGCCTCGCGCCGCCGGCTCGTGGACCAGCTCGGCGAGCACCTGGTGCCCCGCCTCGAGGAGCTCTCGGCACCGGCGATCGTGGTCGTGGCCGGATCGACGGGCGCGGGCAAGTCCACGCTCGTCAACTCGCTGCTCGGCGCGGAGGTCACCGCGGCGGGGGTGCTGCGCCCCACGACGCGTCGGCCGGTGCTGGCCCACAACCCCGCCGACGCCGACCTGCTCTCGCAGCACCCGGTGCTCGAGTCCGTCGAGGTCGTCGCCAACGACCAGGTCCCGCGCGGCATCGCCCTGCTCGACGCCCCCGACCTGGACTCCGTGCTCGAGTCGAACCGCGAGTCCGCGCACCAGCTGCTCGAGGCGGCCGACCTGTGGCTGTTCGTCACGACCGCCGCCCGCTACGGCGACGCCCTGCCGTGGCAGGTGCTGGAAGGCGCGGTCGAGCGCGGCGCGTCGATCGCCATGGTGCTCAACCGAGTCTCCCCGGCGTCGCTGCCCACTGTGCGCGGCGACCTGCTGGACCGGCTGCGCACGCACGGCCTCGAGGGCGCCCCGCTGTTCGTGGTGCCGGACGTCGGGCCGCACGAGGGCCCGCTCTCGGCAGCGGTCGTCGCGCCGATCATGCGGTGGCTGACCATGCTCGCGGGGCCCGATCGCGCCCGCACCGTGATCGCCCGCACGCTGCGCGGATCGCTCGCGGCGTTGCGCCCCTGGGTCGACGAGCTCGCGGACGCTGTGCAGGCGCAGGCCGACGCCGCGGAGGGGCTGGCGGCCGAGCTCGACCTCGCGGTGCAGGGCCCTCAGGAGCGCGCCCGCGCGGGGGTGCATGGCGGGGCGGTGGCCGACGGCGCCGCGCGCGCCCGGTGGACCGAGCTCACGATGGGCGGGGCGCCGCTCGACGGCCTGGTGCGCCCGTCCGGCCGGGTGCGTGGATCACGGCGGACCGGCCGCGCGCGCAGCGAGGCTCTCGTCCCGCTGACGCGCGACGTCACCCGCTCGGCGGCGGCGAACCTCGCCGCGGCCGGCGCGCAGGCCGAGCGGATGATCCGCACCCATCTCACCAGGGCCGACGCGCCCGCCGGTGGCCGATCGCTCGAGGCCGCGTGGCCAGCCGAGGGGCGAGTCGAGCTGCGCGCCGCCGCAGCGGAGCTGTCGGCCGCGCAGTGGGCCGCGGGCAGCGCCGACGCCGCGCGGTCCGCGCTCGCGGAGGCGTCTGTGCCCGCCGGTCGCGCCCGGAGCGACGCCCGCGCGGCCCGCCGAGCCCAGCGGGCCGAGCGCGCGCTGGGGGAGGACGGCCTGGCCGCTGTGGCGCTGGCCGCGGCGGTGGGGGTCGAGCCGGCGCGCGCCCTGCTGGTGGACCTGCTGGGCGCGCCAGGGGCCCGCGCCTGCGACCTGCTGCGGGAGGACCTCGCCGAGAGGTCCGCCGAGCAGGCCCGGCTCGAGGGCGAGTCGGCCGCGCAGGTGCTGGCCGACCCGGACCTGGCAGCGGACGCGTCGTCGTTGCTGAGGTTGCGGCTCGCCGTGCTGAAGGGGCTGACATGACCGGGACGGAGACGGCGATGACGGGCCTCGGGCGGAAGGGCGACCACGTGCGGGGCGACGATCAGCCCGGCGACGACCTGCACGGCGAGCAGACCCGCGCCCTGGCCGAGCGGGTGGCGTGCCTGGACGAGGCGCGCGAGGTCGGTGGCGACCGCCTGGACCCGGCGGTGGCGCAGCGCGTGGAGGTCGTCGTGGACCGGGTGCGCGAGCGCCTCGCGCTCGGAGTCGACCACACGATCGTGGCGTTGCTCGGCGGCACGGGCTCCGGCAAGTCGTCGTTGTTCAACGCCGTCTGCGGGCTCGACTTCGCGGACGTCGGCGTCAAGCGCCCCACCACCTCCCAGGTCACCGCCTGCGTGTGGGGCTCGGGCGGCGAGGCGCTGCTCGACTGGCTCGGGGTCGCGGCCGATCGCCGGATCGAGCGCGAGAGCCTGCTCGACGGCGACACGGAGGCCCCGCTGCGCGGCCTGGTGCTGCTCGACCTCCCCGACCACGACTCGATCGAGCCGGCGCACCGCGAGGTCGTCGACCGCCTGCTGCCCATGGCTGATCTGCTGGTGTGGGTGGTGGACCCGCAGAAGTACGCGGACGACGCGCTGCACTCGGGCTACCTGCGCCACCTCGTCGGCCACGAGGGGGCGATGGCGGTCGTGCTCAACCAGGTCGACACGGTGCCCCCGGAGATGCGCCACGAGCTCGTCGCCGACGTGTCGAGGCTGCTCGTCGAGGACGGGCTCACCGGCGTCCCGGTGCGCGCCGCGTCCGCCCGGACCGGCGAGGGCGTGCCCGAGCTGCGTGACCGGCTCGCGGCGGTGGTGAGCCGCCGGAGTGTCGCCGCCGAACGCGCGGGCGCCGAGGTCAACGACGCCGCGGTGCTGCTCGCCGGCCAGGTGGCCGACCGCGAGCCCGGCCCCGCGCAGCTCGACGTCACCGAGGTCGTGGACGTGCTCGCCGAGGCCGCGGGGCTGCCCGCGATCGCCGACGCGGTGGGCGCCGTGGTGCGCGGCGGGGCCTCGCGGGTGCCGACGTTCGGAGCGGTGCAGGCGGACACCGTCGAGCTCGCCCGGTCGGCGTGGTGGGAGCGCGTGGCACGCATGGTCCCAGGCCGGTGGCAGGACGCCCTGCGCGACGCGGTGGCCACCACCGAGCGGCTGCGTGGCGACGTCGACGAGGCGCTCGCCTCGGTGACCGTGGTCGCGCGGCGCCCGCTCCTGGCGACCTGGGCGCTGGCGCTCTCGGCGCTGCTCGGCGTCGTGGCGTTGCTGACGGGCTCGATCGCCGTCGGCGTCGACCTGGTCTCCCTGGGATCGGGCGACGGCTGGGCGTGGCCGGTGGCGATCACGACGGCTGTGCTCGGGGCGCTGCTGGCCGTCGGGACCGTGGCGACCCGTCGGCTCCTCGCGCGGCGCCGGTCCGAGCGGGTGCTCGAGGACGGCCGCGCCGCGCTCGAGGGCGTGGCGGCGGCTGGGCTACGCGATCCTGCGGCCCAGGTGCTGGGCGAGCACCGCCAGGTCCGCGAGCTTGTGCGGAGGGCTACGGCCGCCTGAGGCCTGCGGCGAGCGGTGCTCCGCTGGGTGCGTGGTCGGTCCACCCCCAGCCGGCTCACGCGACCACCCGCTCCCCAACCCCGCGGCGGGCGTCTCCACGCCCCCGGCGCGATCACGACGCTGTCCTCACGCGCCGGCTCCCGCCGGCCACGACGAGGAGGACGCATGAGCACCAACGAGCTCACCCTGACGCTGGTCGGCTGGCTGGGCGCCGAGCCGAAGCACTATCCCGGGCTGGGCGGCGCCACGCCGTTCACCTCGTTCCGCATGGCCAGCACCCGCCGGGTGTTCGACCGCGATCGCGGCGCCTGGACCGACGGCCGCACCGAGTGGTTCACGGTCAAGTGCTGGCGCGGGGCCGCCCGCAACGTCGCCGAGTCACTGCGCAAGGGGGACCCGGTCGTGGTGCACGGGCGGCTCTCCACGGACGAGTGGGCGGCGCCCGAGGGCACCCGCACCACGCTCGTCCTCGACGCGATCGCCATCGGCCCCGACCTGTCGTACGGGACGGCGCGGTTCGCCCGCACCGTGCACCCGGACGGCGCGGGGGAGGGATCGGCGGACGGCGCCGGCGTCGACGCGGACCTCGTGGGGCTTCCCGACGAGCCGGGACGGCTGGCGGCGCTGGCGGTGCTCGCCGAGCCCGATCCGGATGAGGCCACGTCCGAGGCGCTCGCTTCTGTCGGGTGATCGCCTAGGCTGGGCCGCGGACATCACCGGCCTGGTCCGCCGCCGAGCCGCGGAGCACGCGGCCAGGCGGACCAGGCCCACACCCCCGAGCACCGAGGCGGACGAAGAGCCAGTGGCTGAGTTCATCTACTCCATGTACAAGGCGCGCAAGGCGCACGGCGACAAGGTCATCCTCGACGACGTCACCCTGAACTTCCTGCCGGGCGCCAAGATCGGCGTCGTCGGCCCGAACGGCGCCGGCAAGTCGACGATCCTCAAGATCATGGCCGGCCTGGACCAGCCCTCCAACGGCGAGGCCCGGCTGTCGCCCGGCTACACGGTGGGCATCCTGCAGCAGGAGCCGCCGCTGAACGAGGAGAAGACGGTCCTCGGCAACGTCGAGGAGGGCGTCGCCGAGATCAAGGGCAAGCTCGACCGGTTCAACGAGATCTCGGCCCTGATGGCCGAGCCCGACGCCGACTTCGACACGCTGCTCGCCGAGATGGGCCAGCTGCAGGAGGAGATCGACGCCGCGGACGCCTGGGACCTCGACGCCCAGCTCGAGCAGGCCATGGACGCGCTGCGCTGCCCGCCCGCCGACGCCGACGTCTCGGTGCTCTCCGGTGGCGAGCGCCGCCGCGTGGCCCTGTGCAAGCTGCTCCTCGAGAAGCCCGACCTTCTGCTCCTCGACGAGCCCACCAACCACCTCGACGCCGAGAGCGTGGTCTGGCTCGAGCAGCACCTCTCGCAGTACCCCGGCGCCATCCTGGCCGTCACCCACGACCGGTACTTCCTCGACCACGTCGCCGAGTGGATCTGCGAGGTCGACCGCGGCCGCCTCTACCCGTACGAGGGCAACTACTCCACATACCTGGAGAAGAAGCAGGCGCGCCTGGAGATCCAGGGCAAGAAGGACCAGAAGCTCGCCAAGCGGCTCCAGGAGGAGCTCGCCTGGGTGCGGCAGAACGCCAAGGGCCGCCAGACCAAGTCGAAGTCGCGACTGGCCCGTTACGAGGAGATGGCCGCCGAGGCGGACCGCACCAGGAAGCTGGACTTCGAGGAGATCCAGATCCCGCCGGGCCCGCGACTGGGCAACATCGTCCTCGAGGCCAAGGACCTCAACAAGGGCTTCGACGGGCGCACGCTCATCGACGGTCTCAGCTTCACGCTGCCGCGCAACGGCATCGTCGGCGTCATCGGCCCGAACGGCGTCGGCAAGACGACCCTGTTCAAGACGATCGTCGGGCTCGAGCCGCTCGATGGGGGCGACCTCAAGATCGGCGAGACCGTCAAGGTCTCGTACGTCGACCAGTCCCGCGGCGGCATCGACCCCAAGAAGACCCTGTTCGAGGTCGTCTCCGACGGGCTCGACTACATCAAGGTCGGCAATGTCGAGATGCCGTCGCGCGCGTACGTCGCCGCGTTCGGGTTCAAGGGCCCGGACCAGCAGAAGCCCGCGGGCGTCCTCTCGGGTGGCGAGCGCAACCGGTTGAACCTGGCGCTCACGCTGAAGGAGGGCGGCAACCTGCTGCTCCTCGACGAGCCGACCAACGACCTGGACGTCGAGACCCTCGGCTCGCTCGAGAACGCCCTGCTGGAGTTCCCGGGCTGCGCCGTCGTGGTCTCCCACGACCGGTGGTTCCTCGACCGGGTGGTCACGCACATCCTCGCCTACGAGGGCACCGAGGAGAACCCGGCGAACTGGTACTGGTTCGAGGGCAACTTCGCCTCGTACGAGGAGAACAAGGTCGAGCGGCTCGGCGCCGACGCGGCGCGCCCGCACCGGGTCACGTACCGCAAGCTCACCCGCGACTGACCCGCCGATGACCCGTCTCGACGTCCCGGTCTCGTTGCGCTGGTCGGACCTGGACGCGTACGGGCATGTGAACAACGTCGCGATGCTGACGCTTCTCGAAGAGGCGCGCATCGAGGTGTTCTGGCGCCATCCCGTCATCTCCGAGGAATCGGCTGTGACGGGATGGCCCACCGCGGTCATCGACGCCGGACCAGGCGCCGAGACCTCGACACTCGTGGCCGGTCAGCACGTGGAGTACCTCCGCCCACTCGCGTACCGCCGGCACCCGGTGATCGTGGTGCTGTGGATCGGGAGGCTCGGCGGGGCGAGCCTGGACATCTGCTACGAGGTGCGCGACGTGCCCGCCGGGCAGGACGGCGTCACCTACGCGCGGGCTGTCACCACCCTGGTCCTCGTGGACTCCACGACGGGATCCCCGCGCCGGATCGGCCAGGCCGAGCGCGCCGCCTGGGAGCCGTTCGTGGAGGAGCCCGTGGTGCTGCGCCGCAGCCGCTGACGCTCAGCGGGCGGCGGGGGCCCGGTCGGTGCGCGCGCGCTCGGCCGTCTCGGCGGCCCGGGCGATGTTGCGCTGCATCCCCCCGAAGACGATGCCGTGGAACGGGTACACGGCCCACCAGTACAGCTGGCCCGCGAGGCCGTGAGGGTGGAACAGCGCGCGCTGGGCGAACGCGGTCGGCAGCTCGTCGAACCCGCCGGAGCCGACTGGCTCGACCCGCAGCTCGAGCCACGCCAGCCCTGGCAGGCGCATCTCGGCGCGCAGCCGCAGCAGCTCGCCGGGGACGACCTCCTCGACCCTCCAGAAGTCCACCGCGTCGTCGACCAGGAGCCGGCTCGGGTCGCGGCGTCCCCGGCGCAGCCCGGGGCCCCCGACCAGGCGGTCCGCGAGACCGCGCAGGCGCCAGGCCAGCGACCACGAGTACCAGCCGCGCTCACCCCCCACCGCCTCGATGACCCGCCACAGGGCTGCGGGGGAGGCGTCCACCTCGACGCGGCGCTCGTCGACGTACAGCGAGCCGCCGGCCCAGTCCGGGTCGCTGGGCAGCGGGTCGCTGGGCGCCCCGGGCACCGAGGCCGAGGTCCAGCGCGTGACCACGTCGGCCGCATGGATCCGTTGCAGAGCCTGGCGCACCGCCTGGTCGAACCCGATCAGGCCGGTGGGAGGGTCGGGCACCCACTCGGCGATGTCGTGCTCGTCGCAGACCACCTCGTGCACCAGCGACTCGACCAGCGGCCTGGCCAGCCCGCCCGGCACCGGGGTGACCAGCGAGACCCACAGGGAGGACAGCCGGGGGGTGAGCACCCCGACGCCCACGATGACGCGCCGGGGGAGCCCGGCGACGGCGGCGTACCGCTGCATCATCTCGCGGTAGGTGAGCACGTCGGGGCCGCCGATGTCGAACCCCCGGCTCACCTCGGGCGGCATCGCGGCGGCGCCCACCAGGTAGCGGAGCACGTCGCGGATCGCGATCGGCTGGATGCGGTTGTCCACCCAGCGGGGGACCGTCATGGCGGGCAGCCGCTCGGTGAGGTAGCGCATCATCTCGAAGGACGCCGAGCCGGAGCCGAGGATCACGGCGGCGCGGAGAACCGTGGTGGGGACCCCCGACGCGAGGAGGATCTCCCCGACCTCGGTGCGGGAGGCCAGGTGCGGGGAGAGCTCCTGGCCCTCGGGGTACAGGCCGCCCAGGTAGACGAGGCGGCGCACCGACGCCTCGCGGGCCGACTGCGCGAAGACCAGTGCGGTGCGCCGGTCGCGCTGCTCGAACTGCCGCCCGCTGCCCAGCGAGTGGATGAGGTAGTAGGCGATGTCCACGTCGCGCAGCGCGTCGCGGAGCTGGTCGGGGTCGGACGCGTCCGCCGTGACGACGTCCACGTCGTCGAACCACGGGCGCCCGCGCAGGCGCTCGGGGTGCCGTGCCAGGGCCCGGACCCGGTACCCGGCGGCGAGCAGCTCGGGGACCAGCCTGCCGCCGACGTACCCGGTGACGCCGGTCACCGCGACCAGCGGCGCGTCCGGTCGGGGACGGCCGTCGGGGCCCACGCCGGGGACGAGGCCCGGGAGGGTGTCGGCGACAGGGGCCGACAGGACGTCGGCGTGAGAGGTCTCGGCCATACGGCAGTCTCAGCCGCGCGGGCGGGCAGCGCACCTCGACCCGAGGGCGGCGCGGCCCGCGGTCACGACTCGTCCGCGACGATCTCCACCTTGAAGCCCGCGGAACTCTCCAGCCACCCGGCGTAGTGCTGGGGGCCGCCCGCATGCGGATAACGCTCCTGATAGAGCGGGCGCCAACCGTGCTCGTGCGCGTCCGCCATGATCGCGTCGACCCGATCGGCGGCGCCGCCCTTGAACGCGAGGTGATTCATGCCCGGCCTCCGACGATCATGCGCCGAGCTCGTGAGATTCGGCGACGTCGTCAACGTGAGATACGCGCCGCCGGCGCCCCACGACTGGCCTCCGGGCCACTCGCTCTCCAGGGTGAGCCCCAGCCGCCGGAGGAGCCAGCCCCACTCGGCCCGCGCCTCGTCACCATCCGCGACCCAGACCTCGACATGATGCAGTCCCGCCACGCCACCGTCTCCCAGTCCTGTCCGCCGAGCGGCCGTCCCGCACGTCGAGGCGCTAGCGGCCCGAAGAGGGCTGGGGGACCCGCACCATGCCCTCCTGTGCCGTGGTGGCGACGAGGGAGCCGTCCTGGGAGTAGATCCGCGCGGCGCCCAGGCCGCGGCCGCCCTGCCCGCTCGGGGTGGACTGGGCGTACAGCAGCCACTCGTCGACGCGCACGTCGCGGTGCCACCACATCGCGTGGTCGAGGCTCGCGATCGACAGCCCGGGGGATGCCCAGCTCTCGCCGGACCGCCGCAGCACGGGCTCGAGCATGACCTGGTCGCACGCGTAGGCGAGCAGCGCCCGGTGCAGCAGCTGGTCGTCGGGGACAGGGCCCCGCGCGCGCATCCACACGAGCTGGTCCCCGGCGCCGGAGGCGTCGGGCCGCAGGTAGATGGGCTGTTCGACGTGGCGCACGTCGAACGGGGTCTCGGTCGCCCAGAACTCGGCCAGGGGGTGGTTCACCTCGCGCAGGGTGTCTCCGGCTGAGGCCAGGCTCTCGGGGTCGGGCGCCGCGGGCATCGGGTCTGCGTACTCGAAGCCGGGCTGGGACTCCTGGAAGGAGGCGATCATCGACAGGATCGGGGCGCCGCCCTGCAGCGCGTGCGTGCGCCGCGCGGTGAACGAGCGGCCGTCGCGCAGCCGCTCCACGGTGAAGTCGATGTCCTGCCGCACATCGCCCGCGCGGAGGAAGTACCCGTGCAGCGAGTGCGGGAGGCGGCCGTCGGAGACGGTGCGGCCGGCGGCGAGCAGAGCCTGCGCGAGGACCTGGCCGCCGAAGACCCGGCCGTTGGGGTGCGGGACGCTCGCGCCCCGGAAGAGGTTCTCGTCGTCCGGGGCGGCCTCGAGGTCGAGTATCGCGAGGACGTGGCGGACGGCGTCCTGGGGGTCGGCGTTGCCGGCGGGGACGGGCTGGGAGGTCATCGTGCGGCTACCTGCTGTGGCTCGGGGACGGGTGGGTGCGGGTCAGTCGTCGAAGGTGTTGAGCATCGAGTGGGCCGCGCGCTCGAGGTAGTCCCACAGCTGCGCGTGGTGCAGCGGCGCCAGTCCGAGGGAGTCGACAGCGGCGCGCATGTGCGCGAGCCATCGGTCACGCGCATCCGGGTTGACCTTGTACGGGGCGTGCCGCATGCGCAGTCGGGGATGGCCGCGGTTCTCCGAGTACGTCGTGGGGCCTCCCCAGTACTGCTCGAGGAACAGCGTGAGCCGCTCGGCGGCCGGTCCCAGGTCCTCCTCGGGGTACATGGCCGTCAGGACGGGGTCCTGGGCCACGCCACGGTAGAACTCGGTGACGAGCCGCTCGAACGTCTCGCGGCCGCCCACCACCGCGTAGAACGAGTCGGCGCGGTGGGCAGCGGAGTCGGGCGCGCTGGAGGTCACCCGCACAGTCTCGCATCGGTCCCGCACAGGTGGGCGCGACACCGGGTGGTGGCCTCGGACACACCGTGCCTCGCGGTGTGAGGGCGGCAGCCGCCTACAGCCCCAGCTCGTCGAGCACGGGGAGAGCCGAGCGCACCCGGTCCCGGGCCGCGGCCGCGGTGGGGGCGCTGAGAGCGAGCTGCGCGGCACGACGGCAGTCGTCCACCGTGACGGCCCCCAGCACGGCGGCGACGTCGGCGAGGGCGCGGGGCGTCATGGACAGCGAGGTCACGCCGAGGCCGACCAGCACCACCGCGAGGGCGGGAGACGCGGCCGCCTCCCCGCAGACCCCCACCGGCCGGTCCTGCTGGGCGCCGCCCGCGCAGGTCGCGGCGACGAGCTGGAGCACGGCGGGCTGCCACGTGTCGGAGAGCTCCGCGACCGCGCCCAGCAGCCGGTCGGCTGCCATCGTGTACTGGGTGAGGTCGTTGGTGCCGATGCTCGCGAACTTGGCGCTGGCGAGGATCCGCCCGGCGAGCAGTGCCGCGCTGGGCACCTCGACCATGACGCCGGCCACGTCGAGGCCGTGGCGCGCGCACCGCGCGACGAAGTCCTCGCTCTCGTCGACGGTCGCCACCATCGGCGCCATCACCCACACGCGGGAGGACTCCGCGGCGGCGGCCTCCGCGATGGCCGTGAGCTGGTCCTCGAGCACCTCGGGGTGGTCCTGGGCGGTGCGCAGGCCGCGGACGCCGAGCGCCGGGTTGGCCTCGGTGTCGCTGGTGAGGAACGGCATGGGCTTGTCCGCGCCGGCGTCGAGCGTGCGGATGACGACCTTGCGACCGGGGAACGCGGCGAGCACCTGGCGGTAGGCGGCCACCTGCTCCGCCACGGAGGGCGCCTCGTCCCGGTCGAGGAACCCGAACTCGGTGCGCAGCAGGCCGACCCCTTCCGCGCCGGCGGCCGCTGCGACGGCGGCGTCGCGGGGGTCGCCCACGTTGGCGAGCAGCTCGACGCGGTGGCCGTCGGCGGTGCGGCCCTCTCCGTCGAATGTGCGGGCCTGGGCGGATGCGGCCCGCGTCGCGGCGACCTGCGCCTCGTCGGGGTGCACCGTCGCGGTGCCGTGCGAGCCGTCGACCAGCACGAGGTCGCCCTCGGCGAGCTGCTCGGTGATGCCGCGCGCGGCCACGACCGCGGGGATGCCCAGGGCCCGCGCGAGGATCGCCGTGTGCGACGTGGGCCCACCGGCGCCTGTGACGATGCCCACGACGCGCGCCGGGTCGAGCGTCGCGGTCAACGCGGGGGCGAGGTCCGGCGCCACCAGGACGAAGGGCTCCGCGTGCTCCGGGACGCCAGGGGCGGGGCGGCCGGTCAGCTCGGCCACGAGCCGGTCGCGGACGTCCGCGATGTCACGCGTGCGCTCGGCGAAGTAGCCGCCCAACGCCTCGAACTGCGCGGAGACCGCCTCGGCGGCCTCCCACACGGCCCGCTCCGGCACCAGGTGGTCGGCGAGCACCCGGTGCTCCGCGTCCGCGACGAGCGACGGGTCGGCGGCGATCGTCGCGGTGGCTCGCAGCAGCTCCTCGCTCTCGCCCTGCGCGCGGTCGGCGGCTTCCTCGAGCATCGACTGGACGCGGAGGGCGGCACGGGAGATCTGCTCGGCCGCGGCGGCATGGTCGTCGCCGGGGGCGAGGCGGCGGCCCGACGGCGGCTCGCCCACCGGCTCGGGCAGCAGCACGCACGGGGCCACCGCGCGTCCGGGGCTCACACCGATGCCGTGGACCACGGTGGGTCGTGCTGTGCTCACTGGGCCAACCTCCTCGTTCGTGCCGAGTGTTCACCTGCGGAGAGCGTTCGCGCCACTCGGCGCCGCGCGGTCTACCCTGGAATGAGGTGCGCGCGCCCCCAGTGCGACCAAGAAGGAGATCGATGAGCAAGGCAGAGCAGATCCTCGCGGCCCTCGGCGGCGTGGCCAACGTGGTCGACCTCGAACCCTGCATCACGCGCCTGCGCGTGGAGGTCACCGACCCCCAGCATGTCGACGAGGCTGCCCTCAAGGAGTCCGGGGCCTTCGGAGTGGTGCGCTCGGGACGCGTCATCCAGGTGATCGTCGGCCCGGAGGCCGACCACCTGGCTGTCGAGCTCGACGCGCTGCGCTAGGCCTCCGGCCTCCCGGAGCCAGCGCTCGGCCCGGACGGCCCGTCCGCCGGGCCCGCGTCCACGCGGCCACCAGGGGGAGTCGGCGACGCGCTCGCCGACTCTCCCTGGTGCTGGGCGAGGAGGTCGCGCTGACCGCCCAGGGGGATGCCCGCCTCCTCGAGGGTGTGGCGGACCTCCCACCGGAGCTGGCGGGCGACCTCCCACTGCATCGCCGGGCTGGTCTTGACGGCCACCTGGAGGGTCACGGCCTCCGCGCTCAAGTCCTCCAGGCCCGTGACCAAGGGCTGATCGCGCAGGTAGGAGCCCACGACTGGGTCCGCGGCGACCTTCGCCGCCGCCTCCCCGAGCAGGGTCTGGACGCGGGAGATGTCAGCGAAGTAGTCGACCTTGACCTCGACCACGGCACGAGCCCACTCCTGGGTGTGGTTGCCCACCCGGGTCAGGGTGCCGTTCGGCACGTACCAGAGGGTGCCGTCCGCGTCGCGGAGCTTGGTCACCCGGAGTGCCACCGCCTCGATGGTCCCGGTGGCCGGCCCCAGGTCGACGACGTCGCCGACGCCGTACTGGTCTTCGAGCAGGATGAAGATCCCCGCCAGGAAGTCCTTCACGACGCTCTGGGCGCCGATGCCCACAGCGACGCCCACCACGCCCAGCGAGGCGAGGAACGGCCCCAGGTTCACGTTGAGCTGGTCGAGCACCAGCAGCAGCATGATCGACCCGACGGTGATCGTCGCGGCCGAGTGGAGCACCGACCCGATGGTCCGTGACCGCTGTGCCCGCCGGGCGGTGGCCAGCGGGTTCGCCCGCTGCAGCACGGCGCCCATCTCCGTCTGGCCGAGCGGGCGCAGCATGCCGCGCTGGTAGAACGGCGTCCCCTCAGCGAGGTGCTCCGAGACGGAGCCGATGAGCCGCCGCAGCACCATGAGCGCGATGCTGCCCGCGAGCAGGATGACGAGGATGCGCAGCGGCGCGCCCGTGAACCAGGTGACGAAGTCGCCGACGGCGTCGCCCACCTCGCCCACCTGCTCGGTGATGGCGGAGGGGCTCGGCTCGGCCGACGGGCCCGACGGCGACGGCGTGGGGGACGCCGTCATGACGGAGGCGATCGCCCTCATGCGACCACCTGGTCCCCGGCGTGCCCGGCGTCGCCGGCGCTCCCTGCCTCCTGGGGTGTTCCGGCGGGCGCGAGCCCGGTGTGGTCCGCCACGAACTGGAGCTGCTCGACGGTGAGCGCGACGGTGCGCGAGAGCGCTCGGCCGCCGTGGCCCACCCCGGTCTCCCGGCGCACCAGCACGGGACGCTCGTGCGGGTCTCCGCTCGTCGCCGCCTGTAGGGCCGCGGCCAGCTTGCGCGCGTGCAGCGGGTCCACGCGGGTGTCGCCCTCGAAGACGGTGAACAGAGTTGCCGGGTACTCGACGCCGTCCGCGACCCGGTGGTACGGCGAGTACCCGAGCAGCCAGTCGAGCTCGCGCGGCACGTCGGCGTCGCCGTACTCGTCGGTCCACGAGGTCCCCAGGCCGAACCGCTGGTAGCGGACCATGTCCAGGAGCGGGGCGGAGCAGACCACCGCGCCGAACAGGTCGGGGCGCTGCGTCAGGGCTGCTCCCACGAGCAGGCCGCCGTTGGACCCGCCCCAGCACGCGAGCTGCCGCGGGGTGGTCCAGCCGTCCGCGACCAGCCGCTCGGCGATGGCGTGGAAGTCGTCGAACACGTTCTGCTTCGCGCCCCGGCGGCCGGCGCGGTGCCATTCCTCGCCCTCCTCGCCGCCGCCACGCAGCTGGGCGACGACGTAGACCCCGCCGGCCTCGACCCACGCCAGCGTGGTCGCGGAGTACGCGGGGTCCAGCGAGATCTGGAAGCCGCCGTACCCGTAGAGGATCGTCGGACGCTCCGCGGTGGGACGGCCGTCGGCGTCGAGCGCGTCGGCCCGGGCGACGACCATCGCGCGGACGGTCGTGCCGTCCTTGCTGGTGGCCTCGAGCTGGTGGACCCGCACGGCGGGCGCCTCCACGACGGGTCCAGGCGGGGCGGCCCACACCGACTGGGCGCCAGTGGCCGTGTCGAGCAGGTGGATGGTGGGGACGGTGGTGTGGTCCGTGTAGGAGTACCAGACCTCGCGGCCGCCCTCGGGGCGGGTGACCAGGCCGTTCACCGACCCGAGCCCGGGCAGGGGGACGACCCCGGCCGGGCCGTCGAGCTGGGCGCCGGTGTGCGGGTCGTGCACGGTCACCTCGCTGACGGTGTGCCGCCGCCGGCTGACGAGCAGCTGCTCGGGCCGCGTCCCGTCGGGCCCCGCCGCGTCGCCCGCGTCCACGAGCGCCACGCCCTCGAGCACCGCGACCGGGTCCTCGGCGACCAGCGTGCGCCAGTGCGGGACCCCGGGGCACGACGGGTCGGCCACCGCGAGACGGCCGCGCGGCGCGTCGAGGTCGGTGTGGAGGTACAGGCGGCCGTCCCGGCCGACCCAGGCGTGGGTGTCCGCGTCGAGGCCCACGGCCACCTCGACCAGGCGCGGGTCGGCGAGCGCCTCGGCGCCGCGGGGGTCGCGGCCGTCGGCGGCGAGGTCGGCGATCCACACGTCGGTGCGCGGCGCGGTGCCGGCCGACGCCGAGATGATGAGCCAGCGCCCGTCGCGGGTGAGCGTGACCCCGTAGTAGTTGGTCATGTCGAGCCCGCCGCCGAAGACCTCCACGTCCTCGCTGGGGTCGGCGCCAACGCGGTGCAGCCAGACCCTGCGGTGGTACTGCCGCTCGTCCTCCGGCACCTGCTCGGCGGGCAGCCGGCGCACGTAGAACAGGTGCTCGCCGCCCGGGACCCAGGCCACGGGGGAGTAGCGCGCGCGGTCGATCGGGCCGTCCACGATCTCGCCCGTCGCGACGTCGAGGATGCGCAGCACGCTCTCCTCGGTGCCCCCAGACGAGACCTGGAACGCCATCAGGTCGCCCTCCTTGCTGGGCTGCCACGCGTCGAGCGTGGTGGTCCCGGCGGGGTCCAGCGCGACGGGGTCGATCAGCACCCGCTCGCGCTCCCGCCCTGGCGCCGACGGGTCTGGCTCGGCGACCACCACCACGGCGTGCTCCTGGGCGCCCTCGCGCCGCATGAAGAAGCGACGGTCGCCGCGCCAGGCGGGGGCGCCCACGAAGCCCGCGCCCAGCAGCTCCTGGAGCCGCCCGGCGAGCGCGTCGGACGACCACACCGGCGAACTGCCCGCTTGTGCCGTGACGCGCTCGCGGTAGGCGGCATACAGCTCGTCCTGCGCAGCCGACCAGGCGGAGGTCTCCGCGGCGTCGGGGTCCTCGAGCCAGCGGTACGGGTCGGCGACACGGCGGCCGTGCAGGTCCTCCACGCGGTCCTCGCGGCGGGCTGGGGGGTAGGCGAGGCTCGAGGGGGCAGACGTGGCGTGCGCGGGCTTCATGACGGGAGCCTACGACTCGGCGCTGGCGGGCCCGCGTCCCGGGCCATGCGCCGAGGGCGGGCGCCCCGCGTGGCGTCGTGGCTCCCGGGAAGCCGCGCAGGCCGCCTCGCCAGAATCATCCGGGAATGTTCCCGCCCTGCTCACGTGCAGAATCGTGATGCTCTGGCAGGATCGACGCGTGACCGATGCGACCGAGGCCCCAGACGAGTCGCTGCTGCGCCTCGGCGCCGCCTACGGGGTCGTGCCCGACTACTGGGGCTTCGACGGGACGCTGCACCAGGTCTCCGCCGCCACGCTCGTCGCGGTGCTGGGATCCCTGGGCGTGGACGCGTCGTCACCCGAGCGGATCGCGCTCGCGATCGCCCACGTCGAGGACATGCCCTGGCGTCGGACGCTCCCGCCCGTGGTGGTGCTGCGGCAGGGCCGCCACACCCACGTGCCGGTGCACGTGAGGCACGGCGACCCCGTCGAGGCCTGGCTCGAGCTGGACCCGGAGTCCGGCGGCGGCCGCCTGGAGGTCACGCAGGCCGACGTGCCCGTGCCGCCGCGCACCGTCGACGGCACCTTGATCGGGCGCGCGACGTTCACCCTGCCCACCGACCTGCCCCTGGGCTGGCACGAGCTGCACGCGAGCGGCCCGAGCGCCGACGCTCGGTGCGCGGTGGTCGTCACCCCCGGCCGTCTCGAGCTGCCGGAGCCGTTGCGCGATGGGCGCGCGTGGGGGTTCATGGCACAGCTGTACTCGGTGCGGTCGCGCGCGTCGTGGGGCATCGGGGACCTGGCCGACCTGGGCGACCTCGCCTGGCTCTCGGCCCGCACCTGCGGAGCCGACTTCCTGCTGGTGAACCCGCTGCACGCGGCCGAGCCGGTCGAGCCGATGACGCCCTCGCCGTACCTGCCCTCGACCCGGCGGTTCGTCAACCCGCTCTACATCCGCGTCGAGGACGTCCGCGAGACGGCGTACCTCTCCGCCGCGGACCGCGCCCTCGTCGAGTGGGCCGCCGAGCCCGCCCTGGCCTTGGGCGCCGACCCCGGGCCCATCGACCGCGACACCGCGTGGACCGCCAAGAAGTCCGCCCTCGAGGTGGTCTACGCGGCGCCACGCTCGGCCGCCCGGCAGGCCGAGCTGGACGAGTACCGCGAGCTCGAGGGGCAAGGGCTCGAGGACTTCGCGCTGTGGTGCGCCCTCGCCGAGCGCTACGCGGGACGCGAGTGGCCCCCGGCCGCGCGGGACGCCTCGTCCGAGCTGGTGGCCCAGGCGCGCGTCGAGCTCCAGGACCGTGTCGACTTCTACGTCTGGCTGCAGTGGGTCGCCGACCAGCAGCTCGGCGCGGCCCAGCGGGCGGCGCTCGAGGGCGGCATGACGGTCGGGATCATGCACGACCTGGCCGTGGGGGCCCACGCCGACGGCGCCGACGCCTGGGCGCTCGCCTCGGTGCTCGCGCAGGGGGCCACCGTCGGGGCGCCACCCGACATGTACAACCAGAAGGGCCAGAACTGGTCGCAGCCCCCGTGGCTGCCCGAGGGACTGGCCCGGGCGGCCTACCGGCCCTACCGGGACATGCTGCGCTCCGTGCTGCGGCACGCGGGCGCCATCCGCATCGACCACATCATCGGGCTGTTCCGGCTGTGGTGGATCCCCGCGGGAGCCGAGCCGTCCCAGGGCGCGTACGTCCGTTACGACCACGAGGCGCTGATCGGCATCCTGGCGCTCGAGGCGCATCGCGCGGGCGCGGTGGTGATCGGCGAGGACCTGGGCGTGTTCGAGCCGTGGGTGCGCGACTACCTGACCGAGCGCGGCGTGCTCGGCACGTCGATCCTGTGGTTCGAGAAGGGGCACGACGACAAGCCGCTCGCCCCGGAGCACTACCGTCGCCTGGCCCTCGCCACCGTGACCACGCACGACCTGCCCCCGACCGCCGGGTACCTGGCGGACGAGCACGTCGCCCTGCGCGACCGGCTCGGCCTGCTCGACGAGCCGGTGGCCGTGGTGCGCCAGGCCTCCCGTGCCGAGCGCGAGGCGATGCTCGCGACCTTGCGCGAGCGCGACCTGGTGGACTCCGACCCGTCGGAGCGCGAGGTCGTCGAGGCGCTGCACCAGCTCATCGCCCAGACGCCCGCGGTGCTGATCGGGGTGTCGCTGGCGGACGCCGTCGGCGAGCGCCGCACCCAGAACCAGCCCGGCACGGACCGCGAGTACCCGAACTGGAAAGTCCCGCTCGCGGACGGCGCCGGCCAGCTCGTCTTCGTCGAGGACCTCTTCGACCATGCCCGGCTGCGCTCGCTGGTCACAGCCCTCAACCGGGCTCTTCACCCGGGCGCCGACGAGGACTGAGGCGCCGACCGCCCTCCCGCGTCACACTGCCGCCACGTCCGCATCGGCCCGTGGAGGCGGCCCGGCGCCGCGTCAGGCGGCGCCGGGCCCCACGTCAGGCCCTGCTGCGGTCCGCCGCCTGGGCCGCGAGCGCGCGGCGCACGCCGTCCCGGGCCTCGACCACGAGCCGGCGGAGCGCTGCGGGGACGTCCGGGTGCTCGGCGAGCCACGTGTCCGTGGTGGCCAGCACGTCGACGCGCGGGTCGCCGGCCAGGTCGGTGGGGTAGAGCCCGACGACGACGTTCTGCGCCATCTCGTTGGTGCGCGACTCCCAGACGCCCTCGATCGCCGCGAAGTACGGCTGGACGTAGGGGAGCAGCAGGCCCAGGTTGTGCACCCGCCCGAACCCGTTGATCGTGGCCGTCTGCACCGCGTTGGGCAGCTCGTCGCCCTCGACCACGGCCGCCCAGGCGGCCGCCTTGGCCTCGGGCGTGGGGATCGCCGCGCGGGCGGCGGCGGCGGCGCGCTGCCCGGTGGCGGTCGGGTCGGCCGCGAGCTGGGCGTCGATCTCGGCGCGTCCCGCACGAGCGCCCGTGACGAGCGATGTCAGCAGCTCCCACCGCAGGTCAGTGTCGATGCTCAGCCCTTCCAGGGTCCGCGAGCCGTCGAGCAGGGCCGCCACCGCGTCGAGCTGGGCGGCGGTGCTCGCCCGGCCCGCGAACGCCTTGACCAGCTGCAGCTGGGTGTCGGACCCGGCGGCCGCCGTCTCGGCGAGCTCGAGCAGCCGGTCGCCGACCGCCACATCGGTGGCCTCGCGGTGCTCGGGCGCCACGTAGAGGTCCACGGCCGTGCTCAGCTGCCGCAGCAGCACCTGGACCACCGAGGAGTCCGTCTCCTGGGCGATATTGCGCAGCACCAGGTCCACGAAGTCGCGGGCCGGCGTCTCGCCGTCGCGAGTCGCGTCCCAGGCGGCCGTCCACACCAGGGTGCGCGGCAGCGAGTCGGAGAAGCCGCCCAGGTGCGCCACCGCCGTCGCGAACGACGCGTCGTCGAGCCGGACCTTCGCGTACGCGAGGTCGCCGTCGTTGACCAGCACCAGGTCGGGGCGCCGCGCCCCGACGAGCTCGGGGACCTCGGTGCGGGGGCCGTCGACGTCGAGCACGATGTGCTGCGTGCGCTCGAGGCGGCTGTTCCCCTTCTCGTCGGTCACGACGTCGTACCCGCCGATGCCCAGGCGGTGCGGGCGCTGGACGGGGTGCTCGGCCGGGACCTCCTGGAGCACGGCGAACGAGGTGATGACCTCGGAGCCGTCCGCGGCGGTCTCCGTGGTGATCTCGGGGCGCAGCAGCGTCACGCCGGACTGCTCGAGCCACAGGGTGGACCACGCGCTCAGGTCGCGGCCGCTGGTGGCCTCGAGCTCGGTGAGCAGGTCGCGCAGCTCCGTGTTGCCCCAGGAGTGCTTCGCGAAGTAGGCGCGCACGCCGGCGAAGAACTCCTCGCGGCCCACCCACGCGACGAGCTGCTTGAGCACGCTGGCGCCCTTGGCGTACGTGATGCCGTCGAAGTTCACCTCGACGTCCTGGAGGTCGCGCATGTCGGCGACGATCGGGTGGGTCGAGGGCAGCTGGTCCTGGCGGTAGGCCCAGTTCTTCTCGAGCGAGGAGAACGTCGTCCACGAGCTGGTCCACTGGGTCGCCTCGGCGGCCGCCAGCGTCGACGCGAACTCGGCGAACGACTCGTTCAGCCACAGGTCGTCCCACCAGCGCATCGTGACGAGGTCGCCGAACCACATGTGCGCCAGCTCGTGCAGGATCGTCACCGCGCGGCGCTCGACGGTGGCCTCGGGCACCTTGGACCGGAAGACGTAGTTCTCCAGGAACGTGACTGCCCCGGCGTTCTCCATCGCCCCGGCGTTGAACTCGGGAACGAAGAGCTGGTCGTACTTCGCGAACGGGTACGGCACGTCGAAGGCCTGCTCGTAGAAGGCGAAGCCCTTGCGCGTGACGTCCAGGATGTTCTCGGTGTCCAGGTGCGGCGCCAGGGAGGACCGGCAGTAGACCCCGAGCGGGATGACCCGCCCGTCGCTGCTCGTGAGCTCGCCGTGCTCGGAGTGGTACGGCCCGGCGACCACGGCGGTGATGTAGCTGGAGATCCGCGGCGTCGTCTCGAAGGTCCACGTGGCCGTGCCCTGGTCGCGGCCGCCGTTGAGGTTGCGCCCACCCTCGACGGGCACGGGCTCGCCGACTGCGGGGGAGTTCGACACGACCACCCAGTGCGCGGGCGCCGTCACCCGGAACGTGAACGCGGCCTTGAGGTCGGGCTGCTCGAACACGGCGAACACCCGGCGGGAGTCCGCCACCTCGAACTGCGAGTACAGGTACACCTCGTCGTCCACCGGGTCGACGAAGCGGTGCAGGCCCTCGCCGGTGTTCATGTACGCGGCGTCCGCGAGGACCACCAGCTCGTTCTGGGCCTCGAGGCCGTCGAGCTGGATCCGGGAGTCGGCGAACACCTCGGCCGGGTCCAGGCTCTGGCCGTTGAGCACGACCTCCCGCACACGGGGGGCGATCAGGTCGACGAACGTGCTGGCGCCCGGCGTCGCCGAGAACCGGATCGCAGTGCGTGAGGCGAACGTCTCGGGCCCGGTCGTGAGATCGAGGTCGATGTCGTACGACTCGACGGACACGACGGCCGCGCGTGCGCGGGCCTCGTCACGGGTGAGGTTCTCAGCAGGCACGCGGGGTCTCCTTCGACGGGGGTGGGTCGGGCTCTTGGCCGGATCCGATCATTCCACGGCGCCACAGCCGACGGCTCATGCCAGGAGCGGATTGCCCCACTACGGGGGCCTAGGGTGCTGGCCGTGATCGCGCATGGGAGCGAGGAGTCCTTCGCCGAAGCCGCGCTCGTCGAGGCTGCGCGATCCGCCATTCGCCAGCGGCGACGGAGGCGTGCACACCGTCGCTGCCGCGGTGCTCGACGAAGACGGCCGCACTCACGTCGGGCTCAATCTCTACCACTTCACGGGCGGCCCTTGCGCTGAGCTCGTGGCACTGGCCACTGCTCGCGCCGCCGGCGCGAGGGCGCCACGGCTCATCGTCGCTGTGGGCGACGACGACCGTGGCGTCCTGGCCCCGTGCGGACGCGACCGTCAGGTGCTCGCCGACTACTTTCCCGACATCCACGTCCTCGTGCCGACCGCGGAGGGGATCCGTGCTCTCCCGGCCGGCGACCTGCTGCCGCACACGTACGCGTGGCCGGCTCAGCGCCAATCGGTCAGAGTCGCCCGCCCTGTCCAGCGCGGTGGGTGGCGTCCGAGCACGATCGGCCAGCGCACCCAGCCGAGCTCAGGTCGTGCTCGGCAGCGGACGGATCGCGATGGCCTCCACCTCGACCAGTTGGTCGTCGTAGCCGAGCACGCTGACGCCGAGCAGCGGGCTCGGGGCGTCATGCGTGCCGAAGGCTGCACGGACGACGTTCCAGGCGGCCCCGAGATCGGCCTGCTGGGACGAGGCGAGGTAGATGGTCGTCGTGACGACGTCGGTCAGCTGCGCGCCGGCGGCTTGAAGTGCGCTGACGCACCGTCGGCGTCCAGAGGGAGCCCTCGCCAACTGCTGCTCAGGTCGGATGACGGTGATCTGCGCACGATTCAGGTCGGCGTCCTCGCGTGCAACGACAGTCGTTGTCCGTGGACGAGAGCCACTGACACCACTGAGCCCATGACATTCCACCCGCACGTCCGTGCGGAATGCGGGCCGATCGGTCAGGGTTGAACGTATGACCTTCCCCCACCGCCAGGAGACACCCATGCCCGAGCTGCCGCAGACGCCATCGTCGAGCACCCCCACCACCGACCCCGCGGCCACGGAGCAGGGCCGTCACCGCCTGGACATGTGGTTCGACCCGGCGTGCCCGTGGGCGTGGATGACCTCCCGTTGGGTCGAGGAGGTCGAGAAGGTCCGGGACGTGGACGTCCACTGGCACGTGATGAGCCTGGCGGTGCTCAACGAGGGTCGCGACCTGCCCGAGGAGTACCGGGCCATGCTGGACGAGGCGTGGGGCCCGGTGCGGGTCATCACCGCCGCCGCGCAGCTGCACGGCGAGAAGCACATCAAGGCGCTGTACGACGCGATGGGCTCGCGCCGGCACCCCGGAGGACGGAAGGACACCGCGGCGATCATCGCCGAGTCGCTCGCGGAGGTCGGCCTGCCGGCAGAGCTCGCCGACGCGGCCGGGACGCAGGAGTGGGACGCGGCTCTGCGGGCGTCTCACGAGAAGGCGATCGCGCTGGTGGGCGACGAGGTCGGGACTCCCGTGGTGGCGTTCGACGGGACGGCGTTCTTCGGCCCGGTCGTCACGCCGATCCCGCGCGGCGAGGCAGCCGGGCGCCTGTTCGACGGCTTCGCGTTGATCACGAGCGTCCCGGGCTTCTACGAGCTCAAGCGCAGCCGCACCGCAGGGCCGCAGTTCGACTGAGACAGGCGCCCAGCCACGGGCGACGGGTGGGGGCGGGGCTGCGCCACGACGGCTGGTCCCGCCCTCTTTGCTGTGTGATGCTGTTCGCCGCGCGCGCCGGACGGTGCGGCGAGGGTGAGAGGTGAGCATCGAATGGCCGAGACCGGCACACGGCTGAGCCCGGGGATGAAGATCTTCCTCGGTGTCGACGCGGTCCTGGTGGTGACGTTCCTCGTGCTGCTCGTGATGGCGATCGCCGGCGGAGGGGCCGAGGACGACGTGGCGTCGCCCGCGGACGTCCCCGCGAGCGCGGTCGGCCAGGTCCAGGCCGAGCCAGACCTCGACGAGGCCGCGGAGCCGGTCTCCTTCACCTTGCCGAGCGGCAACATCGCCTGCGACATGACGGTCGACGGCGCGACGTGCTCGATCGCCAGTGCGGGCTTCGCCCCGACCGCGGAGTGCACGGGCGAGGACGAGCAGGTGTTCGTGGTGGACGCGTCCGGGGTCAGCTCGCCGTGCGCGGCGATCCCCGACCGGTCCGCGGCGAGCGCCGGGACCGAGCTCGAGTACGGCAGTGTCGAGAAGGTCGGCGGCTTCACCTGCACCAGCGCCACCGACGGCGTGACCTGCGTGGGGGAGTCCGGGGCGGGCTTCCGGCTGTCGCGGTCGGCGTTCGTCGAGATTCCCTGACCCGACACGCGGCAGGGCCCCCTCCGACTGAGGCTGGAGGGGGCCCTGCCGCGTCACGGGCGCGGGCGCCCGGCGTGGGCGGTCACCAGATCCGCACGCGCTCCTCGGGGGCGAGGTAGAGCTCGTCCCCGGGCTGGACGTCGAACGCCTCGTAGAACTCGTCGACGTTCCGCACCACGCCGTTGGTGCGGAACTCGGCAGGGGAGTGCGGGTCGGTGGCCAGGCGCCGGATGAGCTCCTCGTCGCGGTTCTTCCCCTGCCACACCTGCGCGAAGCTCAGCAGCACGCGCTGCACGCCCGTGAGGCCGTCGATCACGGGCGCCTCGGAGAGCGGGCGGCCGAGGGCGATCCGGTAGGCCTTGAGCGCGATCGACAGCCCGCCCAGGTCCCCGATGTTCTCCCCGATGGTCAGCTCGCCGTTGACGTGGTGCGAGCCGTCGAGCTGCCGGGGGGAGTACGCCGAGTACTGGTCGATGAGGGCCTTGGTGCGGGTGTCGAACTCCGCGCGGTCCTCCGCGGTCCACCAGTCCTCGAGCCGCCCGTCGCCGTCGTACTTCGAGCCCTGGTCGTCGAAGCCGTGGCCGATCTCGTGCCCGATCACGGCGCCGATGCCGCCGTAGTTGACGGCGTCGTCGGCATCCGCGTCGAAGAACGGGGGCTGCAGGATCGCGGCGGGGAAGACGATCTCGTTCATGCCCGGGTTGTAGTAGGCGTTGACCGTCTGGGGGGTCATGAACCACTCGTCGCGGTCGATCGGCTTGCCGATCTTGCGCAGTTCGCGGTCCTGCTCGAACGCGTGGGCGCGCCGCACGTTGCCGACCAGGTCGTCGGCACGGACCTCGAGCGCCGAGTAGTCGCGCCACTTCACCGGGTACCCGATCTTGGGGGTGAAGGAGTCGAGCTTGGCGAGCGCCTTGGCCTTCGTCTCCTCGCCCATCCAGTCGAGCGCGGTGATCGACTCGCGGTACGCCTCGACGAGGTGCGCCACGAGCTCGTTCATCCGCTCCTTGTGCGTGGGCGGGAAGTGCCGCTCCACGTACACCTCGCCGACGGCCTCGCCGAGCACGCCCTGCACCAGGCTCACGCCGCGCTTCCAGCGGTCGCGGAGCTCCTGGGCGCCGGTGAGGGTGCGGCCGTAGAAGTCGAAGTTCGCCTCCACGATCTCGCCCGTGAGGTACGGCGCGCGTGCGCTGATCGCGTGGTAGGCCATCCAGGCCTTCCAGTCCTCGAGCGGCAGCTCGGACCAGAGCGCCGCGAAGGCCTGCGCGAACGGCGGCTCCTGCATGACCAGGTCGTCGAGCGAGCCCTCGGGCGCGCCGAGCGCGCGCGCCCACGCGGCCCAGTCGAAGCCGGGCGCGGAATCGGCGAGCTGGGCGAGCGTCATGGGGTTGTACGTGAGCTCGGCGTCCCGGTCGCGGACCACGTCCCAGTGGCCCTGCGCGAGCTGGGCCTCGAGCGAGACCACGCGGCCCGCCAGCTCGTCGGCCTGCCCGGCGTCGGCCGCGACCCCGCCGAGGAGGAGCATCCGCGCGACGTGCGGGCGGTAGGCCGCGAGCACGCTCGCGTACTGCGCGTCCCGGTAGTACGACTCGTCGGGCAGGCCCAGGCCGGACTGCGCCAGGTACACGACGTATCGCGTCGGGTCCTTCGCGTCGTTGTCCACCCAGAAGCCGACGGCGCCCGCGGCCCCCGTGCGCTGGAGCTCGCCGAGCGCCTGGGTGAGCGCCTCCTGGTCGCCGGCCTGGGCGATGAGGTCGAGGTCGGGCCGCAGCGGCTCGGCGCCGGCCGCCTCCACAGCGTCCTCGTCCATGAAGCTCGCGTACAGCGCGCCGATCTTGGCCTGGACGTCACCGGCAGCCTGGCCCTCGCCGGAGGCCTGCTGCGCGGCGTCGGTGATGATGTCGCGCACCTGCTCCTCGGCGCGGTCGTGGAGCGCGCGGAACGCGCCGTCCGACGCCCGGTCGGCCGGGATCTCGTGCGTGGCGAGCCAGCGGCCGTTGACGTGGCCGAACAGGTCGTCCTGGGGGCGTGTCCCGGGGTCCAGGGCTGAGAGGTCGATTCCGCTGTGGGTCATGGGTGCAGGCTAGAACACCTCGACTGAGGCAGGATATTGGGCATGCGCATTCACGTTGCCACAGACCATGCCGGCTTCGAGCTCAAGGCCGCCCTCGTCGAGCACCTCCGGTCCGCAGGCCATGACGTCGTGGACCACGGGGCCTTCGAGTACGACGCGCTGGACGCGTACCCGCCGTTCTGCTTCGCCGCGGGCGAGGCCGTCGCCGCCGAGCCGGAGAGCCTCGGGATCGTGCTGGGCGGCTCGGGCAACGGCGAGCAGATCGCCGCCAACAAGGTGCCCGGCATCCGGGCCGCGCTCGCGTGGAAGCCGGAGATCGCCCAGTTGGCGCGCGCGCACAACGACGCGAACGTGGTGGCGCTCGGCGCCCGGCAGCACACCATCGAGGAGGCGCTCGCCATCGTCGACGCCTTCATCGCGGAGCCGTTCAGCGGCGACGTGCGGCACATCCAGCGCATCGAGATGGTCACGGCCTACGTCGAGGCGCACACCCGCTGATCGGCTGAGCGCGAGGACGCCGCCGCGCTCCGCCCGGCCGAGGGAGGCCAGGCGGAGCGCGACGGCGACGAGCGGTCCCGCCAGAGCCGACCCGTCAGAGCCGACCCGTCCCGATCAGAACCCCCACGTGCACAGCGGCGCGAGCGGCCAGGCGAAAGCGGCGCTGGCGGCCTGCAGGGCTCCCGTCCGCCTCTCCTCGACCAGCCCGGCGTCGGCGAAGGCGGCCAGCGACCGTCCGCCCAGGTAGGCGGCCCCGAGCTCGCGGACGTCCAGCGCCAGGTCGGCGTCGTCCTCCGTCCGGGTCGCCTGGAGGTCGTAGGCGCCGTCGGGGCCGACCTCGCCCGTGGTCAGGCGCCAGCGGCCGGCGTTCGCCGGCAGGCGGGTGTCGGCCACGTCGAGCACCACGTCGAGGGGTCCTGAGTAGCGCCGCGCGGCGAGGGCCGCCGGCAGGTCGACCAGGCGGACCCACACGTTGTCGGTGATCTTGGGCGCCGTGTCACGGGCGTCGACGAGCAGGCTGCGGACCCGGTCGTCCACGGGGAGCGGACCGCTCTGCACGGACGCGGTGAGGTCCATGTCGAGCAGGAACGACCACAGCCGGTGGGCTGCGGCGGCGTCGACCGCGGCCGACTCCCGCACCACCACCTTCGTCTTGGGGATGTTGTCGACCCACTCCTCCTTGCGGCGCAGCAGCGCGTACGCGCGGGGCTCGCCGTCGGCGTCGTGCACGCTGGCCAGGCGGAGCGGCTCACCGCCCTGGCGCCAGGCCGGCGGGTCCGCCAGGGCGGTGGCGCGCAGGGTGTCGGTGCTGCGGCGGATCCACCCCGGGCGCCCCCGCCCCGCCGCCTCGTGGACCCGCTCGACGAGCGCGCCGTGCGCCCCGGCGTCGAGCTTCGCGAACCGGACGACGAGGTCCTCCGACCCCGGCACGTCGCGCAACGCCGCCCCGCGCTGGACCGTCACGCGCAGTTCGTCGGCAGCGGAGCCGTAACCGAAGCGCCCGTAGATCGAGGACTCCGCCGCGTACAGCGCTGAGACGGGCTCGCCGCGCTCCTGGCAGTGCGCGAAGTGGTCGGCGATCATCGCCGAGAGCAGGCCCCGCCGGCGCTGGTCCGGTCGCGTCCCCACCCAGGTCAGGCCCGCGCACTCCACAGGCGCCGCGCCGGGCACCGGCAGCTCGAAGTCGAACGAGGCGTGGACCGCGGCGAGGCTGCCATCGGGCGCCTCGACCCCCGAGGCGCGATCCCATTCGATGTAGTCGGGGACCTGTGCCACGGTCTCGGGGTCCGGCTCGTAGCCGAAGGCGAGGTGGTCGACCTCGCGGAACTCGTCGTTGCGGCTCAGGGGGACACGGACGAGGCGGTAGCCGTCGGGAAGAGCAGGCGTCATGAGGCCATAGTGTCGCGCCTCACGTCGGGAGGCCACCAGTTTTCCCTGGTCAGGGCCTCGATCTCGCAGCCTGGCCGGTTACTCTCCCCCCGTGGGCAGTCACTGGTCAGCGGCGTCCCGCGCGCGAGCACTGGCGTCGGCCACGCGGCTCTGGCGCGGGTCGCTCTCGCAACCGCTGCTGACCTGGGCGCTTGTGCTGCTGACCGTGGTCGCGTCCGTGGCGGTCGTGACCACGGGTAACTGGGTGCCGGTCTCGGTGCTCATCCTCATCGAGCTGCTCGGCGCGTTCCTGCTGCGGCTGCGCGGCATGGTGGTGCTGTGCTCCGTGATCGCCGCGGAGTGCGTGGGCATGGTGGTCGCCCGCTCCGAGGCGTTCAATCCGGGGGAGATGCTGGTCCAGGGCGTCTCCATCGTGGCCCTGCTGGCGTTCGCGTTCCATCGCGAGCAACTGGGCCTGCAGGGCGCGCCCGGCGGCCTGATGCTCGTGGACCTGCGCGACCGGCTCGCCGCGCACGGCCGCATCCCGCGGCTCCCCGCGCCCTGGCGGGTCGACAGCGCGCTGCGCGCGGCGTACGCGGAGGCGTTCTCCGGCGACTTCGTGGTGGCGAGCACGGCGGAGCGCGGCACATTGCTCGAGGTCGCCGTCGTCGACGTGTCGGGCAAGGGGCAGGCCGCCGGGGTGCGGTCCCTCCTGCTGTCCGGGTCGTTCGGCGGGCTCCTCGGCGCGATGCCACCCGAGGAGTTCCTGCCCGCCGCGAACGACTACCTGCTGGCGCAGGACTGGGACGAGGGGTTCGCCACGGCGATCCACGTCTCCGTCGACCTCAGCACCGGCGAGTACTGGATCGTCTCCGCGGGCCACCCGCCAGCGGTGCAACTGCACGCCGGATCGGGGCGGCTCGACATCATCGACAGCATCGGGGCCCCCGCGCTCGGCGTCGTGAGCGACCTGCGCTGCGTGCCCGTGACCGGGCGCCTGCTGCCGGGTGACACCCTGATGCTGTACACGGACGGGGTCATCGAGGTGCCCGGGCATGACGTGGAGATGGGGATCGACCGGCTGATGGGCGCGGCCGAGCGGATGCTGTCGACGGGTCGAGGCGGGGCAGAGGCCGTCCTCGCGGCAGTGCGGGCGAGTGAGGGCGACGACCGGGCCCTCGTGCTGGTGCACCGCGACCAGTCCTGACATCGGAGAGCCGGGGAGCGCATGGACGAGGAGTACACCGAGATGGTCCTCGACCTGGTCGCGATGATCCCCCCGGGCCGCGTCATGACGTACGGGACGGTGGCCGAGGCGGTGGCCGACGCCCTCACGGCGGCGGGCGGCTCGGCGCGGGGCGGCCCCCGCCAGGTCGGTGCGGTGCTCGCCCGGACCGGGGGGGACGTGCCGTGGTGGCGCGTGGTCAACGCCAGCGGCCGGCCGCACTCGCCGATCCGTGCGCTCGCGGAGTACGCGCGCGAGCAGACGCCGCTCACCGCGGACGGCGAGCGCGTCGCGCTGCGGCGGGCCGTCTGGTTCCCCGACGACCCGCCGCGCGACTGAATTCCCGGCGAGCTCAGCCCGGCGAGCGACGGGAGCTGATCACCCCGGTGTCGAACCCCGCGAGGTGCAGCCCGCCGTGGAACCGCGCGTGCTCGATCTTGATGCAGCGGTCCATCACCACGCGCAGACCGGCGGCCTCGCCCTCGCGGGCGACGTCCTCGTGCCACGAGCCCAGCTGCAGCCACAGGGACCTCGCCCCGACCGCCACCGTCTCCTCGAGCACCGACGGCAGGTCGTCGTGGCGGCGGAACACGTCGACCAGGTCCGGCACGACGGGCAGCGACGCCAGGCTCGGGTACACCGGCCGGCCGAGGATCTCGGTGGCGCGCGGGTTGACGAAGTACACCTCGTACGGCGAGCTCGAGAGCAGGTACGTGGCCACGAAGTAGCTAGCGCGGGACGGGTTGTTGGACGCGCCGACGATGGCCACCGAGCGGGTCGCGCGCAGGAGCGAGAGCCGTTCGGGGGCGCTGGGCCCGGTCCAGGTGCGCTCGACGGTCATCGGGCTGCCTCCACCACGGCGTCGTTCGCGGTGGTCGGCGCGGTGGCGGCGGCCAGGGCCTGGTCCAGGTCCCACAGGATGTCCTCGACATCCTCCAGGCCGACGCTGATCCGCACGAGGTCCTCGGGAACCCCCGCGGTGAGCAGCTGCTCGGCGCTCAGCTGCTGGTGCGTCGTCGAGGCGGGGTGGATCACCAGGGTGCGCGAGTCGCCGACGTTCGCCAGGTGGCTCGCGAGCTGCAAGGACTCGATGAACCGGCGCCCCACGTCCCGCCCGCTGCGGTCGGCGGTGCCCGCCAGCCGGAAGGCGAAGACCGCTCCGGGCCCGGCAGGCAGGTAGTGCGCGGCACGCTCGTGGTGCGGGTGGCTCGGCAGGCCGGCCCAGAGGACCGACGCGACACGGTCGTCCGCCTCGAGCCACTCGGCGACGGCGCGCGCGTTGGCGAGGTGCGCGTCGAGCCGCTGGGGGAGCGTCTCCACGCCCTGCAGCAGTTGGAACGCCGACTGTGGGGACAGGGCCGGGCCGATGTCGCGCAGCTGCTCGCTGCGCAGCTTGGTGAGGAACCCGTACTCGCCGAAGTTCTCCCACCAGCTCACCCCGCCATACGACGGGACGGGCTCGGTCATCTGCGGGAACTTGCCGTTGCCCCAGTTGAACCGGCCTGACTCGACGACCACGCCGCCCAGCGTTGTGCCGTGCCCGCCCAGGAACTTGGTGGCGGAGTGGATGACGATGTCCGCGCCGTGCTCGATGGGGCGGATCAGGTACGGAGTCGACAGCGTGGCGTCCACGACCAATGGGACACCGGCGGCGTGCGCCACCTCGGCGAGCCCTTCGAGGTCGGCGATCTCCCCGGACGGGTTCGCGACCACCTCGGTGTAGACGACCTTGGTCTCGGGCCGGATCGCCGCGGCGTAGTCCGCCGGGTCGGTGCCCGCGACGAACGTCGTCTCCACGCCGAAGCGGCGCAGCGTGACGTCGAGCTGGGTGACGGTGCCGCCGTAGAGCTGGGCTGAGGCGACGACGTGGTCGCCGGCGCCGACGAGCGCGGCGAAGGTGATGAACTCTGCTGCCATGCCCGAGGCGGTGGCCACGGCGCCGATGCCGCCCTCGAGGGAGGCGATCCGCTCCTCCAGGGCCGCGACGGTGGGGTTGCCGATGCGGGAGTAGATGTTCCCGTACTTCTGCAGCGCGAACAGGTTCGCGGCGTCGTCCGTGTCCTGGAAGACGAACGAGGTCGTCTGGTAGATGGGGACGGCGCGCGCGCCGGTCGTGGCGTCGGGGATGCCCCCCGCGTGCAGGGCTCGTGTGCGGAACCCCCAGCGTCTGTCGGTCATGCGACTCGTGCCTCCTCGGCCTCGATCTCACGGACGAGCGGCAGGACGGCACTGCCGAACTGCTCGATCTCCTCCTGGAAGTGCAGGTAGCCCAGCAGGAAGAGGTCCACGCCGCGCTTCTTGTACTCGACCATGCGCTCGGCGACTTGCTCGGGCGTGCCGATGAGCTGGGTGCGGAAACCGTCGTTGTACTGGATCAGGTCCTCGAACGTCGAGTCCGCCCACATTCCCTTGCCGTCGCGCGTGGCCTTCCCCGCCTGCGTGACCGCGTCACGGAACCCCTCGACGGCCGGCTTGTGGGCCTTCGCGACGATCTCGCGCAGCACCTCGCGGGCCTCCTTCTCGGAGTCGCGCACGATCATGAAGCCGTTCAGCCCGAACCGCACGTCCCTGCCAGTCGCCGCGGCGTGCGCCGAGACCTCCTGGTGCTGCTCGGTGAACCCGTCGTAGTCCTTGCCGTTCGAGAAGTACCAGTCGGCGTGCCGTCCCGCGGTGGCCCGCGCCGCGGTGGAGTTGCCGCCGAAGAAGATCTCCGGGTGCGGGCGCCCCGGGACGTCGACGGGCGGGGGCTGCAGCGTGAAGTCGTGGATGCGGTAGAAGTCGCCCAGCAGCTCGAAGTCCTGCTCGGTCCACAGCCCGCGCAGCACCTGGATGAACTCGGCGGTGCGGCGGTACCGCTCATCGTGGTCGAGCCACGGCTCGCCGAAGTTGGTGAACTCCTGCTTGAGCCACCCCGACACCACGTTGACCGCAGCCCGGCCGCCGGAGAGGTGGTCGGCGGTGATGATGAACTTCGCCAGCACCCCTGGGTGCCACAGGCCCGGGTGCACCGCCGCGATGACCTTGAGCCGCTCGGTGGCCAGCAGCAGCGCGAGGGAGAAGCTGGTGGACTCGTGCTGCTGGGCCGCGCCGTAGCTCGCGGCGTAGCGCACCTGCGACAGGGCGTACTCGAAGCCGTTCGCCTCGGCGGTGCGCGCCAGGTCCCGGTTGTACGCGTACCCCCAGTCGGTGCGCTGCTCGATGTCGCTGACGACCAGGCCGCCTGACACGTTCGGGACCCAGTAGGCGAACTTCAGGTCGGTGGGCTCGGCCCCCGTGGTGCGCGTGCTGCCTGCGTCGGTGCTCATCGTGTCCCCCTGCTGGTCGATGGATCGATCGGTGCGGCGCTGGACGCGCTGCCGACGGGCCCCGGCATGGGGCGCGAGGCGATCAGCGCGGCGATGTCGTCGATGGCCCACGGGTTCTGCAGCGACGTGGCGTCGCCCAGCGGGTCGCCGTCGAGGAGCTGGGCGAGCAGCCGGCGCATGATCTTCCCGGAGCGGGTCTTGGGCAGGTCGGGGACCAGCAGCACGTCGCGTGGCTTGGTCACCGGCCCGATCGCCTGACCGACGTGCGCGCGCAGCTCGTCGCGCAACGCGGCTGTGGCCGCGTGCCAGGCGGCGGTGTCCAGGGACCCGTCCGCACGCCGCGCCGGCGCCTGCGTGGGGATGACGAAGGCCGCGACGGCCTGGCCGGTCACCGCGTCCCGCACCCCGGCCACCCCGGCCTCGCCCACCGCGGCGTGCGCGACGAGCGCGGACTCGATCTCGATGGTGGACAGCCGGTGCCCCGAGACGTTGACCACGTCGTCGATACGACCGAGCAGCCAGATGTCGCCGTCCGCGTCCCACGACGCCCCGTCGCCCGCCAGGAAGTAGCCCTGGCCGTCCTCGCCCTTGCCGGCGAACCGGCGCCAGTACGCGTCGAGGTAGCGGCGGTCGTCGCCCCACACCGTGCGGGCCATGCCGGGCCACGGCCGCTCGACGACCAGGTAGCCGCCTGAGCCGAACGGCACAGGCTCGCCCTGCTCGTCGACCACCTTGGCGGAGACTCCCGGCAGCGGGCGGGTCGCGGAGCCCGGCTTGAGGGTCGTCGAGCCGGGCAGCGGCGCGATCATCGCCGCGCCCGTCTCGGACTGCCACCAGGTGTCGACGATGGGCGCGCGGCCCCCACCGATCTGCTCGTGGAACCACACCCACGCCTCGGGGTTGATCGCCTCTCCCACGGTGCCCAGCAGGCGGATGCTCGAGAGGTCGTGCGTGCCCGGCAGGCCGTCCGGGAACCACGTCATGAGCGTGCGCAGCAGCGTCGGGGCCGTGTAGTAGGTCGTCACGCCGTAGCGCTCGATGACCTCGAGGTGGCGCTCGCGGTGAGGGGTGTCGGGCGTCCCCTCGTAGATGACCTGGGTGAGCCCGTTGGCCAGCGGGCCGTAGATCTCGTAGGTGTGCGCGGTCACCCAGGCCAGGTCCGCGGTGCACCAGTGCACGTCGTCGGGCTTGGCGTCGAAGTGCGCCCAGTGCGCCCACGCGGCGTGCGTGAGGTAGCCGCCGGTGGTGTGCACCAGGCCTTTCGGCTTCCCGGTGGTGCCCGAGGTGTAGATGATGAACAGCGGGGTCTCGGAGTCGAAGGACTCAGCCTCATGGGTGTCGGGCACGTCGACGATGGCGTCGTGCCACCACACGTCCCGGCCCGGCGTCCACGCGACGTCCTGGCCGGTGCGGCGCACCACGAGCACGTGCTCCACATGGTCGAGGCCCTCCACGGCGGTGTCGGCGGCGGACTTCACCTCGACCGCCTGGCCACGCCGGAACTGCCCGTCGCTGGTGACCAGCACCTTGGCGCCGGTGTCCTGCACCCGGAAGCGCACGGCCTCCGCCGAGAAACCGCCGAAGACCAGCGAGTGGACCGCGCCGATCCGGGCGATGGCCAGCGTCACGACCACCGTCTCGGCGATGACCGGCAGGTAGACGACCACGCGGTCGCCCTTTCCGACGCCGAGCGCGGTGAGCGCGTGCGCGGCCTGCGCGACCTCGCGCTGGAGCTGGGCGTAGGTGATCGAGCGGCGGTCGCCGCGCTCACCCTCGACATGGAGCGCGACCTTGTCGCCGTGCCCCGCGTCGACATGCCGGTCCACGCAGTTCACTGCCGCGTTCAGCCGTCCGCCCACGAACCACTGCGCCTGCGGCACGGTGAGCTCGTCGGGCTCGCCGCCCGGCACGGGCACGGCGGGGGACCAGGTGTGCGCGGTGTGCCACGGGGTGTCCCACTGCAGGCGGCGCGCAGCGTCCTCCCAGAACGCGACAGGGTCGGCGGCGGCCGCCGCGAGCAGCCGCGCGTGCTCGGCCGGGCCGATGTTGGCCTGAGCGGCGAACTCGGCGGGCGCCGGGAACGTGCGGTCCTCGACCTGCAGCGCGGAGATCGTCGGGTTGGCCACGTCGGTGCTCATGCCCACCTCCGCAGCAGCGACTTCTCGGCCACTCCGATCAGCGAGTCCGTGAGCTTGCCGAGCAGGGCCAGCAGCACGATCGCGAGGATCATCCGGTCGATGCGGCCGTTCTGCCCGGAGTCGAGCAGCAGGAAGCCCAGGCCCATCGAGGAGTTCAGCAGCTCCGCCGCCACCAGGAAGAGCCACGACTGAGCCAGGGCGAGCCGCAGCCCCGAGATGACGGTGGGCACCACGGCCGGGAGCTGGACACGCGCGAGCAGCCGGGCGCCGGTCAGCCCGTACGCGCGGCCGGCCTCGACCAGGTGCGGGTCCACGTGCCGCAGCGCTCCCGCGACGGTGGTGTAGACGGGGAAGAAGGCGCCGATCGCGATGAGGATGAGCTTGGAGTCCTCGTTGATGCCGACCCACAGCAGCAGCAGCGGCACCCAGGCGAGGGACGGGACGGCGCGCACCGCGCCGAGGGCAGGGGCGAGCAGCACGTCGCTGACCCGGGACAGCCCGACGAGGGCCCCCACGGCGAGTCCGAGGAGCGCGCCGACGGCGAAGCCGATGAGCACGCGCTGCGTCGAGATCGCCACGTACTGCCCGAGCAGCCCGCGCTCGGCCAGGTCGATCGCGGCCAGCCACACCGACTCGGGCGTCGGGAGCTGGTAGGCGGGCACGCGGCCGGTCGTTGTCGCCCACTGCCACAGGGCCAGCAGGACCGCGGGCAGCACCAGGCCCGCCAGCGCTCGCACCGCCCGGCGCTCGGTGAGGGCGCGCGACCGCCTTCCCGGGGACGCGTCGTCGGCCCTGTGCGGGCCGGAGGGGTCACGGCCCGCGGTGTCGAACGGGTTGAACGCGCGCACGGCGGGCAGCGTCCGGCCGGCGTCGTCCGTGACCGGGCCGACGCCGGGGATCCCGACGGGGACGGACATGAGTGCTCCTGAGGGTGCGTGGTGCGGTTCCACCGCGGGGACGCGGCGGCGGCGCCCCTGACCCGGCCGCCGAGGGCCGGGTCAGGGGCGGGGGTGCGTCAGCCCGTGACGTTCGCGGGGTCGGCCTTCGTCACGTACGTGTCGTCGAGCAGCTTCGCGAGGGCGTCGTCGATGGCCTGCTGGCTGGCGACGTCGCCGGACTCGACGAAGATCGGGCCGACGATCTCGAGCACCTTGCGCTGCGCGTCGCCCGGGGCGGGGTCGACACCGAGGTTGGTGCGCTCGGTGATGACCGTCTTCGCGACGGCCGGGTCGATGCCCGCGACCTCGGCGAGGATCGCCACGACCTCGTCGGGGTTCTCCTGGGCCCAGGCGCGAGCCTTCTCATAGGCGTCCACGACGAGCTGGGCCAGGTCAGGGCTCTTCTCCAGGAACGTCTCCGTGGCGTTGAGGAACCCGTAGGTGTTGAAGTCGATGTTGCGGTAGACGAGCGTCGAGCCCGCGGTGGCCTCGCTGGCCGCCATGAGCGGGTCGAGCCCTGACCACGCGGTGACGGCGCCCGACTCGAGCGCGGCCTTGCCATCGGCGTGCTGCAGGTTCTGCACCTCGACCTCGTCCAGGCCGACACCGGCCTCCTCGAGCGCCTGCAGCAGGAAGAAGTACGGGTCGGTGCCCTTGGTCGCGGCGACGGACTTGCCCTTGAGGTCGGCCACCGACGTGATGTCGGAGCCCTGCGGGACGACGATCGCCGCCCACTCGGGCTGGGAGTAGATGTCGATCGCGACGATGGGCGAGCCGTTGGAGCGGGCGAGCAGCGCGGCCGAGCCGGCGGTGGAGCCCACGTCGACGGCGCCGGCGCGCAACGCCTCGTTGGCCTTGTTCGAGCCGGCGGACTGCACCCAGTTCACGGTGACGTCGTCGCCGAGGGTGGCCTCGAGCCAGCCCTGGTCCTTGATGACCAGGCTCAGCGGGTTGTACGTCGCGAAGTCGAGCGTGAGCGTGTCGGCGCTCCACCCCTCGGCGGCGACCTCGGTGGCGTCGGGCTCAGCGGCCTTGTCGGTGACGCCACCCTCCCCGCTCACGCACCCGCTGAGCAGCAGGGCGGCGGCGAGCGTCGTCGCTGTCAGCGACAGGGCGGTACGGATCTGCATGGTCTCTCCAGGGGGAGGTGGTGATGGGCGAGCAGGTCTGGTGGCTCAGATGGAGTGGTGCTGGTCCGGGTCGGGCGGGGGCCGGTGGTGGGTGTCGACGCCCAGGCCCTCGAGCAGCCCGGCTCGCAGCTCGGCGAGGGCAGCGTCGGCCCGGTCGCGGGGGCGGGCGCCGGGCACCTCGATGACGCTCTGGATCGACCCGTCCGCACCGCCGCGCAGCGTGGTGAGCAGGACGACGCGATCCGCCAGGTAGAGGGCCTCCTCGACGTCGTGCGTCACGAGCAGCACGGTGGTCGGCTCGGCGGCGTGCACGTCGAGCAGGAGGTCTTGCATCTTGAGCCGGGTCAGGGCGTCGAGCGCGCCGAACGGCTCGTCGAGCAGCAGCACCCCGGGGTTGCGGGCCAGGGCCCGTGCCAGCGAGGCGCGCTGGGCCATGCCGCCGGACACCTGCCGGGGGCGCAGACCGGCCGACGGCGTGAGGCCGACGAGCTCGAGCAGGTCGGCCACGCGCTGCCGGCCCTCGGGCTTGGGCGTCCCCCGGGGGAGGCCGAGCGCGACGTTCTGGCTGAGCGTCTGCCAGGGGAGCAGGCGCGGCTCCTGGAACGCGACGGCGGTGCGGCGGTCGATGCCGGTGACCGGGGCGCCATCGATGAGGATCTGGCCCGCGTCGGGGGCGTCGAGGCCCGAGACCTGCCGCAGCAGCGTCGACTTGCCGCAGCCGGACGGCCCGAGGATCGCGACGATCTCACCGGCGCGCAGCCGCAGGTCGACTCCGGAGAGCACGGTGCGTGGACCGGTGGGCGTCGCGAAGGTGCGTCGGACCCCGCTGAGTGCGACGTCGAGCGCGGTGCGTGTGCTGCTGGTGGTGATGGCCATGGCCGTCCTGGGGATCAGGCGGGCGCTGTCGGCTCAGGGGTGCTCACCAGGGCCGGGCGCCGCGCACAGCTGCGGGCGAGGAGGTGCACCGGCCCACGCGGCCCGGCGGGGCCGGGTCGAGGCTCGCGTCTGGGGGATCGTCAGAGGCGGGGGCGGTGCGGCTGCGGACAACAACAGCGGCAGGGCCGACAACAGCTCTGGCGATGGAGGGGAGCGGACATCGGGGACACCATGACGATCCGCCTCTCCGCTCGATTCAGTGCGTCCGTATCTTGAGACGCAGTGTTCACCTGGTGGGAACGGGATGACAGTAGCGGTCACCGGGGGGTGAGGCAACGAGTCGTCTCGCTAGTCGGGCGCCCCGCGCCGCGGCCCGCTCGCCCGGAGGACGCCGAGCACCGCCAGCCCTGCTGCCAGGCCCCAGAACGCCGACGAGACGCCGCCGGGCTGCACCCCCGAGACCGTGACCAGGAACGTGACCGCGGCGGCCTCGCGGAGGCCGGGCGCGGACGGCGCCGCGGCGGAGAACGCGCCACCGAGGGCGGCCGCCAGCGTCGCGACCAGCGCGAGCCCCGCCGCCGCCTCGACCAGGCCCTCCGGAGCGGCCAGGGCCACGGCCGCGACGGCTGACGAGCCGGCGCCGAGGACGACGTACCCGCAACCCGCCGTCATCGCGGCGCGCCACCGCCGTGCCGGGTCGGCGCCCGCCTCGGGCCCCGCCGCGAGCGCCGCGCTGATCGCCGCCAGGTTGATCGCGTGGCCGCCGAAGGGGGCGGCCAGCACCGTGCCGGCGCCCGTGACCAGCATGGTCGAGCGCACCGGGGCCCGGTAGCCGAAGCCCGCGAGCACGGCGATCCCGGGGATGTTCTGCGACGCCATGGTCACCACGAACAACGGCACGGCGAGCGACACCACAGCCGCGGCGGTGAGCGACGGCGCGGTGAGCGACAGCTGCGGCGCCAGCTCCCGGGCGCCGAGCGCGCGGACCCCCGGCTCCGTGAAGGCCAGGCCCACAGCCAGCGCCATCGACGCGGGCACGGCCCAGCGCCGGGCCACGCGGAGCAGCACGATCCAGACCAGCACTACGGGGCCGACCACGGCGGGAGCCGCCACCAGCGCGCGCACCGGCGCGAGGCACAGTCCCAGCAGGACCCCGGCGAGCATCGCGTTCGCGATGGGGGCCGGGATGAGCTGTGCCCAGAACGCGAGCCTGCGGGACAGCCCGACCGCGGCGAGCAGCATCCCGCACACCGCGAACGCGCCCACCGCGGCAGGCCAGCCGCCCTCGACAGCGCCCGTCGTGGCGAGCAGCGCGGCGCCGGGCGTGGACCAGGCGACCGTGATGGGCAGCCGGGTGCGCCATGACAGGAGCATCGTGGCGAGGCCCATCGCCACCGTGACGGCCAGCAGCCCTGAGGCGGCCTGCGCGGGGGAGGCGCCCACCGCCCGCAGCCCCGCGAGGACCACGGCGAAGGCGCTGGTGAAGCCGACCAGCGCCGTGACCAGCCCGGCGGTGACAGCCTCCGTCGTGCCGGTCCCAGCGGCCTGCGGATCGACAGCGCCGGGCGGCGGGGCGGCGGGTCCCCGCAGGCGCGGAGCCTGCGGCCCCGAGCCAGATCCCTCAGGAGCTGGCCCTGCCTCGTCGGGGGCCATCAGACCGTCGCGGACGTGCTCACGCGAGCAGGTCGGCGATCGCGGGCAGCATCCGGGGATCGGTCTGCACGAGCATGGTGGTGATCGCGGTGTCCTTCCAGGCGGGCAGCTGGGCGCGGATCGACTCGGGCGGCCCGACCAGCGCGATGTCCTGCACCAGCTCGAGCGGCACCGCCGCGGCGGCCTCGGCGCGCCGGCCCTCGAGGTAGTGGGCCTGGATCTCGTCGCACGCCTCGCCGTAGCCGAGCCGGTCCAAGACGTCACGATGGAAGTTCGCGCCCTTGGCGCCCATCCCCCCGGCGTAGAGCGCGATGAACGGGCGCACCGTGTCAGCGGCCTTCTCGACGTCCTCGCCGAGCACCACGGGCACGGTGGCGGTGACCTCGAAGCCCTCGACTGGGCTCGCTCCCGCGGGTCGCTTCGCGAAGCCGTCCGCGAGCAGCTCGCGGTACGTCGCGTCCATCCGCGGCGAGTAGAACATCGGCAGCCAGCCGTCGCAGATCTCGGCGGCGAGCGCGATGTTCTTGGGCCCCTCGGCGGCGAGGTGGATCGGCAGGCCGGCCCGCAGCGGGTGCACGGTCGAGCGCAGCGGCTTGCCGAGCCCGGCCCCGCCGACGTACGGCAGCTGGTAGAACTCGCCGTCGAACGTGACGGGCGCTTCGCGGGCCAGGACGTCGCGCACGATCGAGACGTACTCCCGGGTGCGGGCCAGCGGGCGCGGGTACGGCTGGCCGTACCAGCCCTCGACCACCTGCGGTCCGGAGGCGCCGAGCCCCAGCACGAAGCGCCCGCCCGAGAGGTGGTCGAGCGTGAGCGCGGCCATCGCTGCGGCCGTTGGGGTGCGGGCGCTGAGCTGCGCGATCGCGGTGCCCAGGCGGATGCGCGAGGTCTGCGAGCCCCACCAGGCGAGGGGCGTGAACGCGTCGGACCCGTAGGCCTCTGCCGTCCACACCGAGTCCAGGCCGAGCTGGTCGGCGGCGACCACCGCCTCCTGCGCTCCGGGCGGCGGGCCCGCGGACCAGTAGCCGGTGTGATAGCCGAGTCGCATAGAAAGCCCCATCTCGTCGTCGAGAGAGTTCATCTTGCACGGTGGGCGGCCGCTTGTCCGCCGAGGCGGCCAGCCGATGTCAGCGGGTGCGCGCGGTGAGGGTGTTCAGCAGGGCCGCGCCGGTGGCGGCGTCGTCCACGGTCACCACGTAGACCCGGCCGCCGGTGCGCGTCACCTGGAGGGCCGCTCCCTGGCGCACCACGATGCCGACCCTGCCGCTCGATCCGACCCGGTAGCCCCAGCCGCCGCACTCCCGCAGCGGTGACACCGACACCTCCTCGGCGTGCAGCACCTCGTCCGCCGGGACTGTCAGCCGGGGGAAGCCCAGCAGCGAGCGCACCCGCAGCCCGCGGCTGTCCACCGTCACGGTGAACTGCGCATGCGCCAGCAGGACGACCAGCACCACGGCCAGCGGGGCCGCCGCCGCAGGGGTGTCCGCGACCCGCGCGGTGATGGCCGAGACCGCCACCACTGCCGCGGCGACGGCGATCATCGAGCGGCCGGTGACGCGTCGCACCCACGTCGCACGCTCCTGGGGCGCCAGTGGCACCTGTGCGGCCGTCGAGGGCACGGGGGCTGTGGCGGGCTGTGGTCGGTCGCCGGGCATGAGCAGTGCGGCCAGCGCGCCGCCCAGCCCGCCGACGACGACGCAGAGGAGCACGACCCCGTCGATGCCGCCTGTCTGAGCGGAGTCGGCGAGCCCGCGCTGCGCGTCGAGCGTCCCCAGGACCGATGTCGCGAGGAAGAGCGAGCCGCCGACGGCGGTGCCGACCCCTGTGCGGCGCGCCGCGGCCGCGCGCCCGAGCCCAGTGGCGATGACCCATCCGAGCGCCGCCAAGGACGCGCCGATCCCCACGCCGGTCCAGACGAAGGATCCCAGCGAGCTGAAGCCGTCGGGTCCGTCGCCTCCGAAGTGGGAGGCCACCGGGTCGGGCAGCTCGGCAGCCCAGGACATCGCGACGACGACGGTGGCCGTGAGCACGAGCGCGGGGATCAGCAGGGCGACGGCACTGGTCAGGGCCTTGTCCGGCACGGGAGGCCGGGCGTCCGCCTCGGCGCCGGGGATGCTGGGGGCGTGGGGGGCGCTCATCGCAGTGCCTCTCGGAGGAGTGCTGTGGTGGTCTCGGGGGAGAGGCCGAGCTCGCGCGAGATCCTCACGACGGTCTCGATGGCCTCGTGCAGGGGGCGGTAGTCGTGCGTCGCGTGGGCGCTGACGACGGCGCCGCGGCCACGCCGCAGCTCGATCGCACCCTCGTCGCGCAGGTCCTGGTAGGCGCGGAGCACCGTGTGCAGGTTGATGTCGAGCGAGGCGGCGAGGTCGCGCGCGGAGGGCAGACGCATGCCGGGGGTGAGGTCGCCGCGCACGATGCCGGCCCGGACCTGGTCGCCGATCTGGGCGAAGAGGGGCTCCGGGGACGACGGGTCGACGCGGAAGAGCATGAAATGAACTCTAGTTGTTAGAACACAACTAGAACAAGCGTCGACCCGCTGGCATGCTCAGACGCCCTCGCTCTGACGTGGATCGCGTCAGATGTAGATCGCGGGGTCGTCCACCTCGAGTTCGGGCAACGACGGCACCGGGCGGATCCGCACCTCGGCGGGCACGCCGACCGCGACGGCGCCGGGGGGAACGTCCTTGAGCACCACGGCGTTCGCGCCGATCTGGGCGCCGTCCCCAATCCACACCGGCCCCAGGATCTTGGCCCCGGCGCCCACCACCACGCCGTCGCCGAGCGTGGGGTGCCGCTTGCCCTTCCGCATCGCCTTGCCGCCCAGCGTCGCGCCGTGGAACAGCACCACGTCGTCGCCCACCACGGACGTCTCGCCGATCACCACGCCCATGCCGTGGTCGATGAACAGCCGGTGGCCGATCTGCGCACCCGGGTGGATCTCGATGCCGGTGGCGGCCCGCGTCGCCTGCGACAGCAGACGCGCGGGCAGCCGCAGGCCGGGCTCGCGCCACATCCGGTGGAACACCCGGTACGCCCACACGGCGTGCACGCCGGGGTAGCCGAGCGCGACCTCGAGGTTCGAGCGCGCCGCCGGGTCACGGCGGCGCGCTGCCTCGAGGTCGTCGCGCAACACGCGCACAAACCGGCTCAGCATGGAAAGGGTCACGTCAGTCCAGCAGGTCCGCGTAGAGGATCGACGTCAGGTAGCGCTCGCCGAAGGACGGGATGATCACCACGATGAGCTTGCCGGCGTTCTCCGGACGGCCCGCGAGCTGGATCGCTGCGTCGAGCGCGGCCCCGGACGAGATGCCGACCAGCAGCCCCTCCTCCTTGGCGGCGCGGCGCGCGACCTCGACGGCCGTCTCCGCGTTCACGTCGATGATCTCGTCGTAGACCTTCTGGTCCAGCACCTCGGGCACGAAGTTCGCGCCGATGCCCTGGATCTTGTGCGGGCCGGGGGCTCCGCCGTTGAGGATCGGCGACTCGGCCGGCTCGACGCCGACGATCTGCACGCTCGGCTTGCGCTCCTTGAGCACCTGGCCGACGCCCGTGATGGTGCCGCCCGTGCCGATGCCGGCGACGACGATGTCCACCTCGCCGTCCGTGTCCGCCCAGATCTCCTCGGCGGTGGTGCGGCGGTGGATCTCCGGGTTCGCCTCGTTCGCGAACTGGCGCGCCAGCACCGAGCCCGGGCGCTCCTTCGCGATCTCCTCGGCCTTCGTGACCGCGCCCTTCATGCCCTCCGAGCCGGGCGTCAGCACCAGCTCGGCGCCGAAGGCGCGCAGCAGCGCGCGGCGCTCCTTGGACATTGTCTCGGGCATCGTCAGCACCACGTCGTACCCGCGCGCCGCGCCGACCATCGCCAGCGCGATGCCCGTGTTGCCGCTCGTGGCCTCCACGATCGTGCCGCCCGGGGGCAGCTCGCCCGACGCCTCGGCGGCGTCGACGATCGCGACGCCCAGGCGGTCCTTCACAGAGTTGGCCGGGTTGTAGAACTCGAGCTTCGCGACGACCGTCGCGCCGAGCCCTTCGGTCAGCCGGTTGATGCGCACCAGCGGGGTGTTGCCGATGAGCTTGGTGGCGTCGTCATAGATGCGGGCCATGTCGTCCTCGTCTGTACGGGACCGCGAGGGGCGGTCGGGGATCGCCGACGCGAGCGCGCCTGGCGGTGGTGCGAAGAAGGGCGAGCGCTGGCGCGGGGGGAAGAGGTGCCCGGCGTCGGGGCCTCCGCCGTCAGGGGCGGAGTGGCCAGCGCTCTATCGACAGCAGAGCGTGCGACAGCAGACCGCGTCGTGGCGGCGGGGCGTCGACCCGCTGACGACCGGGCGGGCAGAGGTGGCGTGCGTGCGCGTGCGCATCGAGCTCACCCTCTTCCCGGATCGGCGGTCGTAGATCCCTTGACGCTATCCCGTCGCGCTGACGTGCGCAAAGGTCGTCCACACTGAGCGGAACACCGAGAGCCCGGTCGGCATTCCTTGGTGGGGTGTGACGCGTGCGTCAGGCCGAGGGCGCGCCGATGCCCACCGCGTCGAGCCAGGCCTCCGCGAGCAGCCCGTGACCGGCCGGCGTCGGGTGCACGCCGTCGAAGCACCACTGCTCGGGGTTCGTGCGGACCGCCGCCGCGGCGAACAGCCCGTCCGCGGGCACCAGCGTGGCCCGGTAGTCGGAGGCGAGCCGTCGCACGACGCCGATCCGCGGGTCCAGATCGTCGCGCCAGGCGTGCTGCTCGCTCCTGACGGGCGTGAGGAACGGTTCGATGAGCACGATCCGCGCGCCCAGGGTGTCCCTCGTCGCGTCGAGGATCGCCCGGCAGGCGTCCTCGTACTCCTCGGTGGACGTGGGCGCCCCGCCGCCCTCGAAGCGGCGCCAGGTGTCGTTGATCCCGATGAGGATCGACACGACGGTGGGCTCCAGGTCGAGTGCGTCGCGCTGCCAGCGGTCGCGCAGCATCGTGGACGTGTCCCCGCCCACTCCACGGTTCAGGAACGTCAGGCCCAGGTCGGGGCGGCGGGCGCCGGCGAGGGAGGCCACCACCATCGCGTAGCCGGTCCCCAGGCTCGTCGGGTCGGAGTGGTCGCGGCCCCACTCGGTGATCGAGTCGCCGGTCAGCAGCACGCGGTCACCCGTGGTGAGGAGCGTCATGGCAGCACCTCAGCACACCGGCTGCCGTCCGACAACGGCTCCCGTCGCCCCGTCCAGCCCGTGTGCACGCTGTCGCCTGGGTGTGCGGAGGGGCGGTCGGCGTCGACCACCCCTCCGCCGTGCGGCTCATGCCGCGTTGAGGTACCCGTTCGGGTCGAGCACGTACTTGCGGGCCGCTCCCGCGTCGAACTCCGCGTACCCGGTCGGCGCCTGGTCGAGCGTGATCGGGACGGCGTTGACGTTCTCGGCGATATGCACGCGGTCGCCCAGGATCGCCATCATCAGGCCCCGGTTGTACTTCATGACGGGGCACTGGCCGGTGGTGAAGGACAGCGACTTGGCCCACCCGGTGCCCAGGCTCAGCGACAGCGAGCCCTTCTGGGCGGCCTCGTCGATGCCTCCCGGGTCGCCGGTGACGTAGAGCCCGGGGATGCCGAGCGCGCCGCCGGCGGCAGTGATGTCCATCAGGGAGTTGAGGACTGTCGCGGGCGCCTCGTGCCCGGAGTCGTGGCCGTGGCCCTTGGCCTCGAATCCGACGGCGTCGACGGCGCAGTCGACCTCGGGGACGCCGAGGATCTGCTCGATCTGGTCGGCGGGGTCGCCCTGCGTGAGGTCCACCGTCTCGCAGCCGAAGCTGCGCGCCTGGGCCAGGCGGTCGGCGTTCATGTCCCCGACGATCACGGCGGCGGCGCCCAGCAGCAGCGCGCTCGTCGCGGCCGCGAGGCCGACGGGCCCGGCGCCTGCCACGTAGACGGTCGACCCGACTCCGACACCTGCCGTCACGGCGCCGTGGAAGCCGGTGGGGAAGATGTCCGACAGCATCGCCAGGTCGAGGATCTTCTCCATCGCCTGGTCCTTGTCGGGGAACTTCAGCAGGTTCCAGTCGGCGTACGGCACCAGCACGTATTCGGCCTGACCGCCCACCCAGCCGCCCATGTCCACGTACCCGTAGGCGCTGCCCGGGCGGTCGGGGTTCACGTTGAGGCACACGCCTGTCTTGCGCTCCTTGCAGTTGCGACAGCGCCCGCAGGAGATGTTGAACGGCACGGAGACCAGGTCCCCGACGTTGATGAACTCCACGTCCAAACCCACCTCGACCACCTCGCCGGTGATCTCGTGGCCCAGCACCAGGTCGGCTGGGGCCGTGGTGCGGCCGCGGACCATGTGCTGGTCTGAGCCGCAGATGTTCGTCGCGACCGTCTTGAGGATCGCGCCGTGCGGCACCTTCCTCCCGATGTTGGCCGGGTTCACCCCTGGCCCGTCGTGCAGCTCGAAGTCCGGGTAGTCGGTGTCGATGACCTCGACGACGCCCGGACTCTTGTAGGCAACGGCTCTGTTGCTCGGCACGGTGCTCCTCCTCGCTCAGCGAGTCGCCCCCCAGTGGACGGCTCCGTGTCCGATTCAGCCTAGTTCGACGCGCGCGGGCGGCGACCGGGGGAGCCGACCCGGTCATCCGTGGCCGGTGGGCGTCTCCGCGCTGTGTGGCGTCCGTCGAGCAGGCGGACTCCCATCGCACTACCGGGAGAATCTGACGTTGTCGGCTGGGCGTCCATGCAGGGGTCGTTCGAGCGTTACTGCGGCGGCGGCCACGCACCGAAATCTGCTGAGGTCGACGCTGCGGCGAACATCGCCACCCTCCTGGTCCACGTCGCGTTCCTGCGGCTGATCCGAGACGCGTGGCAGGCCGGTCCGATCGACGGCATTTCGGTGCCGCTGGCGGTGACGACGCACGACTCCGAGCTCGGGATCGTGCTGCAGCCCTTGGTGTGCAGGCCTTGGATGCCCGCGCCCTCATGCCCGTAAGCGCGAGTTGTCCCCTGCCCGCGTGCAGGTGCGACCGTTCGAGAACAGCGTCGCGAAGGTCCCGGGCGTGTTGGTCTACTGCGGCGCGCTCGGGCCACGTTAAGGCTGGAACGGGATGTCAAGGCTGGAGCGGGTGACGAGAATCGAACTCGCGTAGCCAGTTTGGAAGACTGGGGCTCTACCATTGAGCTACACCCGCGCGGCCGGCATCGAGCCCGGCTGCGCGCACTAGGTTAGCGGCTCCGCAGCGGTGGTCGCACAACCCGCCCGGGAGGCGTCCGCACCGGGCCGGACCTGCGCACTAGACTCGCGGCGCACGGGATGTGGCGCAGGTTGGTAGCGCGTCCGCTTTGGGAGCGGAAGGTCGTGGGTTCGAATCCCGCCATCCCGACCAGTCTTCTTCGCCCTCACGGGGCGGCCAGACGGCCGTTCCGACCTGCGCCGTCGCCGCGCGTGGCCGCACGGCGGCGCGGTGCCGTACGATCGATGGGCCGGTGCGCGCGTCCAGATCCCTTGCCCGCACGCGCCGCCGCGTGCCCTGCGAGTCGCGTTTGACCGCCTCGAGGCCCGCGCCCGCGACCAGGCCGGACACTCCGGCGCACCACCCCGAGCAGTTGGAGACCACTGAAGTGAAGAGCGCCGTCGAGAGCCTGGACGCCACCAAGGTCAAGCTGACCGTCGAGGTGTCGTACGACGAGCTCAAGCCGAGCATCGACCACGCCTACAAGCACATCGCCGAGCAGGTGAACGTGCCGGGCTTCCGCAAGGGCAAGATCCCCCCGCGGATCATCGACCAGCGCGTGGGTCGCGGCGCCGTGCTTGAGCACGCCATCAACGAGGGCCTCTCCGGCTTCTACGCCGAGGCCGTGCGGGACAACAAGCTGCGCCCGCTGGGCCAGCCCGAGGTCGAGGTCACCAAGGTCCCCGAGCTGACCGCCACCGAGGGCGAGCTGCACTTCACCGCCGAGGTCGAGGTCCGACCGGAGATCACGGTCCCCGAGCTGGACTCGATCACGCTGACCGTCGACGACGTCGAGGTCACCGACGAGGACGTCACGGGCCGCCTGGACGCGCTCCGTGAGCGCTTCGGCACCCTGGTGGGCGTCGACACCCCCGCCGCCGAGGGCGACTTCGTGGTGCTGGACCTCGAGGCCAAGATTGAGGACGAGCAGGTCGACTCCGTCTCCGGCATCAGCTACCAGATCGGCTCGGGCAACATGCTCGAGGGCCTGGACGAGGCGCTCACGGGCCTGTCGGCCGGCGAGACCACGACGTTCGAGACCGCGCTCGCCGGTGGCGACCGCGCGGGGGAGACCGCCCAGGTCACCGTCACGGCCACGACCGTCAAGCAGCGCGAGCTGCCCGACGCCGACGACGACTTCGCGCAGCTGGCGAGCGAGTTCGACACGCTCGACGAGCTGAAGGCCGACCTGCGCGAGCAGGCCGCCCGTATCAAGGCCTCCAACCAGGCTGTCCAGGCACGCGACCTGCTGCTCGAGCAGCTGCTCGCCGCCGTCGAGGTCCCCGTCCCGGCCGGTGTGGTCGAGGCTGAGGTCACGCGCCACCTGGAGGGCGAGAACCGCCTGGAGGACGACGAGCACCGCGCCGAGGTCGCCGAGCAGGCCGCCACCGCGCTGCGCAACCAGATCCTCCTGGACACCCTCGCCGAGAAGCTCGAGATCAAGGTCAGCCAGAGCGAGCTGCTCGACTACCTGGTGAGCGCCTCGCGCCAGTACGGCATGGACCCGAACACGTTCATCCAGACGATCGACCAGCAGGGCCAGATCCCCGCCATGGTCGGCGAGGTCGCGCGCTCCAAGGCGCTCGCCGTCGCGCTGCGCCAGGTGACCGTCAAGGACGCCTCGGGCGCTGAGGTCGACCTGTCGGAGTTCATCGGCTCGGACGAGGAGGACGCCGTGGCCGACGCCGCGGACGCCGCTGCCGAGGCCGCCGCCGCGACCGTCTCGGACGACGACTCCGACGTCGTCTTCGACGACGAGGCCGAGGCCGAGGACGAGCCCAAGGCCTGATCCACCGCTGATCCGTCGAAGGCCCCGCACCCTCGTGGTGCGGGGCCTTCGCCGTGCCCCGCCCACACTGTGCGCCGTCAGCGAAAAGACGTCGCGGCGGGACGTTCGGGGCGGGTGCGCCGCGTTAGGGTCGCAGCACGCGCAGGGGCCAGGCCCGGGTTTCCAGGGCCGGCCGACACAGTCTGACGAGGGAGCCTTCGTGAACGACCACACGCCGGGGATCGCCCGGGCCGACTCTGCGGGGCTCGGCCTCAACGACAGCATCTACAACCGGCTGCTGCGGGAACGCATCATCTGGCTCGGCACGGAGGTCCGCGACGAGAACGCGAACGCCATCTGCGCCCAGATGATGCTGCTGGCAGCCGAGGACCCTGAGAAGGACATCTGGCTGTACATCAACTCGCCCGGCGGCTCCATCACCGCGGGCATGGCCATCTACGACACGATGCAATACATCGGGCCGGACGTCGCCACCATCGCGATGGGCATGGCCGCCTCGATGGGGCAGTTCCTGCTCTCCTCGGGCGCCAAGGGCAAGCGCTACGCCACGCCGCACGCCCGCGTGATGATGCACCAGCCGTCCGGCGGCATCAGCGGCACCGCCACGGACGTGCGGATCAACGCGCAGCTGATCATGCACATGAAGAAGACGCTTGCGGAGCTCACCGCGGAGCAGACGGGCAAGACGCCCGAGCAGATCAACTCCGACTCTGACCGTGACCGCTGGTTCACCGCGACCGAGGCGCTCGAGTACGGCTTCATCGACCACGTCGTCACCACGTCCGGCGCCGTCACAGGCGGTGGTGGCACGGAGAACGCCTGACCCCAGGCGCCGACCGACCACCGCGAGACACGAGGAGAACCCAGTGAGCATCGAGTCCCAGTTCATGGCCCGCGCCGGGCGCCTGGGCGGCTTCGGAGGCGGCGCGCCCGCGTCTCCGAGCAGCCGCTACGTGCTGCCCCAGTTCGAGGAGCGCACGGCCTACGGCTTCAAGCGCCAGGACCCCTACACCAAGCTCTTCGAGGACCGCATCGTCTTCCTCGGGGTGCAGGTGGACGACGCGTCCGCCGACGACGTGATGGCCCAGCTCCTGGTCCTGGAGTCCAGCGACCCGGACCGCGACATCACGCTGTACATCAACTCGCCCGGGGGCTCGTTCACCGCGCTCACGGCGATCTACGACACGATGCAGTACATCAAGCCGGACGTCATGACGGTCTGCCTGGGCCAGGCGGCCTCGGCAGCCGCCGTGCTGCTGGCGGCGGGCACCCCCGGCAAGCGCCTGGCGCTGCCGAACGCCCGCGTGCTGATCCACCAGCCGGCCATGGAGAACGGTGGGTACGCGCAGGCGTCCGACATCGAGATCCACGCCAACGAGCTGATCCGGATGCGCGAGTGGCTCGAGGCGACGCTCGCGCACCACACCACCCGGCCGATCGAGCAGGTTCGCCAGGACATCGAGCGCGACAAGATCCTCACGGCCGCCCAGGCGCTCGAGTACGGCCTGATCGACCAGGTGCTGGCTTCCCGCAAGGGCGCCGTCGCGACGACCGTCGAGCCCTCCTGACCTGTTCCCGGCCGGGCCCGTCCTCGGGTCCGGCCGGGACACGTCGGAGGGGCTGCGGCCCGGCGGGCTGACATCACGCCCTCCGTGGTGTGCAATGGTGGGAGCACGGTCAAGCGTCCAACTCGGGCGCGGGGCCGCGAAGGACCGCACCGCCCAGCCGGGCGGAGGGCGACACGAGGGAAGGGGACGGACGTGGCTCGCATCGGGGACGGGGCCGATCTCCTGAAGTGCTCGTTCTGCGGCAAGTCCCAGAAGCAGGTCAAGAAGCTCATCGCCGGCCCTGGGGTCTACATCTGCGACGAGTGCATCGACCTGTGCAACGAGATCATCGAGGAAGAGCTCGCCGAGTCCACCGAGGTGGGCATGGTCGACCTGCCGAAGCCGAAGGAGATCTTCGCCTTCCTCGAGGAGTACATCGTGGGCCAGGAGCCCGCGAAGCGGTCCCTCGCGGTCGCCGTGTACAACCACTACAAGCGGATCCAGGCCGGCGAGCAGAGCCGCGCGCCGGGCTCCACTGAGGACGCGATCGAGCTCGCGAAGTCGAACATCCTGCTGATCGGCCCCACGGGCTGCGGCAAGACGTACCTCGCGCAGACTCTCGCGAAGATGCTCAACGTCCCGTTCGCCATCGCCGACGCCACGGCGCTGACCGAGGCCGGCTACGTGGGCGAGGACGTCGAGAACATCCTCCTCAAGCTCATCCAGGCCGCCGACTACGACGTCAAGCGCGCTGAGACCGGGATCATCTACATCGACGAGGTCGACAAGATCGCCCGCAAGAGCGAGAACCCGTCGATCACGCGCGACGTCTCGGGCGAGGGCGTGCAGCAGGCGCTGCTGAAGATCCTCGAGGGCACCACCGCGTCGGTGCCGCCGCAGGGCGGCCGCAAGCACCCGCACCAGGAGTTCATCCAGATCGACACGACGAACGTGCTGTTCATCGTGGCCGGCGCGTTCGCCGGGCTGGACGAGATCATCACCTCCCGCGCCGGGCGCCGGGGGATCGGGTTCGGGGCGCCGCTGCACTCGGCCGACGACATCGACGTGTACGACGAGGTCATGCCGGAGGACCTGCTGAAGTTCGGGCTGATCCCCGAGTTCATCGGACGGGTGCCCGTCATCACCACGGTCTCCCCGCTCGACCGGGACGCGCTGGTGCGGATCCTCACCGAGCCGCGCAACGCGCTGGTCAAGCAGTACCAGCGGATGTTCGAGATCGACGGCGTCGAGCTCGAGTTCACCGATGACGCCGTGACGGCCATCGCCGACCAGGCCCTGCTGCGCGGCACCGGGGCACGTGGGCTGCGGGCCATCATGGAAGAGGTCCTGCAGCAGGTCATGTTCGAGGTCCCCAGCCGTGACGACGTCGAGCGGGTGGTCATCACTCGCGAGGTCGTGCTGGAGAATGTCAACCCGACGCTCGTCCCGCGCGAGGCGCCCCGCGCCAAGCGCACCCCCCGCGAGAAGTCGGCCTGACGGACGGTCCCGCAGCGGGCACGTCCTGCCCGCCTAGGATCGACGCGTGAACGACGACATCCCCCGTGAGCTGCCCCCTGAGCTGATCCGCCTGCGCGGCAGCATCGACAACATCGACGCCGCCCTCGTGTACCTCCTGGCCGAGCGCTTCAAGGCGACGCAGCAGGTCGGCGTGCTGAAGGCCGTGCAAGGCCTGCCCCCGTCGGACCCCGCCAGGGAGGCCCGCCAGGTCGCGCGGCTGCGCGAGCTCGCGCACGAGGCCGACCTGGACCCGGTCTTCGCCGAGAAGTTCCTCGCCTTCATCGTCGAGGAGGTCATCCGGCACCACGAGGAGATCGCGAACGGGCCCGCCGTCGAGGACTGAGCCCGAGCGGCGGTCTACCTGGCAGGTGGCGGGCTGCCGGCTTCTGGCGGAGGGTGGAGAGGTCAGCACCTGGCCATGGGAGGCCGTGGCCGGGTACATCCTCGTCCCCCCGGAGGCGCTGCTCCATGGATCTGCAATGGCTCAAGCCCGTGCTCGGCCGGCCCGCCCCGTTCACCACGGTGTACCTCGACTCGACCGCGGCGGACACCGCCGGCGGCACCGACTCCCTGGACCGATGGCGGTCCCTGCGCCGGGAGCTCGAGGAGCAGGGCGCCCCGGTATCGGTGATGGAGGACATCGGCGAGCTGGTCGCGCAGCCGACCGGCGTCGCGGGCGCACACGGGCGGGTCATCATCGCCGACAGCGAGGGCGTGGTGATCGACAGGATCCTCGCCGACGCCCCCGCCCAGTCGCAGGCGACTCTGGGCCCGGTGCCGGTGCTCCTGTCCGCGGCGCAGGCCGGGGACGAGTCGACCCGGTTCCTGCTCGTCGAGGTCGACAGGCAGGGCGCCGACCTGAGCTGGTCGGACTGGTCGGGCCTCAAGGTCGCCGAGTCCGACGTGGTCGAGGGCGATCACGACGTGCTGCACAAGGTCCGCGAGGGCGGCACCGCCCAGCGCCGCATGGAGACCCGCGCGCAGGACTCCTGGGAGCGCAACGCGCAGGCGATCGCGGCCGAGCTGGACAAGCAGGTCAGTGAGCGCTCGCCCGAGCTGGTGCTGCTCACCGGCGACATCCGGGCGGTGGGGCTCGTCCGGGACGCGCTCGGCCAGCACGCCCGGGAGCGGCTCGTGGTGGTGCCCGGCGGCTCGCGGGCGGACGGCGTGAACAAGGAGGCGTTCCAGGCGAACGTCGCGGAGGCGCTCCGGACGCACCGGGACCGGCGGCGGCAGCAGGTGCTCTCGCAGTACCGCACCGGCCGTGGCCGCGGCGAGGGAGCGGTGACAGCCCTGGCGGACGTGGTGGACGTGCTGCGCCGCGGGCAGGTGCAGGAGCTCCTGTTCGACACGACCGCGCGCATGGACGGCTCCACGCTGCGCGAGGCGCGGCTGTGGATCGGGCCGGAGCCGCTCGAGCTCGCCGTGACGCAGGAGGAGCTGGAGTCGATGGGCGCGCAGGGCGGGGCCGGGCTGGTGCCCGCGGATGTCGCGTTGGTGCGCGCCGCCGTCGCCCAGGACGCCGGCCTCACGTTCGTCGAGGACGGCGCCGTGGAGCTCATGGACGGGGTCGGCGCGGTGCTGCGATGGTCCGACGGCTCGACGCCCAGCGTGTCCGTGCCGAGCCAGTCCGCCGACACCGGACGGCTGCGCGGCGCCGTGTGAGCCGGTGAGCCGGTGACGCGCGAGCCTCGGGAGTGCTGGGGTCCAGCGCCCCCGAGGCCCGCCGTCAGCGGGCGCCGGACTTCAGCGTGAGCAACCGCTTGGCCTCGGCGCCGGCAGGCGGGCGCTCGTCGACGTACAGCGCCTCGATCTCCGCCGCGAAGTCGCGGAGCACGGCGCCGCGCTTCACCTTGAGCGAGGGCGTCAGGTAGCCGTTGGCCTCGGTGAAGTCGACGGTCAGGATCCTGACCTTGCGTATCGACTCGGCGCGGGAGACGGCCTCGTTGGCGCGCTCCGCCGCGCGCTCGATAGCGGCGATCACACCCACGTGGACGGCCGCGGCGGCGGCGTCCATCGACGGCAGGCCGTGCGAGGCGAGCCAGCCTGGGAGCATCTCGGCGTCGAGCGTCACCAAGGCGCCGATGAACGGCCGCCCGTCGCCGACCACGACCACCTGGCTGACCACGGGGTGCCCGCGGAACCGGTCCTCGAGGACGGCCGGGGCCACGTTCTTGCCGCCGGCGGTGACGATGATCTCCTTGGACCGGCCGGTGATGCGCAGGTAGCCGTCGGCGTCGAAGGCGCCGATGTCGCCCGTCCGGAACCAGCCGTCGACGAACGCGTCGGCCGTCGCCTCGGGGTTGTTGTGGTAGCCGCGGAACACGTGCGGCCCCTTGACGAGGATCTGCCCGTCGTCGTCGGTGCGGACCCAGGTGCCGGCGAAGGGGCGCCCCACCGTTCCCACCTTGAGCGGCGAGATCGGGTTGACGGTGGTGGGCGCCGTGGTCTCCGTGAGGCCGTAGCCCTCGAGCACGAGCAGCCCGATGCCCCGGTAGAAGTGGCCGAGCCGCTCCCCGAGGGGCGCGCCGCCGGAGATGGCGTACTGCAGGTTGCCGCCCAGCACGGCCCGCAGCTTGCGGTGCACGAGCACCCCGGCGACGGCCTGCTGCGCCCGCAGGACGAGGCTGGTGGCGCCCGGCGCGTCGACCGCGCGGGACGAGGTGATCGCGACCTTCGCCGCCCACCGGAAGAGCTTGAGGCGGGCGCCCGAGCCCGCCTTCTGCTCAGCGGAGTTGTACACCTTCTCGAACACGCGCGGCACGGCCAGCACGAAGGACGGCCGGAACGCCGCGAGGTCGGCGATGAGGTTGCGGGTGTCGGGCGCGTGCCCGATCACGGCGCCGCTGGCGACGCACAGCACCGAGATAAACCGCGCGAAGACGTGCGCGAGCGGCATGAACAGCAGCGTCCGCGCGCCGGGGACCGAGCAGATCTGCCCGAGGGCGTCGATGCCCCCGAGGACAAGCGACACGAAGTTCCCGTGCGTGAGCTCGACGCCCTTGGGGCGGCCTGTGGTGCCGGAGGTGTAGATGATCGTCGCGAGGTCGGCGCCGGTGGCGAGTGCGGTCCGCCGGGCGATCTCCTCGTCGGGAACACCGGCGCCGTCGCGCACGAGCTCGGCGATGCCGCCCTCGTCGATGACCAGCACGTCGCGGAGCCCGCCGAGGCCGGAGGGGTCCTGGTGGACGACCGCGGCGTGCGCGGCCGTCTCGACCACCGCGAGCCGCACCCCGGCGTCGGAGAGTATCCAGGCGACCTGCTCGGCCGAGGACGTCTCGTAGACGGGGACGACGACGCCGCCCACCGCCCAGATGGCGAAGTCGACCAGGCTCCACTCGTATCGGGTGCGCGACATGATCGCGACCGTGTCGCCGACCTGGACGCCACGAGCGACGAGGCCCTTCGCGACCGCGGCCACCTCGGCGGCGAACGTCGCGGCGGTGACCGGCGTCCACGTGCCGCCGAGCCCCGTGGAGCGCTCGATCAGAGTGCCGTGCGGGTCTCGGGCCGCACGGCGGGCGAGCAGCGTGCTCGTGCTCCAGGTGGGATCGACGACGACGGGTGTCGGGGTGTGGAACTCGGGCATGGATGCTCCAGGTCGGTGAATCGAACCCATCGACCCTAGTCGCCCGAGAGGGCTACTCAGCCCGCGGGGCCACGTTCGCGTGGGTGGGATCGAGCACACGCTGCAGGAATGCGCGGGTGCGCTCCTCGCGGGGAGCGCTGATGACCTGGTCGGCCGGGCCCTCCTCGACGATCACGCCCTCGTCCATGAACACGACCCGGTCGCCCACCTCGCGGGCGAACGCCATCTCGTGAGTGACCACGAGCATCGTCATGCCGGCCTCGGCCAGGTCGCGCATGACGCCGAGCACATCGCCGACCAGCTCGGGGTCGAGCGCGGACGTGGGCTCGTCGAACAGCATGAGCTGCGGGTCCATCGACAGCGCGCGGGCGATCGCCACCCGCTGCTGCTGGCCCCCCGACAGCTGCCCGGGCAGCGCGTTGGCCCGGTCGGCGAGCCCGACCCGCTCCAGGTTGGCCATCGCGACGCGCTCGGCCTCGGCGCGCGAGCGCTTGAGCACGCCCCGCTGTGCGATGGTGCAGTTGTCCAGCACGGTGCGGTGGGTGAACAGGTTGAACTGCTGGAACACCATGCCCACGTGGGTGCGGACCAGGTCCAGGTCGACGTCGGGGTCGGTGACCTCGGTCCCCAGCACCTCGATCGTGCCGCCGGTGGGCTGCTCGAGCAGGTTGACGCAGCGCAGCAGCGTGGACTTGCCGGAGCCGGACGGCCCGACGATGCAGACCACCTCGCCCGTGCGGACCTCGAGGTCGATGCCGCGCAGCACCTCGCGCTCGCCGAAGGACTTGCGCAGCCCGGTGACGGCGACGACAGGGCCCGCAGGTCCGGCCGGGGGGGCGGTGGGGGCGGTGGAGGCGGAGGTCATGCGCGGCGGGCCTTTCCGGTGCGGTTCTCGAGCCAGCGGGCGAGCAGCCCGAGCGGGATCGTCAGGCACAGGTAGCAGGCGCCGACGACGAACAGCCCGGTGAGCCCGCCCGTGGCGCTGGTGAGCGCCTCGCGGCCGATCTTCGTCAGGTCGTACTGCGCGGCCGTCATGCCGAGCAGGAACACGAGCGAGGTGTCCTTGGTGAGCAGGATGACCTCGTTGGTCATGGGCGGCAGCACGATCCGGAAGGCCTGCGGGATGACCACGACTGCCAGGGTGCGGGCGTGCGACATGCCGAGCGAGCGCGCGGCCTCGATCTGCCCCTTGGGCACCGCCTGGATGCCGGCGCGGAGGGTCTCGGCGATGTAGGCGGCCGAGACCATGCCCAAGCCGATCGCGACCTTCGCGGTGAGCGAGCTGATCCGCACGTCGAACGCGATCGGCACGGCGAACCCGACGGTCAGCACCACGAGCAGCGCGGGGATCCCCCGGAAGAACTCGATGTACACCGTGGCGATCCAGCGGTACACGCGCACGCTGGACAGCTTCATGAGCGCCAGCACGATGCCGAGGCTCAGGCCGACCGCGAACGCCGCGATCGTGTAGACGATCGTGTTGCCCATCGCCTGGCCCAGGCTGGGCAGCATGTCGCGGGCGACCGTCGGGTTGAACAGGGAGGCGCCGATGCGCTCCCAGTCCGCGGCGATCGCCACGACCGCGACGACGACCAGCAGCACGGCGTACTGGATCGCCCGCGACAGGCGCGCGCGGCGGCGCGGGCTCATCGTGCGCGTGCGGGATCCCGGCCGCGCGAGCTGCTGGGTCGTCGTCATGGCGGTCAGCCCTCCGCGGGGGCCGTGCTGGGCGCGGTGCCGATCCGGGCCGTGTAGATCGCGTCGTACGTGCCGTCCTCGCGGATGCGGTCCAGCGTGGCGTTGACCGCGTCCAGGAGGGCGGTGTTGCCGGTCTTGACGCCGATGCCGTACTGCTCGCCCGTGGGGAACGTGGCGGCGACCTCGAGGTCTCCTGCCGCGTACGGGCCGAGCACGGCGATGTCGTTGACGACGGCGTCGACCTGGCCGGTCTCGAGGGCCTTGATCTGCAGGCCGAGCTCCTCGAACTGGACCACGGACAGGCCGTTCTCCTCGGCCCAGGTCTCGCCCGTGGTGGCCTGCTGCACGGCGACGGTCTTGCCCGCGAGCCCGTCGACCCCGGTGATGCCGGAGCCGGCGGCCACCAGGAGGCCCTGGTCGGCGTCGAAGTACGGCTCGGAGAAGTCGAGCTTGGCCTCGCGCTCGGGGGTGATGGTCATCCCGGACGCGACGACGTCGCAGCTGCCGGTGTCGAGGTCGGTGCCGGACTGCATCGTCTCGAACGCGGCGACCTTCGTGCTCAGCTCGACGCCCAGGTCCTTGGCGACCTCGCCCACGACGTCCAGGTCGAGGCCGACGACCTCGCCGGACTCGTCGGTGTAGGCGAACGGCTCGAACGGCGGGTTGACGCAGACGGTGAGCTGTCCCTCGGAGACGAGGGGCACGCCGCTGTCCGAGGCGGCCTGCTCGCTGGACCCGCACGCGGTGAGCGTCAGGAGCGCGGCGAGGCCCAACGGGACCAGGCGGGTGGCGGTGTTCATGGCAGTCCTCTCAGGGCGGTGCAGTTCCTGCATGAGTATGCATCACCCACCGTATATATCCAAAGTGAGGTGTGCGTCACGGCGCCAACGGGGAACGCTCCGCGCGCCGGTTCGAGAGGAACGGCGCGCGGAGCGTCAGGAGGTGCGGTCAGCGGTTCTTCGGGGGAGCGGGCAGCAGCTCGGCGTCCCGCGCCACCACGGACTCGCCGTCCTCGGAGACCAGGTCCAGCTCGCCGACCACACGGCCCGCGGCGCGGACGTCGGACAGCGCGATCTCGACGCCGGCCGTCATCGCGGGCGGCACCACGAGCGTGACCTTCGCGATCTCCGTCCGCATCGAGGCCTTCGCCTCCGACTTCACCTTGCGCAGTGCGGCCAGCGCGGCCCCAGCGGCGCCGACGATCGCCGGGTCCGCGTCACCCGCCGCGGCGCGCAGCGGCTCCGACGTCGGCCACGGGGCGCGGTGCACCGAGCCCTCGCGCCACCAGGACCAGACCTCCTCGGTCGCGAACGGCAGCACGGGCGCGAAGAGCCGCAGCAGCGTGTCGAGGGCGATGCCGAGCGCCGCCCGGGCCGAGGCCGTCTCCGCGGAGACGACGTCGTCGGAGGCGCCGCCCGCGTAGGCGCGGTCCTTCACCAGCTCGAGGTAGTCGTCGCAGAACGTCCAGAAGTACGTCTCGGCGAGCTCCAGGGCGCGGGTGTGGTCGTACGCGTCGAGCGCGGCGGTGGCGCGGTCCACCACCTCGGCCAGGCCGGCGAGCGCCGCGCGGTCGAGCGGCACGGTCACCAGCGCCGGGTCGAGCAGCCGGTCGCGCTGCTCGGGCGAGCCGAAGGACAACGCGAACTTGCTCGCGTTCAGCACCTTGATGGCCAGGCGGCGGCCGATCTTCATCTGGCCGACCTCGAAGGCCGCGTCGGTGCCCAGGCGCGCCGAGGCCGCCCAGTATCGGACGGCGTCCGAGCCGTGCTCCTCGAGCAGCCCCATCGGCGTGACGACGTTGCCCTTGGACTTGCTCATCTTCTTGCGGTCCGGGTCGAGGATCCAGCCGCTGATCGCGGCGTCCGACCAGGGCAGCGACCCGTGCTCCAGGTGCGAGCGGACCACCGTGGAGAACAGCCACGTGCGGATGATGTCCTGCCCCTGCGGGCGCAGGTTCATCGGGAAGACGCGGGCGAACAGGTCCGGGTCGGTGCGCCAGCCGCCGGCGATCTGCGGGGTCAGCGAGCTGGTGGCCCAGGTGTCCATGACGTCCGGGTCGCCGACGAACCCCCCGGGCACGCCCCGCTGGTCCTCGGTGTACCCCGCGGGCACGTCGCTCGCCGGGTCGATGGGCAGCGCGTCCTCGGCCGGCGTCAACGGCTGGTCGTAGACCGGCTGCCCGTCGGCGTCCAGCGGGTACCAGACGGGGAACGGCACGCCGAAGAAGCGCTGGCGGGAGATCAGCCAGTCGCCGTTCAGGCCGCCGACCCAGTTCTCGTACCGCACGCTCATGAAGTCGGGGTGGAAGTCGAGCTCCTCGCCGCGCTTGAGCAGCTCCTCGCGCAGGGCGACGTCCCGGCCCCCGTTGCGCAGGTACCACTGGCGCGAGGTGACGATCTCGAGCGGCTTGTCGCCCTTCTCGAAGAAGTTCGCCTTGCGCTGGGTCGGGACCGGCTCGCCGTCCAGGTCCCCGCTCTCGCGCAACGCGTCGACGATCAGGGCGCGGGCCGAGAACGTCGTCTTGCCGGCCAGCTCGGACCACAGCGCCGGAGCGGCGACCGCGGCGCCGTCCACCAGCCAGGCCGGGACCTCGCGCAGCAGGCGGCCGTCGCGGCCGATCACCGAGCGGGTGGGCAGCTGCAGCTCGCGCCACCAGATCACGTCGGTGAGGTCGCCGAAGGTGCAGCACATCGCGATGCCGGCGCCCTTGTCGGGCTCGGCGGCGGGGTGGGCCAGCACCGGGACGTCCACGCCGAACAGCGGCGAGCGCACGGTCGTGCCGAAGAGGTGCTGGAAGCGCTCGTCGTCCGGGTGCGCGATCAGCGCGACGACGGCGGGCAGCAGCTCGGGCCGCGTGGTCTCGATGTGGACGGGCTCGCCCGTCGACCCGTCCTCGTTCACCCGGTGGAAGGCCACCTTGTGGAACGCGCCCGGGTAGTCCCGTGCCTCGAGCTCGGCCTGGGCCACGGCCGTCTGGAAGGTCACGTCCCACAGGCCGGGGGCCTCGGCCTGGTAGGCCTCGTCACGGGCCAGGTTGCGCAGGAACGCCTGCTGGGCGACCGCACGGGCCTCGGCGGAGATCGTCTGGTAGTGGTGCGACCAGTCGACCGACAGGCCCAGGTGGCGCCACAGCGCCTCGAACTGGCGCTCGTCCTCGACGGTGAGCCGCTCGCACAGCTCGACGAAGTTCTTGCGGGAGATCGGCAGCTGCTCCGCGGCGCGCCCGCTCGTCCCCTCGCCACCGACCTGCGGCGGCGTGAAGTCGGGGTCGTAGGGCAGCGACGGGTCGCAGCGCACCCCGAAGTAGTTCTGGACGCGGCGCTCGGTGGGCAGGCCGTTGTCGTCCCAGCCCATCGGGTAGAAGACCTCGCGGCCCCGCATGCGCTGGTAGCGCGCGACCACGTCGGTGTGCGTGTAGGAGAACACGTGTCCCACGTGCAGCGAGCCGGACACCGTCGGCGGCGGCGTGTCGATCGAGTACACGGCCTCGCGCGGCTTCGTGCGGTCGAAGGAGTACGTGCCCTGCTCGTTCCAGGCGGCGTCCCAGCGCTGCTCGAGCCCGTCGAGCGAGACCTTGTCCGGTACCTGGTGGGCCGTGGTCCGCGGTGAGGTGGTCGCGGTGGGGGACTTTTCGGCACTCAGGTCGCTCATGGTCACCCATCTTCCCAGATCCCGGCGCCAGCAGTGCACAGGTCCGGAGTCGGGCCCGGCAGTCACCCGGGCAGCGGGCCGCCGCGCGCGTCGAGCAGGTCCTGCAGCACCGTGAGCTCCCTGGTCTGGGCGGCGACGATGCCCGACGCCAGGCGGCGCACCTCCGGCTGGCCGGCCCGCTCGACCGCCTCCTCGGCCATCTCCACGCCGCCCACGTGGTGGGGGATCATCAGCTGGAGGAACAGCCGCTCGGCGTCGACGCCGTCGGCCGCCTCCAGGCGCGCCAGGTCCGCGGACGACACCCAGCCGGGCATCGCGGCATGGCCGGTGGCCGTGGAGCCCTCGTGGGAGTGCCCGTCGCCCATCCAGGCCATCGGCGCCTGGGAGCCCGCCTGCGGCAGGCCCCACATCGCGAGCCACGCGTACATCTGCCCGATCTGCTGCTGCTGGCTGGTGAGGATGTCCAGCGCGACAGCGCGCAGCTCCTCGTCCGTGCTGCGGTCGCGCACCAGCACGGCCAGCTGCACCGCCTGGGCATGGTGGGCGGACATGTCCCGCGCGAAACCGGCGTCCACCGACGTGTCCGCCGCGGCGGTCAGCGCGGGCTGGCGCACCAGCGCAGAGCCGATCAGGGCCCCCGCCACGAGCGCGGTGGTCACCAGCACCGCGATGACGGCCAGCGTCGCGGGCCCGAGCGGCCGCAGGGCCGCGGAGAGCGCGGACGGCTGCCGACCCGCGCCCGCCGACCCGGTGCGCCCGTCCAGGCCGCCGGGCTCGGTCGCGTCGTGCGCCTCCTGGGGGACGGTGCTCATGCCGGCGTGCCGACCCCGTTCGAGCAGAGCGCGCCGACCTCGGGCAGCTCGGGGTTGAGCAGGTACTTGCGCACGAAGACGGGCAGGCGCTCGTCGTCCGCGCTGTCCACCTCGAGCTGGTAGCCCCACGACGACGCCACCACCGGGCTCGACAGCCCTTCGTACGGGCTGACGATGACGTACGAGTTCTGCTCGGCGAACTGCTGCAGGGTGGCGACCTGGTCCGCGGGCAGCGCCGGGTCGTAGGTGAGCCACACGGCGCCGTGCTCGAGGGAGTGCACGGCGTTCTCGTTGGGCACCGGGTCGGTGTACACGCCGCAGTTGAGCCACGCGGCGGCGTGGTCGCCGCCGGCGGGCGGGTCCTGCGGGTAGTCCACCACGGTGGTGACGTGGTTCGCCGTGAGGCCCTCGCGGACGTCCGCGACGCCGTCGACGGGCTCTGCCGCCTTCGCCTCGACGGCGGAGCTCTTCCGGTTCTCGTTCACCAGCACGAAGCCCGTGGCGCCCACGAGGCCGACCACGACGATGCCCGCGATCGAGGAGATCAGCAGGGTGCGGCGACGCTCCTGCTTCTTCTGCGTCGAGCGGATCGCGGCCAGCGCCGCCTGCCGCTCGGCCGCGGCGGCCTTGCCCGTGCTCTTGCCAGCGCTCATCAGTCATCCCTCTCAAGGCCCGCGGCCTGCCGCGGGCGGTGTGGTCTGGCCAGCCGCGCGGGCTCCCAGGCGCCGCCTCGACGCGGCCACTGTGTCAACGACCGAGAGTACGTGAAAGTTCTACTATCGGGCGAGAGGCAGACCACATCTGGTCGTGGCCCGAGGCAGCACGCTGCGAGGCCTGCTGCGGCGGGGTTAGTCTGCCGAGACGTGCGGCGGCCGTCGCGCGCGGCAGGACGACGAGAGGTGCACGCACGTGACGGCGAGCGGGTTGACGGTCGGGTACGCGGCAGCGCTGGAGCAGTTCCACCCCACCGAGGTGGTCGAGCTCTCGGCCTACGCCGAGTCCCGGGGGTTCTCCGGCGTGATGGCGGCCGACCACTACCAGCCCTGGCTCCCCTCGCAGGGGCAGGCCGCTTTCGTGTGGAACGTGCTCACCGCGCTGGGCGAGCGCACCACGGGGGACATCGGCCCCGGAGTGACGGCCCCGACCTTCCGCTGGCACCCGGCGATGGTCGCGCAGGCGTCGGCGACGCTCGCCGCGATGTACCCCGGCCGGCACTGGCTCGGGCTCGGCTCAGGCGAGGCCCTCAACGAGCACGTCACGGCGCAGTACTGGCCCGAGGCCCCCGAGCGGATCAACCGCATGTTCGAGGCCATCGACATCATCAAGAAGCTGTTCGCCGCCTCGATCGCGGGCAAGGACACGAAGCACTCGGGCACGTTCTACAAGCACGAGTCCACCCGTCTGTGGACCATGCCGGAGGTCGCGCCCGAGATCCTCGTGGCCACCGCCGGACCGGTGACGGCCAAGCGGGCCGGCCGCCACGCGGACGGGCTCATCACCGTCGGAGCGCCACTCGAGAAGATCTCCGGCCTCTTCGGCAAGTTCGCCGAGGGCGCCCGCGAGTCGGGCCGCGACCCGGAGACGATGCCCAAGGTGCTGCAGGTGCACCTGTCGTGGGCGGAGACCGACGAGCAGGCGATGGCCAACGCGATGACCGAGTGGCCCAACGGCGGCATGAAGTTCCCCAAGGCCGACATCCGCTCGCCGTTCGACTTCGAGCAGATGGCCAAGCTGGTGCGCCCCGAGGACTTCGACGGTCGGATGGTCGTCTCGGCCGACCCCGACGTGCACCGGGCCGCGATCCAGAAGTACGTCGACCTGGGCTTCGACCGCGTGTACCTGCACAACGTCGGGCGCAACCAGCGCGAGTGGATCGACGTGTTCGGCCGCGACGTGCTGCCCGCACTGGTCCGATGAGCGAGGGGATGCGCGTCTGGGCGCTGGCGGGCATCCCCGAGGTGCGGCCCGGCGACGACCTGGTCGCCCTCGTCGGGGCGGCCCTCGACGCCGCGCCGCCCGAGCAGCGCCCGCTCGACGGCGACATCCTCGTGGTGACGAGCAAGATCGTGTCGAAGGCCGAGGGACGTGTGGTCCAGGCCGCCGACCGCGAGCAGGCGATCACCGACGAGACCGTGCGGGTCGTGGCCACCCGCGAGCACGCCGGCGGCGTGACGCGCATCGTCGAGAACCGGCTCGGCCTGGTCATGGCCGCCGCGGGCGTCGACTCCAGCAACACCGCGGAGGGCACCGTTCTGCTGCTCCCGCTCGATCCTGACGCCTCTGCCCGCGCTCTGCGGCACGGGCTGCAGCAGCGCCACGGTGTGCGGCTGGGCGTGATCCTCAGCGACACCGCCGGCCGCCCCTGGCGGCTGGGGCAGACGGACATGGCGATCGGCGCCGCGGGCGTGGCCGTGCTCGAGGACCTCCGCGGCACGCTCGACTCCCACGGCCGGGCGCTGCAGGTCAGCCAGGCCGCGGTGGCCGACGAGATCGCCGCCGCCGCCGAGCTCGTCAAGGGAAAGGCCGCGGGCCGGCCGGTCGCGATCGTGCGAGGGCTGGGCCGCCACGTCACGCGGGATGACGGTCCCGGGGCGCGCACTCTGGTGCGCACCGGCCCGGACGACATGTTCGCCCGGGGCAGCGCCGAGGCGTACGCCGACGGGTGGAAGGACGCCACCGCCCACGACCGGCGCTGAGAGTTCCCGGCTCTGCCGCGGACCGTGCGGGTCAGCCCCGCCGGATGACGACCGTGTCGAGGATCTTGTCGGCGAAGGTCTGCCGGCGGGCGTCCCACAAGGGCCACAGGAAGCCCAGCAGCAGGGGGCCGTCGGCGATGTGGCAGACGTCGCGCAGCAGCGTGGCGCCGAGGCCCAAGGGCTCGCCCGTCGACGCCCGCACCAGGCGGGTCCCGACCGCGCGCTTGCCGAGCGACGACCCCGAGCGCCCCTCGAGCACTCCGCGGTTCCACACCCACAGGCCGGCGACAGCGGCTAGCGCGACGCAGATGACCACGGCGCTCGCGGGGGTCGAGTCCCGCACAGGCCGTCCCGCGGCCTCGACGCCCGGCTCGCCCACCGCCACGGCGATCGGCATCGCGGCAATCCACACCGCCGCCAAGAGCAGTTGGTCGATGACGCGCGCGCCGACCCTGCGCGGCCACGACGCGTAGGGCGACCAGGCGGCGCCCGCCGTCCCGTAGGGCAGCGGCGCCGGGACGACAGGTCCCGCGCTCGGCGGTGCGGTGGTCGCCGGAGTGGGGAGGGGCGGCACGGTCATCTGGGCTCCCGGAGTCTCGGACGCGCGGCCGCACGCGGTCGCGTGCGGCTCGGCCACGCACATCCTGGTGCGAGCCCGGCGTTCTGACCAGCGCGAGCGCCTCAGGCGGGGTCGAAGGCGAGGATCGGCCGCCCCGTCCCGGGATGGCGGAGCACCGTGGTGCTGACCCCGTACACCGGGTCCACCACGTCGGGGACCAGCACCTGGTCGGGCGCCCCGGCAGCCACCACCCGCCCCCCGGACAGCAGCACCACCTCGTCGCAGTACGCGGCGGCCAGGTTGAGGTCGTGCAGGGCGGCGAGGACTCCCGTGCCCGCGTCCGCGAGGGACCGGACCAGGGCCAGGGTGACCAGCTGCGCGTGCACGTCGAGGTGGTTGGTGGGCTCGTCGAGCAGCAGCAGGGAGGGCTGCTGGGCGAGGGCTCGCGCTAGGTGCACCCGCTGGCGCTCACCGCCCGACAGGGTATCCAGCCGACGGCCCGCGAGCTCCGAGGCCCCCACCGAGGCGAGGGCCGACGCCGCCACCGCGAGGTCCTGCTCGGAGTCGCCCGCCCACCGGGAGCGGTGCGGGGTGCGTCCCAGCAGCACCGCGTCGTGCACGGTGAGCGGCAGGTCGGTGCTCGACTCCTGCTCGACCAGCGCCACCCGGCGGGCCCGCTCGCGGCGGTCGATGCCGCGCAGGTCCGTGCCGTCGAGCCGCACCCGGCCCGCGTCCGGGGTGGTGATCCCGGCGACGAGGCGCAGCAACGTCGACTTCCCGGAGCCGTTCGGGCCGAGCAGCCCGGTGAGCATGCCAGGGCCGACGCGCACCTGGACGTCGTCGATGATCAGCCGGCCGCCAGCCGACCAGCTGAGGGCGTCGGCGTCCAGGCTCACGACGCCCCCTCGGCGCCGCGACGGGACCGGAACAGCAGCCACGCGAAGACCGGCGCCCCGAGGAACGCGGTGAGGATCCCCACCGGCAGCTCGCGTGGCTCGAAGATCGTGCGCGCGGCGGTGTCCGCCCACACCAGGAAGCTCGCGCCCACGAGAGCCGAGACCGGCAGAAGGAGCCGGTGCCGGGCGCCCACCACGAACCGCACGGCGTGCGGGAGCACCAGTCCGAGGAACCCGATCGAGCCGCTCACGGACACCAGGGCGCCAGTCAGCAGGGCCACCAGCGTCAGCAGCACCCAGCGGGTCCGGGCGACGTGCACGCCCAGCGCCGCGGCCGCCGTGTCGCCGAACGCGAAGGCGTCGAGCGTGCGCCCGGCGCCCACGAGCGCGGAGCCGAGGACGAGGACGGCCGTGCCCGCGATCGTCACGGAGGCCCACGTCGACCCGGCCAGGGAGCCGAGCAGCCAGCCGAGGATCTCGCGGTAGGAGTCGCCCGTCGCCGACCAGAAGATCACGAAGCTGGTGGCGGCGGCGCATAGTTGGGACACGGCCAGCCCGGCCAGCACCGTGCGTGTGGGCGTGAGCGCGCCGAGCGACCCGGCCAGGGCCATGGTCGCCACGAGCGCCGCCAGCGCCCCGACGAAGGCCGCCGCGGGGAGGGCCACCGCCGCCCCCAGGAGCAGGACCGCGACCGCGCCCAACGACGCCCCCGAGGACAGCCCGAGCAGGTACGGGTCGGCCAGGGGGTTGCGGGTGAGGCTCTGCATCACGGCGCCCGCGACGGCCAGCCCGGCGCCCACAGCCGCCGCGGTCAGCACGCGCGGCAGCCGCAGCTCCCAGACGATCGCGTCGGTGAGGCGGGGCGGGGCGTCGCCGACCAGCCCCAGGTGGTGGCCGATGCTGCCGAGCACGTCCGTGACGGCGATGTCCGCCGGGCCGATCGTCACGCTCACCAGCACGGTGAGCACCAGCACCGCGGCCAGCGCCAGGACCACCACGGCGAGCCGCAGGCCGCCGGCGGAGGGCGCCGGGCGGGGCGCCGGGCCCGGACGCGCGCCGGGCAGCCCGGCACGGCGGCTCGGCCCGGGCGCGGCCAGCGCCTGGTGCGGGCGCGCCCCGGTGGGCCGAGGGCTCGGCCGCATCGCGGCTGTCGGACGGCGCACGGGTGTCAGCCCACCTCGGGCAGCGCCGCGAGCTGGGCGACGAGGTCGGCCACGGCGTCGGCATTGCGCACCCCGGCCTCCGACGCGGGGAACGGCACCACGAGGTAGCGCTTCTCGCGCACGGCCGTGAGCTGGCTCGTCGCCGGGTTGGACTCGAGCACGCCGATCTTCTTCTCGGTGGAGCCCCACGCCGAGTCGACGAGCACGATGACGTCGGGGTCTGCCGCCACGACCTGCTCCCAGCCGACGGACGTCCAGGACTCGTGCACGTCGGCGAAGATATTGGTCAGCCCCGCGGCGTCCATGATCATCTGCGGCGCCCCGATCCCGGCGCCCACGTACGGGGTGTCCGAGCCGGAGCTGAACCACAGCGCGGTGGTCGTCCCGGCCGGGGCATCGACGCCCGCGAGCGTCGCCTCCTGCTCCGCAACCAGCTCCTCCGCGCGCTCCTGGACGCCGAAGATCGTGCCGACCTCGCGGATGCCGTCGAAGACCACGTCGAAGGTCAGCGGGTCGGGCTGGTAGCCCTCGCCCAGGCAGGCGGCCGGCGACACATAGCTCGCGATGCCGAGCGTGGCCAGCGTCGGGCGCTCGCCGGCGCCCTCGGCGGAGAAGTTCGACTCCCAGCCCGCGTAGACCAGGTCGGGCTCGCTGGCCAGCAACGCCTCCTGGCCGGGGACCTTCTCCGAGAGCACCGGGACGGCAGCGGCGGCGGCCGCGAGGCTCTCGGGCAGGGGGCCGTCGGAGAACGCCGTGCCGACGAGTCGGTCCTCGAGGCCCAGCGCGAGCATCGTCTCGGTCGCCGTCGACTTGATGGTCACGACCCGCTCGGGCGGCGCCGCGAACGCGACCTCGGTGCCGCAGTTGTCGACGGCGAGCGGGGCGAACCCCGAGGTGGCGGACGTCGTGGGGGACGGGGCGCCCTCGGCAGGCGCCTCTGCCGCGGGCGAGGCGCAGGCGCTGAGCCCGAGGGCCAGCGCCGCGGCGGGCAGCAGGGCGGGCAGGACGGCGCCTCGGCGCCGGGGGGCGCGGTTCGCGTGGTGGACGGTCGGCAGGGTCATGGACGGCTCCGGGTGTGACGTGGCCCCCGGCGCGCACGGCCGGGCGGGGGAGGGCGCACGTCGCGCCGCTGGACTCGCCGCCCACGTCAGGGCGACCGCGCCGGACGAAATCCCGTCCGAGGTCCGGGACTCACTCTAGTGCGCGTCGTCAGGCGGCCGCCGCCAGCGCCAGCCTCCGCGCGACCTCCTCGACGCCATCGGCGAGTGAGGCGACGGTGACCCGCACATGTCCGGGTCCCGGCTCGGCTGCGGAGGCCACGAAGGGCGTTCCGCGGGCGACCCGGACGCCCGCCGCCTCGAGCCGGATCATCGCCGTCGCCTCGTCGGCCACCGGCAGCCACAGGTTGATGCCGTCGCCGGGGGGCACCGCCAGCCCGTGCCGGGCCAGGGCCTCGCACAGCGTGCGCTGGCGCGCGTAGTAGACGCGGCGGGCGTGGGCGACGGCGTCGACGGCCGCCCCGTCCACCAGCAGGTCGGCGAGGACGTGCTGGAGCAGCCGGCTGGTCCAGCCGGGGCCCAGCATGCGCCGGGCGACGACCGCGTCGAGCACGGGCCCCGGGCCGCCCACGGCGGCGATCCGCAGGTCGGGGCCGTGCGATTTGGAGTACGAGCGCACATGCACCACCTGGCGCGGCAGGTGCGCGCCGAGGGTGACGTCACGCGAGGACGCGATCTCGCCCGAGTGGTCGTCCTCGATGACGTGGACCTCGCGCGGGCGCCGACCGGTCCCGGCGGCCTCGGCGGCAGCGGCGGCGCGACGGTCGTGCCGGCGGATCACGGCGGCGAGATCGCGCGCCCGGGTGGGGGTCAGGCTGACCCCCGTCGGGTTGTGGGCGCGCGGCTGCAGGACGACGGTGCTGGCGCCGGCCTCCAGCGCGGCGGCCAGCCCGTCCGGGCGCATCCCCTGACGGTCGAGGGGGACGGGGACGCGCTCGAGGCCAAGCTGGTCGAGCAGGTCGAACAGGGGCGGGAACCCCGGGTCCTCCACCGCGACCCGGTCGCCGAACCGCGCGACCTGCCCGAGCGTCCGCTCGATCGCGTCGACCGCCCCGTCCACCACGGTGAGCCGGTCGGGAGGGAACGGCCACGAGGCGCGCAGGGCCGCCTCGAGCTCGGGGACCAGCGGCGCGGACAGGTAGGTGCCGGTCACCGCCGCGGGAGTGCGCGCGCCGACGCGCGCGAGCGCCGGGCCCAGGGTGGGCAGCAGGGCGGGGTCGGGCGTGCCGGTGGAGAGGTCGAGCGCGGCGGCCGCGCCTCGGGCCATGTCCCGGTAGCGCGGTGGGAGCCACCCTGTGGGGCCGGGCAGCAGGAAGGTCCCTGCCCGGCCCCGGGCGCCCACCATGCCGACGGCGGCCAGGGCCCGCCAGGCCGAGCCCACGGTCGCCGGGCTCACGCCGAGCGCCGCCGCCGTGGCGCGCACGGTGGGGAGCCGGTCGCCCGGTCGGAGCTCGCCGTTCCGGGCCAGGCGGGAGACGGTCGCCGCGATGCCGCGAGGGCTGCGGTCGTCGACCGCAGCGACCAGTGCTCCGAGCTCCATGCGGGCCATCGTGCGGCCGACGGCCCGCGCCGCCCACGGCGCCGCGGGGGTCGGCACGGCCGGCGCCGAGATGTTTACCTCCGCGTGATCCAGCGACGCATGTGTGAAACCGGCGGAAACGCCGCAGAAATGTCCAAGGCGGACAGTCACATTCAGGCGGAGCGGCCAGGGAGCGGCGCAGCGGGCGTCGCTGGACCCCGGCAGCCGAGACGGAGGACCCATGGCAGTCGTGCGAGTCGCCTTCACCCAGGCTTCCTGGACCGGTGACAAGGAGTCGATGATCGCGCTCCACGAGGCCTGGACGCGCGAGGCCGCGTCCCAGGGCGCCCAGGTCATCGCCTTCCAGGAGTTGTTCACCGGGCCGTACTTCGGCATCACGCAGGACTCCGCGTACTACGACTACGCGGAGTCGGTGCCCGGGCCGACCACGGAGCGGTTCGCCGCCCTGGCAGCCGAGCTGGGGATCGTCATGGTGCTGCCGGTCTACGAGGAGGAGCAGCCCGGCGTGCTCTACAACACGGCCGCCGTGATCGACGCCGACGGGTCCTACCTCGGCAAGTACCGCAAGCACCACATCCCGCACCTGCCCAAGTTCTGGGAGAAGTTCTACTTCCGGCCCGGCAACCTGGGGTACCCGGTCTTCGAGACGGCGGTCGGCACGATCGGCGTCAACATCTGCTACGACCGGCACTTCCCCGAGGGGTGGCGCGCCCTCGCGCTGGCCGGCGCGGAGATCGTCTTCAACCCGAACGCCACCGCGCCCGGGATCTCCAACAAGCTCTGGGAGATCGAGCAGCCCGCCGCAGCGGTCGCCAACGGGATCTTCGTCGTGGCGAACAACCGGGTGGGCCTGGAGGACAACGAGTACGGGGCTGAGGCAGTCGCCTTCTACGGCAGCTCGTACGCGGTGGGCCCCGACGGGAGCCTCGTGGGGGAGTCCGGCTCCGCCACCGAGGACGAGCTGATCGTGCGAGACCTCGACCTGGGCCAGATCCGCGAGGTGCGCGAACGGTGGCAGTTCTTCCGGGACCGGCGGCCCGACGCCTACGGCTCCCTCGTGGCGCCGTGACCTGCCGACCCGTGAGGAGCACCCGATGACGACCCTCATCACCGGCGGCACGCTGGTCAGCGCGACGGGCCGCGGCGCCGCGGACGTGCTGGTCGACGGCGAGCGCGTCGCCGCCGTCCTGGCGCCCGGCTCGACCGTGCTCGGCGTCGACCTGCCGGCGCGCGTCGACCGGGTGATCGACGCGACCGGCAAGTACGTCATCCCCGGCGGCGTGGACGCGCACACCCACATGGAGCTGCCGTTCGGCGGGACCGCAGCCTCGGACACGTTCGAGACGGGCACCCGGGCGGCGGCGTGGGGCGGCACCACGACGATCATCGACTTCGCCGTGCAACGTGCCGGTGAGCGGGTGCAGGACGGCCTGGCGGCCTGGCACGCGAAGGCCGCCGGGAACTGCGCCATCGACTACGCGTTCCACCAGATCATCGGCGGCGTCGACGACGACTCGCTCAAGGCCATGGAAGGGCTCGTCGACGAGGGCATCACCAGCTACAAGCTGTTCATGGCCTACCCGGGAGTCTTCTACTCCGACGACGCGCAGATCGTGCGGGCCATGCAGAAGGCCGCCGACCTCGGGCTCCTGACCATGATGCACGCGGAGAACGGCCCGGCGATCGACGTGCTGGCCGCGCAGCTCGTCGAGGCTGGCAAGACCGCGCCGTACTACCACGGCGTGGCGCGCGCGTGGCAGCTCGAGGAGGAGGCCACGCACCGGGCGATCATGCTCGCCGACCTCACCCGGGCCCCGCTCTACGTGGTGCACGTGAGCGCGAAGCAGGCGGTGGCCCAGCTCGCCGCGGCGCGGGACGCCGGGCAGAACGTGTTCGGGGAGACATGCCCGCAGTACCTGTACCTCTCGTTGGAGGAGCAGCTCGGCGCGCCGGGGTTCGAGGGCGCCAAGTGGGTCTGCTCGACGCCTTTGCGCTCGCGGGCCGAGGGGCACCAGGACCACATGTGGCGCGCCTTGCGGACCAACGACCTGCAGATGGTCTCCACCGACCACTGCCCGTTCTGCATGACCGGGCAGAAGGACCTCGGGCTCGGCGACTTCCGGGCGATCCCCAACGGCATCGGGTCGGTGGAGCACCGGATGGACCTGCTGTACCAGGGGGTGGTCACCGGCCAGATCACGCTCGAGCGGTGGGTCGAGCTCACTTCCACCACACCGGCGCGGATGTTCGGCCTCTACGGGGCCAAGGGCGTCATCGCGCCCGGCGCCGACGCCGACATCGTGGTCTACGACCCCGCGGGGCGCACCACGATCTCCGCCGCCACGCACCACATGAGCATGGACCACTCCGCGTGGGAGGGATTCGAGGTGGACGGCGCCATCGACCTGGTCATGTCGCGCGGCCGGGTGGTCGTCGAGGGCGGCGCGTACCACGGGCGCCCCGGCCATGGCAGGTACCTCAAGCGTGGCCTGTCGCAGTACCTCGTCTGAGCCCTGCCCCGCCGACCCAAGGAGAGCCCATGGACTTCGGTGTCGTCCTGCAGACCAACCCGCCCGCGGCGCGCGCGGTCGACCTGGCACGCCAGGCGGAGAGCCACGGCTTCGACCACGTGTGGACGTTCGACTCGCATCTGCTCTGGGAGGAGCCGTTCGTCATCTACTCGGCGATCCTCGCCGCGACCCGTCGGGTGACGGTCGGCCCGATGGTGACGAACCCCGCGACCCGGGACTGGACCGTGCTCGCGTCGCTGTTCGCGACCCTCAACGAGATGTACGGCAACCGGACGGTGTGCGGGATCGGCCGGGGAGACTCGGCCGTCCGCACCCTCAACGGCCGCCCTTCGAACCTCGCCACGCTCCGCGAGTCGATCCACGTGATCCGCGAGCTGGCGAACGACCGCGCCGTCGAGGTCAACGGGCGCACGCTGCGCTTCCCGTGGTCCAAGGGCTCGTCGCTCGAGATGTGGGTCGCCGCCTACGGCCCGCAGGCGCTGCGCCTGGCCGGCGAGGTGGGCGACGGGTTCATCCTGCAGCTCGCCGACCCGGACATCGCGGCCTGGATGATCGGCTCGGTGCGCGACGCCGCCGCGGCCGTCGGACGAGACCCGGACTCGCTGTCGTTCTGCGTCGCCGCCCCGGCGTACGTGGGCGACGGCGACTCTCCGGGTGCGCGGGCGCACATGCGCGAGCAGTGCCGCTGGTTCGGCGGCATGGTCGGCAACCACGTGGCCGACATCGTCGCCCGGTACGGCGCGGGCTCGTCAGTTCCGGCGGCGCTCACCGACTACATCCGCGGGCGTGAGGGCTACGACTACAACGAGCACGGGCGGGCCGGGAATTCGCACGCCGCGTTCGTGCCCGACGAGATCATCGAGCGCTTCTGCCTGCTGGGCAGCCCACGCGAGCACGTCGCGCGGCTCGAAGAGCTGCGGGAGCTGGGCGTCACCCAGTTCGCCGCGTACCTCCAGCACGACAACAAGGAGGAGACGATGCGGGTGTACGGCGAGCGGGTCATCCCGGCGCTCGCGCGGACCGTGGTGGCGAGCGCATGAGCACGCGGCCGGAGACTGCGGCGTCCTCGGCCCCGATCGCGCCGGCCGGCGCGACCTCGGCGGATGTCACGCCGCGGGTGGCGGCGACCGGCGTGAGGACCGGGCCCGAGGGTGTGCGGAGGGCGTGGCGCATGCCGGCCTGGACGGCGCGCGCGGTGCGCTCGGGTCCGCTGCTCGGCCTGGCGTCGGTGGCCGCCGTGGCGGCGGCCTGGGAGCTGTACAAGGTGCTCGGCCCGGCCGACGGGTGGTTGCTGGGCGCGACCCGGATGCTGCCCCGCACCACCGACCTCGCGATGCCGCACACGTGGGACATGGCGGCCAGGCTGCTCGAGCCGGTCTCGGGCGGCGCCGGCGCGCCGCCGCTGTGGTCCGCGGTGCTGCGGGCCGGCGCGATGAGCCTCGGCGTCGCGTCGGTGGGCTGGCTGCTCGGCCTGGTGGTGGGCATGGCGCTCGCGCTGGCCATGCAGCGCGTGCGACTGGTCGAGGCGGCGGTGCTCCCGCTCGTCGTCCTGTCCCAGACGGTGCCGCTCATCGCCCTCGCGCCGCTGGTGCGCTCCTGGGGGTCCCGGCTCGAGGTGGGCCCGGTGCAGTGGGCGCCGTGGATGTCGGTGGCGGTCATCGCGTCGTACCTGGCGTTCTGCCCAGTGGCAGTCGGGATGCTGCGCGGACTGCAGTCGCCCACCCCGATCCACGCGGAGCTGATGCGGGCGTACGGCGCGGGGTGGTGGTCCACCCTGGTGAGGCTGCGACTGCCGGCCTCGGTGCCGTACCTGCTGCCCGCGCTGCGCCTGGCCGCGGCGGGCGCCGTGATCGGGGCCGTCGTGGCCGAGGTCGCCACCGGCCTCCCCGGCGGTCTGGGCCGCATGATCGTGGAGTTCGCGGCGTTCTCCGCGAGCGACCCCGCCAAGCCATGGGCGCCCATCTTCGGGGCGGTGGCGCTCGGCCTGCTCGCCGCCGGCCTCGTCGCGGCGCTCGGGTCCTCGCTGCGCAGGTTCCGCCGGCTGGAGGCCGCCCGATGACCGCCGCCGTGCAGGTGGACGGCGTCTCGCGGGTGTTCGGCAGCGGCGCCGGGCGGGTCGTCGCGCTCGACGACGTCTCGCTGACCGTCGCGGCAGGGCAGTTCGTGTCCCTCATCGGACCCTCGGGCTGCGGCAAGTCCACGCTGCTGCGCCTCATCGCCGACCTCGACGCCCCCACCGCGGGGAGTGTGCAGGTGTTCGGCCGCCCCGCCCGGGAGGCGCGGCTCGCCCACGAGTACGGGATCGCCTTCCAGCAGGCCGGGCTGCTGCCGTGGCGCACCGTCCGCGCGAACGTCGAGCTGCCGCTCGCGTTGGCCGGGATGGGCCGGGCGGGCCGCCGCGAGCGGGCAGAGCACCTTCTCGCGCTGGTCGGCCTCGCCGACTTCGCCGAGCACTTCCCGGACCAGCTCTCGGGCGGCATGCAGCAGCGGGTGGCGATCGCGCGGGCCCTCGCCGAGGAGCCCAGCCTGCTGCTCATGGACGAGCCCTTCGGCGCGCTGGACGAGATGACCCGGGAGCGCCTGCAGACCCAGCTGCTGCGGATCTGCGCCGAGACCCGCGCCGCCGTGGTGTTCGTCACGCACTCGATCCCCGAGGCGGTGTTCCTCTCGGACCGGGTGGTGGTGATGTCCCCGCGCCCTGGGCGCATCCGGGAGGTGGCGCCCGTCACGCTCGACCGCAGCGGCTCCCTCGAGGACCTGGACGCGCTGCGCACGGACGCCACGTTCTTCGACGAGATCGCCACGGTGCGCGCGGCGCTGCTCGAGGGCGTCAGCCTCGCGCAGGCGGAGGGCGCCGGATGACGCGCGTGGCGGCCTCGTTGCGGCAGGTGCTGCCACCGCTCGTGCTGCTCGTGGGCCTGGTCGCCGCCTGGCAGGGCGCCGTGGTGCTCGCGCAGATCCCGCCGTTCGTGCTCCCAGGGCCGGCCGCCATCGCGGAGGAGCTCGTCGCCTTTCGTGGGCCGATCGGCTCGGCCGCGGTCGTCACCGGTCGCAACGCGGCGGTCGGGCTGCTCGCCGGTGGCGTCCTGGCGATGCTCGTCGCGCTGCTCGCCGCGGCGCTGCGGCTCGTCGACGCGCTCGCGGCGCCGCTCGTCACCGCCCTGTCAGTGGTGCCCGTCGTGGCGCTCGCGCCGGTGCTGTACTCCATGCACGGCGCGGGGTCGGAGCACGCCCGGGTGGTCGTCGCGGCGCTCGCGGCGTTCGTGCCGGTGTACGTCCACACCCTCCGCGGGCTGCGCCAGGTGCTGCCCGTGCACCGGGACCTGCTGCGCGCGCTGGCCGCCACGCCCCGGCAGGCCGCTCGTGTGGTGACGATCCCCACCGCTGTGCCGTTCCTCTTCACCGGGCTACGACTCGCGTCCTCGCTCGCCGTCATCTCGGCCGTGGTCGCGGAGTACTTCGGCGGCCCGCGCTCGGGGATCGGCTCATTCATCACCACCGCCGCCGCGGGCTCGGACTACGCCCAGGCCTGGGCCTACGTGCTCGGCGCGATCGCGGTCGGGCTGCTCTTCTTCACGGCGACCTCCCTCGCGGAGCGCGCCGTCACCCGCCGGCGCACCGCATGAGCGGCAAGCCGGCGCACGACGTCCCGCCTGCCGGCGTCGCCAGGCCGGTCGAGGGCTCGCGGCATCCGCTGCGCGCCGGTGCCCAGCTTCACCGACGAGAGGAGATGACATGAGGACCACGAGGCGTTGGGGGGCGGCGGTGGCGACCGGACTGGCAGCGGGACTGCTGCTGACGGCGTGCGCGAGCAGTGCGGAGGAGGGCGGCGCGGGCGCGGAGGCAGCGGCGGACGGGCTCACGCCGGTCAAGCTGCAGCTGCAGTGGCTCACGCAGGCGCAGTTCGCCGGCTACTACGCGGCCCAGGAGCAGGGTTACTACGCGGACGAGGGCCTAGACGTGGAGATCCTCCCGTCCGGCGGCGACATCGTGCCGCAGGACGCCCTGGCGCAGGGTGAGGTCGACTACGCGATCGCCTGGGTGCCCAAGGTCCTCGGATCGATCGAGCAGGGCGCCGGCATCACGAACGTCGCGCAGGTCTTCGAGCGGTCCGCGACGCTGCAGGTCGCGTTCGCCGACTCGGGCATCGACTCCGTCGCGGACCTCTCCGGGAAGACCGTCGGCTCGTGGGGCTACGGGAACGAGTGGGAGCTGTTCGCCGGCCTGAACAAGGCGGGGGTCACGGACTTCCAGCTCGTAACCCAGGCGTTCGACATGCTCGGCCTGCTCAACGGCGACATCGACGCGGCGCAGGCCATGACCTACAACGAGTACGCGCAGCTCCTGGAGACCGTCGACCCGGACACGGGCGAGCTGTACACGCCCGACGACTTCACCGTCATCGACTGGAACGACGAGGGCACGGCGATGCTGCAGGACGCCATCTGGGCGGACAGCGAGCGGCTGGCGGACGACGCCGAGTACCAGGAGACGACCGTCAAGTTCCTCAAGGCCTCGCTCAAGGGCTGGGTCTACGCGCGGGACAACGCCCAGGCGGCCGCCGACGCGGTCACCGCGGCGGGCTCCACGCTCGGCACGAGCCACCAGCTGTGGATGACCAACGAGGTCAACAAGCTCATCTGGCCGAGCACGAGCGGCGGGATCGGGCTGCTCGACGAGTCCGCGTGGAAGCGCACCGTCGCGCTGGCGCTGCAGACGCGCAACGAGACCGGGGCGTCGATCATCTCGGCGGAGCCGCCCGAGTCGGCGTACACCACGGAGTACGTGACGAAGGCCCTCGCCGAGCTCGAGGATGAGGGGGTGGACGTGGTCGGCGCGAGCTGGAAGCCGGAGTCCGTGACCCTCGCGGAGGGCGGCAACTGAGCATCGGCCGGTGCGGGTCGGGGAGGTCCCCCGGCGCCGCACCGGCCGGACCGCTGACGCGCACCCGTCGCGTCGGGCACTCTTGCCCTGAGCACCGAGGAGACCCCCATGAGCAGCGACCTGCCCGCCGCCACCGCCGAGGACGACGCCACGGCCCTGCGCCTCGACCGGGCGCACGTCTTCCACTCCTGGTCCGCGCAGGGCCGGCTGAGCCCGTTCGTGGTGGCCGGGGGAGCGGGCTCGCACGTGTGGGACCACGCTGGACGGCGCTACCTCGACTTCTCCTCCCAGCTCGTCAACACCAACATCGGCCACCAGCACCCCCGGGTCGTCGCGGCGATCCAGGAGCAGGCGGCCACCCTCGCGACCGTCGCGCCGTCCACGGCCAGCCTGGTGCGCGGGCGCGCCGCGCAGAAGGTGCTGGAGCACGCCCCCGCCGGGTTCTCGCACGTGTTCTTCACCAACGGCGGCGCCGACGCGATCGAGAACGCCATCCGCATGGCCCGCCTGCACACCGGCCGCGACAAGGTGGTCTCGACGTACCGCTCGTACCACGGCAACACCGGGGCGGCGGTGGCGGCCACCGGCGACTGGCGCCGGGTGCCGAACGAGTACTCCCGCGGGCACGTGCACGTCTTCGGCCCGTACCTCTACCGCTCGGAGTTCTGGGCCGCCACCCCCGAGCAGGAGTGCGAGCGCGCGCTGCGGCACCTCGAGCGGGTGATCCAGGCCGAGGGCCCGGAGTCGGTCGCCGCGATCCTGCTGGAGACGATCCCGGGCACCGCCGGCGTGCTCGTGCCGCCGCCCGGCTACCTCGCCGGAGCACGCGACATCGCCGACAAGTACGGAGCGCTGCTCATCCTCGACGAGGTGATGGCCGGGTTCGGGCGCAGCGGCGCCTGGCTGGCCCTGGACCACTACGACGTCCGTCCCGACCTGGTCGCCTTCGCCAAGGGCGTCAACTCCGGGTACGTGCCCGCGGGCGGGGTGATGATCTCGGAGGAGATCGCCGCGACCTTCGACGAGCGCGTGTTCCCCGGCGGCCTCACGTACTCCGGCCACCCACTGGCCATGGCCGCCGTGGTGGCGACGATCGAGGCGATGGAGGACGAGCGCATCGTCGAGCACGCCGCGGCGATCGGCCGGGACGTGATCGGCCCCGGGCTGGCCGGGCTCTCCGAGCGCTGCCCCATGGTGGGCGAGGTGCGCGGGCTCGGGGTGTTCTGGGCCGTCGAGCTCGTCGCCGACCGCGAGACCAGGGAGCCCGTGGGCGCCGACGTGATGGCCAAGGTCAAGGCGGCGTGTCTGGAGCGCGGGTTGCTGCCGTTCCTCGCCGACAACCGGGTGCACGTCGTGCCGCCGTGCGTCGTGACGTCCGACGAGGCCGCCGAAGGGCTGGCCCTGCTCGAGGAGGCGCTCGCCGAGGCCAGCCTCGGAGGCGCCGCCGCGCGAGCCTGAGCCGATCGCCTCCGTAACCTGGACGCCTGAGCACCACACACTCTTCCTGAGGAGACCTCATGAGCACCGCCCTGTCCCGTCCGCGCCGCGCAGTCGTCACCGGGGCCTCCTCCGGCATCGGCGCGGCGACGGTGCGCCGCCTGCGCGCCGACGGCTGGGAGGTGGTCGCGACCGCCCGCCGCGCCGACCTGCTCGACGAGCTCGCCCTGGAGACCGGGGCGGAGGCGTTCGTCGCCGACGTCACCGTCGACGAGGACGTCGCCCGGCTCGCCGCTCACGTCGAGGCCACCGGTGGCCTGGACGCGCTGGTCAACAACGCGGGCGGCGCGTTCGGGCTCGACCCCGTCGAGAGCTCCGACATCGACCAGTGGCGGCGCATGTACGAGCTCAACGTGCTCGGCACGCTGCGGGTCACCCAGGCGTTCCTGCCCGCGCTGCGGGCCAGCGGCGAGGGCGACGTGCTGGTCCTCACCTCCACCGCGGCCCACGGCCCGTACGAGGGGGGCGCGGGCTACACCGGCGCCAAGCACGCCGAGCGGATGCTCGCCACGACGCTGCGCTGGGAGCTGGCGGGGGAGCCGCTGCGGGTCATCGAGATCGCCCCCGGCGCCGTCGCCACCGACTTCTCCCTGGTGCGCTTCGACGGCGACGAGGCGCGGGCCGCGGCCGTGTACGAGGGGTACCAGCCACTGGTCGCCGACGACGTCGCCGACACGATCGCGTGGGCGCTCAGCCGACCGCCGCATGTGAACATCGACCTGCTGGTGGTGCGCCCACGCGCCCAGGCGAGCAACACGAAGACCGCCCGCACCGGGGTGTGAGGCGGGGGCGGCGTCCGTAGGCTGCGCAGGGTGCCCGTCGAACGCATCCCGCACGCCGCGGCGTCCCGCCTCTCGACGACACGGGCGATGACGCGCCTGCTCCGGTGGGCGCGGCCCGCGCTGCCCCGGATCGCGGCGGGCGGCGTGGCGTCGCTCGGCGCGAGCCTGCTGGCGCTCGCGGTGCCGCAGGTGCTCCGGGAGGTCGTCAACGGGCCGCTGCTCACCGAGGGGTCGCGGGGCGCCGTGGTCCAGGCGGCCGCCCTGGTGCTCGTGCTCGGCGTGCTGGAGGCCCTCCTGGTGTGGTGCCGCAGGGCGTTCATCCTGACGCCCGGGACGACAGTCGAGCGGCAGATGCGCACCGACCTGTTCGGCCGGCTGCTGGACCTGCCGATGGCCTTCCACGACCGCTGGTCGGGCGGCCAACTGCTCTCCCGCGCGATGTCCGACCTGGGGATGGTGCGCCGGTGGCTCGCGTTCGGCCTCGTCATGCTCGTCGTCAGCGCGACCACGGCCGTGGTGGGCGTGGGGCTGATGATCGCGACCGCCTGGCAGCTCGGGCTGGTCTACCTGGCTGGGGCCGCCCCAGTCGTGTGGCTCGGGTTCCGCTTCCGGGAGGACTACAAGGCGGTCGCCCGGCAGGCGCGCGACCAGGCGGGAGACCTCGCGACCACGGTCGAGGAGTCGGTGCACGGCATCCGCGTGCTCAAGGCCTTCGGCCGGGGCGGTGACGCGCTCGAGGGCTTCGCGCGGCAGGCCGAGGACCTGCGGGCCACCGAGATCCAGAAGGCGCGGACCCTCTCGCGGGTGAGCTTCGCGCTGGGCGCCCTGCCCGAGGCGGTGCTGGCGGTGTCGCTCGGGCTCGGGGTGTGGCTGGCCGCCGAGGGCGCCGTGAGCGTCGGGGCGCTGGTCGCGTTCTTCGCGACGGCCGCCGTGGTCAACGCCCCGGTCGAGCGGCTCGGCCAGCTCCTGGCCATGACGCTCGACGCCCGGGCGGCACTGGACAGGTACATCGAGGTGGTCGACGCGCCCAACGCCCTGACCGACCCGCCGGAACCACGGGACCTGCCCGAGCCGGGCCGGCGGGGCAGCCGCCTGGTGCTCGCCGACGTGCGGTTCCGGCACCCGACGGCGCCCCCGGGGGCACGCGACGTGCTCGACGGCGTGGACCTCGTCGTCGAGCCGGGGGAGACGATGGCCCTGGTGGGCCTCACCGGGAGCGGCAAGTCCACCCTCGCCCAGCTCGTGCCCCGGCTGTACGACGTCACCGGCGGCTCCGTGCTCGTCGACGGCGTCGACGTGCGCGAGGTCGCGCGCGACGACCTGCGCCGCGCGGTCGCTGTCGCCTTCGAGGACCCCCTCCTGTTCTCCGCGTCCGTGCGCGAGAACGTCCTGCTTGGCGTCGACGAGGCAGGCCTCGGGCCGGAGGCCGCCGACACGCTGGCGCGCGAGGCGCTGGCCGTCGCCTCCGCCGGGTTCGTCGACGCGCTGCCCCACGGCATGGACACCGTGATCGGCGAGGAGGGGTTGAGCCTGTCCGGGGGGCAGCGGCAACGCATCGCCCTGGCGCGGGCCGTCGCGGCGCGGCCCCGCGTGCTGGTGCTGGACGACCCGCTCTCCGCGCTCGACGTCGCCACCGAGGCGGCAGTGACCACCCGCCTGCGCGCGACGCTCACCGGCACGACGACCCTTGTCGTGGCGCACCGGCCGTCGACCGTCGCGCTCGCCGACCGCGTCGCCGTGCTCGAGGACGGCCGCGTCACCGGCGTGGGACGGCACTCCGACCTCCTCGCGCGACACCCGCACTACCGGTATGTGCTCACCGCGCTCGGCTCCGGCCCGCGGGAGGTCCCGGCGCCCGGGGAGCCGCTGGACGGGCCGCTGGTGCTGGACGAGCCCGTCGGAGACGGCACAGTGCGCTCGAGGGGCGACCGGTGAGCGCCGCGCTGATGGAGGCCCCGGCTGACCACGCGGGCATCCGGCGGCTGTCGCTGCGGCTGCTGCGCTCGCTGCTGCGCCCGGTGGCGGGACCGGCCTGGGCCACTGTCGCGCTCGTCGTCGGCGCGCAGGTCGCCCACGTCGCAGGGCCCGCGCTCGTGGCCGTCGCGATCGACCGCGGCCTCCCCGCGATGCGCGACGGCGACCCCGCCCCCTTGCTCCTGACGGCGGGCGGGTACCTCCTCACCGCCGTGCTCGGCGGTGCGCTCACCGCCGCCGTGGTGCGGGCGGCCGCGCGCGTCAGCCAGGCGATCCTGCTCGACCTGCGCCGGCGGGTCTTCCGCCACACCCAGCTGCTGAGCCTGGAGTTCCACGAGCGGTACACCTCGGGCCGGATCATCTCCCGGCAGACCTCCGACCTGGACGCGGTGCGCGAGCTGCTGGACGGCGGGATCACCACGCTCGCGTCGAGTGCCCTGGCGATGGTGCTGACGGCCGCGTCTCTGCTGCTGCTCGACTGGCCCAGCGGGGTTGTGCTGCTCGTCGCCGTGGTCCCCGGTGTGCTCCTCACCCGGTGGTTCCAGGCCCGTTCCCAGGCCCAGTACCGCAAGCAGCGCACGGCGGCCGCGCGCCTCATCGTGCGCTTCGTGGAGACGATGACCGGCATCCGCGCGGTGCAGGCGTTCCGGCGGCAGCGGCCCGTGGCCGCCGACTACGGGCGCCTGTCCGAGGAGTACCGGGTGGCCAGCGCCGAGGGCATCCGGCTCAACGGGCTCTTCGACTCGGGCCTCACGCTGATCGGCAACGTGACGGTCGCCGTGGTGGTGCTGGTCGGCGGCCTGCGGGTGCTCGACGGCGGGCTCGAGGTCGGTGTGCTCGCCGCCGCGGTGCTGTACGCCAAGCGGTTCTTCTCGCCGCTGACCCAGATCGGGATGTTCTACAACTCGTTCCAGTCCGCCACCGCCGCCCTGGAGAAGCTCGCCGAGCTGCTCGCCGAGGAGCCCACTGTCCCCGAGCCCGCGCGCCCGGCCCCGCTGCCGAGCCCGCGCGGCGACGTGCGGCTCGCCGCGGTGGAGTTCGGCTACGGCGACGGTCCCAGTGTGCTGCCGGGCCTGGACCTGCACGTGCCGGCGGGCCAGAGCGTGGCGCTGGTGGGGGAGACGGGCGCGGGCAAGTCGACCGTGGCCAAGCTGCTCGCGCGGTTCTACGACGTGCGCTCGGGCGCGGTGCTGATCGACGACGTGGACGTGCGCGACATCGCGCCGCAGGACCTGCGCCGCGCGCTTGTCATGGTCACCCAGGAGGCATACCTGTTCTCCGGCTCGATCGCCGCGAACATCGCCCTGGGCCGGCCCGACGCGACCCGCGAGCAGATCGAGGACGCGGCCCGATCGGTGGGGCTGCACCCGCTCGTCGAGCAGATGCCCGCGGGGTACGACACCGAGGTCGACAAGCGCGGCGTGCGGCTGTCGGCCGGGCAGCGCCAGCTCGTCTCGTTCGCCCGGGCCTTCCTCGCCGACCCGGCGCTGCTCGTGCTGGACGAGGCGACGAGCTCGCTCGACGTGCCCGGCGAGCAGCTGGTGCAGCGGGGCTTGGGCACCCTCCTCGCCGGGCGGACGTCCGTGGTCATCGCGCACCGCCTGTCCACCGTGATGGGCGCGGACCGCGTGCTCGTCGTGGACGGCGGCCGCATCGTGGAGGACGGCAGCCCCGCCGAGCTCGTGTCCGCGGGCGGCCGGTTCGCGGCGCTGCACGACGAGTGGCAGCGGTCGTTGCGCTGACCCTCGCCCGCGCGGCGCCGGCCGTCAGGCGGTGCGGGCGCCCACCCGGGCCAGCGTGGCGGTCACGAGCGCGTCCATGTCGTCGACCAGGGCCACGGCGCCGGCGGCGACGAGCTCTCCCGGCTCGGCGTAGCCCCACGTCACCCCCAGGCAGTCGATGCCGTGCTCGGCGGCGCCGTGCACGTCGTGCTCCCGGTCCCCGACCATGACGGTCCGGTCCGCGCCGGGCGCACGGGCGCCGAGCTCGGCGAGGGCATGGGCGATGACGGTGGCCTTGGTCGAGGGCACGTCGTCCAGCGGGGCGCCGTAGACCCCGTCCACCCGCTCGGTGATGCCGAACCGCTCGCAGATCGGCACGGCGAAGACCTCCGGCTTCGAGGTGGCCACGGCGAGCGTGCAGCCCGCGGCGCGAAGGCGCTCCAGCGCGACCAGGACTCCGGGGAACACCGAGTTGTCGAACATGCCGCCGGCGGTGAACGCGGAGCGGTACGCCGCGATCGCCTCGCCCAGCCGCTCGGGGGCGATGCCGTGGGCCGCGAACGAGACCGCGATGGGCGGCCCGACGAACGAGCGCAGCGTCGCCGCGTCCGGGACGGGCAGGCCGAGCGCGCGGTACGCGTGGGCGACGGAGGCGACGATGCCGGGCGCGGAGTCGGTCAGCGTGCCGTCGAGGTCGAGCAGCACGAGGGGGGCGGGGAGGTCGGTCACCCGAGGATTGTCTCGCGACGGCGAGGCCCGCGGACGCCACCACGCGGGAGCGGCAGCGCGCCGGGACCTTGGGCTTGTCGGACCGCCCAGCCAGGGCGTTTACCCTGCGTGGATGGCGATCACGGAAGCGGCACCCGGTCAGTCACTCCCCGAGCAGCGCGAGGTGCTCACCTGGGACCTCTTCGGCGAGGCGAGCCGCGAGCTCGCGCAACAAGTGGTGGACTCCGGCTTCGCCCCGGACGTCGTCGTGGCCGTGGCCCGCGGCGGGCTGCTGCCGGCCGGGGCCATCTCCTACGCGCTCGGCACCAAGGTCTGCGGGGCGCTGAACGTCGAGTTCTACACGGGCGTCGACGAGCGGCTGCTCGAGCCGACGGTGCTGCCGCCCCTGCTGGACACCGCGGCCATGCACGGGCTGCGCGCGCTCGTCGTCGACGACGTGGCCGACACCGGGGAGACGCTGGCGCTCGTCCAGCGGCTCGTCTCGCAGCACTGCGAGGAGGTCCGCACCGCCGTCCTGTACGCCAAGCCGCACTCCGTCGTGGACCCGGACTTCGTGTGGCGGCGCACCGACCGGTGGATCACGTTCCCCTGGTCGGCGCAGGAGCCGGTGACGGCGCGAGCCGGCCGATGACGGCGGCCGCCGCCGCGGGCTCGTCGACCAGCGCGCCCCGCGTGCGCGCCAACCAGCTCGGATGGCTGCCGGGCGTCCCGGCGCACGCCACGCTCGTCACCGACGCCGTCGGCCCGCTGCCCTGGAGCCTGATGCTCGACGGGAGGGAGGTCGCCCGCGGCCTCACCACCCCGCGCGGGCACGACGCGTCCGCCGGGCTGGACGTCCACACGATCGACGTCGGCCCCATCGACCTGGAGGGCGACGGGTTCGCCATCGCCGCCGACGGCGCCGTGAGCGACCCCTTCGCGGTGCGGGCCGACCTGTACGCCGGGCTGGCCCGCGACGCCCTGCGGTTCTTCCACTTGCAGCGCAGCGGCGTGGAGATCGGCCCCGAGGTCGCCGGCGAGGCCTACGCCCGGCCCGCGGGGCACGTCGCGGGATCCCCGCACGGGGGTGACGCCGACGTCCCGTGCCTGCCGGCCGGGCACGCGGTCACCGGCGACGGCGTCGACCTGTACGAGGGATGGACGGGCAGCCACCGGCTCGACGTGACCGGGGGCTGGTACGACGCGGGCGACCACGGCAAGTACGTGGTCAACGGCGGCATCTCCGTCGCGCAGCTCCTGGGGGCCTGCGAGTGGGTGGGCGGGACCGTCCCGCTGCCCGACGGCATGGAGCGGGCCCTGCGCGACGAGGCCCGGTGGGAGCTCGAGTGGCTGCTCCGCATGCGCGTCCCGTCCGGCGCGCAGTACGCCGGCCTCGCCCACCACAAGGTGTCCGACGAGCGCTGGACCCCGATCCCGACCCTCCCGCACGAGGACCCGCAGCCCCGCTACCTGCACCGCCCCTCGACGGCGGCGACCCTCAACCTCGTCGCGGCGGCCGCGCAGGGCGCCCGGGTCTTCGCCACCGAGGACCCCGAGTTCGCCGCCACGCTCCTCGAGGCCGCCCAGGCCTCCTACGCCGCCGCGCTGCGCCACCCGGACCTGCTGGCGCCGAACACGAACGTCCTGGCCAACGCCGGCAGCGGCCCCTACGACGACACCGACCTCCGGGACGAGTGGTACTGGGCGGCCGTCGAGCTGTACCTCGCGACCGGTGACGAGCGCCGGCTCGAGGAGCTGCGGGCCAGCGACTGCCACGTCGGCGGGCCGGTGGACGTGTTCGCGGACATCGACTGGCAGCGGGTGGGCGGGCTCGCCCGGCTGCACCTCGCGCTCGTCCCGAGCCGCCTCCCGGAGGCCGACGCGGTGCGGGCCTCCGCGACGGCCGCAGCCGACGCCATCCTCGCGACGCAAGCGGGCCAGCCGTTCGGGCACCCGTACGCGCCGCACGACGGCCGCTACGACTGGGGCTCGAACGGCCTGCTCCTCAACCAGCTCACGGTGCTGGGAGCGGCCTGGAGCCTCACCGGCGAGAGCCGCTACCGCGACGGGCTGGCCGAGGGCATGGACTACGTGCTCGGGCGCAACGCGCTCGGCGTGTCCTACGTGACCGGGCACGGCGCGCGCTCCGTCCACAACCAGCACAGCCGCTGGTACGCCCACCAGGCGGACCCGCGGCTGCCGCACCCCCCGCGCGGGGCGTTGAGCGGCGGGCCCAACTCCGCGACGCCCGACCCGGTGTCCGCCGCCGCGGTCGGCGGGCTGCCCGCCCAGCAGTGCTTCATCGACGACATCGGCGCGTGGGGCGTCAACGAGATCACCGTCAACTGGAACGCCCCGTTGGTGCAGGTGGCAGCCCTGCTCGCGGGGGCGGTCAGACCGGCGCGGTAGCCGGCTCCAGCAGGCGCTGCCAGGCGCCCTCGGCCGTGCGGGCGAACCCCGCGCGGCCGAGGTACTGCTGCAGGCCGGCCAGCTCGGGGCCCGCGACGACCCGGCGCGCGCCCGACGCCGCGAACGGGCCGTCCGGGGAGTAGAGGAACGCCCCGGCGGTGTAGTCGCGGTACTCGGGGGTCACGTAGTCGACGTGCAGGCGCCACCCGTCCGGTCCCTCGGGCGTCGCGACGACGAGCCCCGCGGCCACGTCGTCGTGCAGAACCAGCGCCCGCAGCGCCTCGGGCGGCCCAGGCAGGTCCGCCTGCGGGCAGAACCGGGCGATGTCGGCGCCGTGCCGCGCGAGGAAGTGGGCCAGCACTGGATCGTCCGCGCCCACCGGCGCCCACGCGAACGCGCGCCCCACATGCCGCGCGCGGAGCAGCGCCACGATGAACCAGGCGTTGATCGCGCACAGCGCCACGTTCATGGCCACCATCGGCCACACCGCGATCAGCGCGTTGAACACCAGCAGGGCGAACGAGGCGGCGAGGTTCAGCACGCGCAGGCGGAGCATGCGGGACTGGAGCACCGAGTACACGAGGAGCGCGGACCCGGCCCAGCCGAGGAGGTCGACGATGGCCACGAGCCGACCCTAGCCATCCGGCAAGGCCGGCACGTGGGACCTCGCGCGGGAGGCTGGCAGACCAGCGCCCGGCAGTGGCTAGACTGGCGGGACTGGCTTCGACCCGGCAATCACCGGTGAGCCTCCGGAAGAACAGCTGGCGCCCACCCCGGCGCGGCCCAGTAGAACCGGACGGGTGGGCCCGTCAGCGCCTGGACATCGAGTGGTCGGCAGCGTGCGCGCACGCCGCCGGCAAGCGGGGTGGTACCGCGGTGGTCCGCAGCTCTCAGAGGCGGCCCGTCGTCCTCGCGTCAGCCACGACGACGACCAGGAGCCCGCACCCACATGGCGTATCCGCTGCACCGACGGACCGATGGCACCGGCCCGGGGATCCCCGCGTCCCCCGACCTGCCCGCGCTCGAGAAGGACGTCCTGGCCTACTGGGCCGCCGACGGCACCTTCCGCGCGTCGATCGACCAGCGGCCGGCCGGTGAGCACGGCTCCAACGAGTTCGTCTTCTACGACGGCCCCCCGTTCGCCAACGGCCTGCCGCACTACGGCCACCTGCTGACGGGCTACGCGAAGGACGTCGTCGGGCGCTACCAGACGCAGCGCGGCCGCCGGGTCGAGCGCCGCTTCGGCTGGGACACCCACGGCCTGCCCGCCGAGCTCGAGGCCGAGCGGGTCCTGGGCATCACCGACAAGTCCCAGATCGAGGAGATGGGCATCGCGCAGTTCAACGACGCGTGCCGCACCTCCGTCCTCCGGTACACCCGCGAGTGGCAGGAGTACGTGACCCGCCAGGCGCGCTGGGTCGACTTCGACAACGACTACAAGACGCTCGACCTGCCCTACATGGAGTCGGTCATCTGGGCGTTCAAGCAGCTCTACGACAAGGGCCTGGCGTACGAGGGCTACCGCGTGCTGCCCTACTGCTGGCGTGACGAGACGCCGCTGTCCAACCACGAGCTGCGGATGGACGACGACGTCTACCAGTCGCGCCAGGACCCCGCGCTGACCGTGGGCGTGCGGCTCGAGTCCGGCGAGCTCGCGCTGATCTGGACGACCACCCCGTGGACGCTGCCCAGCAACCTCGCCGTCGCCGTCGGGCCGGAGATCGAGTACCTCGTGGTCGAGCCGGCCGAGGGGCCGCTGGCCGGCGAGCGCGTCGTGCTGGCCGCGTCCCGCCTCGCGTCGTACGCCCGCGAGCTGGGGGAGGAGCCGCGCGTCGTCGGGCGCCTGCCCGGCGCCGAGCTGGCCGGTCGCGCCTACGCGCCGCCGTTCCCGTACTTCGCCGGCCACGAGAACGCCCACCGCGTGCTGCTCGCCGACTTCGTCACCACCGAGGACGGCACCGGCCTGGTGCACCTGGCGCCCGCGTTCGGCGAGGACGACATGGCCGTGTGCGACGCCGCCGGCATCGTCCCCGTGGTGCCCGTGGACGCCAAGGGGCGCTTCACGTCTGCCGTGCCCGACTACGCCGGCCAGCAGGTCTTCGACGCCAACCCGCACGTCATCGCCGACCTGAAGTCGGGGGAGGGCGCGCTCGCGGCCGTCCCGGTCGACCTGCGCCCCGTCGTGCTGCGCCACGAGACGTACCAGCACTCGTACCCGCACTGCTGGCGGTGCCGCAACCCGTTGATCTACAAGGCCGTCTCGAGCTGGTTCGTGCGGGTCACCGAGTTCCGCGACCGCATGGTCGAGCTCAACGAGAAGATCACCTGGGTGCCCGACCACATCAAGGAGGGCCAGTTCGGCAAGTGGCTCGCCGGCGCCCGCGACTGGTCGATCTCCCGCAACCGGTACTGGGGCACGCCCATCCCCGTGTGGGTCAGCGACGACCCGGCCTACCCCCGCATCGACGTCTACGGCTCGCTGGCCGAGCTCGAGGCGGACTTCGGGGTCGCGGTGACCGACCTGCACCGGCCGTTCATCGACGAGCTGACCCGCCCGAACCCCGACGACCCGACCGGCGCCTCGACGATGCGCCGGATCCCCGACGTGCTCGACGTGTGGTTCGACTCGGGCTCGATGCCGTTCGCCCAGGTGCACTACCCGTTCGAGAACGCCGACTGGTTCGAGCACCACTACCCGGGCGACTTCATCACCGAGTACATCGGCCAGACCCGCGGCTGGTTCTACACGCTGCACGTGCTCGCCACGGCGCTGTTCGACCGTCCCGCGTTCCACACGTCCGTCTCGCACGGCATCGTGCTGGGCTCCGACGGGCGCAAGATGAGCAAGTCGCTGCGCAACTACCCGGACGTCGCCGAGGTCTTCGACCGTGACGGCTCGGACGCGATGCGCTGGTTCCTCATGGCCAGCCCCATCCTGCGCGGCGGCAACCTCGTCGTCACCGAGGAGGGCATCCGGGAGAACGTCCGGCAGGTGATGCTTCCGCTGTGGAGCACCTGGTACTTCTTCACGCTCTACGCGGGGGCCGCTCACGACGGCGCCGGCCTCACGGCCCGGCGGGTCACGGCCGCCGACCACGCCGACGGCTCGCTTGCGACCATGGACCGGTACCTGCTGGCCCGCACCCGGACGCTGGTCGAGCGCGTCGGCGCCCAGCTGGACGCGTTCGACGTCCCCGGCGCCTGCGAGACGGTGCGCGAGCACCTGGACGTGCTGACCAACTGGTACGTGCGCACCTCGCGCGACCGGTTCTGGCAGGAGGACGCCGCGGCGTTCGACACGCTGTGGACCGCCCTCGAGACGCTCACCCGGGTCATGGCGCCGCTGGCGCCGCTGCTCAGCGAGGAGGTGTGGCGCGGGCTCACCGGTGGGCGCAGCGTCCACCTCACCGACTGGCCCAGCCTCGCCCTCGGGTCCGAGGACGACACGGCCCTGGCCGCCGACGACGCGCTCGTCGCCGCCGTCGACCGGGTGCGCGAGGTCGTCTCGGTGACCCTCGGGCTCCGCAAGGCCCACAGCCTGCGGGTGCGCCAGCCGTTGCGGGCGCTGCGCGTCGTGCTGCCCGAGCCGTCGCAGGTCGAGGACTTCGTCGACCTGATCACCACCGAGCTCAACGTCAAGGGCGTCGAGCTGCAGTCCCTCGAGGAGGCCGCCGCCGGCGCGGTGGGCGTCCGCACCCAGCTCGTGGTCAACGCCCGGGCGGCCGGGCCGCGACTCGGCCGGGGCGTGCAGGACGCCATCAAGGCCGCCAAGGCGGGTGACTGGTCGACCGACGCGTCGGGCGCCGTCGTGGTCCACACGGCCGGCGGGGACGTCCCGCTGCAGGCGGGGGAGTACGAGACGAGCACCGTGGTGGAGGCCGGCGACGGCGACCTGGCGGCTGCCGTGCTGCCCGGTGGCGGTTTCGTGGTCCTCGACCTGGCCCTCGACGACGAGCTGCGGGCCGAGGGCTACGCCCGCGACATGGTGCGGGCCGTGCAGGACGCCCGCAAGGCCGCCGGCCTGCAGGTGACCGACCGGATCCGGCTCACCCTCGCGGTGCCGGCCGAGGAACTGGACGGCGTCCGCCGCCACCAGGACTTCGTCGCCGCGGAGACGCTCGCGGCCGACGTGGTGGTCGAGGAGTCCGCCGATGGCGAGCTCGCCGTCCGGGTGGAGCGGGCATGAGCGCCTCGAGCGGCGCCGAGCACCGTCGGCGCGAGGGCCAGGACGCCGCGCGCGTCGCGGCCGACGAGGTGTACGCCGCGATCCTCGACCGCGCGCCCGAGCACGACATCGACCCCACGCTCGACCGGGTGCGCGCCGTCTGCGACCTGCTGGGCGACCCGCAGCGCTCGTTCCGCACGGTGCACATCACGGGGACGAACGGCAAGACGTCCACCGCCCGCATGGTCGAGGCGCTGCTGCGCGAGCACGGCCTGCGCACGGGCCGTTTCACCAGCCCGCACCTGACCCGGGTGAACGAGCGGATCGCGATCGACGGCGAGCCCATCTCCGACGAGCGGTTCGTGGAGGTGTGGCAGGACGTCGCGCCGTACGTGCAGATGGTGGACACGGCGCAGCTCGCCGAGGGCAAGCCGCGCCTGAGCTTCTTCGAGGTCTTCACCGTCATGGCGTTCGCGGCCTTCGCGGACGCCCCGGTGGAGGTGGCCGTGATCGAGGTCGGCCTCGGCGGCCGCTGGGACGCCACGAACGTCGTGGACGGCGACGTGGCGATCCTCACCCCGGTCGCGCTCGACCACGAGCGCTACCTGGGCAGCACGCTGACCGAGATCGCCAGCGAGAAGTCCGGCATCATCAAGGACGGCTCGACGGTGGTCCTCGCCCCGCAGCACGAGGACGTCGAGGGCGTGGTGCTGGCGGCAGCCGCCGAGCGCGGCGCCCGGGTGGTCCGCGACGGGGTCGACATCGCGGTGGTGGACCGGCAGGTCGCCGTCGGCGGCCAGGTCCTGACCCTGCGCGGGCTCGGCGGGGTCTACACCGAGGTGTTCGTGCCGCTGTACGGCGAGCACCAGGCGCACAACGCGTTGCTCGCCCTGGTGGCGGTCGAGGCGCTGGTGACCGGCGGCGCGGCCCTCGACGGGGGCGTCGTGGAGGCCGCGTTCGGCGCGGCGACCTCGCCCGGGCGACTCGAGGTGGTCCGGACGAGCCCGACGATCCTGGTCGACGGGGCGCACAACCCGGCGGGCGCGGAGGCGCTGGCCGCCGCGGTCGAGGAGGCGTTCGACTTCACCAGCCTGGTGGGCGTGGTGGGGGTCATGGCCGACAAGGACCCGGAGAACATCCTCGCGGCGCTCGAGCCGCTGCTGGCCGAGGTCGTGGTCACGCGCGCCTCGACGTCGCGCGCGCTGGACGTGGCCGACCTCGCCGAGGTGGCGGTCGACGTGTTCGGCGAGGACCGGGTGCATGTCGCGGACCGGCTCGACGAGGCCATCGACAAGGCGGCCACCCGCGCGGAGCAGCTCGAGGACTTCGGCTCCGGCGTGCTGATCACCGGGTCGATCCTGCTGGTGGCCGAGGCGCGGGTGCTGCTCGGCAGGCCCTGACCGCGGCGGCCGGGCCCCTTGAGGCCCGGCCGCCCGACCATCCGGCACCGCTTGACGGCCCGGCGCGGCGGCACGAGTGTGAGGGTGAGGCGCCGGCCCCGTGTCCGCGCCTCGGTGCGCCTCAACGGTGTGGCCACGCGGCCCGAAGGGAAGATCACGATGAAGAAGCTGATCAACGACCCCCAGACCGTGGTCGCGGAGTCCGTCGCCGGGTTCGGGCGCGCGCACGCCGACCTGGTCGCGGTGCACTCCGACCCGCTGTTCGTCACCCGGGTGGGCGGCGCCGTGCCCGGCAAGGTCGGGCTGGTCAGCGGCGGCGGCAGCGGCCACGAGCCGTTGCACGCGGGCTTCGTGGGCATGGGAATGCTCGACGCGGCGGTGCCCGGGCCGGTGTTCACCTCGCCCACCCCGGATCAGATCGCCCCCGCGATCGCCGCCGCGGATGCCGGGGCCGGCGTCCTGGCGATCGTCAAGAACTACACCGGCGACGTGCTCAACTTCGAGACCGCGGCGGAGCTCGCGGACGCCGAGGGGCTCCGGGTGCGCACCGTGGTCGTGGCCGACGACGTGGCGGTCGAGGACTCGCTGTACACCGCGGGCCGCCGGGGCGTGGCGGGCACGGTCGCCGTGGAGAAGATCGCCGGGGCGGCGGCCGAGCGCGGTGACGGGCTGGAGCAGGTGGCGGAGGTGGCCGAGCGGGTCATCGCGAACGTCCGCTCGATGGGTGTGGCGCTGACGGCGTGCACCGTCCCGCACGCGGGACGCCCCAGCTTCGACCTCCCAGAGGACGAGATCGAGGTCGGCATCGGCATCCACGGCGAGCCCGGACGGCGCCGTGTGCCGATGACGAGCGCCGACGAGATCACCGCGATGCTGCTGGACCCGGTGGCAGACGACCTCGGGCTGGCGGCCGGCGACCAGGTGCTGCTGCTGGTCAACGGCATGGGCGGCACGCCCGCGTCCGAGCTCTACGTCGTCTATGGTCGGGCTCGCAGGCTGCTCGAGGAGCGCGGGGTCGAGGTGGCCCGCTCGCTCGTCGGCAACTATGTGACGTCGCTCGAGATGCAGGGCGCGTCGGTGACGGTGCTCCGTCTGGACGAGGAGCTGGCCGCGCTGTGGGACGCGCCGGTGCACACCGCCGCGCTGCGATGGTGACGAGCCCTGCGATGGACACCGATCGAGGAGCTGGAGCATGACCCTGGACGTGAGCTGGGCCATCGCCTGGGTGCGCGGCACGGCGCAGACCGTGGCGGAGCACCGCGACGAGCTGGTCGAGCTCGATCGGCAGATCGGCGACGGCGACCACGGTGAGAACCTCACCCGTGGCTTCACCGCGGTCATCCAGCGCCTCGACGCGCTCGAGGAGCCGCCGGCCGAGGTCGGCGACGTGCTCAAGCTCGTCGCGACGACCCTGATGTCGACCGTGGGCGGCGCCGCAGGCCCGCTGTACGGCACGGCCTACCTGCGGGCGGCGAAGGCCACCGGTGCGCCGCGGCTGGACAGCGCGGGCGTGGTGGCGCTCCTCGAGGGCGCCCTGGAGGGCATCGTGGTGCGCGGCAAGTCCACGACGGGGGAGAAGACGATGGTCGACGCGTGGTCGCCGGCGGTCGAGGCCGCCGTGTTGGCCGCCGACGCGGGGCTCGACCCCGCCGGTGTGCTGGCCGCGGCCGCCGACGCGGCGGAGCGGGGCGCCGAGGCCACGATCCCGATGGTGGCCTCCAAGGGGCGGGCGAGCTATCTGGGGGAGCGATCGGCCGGCCACCGCGACCCGGGGGCGGAGTCCAGCGCGTTGGTGCTGCGCGCCGCCGCGTGGGCGGCGGCTGAGGCCACGGCATGACGGCGTCGGCAACGGCACGGGTGGCCCTGGTGCTGGTGTCGCACTCGGACCAGCTCGCACGCGGCGCGGTGGAGCTCGCGGCGCAGATGGCGCCCAACGTGCTCCTGGTTCCCGCCGGCGGTGACGGCACGGGCGGCCTGGGCACCAGCTTCGAGCAGGTGGAGAGGGCGCTCGACCTCGCGACGGCCGAGGGCCGGTCCGCCGTGGTGCTGACGGACCTGGGCTCGGCGGTGCTGACCACGGAGTCCGTGCTCGACCTGGCCGACCCGGAGCTCGCGGCCCGGGTGCGGCTCGCGGACGCCCCGTTCGTCGAGGGCGCGGTCGCCGCCGCGGTGACCGCGCACGGTGGCGCCGACCTCGACGCCGTCCTCGCGGCCGCCGAGCACGCCGGATCGACGTTCGCCCCGACGGGCGACCCCGGCACGCCCGCTGCGGCCGTGCCGTCGGGTGAGCCGGCCGAGGGGGAGGCGGTCGTGGCCCTGCGGAACCCGCTCGGCCTGCACGCGAGGCCGGCGGCGGTGCTCGCCCGCATGGTGGCGGGCTTCGACGCCGCCGTCACGGTGGACGGGGTCAACGCCGCGAGCGTGCTCGAGCTGATGAAGCTGGGCGCCGCCGGCGGGCAGAGCCTGACAGTCCGCTCGACCGGGCCGGAGGGCAGGGCGGCGCTCGACGCGGTGGTGGCCGCGATCGAGGGCGGCTTCGGCGAGGTCTGAGCACTTCTCGCAGAAATTTGCAGTCTGTGTAATATTTCGCCCCGTGCACATCGAGGAGGCCTGCGGGCTGCGCGAGCGCAAGAAGCGCGCCCGTCGCGCCGCGCTGGTCGACGCCGCCCAGCGACTCGTCGCCAAGCGGGGCCTCGACCACGTCACCGTCGAGGACATCTGCGCCGAGGTCGGCGTCTCGCCCCGCACCTTCTTCAACTACTTCGAGACGAAGGACGACGCCGTGCTCGCCCTGGACGGCTTCCAGGTCGACCCGGAGGCCCGCGAGCAGTTCGTCGCCGGCGGCCCCACCGGCGACCTGCTGGCCGACGTGCAGTGGCTCGCCGCGCGCCTCCTCGCCGAGCCACAGGCTCCCGCCGCCCAGATCCGCGCCGCCCTCGACCTCGCATGCGTCGAGCCCCGCCTGCTCCACCGGCGCCTCAGCTGGATGGACCAGCACCGCGCCGCGGTCGAGGCCATGGTCGCGGAGCGGTTCGCCGGCCACCGTGGTTCCGCCCAGGGCGCCCCGGGCCCGGGCGTCGGCGTGGACCTCGTGGCGATGACGCTGATGCTGCTGACCCACTGCGCGGTGCTGCGCTGGGAGTCGGCAGGCGGCGGGGGAGAGCCGTCCGCCCACCTCGCCCAGCTCGCCGCCGAGGTGCGCGCCCTCGCCAGCGGCTGACCGCCGCCCTCTCGACACCACCGATCCCACCAGGGCCCCGCCCAGGTTCCCCCCCGCCCGCATGCCCCCAGAACGAGGACCCATGACCGCCACCGCACCACCCCTGCCAGCCAGCGGACAGCCGCTGGTCGTCCTCACCAAGCGCACCGTCTGGCTGATCTTCGGCGCCCTCATGGCGAGCATGTTCCTGTCCTCGCTCGACCAGTCGATCGTCGGCACCGCGATGCCGACGATCGTCGGCGAGCTCAGCGGCGTCGAGCACCAGGGCTGGGTGGTGACGGCGTACATCCTCGCGATCGCCATCGTCATGCCGCTCTACGGCAAGTTCGGCGACCTGTGGGGCCGCCGCTGGCCCTTCCTCGTCGCCATCGGCCTGTTCACCATCGCCTCGGCGGGCGCCGGCTTCGCTCAGACGTTCGCCGAGCTGGTCGCCTGGCGCGGCGTGCAGGGGCTGGGCGGCGGCGGTCTGATGATCCTGTCCCAGGCGATCATCGCCGACATCGTGCCCGCCAAGGAGCGCGGCAAGTACATGGGCCCGATGGGCGCCCTCTTCGGCATCGCCGCGGTCCTCGGCCCGTTGCTCGGGGGACTGTTCACCGACCACCTCGACTGGCGCTGGTGCTTCTGGATCAACATCCCCGTCGGCATCGCGGCGTTCCTCACGGCCTGGTTCACGCTCAAGCTGCCCAGCCACCGCTCCGACAAGAAGATCGACGTCGCGGGCATCGTGCTCATGGTCATCGCCACCTCCGCGCTGGTGCTCGTCACGAGCTGGTCGAGCTGGAGCGGGCGCGACGACTACGACTGGGGCGACCCGCTGCTGATCGGCCTCACGCTGGCGACGGTCGTCGCGGCGGTGGCGTTCGTGCTGGTCGAGCGCGTCGCGCAGGAGCCGCTGATCCCGCTGCGCCTGTTCAAGAACCGCACGTTCGCGATCGCCACCACGGTGGGCCTGATCATCGGGATGGGCATGTTCGCGGCCCTGGGCTTCCTACCCACGTTCCTGCAGATGTCCACCGGCTCGGGCGTCACCGAGTCCGGGTACCTCATGCTGCCGATGATGGCGGGCGTCATGCTCACGGCCATCGGCTCGGGCTTCGCGATCACCCGGACAGGCCGCTACCGCGTCTACCCGATCGTCGGCATGGCGATCGCCACGGGCGGCCTCGTCTGGCTGACGCAGCTCGAGGGCGACATGTCCATGGTGCTGTTCGGGGCGATGATCTTCGTCCTCGGCGCCGGCCTCGGGCTCGTCATGCAGACCATCGTGCTCGCCGTCCAGAACGCCGTCGACCCGCACGAGCTCGGCACGGCGACCAGCTCGAACAACTTCTTCCGCGAGATCGGCGCCGCGGTGGGCGTCGCGCTGTTCAGCACGATCTTCACCGGCCGCCTCTCCGACCGCCTGGGGACCGTCTTCGCCGAGGCGCCGGCCGGGAGCCTGCCCGAGGGCGCCGGGACGTCCACCCTGACACCGGCCCTCGTCGCCCAGCTGCCGGAGCCGTTGCACCAGGGCGTCGTCGAGGCGTTCACCGACGCCCTGGCGCCCGCGTTCTGGTACCTCGTGCCGCTCGTCGCGGTGGCCTTCGTGCTGACCCTGTTCCTGCGCGAGGTCACGCTCTCGAACGAGGCCGGGATGGTCGCGCGTGGCGAGGCCCTCGCCGCCCCCGAGCCCGGCGCCGACGCCTCCGGCGAGCCGGTGCTCGTCGCAGGCGGCGAGCCCGAGGTCGGGCCGGAGGGCCCGAGGGCTCGTCGCGACGCCGGTAGCCTGGACGGATGAGCACCCCCGCGCCGGTCGTCCGTCGCAAGCGTCCCGCGCGCCTGCAGTTCACCTCGACGATCCTTCTGCTCGAGGCGTTCCTGGTGCTGCTGGTGACGCTGGTGGCGCACGGGCTGGCGGCCATCGACGAGGGCGGCCCGTCGCGCGCGGCGATCTGGCTCGTCGGCGGGGCCCTGATGCTCATGCTCGTCGTCCTGTCACGGCTGATGACGTGGCCCGGCGGCTACGCCGCGGGATCGGTGGCGCAGGTGCTGGTGCTGGCGACGGGCATCGTCGTGCCGATGATGTTCGTGGTCGGCGGGATCTTCGTGGTGATGTGGGTGGTGTCGCTGCGGCTGGGCGGGCGCATCGACCGGGAGCGCGCCGAGTGGGCGGCAGCCCACCCGGAGGACTACCCCGAAGGCTGAGGCCGCGGGCCGAGGGCCTGCTCAGGGGCTTGTCGACGCCGATAGGGTCGGCTCATGACTGACGCACCCCACACCGAGCGCACTCTCATCCTGGTCAAGCCCGACGGGGTCCGCCGCGGGCTCGTCGGGGAGGTCCTGCGCCGCGTCGAGGCCAAGGGCTACACCCTGCTGGCCGTCGAGCTGCGCACCGCCGACGAGGCGCTGCTCGCCGAGCACTACGCCGAGCACGAGGGCAAGCCGTTCTTCCGCCCGCTGGTCGACTTCATGGCCTCGGGCCCGGTCCTCGCGGTCGTCGCCGAGGGCGAGCGGGTGATCGAGGGCTTCCGCGTCATCGCCGGCGCCACGGACCCGACGACCGCCGCCCCCGGCTCGATCCGCGGCGACCTCGGCCGCGACTGGGGCCTGGCCGTCACGCAGAACCTGGTGCACGGCTCGGACTCCCCGGAGTCGGCCGAGCGCGAGATCAAGCTCTGGTTCCCCGGCCTCTGATCGTCTCCGCCCCCTCGCCCGCCACGCGGCCCGCCTGTCCTCCGGGGCGGCGGGTCGCGTCGTCACCAGGCCTGTGCGGGGCGTCCACCGCCTAGTCTCTACGCGTGCACCTCAAGACCCTCACCCTGCGGGGGTTCAAGTCGTTCGCCTCGGCGACGACGCTGAACTTCGAGCCGGGCGTCACCTGCGTCGTCGGGCCGAACGGCTCGGGGAAGTCGAACGTGGTCGACGCGCTCGCGTGGGTCATGGGGGAGCAGGGCGCCAAGTCGCTGCGCGGCGGCAAGATGGAGGACGTCATCTTCGCCGGGACGTCCGGACGGCCGCCGCTCGGGCGGGCCGAGGTGGCCCTGACGATCGACAACACCGACGGCGCGCTGCCCATCGAGTACACCGAGGTCACGATCTCGCGGACGCTGTTCCGCAACGGCGGCTCGGAGTACGCCATCAACGGCCAGGGCTGCCGTCTGCTCGACATCCAGGACCTGCTGTCCGACTCGGGCCTCGGCCGCGAGATGCACGTGATCGTGGGCCAGGGCCAGCTCGACGCGGTGCTGCGCGCGACCCCGGAGGAGCGCCGCGGGTTCATCGAGGAGGCCGCCGGGGTCCTCAAGCACCGCAAGCGCAAGGAGAAGGCGCTCCGCAAGCTCGACGCGATGCAGGCGAACCTGGTGCGCCTGGGCGACTTGACCAGCGAGATACGCCGCCAGCTCGGCCCGCTGGGCCGCCAGGCCGAGGTGGCCCGCAAGGCGCAGGTGGTCCAGGTCGACCTGCGGGACTCGCGGGCCCGGCTGCTCGCGGACGACCTTGCCCAGCTCACGGCCACCCTGGAGCAGGAGCTCGCCGACGAGTCGGCGCTCCGGGCCCGGCGCTCGGAGGTCGAGGCGTCCCTCGTCGAGGCGCGCGAGAGGCTCGCGGCCCTCGAGCGTGCCGCGTCGGAGGCCGCGCCCGCGTTGAGCGAGGCGAGTGACGTTTGGTACCGGCTGTCAGCGCTGCGCGAGCGCCTGCGCGGCGTCGAGACGCTGGCCGGCGAGCGGGTCCGCCTGCTGGGCTCCGCTGGCCCCGAGCGCGGCACGGGCGCCGACCCCGACGAGCTCGCGGCACAGGCCCAGCGGGTGCGGGCTGCCGAGGCTGAGCTGGCCGCCGAGGTGGAGGTGGCGCGCACGGCCCTCGAGGCCGCCGTCACACGCCGCCAGGAGGCCGAGGCCGCCGCGAGCGCCGCCGACAAGGCACTCGCCACGGCGCTGCGCGGCGCCGCCGACCGCCGGGAGGGGCTCGCGCGGCTCGCGGGCCAGGTCGGCGCACGGCGCAGCCGGCTCGAGGCCACCGAGGCCGAGATCGGGCGACTGCGGGCCACCCTCGCGGAGGCCGAGCGCCGCGGGCAGCAGGCGGCGACGGAGTTCACCGTCCTGGAGTCGCAGGTCGCGGGAGTCGAAGAGGGCGAGGAGGGGCTCGACGCCGAGCACGAGGCGGCGGCCGACGCGGTCGAGGCCACGAACGCCCGCGTCGCGGAGCTTACCGAGGCCGTCGCGGCGGCCGAGCGGGAGCGCGGGGCGCTCGAGTCCCGCATCGAGACCCTCGAGCTCAGCCTGACCCGCAAGGACGGCGCGGGCTCGCTGCTGGCCTCGGAGGTGCTGCACGGCGCGATCGGCTCCGTGGCGGCACTGCTGAGCGTCGCGCCTCGGGACGAGGACGCCATCGTGGCGGCTCTCGGGCGCCTCGCCGACGCGGTCGCCGTCGAGTCGGTGGACTCCGCGGTCGACGCGATCCGCCTGCTGCGCACGGAGGACGCCGGCCGCGCCACCATCCTGATCGCCGGCTCCGCGGGAGGGCGAGGCCTGCCGGAGCTGCCGCCCGGCGCCGATCGGGCGATCGACCTGGTGCAGGCGCCGGCCGCGGTGCGGAGCACGGTCGAAGGGCTGCTCGCCGGAGTCGTCGTCGTCGACGACCTCGCCGTGGCGCGCGCGCTCGTCGCCGAGCACCCGGACCTGGTGGTCGCCACCCGCGGGGGCGACCTGCTGGCGCGGAGCCACGCGTCCGGCGGATCGGCGACCGCCCCGAGCGCGCTGCACCTGCAGGCGGCCCTCGACCAGGCTCGCGGGGACGCCGACCGTGCGACCGCCGCCGCTGAGAAGGCCCGCGGCGAGCTCGTCGGCGCCCGTGCCGCCCAGGAGGAGGCGAGCGCGCGTTACGAGGAGACGCTCGAGCGCCTGAACCAGTCCGACGCGGCGCTGGCCGCGGTCGCCGAGCAGCTCGGGCACCTCGGCGCCACCGCGCGCGCCGCACGAGCCGAGGCCGCGCGGGTCCAGGCGACCCTCGACACCGCGACGGCGACCCTCGCGGCCGACGCCGCGGAGCTCGCCGAGCTCACCGAGCGGCTGGCCGTGGCCGAGCAGGAGCCGGCCGAGAGCGAGGCGTCGATCGACGCGGGGACCGCCGAGCGCGACCGCGCCGCGGAGGCGGCCGCAGCCGCCCGGGCGCGGGAGACCGAGGCGCGGCTGACGCTGCGGACTAGCGAGGAGAGGTCGCGGGCGTTGTCCGGGCGGGCCGAGTCGCTTGAGCGTGCGGCCCGCACCGAGCGTGCGGCCCGGGAGAGGGCCGCCGAGCGCGCTCGGGCCCGGGCCCGGCAGTCCCAGATCGCCGGCGCGGTCCGCGAGGGAGCACACCGGGCGCTCGTGCTGCTGGAGGGCTCGCTGCGGCGCGCGACGGCCGAGCGCGAGTCCGCCGAGGCGCAGCGCGCCGAGCGCGACGCCGCGCTGGCCGAGGTCCGCGCGGTGGTCGAGACGCGCTCGCGCGAGCTCGCCGAGCTGACCGACGTGGCGCACCGCGACGAGGTGGCCCGCGCCCAGCAGCTGCTGCGCGTCGAGCAGCTGCAGGCGCGGGCCGTCGAGGACCTGGGGCTGGACCCCCAGGTGCTGCTCGACGAGTTCGGGCCCCACCGGTCGGTGCCCGTGGTGCGCCCGCCCGGCGCCGAGCCCGGGGAGGACGAGCCCCACGAGGTCCCCTACGTCCGCGCCGAGCAGGAGAAGCGGCTCCGTGCCGCCGAGCGCGCCCTGGCCCAGCTCGGGCGGGTGAACCCATTGGCCCTCGAGGAGTTCGCCGCGCTCGAGGAGCGGCACCAGTTCCTGGTCGAGCAGCTGGGCGACCTCAAGAGGTCCCGCGCCGACCTCCTCGAGATCGTCCGGGAGATCGACGAGCGCGTCGAGCAGGTCTTCGCGGACGCCTACCGTGACACGGCCGAGCAGTTCGACCGCGTGTTCCCGCGGCTGTTCCCCGGCGGGGAGGGCCGCCTGGTGCTGACCGACCCGGGCGACATGCTCACCACGGGCATCGAGGTCGAGGCCCGGCCGGCCGGCAAGAAGGTCAAGAGGCTGTCGCTGCTCTCCGGCGGGGAGCGCTCGCTCACCGCCGTCGCGCTGCTCGTCGCGATCTTCAAGGCCAGGCCCAGCCCGTTCTACGTCATGGACGAGGTCGAGGCGGCGCTCGACGACGCCAATCTCGGCAGGCTGCTGGGGCTCTTCCGTGAGCTGCAGGAGGACTCGCAGCTCATCGTCGTCACCCACCAGAAGCGCACGATGGAGATCGCCGACGCGCTCTACGGCGTGACGATGCGTGGCGACGGCGTGACCACGGTGATCAGCCAGCGCATGCGCGAGGAGTCGCCCAGCGCGCTGTCCTGAGCGCCCCGGCGCCGGGATGTGAAAGTTGTGTGGCGGTTGCCGCCCATGCGCACCCTGGGCGCCGGGCTCCGGCGGTCCCACCGATACTGGGGTGATGACTGCTGTCGTGGTGTGGACCATCATCGCGTTCGTCGCCGGGGCCGCGGTGATCCTGGTGGCCAGCGTCGCGCCCCGCCCCGGCGAGGAGTCCGAGCAGCGGGGCCTGCGATCAGGACTCGAAGACCTGCGGCACGGCGTGCTGCACCTCGTGGGACGCCGCGGGGACCGCGGCGCTTCGGCGGGCCAGCCGACGCAGGCGGAGCCGGTGGACGTGCGCCTCGACGAGTTCCTCCAGGCCACCGCGGTCGACGAGGACGCCTACCTCCGCGCGGACGACATCACCGACACCTTGGCCAAGGCGCGCGAGAAGGCGGCGCGCACGGTGCCGTGGCTGGGCAAGCGCTCCGCCTGAACGGGCCGGTCCGGCGCGCCTCGCGTCCTGGACGATTGCTGAGAGACTGACCGCGTGGACAACGACATCCTGACTGCGCTCATCGTCGGCGTGCCCTCGATCATCGCGATCGCGACGGCAGCCGTGCTCGTCGGCCGGCGGCGCTCGACCGACTCGGACCATGAGGCGGCGACTCGCTCCCGCCCCGAGGGCGCGTCCTCCTCGACCGGCACGCTGGTCGAGCCCCGCCCAGCCGAGGCAGAGCCCGAGGCGCCTGGCGCCGAGGTGGAGGAGCTCCCCGACCTCTCGCAGGCGCCCCCGGTCGAGACGCCCGCCCCGGCCACGGGCCGGCTGGCCCGGCTGCGCGACCGGCTCTCCCGGTCCGGGTCGCCGCTGGGCGCCCGGCTGCTCACCGTGCTCTCCCGCGACCACCTCACCGAGGACGACTGGGACGAGCTCGAGGAGACCCTGCTGCTCGCCGACGTGGGCGCCGGACCGTCCGGAGAGCTCATCGACGCGCTCCGCACCCAGGTGCGCGTCCAGGGCGTCCGCGAGCCGGCACACGTCCGGGCGATGCTCCGCGAGCAGCTGCTCGCCCTCGTTGACCCCTCGCTGGACCGCTCCCTCGCGACGGCTCCGACGCCGCGCGCGGCGGCCGACGGCGCCGCGCCGGCCGAGGGCGAGCCGTCCACGTCGCCCGCCGTCGTGCTGGTCGTCGGCGTCAACGGCACCGGCAAGACGACCACCGTCGGCAAGCTCGCGCGGGTGCTCGTCGCGGAGGGGCGCACGGTGGTGCTGGGCGCCGCCGACACGTTCCGCGCTGCTGCGGCCGACCAGCTCGAGACGTGGGGCTCGCGGGTGGGGGTGCCCACCGTGCGCTCCGAGCGGGATGGCGCGGACCCCGCGGCCGTCGCGTTCGACGCGGTGCGCACGGGCGTGAGCCGGGGCGTGGACGTGGTGCTCGTCGACACGGCCGGGCGGCTCCAGAACAAGGCCGGGCTCATGGACGAGCTCGGCAAGATCACCCGGGTCATCACGCGCGAGGCCCCGCTGTCGGAGGTCCTGCTGGTGCTCGACGCCACCACCGGGCAGAACGGCCTCAACCAGGCGCGCGTCTTCGCGGAGGTGGCCGGGGTGACCGGCATCGTGCTGACCAAGCTCGACGGCACCGCCAAGGGCGGCATCGTGATCGCGGTGCAGCGCGAGCTCGGCGTGCCGGTGAAGCTGGTCGGCCTGGGCGAGGGCCCTGACGACCTGGCGCCGTTCGACCCCGAGGCGTTCGTCGACGGGCTCCTCGGCGACTGACAGCACCCGTCGCCACCTGGACGGACGCTTGAGTCTGGGCGTCCGTCCAGGCGGAAACGCAACGTTTACCCTCGCGGGGCCGCTGTCACATCGCCGTAACACACTCCGCTCCTCCTGGAAATGCCGCTCGCCGACAGTGGGACTCGACCGGCCGTCCGGCTGGCGAGGGGAGAGCGATCCACATGGAATTCCAGCTGGACACCGGCAACACCGCATGGTTGCTGACGTCCGCCGCCCTGGTGCTGTTGATGACGCCTGGACTGGCGTTCTTCTACGGCGGCATGGTCCGCGTCAAGTCCGTCCTCAACATGATGATGATGAGCTTCGGCGCCATCGCCGTCGTCGCCGTCATCTGGGTGCTGTGGGGCTACTCGATGACGTTCGGCACCGACGTCGGCGGCGTCTTCGGCAACCCGACCGAGTTCTTCGGCCTCAACGGCCTGACCGACGACCTCAGCCTGCTGGCGGGCTCAGGAGTCCCGGCCTACGTGGCCGCCGGGTTCCAGATGACGTTCGCCATCATCACCGTCGCGCTCATCTCGGGCGCCATCGCCGACCGTGCTCGGTTCGGCTCCTGGCTCCTCTTCGCGGGCGTCTGGGTCACCCTGGTCTACTTCCCCATGGCGCACATGGTCTGGGGCGGCGGCATCCTCGGCGGTGGCGAGAACAGCATCGCGGCCTGGCTCTTCGGCAGCACCGACGGGGCGGCGGACCTCGCGCCCATCGACTTCGCCGGCGGCACCGTCGTGCACATCAACGCGGGCGTCGCGGGCCTCGCGCTCGCCTTGATCCTCGGCAAGCGCAAGGGCTTCGGCAAGGAGCCCATGCGCCCGCACAACCTGCCGTTCGTGATGCTCGGCGCCGCGCTGCTGTGGTTCGGCTGGTTCGGCTTCAACGCCGGCTCGGCGGGCGCCGCTGACGGCGTCGCAGGCCTCGCCTGGGTCAACACGACCGTCGCCACGGCCGGCGCGATCATCGGCTGGCTCGTGACGGAGAAGATCCGCGACGGCCACGCCACCTCGCTCGGCGCCGCGTCCGGCGTCGTCGCCGGCCTCGTGGCCATCACCCCCGCCGCCGCGGCGCTCAGCCCGATCGGCGCGATCATCCTGGGCCTCATCGCCGGCGCCCTGTGCGCCCTGGCGGTCGGCCTGAAGTACAAGTTCGGCTACGACGACTCGCTCGACGTCGTCGGCGTCCACCTCGTGGGCGGCCTCGTCGGAACGATCGGCATCGGCTTCCTCGGCACCGAGACCGGCCTGTTCTACGGCGGCGGCCTCGACCAGCTCATCCTGCAGGTCATCATCGCCCTCTTCGCGGTGGTCTTCTCCTTCGTCCTCACCTTCATCATCGGCACGGTGATCAAGCGCACGTCCGGCTTCCGGGTGAGCGAAGAGGCCGAGATCGGCGGGATCGACCTCGCCGTCCACGGCGAGACCGCGTACGAGACCCTGGGCGCCCGAGTCGTGACGGAGGTGAAGTGATGACCAAGCTCATCACCGCAGTGATCCAGCCCCACCGGCTGGACGACGTGAAGTCGGCCCTCGAGGCCGCGGGAGTCCGCGGGCTCACGGTCAGCGAGTCGAGCGGCTACGGCCGCCAGCGCGGCCACACCGAGGTCTACCGGGGCGCGGAGTACACCGTGGACCTGGTTCCCAAGGTCAAGATCGACGTGCTGGTCGCCGACGAGGACGCCCCGGGCATCACCGAGGTGATCATCCAGGCGGCCCAGACCGGGAAGATCGGCGACGGCAAGGTGTGGACCACGCACGTCGAGGACGTGGCCCGGGTCCGCACCGGCGAGCACGGCGACGACGCTCTCTGAGCAGGACGGTTCAACAGATCAGATGAGACACGTGAGGCCGCCCGCGGGGGGCGCGGCCGAGGACGGGTCTGCCGAGGTCCCGCGCCCCGCGATCGGGGTGCGGGACCTCAAGGCTGAACGGCTCGACCTCGCAGCCCAGCTCACCGGACCGGGCCATGAGGGCGCCGCCCGACGGCGTGCCGTCGTCGACCTCGTCCACCGCCGACTCGCCGAGCTCTGGCAGGACGCGACGGGCGGGGAGCTGACGGGCATCGCGCTGGGCGCCGTGGGCAGCATCGGCCGCGGCGACGCGAGCCCGATGAGCGACCTGGACCTGCTGCTCGTGCATGAGGGGCGGGGGCACAGCGCCGACGAGGTCGCCGACCTCGCGCAGCGCCTCTGGTACCCGGTGTGGGACGCGGGGCTCGACCTGGACCACGCGGTGCGCTCGGTGGCGCAGTGCCGCCAGGTCGCCTCCAGGGACCTTCCCGCGGCGGTGGGCCTGCTGGACCTGCAGCCGGTCGCGGGGGACCCGCTCGTGGTGCACCACGCGCAGTCCGCGTTGCTCGCCGACTGGCGATCTGCGGCCCGGCGCCGGCTCCCGGAGCTGCTGGCCACGGCGCGGCAGCGCGCTGAGCGGCACGGCGAGCTCGCCTACCTCATCGAGCCGGACCTCAAGGAGGCCCGGGGCGGCATCCGGGACGCCGTGGTGCTGTCTGCTCTCGCGGCGACCTGGCTCACGGACCGGCCGCACGGAGCGGTCGACAAGGCCTACGACCACCTGCTGGACGTCCGCGACGCCCTCCAGGTGGTGACCCGCAGGCACACCAACCGGCTGCTGCTCGCCGATCAAGACGAGGTGGCGGCGCTGACGGGCTTCGACGACCGCGACGACCTCCTCGCGAGCCTCGCCGAGTCGGGCCGGATCATCTCGTACGCGCTCGACACCACGGTGCGCAACGCCCGGCAGGCGCTGCAGCGCCCCGCCCGCAAGCCGATGCTCGTGCGCGGGCGGCGCACGCCCCCGCGCCTGCGGCCGGTGGGCGAGGGGCTGGTCGAGCACGACGGGGAGATCGTGCTCGCGGTCGACGCCCGCCCGAGCGAGGACCCGCTGCTCTCGCTGCGCGCCGCGGCCACCGCGGCGCGCACCGGTCTGACGCTGTCTCCCGTGACCGTGGCGAGCCTCATGCAGACCCCGGCCCTCGAGGCGCCCTGGCCCAAGGCGGCGCGGACGTCGTTGCTCCAACTGCTCGGCTCGGGGCACGCGCAGACGCCGGTCTGGGAGGCGCTCGACCTGTCGGGCGTCGTGACGACGTGGATCCCGGAGTGGGCGGCCGTGCGCAACCGCCCCCAGCGCTCCCCGATCCACCGGCACACGGTGGACAGGCACTTGATCGAGACGGTGGCCCTGGCGGGCAAGGCGCGGCGGCAGGTGGCGAGGGGCGACGTGCTGCTGCTCGCGGCGCTGCTGCACGACATCGGCAAGCGCCCCGGCGCTGGGGACCACTCGACCGAGGGCGCCCGGCTCGCGGGGCCGATCGTCACGCGGATGGGCTTCGAGGACCAGGACGCCGCCGACGTGGCGCGCCTGGTGCGGCACCACCTGACCCTCGCAGACCTCGCCACCACCGCTGATCCGGACGATCCTGCGACTGTCGCGGCCCTGCTCGACGCGGTCGACGGGCGGCTGGACCTGCTCGAGCTGCTGCGGGCGCTCACGGAGGCGGACGCGACCGCGGCGGGCCCGGCCACCTGGACGGCGTGGCGGGCACGGCTCGTCGACGACCTGACGGCGCAGGCGGCAGGTACGCTGGGACGTCCGTGATCCCGAGAAGAGCGTGAGGATCCAGCGGTGTTCGCCACCCTGTCCGACCGACTGACGTCGACCTTCAAGAACCTCCGCACCAAGGGGCGCCTGTCCGAGGCGGACATCGACGCCACCGTGCGCGAGATCCGCCGTGCGCTGCTCGACGCCGATGTCGCCGTGCCCGTCGTGCGCGCCTTCACCGGGGCCGTCCGGGAGCGGGCGCTGTCCGTCGAGGTCTCCGGCGCGCTCAACCCCGCCCAGCAGGTCGTCAAGATCGTCAACGACGAGCTGGTGGCGATCCTCGGCGGCGAGAACCGCCCGCTGCGCCTCGCGAAGAACCCGCCGAGCGTGATCATGCTCGCGGGCCTCCAGGGCGCGGGCAAGACGACGCTCGCGGGCAAGCTGGCCCTGCACCTGCGCGAGCAGGGGCACACGCCGCTGCTCGTCGCCGCCGACCTGCAGCGCCCCAACGCCGTCACCCAGCTGCAGATCGTGGGGGAGCGGGCCGGGGTGCCCGTCTTCGCCCCGCACCCGGGCAACCAGGGACACGGCGAGGTCGACCCCGGGTTCGGCGACCCCGTGGGCGTCGCCCGCGAGGGCCTCGCCGCGGCGAAGGCCCGCCAGCACGACGTCCTGATCGTCGACACCGCCGGCCGCCTGGGCGTCGACGCCGAGCTCATGGCGCAGGCGGCGGACATCCGCGACGCCGTGCAGCCGGACGAGATCCTGTTCGTCATCGACGCGATGATCGGCCAGGACGCGGTCGCCACCGCGCAGGCCTTCGCCGACGGCGTCGACTTCACCGGCGTCGTGCTCTCCAAGCTCGACGGCGACGCGCGCGGCGGCGCGGCCCTGTCGGTCGCCTCGGTGACCGGCCGGCCGATCATGTACGCCTCCACCGGTGAGAAGCTCACCGACTTCGAGGTGTTCCACCCGGACCGGATGGCCTCGCGCATCCTCGACATGGGCGACGTGCTCACCCTGATCGAGCAGGCCGAGAAGGCGTTCGACGCCGACCAGGCCGAGGCGATGGCCGGCAAGATCGCGAGCGGCGAGGACTTCACGCTCGAGGACTTCCTGCAGCAGATGCAGGCCATGAAGAACATGGGCTCGATGAAGAAGATGCTGGGCATGCTGCCGGGCATGGGCCAGATGCGCGAGGCCCTGGACAACTTCGACGAGCGCGAGGTCGACCGGATCGAGGCGATCATCCGCTCGATGACGCCCGCCGAGCGCCGCACGCCCAAGATCATCAACGGCTCGCGCCGCGCGCGCATCGCGGCGGGGTCCGGCACGTCGCCGAGCGACGTCAACGGCCTGCTCGAGCGGTTCGCCGGCGCGCAGAAGATGATGAGGCAGATGGCGCGCTCCGGGGGCATGCCGATGCCCGGGATGGGGAACCTGCCGGGCATGGGCGGCAAGAAGTCCCGTGGCCGGGTGGCCGCGCCGCCCAAGCGCAAGGGCAAGGCGGCCAAGTCGGGGAACCCGGCCAAGCGCGCCGAGCAGGAGCGGCTCGCCGCCGAGCGCGCGGCCGGCATCGCGCCCCCGGCGCCGAAGGGCTCCGCCTTCGGCCTGGGCGCGAAGGAGCCGGAGTCCGTGGACCCGTCCGCGGTCGACCTGGGCGCGCTGGGCAAGTTCCTCGGACGCTGAGGGATGACCACGCCCGACGGGCCCGCGCAGGTGCTTCGCCTGCGCGGGCCCGTCCTGCTCGACGACGAGCGCGTGGCCGCCGAGGCGTGGGTGGTGGGCGGCCGCATCACGTTCGAGCGGCCCCACGCGTCAGCAGGGCTCCCGGTCGCGATCGACGGCTGGGTCGTGCCCGGGCTCGTGGACGTGCACTGCCACATCGGGCTCGGCCCGAACGGCCCGGTGGACCGGCAGGCGGCCCGCGCGCAGGCCCTCGCGGACCGCGACTCCGGCGTGCTGCTGGTGCGCGACGCCGGCTCTCCGGCCGACACCGCGTGGGTGGGCGGGGAGGACGACCTGCCGCGGCTCGTCAGGGCCGGCCGGCACCTCGCGCGGCCCAAGCGCTACCTGCGGCACTACGGCCGCGAGCTCGCGTCGCCCACCGACCTCCCCGGCGCGGTCGCGGAGGAGGCGGCGCGGGGCGACGGCTGGGTCAAGGTCGTCGCGGACTGGATCGACCGCGGCCTCGGGGACGAGGGCGACCTCACGCCGTTGTGGCCGGCGGACGTCCTCGCCGAGGCCATCGGCGCGGCGCACGCCGCCGGCGCCCGCGTGACCGCTCACACGTTCTCCGGCGAGGCCCTCGACGCGCTGCTCGACGCGGGGGTGGACTGCCTCGAGCACGCGACCGGGGCCGACGCCGCGCAGATCGCGCGGATCGCCGCCGCAGGGATCCCCGTGACTCCCACCCTGATGCAGGTCGCCCAGTTCGAGGCCATCGCCGCGCAGGCCGACGGCCGGTACCCCCGCTTCGCCGCCAGGATGCGCCGGATGCACGCCCGTCGCCACCAGCACGTCCGCGACCTGCACGACGCGGGCGTCCAGTTGCTCGTCGGCACCGACGCCGGCGGGACGATCGGCCACGGGCGGATCGCGGACGAGGCGGCCGAGCTGGCCGCGGCGGGCGTGCCGGACCGCGAGGTCCTCGCCGCCGCGAGCTGGCGCACCCGGGAGTGGCTCGGCTTCCCCGGCCTCGGGGAGGGCGATCCGGCCGACCTCGTGGTCCTGCCGTCGGACCCGCGCGAGGACGTCCGCGCGTTGGCCGCGCCCAGCGCCGTGGTGCTGCGAGGCGTGCGCGTCCGTTGACCTCCGCTTGTCACCGCAGCCTGATGGGCGAAGCGGTTGGGCACGCGCGCTGCGTCTGGCAGAATGTCGTCCGTACTCGGCGCGCCCGGCCCCTCTACCCGGTCGCAACCGTGTCCTTCCGGCCAGACCCGTCCGCTCACCCCACGAGCACAGGACCCGTCCGGCCACCACAGCAGAAACCAGGAGAGACCACACTGTGGCCACCAAGATCCGTCTGAAGCGTCTCGGCAAGATCCGGGCGCCGTACTACCGCGTCGTCGTCGCGGACTCGCGCACCAAGCGTGACGGTCGCGTCATCGAGGAGATCGGCAAGTACCACCCCACCGAGGAGCCCTCGCTCATCGACATCACGTCGGAGCGGGCGCAGTACTGGCTGAGCGTCGGCGCGCAGCCGTCGGAGCAGGTCCTCGCGCTCCTGAAGATCACGGGTGACTGGCAGAAGTTCAAGGGCCTGCCGGGCGCCGAGGGCACCCTGCGGACCAAGGCCAAGCCCGAGGAGTCCTCGGTCCAGGCCGCCGTCGAGGCTGTCGCGCTCGACGCCGAGAAGGCCAAGGCCAAGGCTTCCGAGAAGAAGGCCGCCGCGAAGGCCGCCGAGGCCGCCGCCTCGTCCGAGGACGAGCAGGCCTGATGCTCGACGACGCGCTCGAGCACCTGGTGCGGGGCATCGTCGACCACCCCGATGACGTGCAAGTGAGCACGAAGTCGCTGCGTCGCGGTGAGCTCCTCGAGGTCCGGGTCCACCCGGAGGACCTCGGGCGTGTCATCGGGCGTGGCGGACGCACGGCGCGCGCGCTGCGCACCGTCGTCGGCGCCCTCTCGGCAGATGGCCCGGTGCGGGTCGACGTCGTCGACGTCGACCGCCGCTGACCTCCACGGCCAGCCGTCCCGGCCGCTGCCTGAGCAGCACTCGAGGCCCGGTCCCCTACCCTGGGGACCGGGCCTTCGCTCTGCGCCCCGTGCGCTGGCGAACCCCCTGAACTCGCGAAAGGACCTCATGCAGCTCATCGTCGCCCGCATCGGCCGCGCCCTCGGGCTCCGGGGGGAGGTCGCGCTGGACGTCCGGACCGACACCCCGGAGGAGCGCCTGGCGGTCGGCGCGGTGCTCCAGACCGTCCCGGCCGGCGTCGGGCCGCTCACCGTGGAGCGTTCCCGGGTGCAGCACGGCCGCTGGAACGTCACGTTCGCGGAGGTCTCCGACCGGGACGCCGCGGAGGCGCTGCGCGGCGTCGAGCTCGTCGTCGAGGAGGACGAGAGCGACGAGGACGACGCCTGGTACCCGCACGAGCTCGCCGGCCTGCGCGCGGAGCACGTCGACGGCAGGGTCCTCGGCGAGATCATCGGGCTCGAGCACCTCCCGGCCCACGACTCCCTGCTGCTGCGCGAGACGTCGGGGGTGCGCACCCTCGTCCCGTTCGTCCGCGCGATCGTCCCAGTGGTCGACATCCCCGGCGGCCGCGTCGTGATCGACCCGCCGGGCGGGCTGCTGGCCTCCGACGCCGAGAACCTGGTCGTCAGCGAGGAGACGGGGTCGTCGAGCGGCTCCGGCCAGGACCCGGACGCGGACCGCGACGGCGCGGAGGACGAGGACTGACGTGCGCATCGACGTCATCTCGATCTTCCCGGACTACCTCGCCCCGTTGGACCTGTCGCTCGTCGGCAAGGCGCGCGCGGCGGGCATCCTGTCGCTGAACGTGCACGACCTGCGCGACTGGACCACCGACCGGCACCGCACCGTGGACGACACGCCCTTCGGCGGCGGCGCCGGCATGGTCATGCGGCCCGACGTGTGGGGCACAGCGCTCGACGACGTGCTGCAGGACGGCGCCCACCTGCTCGTGCCGACCCCGTCCGGCGAGCCGCTGACCCAGCGGCGCGCCGAGGAGCTCGCCCGCGAGCAGCAGATCGTCATCGCGTGCGGCCGCTATGAGGGCATCGACTCCCGGGTCGCGGAGCACTACAGCCAGCGCCCGGGCGTGCGGGTCAGCGAGTTCTCGCTGGGGGACTACGTGCTCAACGGGGGAGAGGTGGCGGCACTGGTGCTGGTCGAGGCCGTCGCACGCCTGCTGCCCGGGGTCGTCGGCAACCCCCAGTCGCTGGTCGAGGAGTCCCACGGCGCCGCGGGGCTGCTCGAGTACCCGGTGTACACCAAGCCGCCGCAGTGGCAGGGGCACGAGGTGCCGGAGGTGCTGCTGTCCGGGCACCACGCGCGCATCGAGCGCTGGCGTCGCGACCAGGCCCTGCAGCGCACCGGGGCCCGGCGGCCGGACCTGGTGGCCGCCCTCGACCCGGCCACACTGGACCGTCACGACCTCGCGGTGCTCGCGGAGCTGGGCTGGGCCGTCGAGGACGGCCGGCTCACGCGCGGTCAGGACCAGCCGCCGAAGTCCTGACCGCTGGTTTCATCGCCGGATGGCGCGTGTGGCAGACTGGTCCCTCGGTGCGCTTGGTCGCGTCTCTGCCACAGGGGAGACGGGCAACGGCCACTCCGGGTCCCGCGAGGGAGCCCCGGACGCACCAGACCATGAGCCATCAGGGCGCCCGCTCGTCGCGGGACGCCCTCGACGACGCTGCTGACCTGTGGCAGGGCGAGGAAGTGACATCACATGCACACTCTGGACCAGGTCGACGCGGCGTCGCTGCGCAACGACATCCCGGCATTCCGCCCCGGGGACACGCTGAAGGTCAACGTCAAGGTCGTCGAGGGCACCCGCTCGCGCGTCCAGGTGTTCCAGGGCGTCGTCATCCGCCGCCACGGCGGCGGCGTCGGCGAGACGTTCACGATCCGCAAGGTCAGCTTCGGCGTCGGCGTCGAGCGCACGTTCCCCGTGCACTCCCCGACGATCGACTCGCTCGAGGTCGTCACCCGCGGTGACGTGCGTCGCGCGAAGCTGTACTACCTGCGCGCGCTGCGCGGCAAGAAGGCCAAGATCAAGGAGAAGCGGGACACGCCTGCTCCCAAGTGAGCGGTGGTCCACAGCTGTTGATCGCGTCCTGACGGGCGGTCGCCGGGGTGTCCCGGCGGCCGCCCGTCGGCGTTCGCGGACAGCGGTTGTGGCACGCGTCTCGTCCTGTCCGACGGGATAGGTGACGTCCGGCCGGGCATGGCACAGTGTGCAGGGTGACCTCTCAGCGAGCACCCGAACGCGGCCCGTCCGAGTCCGAGGCGGCCGGGACGCAGCAGCCGCGCCGCAGCACCGGCGCCGTGTGGCTGCGTGAGACGGCGATCATCCTGGTGAGCGCGTTCATCCTCTCGTTCCTGGTCAAGACGTTCCTGGTTCAGGCGTTCTTCATCCCGAGCGCGTCGATGGAGGACACGCTGGTCGAGGGCGACCGCGTCCTCGTCTCCAAGCTCACGCCCGGCCCGTTCGAGCTGCACCGCGGCGACATCGTGGTCTTCAAGGACCCGGGCGGCTGGCTGCCCTCGTCGCCCCGCGCCGAGCGGGGCGCCGTGGCCGAGAAGGTCAACCAGGCGCTGACCTGGATCGGGCTGCTCCCGCAGGACTCGGGCGAGCACCTCATCAAGCGGGTCGTCGGCCTGCCCGGCGACCAGGTCGCCTCGGAGGGCTCCGGCGCGCCGGTGACGGTCAACGGCGAGCCGATCGACGAGCCCTACCTCGCGGAGGGCGTCGCGCCCAGCGACAACTCCTTCGACATCACCGTCCCCCCGGGATCGGTGTGGGTGATGGGCGACAACCGCTCGGACTCCGCCGACTCCCGGTTCCACCTGGGCGACCCAGGTGGCGGCTCGGTGCCGATCGACAACGTCGTCGGCATGACATTCGTCAAGGTGTGGCCGCTCGACCGGATGGGGTTGCTCCGCAACCCGTCCGAGGCCTACGCGGAGGTCCCCGACCCGTCATGACCCTGCTGGACCACCCGATCTCCGAGCCGCCTCCACGGGCGCCGCGGGCGCCGGCGCTGGTGCGGCGCACACCCCAGCTCCGGCACGAGCGCGCCCTGCTGCGCGAGGGAGCACGGCTCCTCGCGGGGATGGACGAGGTGGGACGGGGATCGCTCGCCGGCCCCGTGACCGTGGGCGTCGTGGTGGTGGACGCCCGCACCCGGGCGTGCCCGCGGGGCGTCGCCGACTCCAAGCTGCTCACCGCGGCGGCGCGGACGGCGCTGCTGCCCGCCCTCAGCCGCTGGGGGGCGGCCCGCGCGGTGGGTCACGCGACGGCCGCCGAGATCGACGAGGTGGGGATCATCGCCGCTCTGCGGCTGGCCGGTCGGCGCGCACTGCTGTCGGTGGCCCGCGAGGTGGGCCCAGTGGACGCGGTGCTGCTGGACGGGTCGCACGATTGGCTGACTCCGCCCGCGCAGGGCGAGCTGTTCGGCGCGGTGGAACTGCCCGGCGCCGATGTCATCGGCGCCCCGCGCGTGCACCTGCGGGTCAAGGCCGACATGACGTGCGCCTCTGTCGCGGCCGCCAGCGTGCTCGCGAAGTGCGAGCGCGACGGCATCATGACGGCGATGGCCGCGGACCACCCCGAGTACGGGTGGGAGTCCAACAAGGGCTACAGCTCCGCAGACCACATCCGGGCGCTACGCGAGCACGGGCCCAGCCCGCTGCACCGGCGCAGCTGGCGGCTGCCCCTGGGACTCGACGCGACAGAGTGAGGCTTCCCGACAGGTCGCGCGCCGCTCGTGGAGCCTGCGCACACGGTCGGCCTCGATGGGGGATGATGGCGGGGTGAGTGCCGAGGACCTGGAGAACTACGAGACCGACATGGAGCTCGCGCTCTACCGCGAGTACCGGGATGTGGTCGGGCTCTTCTCCTACGTCGTCGAGACCGAGCGCCGCTTCTACCTGGCCAACCAGGTGGACCTGCAGGTGCGGTCCGCGGCGGGAGAGGTGTACTTCGAGCTGTCCCTCGCGGACGCGTGGGTGTGGGACGTGTACCGCTCCGCACGCTTCGTGAAGTCGGTCCGTGTCGTGACGTTCAAGGACGTCAACGTGGAGGAGCTCGCGAAGGCGGACCTCGACCTGTCCACAGGGGCCGGCTTCGGGCGCTGAGCGCCGCACGACGCTCGTCGGCCACCGGCCACCCCCAGGCCTTCTCGCGCCCACGCGCTCCACCACTGCGGCAGCGCTCGGCGCTCCGCGCCCGCGCCACTGCGAGTCTCCCTCGCGGAGGTGGTCCGGTGCGGACGACGCAAGCAGTGGGACAGCACGGCGAGGACCTGGCCGAGGCCTACGTGCGGGAGGCCGGCTGGACGGTCCTCGACCGCAACTGGCGTGGCGCGCGGGGCGAGCTGGACCTCGTCGCGCTCGACGGCGAGGAGCTCGTCGCCGTCGAGGTCAAGACCCGGCGCAGCACCGCCTACGGGCACCCCGCCGAGGCGGTGACGCCCCGCAAGCTCGCCCGCATCCGGGGCCTCACCGTCGAATGGCTGCGCGCGCACGACTCGCGCCCCGCGTCGGTGCGCGTCGACGTCATCGCGATCACGCTGCCACCAGGGGGCGCACCGCGCCTCGAGCACCTGGTGGGGGTGGTCTGAGTGGTCCTCGGACGCACACTGGCGGTGTCGTTGCTCGGCCTTAGCGGCCACGTGGTCGAGGTGGAGGCCCACCTGGCCCCGTCGCTGCCCGCCTTCAGCCTCGTGGGGCTGCCCGATGCCGCCCTGGGCGAGGCCCGGGACCGGGTGCGCGCCGCCGTCGCCTCGAGCGGGCTCGCGTGGCCGAACCGCCGCATCACCGTCAACCTCACGCCCGCGACCCTGCCGAAGTCAGGCTCCGGCTTCGACCTGGCGATCGCGGTGGCGACGCTGGCGGGAGCCGGCCTGCTCGACCCCGGCGCTGTGCGCGACGTGGTCCACCTCGGGGAGCTCGGCCTCGACGGCAGGCTGCGCCCGGTCCGCGGCGTGCTGCCCGCAGTGGCCGCGGCCGTCGCGGCCGGACACCCTCGCGTCGTGGTGCCCGTGGCGAACGCGGCCGAGGCTGCTCTCGTCCCGGGCGCCCAGATCAGCGCGGCCCACAGCCTCGCCGAGGTCGCCCGCCGTGCCGGCGCCGACATCGAGGCGTCGGACGTGAGGCCCGTTGGACCGGTCCACCTCGACGGGCACACCGCTCGTGGGGCCGCCGTCCCCGACCTCGCCGACGTCGTGGGCCAGGAGGACGCCCGCTCGGCGCTCGAGGTGGCCGCCGCTGGGGCCCACCACCTGCTCATGATCGGGCCGGCGGGCTGCGGCAAGACGATGCTCGCCGCGCGCCTCGCCGGGCTGCTGCCCGACCTGACCGAGGCCGAGGCCGTCGAGGTCACCGCCGTGCACTCGGTCGCGGGGACCTTCGACGCCGAGGCCGGGCTGATGCGGCGGCCGCCGTTCGAGGATCCCCATCACACCGCGACCCCGGCGAGCATCGTGGGCGGCGGCAGCGGTGTGCCGCGGCCGGGAGCCGCCTCGCGGGCCCACCGCGGCGTGCTGTTCCTCGACGAGGCCCCCGAATTCGCCAACGCGGTGCTCCAGACGTTGCGCCAACCCCTCGAGCACGGCGAGGTGGTCATCCACCGGGCCTCGGGAGCGGCGCGCTACCCGGCGAGGTTCGTCCTGGTGCTCGCCGCCAACCCCTGCCCCTGCGGCAGGTACGTGGGCAAAGGGCTCGACTGCACGTGCACCCCGGACCGCCGGCGCCGCTACCTGACCAAGATGTCCGGCCCGCTGCTCGACCGGGTCGACCTCCAGGTCGAGCTGCACGCCGTATCCCGCGGAGCGCTGGCGCGATCGGCCCACTCCTCGGGCGCGGGGGAGTCCACCGCCGTGGTCGCCGCCCGGGTGCGGGCCGCCCGCCACGCGCAGCGCGAGAGGCTGCGCGGCACGCCGTGGCGCACCAACGCCGAGGTGCCCGGTCGGTGGCTGCGGGAGCGGCTCGGGCCGGACCGGGGCCTCAGCGTGGACCTGGAGCGGGCGATCGACCGTGGGGCGCTGAGCCTGCGCGGCGTCGACCGGGTGCTGCGCGTCGCGTGGACGCTGGCCGACCTGGCCGGCCGCCCGGCGCCGGGACGCGACGACGTCGGCCAGGCCCTCGCCCTGCGCACCCGCGGTCACGGCGCCCCATGAGCCCGGCGCGGGAGGTGGCGCGAGAGCCCGCTGAAGCCGCCGCGCCGGGGGCGGGGGAGCACGGGCGGCCTGGTGGCGTGCACGGCCGGATGGCCACGGACGGCGCCGGTCCGGGACAGGACGCCGACGCCGAGACGCTGGCGCGGGCTGCGTGGTCAGCGCTGGTCGAGCCGGGCGACCCCGTGGCGGGCGCCCTCGTGGGGGTCTACGGGGCAGGGCCAGCGCTGCGTTGGGCCCGGCTCGCCGCGTCGCGGGGCGTGGACGCCGCGTTCCTCGAGGTCGACCCGGAGAGCCGTCCCGACGTCTTGGAGCCGCTGCGGCGCCGCCTGGCGCGTGCCGTCGGGCGGTGGGAGCCCCGGTTCGCCGCGCTCGACCCGCGCCGCGACGTCGAGCGGCTCGCGCGGTCGGGCGGCACGTTGCTGCACCCCGGCAGCGACGCATGGCCCGAGTCCCTCGCCGATCTGGGTCATGCCGCCCCGCTGTGCCTGTGGGTGCGTGGGAACAGCGACCTCGACGCCTTGACCAGCAGGTCGGTGGCGCTCGTGGGGTCACGGGCGGCCACCGCGTACGGTCAGCGGGTCGCGACGGACCTGGCGGAGGGCCTCGCGTCACGGGACGTGGGCATCGTCTCGGGCGGGGCGTACGGCATCGACGCCGCAGCACACCGGGGTGCCCTCGCCGTGGACGGCCGCACCGTGGTGCTGCTCGCCGGTGGTGTGGACCGCCCCTACCCGCAGGGCAACGCGCGGCTGGTCGAGAGCGCGCTCGAGGTGGGTGGCGCGGCGGTGAGCGAGTCGCCGCCCGGCGCCGCGCCGCTGCGCAGCCGGTTCCTGCAGCGCAACCGCCTGATCGCGGCGCTCGGCTCGGCGACTGTCGTCGTCGAGGCGGCATGGCGGTCCGGAGCGTTGAGCACCGCTCACCACGCCGCGGCGTTGCTGCGCCCGCTCGGCGCCGTGCCCGGGCCGGTGACCTCGGTGGCCTCGGCGGGCTGCCATCGATTGCTGCGCGAGGGGGCGGCGGTGTGCGTCACGGACACCGCCGAGGTGCTCGAGCTCCTCGCACCCTCAGGCGAGGACCTCGCCCCTGAGCGCGACGCGTCCGCTCGTCCCGGCGACGGCCTGGACGAGCGGACGCGGCACGTGCTGGACGTCCTCCCGCGGCGGGGCGCGGCGAGCCACGAGGAGCTGGCCCGCCGCGCCGGGCTGTCGGTGGCCGAGGCGCGCTCTGCCGCAGGGGTGCTCGGCCTGCTCGGCATCGCCGAGCGCACCGCGACAGGGTGGGCCAGGGCGCGGCCCGCCCTGTCAGGCCCAGTCGCGCGCCCGGCGGGCCTCGACCACGAAGGCCGAGCCGACGACCAACGCCGCGAGCATGACGGCCAGCTGCGGGACCAGTGAGCTCCCCGTCGTCGGCAGGGACGGAGTCGCTGCCGCGGCCGCCCCGGGCTCGAACGGCGGCGCCGGTGGTGTCGGGGTGGCGCCCGGGGTGCGCACCACGCTCGTGCACGCGTCGTCGCACGGCCCGTCAGGCGAGGGGATCAGAGAGTTCACGATGTCCACGCCTGCCTGGGTGGTCGTGATGCGCACCGTGAACGTCATCGTCTCCGTCTCGGTGAGGGAGGGGATCAGCCATTCGAACCGGTCGTCGACCCGGGTCACCGACCCCTGAGTCACCACCGGCTCCGTGACGATCTCCGCGTAGGGGAGCAGCGCGGCCAGGTCGTCGACCACTCGGGCGGCCAGCACCGCGGCGCCGCCGGTGTGCACGGCCTGCACCGTGTAGGTCACGAGGTCGCCCGTGCTCACGGTCGACCCCGTGGCGGGGTCGCTCGTCTTCGCGGTGCGCCACGTGCCCGGGTCGTCGACGTTGACGAAGGTGCACACCGTGGTCGCTTCGGGGGGCACGGAGACGACGAGCGTCTGCCCGTCCAGGGACACGTCGTTCGTCGGGTTCCCGACGGCGTCCTGGCAGGAGATGCTCTCCAGCGAGTAGGCGGCGGTCTCAGGGGTGTTGCCCGTCTCGGAGATGACGTACTCGGTGTCGGGCCGCACATAGGTGGTGAACCCCTCTGTCGAACCGGGCGCCGAGACGGGGTCGATCCCGGGGATCGGGGTGACGGGCTCAGCGTTCAGGTTCCAGTCGGACGGCTCGGCTGTGCCGCCGGACGTGTTCTGGACCTCCTTCACGAGGATCAGGGTCCCGACCTCGTTCGTGGCGGTGCAGCGGACGATCTGCCCGTACGGGACCGTCACCGCGCCGTTCAGGCCGTCCGCGTAGCCGGGGACGACCTCGCCGGCCTCGTCGAGCTCCACGCAGTCCCAGCTCGCCGGGCTGGTCGCCTCCGGGGACCGGAACTGCACGTACCGGGGATCGCCCCCCGTCTCGGCGAGGGAGTACGACACCGCAGGGCTGACCGGTGCGGTCGCCGCCGGGGTGCCTGTCGTCCCCGAGGGCCCGGGGAGCGAGCCGGCGGGGCCTGTCGCCGCGAGCGTCCAGCTCGTGACGTCCGCGTCGCCCGCGTTGATCTCCTTGACGAGGGTGAGCTGCGCCGTGCACTCCACGGTGTTGCGCACCAGGTACGAGTTCGCGCCTTCGGCCAGGGTGACGCTCGCGGTCGGGTCGAGCGGGACGGAGCCGGTGATCCCGGTGCCGCTCACGGTGCTGGAGGTGATGCTGCACAGGGGCGGCGCCACCTCGGTGCTCTCGCCGATCGCCAGCGCGTCCCCGCTCGAGAACCCACCGATCTCGACGCCCCAGGGCGTGGACGCCCCGTCGAGCTCGAGGGTCGCCTGCAGCCCCTCGAGCTGGCTGCCCTCGGGCACGGGCGCACCACCGTTGAGGACCCACTCCTTGTCCACGGCCACCGTCGCCGCGGCCGCGGGCGCCCGGTTGTACACCTGGCAGGTGATGGCCGCGTCCGGGGGGACGGGAAGGGTGAACCCGTCATCCACGTTCTCCACGGGCACCGACGCCTGGGTGGTGAGGTCGGTGCAGACGGCGTTGGCCCCGCTGACCTGCTCGAGGGTGTAGCCGGCCTGGACCGTCTCCACCAGCTGCAGCCGGGTCGCGTCGGTGTTGTCGGCGACGGCGAAGGACAGGGCGCCGGTCACGTCCGCCGTCACGCCGCTGGCGGGGGAGACGGCGCCGGGCGGCGCGCTCACGGTGGCGTCGAACGTCCAGCCGCCGAGCGGGGTCGCGCCGCTGACGTCCCCGGCGGGGTTCGTCGCGGGGACCTCGTTCTTGACGACGGTCACCGATCCTGCGCAGCCGGCCTGGGCGAGCGCGCGGAACGCGGCGGCCGCCTCCGAGTAGTCGGATGACCGGAAGTAGTCGACCCCCTGCGTCGGCCCGGAGATCGCGGCGAGGTTGTCGGGAGGACCCGTGAGGCCGGCGCCGACGCCGAGGACCGTGACGTTCGTGCCCTCGGACTTGACCGTGTTGGCCGAGAACACGCCGTTCTCGACCTCGCGGAACCGGGTGAAGAACCCCGGGCCCTCGCCGTTCCCGTAGAACGTGGGGTTGCCGTCGGTGACGACGACCGCGGTGTCGAAGTCGGTGCCGCTGGCAGCCACCTGGTAGAGGCCGCGGTCCCAGTTCGTGCCCCCCTGGGGCGTGGGCAGCGCGTCGATCGCGGCATTGACGGTGGCGGCGCCGGCCGCGGTCGAGACCGGGGTCGCGGGGAGGTTGGCGCCCGGGGCCGCCGGCGCGTTCGTGGCGAAGGTGAAGATGGCGATCTGGGAGTTCGTCCCGGCGAGGGCCGCGACCATCTGCTTGGCCGCGGTCTTGAGCGCGTCGAAGGAGCCGGCGGTCGACCCGGACAGGTCCAGGACGAGCGCGACGTTCAGCCCGCACTGCGCCGGGATGGAGGGGTTGGCCTCGGTGGAGGCCCAGATGCCGCCCGAGGCGGTGGCATTCGTCTGACCGGTGCCGATCATGAAGTTCGACGTCGAGGTGTACGTCTGCCCGGCGCGGAGCGTGGCGCCCGTGCGGAACCGGTACGGGGTCGAGGTCTCGCCCTCATTACCGGTGCCCAGGCTCGTGGTGATGCCGTAGTTGGGAGCGGCCCCGCTCTGGACGACCCAGAAGCGACGGTCGCGGTTCAGGCCGAAGAGCTCGGTCTCCGGCACCACGAAGCTGCAGTCGCCGTCGGCGTCCGAGGTGCAGGTGGCCCAGGCGTCCGGCACCGGGGTGGTCGGCCCCGCGGCGGTCCCGTCGTAGAGCTGCAGCGTGACCCCCGCGAGGCCGGCCACGGAGGAGGCGGAGTCCCGGACGCCTCCGACGCTCACGTTGATGACCGAGCTCGTCGGGCCCGGGGTGGGCACCACCGCTTGGCTGGCTCCCGTCGGGAGCCAGAACATCGCGGCTGCCACGCAGGCGACGATTGTCGCTGCGACCGACCGCCGTCCAGCTCGACGACGTTCCCCTCTGACTTGTTGGATCACGGCCAGCCCCCTATCCCGTTTGTCCCTTTTGGGAAGATAGCAGGGGTTGGCTTGGTCGGCTGGGGGGCGGGTGCGAGTGCCGCTGCCGCGCGGGACGAGGAGGGCTGGGGTGGCGCCTCCGCCCGTTCGCGACGGCGGGGCGTGGCCGTCGCGCGAGCGGGCGGCGTCGTCAAGTGGCTCCGGCGGTCGCGCGTGGACGCCGCGGAGGTGAGGTGGATCACCGTCGAAGATCACAATTCGGTCTCGGCCGCGGGCGTCAGAAGGAACGTTTCCGACATCGCGGCAGGTATCGGCTGTGCGGCGGGTGAACTGTGACCCACGCCGCTTGTGGGCCGACTGTGTGACAGGCCACGGTAGGCACATGACAGCGATCAGCGAGGTCAGGGCGACGGCGGACGACGTCCGCGCCGTCGACGACTTCGCCACCCACCTGCGCACGCAGCGTGGGCTGTCCGATCACACGGTGCGCGCGTACCTGAGCGACCTCGAGCACCTGCTCGACTACGCCGTCCGGAACGGCCATGGCCGGCTGTGCGACATCGACCTGGGAGTCCTCCGCGGATGGCTCGCGAGCATGGCGGCGGCGCAGCGCAGCCGCTCGACCCTCGCCCGTCGCGGCGCCGCGGCGCGCACCTTCTTCGAGTGGGCAAGCCGCACCGGCAGGGTAGGGGCCGACCCCGCGCTCCGTCTGGCGAGCGCCCGCGCGGCGAAGCACCTGCCGACGGTGCTCGGAGTCGACTCCGCCGCCCGGCTGCTGGACGTGGCGCGCACCCGCGCCGACGACGCGGACCCCATCCACCTCCGGGACTGGGCCGCCCTCGAGTTGCTGTACGCCACCGGCGCCCGGGTCGGCGAGATCTGCGGTGTGGACGTCGACGACCTCGACCTCGACGAGCGCACGCTCCGCGTGCTGGGCAAGGGCGACAAGGAGCGCGTAGTGCCGTTCGGCGTCCCGGCCGCGGAGGCGCTCGGCGCCTGGCTGGCCCGCGGGCGGCCGTTGCTCGCGGTCGACGCGTCCGGCCCCGCGCTGTTCCTGGGCCGCCGTGGGGGCAGGGTCGACCAGCGCCAGCTGCGGGCGGCGTCCCACGAGGTCGCGGCGCTCGCGGGCGTCGACGACATCGCGCCGCACGCCCTGCGGCACAGCGCCGCGACGCACCTGCTCCAGGGAGGGTCGGACCTGCGCAGCGTCCAGGAGGTTCTGGGCCACGCGAGCCTGGCGACGACCCAGAGGTACACGCACGTCACCGCTGAACGGCTGCGCGCGTCGTTCGAGCAGGCCCACCCCCGAGCATGACCCCCGACGAGAAGAGGAGCGAGATGACTGCGCAGGCGGAGTCCGTCGTGCTGCTCGCCACCCGTGCCCGCTCCGCCGTGACGGCGCCCGAGGGGGTCGTCCCGCAGCCGCACGCCGCTGGGGTCGAGGCTTCGGGCGCGTTCCCGCACCAGCGTCGCCTGGACGTGGTGCGCCCCGCCGACGACAGCGACGCCTACGGGTCTCTCGCGACCGACGCCGACGAGATCGAGCTGGCGTGGATCGAGTTCAAGGCCGGGGGCGACCGCCTGGTGCGGGAGCGCTTGATCCTGCACTACGGCCCGCTCGTCACCGCGGTGGCCTCGCGGGTCGGGATGCGGCTGCCCAGCACGGTGGAGCAGGCGGACCTGGTCTCGTACGGCATGTTCGGCCTGATCGACGCGATCGAGAAGTACGAGCTGGACCGCGCGGTGAAGTTCGAGACCTACGCGAGCGCGCGCATCCGGGGAGCGATCCTCGACGAGCTGCGGGCCATGGACTGGATCCCACGCTCCGTTCGGACCAAGGCGCGCGCGGTCGACCGCGCGTACGCGGAGCTCGAGAGCGAGCTGCACCGCACGCCCACCGAGTCCGAGGTCGCGCAGCGGCTCGAGGTGGGCGTGGGCGAGCTGCGCTCGGTCTTCACCCAGCTCTCGACCGTCAACGTCGCCGCGCTCGACGAACTGCTCGGCGCGGGCTACGAGCGCACGGACAAGTTCAGCCTGATCGACACGCTGGGCGACGACCGCGCGCAGGACCCGGCGGGCAGCTTCGAGGCGCAGGAGACGAAGTTCCTGCTGGCCCGGGCGATCGAGCAGCTGGGCGAGCGGGAGAAGATCGTGCTGGTGCTCTATTACTACGAGGGCATGACCCTCGCGGAGATCGGCCGGGTGCTCGGAGTGACCGAGTCGCGCATCTCGCAGATGCACACGGCCGCGATGCTGCGGCTGCGGGCCAAGCTCACGGAGTCGGAGCGCTCCTGACCCCCGTGCGGCGGGGGAGCAGCACCACGGGACCGGCGCCGGCGATCAGGGACATGGGGTCGATGTAGTCCTCGCCCTCCCGCACCCCCCAGTGCAGGCACGTCGCTGGGGCGCAGTGCCCGGGGGCGTCCTCGACCCTGCCCAGGACCTCGCCGCGCCGCACCTGCGCGCCGGCGGCCAGGCTGCTGGTGACGGGTTCGAGGCTGGACCGCCTGCCGTCGGCGTGCGTGACGGTGACCACGTGCCGGTCCACGACGATCCCGGCGAAGGCGACGACGCCATCGGCGGGCGCGACCACGTCCCCGCCGACGCGTGTGGCGAGGTCGACGCCTCGATGACCGGGCGACCACCGTGCCGTGGGCCGTTCGAAAGGCCGCAGCACCTCGGCCGCGCCGGAGGGCGCCAGGTAGGCGGAGCCACTGTCCGCCGCCGGCGGGGGAGAGCCGTCAGGGGCATCCGCGACGCGCACGTGGGCGCTGTCGTCGCCTGGGAGCGGCGATGCCGGCGAAGGGGCCGTCGTGACGGCTCCGGATGCGAGGGCGCCCGCGAGGCTTGAGGCGATGAGCGTCGAGGTGGTCCCCGTGGTGAGGCGCGGCATGACGCCACGGTGCGGCCCATGGCGCGCGCCGCGTGTGTGGTGCGGCAGCGGCTGTGAGTGGGCGCATGCCCTTGCCGGTTTGGGGGTGGAGCCCGGGCGCATCCGCGGGTCGGGTACGATGACACTCGCGACCGGTCCGCGCCGGTCGACATCGCGCGCCACTCTCTCGTCCCCAGCGCCCTGCCTGCAGGGCGGCCACGGAACGGGGGTCGGCGCTGGCATCGGTCCGGGCTCGTGCAGCCCGGCGCCAGCGACGACGTGGCGCCAGGGACGCCGGCCATCAGGCCGGGGTCGGCAAACCGAGATGCGGGCCCCGCACAGGGGCCCGCCCAGACGTGCGCACCCGCAGGTGCGCACCGGAAGGACGTGCCATGGCCGTCGTGACCATGCGCCAGCTGCTCGAGAGCGGTGTCCACTTCGGACACCAGACCCGCCGCTGGAACCCCAAGATGAAGCGCTTCATCTTCACCGAGCGCAACGGCATCTACATCGTCGACCTGCAGCAGTCGCTGACGTACATCGACTCCGCGTACGACTTCGTCAAGGAGACCGTCGCCCACGGCGGCACGATCCTCTTCGTCGGCACGAAGAAGCAGGCGCAGGAGCCTGTCGCCGAGCAGGCCGCCCGCGTCGGCATGCCGTATGTCAACCAGCGCTGGCTCGGTGGCATGCTCACCAACTTCCAGACCGTGAACAAGCGACTGCAGCGCCTCAAGGAGCTCGAGCTCGTCGACTTCGACGACGTCGCGGGCAGCGCCTTCACCAAGAAGGAACTCCTCATCATGCGTCGCGAGCGCGACAAGCTCGCCAAGACGCTCGGCGGCATCCGCGACATGACGAAGGTCCCCTCGGCCGTGTGGATCGTCGACACGAACAAGGAGCACCTCGCGGTCGACGAGGCGCGCAAGCTCAACATCCCGATCGTCGCGATCCTCGACACCAACTGCGACCCCGACGTCGTGGACTACCCGATCCCGGGCAACGACGACGCCATCCGCGCCGTCGCGCTGCTCACCCGGGTCATCGCCGACGCTGCCGCTGAGGGCCTGACGCAGCGTCACTCCGGCCGCTCCGGCGCCGAGGGCGCCGCTGCCGCCGCCGAGCCGCTCGCCGAGTGGGAGCGCGAGCTCCTCGCCGGCGCCGAGGCCGCTGCCGCCACCGAGGTCGCTGCCGAGGCCGTCGAGGCTGCCGCTGAGGCCACCGAGGCCGCTGTCGAGGCCGCTCCCGCCGAGTCCGAGGGCGACTCCGCGTCCGCGTGACGCTGGATCCCTCGCTTCCACTGACGAGAAGGACGGACACACACTGATGGCGAACTACAGCCTCGCGGACATCAAGGCCCTCCGGGAGAAGACCGGCGCGGGCATGATGGATGTCAAGAAGGCGCTCGAGGAGGCCGCGGGCGACCCCGACAAGGCGCTCGAGATCATCCGCGTCAAGGGCCTCAAGGGCGTGGGCAAGCGTGAGGGCCGGTCGGCATCCGACGGCCTCGTCACGGCCCACGTCGGCCCGACGCCGGACGGCGAGGGCGCCTCGGGCGTCATCGTCGAGATCAACTCGGAGACGGACTTCGTCGCGAAGAACGTCACCTTCCTCACGCTGGCCGACAAGGTCATCGACGTCGCAGTGTCCTCCGGGGCACGCGACGCCGACGCCCTGCTCGCGGTCGACGTCGACGGCTCCCCGCTGCAGACGGTGGTCGACGAGACCGCCGCGACGCTCGGCGAGAAGATCGTCGTGCGCCGTCTGGCCCGCGTGGCCGGCGAGCACGTCGAGCTCTACCTGCACAAGGTCAACAAGGACCTGCCCCCGCAGGTCGGCGTCCTGGTCGCCACCGACGCCGCCGCCGCCTCGGTGGCCCGCGACATCGCGACGCACATCGCGGCGTTCTCGCCCACGTACCTCACCCGTGAGGACGTCCCGGCCGAGACGGTCGCCTCGGAGCGCCACATCGCCGAGGAGACCGCGCGCAACGAGGGCAAGCCCGAGGCTGCCCTGCCGAAGATCATCGAGGGCCGCGTCAACGGGTACTTCAAGGAGAACGTCCTGCTCGAGCAGCCGTTCGCCAAGGACTCGAAGAAGACGGTCGGCCAGGTGCTGACCGAGGCTGGCGGTTCCGTGACGGAGTTCGTGCGCTTCCGCGTGGGAGCCTGAGCCACGCACGCATGAGGCAGGTGGCCCCGGCCCGCTGGGGTCGGGGCCACCCGCACATCTGGACCATCATCACCGGCAAGTTGGAGGAACCGTGGCGCACGACGCGACCGCAGGCGGCGACGAGGCGGCTCAGCCGGCTCGCCGGGTGCTGCTCAAGCTCTCGGGGGAGACGTTCGGGGGCGGCGGCATCGGCCTGGCGCCCGACGTGGTGCAGCGCGTCGCCGCGGAGATCGCCGTGGCGGTCCGCAGCGGCGTCCAGGTCGCGATCGTGGTGGGCGGGGGCAACTTCTTCCGTGGCGCCGAGCTGTCGCAGCGCGGCATCGACCGCGCCCGCGCCGACTACATGGGCATGCTCGGCACCGTGATGAACTGCCTGGCCCTGCAGGACTTCCTGGAGCAGGCCGGTGTGAGCACCCGGGTGCAGACCGCCATCACGATGGGCCAGGTCGCCGAGCCGTACATCCCGCTCCGCGCGATCCGGCACCTCGAGAAGGGCCGCGTCGTGATCTTCGGCGCGGGCGCCGGCATGCCGTACTTCTCCACCGACACCGTCTCCGTGCAGCGCGCCCTAGAGACGCACTGCCAGGAGGTGCTGATGGGCAAGAACGGCGTGGACGGCGTGTACTCGGCCGACCCGCGCACCGACCCGACGGCCGTCAAGCTCGACCACCTGACGTACACCGACGCGCTCGTCAACGACCTCGCGGTGATGGACGCGACGGCGATCAGCCTGTGCCGGGACAACGACGTGAAGATGCGCGTGTTCGGCATGACCGACGCCGGCAACGTCACCCGCGCTCTCCAAGGTGAGAAGATCGGCACGCTGGTCACCGCGAGCTGACCCAGCCCGCGCCCGCACAGCCCACGACGTAGACGAAGGAGCACCGGTGATCGACGAGACCCTCCTCGAGGCCGAAGAGAAGATGGACAAGGCGATCGAGGTCGCCAAGGAGGACTTCGCGACGATCCGCACGGGACGCGCCAACGCGGCGATGTTCTCGAAGATCTTCGTGGACTACTACGGCACGCCGACCGCGCTCCAGCAGCTCGCGTCGTTCAACGTGACCGAGGCCCGCACGATCCTCATCGCCCCGTTCGACAAGTCGTCGACCGCCGCCGTCGAGAAGGCGCTGCGCGACTCCGACCTGGGGGTCAACCCCACGAACGACGGCAACGTGATCCGCGTCGTGCTGCCCGCGCTCACCGAGGAGCGCCGCAAGGACTTCGTCAAGCTCGCCAAGAACAAGGCTGAGGAGGCCCGCGTCTCGGTGCGCAACATCCGCCGGCGCGCCAAGGAGGAGCTCGACCGCATCGTCAAGGACGGCGAGGCGGGCGAGGACGAGGTCGCTCGTGCGGAGAAGGAGCTGGAGTCGCTGACCAAGCGGCACGTCGAGGTCATCGACACCGTGCTCGCCGCCAAGGAGTCCGAGCTGCTCGAGGTCTGATGTCCCAGAACGACGCCCGCACCGCCACCATGGCGCCGCCAGCCACGCCCCCCGCGGCGCGCACCCCGCGCGCCGGCCGCGACCTGCCTGTCGCGACCGTCGTCGGGCTGCTCATGCTGGCGGTCGTCGGCGCCTCGCTGTTCGTGCGCAAGGAGGGCTTCCTCCTCCTCGCGGTGCTGGCCATCGGCGCTGGGCTGTGGGAGCTCGCGCAGGCCTTCGCCCGGCGCGGGATCCACCTGCCCCTGCTGCCGCTGCTCGTGGGCGACGTCGGCATCATGGTCTCGGCGTACATCGCCGGGCCTGAGGCGCTGTTCGTCGCGTTCATGCTGACCGCGGGCGGCGTGGTGATCTGGCGGGTGCTCGACGGCAACGGCGCGCCCGCGCTGCGCGACGCGACGGCGGGCATCTTCGCCGCCGCGTACCTGCCGTTCCTCGGCGGTTTCGTGATGCTGCTGCTCGCGATGCCCGACGGGGCCTACCGGGTGCTGCTGTTCATCCTGCTGTGCGTCGCGAGCGACACCGGCGGCTACGCGGTCGGCGTGCTGATCGGCCGGCACCCCCTGGCGCCGTCGGTCAGCCCGAAGAAGACCTGGGAGGGCCTCCTCGGCTCGGTGGTCCTCGCGTGCGTGGTGGGTGTGGTCGGCCTGCGGCTGATGTTCGACGGCGACCCGGTGGTGGGCGTGTTCCTGGGCGTCGCGACCGTGGTCACAGCCACGCTGGGCGACCTGTCCGAGTCGCTGATCAAGCGCGACCTGGAGCTCAAGGACATGGGCTCGCTGCTGCCCGGCCACGGTGGGCTCCTCGACCGCGTGGACTCGATGCTGCTGGCGGCCCCGGTCGTGTACCTCATCCTGAACGTGCTCCAACCCGTCGTGTGAGCGAGCTCTCGCACCCGACGACCATCGATCGCTAGAGAGGGGGTGCCCATGAGCGGGACACCCGTCGAACTGCAGAAGACCCCCATCGCACTCAACCTGACCCCGCCGACCACGCGGGGCCCCCGCGGCAAGCCGCCGCGCCACTTCGTCGACCTGACGCCCGAGCAGCGGGTCGCCGCCGTCACGGAGCTCGGCGAGAAGCCGTTCCGCGCCAAGCAGCTCGCGACGCACTACTTCACGCACCTGACCTCCGACCCGGAGGCGATGACCGACCTGCCGAAGGCGACGCGTGACCGGCTCGTCGAGAAGCTCTTCCCGGAGCTGCTGACTGCGGTGCGCACCATGAAGGCGGACGGCGGCACCACCGTCAAGACGCTGTGGCACATGTTCGACGGCGCCAAGGTCGAGTCGGTGCTCATGCGCTACCCGAACCGCTCGACGCTGTGCGTCTCGAGCCAGGCGGGCTGCGGCATGGCGTGCCCGTTCTGCGCCACCGGCCAGATGGGCTTGACGAGGAACCTGTCCACCGCCGAGATCGTCGAGCAGGTGCGCCGGGCGGCCCGCTCGCTGGCCGACGGCGAGATCCCGGGCGGTCCCACGCGCCTGTCGAACCTGGTGTTCATGGGCATGGGCGAGCCGCTGGCCAACTACAAGGCCGTCATGGAGACGGTGCGCACCCTCGTGGCGCCCACGCCCGACGGGCTGGGGATGTCGGCGCGCAACATCACCGTCTCGACTGTGGGGCTCGTCCCGGCGATCACCAGGCTGACGAACGAGGGCATCCCAGTGACGCTCGCGGTGTCGTTGCACGCGCCGGACGACGAGTTGCGCGACTCCCTCATCCCGATCAACACCCGGTACAGCGTCGACCAGACGCTCGACGCGGCGTACCACTACTTCGAGGTCACCGGTCGGCGCGTGTCGATCGAGTACGCCCTGATCAAGGACATGAACGACCACGCGTGGCGCGCTGACATGCTCGGGACCAAGCTCAACGCCCGCGGGCGCGGCTGGGTGCACTGCAACCCGATCCCGCTCAACCCGACGCCAGGCTCGATCTGGACCGCGAGTGATCCCGCCGTCGAGCGCGAGTTCGTGGCACGCTTGCGCGCGCACGGCATCCCCACGACGGTCCGTGACACCCGGGGGAGTGACATCGACGGCGCCTGCGGCCAGCTCGCAGCGGAGGAACAGGGTGAGTGAGGGCATGTTCCGCACGGTCTCGCGGCTACGCAGCGGTTACGACCCGGACGAGGTCGACGAGTTCTTCGACCATGCGCGCACGGTGTACGAGGCCGGGCAGCCCGGCGCGCTGACCGGCAAGGACATCCGCGCGGTCGCGTTCGACATGGTGCGCGGCGGCTACGTGACGTCGGCCGTGGACGCCGCCCTCGACCGGCTCGAGGCCGCGTTCGTCGCGCGGTCGCGGGCCGAGTTCCTGGCCGAGCGCGGCCAGCAGGCGTGGATGGAGCTGCTCGCCGACCAGGCGCGCACCCTGTACGGGCGGTTGACCCGGCCGGACGGCGAGCGTTTCGCGCCGCCGCCCGGACGGCAGCAGGGCTACGACGCCGACGACGTGGACGACCTGTGCGAGCGCCTGGTGGCCTACTTCGACAAGGGCGTGCCCTTGACGGCGCAGGACATCCGCTCGGCGACCTTCGGGCGGCGCAAGGGCCGTCGCGCGTACGCCGAGGCGCCCGTGGACGCGTTCTTCGCGCGCGCGGTGGAGGTCCTCCTCGGGGCAGAGTGACCGCCGCGGCCGACGCGACGCACTGGCGGGTGGCCCAGGGGCGCCCGCCGGCACGGGATGATGGGTCGCATGAGTGAGCGCACCGTCCTCCTGCTCGGATCGACCGGCTCCATCGGGACCCAGGCCGTCGACGTCATCGCCCGCACCCCGGACAAGTTCCGTGTCACCGGGCTGAGCGCCGGCGGCTCGGACCTCGCCGCCCTGGCCCGCCAGGCGATCGCGCTCGGGGCGCAGGCCGTGGCCGTGGCGGACCCCGACGCGGCCGGCCCGCTGTTCGCCGAGCTGACCCGTGCGGGCGCTGACGCGGGGCTGCGCCAGATGGGCGTCGAGGTGCTCGCCGGGCCGGACGCCGCGACCCGGCTCGCGGCCCGCGGCGCCGATGTGGTGCTCAACGGCATCACCGGCTCGGTCGGACTGGGCCCCACCCTCGCCGCGCTCGAGTCCGGCAGCACGCTCGCGCTGGCGAACAAGGAGTCGCTCGTGGTGGGCGGCGCGCTCGTCGCCGCGGCGCAGCAGCGTCCCGGGCAGGTCATCCCCGTCGACTCCGAGCACTCCGCCATCGCGCAGGCTCTGCGGTCGGGGTCTCGCTCCGAGGTGCGCCGGCTGATCCTGACCGCCTCGGGCGGGCCGTTCCGCGGCCGCGGCCGCGACGAGCTGAAGGACGTCACCCCCGATCAGGCCCTCGCCCACCCGACGTGGTCGATGGGCCCGGTGGTCACGGTCAACTCGGCGACGCTGATGAACAAGGGCCTCGAGCTCATCGAGGCGCATCTGTTGTTCGGCGTGCCGGTGGCCGACATCACCGTCGTGGTGCACCCGCAGTCGGTGGTGCACTCGATGGTGGAGTTCGCGGACGGCTCGACCATCGCGCAGGCGTCGCCGCCCGACATGCGGCTGCCGATCGCGCTGGGCCTGTCGTGGCCGCACCGCGTCCCCGACGTGGCGCCCCCCTGCGACTGGTCGCAGGCGACGGCGTGGACATTCGAGCCGCTCGACGAGGAGGCCTTCGGGGCGGTCCGGCTGGCGCGCGAGGCCGTCGCCGCCTCCCCGACCCATCCGGCGGTGCTCAACGCCGCCAACGAGGAGTGCGTCGCGGAGTTCCTGGCCGGCAGGCTCGGGTTCGTGGAGATCGTGGACACTGTGGCCCGGGTGCTCGACGAGCACTCCGGCGCGAGCGGGCCGCTGTCCCTGGAGGACGTGCTCGGCGCCGAGGAGTGGGCGCGCGCCCGCGCGCACGAGCTGTTCGCGCGTCGCTGACCTCCACTCCCAGCGCGTTCTCAGCCCTGCGGGTGATGATCGACTGACAGGCTGCGGGTAGCGTCTGCCCCCGGTCCCCGAGAACGGAGTGTCATGGCGTATCTGCTGGGCGTGGTCGTCCTGGTGCTGGGCGTCCTGGTGTCGATCGGCCTGCACGAGATCGGGCACATGGTCCCCGCGAAGCGCTTCGGCGTGCGGGTCAGCCAGTACATGGTCGGGTTCGGCCCCACGCTCTGGTCGCGGACCAAGGGCGAGACGGAGTACGGCCTGAAGGCGATCCCGCTGGGCGGCTACGTGCGCCTGGTGGGCATGTACCCCACCGCCGAGGCCGTCGGAGACCCGCCCGCGAGGACCACGTTCGGCAAGATCGCGGCCCAGGCCCGCGAGGCGAGCGCCCAGGAGATCCTGCCCGGCGAGGACCATCGGGCGTTCTACCGCCTGTCGACGCCCAAGAAGGTCGTCGTCATGCTCGGCGGCCCGTTCATGAACCTGCTCATCGCGATCGTGCTGCTCACCGTGGTGATCAGCGGGTTCGGCGTCGCGGCCTCGAGCACCACGCTCTCGGCCGTCAGCCAGTGCGTGATCCCGGCGGGAGCCGACGCGTCGCGCGAGTGCGGGACCGGTGACGAGCCGGCCCCCGGCGCCGCCGCGGGGCTCCAGCCCGGCGACACGGTGATCGCGTACGACGGCGTCGAGGTCACCGGCTGGGACCAACTCTCGGCCTTGATCCAGCAGACCGGCGACCGCACGGTGCCGATCGTCGTCGAGCGGGACGGGGACGAGGTCGCCACCACGGTGACGCCGGTCGTCGCCGAGCGCCCGGTCTACGAGGACGGCGTGGCGGTGACGGAGCCGGACGGCTCTCCGGTCACGCACGAGGTGGGCTTCCTGGGCATCAGCCCGTCCACCGAGCTCCAGACCCAGCCCGTCAGCACCGTGCCCGGCGTGGTCGGGAACGCGGTGGCGCAGACGCTGGGGGTCGTGGTGACCCTGCCTGCCCGGGTGGCCGACGTGGCGCAGTCGGCCTTCGGGTCCGCGGAGCGCGACGAGTCCACGATCATCTCCGTGGTCGGGGTGGGACGCTTCGCCGGCGAGATCGCCTCGGCGGACGCCGAGGGCTTCGGGACCGTGGAGCGGGTGGCGAGCATGCTGACGCTGCTCGCCTCGCTCAACATCGCCCTCTTCGCGTTCAACTTGATCCCGCTGCTGCCGCTCGACGGCGGGCACGTGGTCGGGGCGCTGTGGGAGGGTGCGCGGCGCCAGATCGCCCGGCTGCGGCGGCGCGCCCACCCGGGACCGTTCGACACGGCCCGGCTGGTGCCGCTCGCGTACGGGGTCTTCGTGCTCCTCGCGGGGATGGGCGCCCTGCTGATCTACGCCGACGTGGTCAACCCCGTCACGCTCGGCTGACGGGCGGGCGTCGACCGCTGCTCCGCTGTGCAGGTCAGGCGCGTGTGACGAGGTCTGTGCCGTCGGGGGCCGCGAAGAGAGGAATAATGTCCGCGTGAGCATCCCGATCAGTCTTGGCATGCCGGAGGCTCCGGCCCCGGTGCTGGCCCCCCGCCGCCCGACCCGCAAGATCAAGGTCGGCAAGATCGAGGTCGGCGGCGACGCGCCGGTCAGCGTGCAGTCCATGTGCACCACGCCGACCACCGACATCAACGCCACGCTGCAGCAGATCGCCGCCCTCACGGCTGCCGGCTGCGACATCGTGCGGGTCGCGGTGCCCAGCCAGGACGACGCCGAGGCGCTCCCCGCGATCGCCCGCAAGTCGCAGATCCCCGTGATCGCGGACATCCACTTCCAGCCGAAGTACGTCTTCGCGGCCATCGACGCCGGCTGTGCGGCCGTCCGGGTCAACCCGGGCAACATCCGCAAGTTCGACGACCAGGTCAAGGAGATCGCCCGCGCCGCCACGGACGCGGGCGTGTCCATCCGGATCGGCGTCAACGCCGGGTCGCTCGACCCGCGCCTGCTCGCCAAGTACGGCAAGGCCACCCCCGAGGCGCTCGTCGAGTCCGCCGTGTGGGAGGCGTCGCTGTTCGAGGAGCACGGCTTCCGCGACTTCAAGATCTCGGTCAAGCACAACGACCCCGTGGTCATGGTGCGGGCCTACGAGCTGCTGTCCGAGCGCGGCGACTGGCCCCTGCACCTCGGCGTCACCGAGGCGGGCCCGGCGTTCCAGGGCACGATCAAGTCGGCGACGGCGTTCGGCGCGCTGCTGAGCAAGGGCATCGGCGACACGATCCGGGTGTCCCTGTCGGCCCCTCCGGTCGAGGAGGTCAAGGTCGGCATCCAGATCCTGCAGTCGCTCAACCTGCGGCCGCGGAAGCTCGAGATCGTCTCGTGCCCCTCGTGCGGTCGCGCGCAGGTGGACGTCTACACCCTGGCCGAGCGGGTCACCGCCGGGCTGGAGGGCCTCGAGGTCCCGCTGCGGGTGGCCGTCATGGGCTGCGTCGTCAACGGCCCGGGCGAGGCTCGCGAGGCCGATCTCGGCGTCGCGTCGGGCAACGGCAAGGGGCAGATCTTCGTCAAGGGCGAGGTCATCAAGACCGTCCCCGAGTCGATGATCGTCGAGACGTTGATCGAGGAGGCCATGCGCCTCGCCGAGTCGATGGACCCCGTCGACGGCTCGGGCTCGCCGGTCGTCTCCGTCAGTTGAGGCCGTCCGGCGGCCAGTTGAGGCCGTCCGGCGGCTGCGGGGCCGTCCCGCCCAGGGCCAGCCCTAGCCGCCGGTGAGCCGCTCCAGCAGCGCCGCCGCGCGGCTGGTCCGCCCGGTGCGCTGCTCGACCCGGTCGGCGAGCTCCGCTGCGCGCCGGCCGGCGGTGATCCCCGCCCAGCGCACAGGCTCGGGCTCCCATGCCGGCGACCGGTGCCCCACCCAGGGCAGGCGCACGAGCTCGCTGTCCGCCCCGGTGACCAGGTCCGCGAAGGTGCGGCCCGCGAGGTTGGCGGTCGCCACACCGTCGCCGACGTAGCCGCCCGCCCAGCCGACGCCGGTGTCGGGGTCCAGGCCGACCGACGGGGTCCAGTCCCGGGGGACGGCGAGCGGGCCGCCCCACGCATGAGTGAACCGGGCGCCGTCCAGCACCGGGAACAGGTCGACGAGAGCCCGCTGCAGGTGGCCGATCACGGCGGGGGAGCGGTCGTGCTCGGGGCGCACGGTCGAGCCGAGGTGGTACGGGGCGCCCCGCCCGCCGAACGCGAGGCGGTCGTCGCTGGTGCGCTGGCCGTAGACGATGAGGCGGCGGGCGTCGGTGAAGGTCTCGAAGCGCTCCAGGCCGATCTCGTCCCACACCTGGGCGGGCAGCGGGGCGGTGGCCACCATGAGCGAGTAGACGGGCGCGACGGCGCGATGGGCGCCGGGCAGCTCGGTCGTCCACGCCTCGGTGGCGCGGAGCACCCAGCGGGCCCGCACGACGCCGTGGTCGGTGACGACGGCGCGGGGTGAGATTCGCAGCGCCCGCGTGCCCTCGTGGATGCGCGCGCCGCGCTGCTCCACGACCTGCGCGAGGCCTCGCACCAGCCGTGCGGGCTGCACCCGCGCGCAGTCGGGCGTCCACGAGCCGCCGAGCACCCGGGCGGCGCGGACATGCTCCCGCACGCCGTCGGGGTCGAGCAGGTGCTCCTCGTCGCCCCACTGCGCAGCCTGGGCGGCCTCGTGCCGCACCCGGACGAGCTGCGGCTCGTTGCGGGCGAGGGTGACGGTCCCGCCGTAGGCGAAGTCGCAGTCGATGTCCTCGGCGGCGGCGACGCCACCGACCTCGACGACGGTGTCCCGCATGGCCGCGCGCATGGCGAGCGCCGCGTCCCGACCGTGCCGCCGGGCCAGGGCCGGGGCGGAGACGGGGAACAGCGCGGAGCACCAGCCGCCGTTGCGCCCGCTGGCGCCGTACCCGGCGACCTCGCGCTCGACGACGACCACCTCGAGCCCGGGGTCGGCCTCCAGCAGGTAGTACGCCGCCCACAGACCGGTGAGGCCAGCGCCGACGATCACCACGTCGGCCTGCGTGTCACCGTCGAGCGGCTCCCGCGACGGGTGCGGTCCCGCCACGCCGAGGTCGGCGACGGCGAGCTGGTCCCACCACAGGGACAGCGACCGCACGTCCGTCACAGGCGGGACCACGCCTCCGACAGCACACCGCGCAGGATCTGCTCGATCTCGTCGAACTCGGCAGGGCCGCACGTCAACGGGGGCGCGAGCTGGATGACCGGGTCGCCGCGGTCGTCGGCGCGGCAGTACAGCCCGGCGTCGAACAGGGCCCCCGACAGGAACCCTCGCAGCAGCCGCTCGCTCTCCGCGTCGTCGAAGGTCTCCCGCGTGGTCTTGTCCTTGACCAGCTCGATCCCGTAGAAGAAGCCCTCACCGCGCACGTCGCCGACGATCGGCAGGTCGAGCAGCCGCTCGAGCGTGGCGCGGAACGTGGGCGCGTTGGCGTGCACGTGGTCGGTGGTCTTCTCCCGCTCGAAGATGTCGAGGTTGGCCATCGCCACCGCGGCCGAGACGGGGTGCCCGCCGAACGTGTACCCGTGCGCGAACGACGTGGCGCCGGTGGCGAACGGCTCGAACAGCCGGTCGGAGGCGATCAGGGCTCCGATGGGGGAGTAGCCGGAGGTCATGCCCTTGGCGCAGGTGATCATGTCCGGCACGTAGCCCAGGGTGTTGCAGGCGAAGATGTCGCCGATCCGGCCGAAGGCGCAGATCACCTCGTCTGAGACCAGCAGCACGTCGTACTGGTCGCAGATCTCCCGCACCCGCTCGAAGTAGCCGGGCGGCGGTGGGAAGCAGCCGCCGGCGTTCTGCACGGGCTCCAGGAACACCGCGGCGACGCTCTCCGGGCCCTCGAACTCGATGGCCTCCGCGATCCGGTCGGCGGCCCACCGTCCGAAGGCTTTCGGGTCGTCGCGCAGCGACTCCGGGGCTCGGTACTGGTTCGTGTTGGGGACCTTGTGCGCGCCCGGCACGAGCGGCTCGAACGCCTCCTTGAGAGAGGGCAGCCCCGTGATGGAGAGCGCTCCGTGGGTCGTGCCGTGGTAGGCGATGGACCGGGAGATCACCTTGTGCTTGCCAGGCCGGCCCATGAGCTTCCAGTACTGCTTGGCGAGCTTCCACGCCGTCTCGACGGCCTCGGAGCCGCTGGTGGTGAAGAACACCCGGTTGAGGTCGCCCGGGGCGTGCCCGGCCAGCCGCTCGGCCAGGTCGATCGCCTGCGGGTGCGCGTAGGACCACAGCGGGAAGAACGCGAGCTCGGCGGCCTGCTGGCGGGCGCGCTCGGCGAGCTCGGCGCGCCCATGCCCGACCTGCACCACGAAGAGGCCCGACAGCCCGTCGATGTACTTCCGGCCGGTGTCATCCCAGATGTGGTGGCCCTCCCCGCGCACGATGGTCGGCACCCCGTCGTCCCACGCGCTCTGCCGCGTGAAGTGCCCCCACAGGTGCGAGCGGGCGGCGTCGGCGCGCGGCGTGCCGCGCGGCGTCCTCGATGCGTTCATCGGGTCCCCCAGTTGTAGAGCTGCTTGCGCAGCCGCAGGTAGACGAAGGTCTCGGTGGCGCGCACGCCCGGGATCGTGCGGATCTTGCTGTTGAGCACCTCGAGCAGGTGGTCGTCGTCCTCGCAGACGACCTCGGCGAGCACGTCGAACCCGCCGGCGGTGATGACCACGTAATCAACCTCGGGCAGCGCGGCCAGGGTGTCGGCGAGGTGCTCGAGGTCGCCGTCGGTCTTGACGCCGATCATCGCCTGCCGGGAGAACCCGACTTGGAGCGGGTCGGTCACGGCGACGATCTGCATGACGCCGGTCTCGGTCAGCCGCTGCACGCGCTGCCGAACGGCCGCCTCCGACAGTCCGACCGCCTTGCCGATGGTCGCGTATGGCCTGCGGCCGTCCTCTTGCAGCTGCTCGATGATGGCTTTGGAGAGGTCGTCGAGTGCGGGACGGGCGACGTGGTTGGTCCGTGTGCTCACGGGGGGATGGTCGCGTGCCTCGCCGCCCTGCGCAAGTGATTCCGTCGTCGAATCTCGCTGTGACATCGGATCTCGCTGCCGAAACATGATCTTGACAATGAGTTCGTCAGTAACCCTCCCCAGATGGCAAGGAATCGGGATAACGTGCCGCGCACGGTCGGCAGGCGCCCGTTCACCACGGACGCCGGCCGCCTCGTCCCGCAGGCAGCCTGAGCGAAGGAGAGACCGTGAACGCGTCCCCGACGTCCGCCGCCCAGGCCGCACCCCCGACCGCCGCGCCGACGCAACTGCTCAACGTGGTGGGCGGCGAGCGCCGCGCCGCCGCCGACGGCCGCACGTCCCCCCTCATCGACCCCGCGACCGGGCAGGTGTACGCGTACGCCCCGCTCAGCGGCGCCCGTGACGTCGACGAGGCGTGCGCCGCCGCGAGCGAGGCGTTCGCCACCTGGGGTCGGACCACCCCTGCCGAGCGCCAGCTGGCCCTGCTCCGCCTGGCCGACGCGGTCGAGGCGCACGCGGACGAGCTCGTCGCGGTGGAGTCGCGCAACACCGGCAAGCCGCTGCGGCTGACCGCCACTGACGAGGTGCCGCCCTGCGTGGACCAGCTGCGCTTCTTCGCCGGAGCCGCGCGGCTCCTCGACGGCATCAGCGCGGGGGAGTACCTGGAGGGGCACACCTCCTGGGTGCGCCGCGAGCCGATCGGCGTGGTGGGCCAGGTGACCCCGTGGAACTACCCGCTGATGATGGCGATCTGGAAGATCGCCCCCGCGCTGGCCGCCGGGAACACGGTGGTGCTCAAGCCCTCGGACACGACGCCGGCATCGACCGTGCTGCTCGCCGAGCTCGCGGCCGAGGTGCTGCCGCCGGGCGTGCTCAACGTGGTCTGCGGCGATCGCGACACCGGCCGAGCGCTCGTGGCGCACCCCCGGCCCGACCTGGTGGCCATCACCGGCTCGGTCCGCGCCGGGTCGCAGGTGGCCCGCGAGGCCTCGGCGGACCTCAAGCGGGTGCACCTCGAGCTCGGGGGCAAGGCTCCCGCGGTGGTGTTCGCCGACGCCGACCTCGAGGCCGCGGCGGCCGGGATCGCCGGCGCGGGGTACTACAACGCCGGCCAGGACTGCACGGCGGCCACCCGGGTGCTGGTGCACGCCTCGGTGCGCGAGGAGTTCGCGTCGGCGCTCGCCGAGCAGGCGCGCGCGCAGCGCACCGGGCCACCGGACGACCCCGACGTCGCGTACGGGCCCCTGAACAACGCCCAACAGCTCGACAGGGTGCTCGGGTTCCTGGACCGCCTGCCCGCGCACGCGCGGGTGCTCGCGGGCGGGCGCCGGCAGGGCGACGTCGGCTACTTCCTGGAGGCGACGGTCGTCGACGGGCTCCGGCAGGACGACGAGGCGGTGCAGGAAGAGGTCTTCGGGCCGGTCATCACCGTGCAGTCCTTCGACGACGAGGCCGGGGCGGTGGCGCTCGCCAACGGCGTCCGATACGGGCTGGCGAGCTCGGTCTGGACCCGTGACCACGGCACGGCGATGCGGATGTCGCGGGCGCTGGACTTCGGCGTCGTGTGGATCAACACGCACATCCCCTTCGTCGCCGAGATGCCGCACGGCGGCTTCAAGCACTCCGGCTACGGCAAGGACCTGTCCGTCTACGGCTTCGAGGACTACACGCGCGTGAAGCACGTCATGTCGGCGTTCGAGGCGTGACGCCGCCGGGGCGCCCGCCGCGCCGTCCGAGGCGGGGCAGCCTGTCCATATCGCGGGGGGTGGCGCGCAGACCTGTCCTGACGTGCGACATTGCCGCGCGAGGTCGGGACGAATGTGACGAAAGCCTTGTCTGTGACGTGCCGCGTTGCGACGATCTGCCTGCGTTCCTGCCACCGCCCCACCGGCGCGTCCCCGGACCCGCCGGACCGAGAGGAGTCTGATGACAGCCGCCCGCCGTCCCCCGATCACCGACCCCCGCGTGCGCGCGCTCGTCGCCGCGGCGCGCGCCCCCCGCGGCGCCGGCCTCTCGCGACGCTCCTTCCTGGCGGGCGCGCTCGGCGCCGCCGGGGCAGCCGCCCTGGCCGCGTGCGGCACCGGTCCGACGCCCGGCGGTGGGGCGGGGGCGGCCAACGGGTCCGGCTCCGAGAACCTGGTGCGCTGGGCGAACTGGACCCTGTACCTCGACCAGGACGACAGCGGCACGTCGTACCCCACGCTCGAGGCGTTCCAGGAGGCCTCGGGCATCACGGTCCGCTACGCCGAGGACATCGAGGACAACGACTCGTTCTACGGCAAGGTCCAGGGCCAGCTCGCGAACGGCCAGGACATCGGCCACGACCTCGTCACCCTCACGGACTGGATGGCCGCTCGGCTCATCCGGCTCGGCTACGCCCAAGAGCTCGACCGGTCCAGGATCCCCAACGCGGAGAACATCCTGCCGAACCTCGCCGACGTGGACTTCGACCCCGGCCGCACCCACTCGCTGACCTGGCAGTCGGGCTTCGGCGGCCTCGCCTGGGACACCACCAAGCTCCCCAACGGCCTGGGCGCCGTCTCGGACCTGTGGGCGCCTGAGCTCGCCGGGCGGGTCGAGGTCCTCTCGGAGATGCGCGACACGATCGGGCTGATCATGCTCGACCAGGGCGTCGACCCGAGCGGCGCGTGGGGGGACGACGAGTTCGGCGCGGCGGTGGCGCTGCTGGAGGACAAGATCTCCTCCGGCCACATCCGCCAGGTCCGGGGGAACTCCTACACCCAGGACCTGGTCTCGGGCGACGCGGTCGCGGTGATCGGCTGGTCGGGAGACATCACCGCGCTGAACTACGAGAACGACGACAGGTTCGAGTTCCGCATCCCCGAGGCCGGCGGCACGCTGTGGAGCGACAACCTGCTGGTGCCCGTGGGCTCCCCGAACAAGGACGGCGCGGAGTCGCTGATCGATTACTACTACGACCCCGAGGTCGCCGCGCAGGTGGCCGCCTGGGTGAACTACATCACGCCGGTGCAGGGCGCGCGGGAGGCGATGGCGGAGATCGATCCCGAGCTCGCGGACGACCAGCTGATCTTCCCGGACGAGGACACGCTCGACCAGGTGAAGGTCTTCCGCAGCCTCACGCCCGACGAGGAGGAGCGCTACAACGGCCAGTTCCTCGACGTCATCGGCGCCTGAGGTCCTCACGATGACCACGACGGTGCCCGCGCGGCACACCACCACGCCCGCACCGGCCGGCGCGGCCCTCGAGGTCGTCGGCGTGACCAAGCGCTTCGGCGCCTTCGTCGCCGTCGACGACCTGACGCTCACCGTGCCGTCCGGCTCGTTCTTCGCCTTGCTGGGGCCCTCCGGCTGTGGCAAGACCACCACCCTGCGCATGGTCGCCGGGCTCGAGCAGCCCACCGTGGGCTCCATCTCGATCGGCGGGCGCGACGTGACGGGCGCTCGTGCGCACCAGCGCCCCGTCAACACGGTCTTCCAGAGCTACGCGCTGTTCCCGCACCTGACCGTCGCCGAGAACGTCGGGTTCGGCCTGCGCAGGCGGCGCGTGGCCGACGTGGCGGCCCGGGTCGCGGAGGGCCTGGACCTCGTGGAGCTCGGCCACCTCGCCGACCGCCGCCCCGCGCTGCTCTCGGGCGGCCAGCAGCAGCGGGTCGCGCTCGCGCGGGCGCTCGTGAACCGTCCCGCCCTGCTGCTGCTCGACGAGCCGCTGGGAGCCCTCGACCTCAAGCTCCGCCGCCAGATGCAGCTCGAGCTCAAGCGCATCCAGACGGAGGTGGGCTTGACGTTCGTGCACGTCACGCACGACCAGGAGGAGGCCATGACCATGGCCGACACGGTCGCGGTGATGAACAAGGGCCAGATCGAGCAGATGGGCGCGCCCGCCGAGCTGTACGAGCACCCGCGCACAGCCTTCGTCGCGAACTTCCTGGGGCGGTCCAACCTGGTGCCGGGCACGGTCGTCGAGCGGCTCGACGGGGACTTGCTGGGGGTCGACGTCGGCGGCGTGCGGGTCAGGGTGCCCGCGGCGCGGGCGGTCCGGGCCGAGGGAGCCGTGCTGGTCGGCGCCCGGCCCGAGAAGATGCGCCTGCTCGCCGAGGGCGAGGAGCCCGCGGCGACGGAGAACGCCGTGGGGCCAGGAACCGTCGTCGACGTGTCGTTCACCGGGGTCAGCACGCAGTACGAGGTTCGCGTCCCGGGCCTGGGCACGTTCGGCGTGTTCGCTCAGAACCTGTCCGGCCGGGCCGGCGCCGCGCCCGGCGACCAGGTGCGCCTGGCGTGGGCGGTCGACTTCACCTTCGGCCTCGACGGGCGCGACGACGCTGCCGAGGGCGTCGCCGACCTGGACCTCGAGCCGTGAGCCTGGCCGTCGCGCTGGGGGAGGGCGGCGGTCCGCCCCCGGCGGCGTCCCGTCCGACGCGCACGCGCGGGCACCGGCCGCTGCTGCTCCCAGGGCTGGCCTACCTGGCGCTCTTCTTCGTGGCGCCCGTGGCCGTCCTCCTGGCGACCTCGCTGTACGTGCCGGTCCCGGGTGGGGACGTCGGCCAGTACCAGCCGGCGCTGCACGGGCAGAACTACGTCGACGCCCTGGCCAAGTTCTGGCCCCAGCTCGTGCGGTCCTTCGGCTTCGCCCTCATGGCCACCCTCGCCGCGCTGGCCATCGGGTACCCGATGGCCTACGCCATCGCGGTGCGCGCCCGTGGCCGCCGCCTGCTGCAGGGCTTGCTGCTGGTCCTCGTCGTGGCGCCCTTCTTCACCAGCTTCATCCTGCGCACGATCGCGTGGAAGCAGATCCTGGCCGACGACTCATTCGTCGTCGCCGCGCTGCACTGGCTGCACCTGCTCCCGCCCGGCGGGCGCCTCACGGCGACGCCCTTCGCGGTCGTGTGCGGCCTGACGTACAACTTCCTGCCCTTCATGGTGCTGCCCATCTACGCGAGCCTGGAGCGGCTCGACCCGCGCATGCTCGAGGCCGGCGCCGACCTGTACGCGTCGCCGTTCACGACGTTCCGCACCGTCACCCTGCCGCTGTCCATGCCGGGGGTGGTCGGCGGCACGCTGCTGACGTTCATCCCCGCCTCGGGGGACTACGTGAACTCCTCGCTCCTGGGCAACAACACCAACACCTCGATGATCGGCCAGGTCATCGACGCCCGGTTCTTCAAGGTGCTCGACTACCCGACGGCCGCCGCGCTGTCCGTGGTGCTCATGGTGGCGATCCTCGTGCTGGTGGGCGCCTACGTGCGCCGTTCGGGGACGGAGGAGCTGCTGTGAGCACCGCCGTCGAGCCCGTGCGCGCCGCCCCCCCGCGACCGCGCCCGGCCCGCCAGGGACCGCGCAGGGGGCAGCGGTGGCGGCTGGGCGAGGCCCTCGTCCCCGTCATCGCCGGGCTGGCCTTCCTCTACCTGCTGGTGCCCGTGGCGTACACGGTCGCGTTCTCGTTCAACGACGCGGGCAAGTCGAACCTCGTGTGGCGCGGCTTCACCCTCGACGCGTGGCGGAACCCGTGCGGGGCCCCCCAGGTGTGCGAGGCGTTCGCGCACTCGCTCCAGGTCGGCGTCGCCTCGACCGTCATCGCCACGGCGCTCGGCACCCTGCTCGCCATCGCGCTGGTCCGGTTCCGCTTCCGGGGCCGCCCGCTGGTCAACCTGCTGGTCTTCCTGCCGATGTCCACCCCCGAGGTGGTGCTCGGCGCGGCGCTGCTCGCCCAGTTCCTCTCCCTGCGGGTGCAGCTCGGGTTCACCACGGTGGTCATCGCGCACGTCATGTTCTGCATCAGCTTCGTGGTGGTCACGGTCAAGGCGAGGGTGGCGAGCCTCGATCCGGCGCTCGAGGAGGCCGCGGCGGACCTGTACGCCACGCCGTGGCACGCCTTCTGGCGGGTGACCTTCCCGCTGCTGCTGCCCGGCATCGCGGCCGCCGCGCTGCTGGCCTTCAGCCTCAGCTTCGACGACTTCATCATCACCAACTTCAACTCGGGCGCGTTCACCACGTTCCCCAAGTTCGTCTACGTGTCGGCCGCCCGGGGCATACCGCCGCAGGCGAACGTCATCAGCTCGTTCATGTTCGTCCTCGCGCTCGTCCTGGTGGTCGTCTTCCAGGTCGTGAGCTCGGTCCGCGCCGGCAGACGCCAGCGTGGTTGACCCCCGCGCGGGCGCCATGCCCCGCGACGGCTCCCGGAGGTGTGGCTCGTGCGGATCCTGGTGATCGGCAGTGGCGGTGTCGGCGACGCGGTCGCGCGCATCGCCGCGCGCCGAGAGTTCTTCGAGCTGCTCGTCGTGGCCGACGTCGACCCCGGGCGCGCCGAGCGCACCGTCGCGGCCGCCCGCAAGCACGACGTGGGTGTGGACCGCTTCCGGTCGGCGACGGTGGACGCCTCCGACCCGGCGTCGGTCGAGGCGCTGGCGCGCGAGCACGGCGCCACGCACGTCCTGAACGCCGTGGACCCCCGCCTGGTGATGCCGATCTTCACCGGCGTGCTCGCCGCGGGAGCCCACTACCTCGACATGGCCATGTCGTTGTCCCGTCCGCACGCCGAGCGCCCCCACGAGTTGCCCGGGGTCAAGCTCGGGGACGAGCAGTTCGCGCTCGCGGGCTCGTGGGTCGACGCCGGGCGCCTGGCGCTCGTGGGGATCGGCGTGGAGCCGGGCCTGTCCGACGTGCTCGCGCGGTACGCCTCCGACCACCTCTTCTCCCACATCGACGAGCTCGGCGTGCGGGACGGGGCGAACCTCGTGGTGCGCGGGCCGGAAGGCGACCCGGTGTTCGCCCCGTCGTTCTCCATCTGGACCACCATCGAGGAGTGCCTCAACCCGCCGGTGGTCTGGTCTGCCGATCGGGCCGAGGCGGGCGCCGGGCTCGAGGACGGGTGGCACACCGTGCCGCCCTTCCACGACCCCGAGGTCTTCGACTTCCCCGAGCCCATCGGGCCGGTGGAGTGCGTCCACGTGGAGCACGAGGAGGTCCTCCTGATGCCGCGGTGGCTGGACGCGCGCACGGTGACGTTCAAATACGGGCTGGGCGAGGAGTTCATCGGCGTGCTGCGGACGCTGCACCGGTTGGGCCTCGACTCCACCGAGCCGGTGTCGGTGCGGGGCGCGCAGGTCAGCCCCCGCGACGTGGTCGCCGCGGTGCTGCCCGATCCGGCGACCATCGGCCCGCAGATGACCGGCTCGACGTGCGCCGGCGTGCTCGTGACGGGGACGGGGCTGGACGGCGCCCCCCGCGAGGTGTACCTCCACCACATCGTCGACAACGCCTGGTCCATGGCGGAGTACGGCGCGCAGTGCGTGGTGTGGCAGACAGCGGTGAACCCCGTGATCGCGCTCGAGCTTCTGGCGGCCGGGACCTGGCAGGGGGTGGGGGTTCTCGGCCCGGAGGCGTTCCCGCCCGAGCCGTTCCTGGACCTGCTGGCTGCCCCCGAGCCAGCGGGGTACGGGTCGCCCTGGGCGTTGCAGGAGCGGCCGCCGCGCGCGGCGGCCGGCTGAGCGGGGAAGTCACGTCCCGCCTGGTGTTCGGTGATTGTCTGCTGTGACATGTTTTGCCACTATCCACGGTGACCGGGGCCGCCACGCGCGGCTCCATGTCGCCCACCTTCGGCGCGCCGCACGGGCCTGCCGGCCGAGAGGAGCCTGATGACCCCCCGCCGTCGTCCCCCCATCACGGACCCGAGGGTGCGCGCGCTGGTGCGCGCCGCCCGCACACCTCGGGGCAACGGGCTCTCGCGGCGGGGCTTCCTGCTCGGAGCCGTCGGCGCGGCTGGTGTGGGAGCGCTCCTAGCAGCCTGCGGGACCGACGAGGAGACGGCGGAGCCCGCAGTGGTCGACCGCTCCGACGAGGAGCGCCTGCTGCGGTGGGCCAACTGGGTCGCCTACCTCGACGAGGACGACAGCGGGGCGTCTCCCTCCCTGCGGGCGTTCGAGGGCACGACCGGGATCCGGGTCGAGTACTCGACGGCGATCGAGGACAACGAGTCCTTCTACGCCCTCGTCGAGGACCGCCTCGCCGCCGGGGCGGACATCGGCTACGACATCGTCACCGTGACCGACTACCTCGCGGCCAGGCTCATCCGGCTCGACTACGCGCAGCGCCTGGACAAGGCTCGGATGCCGCACGCGGAGAACCTGGCGCCAGGGCTCAAGGGCGTCGACTTCGACCTCGGGCGGAGCCGCTCGCTGACCTGGCAGTCGGGGTTCGCGGGCATCGCGTGGGACAAGGAGGCCCTGCCGCGCGGGCTGCGCTCGGTCTCCGACCTGTGGGCGCCGGAGCTCGAAGGGCAGGTCTCGCTGCTCTCCGAGATGCGCGACACGATGGGCCTGCTGATGCTCGAGGAGGGCGTCGACCCGTCCGGGACCTGGGGCAACGACGAGTTCTACGGCGCCCTGGAGGTCTTGCGGGAGAAGGTCGAGAGCGGCCACGTCCGCGAGGTCGTGGGCAACTCGTACATGGACTCGCTGGCGTCCGGGGCGTCGGTGGCCGCGATCGCGTGGTCGGGGGACATCACCGAGCTCAACGCCGAGCACGGGGACCGGTTCGAGTTCGTCATCCCCGAGGCCGGCGGGACGCTGTGGAGCGACAACCTGGTGGTGCCCGTCGGGTCGGCGCACCGGTCCAACGCCGAGGACCTCATGGACTACTACTACCAGCCGGACGTCGCGGCGCAGGTCGCCGCCTTCGTCAACTACATCTCTCCCGTCGAGGGCGCGCAGGAGGCGATGCTGGCGATCGACCCGGAGCTCGCCGCGGACCCGATGCTCTTCCCCGACGACGAGACACTGCGGCGCGTGAGCGTGTTCCGCACCCTCGAGCCGGACGAGGACGAGCGGTTCAGCAACGAGTTCTTCGCCGCCGCCGGGCTCTGAGGCGCCGAGGGCGCGCGGCGTCAGGCGGGCAGGGCCCGCAGCGCGCCCGCCAGCACCTCCACGCCGTCCTCGAGCAGCGGGCGCCCGATCACCAGGGGCGGCAGAAGGCGCACCACGTTCCCCCACGTGCCGCATGTGAGCACCAGCACACCGGCCGCCGCGCAGGCCCGGGCCACCTGCGCGGCGGCGGCGCGGTCCGGCTCGAGCGTGCCCGGCCGCACCAGCTCGACCGCGAGCATCGCGCCCCGGCCGCGGAGCTCGGCGACGGCGGGGGAGGCGTCGGCCACCGGCTCGAGGCCAGCGCGCACCACGGCCTCGATCGCGCGGGCGGCGCCCACCAGGTCCAGGCTCTCGAACAGCGCCATCGACGCCAGGGCCGCCGCGCAGGCCACCGGGTTGCCGCCGAACGTGCCGCCCAGTCCGCCCGGGTGCACCGCGTCCATCAGGTCCGCCCGCCCGGTGACCGCGCCCAGCGGCAGGCCGCCCGCGATGCCCTTCGCCGTCGCGATCAGGTCGGGCACGACCCCCTCGTGCTCGCAGGCGAACATGGCGCCGGTGCGCGCGAACCCGGTCTGGACCTCGTCGACCACCAGGACGATGCCGTGCGCCTGCGCCCAGGCGGCCATCGCGGGGAGGAAGCCGGGAGCCGGGACCACGAAGCCGCCCTCGCCCTGGATGGGCTCGACCACGAGCGCGGCGACCCGATCGGCGCCCACCATGCGCTCCGCGACGTCGATGGCCCGCGCGGCCGCCTCGGCGCCCGTCATCCCGGCGGGATCCCGCAGCGGGTAGGAGGTCGGGACGCGGTAGACCTCGCCGGCGAACGGGCCGAAGCCGGTCTTGTAGGGCATGGCTCGGGCGGTCATGGCCATCGTGAGGTTGGTGCGCCCGTGGTACGCGTGGTCGAGCACGAGGACCGCGTCCCGCCCGGTTGCCCGTCGGGCCGTCTTGACGGCGTTCTCCACGGCCTCCGCGCCCGAGCTCACGAGCACCGACCGCTTCTCGTGGGTCCCGGGGGTGAGCTCGGCGAGCCGCTCGCACACCTCCACGTACTCCTCGTACGGGCTGACCATGAAGCACGTGTGCGTGAAGTCGGCCGCCTGGGCCGCCACCGCCGCGACCACCTCGGGCGCGGCGGCTCCGACCGAGGTCACCGCGATGCCCGAGCCCAGGTCGACCAGGCGGTTGCCGTCGACGTCCTCCACGATCGCGCCGCTGGCGCGGGCCACGTACACCGGCAGCACGGAGGAGACCCCGGCGGCGACCGCCGCGGCGCGCCGCCGGGCGAGGGCCATCGAGCGCGGGCCGGGGATCGCGGTCAGGACGGATCGGCTCTGCGCGAGGGCAGGTGGCGCGGATGTCGTCGACATGGGTGGAACGTAGTGGGCTGATGGGCGCCGCGGAAGCCCTCGGACGACGGATGCCGCGAACCTGCCGGGCGCAGCAGGCCAGGCGGGGGCGACAAGCGGCCCGCAGCCCGCAGGTGGGGCAGAATCCCCTCATGGGACGGTGGCGCGGGGCTGCGGTGGACGGCCGGGCCGGAGGCCGTGTGCTGGGCGACGTCGACGTCGCCCGCGCGATCGACGTCTGCGCGCTGGACCCGGTCGCGTCCATCCTGGCGACCGCCCGCATCGAGACGGCCGCCCGGGTGGGCCTGCGCGCCGCAGGCGGCCAGCTCTGGGGCTTCGAGGCCGACGGCGTCCTCACCGCGGTGTGCTGGGCCGGCGCGAACCTGGTGCCCGTGGTGCCCGACGGCGACCCGGCGGCGCTGGACGCCTTCGCCGCGATGGGTCGGGCCCAGGGCCGCCGCTCGTCCTCGATCGTCGGGGAGGCCGCCATGGTGCTGGGCCTGTGGGAACGCCTCTCCGAGCACTGGCCGCGGGCGCGGGAGGTGCGGGCCGACCAGCCGTCCCTGGTGATCTCGGGCGACCCGGTCGTGGCGCCGGACCCGCGGGTGCGGCGGACGACCACCGCCGACTACGACGCCGTGCTGCCGGCGTGCGTGCGCATGTTCGTCGAGGAGGTGGGCTACTCGCCGGTCTCCGGGAGCGGCACGGGCCCCTACGAGACGCGGGTGCGCACGCTCATCGCCGAGGGATGGTCGTTCGCGCGGTTCGAGGACGGCCACGGCTCCCGCCGCCCTGGAGGGGTGGTGTTCAAGGCCGAGCTGGGCGCCGTGGCCGGGGGAGTGGCCCAGGTCCAGGGGGTGTGGGTCAACCCCGCCCGGCGCGGCGAGGGCCTGTCGAAGTCCGGCATGGCCGCAGTCGTCCAGGCCGCACGCCGCGACATCGCACCGGTGGTGTCGCTGTACGCGAACCACTACAACGAGCGCGCGCTCGCGGCGTACCGCGCCGTCGGGTTCGAGCAGGTGGGGACGTACGCGACCGTCCTGTTCTAGCCCGGCGGGATCGCTCGACCGGCCCGCTCGGCTCAGCGCAGCAGCCGGGACATCCTCCGGTCCGCCAGCGGCCGGCCCCCGGTCTGGCAGGTGGGGCAGTACTGCAGCGAGGAGTCGGCGAACGACACCTCGTGCACCGTGTCGCCGCAGGGCGTCCCGTCGGCGCCCGGGCACGGCTGCCCGGTGCGCCCGTGCACCCGCATGCCGCGCCGTTTGGCGTCCTTGAGCTCCGCCGCGGGCTGGCCGGTCGCGGCCGCCACCGCGTCGCCGAGCACCCCCACCACGGCGTGGTGCAACGCGGCCGTGCGCTCGGCGTCGAAGGAGCGCGTCGGGGCGAACGGGCTCATCCGCGCGGCGTGCAGGATCTCGTCGGAGTACGCGTTGCCGATGCCGGCGATCGTCCCCTGGTCCCGCAGCAGCCCTTTGACCTGCTGGTTGCGGGCGGCGAGGAGATCGCCGAGCCGCTCGATGGTGAACTCGCCGGACAGCGGCTCGACGCCCAGGGTCGCGATCGCGGGCACCTCGGCGGGGTCGGCGACGATGTGCACGGCGAGCCGCTTGCGGGTGCCCGCCTCGGTGAGGTCGAAGCCCGACCCGTCGTCGAGCCGCACCCGCAGGGCGATGGGCGAGCGGCCCGGGCGGAGGGGCGTGCGGGGCGACTGCTCGCTCCAGCGGAGCCAACCGGCCCGCGCCAGGTGGGTGACGAGGTGCGGCGCCGTGCCGGGGCCGGTCGTCGCGCCCTCGGCGGACAGGGTGAGGTCGATCCACTTGCCGTGCCGGGACACGTCCTCGACGCGCCGGCCGACGAGCGCCTCGGGCGCGGGGGAGAAGGTCTTCAGCGCGCTGATCGTGCCCACTTCGACGCCCGTCACGGCGCGTCCGCCGGCGCGCGCGCGCAGGAAGGAGGCCAACGCGTCGACCTCGGGCAGCTCGGGCACGAGGACATCGTCGCGCAGCCCGCCCACCCCGCGCACGGCGGGGCGCCGCGGGGCCGCGCACGGGGCGCCCATCTCGCAGCACTAGGCTCAGCGCATGCTGCTTCGCCTGTCCACGCTCTTCGTCCGCACCCTGCGAGAGGACCCGGCCGACGCCGAGGTCGCGAGCCACCGGCTCCTCGTCCGAGCCGGGTACATCCGCCGTGCCGCCCCCGGCATCTACACCTGGCTGCCGCTCGGGCTGCGTGTGCTGGCGAAGGTGGAGCAGGTCGTCCGCGAGGAGATGGACGCGGCCGGCGCCCAGGAGGTCCACTTCCCGGCGCTGCTGCCCAAGGAGCCCTACGAGGCCACCGGGCGCTGGGCCGAGTACGGCCCCAACATCTTCCGGCTCAAGGACCGCAAGGGCGGGGACTACCTCCTGGCGCCGACGCACGAGGAGATGTTCACGCTCCTGGTCAAGGACCTGTACTCGTCGTACAAGGACCTGCCGCTCGCGCTGTACCAGATCCAGACGAAGTACCGCGACGAGGCCCGCCCTCGTGCCGGGCTGATCCGCGGGCGCGAGTTCATCATGAAGGACGCGTACTCCTTCGACCTCGACGACGAGGGCCTCGAGGCGTCGTACCAGCGCCAGCGCGACGCCTACCAGCGGATCTTCAACCGCCTGGGCCTCGAGCACGTCATCGTCGCAGCGACGTCCGGGGCCATGGGCGGCTCGCGCAGCGAGGAGTTCCTGCACCCGACGGCGATCGGCGAGGACACCTTCGTCCGCTCGCCCGGCGGCTACGCGGCCAACGTCGAGGCGGTCACCACGGTGGTCCCCGAGGCCCTGCCGTACGACGACGCCCCCGCCGCGCACGTCGAGGACACCCCCGACACGCCCACCATCGACTCGCTGGTGGCTGTGGCCAACGAGCGCTTCCCGCGCGCCGAGGGCGCGTGGACCGCGGCCGACACGCTGAAGAACGTCGTCCTCGCCCTGGTGCAGCCCACCGGCGAGCGCGAGCTCGTCGTGATCGGCCTGCCGGGCGACCGCGAGGTGGACCTGAAGCGCCTCGAGGCCGCTGTGGCGCCCGCCGAGGTCGAGCCCGCGGTCGACGCCGACTTCGCCGCGCACCCCGAGCTCGTCAAGGGCTACATCGGCCCCAAGGCCCTCGGCCCGAACGCCGGCGTCGACGAGGACGGCCGCTCGCTGGGCGTCCGCTACCTGCTCGACCCGCGCGTGGTCCCCGGCACCCGGTGGATCACCGGCGCCAACGAGCCCGGCCGCCACGTCTTCGACCTCGTCGCGGGCCGCGACTTCACCGCAGACGGGGTGGTCGAGGCCGCGGAGGTCCGCGCGGGCGACCCGGCGCCAGACGGCTCCGGCCCGCTCGAGCTGGCGCGCGGCATCGAGATCGGCCACATCTTCGCCCTGGGGCGCAAGTACGCCCAGGCCCTCGGGCTGACCGTGCTGGACCAGAACGGCAAGTCCCAGGTGGTCACGATGGGGTCCTACGGCATCGGGGTCACCCGCGTGCTGGCGGCCCTCGCCGAGGCCAACCATGACGACAAGGGCCTGGCCTGGCCCGCCGGCGTCGCCCCCGCGCACGTCCACGTCGTCGCCACCGGCAAGGACGCGGCGGTGTTCGCGGCCGCCGAGGAGCTCGCGACAAGCCTGTCCGCCCGCGGCGTCGAGGTGCTCTACGACGACCGGCCGAAGGTCTCGCCCGGCGTGAAGTTCGCCGACGCCGAGCTGTTCGGCGTCCCGCTGGTGGTCGTGGTCGGCCGTGGACTGGCCGACGGCGTCGTCGAGGTGCGACCGCGCGTGGCCGGCCCCGACGGGCCGGCTGCCGAGCAGGTGCCCGTCGAGCAGGCGGCAGATCGCGTGGTCGAGCTCGTGGGTGCGCTGCTGGCCTGAGCGCCTCGCCCAGCCGCTGACGACAACCGCGAGCCGCAGCCCGACCGCCCGAGGTGAGGGGCGGTCGGGCTGCGGCGCGTGGCGGCACGGCCTCTGGCGCGCGGCGCCACACCGCTCAGCGGTGCTCCGCGGGTCGGGGGTGCTCGGCAGGGTCAGCCGCGCGTTGCGCGCGCGGGCGGGCTCAGCCCAGGGAGACCGGGGCCGCCTGCTCCGGCAGGCCCGGGAACGCGATCGGCGGGGCGCCCCACGCCGCCGCGTCGGCGGTCGCCTGCCGCAGGGCGTCCACCGCCGACGAGCGGGTGCCGGGCGCCGCCTCGGCGACGAGGTTCGCGTAGCCGGCGGTCAGGGACGTCTCGACGGCGCGGGCGAGGTCGACCGCGACGGCCGGATCGTCCAGGCCGGCGGGGAGCGCGTAGGCGGCCCGGCGCGGGTCGGACCCGGCGGAGCCCAGCCCCGACGCGTCGGCCCACACCTGGGCCCTGGCGCGGTGCGCGGCAGCCTGGTGCTGTGCCAGCGCTCGCTGCTCGTCGGCGAGCTTGGCGGCGATCACCTCGAAGGCGTACCCGGCCTCGTCCTCGGCGAGGACCAGGGACGACAGGACGGGCAGGTCCACCGCGCCAGGCTCGGGAGCGGTGTCGAACGTCGCCGCCGCGCCGGCGGGGGCGTCGACGCCCAGCGCTGCCGCGAGCCGCGCGGTCTGGTCGGCGCGCGAGGCGGCCACCGAGGCGAGGAGCCGCCCGAGCGCCCCCGAGCTGACGGCGTCGGCGTCGGCGCGCGCCGTCAGGGCGGTGACCCCGAGCAGGGCGAGCACGTCCTGCGGCGTCACCAGGGGCGGCGCCGAGGACGACGGCCCTGTCTCCGCGCCGGCGGGCTCCAGGCCCGAGACGTACACGCCGCCGAGCTGGTCGGAGTGCAGGTCGGCGAACACCGCGACCTGGTCGAGCGCCTCCGCCACGGCGGCGTCCTCCGCGGCCGGGGCCAGCGCCGCCAGCCGCGCGTGCTCGGCCAGCGCCACGGCGTCGTCCACAGCCCTGCTGCGCGCCAGCTCGGTGGCGTCCGGCTGGCGGGGCTGCGGCGCCGGCGTCTCGAGACGAAGGTCACATCCGCTGAGCAGCAGCACAGCGGCGAGCGCCGCGACGGCGAGCCGGAGCACGCCTGCGGGCCTGCCCAGAGCAGGGCGGGCGGTCTGGGTGTGGCGGGTCGCGGTCATCGCGGTGATCCTGCCACGACTGCGGCACGGTCCGGCGGGAGCACGCGGACTCGTTACGCTGGTCCCACACAACAACACAGGGTCGACACCACGCAGGTGACCCGCTGGAGCCGACAGGAGGCGATCATGCCCGCGCCAGCAACAGCGCAACGGGTCCGGGACGTCGTGGAACCACTCGTGAGCGCCGCAGGGCTCGTGCTCGAGGACGTCGAGGTGGTCCGGGCCGGGAAGTCGTCGATCGTGCGGATCCTGGTCGACCTCGAGGAGGACGCGGTCGGCGGCCTGGACCTCGAGGACGTGGCCGAGGTGTCGCAGGCGATCTCCACCGCGCTGGACGACGCCGCGGTCGTGGGCGGCGAGCACACGTTGGAGGTGTCGAGCCCCGGTGTGGGCCGCGCGCTCACCGAGCGCCGCCACTTCACGCGTGCCCGCGGCCGCATGATGACGCTGACCCGCACGGACGGCTCGCCGCTGCGCGGGCGGCTCGACGACGTGGACCGCACGGCGCCCGACGCCGCGGTCCTGGTCCTGACCCCCGAGACCCCCGGGGTCAAGGGGCGCCCGCCACGGGTGGGGACGCCGGTCCGGGTGCCGCTCGCGGAGGTCCGCGACGGCCGGGTCGAGGTGGAGATGGGACGGCTCGCCGAGGTGTCCGACGACGAGGACGACGACGCGCAGGACGCGACGTCGGCAGGACAGGAGAGCTGACGTGGACATCGACATGCAGGCGCTGAGGATGCTGGAGCGCGAGCGCGACATCAGCCTGGACGTGCTGGTCTCGGCGATCGAGCAGGCGCTGCTCTCCGCCTACCACCGGACGCCGGGCGCGCAGGCGTCCGCCCGGGTCGAGCTGGACCGCGCCTCGGGCCACGTCACGGTGTGGGCCCGCGAGGAGATCACGCAGGCCGCGCCCGAGGGCGACGGCGAGGTCGACGCGACGCCGCCGTCAGTGGTGCTCGGTCCCGAGTTCGACGACACCCCTGCCGGCTTCGGCCGGATCGCGACCGCGACCGCGCGCCAGGTCATCGTGCAGCGGCTGCGGGACGCCGAGGACGACCAGGTGCTCGGCGCCTTCCGGGGCATGGAGGGCGAGGTGCTCGGCGGGGTGATCCAGCAGGGCCGCGACCCCCGCGTCGTGCTCGTCGAGGTGCGGGGCACGGAGGCCGTGCTCCCCGCCCACGAGCAGGTGCCGACCGAGGAGTACGTGCACGGCGAGCGGCTGCGCGCGTTGGTGCTCGAGGTGGCGCGCGGCTCCAAGGGCCCGCAGATCACGCTCTCGCGGACGCACCCGAACCTGGTCCGACAGCTGTTCGCGCTCGAGGTCCCCGAGGTGGCGGACGGGTCGGTGGAGATCATGTCCATCGCCCGCGAGGCCGGCCACCGGACGAAGATGGCCGTGCGGACCCGGGTGCAGGGGCTCAACGCGAAGGGCGCCTGCATCGGCCCGATGGGCGCCCGCGTCCGTGCCGTCATGTCCGAGCTGCACGGCGAGAAGATCGACATCGTCGACCACTCGGACGACCCTGCGGAGATGGTCGCCCACGCGCTGTCGCCGGCGCGGGTGCTCTCGGTCACGGTGGTGGACCCGGTGGCCCGCGCCGCCAGGGTGATCGTCCCCGACTACCAGCTGTCGCTGGCGATCGGCAAGGAGGGCCAGAACGCCCGCCTCGCGGCCAAGCTCACGGGCTGGCGCATCGACATCCGGTCTGACGCGGCCGAGGCCGCCGCGGCGGGCCAGGACGACGCGACGGGTCAGGATGCCGGCTCCGGTCACAGCCGGTGACACGGCGCGGTAGACTCTCCGAGGCTGGGCTGGACGCTCGGCTCTCCTCCTCGAGCAATCAACGCTCCGCCACGTCGAGTGGTGGGCCGGTGCGCACGTGCGTGGGGTGCCGGTCGGCCGACCTGAGGTCGGTCCTGTTGAGGACGGTCGTCCAGACGGACGGCGCGGGGAGACCCGTGCTGGTCGTCGACGTCGACCGACGTCTGCCGGGCCGGGGGGCGTGGCTGCACCCCGATCCTCGTTGCCTTGAGCTCGCTGAACGCCGACGTGCGTTCCCGCGTGCCCTGCGAACCGCAGGGCCGCTGGACGTCCAGCCGGTGCAGGCGCACCTCGAGGCCGCAGGGCATCACCAGCTCCCGGGTCCGAGCCCGGAAGCGTAGAACCGTCGACATGGGAAGCGGGTTTGAGAAGCCGATGGCTGCCCGATGAGCACGCACCGATGAGTACCCAGCGATGAGTACCCAGCACTAACGACGGTCCGACCTGTCTGGGCGGACCGAGACAGGAGAGATGTGGCCAAGGTCCGCGTCTACGAGCTCGCCAAAGAGCTCGGCGTTGAAAGCAAGACCATCATGACCAAGCTGGGCGAGCTCGGAGAGTTCGTCCGGTCGGCGTCCTCGACCATCGAGCCGCCGGTCGTCCGCAAGCTGCGCGACCTCTACCCGGTCGGCGCGGCTCCCGCGCCGAAGGCAGCGGCGCCCCGCCCGTCGGCGCCTGCGGCGCCGGCCCCGACCCCCGCCCCCGCAGCGGCTCCCGCGCCGTCGGCGCCCGCACCGGCTCCCGCCGCTGAGGCGCCGAAGCCGGCCGCCGCTCCGGCTGCTGCCCCTGCCCCTGCTCCGGCTGCGCCCGCCGCTCCTGCGGCGCCCGCGCCCGCCGAGCGTCCGGCGGCATCCGCCCCGGCGCGTCCGCAGTCCGCGGCGCCCGGCGCGCGTCCCGGCCCGCGCCCCGCTCCCGCGGCGCCCGCCCGATCCGGCGGCCCGCGCCCGGGCAACAACCCGTTCGCACCGTCGCAGGGCATGCCCCGCGGCGGCCAGGACCGCCAGGACCGCCAGGGTGGCGGCGGCCAGGGCGGCCCCCGCCCCGGCGGCCCGCGTCCCGGCAACAACCCGTTCGCGCCCTCGCAGGGCATGCCGCGACCGGGTGAGCGTCGCAACGACAACGCCGCCCCGGCGGCCTCCGGCGCGCCTGCTGGCACGGGGGAGCGCTCCGGCGGTCCCCGTCCCGGCGGCCCGCGCCCCAACCCCGGCATGATGCCGGGCCGCAGCTCGAGCGGCGTCGGCCGCCCGGGCGAGCGCCCGAGCCCCGGTGGCCGTCCTGGTGGCGGTCGTCCCGGTGGCGGCGGTGGCGGCTTCGCCGGTCGTCCCGGCGGCCCCGGTGGCGCCGGTGGCGGCCCCGGTGGCGGTGGCGGCGGCTTCGCCGGTCGTCCCGGCGGCGGTGGCCGTCCGGGTGGCGCCGGCCGTGGCAGCACGCAGGGCGCCTTCGGCCGCGCTGGAGGGCGCCCCGTCCGTGGGCGCAAGTCCAAGCGGGCGAAGCGCCAGGAGTTCGAGCAGATGCAGGCCCCCTCGCTGGGTGGCGTGCAGGTCCCGCGCGGCAACGGCAAGACGGTCGTCCGCCTGCGCCACGGCTCCTCGCTCAACGACTTCGCGGACAAGATCGACGCGAACCCCGCCAGCCTGGTCACGGTGCTGTTCCACCTCGGTGAGATGGCGACCGCGACGCAGTCGCTCGACGAGGACACGTTCGGCACGCTCGCCCAGGAGCTGGGCTACGTCATCGAGATGGTCTCGGCCGAGGAGGAGGACCGCGAGCTGCTCGGGGCCTTCGACATCGACCTGGACGCCGAGCTCGCGGAGGAGGGCGACGACGAGCTGCAGGCGCGGCCGCCGGTCGTCACCGTCATGGGCCACGTCGACCACGGAAAGACCAAGCTCCTCGACGCGATCCGTCGCACGGACGTCGTCGCCGGCGAGGCGGGTGGCATCACCCAGCACATCGGCGCCTACCAGGTGCGCGCCGAGCACGAGGGCGTGGACCGCGCCATCACGTTCATCGACACCCCGGGCCACGAGGCGTTCACCGCCATGCGTGCCCGTGGCGCGCAGGTCACCGACATCGCGATCCTCGTGGTCGCGGCCGATGACGGCGTGATGCCGCAGACCATCGAGGCGCTCAACCACGCCCAGTCGGCCGGTGTGCCGATCGTCGTGGCCGTGAACAAGGTGGACAAGGAGGGGGCCAACCCCGCCAAGATCCGCCAGCAGCTCACCGAGTACAACCTGGTGGCCGAGGAGTACGGCGGCGACACGATGTTCGTCGACGTCTCGGCGAAGCAGCACCAGGGCATCGACCAGCTGCTCGAGGCCGTGCTGCTCACCGCGGACGCCTCGCTCGACCTGCGGGCCAACCCCGACAAGGACGCGCGTGGTGTGGCGATCGAGGCCAACCTGGACAAGGGCCGCGGCGCCGTCGCGACCGTCCTGGTCCAGTCCGGCACGCTGCACGTCGGTGACGCGATCGTCGCCGGCACGGCGCACGGCCGCGTCCGGGCGATGTTCGACGAGCACGGCAACGCGCTGACCGAGGCTGGCCCGGCACGTCCGGTCATGGTCCTCGGCCTCGCGTCGGTGCCGAGCGCCGGCGACACGTTCCTGGTGGCCCCTGACGAGCGCACCGCCCGTCAGATCGCCGAGAAGCGCGAGTCCGCCGAGCGTGCGGCCCTCCTGGCCAAGCGCCGCAAGCGCATCAGCCTCGAGGACTTCACGCAGGCGCTGCAGCAGGGCAAGGTCGAGACGCTCAACCTGGTCATCAAGGGCGACGTCTCCGGCGCCGTCGAGGCGCTCGAGGACGCGCTGCTCAAGATCGACGTGGGCGAGGGTGTCGACCTGCGGGTCATCCACCGCGGCGTCGGCGCGATCACGCAGAACGACGTCAACCTCGCGACCGTGGACAACGCGGTCATCGTCGGGTTCAACGTCAAGTTCGGCGAGCGTGTCGAGGAGCTCGCGGAGCGCGAGGGTGTGGACGTCCGGTTCTACTCGGTCATCTACCAGGCCATCGACGACGTCGAGGCCGCCCTCAAGGGCATGCTCAAGCCGGAGTACGAGGAGGCGCAGCTCGGCACCGCCGAGGTGCGCGAGGTGTTCCGCTCCTCCAAGTTCGGCAACATCGCTGGCTCGCTGGTCCGCTCCGGCGAGATCCGGCGCAACACCAAGGCCCGCGTGCTCCGCAACGGCAAGGTCATGGGGGACAACCTCACGATCGAGTCGCTCAAGCGGTTCCGGGACGACGCGACCGAGGTCCGCGAGGGTTACGAGTGCGGTATCGGGCTCGGCTCCTACAACGACGTCGAGATCGGTGACGTCATCGAGACGTGGGAGCTGCGCGAGAAGCCTCGCAAGTAGCTGACAGACGCCAGGTGGCCCGTGCCCTCGGGTGCGGGCCACCTGGCGTCTGCGGACAACCAGCCCTCGACTGAGGGCGTTCGACGGAGAAAGGCTGGGCATCATGGCTGACCATGGCCGCGCGAGGAAGCTCGCCGAACGGATCCAGCAGATCGTCGCGCGGATGCTCGACACGCGGGTCAAGGACCCGCGGCTGGGCTTCGTCACGATCACGGACGTCCGGGTGACGGGCGACCTGCAGAGCGCGAGCGTCTTCTACACCGTGTATGGCGACGAGGAGGCTCGTGCCGGGACGGCCGCCGCGCTCGAGAGCGCCAAGGGGCTGATCCGCTCCGAGGTGGGCAAGCAGACGGGCATCCGGCTCACGCCGACGCTCGAGTTCCACCTGGACGCCGTCCCCGAGACGGCCGCGCACCTGGACGCCGCTCTCCATGAGGCGGCGCGCAGGGACGCCGAGGTCGCGGCACTGGCCGCGGCGGCGCAGTACGCCGGCGACGCGGACCCGTACCGCAAGCCGGTCGAGGACGACGACGAGGGCGACGAGCCCGAGTCCGCCCGCGACTGAGACCACGCACGACACGGCCGGCCCGGAGGCGCGCACTCGCGCAGCCTCCGGGCCGTTCCCGCACCACCTGCGAACCGAAGGACGACCGCGTGAGATCCACCGACCCGGCAGCGCGCCCGCCCCGCCGCCCCACCGCGGCCGACGGGCTGGTCGTCGTCGACAAGCCTGCCGGCTGGACGAGCCACGACGTCGTGGCCCGCATGCGCCGCCTGGCGGGCACCCGCAAGGTCGGGCACGCGGGCACGCTCGACCCCATGGCCACCGGGGTGCTGGTGCTAGGCGTCGGCCGTGCGACCCGGCTGCTGACCTACGTGGTGGGCGCCGACAAGGAGTACACCGCGACGATCCGGCTCGGGGTGCGCACCACGACGGACGACGCCGAGGGCGAGCTGGTCGCCGCGGTCGACGCCGGCTCCGTGGCGCGGGAAGCCGTCGAGGCGGGCGTCGCGGCGCTCACCGGCCAGATCCAGCAGGTCCCGAGCTCGGTCAGCGCGATCAAGATCGACGGCCAGCGGGCGTACGCCCGGGTCCGGGCGGGGGAGCAGGTCGAGATCGCCGCGCGCCCGGTCACGGTGAGCCGGTTCTCGCTCGACGCGGCCCGGGTGGTCCCGGCCACGGCGGATGCTCCCGCCGCGCTCGACCTGGACGTCACGGTGGTCTGCTCGTCGGGCACGTACATCCGCGCGTTGGCCCGGGACCTCGGGGAGTCGCTGGGCGTGGGCGGCCACCTCACCGCGCTGCGCCGCACGCGCGTGGGCGGGTACCCGATCGCCGCCGCGCGCACCCTGGAGCAGCTCGAGGAGTGGCCCGCGGACGTGCCGCTCGACGTGCTGCCGCTCGCCGAGGCCGCGCGCGCCACGTTCCCTGTCCGCGACCTCACGGGCGACGAGGCCAGGGCGCTGTCCTACGGCAAGCGGATCGAGGCCGCGCCCGCGGAGTCCGAGCCGGTCGCGGCGATCTCGCCCGAGGGCGAGCTGGTCGCGCTGCTCGAGAGCCGCGGCGGGCACGCGTGGCCGACGCTCGTGTTCGCGCCGGCCTGAGCGGCTGAGCGAGCCTGACGGCCTTCCCGTCGGTCAGCGGGGCGGGCTCGCTGGCGGGCCCGGGTCCAGCGGCGGGCCCGGGTCCAGCAGGAAGCGCAGGATGGCGGTGAGCGACAGTCCGTCGCCCAGCCGCCCCTCGAGCACGAGGCGCCGCACGTCCTCGAGCGGGACCCATTCGACGCTCTCCGCCTCGCTCGGGTCCGAGGGCGGGCCCTCATGCGTGGCGCCGTCGGCGACGAACACGTGGAAGGCCTGGTCGCTGAGCCCGTTCGTGGGGTGGTAGCTCACGAGCGGGGTGAGCGGGCCGGGCCGCCAGCCCGTCTCCTCGAGCACCTCGCGGGCGGCGGCCTGCGCCGGGGTCTCCCCGGGGTCGACGCGCCCGGCGGGGATCTCCCACCCCCAGGTGTCGGTGATGAAACGGTGCCGCCACAGCAGCAGGACCCCGAGGTCCGGGTCGCGCACGACCGTGCCAGCGGCCGCCGCGGGCATCCGCACGACGTGGTGCTCGAGACGTCCGTGACCGGGCACCTCGACGTCCACGAGCGCCAGCCGCACCCACGGGCTGTCGTAGACGGTCCGCTCCCCGAAGGTCTGCCAGCGCATGCGCCGACCTTACGCGGGCGGGGGAGGCCCCGGAGCGTGGCAGGCTTGTCCTGGCGTCCATGACGCCGTGTCGAGAACCCCTGAGGAGAGCACGTGCACCGCTGGACCGACCTTGCCGAGGTCCCGGACGGCTTCGGGCCGTCGGTCGTGACGATCGGCAACTTCGACGGGGTGCATCGCGGCCACGTGGGCGTGCTGACCCGGATGGTGGCCGACGCCCGCGCGGCGGGCGCCCAGGCGGTCGCCGTGACGTTCTCCCCGCACCCGCAGCAGGTGCACCGTCCCGACGAGGCGCCCCCGCTCCTGACCGGCGACACCGACAGGCTCGAGCTGCTCGCCGAGACCGGGCTCGACGCCGTGCTCATGCTCGAGTACACCCTGGACTTCGCCCGCCAGACGCCCGAGCAGTTCGTCGAGCGCTACCTGGTCCGGGCCCTCGGCGCGCGCACCGTGGTGGTCGGGCGCGACGTGCGGTTCGGGTGGGGCAACGAGGGCGACCTGTCGACGATGGTGGCGCTCGGCGAGCGCCACGGGTTCACCGTCGAGGTGATCGAGGACGTCGCGCCGGAGGACGGCGCGGGCGACGGCGCGGGGGAGGAATCCGAGCAGCGGCGCCTCGAGGAGCCGCTGCGACGGCGCTGGTCGTCGACCTGGGTGCGCGAGCTCCTCGAGGCAGGAGACGTCCGGCAGGCGGCGCGGGTGCTGGGACGCCCGCACCGCATCCGCGGGGTCGTGGTGCACGGCGACGCCCGCGGCCGCGAGCTCGGGTTCCCCACGGCCAACCTCTCACCGGAGGCCACGGGCATGGTCCCCGCAGACGGCGTGTACGCGGGCTGGCTGCGCCGGGCGACCCTGCCCGCCGGCGCCCCCGACAAGGTGCTGCCCGCGGCGGTCTCGATCGGCACGAACCCGACCTTCGAGGGCCTGGCTCGCCGGGTGGAGGCCTACGTGCTCGACCGCACCGACCTCGACCTGTACGGCGAGGAGGTCGTGCTGGAGCTGGTCGAGCGGCTGCGCCCGACGCTGCGGTTCGACGGGATCGAGGAGCTGGTGGCGCACATGCACGAGGACGTCGCCCGCGTGCGGGAGGTCCTGGCCGGGGTCGCGGACGAGGACTGACGGCCGGGGTGCCGCCCGATGCGTTCCACCTGGTAACATCACAGGGCCGTCAGAACGGCCGCGGAACGAGAGCGCCCGGGTGGACATGCCCCGGAGCACCGCGCAACGAGACACATCTGGAGAACCGTGCCCCTCGACAGTGCCACCAAGCAGTCCATCATGACCGAGTACGCCACCCACGAGGGTGACACAGGCTCCCCCGAGGTCCAGATCGCGATGCTGACGCAGCGCATCAAGGACCTCACCGAGCACCTCAAGGAGCACAAGCACGACCACCACAGCCGGCGTGGCCTGCTGCTGCTGGTCGGCCAGCGTCGTCGCCTCCTGGGCTACCTGCAGAAGGTTGACATCAACCGCTACCGCAGCCTGATCGAGCGGCTCGGCCTGCGCCGCTGACGCTCACGACCAGCCCGGACCCCGACGGGTCCGGGCTGGTCCCGCGTCGGGCCCGTAGCGTCCCGGCGCGCAGCACCTGACACCCACTGCGCCGCCCGGCTCGTCCGGTCCTCGGTAGTGGCGTCCGGAGGCGCAAGGCCTCTCCGGGTGCCTCGATCGAAGACCGCCGTTGACCCGGCTGGCGCTCGTTCGAGACAGAGGAGGGCACCCATGGAGGGTCCCGAGATCCAGTTCGCCGAGGCAGTGATCGACAACGGTCGCTTCGGCACGCGCACCATCCGCTTCGAGACCGGCCGCATCGCGCGCCAGGCGGCCGGCGCGGCCGTCGCGTACCTCGACGGCGAGACCACGCTCCTGTCGGCCACGACGGCCGGCAAGCACCCCAAGGAGCAGTTCGACTTCTTCCCGCTGACGATCGACGTCGAGGAGCGGCAGTACGCCGCCGGCAAGATCCCCGGCTCGTTCTTCCGCCGCGAGGGCCGCCCCTCGACCGACGCGATCCTCGCGTGCCGGCTCGTCGACCGCCCGCTGCGCCCCCTGTTCGTCAAGGGCCTGCGCAACGAGGTCCAGGTCGTCATCACCGTGCTCTCGATCCACCCGGACGACGCGTACGACGTCCTCGCGATCAACGCCGCGTCGATGTCCACCCAGATCTCCGGCCTGCCGTTCTCCGGCCCGGTCGGCGCGGTCCGGATCGCGCTCGTCGACGGCCAGTGGGTCGCCTTCCCGCGCTACTCCGAGCGCGAGCGCGCCACGTTCGACATGGTCGTCGCCGGCCGTGCCGTCGGTGACGACGTCGCGATCGCGATGATCGAGGCTGAGGCGCCCGAGGCGTCCTGGAACATCATCAAGAACGAGGGCGGTGTCGCCCCGACCGAAGAGGTCGTGGCCGCTGGCCTCGAGGCCTCGAAGCCGTTCATCAAGGTCCTCGTCGAGGCGCAGCGCGCGCTCGCCGCGAAGGCCGCCAAGGAGACCCAGGTCTTCCGGGTGTTCCCCGAGTACCTGCCCGACGCGTACGACGCGGTCGCCGCGGTCGCCGAGGCCCCGATCGGCGAGGCGCTGACCATCGCTGACAAGCAGGACCGCGAGACGCGCCTCGACGAGGTCAAGGCCGACGCCATCGAGCGGCTGTCGGGCGAGTTCGCCGGCCGCGAGAAGGAGCTGTCCGCGGCGATCCGCGCGATCACCAAGAAGCTCATCCGCCAGCGCATCCTCACGGACGGCTTCCGCATCGACGGCCGTGGCCTGCGGGACATCCGCACGCTCTCGGCCGAGGTCGAGGTGCTGCCCCGCGTGCACGGCTCGGCGATCTTCGAGCGCGGCGAGACGCAGATCATGGGCGTCACGACCCTGAACATGCTGCGCATGGAGCAGCAGCTCGACACGCTCTCCCCGGAGACGCGCAAGCGCTACATGCACAACTACAACTTCCCGCCGTACTCGACCGGTGAGACGGGTCGCGTCGGCTCCCCGAAGCGCCGCGAGATCGGCCACGGCGCCCTCGCCGAGCGCGCGATCATGCCTGTCCTGCCGAGCCGCGAGGAGTTCCCTTACGCGATCCGCCAGGTCTCCGAGGCGCTGGGCTCGAACGGCTCGACGTCCATGGGCTCGGTCTGCGCCTCGACGCTGTCGCTGCTCAACGCGGGCGTGCCGCTGCGCGCCCACGTCGCCGGCATCGCCATGGGCCTGGTCTCCGACACGGTGGACGGCCAGACCCGCTACGCGGCGCTTACCGACATCCTCGGCGCCGAGGACGCGTTCGGCGACATGGACTTCAAGGTCGCCGGCACGCGCGAGTTCGTCACCGCGATCCAGCTCGACACGAAGCTCGACGGCATCCCCGCGTCGGTGCTCAGCGACGCGCTGACGCAGGCGAAGGAGGCTCGCCTGGCGATCCTCGACGTGCTCAACGAGGCGATCGACGTCCCGGACGAGATGTCGCCGTTCGCCCCGCGCGTGATCTCGGTGCAGGTCCCGGTCGACAAGATCGGCGAGGTCATCGGCCCGAAGGGCAAGATGATCAACCAGATCCAGGCGGAGACCGGCGCGGACATCTCGATCGAGGATGACGGCACGGTCTACATCGGCGCCACCGACGGCCCGTCGGCGGAGGCCGCGCGCGCGGCGATCAACGCGATCGCCAACCCGCACATGCCGGAGATCGGCGAGCGCTTCGTCGGCACCGTGGTCAAGACCACGACCTTCGGCGCGTTCATCTCGCTCTCGCCGGGCAAGGACGGGCTGCTGCACATCTCGCAGATCCGCAAGCTCGTCGGCGGCAAGCGCGTCGAGAACGTCGAGGACGTCCTCGGCGTGGGCCAGAAGGTCCAGGTCGAGATCGGCGAGATCGACCCGCGCGGCAAGCTGTCGCTGCACGCTGTCATCGACGAGCCCGCCGAGGGCTCCGAGGCAGCGGCCGACGCCAGCGCGGCCGACGCCTGACGTGCCGCTGGACCTTCCGCTCGTCGGCCCGGGTGACCCGGGCAGCGAGCTGACCGCCGGGCAGGACGGCGGCGCACACGTGCGCCGGTCCGTCCTGCCCGGCGGGGTCCGCGTGCTCACCGAGCACATGCCGGGCCTGCGCTCGGCGACGGTGGGCGCCTGGGTCGGGGTGGGATCGCGCGACGAGCGCGACGGCCACCACGGCTCCACGCACTTCCTCGAGCACCTGCTCTTCAAGGGCACGGCGCGACGCAGCGCGATGGACATCGCCGAGGCGTTCGACGAGGTCGGCGGCGAGGCCAACGCCGCGACGGGCAAGGAGCACACCTGCTACTACGCGCGGGTGCTCGACTCCGACCTGCCCATGGCGGTCGACGTCATCGCCGACATGGTCACCTCGGCGCGCCTGGACACGGGCGAGCTCGAGACCGAGCGCGGGGTCATCCTCGAAGAGCTCGCGATGAACGACGACGACCCGAGTGACGTGGTGCACGAGCTGTTCGCCACCGCGGTGCTCGGCTCGCATCCCCTGGGACGCCCCATCGGCGGCACCCCCGAGACCATCCGCGCGGTGCCGCGCTCCGCGGTCTGGGAGCACTACCAGGAGCACTACCGCTCCTCGACCCTCGTGGTCACCGCCGCCGGCGGCGTCGACCACGACGCGCTGTGCGCCCAGGTCGCCAAGGCGCTGGCCGACGGTGGCTGGGACCTCACGGACCCCCGCCCGGTGGGCCGGCGCGACGTCGACGCCCCGCCAACGGGCGTTCCCGCCGTGGGCGGCGAGACGACCGTGCACCGGACCACCGAGCAGGCGAACGTCATCATCGGCGGCACCGGGCTCACTGCCACGGACCCTCGGCGGTTCACGCTGTCCGTCTTGAACGCGGTGCTCGGCGGCGGCATGTCGTCGCGGCTCTTCCAGGAGATCCGGGAGAAGCGCGGCCTGGCGTACTCCACGTACTCGTTCGCCTCGGGCCACGCGGACACCGGGATCTTCGGGCTGTACGCCGGCTGTGCGCCGGCCAAGGTCGACCAGGTCGTGGAGCTGCTGGCCTCCGAGTGGGAGCAGCTCGCGGACGGCGGGATCAGCAAGGCTGAGCTCGCACGCTCGGTGGGGCAGTTGTCCGGCAGCCTCGTGCTCGGCATGGAGGACACCGGCTCGCGCATGAGCAGGCTCGGCAAGTCCGAACTGGTGCACGGCGAGCTGCTGTCGCTCGACGAGACGCTCCAGCGGATCCGTGCGGTGACCGCCACCGACGTCCAGGAGCTGGCCGCCGAGTTGGCCGGGCGTCCGCGGTCGATGGTGCGCATCGGCCCGTTCCGCTCCTGACGTCAGGCTCGGCGCCCATGCGGTGAAGGACTGCCGGGGCGGGCGGTGATCGAGGATGATGGGCGTATGAGCCCGGTCGTGCTCGATTACCGCCGGTTCCCACCACCGGCGGCCGCCGCGTGGTTCGTCGAGCATCTGTGGGTGGCCCGCACCGCCGAGGACGCGCCCCCGGTGCACGAGGTCTTCCTGCCGAACGGCCGCCCCACGGTGCTGGTGAGGCTCGGCGCCCTCGGCGAGCGCATCGACCCGGTCACCGGGACGCGGACGGCCGATGACAGCGGGGTGGTCGGCGTGTCCGTGGATCCGCACGTCGTGCGGCTCGGGCCCGGCTCATGGTTCGTGGGCGCGCAGCTCGCCCCGTACGGGCTCGCGGCACTGAGCCCGAGCCGGCTGCTGGTGGGGGAGTCGGCGCCCTTGACCCACGTGCTCGCGCCCGTGGCGGCAGCGAGCCTCGCGGAGCGCCTGCGCGCGGCCCCCGACGACGCCCGCGCGGCGACGATGCTGGCCGTCGACCTCGCCGCGAGCGTGCGACGGCGCGCCTCCGCCGATCGGCTGGGCCTGCTGCGGACCTCGATCGAGGTCATCGAGGACCGGCGCGGCCTCGTCCGGCCCATCGACCTGGCGCAGCAGGGAGGCGTCAGCCTCTCGGCGCTGCATCAGTGCTTCGTCGAGGAGGTGGGCCTCCAACCGGTGACATTCCTGCAGGCCACGCGGTTCTTCATGTTCGTCGCGGAGCTGGCGGGGCCACCGCCGTGGCCAGCTCAGACCGTGCTGTCCTCGATGCGCGCCTACCTCGCGACGGAGCCGACGCCACGCGAGGTGGAGCGGTTCACCGGGCTCAGCGCCAACGAGCTGCGGCGGGCGGTCGGCGGCGTCGAGGAGCTGCTGCGCGGGCCGGCGGCGCGCCGTCCTCCCCGCGCCGCCTGGTGAGGGGCGGCCGGGTCCTGGGCTCATGGCCGGAGGGCGGCGCCGGACGACTAGTCTGGTCCGTCGTGAGCGAGCGCATCAGGGTGGCCGTCCTCGGAGCCGCCGGACGAATGGGATCCACCGTCGTGAGAGCCGTGGAGGACGCATCGGACCTCGAGCTCGTGGCCGCCCTCGAGGCGGGTGACGACGTGGCCGCGCTGCGCTCGAGCGGCGCCCAGGTGGCGGTCGACTTCACCGTCCCGTCCGCGACGGAGGCCAACGTCGCCGCCTTGGTCGACGCGGGCATCCACGCGGTGGTCGGCACGACGGGCTGGACCGACGAGTCCCTGGGCCGCATCCGGGCACGGTTGGACGAGCGGCCGGGCGTCGGCGTGCTCATCGCCCCCAACTTCGCGCTCGGCGCTGTGCTGGCGATGGCCTTCGCCGCCCGTGCCGCCCGCTACTTCGACTCGGTCGAGGTGATCGAGCTTCACCACCCCGACAAGGTGGACGCGCCGTCGGGCACCGCGCGGCACACCGCGGCGGGCATCGCCGTTGCCCGTGCGGCGGCGGGCGTTGGGCCCAGCCCGGACGCGACGTCGTCCGCGATGGACGGGGCGCGCGGCGCGGATGTGGACGGGGTCCGCGTGCACTCGGTGCGGCTGCGCGGACTGGTCGCGCACGAGGAGATCCTGCTGGGGAACCCGGGGGAGATGCTCACCATCCGGCACGACTCGTTCGACCGTGTGTCGTTCATGCCAGGGGTGCTCCTGGCCGTGCGCGAGGTCGGCGCCCGGCCGGGGTTGACGGTGGGCCTCGAGAGCTTCCTGGACCTCGGATGAGCGCCACCTCCCCATCGAGGGCTCCTCGACGGCGGATGGCCGTCGCCGGGGCCGCCGCGCTGACAGCGCTGCTGTCGCTCTACCTGTGGGTTGTGGCGACGCGGGCCGTGGCGCTGCTCCGCACCGGTGAGCCCGTGGGCATCGGCCTCGGCCTCGGGATCCTGGTGCTGCCGCTGCTGGCGATCTGGGCGATCGCCCGCGAGTGGCGGATGGCGTTCATGGTGCAGCGGATGGCCGACGAGCTGGCCGCCGCGGGACGGCTGCCCGTCGACGACCTGCCTCGCTCGCCCGGCGGGAGGATCGACCGGGAGGCCGCGACCGAGGCGTTCGCCATCGCCCGTGCCGAGGCGGAGGCGGCCCCGGAGGACTGGGCGGCCTGGTACCGCCTCGCGTTCGCCTATGACGCCGCGGGCGACCGCCGCCGTGCCCGCGAGGCGCTGCGGACCGCCGCCCGGCTGCACCGGGGCTGACTCCGGGCGCCGCCCGTCAGATGGTCGCGCCCCACAGGTGCTCGGCGACCGTGCGTGTCTCGCCGTCCGGGCCGAGGCCGGTGGCGAGCTCGCGCACCGCGTCCTCGGGGCCGAAGCCAGCCGACGAGAGGAACTGCGCGCGGCCCGCGTCGCCGTCGAGCACCCACGTGCGTGCGTAGGCCGCGCCGTCCTCACGGAGCAGGTCGACCGCCGCGGCGAGCAGCCGCGAGCCGTGCCCCGACCGCTGCGCGACGGGCGCCACCTCGAGCGAGAGGATCTCTCCGCCGGGCGCCGCCAGCGGCGACTCCTCCGGGGCGGGGAGTGGGGCGATCGCGGTGAAGCCCACGACGTCGGCGCCCTCGCACGCGACCAGGACCCGGTATCCCGGTCCCGGGGGCGCGGTGATGGCACGGGCCCACCGTTCGGCGATCGCGCCTCCGTCGAGCCCTGCGAGGACGTCCTGGCCCACCTCGGGGGTGTGCGCCGAGCGCCATGCCGCGAGCTGGATGTCGGTGATCGCGAGCTCGTCCCCGGGGACGGCCGGGCGCACCGACACGTCGGCCTGCTCGCTGAAGAGGGCCATCAGCGGGTCACCGCGGCCAGGTCGCCGACCGTGTCGTCCACGGCGCTCGCGACGTCGCGGCCACCTGGGGCGGGGGCGCGGTCGGCGTCGCGCAGGCCTGCCGGGGCGGGCTTGGGAGCCGCCGGGTGGGCGTGGGAGATCTTGTCGATCCACGCCAGGGCCATCGCCGAGGCGATGAACGCGAGGTGGATCAGCGTCTGCCAGAGCAGCACGTCGGACCCGTTGGGCTGCTGGAGCGTGGTCCTGGCCTCGATGAACGTCCGCAGCAGGTGGATCGAGGAGATGCCGATGATCGACATCGCGAGCTTCGTCTTGAGCACGTTCGCGTTGACGTGGGACAGCCATTCGGGCTGGTCGGGGTGGTCGTCGAGGCGGATGCGGGACACGAACGTCTCGTAGCCGCCGATGATCACCATGATCAGCAGGTTCGCGATCATCACCACGTCGACGAGGCCGAGCACGGCCAGCATGATCGACTCCTCGGTGACGCTGGCGCCGCTGTGCAGCACCACGTCGGAGAACAGGTGCCAGAGCTCGATCATGAACTGCCACACGTACACCGCCTGCGCCACGATCAGCCCGAGGTACAGCGGGACCTGCAGCCAGCGGGACATGAAGATCAGGTAGCCGATCGAGGACGTCTGGGGGCGCGTGGCCAACGGATTCTCCGAGGGGGTGGGTGGTGCCGACAGGGCCCCGCGAGACTACCAACAGCATGCTCCTCGAGCGCTGTCGAGTGACGGAGGTCCTACGGCGGGGGCCGCTGCGCGGTGAACCCGTGTTAGGGCATGCCGAGGGCGCGCAGTGTCGCGGCCACGGCGGCGGCCGCGACCACGACCACGATGAACGGCGCGCGAAGCGCGAGCGCGAGGGCCGCGACCGCCAGCGCCGGCAGCCGGGCGTCGATCGCGAGGCCTGGCCCCGAGCCGAAGGCCTGCACCCCGACGAGCGCCGCCAGGAGGGCGACGGTCACCAGGGACGACGTGCGCGCGATGCGCGGCTCCGCCAGCCAGTGCTCGGGGACCAGGTGGCCGATCATCTTGATCGCGAAGCACACCGCCCCCGCGGCGAGCACGGCGAGCCACGTCAGGGCGTGTTCGCTCATGAGCCCACCTCCGGCTCCGCGGCCGCGGAGGGCTCGTCAGGGCCGCGCAGCCACCCCACGGCGATCGCGACCACCGCCGCGGCGAGCACAGGCAGCCCCGAGGGGACGAGCGGCGTCAGGACGAGCGCGACCGCCATCCCGAGCGCCGCGACCACCCGGGCGACGCGGGCGCCCAGCCTCGGCCACAGCAGCGCGAGGAAGGCCGCCGCGGCGGCCGCGTCCAGACCGTAGCGGCGGGGATCGCCCAGGGCGTCGCCGAGCAGGGCGCCGGCGACGGTGAACACGTTCCACAGCACGAAGATGCCGACGCCTGTCCACCAGAAGGCGGTGCGTGCCGCCTCCGGGGTCGGCTGGGCCGTCGAGACGGCGGTGGACTCGTCGATCGTGACCTGCGCGGCTGCCGCCCGCCGCCACCCGCGGACGCGCAGGAACGGGGAGACGAGCGGCCCGTACAGGCCGTTGCGGGCGCCGAGCAGCCCCGCCGTGGCCACGGCCGACGCCGCCGCGCCGCCCGCGCCGAGCACGCCGATGAACGCGAACTGGGACCCACCCGAGAACATCAGCAGGCTCAAGGCCGCCGTCTGCGGCAGGTCCAGCCCGGCGCTGACGGCGAGGGCGCCGAACGAGACCGCGTACAGCCCCGTCGCGGCGGCCACGGACAGCGACTGCTGCACCGCGGCGCGCCGGTCTGAGGCCGCCACTCCGGTCACCATGCTGGCGCGGTCAGAGCGCGACGTACCGGCGCTCGAGGTACTCCTCGATGCCGGCCTCGCCGCCCTCGCGCCCCAGCCCCGACATCTTCACGCCGCCGAACGGGGCGCTGGCGTCCGAGACCATTCCGCGGTTCACGCCGAGCATCCCCGTCTCGACCTGCTCCGCGAGGCGCATGACCCGGCCCACGTCACGGGTGTACGCGTACGCGACGAGCCCGAACTCGGTGCCGTTCGCGAGGTCGAGCGCCTCCCGCTCGTCGCCGAACGTGACGATGGGCGCGACCGGGCCGAAGACCTCCTCGCGGACGGCGCGAGCGTCGTGCGCCACCTCCGTGAGGACGGTCGGGTGGAAGAAGTGGCCGGCGCGCTGCGCCCGGTCGCCGCCGACGTGCACCTTCGCGCCGCCGTCGACGGCCTCGGCGACGATGTCGGCGACGCGGTCGACCGCCGCGGCCTCGATCAGCGGGCCCACGGTGGTGGCGGCGTCGGAGCCGTGCCCGATGACCAGCCGCTTGAACGCGGCGGTCAGCCCTTCGGAGAACTCGTCGGCCACGGACTCGTGGACCAGGAACCGGTTGGCCGCGACGCAGGTCTGGCCGGAGTTGCGCATCTTCGCCGCGACCGCGCCCTCGACGGCCGCGGGGATGTCCGCGTCCTCGAACACCAGGAACGGGGCGTTGCCACCGAGCTCCATCGACGTCCGCAGCACGTTCTCCGCGGCGGCGCGGAGCAGGACCCGGCCCACCTCGGTGGACCCGGTGAACGAGAGCTTACGCAGCCGTGGGTCGGCGATGAGCGGCGCCGTGAGCTCGCTCGAGGACGACGTGGGCACCACGTTGATCACACTGGTGGGCAGGTCGCGGGCCTCGAGCTCCGCGCGCACGATCTCCGCGAAGTACGACGTGGTCAACGGGGTGAGCTGCGCGGGCTTCACCACGACGGGGCACCCGGCCGCCAGCGCGGGGGCGATCTTGCGGGTGATCATCGCGATGGGGAAGTTCCACGGCGTGATCAGCAGGGCGGGCCCCACCGGTCGGCTGAGGACGAGCTGGTGGTGGGTGCCCGCCGGCGCGCGGCGGGCCAGCCCGTCGAGCCGCACCGCCTGCTCGGAGTACCAGCGGACGTACTCGGCCGCGTAGGCGACCTCGGCACGGGACTCCGCGAGCGGCTTGCCGCCCTCCGCCGTGATCAGCGCGGCCACGTCCTCCGCGCGTGCCATGAGCGTCTCGAAGACCGCCCGCAGCAGCTCGGCGCGGACCCGGGGCGCCGTGTCGGCCCATTCCGAGGCCACGTCCGCGGCCGCAGCCAGCGCGTCGAGGCCGTCCTCCGCGCTGCCGTCCGCGACGTCGAAGAGCACCTCGCCGGTGGCGGGGTCCTCGACGGAGAACGTGCGGCCGGTCGAGGAGGACCGGCGCCACGCGCCGCCGATCAGCAGTCCGGTGGGCACGTGGGCGGCGACCGTGGGCGGCAGATGAGGCGAGGACATGCGCCCAGTGTGGCGCGCCGGTCAACGGCCTGCACAGGGGGAGGCGGCCCGATCTCACCGGGCTCACGCCTACCATGACGCCATGACGTCCGCGGTGACACCCCCTGTTCCCACGCCATACGAGGACTTGCTGCGCCTGGTGCTCGAGACCGGCGTCGCCAAGTCGGATCGGACCGGGACCGGGACGCGCAGCCTCTTCGGCCACCAGATGCGCTTCGACCTGTCGCAGGGCTTCCCGCTGGTGACCACCAAGCGCGTGCACCTGAAGTCGATCGTGTACGAGCTGCTGTGGTTCCTGCGCGGGGACTCCAACGTCGGGTGGCTGCAGGAGCACGGGGTGCGGATCTGGGACGAGTGGGCCGACGCCGACGGCGAGCTCGGCCCGGTGTACGGCGTGCAGTGGCGCTCCTGGCCCACGCCGGACGGCGGGCACATCGACCAGATCGCCCGGGTGGTCGAGGACCTGCGGCGCGACCCCGACTCGCGCCGCCACATCGTCTCGGCCTGGAACGTGGCCGACATCCCCTCCATGGCGCTGGCCCCGTGCCATGCGTTCTTCCAGTTCTACGTCGCCGACGGGCGGCTGTCCTGCCAGCTCTACCAGCGCAGCGCCGACCTCTTCCTGGGAGTGCCGTTCAACATCGCCTCCTACGCGCTGCTCACGCACATGGTCGCCCAGCAGGCGGGCCTTGAGGTGGGCGACTTCGTGTGGACCGGCGGCGACTGCCACATCTACGACAACCACGTCGACCAGGTGCGCGAGCAGCTCACCCGCGAGCCCTACCCGTACCCGACGCTGCGGCTGAGGAAGGCCCCGTCGATCTTCGAGTACGCGTACGAGGACGTCGAGGTGGTGGGGTACCAGCACCACCCCACCATCAAGGCCCCGATCGCGGTCTGAGCCGATGAGCCTCTCCCTGGTGTGGGCGCAGTCGCCCACCGGAGTCATCGGCCGGGACGGCGCCCTGCCCTGGCGCGTTCCCGAGGACATGGCGCGCTTCCGCGCGCTCACGTCGGGCTGCCCGGTGCTTATGGGACGCGCCACCTGGGAATCGCTGCCCGCGAGGTTCAGGCCGCTGCCCGGCCGCGAGAACCTCGTGCTGACGAGGGCCGAGGGGTACGTCGCCGAGGGCGCCACAGTGGTCGGGTCCCTGGACGCGGCCCTCGACCTGCTCGGCAATCGTGACGCCTGGGTGATCGGTGGCGGCGTGGTGTACGCGGCCGCGATCGACCACGCGGACCGGCTCGAGGTGACCGAGGTCGACGTGGAGGTGGAGGGCGACGCGTTCGCCCCGCGCGTCGACCCCGCCGTGTGGGAGCGCCGGGAGTGCGACCCCGCCGAGGGGTGGCACACCTCGACCGCCGACGGGGTGCGCTACCGGTTCGTGACGTACGAGCGCGCCACCGGGCGGTGACCGGGCGCGCCCCGTCGGATGACCGCCCGCTCCTCGGGCGGCTGCGCGCCCGGCCGGGGGAGGGGCGGTACTTTGGGCGCATGCCTCACGCCAGCACTCCTGCGCGCCCCTTCGGGGCTGTGCTCACCGCGATGGTCACGCCGATGACGGCGGACGGCTCCGTGGACCTCGACGCCGCCGCCCGCCTGGCCACGGCCCTAGTCGACCAGGGCGGGCACGACGGCCTGGTGCTCAACGGCACCACCGGTGAGGCGCCGACCACGCACGCGCCCGAGAAGGCCGAGCTCATCGCCGCGGTCGTCGAGGCCGTGGGCGACCGGGCGACGATCATCGCCGGCGCCGGCTCCAACGACACCCCGCACGCGGTCCGGATGGCCGAGCAGGCAGCGGAGGCGGGCGCCCACGGGCTTCTCGTCGTGTCGCCGTACTACTCCCGCCCGTCCCAGGAGGGCGTCTACCAGCACGTCCGCGCCGTGGCAGACTCCACCGACCTGCCCGTCATGCTCTACGACGTGCCGGGACGCACCGGGGTCCGCTTCGCGCAGGACACGCTCGACCGGCTCGCCGAGCACGAGCGCGTGGTGGCGATCAAGGACGCCACCGGGGACCTCTACGCGGCCGCGACGGCGAGCGAGCGCACCGGCCTGGCCTGGTACGGCGGCGACGACTCGGTGTACCTCGCGCTCCTCGCCCACGGCGGCTGCGGCATCGTCAGCGTCGTCGGGCATGTCGCCGGACGGCAGCTCGTCGAGATCACCGAGGCGTTCGACGCCGGGGACACCGCCCGTGCGCTCCGGGTGTTCCGGTCGATCGCCCCCGCCATCGACGCGCTCAACGGAGCCGGCTTCCAGGCGGTGGCCGCGAAGGCCGCGGTCGAGGCGCTGGGACTCATCCCGAACCGACACATGCGGCTGCCCAACGTGGCCGCCTCCGACGAGGAAGCGGCGGCGGTGCGCGCAGGGCTGCGCGCGGCCGGGCTGCTGGACGCCGCCCGGAGCTGACCAGGAGGCCCGATGAGCCACCCCCACCCCGAACTGAGCCTGCCCCCGGCGCTGCCGAGCGGCGCCTTGCGCATCGTCGCGCTCGGCGGGCTGGGGGAGATCGGCCGGAACATGGCGGTCTTCGAGTACGAGGGCCGCCTGCTCGTCGTCGACTGCGGCGTGCTGTTCCCGGAGGACCACCAGCCCGGCGTCGACCTGATCCTCCCCGACTTCGACTACCTCCGTGACCGGCTGGACGACATCGAGGCGATCGTCCTGACGCACGGCCACGAGGACCACATCGGCGCGGTGCCCTACCTGCTGCGACTGCGTCGGGACATCCCGCTGGTCGGCTCGCAGCTCACGCTCGCGTTCGTCGAGGCGAAGCTCAAGGAGCACCGGATCGCGCCGCTGACCCTCGCGGTCAAGGAGGGCCAGGTCGAGCAGATCGGCCCGTTCGAGTGCGAGTTCGTCGCGGTGAACCACTCGATCCCCGACGCCCTGGCCGTGGCGATCCGCACCGGCGCCGGCACCGTGCTCCACACCGGCGACTTCAAGATGGACCAGCTCCCGCTCGACGGGCGCATCACGGACCTGCGGGCGTTCGCGCGACTGGGCGAGCGCGGCGTCGACCTGTTCATGGTCGACTCCACGAACGCCGAGGTGCAGGGGTTCGTGACTCCCGAGCGCGAGATCGGCCCGGTGCTGGACTCCGTCTTCGCCGCGTCGAGGCAGCGGATCGTCGTGGCCTCGTTCGCCTCGCACGTGCACCGCGTCCAGCAGGTGCTGGACGCCGCCGCCGCGCATGGGCGCCGGGTCGCGCTCGTCGGGCGCTCGATGGTGCGGAACATGACGATCGCGGCCGAGCTCGGGTACCTGCACGTGCCCGACGGCGTGCTCGTCGACCAGAAGAAGATCGACACGGTGCCGGACCAGGAGCTCGTGCTCATGTGCACCGGCTCCCAGGGCGAGCCGATGGCGGCGCTGTCCCGGATCGCCACCAACGACCACAAGGTCAGCGTCGGCCCGGGGGACACGGTGATCCTCGCCTCGTCCCTGATCCCCGGCAACGAGAACGCGGTGTTCCGCGTGATCAACGGGCTCACCCGCCTGGGCGCCCGGGTGGTGCACTCGGGCAACGCGAAGGTGCACGTCTCGGGCCACGCCAGCGCTGGCGAGCTGCTGTACTGCTACAACATTTTGCGGCCGAAGAACGTCATGCCGGTGCACGGCGAGGCCCGGCACCTTGTCGCCAACGCGGCGCTCGCGGTCAAGTCGGGCGTGCCGGCGGACCGGGTGGTGCTGGCTGAGGACGGCGTGGTGGTCGACCTGGTCGACGGCCGCGCCAGCGTCGTCGGCGCGGTGCCCTGCGGCTACGTGTACGTGGACGGGTCCAGCGTGGGGGAGATCACCGACGCCGAGCTCAAGGACCGCCGGATCCTCGGGGACGAGGGCTTCATCTCGATCTTCGTGGTGGTGAGCTCGGCCGACGGCAAGGTCCTCGCCGGCCCGCAGATCCATGCGCGCGGCTTCGCCGAGGACGACGCCGTGTTCGACGACATCCTCCCGGACGTCGTGGCCGCCCTCGAAGAGGCCGCCCAACGCGGGGGATCGGACACCCACCAGCTCCAGCAGGTGGTGCGCCGGATCGTCGGGCGGTGGGTCTCGAACCGGCTGCGCCGCCGCCCCATGATCATCCCCGTGGTGGTCGAGGCCTAGCCCGACACGCAGCCCTGCTGCGGCGTGGCGCCCGGGTGCGCGACTAACGTGAGGACCATGGCGACCCGCACGTCCTCACCCACCCCGCGAGGCCGTGGGTCCGCCTCGTCGACCGCTCAGCGCTCTGCGGGCCGGCCCGCTGCCGCCCGCGGCTCCGCGAAGCCCGCTGGTCGGGGGGCCCCACCGCCCCCGCAGCGCCCTGCGCTGCCGTTGCGCATCATCAAGGGCGCCTGGATGGGCAGCGCGCACCTGATCGGCGGAGGAGCGCGTCGGATGGGACGGGGAGCGCGTGACCTTGACCCTGCGCACCGCCGGGACGGCGCCGCGTTCACGCTGCTGGGGCTCGCCATCGTCGTCGCCGCGCGCGAGTGGTGGGACCTGTCGGGAACTGCGGGCAACGTGGTCCACAACGTCGTCGCGGGCACCTTCGGCCGGGTCGGCGTCGCGGTCCCCGTGGTCCTCCTGGCCATCGCCATCCGCCTCATGCGGCACCCCGACCGCGCGCAGGCCAACTCGCGCATCGGCATCGGCCTGGGCGCCATCACGCTGGCGGTGTGCGGACTCGTGCACCTGTCCGCGGACCTGCCCGCGCCCAGCGGCGGCTACGCCGCGCTGCGCGAGGCCGGCGGCATCGTCGGGTACCTCGTGGGCACGCCCCTGGTCAGCCTGCTGACGGCCTACGTCACGGTGCCCCTGCTGGGCCTGCTCGCGTTCTTCGGCCTGCTCGTGGTGACCGCCACCCCGGTGCACCTGATCGGGCCGCGCCTGCGGGCGCTGTACGAGCGCCTCACCGGCGGCCACCCCGACGAGGAGGAGGCGGAGGACGACGACGCGCCCCTGGTCATCAACGCTGGCCACACCGCGCTGCCCGACCCGGAGCCCGAGAAGCCCGGCAAGACCCGCAAGCTGATGGGCCGCAGCCGCAAGGAGCGGGCCGAGGCCGCCGCGCAGGCGGAGAGGGAGCGGCTGGACGGGTACGTCGGCGACGAGGCGTTCGAGCGCGCGGCCATCGTCGCCGCCCGGGGCGAGGACCCCGTGGAGGAGCAGGAGCCGGTCGAGGTCGTCGGGTCGCCGGACGACGAGCCGACGGCGATCATCGACAGGACGCCGGAGCAGACGCCCTCGGAGTCCCGCCCGCGGCCCCTCGCCGCGCCCCCGACCGCGGGCGTGCCCCGCGGCGAGCAGCCCATGCTCGAGGGCGACGTGCTCTACCTGCTGCCCGCCGAGGACGTCCTCGCCAAGGGCCCGCCGCACAAGGTCCGCTCGGCGGCGAACGACCGCGTGGTCGAGGCGCTCACCACGGTGCTCGACCAGTTCGAGATCGACGCGCAGGTCACCGGGTTCACCCGTGGGCCGACGGTCACCCGGTACGAGGTCGAGCTCGGCCCCGCGGTCAAGGTCGAGCGGGTCACCGCGCTGTCCAAGAACATCGCCTACGCGGTGGCCTCGGCGGACGTGCGCATCTTGTCGCCGATCCCGGGGAAGTCCGCGATCGGCATCGAGATCCCCAACACCGACCGCGAGACCGTGTCGCTGGGCGACGTGCTGCGCTCGAGCGCGGCCCGCCGCTCCGAGCACCCCATGGTCATCGGCGTCGGCAAGGACGTCGAGGGCGGGTACGTCACGGCCAACCTCGCCAAGATGCCGCACCTGCTCGTGGCCGGCGCCACGGGCGCGGGCAAGTCGAGCTTCGTCAACTCGATGATCGTCTCGGTGCTGATGCGCGCCACCCCCAACGAGGTGCGCATGGTGCTGGTCGACCCCAAGCGGGTTGAGCTGACGGTCTACGAGGGCATCCCGCACCTCATCACGCCCATCATCACCAACCCGAAGAAGGCCGCGGAGGCCCTCGAGTGGGTGGTGCGCGAGATGGAGGCGCGCTACGACGACCTCGCGATGTTCGGGTTCAAGCACATCGACGACTTCAACGCCGCCGTCCGCGCCGGCAAGGTGAAGCCGCTGCCGGGCTCGGAGCGCAAGATCGCGACCTACCCGTACCTGCTGGTGATCGTCGACGAGCTCGCCGACCTCATGATGGTGGCCCCGCGCGACGTCGAAGCCTCGATCCAGCGCATCACGCAGCTCGCGCGCGCCGCCGGCATCCACCTGGTGCTCGCCACGCAGCGGCCCAGCGTCGACGTGGTCACCGGTCTGATCAAGGCCAACGTGCCCTCGCGGCTCGCGTTCGCCACGTCGTCGCTCACCGACTCGCGCGTCGTGCTCGACCAGCCCGGCGCCGAGAAGCTCATCGGGCAGGGTGACGCGCTGTTCCTGCCCATGGGCGCCGCCAAGCCGATGCGCACCCAGGGCGCGTGGGTGTCCGAGAGCGAGATCCACGCGGTCGTCGAGCACGTCAAGCAGCAGCTCAAGCCGACCTACCGCCAGGACGTCATCGTCTCGGCGGCGAAGAAGCAGGTGGACGAGGACATCGGCGACGACCTCGACCTGCTGCTGCAGGCCGCCGAGCTGGTCGTCACCTCGCAGTTCGGATCGACGTCGATGCTGCAGCGCAAGCTCCGCGTCGGGTTCGCGAAGGCGGGCCGCCTGATGGACCTGCTCGAGTCCCGCGAGATCGTCGGGCCCTCCGAGGGCTCGAAGGCGCGCGAGGTCCTGGTGCAGCCCGACGACCTGCCGGGCACGCTGGCGATGCTGCGGGGCGTGCCGCAGCAGGAGGACGTGCTCGAGGACGACGGCGCGCTCCCCGGGGACCCGCCGGTGGCGACCGACTACTTCGACGGCGCCGACGAGGACGAGGAGTCAGGCCACCGCGGTCGGTGACGTGACGGTCACTCTCCGCGCGAGCGGGTGACGACGGTGGGCAGGTCGCCGGTCGGCGTGGCAGGGGTGGTGCGCTCGGCGGCCTCCTGGCCGGCCGCGCGGCGCACCCGCTCCACCCGGGCCTCCACCTCGGCGGCGCTGAGGGTGTCCGTGCCCGCGGCGATGTCGACCAGCGCGTGCAGCCGGTGCCCCGCGTTCCGGTCGACGGTCGTGGGCGTCCACTCGACCCCCGTGACACGGGCGGGTCCCGCCTCGATCCCGTGGGCGGGGAAGGCCCCCGTCGCCGTCACCTGGGCGGTGAGCAGCAGGCCGGACTCCGTGCCGGCGACGCAGCACTCGTCGTCCTGGTTGGACAGCATGTTGCCCAGCCCGTACGCCACCCACATCCCCTCGCCGCCGGGCCCGCCCTCGAGCCGCGCGACGGGCTGTGGCACGTGCGCGTGGTGCCCGATGAGCAGGTCCACCAGCTGCGAGTCGGCCAATGCCTGGGCGACCTCGACCTGCCGCGCGGTCGGCGCCGTGACGTACTCGACGCAGCAGTGCACGCTCGCCACGACGAGGTCGGCGCCGGCGTCTCGCGCCGCCTGAGCCTGCGCGATGAGACGAGTGGTCTCGAGCAGGTTCACCGACCACGGCTTGTCATCCTCCACTGGCATGCCGTTGGTGCCGTAGGTCGCGGCCAGATGGGCGATCGTCAGCCGCCGGCCGGAGCGCTCCAGCACGTACAGCTGTGGCTCGCCCTGCTCCACCGCGTCCCGCGCCGTGCCCACATGGCCCAACCCGGCCGCGTCGAGGGCGTCGAGCGTGGCGGCGACACCGGCGAAGCCCTTGTCGACGGAGTGGTTGGACGCCGTCGAGCATCCGTCCCACCCGGCGTCGGCGAGCCCTTGGGCGATCTCGACGGGGCTCGCGAACATTGGGTAGCCGGACGGCCTGGCGCCGGGTGGGGCCACCGGCGCCTCGAGGTGGCACAGCGCCAGGTCCGCGCCGCTCACCCAGGCGCCGAGCGGCGCGAGCAGGGGCGCGAAGTCGTACGCGCCGTCGGCGGCGCGCGCCGAGCCGATCACGGGCAGGTGGGGCAGGACGTCACCGGCCGCCACGATGGTGAGCCGGGCGTCCGGATCGGCAGTCGGCGTGGGGCTCGGGGTCGGGGACGGCGCCTCGACCGCTGCGGGCCCGCCCGGCGGCGGCGTGGCGGCTCCCGGGTCGGGTGCGCCCAGCAGCACCACCGAGAGCGCCACCGCGAGACCGGCCGTGGCCAGTCCAGCGAGTATCCAAGGGCGGGTTGCTGGAAGGGTCCGGGCGTGGCGGGTCACGTGACGCACGTTACCGGCGAGGGATCCCGCCGATTGACAGGCGGTGACCGTGTTCCCAGCACGGGCGTCTAGGCTGTCCGGGTGGTCGACGTCGTCCCCTCCCGTCTCAACATCGCCAACGCCCTGACCGTCCTGAGGATCGTGCTTGTGCCGTTCCTCGCCTGGGCGCTGGTCGCCGACGGCGGGCACACCGTCCAGTGGCGGCTCGTCGCTGCCGCGATCTTCGTGGTGGCCGCCATCACGGACCGCATCGACGGCGACATCGCGCGCCGCTCCGGCCTGGTCACAGATCTGGGCAAGTTGCTCGACCCCATCGCGGACAAGTTGCTGGTCGGCACCGCGCTCGTGCTGCTCTCGGTGCTGGGCGACCTGCCATGGTGGGTGACGATCGTCATCCTGGTGCGCGAGGTCGGCATCACCGTCATGCGCTTCTTCCTGCTGCGCTACCTGGTGCTACCCGCCTCGCGCGGCGGCAAGGTCAAGACGGTCCTGCAGTCGGTAGCGCTGGGGCTGTACCTGCTCCCGCTCGATCACCTTCCCGCCTTCGTGCACGTCGTGGCCGCCGTCATGATGGGCGCGGCCCTCCTGGTCACCGTGCTCACGGGCGTCGACTACCTGCGGACCGCGCTGCGCATCCGGACGGCCGGGCGGCGCGCGCAGCTCCTGGCGTGACGACGGGCCGCGGCGCCTCGTCCCCGCTGGAGCCTGGGGCAGCGGAGCGGCTGCTCCGCGCTCTCGAGAGTCGCGGATGGACGATCGCCGTGGCGGAGTCCCTCACCGGCGGCCTCGTGACCGCCTCCTTGGTGGACGTCCCGGGCGCCTCGCGATCGGTGCGCGGCGGAGTCGTGGCCTATGCGACCGACCTCAAGGGGTCCCTTCTCGATGTCGACGCCCGATTGCTCGACGAGCGTGGCGCCGTGGACCCTGACGTCGCCGCCGCGATGGCGCTGGGCGTCAGGGAACGGCTCGGCGCCGACCTGGGCCTGGCGACGACCGGCGTGGCCGGCCCGGACCCGCAGGACGGCGAGGAGCCAGGCACGGTGTTCGTCGCGGTGGACGGCCTGGGACGTCGCGGGGTGGTCCGGCTCGTCCTCGACGGGGATCGCGCGGCCGTCCGCGCCCAGGCGTGCGCCGCGGCGATCGACCTCGCGCTCGCCCACCTGGACCCAGACGGGTGAACCGGCGGCGCGGGCATGGGGCCGGGAACACCGAGGCGTCCGCACGCGTTGGGAAGGACGTGATGATGAGTACACGACCGCCCGCACGCAGCGTCTCAGGAGCGCGCAACGCGACGGCGCGTCAGGGCAGCGCAAGGTACGGTGGAAGTCTCCCCGTCAGGGGACGGGCCGGCGCCTCGGCAGTCCGGGACACGTCAGTGATTGCGGCGAAGGCCGCAGGCAAGGACGAGGAGCTCACAGGGAGAGGGGGGCGCCAGATGGTTGTTCTACGTCGTGAGATCGGCGATGTGTTGCGCGACGCACGGCAGCGACAGGGGCGCACCCTACGGGAGGTCTCGTCCGCGGCACGTGTGTCGTTGGGGTACCTCAGCGAGGTCGAGCGAGGCCAGAAGGAGGCCTCGTCCGAGTTGCTCGGCAGCATCTGCGAGGCGCTCGACGTGCCGATGTCGCTGGTGCTCCGCGAGGTCAGCGACCGGATCGCCGTGGCCGAGGGCCTGCTGATCCCGGACACGGTGCCAGCAGAGTTCACCGACGTCGTCGGTGGCTCGGTGGATGGCAGCTGGGCTCGCGCGCGCGCCGAGCTGGCCCCTATCGGCTGACGATCAGACCGCGGCGCGCCGTGCGCGCCGATATGCAAGGCGACGCTCCTCGACCGAGGGCGTCGCCTTGTCACGTCTCTCGGCGGGTGAGTCCGACCCCGCTCACGGGGTCTGGCACCGCGCGCAGTAGAAGACGGGCCGGGTGAAGGGGGCGGGTCGCGCCTCGCCCACCTGAATCGGGGCGCCGCACCGCCGGCACGGCTTTCCCGCGCGGCCGTGCACCAGGGTCTGGGCGCCAGGGCCAGACTCCCCGGTGCTCCCCGGGACGGTCGCGGCGACCGACCGCTGCATGAGCCGTCGTGCCACGCCGAGGAGGTGAGCCGGCTCCGGTACCTCGTCGGCCGGGGTCCACGGCCACAGCCCGCGGGCGAAGAGGCTCTCGGCCATGAAGATCGTCCCGATCCCTGCGACCACCCGTTGGTCGAGCAGCACGTCGGCGACCGGTTGAGGGCCGCGGTCCGCCCATCGGCGCAGCGCCTCCGGCAGGCCCGCGCGCGGGAAGTCGTCGGCCAGCAGGTCAGGCCCGAGGTGGCCGATCACCTGGTGCTCGTCCCGGGTCGCCAGCACGTCGAGCATCCCGAGGTCCTTGCCCAGCACGGTCCAGGTCTCGTTGCCGAGGATCGCACGGACGCTAGCGCCCGACCCGGCGGCGCCGCGTGACCCGGTCCGCTCGACCGACCACCGTCCCTCCATGCGCAGGTGGGTGTGCAGCGTGCGGCCGTCGTCGAGCCGCGTGAGGAGGTGCTTTCCGTAGGGGACGTTCGCGACGACCGTCCGGCCGGTGAGCCCGGCCCCCGCAGCGGAGGGCCATCGCAGCTCTGCCCGGGTCAGAGGCCGACCAGCGAGCGCCTGGTCGAGCCGGGCGGCGGTGCGGCGCACGATGTCGCCCTCAGGCACCGGGCCCCCTCGGGACGTGCGCCCGGCGGGCCGCCCCCGGCCCGGACGGGCTCATGCCTGGCCTCTGAGCCGCAGGCCCCGGGGCGTCGGGGCGAACCCGGCGGCCACGAGCGCTCGCCCGGCCGGCTCGTCCAACGTCGCCGAGGCCAGCACCTCGACGCCGTCGATGCGGGCCAGCGTCATACGGCCGAGCTGGCCGCGCCGGACGGACTCGGCCAGGCTCCCCGCGGCGAGCTCGAGCTGGGCCACGTCGTGCGTGAAGGTGAGGACGGTGCGCCCGCCGCGCTCGACGTACAGGACGAGGGCGCCGTCGACGAGCACGACCACCGCCCCCGCCTTGCGGCCGGGCCGGTGGCGGCCGGTCACCCCGGCGGGCCCGTCCTCGCCCGGTGGCGGCGGTGGCCACGCGATCGCGGCTCCGTACGGGTTCGCAGGGTCGGTGGCGGCGAGGACGACCACGAACGGTGGCTCCTCGTCACGGCCCCTCGTCGGACCGGGCGCGAGGTCGCCGTCAGAGGCGCGCCGGGCTGCGCGCTCTGCGGCGCGCTCGACCGTGCGCGCGTCCAGGCGCAGGCGATCCACGGCGCCGGGAAGGGCGAACTGGGAACCGCCCAGATGCTCGACGAAGTAGCCGCGCCGCACCTGTCCTGCCTGCTCCAGGGCTGCCAGCACCCGGTACACCGCGCCGAACTCGGCGGTGACGCCTTCGGCTGGCGCGACCGCCCGGGTCAGCACGCCGTGCCGGTCCAAGAGCTGGGCGGCCAACGCGTGGGCCCGCATCGTGGGGTCGGTCTCCCGCGGAGGGAGCAGCGACCAGCGTCCGCCGGAGTCGGCCGCCGCGGCCGCGCTCGGGCGGCCCAGGCCCTGGCGCAGCCCGAGCCGGGAGCCGGGCGCCAGCGACCGCGCGCGAGCGGCGGGCCGGCGCACGCGATGGGCGGTCGAGCCGGAGCCGAGCCGGGCGCGCAGCGGGGCGAACCGGTCGTTGGTGACGTGCCCCGCCCACACGAGGTCCCAGAGCGCGGCCAGGACCTCGGCCTGCGTCGGCGGGTCGGGATGCTCTCCGGACGCCTCGGCGATCTGGGCGACCTGCGGCAGCAGCCCGCCGAGGAAGAAGGCGCCGCCACCGCCCAGGGCCGCCAGCACGGCCCGGTGCACCGCCGAGTCGAGCAGTCCGCCCGGCACGGCCTCGGTCGGGGCGGGCAACGTCAGGTCGGCCACCGCCGCGGGGTGCAGGCTCACGAGCCCGTCGGCGGCGCCGAGCTCGCCGTGGCCGGCCCACAGCACCTCGCCCGCGGCGGTCAGCTCGTCGAGCATCGCAGGGTCGTAGTCGCTGATCCGGGCAGGCAGCACATGGGTCTCGAGGGCCGATGCCGGCACCGTGGCCCCTGCGAGCTGCTCGACGACCCGGGCCAGCCCGTCGACGCCACGCAGCCCGGCGGCGCGCGCGCCCGTCGCCGCGTGGACCCCCTGCCACCGCGGCAGGAAGACCCCCAGCGTCTGCGGGTCCACCGGCTCCACCTCGGAGCGCAGCGCAGCGAGGGAGCGGCGTCGCAGCGTCCGGAGCACGTCGGCGTCGCAGAACTCGTCTCCAGCGCCGCCCAGCACGTCGGGCCGCAGCCTGCCCTGCACCAGCGCGCCAGCCTGCTCTAGCCGGCGCAGCACCTCCGTGACCACCGCGACGCCGAGCCCGAAACGGTGGGCGACCTGCGCGGCCGGGAACGGGCCGTGGGTGCGCGCGTGGCGGCGCACCAGGTCGCCCAACGGGTCCGGCCGGACCTCGGTGAACGCCTCGGGCACGCCCACCGGCAGGGCGACCCCGAGCGCGTCGCGCAGGCGCCCGGCGTCCTCGATCGCCGCCCACTGCTCGGCGTCGTCGGGGGGCACACCGCCCAGGCGCACGCGGATGACGCGCCTGGCCGCCTCGAGCTCGGCCAGCCAGGCGGCCACGTCCCCGCGCGCGTCCTCCCGCGTGCGGGCCTCGAGCCCCGCGATCGGCAACGGGCCCTGGCGTCGCACCATGTCCGCCAGGTCCTCCAGGGAGCGGGCCTGCCGCTCGGGCGCCAGGCCCGCCAGCTCGGCCTCGGTCCGCTGCACGGCGGCTGGGTCGAGCAGGTCCGCCAGCTGCGACTCGCCGCCCCCGCCCAGCAGCTCGGCGAGCAGCGTCGGGTCGAGCGTCAGCGCGGCGGCCCGGCGCTCGGCCAGCGGGGCGTCGCCGTCGTACAGGAACTGCGCGGTGTAGCCGAACAGCAGCGACTGGGCGTACGGGGAGGGCGTGGGCGTCGTGACCTCGACGACGCGCAGCCGGCGGGCGGCGACGTCGCGCATGAGGTCGGTGAGCGCCTCGACGTCGAAGTCGTCCTGCAGGCACTCGCGGACGGCCTCGAGAAGGATCGGGAAGTCCGGGTACTGCGCGGCGACGCTCAGCAGCTGGGCGGCGCGCTGGCGCTGCTGCCACAGCGGCTGGCGCTTGTCGGGCCGGCGCCGGGGGAGCAGCAGGGCACGCGCCGCCGCCTCCCGGAACCGGGCGCCGAACATCGCCGACCCGCCCAGCTCGGCACGGACGGCCTGCGCCACCTCCTCCGGGTCGATGAGCAGGTCGGCGAGCTCGATCGCGGGGCCGGTGGCCTCCTCGGGCCAGCGCGCGCCCATCGAGTCGGCCACGGGCGCGTCCGAGCTCATCATGTCTGGCAGCCGCAGCACGATGCCGTCGTCCGAGTGCAGCGCGGCGACGTCGACCCCGAACCGCTCGCGCAGCCGCGCGCCGACCACGAGCGCCCACGGCGCGTGGACGCGGGCGCCGTAGGGCGAGTGCAGCACGATGCGCCAGTCGCCCAGCTCGTCGCGGAACCGCTCGACCACGATCGTGGTGTCGGTGGGAGCCTCGCCGGTGGCCTCGCGCTGCTCGCGCACGTAGGCGAGCAGGTTGTCCGTGGCCCAGGGGTCCAGCCCGGCCGCCTCGACGTGCGCCCGGGCGGCGTCGTCCGGCAGGGCCAAGAGCTCGCGGACCCACGCCCCCATCGCCCGGCCGAGCTCGGCGGGGCGTCCGACGGAGTCGCCCTTCCAGAACGGCAGGCGGCCCGGGACCCCGGGCGCGGGCGTGACCAGCACACGGTCCTGCGTGATGTCCTCGATGCGCCACGTGCTCGACCCGAGCGTGAACGTGTCCCCGACCCGCGACTCGTAGACCATCTCCTCGTCGAGCTCGCCCACCCGGCGCCCGCCGCGCATCCGCCCGGCGGTCCGCTCCGCGTCCGCCGGCACGTCGCTGGCGGTGGAGCCGCTCGCCAGGAACACGCCGTACAGGCCACGGTCCGGGATGGTGCCGCCGCTCGTCACCGCGAGCCGCAGGGCGCCCGGCCGCGCGGTGAGGACGTCGAGCGCCCGGTCCCAGACGATGCGAGGGCGCAGCTCGGCGAACTCCTCGCTGGGGTACCGGCCCGCCAGCATGTCGAGGACGGCGTGCAGCGTCGCGTCGCCCAGGCCGGCGAAGGGCGCCGCACGGCGGATCACCGCGGCCAGGTCGGCCACCGCCCAGTCGTCGACCGCGACCATTGCGACGATCTGCTGCGCCAGGACGTCGAGCGGGTTGGACGGCACGGACAGCGCCTCGAGCTCGCCGGTGCGCATCCGGGCGGCCGTGACCGCGGCGGGCACCAGCTCGCCCCGGAACGTCGGGAAGACCACGCCGTGCGACACGGCGCCCACCTGGTGCCCGGCGCGTCCCACCCGCTGCAAGCCGCTCGCCACAGAGGGTGGCGATCCCACCTGGACTACCAGGTCCACGGCGCCCATGTCGATGCCCAGCTCGAGCGAGCTCGTGGCCACCACCGCCGGCAGCCGCCCAGCCTTGAGCTCGGACTCGGTGCGGGTGCGCTCGGCCCGGCTCATCGAGCCGTGGTGGGCCCGGGCCAGGATCGTCGAGGCGTCCCGGGTGTCGACACCCGTCGCCGTGCCCGACTGGCCGGGGGCCTCCGCCGGCCGCAGGTCCCCGGGGTCGGGCACGTCCTCGCCGTTGCGCTCGGCCCACACCTCGTTCATGCGCGCGGTGAGCCGCTCGGCGCCGCGCCGCGAGTTGGTGAACACCAGGGTCGAGCGGTGGTCGGCGACGAGGTCGACGACGCGCTCCTCGACGTGCGGCCAGATGGACGGCCGGGGCGCCGACCCTGCGGCGGACCCGGTGAGGTCCACCTCCCCAGGCGGCAGCGGGGGGAGCGGCGTGCCGTCCTCGGAGACCGCGGGCCGGGTGACGGCGCCCAGGTCCCCGAGGTCGGGAACGGGCACCACCACGTCCACGTCGATGCGCTTGGTCGAGGGGGGCTGCACCACGACGACGCGCCTCCCGCCCTGGGCCTGCGGCCGGGATCCGCCGAGGAAGCCGGCGACGGCGTCGACGGGCCGGACCGTGGCGGACAGCCCGACCCGCTGAGCGGGGCCGGGCCCGCCGGGGCGGTCCAGCAGCGCGTCGAGCCGTTCGAGGGACACCGCCAGGTGCGTGCCGCGCTTGGTCCCCGCCACCGCGTGGATCTCGTCGAGGATGACTGTGCGCACCCCGGCGAGCCCCGCGCGCGCGGCCGAGGTCAGCACGAGGAACAGCGACTCGGGCGTGGTGATGAGGATGTCCGGCGGACGCGTCGCGAACGAGCGCCGCTCCGACGGGGGAGTGTCACCGGTGCGCACCCCCACGGTGACCTCGGGCAGCTCCCGGCCCAGCCGCGTCGCCGCCTGGCGGATGCCCACCAGCGGTGAGCGCAGGTTGCGCTCGACGTCCGTGGCCAAGGCCTTGAGCGGCGAGACGTAGAGCACACGGCACCGCTCTGGGGCGGGGACCTCGTCAGGGTCCGACGTGAGCAGGTGGTCGAGGGACCACAGGAATGCCGCCAGCGTCTTGCCAGACCCCGTCGGGGCGACCACCAGGGAGTGCTCACCGGACGAGATCGCGTCCCAGGCGCCCCGCTGAGCGGCCGTCGGCGCGTCGAAGGCGCCGGCGAACCACTCGCGGGTGGGCGCGGAGAAGCGCGCGAGCACGTCGGGATGGTCGTCCACCGGCCCATTGTCGTCCCCGCCACCCACAGCCGCCGGGCCCACCCCGCGCGCAGCGGGTGGGATCAGCGTTCGTGGCGCTCGCGAACCCGTCTGCGGGCCCGCGGCGCGCACGTCCTCCGCGGGGTGGCACTCTGGAGTCGTGCGCTTTCGTGAGTTCTGGCAGCTGGTCGACGAGGTGCTGGGCTCTGCCCACGGCCGGGCGCTCACCCGCGACCTGGTCATCCCCGGGCTCGGCAACATGACGCCCGTGCAGGCGCTCGACGACGGCGTGGAGCCGCGCGACGTGTGGCACGCGCTGTGCGACGAGCTGGAGGTGCCGGAGCCGCAGCGGTGGGGCTCGGCGCGTCAGGCCCCGCCGCGCCGTCGATGACGTGGGGCGCGTCGAGGGGGCCACGCCGGTGAGCGCCGGCGGGCCGGCGGACGGGCGCCGCGCGTGGTCGCCGACCGTGGGCGACGCCGCCGACGCCGCGCTCAGCCTGGTGACCACAGCCGCGGGCCTGGCCGTCGCGATCGCCGTGGTGGACGGCGTCCGCGCCGACAACCCGTTCTCGGTGCTGCTCGTGGCCGTGGTGGTGGCGTTGGGCGACCTGCTGCTCCGCGCCCCGCTGCGGCTGCTCGCGCGCGTGGCCGGCGCGATGGGGGCGCTCGTGGCCGGCCTCACCGCCCAGGTCGCGGTGCTGTGGCTCGGGCTCCGGCTCGTGCCCGGCGTGGAGCTGGCGTCGACCTGGTCGGTGGCGCCGGTGCTGCTGATCGCCGCGCTGGTGATGGCCGTCGGGCGCTGGCTCTGGGGCGTGAACGACAGCGAGTACGTGATCGCCGACGTGCTGCGCCGAGCCCGCGCGCAGGCCCGCCGCGCCGGCGCCGCGCCCGCCAGGTCGGGGGCCGACCACCGCGAGCCGGGCCTGCTGGTGGTGCAGCTGGACGGCCTGGGCGCCGCGGTGCTCGAGCAGGCGATCGAGGGCGGACTCGCCCCCACCCTGGCGCGATGGATCCACCAGGGCGCCCACCGGAGTCAGCGGTGGTGGGCCCGGGTCCCCTCGACGACGCCCGCCAGCCAGGCTGGCCTGCTGCACGGGGACTCCACCCAGATCCCGGCCTTCCGCTGGTGGGACCGCGGGCTGGGCCGGATGGTCGTGACGAACCACCCCGTGGACGCGGGGATCGTCGAGGAGCGGCTCGCCACCGGCAAGGGGCTCCTCGCGGGCGGTGGCGCCGCCATCTCGACGATGTTCTCGGGCGACGCGGCGGTCAACCAGCTGGTGATGAGCCGCAGCCGCACCCCGGGCCCGGACGGCCGGCGTGCCGGGCTGGGACCCGGCACGTCGTACCTGCGGTTCTTCGCGAGCCCGTTCGTCGTCGCCCGCGCCCTGATCCTCAGCGTCGGCGAGATGGTCAAGGAGCTGTACCAGGCACGCCGCCAGAAGGTCCGGGGCGTCGAGCCGCGGGTGTCCCGCGCCGGCTGGTACGTGATCCTGCGCGGGGTGTCGAACGTCCTGCTCCGGGACCTCAACACGGCGCTGGTCGCGCAGCACCTGGTGCGTGGGACGCCCACGATCTTCGTCGACCTGGTGGACTACGACGAGATCGCGCACCACGCCGGGCCCACACGCCCCGAGGCGCTGCGGGCGCTCGAAGGCCTCGACCGTGTGATCGGCGTGCTCGAGCGCGTCCTTCCCGTCGCGGGCCGCGACTACCGCGTGGTCGTGCTGTCGGACCACGGGCAGTCCCTCGGCGCGACGTTCGAGCAGGTCACCGGGCGCAGCCTGCTCGACACCGTGCGGGCGTTGATGGATGAGCCCGACGCCACCGCGGTGCAGGCGGAGGCGGGCGAGGCGTGGGGGCCGGTCAACGCGCTGCTCACCTCGGTGTTCGGACGGGCAGGGGATCGCCGGCCCGTCATGCTGGGCCCGGACGCGGAGGGCCATGGCGTCCGACGTGATGGCGCCCGACGTGATGGCGCCCGCCGAGACGGCGCCCGGCGGGACGGCGGCCGGTCGGGGGACGGGTCCTCCGGTGGGCGCTCGGGCCGCCCGGCCCCGCAGGAGCCGGCCGAGATCGCGGTCGCGGCGTCCGGCAACCTGGGGCTCGTGTGGTTCCCCGGCTCGCCGCGCCGCCTCGTGCTCGAGGAGGTCCAGGAGCACTGGCCGGGACTGGTCGCAGGGCTCGCGGCGACGCCGGGCGTCGGCGCCGTGGTCGTCGACACCGCGACCCGGGGACTAGTCGCGGTGGGGCCGCGCGGGCTGGTGCTCCTCGAGCAGGACGAGGCGGCCGAGGGCGAGGACCCGCTCGTGCCCTTGGGACCACGGGCACGCGCCGACCTGGCCCGGGCCGGGCGCCTCCCGCACACCGGCGACCTGCTCCTGGTCTCCTCGGTGGAGCCCACCGGGCACGTGCACGCGTTCGAAGGGCTGGTCGGCTCGCACGGCGGCCTGGGCGGGGAGCAGAACGTCGCGGTGCTGGTGCACCCGGTGGAGCTCGAGGTGGACGAGGACCTCCTCGAGGACGTGGGCGGCGCGCCGATGATCGTGGGCTCCGAGGGGGTCCACGTCCAGCTCGTCCGCTGGGCCGAGCAGCTGGGCCTGCGGTCATGACGCCCGGGCTGCGGATCACCTGGCTCGGGCATGCCAGCGCGGTGCTCGACCTCGACGGCGCCCGGGTGCTCACCGACCCGTTGCTGCGCCGGCACGCCGGGCTGCTGCGTCGCCTCGGAGTGACTCCCCGCGCCGCCAGCTGGGAGGACCCCGACGCCGTGCTGGTCTCCCACCTGCACCACGATCACGCCGAGCTCGGGTCGCTGCGCCTGGTGCGGGACGCGCCGGTGCTCTCCGCGCCGGCGAACGCCGCGTGGTTGCGGCGCCGCGGCATCCCGGGCTCACACGGGCTGCCGCCGGGGCGGTGGTGGCAGGCGCCGGGGTCAGAGGTCCGGGTCCGCACCACGCGCGCGGTGCACGGCGAGCGGCCGATGCCGCACCGGCCCAACGCGGCGACCGGCTTCTTGGTCTCAGGGCCCTCGGCCACGGTGTGGTTCGCGGGCGACACCGGGCCGTTCCCCGAGATGGCGGACCTCGCCGCGGAGGCGGGGCGGCCGATCGACGTGGCGCTCGTGCCGGTCGGCGGCTGGGGACCGCGGCTGTCCGGCGGGCACCTGGGACCGGTCGAGGCGGCCCGGGCGTGCGCCTTGGCAGGCGCGTCGTTCGCGATGCCGATCCACTGGGGCACGCTGCACGCGCCGGCGGGCCGTCGCCTCCCCCCGGGGTGGATGGAGCGCGCGGGAGCCGCTTTCGCCGTGGCGCTCGAGCGGACGGCGCCCGGCTGCACGGCCCTGGTCCTGCAGCCGGGGGAGGCCGTGGAGGTCCCGGTCGCCCACTGACCACGCCCGGCCGCGACACGCGGGGCACGCGCTTGTCTCGAACAGATGTTCGGTTACGCTGGGTTGGTGAGGAACAGAGCGTCCTCAGGCACGGTGAGCGGAGCGCCCGCCCACCGCCTGTGGACAGGGCTCAGACGCATGTCGGTGGTCGGGCATAGCGTCTCTCGCAGTCGACAGACCAGCCCCTATGACGAGCAGCGCGACGCTGCCTGAGACGACAAGGTGTGACGAAGATGGCAGCTCCCCAGGACCGCGCGAAGGCTCTCGAGGCCGCGCTCGGACAGATCGACCGGCAGTTCGGCAAGGGCTCGATCATGCGCCTCGGCGATGACGGCCGCGCCCCGGTCGAGGTGATCCCCACGGGGTCGATCGCCCTCGACATCGCGCTCGGCATCGGCGGGCTCCCGCGCGGCCGCGTGGTCGAGATCTACGGCCCCGAGTCCTCCGGCAAGACCACCGTCGCGCTGCACGCCGTGGCCAACGCCCAGCGCGCAGGCGGCATCGCGGCGTTCATCGACGCCGAGCACGCGCTGGACCCGGAGTACGCCAAGAAGCTGGGCGTCGACACCGACGCGCTGCTGGTCTCGCAGCCGGACACCGGCGAGCAGGCGCTCGAGATCATGGACATGCTGATCCGCTCCGGCGCGATCGACATCGTGGTCATCGACTCCGTGGCGGCGCTCGTGCCCAAGGCGGAGATCGAGGGCGAGATGGGCGACTCCCACGTCGGCCTCCAGGCCCGCCTGATGTCGCAGGCGCTCCGCAAGATCACCGGCGCCCTGAACTCGTCGGGCACCACCGCGATCTTCATCAACCAGCTCCGCGAGAAGATCGGCGTGTTCTTCGGCTCCCCGGAGACCACCACGGGTGGCAAGGCGTTGAAGTTCTACGCCTCGGTGCGCCTCGACATCCGTCGCATCGAGACCCTCAAGGAGGGCACCGACGCCGTCGGCAACCGCACCCGAGTCAAGGTCGTCAAGAACAAGATGGCCCCGCCGTTCAAGCAGGCCGAGTTCGACATCATGTACGGCGTCGGCATCTCCCGTGAGGGCAGCCTGATCGACATGGGCGTCGAGCACGGCATCGTGCGCAAGTCGGGATCCTGGTTCACCTACGAGGGCGACCAGCTGGGCCAGGGCAAGGAGAACTCGCGCGCCTTCCTGCGTGACAACCCGGACCTCGCCGCGGAGATCGAGAAGAAGATCAAGGAGAAGCTCGGCATCGGCCCGCAGGTCACTGCCCCGGCCGAGGCTGAGGGCAAGGTCGACTTCTGAGGTGGGGCACGGACGACGTCGCGGCGCGGGAGGCCAGGAGCCTCCCGCGCCGCGGTCGGCGGGCCAGGACGTCGAGGCCGATCCGGAGCAGGTGGCCCGCGCCATCGCGCTGCGGCTGCTGAACCACTCAGCGCGCAGCAGGGCGCAGCTGGCCGAGGCGATGGCCGCCAAGGATGTGCCCGTCGAGGTCGCCGAGGCGGTGCTCGACCGGTTCACCGAGGTCGGCCTGATCGACGACGAGGAGTACGCGCGGATGCTCGTGCGGACTCGTCATGCCGAGCGCGGCTTGTCACGGCGCGCGATCAGCGTCGAGCTCCGTCGCCGCGGCATCGACGACGACCTCGCGCTGGCAGCCCTGGACGAGGTGGACGACGCCCAGGAGGCGCAGGCGGCGCGCGCCCTCGTGCGCAAGCGACTGGCGTCGACCCGTGGCCTCGACCCGCAGGTGCGCGCCCGGCGGACGTTCGCGGCCCTAGGACGCAAGGGCTACCCGCCCGGCCTGGTCAGCATGCTCGTCCGTGAGGAGCTCGCCGCTGAGGGCGCGGACGTCGAGGACGAGGGTTTCGCACCGGTTGACTGAGCCGCCGTCCAACCTCCCAGACCAGGTGATATCCCCGTGATCGTGATCGAGGGATGGAACCCTGACCTGCGGCGCTGGTCGGTGGGGGAGAATGGCGCCTGACTGGCCGACAACCACCGTGGATGCCGAGACCCGGCCAATGAGTCCTGGAGGTGCCCGTGCCGTTCGGGGAGATCGGGATCGTCGTCGCCCTGCTGATCGTGTGCCTGGTGGCGCTCCTGCTCGTGCTGATCGCGCGACGCGAGGCCACCGCGCAGCGCGAGCAGGCGACCAAGGACGTCGCGGAGATCCGCAGCGAGGCACGAGCCCTGCTGGCTGACGCGGAGCGCCGCACTGCGCGATTGGCCGAGCGCGAAGACGAGCTGGCGGCTGAGCGTCGAGCCCTCAAAGACCGTGAGGGCGAGCTGCAGGGGCGGTCGGCAGAGCTCGAGGCCCTCCGCGAGCGCACCGCCAGCGAGCGCGCCGCCGCCGAGCAGCACGCCCGCGAGCTGCTCGAGTCCGCAGCAGGGCTGACCACTGACGAGGCGCGAGCCGAGCTCGTGCGCCGCACGGTGGAGGCCGCCACGAACGAGGCGGAGGCCCAGGTGCGGCGCGCCGAGGCCCACGCGCGGCGCACCGCCGAGGCGAAGGCCAAGCGGATCGTCGCCACCGCGGTGCAGCGGGCGGCGGTGGCCACCAGCGCCCAGTCGTCGATCACCGTGCTGCGCCTGCCCTCCGAGGAGATGAAGGGCCGGATCATCGGCAAGGAGGGGCGGAACATCCGCACCTTCGAGGCCCTCACCGGTGTCAACGTGCTGATCGACGACACCCCCGACTCGGTGGTGCTGTCCTGCTTCGACGCCGAGCGCCGCGAGATCGCCCAGGTCGCGCTCGAGTCGCTCATGGCCGACGGCCGCATCCACCCGCAGCGCATCGAGGCCGCCTACGCCGAGGCCGTCGCCGGCGCCGACGAGCGGACCCTCGCCGCCGGCCACGAGGCGGCGGAACGGGCCGGGGTGAACGGCCTGGCCACCGAGCTCGTCCGCACCATGGGCCGACTCCGGCTGCGCACCTCCTACGGCCAGAACGTGCTCGAGCACCTCGTCGAGAGCGCCCTGATCGCCGGGGCGGTGGCTGCCGAGGTGGGCGCCGACGTCGCCGCCACCCGCCGGGCGGCGTTCCTGCACGACATCGGTAAAGCCCTCACCGCCGAGAAGCAGGGCACCCACGCCCAGCTCGGCGCCGAGCTCGCCCGTCAGCATGGCGAGTCGCCGGCGGTCGTCAACGCCATCGCCGCCCATCACGACGAGGTTCCGGTCGAGACGGTCGAGGGTGTCCTCGTGCAGGCGGCCGACGCGATCTCCGCGGCCCGTCCTGGCGCGCGCCGCGAGGAGCTCGACCAGTACGTCGAGCGCATGGACAAGCTCGAGCAGCTCGTCACCGCCCACGCGGGGGTCCGCCGCGCTCTCGCCATGTCCGCGGGCCGCGAGGTCCGGGTGGTCGTGGAGCCGTCCGAGGTCGACGACTACGCGCTCCCGCAGCTCGCCGTCGCCATCGCCAAGCACATCGAGGCCGATCTCGCCTACCCGGGTGAGATCAAGGTCACCGTCGTCCGCGAGATCCGGGCCAGCGCCACAGCCGGCTGAGCGGCAGCGCGCCCACGCGAGCCGTCGCACGGCCGCTGGGCGGGTGAGCCGACTCGTGAATCTCATGGCGTCGGCGCGTGTGCGCAGGGCATCATCTGCCCGGACCCAACCGCGCGACCCTGAGGTGCTGCGACATGACACGGACAACCACGCCCACCGCCGCCGGCACGGCGTCGTTCGACTTCCGTGGACGGGTGTACCTGGTGACCGGCGCGTCGCGGCGGGTGGGCATCGGCGCCGGGATCGCGCGCCAGCTCGCGGCAGCCGGGGCAGACCTGGTGCTGCAGTCGTGGTCGCCGCACGATGCCGGTCAGCCATGGGGAGAGGACTCAGAAGGGCCCGCCTCGATCGCCGCGGAGTGCGAGGCGATGGGAGCGACGGTCACCCAGATCGCCGCGGACTTCGCCGATCCCCTCGCGCCAGCACAGGTGATGCAGCAGGCGGTCAGCGCGCACGGCCACGTCGACGGGGTGGTGGCGAACCACGCACGCGGGATGGCCGGCACTCTCGAGACGATCGACGCAGCCGAGCTCGACCTGTCCTTCGCTGTGAACGCCCGAGCCACCGCGTTGCTCGTCAAGGAGTTCGCCGCTCAGCATGACGGGCGGCCAGGCGGCAGGGTGGTGCTCTTCACCTCGGGGCAGCACCGGGGTGGGATGCCGGCAGAGCTCCCGTACGTCCTCTCCAAGGGCGCCATCCAGCAGATGACGGCCAGCCTCGCGGCGCACCTGGCGCCCCGCCTGATCACCGTCAACTGCGTGAATCCCGGCCCCACGGACACCGGATGGGCCGACGAGGCAGGGGAGCGCTGGGTGCGCGAACGGATGCCGCAGGGGCGGTGGGGTCGTCCCGACGACGCGGCGAACCTGGTGCTGTGGCTGCTGTCCGACCAGGCCCAGTGGGTGTGCGGGCAGACCATCGACTCCGAGGGAGGATTCTCCCGCTGATCCGTCAGCGGCTCGGCGCCCGAGGTCGCCGAGCGCCGTGCCTCACCGCGTCGGCGCCCCCTTCGTCGCCGCGATAAGGCTCGGCGCCTCAGCCTTCGTCCGCCCGCTGGTCCGCCGTCCGAGCCGCTGGCCGACCCATGGCGCGAGCTTGGTCAGCGCGTAGTTGATGACGATGAAGATGACGGCGGCGACGGCCAGCGCTTGGAGGATGTTGCCGTTGGCGTTGCCGAGCCCGCGGGCCTCTTGGAGCAGTTCGCGGTAGGTGATGATGTAGCCGAGCGCGGTGTCTTTGAGGATGACGACGAGCTGGCTGACCAGGGCCGGGAGCATCGCGATGAGGGCCTGGGGGACCTCGACGGAGCGCAGCGACTGGGGGCGGGTGAGCCCGACGGCGAGGGCGGCCTCGCGTTGGCCGCGCGGCAGGCTGTACACGCCGGAGCGGACGAGCTCGGCGAAGACGGAGCCGTTGTAGAGGATGAGTGCTGCCACCACGGCCACGAGCGGGTACTCGCTGGGCCGCAGCATGGTGATGTTCACCTGGGACAGCCCTAGCCAGATGAAGATCATCATGAGCAGCACGGGCACGGCGCGGAAGAACTCGACGACGATCCCGGACAGGGTCCGGATGATCCGCGACTGCGACAGGCGCCCGAGCCCGAAGAGCAGCCCGAACACCGCGGAGCCGATGATCGCCAGCCCCGCCGCGCGCAGCGTGTTGATCAGCCCGGGGATGAGGAAGTTCTCCCAGGCGCTCCACTGCAGGAACGGGGTCCACAGGTCGGCCGCGAGCTGGCCCTTGGCGCCGAGCTGGGCCAGGACCAGCACCGCGATCCCCGCCACGACGAGCCCGAACACGATGTTCAGCCACATCATGCGGCGGCGGGCCTTGGGGCCGGGGGCGTCGAACAGCACGCTCTGGCTGGTCATCGGGTCACCGCCAGTCGGCGCGAGAGGGAGGTGGTGGCCAGGCCGATCGGGATGACGATGATGACGAACCCCAGGGCGAACGTGAAGAAGATCGCGAAGATGACGTCCGGGCGGAACTCGATCATCGTCTTCATGAGGCCCGAGGCCTCGGCGACAGAGCCGGCCGCGGCGACGGTGGAGTTCTTCGCGAGGGCGATCAGGGTGTTGCCCAGCGGGGCGACGGCGCCCCGGAAGGCCTGCGGCAGGATGATCAGCCGCGCGGTCGGCAGGAACCCGAGCCCGATGGCACGCGCGGCCTCGGCCTGGCCGATGGGCACGGTGTTGACCCCCGAGCGGAGCGCCTCGCACACGAAGGCCGCGTGGTAGACGGCCAGGCCGAGCACCGCCAGCCGGAAGAAGTTCTCGTTGAAGTCGCTGGAGAGCGTGACCCCGAGCTGGCTCCAGAGCCCCAGGACGCAGAACACGATGATGATGGTCAGCGGTGTGTTGCGGAGCAGGTTGACGTACGTGCTGCCCGCCCAGCGCAGGCTCGGCAGCGGCGAGATCCGCATGACGGCGAGCACGGTGCCGATCACCAGCGCGATGATCGCGGCGAAGAAGGTGAGCTTGATGTTGACCCAGAACGCCGCGGGGACGTCGAACTGGGAGAACAGTGACAGGAACTGGGACAGGTAGTCGCCGTCCAGCGAACTCACCTCCTCGGTGCGTGATGGACGGTGGTGGGGACGACCGGAGCGGACGTCCCCACCACCGGGATGCGGAAGGTCAGGCGCAGGCCTGGACCTCCGGCGGGTTCAGCTCCTCGTTGGCCTTGTAGCCGGACTCGCCGACGTTCGCGTCGAGCAGCTCCTGCCAGGTGCCGTCCTCGATCATCGCGGTGATCGCGTCGTTGACCTGCTGGCAGGTGGTGTTGTCCTGGGGGAGGCCCACGCCGTAGTTCTCCTCGGAGAACGGGTTGCCCACCACCTTGACCTTGCCGACGTTGCTGGGCTGGGAGGCCAGGCCCGCCAGGATGATGTCGTCGGTGGTGACCGCGTCGACCGCCCCGGAGGTGAGGGCTGTGACGCACTCGGCGTACCCGGGCTGCTCGAGCAGGTTCACGCCCGCGGCGTAGGTGTCCTTGATGCGCTGGGCCGACGTGGACCCGGTCACCGAGCACAGGTTCTTGCCCTCGAGGTCCTCGGGCCCGTTGATCGAGTCGTCGTCGGCCGCGACGAGCAGGTCCTGCCCGGCGACGAAGTACGGGCCGGCGAACGCGACAGTCTCCTTGCGGGAGTCCGTGATCGAGTACGTCGCGAAGATCATGTCGACCTGGCCGGTGGACAGGAGGTTCTCGCGCTGGGCGGAGGGCGCCTCGACCCAGGTGATCTGGTCCTCCGAGTAGCCGAGCGCCTCCGCGACGTTGCGGGCCACATCGACGTCGAAGCCGGAGTACTCGTTGCCCTCCTTGAATCCAAGGCCGGGCTGGTCGAACTTGATGCCGATCCGGACTGTGCCGCCGCCACCGGCGCTCTCGGAGGCCGAGTCGCCCGAGTTGTCGTCGCTCCCACCGCAAGCGGTGAGCAGGAGGGCGGTCGCGGCGATCGCCGCCACCCCCAGGGGTCGTCTGCGCATCATTCGTTCCTCTCGTTGCGTGGCACCACGGGGTCGTGAGGGTCTGTGCGGGGGGTTAGTGGGTGAGGATCTTCGACAGGAAGTCACGGGCGCGGTCGGAGCGGGGCGCGGTGAAGAAGGTCTCGGGGGTGGCCTCCTCGACGATCTGGCCGCCGTCCATGAACACCACGCGGTGCGCGGCCTTCCGCGCGAAGCCCATCTCGTGGGTGACGACGATCATCGTCATCCCCTCGCGGGCCAGGGAGACCATGACGTCGAGGACCTCGTTGATCATCTCGGGGTCGAGCGCCGAGGTCGGCTCGTCGAAGAGCATGACCTTGGGGCTCATCGCGAGGGCCCGCGCGATGGCGACGCGCTGCTGCTGCCCGCCGGACAGCTGCGCGGGCAGCTTGTCGGCCTGGTTCGCCACTCCGACCCGCTCGAGCAGCGCCATGGCCTGCTCGCGGGCCTGGGCGGGCTTCGTGCCCTTCGCCTTGATCGGGCCCAGCGTGACGTTCTCCAGGACGGTCTTGTGGGCGAAGAGGTTGAACGACTGGAACACCATCCCGACGTCCGCGCGCAGCCGGGCGAGCTCGCGGCCCTCCTCGGGCAGGGGGGCCCCGTCGATCGTGATGGTCCCGGAGTCGATCGTCTCGAGCCGGTTGATCGTGCGGCACAGCGTCGACTTGCCGGAGCCCGACGGTCCGATGACGACGACCACCTCGCCTCGGCTGACTGTGAGGTCGATGCCCTGCAGCACGTGGAGGTCGCCGAAGTGCTTGTCGACGCCGGTGAGCACCACCAGCGGGTCGCCGATGGGGCGGGACGCGTCCGGGGGATTGCCGGGTGTGCCTGGTGCAGCGTCGACTGGGGTTTCCTCTGCCATTCGACGAACTTAGGGGGCTTATGTTGCGAGTGCTACCGGTATAGGTCACGTCCTGGCAACGTTCTGGACATCTGACTGGGGGATGCGACGCCGCAGGTGACGCGGTCGCCGCGTGGCCGCGCCTTACCCTTGAGGGTGATGTCCACGACCACGCCCCCTCGCACCGCCGCTGCCGCTGCCGACGCCGACACCGGCGCGCGCCGCACGTATCTCGTCAAGACGCTCGGCTGCCAGATGAACGTCCATGACTCCGAGCACATGGCCGGCATGCTCGAGCAGGCCGGCTACGTGGCCGCCAGTCCGCAGGACGCGGCCGAGGAGGCCGCCGACATCATCGTCATCAACACGTGCGCGGTGCGTGAGAACGCCGCGGACAAGCTGTACGGCAACCTGGGGCGGCTGGCTGGCGCCAAGCGCTCGCGGCCGGGCATGCAGATCGCCGTGGGCGGCTGCCTGGCGCAGAAGGACCGCGCTGGCATCGTCGAGCGTGCGCCGTGGGTGGACGTCGTGTTCGGCACCCACAACCTCGACGCGCTCCCGGTGCTCCTGGAGCGGGCACGGCACAACCAGCGCGCCGAGGTGGAGATCGCCGAGTCGCTGCAGGTCTTCCCCTCGACGCTCCCGACCCGGCGCGAGTCGGTGTACGCGGGCTGGGTGTCGATCAGCGTCGGCTGCAACAACACCTGCACCTTCTGCATCGTGCCGCACCTGCGCGGCAAGGAGCGGGACCGTCGCCCGGGCGAGATCCTCGCCGAGGTCGGCGCCCTGGTCGGCCAGGGCGCGATCGAGGTCACCCTGCTTGGCCAGAATGTGAACTCTTACGGCGTCGAGTTCGGCGATCGCGGCGCCTTCGGCAAGCTGCTCCGCGCGGCCGGCGCCATCGAGGGCCTTGAGCGCCTGCGCTTCACGTCGCCTCACCCCGCCGCGTTCACCGACGACGTGATCGCGGCGATGGCCGAGACCCCGACGGTCATGCCGCAGCTGCACATGCCGCTGCAGTCCGGATCGGACCGGATCCTGCGCGCGATGCGCCGCTCGTACCGCTCCGAGAAGTTCCTCGGCATCCTCGACCGAGTGCGGGCCGCGATGCCCGACGCGGCGATCACCACCGACATCATCGTCGGCTTCCCGGGGGAGACCGAGGAGGACTTCGCGGAGACCCTGCGCGTGGTCGAGGCCTCCCGGTTCGCGTCCGCCTTCACGTTCCAGTACTCCCAGCGTCCTGGCACGCCGGCCGCCGACCTGCCCGACCAGCTGCCCAAGGAGGTCGTCCAGGAGCGTTACCAGCGCCTCACCGACCTGCAGGACCGCATCGCCCTCGAGGAGAGCCGCGCGCAGGTGGGACGGACCGTCGAGGTGCTCGTCGCCGAGGGGGAGGGGCGCAAGGACGGCGCCACGCACCGCGTGACCGGCCGCGCCGCGGATAACCGTCTGGTGCACCTGGCGCTCCCCGCCGGGCTCGCCGAGGAGCACCAGCCGCGGCCGGGCGACCTGGTCACCGTGACGGTCACCCGGGCGGCGCCGTACCACCTCGTCGCCGACTCGGCGCTGGACCCCGTCCCTGCGTTCGCCGTGCGGCGGACCCGGGCGGGAGACGCCTGGGCGTCTCGCACGGCAGGCGGCGACCACGGCGCCGGCGACGCGGCCGCCGCGGGCGGGTGCGGCACGGGGGCGTCCGGGCCGACAGGGCCTGTGGTGCTCGGGCTGCCGACGCTGGGCCGCCCCGCTCACTGACCGCGGGTCCCGCAGTCAGTTGTCCGGCACCCCGGGCGGAGGCGCGTCGTCGCTCGGGATGAGCCCTTCCAACGCCGAGAACATCTGCACCCCGGTGCCGAGCCCGCACGCGACCAGCTGGGCGATCTGCAGATCCGTGGCGCCCTGCTCCAGGTCGGCCGAGACCTCGCTGTACAACGCGAGCAGGCCCTCCTCCTCGCGGACGTAGACCTTCGGCCAGATGCGCTCGCGGTTCCAATCGTTGACCGCTAGGGCGACTGCCTGCCGCCGCTCGAGCGGCAACTGCCGCTGCCACCGGCCGCGCACCTGCAGGATCTCCTCGTGCTCGCCGAGCAGCAGGAACCAGAAGCGGTTGCCGTCCCAGGTGCCGGTCAGGTCGCCGTCGTCGTCCACGAGGAACTGGTAGCCGCGGCCGCGCAGGTAGTCGCCGATGCGGGCGCGCGTCAGCGGCGTGGGGATCGGGGAGCCGGACCGGGGCGTGGTGCTCTTCGCGGGCGAGCGGGTCCCCAGCATCCGCGAGATCCACGCGCCGAGCGGGCGGGCGCTCACGGGGCGATCCCGGCGGGATCGGGGTAGAGCTCGTCGATCGCGTCGAAGAACATGCTGCCGGTGCTCAGGCCGCAGAACAGCAGCTGGTTCAGCTGGTCGTCAGTGACCCCGTGCTCCAGGTCGGTGGCCACCTCGGTGATGACGTGGATCATCCCGTTGTCCCGCACCCGCACGTACGCCTTGGGCCAGATGCGGTCGGCGTTCCACTCGTTGCACGCGTCGAGCACCTCTTCGAGCCGCTCGATCGTCACCTCGCGGTTCCACTGGCCCCGGACCTGCAAGATCTCGGACTCCTCGCCGAACAGGAAGAAGTAGAACAGCCTTCCGCGCCACAGCCCGCCCAGGTCGCCATCGCTGTCCACGAAGTAGCTGAAGTCGTTGCGTGCGAACCACTGCGCGATGCGCTCGGTCGTCACCGGGCGGGGGGTGTCGACGACCTGTGCGCCCAGCTCGCGTGCGAGGAGGCCTGTGACCTGCTGGTGGAGCTCGTCATGCTCGTCTACGCCATCGGCGCCGTCATCGGGCGCGCGCCGGCCGCTCTCCGGCGGTAGCCCGAGCCACCGGCTCAGCCGACGGTCCCGGAAGAAACCCATGGCCGAAACCCTACTCGTGCTCGCCTGGTGGTCTGCCAACCGACGTGGCGACGCGCGCGAACGTTGGGAATGACCTCGGCCGCGGGTTCGGGCTACCCTCGGGCGGCAGCGCTACCCCCGCGCGATTCACGAGACATGAGGTCGTTTGTCATGGGTTTCTTCAGCAGGCCGGACGCGGATGCCACGGCATCCGAGCTCGCACCGTTGAGCCACCAGCGCATCATCGAGCGACTCGAGGCGCAGGGCTTCACCTACGGCGTCGACGACGACGGGGACATCGGTGGCCGATGGGATGACCACGCCTTCTACTTCTTCCTGCTCGGGCGCGACTCCGAGTACCTGCAGGTCCGCGGACGCTGGAGCCGCGACGTCCCGCCGAGCGAGGTCGACGCGCTCACCGCTGAGGTCAACGCCTGGAACCTCGACAAGCTGTGGCCCAAGGTCTACGTGCGAGACGAGGGCGAGCGGCTTGGCGTGTACTCCGAGCACACCGTCGACTACGAGCACGGTGTCACCGACGGCCAGCTCGAGTTGCACATGGCGTGCGGCATCAGCACCGCGCTGCAGTTCTTCGCGCACCTCGACTCGCTGTACCCGCAGGCGGTGGCCGAGTCCCGCGCACAGCTCGCCGGGCACGCGACCACGCCGAGCGCCTGACGTCGTTCGCGGATGCGAGCCGGCGGGCAAGCCACCGAGGCCGTTCTGTTCGACCTGTGAGACGCAGTACTTCCAGCAGTTCCTCGATGGGCGCCTCACGTTCGCGGAGCAGCGTGCGCAGCGCATGCGCGTGTTCGATGCCTCGCGCGGCTCGGCCTCCGCGGAGAAGAGGAGCGCGGGCGGTGGTTCGAGCGGTACCTGGAGTGCTACGAGAGGGAGTGGCGGGTCTTCGACGATGTCCACGAGACGCTCGGCGCCCTCGACGAGGCGGGTGTGGCCGTCGCGATCGTGACGAACGGCGACCTCGACCAGCAGGTGCGCAAGCGCGACCGTCTGGGGCTCGCCGGCCGCACGCTCATCGCCTCGAGCGAGGTCGGCGAGCGCAAGCCTGGACGCCGCGTCTTCGAGGTCGCCTGCGCCCGGCTCGGCCTGCCCGCGTCCGCGTGCGCGTTCGTGGGCGACGACCTCGAGGCCGATGCGCGCGGCTCCGCCCGTGCAGGGCTTCGGGGGGTGTGGCTCGACCGCAGCGGGCAGGGCTCGCCTCCCAGTGACGTCGAACGCATCACGTCGATCCGTGACCTGGTCTGGTGACCTCGTCCGAGTGACGCGACCGGAGCGGCTACCGTCGAGGCATGCTCGCCGCCGCCGCCCTGGTCCCCGAGACCGCACTGCTCGTCCCCGGGGCCGCTGGCCGGGCCGAGGTGCTGGGGGAGGTGCGGGAGGCCGCGCTGGCCGCGGTCGCCCAGGTCCTGGCGCAGGCTCCCGACGTGGTCGTGGCGGTCGCCCCGGGCCCGCTCGACCGCCTGCTCGGCGACCAGGCTCGGCCGAGCCTGCGGGCGGCCGGGATCCCCGACGAGGCGCTCGGCTGGCAGCCCTCGTCCTCGCACGGCGACGACGCGGTCGTCGCCGGTCCCGGAGCCAGCGTCGCGATGCTGCTGCTCGCCGCGGCCGGCTGGCAGGGGCGCACCGAGGTGGTCGAGGTCGGACAGCCCGTGCCGGATCAGGCGGACGCGCCGTCGACCGCGGCCTGCCCCGGCCAGCTCCGCGCCCTCGGCGGGCGCCTCGCCCAGTCCCCGCCGCCCGGGGCCCGGGTCGGCCTTGTCGTCGCGGGCTCGCTCAGCGCACGGCACGGGCCTGACGCCCCGCTCGCGGAGGACCCGGAGGCCGCGATCGTGGACGCCGCACTGCTGGACGCGATCGCCGATGCAGGGCCGGAGGCGCGCGCGCTCCTCGCCGCGGCCTCGCCTGAGGCGGCCCAGCGGCTCGCGATCAGCCTCTGGGGGCCGATGCAGGTGCTCCTCGGCGCTGTCGCCGCGGACGCGCGGATCAGTTCCGAGGTGCTCGCATCGGGAGCCCCGCTCGGCGCCGAGCACGTCGTCGCCACCTGGCTCCCGGCGGGGGAGGCGCTCCGATGAGCGCCGCGACCGTCATCGCGATCGTCGGGCCCACCGCGACGGGCAAGTCGGACCTCGGGCTCGCGCTCGCGGAGCGGCTCGACGGGGAGATCGTCAACACCGACTCGATGCAGCTCTACCGCGGGATGGACGTCGGGACCGCCAAGCTCACCCCGGCCGAGCGCCGGGGGATCCCGCACCATCAGATCGACGTGCTCGACCCGCTCGAGGACGCCTCGGTGGCCGACTACCAGACCGCGGCGCGGGAGGATCTGCGCCAGATCGGGAGCCGCGGGCGCCGGCCCGTGGCCGTGGGCGGCTCGGGGCTCTACGTGCGGGCCCTGTTCGACCGGATGGAGTTCCCGGGCACCGACCCGCAGGTCCGCGCGCGGCTCGAGGAGCGCGTCGAGGCCGAGGGGTCGCGAGCGCTGCACGCCGAGCTCGAGCGGCTCGACCCGACGGCGGCGGCCGGCATCGGGCCCCGCAACGCCCGCCGGGTGGTCCGCGCGCTCGAGGTCATCGAGCTCACCGGCCGCCCCTACTCGGCGAGCCTGCCGCAGCACGTCTACGAGGTCCCCGCGCTGCAGATCGGGCTGGACTGCGACCGGACCGTGCTCGACGCGCGGATCGAGTCCCGGGTCGCGCGCATGTTCGACGCCGGGCTGGTGGACGAGGTGCGCGCGCTCGCCGCGCACGGCCTCGGCCGGACCGCCGCCCGCGCCGTCGGGTACGCGCAGACGCTGGCCCTGCTGGACGGCGAGCTCGGCGAGCAGGAGGCCCGCGACGCGATCGCGGCGGGCACCCGGCGCCTGGCGCGCAAGCAGATGGGGTGGTTCGGGCGCGACCCCCGGGTGCACTGGCTCGACGCGCAGGACCCGGACCTGGTCGACCACGCCCTCGAGCTGGTCGCCGCCGCCGACGCGGGGCGGCTCGAGCCGCCCGTCGTCGACCCGGAGCCGCGCCGTAGTCTGGGCTCATGACCAGTCCCGACACCGACCTGGCCGCCACCGGGGCGCCCGTGCCCCTCAGCGCCCCCGCGACGCTGTCGGCTACCAAGGGCCACGGCACGCAGAACGACTTCGTGCTGCTCGACGACCGCGACGGCGCGCTCGACCTCACCGACGCCCTGGTCCGCGCGCTCGCGGACCGGCGCGCCGGGATCGGCGGCGACGGCGTGATCCGCCTCGTCGCGAGCTCGGCGCTGCCGGAGGGCGCTGCGAGCCTCACGCAGGACCCGCGGGCGCAGTGGTTCATGGACTACCGCAACGCCGACGGGTCCATCGCGGAGATGTGCGGCAACGGGGTGCGGGTCTTCGCCGCCTACCTGGCGAGCCTCGGGTTGTGGGACCCGGCCGACGGGGACCTGACGATCGGGACCCGCGCGGGGGTGCGGCACGTGCGCCGCGAGCCCGCGCCCGGCGCGCCCGGTGGCGTCTGGTACGCAGTCGACATGGGCGCGTGGACGTTGCCGGGCGGTGACACGGCGCAGGCCGCGGGATTCGACTCCGAGGTCGTGGTCGCCGGGCTGGAGGTGGCCCGCCCCGCGCTGAGCGTGGACGTCGGCAACCCGCACACGGTGCTGGCGCTCGCGGGCGAGGCCGAGCTGGAGTCGGTGGACCTGACCCGGGCGCCGTCGGTCTCCCCGGCGCCGCCGCACGGCACCAATGTGGAGGTCGTCGTCCCGCTCGGGGAGGGCGCCGCCCCCGACGGCACGCTCGTCGGGCGGGTGCGGATGCGCGTCCACGAGCGCGGCGTGGGCGAGACCCGCTCGTGCGGGACAGGGGCGTGCGCTGCGGCGCTCGCCGTGCGGACGTGGGCCGGGCACGGCGCGCCGGACGTGTGGCTCGTCGACGTGCCTGGCGGCACCGTCCGCGTGCGGCTGCTCGACGGTGGCCATGTCGAGCTCGCCGGCCCGGCGGTCCTGGTCGCCGCCGTCGAGGTCGACCTGGCGGCCCTGGGCGCATGAGCGCCGGCGCCGGCCAGGAGCCCGGTCAGGCGGTCCTGACCGCGGCCGACCTGGGCGCCCGCCTGGGCCAGCGGGCGACGTTCGTCCAGGTGTCGAGCGCCTTCTGCCTGCCCTGCCGGGCGGCCCGGCGCGTGCTCGCCCAGGTCGCCGACCAGCACGAGGGTGTGGCCCACGTCGAGATCGACGTCGCCGATCACCTGGAGCTGGGGGAGTGGCTGGGCATCCGGGCCACGCCGACGGTGCTGGTGCTGGACGCGAACGGCGCCGAGCGGGTGCGCGCCACGGGCGCCCCGACGCTCGCCCAGGCCCGGGCGGCCCTCGCCCGGGTGATCGGGAGCCTCGAGAGTTCCAGCTCTGCCTGAGGCGAAGGCGCCTGCGGCGCCCTCCGGCGACGAGATTCAGCGCGAGGTCACGCGCAGCACCCGGAACCCCTTCGCGCTCGCGATCCGCTCGACGTGCGCGGCGTCCCCGAGCTGCTCGGCGATCCACCGCTGGAGGGAGTCCGCGCCCAGGTTCTTGCCCACCACGAGGTGTGCCTCCGCGCCGGGCGCCAGCCGCGGCAGCCACGTCAGCAGCAATGCGTGCAGCGAGTCCTTCCCGACCCTGATCGGCGGGTTCGACCAGATGGCCGCGAACGCGAGGTCGGCGGGGACGTCGTCGGGGAGCACTGCCCGCACGTTGTCCAGGCCGAGCCGCTCGGCATTGCGGCGCACCAGGTCCAGGGCCCGCTCGTTGACGTCCACGGCCCACACGCGCGCGCCGGGCGACTCGAGGGCCATCGACAGCGCCACCGGGCCCCAGCCGGAGCCGAGGTCCAGCACGTCCCCGGAGCCGGGGACCGCCGGGACGGTGCGCAACAGCACCCCGGTGCCGAGGTCGACGTGGTCGGGGGAGAAGACGCCACCGGCGGTCTCAACCTCGACATCGCGTCCGGCGAGGTGGACCGTGAGCGTGCGCCGTTCGTCGGCCGAGGCCGGGTTGGCGGTGAAGTAGTGGTCGTTCCCTGTCACCACCTGACCCTATCGGGGCGGGCTGGGTCCTCTGCCCGCAGCGAATAGCGTCGCGACCCCGCCCTTCGGCGTGTCACCCTGGACGTGTCGTCGGATCACCCGGCGGAGCGTCGACCCGGTGGCTCGCGGTCGACGCGGAGCACGGACGAGAGGCCCCATGTGAACGACCCGCAGCACCCCGTGACGCGCCAGGAAGAGAACGACGAGGTCGTCGTGCCGCGCAGCGCTCAAGAGGTGGCGGACGACGTCGTCGCGCGCGTGCTCGCCCGTGCCGGCACCGCCCGGCATGACGGCGGCACCATCCACTCGAGTTATGACGGCGACCAGCTCGAGCTCGAGGAGCGCACGTCCTTGCGCCGTGTCGCCGGGCTGTCCACCGAGCTCGAGGACGTCACCGAGGTCGAGTACCGGCAGCTGCGGCTGGAGCGCGTCGTGCTGGTCGGCATCTGGGGCGCGCCGTCCTCCGAGGAGGGCGCGACGACCGCCGAAGAGGCGGAGATCTCCCTGCGCGAGCTCGCGGCCCTGGCCGAGACGGCTGGGTCCGAGGTGCTCGACGGCCTCCTGCAGCGGCGACGCAACCCCGACCCCGGCACGTTCCTCGGCTCGGGCAAGGCCGCCGAGCTGGCGTCCGTCGTCGCCGCCGTCGGGGCTGACACCGTCGTGGTCGACGCCGAGCTGGCGCCGTCGCAGCGGCGAGCTCTCGAGGACGTCGTCCGGGTCAAGGTGATCGACCGGACCGCGCTGATCCTCGACATCTTCGCCCAGCACGCCAAGTCCCGTGAGGGCAAGGCGCAGGTCGAGCTCGCGCAGCTCGAGTACCTGCTGCCTCGGCTGCGCGGCTGGGGTGACTCGATGTCCCGGCAGGCAGGTGGCCAGGTCGGCGGGGCGGGCGCCGGGATGGGCTCGCGCGGTCCTGGTGAGACGAAGATCGAGCTCGACCGGCGGCGCATCCGCGACCGCATGGCCAAACTGCGCCGCGAGATCGCCGCGATGGAGCCCGCGCGCGTCACCAAGCGCGCGAACCGCAAGCGCCACGCCATCCCGTCGGTGGCGATCGCCGGGTACACCAACGCCGGCAAGTCGTCGCTCCTCAACCGCCTCACCGGCGCCGGGGTGCTGGTCGAGAACGCGCTGTTCGCGACCCTCGACCCGACGGTCCGGCGCGCGGAGGCCGCTGACGGCCGCGTGTTCACGCTGACGGACACCGTCGGGTTCGTGCGCTCGCTGCCGCACCAGCTCGTCGAGGCGTTCCGCTCGAGCCTCGAGGAGGTCGCCGACGCCGACCTCGTGCTGCACGTCGTCGACGCCTCGCACCCCGATCCGGAGGGCCAGATCTCCGCGGTCCGCCACGTCTTCGCGGACATCCCCGGCGCCATGGACGTCCCCGAGATCATCGTGCTGAACAAGGCCGACCTCGCCCAGCCGGACGTCGTCGCCCGACTGCGCTCGCAGGAGCCCGGGGCGATCGTCGTCTCCGCGCACACCGGTGAGGGCATCGACGAGCTGCAGGCGCTCATCGCCGACCAGCTGCCCCGCCCGGGCGTCCCCGTCGACGTGGTGATCCCCTACGACCGGGGCGACCTGGTGAACCGGGTCCACCTGCACGGCGAGATCGACTCCGAGGAGCACACCCCGGCCGGGACGGCGCTGCGCGGGCGCGTCGACGAGTCCCTCGCCGCCGAGCTCGCCGAGGCGGCGGTGCGCGCGGGCTGAGGCGTCAGCCTCGGCGACTAGGCTGTCGCGGTGCCTGAGCCTGCCGCTGCGTCCGTGGACGAGCTCCTGGACCTCGCGGTCGGTGCCCTCGGCGGCTCCCCGCGCGAGGGCCAGCAGGAGATGGCGCGCGCCGTCGCGACGACCATCGAGGCCGGTGAGCACCTGCTGGTCCAGGCGGGCACGGGCACGGGCAAGTCCCTCGGCTACCTCGTGCCCGCCGTGCGCCACGCGGTGCTCGAGGACGAGCGGGTGATCGTGTCCACCGCGACGCTGGCCCTGCAGCGCCAGGTCATCACGCGCGACCTGCCGCTGGTCGCCGACGCGCTCGCCCCGCGGCTGCCACGCACCCCCCGGATCGCCCTGCTCAAGGGGTGGCACAACTACGTGTGCGTGCACAAGGTCGCCGGCGGCTACCCGTCCGACGAGCCGGGCACGCTGTTCGACCTGGGCGACCACGCCGGCGCCGCGGACCACCCCGCCCCCGAGCCGGCGGAGGCCCGAGGGCACGGCGGCCGCCCGGCGTCGGAGGACCTCGGCGCGCAGGTCGTGCGCCTGCGCGAGTGGGCGGAGGAGACCGACACCGGAGACCGTGACGACCTGGTCCCCGGCGTCAGCGAGCGCGCCTGGCGCCAGGTGTCGGTCACGTCCCTCGAGTGCCTGGGCGGCAAGTGCCCGATGCTCTCCGAGTGCTTCCCCGAACGCGCCCGGGGCCTGGCGCGCGAGGCGGACGTCGTGGTCACCAACCACGCGATGCTCGGCATCGCAGCCTCCGGATCCCCCAACGTGCTGCCCGAGCACGAGGTGCTCATCGTCGACGAGGCCCACGAGCTCACCGACCGGGTGACCGCGCAGGCCACCGGCGAGCTCTCGGTGGGCGTCATCGAGCACGCCGCGCGGCTCGCCCGCAGGCACGGGGGACTCGCGACGACCGACCTGGACGCCGCGAGCATCGCCCTCGGCGCCGTGCTCATGGAGCTGCCGGAGGGGCGGTTCCCCGACGGGCTGCCCCCTGCCGCGCTCGAGGTGGTGGGGGCGGTGCGGGACGCCGCCCGTGTGCTGCTGTCCCACCTGAAGCCCGAGGGCGTGCCGGCCCAGGCGGTGGGCCGCGCGTCCGGGGGCTCCCCGGACGGTGGCCTGAAGATGGCCGTGTCCGCGATGCTGACCCTGTTCGAGACCGCTGAGCGGATGGCCGGCGACCCGGAGGAGAACCGCCACACCGTGCTGTGGTGCTCGCGAGGCGACGGCGCCGCCCGCGGCGGGACGATGACCCGGCTGCACGCCGCGCCGCTGGCCGTGAACGGGCTGATCCGCACCAACCTCTTCGCCGGGCGCTCAGCCGTGCTGACGTCCGCGACCCTCGCGCTCGGCGGCTCGTTCACGTCAGTGGCGCGATCGGTGGGCCTGGACGTCTCCACCGGCTCCGAGCCGTCGGGGCCGGACCGGCTGCCCGGCGCCAGCGGGGCTGCTCCCGCGGCGGGCGGGGGCAAGGCCGCCGACCCGGCGGCGCCCAAGTGGCACGGGCTGGATGTCGGCAGCCCCTTCGACTACGCGCGCCAGGGCATCCTCTACATCGCGCGACGGCTCCCGCCTCCGGGCCGCGAGCCCGCCACCGACGCCCAGCTCGACGAGATCGCCGAGCTCATCACCGCCGCGGGTGGGCGCACCCTCGGGCTGTTCTCCTCGCGGCGTGCCGCGGACGCCGTGGCCCAGGCGATGCGCGAGCGCCTCGACGTCCCGGTGCTCGCGCAAGGGGACGACCAGCTGCCGACCCTGGTGCGGGAGTTCGCCGCCGACGAGCGGGCCTGCCTGTTCGGCACGCTGTCCCTGTGGCAGGGCGTCGACGTGCCCGGCCCCTCATGCCAGCTGGTGCTGATCGACCGGATCCCGTTCCCGCGGCCCGACGACCCGGTGCGCTCGGCGCGGTCGGACGCGGTCGCCGCCGCAGGGGGCAACGGGTTCATGTCGGTGTCGGCCACGCATGCCGCGTTGCTGCTCGCGCAGGGCGCGGGGCGGCTCATCCGATCGACGTCAGACCGGGGCGTCGTCGCGATGCTGGACCCCCGGCTCGCGACCGCGCGCTATGGCGAGTTCTTGGCCCGTTCCCTCCCGGGCTTCTGGCGGACGACCGACCGCGAGGTCGCGCTCGCCGCGCTTCGGCGTCTCGACGCGTCCTCTCCCGTCACGAACTCGCCCGGCACGAACTAGCCTGTGAGAGGCGCCAGCGCGCGCCGCACGGGCGACACGGCCCTATGGCGAGGAGGACGCGTGAGCGCGCAACACGAGACCGACGACCTGGGACTTCCTGACACGACCGCCGGCCCGCAGCGGCGCACGAGCAAGCTGGCCGTGGTGGGCGCGGGCTCGGTCGGCGCGACGATGGCGTACGCGGCCCTGATGCGCGGGGCCGCGCGGAACGTTGTCCTCTACGACATCAACAAGGCGAAGGTCGAGGCCGAGGCGCTCGACCTGGGCCACGGCATCCAGTTCATGCCGATGGCCGAGGTGGTCGGCTCGGACGACATCGCGGTCTGCGCGGACGCCGACATCGTGATGGTCACCGCGGGCGCGAAGCAGGAGCCCGGCCAGTCCCGCCTGGACCTCGCGGGCGCGACGATCTCCCTGGTCCGCAAGATCCTGCCCGGGCTGGTCGAGGTCGCGCCCAACGCGGTCTACGTGATGGTCACCAACCCCGTGGACATCGTGACCTACGCGGCGCTCAAGGTCTCGGGCCTGCCCTCCAACCAGCTCTTCGGGTCCGGCACCGTGCTGGACTCCTCCCGGATGCGCTACCTGATCGCGCAGCACACCGGGGTCGCCGTGCAGAACGTGCACGCCTACATCGCCGGGGAGCACGGGGACACCGAGCTGCCGCTGTGGAGCTCGGCGACCATCGGCGCGGTGCCGCTGCTCGACTGGAACGGCCTCGGTGGCAAGGGGCCGCTCACCGACGACGTGCGCGAGCGCATCGCCCGCGAGGTCGTCGAGTCCGCCTACCGCATCATCGAGGGCAAGGGCGCGACCAACTACGCGGTCGCGCTGGCGGGGTCGCGCATCATCGAGGCGGTGTTGAAGGACGAGCAGCGGATCCTGCCGGTCTCCTCGCTGCTGCAGGACTACCGCGGCATCTCCGACGTGTGCCTGTCAGTTCCCACCCTGGTGGGCGGCCAGGGGGTCGGGGAGCGGCTCGAGGTGCCGATGTCGGCCGACGAGCTCGCTGGGCTGCGCCGCTCCGCCGAGGCGCTCAAGGCGGTCGCGCGACGGTTCGGCCTCTAGTCAGTGCCCGGGCTGTCCTCCGGAGCGGAGGCCACCCCGGTCCGCCTGATCCGGCGCCGATAGCCCGCTGCGGGGAAGCCCGCGGCGGGCCACGCTCATCGCTCAGCGGGAGCGGAGGGCCTCGATCAGCGCGTCCTTGCGCATGGTGGAGCGGCCCTCGATGCCGACCTCGGCCGCGCGGCGCCGCAGGTTGTCCACGGTCCATCCCTCGTACCCGTCGGTCGAGGTGGAGTTCCGTGCCGGCTCCTGGGTGCTGTCGCCGTCGCGGCGCAATGCCTCGGAGAGCCTGGCCCTGGTGTCGGGCCTGGGATCTCGGATGCGTCCAGGCATCGTGCCCCTCCTTCACGCGTTGCGGGCCGATCGGCGAGGCCGTGTGCCGCCAGCCTGGCCGAGGCCCGCTGACGGCGCATGTCGTGCCGGCGGCGGTGGGTCAGAGGCTGCGGAGCACGCTCACGACCCGGCCCAGGACCTGCGCCTCGTCGCCGAGGATAGGCGCGTAGGCCGCGTTGTGCGGCAGCAGCCACACATGGCCGTCAGCCCTCTTGAACGTCTTCACCGTGGCCTCGCCGTCGATCATCGCGGCCACGATCTGGCCGTTCTCCGCGACGGGCTGGCGTCGCACCACGACCCAGTCCCCGTCGCAGATGGCGGCGTCGATCATCGAGTCGCCGGCGACCTTGAGCAAGAAGAGCTCGCCGTCGCCCACGAGCTGGCGGGGGAGCGGGAAGACGTCCTCGACGACCTGCTCGGCCAGGATGGGCCCGCCCGCCGCGATCCTGCCCACGAGGGGGACGTAGGTGGGGGTCGGGGCGGCCTCGTCCTGCCCGACCGCCGCGAGGTCGACGTGCGGCGGCTGCGGGGCGGTCCAGCGCTGCACGCCACGCGAGTCGTCACGCTGGACGACCTCGATGGCCCGCGGGCGGTTCGGGTCGCGGCGGAGGTAGCCCTTGCGCTCGAGCGACATGAGCTGGTGCTTGACGCTCGACGGGCTGGTCAGGCCGACGGCCTCCCCGATCTCCCGCATGCTCGGCGGGTAGCCGCGGGACTCGACGGCGGCACGCACGGTCTCCAGCACGAGCCGCTGCCGCGGCGTGAGCTCGTCACCAGCCTCAGGCGCGGGCGTGCCCACCACGGCGAGGGCGACCTTGCCGGCGGGCGCCGCGCCCATAGGCCCGAGGTCCTCGACGGCCTGCGCGCCCGCCCCCGATTCGGAGGCGCGCTGCGGCGCGGCTGTCTGCCCTGCGAGGTCGTCGTCGACCGTCCTGCCGTCGCTGCCCACCGTTGGCCTCCCCAGTCCGTCGTCTGTGCTCCGGCGCCGCCGCCGTTAGGCCGACCGGGGGTCCCGTGTCAGCGCCTCGTGATGGTCTGTCGCCTGCTGCGCCAGCCTAGGGGAGCGGGGCCTTTCGATCAAACATCTGTTCGAGCGAGTCTCGACATCCCCCGGGCGAGGTGGTAGACATCGCACAAGCGTTCGACGAACAGGTGTTCGATCAGAGAGGTGGCAACGAGATGAGCACGATGGTGATCGGCTCGGTCGCACGTCAGGGCGACGCCGTGGTCATCCCCTGCCCCGCCCGGCGCCCGTCGCCGGCCGCAGGCCGTGGGACCGCCAGGCCCGCGCGCCCGGTCGAGCCCACGCTGCAGCTGACCCCCCGCGGGCGGCGAGTCGTCGCGATGCTCTCCCTCATGCTGGTGACCGCGTTCGGCCTCATCGGCACGAAGGCCGTGGCCGGCGCGCCTGCGCGGGCCCTCGAGGTGCAGGCCTACACCGTGGCGGCGGGGGACACGTACTGGGACCTGGCGGCCGATCTCGCGGCGCCGGGCGAGGACGTCCGCGACGTGCTCCTCGAGCTGGTCGATCTCAACGGGGCGCAGGGCGCCGGGCTCACCGCGGGCCAGCGCATCCTCCTGCCCGTCGAGCGCTGACAGGGTCACAGCCTGCTGCCTTGCAGGGCGAGGACTGGACGTCATAGGTTCTTCGCTGGCGTCTGTCAACGGCGCCGCGATGCCGCGCTCCAGCACGGCACATCGTCACACCGGTCCTCTGCCGCGACATCGCGGCGGTCGAGCTGGCGAGGAGCCACCTGTGCACTGCCCGTTCTGTCGGCACGCGGACTCGCGCGTGGTGGACTCGCGCACCTCGGACGACGGCGCGTCGATCCGCCGACGCCGCCAGTGCCCCGAGTGCAACCGGCGGTTCACCACGGTGGAGACCGCCAGCCTCTCGGTCGTCAAGCGATCGGGAGTCACGGAGCCGTTCAGCCGCGAGAAGGTGGTCAACGGCGTCCGCAAGGCATGCCAGGGCCGGCCGGTCAGCGATGACGACCTCGCCCTGCTCGCGCAGCGCGTCGAGGAGACGATTCGGGCCAGTGGCACCGCGGAGCTCGACGCCTACGAGATCGGCCTGACCATCCTGGGACCGCTGCGCGAGCTCGACGAGGTGGCCTACCTCCGGTTCGCGAGCGTCTACCAGGCGTTCAACTCGCTCGAGGACTTCGAGGCCGCCATCACCGTGCTGCGGGCAGAGCGCGACGTCGCCTCGTCGTCCGACCCGGCGGGGCCGGGGGACGACGAGGCGCGTTCAGAGCAGTAGCCGCCCCCGTCAGGCGCGTGTGAGCACCTGCTCGCGGACCACTCGTCGCAGCACCTTCCCGATCTGCGAGCGGGGCAGGTCGGCGACGATGACGAGCTCGCGCGGCACCGCGTAGCGGGCCAGGCGCTGCCCGCACCACTCGCGCACGGCGGCGAGGTCGATGTTCGGGGAGGCGGAGGGGTCGAGCACGACCGCTGCCACGACCTTCTCGCCCATGTCTCCGCCCGGGATGCCCACGACGGCGACGTCGGCGACGCCCGGCATGGATCGCAGGTGGCTCTCCACCTGGGACGGGTACACCTTGAAGCCGCCGGTGACGATCATCTCCTTGATCCGGTCGACGAGCGTGGCGAAGCCGTGCTCGTCGACCACCACGACGTCTCCGGTGCGGAGCCAGCCGTCGGGCAGCAGCTGGTCCGCGTTCTCCGACGGCCGGTTCCAGTAGCCGCTGAACACCTGCGGGCCGCGGATGAGCAGCTCGCCGCGCTCTCCGGGCTCGACGTCGACGGTGGGGTCGTCCTGGTCCACGACGCGGATCTCGGTGCTGGGGAACGGCAGGCCAAGTGCCCCGGGCCGACGGTCGGCCGTGCAGGGGTTGCCGAGCGCGACCGGGCCAGTCTCGGTGAGCCCGTAGCCCTCGATGAGCAGCCCGCCCGTCAGCTTCTCCCAGCGCTCGGCGGTGGCGCGGGAGATCGGCATGGCGCCGGCGAGGGAGATGCGGATCGTGCTGAGGTCGGCGCCCGTCTTCTCCGCGAGGGCCGACAGCCGGTCGAACATGGGCGCCACGCCGGGCAGGAACGTCGCGGGGCGGCGGCGCTGCGCGGCGAGGACCCCGGCCGGGTCGAACTTGCCGAAGGCGACGAGCGTGGCGCCGATGCGGGCCGCGAACGTCAGGCACAGCGTGAGGCCGAACGCGTGGAAGAACGGCAGGACGCCGTAGATGGTCTCCGTGCCGTCCTTGAACTGGGTCCACGCGGCGCCCTGCACGGCGTTGGATCCCAGCGTCCGGTGGGTCAGGACGGCGCCCTTGGGCGTTCCGGTGGTGCCACCGGTGTACTGGATGGTGGCGACGTCGTCGGCGGATGCGGCCGGGTGCGCGGCGGATACGGGCTTCGCGTCGGCGACGAGGCGGTGCCACTCGAGGGCCCCGGCGGGCGTCGGGCCGCGGAGGGCCGCGCGCTGCTTGCGGGCGGCGGGGACGGGCAGGGTGAGCGCGATCCGCTTGGTGCGCGGCAGGTCGCGTGTGAGGTCCACGGCGATCAGGTGCCGGAGCTGGGTGTTCTGCTGCACCTCGGCGACCCGCGCCGCGGTGGGCTCCCAGCAGATCGCGGCGACGGCTCCGGAGTCGGCGAGCTGGTGCTCGAGCTCGACCGCGGAGTACGTGGGGTTGTGCTCGACGACGATGGCGCCCAGGCGCAGCACGGCCCAGAAGGCGACCACGTGGGTATGGCAGTTGGGCAGGGCGATCGCGACGCGGTCCCCGTGCTGGACGCCGAGCGCGAGGAGCGCCCCGGCCGCGCGCTCGACCTCGTCGAGGAGCTCGCGGTACGTCGTGGCCTTGCCCTCGAAGTCCACCGCGACGCGATCGGGGAATCGCTCTGCGGCGCGGTAGAGGCTGTCGGTCAAAGGCTCGTCCGGCGGTGTGATCGTCGCGGGGACGCCGTCAGCGTAGGAGGCGAGCCATGGCAGTGCGGGGGTGGGTCTCACGCGTCGAGAGTAACCTACGCTCCCGTAACTTACTAGAGGGTAGGTTTGTTCTCTACGCAACCCGCGAGGCGCCCGGCGCGATGCCAGGCGCTACAGGTCGCTCGACCGCGGGCCCCACAGGTTCACCCCCGCGTCGACCGCATCGGCCTCGATCGCCTCGAGCTCCTCGGCGCCGAGGGGCGCCCCAGCCAGCGCGGCGAGATTCTGCTCGAGCTGGGCAGGGGTGCGGGCGCCCAAGACGACGGTGGTCACTCGTGGGTCCCGCAAAGCCCAGGTGATGGCCAGTTGGGCGAGTGACTGGCCGCGCCGACGGGCGACGGCGTCGAGCGCGCGGACGTGCGCGAGGTTCTCCTCGGTCAGGTACGAGGCGCTCAGCGGGCCGCCACGGGCGGCGCGGGAGTCTTCGGGCACCCCCGCCAGGTACCGGTCCGTGAGCATCCCCTGGGCGAGCGGGGAGAACGCGGCGACGCCGAGTCCTGCGTCAGCCGCGACGTCGAGCAGGGAACGGCCGCCCGCGGCGGGGTCCGGACGCTCGATCCACCGGTTCAGCATCGAGTACGACGGCTGGCACACGGTGATCGGGACGCCGAGCGTGTCGGCCGCCTCGAGGGCCTCGACGGTGCGCCTCGCGGAGTAGGACGAGATCCCGACGGCACGGGCGCGGCCTGACGCGATCGCGGCCCCCAGGGCGCCGATCGTCTCCTCGAGCGGCGTGCGGGGGTCGAAACGGTGGCTGTAGAAGAGGTCGACGTGGTCGAGGCCGAGGCGGCGCAGGGACTGGTCGAGCGACGCGAGGAGGTACTTGCGGGAGCCGTGCTCGCCGTACGGGCCCGGCCACTGCCGATAGCCCGCCTTGGTCGCGATGACCAGCTCGTCGCGGCGCCCGGACAGCTCTCGCGCGAGCAGCCGCCCCACGGTCGCCTCGGCTGCGCCCGGCGGCGGGCCGTAGTTGTTCGCGAGGTCCAGATGCGTCACACCGAGGTCGATCGCCCGTAGCACGAGCTCGCGTTGGGCGTCGAACGGGGTCGCCTCCCCGAAGTTCTGCCACAGCCCGAGCGTCACCTCCGGGAGCCTCAGGCCGCTACGGCCGCACGGGCGCAGTGGGAGCGGTCCAGGGATGTCGGGGGAGGTGGAGGGCATGGCACGACGGTAGCCCTGACGCCGCGCCTAGACTGGGGCGTCAGCCCGCATGGGCTTCACCAGCCCGGCCCCGACGTCGACCCGCGCGCAATGCGCTGGCATTCGGCCACGATGTCGGGAAGGCTGGACGGGCGACGCGGCGGAACCCCGAGCGTCACCGACTTCACGCAGTACCCACGAGGAGGCACCGCGATGGCGCAGAACGACGACAGGGCGACAGCACCGGGGGCTTCCGAGGACGCCAAGGCGAAGTTCCGCGAGGCTCTCGACCGCAAGAAGGCCACCCAGCACCGCACCACGGACGGCTCCACGAACACGGGCTCGGTGCACGGCTCGGAGACCGCCGGCCCGGTGCAGCGCCAGTTCCGGCGCAAGTCCGGCTCGGCCTGACAGGCCACGCCAGCCACAGCAAGACGGCGGCGGGCCAGGACACCGTCCTGGTCCGCCGCCGTCTTGCTGTCACGGCATCACGGCGACTGCTCGCAGACGCCGTGAGGGATGCCTCAGGTGAGGACGCGCAGGCGCACCGACTCGGGCCGTGAGGCGAGCGCCTCGACCACGGCGGGGTCCACGGCGGCGCCGGCGTCGGTGACCACGTAGCCGATCTCGCCCCGGGTCGAGAGCAACTGGCCCTCGATGTTGACCCCGTGCTCGGCGAGGGTCGCGTTGACGGCCGCCAGCACACCGGGCACGTTGCGGTGCAGGTACGCCAGCCGGTGCGCGTCCGGCTGCCGGTCCAGCGCGACGTTCGGCAAGTTGACGCTCAGCGTCGTGGAGCCGGTGGCCATGTAGTCGCGCAGCTTGTGGGAGACGAACTGCCCGATGGCCTCTTGTGCCTCCTCCGTGGAGCCGCCAGTGTGCGGGGTGAGGATGACGTTCGGCAGGCCGCGCAGCTCCGAGTCGAACGGGTCGCCCTTGCGCTTGGGCTCGACCGGGAAGACGTCCACGGCGGCGCCGCTGATGTGGCCGGAGACCACGGCGTCCCGCAGCGCGGCGTAGTCGACCACGAACCCGCGGGACAGGTTGAGGAACACCGAGCCAGGCTTCATCGCGGCGAACTGCTTCGCGCCGAACAGGCCGGCGTTTCCGCCGCGGCCGTCCACGTGCAGGGTGACGACGTCGGCGACCTCGAGAACCTCATCGAGCGACGCGGCGCGGCGGGCGTTGCCCAGGGCGAGCTTCTCGGAGGTGTCGTAGAAGATCACCGACATGCCAAGGTTCTCGGCGAGCACCGAGAGCTGGGTGCCGATGTTGCCGTAGCCGACGATGCCCAGCGTCCGGCCCCGCACCTCGTGGGCGCCGGTGGCCGACTTGTTCCACAACCCGTCGTGCATGGCGCGGTCGAACTCCGTCAGGCGGCGTGTGAGGCCGATGATCTCCGCGATCGCCAGCTCGACGACAGAGCGGGTGTTCGAGAACGGCGCGTTGAAGGTCGCGACGCCGCGGGACGCCGCGGCCGCCAGGTCGATCTGGTTGGTGCCGATGCAGTAGGCGCCGATCGCCACGAGGTCGGGCGCCTGCTCGAGGACGGCCGCCGAGACCTGGGTCTTCGAGCGGATGCCGAGCAGGTGGACGCCCTGCAGCGCCTCGACGAGCTCAGCCTCGTCCAGGGCGCCGGTACGGGTCGTCACCTCGAACCCGGCGTCCTGGAGGATCGACGTGGCCTGGGGATGGAGGTTCTCAAGGAGAAGGGCGCGCTGCACGCCCCTATGGTGCGCCTCCGTGCTGGAAGACCCCAAGCCGGTCCCGTCCCTCGGACACGATCGGCGCACCCGTGCGATCCGGTCGGAGGCCCGACGCGCCCGACCGCCCCAGGTCAGGCGTCCGGGTCGAGGCCAGGGGGGAGCGGGGCGCTGTGCACGACCCGCAGCGCGCGCGTCGGGCGCGTCATCGCGACGTACAGGTCGCCCGCGCTGGCCGCCATGACCTGCGCCGGCTCGAGCAGCACCACCACGTCGAACTCCAGGCCCTTGCTCTCGCGCGGGGTGAGCAGGGAGACGGGGGAGTCGAGCGTCGCCACGCCGGGGCCCGTCGCACGCGCGCCGAGCGCTTCGCCCAGCCCCAGGGCGTGGACGGCCGCGCGCGCCTCCGCGAGCAGCTCAGGAGCTCCCACCACGGCGATCCGCCCGCCCGATCCCCCCGCGTCCAGCTCGTCGAGCCAGTGGCGCACCTGGCCTGCCGCGGCAGCCGCCACGCCCTCCCGGTCGACGCGCTCGATGGCCAGCGCCCCGGGCACACGGCGAGCCGACGTCAGCCGGCTCACGGGCAGCCCTGCAGCGCGTGCGACCCGCTGCGCGGCGTCGGCGACCTCGGCGGGGGTGCGGTAGTTCACCGTCAGCTCCGACAGCCGCCAGGACGACCGCAGCAAGGGGTCGAGCATCGTCTGCCAGCTGCGCGCCCCGGCCGCCGAGCTCGTCTGCGCGACGTCCCCCACGATGGTCATCGACCGGGTCGGCACCCGGCGCAGCAGCATCCGCCACGCCATCGCCGACAGCTCCTGCGCCTCGTCGACGACCACGTGCCCGTAGGTCCACGTCCGGTCGGCGGCGGCGCGCTCGGCGGTGGTCAGGCGGGGGCCGGTGGCCGCGAACCTGTCCGCGAGCATCTCGGCGGAGACCAGCCCGTCGCTGCCGCTCGACTGCAGCACCCGGCGCGCGTAGTCCAGCTCGGCGTCACGACGCACCGCGTCCGCGCGGGCCTGCGCGCGGGCTGCCTGGTCGTCCTCGCCCAACAGCTCCGCCGCCTCGTCCAGCAGCGGGACGTCCGCCGCCGTCCACTCGGCGTCGGCGGAGCGCAGCAGGAGCCGGCGCTCGCGGCTCGTGAGCTCGGGCGCGGCGGCCTCGAGCCGGTACGGCTTGCTGAACAGGTCCCGCACGAGGCCCTGTGGCGTCAGCGGCATCCACGCCAGGTTGAGGGCGATCCGCACCTCGCGGGTGGTGCGCAGCTCCTCGACGATCTCCGCGCGGTCCTCGGGCGCCAGGGGGGATCCGAGCTGGGCGATGTACTGGTCGGCGAGACGGGACAGCATGTCCCGCACGAAGGCGGTGCGGGCCAGGTTGTGGGGCCGGTTGCCACGGCGTGCGCGGGCGATCGCCGACGCGACGTCGGACGGCTCGACGACCACGATCCGGCCGTCCACCGAGATCTCGGTGGCCTCGCGCGGCGTGCGCTCGCGCTGGCGAACCGCGCGCTCGATGATCCGCGCCCACACCGGCCGGCCCTTGATCTCGCTCACAGCGTCGTCCTCGACGCCCGTCGCGACGACGCCGGGGAACAGCTCGGCGATCGTCGAGGTGACCACACCGGTCTCCCCGAGCGAGGGGAGCACCTGGTCGATGTAGCGCAGGAACGTGCGGCTCGGGCCGACGAGCAGCACGCCGGAGCGCTCCAGCAGCCGCCGGTGTGCGTACAGCAGGTAGGCCGCGCGGTGCAGCGCCACGGCCGTCTTCCCCGTGCCCGGCCCGCCCTGCACGACAAGGGACCCCTGCAGGTCCGAGCGGATGATCGCGTCCTGCTCGGCCTGGATCGTCGCCACGATGTCGGCCATGTGACCGGTGCGGCCGGCGGCCAGCGAGGCCAGCAGCGCGCCCTCGCCGGACAAGCCCGCCATCGACGCCTCGCCGTCCGCGCTCCCCGCGAGGTGGTCCAGGTCGAGCACCTCGTCCTCGACCCCGGTGACCGCGCGGCCACGGGTGACCAGGTGCCGGCGGCGCACCACGTCGTCGGGTTGGGCCGCCGTCGCGCGGTAGAAGGCCTGCGCGGCGGGCGCGCGCCAGTCGGTGAGCATCGAGGCGTGCTCGGAGTCCGTCAGGCCGATGCGGCCGATGTAGCGGCGCGCTCCGTCGGTGAGGTCGAGGCGGCCGAACGCGAGGCGCTCCTCGACAGCCTCGAGCTGGGCGAGCCGGTCCTCGTACAGCGTGGCGAAGGCGTCGCGCTCGCTGCGGTTCTGCGGGGAGCCCGAGGGGCCGTGCCGCCGGACCTCGACGAGCCGGTCGCGAGTCTGGGCCCGGAGCGCGTCCAGGCGGCCGTACAGCCGGTCCACCATCTCCTGCTCGTCGCGCAGCTCCGCATCGATGCCCGCCACATCCACCGTCCCGTTCGTCATGGCGCCCCCGCCCTCCGCATGGCAGCGCGGGCAGCCGTCTATTATCCGGCACGCAGGCCGATGTCCGCATCGCGTCAGATGTCCGTTCGCGTCGGGCGGGTCGCAGCAAGCGCCCCTAGGCTGCAGGTCGCCGCACCGACGAGAGGACACCCGTGACCGACATGGCTTCAGCGCCGCAGGTGGCGGTGGGGACGCCCGTCGCGGGACAGGACGAGTTCCGGGTGCTCCTCGTCGAGGACGACGACGGTGACGCGCTGCTCGTCGAGGAGGGCCTGCGCGACGCGGACCTCCACGTGGGCCTGCTGCGGGCTCGGACGCTCGACGAGGCGCTGGAGCGCCTGGACGTCGACTGCGTGCTGCTCGACCTGGGGCTGCCGGACGCCTTCGGCTTCGACGCCCTGCAGCGGCTGCTCGCGGCGGGCGCCCCCGCCGTGGTGGTGCTCACCGGGTTGGCCGGCGGCGACGTCGGGCTCGCGGCGGTGGCCCATGGCGCCCAGGACTACCTGGTCAAGGGGGAGGCGGACAGCGAGACCCTCGGGCGCTCCGTGCGGTACGCCGTGCAGCGGCGCCGGTTGGAGGAGTCGGACCGCGCGCTGTACCGGAGCCTCGTGCGAGCGGAGGAGAACAACCGGCTCGAGCGCGCGCTGCTGCCCACGCCGATGGTGCACGACCCGCGCCTCGAGGTGCGGGTCGGATACCGAGCCGGGCGAGACGGCCTGCTCGGAGGCGACTTCTACGACGTCGTCGAGCGCCATGACGGCACCGTGCTGGCGCTGGTCGGGGACGTCTGCGGGCACGGGCCCGACGAGGCCGCCCTGGGCGCCACGCTGCGCACGGCCTGGCGCACGCTGGTGCTGGCGGATGTCGCCGCCGAGGACATCCTCCCGCTGCTGGAGCGGGTGCTGGAGGCCGAGCGGTCCCGCCCGGAGGTCTTCACGACGGTCTCGATGATCGAGGTGGCGGCCGATCGGGCCAGCGCCGACCTGTACCTCGCCGGGCACCCCGTCCCGCTGATGCTGGGCGAGCGGAGCCGGCTGGCCCCTGCCACGGCCCGTGGGCGAGCCCTCGGCATCCCCGTCACCGGTGGATGGTCGCCCCTCCGGCTGGAGCTCGGCGACGCCTGGAAGATCATGATGTACACGGACGGAGTGTTGGAGGCGACGGTGCGCGACAGCGCGGACCGGATCGGCAAGGAGGGACTGCGCAGGCTCGTCGACGCCGCGGTGGCCCACGCCGCGCACGACCTGGTCACCGAGGTGCTCCATGGCGTCCATGAGCTGCACGGCGGGGAGCTCGTCGACGACGCCGCGCTCGTGGTCGTGGGGTGGGGCGCATGAGCCGGGGCCTCGGGTCGTCGACCCTGCGCTACCGGCTGGGCCAGATGCTGGTCGCCGCCGGCGTGCTGCTGGGCCTCGTGGTCGGGGCCTCGGGGATCGCCCTGAACCGGGTGGTGTCCCTCCAGGGCGACGTGACGGGCGTGTACTTCGACGCGATCACCCGCGCTGACGGCGCCTACGTCCGGTTGGTCGACGCCGAGACCGCGGTCCGCGGCTACGCCCTGACCGGGGACGCGGTCACGCTCGAGCCGTTCGAGCGGGCGGCGGAGTCCGCCACCACCTTCGCGTCCCTTGCGGAATTCGCGGAGTCCCACGGGTTTCCCGCCGAGGCGACCGACGCCGCGCGCATCGCGGCCGAGGGCTCCGCCCGGTGGCAGCAGGAGTTCGCCGAGCCGCTGGTGGCGCAGGTCGCCTCCCAGGGCGCGGCGTCGGTGACGGCCGAGCAGATCGAGGCCGGCCGGCTGCTCTTCGACGTGGCCCGGTCGGAGGTCGAGACCTACCTAGCCGAGCTGCGGGCGCTGCGTGACGCGGCCGGCGCGGAGCTGTCCACGTGGACGACCATCCTCTCGAGCGCCGTGGTCGTGCTGGTCCTCGCGGCGTTGGGCGTCGGCACCGTGCTGTGGGTGCTGCTGCGGAGGTGGATCACCGCCCCCGTCGCGGCACTCGCAGCCGACGCGCGTGCCGTCAGCTCGGGCGACCTGTCCCACCCGGTGGTGGTCACCGGCCCTGGGGAGATCGCCGGGCTCGCTCTCGACATGGAGCGGATGCGCCGCACGCTCGTCGACCAGCTCGACGCGCTCGAGGAGTCGTCACGCGAGGTCGCCGCGGCCCATGAGCGCCTCACCGAGCAGGCCGAGGAGCTGCGCCGGTCCAACCGCGACCTCGAGCAGTTCGCGTACGTCGCCTCGCACGACCTGCAGGAGCCGCTGCGCAAGGTGGCCAGCTTCACGCAGCTCCTGCAGAAGCGGTACGGGGGCCAGCTCGACGACCGGGCGGACGAGTACATCGCGTTCGCGGTCGACGGCGCCAAGCGCATGCAGCAGCTCATCCAAGACCTGCTCGGGTTCTCCCGGGCGGGACGGGGCGGCGGCGTGATGGAGCCAGTCGATGTGGCGGACGCGCTCACCCGAGCGGTGGACAACCTCGACGAGGCCGTCGCGGCCACGGGGGCGGAGATCAACGTGGGCCCGCTGCCTGTCGTCGTCGGCGAGCGGGCACTGCTGGTGCAGCTGTTGCAGAACCTCGTCGGCAACGCCGTGAAGTTCCGCCACCCCGACCGGGTGCCCCAGATTCAGGTCAGCGCCCAGAAGGTGGGAGACTCCTGGGAGTTCCAGTGCACCGACAACGGGATCGGCATCGACGCGCAGTACGCGGAGCGCGTGTTCCTGATCTTCCAGCGGCTGCACCCCAAGGACGTGTACGAGGGCACCGGCATCGGCCTGGCGCTGTGCAAGAAGATCGTCGAGTTCCACGGCGGTCACATCTGGATCGACCCGGCGCCCAGCGTCGGGACGAGCATCCGTTGGACGCTTCCCTCGTCTGCGGCGCAGGACAACTGACCCTCCCGGGTCGGTGACGAGTTCGTGATCGAAGACTTGAGGAGACGCCCGTGGTGAGTTCGCACAGGGACATCGACGTCCTGCTGGTGGAGGACGACCCCGGCGACGTCCTGATGACCCGCGAGGCGTTCGCCGACAACAAGGTGACGAACCGGTTGTCGGTGGTCTCCGACGGCGTGAGCGCGCTCGAGTACCTCCGCAAGGAGGGCCAGTACGCCGACGTCGCCACGCCCGACTTGATCCTGCTCGACCTCAACCTGCCGCGGATGGACGGGCGCGAGGTGCTGATGGCGCTCAAGGGCGACGAGAAGCTGCGGTCGATCCCCGTGGTCGTGCTCACCACCTCGGAGGCCGAGGAGGACGTCGTGCGGAGCTACTCGCTCCACGCCAACGCCTACGTGACGAAGCCCGTGGACTTCGACCGGTTCATCGAGGTCGTGCGCCAGATCGACGACTTCTTCGTGACGGTGGTCCGGCTGCCCAAGCGCTGAGGGGCTCCGCGCTGCCCGCGTGCCGAGATGGCACGCGGATACGGGAAGACCACAGCCTGCCCGTGCGTTGACCTGGTGAGCAGCAGCGTTCGCGCTGCTCCATGACGGCACGAGAGTGAGGACCCATGCTCGATCCGAGCGAGCTCTACGACGTTGACCCCGTGGTCGCCGCCGAGGTGGCCGCGCGTGCCGCGCTGGGGTCCGGACCGGTCCTGGTGCACGCCCTGCAGGGCTTCGTCGATGCCGGCGGGGCAGGCCGGAAGGCCGCCGAGCACCTGACGGACAGCCTCGCCACCTCTCGGCTGGCGACGTTCGACGTCGACCAGCTCATCGACTACCGGTCCCGCCGCCCCACGATGACCTTCGACTCGACCACGTGGAGCGACTACGACGAGCCGGCACTCGCCGTGGACCTGGTCCGCGACGTGGAGGGGGCTCCCTTCCTGCTGCTGCACGGCTCCGAGCCCGACGTCCAGTGGGAGCGGTTCACCGCGGCAGTGCGCCAGCTCGTCGAGCGGTTCGACGTCCCCCTGACCGTGGGGCTGCACGGCATCCCGATGGGGGTGCCGCACACCCGCCCGCTGTCCGCCACCGCGCACGCGACCCGGCCGGAGCTGGTGGCCAGCTACCCCGCATGGTTCGGCGCCGTCCAGGTGCCGGCGAGTGCGGCGTCGCTGCTCGAGATGCGCCTGGGCGAGTCCGGCCACGACGCGATGGGTTTCGCCGTCCACGTGCCGCACTACCTCGCCCAGTCGGTGTTCCCGCTGGCGAGCAAGGTGGCGCTCGAGCACGTGGAGCGCGCCACCGGCCTCGACCTCGGGCTGGGCGGGTTGACGGAGGCCGCCGACGAGACGATCGCCGAGATCGAGCGGCAGGTCAGCGACTCGGAGGAGGTCGCCGCTGTGGTCCATGCCCTCGAAGAGCAGTACGACGCCTTCACGCGGAGCGCCGGGCGGACCGGCCTGCTGGCCGAGACCACGCAGCTCCCCACGGCCGACGAGCTGGGGGCCGAGTTCGAGCGATTCCTGGCCGAGCGCACGGACGAGGGGCCTGCCGCCTGAGCCCGTCGGGCGGTCGTTCTCGACGTCCCCGAAGGCCCACTGTGGTCGTGATCGGATCGTTGCCGAATTGGGGACACATCGGGTCACAAACCATGGCGTCCTCAGGGGCATCGTGAGAAGATCGCGACTGTTGCAGTGACGTACTGACGCTTGACCGGCACCGCCCCACCAGGGGTGACACCCCCAGCCGACCGGCTGGTCTACCCGGTGCAGGACGCGGGACAAGGCATTGCGGCACGACGCAGGGCGCTGGGCCCGGCGTCGTCACCGGTTGGAACAGAAGGACAGGGAAACATGGCACAGGGTGCTGTCAAGTGGTTCAACGCTGAGAAGGGCTACGGGTTCATCGCCCAGGACGGCGGCGGCGCAGACGTCTTCGTTCACTACTCCGCGATCGACTCGCAGGGCTACCGCTCCCTCGAGGAGGGTCAGCGCGTCGAGTTCGAGATCACGCAGGGCCCGAAGGGCCCCCAGGCGGAGCAGGTCCGCCCGCTCTGATCACCCGCGTTCGCTGAGTCCGGGGCCCTCACGGCCTGGAGTAGGCGTTCCACCGACGAGGTCGCGTCCCGACGGGGGCGCGACCTCGTCGCGTTGTGCGCGCCCCGCTGCCCGTGGAGGGGGAGCCCGCCGCCCGTCGCATAAGGGGCCGGGGGAGCACGTCAGGGGAGACGCGGCGGAGGGGCGTCGGCGTCCACGGACGTGGCGGACGCGACGGGCCGCGGGTCGAGGATCGGCCTGGCGGATCCCACGAACGCGCGCACGTCGTCCGCGTGCAGGATGCGGGCCGGGGCCGGCAGCGACCGGATCTCGCGGTCGACCTGGGCCGAGGCGAGCAGTGCGGCGTCGTCCGTGCCGGCGAGCACCACGTTGCCGTACCCGCGCCCCCGCAGGAGCCCAGGCTCGGCGATGGCGGCAAGGTGGCCGAACACTTGTTGGAGCGTGGCGGCCTCGGAGCGCGCCAGGGCGAGCGGCGGACGGTCGGCGCAGTTGGCGAGGTAGAGGCCCCCGGGGCGCAGCACCCGGGCGACCTCTCGCGCGAACTCGACCGTGGTGACGTGCTCGGGGGTGCGGTCCCCGGCGAAGACGTCCCGGACGACGACGTCAGCCGAGGAGTCGGCCATGGCCGAGAGCTGCTCGCGGGCATCGCCGGGCCGGATGCGCAGCGCGGGCGCGCGCGGCAGGTCGAACCAGGCGCGGACCAGCTCGGGCAGCGCAGTGTCGAGCTCCACGGCGATCTGGCGGGAGCCTGGCCTGCTGGCGTGCACGTGCCGGGCGAGCGCGCAGCCCGCGGCGCCCAGGTGCACCACGGCGAGCGGGCTGCCCGGGGGCGCGGCGTGGCCGATGAGCACCGCCATCTGCTGCATGTACTCGAACGACAGCCGCAGCGGGTCGTCGAGGTCCAGGTGCGAGCTGGGCACTCCGTTGACGAGAACGGTGATCCCCGAGGGGTCGTCTGCCGATCGCAGGAGCTCGACCGTGCCGGTGGGGATGGTGATGGGCCCGTCGGGCCAGTCCGGTCGTGTCGGTGGGCGGTGGGATTGTGGGGGACGTCGCCCCGATCTGTCGCGGGAAGCCACAGCACCACGGTACGGGTTGACGAGTGTCGAACAGGTGTTCGATACTGAGCCGAGCAGAGAGGGAGGTGGTCGGAGATGGACGCCATCCGATCCCGAGTCACGGTCGGCCTCCCAGGCCCGGCCGCTGAGTTGCTCCAGCGCGCCGATGGCGAGCTGCTGGCGGCGCAGTTCTCCCCCGAGCCGTGGGAGCAGCTGTCGCACGCCCACCTCGCCGCAGTCCGCGCGGGCGCCGCGCTGCTGGCGGCCCGGGGGCGCCCCGGCGGGCGTCGCGCGCCCCGGACGGTGTGGGACATGATCGACCTCGTCGCTCCCGAGGTGCAGCGGTGGAGCGCCTACTTCGCCGCTGGCGCGCCCCTGCGGTCCGCCGTCGAGGCCGGGCGGTTCGACGTCGTGAGCCCGGCCCGCGCGGAGCAGGCCGTGTGCGCTGCCGAGGACTTCCTCGACGCGGTCCGCGCTCTCGTCGAGGACGGGGCGGCGGACGATGACGGCGCGGGCGCGGGCGTGCTCGCCGCGCGCGCGTCATGAGCCGGGGGCCGCGCCCCACGGGGCGGCGCGACTGGGGTGACGACGAGGACGGCGTATCGATCCTGCACGTCGACATGGATGCCTTCTACGCCTCCGTCGAGCTCGCCCGCCGTCCCCATCTGCGAGGCAAGCCCGTCATCGTCGGCGGCGAGCAGCGTGGTGTGGTGCTCGCCGCCACGTACGAGGCTCGCGCCTACGGGGTCCACTCGGCGATGCCGATGGCGATGGCCCGCCGGATGTGCCCGCAGGCTGTCATCGTCCCGCCCGACCACGCCGCCTACTCCGCGGTCTCGGAGGGCGCGATGCGCGTGCTGCGCGACGTGACGACGCTGGTCGAGCAGGTGAGCGTCGATGAGGCGTTCCTCGATGTGGCGGGGGCGCGACGACGGCTCGGGCCGCCGAGCCACATCGCCGAGCAGATCCGTCGCGACGTGCGAGCGGAGTTCGGCATCACGTGCTCGGTCGGGATCGCCTCCACGAAGTTCGTCGCCAAGCTGGCATCGGGGCATGCCAAGCCCGATGGCGTGCTGCTGGTGCCGAGGGCGGCGACGGTCGAGTACCTGCGCACGCTTCCCGTCGGCGCCCTCTGGGGGGTGGGGGAGGCGACGGAGGCCGCGCTCGCACGCTGGGGCGTGCGCACGGTGGCCGAGCTCGCGGACAGCGACGTGCGGACCATTCAGCGCGCGGTCGGCAAGGTGGCGGGGGCGCACCTGTTCGACCTGGCCTGGGGACGTGATCCTCGGCCGGTGCAGCCCGGACGCGAGGAGAAGAGCATCGGCGCGGAGCACACCTTCGACGTCGACCTGCACGACCTCGGCCAGGTCGAGGCCAAGGTGCTCGATCTCGCCGACCGGTGCGCCGGGCGCCTCCGGTCGCACGGGCTGGTCGCGCGCACGGTGAGCCTCAAGGTGCGCACCTCTGACTTCCGCACCCTCACCCGGTCGCGCACCCTGGCGACTCCCACGGACGTCGGCCGGGAGGTGTACCTGGCGGCGCGGGCCCTGCTGGCGGGAGTGGACCTCGGAGGACTGCCGGTACGCCTGGTCGGGGTGCGCACCGAGGGTTTGAGCCCGGCGGTGACCGCGGTCCAGCAGCCGACGCTCGAGGAGGCTGTGGCGGAGAACACCACGGCTCGTCGTGATGCCGAACGGGCGATGGACTTGGTTCGAGGGCGTTTCGGACGGTCTGCCATCGCGGCCGGGTCAATTCCCCCTCCGCGGGCGCGAGACTCGACTACCGACTTCGTGCCCGGGGACCTATCCTTATCGAAAGATGTCTCTACGGGGGAGTACGGGGGTAGTAATGCCTCTGTCCGAGTACGAGCAGCGCGTACTGGAACAGATGGAGCGACAGCTCACATCTGACGACCCCAGACTCGCCAACACACTGGCCTCGCGGGGCCGGCGGTCTGTCGGCCGATACGTCCTCGCGAGCGCGGTCGCAGTCGCGGGACTCCTCATGCTGGTCGCGGGAGCCGCCACCCGGCAGGCCTGGATCGGCGTCCTCGGCTTCGTCATCATGTTCGGCGCGGTCGCCTTCGGGTTCACGCACGGCTCCTCCAAGGAGCCCGCGAACGGGAAGGCGACGCCGACGCAGGGGAAGCCTGCCGGCAGCCAGAAGCGCCAGGCCGGGTTCATGACGCGCCTCGAGCAGCGGTGGCAGCACCGGCGCGACCAGGGCGGGCGCTGACCCCTCCGCCCCCATCGTGGGCACGCGCGGGTCGTCCGTGTGCGGACCCACCGAGTTGAGGGGTGGGGCCATCGCTTCTCGCCTCGCCGCAGCCGCAGGACGGCGTCCACGCGCGATCGCACGGTGTGGCGACCACTAGTGCCTCATGCGGTCGTGGGCCGCGCTCGTCGCCTACCGGGGGCCTAGGCGTCCACCGCGCATGCCCGCGCGGGTGCCCGGTTACTGCTGCGCAGCCCCAGCATCGACCGGATCGGCGGGGTCGCCCGCCGGAGCCGTGACGCCCTCGAGCACCATGCGGGCCCAACCACGCACCTCGTCCGGCGACAGGGGCGATGGGTAGGGCGCGTAGCGGTCGCTCTCGACGGCGTCGGCGAGCCTGGTCAGAGCAGCATCCGCCTCGGGGCCCAATGGCTCCCCGCGGACCTCCGCCGCCCGCTCCCGCACCAGCGCCGCGACCTGGCGCGGTGTCTGGGCGTCCGACCACGTGATGCGCTCCCGGCGCAGGCGCCCGCGGAGCCACTCCCAGGCATCCTCCGCGCTGAGTTGGGCGACGCGGGCGGTGCGGCGCCGCACCAGCACCACGATGCCCAGCAGCAGCGCCAGGGCGATGCCGGCGAGCGGCGCCGTCAGGGCCCGGGGGATCTCCGCCTCGTCCACGTCGGGCTCGGGGACGGCCTGGCTGGGAGCGGCGGGCGCGCCGCTCGCCGTGGGGACCGGGCCAGCCGGCGCGACCGGCTCCGCGGGCGCCGGGACGGAAGGCGCGGGGGCCGCCACGAGCGGGTCGCTCCACCGTGGCGGGGAGCCCGTCTGCACGGCGGGCGTGGGCTCGAACCTCACCCATCCCACATCGGTGAAGTACAGCTCAGGCCAGGCGTGGGACTGCCGGCCGGTGACCACGTACTCCCCAGCGTTGCCGGGGGTCCCCGGCAAGAAGCCCACACCGACCCGTGCGGGGACGCCCAAGGTGCGGGCCATGATCGCCATGGAGGTGGCGTACTGCACGCAGTACCCGCGCTTGCTCTGCAGGAAGTCCCACACCGAGTCCGCGGAGGTCGCCGCGTCGACCCGGGTGTCGTAGACGAAGTTCCGGGGATCGCGGAACCACGACTGGAGCGCCATGGCCTGCTCGTAGGCGCCGGAGGCTCCGGCGGTGATCTCGCGGGCGAGGTTCGCGACGTCCTGCGCGTGGTCGGTCGGGGGCACCGCGAGGTAGGGCTCCACCTCGGCGGCGTCCCCGGGCGCGGAGGCGCGGAGGTCCGCCGCGGTCAGGTCGGGGATCTGGACCGTCATCGCGTACGTGGTGTCGCGGCGCGTGGTGCGCTCGCCGACAACCTCGTCCTGCTCGTCGTCGTAGAGCCACGGCCCGTCGATCTCCACGGTGCGGGCGAACGTGCTCACCGGTAGACGCGAGTCACGCAGGCCCTCCACGTCGACGTTCACCTCGGCGAGGAGCCCGGCGGACGCGTCGGGGACCTCGCCACGGAGGGCGGGGTCCGGGGTGAGGAGCTCGCCGCGCTCCCAGGGGTGCGGGTCATCCGACCCGGAGTGCTCCCACGTCCTGCCGTCGAAGTCGCGCAGCGTGAACGCGCGGAGCGGGCCGATGGACTGGGCGTCGGCTCGGGTGGCAGCGTCCGACAGGGACGAGCCGTCGGCCGTCCCCTCGACCGTGTAGCGCAGGACGACCTGCTCCGAGCGCGGGCCCAGGCTGTCGCGCATGTCCAAGGAGTCGTCGAGCCGCACAGGCCCAGCCGCGTGGGAGCCGGACTGCGGAAGCTGGAGCGTGGCCCAGCCTGGCGCGCTCGAGATCAGCGGTCCAGCGGCCAACGCCATGGCGACGAGGCCGCCGGCGGCCGCGACTGACCAGCCGGCCCGCTGGCCGGCCCCCAGGCTCACATCGGCCGGGGCGGCCGACAGGGCCAGGAGCAGCAGGTACGCGATCGCGGTGATCGCGATGGCGGGCGCCGAGGCGGGCGCTCCGAGGACGATCCCCGGAATCCACACGGTCAAGAGGACGAGAGCCGACCAGGCGGGGGCGCCGAGTCCTAGCGCCACGAGGTCGGCAGCGAGGAAGAGGACCGCGGCGCCGACCACGACGAGCAGCACGATCGGTCGGGAGGCCTGCATGGGGATGACGGAGGCGTTGATGAGGTCGAAGGCGATGCGGGTCATCGCCACCAGGCGTTCGACGAAGCCCGCGTCAGGCACCAGCTCGACGCGGCCCGCGGGGGCGCCGAAGTACATGAGCACCCCGGCGGCCGTGATGAGGGCGCCGACGAGGGTCGGCGCCCACCGCCGGCGGGTCACCGCACGCGCGCTCGCGGTGACGAGCGCGAGCAGCACGACCACCGCGAGGGCCGCCGCGAGCCACGGCCCAGGGGCGATCAGCGGCTGGACGGCGAGCAGGCAGCCCCCGACCGCCGTCGCGACCAGTGCCGAGCCCAGGGCGCCTCGGGCTCCGCGCAGCACGACACGCTGCTCGCGGGGCGCCTTCACGATCGTGCCCCCAGCATCCGGCTCCAGCTGTCCCGGAGGTCGTCACCGGGTTGCACGGCGCACACCCGCCAGCCCAGCTTCCGCAGCTGGCTGACCGTGCGCTCCGCCTCGTGGCGGTCGTTGACGGACCACTCCGGGTCGGTGCGCACCATGGCCCAGCCCTCGGCGCCGGTCGCGAGCTGCCCGAGGGCGCTGCGTGTGGGCGCGCTCAGCGGCCCGACGATGGCCATCACGATCTCATTGCCGTTGCTGCTGCCCAGGTGCAGGCGCACCGCGGTGAGCAACTGGTCCTCCGCGTCTGCGGCCGCGGGGGACTGCACGTCGATCATCCGGTCGAGCAGCTCGGCGCGGGCGGCGTGGCCGGGGCGCGCGTGCACGCCGTCGGCGGTGTCCGAACCCGGAGGCGACGGCGGCCCGAGCAGCCGGACCGGATGGCCGGCGTCGAGCATCGCCAGGGCCATGGAGGCGCCCAAGGAGATCGTCCAGTCGAGGGCGTCCACCTGGCCGGGCAGGTCGAGCAGCACCGTGACCGGCCGGGTGCCGGCGCGCTCGTCGGACCGCACGACGAGCTCGCCCCGCCTGGCGCTGCTCCGCCAGTGCACGCGCCGCAGGTCGTCGCCGAGCTGGTACTCCCGCAGCGAGGAGTCGTCCGTGGAAGGGCTCCGGGCGCCCAGCGAGACCCGGTCCGGCTCGGCGACGAGGAACCCGCGCGGCGTCGGCAAGTCCGTCACCGCCGGCCAGACGGCGATGACCGCCTGCCCGCCCAGCGCGGTGCTGGAGCGCACCACTCCGAAAGGGTCTTTCCACGTGACGATGAGCGGCCCCAGCTCCCACCTGCCGCGGCGGGCGGGGTGCACCGGGTAGGTCAGGCCGACGGACCTGTGGGTGCGCACCACCCGTGCGCGCAGCGGGCGCCCGCCGGACAGCTCGGCGGAGGCCTGCTCGCCGAGCCGGAGCCCGCCGAGCCGCACGCGGCCGGTCAGGTCGTCGGCGACGACCTCGACGCTGACGTGTGCCTCGGAGCCGGCGTGGACGGGGCTGGGGCTGACGCTGCGGTGCACCCGCAGCCGGTGCCGCCCGCGTCCGGGGTCTCGGAGCGCGGTGACGACGAAGGCCCCGACGACCAGGAGCAGCGCCACCGCGCTGATCTGCGCCAGGTCGACCGCGCCGAGAGCGATCCCCAATGCCACCCCGCAGGCCCCACCGACGGCGAGCCCGACCCCACGACCGGTCAGCCGCGGACGCATCAGCCGGTCGCCCGCCGTTCGCGGGGCGCCGCGCTCGAGGAGGGCAGTGGGATGCGGGCCACGATGTCCTGGACGATGTCGCTGGTGGACCGGCCGGAGAGCCGCGCCTCGGTGCTCGCGATCAAGCGGTGGGCCAGCACGGGCTCGGCGAGCCGCTGCACGTCGTCCGGCAGCACGTGGTCGCGCCCGGACATCGCCGCGAGCGCCTTGGCGGCGCGCAGCAGCTGGATGGAGGCTCGCGGGGAGGCCCCCAGGCGCAGGCCGGTGTCACCGCGGGTCGCGGTCACCAGGTCGACCACGTACCGCTTGACCCCGGGCGCCGCGTACAGCCGGCGGGCAGTGGCGACGTGCTGGGCGACCTGCGCGGCGTCGGTGACGGGTCGCAGTGCGCCGAGCGGGTCGGCCGTCTCTTGCAGGTCCAGCATGTCGAGCTCGGCGTCGAGGCTGGGATAGCCCACGGTCAGGCGCGCCATGAAGCGGTCGCGCTGCGCCTCGGGGAGGGGGTACGTCCCCTCCATCTCGACGGGGTTCTGGGTAGCGATCACCAGGAACGGGCGGGGCAGGGCGTAGGTCTTGCCGTCGACCGTCGCCTGCGTCTCCTGCATGCACTCGAGCAGCGCCGACTGCGTCTTGGGGGAGGCGCGGTTGATCTCGTCGCCGATGACGATGTGGGCGAAGAGCGGGCCCGGCCGGAACTCGAACTCGTGGGTCTGGCTGCGGTAGATGTTGACGCCGGTGAGGTCGCTGGGCAGCAGGTCGGGCGTGAACTGGATCCGCCCCACGCTGCACGCGATCGTGCGGGCGAGCGCCTTGGCGAGCGTGGTCTTGCCGACACCGGGCACGTCCTCGAGCAGCAGGTGGCCCTCGGCCAGCAGGACGGCGACCGTGATCCCGACGATCTCGGACCGGCCGGTGACCACCGTCTCGATCCCCGCGCGGATCTGGTCGGTCGTCTCGACCAGCTCCGTGAGCTCGGAGGTCGTCGGCACAGCCTGCAGCATGGGGACTCTCCTTCTGGTGGGGGCACGAGCCTATGTGCGGGCTGGCGCGTGGCGTGCTCCGTACAGGTGAATCTGACCCGCCTGGTGCGGCGGCCCCCACTTCCCCCCACGTTCCTCTCCGTCGTGGCATGCGACCACTCGGAGGACTGTCCGGATCCTCCGATTGCGGGTGGAGGAACCACCATAAACGGTCGCCCCGCTGACCGGGTCTGATCGGCGACACGCGTCTCGCGTGGCGGCTGGACGTTGTCGCCCTCCACTCCGCTCCACCGCTCTGACCTGCGGTTTTGCAATCCCTGTCGGGTGAATCGCCAATTTCACCGGTTGCGGGTGGAGGGAAGTGGAGTACCGTGGAGGCACTTGGTGAGGACTGGATGAGAGACGTGGAGCGCGAGCCGGCGGGGAGCAGAGGGGGCGGCGGTGAGCATCGAGTCGACCTTCAGCGGCTTCGGCTCCTCCGCGCCGTTCCTGGGCACCTACACGCCCCGGCTCGACGACAAGGGGCGGCTGATCCTTCCCGCCAAGTTCCGCGCCCAGCTGGCCCCGGGACTGGTCATGACCCGTGGCCAGGAGCGATGCCTCTTCCTGCTGCCGATGGACGAGTTCCGGCGCATGCACGACCAGATCCGCCAGGCGCCGGTGACCAGCAAGCAGGCGCGGGACTACCTGCGCGTCTTCCTCTCTGGAGCCAGCGACGAGCTGCCCGACAAGCAGGGCCGCATCTCGATCCCTCCGATGCTGCGCACCTACGCCGGCCTGGACCGGGAGGTCGCCGTGATCGGCGCCGGATCCCGGGTCGAGGTGTGGGACCTCGCCGCGTGGGAGTCGTACCTCGCTGAGCAGGAGGCCGGCTACGCCGAGACCGCCGAGGAGGTCTTCCCGAACGGCCCGTTCTGACCGCGGCCACACAGGCCCTGAGACCGCCCGATGAGATCTCCTCCCGTCTTCTCTGTCGCACTTCCCCGCGACAGAGGGCCGGTGGGGGATCTGGTCGGACGGCGGAGGGGCCGTCCGACCACATACAGGCCCACCGGGTACAGGTGGGACGCACAGCCCGACGAAGCGAGAGGAGACACCGATGCACCCTGACGTGGACGGCCGCGAGCCTGACGACGCGTCGACGCGCCACACCCCGGTGCTGCTCGAGCGCTGCCTCGAGCTGCTCGCGCCGGCGCTCGAGGCGCCGGGCGCCGTGATGGTCGACTCGACCCTCGGCATGGGGGGCCACACCGAGGCGGTGCTGGCCCGATTCCCGCACGTCCGGGTGATCGGCCTCGACCGGGACCCCCAGGCGCTGGCCCTCGCAGGGAGGCGGCTGGCCCCGTTCGGCGAGCGCTTCACCCCTGTGCACGCGATCTACGACGAGATCCTCGACGTCCTGGACTCCCTCGGCATCCCCGCCGTGCAGGGAGTCCTCATGGACCTCGGCGTCTCCTCGCTGCAGCTCGACGAGACGGAGCGTGGCTTCTCGTACTCCCAGGACGCCCCGCTGGACATGCGGATGGACGCGACCGTCGGGCAGACCGCGGCGGACGTCCTCAACACCTACGACGTCCGCGACCTCACCCGCATCCTGCGGGAGTACGGGGAGGAGCGGTTCGCCCAGCGCATCGCTCGACGCATCGTGGCCCAGCGGGAGACGGCGCCGCTGGCGCGCACCGGAGAGCTCGTGGACATCCTGCGGGCCAGCATCCCGGCGGCCACCCGCAAGACCGGCGGCAACCCCGCCAAGCGCACCTTCCAGGCCTTGCGGATCGAGGTGAACGGCGAGCTCGAGGTCCTCGAGCGGGCCCTTCCCGCGTCGATCGAGGCGCTGGCCGTCGGCGGGCGCATCGTCGTGGAGGCCTACCACTCCCTCGAGGACCGGCTGGTCAAGCGGGCGCTCGCGGTGGGGGCCACGTCGAGCGCGCCCCCCGGGCTCCCCGTGGAGCCCGAGACCCATCGGCCGTTCCTGCGCCTGGTCACCCGCGGCGCGGAGGAGGCCGACGAGCTCGAGCGGGAGCGCAACCCCCGCTCCCAATCGGTGCGGCTGCGCGCCGCGGAACGACTGCGCGACACCCCAGACCATCTGCGAGACCGAGGCGCACCGAGGAGATCGTCATGAGCGCACAGGCAGCGGCACGCGCCGTCCCGCGCCCGGCACGTCCCGCCGCGCCGGCCCCAGCGAGCCAGCCCACCCCCAGGCTGCTGCTGGTCCGGGCCCCGGCCCAGGCGCGCACGCGGGTCCCCTTCGTGCTCGCATGCATGGTCATCCTGGGCGCGGCGCTGGTCACGGCGCTGCTGCTCAACACGACGATGGCGCGTGGCGCGTTCGAGAAGCAGGCGCTCGACGTCGAGTTGTACCGGCTGGCGCAGGCAGAGCAGGACCTCGCCGCGCAGGCCGACCGGCTGCGATCGCCCGAGCACCTCGCCTCATCGGCGCAGGCGCTCGGCATGGTGAAGGCAGAGAGCACGGCGTGGCTGTTCCTCGCCGACGGCACGGTGCAGGGCGCCCCCGGGGGTGCGGGAGCAGGCGGATGACACCGCGGGTCCCGACGCCGCCCGACTCCCCGGCTCCCGGCCGGGGGGCGCGTCGACCCGCACAGGATCATCCCGGCGTCCCTCGGCAGGCCTCGCCGACCCCGCGTGGGGGCGCGGCGGCGCGTGGGCAGGGCGACGGGCCTCGGCGGACCCCTGGAGCGTCGCCGCGCGGCGCGGCGCCAGCCGTCGGCGCGCGGCGACCTGCGCCTGACGCGGCGCGGCGCGCGCAGTCGGCGCCGCGGGACGCGTCGCCCACCAAGGCCGGCGCGGCGCGCGGGCGCGGACAGGCCCCGGCGCGCACCCGCACGCCTGCTGTCGTGGGCGGCGGACGCCCCCCCGGCCCGCCCGGGCCCCGAGGCGGGCGCGGCCCGCAAGGCCCGCGGCCTGGCGACCCGCGCCGCCGCCAGGCGTTCCTCACGGTCGCAGTCCTGGTGGTGCTGACAGTGTTCGCAGGCCGGCTCGTGTACGTGCAGGGGATCAATGGCGAGGCCGTCGCCCAGGAGGCGTTGCAGCAGCGGCTCGGCCGCGACTCGACGTTGGCCGTCCGCGGCCAGATCACCGACGCCAAGGGCGATGTCCTGGCGCGCTCCGTCGAGCGGTACACCCTGGCCGTGAACCAGGTGGAGCTCGCCGAGTGGTCGGTGCGCGGCTCGGAGCCGCGGATCGGCGGGCCGTCGGGCGCCGCCGCCAAGCTCGCCCCGCTGCTCGAGATGAACGCCGCGGAGCTGGGCGCGCTGCTCACGGGCGAGAGCACCTGGAAGGTGGTCAAGAAGGGCCTGCTCCCCGAGCAGATGCGCGCCATCAAGAAGCTGTCGATCGGCGGCGTGCAGTTCGAGCGCGTGCTGAGCCGCGTCTACCCGAACGGGTCGGTCGCGGGGAACCTGCTGGGCTGGGTCAACGCGGAGGGTGTGGGCGCCCAGGGCCTCGAATCGATGCTCGACAACCAGCTCACCGGGTCGCCCGGGACGTTCGTCTGGGAGCGGGGCAAGGGCGGGCAGGCCATCCCCGGGGGATATGAGGAGTCGACGGACGCGGTCGAGGGGGACACCGTCCAGCTCACGATCCACAGCGACCTGCAGTGGAAGGCCGAGGAGGCCATCAACGCCCAGGTGGCGGCGACGGGCGCCGACGGCGGCGCCGTGATCGTGATGGACGTCGTGACCGGGGAGATCCTGGCGTTGGCCGACTCTGGATCGGTCGACCCGAACGCCCCCACCGGCGACCTGAACGGCTCGCGGGCGATCTCAGACGTGTTCGAGCCCGGATCGACGGCCAAGGTCATCACCATGGCCGCCGCCCTCGAGAACGGCGTGGTGGACCCGCTGACGCAGTTCGAGGTGCCGTACTTGTACACGACGGAGAACAACCAGACCTTCAAGGACTCCCACGAGCACGCGGGCCAGCGGCTGACGACGACCGGGGTGCTGGCGCAGTCCTCGAACACTGGCACGGTGATGATCGGCGAGAAGCTCCCGCTGGCGGTGCGCCACGACTACCTGTCCCGGTTCGGGTTCGGCGCCAAGACCGGGATCGAGCTGCCGCAGGAGTCCCGCGGCATCCTGCACCCGTGGGAGGAGTGGGACGGCCGCACCAAGCACGCGGTGCTATTCGGCCAGGGGGTCTCGGTCACGGCGCTGCAGGCGACCCAGGTGTTCGCGACCATCGCCAACGACGGCGTGCGGGTGCAGCCCCACCTGATCAAGGGCTGGACGTCGGCGGACGGGCAGTACACCGCCTCGACCCAGGCCGCGCCCACGCAAGTCGTCTCGAAGGTCACGGCCGACACCGTGCTCTCCATGCTCGAGAGTGTGGTCGACGACGGCACGGGCGGGGGAGCGGCGGTGCCCGGCTACCGGGTGGCCGGCAAGACCGGCACGGCGCAGTCGTTCAACCCCAAGGGGATCTCCGCCTCCTTCATCGGCGTGGCCCCCGCGGACGAGCCCCGCATCGCCGTGAGCGTGGTGCTGCACAACCCACGCACCTCCGAGTGGGGCGGCACGGTCGCGGCGCCGGTCTTCAGCGCGGTCACCCGTGACGCGCTGCTCGAGCTGGGGGTGCCGCCGAGCGGCGCCGTCGCGACGCTCTACCCGACGACGTGGTGATCCCGGTGGACGGCCCGGCGCAGCGTCGGCGCGTGCGCGCGGTCACGCGCTCGAGGCCCGGCCGGCGCGCGGGGCTCACGTCCGACCGGGGTAGATTCTCCCTATGACGTCCCCCCAGGGTCGGATGCGCCCGCAGCACCCAGCCAGACATCGGGTCGTCGACCTCGTCGCCGCGTTCGACCTGTCCGTCCGCGGCGTCGTCCCTGGCCATGACGCCCTCCTGAGCGGCGTCAGCGTGGCGAGCGGCGACGTCCAGCCCGGCGACCTCTTCGTGGCCCTGAGCGGCCTGAAGGTCCATGGCGCGACGTACGCGGCCCAGGCCCTCGAGGCCGGCGCCGTCGCGATCCTCACCGACGAGGCCGGCGCGGAGCTCCTCGCCGCCGCCCAGCCACCCGTGCCCGTCCTGGTCACCGCGGACCCTCGCGCGCTGGCGGGCCCGGTCGCGGCCTGGGCGCACGACCACCCGGCGCACGGGATCGTCACGGTCGGCGTCACGGGCACCAACGGCAAGACCACCACGAGCTACTTCGTCGACGCGGCGCTGCGCGCCCAGCACGCGAGCACCGGGGTCATGGGCACCGTGGAGCTGCGGATCGGGCCGGAGGCCATCGAGAGCCCTCGCACCACGGTCGAGGCGCCGGTGGTGCAGTCCATCCTGGCGCTCATGCACGAGCGCGGTGCGACCGCCTGCACCATGGAGGTCTCGTCGCACGCGCTGGCGCTGGGCCGGGTCGGCGGTCTCGAGTTCGACGTCGTCGGGTTCACCAACCTCCAGCGCGACCACCTCGACTTCCATGGCGACATGGAGGGGTACTTCCGGGACAAGTCGCGGCTGTTCGCGGTCGGCCAGGCCCGCCGCGGCGTGGTCGTGGTGGACGACGAGTGGGGCCAGCGGCTCGCCGCCGAGGCGCCGATCCCCGTCGAGTCCGTCTCGACCCTGGTCGAGGGCCCGTCGGCTCAGACCGCCGACTGGGCGGTGACCAGCGCCGACATCGGCCTCGACGGCATCGGCTCGAGCTTCACCCTCCGCGGTCCGGACGGGACCGAGCACGCCGCCGCGAGCCCGCTGCCGGGGCGGGTGAACGTGTCGAACGCCGCACTGGCCATCGTCCTCGCGCACCGCGCCGGGGTGGACCTGCCGACGGCCATCGCCGCGGTCGGCCACGCCTCGGCGATCCCCGGGCGCATGGAGCGGGTCGTCGAGCGCGGCGACGGCATGCCGCTCGGGCTGGTCGACTACGCGCACACGCCGGACGCGCTGGTGCTCGCCTTGGACGCCGTGCGCCCCATCACGCCCGGACGGCTGATCCTGGTCTTCGGGTCGGACGGCGACCGTGACCAGGGCAAGCGCCCCATGATGGGCGAGATCGGCGCGCGGCAGGCCGATGTGCTGATCGTCACCGACGAGAACCCGCGCTCCGAGGAGCCGGCGGCCATCCGCGCCGCGATCCTCTCCGGGGTGCGGACCGTGCGCCCTGACCTCGCCGACGTGCACGAGGCGACCAGCCGCAGCCAGGCCATCCACGACGCCTTCGAGATCGCGACGGAGCGGGACACCATCATCATCACGGGCAAGGGTCACGAGCCGACCCAGGAGATCGCCGGGGTCTTCCACCGGTACAACGACCGTGACGTGCTGCGGGCCGCAGCACAGGCGCGGCGCGAGCTCGAAGGGCAGGACGCGTGATCGCATTGACAGCGGCCGACATCGCGGCCGCGACCGGGGGAGCCCTGTGCCCTGAGTCGCTCGACCCCGCGACGGTGGTCACCGGCCCGGTCGTGGTCGACTCGCGCGAGGTCGAGGAGGGCTCGCTGTTCGTGGCGCTGCCCGGCGAGCACGTCGACGGCCACGACTTCGCCGCCGGCGCCGTCCAGGCGGGAGCCGGGCTGGTGCTCGCCGCCCGCCCGCTCGACGGGGCCGACGGCGCGCCGCTGCCGTGCGTCGTCGTGCCGGACGTGGAGCGCGCGCTGGGCGATCTCGCCCGCGAGGTGCTGGCCCGACTGCGAGAGGCCTCGCTCGAGCCCGGCGGCGCCGGGCTCCGCGTGATCGGCGTGACCGGCTCGGTCGGGAAGACGACGACGAAGGACCTGCTCGCGCAGGTCCTCGGGGCGGCCGGCCCCACGATCGCGCCGGAGCGGTCCTTCAACAACGAGATCGGCCTGCCGCTCACGGTGCTGCGCGCCGACGAGTCGACCCGGTACCTGGTGCTCGAGATGGGCGCCAGCGGCATCGGCCACCTCACCTACCTGACCGGCATCGCGCCGCCCGACGTGGCCGTGGTGCTGGTCGTCGGCAGCGCGCACATCGGCGAGTTCGGGGGCATCGAGGCGGTGGCGAGGGCCAAGGCCGAGATCGTCCAGGGCCTCGTCCCGGATGGCGTCGCGGTGCTCAACGCGGACGACCCGCGCGTGCGGGCCATGGCGGACGTGGCCCCCGGCCAGGTCGTGTCCTTCGGCACGTCGGCCGGCGCCGACGTCCGGGCGCGCGGCGTGCGGATCGACCGTGCGGGCCGGGCAGGCTTCACCCTCGAGGCCCCCGGGCCGGACGGCGTCGTGCGCCAGGCCCCGGTCGAGCTCCGGCTCGTCGGGGAGCACCACGCGCACAACGCGGTCGCCGCGGCGGCCGCCGCGCTGGAAGTGGGGCTCGGCCTCGACGAGGTCGCCGCGTCGCTCAGCGAGGCCGAGGCGCTCAGCCCGCACCGCATGCACGTGGTCGACCGCCCCGACGGCGTGACCGTCATCGACGACTCCTACAACGCCAACCCCGACTCGATGCAGGCCGCCCTCAAGGCGCTGGCCGTGGTCGCAGGCCGCGACCGGCGGTCGATCGCCGTGCTCGGCGAGATGCTCGAGCTCGGCGAGGACGCGCGCGAGGCCCACGACGCCATCGGGCGGCTGGCCGTGCGGCTCAACATCGCGCTCACCGTCGTCGTGGGGGAGGGCGCCCACCCGATCCGCGACGGCGCCAACCGCGAGGGGTCGTGGGGCGATGAGATCGCCGTGGCCGACGACATCGAATCCGCCGAGCGGTTCCTCGACGAGGAGCTCCGCCCAGGCGACGTCGTGCTGGTGAAGTCCTCCTACGGCGCCGGGCTCTGGCGCCTGGGTGACCGGCTCATCGCGGGCGGGCAGGTGGCCGCGTCATGAGGGCCGTCCTGATCTCCGGCGGCCTGTCGATGCTGATCGCGCTGCTCGGCACGCCGCTGTTCATCCGCTTCCTCGTCAAGAAGCAGTACGGCCAGTTCATCCGGCAAGACGGGCCCACCGCGCACTTCACCAAGCGCGGGACCCCCACCATGGGCGGTGTCGTCATCATCGGCGCCACGCTGCTCGGCTGGGGCGGCGGCCTGCTCGCGACCGGGCAGCTGCCCACCGTGTCGGCGGTGCTCGTGCTGTACCTCATGACCGGCCTCGGCATCGTGGGCTTCCTGGACGATTTCATCAAGATCTCCCGGCAGCGCAGCCTCGGCCTCAAGGCGCGGTGGAAGTTCCTTGGCCAGGGCGTGGTGGGCGTGACCTTCGCCCTCGCGGCCCTGCAGTTCCCCAACGAGGCCTTCCGCACCCCGGCGTCCACCAAGATCTCGTTCATCCGCGACACCAACCTCGACCTGGCCTTCGCCGGGGTCACCCTCGGCATGGTGCTGTTCGTCATCTGGGCGAACTTCCTCATCACGGCCTGGTCCAACGCCGTCAACCTCACGGACGGGCTCGACGGGCTCGCGACGGGCGTCTCGCTCATCGTGTTCGGCTCGTATGTTCTGGTCGGCGTCTGGCAGTTCAACCAGAGCTGCCAGCTGTTGAGCTCGGCAGGCCCGCGGTGCTACGAGGTCCGGGACCCGATGAGCCTCGCGGTGGTCGCCGCGTCCATCACCGGCGCCTGCTTCGGCTTCCTGTGGTGGAACGCGAGCCCTGCCCAGATCTTCATGGGCGACACCGGGTCGCTGGCCCTGGGCGGCGCCCTCGCCGGGCTGTCGATCCTGTCCCGCACAGAGATCCTCGCCGCGATCATCGGCGGCTTGTTCGTGCTGATCGTGCTCTCTGACGTGATCCAGATCGGCTTCTTCAAGATGACCGGCAAACGGGTGTTCAAGATGGCCCCGTTGCATCATCACTTCGAGCTGTCCGGCTGGGGCGAGGTCACGATCGTGATCCGGTTCTGGATCGTCGCGGGCTTGTTCGTGGCGCTCGGCATCGGTGTCTTCTATGCGGAGTGGGTGACGGGCTAGTGCCGTTCGGCGACCTCCAGGAGGTGGACGGGGCCCGGGTGCTGGTCGCCGGGCTGGGCGTCTCCGGGCAGGCGGCGCGCGAGGCGCTGCTCGCGCGCGGCGCGGTCGTGACCACGGCTGACGAGCACGCCGAGCAGGCCGACGTGCGCGACGTCGAGGGGTTCGTCGCGGACGGCGGGCTCGACGGCGTGGACGTTGTGGTCGCATCGCCCGGCTGGCCCCCGTCGAACCCGCTGCTCGCGGCGGCGGTCGATCGCGGCATCCCCGTGTGGAGCGAGGTCGAGCTCGCCTGGCGGCTCCGGGTGGACCGCCCGGACGGGCGCGGGCCCGCGCCCTGGCTGGCGGTCACCGGCACCAACGGCAAGACCACGACGGTCGGCATGCTGGCGTCGATGCTGCGGGCCGGCGGCGAGCACGCCGTCGCGGCCGGGAACGTCGGCACTCCACTGGCGCAGGTCGTGACCGATCCCTCCCTCGACGTGATCGCCGTCGAGCTCTCGAGCTTCCAGCTGCACTTCACGCACTCGATGTCGGCGCAGGCAGCGGCGGTGCTCAACGTGGCGCCCGACCACCTCGACTGGCACGGGTCCTTCGAGGCGTACGCCGCGGACAAGGGGCGGGTGTACGAGCGCGCGCAGGTCGCGTGCGTCTACAACCTGTCCGACCCGCTCACCGAGCAGCTGGTGCGGGACGCCGACGTGGAGGAGGGCGCACGGGCGATCGGCGTGACGCTCGGCACCCCGGGCGTCGGCCAGCTCGGCGTCGTGGAGGACGTGCTCGTGGACCGGGGATTCACCCCGCAGCGGCACACCCACGCGGCCGAGCTCGGGACGCTCGCCGACCTGGCACACCTGGCCGGCCCCGACGGGGTCCCGCCGCACGTTGTCCAGGACGCACTGACAGCCGCCGCCTTGGCGCTCGCCCACGGCTGTGCCCCGGCCGCGGTGCGCGACGGGTTGCGCGGGTTCGCCGCGGGCGAGCACCGCTCGGCGATCGTCGCGGAGGTCGACGGCGTGCGCTGGGTCGACGACTCGAAGGCCACCAACGCGCACGCCGCCGCGGCCTCGCTGGCAGCGTTCGAGCCGGGCAGCGTTGTGTGGATCGCCGGCGGCCTGGCCAAGGGCGCGACGTTCGACGAGCTGGTGCTGGCCCGCAAGGACCGGCTCGCCGGGGTCGTGCTCATCGGCGTGGACCCGGAGCCGCTCGCGGGGGCGCTCGCCCGACACGCGCCGGAGGTTCCCGTGGCACGGGTGGATCCCGGTGACACTGGGACGGTGATGAACCGAGCCGTCGACGAGGCGCGCAGGCTCGCCGCCATGGTGCGGCCGGGCCCGGCCAGCGTGGTGCTCGCGCCCGCCAGCGCCTCGATGGACCAGTTCCGCTCCTACGCCGAGCGGGGGGAGTCGTTCGCCGCGGCGGTGCGCGCCCTGAGCCGCGACGCGGACTGAGGCCGACATGGTGACGCAGAAGCCACCCGGGTCGCTCGCGTCGCAGCCCTGGACCGGCCAGCAGCGAGCCGTCGAGCAGTCGGCTGCTCGGCTGCTGGCCTGGAACAGCCCTGTCACCAGCTACTACGTGCTCACAGGCGCCACTGCCCTGCTTGTGGTGCTCGGCCTGGTCATGGTCCTGTCCAGCTCGAGCGTGGAGTCCTTGGCGGCGGGCCGGTCGCCCTACGCGGTGTTCTTCAGCCAGGCGCAGTACGCGCTGATGGGACTGCCAGTCCTGTGGGTGGCCTCGCGGCTGCCCACGAGCCTGTACAAGAAGGCGGCCTGGCCGCTGCTGGGCCTCGCCGCGCTGCTGCAGCTCGCGGTGTTCAGCCCTCTTGGCGCCGACGCCGTGGGCGGCAACCGGAACTGGATCGCGATCGGCTCGCTGTCCATGCAGCCGTCCGAGGCCGTCAAGCTCGCGCTGTCACTCTGGCTGGGCGTGGTCCTGGCGCGCAAGCGTCCGCTCCTGAGCGAGTGGAAGCACGCGTTGATCCCCGCGCTGCCGGTGGGCGGGCTGATGATCGGCCTCGTCCTGCTCGGGCACGACCTGGGCACCGCCCTGGTGATGATGCTGCTCGTCGGTGGCGCCATGTTCATCGCGGGCGTCCCGTTGCGGATGTTCAGCGTGGCCGTGGGGATGGCGGTGCTCGCCGCCGGGATGCTCGCGATCACCAGCCAGAACCGTGTCGCCCGCATCTTCGCGTGGCTCAGCGACGACTGCGACCCCACGAGCGACTGCTACCAGACCCTGCACGGCGGGTGGGGCCTCGCCACCGGCGGCTGGACCGGGATCGGGCTGGGCGCCAGCCGCGAGAAGTGGTCCTACCTGCCGGAGGCGCACAACGACTTCATCTTCGCGATCCTGGGCGAGGAGCTGGGCCTGGTCGGCACGCTGCTGGTGCTAGGCCTGATCGCGCTCATCGCCCTGGCGATGTTCCGCGTGATCCGCCGGCACCAGGACCCGTTCGTGCAGATCGCCACCGGCGCCATCGTGTGCTGGGTGATCGGGCAGGCGCTCGTGAACATCGCGGTGGTGATCGGCCTCGCGCCCGTCATCGGGGTGCCGCTGCCGCTCGTCTCGGCTGGCGGCTCGGCGCTGATCACCACGATGGCGGCGATCGGCGTCGTCATGTCGTTCGCGCGGGGGGAGCCGGGGGCGCCCGAGGCGCTGGCCGCGCGGCCGTCGGTGGTGCGGCGGTCGCTCGCGGTGATCGGCCGGACCCGTGGGTGAGACGGTGGTGGGCCAGCAGGACGAATCGACGGACGAGGGAGCTGAGGGACGCGTGGGCAGTCGTCAGGGTGTGCGGTCGGTGCTGCTGGCGGGCGGTGGCACGGCGGGGCACGTGAACCCGTTGCTCGCCGTCGCGGAGGAGCTGCGCAGGCGTGACCCGCAGATCCGGATCACGGTGCTCGGAACGGAGTCGGGCCTCGAGTCCCGGCTCGTCCCCGAGCGCGGGCTCCCGCTGGCCTTCGTGCCGCGCGTGCCGCTGCCGCGCCGCCCCACGGCCGAGTGGGCCATGCTGCCCGCCCGCCTGCGCGACGCGGTGCGCACCGCCGGAGAGGTGGTCGACGAGACGGGCGCGCAGGTCGTGATCGGCTTCGGCGGCTACGTCTCGACCCCGGCCTACCTGGCGGCCCGCAGCCGGCACGTGCCCGTGGTGGTGCATGAGCAGAACGCCCGTCCGGGCCTCGCCAACCGCCTGGGATCGCGGTGGGCGGCGGACGTCGCCGTCACGTTCCCCGGCACCCCCCTGCCCGGCGCCCAGGTCACCGGCCTGCCCCTGCGGCCGGAGATCGCCGCCCTCGTCGCCGACCGGGCCCGCGACGCCGAGGCCACCCGCGTGGCGGCCGCCGAGCGGCTGGGGCTCGACCCCGGGCGGACCACGCTCGTCGTGACCGGCGGCTCGCTGGGCGCCCTGAGCCTGAACCGCGCGATGGTCCGGGTCGCGGCCGAGCTCTTGGACGCCGGGGTGCAGGTGCTGCACCTGGCCGGCGCCGGCAAGGGCGACGAGGTGCGCGACGTCGTGGCGCCGCTGCCGGGCGGCGAGCGGTACCACGTCCACGAGTACCTCTCGGAGATGCAGCACGCGTTGGCCGTCGCCGACGTGGTGGTGGGGCGCGCGGGCGCCGGGACGGTCAGCGAGCTCGCTGCCCTGGGCCTGCCTGCCGTGTACGTCCCGCTGCCCGTGGGCAACGGAGAGCAGCGGCTCAACGCCGCGCCGGTGGTCGCGGCGGGCGGCGGGCTGCTCGTCGCCGACGCCGACCTGACCCCTGCGTGGCTCGCCGAGCACCTGTTCCCGCTGCTCATCGGCGAGACGGCCGCGGCGGCACGCGAGCAGATGGGGGAGGCCGCCGCGTCGGTCGGTCTGCGTGACGGGGCCGCGCGGGTCGCGGACCTCGTCGAGGCGCACCTGCCGCCGGTCGACGACGGCGGGCTGGCGGACAATGCGGTGGCGGGCAACGCGGCGGCGGACGGAGCGGTGGCCGACGACGGCGGCCTCGCGGATCTCGGCCGGGTGCACTTGGTCGGCATCGGGGGCGCGGGCATGTCGGCGATCGCGGGGCTGCTGGTCGCGGCGGGGCTGCCGGTCAGCGGGTCCGACGCGAAGGATGGCCCTGCGCTCGACGGCCTCCGGTCGGCGGGGGCACGGGTGTGGGTCGGCCACGACGCCGCGCACGTGGAGGAGGTCGACACCGTCGTCGTCTCGACGGCGGTCCGGGAGTCCAACCCCGAGCTGGCCAGGGCGCGGGAGCGCGGCGTGCGGGTGCTGCACCGCTCTGAGGCGCTGGCCGCCCTCATGCGCGGCCGCGAGGCCATCGCGGTCGCGGGCGCGCACGGCAAGACGACGACGTCGGCGATGATCGCCACCGCGCTGGTGCACGCGGGCCTGGACCCGTCGTTCGCCATCGGCGGGGACGTGCTGTCCGCCGCGGGCTCGCTCGGTGGGAGCCGTGCAGGCGCCGGCCGGGCTTTCGTGGCCGAGGCCGACGAGTCCGACGGGTCGTTCCTGGCGTACTCGCCGGACGTCGCCGTCGTGACCAATGTCGAGCCGGACCACCTGGACCATTACGGCACCCGTGAGGCCTTCGACGACGCGTTCGTCGCGTTCGCGCGCCGCATCCGGGACGGCGGGCTGCTCGTGGCCTGCGCGGACGACGCCGGGGCCTCCCGCCTGGTGGAGCGCGTGCGTGACGGCCTCGCGGCTCGCGGGGTCGACGTCGTCACCTACGGGCGCGGCGCGGCCTCCGACGTCGTCGTCGAGCCGCTCGGACTGCGCGACGGCCGGTGGAGCGTCCGGCTGCGCTCGTCCGACCCGACGATCGGCGACGCCGACCTGAGCCTGACGGCGCCGGGCGAGCACAACGCGCTGAACGCCGCCGCCGCCTTCGTCGCGGCCCGCCGGGCGGGCGCCTCCGCCGAGCAGGCGGCCGAGGGCCTCGCGGGGTTCCGTGGCACCGGGCGCCGGTTCGAGGCGCGCGGCGAGGTGGCCGGCGTGCGGGTGGTGGACGACTACGCCCACCACCCGACGGAGGTCGCCGCATTGCTGCGCGCCGCGCGGACAGTCGCGGGGGAGGGTCGCGTGCTCGTCGTCTTCCAGCCCCACCTGTTCTCTCGCACTCGGGCGTTCGCCGCCGAGTTCGGGACAGCACTCGACCTCGCGGACGTTGTCGTGGTGACTGACGTGTACGCGGCTCGGGAGGACGTGGACCCGACGGTCACCGGCGCCCTCGTGGCCGACGCGGTCCCGACCGCCGGTCGCGCGCGCTTCGTCCCCGACCGGCACGACGCCGCGCGTGCGCTCGCAGCCGAGGCGCGCCCGGGCGACCTGCTGCTGACGGTCGGCGCGGGCGACGTCACCGAGCTGGGCGCGGTCGTGCTCGCCTCCTTGGCCGAGCGCGAGGCGCCGACATCGGGAGCGCCGATATCCGAGGCGCCCGAGGCGGAAGGCCCGCGGGACGCATGACGCCGCAGCGCCCGAGACCACCGGCGCCGGGCCGCACCGCGCGTCCGGCGGCCCCCCGCGCGCCTGAGCGGCCGCTCCCGGCGCTCCCGTCGGCGCCGTCCGTGCCCACGCGGTCCGACGGCGAGCCCGCCCCGCGCTCAGGCCAGCAGCCAGGGGTCGGGCGGCCTGGCGCCGCTGGCCGGTCGAGGCCCGGCGGTGACTCGACGGCGACGCCGTCGGCCCGCTCGGGCGCGGCCCCCGGCGAGCCGACCGTCACGACCTACGCCGCGGGCCGTCGCGGGACCGCTCTCCCGGTGCGGCCCTCGGTCGTCTCGATGAGCTCGGCCGCGCGGTTCGCCGAGCGTGCCAGGGCTCGCCGTCGCCTGGCGCGCCGCGACGTCCTCGTGGCGGCGGGCGCCGTGGTGGCCGTGGGCGTGACGGCTTGGCTGCTGCTCTGGTCGCCCGTGTTCCGGCTCGACCAGGCCCAGGTCACCGTCGCTGGGGCGGGGACGGTGGTGGCGGTGGACCAGGTGCGGGAGGTCGTCGCCGGGCGGGGCACGACCCCCCTGCCGCGGCTCGACACGGTGGGCCTGAGGCGCGACGTCCTCGATGTGCCCGGGGTCCGAGAGGCGCAGGTGAGCCGGGCGTGGCCCCGCGGCCTGCACATCGAGCTGGTGTCGCGGGAGCCGGTGGCGGCCGTGCCCGAGCAGCCGGAGGAGGCGCCGGACGCGGGCGCGCCGGGCTTCGCGCTGGTCGACATGGAGGGCGTGCAGGTCGGCAGGGTCGATGCGGCGCCGGACGGCCTGCCCGTGGTGCAGGTCCCCGTCGGCGAGGCGCGCACTCTCGCGGCGGTGCTCACGGTGCTCGAAGGGCTGCCTCCCGAGCTCCTGGCCGAGGTGGGGGAGGTCTCCGCGCAGTCGCAGGACACGGTCACCATGGCGCTGCGCGACGGCGCGCGGGTGGACTGGGGGAGCGGGCAGGACACGGCGTTGAAGGTCGCCGTGCTGAGCGCGCTGCGGGCGGCGCCAGAGAGCGCGGGCGCGAGCGTCTTCGACGTGTCCGCCCCGACGCTGCCGATCACCAAATGAGCCCGGTTGGACGGGCGACGGGCCCGATGAACTGGGATCGTGGCCGACACGCGCGGCGAGGTCGTTGATCGCGGCGCCCGGCGCACATAGCGTCATCGACTAGAGAGAAAATGACATAACTATAACCCTCAACTTGAGGGTGAAGGTTCGGCAGTGGCGGTCACATCGCCCCAGCCGTGCACGTCCCGGCGCACAACGAGAGGCACCCACTGTGGCAGCTCCGCAGAACTACCTGGCCGTCATCAAGGTCGTCGGCATCGGGGGTGGGGGCGTCAACGCCGTCAACCGCATGATCGAGGTCGGCCTCAAGGGTGTCGAGTTCATCGCGATCAACACTGACGCCCAGGCTCTGCTGATGTCCGACGCCGACGTGAAGCTCGACGTGGGCCGCGAGCTCACGCGCGGGCTCGGCGCCGGCGCCGACCCCGAGGTGGGCAAGAAGGCCTCGGAGGACCACGCCGAGGAGATCGAGGACGTGCTGCGCGGCGCGGACATGGTGTTCGTGACCGCGGGCGAGGGCGGCGGCACTGGCACCGGCGGCGCGCCCGTCGTGGCCCGCATCGCACGCTCGCTCGGCGCGCTGACCATCGGTGTCGTCACCCGGCCGTTCACCTTCGAGGGCCGCCGCCGCTCGGTGCAGGCGGACTCCGGCATCGAGGCGCTGCGCGCCGAGGTCGACACGCTCATCGTCATCCCCAACGACCGGCTGCTGTCGATATCCGACCGTTCGGTCTCGGTGCTCGACGCCTTCCACTCCGCCGACCAGGTGCTGCTGTCCGGCGTCCAGGGCATCACCGACCTCATCACCACCCCTGGCCTGATCAACCTCGACTTCGCCGACGTCAAGTCCGTGATGCAGGGCGCCGGGTCCGCGCTCATGGGCATCGGCTCCGCGCGCGGTGACGACCGCGCCGTGCAGGCGGCAGAGCTCGCGATCTCCTCGCCGCTGCTCGAGGCCAGCATCGACGGCGCCCACGGCGTGCTGCTGTCCATCCAGGGCGGCTCCGACCTGGGGCTGTTCGAGATCAACGAGGCCGCACGCCTGGTGCAGGAGGCTGCGCACCCCGAGGCGAACATCATCTTCGGCGCGGTCATCGACGACGCCCTCGGCGACGAGGTGCGTGTCACCGTCATCGCGGCCGGCTTCGACGGCGGCGCTCCGGTGGTCCGGCGCGACAGCCGGGGCCTCGGCCAGGTGAGCGGCTCGGCGTCTGGCGCCCCGCGGCCGGCTGCGGCGCCCACGCACGCCGTGGCCCAGCCCCGGCCGGTCGACCCGGACGAGGACGTCGTGCGCGTCGGGTCGCCGATCCGCCCCGTCGCCCCGGCCGCGGCTCCCGTCCCGGTGTTCCTCGCGTCCGAGGCGCCCGCGCCCGCTCCGAGCACGGGTCAGCTCGAGGTGCCGCAGATCTTCGAAGAGGACCACTCGCGCCGCGGCGCCGAGGAGCTGGACGTCCCCGACTTCCTGAAGTAGGCGATTGCGGTGATCCCCGTCCTCGAGGTCGACCTCGGCCCCGGGGTGCGGGCCGGGTTCACCACCCGGGCGGGCGGGGTGTCGGGCGCCCCCTGGGCGAGCCTCAACGTCGGGCTCAACGTCGGGGACCGGCCCGCCGACGTCCTGGCGAACCGCGGACTCCTCGCCGAGTGGGCTGGCGCCCCCGTCATGTTCGGCGAGCAGGTGCACGGCGCCACGGTGCGTGTGCTCGACGAGGCTGGCAGCGCGCACAGCGGTGTGGCGGGCGAGGCGGACGCGCTCCTCACCGGCTCGTCGCGGTTCGCGGTGGCGGTGTACGTGGCCGATTGCGTGCCGCTACTCCTCGCGGACGCGCAGGCCGGGCTCGTCGCGGCCGTGCATGCCGGGCGCGCCGGCCTGGCGGCCGGGGTCGTCCAGGCCGCAGTCGACACGATGCTGGCGCGGGGGGCCGACGTCGGCCGGGTGCGCGCGTCCATCGGCCCCTGCATCAGCGGGGACGCTTACGAGGTGCCCGAGCAGATGCGCGCCGACGTGGCGGCCGTCGTCCCCGAGGCATGGGCCGTGACCCGGTGGGGGACGCCGGGCGTGGACCTGGGCGCCGGGGTCGCGGGCGAGCTTGCCCGTGCCGGGGTGCGCGCAGTGTCGCGCGTCTCGACGTGCACGTTCACCGATGAGCGGCTTTACTCGCACCGTCGTGCTTCGGCGGAGGGGCGCCCCACCGGCCGGTTCGCCGGCGTGGTGCGGCTCGCCGGGTGAGGTCCTGGGTAATCCGGACGGCCCCGCGTGTCGCGCCAGGTCGGGGCGGGCTCCTTGCTAGCGTCGAACGCAGGGAAGAGATAGTCCCGTGGGGATTGAGGAGAACGCGATGGCCGGAGCGCTGCGCAAGACGATGCTGTACCTCGGCCTCGCCGACGAACGAGGCGAGCACGAGGAGTACGTCGACGAGTACGACGAGCTGGAGGCTACGGTGCCGCAGGAGTACGAGGCTCAGGTCACGCCGCTTCACCGGCCCGCGGTGAGGGTCGCGCAGCCCGCGCCCTCGACCGGCGAGCTCCGGCGCATCACGACGATCCACCCGCGCGCCTACAACGACGCGCGGAAGATCGGCGAGGCGTTCCGCGAGGGCACGCCGGTCATCATGAACCTCTCCGACATGGACGACGCCGACGCGAAGCGCCTGGTCGACTTCTCCGCGGGCCTGATCTTCGGGCTGCACGGGGCGATCGAGCGTGTCACCAACAAGGTGTTCCTGCTGTCCCCGGCCCACGTCGAGGTCACGGGCGACGAGCAGCCTGCCGAGCCCGCCCCCGCGGGCTTCTTCAACCAGAGCTGACGCGTGAGGCTGATCGCCGACGTCCTGTACCTGGTCGTCCTCGTCTTCTTCCTCCTGCTCCTCGCCCGGCTCGTGCTGGACTGGGTGCAGTTCTTCGCGCGGGAATGGCGTCCGAGCGGCGTCATGCTCGTCATCGCGGAGGCGACGTACACGGTGACCGACCCGCCCTTGCGGGCGATCCGTCGTGTCGTGCCGCCGCTGTCGTTGGGGACGGTGCGCCTCGACCTGGCGTTCTTGATCCTGATGCTCGCCTGCACTGTGCTGATGTCTGTGCTGTCGGCGCTGTGACCGCCGAGCACGTCATCGATGTGCGCGCGAGCCACCTCGACACGGGCGGGCTAGGCGCCCGAGGTGTGAGCAGTGCGTGGCGGGTCGCATGCGACCGCCTCAATGTCCGCTACCGTGAGCCGAGGTGGTCGGTGACTGCCCACCGGCTAGACCAAGTTCGACCGAAGAGGTGACGACGATGGCACTGCTGACAGCAGACGACGTCCTGAACAAGAAGTTCCAGGCGACGAAGTTCCGCGAGGGGTACGACCAGGACGAGGTCGATGACTTCCTCGACGAGGTCGTCAACACCCTGCGTGACCTGCAGACCGAGAACGAGGACCTCAAGACGAAGCTCGCGGCAGCCGAGCGACGCATCGCCGAGCTCAGCCGGGCAGGTGCTCAGCAGGCCGCTCCGGCGCCGAAGCCCGAGCCGACCCCCGAGCCGCAGCCGGCGCCCGCTCCTGCGGCCCCGGCTCCCGTGGCCGTCGCCCCGGTGAGCCCGCAGCGCCCCAACGAGCCGGAGTCGGCCACGGGGATGCTCGCGCTGGCGCAGAAGCTCCACGACGACTACGTCAAGAGCGGCCAGGAGGAGAGCGACCGGCTCATCGCCGAGGCGAAGGCGCAGAGCAGCCGCATCGTCCGCGAGGCCGAGGAGACGTCGTCCCGCACGCTCGGGCAGCTCGAGCAGGAGCGCTCGCTGCTCGAGCGCAAGATCGACGAGCTCCGGGTGTTCGAGCGGGACTACCGCACGCGCCTCAAGAGCTACCTCGAGAACCTCCTTGGCGACCTGGACAACCGGGGCAGCGCGCTGCCGCCCCGCAGTGGACAGAACGCTCAGCCCGGAGGGGGCTCGCGAGCCGTCTGACCTGCGCTTTCGTTGAACAACACACCGCGGTGAGGCTATGCCTCCCGCGGTGTGTTGTGCGTCATGGGCAACGCGCATAGTCTCGCGGGACTTCCACAGAGAGGGCGCCAGTGGCCATCAACGACTCACTCAGCAGGGGGACGACATCGCAGGGGGAGTTGGATCTCGCGAAGGCGGTCCGACTTTTCCCCGTGCGTGACGGTGAGAAGCCGTGGTCGGTCCGAGATGTGCGTGCTGTCGCCGACGAGCTCATGAGCGACGTCGCGCGACTTACCTCCGAGCTCTCGGCAGCAGACGCCGAGCTCTCGGATCTTTTGCGGAACTCCGGCGACGGAGCAGGGGATGACCAGGCTGACTCGGGATCGAGCGCGCTCGAGCGTGAGCACGAGCTCACCCTGGTGAACAACACGCGAGACCTCCTGGCACAGACCGCGCATGCCCTGGCCCGCATCACCGCGGGCACGTTCGGCACGTGCGAGTCCTGCGCCAGGGCGATCGGCAAGGCGCGGGTGGAGGCTTTCCCCCGCGCCACGCTGTGCGTGGAGTGCAAGCAGCGGGAAGAACGTCGGTGAGCCACACGTAGACTCCTGCGGGTGCTCACGACCTCTGAGACGACGCCGGCCTCTCCACCTCCGGGTGGGGTGCGCCGGCGTCGTCTTCTTCTGCTTCTGATCGCTCTGACGCTCGCTGTCCTGGTGGTCGACCAGGCCACCAAGGCGTGGGTGCTGGTCACCCTCGTGGAGGGCGAGCCGGTGCCGGTGCTGGGGGACTTGCTGAGCCTGCGGCTGCTGTTCAACCCGGGCGCCGCCCTGTCGATCGCGACGGGCATGACCTGGGTGCTGACCCTCGTCGCGACGGGGGTGGTGGTCGTCATCGTCCGGGCCTCGCGGCGGCTGGGGTCCACGGGATGGGCGCTCGCCCTCGGGCTGCTGCTAGGCGGTGCGCTGGGCAACCTCGGCGACCGTGTGTTCCGTGCGCCCGGCTTCGCCCGCGGCCACGTCGTCGACTTCATCGCCTACGGGGACCTGTTCGTCGGCAACGTCGCCGACATCGCGATCGTCGTCGCCGCCGGGCTCATCATGATCCTCGCGATCCGGGGCATCCAGATCGACGGGACGCGGGACAGCGGGCCTGGCGCGGAGGGCGACGGCGACACGGATCCGGGACCTGCGGACGGCGACGGGCCGCGGCGCGCGGACCTCGGCAGTGGCGCCGGCAGCCTGGGCGCCGGCTCTGGGGCATCGGGCGCGCGCACCCCCCAGGAGGGCCGCGACGATGGCTGAGACCCGCGCGATGCCCGTGCCCGACGGCCTGGCCGGCGAGCGGGTCGACGCCGCGATCGCACGGCTGCTCGGCCTCTCCCGCACCCGCGCAGCCGAGCTGGCCGCCGCGGGCTCGGTGCGCCTCGACGGCAAGGAGGTCGGCAAGTCCGACCGGCTGCTGCCCGGCGCCTGGCTCGAGGTGGAGCTGCCCGAGCCGGAGCGTGTCGAGTCCTTCGCCGACATCACGCACGAGCCGGTGCCCGGCATGCGCGTGGTCTACGACGACGACGACCTGGTCGTGATCGACAAGCCCGTGGGCGTGGCGGCGCACCCGTCGCCCGGCTGGACCGGCCCGACTGTCGTGGGCGCGCTCGTCGCGGCCGGCTACCGCGTCTCGACGTCGGGCCCCGCCGAGCGGCAGGGCATCGTGCACCGCCTGGACGCCGGCACGTCAGGGCTCATGGTCGTGGCCAAGAGCGAGCACGCGTACACCGTGCTCAAGCGGGCGTTCAAGGAGCGCACCGTCGAGAAGGTCTACCACGCGCTCGTGCAGGGCCACCCGGAGCCCACCACGGGCACCATCGACGCGCCCATCGGCCGGCACCCGAGCTCCGACTGGCGGTTCGCGGTCGTGGCCGACGGCAAGCCCTCGATCACGCACTACGAGGTGCTCGAGATGCTCCCGGCCGCCTCGCTCGTCGAGGTGCACCTGGAGACTGGCCGGACGCACCAGATCCGAGTGCACTTCTCGGCGCTGCGGCACCCGTGTGTGGGAGACCTCACGTATGGCGCCGACCCGGCCCTGGCGGCACGCGTCTCGCTGTCCCGGCAATGGCTGCACGCCCTCCGGCTCGGGTTCACGCACCCGACCAGCGGTGACTGGCTCGAGGTGTCGAGCGAGTACCCGGAGGACCTCTCCGCGGCGCTCGCCACGCTGCGCGACGGCTACCGCTGACCCCGCCGGGGGTGTCGCCGGCGGCACCTAGACTGGCCCGCATGGCATCACCCGGGGCTGACTTCGTCCATCTCCACGCACACACCGAGTACTCGATGCTCGATGGCGCGGCCCGCCTCGGAGACCTGTTCGCCGAGGTGGTGCGCCAGGGCCAGCCGGCCATCGCGACCACCGACCACGGCTACCTGTTCGGAGCCTTCGACTTCTGGTCCAAGGGCACCGCCGCCGGGGTCAAGCCGATCATCGGCGTCGAGGCGTACGTGACGCCGGGCACGAGCCGCTTCGACCAGACCCGCGTGCGGTTCGGGGTCCAGGGCCAGGAGGCGGACGACGTCTCCGCACGTGGCGCCTACACCCACATGACCCTCCTCGCCCGCAACAACGAGGGCCTGCACAACCTGTTCCGGGCCAGCTCGCTCGCCTCGCTCGAGGGCCAGATGGGCAAGTGGCCCCGTATGGACCGCGACCTGCTGCAGACCTACGGCAAGGGCCTGATCGCCACGTCGGGCTGCCCGTCGGGGGAGATCCAGACCCGGCTGCGCCTGGGCCAGTGGGACGAGGCGGTCCGGGTCGCCGGCGAGCTGCAGGACATTTTCGGCAAGGACTACTTCTACATCGAGCTGATGGACCACGGGATCGACATCGAGACCCGGGTCCTCAAAGACCTGCTGCGGCTCTCGGAGACGATCGGCGCCCCCCTGGTCGCGACGAACGACCTGCACTACGTCCGCCAGGAGGACAGCGCGTCGCAGGAGGCGCTGCTGGCGATCAACTCCGGCTCGACGCTCGCGGACCCGGACCGCTTCAAGTTCGACGGCGACGGCTACTACGTGAAGTCGGCCGCGGAGATGCGGCGCATCTGGGCCGAGCACCCCGAGGCGTGCGACAACACGCTCCTGATCGCGGAGCAGTGCGAGGTCTCGTTCAACACCTCGGCGAACTACATGCCGAACTACCCCGTCCCGCCGGGCGAGGACGAGACCAGCTGGTTCATCAAGGAGGTCGAGGCCGGCCTGCACCACCGGTACCCGGAGGGCATCCCCGACGCGGTGCGCAAGCAGGCGGTCTACGAGACCGAGGTCATCACCCAGATGGGCTTCCCGGGGTACTTCCTCGTCGTCGCCGACTTCATCAACTGGGCCAAGGCCAACGGCATCCGGGTGGGGCCGGGCCGTGGCTCGGGCGCGGGCTCGATGGCGGCCTACGCCATGAAGATCACCGACCTGGACCCGCTGCAGCACGGCCTGATCTTCGAGCGGTTCCTCAACCCCGACCGCGTCTCGATGCCTGACTTCGACGTCGACTTCGACGAGCGCAGGCGCGGCGAGGTCATCCGCTACGTGACGCAGAAGTACGGCGAGGACCGCGTCGCGCAGATCGTCACGTACGGCACCATCAAGGCCAAGCAGGCCCTCAAGGACTCGGCGCGCCTGCTCGGCATGCCGTTCGCGATGGGGGAGAAGCTCACCAAGGCGATGCCGCCCGCGATCATGGGCAAGGACATCAGCCTGACGGGCATCTTCGACCCCTCCGACAAGCGGTACAACGAGGCGGAGGAGTTCCGCCAGGTCCACGCCACCGACCCGGACGCGCAGCGCGTCGTCGAGCTGGCCAAGGGCATCGAGGGCCTGAAGCGCCAGTGGGGCGTGCACGCCGCCGGCGTCATCATGTCCAGCGACCCGCTGATCGACATCATCCCGATCATGCGCCGCCCGCAGGACGGCGCCGTCATCACGCAGTTCGACTACCCGACGTCCGAGGGCCTCGGCCTGATCAAGATGGACTTCCTCGGGCTGCGGAACCTGACGATCCTCGACGACGCGCTCGAGAACATCGTGATGAACGGCAAGGACCCGGTGGTGCTCGAGGAGCTCGAGCTCACGGACCGCAAGACGTACGAGCTGCTCGGACGCGGCGACACCCTGGGCGTGTTCCAGCTCGACGGCGGCGGCATGCGGTCCTTGCTGCGGCTCATGCGCCCGGACAACTTCGAGGACATCTCCGCCGTCGGCGCCCTCTACCGGCCCGGTCCGATGGGCGCCAACTCGCACACCAACTACGCGTTGCGCAAGAACGGCTCGCAAGAGGTCACGCCGATCCACCCCGAGCTGGCCGAGGCCCTCGAGGACATCCTCGGCACGACGTACGGCCTGATCGTGTACCAGGAACAGGTCATGGCGATCGCGCAGCGCGTAGCCGGGTACTCGCTGGGACAGGCCGACATCCTGCGGCGCGCGATGGGCAAGAAGAAGAAGTCCGAGCTGGACAAGCAGTTCGAGGGATTCTCGAACGGCATGAAGGAACGCGGCTTCTCGATGGCCGCGGTCAAGACGCTGTGGGACATCCTGCTGCCGTTCTCGGACTACGCGTTCAACAAGGCGCACTCCGCCGCGTACGGCGTCATCTCGTACTGGACCGCCTACCTCAAGGCCAACTACCCGGTCGAGTACATGGCCGCGCTGCTGACGTCCGTGAAGGACGACAAGGACAAGTCGGCGCTGTACCTCGGCGAGTGCCGCCACATGGGCATCACGGTGCTCCCACCCGACGTCAACTCCTCGGCGGCCAACTTCACGGCCGTCGGCGGCGACATCCGGTTCGGCCTCACGGCCGTGCGCAACGTCGGCGCGAACGTTGTCGACGCGATCGTCCGCACCCGCGAGGAGAAGGGCGCCTTCTCCTCGTTCATCGACTTCCTCGACAAGGTGCCAGCCGTCGTCTGCAACAAGCGGACCATTGAGTCGCTGATCAAGGCGGGAGCCTTCGACTCCCTGGGCCACCCCCGGCGCGCCCTGCTGCTCGTCCACGAGCAGGCAGTCGACTCGGTGATCGGGGTCAAGCGCAAGGAGGCCGAGGGGCAGTTCGACCTCTTCGCCGACCTGGGCGCCGAGGACGACAGCATGGGCTTCTCGGTCGTCATCCCCGACCTCCCCGACTGGGACAAGAAGCAGCGCCTCGCGTTCGAGCGCGAGATGCTCGGCCTGTACGTCTCGGACCACCCGCTGTCCGGGTTGGAGCACGTGCTGTCCGCCGCGGCGGACGTGTCGATCGCGACGCTCAACGCCGACGAGGCGCGCCCCGACGGGTCGACCGTGGTGGTCGCGGGACTCATCACGAGCCTGCAGCGGAAGATGTCCAAGCAGGGCAACCCGTGGGCGGCCGTGACGCTGGAGGACCTGGAAGGCTCGGTCGAGATCATGTTCTTCGGCGAGACCTACCTCGCCTACTCGACGGTGCTCGCCGAGGACGCCGTCATCGTGGTCCGCGGGCGGGTGCGGCGACGCGACGAGACCATGCAGCTCCAGGCCATGGAGGTCACGCTGCCGGACCTCTCGGCCGTGGCGGACGCCCCGGTGGTGGTGACGCTCCCCGAGTCGCGGTGCACCCAGCCGGTGGTGGAGCGGCTGCGCGAGGTGCTCTCGACGCACCCCGGCATCAACGAGGTGCACCTGCGCCTGACCAGGCCGGGCCTGACCACCGTCATGCGGCTCGACGCGGGCCTTCGGGTCGAGCGCTCGCCGTCGCTGTTCGGCGACCTCAAGGCCCTCCTCGGCCCTGGCTGCCTGTCATGAGGACGCTCTCCGACGAGCAGCTCGCCTTCGTCACCGACCGCCACCTGGCGACGTTGACCACGTCGCGCGCGGACGGGAGCCCGCACGTGGTGCCGGTCGCGTTCACGTGGGACGCCGCACGAGGTCGGGCGCGCATCACGACGAAGGCCACCTCGGTCAAGGCCCGCAACATCGAGCGGGCCGCGGCGACGGGGTCGCCGGCACGCGTCGCGTTGTGCCAGGTCGAGGGCTGGCGCTGGCTCACCCTCGAGGGCATCGCCACCGTCGTGCACGACCCGGCGTATATCGCCCAGGCTGTCGAGGCCTACGCCGGGCGGTACCGGACCCTGGAGTTCGACCCCGCCCGCGTGGTGATCCACCTCGACGTGGACAGCGTCATGGGCAGCGTGCGCTGAGCGGGATCAGCTGACGATGGCGCGGAACTCGCCGGCGGGAAGGTCGACGGTGACCAGGTCGGCGCGGCGCAGCTGACGCCCGCGACGAGCCTCGGGCTCCCCGTTGACGAAAACCAGGCCGTCGTCCAGGAGCTCGCGCGCCTGGGCGCCCGAGTCGGCCAGGCCCGCGAGCTTGAGGAACTGGCCCAGCCGGATCGACTCGTCGGTGATCGGGACGACGTCGCGGTGACCAGGTGTGCGCGAGGTGCTCATGCGCCCATCATCCTTGATGGACGGGCACGGCGTCGTCCAGCAGGAGGTCCTGCCCGGCCGGGGACGTCGGCCCGGCACTAAACTCGGGCCATGATCTCCAGAATCGACCTGCGTGGTCGTTCGATGTCCCGGCGGGAGCTTCTCGAGACCCTGCCCCGTGCCGAGCTCGACGTCGAGTCCGCCACCGAGCAGGTGGCGCCGATCGTGGCATCCGTGCGCGCGCATGGCGCCGTGGCACTGCGGGATCTTGCGGAGCGCTTCGACGGCGTGCGGCCCAAGCACCTCCGCGTCCCCGCGGACGCCATCCAGGCCGCGGTGCGAGGGCTCGACCCCCTGGTCCGGGCTGCCCTGGAGGAGTCCATCAGCCGCGTGCGGACCGTGCACGCCGCGCAGCGCCCCGCCGACTTCACCGTCGAGGTGGCCCCCGGCGCCCAGGTGCGCCAGCGCTGGGTCCCGGTGCGGCGCGTCGGCCTCTACGTGCCCGGCGGTCTCGCCGTCTACCCGTCGTCGGTCGTCATGAACGTCGTCGCCGCCCAGGCGGCGGGCGTTGGCTCCCTCGCTGTGGCGTCCCCGCCGCAGCGCGACAACGGAGGGCTGCCCTCGCCGGATGTGCTGGCGACCTGCGGGCTGCTCGGCATCGACGAGGTGTACGCAGTGGGCGGCGCCCAAGCCATCGCGATGTTCGCCTACGGCGCGGCCGGCGCCGGCCCGGCCGACGGCGAGACCCTGTGCGAGCCCGTCGACGTCATCACCGGTCCCGGGAACGTGTACGTGGCGGCCGCCAAGCGGCTGGTGCGCGGCGTGGTCGGCATCGACGCCGAGGCCGGGCCCACCGAGATCGCGATCCTCGCCGACGGCACAGCCGACGCCACACACGTCGCCGCCGACCTCGTCTCCCAGGCCGAGCACGACCCGTTGGCGGCGGCCGTGCTCGTCACCACCTCCGTGGAGCTCGCGGGAGCGGTCGAGTCGAAGCTGAGCGACCGGGTCGAGTCGACCGCCAACGCCGAGCGGGTGATGCGGGCGCTCGCCGGGCCCCAATCGGCCATCGTGCTCGTCGACAACCTGGAGCACGGCCTCGAGGTCGTCAACGCCTACGGGGCGGAGCACCTCGAGATCCAGACCGTCGACGCCGCGGCCGTCGCCGAGCAGGTCACCAGCGCGGGGGCCATCTTCGTGGGCCCCTACTCGCCGGTCTCGCTCGGGGACTACATGGCGGGCTCCAACCACGTGCTTCCCACCGGCGGGTGCGCGCACTTCGCCAGTGGGCTCGGAGTGCACAGCTTCGTGCGGGCCATCCAGGTCATCGAGTACGACTCGGGCGCCCTGGCAGCCGTCTCGGACCGCATCGTCGCCCTCGCCGACGCCGAGCGGCTGCCGGCTCACGGCGAGGCCATCCGCGCTCGCTTCTGAGCTCTCCGTTCAACCGATCCCGAGGACGAACGGGAACACCGCTGAGGCGCCTGCCTGTCGGAGCAGGCGGGCGCCCACGGTGAGCGTCCACCCCGAGTCGGTGCGGTCGTCGAGCAGCAGCACCGAGCGTCCCGGCAGGCCGGCCGCCGCCGCGGGGGACAGGTCCAGCTCCAGGCGGCGCACCACCCCGGCCAGCCGTTGCGCCGAGTTCACGTCGTGGCGCGCCGCGGGCGACCCGCCCACCGGCCGCAGCGAGCCGACCACCGGGATGCCGAGCTGACGGGACACGCCGTCGGCCAGGTGGCGGAGCAGGCCCGGGCGGCTCGTCGACTCGACGACGACGATGCCCGCGGGCGAGGGCTCGGGCGTCCACGCCGCGAGGACCTCCAGCACGGGCTGCCGCAACGGGGCCGGGAGGACGTCGGCAGTCGCCGTCTCGTGCGGCGTGCCCCCAGGCGCCGGGGCGAACAGGTCGCGCAGCAGGCCGCCCCAGCCGATCCCGTCCAGCCGGGCCACCGCGCGGCCCGTCTCGGCCCGGTCGCCCGCGGCGATCCGCCCGCTCAGCTCGATTCCGAGCGACGCCATGCCGGAGGGCCACATGGTGCGGGGCTCGACCTCGACCCCGGGCACCGCGAGCCGCTCCCGGGCGCCAGCCACCTCTGCGGCATCCGGGACGACACCGGCGCTCGCCCCGCCGCACCGGTCGCACCGCCCGCACCGCCACCCGTCGGGGAGCTCGGGGTCGTCGAGCGCCCGCCGCAGGAAGGCCATCCTGCACCCGTCGCCGCGGACGTAGTCGACCATCGCCTGCTGCTCCGCGCGCCGGGCGGCGCTGACCCGCTCGTACCGCTCGGCGTCGTAAGACCACGGCTGGCCCGTGGCCTCCCACCCGCCGCGCACTCGCCGCACGGCGCCGTCGACGTCGAGCACCTTGAGCATGAGCTCGAGGCGCGCGCGGCGGAGGGTCACATGGGTCTCAAGCGCCGGAGTCGAGAGCGTCCCCCGGCTCTCCAGAGCAGCCAGCGCCGCCCTGACCTCGGACTCCGGCGGGAAGGCCATCGACGCGAAGTAGTCCCAGATCGCACGGTCCTCGCGGCCAGGCAGCAGGACGACCTCGGCGTGCTGCGTGGCTCGTCCCGCACGCCCCACCTGCTGGTAGTAGGCGATCGGGGAGGACGGCGCGCCCAGGTGCACGACGAACGCCAGGTCGCCCTTGTCGAACCCCATGCCGAGGGCCGAGGTCGCGACGAGCGCCTTGACGCGGTTCGCCAGCAGGTCCGCTTCAGCCGCTTGCCGCTCGGCGGTGTCTGTCTGCCCCGTGTAGGCCCGCACGTCCAGGCCGACGCCACGCAGGTACTCCGTCACCTGCTGCGCAGCGGCCACCGTCAGGCAGTACACGATGCCCGAGCCGTCGATCCGCGGCAGGTTGTGCGCCAGCCAGGCGAGCTGCGCGGAGCTGTCGGGCAGCTCGGCCACCGAGAGGTGCAGGCTCTCGCGGTCCAGCGGGCCGCGGAGCACCAGCACATCGGCGAGGGCCTCCGCTCCGGTGTGGCCACTGTCGTCACCGCTCACGGCCAGCTGCTCCGCGACGTCGTCGGTCACCCGCGCGTTCGCGGTCGCCGTGGTGGCGAGCACCGGGATCCCCGACGGGAGGTCGGCCAGCAGCGTGCGGATCCGGCGGTAGTCGGGCCGGAAGTCGTGGCCCCAGTCCGAGATGCAGTGCGCCTCGTCGACCACGACGAGACCGGCGTCCGCGGCGAGCCGCGGCAGCACCTCGTCGCGGAAGCCCGGGTTGTTCAGCCGCTCCGGGGAGACGAGAAGGACGTCGACCTCACCGGCGCGCACCCGCGCCTGCACGTCGGCCCACTCGGTCACGTTCGAGGAGTTGATCGTCTCCGCGCGGATCCCCGCGCGCTCCGCGGCGGCGACCTGGTTGCGCATCAGCGCCAGCAGCGGGGAGATGATCACGGTGGGCCCGGACGGGGTGGCGCCCGCCGCCCCGGACCTCAGCAGCGCGGTGGCGACGAAGTACACCGCCGACTTGCCCCAGCCGGTGCGCTGCACCACGAGAGCCCGTCGTCGGTCCGCCACCAGTGCCTCGATCGCCACCCACTGGTCGTCTCGCAGCCGGGCGTCCTCCCGCCCGACGAGCGCGCGGAGCGCGGCCTCGGCCTGCTCGCGCAGTGCCTCGCGGGGACCGTGCGTGGAGCCGGGGGCCGCGCCGGCGGAGGGGGACGACGCGCTGGGGGACATCCCCTGATGGTAGGCGGGACTGCTCGACGCGGTGGGCCGTGCCCCAGCCGAGCCACCCGACGCTGCTCCGGGGTGGCGGCGGTGCGGGTTCGGGTGGGCGGGGTCAGCAGCCGGGGGCGGCGGGGTTGTCATGGCAGGTGTCGGCCACCAGGTGGGAGCGGGACTCGTGGACGGTCACGGGGGTGTGGGTCGTGGTGGTGGTCGCGGTGCCGTTGACCGGGAGCCACGTGGTGGCGCCGGCGATCTGGTACTCGCCCGCCCAGGTGGTGGTCAGGGTGATCGAGTAGGCGCCGGGCCGGGGGAAGGGGTGGCCGATGACGCCCGGAGGGAAGGAGCCGGTGGGGACGCGCGAGTCGGGAGGGAAAGGGCTGCCGGGGTGGGTGGTGGTCACCGGGGCGGCGCCGTCGCCGAAGTCCCAGGTGTAGTGGGTCGGCGTGGCGCGCACCGTGATCGGGAAGTCGAGCAGGGTGGCGGCGAGCTCTTGGGTGGCGGGGTCGGCGGTGGCGACCACGCCCAGGCCGGTGAGCAGGTGTGGAGTGTTCGGGTGCAGTGCCGTGGTGGTGGGAGCCAGGGGCAGGCGGCGGAAGTCCTCGGCGGTGAAGGGCGGCAGGAGGTCTTGGGGGCAGGACGCGTCGGCGATCTTGCTCCACGGGCCCCACGGGGCCTCGGGGCTAGGGCGGGTGCGTGTCCACAGGTGCGCCAGGGCCGGGAAGCCGGCGCAGTCGGGCAGGGGGACCGCGCCGTCGGCGCCGGGGCAGGAGCCAAGGGTCGCCGGGTAGACGTATCCGGGACCCTCGCATTGCTCCATGCGGGCGTACTCGCGCAACGCCGCCGCCGGGTCACCCGCCGCCCGCGCCGCCGCATGCGCCGCAGCTGCTCCGGCGGCTTGCTTCGCGTTGAGATTAATGGACTCATCGATCGCGTCGGCGCGGAGCCCGCCCTTCGGGTCTGAGGTGCTAGCCACTGGCAACACGTGATGGCCCGCGAGGGGAATCAGCGCGATCAGGCCGAAGACTGCGAACTGGGCGAACCTAAGCACTGGGCGTCACAGCTTCGACACCGCGTATGAGCCATACTCCGCCCTCATAGAAGAGCGAGAAGACCAGCCGCAGGTTGTCAGCGGGCACCGGTTCGCCGACGAGGTCTCCTAATCCGTCAACTTCACGAAACTCGGCCTGTGCCACGTCCATCTCGGCGCTGAAACTATGCCCGGGATTCAATTCCAGCGCACTTGCGGTGAGGATGGTCACCTCTCCGCCTTCATTGTGATTGCCCTTTGCGAGCAAGTTCTCGACGTCCGCGACCACATTGGCACAGAACTTGCACTCGGGATGGCTCAGTGCGCGCCAATCGGCAAGGTCTCCGGTGTTATGGACGTATGGGTACAGCGCCAGCGCGTAAGTGGCGAACTCCAATGCTCCGTCTGTGGTCGCGTCCATCGCCGCCGGGCGCTCTGGCTTGGCGGACTGGGTCGGGCCCGGTGTGGGCTCAGGGATGGGCGTGCCGACTGCCGAGGTCGCCGTGGGCGTGCGCGGGGGTTCGGCGCCCTCGGCGGCGCACCCGGCGAGTGCGAGGGCGGTGACGATCGCTGTGCTCGCCAGAGGGCCGGGGCGCGCCCGTCGCCGCCCGTCGCGGTCGTGGGTGTGCGGGCGCGGCGGCTGGGTCATGCCCGTGAACCTAGCGAGAACATGACAACTCGGTCACCCCGCGGTCTCCGTCTGTGGACACGGGGAACCCAGAACCGCGGCGGGTTCCCTAGAAAGGCGGATGCCCGTCCGCGCGGGGGGAGAGCGGACGGGCATCTGCTGACCTCGTCGTCAGGCGGCAGGCGCGAAAGGGGGAGTGGTCGCGCGGCCGCACTACGAGGCTAGGCACAGGGCGGGGGATCGCGGGTGGGACCTTGGTCATGATCTGCGCGGGGTGGCGCGCGTCTCATCAGAGGCGCGCGGGAGTGGCCTTCCCGGCCGGGAATCTAGACTCGCTCCGTGACTTCTGACCTAGCCCGTCCCTCGCTGCCGCTGCGCGCCGAGCTCGTCGGGCTCGAGCCGTACGGCGCGCCGCAGCTCGACGTGCCGCACCTGCTCAACGTGAACGAGAACCCGTACGCGCCGTCCGTGGACGTCGTCGCCGACATCGCCCATGACGTGGCGGAGGCCGCGGCAGGTCTGAACCGGTATCCCGACCGGGACTTCCGCGCGCTGCGGGCCGACCTGGCCGGCTACCTAGCCGTCGAGTCGGGCGTCGAGCTGGCCGAGGACCAGATCTGGGCGGCGAACGGCTCGAACGAGATCATGCTGCACCTGCTGCAGGCGTTCGGCGGTCCCGGGCGCACGGCGCTGTCGTTCGCGCCGACCTACTCCATGTACCCGGAATATGCGCGGGACACGAGCACGCGGTGGGTCGTCGGCCGCAGGGCCGAGGACTTCACGATCGACCCGCAGGCCGCGGCGGCGCTGATCGCCGCGGAGGCCCCGTCCGTGGTCCTGCTCGCCAGCCCCAACAACCCGACCGGCACTGCGCTGCCTGCCCGGACGCTCGAGGTCATCCTCGACGCCGCGGCCGACGTCCCCGGCGGCTGCGTGGTCGTGGTCGACGAGGCGTACGGGGAGTTCCGCCGGGAAGGAGTGCGCTCCGCGCTGCACCTGCTCGCGGACCGTCCCCACCTGGTCGTGTCCCGCACCATGTCGAAGGCCTTCGGCCTGGCCGGCGCCCGGGTCGGCTACCTCGCCGCCGCGCCTGCGCTGGTCGACGCGCTCCGCGTGGTCCGACTGCCCTATCACCTGTCGGCGGTGACCCAGGCGGTTGCCCGGGCGGCGTTGCGACACGCGCCCGCCCTCATGGCGCAGATCGGGTCGCTGCGGGCAGAGCGCGACGCGCTGGTCGAGTGGCTGCGGGACCGCGGGCTGCGGGTCGCCGAGTCCGACGCGAACTTCGTCCTCTTCGGGGTGTTCGACGACCGTCACGCGATCTGGCAGGGTCTGCTCGACCGCGGGGTGCTGATCCGCGAGACGGGACCCGAGGGGTGGCTGCGCGTGTCGATCGGCACGCCGGAGGACATGACGGCGTTCAAGGACGCCCTGGTGGAGGTGGCAGGACTGTGACCACGACGGCTGACCGCTCGGCGCGGACGGCGCGCATCGAGCGGACCACGAGCGAGTCGAGCGTGCTCGTCGAGCTCGACCTCGACGGCACGGGAACGACGGACATCTCGACCACCGTCGGCTTCTACGACCACATGCTCACCGCGCTCGGCAAGCACTCCTTGATCGACCTCACCGTCAAGGCGACGGGCGACACGCACATCGACGCGCACCACACCGTCGAGGACGTCGCCATCGCGATCGGCGAGGCGCTGCGGGTGGCGCTCGGCGACAAGAAGGGGATCTCCCGCTTCGGCGACGCCCTGGTTCCGCTGGACGAGGCGCTCGCGCAGGCGGTCGTCGACGTGTCCGGACGCCCCTACCTGGTGCACGAGGGAGAGCCGGCCGGCCAGGAGTACCACCTGATCGGCGGGCACTTCACCGGGTCGCTCACGCGTCACGTCCTGGAGTCCATCGCGCACCACGCCGGGATCTGCGTCCACATGCGGGTCTTGGCTGGGCGGGACCCGCACCACATCGTCGAGGCGCAGTTCAAGGCCTTGGCGCGTGCCCTGCGGTTCGCGGTGCAGCCGGACCCGCGCGTCGAGGGCATCCCGAGCACGAAGGGGGCGCTGTGAGCGTGGACGGCACGCCCCGGCCTACTGGCGACGACGACCTGCCGGACGGCTTCTCGGTCCCTGACGACCTGTCCTCGCTCGAGGGCCTCGGCGAGGCGGCCCAGCCGGACGCCGCTCCGCAGGAGGAGCGGCCGCAGGTCGCGCTGGTCGTCACGCAGGTGGCCGGCGCCGAGGCGCTGGCCGCCGCGTGCGCGTTGTCCAAGGTCGACGCCGACGCGATCTTCACGCCGGTCGGCGCGGTCGCGGTCCTGCGCGATCCGGCCGCAGGCCCGGCCGGCGCGGGCGCGCTGTCCACAATGCTCAAGGGGGCGCCAGTGGTGCTCCTGGTGCGGCGCGCGGGCCGGATCAGCGCCACCCACTGGACCCATGGCGTGCAGGGGGACGAGCTGCCGCCCGGACTCGTGCTGTCGGACGCGCCCGCGGTGCTCGAGCAGCTGCTGCTGGGCACGCTGACGATCGACGACGCCGAGAACCCTGTCACCAGCGTGGGGATGTCCCGGTGGAAGGCGATGCGCCTGCTCGCTGCGGCCGCCAAGGACATCCGCCGGGGCTGACCTCGGGCGTGCGCTGGACACCGCGCCAGAGGTCGCGCGCCGCCGGGTAACCTGGGCCGGTGCCCAGCCAGTCTCGCGTCGTCGTCCTCGACTACGGCTTCGGCAACGTGCGCTCCGCCGTGCGTGCGCTGGAGCGGGTCGGCGCCCAGGTCGAGCTCACTGCCGACCCCCATGCGGCCGCCGAGGCCGACGGCCTCGTCGTGCCCGGGGTCGGCGCCTTCGCCGCCTGCATGAACGGGCTGCGTGAGGTCCACGGGGACCAGATCGTCGACCGCCGCCTCGCGGGCGGACGGCCTGTGCTGGGGATCTGCGTGGGCATGCAGGTCATGTTCGACTCCGGTGACGAGCACGGCGTGCGGGCAGACGGGCTCGGCGAGTGGCCCGGGGTCGTGGACCGCCTGGAGGCCGAGGTCGTGCCCCACATGGGCTGGTCGACCGTGGACGTGCCCGCCGGGTCCACCCTCTTCGCCGGGCTCGAGGACGAGCGGTTCTACTTCGTCCACTCGTACGCGGCGCGTTCCTTCCCGCTCGCCGAGTCCGTGGACGCGCAGCGGTTCGCCCGCCCCCTGGTCACGTGGTCCGAGCACGGCGGCCGGTTCGTGGCGGCCGTCGAGAACGGCCCGCTGTGCGCGACGCAGTTCCACCCGGAGAAGTCGGGGGACGCGGGCGCAGGGCTGCTGCGCAACTGGGTCGCCTCGCTGCGCTGAGCGCGTCGCCGACGATCTGATCGACCGGCCCCTCGAGGGCCCTGCAACGCGGCGCCGCGCGCGCCGCCGAGAGAGGACATCATGACCGACCGCCTGGAGCTGCTGCCCGCCGTCGACGTCGCCGATGGGCAGGCCGTGCGCCTGGTCCAGGGCGCCGCCGGCTCGGAGACGGGTTATGGCGACCCGCTCGCCGCCGCCCTCGACTGGCACGCTGGTGGGGCCGAGTGGATCCACCTGGTGGACCTCGACGCCGCGTTCGGCCGCGGCTCGAACGCGCCGCTGCTCGCGGAGGTCGCCGCGGACCTCGCCGGCAAGGGCGTCAAGGTCGAGCTCTCGGGCGGGATCCGTGACGACGCCTCCCTCGAGCGCGCCCTGGCGACCGGCGCCACGCGGGTCAACCTCGGCACCGCGGCGCTCGAGGACCCGGAGTGGACCGCCAAAGTCATCGCCAGCCATGGCGCGGCGATCGCCGTCGGCCTCGACGTGCGCGGCACGACGCTCGCGGCGCGTGGCTGGACGAAGGAGGGCGGTGACCTGTGGGAGGTCCTGGCGCGCCTCGACGAGGCCGGCTGCGCCCGCTACGTGCTGACCGACGTGACGAAGGACGGCACGCTGCGCGGCCCGAACATCGAGCTGCTGCGCGAGGTCTGCCAGCGCACGAACGCGCCGGTCGTGGCCTCGGGCGGTGTCTCGAGCCTCGCCGACATCGAGGCGCTGCGGACTCTCGTGCCGCTGGGCGTCGAGGGCGCGATCGTGGGCAAGGCGCTCTACGCGGGAGCCTTCACGCTGCCCCAGGCCCTGGACGTCGCCGGGCGGCCGTGACCATGGTCGGCCGAGAGCTGCCACCGTCGTCGCCGTTCGCCGGGGACGACGGGACCTGCGACGCCCGACTGGCGGCCGTCCTCGACGCGCACTCCCGGGGCTCGAGCCCCGTCGCCGACGTCGTGGACGCGCTGGCCGGCACGCGCGTGCTGGTCCCCGTGCTGGCCGAGCTCGAGGCCGCAGACGTGGTCGAGCACGACGGGCGGGAGCACACCGTCGACAAGGAGGCCTCCGCGGGGATCGTGGCCCTGCAGGCGCCCGACGGCCGCACCGCGCTGCCCGTGTTCTCCTCCGTGGCGAGCATGGCAGCGTGGCGGGCCGACGCGCGGCCTGTCCCCTCCGAGATCGCGCGCGCGGCGCTCTCCGCCGTGAGCGAGGGATGGGAGCTCCTGGTGCTGGACCCCGGCGGGCCGGTCACCGTGCTGGTGCCCCGCCCCGCCGTGTGGGCGCTCGCCCAGCAACGGGGGTGGGAGCCCGCGGTGCGGGTGTCGTCGGGCGGCCCCGAGGTGGATCCCGTCGTGCGGGCGGCGGTGACGACCGCGCTCGCCGGCATCCCGGAGGTCCGGGCGTCGGACGCCGAGCCGGGCCGCCGCGCGGAGATCGCCGCCGTGCTCACACTCGTCCCCGGGCTCGACAGGGCGCATCTGGACGCTGTGCTCGCGCAGGTCAACACCGCCCTGGCCAGCGACGACGTCGTGACGGAGCGGGTCGACTCGCTTGAGTTGCGGCTCCGGTCGGCCGGCTGATCAGCGCCGGCGCAGGCGCCCCAGGACCCAGGACGCGCCCACCACGGTGACAGTCACCGCGGCGACGATCTGCCCGCCGAGGATCACCCGGTTGAGGTCCAGGGCGGGGCGCCAGTGCACGCCCTCGCCGTCGACCACGTAGACGCCGAGCGGCTTGACCTGCGCGGCGTAGCCGCCGCCGCCGCCCTGCCCGCCCGCGTCGGGACGGCCGCCGTCCTCGCCGTGCCCCTCGCCCCGGTTGCCCGAGCCGAATCCCGATCCGGTGCCGCCGACGATGCGGGCCACGGGGATGACGGTCGTCCCGGCGTGCTCGTAGGGCTCCCCGAAGACACGGTCCACGTTGAGGGTGTCGCTCACCGCCTGGGTCACGCCCGACGGGTCGAAGTCACGGTCCTGCGGCATGGCGTCTCCTGTGTTCCTCGGGCTCTGGGCTCAGGATGTGGTGGTGCACGACGTCGACTCGACGAACGAGGTGTCGTCAGCAAGCATCGCGCGCAGTGTGCTGACCGGCACCACGAAGCTCATCCCCGTCGAGTTCTTGGCGTAGACCACCCCGATCACGCGGCCCTCGGAGTCGAGCGCCGCCGACCCGGAGCTTCCCGGCTCCACCGGGGCGTCCGTGATGAGCACCTCGCCGAGGTTCTCGTTGAGGGGATCGGTGGTGGTGCCGATGACCTGGCCGCTGGTGACCGTGAGCTGCCCGCCGAGCGGGTAGCCCACCACGGTCACCGGGTCGCCGGGGGCGGGATCGGACTCCGCCAGCACCGGGGCGGCCGGCAACGGCTGCGCCGTGCGCACCACCGCCAGGTCGGCCAGTCCGGCGATACTCGCCGCCGTCACCGCGATGTCGCGACCGTCGTACGTGCTGACCTGCAGGTCGTCCGAGTCTGCGACGACGTGCCGGTTGGTGATCAACGTCGACTCGTCGATGGCGAAGCCCGAACCCGTCGACAACGACGAGCAGCCGATGTTGCGGATCCGGACCGCCATCCGCTGCGCCGCGTCGAACCCGTCGACCGACAGGTTCCCGGTCTGGGTGGGCGCGGCGATGGGGGCGTGCGACGGGACGATGTCGGTCGGCATGGGCCCGGGCGGGGAGGGCAGCACCCCGCATCCAGCCGCCAGGACGACGGCGAGCGCCGCGCCGGCGGCCCGGAGCGGAGTCGCGCGGCGGGTCGTCACCGGGTCAGCACCTCCTGCAGCGCCTTGTTGGCGTCGGTCGCCGAGTCGCAGACCCGGGTGACGTCCGCGCGGAAGCGCGCGAGGTCCGCGGGGTCGTACGAGGCGGAGTCTTGCAGGTAGGTGATGAGCTTGTTCTGCCCGTCGACGCAGGAGGTCAGCGCCGACGTGACGTTGCGCGCCGCGTCGGAGACCTTCGACTGGAAGTCCACGAGACGCTGCTGCACTTCCCGGTCGTCGCCGAGCTGGGCCTTCTCGTCGGCGAGCTCGGTGATGCGCGTCTGGGCGGCGTCCAGCTGCGCCCGGGTGCCGTCCAGCTCGGCGAGGGCTCCAGCCAGGTCGTCGCGGGCCTTCGCCAGGTCCTGCCCGGTCGACCGGGCCACCTGCTCCCACTCGGCGTTGCGACTCTCCAGCGCGCGCGCGGTCACCAGCAGGTAGGTGCTCAATGCGATCAGCAGGGCGAGCACCAGGGGGATGACGATCATCGCCCACTGGCGCCGGCGCCGAGGGGCGACGTCCGCGAGGGAGAGGGAGGCGGGCAGCGGCGCCGGGGCGGAGGCGGCGAAGCCCGCGCGGGGGGCGCCGTCCGGCATCGCGAGGGCGCCGTGGCCCGAGGGCGCGTACCCGGGAGGGAGGGGGCCAGGCATGAACAACGTCGGGGCGGGGGAGGGAGGGACGACAGGCGCCGTGACGCTCGGCGCTGGCGCGCGGTGCGTCGCCGCGGGAGCAAGAACAGGCCCGGGCGGCTCGGGCTCCGGCGCCACCGGGCCGGACAGCGGCGCGGCGAGGCGTTGCAGCCGTTCCTGCGCCGAGTCGCCGACCTCGGGGGCCGGCTGGTCCACCGGTGCGGCGGCCGGCTCGGCGGCCCGGTCGCGGGCGTCCGCGGTCCCGCCGAGACGTGCCTCAGCAGGATCGGAGTCGCTGAGGTCGCCCTCGTCGGTCCCTAGGTGGCTCGTCACGCAGCACAGGATAGGGGGAGGGCGGGGCGCCGTGCCGCGGGAATCGCGCGTCGGACCGGCGTCCCCGGCCTGCCGTCGGGCGTGCTGGCGGCTGTTCCTGGACCGGTCAGCTCACCGCGCCGGTGAACTTCTCGCCGGGCCCGTCGCCCGGGGCGTCCGGGAAGGGCGACGCCTCCCGGAAGGCGAGCTGCAGGGATCGCAGGCCGTCGCGCAGCGCGCGCGCGTGCTGGTTGCCGATGTCCGGGGCGGAGGCGGTCACCAGGGCGGCCAGCGCGGTGATGAGCTTGCGCGCCTCGTCGAGGTCCAGGTGGTCGGACGCGGGAGAGCCGGGCAGGTCCTCGGCGAGCCCGCACTTGACGGCCGCGGCGCTCATCAGGTGGACGGCCGCTGTGGTGATGACCTCGACCGCGGCGACGTCGGCGATGTCGCGGACCGCGGCGCCCGGGTCGTCGTGGGCATGGCGTGCGCCCTGAGGCTCGGACTGCGCGGACACCGGGGCGGGCGTGTGCTCGTCGTGCTCGGACATGCGGCGATCCTCTCATCTCGCGCCGAGGGCCCCGCACCGGCGCGGTGCGGGGCCCTCGGGTGGAGCAGGTCGTGCGTCAGACGGCCGGGACCGTCGCAGTGGCCGGGGTGCCGGTCTCGATCGGCGCGACACCGGCGAGGTTCGCCCGCAGGGCGGAGCCGAGGCTCGCGTCCACGTTCGTCCAGTACTGGATGGCGCGCTCGCGGATCGCCTCGTTCTTCACACCGCCGACGTGGCCGGTGATCGTCTCGAGGAAGCGCGCCCGGGCCGCGTCGTCGAAGACGTCACGGTAGAGCGTGCCTGCCTGGCCGAAGTCGTCGTCCTCGGCGTGGAGCGTGGCCGCGGTGCGGACCAGGTCGCCGTCCGACTCCCAGCCGCGCGACTCGGCGGCGACGTCGGCGTGGGCCGCGGGGCCGCCCACCGAGTTCGGCGCGTACACCGGGGTGCTGGCCGAGTTGAAGCCGGTGCGCATGGCGCCGTCCTGCGAGTACGAGTGCACCGGGGCGGCGTGCGGGGCGTTGACCGGCAGCTGCGCGTGGTTGGTGCCCACGCGGTACCGGTGCGCGTCGGCGTAGGAGAAGATGCGGGCAAGCAGCATCTTGTCCGGGCTCGCCGCGATGCCGGGGACGAAGTTGCTGGGCGCGAACGTCGCCTGCTCGATCTCCGCGAAGTAGTTCTCCGGGTTCCGGTTGAGCTCGAGCGTCCCGACCTTGATCAGCGGGTAGTCGGCGTGCGGCCACACCTTCGTCAGGTCGAACGGGTTGAAGCGGTACGACTTCGCGTCCTCGTACGGCATGACCTGGACGGACAGCGTCCAGGACGGGAAGTCGCCGCCCTCGATGGCCTCGTACAGGTCGCGGATGTGCACGTCGGCGTCGGAGCCGGCGAGCTGCGCGGCCTCGTCGTTGCTGAAGTTCTTGATGCCCTGGTCGGTGATGAAGTGGTACTTCACCCAGAAGCGCTCGCCCTCGGCGTTGATCCACTGGTAGGTGTGCGAGCCGAACCCGTCCATGTGCCGCCACGAGGCCGGGATGCCGCGGTCGCCCATGAGCCACGTCACCTGGTGCGCCGACTCGGGGGACAGGCTCCAGAAGTCCCACTGCATGTCGTTGTCGCGCAGGTGCGAGCCCGGCAGGCGCTTCTGCGAGTGGATGAAGTCGGGGAACTTGATGCCGTCGCGGATGAAGAAGACGGGGGTGTTGTTGCCGACCAGGTCGTAGTTGCCCTCGGTCGTGTAGAACTTCAGCGCGAAGCCGCGGGGGTCGCGCCACGTGTCGGGGGAGCCCTGCTCGCCGGCGACCGTGGAGAACCGCTGCAGCACCTCGGTGGTCACGCCGGGCTGGAACAGCGCCGCGCGGGTGTAGCGGCTGACGTCCTCAGTGGTGGTGAACGTGCCGAAAGCCCCGCCGCCCTTGGCGTGCACGACGCGCTCCGGAACGCGCTCGCGGTTGAACTGCGCGAGCTTCTCCACCAGGTAGTGGTCGTGCAGGACGATCGGGCCGTCGGCGCCGACGGTCTGCGAGTGCGCGTCCGACGCGACGGGAGCGCCCGAGTTGGTGGTGGTGGGGGGGACGTTCGACATGCGGTTCCTCTCGCTGTCCCGGGCGGGCCGGGGTGAGTGCTCCCCCTGCCGGTGGCAGGGGTCGATGGGGGCGGGCGCTGTGCTCAGTGCTGGCAGTCCGGGCACAGGCCCCAGAAGGTGACCTCGGCGCTCTCGACCGTGAACCCGGACGTCGAGCTCGGGATCAGGCAGGGAGCGTGGCCGACCGCGCAGTCGACGTCGTCGATCGCTCCGCAGGACCGGCACACGACGTGGTGGTGGTTGTCCCCGGTCCGCCGCTCGTAGCGCGCCGGGTGTCCCGCGGGCTCGATCTGCCGGACCAGGCCCGCGTCGGTGAGGGCGTGCAGCACGTCGTAGACGGCTTGCACGGACACGGTGCCCAACGAGGCGCGTACCTCAGTCAGGACGGCGTCCGCGTCGGCGTGGGGGTGCTGCGCGAGGGCCTCGAGCGCCGCGAGTCGCGTCGCGGTGACCCGGAGGCCGTTGTCCCGCAGTTGCTGCTCGGAGGTGGCCGTCGTCATGGCAACACCCTAGCGGGTTTTCTGGAACGAATCCAATCTTTGATTCATTCTGAGTTGCTGCCCGGGGTGGGGTCCCGCCGCGTTGCGGCCCCCCGCAGGTCATCTGTTAGAGTCATGCCTTGACTGACCTGGGTCGAACGTCGCTCGAACGAGCGCGCCGGCCCGGGTGCACAAGTGGAGTCACCTCCCACCTGAGTTTCGACCGCTCGATTTTTGATCGACGACAGAGGCCAGGTCCTGGTCCGGAGAGCACGGCCTCGCGGTCGTGCTTGTCCGCCGTCGTGCGAGACGCTCGTCGCGTCACGTGCTAGCGGCTCCGGACTTCGAGGCCCCCACCTGTGCCCAGGTTCGGGGGCCTTTCCCGTTCCTGGTGATCTCCACGACGAAACCCGAGGAGCACCACATCAGCGAGCCCCGCATCAACGATCGGATCCGCGTCGCCGAGGTCCGCCTGGTCGGCCCCAACGGCGAGCAGGTCGGCATCGTCCGCGTGGAAGACGCACTGCGCCTGGCCCAGGATGCCGATCTCGACCTCGTCGAGGTGGCCCCGGACGCCCGCCCCCCGGTCTGCAAGATCATGGACTACGGCAAGTTCAAGTACGAAGCAGACATGAAGGCCCGTGAGGCCCGGCGCAACCAGACGAACACGATTCTCAAGGAGATTCGTTTCCGCCTGAAGATCGACCCGCACGACTACGGCACCAAGAAGGGCCACGTCGAGCGGTTCCTCAAGGCGGGCGACAAGGTCAAGGTCATGATCATGTTCCGCGGTCGCGAGCAGTCGCGCCCGGAGATGGGCATCCGCCTGCTCCAGCGGCTCGCAGCCGACGTCGCCGAGCTCGGCTTCATCGAGAGCTCGCCGAAGCAGGACGGCCGCAACATGATCATGGTGCTCGGGCCCACCAAGAAGAAGGCTGAGCAGAAGAGCGAGCAGCGCCGCGCGGCGCAGCAGACGAAGCCGCGCGACGAGCAGGGCGAATCTGAGGCCCCGTCCTCGGCTCCGGCTCCTGCGGCCGCCCCGGCTCCCGTCGAGGCTGCTCCGGCATCGGTCGAGGCCGCCCCGGCTCCCGTCGAGGCCGCTGCCCCGGCTCAGGCCGAGGCCCCGGCGAAGGCTGCCGCCCCGGCCAAGGCCGCGACGCCCGCACCCGCGGACGTCGAGGCGCCCGTCGAGCCCAAGCCGGCTGCCGCCAAGCCTGCCGCCAAGGCGGCGGCGCCCAAGGCTCCGGCCGCGGACACCGAGGCCCCGGCGGCTGCCGCTCCGGCCCCCCGGCCCGCGGCTCGACCCGCACCGAGCGCAGCGAAGCCTGCTGCGCCCCGCCCTGCCCCCCGGCCCGGTCCGGCCAAGCCGGCGGCGAAGCCCTCGCCGTCCGCTCGTCCGGGACAGTCGGGAACCACAGCCTGACCGAACGAGGGACGGGGGTCCTCCTTCGGACCCCCGCGCCAACGAGTCGCGCCACCCCGCGCGATGCGACGACAAGGAGAGAGCGGCAGCCATGCCGAAGAACAAGACGCACTCCGGTGCCAAGAAGCGTTTCCGGGTCACCGGCAGCGGCAAGCTCATGCGTGAGCAGGCCAACGGCCGTCACCTGCTCGAGCACAAGTCGAGCCGTCGGACCCGGCGTATCGCCGGCGACGTCGTCGTCTCTGCTGCTGACGTCCCCAAGATCAAGAAGCTGCTCGGCAAGTGATCCTGTGGGCGCGTGAGCGCCCCGGAGTCACCTGCGAGCCCCGACACGCAAGGAGCATCACGTGGCACGCGTGAAGCGGGCGGTCAACGCCCAGAAGAAGCGCCGCACTACCCTCGAGCGCGCCAGCGGTTACCGCGGCCAGCGCTCGCGCCTGTACCGCAAGGCGAAGGAGCAGGTCACCCACTCCCTCGTCTACTCCTACCGGGACCGCAAGGCCCGCAAGGGAGACTTCCGCAAGCTGTGGATCCAGCGCATCAACGCGGCCTCGCGTGAGCAGGGCCTCACGTACAACCGCCTGATCCAGGGCCTGAAGCTCGCCGGCATCGAGGTCGACCGCCGCGTGCTCGCCGACCTCGCGGTCAACGACGCGCAGGCCTTCAACACGCTGGTCGCCGCAGCCAAGGCTGCTCTTCCGGCCGACGTGAACGCGCCTTCCGCTGCGTGACACGCTGACTGCTGCACCGACGGACGCCCGGTTGATGCCCGAGCTCGCTAACCCCCGCGCTGAGCGGGTCAAGGCGGTTCGAGCGTTGGCCGGGCGTTCCGTGCGTCAGCGCACCGGCCGGTTCCTCGTCGAGGGACCGCAGTCGGTGCGCGAGGCCGTGCGGTTCGCGGCCGGCCAGGTCCGCGACGTGTACCTGACCGAGGCCGCCGCGCAGCGTTACGACGAGATCGTCCGGGACGCGCAGGCGGCTGGACTGCCGGTGCGGCTCGGCACGCCCGAGGTGCTCGAGGCCATGTCCGCCGACGCGCAGGGCGTCGTCGCCGTCCTCGAGCGACGCCCCACCACCCTCGACGAGCTGTTCCGCGGCGCACCCCGGCTGGTCGCGGTCCTCGCCAACGTCCGCGACCCCGGGAACGCGGGCACCGTGATCCGGGCGGCCGACGCCGCCGGGGCCGACGCGGTGGTGCTCGCAGGGGAGAGCGTGGACCCGCTCAACCCCAAGGCCGTCCGGTCCACCGCCGGTTCCCTGTTCCATCTGCCGGTCGTGGCGGGCGTCGCGCTCGCGCCCACGCTCGAGCGGCTCCGCGCCGAGGGCCTGCTGGTCCTGGCGGCGGACGGCAGCGGCGAGCACGATCTCGACGACCTGCAGGACGCGGCCGCCGGCGGGGCGCCGGCCGGGGTCCCCGACCTGCGCACCCCCACGGCCTGGCTGTTCGGCAACGAGGCCTGGGGCCTCCTCCCGACCGACCGCGAGCTGGCGGACGCGGCGGTGCGGGTCCCGATCCGGGGGCGCGCGGAGTCGCTGAACCTGGCGACCGCCGCCACCGTGTGCCTGTACGCCAGCTCCCGCGCGCAGCGCTGACCTCCCGTAGGGCTCGGCGCGCCGCTCGCGGGTGCGCCATGGTGGTGCGATGCGACTGTTCGCGGCCGTCCGCCCCCCGGAGCGCGTGCTCCACCACCTCGACCTGGCGCTGCGCGTCGTGCAGGACGCGCAAGGGCACGTCCCGCCGCCTGTGGGACTGCGCTGGACGGCGCCGGAGAACCGGCACCTGACGGCAGCCTTCTACGGCGAGGTGTCGGACGGCGCCGTGGACCTGCTCGCCGAGTCGTTGCGGGGCGCGCTGGGGGGCGTGCGCCCGTTCGAGCTGCGGCTGCGTGGCGCGGGGGTGTTCGCGCACCGGACGCTGTGGGTCGGCGTCTCGGGCGAGGTCGAGGGCATGCACACGGTGATCGACGCCGCCGGGCGGGCGGGGGAGCCGGTCGGCGCGCGGGCGGACACCCGGGTGCGCTCCCGACCGCACATGACGGTCGGCCGGATCGCGCCGGCCGCCGGGCGCCAGCGAGGCCGCCGGCGACCGGCGGCTGACGCGCCCGACGCCGCGGCGCTCGTGCACGCCCTGTCGTTGTACGACGGCCCGGCCTGGCAGGTCGACGAGGTGATGCTGCTGCGCTCCCAGCCGGGGGCCGGGCGCGCGGGCGGCCCCCTCTACACGGCGCTCGAGTCGATCGCGCTGGCGCGCTAGGTCGAGACGGCCCACGGCTGTGCTTCGCGGCCTCGCCGCCCGGGCCTGACAGCGGCCTAAGGGGGCCTGAGGGGCACGTGCGCCGGCGCCGCGGCCAGACGCGGGGGAGATCTGGGACAGTGACGTGCGTGACCCTCACCGCCCATGTGACGCGCCCGATCGACCTCGACGACGCGCCAGCGCTCGTCGACGTCCTGCAGGCCAACCGCGCCTTCCTCGCACCCTGGGAGCCCGTCCGCGACGAGTCGTACTTCACGCTGGAAGGTCAGCGTGAAGTGGTGCGCCATGCCCTCGAGGCGCAGGGCGCCGGCCTGGGTCGGGCGCATGTCATCGTCCACGACGGCCGTGTGGTGGGCCGGGCCACCCTTGCCGGCGTCGTCCGGGGCGCACTGCAGTCGTGTGCCTTGAGCTACTGGGTCGCCGCGGAGCACAACGGCCGCGGCCTCGCGACGGCCTCCGTGGGGGAGCTCCTGGACGTCGCGTTCACGGAGCTGGGGCTGCACCGCGTCCAAGCGGAGACGCTGCCGCACAACGCCGCGTCGCAGCGGGTGCTCGCGCGCAACGGCTTCGTCCGGTACGGGCTCGCGCCGCGGTACCTCAGGATCGCAGGCGCCTGGCAGGACCACGTGATGCACCAGGTGCTCAACCCCGCCGCTGACGGCTAACGCGGTCAGTCCTCGTCGTCGTGTGGCAGCATGGGCGGCATGCGCGCTGGAACGACGCCGGCCGGGCGTGGTCGTCGATTTCCGTGGCCCGTCCTGGGGCCGCGCGGCTGACGCTGCGCACAGGACCGCAGCCGGCTGAGCCGGCGCCGCGGACGAGGCCGCCGGGCGGGCACCACTAGACTCTCCTGCTGGTCGCGCGCTCGTGCGCCGGCCGGTCCGTTCCCGCCTGGAAGGCCCGGATGTCCACCTCTGCGTCCCCCCTGTCCCCGCTCGACGCCCCTGGCGTCGAGGCCGCCCTCGCCGATGCCCTGGCCGCCCTCGAGCGGGCCTCGGACCTCGACGAGCTCAAGGCCGCGCGGCTCGAGCACGTCGGCGAGCGCAGCCCGCTCGCCCTCGCCAACCGCGAGATCGGCCAGCTGCCGCCCGCCGACAAGGCCGTCGCCGGCAAGCTCGTGGGCGCGGCCCGCGGCCGGCTCGGCAAGGCCCTGGCCGCCCGTCAGGAGCAGCTCGAGGCCGAGCGCGACGAGCGCGTGCTCGTCGAGGAGTCCGTCGACGTGACGCTGCCCGTCGACCGGCAGCCGCGCGGCGCCCGCCACCCCTTGGAGACCCTCCAGGAGCGGATCGCCGACATCTTCGTCTCGATGGGCTGGGAGATCGCCGACGGCCCCGAGGTCGAGGCGGAGTGGTTCAACTTCGACGCGCTGAACTTCGGCGTCGACCACCCCGCGCGTCAGATGCAGGACACGTTCTTCGTCGACTCCGGCGAGCCTGGCGTGGACTCGCACCTGGTGCTGCGGACGCACACCTCGCCGGTGCAGGCGCGCACGCTGCTGTCCCGCGAGCTGCCGGTGTACATCGCGTGCCCGGGCAAGGTGTTCCGCACCGACGAGCTCGACGCGACGCACACCCCGGTGTTCCACCAGGTCGAGGGCCTCGCCGTCGACAAGGGCCTGACCATGGCGCACCTCAAGGGCACGCTCGACCACTTCGCGCGGTCGATCTTCGGCCCGGACGCCACGACCCGGCTGCGCCCCTCGTTCTTCCCCTTCACCGAGCCCAGCGCCGAGATGGACCTGTGGTTCCCGCAGAAGAAGGGCGGGGCCGGCTGGATCGAGTGGGGAGGCTGCGGGATGGTCAACCCCAACGTGCTGCGCGCGGCGGGCATCGACCCCGACGTGTACACGGGCTTCGCGTTCGGCATGGGGATCGAGCGCACGCTGATGCTCCGGCACGGCATCGCTGACATGCACGACATGGTGGAGGGCGACGTGCGCTTCTCCGAGCAGTTCGGGATGGAGATCTGATGCCCCGCATCCCTCTGACGTGGCTCGCCGAGCACGTCGACGTCCCCGCCGGCACGACCGCCGAGCAGCTCGCCGCGGACCTGGTCCGGGTCGGGCTCGAGGAGGAGGCCATCCTCCCCGCGGCCGTGACCGGCCCGCTGGTGGTCGGCGAGGTCGTGGAGCGCACGCCCGAGGCGCAGAAGAACGGCAAGGTCATCAACTGGTGCCGCGTTGACGTGGGCGCCCACAACGAGGCCGACGGGACCCCCCGGGGCATCGTGTGCGGCGCGCACAACTTCGACGTCGGCGACCGCGTGGTCGTCGCGCTGCCTGGCGCGGTGCTGCCGGGGCCGTTCCCCATCGCCTCCCGCAAGACGTACGGGCACGTGTCGGACGGCATGATCTGCTCGGCCCGCGAGCTGGGCCTGGGCGAGGACCACGACGGCATCATCGTGCTGTCCCGGATCGGGATCGACGCAGAGCCCGGCGCCGACGCGCGCGAGCTGCTCGGTCTCGGCGAGGAGGTCCTCGAGATCAACGTGACGCCGGACCGCGGCTACTGCTTCTCGATGCGCGGCGTGGCCCGCGAGTACTCGCACTCGACCGGCGCGTCGTTCACCGACCCCGGTCTCGCGACGGCCGCGGACGTCGCGGTCTCCGGGGCTGCCGGTGGCGCGGGCTTCGGCGTCGAGATCACCGACGTCGCGCCGATCCACGGCGTGCCGGGCGCGGACCGCTTCGTCGCCCAGGTGGTGCGCGGGGTGGACGCGTCCGCCCCGTCGCCGGCGTGGATGCAGCGCCGCCTGACGCAGGCGGGCATGCGCCCGATCTCGTTGGCGGTGGACGTCACGAACTACGTGATGCTCGACCTGGGCCAGCCGTTGCACGCCTACGACCTGGCGCAGGTGGCCGAGCCGATCGTGGTGCGCCGGGCTCGTGCGGGGGAGCGGCTGCGCACCCTCGACGGCGCCGAGCGCGTGCTCGACCCGGAGGACCTGCTCATCACCGACAGCCCGGCGGGGGAGCGCGCGTCGCGCATCCTCGGCCTGGCCGGCGTGATGGGCGGCGCCGAGAGCGAGGTGGCGTCGGGTACCAGCGACTTGCTGATCGAGGCCGCGCACTTCGACCCGATCACCGTGGCCCGCACGGCGCGGCGCCACAAGCTGCCCAGCGAGGCGGCCAAGCGCTTCGAGCGCGGCGTCGACCCGCGGCTGCCGCGGGTGGCGGTCGCGCGCGTCGTGGAGCTCCTGGTGGAGCACGGCGGCGGCACGCCCGAGCCCGCGGTGACCGACGTCGACCGGACGCCGGCTCCCACGCTGATCAGCCTGCCGCTCGACCTGCCGGGCCGGATCGTGGGGGTGGAGTACACCCCGGACCAGGTGCGCGAGACGCTCGACGAGATCGGGTGCGTCGTGCGCGGGGACGCAGGCGCCGCGGTGGTCGAGGTGCAGGCGCCGACGTGGCGCCCCGACCTGGCCGAGCCGGTCGACCTGGTCGAGGAGGTCGCGCGGCTGCGCGGCTACGACGCGATCCCGTCGGTGCTTCCCGCGGCTCCCGCGGGCCGCGGCCTGACCGACGAGCAGCGCGCCCGGCGCGCGGTGGCCCGGGCTCTCGCCGCGGCCGGGTACGTCGAGACGCTCAGCTACCCGTTCGTGGGCGCCGAGCAGCACGACGCGCTGACCATCCCCGCGGACGACGCCCGACGCCAGGCCCTGCGGCTGCTGAACCCGCTGTCCGACGCGCGCCCCGAGCTGCGCACCACTGTGCTCGAGACCCTGCTCGAGACGGCTCGTCGCAACGTGGGCCGTGGCACGGGCGACCTGGCGGTGTTCGAGGTCGGCCTGGTCACCCTGCCCACCGCCGGGGCCCCGGCGCCGCCCAGCCTCCCGGGGGCCGTCCGGCCGTCGGATGCCGACCTCGCGGCCCTCGACGCGGGTGTGCCCGCGCAGCCGCGGCGGGTGGCCGGCGTGCTCGCCGGCCAGCGCGAGCGCTCCGGCTGGTGGGGCGCGGGACGGCGGGCGGACCACACCGACGCGATCGCCGGCGCCCTGCTGGTGGCCGAGGTGGCGGGGGCGCCCGTGACCGTGGTCGCGGACGGCTCGCGTGCTCCGTGGCACCCCGGCCGCACGGCGCGGCTGGAGACCTCTGACGGCCGGCTCGTCGGGCACGCGGGAGAGCTGCACCCCAAGGTCGTCGCTGCCCTGGGGCTGCCTGAGCGGGCGGCCGCGTTCGAGGTGGACCTCGATGTGCTGCTGGACGCGGCGGGCTCCGAGCCCGTGCAGGCGCACGAGGTCTCGACGTTCCCGGTCGCCAAGGAGGACATCGCGCTCGTGGTCGATTCCTCCGTTCCGGCGGCCGAGGTCGATGCCGCGGTGCGCGCGGGCGCGGCGGCGAGCCCTGCGGGCGACGTGCTCGAGGAGCTGCGGCTGTTCGACGTCTACACCGGCGCCCAGGTTGGCGAGGGGAAGAAGTCGCTGGCCTTCTCGCTGCGGCTGCGTGCGGCGGACCGGACGCTCACGGCCGAGGAGGCCGCGGGCGTGCGCGAGGCCGTGGTGGCCGAGGCGGGTCGACGGGTCGGTGCGGTGCTCCGGGCCTGATCGCCGCCTCCCGAGCCCTCAGCCCAGACGCCCGCGCCCACCTCGGTGGACGCGGGCGTCGTGCTGGGCGGGGTCGCCGCGCCTGTCAGGCTTGCCGGTTCACGCGCGGACGCCGGACCCCGCGGGCAGCGGGCACGTCCATTGGGCGTCGGACCAGGACCACCGCGCGCTGACGCTCACGCCGTCCACGTCCGCGCAGGCCGGGCGCCGGAGCCCGTAGGACGCGTACCCGATGACGAGGGTCACGGTGAGCAGCACCACGAGGACCGCGGACAGGCGCCGGAGCCACGGGGGCGACGGCTCGTCGCCCTCGAGCGGGATCACGGCGTGCCCCCGCCGCGCAGGGCGCAGGCTGCCGGCGCGTGAGCGGCGCGGCCTCGTGGCTGGTGGCGTGACGCTGACGGCGACCGTGTCATGGCAGCAGGAGGACCTTCCCGGTGGTGGCGCGGCCCTCGAGGGCCCGGTGGGCATCGGCCGCCTCCGCCAGAGGGTAGGCGGCGCCGATCCGCACGTCGAGGAGCCCGGCCGCGATGGCGGCGAACAGCTCGCCGGCGCGCCAGAGGAGCTCCTCGCGGGTCGCGGTGTAGTGCCCGAGGGTGGGGCGTGTCAGGTAGAGCGACCCGGCGGCGTTGAGGCGCTGGGGGTCGATCGGGGGCGCCGGCCCCGAGGCCGCTCCGAAGAGGGCGAGGCCGCCCCGGGGGCGTAGGGAGGCGAGCGATGCCTCGAAGGTGGCGCGTCCGACGCCGTCGAAGACCGTGTGCACGCCCGCGCCGCCGGTGAGATCGCGCACAAGGGTGGGGAGCTCGGCGGTGAGGTCGTCGAGCTCGGTGTACCGGATGACGTCGGTGGCGCCGGCCTCCCGCGAGAGGGCCTCCTTGGCCGGGGCGCCCACCGTGGTGATGACTCGCGCGCCGCGGGCCGCGGCGAGTTGTGTGAGCAGCAGGCCCACGCCGCCGGCGCCGGCGTGGACGAGCACGTCCTGGCCGGGGGTCACAGGGAAGGTCGAGGCGGCGAGGTAGTGGGCGGTCAACCCTTGCATGGGGATGGCGGCGGCGACCTGGTCGTCGACGGCGTCGGGCACGGGCAGGGCGATCGCCGCGGGCACCAGTACCAGCTCGGCGTAGGAGCCGGGCGCGGATGCCCACGCGACCCGGTCGCCCACGGCGATGTCACTCACCTCGGCGCCGATCGCCACGACGCGGCCGGCGCCCTCCGATCCCACGGTGTGGGGGAAGGACGCGGGATAGAGGCCCGACCGCCGGTAGGTGTCGACGAAGTTGACGCCCGCGGCGGCCACCCGCACCAGCACGTCGGTGGGACCGGGCTCGGGGTCGGGGCGCTCGACCAGGCGGAGGACGTCTGGGCCGCCCGGTGCGGTGGCGTCGATGGCACGCATGCCCTCGGCAACGCGGGCCGCCACGGGAACATTCCGCCGCCGGCGTGGGCGCGCGGCCCACGCGCAGGTCAGGACGCGGTGAGATGATGGGTGGCGGTGCGGCGCGAGGCTCTCGGATGCTGGGACCTCGACGTATCAAACTGCACTCGGGTGTATGTTCATGCACATGACTTTCACGGTTGCCGTCGCAGGGGCGAGCGGATACGCGGGCGGCGAGATCCTGCGGATCCTGCTCGGCCACCCCGAGGCGAAGATCGGGGCGCTCACCGCGCACAGCAACGCCGGGACGCCCCTGGGCTCGCATCAGCCGCACCTGCGCAGCCTGGCCGACCGCATGCTCGCCCCCACCGCCGTCGACGAGCTCACCGGGCACGACGTGGTCGTGCTCGCGCTGCCCCACGGCGCCAGCGGCGAGCTCGCAGCCGCGCTCGCGGACCGCGGTGACCACGCGATCGTGCTCGACCTCGGCGCCGACCACCGGCTCACCGACGCCGCGGCGTGGCAGGAGTACTACGGCAGCCCGCACGCCGGCACCTGGCCCTACGGGCTGCCCGAGCTGCTGCACGCGGGGGAGAAGACGGCCGCCCAGCAGCGCGCCGAGCTGGCGTCCGCACGGCGCATCGCGGTGCCCGGCTGCAACGTCACCGCCGTCACCCTGGGGCTCCAGCCCGGCGTCGCGGCGGGGGTCATCGAGCCCACCGACCTCGTCGCTGTGCTCGCCAACGGGTACTCCGGCGCGGGCAAGAGCCTCAAGACGCACCTGCTCGCGAGCGAGGCGCTCGGCAGCGCCCAGCCCTACGCGGTGGGCGGCAGCCATCGGCACATCCCCGAGATCCGTCAGAACCTCGCCGTCGCGGGCGCCCCGGACGTGACGATCTCCTTCACGCCCACCCTGGTGCCCATGCCGCGGGGCATCCTCGCGACCGCCACGGCCCGCCTCGTGCCGGGGACCGACCCGGCCACGGTCCGCGCCGCCTGGCAGGAGGCGTACGCGGACGAGCCGTTCGTCCAGCTGCTCCCCGAGGGGGAGTGGCCGAGCACCGCCGCGACCCTGGGCGCCAACACGGCGCTGGTCCAGGTCGCGGTCGACGAGCGGGCCGGCCGCGTGGTCACGGTCACCGCGATCGACAACCTTGTCAAGGGCACCGCCGGTGGCGCCGTGCAGTCGCTCAACCTCGCGCTCGGGCTGCCCGAGACCGCGGGTCTCGCGCAGGACGGGGTCGCGCCGTGACCGTCACCTCCCCGAAGGGCTTCCGGGCGGCGGGCGTCACGGCAGGGCTGAAGGCCTCCGGGCGCCCGGACCTCGCGCTCGTCGTCAACGACGGCCCGCTGCGCGTCGCGGCCGGGGTTTTCACGACCAACCGCGTCGTCGCGGCGCCGGTCGTGTGGTCGCGCCAGGCCGTGGCTGACGGCGTCGCGCACGCCGTGGTGCTGAACTCCGGGGGCGCCAACGCCTGCACGGGCCCGGAGGGGTTCGGCGACACGCACCGCACCGCCGAGCACGTCGCCCAGGCGCTCGACACCTCGCCTGGCGACGTCCTGGTGTGCTCGACCGGCCTGATCGGCGAGCGGCTGCCCATGGATCTCCTGCTCCCGGGCGTCGACGCGGCCGCCGAGGCGCTCAGCACGCAGGGCGGCGAGGCCGCCGCCACGGCGATCATGACCACCGACACCGTCGCCAAGACTGTGCACGTGGCGGGCGACGGGTGGTCCGTGGGCGGTATCGCCAAGGGGGCGGGCATGCTGGCGCCCGGCCTCGCGACGATGCTCGTGGTCCTCACCACCGACGCCGCGATCGCGGCTCCAGCGGCGGACGACGCCCTGCGGGCCGCGACCCGGACGACGTTCGACCGGGTCGACTCCGACGGCTGCATGTCGACGAACGACACCGTGCTGCTGCTCGCCTCGGGCGCCTCCGGCGTCGTCCCGGAGCCCGCCGCGTTCCTCGACGCGCTCACCCAGGCCTGCGCCGAGCTGGCCCGGGCGCTCGTCGCCGACGCGGAGGGCGCGAGCCACGACATCGCCGTCACCGTCATCAACGCCACCACGGAGGACGCGGCCGTGGCCGTGGCCCGCGCCGTGACCCGCTCCAACCTGTTCAAGGCCGCGGTGTACGGCAACGACCCCAACTGGGGCCGGGTGCTCGCCGCCGCTGGCACGGTGCCCGCCGACGTCGCGCCCTTCGACGCCGACCGGCTGGACGTCAGCATCAACGGCGTCCAGGTCTGCCGTGCCGGGGGAGTGGGCGAGGACCGCAGCCTGGTGGACCTCGCCGCCGCCCGCGAGGTGCAGGTGCTGCTGGACCTGCACGCCGGTGGCGCGAGCGCCACCGTGTGGACCAACGACCTCACGCACGACTACGTCCACGAGAACAGCGCGTACTCGACATGAGCGGGGGCCAGGACCTGAGCCAGCACGACGTGAGCAACCAGAGCGACGAGGAATTCGTGTTCAACACCCGCACCGACCTGCGCGCCGACCAGAAGGCCGAGGTGCTCATCGAGGCCCTGCCGTGGCTGCAGCGCTTCAGCGGCGCGCTCGTGGTCGTCAAGTACGGCGGCAACGCGATGGTGGACGAGCGGCTCAAGCGCGCGTTCGCCGAGGACATGGTGTTCCTGCGCCAGGTCGGCCTGCGCCCCGTCGTGGTGCACGGCGGCGGTCCCCAGATCAACACCATGCTCGACCGGCTGGGCATCGAGAGCGAGTTCCGCGGCGGCCTCCGCGTCACCACGCCCGAGGCGATGGACGTGGTCCGGATGGTGCTGACCGGGCAGGTGTCGCGTGAGCTCGTGGGCCTGCTCAACGCGCACGGCCCGCACGCGGTCGGGCTCTCGGGCGAGGACGGCGGCCTGCTGCAGGCGCGCCGCCGGCACGCCGTGGTCGATGGGCAGCTGGTGGACGTGGGCCTGGTCGGCGACGTCGTGCAGGTCAACCCGTCCGCGGTGATCGACCTGCTCGACGCCGGGCGCATCCCGGTCGTCTCGACGGTCGCCCCCGACATCGACGACCCCACGCACGTCCTCAACGTCAACGCCGACACCGCCGCCGCCGCGCTCGCCGTGGCCCTGGGCGCGCGCAAGCTCATCGTGCTGACGGACGTCGAGGGGCTCTACACGAGCTGGCCGGACCGGACGTCGCTGGTGCGCCGCATCCGCGCGGCCGAGCTGGCGGACCTGCTGCCGGCCCTGGACTCAGGCATGCGTCCGAAGATGGAGGCCTGCTGGCGGGCTGTCGAGGGCGGTGTCGGGCGAGCGCACGTCATCGACGGGCGCGAGCCCCACTCGATCCTGGTGGAGGTGTTCACCACGGAGGGCATCGGCACGATGGTGCTGCCCGACGACGAGCCCGTCCCCTCGCCGTTCACCGGCCAGCTGCCAGTGGTCGGGGTCGACGTCTCGCACATGGGAGGACCGCTGTGAGCTCGGAGCTGGACGCGCGCGACGACGCCACCACCCTCACGGCGCCTGACTCCGGCGCGCACTGGTCGCAGCGGTACTCGGCTGCCGTGATGGACACGTTCGGCTCGCCGCAGCGCGTGCTGGTGCGCGGCGAGGGCCCCTACGTCTGGGACGCCGACGGCAACCGCTACCTCGACCTGCTCGCGGGGATCGCAGTCAACGCGCTCGGGCACGCGCACCCCACGCTCACCGCGGCGATCTCCGCGCAGCTGGGGACTCTCGGGCACGTGTCGAACTTCTTCGCCACGCCCACCCAGGTGGCGCTCGCCGAGCGGCTGCTCGCCCTGGCGGAGGCCCCCGCGGGGTCGCGGGTGTTCTTCGCGAACTCCGGCACCGAGGCGAACGAGGCGGTCGTGAAGATGGCGCGCCGCACCGGGCGCCGGCGAGTCCTCGCCCTGGAGGGCTCGTTCCACGGGCGGACGATGGGGGCCCTCGCGCTGACCCACAAGCCCGCCTACCGCGAGCCGTTCGAGCCGCTGCCCGGCGGGGTGGAGTTCTTGCCGTTCGGGGACACGGACGCGTTGGAGGCGGCCTTCGCCCAGGACGGCGAGGACGTCGCCGCGCTCGTGCTCGAGCCCGTGCAGGGCGAGGCAGGCGTGCGGGCCCTCCCGCCGGGGTACCTCGCGCTGGCGCGGCGGCTCACGGCCGAGTCGGGCGCCCTGCTCGCGCTCGACGAGGTCCAGTCCGGCATGGGCCGCACCGGCGCCTGGCTCGCCCACCAGCACCCGCGCCTGGGCGGCGGCATCCGGCCCGACGTCGTGACCCTGGCCAAGGGCCTCGGCGGCGGCTTCCCGATCGGCGCCGTCGTCGCGTACGGCGAGCACGCCGCGACGCTGCTCGGGCGCGGCCAGCACGGCACCACCTTCGGCGGCAACCCGGTGGCCGCCGCCGCCGGGCTGGCCACCATCGGCGTGATCGAGCGCGACGGGCTGCTGGCTCATGTGCGAGCGCTGGGCGACCAGTGGCGGGCGGACCTGACGGCCCTGGGCCACCCGCTCGTCCGGGAGGTGCGCGGCGAGGGGCTGCTCATCGCCGTCGAGCTCACCGCCCCGGTGGCGGCCGAGGCCGCCTCGCGCGCGCTCGAGGAGGGCATCATCGTCAACCCGTGCGCGCCGTCCGTGCTGCGCCTGGCGCCGCCCCTCATCCTCACTGCCGAGCAGGCGGGCCAGTTCACGGCCTTCCTGTCCCGGCTGCCCCACGACCTCGGCACGGAGGCCTGACATGGCGCGCCACTTCCTGCGCGACGACGACCTGGACCACCACGAGCAGCGGGAGGTCCTCGAGCTCGGGCTGGCGTTCCGCGACGACCGGTTCCTGCGCACCCCGCTCGCCGGGCCGCGCGCGGTCGCGCTGCTGTTCGACAAGCCGTCCACCCGGACCCGGGTGTCCTTCGCGGTCGGGGTCGCCGAACTCGGCGGGTACCCGATGCTGATCGACGGAGCGAGCTCCCAGCTCGGCCGCGGCGAGCCCGTCGAGGACACGGCGCGGGTGCTCGACCGGCAGTGCGCGGCCATCGTGTGGCGCACCTTCGCCCAGGAGCGCGTCGAGCAGATGGCGTCGGCCTCGGCCGTTCCGGTCGTCAACGCCCTGACCGACGAGTTCCACCCGTGCCAGGTCCTCGCCGACCTCATGACGGTCGCGCAGCTGCGCGGCGGCGTGGACGCGCTGCCCGGCATGACGCTGTCCTACCTGGGCGACGGCGCCAACAACATGGCGAACTCCTACGTGCTGGGCGGCGTCACCGCCGGCCTGCACGTGCGCGTCGGCACCCCCCGGCAGTACCAGCCGGACCCGGCGGTGCTCGCCAAGGCCCGTGAGGTCGCCGCCGAGACGGGCGGGTCGGTGCTCGTGACCGACCACCGCGACGACGCGCTCGCCGGGGCCGATGTGATCGCCACCGACACCTGGGTGTCGATGGGCCACGAGCAGACGGCCGGGTCGCGGGCGGAGCCGTTCGCGCCGTTCCAGGTCAACGACTCCGCCCTCAAGCTGGCCGCGGCCGACGCCGTCGTGCTGCACTGCCTGCCCGCCTACCGCGGCAAGGAGATCACCGCCGAGGTCATCGACGGCCCGCAGTCGGCGGTGTGGGACGAGGCCGAGAACCGACTGCACGCCCAGAAGGCGCTGCTCACGTGGCTGTTGGAGAACTCATGAGCGCCGGAGTCACCGGGCAGGCCGCCGACCTGCGGCAGACCGTCCCCCAGACGAAGGCGGCGCGGCACGCGCTCATCACCGGGCTGCTCGCGCGCCGGTCGGTGCACTCGCAGGCCGAGCTCGCCGACGCGCTCGCGGAGGAGGGGGTCTCTGTCACCCAGGCGACGCTCTCGCGCGACCTGGTCGAGCTGCGGGCCGTCAAGATCCGCACGGCCAGCGGAGCCCTGGCGTACGCGGTGCCGGCCGAGGGCGGGGACAGGACGCCGGCGCTCGGGGACTCGGAGGCGCTCGCGGCACGGCTCGCCCGGCTGTGCGCCGAGCTGCTCGTGACCGCGGAGGCGTCGGGCAACCTCGTGGTGCTGCGCACGCCGCCGGGAGCCGCGCAGTTCCTCGCCTCCGCGATCGACCACTCCTTCCTTCCCGCCGTGCTGGGCACGATCGCCGGCGACGACACGGTCCTCGTGATCGCCCGCGAGACCGAGAACGGCGCCGACGGGGCCTCCCTGGCGGCGCGATTCCTGAGCTTGGCGTCGGACGGCTGAGCCGATCCCGCCTCGCCGGCGCCCCCGCGCCGGCTCACCTGAACAGTTCCCTGCGATGAGAAGAGATATTCATGACTGAGCGCGTCGTCCTCGCCTACTCGGGCGGCCTGGACACCTCTGTGGGCATCGGCTGGATCGCCGAGGCCACCGGCGCCGAGGTGATCGCCGTGGCGGTCGACGTCGGCCAGGGCGGCGAGGACCTCGAGGTCATCCGCCGCCGTGCGCTCGACTGCGGCGCCGTCGAGGCGTACGTCGCCGACGCGCGCGACGAGTTCGCCACCGAGTACTGCATGCCGGCCCTCAAGGCGAACGGCCTCTACCTCGACCGCTACCCGCTGGTCTCCGCGATCTCCCGCCCGGTCATCGTCAAGCACCTGGTGCGGGCCGCCCGCCAGTTCGGCGCGACGACCGTGGCGCACGGCTGCACCGGCAAGGGCAACGACCAGGTCCGCTTTGAGGTGGGCATCACCTCGCTGGCCCCCGACCTCACGTGCCTCGCGCCGGTGCGCGACCTCGCGCTGACCCGCGACAAGGCGATCGACTTCGCCACGAAGCACTCGCTGCCCATCGAGACGACCAAGCACAACCCGTTCTCGATCGACCAGAACGTGTGGGGCCGCGCGGTCGAGACCGGCTTCCTCGAGGACATCTGGAACGCGCCCACCAAGGACGTCTACACCTACACCGACGACCCGACGTTCCCGCCGGTCGCCGACGAGGTCGTCATCACCTTCGAGCAGGGCGTGCCCGTGGCGCTCGACGGCGTGCCGGTCACCCCGCTGCAGGCCATCCAGGAGATGAACCGCCGGGCGGGCGCGCAGGGCGTGGGCCGCATCGACATCGTCGAGGACCGCCTGGTCGGCATCAAGTCCCGCGAGGTCTACGAGGCCCCCGGCGCGATCGCCCTCATCGCCGCGCACCAGGAGCTCGAGAACGTCACCGTCGAGCGCGAGCAGGCCCGCTTCAAGAAGGGCGTCGAGCAGCGCTGGTCCGAGCTGGTGTACGACGGCCAGTGGTTCTCGCCGCTCAAGCGCTCGCTCGACGTGTTCGTCGAGGACACCCAGCGCTACGTGTCGGGCGACATCCGCATGGTGCTGCACGGCGGCCGCGCCACGGTCACCGGCCGGCGCAGCGACGCCAGCCTGTACGACTTCAACCTGGCGACCTACGACACGGGCGACACGTTCGACCAGTCGGCGGCCAAGGGGTTCATCGAGATCTACGGCCTGACCTCCAAGCTGTCCGCCGCGCGCGACGTGCGGTTCGGCAACGCCGAGGACCTGGGCGCCGCGGGCGGGATCACCGGTGCCTGAGAGCCCGGCCGACGGCGCGCGGGTGAGCCTGTGGGGCGGCCGGTTCGCCGGCGGCCCCGCGGACGCGCTCGCGGCGCTGTCGAAGTCGACGCACTTCGACTGGCGCCTCGCGGGCCATGACATCGCTGGCTCGGTCGCCCACGCCCGGGTGCTGCACGCCGCGGGGCTGCTCGACGACGCCGAGCTCGCGGGGATGGTCGACGCCCTGGGCCGCCTGCGCGCGGACGTCGCCTCCGGGGCCTTCGGGCCGGCCGAGGACGACGAGGACGTGCACACGGCCCTCGAGCGCGGGCTGATCGAGCGCGCGGGCGCCGAGCTCGGCGGCAAGCTGCGCGCCGGGCGCTCGCGCAACGACCAGATCGCCACGCTGGTGCGCATGTACCTGCGCGAGCAGGCCCGCACGCTCGGCGGCCTGGTGCTCGACGTCGTCGACGCGCTGATCGACCAGGCGGCGACGGCGGGGGACGCGCCCATGCCGGGGCGCACGCACCTGCAGCACGCCCAGCCGGTGCTGCTCGGCCACCATCTGCTGGCGCACGCGTGGCCGCTGCTGCGCGACGTGGAGCGTTGGACGGACTGGGACGCGCGCGCCGCGGTCTCGCCCTACGGCTCGGGGGCGCTCGCGGGCTCCTCGCTGGGCCTGGACCCGGCGGCGGTGGCCGCCGACCTGGGCTTCGACGCGAGCGTGGAGAACTCGATCGACGGCACCGCGTCGCGCGACGTGGTGGCGGAGTTCGCCTTCGTGGCGGCCATGACGGGCATCGACCTGTCCCGGTTCGCCGAGGAGGTTGTGATCTGGGCCACCAAGGAGTTCGGCTTCGTCCGCCTGGACGACGCCTACTCCACCGGGTCGAGCATCATGCCGCAGAAGAAGAACCCGGACGTCGCCGAGCTCGCGCGCGGCAAGGCAGGACGCCTGGTGGGCGACCTGACCGGGCTGCTCACCACGCTCAAGGGCCTGCCGCTCGCGTACAACCGGGACCTGCAGGAGGACAAGGAGCCGGTGTTCGACCAGGTCGACACCCTCGCCGTCCTGCTGCCCGCTTTCGCGGGGATGACGGCGACCTTGACGTTCGACACCGAGCGGATGGCGGCCCTCGCGCCGCAGGGCTTCTCGCTCGCGACCGACATCGCCGAGTGGCTGGTGCGCGAGGGCGTGCCGTTCCGTGTGGCGCACGAGGTGGCGGGGGCTTGCGTGCGGGTGTGCGAGGACCGCGGCATCGAGCTGTGGGACCTGTCCGACGACGAACTCGCCGCGGTGTCCCCCCACCTGACGCCCGAGGTCCGCTCGGTGCTGACGGTCGAGGGCTCGCTGGCCTCCCGCTCTGCCCGCGGCGGCACCGCGCCCGTCCGCGTGCGCGAGCAGCTCGAGCGGGCCCGCTCCCGCTCGGCTGAGCTTCGGTCCTGGACGGACTAGGGGTGCTCGGCACGGCGGCGCGGTCCGACGACGCGGGGTCCGACGACGCCGCGTCGTCGTCGCGCGTCGCGGGGGAGGACGTGGTGCGGCTGACCGTCGCCCGCGTCCTCTCCGGCCGCCCTCGCCTGGGCCCTGTCCGACTGGTGTGCGTCGACGGCCCCGCAGGCTCGGGCAAGTCGACGTTCGCCCAGCGGCTCGCGAGAGGGCTCCGCTCGCACGGGGCCGACGCGTCCGTGCTCGGGCTCGACGACGTGTACGACGGCTGGTCGGGGCTCGAGGGGAGCCTGTGGCCGCGGCTCTCCGCCCAGGTCCTCGAGCCGCTGCGCAGGGGGGCGCCCGGACGGTTCCAGCGCTACGACTGGCACGCCGGCGCCTTCGCGGAGTGGGTGGACGTGCCGGTCCCCGCGGTGCTGGTGCTCGAGGGCTGCGGGTCCGCTCGACGCGCCGCGGACCCGGACGCGACGCTGCGGGTGTGGGTCGAGGCGCCGGAGGAGCTCCGGCTCTCACGAGGCCTCGAGCGCGACGGCGCGGCGATGCGCGACCACTGGGTGCGCTGGATGTCCGACGAGGCCGATCACTTCGCGCGGGAGCACACCCGTGAGCGGGCCGACGTCCGCCTCGACGCGTACGGCAAGATGTCGGCATGAGCACGGGGCCGGCGGTGGACGACATGGACGGCGCACAGCCGCCTGCCATGCCGTCCGGCGAGCCGCTCGCCGGCGACGCGGTCTTCGGCCCCGCTCCCGCGCGCGTCTGGTACGCCCGCGACGCCCTCTCCGTGGCGAGGGACCTCCTCGGGGCCTACCTCACCGCGCGGTCTGCCGCTGGCGACGTCACGCTGCGGATCACCGAGGTGGAGGCCTACGAGGGCGCCGACGACCCCGCGTCGCACGCGTTCCGAGGCCGGACGGCCCGGAACTCCGCGATGTTCGCCGAGCCGGGGCGGCTGTACGTCTACCGCCACCTCGGGCTGCACCACTGCGTCAACGTGGTGACCCGGCCGAGCGGTGAGCCCGCCGCCGTGCTGCTGCGCGCCGGGGAGGTCGTCGAGGGCGCCGAGCTGGCCCGCGAGCGACGCCTGCGCGCCGGGGTCGTGGACTCCGACCGCCAGCTGGCCCGCGGCCCCGCGCGGCTCGCTGTCGCCCTCGGGCTGGACCTGGCCGCCAACGGCGCCGATGTGACCGAGCCTGGCGGCGGCGTGGTGCTGCACCGGCGCGAGCCGCTCGTCGCCGCGTCGCACGTCGCCTCCGGCGCCCGGGTGGGCGTCGGCGGGCCGGGCGCCGACGTGGGCCGGTTCCCGTGGCGGCTGTGGCTCGCCGACGAGCGCACCGTGTCCGCCTACCGTCCCGGCTATCGCCCGCCGGCGTCGAAGAGCAGCCCGCGCAGCGGGGCGACGTCGGCCTGAGACCAGCCACCCGCAGGACCATGGACGTCGGGGGCCACCGCCCCCGGACAGAGGAGAACAGCTGTGACGCACATCCTTGACGAGCTCGCCTGGCGTGGGCTCGTCGCCCAGAGCACCGACCTCGACGCGCTCCGAGCAGCGCTCGACGAGCAGCCGGTCCGCCTCTACTGCGGTTTCGACCCGACCGCGCCGAGCCTGCACATTGGCAACCTCGTGCAGATCCTCACGGTGCGCCGGCTGCAGCTCGCCGGGCACATCCCCTTCGCCCTCGTCGGCGGGGCCACCGGGCTCATCGGGGACCCGAAGATGACGGGGGAGCGGACGCTCAACGCGCCCGAGGTCGTGGCGGGCTGGGTCGAGCGGATCCGGCGCCAGATCGAGCCGCTGCTCGACTTCGACGGGCCTGCCGCGGCCACGATGGTCAACAACCTCGACTGGACGGCGTCGTTGTCCGCCATCGACTTCCTGCGCGACGTCGGCAAGCACTACCGCCTCGGCACGATGCTGGCGAAGGACACCGTCGCGCGTCGGCTCAACAGCGACCAGGGCATCAGCTTCACGGAGTTCAGCTACCAGGTGCTGCAGGGGATGGACTACCTCGAGCTGCACCGCCGGCACGGCGTGAGCCTGGAGACGGGCGGCAGCGACCAGTGGGGCAACCTCTTGTCGGGCGTGGAGCTGATCCGCAAGGCCGAGGGCGTCGCCGTGCACGCGCTCACGACGCCGCTGATCACGAAGGCCGACGGGACCAAGTTCGGCAAGACGGAGAGCGGCACGGTGTGGCTCGACCCCGAGCTCACCTCGCCGTACGCCTTCTACCAGTTCTGGCTCAACGCGGACGACGCCGACGTGGTCGGGTACCTCAAGGTCTTCACCTTCCGCACCCGTGCGGAGATCGAGGAGCTCGAGCGGGCGGTCGCCGAGCGGCCCGCGGCGCGGGAGGCCCAGCGTGCGCTCGCGCACGACGTCACGTCGCTCGTGCATGGGGCGGCCGCCGCCGACCAGGTGGTCGCCGCCAGCCAGGCCCTCTTCGGGCGCGGCGACCTCGACGGCCTCGACCCGGCGGTGCTCGGCGCCGCAGTGGCCGAGCTGCCGACCGCTCCGGGCCGCGTGGGAGACCCGCTCGTCGACCTGTTCGCGGCGACCGGCATCGCGGCCAGCAAGGGGGCCGCCCGCCGGGCGATCGCGGAGGGCGGCGCCTCGGTCAACAACGTCAAGGTGGCCGACGAGTCCGCGGTCCTCTCCGAGGAGCAGCTGCTGCACGGGCGGTGGGCACTGCTCCGCCGCGGCAAGCGGACCCTGGCCGTGGTCGACGCCCAGGCCTGAGAGCCCACCCGTGGGCCGCGCGAGGCCCCCTGACCTGGCCTCGCGCGGCTCACGGGGATGTGGTCGGCATCACGCACCCGCCAAGTTGACGCTCCCGCCGGCCGCGCGTAATGTTCTGGAGGTCGCCCTGCCAGGGAGGAACGGACACCGAGGGTTGAACCTCGGAGGCCGGTCCCCGGAGGAGCGACCAACCCAGATGCAGTAGTTGAACGCCTTCGGGCGTCGGCTCTGTGTGTCGGGTCGGAGGTGATCGGCCAGGCCGCGACGAGCGGTCGGAGCCGGCGCGAAACTCCGGTAGAGTGGAGACATCGCCTGAGGGAACGCCCCGAACGGCCGCCGCGAGGTGGTCAGGGAGGGAAACGAACTCAGGTAAGATTGAATAGCCGCCTCACGAGGGCCCGAGAGGGTCTGACGGGATGAGCGTCTGTTCCTTGAGAACTCAACAGTGTGCCAAGTAGTCGATGCCAAGATGGTTCATCGTCTGGTGGTTCCCCGCTTTTTGGTGGGGGGTTGCTGGTTGGTGAGTCTTGGTTGACATGGAGGCGTTGTCCACCCCGTGGGTGGCGTCTTCGAATCAGCCGAATTAACTGGCCCTGCTTTCGGGTGGGGCTGTTTCGTGTGTCGGTTTCCTTGCCGCTTCGGTGGTGGGGTGCCATGAGACATCTACGGAGAGTTTGATTCTGGCTCAGGACGAACGCTGGCGGCGTGCTTAACACATGCAAGTCGAACGGTGACGACAGGGCTTGCCCTGTCTGATCAGTGGCGAACGGGTGAGTAACACGTGAGTAACCTGCCCTTGACTCTGGAATAACCGCGGGAAACGGCGGCTAATACCGGATACGAGACGCACAGGCATCTGTAGCGTCTGGAAAGATTTATCGGTCAAGGATGGGCTCGCGGCCTATCAGCTTGTTGGTGGGGTGAAGGCCTACCAAGGCGACGACGGGTAGCCGGCCTGAGAGGGCGACCGGCCACACTGGGACTGAGATACGGCCCAGACTCCTACGGGAGGCAGCAGTGGGGAATATTGCACAATGGGCGCAAGCCTGATGCAGCGACGCCGCGTGAGGGATGACGGCCTTCGGGTTGTAAACCTCTTTCAGCAGGGAAGAAGCGAAAGTGACGGTACCTGCAGAAGAAGCGCCGGCTAACTACGTGCCAGCAGCCGCGGTAATACGTAGGGCGCAAGCGTTGTCCGGAATTATTGGGCGTAAAGAGCTCGTAGGCGGTTTGTCGCGTCTGCTGTGAAAACCTGAGGCTCAACCTCGGGCTTGCAGTGGGTACGGGCAGACTAGAGTGCGGTAGGGGTGACTGGAATTCCTGGTGTAGCGGTGGAATGCGCAGATATCAGGAGGAACACCGATGGCGAAGGCAGGTCACTGGGCCGCAACTGACGCTGAGGAGCGAAAGCATGGGGAGCGAACAGGATTAGATACCCTGGTAGTCCATGCCGTAAACGTTGGGCACTAGGTGTGGGGCTCATTCCACGAGTTCCGTGCCGCAGCAAACGCATTAAGTGCCCCGCCTGGGGAGTACGGCCGCAAGGCTAAAACTCAAAGAAATTGACGGGGGCCCGCACAAGCGGCGGAGCATGCGGATTAATTCGATGCAACGCGAAGAACCTTACCAAGGCTTGACATACACCGGAAAAGTGCAGAGATGTGCTCCCCGCAAGGTCGGTGTACAGGTGGTGCATGGTTGTCGTCAGCTCGTGTCGTGAGATGTTGGGTTAAGTCCCGCAACGAGCGCAACCCTCGTCCTATGTTGCCAGCGGGTCATGCCGGGGACTCATAGGAGACTGCCGGGGTCAACTCGGAGGAAGGTGGGGATGACGTCAAATCATCATGCCCCTTATGTCTTGGGCTTCACGCATGCTACAATGGCCGGTACAAAGGGCTGCGATACCGCGAGGTGGAGCGAATCCCAAAAAGCCGGTCTCAGTTCGGATTGGGGTCTGCAACTCGACCCCATGAAGTCGGAGTCGCTAGTAATCGCAGATCAGCAACGCTGCGGTGAATACGTTCCCGGGCCTTGTACACACCGCCCGTCAAGTCACGAAAGTCGGTAACACCCGAAGCCGGTGGCCCAACTCGCAAGAGGGGGAGCCGTCGAAGGTGGGACTGGCGATTGGGACTAAGTCGTAACAAGGTAGCCGTACCGGAAGGTGCGGCTGGATCACCTCCTTTCTAAGGAGCATCTGGCCAGGTCTCTTCGGGGGCCGGGTCCAGGCCCATGTCCCCGGCCGAACGAGCCGGGGGTGGAGCTCAAGGGTGGAACATCGACTATGGCCGGCCTCGCGCTGGCCTCCTTCTAGTACGTCTCGGGTTCGCCCGGGTCTGGAACACGAGGGGGTCTGATCGGGTCGGCTGGGCACGCTGTTGGGTCCTGAGGGAACAGCCGGAAGGTTGTTGTCTCGGGTTGCCCCGCTGGCTCGTCTTCGGATGGGTTGCGGTGGGGTGGCTGGATACGGGTCCGTGTGATCGGTCGAACCGCCCAGTTCTGGGTAGGCGCCGGTGTCAGCGCGGGGATCGTTCGTAGCTTGAGAACTGCACAGTGGACGCGAGCATCTTTGTAGAATTTTGTGGTCAAGTTTTTAAGGGCACAGGGTGGATGCCTTGGCACTAGGAGCCGATGAAGGACGTAGTAGCCTGCGATAAGCCTCGGGGAGTTGGCAAACGAACCGTGATCCGAGGATCTCCGAATGGGGAAACCCCGCTGGAGTCATGTCCAGTGACCCGCACCTGAATATATAGGGTGTGTGGAGGGAACGTCGGGAAGTGAAACATCTCAGTACCGACAGGAAGAGATATTCCGTGAGTAGTGGCGAGCGAAAGCGGATCAGGCCAAACCGTATGCGTGTGATAGCCGGCAGGCGTTGCGTGTGCGGGGTTGTGGGACCTTTCAGCTGGTTCTGCCGAATCAGCAGGGAGTCAGAAAGCCGCGTTATAGTCGAAGGGCATTGAAAGGCCCGGCACAGAGGGTGTGACCCCCGTAGACGAAATGACGTGGCCTCCCGAGGGGGATCCCAAGTAGCACGGGGCCCGAGAAATCCCGTGTGAATCCGGCAAGACCACTTGCTAAGCCTAAATACTACCTAGTGACCGATAGCGGACAAGTACCGTGAGGGAAAGGTGAAAAGTACCCCGGGAGGGGAGTGAAATAGTACCTGAAACCGTGTGCCTACAATCCGTTGGAGCCTCCCTAGCAGGGGTGACAGCGTGCCTTTTGAAGAATGAGCCTGCGAGTTAGTGGTACGTGGCGAGGTTAACCCGTGTGGGGAAGCCGTAGCGAAAGCGAGTCCGAATAGGGCGATACAGTCGCGTGCTCTAGACCCGAAGCGAAGTGATCTAGCCATGGGCAGGTTGAAGCGCGGGTAAGACCGCGTGGAGGACCGAACCCACTTGGGTTGAAAACCGAGGGGATGACCTGTGGTTAGGGGTGAAAGGCCAATCAAACTTCGTGATAGCTGGTTCTCCCCGAAATGCATTTAGGTGCAGCGTCACGTGTTTCTTACCGGAGGTAGAGCTACTGGATAGCCGATGGGCCCCACAAGGTTACTGACGTTAGCCAAACTCCGAATGCCGGTAAGTGAGAGCGTGGCAGTGAGACTGCGGGGGATAAGCTCCGTAGTCGAGAGGGAAACAGCCCAGACCACCAGCTAAGGCCCCCAAGCGTATGCTAAGTGGGAAAGGATGTGGAGTTGCACAGACAACCAGGAGGTTGGCTTAGAAGCAGCCACCCTTGAAAGAGTGCGTAATAGCTCACTGGTCAAGTGATTCCGCGCCGACAATGTAGCGGGGCTCAAGCATACCGCCGAAGCTGTGGCATTCACACAATAGCTTAGCCTTCGTGGTTCAGGCGTGTGGATGGGTAGGGGAGCGTCGTGTGGCGAGTGAAGTCGCGGGGTGACCCAGCGGTGGACGCCACACGAGTGAGAATGCAGGCATGAGTAGCGAAAGACGGGTGAGAAACCCGTCCGCCGAATGACCAAGGGTTCCAGGGCCAGGCTAATCCGCCCTGGGTAAGTCGGGACCTAAGGCGAGGCCGACAGGCGTAGTCGATGGACAACGGGTTGATATTCCCGTACCGGCGAAGAACCGCCCATACCGACCCCGGTGATGCTAAGCGCCCGAAGCCGTCCATCGTCCCTTCGGGGACACCGGACGGGGGAGCGCGCGACCCGAGCCGGCAGTAGGTAAGCGCATTAACAGGGGTGACGCAGGAAGGTAGCCCAGCGTGGCGATGGTAGTCCACGTCCAAGGTTGTAGGGCGAGAGGTAGGCAAATCCGCCTCTCACATAGCCTGAGAACTGATGGTGACCGCGAATGCGGGATGATTGGGTGATCCTATGCTGCCAAGAAAAGCCTCGGCGCGAGGTTCTAGCCGCCCGTACCCTAAACCGACTCAGGTGGTCAGGTAGAGAATACTAAGGCGATCGAGAGAATCGTGGTTAAGGAACTCGGCAAAATGCCCCCGTAACTTCGGGAGAAGGGGGGCCCGAAGCGTGATCCCACTTGCTGGGGGAGCGTGGACGGCCGCAGAGACCAGGGGAAAGCGACTGTTTACTAAAAACACAGGTCCGTGCGAAGTCGCAAGACGATGTATACGGACTGACGCCTGCCCGGTGCTGGAAGGTTAAGAGGACGGGTCAGCCGCAAGGCGAAGCTCAGAATTTAAGCCCCAGTAAACGGCGGTGGTAACTATAACCATCCTAAGGTAGCGAAATTCCTTGTCGGGTAAGTTCCGACCTGCACGAATGGCGTAACGACTTTCCCGCTGTCTCAACCGCGAACTCGGCGAAATTGCACTACGAGTAAAGATGCTCGTTACGCGCAGCAGGACGGAAAGACCCCGGGACCTTTACTATAGCTTGGTATTGGTGTTCGGTGCGGCTTGTGTAGGATAGGTGGGAGACTGTGAAGCCGGCACGCCAGTGTCGGTGGAGTCAACGTTGAAATACCACTCTGGTCGCTCTGGATATCTAACCTCGGTCCGTCATCCGGACCAGGGACAGTGCCTGGTGGGTAGTTTAACTGGGGCGGTTGCCTCCTAAAATGTAACGGAGGCGCTCAAAGGTTCCCTCAGCCTGGTTGGCAATCAGGTGTCGAGTGCAAGTGCACAAGGGAGCTTGACTGTGAGACTGACAGGTCGAGCAGGGACGAAAGTCGGAACTAGTGATCCGGCGGTGGCTTGTGGAAGCGCCGTCGCTCAACGGATAAAAGGTACCCCGGGGATAACAGGCTGATCTTGCCCAAGAGTCCATATCGACGGCATGGTTTGGCACCTCGATGTCGGCTCGTCGCATCCTGGGGCTGGAGTAGGTCCCAAGGGTTGGGCTGTTCGCCCATTAAAGCGGTACGCGAGCTGGGTTTAGAACGTCGTGAGACAGTTCGGTCCCTATCCGCTGCGCGCGCAGGAAACTTGAGAAGGGCTGTCCCTAGTACGAGAGGACCGGGACGGACGAACCTCTGGTGTGCCAGTTGTTCCGCCAGGAGCACGGCTGGTTGGCTACGTTCGGAAGGGATAACCGCTGAAAGCATCTAAGCGGGAAGCCTGCTTCAAGATGAGGTTTCCATGGGGACTAGTGCCCCGAGAGGCTCCCAGCTAGACCACTGGGTAGATAGGCCGGATGTGGAAGGCAGGACGAAAGACTGCTGGAGCTGACCGGTACTAATAAGCCGATGACTTCACCACACTACATTGCTACGCGTCCACTGTGCGGTTCCCGAGATACGAACGGGAATCATCCCGAGATTCATATCTCCATAGAGTTACGGCGGTCATAGCGAAGGGGAAACGCCCGGTCCCATTCCGAACCCGGAAGCTAAGCCCTTCAGCGCCGATGGTACTGCACTCGCCAGGGTGTGGGAGAGTAGGTCGCCGCCGGAACATCATTCAGAAAGAGCCATCCCCTATGGGGATGGCTCTTTCTGTTTTCCAGGCCATCGAATTGGCCAGGACGGCTGTGCGATGCAGCCGCCTGCCGCCATCGGCCGGCCGTCCAGCCATTCGACCTGCCTCGAGGTGACGTGCTCGACCCCGTTGCGGGCCCGGATCGGACCGGACTCCCCGGCAGGGATGAGATCATGGTGGTTGCAGCACGATGAGGGGAACTCACACACATGAACAGTGACGACGGAGCACGTCCGCCCAGGACGCCGCGTACGAACGCAGGCAGCACGGGCGGCGCCCGTGACCGGGGACGCGCCACAGGAGATGGCCGGCCGCCGCGTGTCGCCGGCCAGCAGCCACGCTCAGCGCGTGGCGCGTCGTCATGGGGTGGTGCGAGAGGCACCGACCGCCCCGACGCGCGCGCGCAGCGTCCCGAGCGCGACGACCGCGGCGCCAGCCGGGCTCGTGACAGCTGGGACGCAGGCCGGGAGACCAGGGCTTCCCGCCCGCCGCTCGGCGGCGAGTGGCGCTCGAATCCGCGCGACGGCTCCGCTCAGCGCTCCTCACGCGACGACCGGTCCGCTCGTCCGAGCAGTGGCGCGCCTCGACGCGACGGCCAGCGCCCCGACTCGTCCGCGCGCCCGTTCCGCGACGACCGGCGCGGAGCAGGCGACCGCCCGTACCAGCAGCGCAATGAGCGCAGCGACTCGCGCGGCGAGGGACGCCCGTCCTTCGACCGCGACAACCGCACGTCGCGTCCCACCGGGGGCTCCGGCTTCGGTGGAGGCCGACCGTCCGACGGGCGCCCCCCGCGCGGCGACCGTCCGTACCGTCCCTCCGGTGACGCGCCGTGGCAGCGCTCCGGCGGATCCCGCCCGGACGCGGGCGACCGTCGTCCCTCGCGTGACGACCGGGCGCCCGGCGCCGGCCGTCCCGAGCGCAGCGCTGGCGGGTTCCGTCCGTCCGGCGGCGCGCCCAGGCACGAGGGCCAGCGCCCTCGGTTCGAAGGCGAGCGCCCCCGGTACGAGGGTCAGCGCCCCACCAGCTTCCGCGGTGGCTCGGACGACCGTCGGCCCGCTCGGGACGACGACCGCCGTCCCGCACGTGATGACCGGTACCCGTCACGCGACGCGCGTCCTGCACGTGATGACCGGTACCCGTCGCGCGACGCCCGCCCCGCCCGTGAGGGCTTCCGGGACCAGGGGCGACCGGCGTGGTCCGATGACCGCCGGCCCGCTCGCGACGACCGGTTCCCCGCGCGCGAAGAGCGCCGTGACGACAGGTCGGCCCGCCCCGACCGTGGCGGAAGCGGCTTCCGTCCGTCCAGCGCGGCCCCTCGCCACGAGGGACAGCGGCCGAGCGGAGCCTTCCGTCCCGGCTCGGACGACCGCCGCCCTCCGCGGGGCGATCGCCCCGAGCGCGGCGACTTCACCCCGCGGGACTCCCGCCCGCCGCGTGACGAGTCGCGTCCGGCACGCTTCGGCGACCGTCCTCGCACGGACGACCGGCGCCCCCGCGCCGACGACCGCCGGCCGGCTCGTGACGATCGTCCCCGCACGGACGACCGTCGCCCGGCCTCCGAGGACCGGTTCGCCGGACGGGAGAGCTCCTACGCCCGTCGCGAGGACCGGCCGCGCGCTGACGACCGCCGGCCCGCCCGCGACGACCGTCGTCCCGCACGTGACGCCGGCCGACCCCCACGGGACGGCGAGCGCACCTCGCGTCCCGGTGGAGACCACACCGACCGGCCCCAGTGGTCCGAGCGGCCGTCACGCGACGACACACGGTCGTCGCGTCCGCCGCAGACGGTGCGCGAGGTGGCTCCCGAGCTGCCCGATGACATCCAGTTCTCCGACCTGGACCGCTCGGTGCGCGCGCGGCTGCGGACGCTGAGCAAGGAGAACGCCGAGAACGTCGGCCTGCACCTCGTGATGGCCGGGCGCCTTCTCGATGAGCAGCCCGAGCTCTCCTACGAGCACGCCCAGGCCGCGGTCCGCCGCGCTGGGCGCGTGGACGTGGTCAGGGAGGCCGCCGGCCTGGCGGCCTACCGGACAGGGCGGTTCGCCGAGGCGCTGCGCGAGCTGCGCACCGTGCGCCGACTGAACGGCTCCTCCGAGCACCTCGCCATCATGGCGGACTGCGAACGCGGGCTCGGGCGCCCTGAGCGCGCTCTCGCGCTGGCGGCGAGCCCGGAGGCCGAAGGGCTCGAGCCCAGCGCCCGGGTCGAGCTGGCGATCGTCGTCAGCGGCGCCCGGCTGGACCTCGGGGAGCCGGAGGCCGCAGTCGCCGTCCTGGCGACCCCGGAGATCCGCGCGCTCACGGGAGTGCTCGCAGCGCGCGTCGCCCAGGCCCGCGCCGCCGCGCTCACAGCGGCAGGCAAGCCCTCCGAAGCCGAGGCGGAGCTCGCCCCGTTCTCGCAGCGGCAGCTCGCGGAGGCGTCCGGAGACCTCGCCGATGACGAGGACGACGTCGTCGTCTACGACCTGGTCGAGGACGACGAGGCGGGCACGGCCGACGCTTCGGTCGGCGACGAGGCAGGCGCTGCCGATGCGCCCACCGAGGCAGGAGGCGACTCGTCCGACGATGACGGCGACTCGGCAGAGCCGGCCGCTGTGGCCGACGCCCCCGTGGACGCCGTCGATGGGTCGGTGGACGAGGAGCAGCAGGGGGACCAGGCATGAGGGGCGGCCTGCTGGGATGCGACGTCCCGCTGGCTGAGCGGTACGACCTCGCCCTCGTCGACCTCGACGGCGTGGCCTACCGAGGCCACGAGCCGATCCCGGGCGCCGCGGAGGGGCTCGCCGGGGCGCGCGCGATCGGGCAGCGATTGGTGTTCGTGACCAACAACGCCTCGCGCGAGCCCGAGTCGGTGGCCGGCCAGCTGTCCGGGCTGGGCATACCCGCGAGCCCGGACGAGGTGATGACGGCCGCACAGGCCGCCGCGGTGGTCCTCACCACCCGCCTGCCGCGTGGCGCCAAGGTGCTGGTGGTCGGTGGCGCCGGCCTCGTCACCGCGGTGCGCGCCGCCGGCTTCACCGTGGTGACGTCGGCTGACGACGAGCCCGATGCCGTCGCCCAGGGCTTCGCGCCCGAGCTCGGATGGGCGCAGCTCGCCGAGGCCGCGTACGCGGTGCAGCGGGGCGCGTGGCACGTGGCGAGCAACCTCGACCTGAGCCTGCCCACCGCGCGGGGGTTCGCCCCCGGCAACGGCGCGCTCGTCGGCGCGGTGCGGTCGGCGACCGGCGTCGAGCCGGCGAGCGCCGGCAAGCCGTCTCCCACCATGTACCAGCTGGCCGTCGAGCGAGCGGGCGCCCAGGCCCCGCTCGTCATCGGCGACCGGCTGGACACCGATCTGGGCGGCGCCCGCGCGGCCGACTACCCGGGCCTGCACGTGCTCACGGGAGTCAGCACGGCGCGGGACGACGTGCTGGCCACGCCGGGGGAGCGGCCCTCGTACATCGGCGCCGACCTGCTCTCGCTGCTGACTCCCCACCCGGAGCCGGTGCTCGGCGCGGAGGGCTGGTGGGAGTGCCGGTCCACCGCCGCCCGAGTGCGTGACGGACGGCTCGAGCTGCACCGCTCGACGGGCGGTGCGAGCGGCACGGAGGACGGGGTGGACCTGGTGCGCGCGGCGTGCGCGGCGGCGTGGTCGACGGTCGACGCGGGCGGGGAGCTCGACGCCGGATCCGTCCCCGACCTGGATGTGCATGACGTCGGCTCTGTGGCAGGCGCCCGGTAGCGTGGGCGTGCCGTGGCGGCGTCCGGACACCGGCGCCGCCACCCAGCCCCACCCAGTGGGACCGACGACGGGGAGTGACATCGGTGAGTGACGTGGACGAGGCGCGCGACGGCGTGGCGCCCAGCACTGACCACGAGGGCGCGGGCGCCACGGGCGACCCGCAGGTCGACGCGGTGCTGGCTGGGCTGGCGGGCCTGGCGGCCCAGCCGCTCTCCACGCACGTCACGGCGTTCGAGGCCGTCCACACGGGTCTGCAGGCGCGGCTCGCGGACACTGAGGGCTGACGGCTCATGGGCTCTCGACTGGACAGCGAGCTCGTGCGGCGCGGTGTGGCTCGGTCGCGTCGTCACGCGGCCGAGCTGATCGCCGCCGGCCGTGTGCTCGTCGACGGCGCGGTGGCGCGTCGCAGCGCCACCTCCGTCCGGGACGGCCAGCGGGTCGACGTCGATGCCACGGACGCTGAGCCTGCGTGGGCGTCGCGCGCTGCCCACAAGCTGGTGGGCGCCCTCGACGCGTGGGCCGACGAAGGGCTGCGCGTCGAGGGGCGGCTATGCCTCGACGCCGGGGCCAGCACGGGAGGCTTCACCGACGTGCTGCTGCGACGGGGCGCCGCGCACGTCGTGGCGGTGGACGTCGGACACGATCAGCTCGTGCAGGCCCTGCGGGAGGATCCGCGGGTGGAGGTCCGCGAGGGTGTGAACGTGCGGGGCTTGGAGCCCGGCGACGTCGATCCGGCGCCCGAGCTCGTCGTCGCCGACCTGTCCTTCATCTCGTTGACGCTCGTGCTCCCCGCCCTGGTGGCGGTGGCGCGGCCCGACGCCGACCTCGTCGTCATGGTCAAGCCGCAGTTCGAGGTGGGCCGTGAGCGCCTGGGCTCCGGCGGGGTGGTGCGGTCGCCGGTGCTGCGAGCCGAGGCGGTGCTGGGCGTGGCGCGCAGCGCTGTGCGCCTCGGGTTGGACGTCGCCGGCGTGGTCCGCAGCCCTCTGCCGGGGCCGAGTGGCAACGTGGAGTACTTCTTGTGGTTGCGCCGTTCGGGGACCCCCCTCTCGGACATGGAGCTCGTCGAGCAGGTGGAGGCCGCGGTCCGCGCCCCTGCGCCCGGAGGTGAAGAGGCATGAGGCGTCGTGCGCTTGTCGTGACCCATAGCGGCCGGGAGGAGGCGGTCGCCGCCACGCAGGAGACCCTGCGCGCGCTGGAGGCCGTCGGCATGACGCCGGTGCTGGCACTCGACGACAGCGTGCCCGTGCCGCTCGGGGACATCGAGATGGCCATCGTGCTGGGCGGCGACGGCACCATCCTGCGAGCGGCGGAGCTCACCCGGGGTTCGGGCCTGCCGTTGCTCGGCGTCAACCTGGGCCATGTCGGGTTCCTCGCGGAGAGCGAGCGGGAGAACATCGCCGAGGCGGTGCGTCGGCTCGCCGACGGCGCGTACGAGGTCGAGGAGCGCGGGACGCTCGACGTGGAAGTGCACCTGCCGGGCGGGGACGAGATCGCCCGCGGCTGGGCGCTCAACGAGGCCGCGCTGGAGAAGAGCGACCCCGCCCGGATGATCGAGGTCGTCGTCGAGGTCGATGGACGGCCGCTGTCGTCGTTCGGCTGCGACGGGGTGGTGATGTCGACGTCGACCGGGTCGACCGCGCACGCGTTCTCTGCCGGCGGGCCCGTGGTGTGGCCGGACGTCGACGGGATGATCCTCGTGCCGCTCTCGGCGCATGCCCTCTTCGCGCGGCCGCTCGTGGTGGGGCCATCGAGCGTCCTCGCCGTCGAGCTGATCAACCGATCGCCCGCCAGCGCGATCCTCAGCTGCGACGGGCGTCGTCGGATCGACGTGCCGGTGGGCTCGCGCGTCGAGGTCCGGAAGAGCCCGATACCGGTCCGGCTGGCCCGGTTGACCCCCGCGCCGTTCACCGATCGGCTGGTCAGCAAGTTCGGCCTGCCCGTCGAGGGATGGCGCGGAGGCCCCGAGGCCCCCCGGCCGTACGGCACCTCGATCGGACGGGAGGGATAGCCATGCTGGAAGAGATCCGGATCCAGGACCTCGGGGTGATCGGCCGGGCGCACGTCCCGCTGCGGCCCGGGCTCACCGTCCTGACAGGCGAGACCGGCGCCGGCAAGACGATGGTGCTCACCGGCCTCAACCTGCTGCTCGGCGGCAAGGCCGACCCGGCGACCGTGCGCACCGGGGGCGCCTCGGCCGCGGTGGAGGGACGGGTCCTGCTGCCCTCCGACTCCCGGGTGCTGGCCCGCGCGCTCGAGGCCGGCGCCGAGCTCGACGACGACGGGTCCCTCGTGCTGGTCCGCACCGTCGCCGCGACGACGCCCGGCTCGACGGGACGGTCTCGCGCGTTCCTGGGCGGGCGGTCGGTGCCGCAAGGAGTCCTCGCGGAGATCGCCGACGAGCTCGTGACCGTTCACGGGCAGGCGGACCAGGCCCGTCTCCGGTCTCCGGCACGCCAGCGCCAGGCCCTGGACGCCTACGCGGGCCCCGAGCACGAGGAAGTGCTGTCCGCCTACCGGGAGAGCTGGTCCCGGCGCCAGGCCGTCGTCGCCGAGTTGCACGAGCTGACCGAGCGCGGGCAGGAACGGGCGCGCGAGGCCGAGCTGCTGCGCCTGGGGCTCGGCGAGGTCGAGCGGATCGCCCCGCAACCGGGCGAGGACGTGGCCCTCGGCGCCGAGATCGACCGGCTGGCGCACGCGGAGGACCTCCGCGCGGCGGCTGCTGGAGCCCACACCGTCCTGGTCGGGGAGGACGGCACAGGGGTCGGCGAGGAGCAGGCGGCAGCCGCCCTCGTCGAGCATGCCCGCCGGGCCCTCGAGCTGGCCGGCGAGCACGACCCGACGCTCGCCGCCCTCGCGACCCGGGTCGCCGAGGCGGGATACCTGCTGACCGACGCCGCCACCGACCTGGCGTCGTACCTCGAGGACCTCCAGGCCGACCCCGCGCGGCTCGACCAGGCCCAGCGCCGGAGGGCCGAGCTGGCCTCCTTGACCCGCAGCTACGGGGCCGACGTCGCCGAGGTGCTCGCTTGGGCGGACGCCGCCGGGCGACGCCTCCTCGACCTGGACGACGGCGACGGGCGCCTGGCCGCGCTCGCCGCCCAGGCGGAGGAGCTCACCGCGACCCTGGAGACGCTGGGGAAGTCGATCACCGACGGACGGCTGCGGGCCGCGTCGTCCCTCGCCGAGGCGGTCACCACGGAGCTGGCGGGCCTCGCCATGGGCGGCGCGCAACTGCGCGTCCGGGTCGAGCCCGCCGACGAGCCAGGCCCGCACGGCGCCGACGTCGTCGAGATGCTCCTCGTCCCGCACGCGGGGGCCCCGGCGCGTCCGCTCGGCAAGGGGGCGTCCGGCGGCGAGCTGTCACGCGTCATGCTCGCGATCGAGGTGGCCCTGGCCACCTCGCCCGGCTCGGGCGCCCACCGGCCGGCGACGTTCGTCTTCGACGAGGTCGACGCCGGTGTGGGAGGCAAGGCCGCGGTCGAGGTGGGCCGCCGCTTGGCGGCGCTGGCCCGCGGGGGCCAGGTGCTCGTCGTGACGCACCTCGCGCAGGTCGCGGCGTTCGCCGATCAGCACCTCGTGGTGACGAAGTCGACCGGAGAAGGCGCCGATGTGGTGACCGAGTCCGATGTGCGGGACGTCACGGGAGACGAGCGCGTGCGCGAGCTCGCCAGGATGCTGTCAGGCCACCAGGACTCCGATGCGGCACGCACGCACGCAGCCGAGCTCCTGAGCCTCTCCGGCATGGGACGATGAACCCCGATGAGAGTCTCGCTGCGCAAGCGCGCCCCCCTGCCCGACGAGCCCGGAGTCGCCGGCCCCGCCCGTGTCGACCCGAGGACGAAGGCGCTGACCAAGCGTCTGCGTCCCGGTGACATCGCGGTCATCGACCACCTGGACATCGACCGCGTGTCCGCCGAGGCGCTCGTCGCGTGCCAGCCGGCCGCTGTCCTCAACGCCGCCCGGTCGACGTCGGGCAGATACCCGAACCTCGGCCCGGAGATCCTCGTGGAGGCGGGCATCCCGCTGATCGACGACCTCGGGCCCGACATCATGACGATCCCCGACGGCCGCACGCTGCGCGTGGTCGACGGCGCGGTGCACGACGGCGCCACGCTGGTCGCCGAAGGCGTCGAGCAGACCGACGAGACCGTCGCCGCGGCGATGGCGGAGGCGCGGGAAGGGCTGTCCGTCCAGCTCGAGTCCTTCGCCGCCAACACGATGGACTACCTCCGGCGGGAGCGCGAGCTGCTGCTCGACGGCGTCGGGGTGCCGGACGTGTCCACCGTCATCGACGGGCGGCAGGTGCTGATCGTCGTGCGCGGCTACCACTACAAGGAAGACCTCGTCACGCTGCGGCCGTACATCCGCGAGTACCGGCCGGTGCTCATCGGCGTGGACGGCGGCGCGGACGCCATCCTCGAGGCCGGGTGGACCCCCGACCTCATCGTCGGCGACATGGACTCCGTCTCCGACCGCGCCCTGCGGTGCGGCGCGGAGGTCGTGGTGCACGCCTACCGCGACGGCCGCGCGCCCGGTCTCGCACGGGTCGAGCAGCTCGGCGTGCAGCACGTCGTCTTCCCCGCGACCGGCACCAGCGAGGACGTGGCGATGCTGCTGGCCGACGACAAGGGCGCGGAGCTCATCGTCGCCGTCGGCACGCACGCCACGCTCGTCGAGTTCTTGGACAAGGGCCGCTCGGGCATGGCCTCCACGTTCCTGACGCGCTTGCGCGTGGGCAGCAAGCTCGTCGACGCCAAGGGGGTGTCGCGGCTGTACCGTCAGCGCATCTCCAACGTGCAGCTGCTGCTGCTCGTCATGGCCGGGCTGCTCGCGCTCGGCGTCGCGCTCGCGTCCACCGAGGCGGGGCAGACGCTGCTCGGCCTCACCGGCGCGCGGTTCGACGACCTGTTCTCGTGGACCCGCTCGATCTTCGGCTCCACGCCATGACCGCGCCCCAGACGCCCCGGCCCACGCCCGCACCTGACCGAGAGACCACATCGTGATCGACTTCCGCTACCACATCGTCTCGCTCATCTCGGTGTTCCTGGCCCTCGCGGTCGGGATCGCTCTGGGCGCCGGGCCGCTCAAGGAGACCATCGGCGACACCCTCACCGGCCAGGTGCAGGCGCTGCGCGCGGAGAAGGAGTCGCTTCGGACGGAGGCCGACGTCGCCTCCGCGAACCTGCAGGACGCCACCGACTACATCGAGTCGGCCGCGCCGCAGCTGCTCGCCGGCGCGTTGGCCGACCGCCGCGTGGCGGTCGTGGCGCTCGGCGAGGTGACCGAGGGCGAGGTCGACGAGATCGAGGCGCAGCTCACCGCGTCCGGCGCGCAGGTCAGCGGCGTGGTCACCCTGGCCGAGACCTGGACGGACCCCGGGCTGCGGAGCTTCCGCCAGGCGCTGGTCGGCACTCTCGTGGAGTACCTGGACCCGGCGCCGGCCGACAACACCGGCACCGACGTCGAACTGGCGACGGCACTCGTGCAGGCCCTCACGGGCGCGGACCCCCAGGCGCCGGACCAGTTCTCCGAGCCCGCGTCGGTGCTGCTCCAGCTGCTGAGCGTCGGCGACAAGCCGCTCGTGACCGGCGCGGAATCGGTGAGCGCCCCGGCGGATGCGATCGTCGTCCTCACCCCGCGGGCGCCCGAGGACAAGGACGAGGACGTCGACGAGGACGCAGCCGCTGCCATCGTCACGGCGCAGCTCGCCGTCGTGACCGCCGCGCAGGACGGCTCGGAGGGCGCTGTCCTGGCAGACTCCGGGTCGTCCAGCACGACCCTCGCCGGCCGGGTGATCGCCGATGACGCGCTCTCCGGGAAGATCACCACCGTCGCGGGCGCCGACCTGATTGCCGGACAGGTGAGCGTGCCGCTCGCGCTGAACGCGCGGATCGGTGGCGTCAACGGCCATTACGGATTCGCTGAGGGCGAGACGATCGTGCCGACGCGGGTGGCCCTTCCGCCCGTCGACCGCACACCGGTCCCCCCGGCCGCAGACGGCGTGGCCGACCCTGATGGCGCCGCGAACGGGGCCGCGGGATGACGGTGGGCCTGGGGCAGAGGGTCGTCGCCGGGCTCGCGGCGTCGAGCGTCACGCTCGCGGTCCGGGGCGCCCTCGACGAGGACCCGCCCGGCGGCTCCCGCCGGTGGACCCGGATGAACCACCGCGGCGAGCCGGTGAGCCTGCTCTCGGGTCCCGCCGCCGCGGCGGGACTAATCGTCGGCGGAGCCCTCGGCGCCCCGACGCCGCGTGCAGCGGTCGCGTCGAGCGTGGCGACCCTGGCGGGCGCGACGTTCGGCCTTGTGGACGACCTGGCGGAAGACCAGGAGACGCGTGCGAAAGGGCTGCGCGGCCACCTCGGCGCGCTGCGCGAGGGCCGGCTGACCACTGGCGCGCTCAAGGTGCTGGGCATCGGAGCCGGCGCACTGGTCGCGGCAGCGGTCGCCACCCCGGGGCGCGGCGCCGACGGCTCGCGCCGGGCGCCAGTGGCGTGGGCCGCCGACGTGGCGGCCTCGGGGGCGCTCATCGCGGCCACCGCGAACCTCGTCAACCTGCTGGACCTGCGCCCCGGACGCGCGTTGAAGGCCGTCGGCCTCGCCGCGGCGCCGATGGCGCTCGCCGGAGGCGCCGGGTCGGGCGCGGCAGCCGCGGTGGTGGGCGCCGCGTCGGCAGGGATCGAGGCGGACCTGGCCGAGCGCGACATGCTGGGCGACGGGGGAGCGAACGCGCTCGGCGCGATGCTGGGCGCCGCGGTGGTGCTCGACGCGCCCCGGCCCGTGCGGCTCGCCCTGCTCGCGGGCGCCGTGGGGCTCACCGTGGCGAGCGAGCGCGTCAGCTTCACCCAGGTCATCGCCCGCACACCGGTGCTGCGCGAGCTCGACGGCTGGGGCCGGCGCCCCATGGCGCCAGCCGCTCCCGTCGCCCGCGCTGGAGACGAGAGCCGCGGCGCGTGAGCATGTCGACCAGGCGGGCGCTCGGCGGCCTCGCCAGCGCGGCGGCGATGATCGCCGCCATCACGGTGCTCAGCCGCCTGCTGGGGTTCGGACGCTGGTTCGTCCAGGCGGGAGCGGTGGGCCCCGGCCTGATCGGCGGGGCGTACAACACGGCGAACACATTGCCGAACGTCCTGTTCGAGGTGGCCGCTGGTGGAGCGCTGGCCGGAGCGCTGATCCCCGTGGTCACCGCGCCGTTGCGGCGCGGCGACCGGGCGGAGGTCAACAGGACGGCGTCCGCGCTGCTCGGCTGGACCCTGCTGGTGCTCGTGCCCCTGGCGGGCGCCCTGGCGCTGGCTGCAGGCCCGCTCGCCCGGCTGTTCGCCGGCCTCACCGACGACCCAGTCCAGCCCGAGCTGATCCGCTACTTCATCCTGGTGTTCGCGGCGCAGATCCCGTTATACGGCCTGGGAGTGGTGTTGTCCGGCCTGCTCCAGGCGCAGCGGCGGTTCTTCTGGCCGGCGCTCGCCCCGGCGCTGTCGACGGCCGTCGTGATCGTGGCCTACGCCGTCTACGGGCAGCTCGCGGACGGGCAGGTCAATGACGCGTCGGCGCTGCCCCCTGGCGCCCTCGCCTGGCTGGCGTGGGGCACCACGGCGGGTGTCGCCGCCATGAGCCTGCCCCTGCTCATCCCGGTGCTGCGCTCGGGTGTGCGCTTCCGGCCGACCCTGAGCTTCCCGCCCGGGGTGGCGGCACGGGTGCGGAGCCTGGCGTTCGCCGGCATCGGCGCGCTGCTCGCCCAGCAGGCGTCGGTGGTGGCGATGCTGCTGCTCGCGGGCGGCCGGGTCTGGAGCGTCTTCCTGTACGCCCAGGCGGTCTACCTGCTCCCGTACGCGGTCCTCGCCGTGCCCCTGGCGACCAGCACGTTCCCGCGGCTCGCGGAGCGCGCGGCGCGGCCCGCACGGCGGGGCTTCGCCGAGATGGCGGCCCTGACCACTCGGGCGGTGCTGGTGGCGGCCGGTGTGGGCGTCGCCGCCCTGGTCGCCGCGGCGCCGGCGGTCGCCGAGCTGTTCGCGTCCATCGTCCATCCGGAGGAGTCCGAGCTGGTGCTGGCGATGGGCCCCGCGCTGACCTGGATGGCGCCGGGCCTGGTCGGGTTCGCCCTCCTCTTCCACGTCGCCCGCGCGCTGTACGCCCTCGAGCACGGGCGCGCCGCCGTCGTCGCCGCGGTATGGGGGTGGAGCGCCGTGGCGGTCACGGCCGCGCTCCTGGCATGGCTCTGGGCGCCGCCGCATGACGGCCCGCGGATGCTCGTCGCCCTGGGCGCGGCGAACACGGCGGGCATGCTCGTCGCCGCGGTCGCGCTGCTCGCCGCGTTGCGGAAGGTCGCGGGCGCCGGCGCGCTGCAGGGCGCTCCGCGCACCCTGGTGGTCCTCACCGGGGGCGTGCTCGTGGGCGCCGCCGCCGGCCGGTGGACCACCGACCAGGCGCTCGCGATCTTCGACAGCGGATGGGCGTCCGCGCTGGGAGCCGGCGCCGGCGGCGGGGCGCTCGCGATCGTGCTGGTGACGGTCGCCGTCGCCGGGCTCGACCGCGGCACGCTGCGGGGGGTCCTCGGCCTCGATCGCGGCGCGACGCCCCTCAGTGTCCGCGACCACCAGGGGGAGGCGCCATGAGGGTGTTGCAGGTGCTCGGCTCCAGCGCCGGCGGGGTGTCCCGGCACGTCGCCCAGATCACTCGCGCCCTGGGCGAGGACCCCGGACGGATGACCGTGCACGTGGCCGGCCCGCCCGAGCTCCGGGAAGTCGTGGCGCCGTCGGGCGGGGCGGCCGTCTTCCACGCCACGCCGATCGCCGATCGTCCACGGCCCGCCGACGCCGCCGCGGTGCGGCGGCTGCGCGCCCTGTCTCAGGGCGCCGACGTGGTGCACGCCCACGGACTGCGCGCCGGGGCGCTCGCGGTGCTCGCGGCACGGTCCCTGCCGCCCCGTGGGCGGCCACGGGTGGTCGTGACGTTGCACAACCTGCCCGTCGGGGGACGCGCCATCCAGGCGGTGTCCACGGTGCTGGAGCTGGTCGTGGCGCGCGGCGCCGACGAGGTCCTCGGCGTCTCCGGAGACCTCGTGGCCCGCGCCAGGGTGCGCGGGGCACAGCACGCGCGACGGGCCTTGGTGCCCGCGCCCCCGCTGCCGGAGCCCGGTCGGGGGACAGCGGCCGTGCGCGCTGAGCTCGGCGTGGGGCCAGGCGCCCCGCTGGTCGTGAGCGTCGCCCGCCTGGCGCCGCAGAAGGGCTTGGGCCTGCTGGCGGACGCGGCGTCCCTGCTCCGCTCCGTCGATGCCCTGGACGGCCTCGTGTGGGCCCTCGCCGGAGACGGCCCTCTCGACGGCGAGCTGCGGTCTCGGATCGAGGAGGAGGACCTGCCCGTGCGGCTGCTCGGGCGCAGGGAGGACGTCGCCGACCTGCTCGCCGCCGCGGACGTGGTGGTGAGCACCGCGGTGTGGGAGGGGCAGCCGATCGCCGTGCAGGAGGCCCTCCAGCTGGGCGCGCCCGTGGTGGCGACCGACGCCGGCGGCACCCGCGAGGTGACCGGCGACGCCGCTGTGCTGACGCCGGTGGGCGACGCGGCCGCGCTGGCGAGTGCCGTGGCGGGGCTGCTCGCGGACCCGTCGCGGCGTGCCGCCCTCGCTGCGGCTTCCCGCGCGCGGGCCGCGACGCTGCCGCGCGTGGCGGACGTCGTCGAGCAGCTGCACGACGTCTACGGCGCCGCCCCGCAGCGGTCGAGCTGACCGCCTCCGCACTCCGCGGCGGGGCACGTCCGGCCGAAGGCCCGCGCGGGATCGGCAGGAGAGTGCTGCGACTCACCTTCCCTGGGGGCCACCGCTGCGGATCTCTCGGGTAGAGTGGAAGCCCGTGGCAGAGCGCGCAGATCGACTCTCCGGGCGGTCGGACAACACGACCCGGCACATCTTCGTCACCGGAGGCGTCGCCTCCTCTCTCGGCAAGGGCTTGACGGCCAGCAGTCTGGGGCGCTTGCTGCGTTCCCGGGGCATGCGGGTCACGATGCAGAAGCTCGACCCGTACCTGAACGTCGACCCCGGCACGATGAACCCGTTCCAGCACGGTGAGGTCTTCGTCACCGAGGATGGCGCCGAGACCGACCTGGACGTGGGGCACTACGAGCGCTTCCTGGACGTCGACCTGGTCGGCTCCTCGAACGTGACCACCGGCCAGGTGTACTCGCAGGTGATCGCCAAGGAGCGACGCGGCGAGTACCTCGGCGACACCGTGCAGGTCATCCCGCACATCACCGACGAGATCAAGACCCGCATGCGGGCGCAGGCCGACCCCGCTGTCGGGACTCCGCCGGACGTGATCATCACGGAGATCGGCGGCACCGTCGGCGACATCGAGTCGCAGCCCTTCCTCGAGGCGGCCCGGCAGGTCCGGCACGACCTCGGGCGCGACAACGTCTTCTTCCTGCACGTCTCCCTGGTGCCGTACATCGGCCCCAGCGGCGAGCTCAAGACCAAGCCGACGCAGCACTCCGTGGCCGCCCTGCGGTCGATCGGCATCCAGCCCGACGCGATCGTGTGCCGCTCCGACCGGGACATCCCCGAGTCGACGAAGCGCAAGATCGCGCTGTTCTGCGACGTCGACGTCGAGGCGGTCGTCACGTGCAAGGACGCGCCGAGCATCTACGACATCCCCAAGGTGCTGCACTCGGAAGGGCTTGACGCCTACGTGGTGCAGCGGCTCGGCCTGCCGTTCCGCGACGTCGACTGGGGCAGCTGGGACGCCCTGCTGCAGCGCGTGCACGCCCCGGCCCACCAGGTCGAGGTCGCGCTCGTCGGCAAGTACATCGACCTCCCCGACGCGTACCTGTCGGTGACGGAGGCGCTGCGCGCCGGTGGGTTCCACCACGACACCCGGGTGGTCATCCGGTGGGTCACGTCGGACGACTGCCAGACGCCGGAGGACGCCGCCCTGGCGCTCGAGGGCGTGGACGCCGTGCTCGTCCCCGGAGGGTTCGGGGTGCGCGGCATCGAGGGCAAGCTCGGCGCGCTGCGCTGGGCCCGCGAGCAGCAGGTGCCGACGCTCGGCATCTGCCTCGGCCTGCAGTGCATGGTCATCGAGTACGCCCGCAACGTGCTGGGCCTCCCGGAGGCGTCGTCCTCCGAGTTCGACACGAACCCCGCGGACCCGGTCGTGGCGACGATGGCCGAGCAGCTCTCGATCGTGGACGGCGCCGGCGACCTGGGCGGCACCATGCGCCTCGGGGCGTACGACGCGGTGCTCAAGGAGGGCTCGGTCGTGGCCGAGGCGTACGGGACCACCAAGGTCTCCGAGCGCCACCGGCACCGCTACGAGGTCAACAACGCCTACCGCGACAAGCTCGAGGCTGCCGGCCTGGTCGTCTCTGGGGCCTCCCCGGACGCGTCGCTCGTCGAGTTCGTCGAGCTGCCCCGGGACGTGCACCCGTACTACGTCTCGACGCAGGCGCACCCCGAGTTCAAGTCGCGGCCCAACCGGGCGCACCCGCTGTTCGCGGGCCTGGTCGGCGCCGCGCTCCAGCGTCGCGGCACGGACGAGGACTGACGTGGCGGACAGCCCTGCCCGGGGCGGCGTCGACGGCGTCGACGGGGTGGCCGCCCCGGCCGGGCTGACCGACCTGCACGCGCCGCGGCCCGTCACCGAGCACACGCAGATCCACGCCGGCAAGGTGTGGGATGTCGTGGGCGACGTGGTCGACCTCGGCGCGACGCAGGTGCTCCGCGAGTACGTGGCGCACCCCGGCGCGGTCGCCGTCATCGCCCTCGACGAGCACGACCGGGTGCTGCTGCTCTCGCAGTACCGGCACCCGGTCCGCACCGAGCTCTGGGAGCCGCCCGCGGGCCTGCTCGACGTGCCGGGGGAGCCCTTGGCCACCGCCGCGGCGCGCGAGCTCGGCGAGGAGGCGGACCTGCGCGCCGGCTCCTGGAGCCTGCTGGTGGACTACTTCTCCTCGCCCGGCGGCTCCGACGAGCGGATCGTCATCTTCCTGGCGCGCGACCTGTCACCGGTGCCGGACGACGAGCGCTTCGTCCGTGAGGACGAGGAGGCCGACATGGTTCCGGTGTGGGTCCCGCTCGACGAGGCGGTGGCAGCGGTGCTCGGGGGCCGGCTGCACAGCCCCACGGCCGTGCTCGGCGTGCTCGCGGCGGCAGCCGCTCGGGATCGTGGCTGGTCCACCCTGCGCCCCGCCGACGAGGCGGCCGTCGCAGGCTGACCCGTCGACACCTCTGCCCGCACGACGAAGGCCGGCCCCCGCCCGGGGCCGGCCTTCGTCGTGCGGGCTGTGACGCCCGTCGCGCCTCAGACTGCGCTCGACGCCTCGACGGGCGCCGGGGCCGCGTCGTCAGAGGGCAACTGGCCGCGGGAGCGCAGGGTCAGCAGGAACCACGTCAGCGCGGCCGTGAGCAGCCCGGCCCCGAGCATGTGCAGCCCGACGAGCAACGCGGGGAGCCCGGTGAAGTACTGCACGTAGCCGATCAGGCCCTGGGCGAGCGTGACGGCGCCGAGCATGATCCCCGAGCGGCGTGCCGTCCGCGGCGCGCCGGTGCGCCACAGGGCGGCCAGCATGACGGCGAGCACCGCGCAGAACGCCCACACCGCCGCCGCGTGCACGCGCGACATGAGCGCGGGGTCGACGGCGAAGCGGTACGCGACCTCCTCGTCCCCGCCGTGTGGGCCGGCGCCCGTGACGACGACCCCCAGGCACAGCAGCACGACGGCGACGCCGGCGAGCACCCATCCGGTGCGCACGACGGCGGGGCCGACCAGCGCGCGCGGCGCCTCGTCCCCCTCGTCCTCGCGTCGCAGCAGCAGGGTCGAGGCGGCGATGAGGCCCAGCGAGATGAGCATGTGCATCGCCACCACGGCGGGGTGCAGGTGGAGCAGCACGGTGATGCCGCCGACGACGGCCTGCAGTGCCACGCCGATCAGCGGCGCCAAACCGAGCCGTCGGTAGCCGAGGCCGCGTGAGCGGTTGGTCCAGACGAGCACGGCCACCGCGACAGCGATCACGCCGAGCACCCCGGTGAGGGTCCGGTTGCCGAACTCGATGAACGAGTGGCCGGTGGCGGCGGCGTGGCGCACCGGCGTGAAAGCGCCCGGCTCGCACATCGGCCAGGTGGAGCAGCCGAGGCCCGAGGCGGTCAGCCGCACGGCGCCGCCGGTGACGACGATGCCGATCTGGGCGACGAGGTTGGCGATGATGGCGCGCCGGCGCCACACGTCGCGGCGGGTGGCTGGCAGGCCTGGTGTCATGACGGGGGCAGCGCTCACGCGGACCAGCGTACGTGCGGGCGCCGCGCGATCACGGCACGCCCGGTGTGAGATGCGGCGGGCTCAGCGGCTGGTGGAGACGCGGTACTGCGCGTTCGCGAGCGGCACGAACACCCCGAGGATGACGACCGACCAGATGAGGGTGTAGACGACAGGGTGCTGCAACGCCCAGCCGGTGGGCTCGGGCGTGCCCGCCGGGATGTTCCCGAAGAGCTCGCGAGCCGCCTGCGTGACGGCCGAGACGGGGTTCCACTCGGCGAAGGCCTGCAGCGGGGCGGGCATCGTGTCGAGCGGCACGAAGGTGTTCGCCACGAAGGTCAGCGGGAAGATGATGATGAACGACGCGTTGTTGACCACCTCGGGGCTGGGCACGAGCATGCCGACCCACGCGAAGATCCACGAGATCGCGTACGCGAACACGATCAGCAGCAGGTAGCCCGCGACGGCGTCCGCAAGGGAGCCGGTGATCCGCCACCCGACGACCAGCCCGGTCAGCGACATGACGACCAGCACGATCACGTTGTTGATGACGTCGGAGAAGGTCCGGCCCGTGAGGACCGCCGACGGGGACATCGGCAGGGAGCGGAACCGGTCGATGATCCCCTTCTTGACGTCCTCGGCGAGGCCCGCGCCCGTGATGGTGGCGCCGAAGATCACGGTCTGGGCGAAGATCCCCGCGATGAGGAACTGCCGGTACTCGCCGCCGTCGCCGCCCTCGATCGCCCCGCCGAAGACGTACGCGAACAGCAGCACGAACATGATCGGGGACAGCGTGGTGAAGACCAGCAGGTCGGGCACCCGCTTGATCTTGATGACGTTGCGCGTCGCGACGACCGACGCGTCCGCGACGACGTTCGGGACCCTCATGGCTGCCGTCCTTCCTGCTCCCCGTCCCCGTCTTGGGTGGTGCGGCCGGTCAGCGACAGGAACACGTCGTCCAGCGTGGGGCGGCGCAGCCCGATGTCGTCGAGCGTGACGGCCGTCCCGTCGAGCACCCGCAGCGTCTCGGCGAGCCGTGAGGCACCGCCCGCCACGGGCATCACCAGCGTGCGGCGTCCCACGTCGAGCGTCGGCGGGGCCAGGCCCAGGGGCGCCAGCAGGCGGCCGGCCTCGTCGAGCTGCGCGCCGTCGGTCACCGTGATCTCGAGCCGCTCGCCGCCGACCTCGCGCTTCAGGTCGTCCGAGGTGCCCTGCGCGATGATGCGGCCGTGGTCGATGACCACGATCTCGTCGGCGAGCAGGTCCGCCTCCTCCAGGTACTGCGTGGTCAGGAGCAGGGTGGTGCCGCCCGCGACGAGGGTCTGGATGACGTCCCACATCTCGGTGCGGCCGCGCGGGTCGAGCCCGGTGGTGGGCTCGTCGAGGAAGATCACGGGCGGGTCGGCGACGAGTGCTCCCGCCAGGTCGAGGCGCCGCCGCATGCCGCCCGAGTACGTGCGGGTGGGCCTGTCGGCCGACTCGACGAGCGAGAAGCGCTCGAGGAGCTCGCGTGCCCGGGACCGTGACGCGGCGCGGCCCAGGTGGTAGAGCCGCCCGATCATCACCAGGTTCTCGAAGCCGGTCAGGTACTCGTCGACGGCGGCGTACTGGCCGGACAGGCCGATGTGCCGGCGCACCTCGGCGGGCTGGCCCAGCACGTCCTTGCCGGCGACGCTCGCGGCGCCCGCGGTGGGGCGCAGGAGCGTCGCGAGGATGCGCACGACCGTGGTCTTCCCGGCGCCGTTGGGCCCGAGCAGCCCGAGCACGGTGCCCGTGGGCACCGTGAGATCCACTCCGTCGAGCGCGACGATGTCGCCGTAGCGCTTGACGAGACCCCGCGCGACGATCGCGTCCCCCATTTGGGCGATGCTAGGCGCTCCGTCGGACACGCGCGTGCTGGGGCGCTACGCCCCTGGTTAGCGGCGTGCGCCGTGGGTGGGCCAGGGGTCAGTGCCAGCGGAAGAGCCGCGACGCGCCCCATCCGAGCACGGCCGCCCACCCGAGCAGCACGGGCGCGGTCCAGCCCGGCAGGCCGCCCGTGAGCAGCGCCTGCCGCAGCCCTTCGCCGAGGGCTCCGGAGGGGAGGAAGGCGGCCAGCCCGGCGAGCGGCCCGGGGAGCTGCTCGGCGGGGATGAGCACGCCGCCCCCCACGGCCAGCAGCACGAGCAGCAGGTTGGCCACGGCCAGCACGGCCTCCGACCGCAGGGTCCCCGCGACGAGCAGGGCGAGCGAGGTGAACGCGGCGGTGCCCAGCACGACGGTGAGCAGCGCCAGCGGGACGCCCGCCAGGTCCGGCCGCCAGCCGAGGGCGACGGCGATGGCCCCCAGCACGACGATCTGCACGAGCTCGACCGCGAACACGGCCAGGATCTTGCCCGCCAGCAGGCCGCCGCGGCCCAGGGGGGTCGTGGCGAGCAGCCGCAGCACCCCGTTGCGCCGGTCGAACGCGGTGGCGATGGCCTGCGACGTGAAGGACGTGCTCATGACGGCGAGCGCGATCACGCCGGGGGCCACGAAGTCGATGCGGGCGGCGCCTCCCGTCGACAGCTCGACCAGGTCGCTGCGGGTCAGGCCGACGAGGATGAGCGCCGGCAGCGCCAGCGTGACCATCAGCTGCTCGGCGTTGCGCAAGATCGCCCGGGTCTCGAAGAGCGTCTGCGACAGCACGCGTCGTGCGGGGGACGCGGCTCCCGTCGTGCGGCGGCGGTCGGCCACGGCGGTCATCGCAGGTTCCGTCCGGTCAGGTCGAGGAAGACGTCCTCGAGGGTGCGGCGGCCCACGCTCGTGCGAGTCACGAGCACGCCGCGGTCGGCTGACCAGGCGGTCAGGGCGGCGAGAGTCTCGGGGGTGACGGCGCCGCTGAGCACGTACTCGCCGGGGGAGGGCTCTTGGACCACCGGCGCGGGGCCGGTCTGGCCGGTCGTGGCGAGCGCCGCGCCGAGGGACGCCAGGTCGAGCGCCGGCGGGGCCTCGAACCGCAGCGTCCGGTCGTCGGCGGCGGCGACGAGGTCCCGCACGCCGCCCTCGGCGATGACCTTGCCGTGGTCGAGGACGACGACGTGGTCGGCCAGCGACTCGGCCTCGTCCATGAGGTGCGTGGTCAGCACCACGGCGACGCCCTCGTCGCGCAGCTCGCGGACCAGCTCCCACACGGCGAGCCGCGACTGGGGGTCCATGCCCGCGCTGGGCTCGTCGAGGAAGACGAGCGCCGGCCTCCCGACGATCGCGATCGCGAGGGCGAGCCGTTGCCGCTGCCCTCCGGAGAGCCGGCGGATGGTGGTGCCGGCGAAGTCGCGCAGGCCCAGCCGCTCGACGAGCTCGGCGACGTCCCGGGGCTCGGCGTACATGGTGGCGACGTGCCGCAGCATGTCGAGGGCGCGGACGGCGGTCGGGAGGCCGGAGTCCTGCAGCATGACCCCGACCTGCGCGCGCAGCTCCCTGCCGTGGGCCTGCGGGTCGAGGCCCAGCACGCGCACCGAGCCCTCGTCGGGCGCGCGGAGGCCCTCGCAGCACTCGATGGTGGTGGTCTTGCCGGCGCCGTTGGGCCCCAGGACCGCGGTGACGCGGCCTGCCTCGGCGGTGAGGTCGAGCCGGTCGACGACGGCGCGGCCGCCGTGCCGCTTGACGAGCCCGCGGATCTCGACGGCGGGCGGAGCGGCCGGGGGTGCTGACACGGCGACGAGTCTAGGCGCAGCGGGTGCGCCGACCTGGGAAGTCCGCCGTGGTGAGGCTCACCTTGCTTGCACGGAACGATATTGACAACAAGGATGTTGGCAATATCAGGGCCAGCATGGCCGGCTCCTGGCTGCCATCGATCGGAGGTGTGATGAGCGCGACCCTGCCCGTTGCCCGCACGCACGCGTCCGACCGCACGACCGCCCGCGCCCGCGCGGTCGCCGTGTGGCGCTCTCCCGTGCCCGAGGACGGGGTGGACCACGAGGCGGGCACCCGGCAGCGGGTGCTGCAGATCGTGACCGCCGACGGCCCTGTCTCGGCCACCGAGCTGGCAGCCGAGCTCGATCTGACCACCGCGGCCATCCGCCGCCACCTCGCGGTCCTCGAGGGGAACGGCCAGATCACGGTCCACCAGGCGCACGGCGCCGCCCCTGCCCGCCGTGGGCGGCCCGCACGGCGCTACGTCGTGACGAGCCAGGGGCAGGCGGCCCAGCCGCACGCCTACTCGGGCATCGCCGCCGAGGCGCTCCGCTACCTCGCCGAGGTCGCGGGCCCCGAGGCGGTGGAGGCGTTCGCCGAGCGCCGCGTCAAGCAGCTCGAGGACCGCCACAGCGCCGTCGTGGAGGCCGCGGGCGACGACCCCGTGGCCAGGGTGCAGGCCCTGGCCGACGCCCTCGCGGCCGACGGGTACGCCGCCACGGCGCGCCCGGTGCCAGGCGCCGCCGCGGTCCAGCTGTGCCAGGGGCACTGCCCGGTGCAGCAGGTGGCCCAGGAGTTCCCCCAGATCTGCGAGGCCGAGGCCCAGGCCTTCTCGCGGATGCTGGGCGTCCACGTGCAACGCCTCGCGACGCTGGCCGGGGGCGGCCACGTCTGCACCACGAACATCCCGACGATGACGACCCCTGCCCCCGCGGAAGGACGATGACATGAGCGCACCCACTGAGAGTGCTGCTGGAACCCCGTTGACCCAGGACGAGGCGATCGCCTCCATCGGGAACTACACCTACGGGTGGCACGACAAGGACGACGCGGGCGCCATCGCCCAGCGCGGGCTCTCCGAGGCCGTGGTCCGCAACATCTCCGCGCTCAAGAACGAGCCCGAGTGGATGCTCAAGACGCGCCTGAAGTCGCTGCGCCTGTTCGAGAAGAAGCCCATGCCGTGGTGGGGCTCCGACCTCACGGGCATCGATTTCGACAACATCAAGTACTTCGTGCGCTCGACCGAGAAGCAGGCCACCAGCTGGGACGAGCTGCCTGACGAGATCAAGGACACGTACGACCGGCTGGGCATCCCCGAGGCCGAGAAGCAGCGCCTCGTCGCGGGCGTCGCCGCGCAGTACGAGTCCGAGGTCGTCTACCACCAGATCCAGGAGGAGCTCGAGGAGCAGGGGGTCATCTTCCTCGACACCGACACGGCCCTGCGCGAGCACCCGGAGATCTTCGAGCAGTACTTCGGCTCGGTGATCCCCCCGGGCGACAACAAGTTCGCCTCGCTCAACACCGCGGTGTGGTCGGGCGGCTCGTTCGTCTACGTGCCGCCGGGCGTGCATGTGGAGATCCCGCTGCAGGCGTACTTCCGGATCAACACCGAGAACATGGGCCAGTTCGAGCGGACGCTGATCATCGCGGACGAGGGCTCGTACGTGCACTACGTCGAGGGCTGCACCGCGCCGGTCTACTCGTCCGACTCGCTGCACTCGGCGGTCGTCGAGATCATCGTCAAGAAGAACGCCCGCGTCCGGTACACGACGATCCAGAACTGGTCGAACAACGTGTACAACCTCGTGACCAAGCGGGCGACCGCGGCCGAGGGCGCGACGATGGAGTGGGTCGACGGCAACATCGGCTCGAAGGTCACCATGAAGTACCCGGCGATCTACCTCATGGGCGAGCACGCCCGCGGGGAGACGCTGTCGATCGCGTTCGCCGGCGAGGGCCAGCACCAGGACGCGGGCGCGAAGATGGTGCACGCCGCCCCGCACACGTCGTCGTCGATCGTGTCGAAGTCGGTGGCGCGCGGCGGTGGGCGCACGTCCTACCGCGGGCTGGTGCAGGTGCTCGAGGGCGCCGAGCACTCGGCCTCGAACGTGCTGTGCGACGCGCTGCTCGTCGACCAGATCTCCCGCTCCGACACCTATCCCTACGTCGACGTCCGCGAGGACGACGTGTCGATGGGCCACGAGGCGACGGTCTCGCGGGTGAGCGAGGACCAGCTGTTCTACCTGATGTCCCGCGGGATGACCGAGACCGAGGCCATGGCCATGATCGTGCGCGGGTTCGTCGAGCCCATCGCCCGTGAGCTGCCCATGGAGTACGCCCTCGAGCTGAACCGCCTGATCGAGCTGCAGATGGAAGGGGCCGTCGGCTGATGTCGACCACCACACAGGACACCGCCGGGCTGTCGACCGACCACAGCCAGGCCACCGCCGACGGCGCGCACAGCCACGGCGTCGTGCCGCAGGGCTCCCGCGCCGAGCGGCTCACGTCGTTCGACGTCGCCGACTTCCCGGTGCCCACGGGCCGCGAGGAGGAGTGGCGCTTCGCGCCGGTCGACCGGATCGCGCCGCTGTTCGGCGCCGACACGGACGGCGTGCTGCCCGGCCACGGCGTGCTCACCACCGTCGTCGAGGCACCCGAGGTCACGGTCGAGATCGTGGACCGCGACGACGCGCGCCTCGGCGCGGCGGGGCGCCCGGGCGACCGGGCGGCCGTCGCCGCCTGGGCCTCGTTCCCGCGGGCCACGGTCGTGACCATCCCCAAGCAGGCCGTCGCCTCGAGCGCCACCTCGATCCGTGTCGAGGGCGTCGAGGGGCAGCACCCGCTCGAGCCCACGGGCGCGCACCTGCTGGTGCACGCCCAGGAGCTCAGCGAGGCCGTCGTGGTGCTCGACCACGTGGGCCACGCCATGCTCACCGAGACGGTCGAGGTGGTCGTCGAGGACGGCGCGCACCTGACGCTCGTCTCCGTGCAGGACTGGGCGGAGGGCTCGGTGCACACCGCGTCCCACCGTCTGCGCCTGGGCCGAGACGCCACGGTCAAGCACATCGTCGTGACGCTCGGCGGCGACGTCGTGCGGATCACCCCCGACGCGGAGTTCGTCGGCGAGAACGGGTCCGTCGAGATGCTCGGCGTGTACTTCGCGGACGCGGGACAGCACCAGGAGCACCGGCTGTTCGTCGACCACGCGGTGCCGAGCTGCCGCTCGCGCGTCACGTACAAGGGCGCGCTGCAGGGCCAGGGCGCCCACACGGTGTGGGTCGGCGACGTGCTGATCCGTGCCGAGGCCGAGGGCACCGACACGTACGAGCTGAACCGCAACCTCGTGCTCACCGACGGCGCCCGCGCCGACTCCGTGCCGAACCTCGAGATCGAGACCGGCCTGATCGAGGGCGCCGGCCACGCCAGCGCCACCGGCCGCTTCGACGACGAGCAGCTCTTCTACCTGCGTGCCCGGGGCATCCCCGAGCTCGACGCCCGCCGCCTGGTGGTGCGCGGCTTCTTCGCCGAGCTGATCCAGCAGATCGGCGTCGCCGAGGTCGAGGAGCGGCTGATCACGTCGATCGAGAACGAGCTCAACGCGTCGATGAGCGCGCTCGACACCGTCGCCGCCGAGCCGCGCGTCGAGGGCGTGGAGGCGGGCGCCCAGACGGAGGGCGCATGAGCGCCCAGTTGGCCTGCCTGACGGCTGACGTCCCCGTGGCCGGCGCCCTGCGCGTCGAGCTCGAGGGCGCCTCCGGCAAGGTCGAGGTGGCAGTCGTCCGCGACGAGGACGGCCAGCTGCACGCCATCAGCGACGTGTGCTCCCACGGGGCGGTGTCGCTGTCCGACGGCGAGGTCGAGGGCTGCACCGTCGAGTGCTGGCTGCACGGCTCCCGGTTCGACCTGCGCACCGGCAAGCCGTTGAGCCCGCCCGCGGTGCGCCCCGTCCCCGTCTACCCCCTGACCGTCGACGGCGAGCGTGTGCTCGTCGATGTCGACGCGCCCCTGTGAGCTTTGAGGAGAACCTGAGAATGTCCACGCTTGAGATCCGCGACCTGCACGTCAGCGTCGAGACCAAGGAAGGCCCCAAGCCGATCCTGCGCGGCGTCGACCTGACGATCGCCAGCGGCGAGACCCACGCCATCATGGGCCCGAACGGCTCGGGCAAGTCGACGCTGGCGTACTCGCTGGCCGGCCACCCGAAGTACCAGATCACCTCCGGCACGGTGACGCTCGACGGCGAGGACCTGCTGTCCCTGAGCGTCGACGAGCGCGCCCGCGCCGGGATGTTCCTGGCCATGCAGTACCCCGTCGAGGTCCCCGGCGTGAGCGTGGCGAACTTCCTGCGCACGGCCAAGACGGCCATCGACGGCGAGGCCCCGCCGGTGCGGAGCTGGGTCAAGGAGGTGCGCGGGGCCATGGACGCCCTCCGCATGGACCCGACGTTCGCCGAGCGCTCGGTCAACGAGGGCTTCTCCGGCGGCGAGAAGAAGCGCCACGAGATCCTCCAGATGGAGCTCCTCAAGCCGAAGTTCGCGATCCTCGACGAGACGGACTCCGGGCTCGACGTCGACGCGCTGCGCGTGGTGTCCGAGGGCGTCAACAGGGTGCGCTCGGGCGGCGAGGTGGGCGTGCTGCTCATCACCCACTACACCCGAATCCTGCGGTACATCACGCCCGACTTCGTGCACGTGTTCGTCGACGGCCGGGTCGCCGAGGAGGGCGGCCCCGAGCTCGCCGAGCGCCTGGAGAACGAGGGCTACGACCGCTTCCTGCCCACGGGGAGCATCACCGCCTGACGCGTCCCCACGCGCCGGACACCCCACCACGAGGACGGACCTGCTGTGAACACCACCCCGGACAGCCCGATGCTCGGCCCCGCCGAGCTCGCGGCGGTGCGCGCCGACTTCCCGCTGCTGACGCGCACCGTGCGCGACGGGCGGCCGTTGGTGTACCTCGACTCCGGGGCGACCTCGCAGAAGCCCGAGGTGGTGCTGGACGCGGAGCAGGACTTCTACGTCCAGCGCAACGCGGCGGTGCACCGCGGCGCCCACCAGCTCGCCGAGGAGGCGACCGACGCGTTCGAGTCCGCTCGGGCGCAGGTCGCCGACTTCGTCGGCGTGTCACCTGGCGAGCTGGTGTGGACGTCGAACGCGACCGCCGCGATCAACCTCGTGGCGTACGCGATGTCCAACGCGTCGCTCGGCCGCGGCGGGGCCGAGGCGCGCGGGCTCGCACTGCGGGAGGGCGACGAGATCGTCGTCACCGAGGCCGAGCACCACGCGAACCTCGTGCCGTGGCAGGAGCTCGCCGAGCGGACGGGGGCCACGCTGCGCTGGATCGGGGTGCACGACGACGGCCGGCTCCGGCTCGAGGACCTCGAGACGGTCGTCACCGAGCGGACCCGGGTGCTGGCGTTCACGCACGCCTCGAACGTCACGGGAGCGATCACACCGGTGGCCCCGTTCGTCGCCCGGGCGCGCGAGGTCGGCGCCCTGACGGTGCTGGACGCCTGCCAGTCCGTCCCGCACCTGCCGGTCGACCTGGCGGAGCTCGGCGTCGACTTCGCGGCGTTCTCCGGGCACAAGATGCTGGGGCCCACCGGCGTCGGGGCGCTGTACGGCCGCCGCGAGCTGCTCGAGGCCATGCCGCCGGTCACCACCGGCGGGTCGATGGTCGAGGTCGTCACCATGGAGAGCACCACCTACGCGCCGCCGCCGCAGCGGTTCGAGGCCGGCACCCAGATGGTCTCGCAGGCCGTCGGCATGGGCGCGGCGGCGAGCTACCTGGCCGAGCTCGGCATGGACGCGGTGGCCGAGCACGAGGCCGTCCTGACCCGGGCGCTGCTCGACGCGGTGGCCTCGGTCCCCGGCGTCCGGGTCCTCGGGCCCACTGACGCCCGTGATCGGCTCGCTAACGTCTCCTTCGTGGTCGACGGCGTGCACGCGCACGACGTGGGCCAGGTCCTCGACGACGCCGGGGTGGCGGTGCGGGTGGGCCACCACTGCGCGCAGCCGTTGCACCGGCGGCTCGGGGCGACGGCCAGCACCCGCGCGAGCACCGCGGTGTACACCACGCTCGAGGAGATCGAGGTCTTCCGGGAAGCCCTGGCGGGGGTTCGGGCGTTCTTCGGACTGACAGGAGCGCCGGCCGTACCGGTCGGCTAGGAGGGCACTGATGAGCACGGGCTCGATGGAGCAGCTGTACCAGCAGGTCATCCTCGACCATGCGCGGACGCCGCACGGCAAGGGACTGCTCGACGCCGTCGCCACGGCGGGGGAGTCGCACCAGGTGAACCCCACCTGCGGTGACGAGGTGACCCTGCGGGTCGAGCTCGACACCTCCGCGCCGGGGTCGCCGCGCGTGCAGCGGATCAGCTGGGAGGGGCAGGGCTGCAGCATCTCGCAGGCCTCCATCTCGGTGCTGCACGACCTGGTCACCGGCGCGGACCTCGCCCAGGTCGACGACCTGGCGGGGACCTTCCGCGCGCTGATGCACGCCCGGGGCGCCGGGCTGGACGACGAGGCCGAGGACGCGCTGGGCGACGCGACCGCGTTCACCGGGGTCGCGAAGTACCCGGCGCGGATCAAGTGCGCGCTGCTCGGCTGGGCCGCGCTGCAGGACGCCCTCATCAAGACGGGCGCCACCACATCTCAGGAGGACGCATGACCGCCACGAACCCGGCCCAGCCGACCACGGCAGCCGACGTCGAGGAGGCCCTCCGCGACGTCATCGACCCCGAGCTGGGCATCAACGTGGTCGACCTCGGCCTCGTCTACGGGGTCGCGATCGACCAGCAGAACAACGCGGTGATCGACATGACGCTGACGTCCGCGGCGTGCCCGCTCACCGACGTGATCGAGGAGCAGGCCGGCCAGTCGCTCGACGGGATCGTGGACGGCTTCCGGATCAACTGGGTCTGGATGCCGCCGTGGGGCCCGGAGAAGATCACGCCTGACGGCCGCGAGCAGATGCGGGCCCTCGGCTTCAACATCTGAGCGACGGCTCTCACGACGCCGCGCCTGGGCCTGGGTCCCGGCGCGGCGTCGTGCTGTCCGGGCTGAGGGCAGGGCCGACGCGCCCGCGCGCCCGTCAGAGGGCTGGCGCGGCGAACGTGTCGCAGGCCGTGAGGGAGCCCTGCTCGTACCCGGTGGTGAACCAGCGCTGGCGCTGCTCGCTCGAGCCGTGCGTCCAGGTGTCCGGGTCGACGCCGCTGGCAGTGCCGGACTGGATGTGGTCGTCGCCGACGGCCGCCGCGGCGGACAGCGCCTGAGCCAGCTGCTCCGCGGTGATCGGCTCGAGGAACGGCACGCCCGTGTCGGGGTCGACCGTGGTCGAAGCGTGTCCCGCCCACAGCCCGGCGTAGCAGTCGGCCTGGAGCTCGATCCGCACCGAGTCGGACTCGGCGCCGCCCCCCTGGCGGTCGGCCTGCTCCATCACGCCTGTGACGTTCTGCACGTGGTGGCCGTACTCGTGGGCGGTGACGTACATCTCCGCGAGGGGGCCGCCCGTGGCGCCGTACTGGCTCTGCAGCACGTCGTAGAAGCCCAGGTCGAGGTAGATCGTCTGGTCCGGAGGGCAGTAGAACGGGCCCATCGCCGCGCTCGCGTCCCCGCACGCGGTGGACGTGGCGCCGGTGAACGCCTCCACCCCCGGCTCGGCGACGCCCGACGGCAGGGCGCGCGCCCAGTACGCGTCGAGTGACTGGATGGTCGCCGAGAGCCGGCACGACGGATCGGAGTTGGCCTGCTCCGCGGTGCAGTCGCCGACCACGCCCTCCTCGACGGCGCCGCCGCCTCCGCCGTCCCCGCCGCCCAGGATCTGCGCGGGGTCGCCCCCGGTCATCAGGGAGATGATGACGACCACGAGGAGCCCCAGGCCGCCGATCCCACCGCCGACGGCCGCGCCGCGGCCGCCCCGACGCGTGCGGACACGGCCGCCCTCGAAACTGCCACCCTCGGTGAACGTCATCCGCAGAAGGTAGCCGGGCGCCGGGGGGCCCGCATGGTCAGGCGTTCAGCTCACCCGCCGGGCTGGCTCCGCACGGGCGGTCACGCCCGCGCGTGGCCCCTTTCACTCGCCGATGCCGCGCGCCGCGAGGGCGTCGCCGGTGGCCCGCGCGCGGGCCACGGTGCGGACCGCGGCGGGCACGAGCAGCGCCCGTGGGTCGCGGTCGAGGCCCCGCGCGCGGGCGGCGTCGCGTGCCTCCGCGAAGGTCTCGACGAGCGCGGGGATGGTGCGCAGCATGAGGGCCACGGCTAGCGCGAACGTCTCGGGCGCGATGCCGACATGACGCAGCGGCCGCGCGACGCGCACCAGGACGTCGAGCATCACGTCGGCGCGCGTGGTGGAGGTCAGGACGGTCGCGGCGAGGACCACCGTCACCAGGTCGAGCCCGACCTCGACGCCGACCTGCCAGCCGCGCGCCCACCACTGGTAAGCCCCCACCAGGGCCGCCGTGAGCACGATGGGTGCGACGGACCGCGCCGTCGCCCGCAGCGGGAGGCGGCCGAGAGCCGCCAGGGCGCCCGCGAGCGCGCAGGTGGCGATGGCCGCGGGCACGCCGGGCACGGCCACTGCCAGCACGCCGACGAGGGCCAGGCCGAGCAGCTTGGCGCCGGGGGAGGCACGGTGCAGGACGGTGTCGCCGGGGTGGTGGAGCCCGAGCGGCCCGGCCCACGCGGGCCGGGCCGGGCGAGGGGCCGCGCTCATCGGGTGGCAGCCGATCGAGCCGCGCACCCGGCGGTCGCCGCCATGAGCGCGCGGTAGCGGGCGACGCCCTCGGCGGGGTCGCCGTCATGCACCACGGCGCCCTCGTCGACCACGAGGACCCGGTCGGCGCGGGCCGCGGCGTCGAGGTCATGGGTGACGTGCAGCACCTGCTGGCCGAGGCCGTCGAGGAGGTCGTCGACGATCGTGCGCCATCGCAGGTCCAGGCGGGTGGTCGGCTCGTCGCAGACCAGCACCGTCGGCTCGGTGGCGAGCACCCCGGCGATGGCCAGGAGCTGCTTCTGCCCGCCGGACAGCGCGTGCACCGGTGTCTCGGCGCGGTCGGCGAGGCCGAACCGCCCGAGAATCTCGCGCGCCCGAGCCTCCCGCTCGGCGGCGGCGAGCGGGAGCCGCCGCAAGGACAGCGCGACGTCCTCCACGGCGGTGGGCATCACGAGCTGGGCGTCGGGGTCGGAGAACACGAAGCCGACGCGCTGCCGCACCGCGCGGCCGTCCCGCGCCGTGTCGAGGCCGTCAACCCGCACCGCGCCGCCCGACGGCAGCGTGAGGCCGTTGACCAGCCGCGCGAGGGTGGACTTGCCCGAGCCGTTCGCGCCGATCACGGCGACGCGCCGTTCGACGAGCCGGCACGTCACGGGGTGCAGCAGGGTACGGACGTCGTCGGGCGCGCCGCCGCCGTCACGCGCGGCGTACGCGGTGACGGTGGCGGCGTCGAACTCGATCATGCGCGGCGGCCGGGTCAGCGCCGGTGGCGCAGCAGGTCGGGGAACGCGCGGAACACGGCCGTGGCGACGAGCGCCGCCAGCAGGTTCTTGATCACATCGCCGGGCAGGAACGTGGCCCCGGCGGCGATGGCCTCACCCGCGGACATGTCCAGGCGCCAGCCCATCACCGTGATGCCGATCGGGTGGACGAGCAGCAGGCTGGCCGCCGCCGCGGAGCCGAAGACGGCCAGGTAGCCCAGCGTCGAGCGCAGCGGGCGCTCCCGGCCGGCGAGCCCGGGCACCCGCGTGGCCGCCCAGGTCGCCGCAGACCCGCCGAGGAGCCGGCGGGCCGGGGCCACGAGCAGGCCCGCGAGCAGCGCCGCGAGCGGGAAGGCCAGCAGGTAGCCCGCCGACGGCTTGCCGAGGACGGCCAATCCGCCCGTGCCCTGCGCGAAGACCGGCAGGCCGGCGAGCCCCACGGCCAGGTACAGCAGCACGGCGAGCGCCCCACGGCGCGGGCCGAGGACCAGGCCGGCGAGCATCACGCCGAAGGTCTGCAGCGTGATCGGCACGGCCATGCCGGCCACGGGGATGGCGGGCAGGACCGCGCAGACGGCGATGAAGGCCGCGAATGTGGCGATCAACGCGACGTCGGCGGCCACGGAGGCGCGCTCCACGGGCAGCGCCACGGGGGCGGCCCCGCGTTCGGCGGGCACGGCGAGGGGATCGAGCGGGGCGTCGGACATGGGTCTCCCTGAGGCGCGGTGAGGAGGCGGTACGGGGGACGCCGTGAGCTCCACGGACATCGGCAACGGTAGTCGGTCGTAAACTTGATGGCGTTTGTGCCCGCGTCCAATGAAGATGACGGGCGTTCAGAGGAAACCCCAGTCGGCCGAGCGCCGACGCCGGAAGGACATCCGTGATCACTGCCCACTCCGTCGAGCTGCGCGTCGGCGCCCGCGTGCTGCTCGAGGAGGCCACCTTCCGTATCGCGGCAGGTGACCGGATCGGTCTCGTGGGGCGCAACGGCGCCGGCAAGACGACGTTGACCAAGACCCTCGCCGGGGAGACCCTGCCCACCGGCGGGCAGATCACCCGGACGGGCGAGGTCGGCTACCTGCCGCAGGACCCGCGCACCGGCGACCTGCACGTGCTGGCGCTGGACCGCGTGCTCTCCGCCCGCGGCCTCGACGAGATCGTCCGGTCGATGCGGGAGACCGAGGGCGCGATGGCCAGCGCGGACGACGAGACTCGTGACGCGGCGATGGAGCGCTACTCCAAGCTCGACGCCCGGTTCCAGGCCGGGGGCGGGTACGCGGCCGAGAGCGAGGCGCACCGCATCGCCGCGAACCTCGGGCTCGACGACCGGGTGCTGGGCCAGACCATCGGCACGCTCTCGGGCGGCCAGCGCCGCCGCGTCGAGCTGGCGCGCATCCTCTTCTCCGGCGTCGACACCCTCCTGCTCGACGAGCCCACGAACCACCTGGACCACGACTCGATCATCTGGCTGCGCGACTACCTCAAGTCCTACCCGGGCGGGTTCGTGGTCATCAGCCACGACACCGAGCTGCTGCGCGCCACCGTCAACAAGGTGTTCCACCTGGACGCCAACCGCGGGGAGCTCGACCAGTACAACCTGGGCTGGGACGCCTACCTGCGCCAGCGCGAGACCGACGAGAAGCGCCGCAAGCGCGAGCGTGCGAACACCGAGAAGAAGGCCACGGTGCTGCTGGCCCAGGCCGACAAGATGCGCGCGAAGGCCACGAAGGCCGTCGCCGCGCAGAACATGATGCGGCGCGCCGAGCGGATGCTCTCCGGCCTCGAGGAGGTCCGCGCGTCCGACAAGGTCGCCAAGCTGCGGTTCCCGGACCCGGCGCCCTGCGGCAAGACGCCGCTGACCGCGGCCGGGCTGTCGAAGACGTACGGGTCGCAGGAGGTCTTCACCGACGTGGACCTGGCCATCGACAAGGGCAGCCGCGTGGTGGTGCTCGGGCTCAACGGCGCGGGGAAGACGACGCTGCTGCGGATGCTCGCGGGCATCGAGAAGCCCGACACGGGCGAGGTGCGCGCAGGCCACGGCCTCAAGCTCGGCTACTACGCGCAGGAGCACGAGACGCTCGACCTGGACCGGACGGTCCTGGAGAACCTGCGCTCGTCCGCGCCCGACCTCTCCGACACGCAGGTCCGCTCGGTGCTCGGCTCGTTCCTGTTCTCGGGCGACGACGCGGAGAAGCCGGCCCGGGTGCTCTCGGGCGGCGAGAAGACCCGGCTCGCTCTCGCGGCGCTGGTGGTCTCGGCGGCGAACGTGCTGCTGCTCGACGAGCCCACCAACAACCTGGACCCGGCCAGCCGCCAGGAGATCCTCGCCGCGCTGCGGTCCTACACCGGCGCCGTGGTCCTGGTCAGCCACGACGAGGGCGCCGTCGAGGCGCTCGACCCCGAGCGCATCGTGCTGCTGCCGGACGGCGTGGAAGACCTGTGGGGCCCGGACTACCTGGACCTCATCTCGCTCGCCTGAGCGGCGGCCCTGTCCGGGCTGGAGGCCTCAGCCCGGACGGCCGTGGGCGCCGAGCCGGGCGTCGACGAGGGCGTCCTCCTCGTCCTCGGCGGTCGGCCCGCGGCGCCGGCGCGGCTCCCGGGCCGTGGGCTCCGCGGCCTGCGGGTCGTCCTCGGCGGACTCGCGCAGGTCGCGCCGCGCCAGCATCGAGAACCCGACCAGCGAGCCCACAGCGAACGTCCACCACTGGAACGAGTACGACAGGTGCGAGCCGGGGTCGGTGCTGGGGGAGGCCAGCGCGCCCAACGCCCCGGCGGCCGGGTCCTCGGCCACGAGCGACCCGTAGGCCCGGTACACGGGCTGGGCCGGGTCGGCCGAGCCGCCGGCCAGGAGGACCTCGTCGACGGTGATCGACTGGACCTGGCCCGCGGGGGCAGCCCTGCCCAGCGAGGGCTCGTCGAGCCGGAGCCGCGCCGTCACGGTGACGCTCCCGGCCGGGGGCTCCGGGACGTCGACGGCAGAGGACGCGTCGTCGCCCCAGGGGATGTACCCGCGGTCGACCAGCAGCACCGACCCCGGCTCGCCGCCCTCCTCCAGCACGAGGGGGACCAGCACGTGGTACCCGGGCTGCCCGTCGACCGGGCGGTTGCGCAGGAGGACGGTGCGCTGCGGGTCGTAGTGCCCCACGACCTCGACCGGCTGCCACTCCTGGGTGGCGGCCAGCGGCTGCGCGGGGGAGTCGAGCACCGCGGACAGCGGGACGGGGTCGGCGTCGTAGTTGGCCTCGACCACCGTGATCTGGGCGTCGCGCGCGACGTGCCGGTTCCACTGCCAGCGCCCGGCGAGCGTGCAGCCCACCGCGATCAGGACGCCCAGCAGGACGACCCCGACCGCGCGGCGGACCCGCGGGCTCATGAGACGTCGACGACCGGCAGCTCGGAGACCGGGACGACGTCGCGCAGGAAGGACCGGGCCCCCAGGTACTGCTCGAGGTGCTCGCGGTGGCCGTCGCACGCCAGCCACACCTTGCGGCGCTCGGGGGTGTGCAGCTTCGGGTTGTTCCACAGCAGGCCCCAGGCCGCCTCGGAGCGGCACCCGCGCGCGCTGCACACGAGCTCGTCGACCGCGTCGGGGGTGGGGGACAGCAGGTTCATCGGTGGTTGCCTCCGAGCTGGTCGGCGCCAGGTCGACGACCTGGCCCGAGGGTGCGTGGGTCCATGAGCGGGTCGTCGGACGCCTGGCGCTCGCGCCCGGCGTTGGCCAGCAGCACGGCGATGTACGGCAGGACGACGGCGGCCACGATCATCGCGATCGAGAACGCCACGGGGATCCGGTGCCAGGTCAGCACCGCCACGACGAAGCAGACGACGCGCACGCCCATCTGGACCAGGTACCGCTTGGTGCGGCGAGCCAGGTCGTCCGCCAGAGCCTCGGGCGCCGAGGTGATCCGGTGGACCTCCTCGCCATCCCCCCGCTTCGTGCTCATCACCCGATCCTAAGTCCGGGCGACGCCGGCGGAACCCCTCGGCGGCCACGTCCGCGCGCACGGCGTTGTTGTGCGGACCTGACAACACGCCGGTCTCATCCTGTGCGAGGACATCGCCCCTGACCCAGGCGCTCGTCGGCTAACGTCGGTTGCCGTGCCTCAGACCACAGTGAACTCACCCACACCTCGCAGCGTCCTGGTGACCGGAGCGAACCGCGGCATCGGCCGCGCGATCGCGGAGCGGTTCGTGGCGGCGGGGGACAAGGTCGCCACGATCTACCGCGGCGGGGACCTGCCCGACGGGGTCTTCGGCGCGGTCGGCGACATGCGCGACACGGCGGCGGTGGACGCGGCCTTCGCCGCGGTCGAGGAGGCCCACGGGCCGGTCGAGGTGCTCGTCGCCAACGCCGGGGTCACACGGGACCAGCTCCTGCTGCGGATGACCGACGAGGAGTTCGAGGCCGTCCTCGACGTGAACCTCACCGGCACGTTCCGCTGCGTGCGGCGCGCCTCGAAGAACATGATCCGGATGCGCCGCGGCCGGATCGTCCTGATCTCCTCGGTGGTGGGGCTCTACGGCAGCGCGGGCCAGGTGAACTACGCGGCCTCCAAGGCGGGGCTGGTCGGCATGGCGCGGTCGATCACGCGCGAGCTGGGCGGTCGCGGGATCACGGCCAACGTGGTCGCCCCGGGCTTCATCGACACCTCCATGACCGCGGACCTCCCGGCCGAGCGCCAGGACGCCTACCGTGCCGCGATCCCGATGGGCCGGTTCGCTCAGCCGGACGAGGTCGCGGGTGTCGTGCAGTTCCTGGCCTCGCCCGACGCCGGGTACATCTCCGGGGCGGTCATCCCCGTCGACGGGGGCCTCGGCATGGGGCACTGACCGCCCCGCCCCCACCTGATCGACCCCTGCAGCACCTCACGACTAGCGGAACGGAACAGCACCCATGGGTCTGCTCGACGGCAAGAAGCTCCTCGTCACCGGCGTCCTCACCGACAGCTCGATCGCGTTCCACGTCGCGCGGCTCGCCCAGGAGCAGGGCGCGGAGGTCGTCCTGACCTCGTTCGGCCGCCAGTTCCGGCTGACGCAGGCCATCGCCCGCCGCCTGCCGCGGCCCGCGCCCGTGGTGCAGCTCGACGTCACCTCGGACGAGGACCTCGCCGCGCTCGCGGACCGGGTGCGCGAGCACGTCGACGGCCTCGACGGCGTGGTCCACTCGATCGGCTTCGCGCCGCAGTCGGTGATGGGCGGCAACTTCCTCGCCGGCGAGTGGGACGACGTGGCGACCGCGGTGCGCGTCTCGGCGTACTCGCTGAAGTCCCTCGCCGTCGCCACGCAGCCCTTGCTGGGCGCCGGCTCGTCGATCGTGGGGCTCACCTTCGACGCCCGGTACGCGTGGCCCGTGTACGACTGGATGGGCGTGGCGAAGGCCGCCTTCGAGTCCACCGCCCGCTACCTCGCCCGTGACCTGGGCCCCGAGGGCGTCCGCGTGAACCTCGTCTCGGCCGGCCCGATCCGGACCACCGCGGCCAAGTCGATCCCAGGGTTCGAGGCCATGGAGGGCGGCTGGCCCGATCGCGCGCCCCTCGGCTGGGACGTCACCGACCCCGAGCCGACGGCCCGCGCGGTCGCGGCGCTGCTCTCCGACTGGTTCCCGGCGACGACCGGCGAGATCGTCCACGTCGACGGCGGCGTGCACGCGATGGGACTCTAGGAGCGTGAACGCTCCTGCTCCCCGCCGACTCGTGCTGCTCCGACACGCCAAGGCGGAGCATGGACAGCTCGAGGACCTGATGCGGCCGCTCGCGCTGGCCGGGCGGCAGCAGGCCGGGGGCGTGGGCGCCAGCCTGAGCCGTGAGGGTCTCGTCCCCGAGCACGTCGTGTGCTCGGGGGCGGTCCGCACCCGCCAGACCTGGGATCTGGCCCGCGCCGCCCTCACGGGCGCCCCCGAGACGGTCGACGTGAACGACGACCTCTACCTGGCGGGCGTGCGCCAGGTGCTGGAGATCTTGCGCGGCGTCCGCGACGACGTGTCGACGGTGCTGGTCGTGGGCCACGAGCCCGTGATGTCGCAGACTGCTGCGACGCTGGCCGGGCCGGGATCCGACGAGGCCGTGCTGGACCGCGTGCGGCTCGGGGTCCCGACGGCGAGCTACTCGGTGCTCGAGACGGACGCGGCGTGGTCCGGGCTCGAGCCGGACGCCGCGCGCCTCCTGCGGCTGGTCACCCCCGCCTGAGCGCGAGGGCTGGCCTCAGCCGGCTCGCGTGAACGGCGGCAGGGCCAGCACGTCGTCGAGCCGCCCGCGGACCACGGCGTCGGCCTGCCCGCACACGAGCGGCTTGGCGTTGAAGGCGATCCCGAAACCGGCCTGGTCCAGCATGTCCAGGTCGTTCGCGCCGTCGCCGATCGCGATCGTCTGGTCGAGCGCGATGCCGGACTCCGCGGCGAACTCGCGCAGCGCCAGCGCCTTGGCGGCCCGGTCGATCACCGGGCCCCGCACGCGCCCGGTGAGCACGCCGTCACGCGCCTCGAGGCCGTTCGCCCGGAACAGGCTGATGCCCAGGCTCGCGGCGAGTGGGGCGACGACCTCGACGAAGCCGCCCGAGACGAGGGCGACGGGCCAGCCGCGGGCGTCCAGCTCGGCGACCAGCTCGACCGCCCCGGGGGTCAGCTCGACCTCCGCCAGCACCTCCGCGAAGACGTCGGTGGTGAGCCCGGCCAACGTCGCCACACGCTGGTGCAGGGAGGCGGTGAAGTCGATCTCCCCGCGCATCGCCCGGTCGGTGATGTCCGCGACGGCCTCGAGCGAGCCCGATCGCGCGGCGAGCAGCTCGATCACCTCCGCCGTGATGAGCGTCGAGTCGACGTCCATCACCACGAGCCGGGGCGGGTTCGAGGGCGCGGGGGTGTTCAGGGCGTCAGCCAGCGTGCTCACCCGGGCAGGGTAGTGCGCCATGCTCGGGCCACGCGGCCATCGACCACGACCCGGATCCCGCCCTGCCCGGGCCCGCCGCCGCGGTGGCCCTCACGCCTCGATGATCGTCCCCTTCGGCACCACGGTGATGCCCGACTCGGTCACGGTGAATCCGCGCGCTAGGTCATGCTCGCGGTCCAGGCCGACCCGGGCGCGCTCCGGCACCACGACGTTCTTGTCGAGGATCGACCGGTGCACCTGCGCGTACCGGTTGACCTGCACGCCGTCCATCAGCACTGAGTCGGTGACCTGGGCCCATGAGTGCAGGTACACGCCGGGGGACAGCACCGAGCCGGACACCGTGGCCCCGGACACGAGCACGCCGGGGGAGACGAGCGAGTCGGCCGCGTGGCCGAGGCGCCCGGCGCCCGCGTGGACGAACTTGGCGGGCGGCAGGCCCGTGTAGCCGGTGTGCAGCGGCCACTCGTAGTTGTAGAGGTTGAACACCGGCTCGATCGAGATGAGGTCCTGGTTCGCGTCGTAGTACGAGTCGAGCGTCCCGACGTCGCGCCAGTAGTCCCGGTCGCGCGGCGTCGACCCGGGCACGTCGTTGCGGATGAAGTCGTAGACCCCGGCGGTCCCGCGCTCGACGAAGGCCGGCACCAGGTCGCCGCCCATGTCGTGCCGCGAGGTCGGGTTCTCCGCGTCGGCCGTGACGGCGCGCACCAGCGCGTCGGTGTTGACGACGTAGTTGCCCATCGAGGCGAGGATCTCGTGCGGCGAGTCCGGCAGGCCGACCGGGTCGGTCGGCTTCTCGCGGAACGCCGTGATGCGCGTGGGGTCGTCCGCGGAGGTCTCGATGACGCCGAACTGGTCGGACATCGCGATGGGCTGGCGGATGCCCGCGACGGTCAGCTCGGCGCCCGAGGCGATGTGCTGGTCGACCATCTGGGAGAAGTCCATGCGGTACACGTGGTCCGCGCCGACCACGACGACGATGTCCGGCCGCTCGTCGTCGATGATGTTCAGGCACTGGTAGATCGCGTCGGCGCTGCCGAGGTACCAGTGCTTGCCCACGCGCTGCTGCGCGGGCACCGGGGCGACGTAGTTGCCGAGCAGCGAGGACATGCGCCACGTCTTGGTGACGTGGCGGTCGAGGCTGTGGGACTTGTACTGCGTGAGCACGACGATGTGCAGGTAGTGGGAGTTCACGAGGTTCGAGAGGGCGAAGTCGACCAGGCGGTAGATGCCACCGAACGGCACGGCGGGCTTGGCCCGGGCCGCGGTCAGGGGCATGAGTCTCTTGCCCTCTCCACCTGCAAGGACGATCGCGAGGATGCGCGGCGCTGCCATGACATGACCCTAGGGCCAGGGGACCGCCCAGGGCGAGGTGGACGCCCCGACGCGCTAGCGTGTCGCACAGTCGGGCCGGGCGGATCCCCTGCCCACGGGGAGGGGATGGACGTGCGGATCGACCTGTTGACCCGGGAGTACCCGCCTCACGTGTACGGCGGGGCGGGCGTGCACGTGGCCGAGCTCGCGGCCGTCCTGCGGCGCAGCATCGACGTGCGGGTCCAGTGCTTCGACGGGGGGCGGGCCGAGCCAGGCGTGGTCGGCCACACGGTCCCGGTCGAGCTGGCGGAGGCGAACCCGGCGCTGGCGACGTTCGGCGTCGACCTCGAGATCGCCGACGCGGTGGGCCGGCCGGGCGACCGGATCGCCGAGCACGACGTGGACGGCCCCGCCGAGCTCGTCCACTCGCACACCTGGTACGCGAACCTCGCCGGGCGGCTGGCCGCCCTCCAGTACGGCATCCCGCACGTCGTGACCGCGCACAGCCTCGAGCCGCTGCGGCCGTGGAAGGCCGAGCAGCTCGGTGGCGGCTACGCGCTGTCGAGCTGGGCCGAGCGCGCCGCGTTCGAGTCCGCCGACGCGGTCATCGCGGTCAGCGCGGGCATGCGGGAGGACATCCTGCGCAGCTATCCGCAGATCGACCCGGCCCGCGTGCACGTGGTGCACAACGGCATCGACCTCGACGGCTGGCAGCGCCCGACCGACGCTGAGGATCTCGCCCGCGCGGACGCGGTGGTCCGCGGGCTGGGGATCGACCCGGATCGCCCCTCGGTGGTCTTCGTCGGGCGCATCACCCGGCAGAAGGGCCTGCCCTACCTGCTGCGCGCCGCCGAGGCGCTGCCGCCCGAGGTCCAGCTCGTGCTGTGCGCCGGCGCGCCCGACACCCCCGAGATCGCGGCCGAGGTCAGCGGGCTCGTGGCGGACCTGCGGGCCAAGCGCGACGGCGTGGTGTGGATCGAGCAGATGCTCCCGCGCCCCGACCTCGTCGCGGTGCTCGCGAGCGGCACGGTGTTCGTGTGCCCCTCGGTGTACGAGCCGCTCGGCATCGTCAACCTGGAGGCCATGGCGGTGGGGCTGCCCGTGGTGGGCACCGCCACCGGGGGCATCCCCGAGGTCGTCGACGACGGCGTGACGGGCGTGCTCGTGCCCATCGACCAGGTGCAGGACGGCACCGGCGCCCCGGTCGACCCCGAGAAGTTCGTGGCCGACCTCGGCGCCGCGCTCGTGCGGGCGGTGGGGGACCCGGAGCGGGCCGCGCAGATGGGCGTGGCCTCGCGGGTCCGCGTCGAGGAGCACTTCTCCTGGGACGCGGTCGCCGAGCGCACCCTGGAGGTGTACCGCTCGGTGCTCCCCGGCTGACGTCCCGCGGTCAGGGACGCGCCGGCTGCTGCTGGGTGGCGGCCGACATCGCCCGACGGGCTGCCCGGTCGACCTCGCGCAGGGCCGTGGACCGCTGGTCCGCCTGCCAGAGGTTCACCGCGCCGCCGTCGTCGGCGGTGGCCAGGTCGACGATGGCCCGCAGCCGGGCTGCGCTGCCCAGCACGCGCACCCGGCGCCCGTCGATGCCGTCGGGCAGCAGCCAGCCCGGGTCGACGCCGGTGCGCAGCGCCGCGATCGCGTCGGCCGCGTCAGGGCGCCACCGTGCGACGTCGAGCGAGGCCAGCGCCTCGGTGGCCTGGGTCAGCGCGATCCGCAGCTCGGTCTCCGACTCGGAGAGCGAGCCCACCTGGCCTGCGAAGGCGGTGCGCCAGTCGGGCACCGGCTGGACGTCCCACGTCACCAGGTGGCCCTGCTCGTACACCGAGCCGAAAGCCTCGACCTCCGGCACGGCCGCCCACGCGCCCTGGTCGGTGTGGACGAGCACGCACTCGCCGCAGTGGGTGGCCGCGCTCGACACGACGCTCGGCACGCCCGAGGGGTCGCCCGGCGCGGGGAGCACCGCGGCGACAGCCCGCGGGCCCGAGGCCCACGCGGCCACCAGCTCGGACAGCGTCGAGCCGAGCTCCACCGCCTCGCCCGAGGCCCGCACCGCATGCGGCTCGTCGTCGCCCTGCACCGCCTCGAGGAGTCGGCGGACGGGCGCCGAGCCCGCTCCCACCTCTTGCAGCCAGAGCGCGAGGACGACCGATCGCGGCAACGCCAGCCCGGAGTGATCCATCGCACCAACCTACGACGCCTCGCGTGCTCCCCGGCCGCAGCGGGCCCGACTAGGGTCTATGCCCATGAGTGACGTGCTCGACCTGCAGGACGTGTCCATCCGGCGTGGCGCCACGACGATCCTTGACGGGGTGTCGTGGACCGTGCGCGACGGCGAGCGGTGGGTGGTGCTGGGGCGCAACGGCGCCGGCAAGACGACGTTGCTGCAGATCGCGGCCGGTCGGATGCACCCCTCCTCGGGCACGGCGGACCTGCTGGGCTCGCGGATGGGGCGGGTCGACGTGTTCGAGCTGCGCCCGCGCATCGGGCTGTCCAGCGCCGCGCTCGCGGACAGGATCCCCGCGGGCGAGCTGGTGCGGGACGTCGTCCTCACCGCCGCCTACGGGGTGACGGGCCGGTGGCGCGAGTCCTACGAGAAGCTCGACGAGGGCCGGGCAACGGACCTGATGGCCGCTTTCGGCGTGGCGCACCTGGCGGACCGCCGGTTCGGAACCCTGAGCGAGGGGGAGCGCAAGCGGGCGCAGATCGCGCGCTCGCTGATGACCGACCCCGAGCTGCTGCTGCTCGACGAGCCTGCCGCGGGCCTCGACCTCGGTGGGCGCGAGGAGCTGGTCGGCGCGCTCGCCGAGCTGGCACGCGACCGCCGCTCCCCGGTGATGGTGCTGGTGACGCACCACGTCGAGGAGATCCCGCCGGGCTTCACGCACCTGATGCTGCTGCGCGACGGCCGGGTGCACGCCGCCGGCCCGATCGAGGAGACGCTCACGCCGGAGAACCTCTCGTCGGCCTTCGGCATCGACCTCGTGGTGGACCGCCACGGCGAGCGCTGGGCTGCGCGCGCCGCCTGACGGCGAGAGAGGCCGTCCGTCAGGCGGCCGCGAAGTCCACGACCGCCTGGACGATCTGCGGCTCGGCGAGCATGCGCTGGTGATCGAGGCCGCGGGTGGTGAGCAGCTCGCCGGACCCCGCGTGGGCGGCGAGCATGCGGTGGGCGTGCGCGGGCACGACGTGGTGGTCGTGCACGACGAGCACGGGGATCTGCGGGTCGCGGAGGCCGCGGTCCACCGCGAGCGAGCGCCACGGGTCGTCTATCGGGTGCAGCGTGCGCTCGAGGCCGCGCCGAGGCGCAGGGCTCGGCGTGCGCTGCGGCGCGGGTCCATAGGGCTCATCGAGGCCTCGTGGCGCGGTGAAAAACCCGCACGGTCGTGCGTTCGGATGATTGCACGCGCGCTGGCCCGGCGGATAGCGTCGCCGCATGGCCGAGAGCGGAGACCGCCCCGACGGACGTATCGAACGGGGCAACCGCACCCGGGCGGCGGTGCTGTCGCGTGCCGTGCAAATCGCGTCGACGGACGGGCTGGCAGAGCTCTCCCTCGGGCGGCTCGCCAGCGAGGTCGGCGTCAGCAAGAGCGGCATCTTCACGCTCTTCGGCTCCAAGCAGTCGCTGCAGCTCGCCACCATCGAGGCCGCACGTGCCGTCTTCGTCGAGCACGTGGTGGGCCCGGCGCGCGAGGCGCCCGACGGGCTCGACCGCCTGCACGCGCTGTGCTCCCTGTGGCTCGACTACTCTCGCGCCCGGGTGTTCGCCGGCGGGTGCTTCTTCTCGGCGGTCACGGCCGAGTTCGACTCGCGCACCGGGCCCGTGCGGGCCGCGGTCGTCGACTCGTACGCCGCCTGGTCTCGGCACGTCCGCTCCATCGCCGCCAGGGCGGTGGACTCCGGGGATATGGTCGAGGGGACAGACGTCGACCAGCTCGAGTTCGAGCTCACCTCGTTGCTCGAGATGGCCAACACGCTGTCGTTGCTGCACGGGGACGACGCTGTGTACGAGCGGGCGCTGGTGGCGGTCGAGGATCGGCTCGGCCGGGCGGCCAGCCAGCCCGAACGGCGCCCGTGGGCCCACCGGGCAGCCGCGCGGCAGCGATAGCCGGGAGACCGGCGAGAGCGGAGGTCGCGATGAACGGCGGATGGCTGTGGTGGGTGGGCGGCGGACTGCTGCTCGGCATCGCCGAGATGATCTCGCTCGACCTGATCTTCCTCATGCTGGCCGGCGGCGCGATCGCCGGCGCGGTCGCGAACGCGCTGGGCGCCTCGATCCCGGTGCAGATCATCGTGGCCGCCGGGGTCGCGGTGGTGCTCCTCTTCGCGCTACGGCCGTGGCTCTTGCGGCATCTGCGGACGCGCACCACGCTGGTAGAGACGAATGCCGCCGCGTTGGTCGGGCGCACCGCGGTGGTGCTCGCGCCGACCACCGACGCGGGCGGCCGGGTCAAGCTGGCGGGCGAGGTCTGGTCGGCGCGGGCCGACCGGGCGGGGGCCGTCTTCCGGCCGGGGGACGAGGTGCTGGTCAGCCGGATCGACGGCGCCACCGCGGTGGTGATCGCGGAGCAGGACGCACCGCGCATGTGAGCGGGGCGCAGCCAGCCGTCTGACGAGCGGGCGGCCTGACGAGGAGGTCGGATCGTGTTCGACGAGAACCTCGACCCCGGGCAGGTGCTGGGGCTGATCGTGCTGGGCCTAGTCGTCATCTTCGTGGTGGTGGCGCTCGCGCGGGCGGTGCGGATCGTGCCGCAAGCCGTCGCGGTGGTGGTCGAGCGGCTCGGGCGGTACTCGCGCACCCTCGACGCCGGGCTGCACCTGCTGATCCCCTTCGTCGATCGCGTGCGAGCCGCCGTCGACCTGCGCGAGCAAGTGGTGTCGTTCCCCCCGCAGCCGGTCATCACCTCCGACAACCTGGTCGTGAGCATCGACACGGTCATCTACTTCCAGGTGACCGACCCCAAGTCCGCGGTCTACGAGATCGCCAACTACATCACCGGCATCGAGCAGCTGACCGTCACCACACTGCGCAACGTGATCGGCTCGATGGACCTCGAGCAGACGCTCACCAGCCGCGACCAGATCAACGGGCAGCTGCGCGGTGTGCTGGACGAGGCCACCGGGCGCTGGGGCATCCGCGTCAACCGGGTCGAGCTCAAGGCGATCGACCCGCCCGCCTCCGTGCAGGGCTCGATGGAGCAGCAGATGCGCGCCGAGCGGGACCGTCGCGCGGCGATCCTGACGGCGGAGGGCGTCAAGCAGAGCCAGATCCTCACCGCCGAGGGCGAGAAGCAGGCGGCGATCCTTCGGGCCGAGGGCTCGGCGCAGGCCGCCATCCTCAACGCCGAGGGCGAGGCCCGCGCGATCCTCCAGGTCTTCGACGCGGTGCACCGCGGGGACGCCGACCCCAAGCTGCTGGCCTACCAGTACCTGCAGACCCTGCCGAAGGTGGCCTCCAGTCCCGCCAACAAGGTGTGGGTGATCCCCTCGGAGCTGACCGGCGCCCTGGGGCAGTTCGTGCAGGGGTTCGCCGGGATGGGCGGGACGCCGCCGTCCGGCGGGGGAGGGCAGCACACTCAGGAGTCCTCCGAGCCGATGGCCTCCGGGCTGCCGTCGGTGGCGCTCAAGGACCCCGCGGAGGCGCTCGCCGAGGCTCGGCGGGACTCGCAGGCGGCCACGGAGGATGCCACGAGCGCGGGCACGCTCAGCGGGCTCCCTTTCGACCCGTCGGCCGAGCTCGGCCAGCGTCCCGTCGTGCCGCGGCGCGAGGAGCCCTCCGTGACGCCGGAGCCGCGTCCCGAGGCGGCGCCGCTCACACCGTCGGAACCACTCGAGGACGTGGACCCGATCGTGCCCCCGGCCGAGCCAGGGGAGGGAGGCGACCGCTAGCCCGGTCGACGACCGGTCTGCCGGCGTCGGGGCAGGGCCGGGGCGATCGGGGCGTCGCGGGAATGTGGTTGTGAGTGAGTTCTCACTCATTTAGCATGGGCGGCATGCCCGTACGCTCCTCCGCCCGCTCCGGCCGCGCGCCCGCGATGGCACCCGACGACCGGCGCGCCGCGATCCTCGAAGCCGTGGGCCCGTTGCTCCGCGAACGGGGCGCCGCTGTGACGACGCGCGAGCTCGCCGCCGCCGCCTGTGTCGCCGAGGGCACGCTGTTCCGGGTCTTCCCCGACAAGGAGACGCTGGTGCGCGCCGCGGTCGCCCACGCGCTCGACCCGGCGGACGTGGTCGCCAAGATCGCCGCGATCCCCGACGACGAGCCCCTCCGGCCCGCCCTGCGCGAGGCGGTGCGCCTGATGCAGGATCGCGCGCGGCAGGTGGTGGACCTGCTCGTGGTGGCCCACCACCTGCCGGGCGGCCCGCACCCCGCCAACGCGCACGCGCACGGGGCGCCGCCCGGCGGCGGGCGCCACCGGCACCCGGCGATGGAGCCGGTCGTCGGGGCCATGGCCAGGCTGCTGTCGGCCCACGCCGGCGAGCTGCGCCGCCCGCCGCAGGAGTGCGCGCACGTCCTGCTCGCGCTCGTCCTCTCCACGCAGCGGACGGGGATGTGGGGCGATGGCGTCAGCCTGAAGGCCGACGACCTCGTCGACATCGCCCTCAACGGGCTCGTGATCCCCGGGGAGGCGTGATGCTCGCGCGGCTGCTCCGGGCCTATCTCCGGCCGTACCGGCGGGCAGTCGTCGCCGCCATCGCGCTCCAGCTCGTCCAGACCATCGCGACGCTGTACCTGCCGAGTCTCAACGCGCACATCATCGACGACGGCATCGCGGCAGGCGACACCGCCTTCATCCTGCGCGAGGGCGGCATCATGCTCGCCGTCAGCCTGCTCCAGGTCGTGTGCGCCATCGCCGCCGTCTACTTCGGCGCCACCGCCGCCATGGCGCTGGGCCGCGACCTGCGCGCCGGGCTGTTCACGCACGTCCAGACGTTCTCGGCCCGGGAGGTCGGCCAGTTCGGGGCGCCCACGCTCATCACCCGCACCACCAACGACGTGCAGCAGATCCAGATGGTGGTGCTGCTGACGTTCACCGTCATGGTGATGGCCCCGATCATGCTGGTGGGCGGCGTGATCATGGCCCTGCAGGAGGACGTGGGGCTCTCGGCCGTGCTGCTGGTCGCCGTGCCCGTGCTCGGCGTGGTGATCGGGTTCGTCGTGGCGCGCATGGTCCCGCAGTTCCGGGTCATGCAGAAGCGCATCGACACCATCAACCGCGTGCTGCGCGAGCAGATCACCGGCATCCGCGTCATCCGGGCGTTCGTCCGCGAGCGGCAGGAGGGCCGCCGGTTCGCGGACGCCAACACCGCGCTGTTCGACACCTCGCTGCGGGTCGGCAAGATCATGGCGCTGATGTTCCCGCTCGTCATGCTGATCATGAACGCGACGAGCGTGGCGGTGCTGTGGTTCGGCGCCGGGCGCATCGACACCGGCCAGATGCAGGTCGGATCGCTCGTCGCCTACCTGAGCTACATCGCCTACATCCTCATGGCCGTGATGATGTCGACGATGATGTTCATCATGGTCCCGCGGGCCGTGGTGTCCGCGGAGCGGGTCGGCGAGGTGCTGGACGCGCGGACGTCCGTCGAGCCGCCCGCACGGCCGGTCCCGCTGGTCCCCGCCGAGCGAGGGCGGTTGCGCCTGCGGGACGTCGAGTTCCGGTACCCCGGCGCCGAGCACCCGGTGCTGCACGGCATCGACCTCGACGCCCGGCCCGGCCAGACCACCGCCGTCATCGGCTCCACGGGGGCCGGGAAGACGACGCTGCTCGGCCTGGTGCCGCGGCTGTTCGACGCCACCGGCGGCTCGGTGACGGTGGGCGGCGTGGACGTGCGCGACCTCGACCCCGAGCAGCTCTGGTCGGCCATCGGGCTGGTGCCGCAGAAGCCGTACCTGTTCACCGGGACGGTTGGCTCGAACGTGCGGTACGGGAAGCCGGACGCCACCGACGAGGAGGTGTGGCACGCCCTCGAGGTGGCGCAGGCCCGCGACTTCGTCGAGGAGATGCCCGGCGGGCTCGACGCCCCCGTGGCGCAGGGCGGCTCGAACGTCTCCGGCGGCCAGCGCCAGCGCCTGGCCATCGCCCGGGCCGTCATCCGCCGCCCCCAGATCTACCTGTTCGACGACTCGTTCTCGGCGCTCGACTTCGCCACCGACGCCGCCCTGCGCGCCGCGCTCGTGCCCGTGACGCGCGACGCCACGGTGCTGATCGTCGCGCAGCGCGTCGCGACCATCCGGCACGCCGACGAGATCGTGGTCATGGAGGGCGGGGCCATCGTGGCGCGCGGCACGCACGAAGGGCTGCTCGAGACCTCGGAGACGTACCGCGAGATCGTCTACTCCCAGATCAGCGAAGAGGAGGCGGCGGCGTGAGCGCGCAGCGACCTGCCCCGGCGGCCGGCGGCGACCAGCCCGACGGCCAGCAGCACGCGAGCGGGCGAGGGCCCGCAGGCCGTCCGCACGGCGGCGGGCACGGCCCCATGGGAGGGCTCGGCATGCCCACCGAGAAGTCCATGGACTTCCGCGGGTCCGGGGCCCGGCTGCTCGGGTACCTGCGCCCCGAGCGGCTGCAGATGACGCTCACCGTGGTGCTCGCGGTCCTCTCCGTGGCGCTCGTCGTCACCGGGCCGAAGATCCTGGGCGAGGCCACGAACATCATCTTCGAGGGCGTGATCGGGCGCCGGCTGCCCCCCGGGGTCAGCAAGGACGAGGCGATCGCCGGCCTGCGGGCCAACGGCGAGGACACGTTCGCCGACCTGCTCTCCGGCACCGACGTGGTCCCCGGGCAGGGCGTCGACTTCGCCCGCCTGCGGGACGTGCTGATGATCGTCCTCGCGATTTACGTGGGGTCCTTCGTGTTCGGCTGGCTGCAAGGGCGGCTGACCGCCGGCATCGTGCAGCGCACCGTGTTCCGGATGCGGGAGTCCGTCGAGGCCAAGCTGCAGCGGCTTCCGCTGTCGTACTTCGACCGGCAGCCACGCGGCGAGGTGCTCAGCCGCGTCACCAACGACATCGACAACATCGCCCAGACCCTGCAGCAGACCCTCTCGCAGGTGATCACCTCGGTGCTCACCGTGATCGGCGTGCTGGCGATGATGTTCTGGATCTCCCCGCTGCTGGCCCTGGTGGCGCTCGTGACCGTCCCGCTGTCCGTGGTGGTGACCGCCGCGATCGCCAAGCGCTCGCAGCCGCAGTTCGTGGCGCAGTGGCAGCGCACCGGCACGCTCAACGCGCACATCGAGGAGATGTACACCGGGCACGCGCTCGTCAAGGTGTTCGGCCACCAGCGCGAGGCGATCTCGACCTTCCAGGAGGAGAACGGCCACCTGTACGAGGCGTCGTTCCGCGCCCAGTTCATCTCGGGGATCATCCAGCCCGCGCTGGGCTTCCTGTCCAACCTCAACTACGTGATCATCGCCGTGATCGGCGGGCTGCGCGTCGCCTCGGGGACGATGACGCTCGGTGACGTGCAGGCGTTCATCCAGTACTCGCGGCAGTTCACCCAGCCGCTCACGCAGATCGCCTCGATGATGAACCTGCTGCAGTCCGGCGTGGCCTCCGGGGAGCGGGTCTTCGACCTGCTCGACGCCGAGGAGCAGAGCCCCGACCCCGACCCCGCCACGCAGGTGCCCACCCCGGTGCTTGGCCGCGTCGCCTTCGAGGACGTGTCCTTCAGCTACGACCCGGAGAACCCGCTCATCGAGCACCTGTCCTTCGTGGCCGAGCCCGGGCAGACCGTCGCGATCGTCGGCCCCACCGGCGCGGGCAAGACCACGCTGGTGAACCTGCTGATGCGGTTCTACGAGGTCGACTCAGGGCGCATCACCCTCGACGGCGTCGACACCGCGACGATGACGCGGGACGACCTGCGCTCGCAGATCGGCATGGTGCTGCAGGACACGTGGCTGATCAGCGGCTCCATCGAGGAGAACATCGCCTACGCCGCCGACGAGATCACCCGCGAGCACCTCGTCGAGGCCGCGCGCGCCACGCACGTCGACCACTTCGTGCGGACCCTCGCCGAGGGTTACGACACGGTGATCGACGACGAGGGCGCGAACGTCAGCGCGGGGGAGAAGCAGCTGCTCACCATCGCGCGGGCGTTCGTCGCGGACCCCGCGATCCTGGTGCTCGACGAGGCCACGTCCTCGGTGGACACCCGCACCGAGGTGCTGGTGCAGCAGGCGATGAACGCGCTGCGCGCCGGGCGCACGTCCTTCGTCATCGCGCACCGGCTGTCCACGATCCGCGACGCGGACGTCATCCTCGTCATGGAGCACGGCGCGATCGTCGAGCAGGGCACGCACGAGGACCTGCTCGCGGCCGAGGGCGCCTACGCGCGGCTGTACGCGTCGCAGTTCGCGGACGCCGCCACGGCGCTTGACTGAGACGCTCGACGGGAGACGACGCCCCCGGGCGGACGGTGGTCCGGGCCGGGGCGTCAGGCGCGGGATGATGGAGCACGTGCCAGCGCCCGAGATCATCCCCCTCGCCGACCCCGCCGACGAGCGCCTCGCCGACTACGTCTCCCTGACCGACGTCGCGCTGCGCTCCAAGCACGAGCCCGCCAAGGGCCTGTACATCGCGGAGAGCTCCACGGTGCTGCGCCGCGCGATCGACGCCGGTCACCGGCCCCGGTCCGTGCTGGTCTCCCCGCGCTGGCTGCCGGACCTGGAGGAGATGCTCGCGGGCCTGCCCGAGGACGGCACGCGCGTGCCCGTGTACGTCGCCGAGCCGGACGTGCTCGAGGCCATCACCGGGTTCCACGTGCACCGCGGTGCGCTTGCGGCGATGCACCGGCCGGTGCTGCCGTCCGTGGAGGACGTGCTGCGCGGGGCGCGCGACGGCAGCGGGGCGCGCCGGGTGGCCGTGCTCGAGGACATCGTCGACCACACGAACGTGGGCGCGGCGTTCCGCTCGGCCGCGGCGCTGGGCGTCGACGCTGTGCTGGTCACCCCGCGCTGCGCCGACCCGCTGTACCGGCGCTCGGTGCGGGTGTCGATGGGCACGGTGTTCCAGGTGCCGTGGACCCGCATCGACGAGTGGCCCGCCGGAATGGCGACGCTGCGCGACGCGGGGTTCGTCACCGCGGCCCTCGCGCTCTCCGACGACTCGATCAGCCTCGACGCGCTCGAGCGTGACCTCCCGGAGCGGCTCGCGCTGATCCTCGGGGCCGAGGGGCACGGCCTGAAGCCGACGACCGTCGCGGCGGCCGACCTGACCGTGCGCATCCCGATGGCCGGGGGAGTCGACTCGCTCAACGTCGCCGCCGCGGCGGCGGTCGCCTTCTGGGCCACCCGCGCCACGTCCTGACTCATCGCGTCGGGGGGACGCGAGTCGGGGATCGACGGCAACACGCCGCTGGCAGCGGCCGACCCCCGCAGTGTCGCCGGCGCCTGCCTGCGGGGCCGCTCGACGCCACCGCGTGACAGGCGCCCGCAGGGCGTGATCGCTGCCAGGGCCCGGAGAGCGCCACCACGCTGGCGCCTACGCGGGCAGGGTGAGGATCTCGGCGCCGTCGTCGGTGATGGCGATGGTGTGCTCGCTGTGGGCGGTGCGGCAGCCTGTGGCGCTGCGGAGGGTCCACCCGTCGGGGTCGGTGACGAGCTCGTCGGTGTCGGCCATGACCCAGGGCTCGAGGGCGAGCAGCAGCCCGGGGCGCAGGGTGTACCCGCGGCCGGGCCGCCCGGCGTTGGTGACGTGCGGGTCCTGGTGCATGGTCGATCCGATGCCGTGCCCGCCGAACTCGGTGTTGATGGGGTACCCGGCCTCGCTGAGCACCGTGCCGATGGCGTGGGAGATGTCGCCGATGCGGGCGCCTGGGCGGGCGGCGGCGATCCCGGCGGCCAGCGCCCGCTCGGTGGCGTGGATCATCTCGACGCTCTCCGAGGGCTGCGACGCGCCCACGACGAGGCTGATCGCCGAGTCGGCGGCGATCCCGTCGAGGGACACGGCAAGGTCGAGGCTCAGCAGGTCGCCGTCGGCGAGCGTGTAGTCGTGCGGCAGGCCGTGCAGCACGGCGTCGTTGACGGACGTGCAGATGTAGTGGCCGAAGGGCCCGCGCCCGAAGGAGGGCTCGTAGTCGACGTAGCAGGATTGCGCGCCAGCGTCGAGGATCATGCGCTGGGCCCAGCGGTCGATGTCGAGCAGGTTGGCGCCGACTGTGGCGCGGCTCCTGAGGGCCTGCAGGATGCCGCCGACGAGGGCGCCCGTCCGCTTCGCTCGGGCCAGCTCGTCGGGGCCCAGGATCTCGATCATGACTCGCCCTCTCCTATGGCCTCCGGTCGGCGCCGGTGAGCGCGCGGACGAGAGGGCCGGCGACGTCCGGGTCGGCCAGGTAGTCCTCGACCGAGTGCGGGGACGACGGGTTGTCGGTCCGCTCGTCGCGGATGGCCGCGTCACCGCCGGTGAACAGGGGCGCCAGCGGGTGCACCAGGGCGACGACGTCGCGGACGTCGTACGCGTTGACCCACGCGGGCGCCATCGGCTCCCACGGGTGGATCACCCCGGGCACCGGGCGCCGCTCAGACCCCTCGCCGGGGCCGGCCAGTCGACGACGCACGACGCGCAGGCCCAGCGGCGAGCCCGTGGTGGCGAACAGGCGGACGGCCAGGCCCGCGGGGAGGCTGTGGCAGACGTCGTACGCCACGACGCTGCCCAGGCTGTGGCCGACCACGACCAGGTCGGTGTGGCCGTCGCGCACCGCGGCCTCGACCGACCGCAGCACCACCCCCTGCACCAGGGTGCGGATCCCGGCGTCGGCCAGGTAGTACGCCACCTCCCGGTAGAACTGCTCGATCACCCACTCCGCGAGCGTCGTCTTCGAGGCCAGGAACTGCAGCGCCGAGCGGGCCACCTGCAGCCGCAGGAAGTCGGACCACTCGACCTCGGGGTGGACGAGCTGCTCCGTGCGGCGGACCTCCTCCATCTCGGCCACGGCGGCGATGCCGTCGGCGCCCGTCCGCGGGAGCCGCTCCTCCGCGCGGTACCCGGCGCCCTCGGCGGCGTCGATCAGCATGTGCTGGCTCAGCACGGTGACGTCCTCGCCGCCCGCCAGGTCGGGCGGCGGGCCGCCCGCGGCGTCCAGCTCGGCGACCCGCGCCGCGAGGTCGTTGCCGTAGAAGGGGAAGTAGGCCGAGTCGATCGGCGGGAGGCCCTCGCCCGCCAGGACGGAGCCCTTCGCCAGCCCGCCCAGCCAGCGGCGGGTCAAGGCGTCGACGTGGCGCTCGACGTCCTCCGGGGCGCGGCCCATGCCGCGGGGCATCTGCTGGCCGCGACCGTGGACCAGGAGCAGGGCGGTCATGAGGCGCCTCCCACCGTCGTCGATGCGCTCGACGCGTCGCGCCGTCGCCCTTGCATCGTGGCACGGCTGCCGCGCGGCGGCGCTGCGACGCGGAACCCGGCTGGGGTGCGAGAGAGATGCAAGCGAGATGCGAGCTGCCCGCGAGGGGTCCAGCCCAGGGCTCAGGCCAGCGCGAGGCCGTCCACGAGCTCCGCGCCGGGCGCCGCGGCGAGTAGGGCGCCGGGCAGCGCCAGCTTCGAGCGACGCAGGCCGCTGCCGATGATCACCAGGTCGCCGGCCGGGTCCGGGGCCGCGACTCGGGCGTCGACGAGCACGCGGTACCCGTCGGGCAGGCCCAGCGGGGTGATGCCCCCGTACTCCATGCCGGACTCCTCCGTGGCCCGGTCCATCGGCAGGAAGGACGCCTTGCGGACGTCCAGCAGCCGCTTGACGGCGTTGTTCACGTCGGCGCGCGTCGTGGCGCGGACCACCGCCGCGGCGACCCGCTCCTCGCCCGCGCGGCGGCCCGCGACGAGCACGCAGTTGGCCGACGCCGACAGGGGCAGGCTGTACGCCTCCGTCATCGCGGCGGTGTCCGCCAGGCCTGGGTCGATCTCCGCCACCACCACCGCGTCCGCGACTTCGGGCGTGACGGCAGCCCAGCCGCCGAGCACCGCGAACGTGCTCTCGGCCAGGAGCTCAGGGTGGTCCAGGGCGCGCAGCCAGGTCAGGGTCCCGAGGGTCACGGCAGTCATGGCGAGAGGCTAGCGAACCCGCCGCGCGAGGGCAGGGCGGCCCGGGGCGCCGGTCAGCGCTGCGCGGTGCCCATCAGCACGCCGCGGGCCAGCGTGTGCCGCACGCCCTCGATCGACACGGCGCCCGGCATGGCGCCCACGGTCACGCCGAGCCGCTCCACGTCCAGCGCGTGCACCGCGATGTAGTACCGGTGCGGGCGGTCGCCGTGCGGTGGCGCGGCGCCCTCGTAGCCCGCCAGGCCGTGGTCGCCGCGCACGTGGAAGGACCCCGACGGCACACGGGTCCCGTCGGGCGCCCCGGCGCCGCGCGCCAGCGACGTGGTGGTGACGGGCACGTCCACCAGCACCCAGTGCCAGAACCCGGAGACGCCCGGGGCGTCAGGATCGAAGACGTTGACCAGGAACGAGCGCGTCGCCGCCGGGAAGCCGGACCAGCTCAGCTGCGGGGAGGCGTCGCCCCCGGGAGGGGCCTGCACGGCGTCCGGCAAGGGCTCCCCGTGGCGCACGTCCTCGCTCACCAGCTCGAACGACGCGACGTGCGGCAGCATCGCGTAGGGCTCCGGCGCGAGCGGGCGGGTCAGTGAGACGGGCATCGAGACCTCCGCGGTGTCGAGGTCGGCCCGGCTCGCCAGCCGACCCCTCCATCATGCGGGGGCGGCCCGCCCGGCGCTCGCGGGCGGCCGGCCGGCCTCGCCGCGCCGCACGTGCGAGCGGGCGTGCTCGATCGCCTCGCCCAGGTCGGTGAACAGGTGGGCCTGGTGCTGCAGCTCGGCGAGCACCCCCACCGAGTCGACGACCCGCCGGTGCTCGGGCCGCAACCCCTTGAGCAGCACGACGATCCCACGGCGTTGCAGGTCGGCGACCACCTCGGCCAGGGCGTTCGCCCCGCTGATGTCCAGGACGCGGATCGCCGAGAGGCGCAGCACCACCACGCGCACATCGGCCACCAGGGCCAGCTCGTCGAGGAAGCGGCGCACGTCGGCGAAGAACAGGGAGCCGTCGATCCGGTAGAGCGCGATGTGCTCGTGCAGCAGCGCGTGCTCGGCCGCCGCGCCCACGGACTCGGTGTCCGGGGTGGGGATCGCCTCGCGGTGCAGGCCGCTGGTCCGGGCCACCGCGCGCAGCGCCAGCACGGCGGCGACGGCGATCCCGATCTCGACGGCCATCACCAGGTCGAAGACGATCGTCGCGCCGAGGGTGAGCAGGAAGACCAGGGCGCCCGATCGGCCCGACCGGCAGATCGAGCGGGCCGTGGGCAGGTCGACCATGCGGGCGGCGGTGACCAGCAGGACGCCGGCGAGCGCGGACAGCGGGATCCGCGCGACCCAGGGCGCCGCGGCGTAGACGATGACGGCGAGCACCCCGGCGTGCAACAGCGCGGACGTGCGGGTGCGGGCGCCGGCGCGCACGTTGACCGCGGTGCGGGCGATGGCGCCGGTGGCCGGCATGCCGCCGAACAGGCCGGAGGCGACGTTCGCGAGGCCCTGGCCCACGAGCTCGCGGTTGGGCTGGGTGCGGGGGATGTCGTCGGCCATCCCATCGGCGACCCGTGCCGAGAGCAGGGACTCGAGCGCCGCGAGCGCGGCGACGGCCAGGGCCGCCGAGAACAGCGCGCTGGTGGTCTCGACGCTCACCATCGGCACGGTCGGCGCGGGAAGGGAGGACGGGAGCGCGCCGATGCGGTCCACGCCCAGTCCGGCGAGCTCGACCAGCAGGGTGGCCACGACCACCGCCACCAGCGAGGCGGGCAGGGTGCGGTTGACGCGGGGCAGCAGCGTCATGATCGCGATCACGAGGGCGACGATGCCGAGCGCGGGCAGCGCTGCCGGCCAGTCGGCCTGCCCGAGGGTGCGGATCGCCACGAGGGCGGCGTTCTCGCCGTCGGCCTTCGGGGTGTCCAGGGCGAGCGGGACCTGCTGCAGGGCGATGACGACGCCGATGCCCAGGGTGAACCCCTCGACCACGGGCCAGGGGATGTAGGCGACGAGCCTGCCGAGGCCGATCAGGCCGCCGACGATCACCAGGCCGCCCGCCATGATCGAGACCACCGCGACGGACTCGGGCCCGTAGCGGGCCACGATCGGGATGAGCACGACCGTCATCGCGCCGGTGGGCCCGGAGACCTGCAAGTGCGACCCGCCGAAGACGGCGGCGACGGCGCCGGCGACCACGGCGGTGACCAGCCCTGCCGTGGCGCCGAGGCCGGAGGAGACGCCGAAGCCGAGGGCGAGGGGCAGCGCGACGATGGCGACGGTGAGGCCGGCGATGGCGTCAGCCCGCCAGGAGCCGCGCAGCCCGGCGTAGTCGGAGCGGCGGGGGAGCACGCGGCGGGCGAGGAGGGCTCCGGTGGCGCGCCAGTCGACGCGTCGCAGGAGGTCGGCGGCGCTCATGGGCGCTGCTCGTCCCGCTCGAGGTCGGCGAGCGCGGTGCGGGCCCCGGCCAGGGTGTCGAGGAGGACGGTGCGGGCGGCGGCGAGCATCTGGGCCACGGCGGGGTGCGCCAGCGTGTAGTGCACGGCGTTGCCATCCCTGCGGGCGGTGACGACGCCGGCGCGGCGCAGGACGGCGAGGTGCTGGGACAGGTGCGAGGCCTCGATGCCGATCTCCGCGAGAAGCTCGCTGACCGCGCGGGGGCGCTCGGCGAGGAGCTCGAGGGTGCGGATCCGCACGGGGTGGGCGAGGGCCTTGAACAGCTCGGCCTTGAACTCGTGGACCGGCCGGTCGGCGCCTGGCGGGGGAAGGGACACGACTCTCCGATCAGGGCTTGCGCACGGGTTGATGGATTCATCAACCCGTGGAATGAGGGTACGCCTGGGCACGGCCCTCGATTGACACCGGCGCCGATGTCGGCGTGTACTGGCACCATCGAACATGTGTTCGATGAAGGGTGGGGTGAGGCATGGAGGCGGCTGTGCTGAGCCGTGAGGAGCGCGCGGCCCGGGCGCGGGCCGCGCTGGCCCACGCCGAGCAGCGGACCGGCGCGCGCCCCCTCGTGCTCCCCGGCGGGACGGTCGTCCCGCGGCCGCCGGGGTCCAGCGCGCCAGGGCTCGGCGCGTCCGGGCCCAGCGCGTCGGGGCCCGGCGCCGCGACCGAGCCGGCGCAGCCCGTCCCGGCCGCCGCGCCCGACGCCTCCGAGGCGCGGGGCGGCGAGGCGCGCAACGCCTCGCTGCTGCTGAGCGAGCGTCCCTCGCTGCCCGTCCCCGACGAGCTGGCCGCACTGCTCCCCGACGGGTTGCGCCGGGGCGGCATCACAGCCGTGACGGGCTCCACCTCGCTGCTGCTGGCCTTGCTCGCCCACGCGTGCGCCGAGGGCGCCTGGGCCGCCGTCGTGGGCCAGCCCAGCATGGGGCTGCTCGCCGCGGCGCAGGCCGGGGTCGCCCTCGAGCGGCTCGCCCTGGTGCCCCGTCCCGGCCCGGACGCCCCGAGCGTGGTCGCGGCGCTGGTCGACGGGCTCGACGTCGTCCTGGTCGGCCCCGGCGCGGCCCTCGCCGACGGCGACCGCCGACGGCTGGGCGCCCGCGCCCGTGACCGGGGGGCCGTGCTGCTCTCCAGCACGGCGTGGCCGGGGGCGAACGTCGTGCTGACCGCTGCCAGCCAGCGGTGGAGCGGCGCCGAGGACGGCGCCGGGCGGCTGCGCGCGCACGAGCTGCGCGTGACCCGCAGCGGGCGCGGCGGGGCCGGCGTGCCGCAGAGCCTCACCCTCACGCTCCCGCTCGGCAGGCCGGCGGGCGGGACGCCTCCCGCCCCCGGCGCAGGCAAGAGGCAGGCCGCGCCCACGCAGAAGGCGGCGTCCGCGCCGTTGCGGCTGGTGGGATGAGGCCGGGCGGATGAGCACGCGCACCACCGTCGTCTGGGTGCCCGACTGGCCGGTCGTGGCCGCGGTGCGCGGCGACCAGGTCGAGCCCCACCTGCCCGCCGCCGTCCACGACGGGCGGCGGCTCGTGGCCGTCTCGGCCCTCGCGCGCGCCCAGGGGGTGCGGCGGGGGATGCGCCGCCGGCAGGCGCAGGGCTGCTGCCCCGAGCTCGTGCTGCTCGCCGCGGACGAGGGGCGCGACGTGCGGCTCTTCGAGCCGGTGGCCGCCGCCGTCGAGACGGTGGTCGCCGGCATCGAGGTGGCCCGCGCAGGGCTGCTGCTGTTGCCGGCCGGGGGAGCCAGCCGCTACCACGGCTCGGAGGAGGCGCTCGCGGAGCGGATCGTGACGGCCGTCGCCCAGCGCACCGGCCACGAGGCCCACGTCGGGACGGCCGACGGGCTGCTCGCCGCGATCCTGGCCGCCCGGGAGGACGCGACCGTGCCCCCCGGCGGGTCGCGCGCCTACCTCGCCCCGCGGGGCATGAGCGAGCTGGCCCACGCCGCCGTCCAGGACGGCCTCGACCGGCAGGTCGGCGCTCTGGTGGACCTGCTCGGCAGGCTGGGGCTGCGGGTCCTCGGAGACCTGGCCCGGCTGCCCGACGGCGACGTGCAGGCCAGGTTCGGCGCCCTGGGGGCCTGGGCGCAGCTGCTCGCCCGTGGCCACGACGCCCGACCGCCGGCGCGCCGCCGCCCGGAGACCGACCTCGAGGTGGCCTGCGAGCTGGACCCGCCGGCCCACCGGGTCGACACCGCCACCTTCATGGGCAGGCGGCTCGCCGAGGAGCTCCACGCGCTGCTCATGGAGCACTCGGTCACCTGCGGGCGGCTCCAGGTGGCCGCCCGCACCGACGAGGGCGAGGACCTGGTCCGGGTGTGGCGCACCGACACGGGCGGGCTCGGCGGCCTCACCGCGGCCCGCATCACCGACCGGATCCGCTGGCAGCTCGAGGGCTGGCTCACCGCCGGCGCCCTGACCCGGGCGCCCGACGACCCCGAGGACTCCCACCCGGTGGCCCTGGTGCGCCTGGCGCTCACCGCGCAGGACGTCGCCCCGGCGGGCGCCGAGCAGGGCCGGCTGTGGGGCGGGGCCTCGGGCGGCGACCTGCGCGCGCACCGGGCGCTCGAACGGGTGCAAGGGCTCATCGGCGGCGACGGGGTGCTGACCGTCGCGCTGCAGGGCGGACGTGACGTGCGCGACCAGGTGGCCCTGCGGCCGTGGGGCGACCAGACGGCGGCGCCGCGCCCTGCCGACCGGCCCTGGCCCGGCCGCCTCCCCGAGCCGGCTCCCGCCACCGTGCTGGTCGAGCCCGAGCCGGTCGAGGTGCGGACCTCCGCGGGGGCCCCGGTGCGCCTCGACGAGCGGTTCGCCATGAGCGGCGCCCCCGCGACGGTCCGGGGATCCTGGGCGGGCGCGGCCGAGCGCTCCGTCGTGGGATGGGCTGGCCCGTGGCCCCTGGTCGAGCGGTGGTGGGCTCCCGGAGCCCGGCGTCGTGCGCACCTGCAGGTCAGCCTCGACGACGGCAGCGCGCTGCTGCTCTCCTGGCAGGAGGGCTGGATGTGCGAGGGCGCCTACGACTGAGCCGCGACCGGGCGTGGCGGTCGCCGCGACGACGCCCGACGCCTGACAGGGTGGGCGTTCGAGACGTGACGAGGAGGTCATCACCGTGCCCCAGCAGACCGACCTGGGAACCGCCCCCCGCGAGCAGGCCAGCCCTGCCCTGCGGCCCGCCCCCGGGCAGAGCCCACGGCCGGACCCGACGATGGCGCACCGGATCGCCGACGCCACGGTGACGGTGCGCGACGCCGAGGGCGCCCCGCTGGCGGACGCGCCCGTGGTGGTGGCCCAGACCGCGCACCGCTTCCTGTTCGGGTGCATCGGGTTCGACCTGATCGACCTCGCCAACCGCGAGGGCGGCGCCGCGCAGGACGACCAGCGACCGGCTGAGGAGCTGCTGGCTGAGGAGCGGCTGGCGGACCAGTGGCTCGGGCTGTTCAACGCCGTCACGCTGCCGTTCTACTGGGGGCACTTCGAGCCCGAGCGCGGCCGACCCGACACCGCCCGGATGCTGCGCGCGGCCCGCTGGTTCGCCGATCGTGGCTGCGTCGTCAAGGGCCATCCGCTGGCCTGGCACTCCGAGTGCGCCGACTGGCTGCTCGACCTGCCCACCGACGAGGTCGCCGACGTGCTGGACGCGCGGATCCGCCGCGACGTCGCCGACTTCGCCGGCGTGATCGACACCTGGGACGCGATCAACGAGGTCGTCATCATGCCGGTGTTCGACAAGGTCCCGAACGCGATGACGCCGCTGTGCCGCGAGCGCGGGCGCATCCCCACCGTCCGCCTCGCGTTCGACGCCGCCCGCCAGGCGAACCCGGCGGCGACCCTGCTGCTCAACGACTTCGACATGTCCACCGCCTTCGAGTGCCTCATCGAGGGGTGCCTCGAGGCGGGGATCCAGATCGACGCCATCGGGCTGCAGAGCCACATGCACCAGGGCGCCTGGGGCGAGGAGCGCACCCTGGAGGTGCTCGACCGGTTCGGGCGCTACGGGCTGCCGCTGCACCTGACGGAGACGACGATCCTGTCGGGCGACCTGATGCCCGCCCACCTCGACGACCTCAACGACCACCAGGTCGACCACTGGCCGTCCACCCCGGAGGGCGAGGAGCGGCAGGCCCAGGAGGTCGCGTCCCACTACCGGACGCTGCTGTCGCACCCCTCGGTCGAGTCCGCCACCTACTGGGGGCTGAGCGACGCCGGGATGTGGCTCGGGGCGCCCGGCGGGCTGGTGCGCGCGGACGGCACGCCCAAGCCGGCCTACGACGCGCTGCACGGGTTGGTGAAGGGAGAGTGGTGGCATGAGCCGCGCACGTTGCGGACCGACGCGCATGGGCGGGTGGCGGTGCGGGGGTTCCTGGGCGAGTACAGCATCACCGCAGGCCACGGCAGTGCCGCGCTGACCCTCGACCGGGCGGGCGCGGTCGACGCGGAGGTCCGGCTGGGCTGACGCGGCCGACGGGGCGCGTGCCCGCTCGACGGCTGGAGGGCGGGCGGGCACGCGGTTTGACTCCCGGCGCCGGGCGACGTGTACTGGTGGCATCGAACGTGTGTTCGATAGGCGCTCCGGTTGTGGGGGCGCCCGGGCAGCCAGGGACGGGAGGGCTCGTCGTGCCGCGGACGACGGACCAGGGCCGCTACGCCGAGCTGCACGCCCACTCGGCGTTCAGCTTCCTCGACGGGGCGAGCCAGCCCGAGGAGCTCGCCGCCGAGGCGGTGCGGCTGGGCCTGGACGCCCTCGCCCTCACCGACCACGACGGCCTCTACGGCGTGGTGCGCTTCGCCCAAGCAGCCCGCGCCGTGGGCCTGCCCACCGTGTTCGGCGCCGAGCTGCACCTGCCCGTCCCCGGGGGCGGGTGGGGAGCGCAGCGCGTGACCGGCCCCGACGTGCTCGACGCGCCCACCGGCGTCCCCGATCCCCGCGCCACCCACCTGCTCGTCCTGGCCCGCGGGCCCGACGGCTACCGGGCGCTGTCGCGGGCCATCGCCACGGGGCACCTGGCCGCCGGGGCCAAGGGCGCCGCCCAGCACACCTGGGAGGGGCTCGCCGAGCAGGCCGCCGGGCAGTGGCTCGTCCTGACCGGCTGCCGCAAGGGCTCCGTGCGCCAGGCGCTCGCGAGCGGCGGGGGCACAGCCGGCGACGTGGCACCGGAGGGATTCCTCGCCGGCCGTGCCGAGCTCGACCGGCTCGTCGGGCTGTTCGGCCGCGAGAACGTCGCCGTCGAGGTCACCGACCACGGCGACCCCGGCGACGCCGAGCGCAACGACGCCCTCGCGGCGCTCGCGGCCGCCGCCGGCCTGCCGCTCGTCGCCACTGGCAACGCCCACTACGCCACCCCCCGGGACGCCGACCTCGCGGCGGCGCTCGCGGCCGTGCGGGCCCGATCCTCGCTCGACGACCTCGACGGGTGGCTGCCAGGCGCCCCCACCGCCCACCTGCGCTCGGCCGCGGAGATGCTCGCCCTGCACCGGCGCCACCCGCAGGCCGTGGGCGCCGCCGCGCGCCTGGCCGCGGAGTGCGCGTTCGACCTGTCCCTCGTCGCGCCCCAGCTGCCGCCCTACCCCGTGCCGCCCGGCCACACAGAGGCCAGCTGGCTGCGCGAGCTGGTGCGCCGCGGGGCCCTCGAGCTGTACGGGCCGCCCGAGGCCGAGCGGGTGCCCGGGGCGTACGCGCAGCTCGAGCACGAGCTGCGCGTCATCGAGGACCTGGGCTTCCCCGGGTACTTCCTGGTCGTCTACGACCTGGTCGACTTCTGCCGCCGCAGCGGCATCATGGCGCAGGGCCGCGGCTCGGCCGCCAACTCGGCCGTCTGCTACGTGCTGCGGGTCACCGCCGTGGACGCGGTCGCGCATGGGCTGCTGTTCGAGCGGTTCCTCGCGCCCGAGCGGGACGGGCCGCCGGACATCGACGTGGACATCGAGTCGGGCCGCCGCGAGGAGGTCATCCAGCACGTCTACGCCAAGCACGGGCGCACGCACGCCGCCCAGGTCGCGAACGTCATCACCTACCGCCCTCGCTCGGCGGTGCGCGACGCGGCCCGCGCGCTCGGCTACGACGCCGGGCAGCAGGACGCGTGGAGCAAGTCCATCGAGCGCTGGGGGAGCCTGCGCGGGGCCGACCCGGTGACCCCCGACGGCCGCGACGCCCCGCCCGCCCGCGATGCCGCGCCCGCCCGCGATGCCGCGCCCGCCCGCGATGCCGCGCCCGCCCGCGATGCCGCGCCCGCCCGGACGGGCGACCCCCACGACGCGGTGTGGGGGACCACGTTCGAGCCCACCTCCGACCGGCACGACGTGGTCCCTCGCACACGCCCCCCGGCCGCGGACGAGCTCGACGAGATCCCCGCGCAGGTGATCGACCTGGCGGAGCGGTTCCTGCGCCTGCCCCGCCACCTGGGCATCCACTCGGGCGGCATGGTGATGTGCGACCGGCCCGTCATCGAGGTCTGCCCGGTGGAGTGGGCCCGGATGCCGGGGCGCACCGTGCTGCAGTGGGACAAGGAGGACTGCGCCGACGCGGGGCTGGTGAAGTTCGACCTGCTGGGCCTGGGCATGCTCACGGCCCTGCGGATCGCGTTCGACCTGGTGCGCGAGCACGAGGGCGTCGAGCTGGACCTGCACGCCCTGCCGTACGAGGACCCGCTCGTGTACGACCTGCTCAGCGCCGCCGACACCGTGGGGGTGTTCCAGGTCGAGTCGCGGGCGCAGATGGGCACCCTGCCGCGCCTGCAACCACGGCGGTTCTACGACATCGTCGTGGAGGTCGCGCTCATCCGGCCCGGGCCCATCCAGGGCGGCTCGGTGCACCCGTACATCAACCGGTACCACGGCCGGGAGAAGGTCACCTACCTGCACCCCAAGCTCGAGAAGTCGCTCGCGAAGACCCTCGGGGTGCCGCTCTTCCAGGAGCAGCTCATGCAGATGGCCATCGACGTCGCGGACTTCACCCCCGCCGAGGCCGACCAGCTGCGCCGGGCGATGGGCTCCAAGCGGTCCACCGAGCGGATGGAGGCCCTGCACGCCCGCCTGCTCGCGGGCATGGCCGCGAACGGGATCGACCCCGAGACCGGCGAGCAGATCTTCGACAAGCTCAAGGCCTTCGCCGACTTCGGGTTCCCCGAGTCCCACGCGTACTCGTTCGCCTTCCTCGTGTACGCGAGCGCCTGGCTCAAGGTGCACCACCCGGCCGCCTTCTACGCCGGGCTGCTCGCGGCGCAGCCGATGGGCTTCTACTCCCCGCAGTCCCTGGTCGCCGACGCCCGCCGCCACGGCCTGCAGGTGCTGCGCCCGTGCGTGCAGGCCTCCGGGGTGCAGGCGCAGGTGGAGCGGCTGGGCCCGACCTCGCCCGACGGCGAGCCGCGCCTCGTGCCGACACCCTCCGGCACGGCGCCGGTGGACGAGCGCGCGCCAGCCGCGACGGGCCGGGCGCTCGCGGTCCGGATGGGGCTCGCCTCGGTGCGGGGCGTGGGGGAGGACGTCGCCGAGCGCGTGGTCGCCGAGCGCGTCGCCCACGGGCCGTTCGCGGGCCTGCGCGACCTGGCCCGCCGGGTGAGCCTGACGACCGCCCAGCTCGAGGCGCTCGCCACCGGCGGCGCCCTGGGGGCGCTGGGCGCCACGAGGCGGGAGGCGCTGTGGGCCGCGGGCGCCCTCGCGCTGGAAGGGCCCGACACGCTGCCGGGCGTCGCGGTGGGGGTCAGCGCACCGACCCTGCCCGGCATGACGGACGTCGAGCTGGCGGTGGCCGACGTGTGGGCCACCGGCGTCTCGGTGGACTCCTACCCCACGCAGCACGTGCGCGAGGGCCTCGACGCCGCCGGAGTGCTGCGCGTCGAGCAGGCCTACCGCCACGAGGCCGGCCGGCGGGTCGCCGTGGCCGGTGTGGTCACGCACCGGCAGCGGCCGGGCACCGCGGGCGGGGTCACGTTCCTGTCGCTCGAGGACGAGACGGGCCTGCTCAACGTGGTCTGCTCGCCGGGCCTGTGGCAGAAGTTCCGCAAGGTCGCCCGAGCCTCGGCCGCGCTGGTGGTGCGTGGCCGGCTGGAGCGGGCCGACGGCGCGACGAACCTCGTCGCCGAGCACCTGGCCCCGCTGTCCCTGCGGGTGCAGACCACCTCGCGCGACTTCCGGTGAGCGCGGCGCTGCCTCCCGGACCCGTCATACCCGTGAAACGCCACGTGGATACGCTGCCTGGATGCCCCTCTTCGGCTCGCTGGTCGCCTACCTGCCCACCCCGCGCACCGTCACGGAGGAGGTCGCCGAGGACGTGCTCGCCCAGCTCGTCGACCGGGCCGTCGCCGGCGGAGCCAGCGGCGTCGCGGTGCTCGGCAGCACCGGCGGCTTCGCGTACCTGGACCGGGCCCAGCGTCGGCGGGTGTGCGAGGCGGCCGTCGAGGCCGCGGCCGGGCGGGTCCCGGTGCTGGCCGGCGTCGGAGCCCTGACCACCCGGGAGGTGCTCGACCTCGCCCGGGACGCCGAGAAGGCCGGCGCGGACGCGCTGCTCGTGCCCACCATGGCCTACCTGCCGCTCACCGACGACGAGGTGCACGAGCTGTACCGGTGCGTGACCCACGTGGTCGGGATCCCAGTGTGGGCGTACCACAACCCCATCGCGACGCGGTACGACTTCAGCGTCGACCAGCTGCGGCGCGTGTCCCGTCTGCCGGGCGTGCAGGGCGTCAAGGACCGGGGGACCAGCCCGGACGTGGTCCGCGGCCGGGCCAAGGAGCTGCTGCACAAGCTCCCCGCCGACGTCGAGGTCGGCTTCAGCGGCGACGCCCTGGGCGTGCACGGGCTGCTCGGGGGCGCCCGCACCTGGCACTCAGGGCTCGCGGGGGTGCTGCCCGCCCGCTACGCCGAGGTGGCGGACGCTGCCACCGACGGGCATGCCGAGCGCGCCCTCGCCCTGATGGCCGGGCTCCAGCCGCTGGCCGACCTCGCCGCCACCGGCGGAGCGCGCGTCGTGCACGCGGTGGGGGAGGCGCTTGGCGTCGCCATCGGACCACTGCCCGCGCCGCTGCGACGCCCGGGACCGGGGGCGCTGAGGGAGATCGAGCGGGCGCTCGCGGCCCTCGGCGACCCGGCGTGAGCGCGAGCTCCCGCCTCTGAGCGGCCTGCGGCACGCGGCGAGCGGGGCCGGTCTCAGGCGCGGTCGCCCTCCCCGTCGAACGTCTCGGACGGGTCCTCGACATCCTCGGGGTCCACCTCCGACTCCGGCGTCCGCAGCCGGGAGAACACCGTCCACGCCACGGCGACCAGCGGCACCGCGATGACCGCGCCCAGGATGCCGGCGGTCAACGTCCCGCCCAGCACCACCACGGCGATGACCACCGGGTGCAGGGCCACCTGCTTGCCCATCACCAGCGGCTGCAGGACGTGACCCTCGAACTGGCCGATCAGCGCGATCCCGATGCCGACCACGGCGGCCTGGATCGGGCCGTTCGCCGCCAGCGCCACGATCATCGCGATGACCATCGCCGCGGGCGCGCCCACCAGCGGGATGAACGCGCCGATCAGCACCAGCACGGCCAGGGGCGCCGCCAACGGCACCCCGATGATCGACAGCAGGATGAAGGCCAGCAAGCCGTCGGAGACGGCGATGATCAGGATGCCGCGGGTGTATCCGGAGAACGTGTACCACCCGGCGCCACCGGCGACCCTCCAGGACTCTCGGGCGGCCGGGGGCAGCTGGCTGAGGAACCAGGCCCACATCTGCCGGCCGCTCGTGAGGAAGAACACCGCGCAGAAGGTGGCCAGGGCGAGGGCCGTCAGGATCTCGACGACGCTTCCCGCCCCGGCGGCCGCCTCCGAGGCGAGCTCGCCGCCGTGCTCCTCGATCCACGTCCGGCCGTTCTCGATCCACTGGTTGATCTGGTCCGTGGTGACGGTGAACGGCGCGCCGTTCTCGAGGAAGTCGATGATGTCGTCGATGCCGTCGCCGAACTGGTCGGAGAGCTTCGACCACTGGCCGGCCACCGACACACCCACGTACGTGAGCATGCCCAGCAGCACCAGGACGCCGCCCAGCAGCGCGAGCGCGGTCGCGAGCGGGCGCGGCATCACCCGGGCGAACAGCTCGACGGCCGGGCGGAGCACCGCCGTGAACACCAGGGCCAAAAAGAGGGCGATGAACAGCAGCTGCACCCGCGAGGTGGCGTAGAAGACCAGCGCGATCGCCGCGACGACCACCAGGAGCCGCCACGACACGCCCGCCAGGTTCATCAGCCACCGTGGGGCCGTCGGCTCGATCGCGGGCTCGCTGGGCGAGCGGCGTGACCCCGCGATGCGTCGTGTGGACGGCGCTCCGGAGGATGGCCGCCGAGGCGTGCCCGCCGTCCGATCCGCCGGTGCTCCCTGGTCCGCCATCACCCTCCCCGTCCTGTGACGGGGGTCACGCGAGAATCCGGCGATCTAGCCCCGTACGCTGCGGCAACGCTGTCTCGGGACAGTCTGCCCCTCGCCCGCGATTCATGCTCGACCGGCTCGCCATGCTATGTTTCTGCCGCACCTGAGGGAGCCCGCGAGGGGTCCTGACGGTCCACCTGTCCGGGTGGCGGAATGGCAGACGCGCTAGCTTGAGGTGCTAGTGCCCGAAAGGGCGTGGGGGTTCAAGTCCCCCTCCGGACACTCGTTGAGACAGCGACAGCGAAGGCCCCGATCCCCGCCAGGATCGGGGCCTTCGCCGTGTTTCGCCCGGGGGGCACGCGGCCGCCGACGGCCAGCACCGAGGCTGCGTCAGCGGGGTGGGGGCCTCAGTCGCGCGGCAGCGAGCCCAGCAGCGCCGAGGCGAGGACGGAGTGCAGGGCCTCGCGCAGGTCCACCTGGAGGATGCCGAGGGCGGGCTCGTCCGCATAGGCGGCGAGGAGGCTGGGCGGCGGTGGGACGTACGCCGACAGGGCTCCCGCCGAGACGAGGCTCGTGAGGCAGAACAGCCGCGCGCCGTCGCCGAGCTCGGGCACGTGGCGGCGCACCAGGTCGGACATGGCCTCGAGGGTGGCGAGGGAGGACCGCTTGTGACGCTTGACCACCTCGACGGACACGTTGTGCTCGAGGACGCCGCCTTGCGCGCCGAAGAGGTCGCACAGCACCACGCGGTCCGCCAGGGACCGGCTGAGGACCTCGGCGAGCTGGCCTGCCCGGGCCTCTGCCGACGCCGACGGGTCGACGCCGGCGGCCAGCTCGTCTGCCAGCTCTGACTGCCAGCGTTCCAGGAAGTCGTCCAGCAGCTCGAGCAGCACCGCCTCGCGTGACTCGAAGTACCGCAGGACGTTCGACTTGGCCAGGCCCACCCGCCGACTGAGCTCGTTGAGGCTGAGATCGGCGACCGGCATCTCGTCGAGCATCGCCGCGGCCGTGTCGAGGATGGCGCGGCGCCGGCTCTCCCGCTGCTCTGCGCTGCGCGCTCGCTGGAAGGTCACGCCACCACCGTAGCCTGAAGACCGCCGGTCTCTTGTGAACAGACCGGCGGTCTGTTAAGTTCGCCTCACAGGCACGTTGGCTCTTGAGGAGGTCGTGATGGACGACAGGTGGACCGAGCAGCACATCCCCGACCAGCACGGCCGCGTCGCGATCGTCACCGGGGCGAACACAGGACTGGGCTTCGAGACCGCCCGGATGCTCGCCGAACGCGGCGCGCGGGTGGTCCTGGCCGTCCGCGACGTCGAGAAGGGCAAGCAGGCGGCCGCGCGCATCACCGGCGCGGTCACCGTCCAGGCCCTCGACCTGACCTCGCTCGACTCGATCCGCTCCGCGGCGGCCGACCTGCGCGCCGAGCACCCCCGCATCGACCTCCTGGTCAACAACGCCGGCGTGATGCACACCCCGAGGCAGGCCACCGCCGACGGGTTCGAGCTGCAGTTCGGCACGAACCACCTCGGGCACTTCGCCCTCACCGGCCTGCTCCTGGACCTGCTCCTGCCCGTCCCCGGGTCCCGCGTCGTCACGGTCAGCAGCACCGGCCATCGCATCCGAGCGGCCATCCACTTCGACGACCTGCAGTGGGAGCGCTCGTACAGCCGCGTCGGCGCGTACGGCCAGGCCAAGCTCGCCAACCTCATGTTCACGTACGAGCTGCAGCGGCGGCTGGCGCCCCATGGGTCCACGGTCGCCTTGGCGGCCCATCCCGGGACGTCCAACACGGAGCTGACCCGGAACGTGCCCGCCGCGGTCCGGGCGCCTATCGCGTGGTTGGCGCCGCTGCTCACGCAGAAGCCCGCGATGGGCGCTCTGCCCACCCTGCGCGCCGCCACCGATCCGGCAGCCCTCGGCGGCCAGTACTACGGTCCCGGCAACCGTGGTGAGGCGCGGGGCTTCCCCAAGGTGGTCACCTCCAGCCCTGCCTCCTACGACCACGCCGTCCAGCGGGGCCTGTGGGCGGTCTCCGAAGAGCTCACCGGGGTGTCGTTCCCCGTCGGCTGACCGCTTCGGCATGCGGGTGGCTCAGGGCAGGGCGGGGGAGCGGAACCGGTAAACCGCGTGACGCGCGGCCGGGAGACCGGCACAGTCGCACGATGAGCAGCCCTACGGTCCCCACCCCTGTCGCCTACCGGTGGCGCGGGCCCTTCACCGACGCCGAGGTGGGCGGGCTGCACGCCGAGGCGTTCGGGCACGCGGTCGTCGACGACGGCTGGGGCGCCCGGGTCTCGCGGCTGAGCCTCGGCTGGGTCGTCGCGCGTGACGACGTGGGGCTGGTGGGGTTCGTCAATGTGGTGTGGGACGGGCGCCTCCACGCGTTCGTCCTCGACACGGCGGTGGCGGCGCGGGCGAGGCGGCAGGGGATCGGCGCCCGGATGGTCGCGGTGGCGCGCGACGAGGCCTCGGCGGCGGGGTGCGAGTGGCTGCACGTCGACTTCGAGGACGGCCTCCGGGAGTTCTACGTCGACGCGTGCGGGTTCGCGCCCACGAGCGCCGGGCTGGTGCGGCTCCGGCCTTGACGTGCAAGGCCCACGGCATCACGCAGGAGGAGGCCGCCGAGATCCTCACGCACCTGGCCTTCTATTGCGGGTGGCCCAAGGCGTGGAGCGCGTTCGGGCTGGCCCAGGAGGTCTACGGCGCGCAGGGCTGACGAGGGGCCCCGGCAGCGCGGCACAGGAGGCTCGGTGGACGAATGCCCGCGCCCGGCTGGCGCACCGGCGCGGGCGTGCGCTGTCAACGGGCTGGGTTGGAGGCCTTGCCGTCGAGCCACAGCGTGTCGGACTCGTCGGCATGCGGCCCGGTCGTGCCCACATGCGTCGCGGCGATCCCCGGACCGCGGGAGAGGACGTGCCACAACGCCATCGCGTGGCCCCGGCCGAGGCCGTAGTCGGCGGCGAACCAGGCGACGACGTCGCCCGCCTTGGCGCCGGGCTGGTCGAGGCCCTTGTCGTGGGCGATCTCCAGGAGCTGGCGCGGGGTGAGGCCGGTGCGGTCCTCGATCGTGTCGAGGTAGGCCTGGAAGGACATGCGCGTGCTCCTCGCTCCGATGGTCACGGGTGGGGTGGGACGCCCTCGGTGACGACGGTCCCGGGCCGCACGTCGCCGACGAGGGTGGAGCGGACCTGTTCGTGCCTCGTCTGCGCACGGTACCGCGCGGTGGCGGGGTGGGGCGAGGGAGGCGAAATACGAAGGGTTTAGGGTCCTTGCGCGCTGGGAAAGCGGTCTCCTACGGTGAGAAACCGGTTCCTCAGGCTCGGCGAGCCATCTCGTCGCCCACCCGGTGACCGGTCATCGCACGCACGGCACAGAGCAATGCCCCAGTTCAATGACGAATGAGAGGCAACGATGAGACGACCAGTCGCAGTGCGCACCCTCGCGGCAGGAGCCGCGACGGCCCTGGCGGCCACGATGGGCCTGACGGCCCTGGCCATGCCGGCGGCCCAGGCGGCCACCGGCAGCGCCAACGGCTTCGCGAGCAGCAACGGCGGGACCACAGGCGGCGCAGGTGGGCAGACGGTCCGGGCCACCTCGGGCACCGCGATCCACACCGCCCTGTGCAACCGGGCGAGCAGCAGCACCCCGATCATCATCGAGGTCTCGGGGACCATCAACCACGGCAACACGGCCAAGGTCTCCGGCCCGAGCTGCAACACCGCGGCCGGCGTGATCGAGCTCAAGCAGATCAGCAACGTGACGATCGTCGGGGTCGGCAGCGCCGTCTTCGACCAGGTGGGCATCCACATCCGCGAGGCCAGCAACATCATCATCCAGAACGTGACCGTCAAGAACGTCAAGAAGTCGGGCTCGCCCACGTCCAACGGCGGCGACGCGATCGGCATGGAGAGCGGCGTCCGCAACGTGTGGGTCGACCACGTGACCCTGGAGGCGTCGGGCGGGGAGTCCGAGGGCTTCGACGGCCTGTTCGACATGAAGGACAACACCCAGTACGTGACGCTGTCCTACAGCATCCTGCGCAACTCGGGCCGTGGCGGCCTGATCGGCTCGAGCGAGAGCGACCGCTCGAACGGGTTCGTGACCTTCCACCACAACCGGTACGAGAACATCGACTCCCGGGCGCCGTTGCTGCGCGGCGGCGTGGCGCACATCTACAACAACCACTACGTCAACCTGCGGGAGTCGGGCATCAACTCGCGGGCCGGGGCCAAGGCGAAGGTGGAGAACAACTACTTCGAGGACTCCAAGGACGTCCTCGGCACCTTCTACACCGACCAGGCCGGCTACTGGCAGGTCGCCGGGAACATCTTCGACAACGTGACCTGGTCCAGCCGCAGCGGCGACAACCAGCCGGCCGGTCCCAACCCGACGTCCAACACGACGGTCAGCATCCCGTACTCCTACTCGCTGGACGGGGCGAGCTGCGTGCCGGACGTCGTCCGCCAGACGGCCGGCGCCAACACCGGGCTGCGCGTCTCGAACGGCTCGTGCACCCCGCAGTCGCCGCCGCCGACGACGAGCCCCACCTCCAGCCCGACCTCCAACCCCACGTCCACCCCGACGGCGAACCCCACGCCCGGCGGGACCAACCTCAGCCTCGGCGCCGGCGCGGACGGCTCGAGCAAGGGGAGCGGGACCAGCTACGGCAACGTGCTGGACGGCTCCCTGAGCACGTACTGGTCGCCGTCGGGCTCGACGGGCCGGATCTCGGTCAAGTGGGACTCGGCCACGACGGTGTCGAAGGTCAACGTCCGCGAGGCGTCGGGCGGCGGCGCCATCGGGGCGTGGCGGCTCGTCAACAACGACACCGGCGCCGTCCTGGCCACGGGCAGCGGCTCGGGCGTCATCAGCTTCCCCTCGACCTCGTTGAAGAAGATCAACTTCGAGATCACCAGCGCGACGGGGACGCCGAGGATCGCCGAGCTCGAGACCTACGCCGGGTAGCCCTGAGCCCAGAGCGGTCCAGCGCCTCTCCGGAAGCGATGCTCGAGACGATCGAACCGCGGCCCAGGGACCGCGAGGACGAAGGCCCCAGGCGCCGAGCCTGGGGCCTTCGTCCGGTGCGGGCATGGGCGGGCGAGGCGGCCAGTGACGGCCCGTGTCTGCCTGTGCCGGTGCGCGTCCGGGCGCCGGTGTCAGCGGTCCTTGAGCTGGTCGAGCAGGGTGCCCGTCGGCCGAGCCGCGAGCAGCACGACCATCGCCGTCGCGAGAAGGACCGCGGGCAGCGCCTGCGCGGTGACCTGGCTGACCGCGAACCTGGCCTCGGCGCCCAGGGCCAGGGCGCCCACCACGCCGAGCGACCACCCCCAGGCCAGGCCGGCGGCCGCGAGCGCGCACCACTCGCTCACCTGCAGCACGCACCGGCCCGCCGCGGTCAGCCCGAAGGTCGCGTAGACGGCCGTGTGGGAACGCCGGAACCACTGGACGAGCGCCCACAGCAGCGCGAGGACCAGCCCGGCTGCGGCCCACGCCCAGCGGAGGTCGCGCTGCTCGTGGGCGCGCGAGAAGTCGACCGTGAACTCGTTGTCGAACAAGCGCGGTGACACGATGGCGTCGCTCCCGTCCCAGCCGAGCGCCGATGCCGCGAGGGCGCTCACCGCCGCGACGTGCCCGGCATCCGTCCTGATGAAGCACATGTCGGCGCGACCGAGCGCGACCGAGGGGACGAGCAGGGCGCCGTCGAAGTCGTCGCCGAGCACGGCCACCGGCGCGACGCGCCCGTGCATGGTGTCTGACCCGTCGACGCGGAGCGGGCTGCCGTCGGTGAGGCCGGTCCTGCGCGCGAGGCCGTCGCTGACCAGTGCCACGGGTCCCTCCGGGGTGGGGATCCCGAGGAACGGCAGCGCGCCGGGGGAGACCTCGAGGACGGAGAAGCGGCCACCGGGGAGGTGCTCGAAGGCGCCGGCGGCGGGACGTCGCAGGGCCCAGAAGGCGCCGTGCACGCCATCGACCGCGGCGAGCCGCTCGCACGCCGTCGGCGGCAGCGGCAGTCTCACGTCGGCGCGCACAGCCCCCTGCACCCGGAGCACGTACGCGCCGGCGTCGATCCACGCCCTCTCGCGCCGTGCCGTCTCCGAGACGCCCACGGCGTCGGCCGCTCCGACCGCGGCGCAGGTCCAGGCGATCGCCAGGACCACGAGGAGGGAGGTCCACCGGCCGACGAGGGCTGTGACGACGCCCTCACGCACGACGAGGCGGGTCGGCCACGGCCGGTCCGGCCGGCTCATCGGCGCCGCTCCCGCAACGTCCCGTCGCGGAGCTCGAGGGTGATGTCGCACCGGGCAGCCACCTCAGCGTCGTGGGTGACGACGATGACGGTGCGGTCCCCGCTGGCTCCGAGCAACGCGTCGAGGACTACCGCCGATGTGGCGGCGTCGAGTTGGCCGGTCGGCTCGTCGGCCAGGACCACGGGGCGCCCCGACGCCAACGCCCGCGCTATCGCGACCCGCTGGGCCTCTCCTCCCGAGAGCAGTCGGGCCGGGCTGTGCGCGAGCGTCGCCAGGCCGACCGACGCGAGCGCCGACGTGGCTCGTGCCCGGGCGACCCGGCGGTCGCCGGTGGCCGAGAAGGCGCCGATGGCGACGTTGTCGAGCGCGGTCCGCGCCGGGATCAGCGACACCGTCTGCAGGACCCATGACGCGACGGCGGGCACGGGCCATTCCCGGTCCGCGGCGTCGACCGCCACAGCTGCGCCGTGCTGGACCGGCAGCAGCCCTCCCATGAGGGAGAGCAGCGTCGTCTTCCCCGAGCCCGACGGGCCGATGATCGCGGCGGAGGCGCCGGCCGGGACTTCGACGGACACCCCGTCCAGGACGGGAGTGGGCGCGCCGCGGTAGGTGTGCCGCAGGTCGCGCGCGACGAGGCGCACGATCAGGCGCAACCGAGAGTGGGACGGACCTCGCGAGGGTTCACCAGCACGGGATGCCCGACGAGCGACGCGTCGACGTCCACGCTGCCGAGCGCCCCGCCTGCCGGGGTCACGGGGACGGCGTCCCCGTCGATGCTGGTGAAGAAGCAGGTGCGGCCCTGGCCGTCGGTGACGACGGCGGACGCGGGCAGCACGCCGACCGTGACGGGTATCGCGCGCCGGACGACGCCCGACGCCCCCTCCTCGGCGCCGTTGCCGAGAGCCTCCGCCACCGCCGCCGTGAACTCGGGGTCGGTGACCGCCATCGCGGCGCGGTCCAGTGGCGCGGTGCGTCCACGCACGTCGAGGACGAGATCGCCGTCGGGCAGCGCTGCGCCCCCGGGGGTGACCTCCACAGCGGCGTACGCGGACGACGTCGTGAACAGCTCTGCTCCCGGCTCGAGCGAGTCGCCGGCGCTGACCAGGATGTCTCGCGCGGTGACTGGCGCTGGACCCAGCCAGGCGAGCGAGGCCACCGACAGCACCCGGGACTGGCCGAGCCCGTGCGCCGTGTTGAAGGCGACGATCGCCGCGACGGTCGACGCGCGAGATCTGCCGTCCACCTCGCCGCGGTAGTGGCCCAGCCCCGCCAGGATCGTCTGCGCCAGCTCGACGGACGGCCCGGACGCGCCCTCGACGATGTCGGTGTGCAGCGGCCGGTCGGAGGTGTAGGCGACGACGTCGACCTCGCCGACGACCACCAGCACGTCGCCGTTCGCGACTTCGTCACCAGCGTCGACGCGCACCTGCGTGACGAGGCCCATGGCCGCGGTCCGCGTCGCGACCGCGTCTGAGGGCCGTAGGCGGACGGTCACCTCTGTCTCGCCGGTCCGTTCTGTGGAGGCCACGGCGCCGACCACTGCCGCGGGAGGCGACGACGACTCCAGCGGTGACCGGTCGCGAGAGACCACGACGACGACGCCAGCGGCCAACGGCGCCACGAGTGTGACGACGACGAATGCGGCTGCGCCACTCGAACGCCATCCCATGGGTGCCCCTTCCTCGCGACGGCTGCGGCAGAATGCCAAGTATTCATTGCGTGCGGCGATGTTCTCCAACTCTGCAGGCGTCGAAAACGCAAGGACTATGCAGACTGCACATTCTCCCGCGAGATTGGAGTATCCCCAATACCACCCGAGGGTGTGCAGAGTCAATGGCGTTTTCCACTACCTTCGATGCTCGGTCGATGGATACGGTTCCACTGCTCTCGATGGGGAGAGCCGGTCGCCAGGACTCCGAGATGGAATGGGAATGCGACAACTCGTGAGTGGTTTTTTGGCCGCCGCCGTCGTTGCGGGCCTGGCTGTGAGCTTCGCGACGCCAGCAGGCGCAAGTACAGGGGGCGGCAACACATCCACGTGTGGGGGCAACTTCTCCAACAGCACGTCAGCGGACAACGCGCACACCACAGTGGTGTGGGGTAGTTGCACGTCCAGCGTTCGTCACCGGCACGTGACCGGAGGCGGGCTGCACTTCACAGCCTGGAGGCAGGGCACGTCACCGACCGCTCCCGAACTGGCCATGTCGCAACACCGCCTGGGGTCGTCGACTTGGGATCTATGGTGACCGCTCGCACGTTCCGATCAGTCGTCGTCGCGGCGGCGCCTGTTCTCGTCCTCGGCGCCGCGTGCGCCGGGGGCGAGGGCGGGGACACTGCGGCCAGCGCGCCGGCGGGTTCTGAGGACGTCGGCCGGTACTTCACGACCTATCTCGACGAGGCCGTCGCCTTGGGGGTTGCCGGACCGGAGCAGATCGCCGTGCTCGAGCGTGCCGTGGAGAACGACGGGATGCCTTTCGAGGACCTTGCCGAGCTCACCCGGAGAACGTTCGACTGCTTCACCGGCGCAGGCATCGACTACACCGAGAAGGAGCCGTACGAGTTCGGCATCGGCTATCTGCTGCCCGATTACACCTGGGCGGCCGAGATGCCGGGCAAGACGCTCGCGGAGGTGGAGGAGCTCGGGGACGCGTGCATCGACCGGCACAGCTATTGGGCGTCGATGGCCTACCAGGACGAGCGCGTCGTCGGAGAGGCGCGGGACGCCCGCCTCCGCCGCGACTTCCCCCACGTCGTCGAGTGCCTGCGCGGGCACGGCGTCGACGTTCCCGACGACGCGGCCCTCGACGAGGTGCGTCAGAACGTCGAGGAGCTCGCCTTCGCCGACGAGCCCGCGACCTGCTACGACGACTTCCGCTGACCTCGGCCAGGTCGCCTGGGCGGCCGGTCACGGCAAGGTCCGAAAACCGCCAGCCATCCCCGCCTCGTGGGGCGAGGATGGACGCATGAGAAGCCACGGGGTCGCCCACGCGGACGGGGCCCGATGCGCGCTCGGCGACCCGTTGTTCTCGGAGCGCTATCGCGCGATCGACGCGCGGGACACCCGGTTCGACGGCCAGTTCTTCACCGCCGTCTCCTCGACCGGCATCTACTGCCGGCCCTCGTGCCCGGCCCGCACCCCGGCGCCGCGGAACGTGACCTTCTTCCTCACCTCGGCCGCGGCTCACGAGGCGGGCTACCGGGCGTGCAAGCGCTGCCTGCCCGAGGCGGCGCCCGGCACCCCCGACTGGGACCTGCGACGGGACCTCGCCGCCCGGGCGATGCGGCTGATCAACGACGGCGTCGTCGACAGGGAGGGGGTGGAGGGCCTGGCCGTGCGGCTGGGCTACACCGCCAGGCACGTCCACCGGTTGCTGATCGCGGAGCTCGGCGCGGGGCCGCTCGCCCTCGCGCGGGCGCGGCGCGCGCAGACGGCGCGCTCGCTGCTGGTGGGGACCACCCTGCCGATGGCGCGCGTCGCGTTCGCGGCGGGCTTCGGCTCGATCCGGCAGTTCAACGACACCGTGCAGGCGGTGTTCGCCGCGCGCCCCAGCGAGCTGCGGGCGCGATCGGCCCCACGCGCCGGCGCGGCCCCGGCCGGCCCGGATGGGCCCCGGGCCGATCTCCCGGACGCGACGGCCTCGCCCGCCGCTCCCGTGAGGCTCGATCTGGACCTGCCCGTGCGCCAGCCCTTCGACGCCCCCGGCGCGTTCCGCTTCCTCGCCGCTCGCGCGGTCAGCGGGGTGGAGGCCGCCGACCTCGACGACGGCCACCTGCGCTACGCCCGGACGCTCACCCTCCCGCACGGCCCCGGCGCCGTCGAGGTCGTCGCGACCCCGACGGCGGCGGGATGGCGCCTGCGGGCCGCGCTCGAGCTCGCCTCCCTGGCGGACGTCGCCCCGGCCGTGGCGCGAGTCCGCCGGATGCTCGACCTGGACGCCGACCCCGTCGCCGTCGACCAGGCGCTAGGCGCGGACCCACATCTGGCCGGGCTCGTGGCCCGCACGCCGGGGATCAGGGCGCCGGGAGCGGTGGACCCGCACGAGCTCGTCGTGCGGGCCATCGTCGGTCAGCAGATCTCCGTCGCGGCGGCGCGCACGCACCTCAGCCGCCTCGCAGCCGTGGCCGGGGAGACGTACGCGTCGGGCTTCCGTGGCCTCGACCGGCTGTTCCCCTCGCCTGCCCAGATCGTCCAGCGGGTGCCGGAGCCCGGCGAGGGCCTCGACCCGGACCGGCCGCTGCGGCTGCCCCGACGGGCCGTCGAGGCTGTGCTGGCGACCTCCCGGGCGCTGGCCGACGGCGACCTGGACGTTCACGTGGGGGCCGATCCCGAGGCGTTGCGGGCCGCGCTGGTCGCCCGCCCCAGAATCGGCCCCTGGACCGCCGCGTACGTCGCGATGAGGGTGCTCGGCGATCCTGACTCGTGGCTCGAGGGTGACGTCGCCCTCGTCGCCGGCGCCCGAGCCGTCGGCGTCCTCGGTGACGACGTCCCGGCAGCCGCCGGTCAGCGCGTCCTCGCGGACCGTGCTGCCGCGTGGGCGCCCTGGCGGTCCTATGCCGCCATGCACCTGTGGCAGTCCGCGGGAGACGCGCGCCGCCTCGAGAGGAGAACCCCATGACCAGCACCACTGTCGCGACCCTGGACACGCCCGACGGCCCGTTCACCGTGGTGCTCGACGCCGACAGCGTCCTGGCCGCGGGCTGGACCGCGGAGCCGGGGACCCTCGTGGCGCTCATGCACCCCACGCTGCGCCCTGGCGCATGGGACGTCGTGGCCGGACGCAGGGCCACGGACCCCATGACGCGGTCCGTGCTGGACGCGGTCGCCGCCTACTACGACGGCGACCTGGACGCGCCCGCCCGCATCGCCGTCCGCCAGCACTCGGGGGAGTTCCGGATGCGCGCCTGGGACGCGCTGCGGCAGGTGCCCGCCGGCGAGCGCCTCACGTACGCCGATCACGCGACGCGCAGCGGTCGGCCGGCGGCGGTGCGGGCGGCGGCCGCGGCCTGCGCGATGAACGCGGCCGCGCTGTTCGTCCCCTGCCACCGCGTCCTGCGCTCGGATGGAGGGCTCGGCGGCTTCCGGTACGGCCTCCCGCTCAAGCAGCGCCTGCTGGACCGCGAGACGGCCACCGGCGCACAGTCCGTGCTCTTCACGGGCTAGGGAGCCCTTCGCCCGCCGTCGGCGATCCCCGAACGCCGACGTCACGGCGTCAGCGGGCGGACCTCCTCGGCGACGAAGCGCACGAACCCCTCGGGATCCGGCTCCCCCGTGAGGGGCTGGAGGACGACCGTGTCGGCGCCCGCGTCGGCCCAACGCCCCACCGCCGCCGCGATCTCCTCGGCGCTCCCGGCCGCCCCGCCCTCAGGCCCGGGCTCATGGCCCCAGGCGCGCTGCTCCCGCTCCAGCCGCTCCGTGGCGCCGGGCCCCGTCGCCGCCATCAGGTAGACGGTGATGGGGTGCGGGTCCTGGCGCCCGGCGGCGGCCCGGCCCTCGTCGATGAGCTCGCGAGCGCGGGCCACCTGCGCGGGCGTGGTGCCGCCCGTCAGGATGGTGGCGTCCGCGACCTCGCCGGACAGCCGCAGCGACCGTGGGCCGCCGGTCCCGACGCCCACCAGCGGCGGGCGCTCGGGCGGCCAGTCGAGCCTGACCTGCCGCAGGCGCACGTACCTACCGTCGGTGGTCACCTCCGAACCGGCGAGCAGGCTGCGCAGGGCCGTGACGTGCTCGCGCAGCAGCGTCAGGGGCGAGTCCACCCGCGCGCCCACCTGGCCCATCCAATCCTGGACGCCGTGCCCGACGCCGACGCGCAGCCGGCCCGGGAACATCCGCTCCAGGGTCGCGACCTCCATCGCCGCGAGCGCGACGTTGCGCAACGGCACAGGCATCACGCCGATGCCCACCGCGAGCCGATCGGTGGACGCGAGCAACGCGGACGCGGTGGACACCCCGCCGCTCAAGAAGCAGTCCTCCCACAACCAGAGCTCTTCGAGGCCCGCGGCATCGGCGGCGCGGGCCACGGCGCGCAACCGCTCGGGCGGCAGCGAGGGGAGCGCCACCGCCCCCAGAGTCGTGCGCGGTCGTGCGGTGCCGGGTGAAGGGTGCATGGCGTCTCCTTGCGGTGCCGTGGGGGTGCGTCGAACAGTCTGCCCGTCAGCGCCCGGGCCGTCGGGCCGCCCATGCCGCTCCGGGCGGGGAACGCGGGGGATCGGGCCGTCGTTGTGCTGGGTAGCCACGCCACGCCGCCGCGACCCGACGGGCGCCCAGGAGCACGTCGACGCGGACGCGGCGCAGGCGGCCGCACCCGGCACCGAGGAGGCATCACCTCGTGGACTCAGGCACCGTGCTCAACGTCGCGCTCGTCCTCGTGTTCGTGCTGGTCGGGGGAGTGTTCGCCGGCACGGAGTTCGCCCTCGTCTCCCTGCGGGACTCGCAGATCTCCCAGCTGGCCCAGCGCGGGGCCCGCGGCGCCCGGGTGGCTGGCGTGGCGCGCGACCCGAACCGGTTCCTCGCCGCCGTGCAGATCGGCGTCACCGTGGCCGGGTTCCTCTCGGCGGCCTACGGCGCGTCGACCCTCGCCCCCGACTTCGCCCCGGCGCTCGAGCGGCTCGGGCTCCCCTCCGCCCTGGCCGACACCTCGGCGCTGGTGCTGCTCACCCTCGTGATCGCCTACCTGTCCCTCGTGCTCGGCGAGCTGGCGCCCAAGCGCATCGCCCTGCAGCGCTCGGCACAGGTGGCGCTGCTCGTCGGCCCCCCGCTCGACCGGTTCGCGAGCGCGATGCGCCCGGTGATCTGGCTGCTCTCGCGGTCCACGGACCTCGTCGTGCGGCTGCTGGGCGGCAACCCGGCGGCGCGGAGCGAGGCGATGACCGAGGAGGAGCTCCGCGACCTCGTCGTGGCGCACGAGGCGCTGCCCGAGGACGAGCGGCAGATCCTCACCGACGTCTTCTCGGCGTCGAGGCGGTCGGTGGTCGAGGCGATGCGGCCACGCGGGGAGGTCGTGTTCCTGACCGCCGACCTCGCACTGCCCGAGGCGGCCGCGACCGTGCGCGCCCACCCGTACTCCCGGTACCCGGTCACCGGCGAGGACTTCGACGACGTCATCGGGTTCCTGCACGTGCGCGACCTCCTCGAGGTGTGGGACGCCGACGACGACGCGGACGGCGGCCCTCGGACCGTGCGCGAGGTCACCCGCGACGTCCTCCAGCTCCCCGGCTCGAGCCAGCTGCTGCCCGCGCTCGCGGTCATGCGCCGCACCGGCGTGCACCTGGCGATCGTCGTCGACGAGTACGGCGGGACCGACGGCATCATCACCCTCGAGGACCTCGTCGAGGAGCTCGTGGGCGACATCCGCGACGAGTACGACCCGGCACTGGAGCCGCTCGCCCGGGGCGACTTCGACGCGGGCCTCACCATCGAGGCGTTCGCCGATGAGAGCGGCATCAGGCTCCAGGACGGGCCCTACGAGACAGTCGCCGGGTACGTGCTCGCGCGCCTCGGGCGCCTGGCGAGGCAGGGGGACGTGGTGGACGTCGACGGCCGCCGGCTCACGGTCGCGGCCGTCGAGGACCGTAGGATCCGGCGGGTCACCGTGACGCCCGTGCCGCGCCCGGTCGATGGCGGGGCTCCTGCCGAGCCCGGGTGATCGCGGGGCCGTCGACGCGACAGCCCGCCGCCGGGCGCCTCACTCGGCGGGGGAGCCCAGCACGTCGAGGTAGTGCGGGCTGTGCATGAGTCCCAGCACGTTGCCGAACGGGTCCACCACCGCGGCCGTGACGAACCCGGCCTCCCGGGTGACGGGCTCCTGGTAGGGCGTCGCCCCGCGCGCCAGCAGGTCGTCATAGGCGCCCTGCAGGTCGTCGACGTGCCAGTACACGACGGCGCCGCCGGGCTCGTCGGCGCCGGGCGGAGGCGCGAAACGGCTGTCGATGAGGCCGAGCTCGTGCTGGTAGTCGCCGATCCGGAACTCCGCGTACTGCGGGTCGGCGGGGGCCTCCGGCCGGACGAAGTACGGCTCGACGCCGAGCAGCCGGGTGTACCACTCGATGGCCTCCGGCATGTCCGGGGCCCAGTAGTTGACGGTGGTCAGTCCTCGCAACGGGCTGGTGTCGCTCATGGCCGGCACTCCCTCGCGTCGGGGCTTGGGGTCCGTGGGCCTCGCGTGGCCGCGCGGTCGAGCTTCCATCGTGTCGCGGGGCGCGGCGTGCCGCACCCCGTGCCCATGGACGGGCGGCCGGTGGTGGCGCGGGGCGGCGGGAGGGCTGCCGGTCACACCCCGCCGGGCGGGGCGGTGCTCTCGCGCACGATGAGCTCGGTGGCCAGGTCGATGCGCTGGTTGCTCGGGCTCTCGCCACGCGCCAGGCTCAGCACCATGCGGGTCGCCGTCCCCGCCATCTCGCGCAAGGGCTGGCGGATGGTGGTCAGCGGCGGCCCGATCCACTCGGTGAGTGGCAGGTCGTCGTAGCCCACGACGGACAGGTCCTCCGGCACCCGCAGGCCGAGCTCGCGCGCGGCGCGCATCACCCCGAGAGCCTGCAGGTCGGAGCCCGCGAAGATCGCCGTGGGGCGGTCCTCGCGCCTGAGCAGGTCGAGGCCGTGGTCGTAGCCGCCCTGGACGAAGAAGTCGCCGTGGCGCACCAGCGCCGGGTCGACCCGCACGCCCGCCTCGTCGAGCGCGGTGCGGTAGCCGTCGATGCGCGCGCGGCTGCACATCACGTCACTGGGCCCGGCGATGACCGCGATCCGCCGGTGGCCCAGTCCGAGCAGGTGGCGGGTCGCGGCCAGGCCGCCGTTCCAGTTCTGCGAGCCGACCGTCGGGATGCCGACCGGCGGCTCCCCGGCGGTGTCGACCACGACGAACGGGATGGCGCGCGACTCGAGCTGGCGGCGCTGCGCCGGGTCCACGTCGGACAGCACGAGGATGACCCCGAGCGGCCGACGCGCCAGGAGGTCGTCGAGCCACTCCTGCCGAGGGCGGTGGGCGCCGCCCAGCTCGGACAGGACGACGCCGACCCGCGCGGTCCCCGCGACCTGCTCCACGCCCTTGATGATCTCCACCGCCCAGGCGGAGTCCAGCTCGTGGAACACCAGGTCGAGCAGTCGTGGCCCCGTCGGGGTGCGACTGCGCCGGCGCTGGTAGCGGCGCTGCGCGAGCACGGCCTCGACGCGGGCGCGGGTGGCTGCCGAGACGTCGGGGCGGCCGTTGAGCACCTTGGAGACGGTGGGCACCGACACCCCGGCCTCGAGGGCGATCGTGGCGATGGTGGGCGGCACGGGAGAAGAGCCCGCGCCGTGGTCGATGCTGGTCATGAGCGCCCGGGTTCCTTCGTGAGAGGCTCGCCGCAAGTTTCGCGGGAAAAGTACCACTTGGCGGCTTCTGCGAGGGCCCGATCGGCGTCACGCCGCGCAGGCTTCACCAGTCGTGGACCGTGCCGTCCTGGAGCCTGCTGAACGGCAGGTACGCCGGTTGGTACGGGTGGGCGTCCGCGGCCGCGTCGTCATACTCCACGCCCAGTCCCGGCGCGTCCCCCGGGTGCAGCAGGCCGCCGGAGAACGTCGCCGACGTCCGGAAGACCTCATGGGTGAGGCGTCCGTGGGGCATGTGCTCCTGGATGCCGAAGTTGTGGATGGCGAGGTCCAGGTGCAGCGCGGCGGCCATGCCGACGGGGGAGACGTCACTGGGCCCGTGGATGCCCGACTTGATCTGGTGCTGCGCCGCGAAGTCGAGGATGCGGCGCAGCCCCGTGATCCCGCCAGCGTGCGTCACCGACGAGCGCACGTAGTCGATCAACTGCTCGCGGACCAGCGTCTGGTAGTCCCACACGCTGTTGAGCACCTCGCCGATGGCCAGCGGAGTGGTGGTGTGCTGGCGCACCAGCCGCAGGCCCTCCTGGTTCTCCGCCGGGGTGCAGTCCTCGAGCCAGAACAGGTCGTAGGGCTCGAGGTCCTTGCCGAGCCGCGCCGCCTGGATCGGCGTCATGCGGTGGTGGCCGTCGTGCAGCAGCGGCAGCTCGGGGCCGAACTCCGCGCGGACCGCCTCGAAGACCCCCGGGACGTGGCGCAGGTAGGCGCGGGTGTCCCAGTCCTCCTCGACGGGCAGCGGCGCCCGTTGCGCGGGCTCGTAGCGCACCGTCCCGGAGCCGCTCGGCGCCGGCACCCCGTACAGCGCGGTGATGCCGGGCACCGCCGTCTGGACCCGGATGGCCCGGTAGCCCTCCTCGAGGTGCCGGCGCACCGAGTCGAAGACCTCGGGCAGGTCGCGGCCCGACGCGTGGCCGTACGCGAGGGCACCCGTGCGGGACGCCCCGCCCAGCAGCTGGTACAGCGGCATCCCCGCCAGACGCGCCTTGACATCCCACAGCGCCATGTCCACCGCGGCGATCGCCGACATCGTCACCGGGCCGCGCCGCCAGTACGCGCCCCGGTACAGCAGTTGCCAGGTGTCCTCGACGCGGTGCGCGTCGCGGCCGATCAGCAACGGAGCCACGTGGTCCCGGAGGTAGGACACGACAGCGAGCTCACGGCCGTTCAGGGTCGCGTCGCCGAGCCCGATGACGCCGTCCTCGGTGGTGACGCGCAGGGTGACGAAGTTGCGGTCCGGGCTCGTGACGAGCACCTCGGCGGAGCGGATCGCGGTGCCGAGCGCCATGACGCCTCCGATCGCGGGCGGCCTGCGTCGGCGTCGGCGCCGACCTGTCGAGCCTAGGGCGTGCCCACGGCGGAGTCGACGGGCGGCTGAGCGTGTCCGCGGACGGGCGCCCCGCCGCCAGCGAGAACCCTCAACCGGTACGTTGAGGTGGTGTACCACCTCCTCTTCAACCTGGTCTTCCGGCGCATGGACCCCGAGCGGGCGCACGAGGTCGCGTTCCGCCTGATCCGGCTCGTCGCAGCGGTCCCCGTGCTCGGCGTCGTGGTGGCCCGGCTCAGCGCCTCCCAATCAACCGGCGCCGTGCGCGCGCTCGGGCGCGTGTTCCCCGCGCCGTTCGGCCTGGCGGCCGGGTTCGACAAGAACGCGCTGGGCGTCGCCGGCCTGCGGATGCTCGGGTTCGGCTTCGTGGAGATCGGCACCGTCACAGCCCACCCGCAGCCCGGCAACGAGCCGCCGCGCCTGTGGCGGGTGCTGGACCAGCGCGCGCTGCGCAACCGCATGGGCTTCAACAACCAGGGCTCGGCCGAGGTCGCCCGACGGCTCCAGCGGCTCCGCAGCACCCCGGGCGGGCGCTCGCTCGTCATCGGCGTGAACATCGGCAAGACGAAGGTCACGCCCGCGGAGGACGCCGCCCACGACTACGCGATCAGCGCCCGGCGGCTCGGCGCGTACGCCGACTACCTGGTGGTCAACGTGTCCTCGCCCAACACCCCGGGCCTGCGCGACCTGCAGTCGGTCGAGTCGCTGCGCCCGATCCTCCAGGCGACCCGCGCCGCCGCCGACGAGGCCACGGCGGCGGCTGGCCGGCCGCGGGTGCCGCTGCTGGTGAAGATCGCCCCGGACCTCTCCGACGAGGACGTCGACGCGGTCGCCGACCTCGCCCTCGAGCTGGACCTCGACGGGGTCGTCGCGGTGAACACGACCATCGCCCACGACCTCGGCGAGGGCGGGCTCTCGGGCCCCCCGCTGCTGTCGCGAGGGCTCGACGTCGTGGCCCGGCTGCGCACCCGCCTTGGCCCGGAGCCCGTGATCATGGGGGTGGGCGGCATCACCACTGCCGCAGACGCCCGCGAGTACCTGGCAGTGGGAGCGACCCTGGTGCAGGGGTACACAGGCCTGATCTACGAGGGCCCGTTCTGGGCCGCGGGCATCAACAAGGCGTTGGCGCGGGACGCCGCGCGCGGGCCCCACGACCCGGCGGGGCGCTGAGCCATGGTGATGCGGCCCCGGTGGGCGTGGGAGCTCGACGACGCGGAGGGGCGCGTCCTCGACCGCCCGGTCAGCCCAGTGTTCACCACGCAGTTCGACGCCGAGCAGTGGATCGGCGAGCAGTGGCGCGTGCTGGCCGGCCAAGGGGTGCACTCCGCCCGGCTGCTGCACGACGGCCACCAGGCCACACCCACGCTCGCCCTGCGCGTCCCGTGACGGGAGCGCCTCCCGAGCAGCCGCGGCCCGGCGAGAGGACGCCGGCCCCGGCGCCCGCCGCGCCGTCGTCGGGCACGGCGCTCGCCCACCAGCGGCTGCCGCTGCGGTACGCGCGCCTCTTCCTCGGGCTCGTGCTGTTCGCGGCCTCCCTGGCGATGCTGGTCCGCTCCGGGCTCGGCAACATGCCGTGGGACGTGCTCGGCCAGGGGGTCGCGCTGAGGCTCGGCTGGACGCTCGGAGCGGCGACCTTGATGCTGAGCGTGCTGGTGCTCGCGTGCTGGTTCCCGCTGCGGCAGCGCCCCGGCATGGGGACGGTCGCCAACGTGCTGGTCATCGGGGTCCTGGTGGACCCCTTCCTGGCGCTCCTCGCCCTGCTCCCCGAGGATCTGGGCCTGCCCGCCGCGGTGGCGCTCGTGGTGGGCGGGATCGTGCTGAACGCGTTGGCCAGCGGCCTGTACATCGGCGCCCGGCTCGGCCCCGGGCCGCGAGACGGGCTCATGACAGGCCTCGTGCGCCGCACCGGCAGGCCCGTGAACCTGGTCCGCACCAGCATCGAGGTGCTCGTCGTGGCCGCCGGGTGGGTGCTCGGCGGCACAGTCGGCTTCGCGACGCTCGCCTACGCCGTGGCCATCGGGCCGCTCGTGCACGTGCTGCTGCCCCGACTGACCGTGCCCGAGCGTCCCGCCGCCCCGGAGCCCTGAGACGGCAGCGGCCGCCCTCCCGCAGGAGGGCGGCCGCCGTCGGCCTGGCGCAGGTCAGCGCGAGGCGGGGGAGTTCTTCGCCGTCTCGGCGGGGTCGCGCACCACCGAGTCGCCCAGCGCGTCGTCGATCCGCGCGAGCAGCTCCGGCGGGATCACCACGCCCGAGGCCTTGACGTTCTCAGCGACCTGCTCGGGGCGGCTGGCCCCGATCAGCGCCGCGGCCACGTTCTCGTTCTGCAGCACCCAGGCGACCGCGAGCTGCGCCATCGACAGGCCCAGCTCGTCGGCGATCGGCTGGAGCCGCTGCACGCGCTCGAGCAGCTCGTCGTTGCCGAGGAAGCGCTGGATCATCCGCGCGCCGCCCTTCTCGTCGGTCGCCCGCGACCCGGCGGGCGCGGGGGCGCCCGGCTTGTACTTGCCGGTCAGCACGCCCTGGGCCACGGGGGACCAGACGATCTGCGAGAGGCCCAGCTCCTTCGAGGTGGGGACGACCTCCTCCTCGATGACCCGCCACAGCGCGGAGTACTGCGGCTGGTTGGAGATCAGCTGGAAGCCGAGGTCCTGGGCCAGCGCGTGGCCGGCGCGGATCTGGTCGGCGGTCCATTCGGAGACTCCGATGTACAGCGCCTTGCCCTGCCGGACGATGTCGGCGAACGCCTGCATCGTCTCTTCGAGCGGGGTGTCGTGGTCGTAGCGGTGCGCCTGGTACAGGTCGACGTAGTCCGTCTGCAGCCGCTCGAGGGAGCCGTTGATGGACTCCATGATGTGCTTGCGCGACAGGCCGCTGTCGTTGGCGCCGCCAGGCCCGGTGGGCCAGTACACCTTCGTGAAGATCTCGAGCGACTGACGGCGCTCGCCCTTCAGCGCCTCGCCGAGGACGCTCTCAGCCTTGGTGTTCGCGTAGACGTCGGCGGTGTCGAAAGACGTGATGCCGGCGTCGAGCGCGGCCCGCACACAGGCCTTCGCGGTGTCGTTCTCGACCTGCGAGCCGTGGGTGAGCCAGTTGCCGTACGTGATCTCGGTGATCTTGAGGCCCGAGTTGCCGAGGAAGCGGTAGTTGACCATCCCGCCACTTTATCCGCGGGTCAGGAGGGTCGCTGACCGTGCTTGACCTGGGGCTTCGGCAGGCGGGACGGGCGCAGCTGGAAGACGCGCAGCACCGCGTACATGGTGGCTCCCTTGGGGATCGCCTCCTCGCCGAACTTCGCGACCAGGCGCTTCTTCAGCCCGCGCCACATGATGAACCCGTCGACGATCATCGCGAGCACGAACGTGTAGAGCAGCACGAGCGCGAGCACCGACGCCTCGGCGCTGACACCGGCGAGCACCATCTGGAGCACGATGAGGCCCAGGGCTGCGGGCAGGAAGAACTCGCCGAGGCTCCACCGCGCGTCGACGTAGTCGCGGATGTACCGGCGGACCGGCCCGCGGTCCTTGGCGGGCATGTAGCGCTCGTCGCCGGACTGCATCGCGGCGAACTCGCGCTCGCGCTGTGCCCGGGCCTGCGCCTTCGCGCTCTTCGCGGCGGCCTTGCGGTCGTTCGGCACCAGGGGGCGCTTGTTCGCGGCCTCGGCCTGCTTCCGCTTGGGGGTGGGCCGCCCCTTGCCGGGCTCCGCCGATGCGGCGGGGCTCACGGGCTCAGGGCTGATGCCGCCGGTGAGGGCCTGGTCGTCCTTGCTGCGTCCGAACACCCCACCAGAGTAGTCGAGAGTACGGTGGGCTCTTGTGACGATCCCACCTGCTCCTGCCCCTGACCGAGTCGCCGCGCTGCGCGGACGCGTCGCCGAGGCATTCGGCGACCTGCGGTCTGACCTCGAGGCGCTGGTGCGGATTCCCAGCGTGTCCAGTCCCGCGTTCGACCAGGCGCAGGTCCAAGCGAGCGCCGAGGCGGTCGCCGGGCTGCTCCGCGGCGCGGGCGTGGACGACGTGCGGATCCTGTCGGTCGACGGCCCTGATGGCGCCCCCGGGCGTCCCGCGGTGGTCGCGCGCCGACCCGGGCCGGACGGCGCTCCGACTGTGCTGCTCTACGCCCACCACGACGTGCAGCCGCCCGGCGACCTCGCCGCGTGGGTCAGCCCGCCCTTCGAGCCCGTCGAGCGCGACGGCCGTCTCTACGGCCGCGGAGCCTCCGACGACAAGGCCGGGATCATCGCCCACATCGGCGCGCTGCGCGTGCTGGGGGACGAGCTCGGCGTCGGGGTGACGCTCTTCATCGAGGGGGAGGAGGAGATCGGCTCCCCGACCTTCGCCCAGTTCCTGCACGCCCACCGCGACGAGCTCGCGGCCGACGTGATCGTCGTGGCCGACTCCTCCAACTGGAAGGTCGGCACGCCTGCGCTGACCACGTCGCTGCGCGGCCTGGTCGACCTCGACGTCGAGGTCGCGGTGCTCGAGCACGCGGTGCACTCCGGGATGTTCGGCGGGCCCGTGCTGGACGCCGTGACCCTGCTCGCGCGGCTCATCGCGACACTGCACGACGAGAACGGCGACGTCGCCGTCGACGGGCTCGTCACGGGCGCGCCGCCCGAGGTCGACTACGACGAGGCGGACTTCCGCTCCGACGCGACGGTGCTGCCGGGCTCCGAGCTGGTCGGCACCGGGTCGATCAGCGCCCGCCTGTGGACCAAGCCCGCGCTGTCCGTCATCGGCTTCGACGCCACGAGCGTCGCCCAGTCCTCCAACACCCTCGCGCCGCGGGCCACCGCGCGCCTGTCGCTGCGGATCCCGCCAGGGCAGGACCCGGCCGCCGCCCAGGCGGCGCTCCGCGCGCACCTCGAGGGCCACGCCCCGTTCGGGGCCCGCGTGACCGTGCGGGACGGCGAGCGGGGCCGGCCGTTCCAGGCACCGGTGGACTCCGAGGCGATGCAGGTGGCCCGGTGGGCCTTCGCGGAGTCCTGGGGCACGCCGTCCGTCGACATCGGGCTCGGCGGGTCGATCCCCTTCATCGCCGACCTGCTCGAGGTCTTCCCGGAGGCCGCGATCCTGGTGACGGGCGTCGAGGACCCGGAGTGCAGGGCGCACGGGGCGAACGAGTCGCAGGACCTCGGCGAGCTCGAGCGGGTCGTGCTGGCCGAGGCGCTCCTGCTCGACCGGCTCGCTCAGCGCTGAGGCCCGACGGCGCCGCTCCCCGCGGGGCGGCGCCGCGACGTCGGCTCAGGCGGGCGTCGAGGCGGGGCCCGGCGCTTCGGGCTCGCGCGCGTCGGCGTGCCCGTCGGGCGACGCGTCCGTCGGGCGATGCGCGAGGTCGAGCGACCGCGACCAGGCCAGCACGGCCTCCGGGGCCTGCGGCGAGGGCCCGTCCAGTCCGAACGCGGCGGCGACGTCGCCCGCCGGGACGGCGCCGCCCGTGCGGCGCAGGAACCGGGCGACGATCCACGCCTCGGCCACCACCTCGGGGCGGCCATCGCGCCCGGCCCGCTCGAACCGCTGCTCGAGGTACACGATCCGCTCGTCCCAGCCGAGCACCCGGGTGACGATCTCGAACCGCTCCCAGAGTGTGAGCGAGCGTCGGAAGCGGATGGACTCGCCCACCACGACCGGGTACCAGCCCTGGCTTCGCACAGCGTGCTGGGCGCCGCTGCGCACCAGCAGGTCCACCCGCCCGATGTCGAGCAGGGTGAAGAACACGCCGTTGTTCATGTGCCGCAGCAGGTCGAGGTCGTTGGGCATGACCCGCATCGGCGTGCGGTACTCGTCGAGCCCTGAGGGGCGCTCGTGCGGCGGGGTGGTGCGCAGTGACCTCCGGGCGGCCAGCCACACGAGGAGCAGCCTCACGAGCCGGTTCATGAGGCGGTCCGGTCGTTGGCTGATGGGGCGGGCACGCGGGGCGCGTCGTGCAGCGGCATGGTCACGTCCTCGGGTCGTGCGGCTGGGGCTGGCGGCGGTGCGGGCGCCGGGGCGCGGACGGGCCGCGTGGCCGGACGGTCAGGCTAGACGGTGGGCGCGGGGTCGTACTGCAGGTCCAGGCGCACCAGGTGAGCCTCCTCCGGGGAGTCGAGCCGGGAGACGAGGTGCAGGGCCATGTCGATGCCCGCCGAGACGCCGGCTGAGGTCACCACGTCGCCGTCGTCCACGAACCGGGACTCGGTGTCGCGCAGCACCGTGGGGTCGAGGGCCGCGAGCTCGTCGAACGCGCGCCAGTGCGTCGTCGCCGGGCGCCCAGAGAGCAGGCCGGCCGCCGCGAGCACCAGCGCGCCCGTGCAGACGCTCGCGACCAGGGGCGTCTCGGATCGGAGCCCGCGCAGCCAGTCGAGGTGCGCGGCGTCCCGCGCGAGGGCGCGGGCGCCGCCCCCTCCCGGATGGACCAGGACGTGCAGGGGCCCCACATCGGCGGCCCCGTGGTCCGGCACCAGGCGCAGGCCCTTCGCGCACCGCACTCCGCCGCCATCGGCGGAGAAGGTCACGACCTGCGGCCGCAGCGGCGAGCGCCGGGCCCAGGCCGCCAGGACCTCGTAGGGCCCGACGACGTCGAGCTCCTCGCAGTCGTCGAACACGAAGATGCCCACCCGCAGCGGTCGTCCGGTCGGCATGGCGTTCCTCTCGACGTGGGGCCTCGGTCGGTCAGATCCCGGGCAGCGCCAGCATCTGGTCCAGGGCGGCGCGTGCCCAGCGGGCGTCGTCGGGGTCGACGACGATGCGGTTGACGACCCTGCCCGCCACGAGCGACTCCATGGCCCACACGAGGTGCGGCAGGTCGATGCGGTTCATCGTGGAGCAGAAGCACACCGTCGAGTCCAGGTAGTGCACCTGCTTGTCCGGGTGGGCGTTCGCGAGGCGCCGGACCAGGTTCAGCTCGGTGCCGATCGCCCACGCCGAGCCGGGCTCGGCCGCGTCCAGCGCCTTGATGATGTGCTCGGTCGAGCCCACCTGGTCGGCCGCTGCGACGACCTCGTGGCGGCACTCCGGGTGCACGATCACGTTGATCCCCGGGACGGCCGCTCGGGCCTCGACCACGTTGCGCTCGGTGAACCGCCCGTGCACGGAGCAGTGCCCCCGCCACAGGATCATCCGGGCGTCCCGCAGCTCCTGGGCAGTGAGCCCGCCGCCGGGCTTGCGGGGGTCGAAGACGACGCAGTCGTCCAGCGACAGTCCCAGCTGGCGCACCGCGGTGTTGCGGCCGAGGTGCTGGTCGGGCATGAACAGCACCTTGCCGGAGCCCTCCACGCCGCCGACGCGGTCGAAGGCCCAGCGCAGGGCGACGTGCGCGTTGGACGACGTGCAGACCGTCCCCCCGTGCCGGCCGGTGAACGCCTTGATCGCCGCCGAGGAGTTCATGTACGTGACCGGCACGGTGTCCTCGGCCACGCCGGCGTCCAGCAGCACGTCCCAGGCGTCCTCGACCTGGTGGATGGCGGCCATGTCCGCCATCGAGCAGCCGGCGGCGAGGTCCGGGAGCACGACCTGCTGCGCGTCAGAGGTCAGGATGTCCGCGGACTCCGCCATGAAGTGGACGCCGCAGAAGAGGATGAACTCGGCCTCCGGGCGGGCGGCCGCCTCGCGCGCGAGCTTGAACGAGTCGCCCGTGACGTCGGCGAAGTCGATGACCTCGTCGCGCTGGTAGTGGTGGCCGAGCACGAACGCCCGGTCGCCGAGCGCGGCGCGGGCCGCCCGGGCCCGGTCGACGAGGTCGGGGTCACTGGCCGCTGGCAGGTCGCCGGGGCACTCGACCCCGCGTTCAGAGGCCAGGTCGGCGCCACGACCGAGCAGCAGCAGCGCAGACGGCGCCGGCTCGTTGAAGGCGGACGGCGGGGTGACGGTGAGGCTCACGCGGCCGATCCTCCCACAAGGCCGGGAGAGGTCGCCGGGCGGCAGGTCCCACGCACTGCGCGTGCCATCATCGCCCGATGCGCGTGCTCATCGCCCCGGACGGCTTCGGCGACACCTTGACGGCCCAGCAGGCTGCCGACGCGATCAGCGAGGGCTGGGCGCAGGCAGCGCCGGGCGACGCGCTGGTGCGCTGCCCGATGGCGGACGGCGGCCCCGGCTTCCTCGACGCGCTGCGCGCCCACCTGGGCGGCGAGCTGCACTCGGTGACGGTCTCGTCGCCGCTCGGTGAGCCGGTCCCGGCCGCGCTCCTCGTGGTGGACGGCCCCGACGGGGCGCGGACCGCGTACATCGAGTCGGCGCACGCCATCGGGCTGCAGGTGGTGCCGCCCGAGCGCCGTGACCCCACCCGCACGTCGTCGGCGGGGATCGGCATGCTCCTCCGGGCCGCGGTCGACTCCGGCGCGCGGCGGGTCGTCGTGGGGCTGGGCGGCTCGGCGACGAACGACGCGGGCGCCGGGATGCTCGCGGAGCTCGGCGTGGGGGAGCCCGGCTCCGTCCTCGCGGGTGGCGGTGGAGGGCTCGGCGGCGTCGGCCCCGCGGACCTGGCAGGGCTGGCCGCGGTGCGGGCCGGCCTCCGCGGCGTGGAGATCCTCGTGGCGTGCGACGTCGATGTGCCGCTGCTGGGCCTGCACGGCGCCAGCGCGGGCTTCGCGGCGCAGAAGGGCGCCTCCGCCGAGCAGGCCCAGGACCTGGAGCGGGCGCTGGGCCACTTCGCCCACCTCGCCGTGGCCGCCCTGGGCGACGCGGTGCGCCCCGATCTCCTCGCCCGCTCGGCGGCGCCCGCCCCGCGCCTCGCCTCGGCTCCCGGGGCCGGCGCCGCGGGCGGGCTCGGCTTCGGGCTCTCGCTGCTCGGCGCGCGGCTGGCGCCGGGCTCGGCGTTGGTCGCCGACGCTGTCGGCCTGGCGCGGCAGGTGGGGGAGGCCGACGTGGTCGTCACCGGCGAGGGCCGGTTCGACTGGCAGTCCCTGCACGGGAAGGTGGTCGCGGCGGTCGCCGAGCGCGCCCTCGCCGCCGCCGTCCCGGCCGTTGTCATCGCCGGGCAGGTCGACGTCGGGCGCCGGGAATGGGGCGCCGCGGGCATCGCGGGCGTCTACGCCGTCGCGCAGAGCCCCGCCCAGGTGGCGGAGTCCCTCAACGACCCGGCGGGGGCGCTGCGGCGCCGCGCGGCGCGGGTCGCGCAGACCTGGTCCCGCTGAGCCCCGTCCGCCTGCTCGCCCGCCCCGCTCGCGCGCGACGTGCGGCGGCTGGTGCTGAGGGTCCTAGGCGCCGCGGCGTAGGGTGGGAACAACTTGTCGCACGGCGCTGTTGACGAGATCGACGGAAGCGCCCGCACCACTCGACCCTTTCATCGAGGCCTGGAGAGACCATGAGCGAGACCACCGAGACCGCCACGCACGGCGTCAACCTGACCGACGTCGCCGCGGACAAGGTCCGCAGCCTGCTCGAGCAGGAGGGCCGTGACGACCTGCGACTTCGGGTCGCCGTGCAGCCCGGTGGCTGCTCGGGCCTGATCTACCAGCTCTACTTCGACGAGCGGGTCCTGGACGGCGACGCGCTGCGGGACTACGACGGCGTCGAGGTCGTCGTGGACCGCATGAGCGTCCCCTACCTGGACGGCGCGACGATCGACTTCGCGGACACCATCGAGAAGCAGGGCTTCACGATCGACAACCCGAACGCGGGCAGCTCCTGCGCCTGCGGCGGCTCGTTCGGCTGAGGCGGCCGGCGTCCCGCGTGGACGCCCGACGATGAGCCCGGCGCCCTTGCGGCGCCGGGCTCATCGTGCGTCGGGGGCCGGTGGAGGGGGCGGGCCCAGGCGGACCGAGATCGCGGTGACGCCCTCGGCCGCGTCCTCGACGCCGAGCAGCGTGTGGCCCCGCATCCGGGCCCAGGCGGGCACGTCGTGGCGCGCCGCCGGGTCCGTGGCGAGCACGGTGACCACGGCGCCGTCTGGCAGGTCCCGGGCTGCCTTGGCCAGGCGGATCACCGGCATCGGGCACCGGAGCCCGCGCGCGTCGACCGTCGCCTCGCCGGTCACAGGCCCTGCACCCCGAGGGCCTCGCGGACCTTCGCCACGGCCCCCGGCAGGACGTCGCAGAACCGTTCGACGTCCTCGGCGCGCACGTCGCGGGGCAGGGCCAGCCGCACGTTCCCGTGGGTGAGCACGCCCATGGCGGCCAGCACGTGGCTCGGCTCGAGGGCGCTGGAGGTGCACGCCGATCCGGAGCCGACGGCGAACCCCAGCCGGTCGAGCTCGCCGACCAGCGCCTCGCCGTCGACGTACAGGCACGAGAACGTGACCACGTGGGGGAGCCGCCCTTCCGGGTCGCCCACCACCTCCACGTCCGGCGCCTCGGCGGCGACGCGCTCCCGGACGCGGCGCACCAGATCCCGGCGCCGGCCTTCGTCCGATGGCGCAGTGCGCAGCGCGTCCTGCAGGGCCACCGCGGCGGCGAGCGCAGCGGGAACGCTCACCCCGCCCGGGGACCAGCGGTCCTCGTCCTCGGGCCAGTCGGTCGCCCGGCGCACCCCGGCGCGCGTGACCAGCACACCCACGCCGCCGAGCGCTCCCCAGTCGGCCGGGTCGGCGGCGAGCACGTCCCATGAGCCGCCCACCGGCACGTGCCCGAGGCTCGCGCCGGCGTCCACCAGCAGCGGCACGCCCGACCGGCGCGCCAGATCGTGCGCGGCCTCGACCGGCTGGGTCGAGCCGACCTCCCCGCTCGCGTGCTGCAGGGCGGCGACCGCGACACCGGGCGCGCCGACCGCCGCGGCCCACGCGTTGAGGTCGACCCTGCCCAGCCGGTCGACCGGCACGTCGACGCGCCGGCCCCGATCGCCGCCCCAGGGCTGCGCCGCGGAGAACGCCGCGGCCTCCAGCACCGCCGCGCGCTCGACCGCCGACACCACCAGGTCGCGCCCGGCGCGGCGGCGCCCACGCGCCACCGCCCGCACGCCGGCGTGCAGGGCGAGGGTGTGCGAGCCGTGGAGGTCCACCTCCTCGGCCCGCGCGCCGACCGCGGCGGCGATGGCCTCGCGTGCGCCGTCGAGCAGCAGGCGGGCGCGGCGGCCTTCCGAGTGCAGCCTGCGGGGGTCGGCCCAGCCTTCGTCGAGCGCCTGCAGGAAGGCCTCGCGAGCGGCGGGAAGCACCGGCGCGCGGCCTCCGGCGTCGAGGAACACGCGGGTAGGGCGGGTGGCGTCCGTCACATGCCGCTCCGCGGCAGGGGGCGCGGTCGGCGCGCGAGAGGGAGGGTCACGTCGGCACGGTAGCGCGCTCTGCCCGCACGGCACGTCCCCGGCGGGCGGGGCCGGCCATGGCCACGCGAGTGTCCGCGTGCTGACAGGTTGTCGTCTTCAGCGCGCCGTGGTCACGCTGACGGCTGATCTTGACGCTAGGCTGCACACGTCGAGGACGAAGGTCCCAGGTGGAGGCCACCCGAAGAGGCGGTGGCTCAGAACCGGGACGTGAGTGAGAGGTCCCCAGTGCGCTCGCAGAACACCAGCCGGAACCGGCGGCCCGCCCTGAAGTGGGGCGCCCTGGTCACCGTCGCTGTCCTAGCCCTCGCGGGGTGCTCCGCGGAGGTCCAGCGCGGCTTCCTGCCCGGCTACACCGACGGCGAGGTGACCAACCAGACCGGTCGGATCACCAACCTGTGGGTCGGCTCGTGGATCGCCGCCCTCGCGGTGGGCGTCATCACGTGGGGCCTGATCCTGTGGTGCATCACGGTCTACCGGAAGCGGAAGAACGACGACCGCCTGCCCGTCCAGCTGCGGTACCACGTCCCGCTCGAGGTCATGTACGTGATCATGCCGATCATCATGGTCGGCGTCCTCTACTACTTCACGGCGCGCGACCAGTCGGAGATCCAGTCCAACGAGGCGCCGACCGACCTCACGGTCCAGGTCGTCGGCAAGCAGTGGAGCTGGGACTTCAACTACCTCACCGACGACGTCTACGACACCGGCGAGCACGCCCAGGAGATCGGCCTCGACGGCGTGCTCACCGAGCAGCCGACGCTGTGGCTGCCCGTCGACGAGCGCGTGCAGTTCGTCCTCAACTCCCGCGACGTCATCCACTCCTTCTGGGTGCCCGCGTTCCTCTACAAGCTCGACATGTTCCCCGGCCGGACCAACGAGTTCCAGATCGTGCCCACCCGCGTCGGCGAGTACGTCGGCAAGTGCGCCGAGCTCTGCGGCGAGGAGCACTCCTCGATGCTGTTCAACGTCAAGGTCGTCGAGCGCGACGAGTACGACGCGCACATCGCCGAGCTGCGTGCCGCCGGGCAGACCGGCGCGCTGGGGCTCGAGTACAACCGGCAGCAGGACCTGCGGGGCGACAACACCAACGTGAGCGGCACCGAAGAGGAAGACAACTGATGGCCACCGCAACCGAGGCGATCCCCGGGCTCGCCCCGAACCGCCAGACGCTCGGACGGACGGTGGTCAAGTGGATCACCTCCACCGACCACAAGACGATCGGGTACCTGTACCTGATCACGTCGTTCCTCTTCTTCTGCTTCGCCGGCGTACTCGCCCTGCTGATCCGCGCCGAGCTCTTCGAACCCGGCATCCAGATCGTGCAGTCGAAGGAGCAGTACAACCAGCTCTTCACGATGCACGGCACGATCATGCTGCTGCTGTTCGCGACGCCGCTGTTCGCGGGCTTCGCCAACGTGATCATGCCGCTGCAGATCGGCGCGCCGGACGTCGCGTTCCCGCGGCTGAACATGTTCGCGTACTGGCTCTACCTGTTCGGCGGCATCATCGCGTGCGCCGGGTTCGTCACCCCGCAGGGCGCCGCGTCGTTCGGCTGGTTCGCCTACGCGCCGTTGTCCAACGCCGTCTACTCGCCAGGGCTGGGGGGAGACCTCTGGGTCTTCGGCCTCGCGCTGACCGGCTTCGGCACCATCCTCGGCGCCGTCAACTTCATCACCACGATCGTGACGATGCGCGCGCCCGGCATGACCATGTTCCGGATGCCGGTGTTCACCTGGGGCACGCTCATCACCGCCCTGATGATCCTCATGGCGTTCCCCCCGCTGGCCTCTGCGCTGTTCGCCCTCGGGGCCGACCGACGCCTCGGGGCGCAGGTCTTCAACCCCGACAACGGGGGAGCCCTGCTCTGGCAGCACCTGTTCTGGTTCTTCGGGCACCCCGAGGTCTACATCATCGCGCTGCCCTTCTTCGGCATCGCGTCCGAGATCATCCCGGTGTTCAGCCGCAAGCCGCTGTTCGGCTACAAGGGCCTCGTCTACGCGATCATCGCGATCGCCGCGCTGTCGATGACCGTGTGGGCGCACCACATGTACGTCACCGGCGCCGTGCTGCTGCCCTTCTTCGCGCTGATGACCATGCTGATCGCGGTGCCGACCGGGGTGAAGTTCTTCAACTGGATCGGCACGATGTGGCGAGGGAAGCTCACCTTCGAGACACCCATGCTGTGGACGATCGGGTTCATGGTCACGTTCCTCTTCGGCGGCCTGACCGGCATCATCCTGTCCAGCCCGGCGCTCGACTTCCACCTGTCCGACTCGTACTTCGTGGTCGCGCACTTCCACTACGTGGTCTTCGGCACCGTCGTGTTCATGATGTTCGCCGGGCTGTACTTCTGGTGGCCTAAGTTCACCGGCCGCATGCTCGACGAGCGGCTCGGGAAGATCCACTTCTGGATGCTGTTCGTCGGCTTCCACGCCACGTTCCTGGTGCAGCACTGGCTGGGCGTCGCGGGCATGCCCCGCCGGTACGCCGACTACTCGCCGCAGGACGGGTTCACGTGGATGAACCAGCTCTCGACCGTGGGCTCGGTGCTCCTCGCGGCCTCGACGCTGCCGTTCCTCTGGAACGTCTACATCACCTGGCGCCGGGCGCCCAAGGTCACCGTCGACGACCCGTGGGGCTACGGCTCGTCGCTCGAGTGGGCCACGAGCTGCCCGCCGCCGCGGCACAACTTCACATCGCTGCCGCGCATCCGCTCCGAGCGCCCCGCGTTCGACCTGCACCACCCGGAGATCGCCGCCCTCGACCGGGCCACGCCGGACTCTGGCGTGCTCGACGAGCTGCTCGGCGACGCCGACCGCCGTGGGCAGAACACGCTGGTGGACGAGCGCCTCGCGCAGGGCACCAGCGAGCCCGAGCAGTCCGCGACCCAGGTGAAGGACCAGGGCGACGAGCCGGAGGACCAGCGATGAAGATCGAGTACAAGCTCTTCCTCTACGGGGTCATCTTCTTCCTCCCCGTCGGGCTCATCTACGGCATCTGGAGCGGCTGGGAGCCCACCGGGTCCCTCGGGATCCCGCTGGTGGCCGCGCTGGTCGGGATGATCGGCGGCTACTTCCGCCTGCTGTCCCGCCGGATCGACCCGCGCCCGGAGGACGACCCCGAGGGCGAGATCGCCCAGGGCGCCGGCGACCAGGGCGTGTACAGCCCGTGGAGCTGGTGGCCGCTGGTCATCGCCGCCGCGGCGGCCCTCGCCTTCCTCGGCATGGCCGCCGGATGGTGGATCGCGTACATCGGCGCGGCACTCGGTGTGATCGGCCTCGTCGGCTGGGTTTTCGAGTTCTCGCGCGGCCAGCACGCGCACTGATCCACGCGTTTTCTCAGCAATGACTACGCAAGACCCACGGCCCCCACGCCTCTAGCGTGGGGGCCGTGGTGATTACTGACGAGAGCATGGCCGTGGGCATCGACAGGCGCCGGAGCAGGCGCGCGGCCGCCGTCGCCTCCGGGTTGCTCGTGGCGCCCGTGCTGGGCGGGTGCGCCTGGTTCGGGGACGGCGGGGACACCGGCGACACCGTCGACGTGTTCGACCTCGAGGTCGGGGACTGCCTCCGGGCCCCGACGGAGATCACCGCGGAGCTGACCGCCGTCGAGCGGGTGGCCTGCGAGCACGAGCACACCCTCGAGGTCTTCGCCGTGACCGGCTACGAGCCGGCCGACGCCGAGTTCCCGGGCGACGCGCAGCTGCAGACCTATGCCGACGGCACGTGCGTCGCCGAGTTCGAGCGCTACGTCGGCGTGGACTACCGCGACTCCAAGCTGTTCTTCACCTACCTGCTGCCGTCGGCGCGTGGCTGGTCGCAGGGCGAGGACCGCGACATCACCTGCCTGGTGACAACGACGGGCGCGCAGTTGACCGCGTCCGTGCGCGGCTCACAGGTCTGAGGCGGGCCTCATGGGCAAGCCGCAGGTCACCTCGACCGCGATGCTGATGTGCTCGTTCGGCGTCGCGCCCTCGACGATTCAGGTGCTGCCGATCACCCGCGTCACCGTCGAGGGGAAGCCCGCCGCGACCGTGGTCGACGCGACCCCCTTCGTCAACATCCCGCCCTTCGGGATGTGCATGAGCCTGTCGAACCCGACCGTCGCAGCTGCCACCAGCGCGGCGCTGGGGGTGCTGACCCCCATGCCGTGCACACCGGTGACAGGGCCGTGGGCTGGCGGGTCGCCCACGGTGCGGGTCGGCGGGTCGCCCGCGCTCGTCGCCGGGGCGACGTGCAACTGCGCGTACGGCGGCGTGGTCCAGATCGTCATGCCGGGCTCGGTGCGGACCACCAGCTAGGTCGCGCGCCCGCAACTTGGGTAGCGATTACCGAAGAGCCGCTGGCCGCGCCCCGCCTAGCCTCGACGAGCCCGTGCCCCGCTGTGCGCGGGCTGCGCCGCCGATGCGCGGGCACGTCCGGTCACATTCGATGGAGGAGAGTTCTGTTGCTGATCCCCATCGTCGAGGACGGTCTCGAGGCGTTCTGGCGCGAGACCCTGCCGCTGCCGCGTGAGGTGGGCGACGTGTCGTTCGAGACGCCCGCGTCGAGCTGGTCCTCGCAGGTCAACCGGATCACCGTCAACGCCTTCCTCTACGGCATCAGCAGGAGCGCGCAGCCGCCCCGGCCGGCTGCCGCCCGGACCACCGGCTCCGGCGCCCAGCAGCGCGCGCCCTTGCCCATGGTCCAGCTCGACTACCTGGTCAGCGCGTGGGCGAGCGTCGTGCGCGACGAGCACCAACTGCTCGGCGACGTGATGTCCCGCGTCCTCGCCCACCAGGTGCTGCCCGCCCGCCACCTGCCCGCGCCGCTGGCCTCGGGGGTGCAGCTCGCCGTCGTGCAGGACCAGGGCAACCGTCCGCGCGACCTGTGGGGCGCGCTCGGCGGCCAGCTGCGGGCGAGTTTCCTGCTCATGGTGACGGTCGCCGGTGACGCCTTCGACTGGGAGGCGGCGCCCCCAGCCGTCACGTCGGTGGCGGGCTCCGCGGTGGCCACGCCGCGCGAGGGCGCTGTCGGGCCCGTCACGGCTCCCGCCGTGGGCTCGGGCGTTCGGCGTGAGGGCGGTGGACTCGTGCGTCCCGCCGACGGCCCCGGGCGCACGTGACCGCCGCATGAGAGTGCTGTGCGCAGTCGACGGGGTGGAGGCCGCCCCCGGCTCGAGCGTCGAGATCCCGCTCGAGGTCGTCAACACCGGCCAGGTGATCGAGGGCGTCGGCCTGCGGGCGCAGGGGGCGCTCGAGGCCTTCACTCACGCGCGCCCCGAGCGGGTGGCGCTGTTCCCTGACGCCTCGGGGACGCTGACCGCGGTGGTCGACGTGCCCGCCAGCTTCCCGGCCGGCGAGCACCCGCTGACGCTGGTCGTGACCGGCAACGACCCGGCCGTTCCGGTCGGCGCGCACACGGTGCTCCTGGTGGTGGGCGCCAGGGCCGAGCTCTCGGTGGAGGCAGATCCGGCGGTGGCCCGGGCCCGGCGCCGCGCGGACTTCGTCGTCGAGGTCGTCAACAAGGGCAACGTGCTGCTCGACGTCACGTTGCGGGCCGATGACACGGATCGGACCCTGCGCGCCCGGGTGACCCCGTCCGCGGTGTCGGTGGCGCCCGGGGAGAGAGCCCGCTGCACCGTCGAGGCGCGCGGGCCCCGCCACCTGGTCGGGTCGGACCGGGACCGCCCGCTGCGGCTCGAGGCCATGGCCGCCGACCAGCAGGCGGTGGTGCCGCTCGTGCTGCGGCAGCGGCCCCTGATCAGCCGAGGGCTCCTCACGGTCCTGACGCTCGTCGCTATCGTCGGCATGTGGGCGGCGGTGTCGCTCCTCGGCATCCGCGCAGTCCTCGGCCAGGACCCGTTGACGCGCGTGGCGCCGGCATCGTTCTTCGCGGCGTCCGCGGCCGCCACTGAGGGGTCGGGCGGTGTCGCGGGCGCCGTGCCGAAGGACGGCGCCGTGGCCGCGGGAGTGGGCGGTGTGTTGAGCGGGACCGTGCGCGGCGCCGTCGACTCGCAGGGGGTCGGGCGGATCACGGTCGAGGTGGTCCGCCAGGGGCGCCACGGGCCCGTGGTGGTCAGCTCGGCCGCCACCCAGGCGGACGGCGGCTACGTCGTCGCGGGCCTGCTGCCAGGCGCGTACCACCTGCGCTTCAGCGCCGAGGGGTACGACGAGGTGTGGTACCCGCAGGCGCCGGCCATGGACGCGGCGGGCTCCGTGCGGGCCACCGCGCGCGAGGTCACTGACGGCGTCGACGCGGTGATCGCCGGACACGACGGGTCGCTGCGGGGGACCGTCACGCTCGCCGACGAGGACGAGGTCGTCACCGTGACGGCCCGGCCCGCGTGGGCCGGCGCGGAGGAACTGTCGCCGTGGGAGACGACGGCTGGCCCGGACGGCGCGTACACGCTGCCGGCGCTGCCCGCCCCCGGCGCCTACGAGCTGACGTTCAGCGCGGACGGCTACGCGCCCACCACCCTGACCGAGCGGGTGCTGGGCGGCCAGGAGCGGTTCGTGACCGACGTGCGACTTGGCGCGGGCTCGGGGCAGATCACCGGCCGGGTGACCGATGGCGCCGCAGGCCTCGGCGGTGTGGCGGTGAGCACCACCGTCGACGGGCAGGCGGTCGAGGTGGGCACCCCGACGACGGGCCCTGTCGGGGCCTACGTGCTCGCGGGGCTGCCCACGCCCGGCACCTATGTGCTGACCTTCACCAAGGACGGGCACGCCTCGCGCACGCTGGTCGTGGACCTAGGCCCGGGCGAGTTGCGCGCCGGCGCCGATGTGGTGATGCGCGGTGGGGCGGGCGCCGTCACCGGCAGGGTCTCCGACGCCTCGGGGGCCGGCCTGGGCGGGGCGACGGTGCGGCTCGGCGGGTCGTCGACGGCCTCGGTCGTCACCACCCTCACGCAGGGCGACGTCGGCTCGTTCATGCTGACGGGCCTCGCGGCCGGGAGCACGCACACGATCACGGTCGAGCTCGCGGGGTTCGCGCCCGCCACCGTGCCCGTGGAGGTGGGCCCCGACGGGAGGTCCGCCGCCGTCCGGGTCACGCTGGCGTCCGCTGTGGGCTCCGTCTCGGGCAGGGTGCTGAGCGGTGGCGCGGCAGTGGGCGGAGCCACCGTCGAGGTCACGGACGGGAGGCTCTCGTGGCGCACCACCTCGGCGAGCGGCACAGGGGCGTTCACCGTGGGAGGGCTGGAGCCGCGCCGCTACACCGTGCGGGTGGTGCAGGGCGCCCGTGTGGTCGGCACGGCACTCGTGACGGTCACGGCTGGTGGCGTCGCGTCCCAGGACATCGACCTCGTGGCGGGGACCTGACGTGCGGGTGGTGACCGAGCCGCGCCGGGCGGTGGCCTACCCCGGCCAGGAGACGGTGCTGACCGTCACGGTGACGAACACCTCTGACGTGATCGCCGGCGCGACCGTGCGATTCCTGGGCGCGGACGCCAGCTGGGTGACGGTGGACACACCCACGCTGCGGATGTTCCCCGGCGCCACGGAGCGGGCCGAGGTGCGCGTCCGGCTGCCCGAGGGCGTCCCCGCGGGCGAGCGCCAGATGGCCGTCCAGGTCACCGCCCTCGGCGAGGGAGGCCTGACCAGCGTCGAGGAGGTCACCCTCGAGGTGCCCCGAGCTCCCCGCGTGGACGCGCGGCTCGAGCCCGCGACCGTGACGGCTGGCCGGCGCGCGGTGTTCGGCGTCGTGGTCGAGAACACCGGCAACACCACGGAGACGTCGTCGCTCGTGGGCTCCGACGCCGAGGGCAAGGTCAGGTTCGGCTTCGTCCCCGACACCTTCGTGCTGGCCCCCGGCGAGCAGATCACCACCGAGCTCCGCGCCCGTGGACGGCGGCCCTGGTTCGGCAGCCCGGCGGTGCGCCCGTTCGAGCTGCGGATCGCCGAGCCGCGCGGCGACGTGGCGACCGGCCGGCGTGGCGGGCGGCCCGTCCCTGACGGCGCGGACGCGCATGCGCCGAGCGTCGCCTCCGACGCGCCGCCCCCGGCGGCGATCGGGGTGCTCGTGCAGCGCCCGGTCTTCAACCGCGGCCTGATGTCGATGCTCGGGCTGCTGGTGGCCGTGAGCGTGTTCGCTGTGGTCATCGCCGTGGCCCTGACCAGCGTGGTCAACCGCTCGGCGGCGGACCGGGACCTGGCCCTGCAGGTGGCGCAGGCGCGCGCCCAGGGCGCCACCACCGGGACATCGTCGGTGGCCGGCGCCGTGCGGCTGCTCTCGTCGGGCGAGGTCGTCGCCGGCGTCGCCGTCGAGGCGTTCGACGCTGGGGACCCGACGCGGGCCCTGGCCACGACCGCCACCGACGAGGCCGGCGCCTTCGAGCTGTCGACGCTGGCCGCGGGGGAGTACAAGCTGCGGTTCCGCGGCGCGGGCTTCAGCGAGGTCTGGTACCCGTCGTCGCCCTCCGCCGAGCAGGCGCAGTCCATCGACCTCGGCGTGGGGGAGTCGGCCACCGGCCTCGTGGTGCTGCTCGGCGGCGTGCCCGCCACGCTGTCCGGCCTGGTGGTGGGGGCGGACGTGGCAGGCGCCACGGTGCAGCTGGAGCTTCCGATGGAGGAGCCCGACATCGCGGGGGCCGCGCCCGCGGCCACCTCGGGGGCGATCGTCCGCTCGGTCCCGGTGGGCGCGGACGGCTCGTTCCGGCTGGACGACGTCCCCTCGCCGAACGTCTACGACATCGTCGTCTCCAAGCCTGGGTTCAGCACGCAGGTGCAGCGGGTCGACGTCGCCGCCGGCGAGCTGCGCGCGGGCATCGAGATCCGGTTGCTCGAAGGCGACGGCACCATCTCCGGCACGGTGGTGGGGACGCAGGGGCCGATCGGGGACGCGACCGTGATCGCCACCGCGGGCGACGTCACCGTGCGGACCGTCACCCTCACCGACGGTGACGTGGGGTCGTTCACGCTGCGCAACCTCCCAACCCCGGCGACCTTCACGGTCGTCGTCGCGGCCGAGGGCTACTCGGCGGCCACGCTCAGCCTCGACCTCGCCGCCGGGCAGGCGCTCACGGGCGTCTCCGCGACGCTCGGCGTCGACTCAGGGCGGCTCGGGGGCATGGTCAGCGTGACGCCGTCGAGCCTCGGAGCAGGCGGCGTGGGGGTGTCGGTCAGCGATGGGGCGCGGACGTGGCAGACCGTCAGCCAGTCCGCGGTGAGCCCGGGCGCGTGGTCGGTGTCCGGGTTGGCGATCCCCGGCACCTACACCGTGACCTTCTCCCGCGCGGACCTGGCGTCGCAGATCGTCTCGGTGAGCCTCGACGCGCATGGCTCGGTCACCTCGGGCGCCCAGCGGGCCGATCGGGTCAACGCCGCGATGCGCTCCTCGACCGCCCAGCTCACCGGCACCGTCTCGCAGACGGACGACCGGGGCGTGGTGACGGGCCCGGCGCCCAACGTCACCGTGACGCTGTCCTCGGGAACCGCGCAGTACGAGGTCAGCACGGCGTCCACCCCTGCCGCGCAGCGTGGCAGGTATGCGGTGGACGCGTTGCCGCCCGGCACCTACACGGTCACGTTCTCCCGATCCTCGACAGCCTCGAGGTCGAGCATCGTCACCCTCGCCGCCGGCCAGTCGGCGGTGCTCGACGCGACGCTGGCCAGCCCCGCGAGCATCCGCGGCAAGGTCACGCAGGCGGGCGCCGGCGCCGCCGGGGTCGTGGTCAACCTGTACCGGGCGAGCGACTACGGCACCGCCGTCGGGCCCGTCGCGAGCACCGTCACGACCGGCGCCGGCGACTACGTGTTCCCCGAGGTCGAGGCGCCGCAGCACTACCTCGTCGAGGTCCGGTTGAGCGCGACCGCTGCGGCGCTGGCCACATCCGCGGTGACCACGGTGCAGAACAGCCAGGCCCTTGTCGTCGACGTCGCCCTCCCGAGCCCTTAGGGGACCCCGATGCATCCAGCCGCCCACACCCCCTTCCCCGCTCCGGTGAGCGTGCTCGTCGAGCCCGACGCGCACGCGCCCGGCGGCGGGCGCGCCGTCGTCGTGGCGCACGTCCGTAATCTCGCTGCGGCGCCGCTCGGCCTCGTCGTGCGGGTCGTGGGCCTCGACTCGGGCTGGCTGCCCGAGCCTGTCACCACTCCGCAGGTGGGCCCGGACGAGACGGTGAGCGTGGAGCTGGTCGTCGTCCCCGCGGCTGGGGCGGTTCCCGGCCGCTACCCGTTCGTCGTGGTCGTCGAGGCGATCGGGGCGGCCGGCCGGGCGCAGGCCACCACGGACGGGGAGATGGAGGTCGACGCCCCCGGGGAGATCGTGCTGTCCGTGGAGCCGGCCTCTGCCCGTGCGGTGTTCTCGCAGCGGGTGAGCGTCGTGGTGACCAACACGGGAGACCAGCCGGTCGACGTGGGCCTCAGCACCCGGACTGGCAAGGGCATGCGGTTCGCGCTGCCCGCCACCTCCCTCACGGTGGGCGCCCACCGCACCGCGCGTGTCACCGCGCGGCTACGGGTGGCCCGGCCCAGCATCGTCGGCCACCGCAACCAGATCTCCTACGCGGTCGAGGGCAGGGGCCGGCAGGCGCCCGCCCGCTTCCACGGCACCCTCACCTCGCACCCGCTGCTGTCGGGTGGGCTACTGCGCGCGTTGTCGCTGCTCCTCGTGGTGGCGCTGTGGGCTGGCGGGATGGCGACGGCGGTGCCGTGGCTGACCTCGCGCGACGAGACGTCCACGACGGCCGCGGAGACGGCCGCGGTCGACGTCGACTCCGACGGGCAGGACTCGCCGGGGGACGACAGCGGCTCGGAGGGCGGTGTCGAGGCGCCGGTGGCCGGCGGCACTTCGGCCGGCGTGCCCCACATCCGGGTCGGCGGCGTCATCCGCGGGGACGCGCCGTCCGACGTGCAGATCGGCATCCGCCCCATCAGCGTGCTCGCCGCGGACGAGGTCGCCGACGGGGGCCCCTCCTCGGCGACCGCGTCATCCGCGCTGGCCGGGGCGGGTGGCGGCGGGGCCGGCGGACGCGTCACCTCAGGCCTGGCCGGCGCCCTCCCCGTCGGCGACCCGATTGGCAAGACCCCCGCCCAGGCGCTGACGCTGACCCGGACGAGCGCGCTCGCCGACGCCCGCACCACCCGGTCCGCCGACGACGGGACCTGGGCGTTCGCCGACCTCTCGGCCGACGCGTACTACCTGATCACCTTCGCCAAGGCCGGCTACCAGACACAGCGGCTCGTCATGACGGGAGCGGAGGCCGCGGCCCGGGCACTCGAGGTCGAGCTGGTGGCGGGGGCAGGCCGGATGGCGGGCGTCGTGACCGGCCCGGCAGGCGCCGTGGGCGGCGCGCAGATCACCATCACGGACGGTGTCACGACGGTCGTGACGAGCGCGAGCACGACCGGCGCGATCGGGCGGTGGAGCGTCGACGGGCTGTCCACGCCCAGCACGTACCTGGTGACGGCGACGGCGGACGGGCTCGGCGCCCAGTCGGCGCTCGTCACCCTGGCGCCGGACGGCTCCGCGGCGGTCGACCTCGCGCTGGCCAGCGGGGTGGCCGCCGTCAGCGGCGTCGTCACCGGTCCGGACTCCTTGGGGGGCGTCGGCGGGCTCGGCGGGGTGACGGTGACGGCGACCGACGGCGACGACGTCGTGCGGCTCGCCTCGACCGTCACCGACGGCCCGGTGGGCGCGTACACGCTCGCCGACCTGCCCTCGCCGGGCGTCTACACCGTGACGTTCGAGGGCCCCGCCCACGCGAGCCAGTCCCACCAGGTCACGCTGGGCGAGGGCTCGTCGCACGTGGGCTTGGACGCGCAGCTGACGCTGGCCAGCGGCGTCGTGCAGGGCTCGCTCGTGGACACGGCCGGGTCCGGGCTCGCGGGGGCCGGAATCACCGTGGGCAACGGCGAGCACACGTACAAGACCATGAGCACGTCGGACGCCCGCGGCTCGTTCCGGCTCAACGGCGTCGAGCCAGGGGACTACGTGGTCACCGCCGAGCTGTTCGGGCACGTCACCGGCCACGCCCAGGTGACCGTCACCGCGGGCCAGGCCAGCGACGCCGACCTGGTGCTGACCGCGGTGGACGGCGACGGGCTGGAGGCGACCTCGTTCGTGCGGGGCCGGGCGAGCGACGCCCGCACGGGCAGCGCCATCACGTGCCCCGACCTGCCTGTGGCGGACTGCGTGGTCGCCGTCGAGCTGCAGCGCCAGCGCCTGGACGGGACCACTGAGACGGTCCGGGTCACGACGGCGCCCAGCCTGGAGTACACGATCCCTCCCGCGGGCGGCGAGGGGTTGCTGCCCGGGCTGTACACGCTCGTCGTGTCGGCGCCGGGCTACGAGCCGCAGCGCGTCGACGTCGAGGTCCCGATGGGGCAGACGGTGCGCGCGGCCCAGGCCTCGCTGCTGCCGTCGCCCTCCGTGGTCGGCTCCGTGCAGGCCCGAGTGGGCGCGGTGCCCGACGCCTCGTGCGTGATCGTGGCGACGGCCGGCGCCAGCCCGGGCGACGTGCGGGCAGCGGACTGCGTCTTCGGCACGACCGCGGACGGCGCGACCACCTGCGCGATCACGTCGCCGGTCGCCACGGCGTCGGTGCGATGCTCGGCGATCGGGCTGAACGGCAGCTACGAGGTCGCCCGGCTCGTCAGCGGCGGCTACTCGGTGTGGGTCGAGTCGGCCGACGACGAGTACCGGGCGCAGCCGCCCACGCCCGTGTCGCTGGCCGCGGGCGAGGTGCGGCGGCTCGACCACACCGTGGACCGGCTCGGCCGCATCACGCTCTCCGTGCTGGCTGACGAGGGGACGGGCGCCTTGACCGCGGCCGACGGCGCCGCCGTCGTCCCGCACCTCGCCCCCACCCCGGCGCAGCCGGGCGGGCCGCTGCCCTCCTCGTCCACGGACGCCCAGGGCCAGGTCTTGGTGCGGGCCCTGGAACCCGGCTCGTACCGCTTCGACGTCACCTGGTCCTCCGCCGGGGGCGCAGCCGTCTCGGGCTCCACCGTGCAGATCGCGGTGGGCGACAACCAGGACCTGGCCTCGCAGGTGGTGCTGACCCGCAGCGGCCGGGAGTTCAGCGGACGCGTGGTCACCCAGCTCGCTGTCGGGAGCGCGAGCCCGGTGGGCGGGGTCCAGGTCAAGGTCACCGGCACCACCGGGTACGCCGGGCTCGTCCCGCAACGCTCCTCGGTGACGATCACCACCAGCCCGACCGGCGACTTCCGGATCGCCGCCGTCCCCGACCCGACGCCGCACGCGGTGCCCACCGGCGTCCTGGCCCTCGTCGCCGACACCGTGTCGGTCGACATCGTCGACCCCTCGGGCCGGTACCAGGGCGTGACCCGGGCGAGCGTCACGATCGACGAGCTCCTGGCGGTCCCGATCGAGGTGCAGCCCAGCGGGCAGCGCTTCTCCGGGACGCTGACCGCCGACGGCGGGTCCATCGACCTCAGCGCGGCGTCGTTCGAGGTGCTCTCCACCCCGCCCGGGGTGGGGAGCGTGCGCCTGGTGTCGACGAGCGCGGGCGTGCTCACCTGGAGAGACCTCAACCAGCCCGCCGACCCGGCCGCCGGCGGCAGCGCGACTCTCGCCCGGCCGGGGGAGTACCGGGTCCAGGCCTCGTTGCCGGGCTACGACACGGTGACGACCACCGCGATCTTCGAGCCGGGGCAGCCCGCGGTGCTGGCCATGTCGCTGCAACGGCACGGCGAGCTGCGTGTGTCGGTCGTGGCCACGGGGACCGGGCACGCCGTGGCCGACCCCGTGGTCACCCTCACGCGGCCCGGCGCCACCGACCTCACCGTGACTGCCTCGCCGGGCACCAGCTGGGTCGACTTCGGCGAGCTGCCCAGCGGCCGGTACTCGGTGAGCGTCCGGGCCGCCGGGCACGCGTTCACCACCGGCACAGTGACGGTGAGCCCTGGACAGACCACAGCCGACCCCCAGACCGTGCCGGTCGCACTGCTCGGCGCGATCGCCGGACGGGTCCAGGTGTCCATCGGCGGGTCCTTGCGCGCGCTGCCGGGAGTGCTGGTGACGGCCACCTCGGATGCCTCCGGCCAGGTGTTCACGGCCACGACCGACGCCACCGGCGCCTACCGGCTCAGCGGGACCACGATCGTCCAGGGCCTGGCCGCGGGCACGTGGCGGGTCAGCGCCGCGCTCAACGGGTACACGCCCGCCTACTCCGGCAGCGGCGTCGCGGTCGCAGTCCCCAGCGGGGCGCCGGCGCCCGTCCCGCTCGACATGACGATGAACGCCGACAAGGTCGCGCTGCTCGTGGACGTGTACGACCCCGTCACCGGCAACGGCGTCGACGGGCTCACGGTGCGGCTGCTGCACAACAGCGCCATCATCACCCCGACCTGCGCCGCGGCGACCACAGGCACGTCGGTGTGCTCCCAGGTGCCGGGCCGCTACGGGTTCGCCCAGCTCGAGCCGGGGACCTACACCCTGGACGTGGCCGGGGGGAACTTCGCGCCCCTGACCGTCGCGGTGACGGTCGGAGCGGGCACCACCACGCAGGTCAGCGTGCCCGTCGCGGCCCGCGCCAACACGGTGCAGGGCGTGGTGTCCGGCCAGTCGGGGGCGTCCGCCGCGACGCCGATCACCGGCGCCACGGTGAGGCTGCTCCGCGATGGCGCGCTCGTCGCGACCACCACCACCGCGAACGGCGCGTTCGCCTTCCTCACGGTGGCGGACGGCTCCTATGTGCTGTCGATCGAGCGGGCCGGCTACGGCGCCACGAACCGCGCACTGGCCGTGCAGGGCGGTCAGTCGGTCTCGGTCGACATCACCCTGTACGCGGACGCCCGCCAGGTGACGGTCACCCTCGAGTCCGTCAACGGATACGACCTGACCGGCGCGCTCGTCGGGCTCGAGCCCGAGGCGGGCAGCGGGCAGCTCGCGCTCGCCGCCCAGCCCGTGGTGCGCGGCAGCGGGTCGGCCACGACCTACACCACCACCTTCAACCAGGTGCCGCAGGGCGTGTGGACCGCGCGCGCCGGTGGGCCGTCGGGCCACTACGGCGTCTGGACGGAGCAGGTCGGCCCGACGGACAGCGCTGTGACGATCCAGGTCGACGAGGTGCGCGTGCGGCTTCGCGTCACCAGCACAGACCCGAACCCGCCGCAGTCCGTGACGCTCGACGTGGCGGCAGCCCAGGGCGCCGCCCTCACCGAGCACGCGCCGGTGAACGGCGGCGTCGTGACGGTGTTCTTCCGGAAGGGCCCGGGCACGGTCACCGCCCGGCTCCCGGGCGGCCCGTGGTCGGTGACCCCCACGAGCCAGGTCATCGGCGGGGGCGCCACCGACGTCCTCGCGGCGTTCTCCGTCGACCGCGCGGGCACCCCGACGGCCACCACGGCCACCCCAGCGACGCTGGTCTCCGGGTCCGCCGCGGTGCTCCGCGCCACCGTGGCGCCCGTCCCGAGCGGCGGGACGGTGACGTTCAGCCTGAACGGCGCCACGGTGGGCACGGCGACGGTGTCGACCACGACCGGGGTCGCGGAGCTCACCGGCGTGAGCCTCGCCGGACTGCCGCTCGGGCCCGCCACCGTGGGGGCCGTCTACAGCGGCTCGGCCACGCACGCGGGGTCGACGGCCCCGGTGGTCCAGGCGACCGTGCAGGCCGCGAGCACCACGGCGCTCACGGCCGACCCGCCGACGGCCGCGGTCGGGGGCACGGTGACGCTGACCGCCGTGGTGTCTAGCGCGGGCAGCGCGTCGGGCGCTGTGGCCTTCTCCGGGCCGGGGTGCGCCGGCGCGCCGGTCGCCGTGAGCGGAGGGCAGGCGGTCACGACCTGCGTCCTCCCCGGCTGGGCCTCAGGGGCCGCGGCCTACACGGCGACGTTCTCCCCCTCGGGAGGCAACGCCCAGACGGCCGGCTCGTCGGGCGCGACGACGGTCACGGTCAGCTGACCGGGGCGTCGCCCGGTGTCAGCGCAGCGGCCAGGCCGCGACGGCGCCGAGCACCAGGGCGAGCCCGCATCCCGCACCGACCGCGTTCCAGGGCAGCAGCCGCCACGCCCCCAGCTGGGCGAGCGGCGGCAGCGTGAAGGGCTCGGGCGCCGGCGGGACGTGGACCACCGGCGGGGGCGGGGTCATCCCCGAGCCGCACCGCACGCACCGGGTCGCCGATGGCACGTTCAGCTCGGCGCACCCGGGGCAGGGCGTGCTCGCCAGCGCCGCGGAGCCGACGGTCCCCGGGCTGCGGCGCAGGCTGTCCTCGACGCCCTCGTCCACGAGCGCGCGCTCGACCCGGTCCCCGGCCCAGAACAGGGGGAAGTCGCACCGCCCGCAGAAGTCGTCGGCGCTGCGCCTGCCGGACACGACCGTCCCCGGCAGCGCGCACTGCGGGCACTGCCGGGCGACGGGGACGGCGGAAGGGCGAGCCGGGAGCTCGGGTGCGCCGCCCTCATGCGAGCCGGCCTGCTCCTGCGTGGTCATGCGCCCTCGCCGATCGGCGCCGTGGCCGTCGCCCGCTCGTCCCGGGGAACGGCGCCCGCGAGAGGGACCTGCCGGTCGCCGACCCACAGCTCGGCGCGGACGTGCGCCGGGAGCTCCTCGGCGACGCGGGCGGCGAAGTCCGCCTCCTCCAGCATCCCCGTCGTGGCGACGCGCAGGGCCACCCAGCCGGGGTCGTCGCCCGCGCCGCCCTCCGGGAAGACCCCCCCACCGTCGCGGACCTCCACCGGCCCGCCGCTGAGCACCTCGAGCAGGGACACCAGCCCGCGCCGGGTCCCGCGCCAGGGCAGCGACTGCGCGGCGTTGCGGACCAGGTCGCGCTGCAGCCGCTCCGGCAGGGCGGCGTCGACCCCGTCCATGCCGATCCACGTGCCGAGCCAGCGTGCCATCTCCGGGGGCGCGACGCCCGGGTCGGCGAGGTGCCGCAGGTTCTCCGCGTGCGCGAGCAGGGTGTTGGCCTGGGTCTGGAAGATGGACAGGAACCGCACGAAGAAGTCGTCGTCGAGCATCGCCGGGGGGAGCTGGCGCAGCATCCAGTCGTCAGCCACGTCGCCTCACTTGACCACGACCTGGTGGGCGGCCGAGAGGAACAGCGCGTGCGGCTCGAGCCGCAGGGCGTCCCGGCCCACGCCCACCCGGCGGCCGTTGCGCAGGTCGAACGCGAACAGCTGGACCTCGTCCACCCGCTCGACGCCCTCCACGGCCTCGATCAGCTGAGCGACGACGGCTGCTGTCAGATCGGCCTCGAAGGGCCAGCCCGTCCCGTCGGGCCCTCCGGTGAGGGGGTGCACGTAGCGGTGCAGGGCGTCGAGGATCCGGTCGCGCACCATCGGCAGCGGCCTGCCGGGCAGGGCCCGCACGAGCGCCGCGATGCTGACGCCCTGGTAGTAGGGCGTGCCGACCTCGACCGCGACTCCCACCGGCCGACGCTCGTCGAGCACCTCGCACACCGCGTCCAGGAGGTGGCTCGAGAGCGCGAAGTCGTCGATGACGTGCTGGCGGGGGTCGCCGGCGAGCCGGGGCACCACGAGCACCCGCACGGGCTGGCGGCCGTCGGCCGAGGGCAGGCAGCGGGCGCGGGCCACCTCGGCCGACGTCTCGTGGGTGAGCCGCTCGTAGTCGCCCGCCGTCACGGCGCGCATCCCCGTGCGGAGCATGAGCGGCCCGCGGGTCTTCGCCTCGTCCACCGACTCGGCGTCCACACCGCCCGTGGCGGGGCGCAGGTTCGTCACGGAGGCGACCATCGGCACCGTCGAGCGCAACGCGGTGAGGGTGCCCGATCCGACGTTGCCGGCCGCGCCCCCGCCATGGCGGTAGCTCGTCACAGCGACCTCGGCCCCGTCCGGTGGGATGGCGCCGTGCTGGCGCACCGTGCCGTCGGGGTAGCGCACCCGCGGGCCGAACCGCACCTCGCCGGTCGACGAGTCCCAGACCACGTGCAGGTCAGCGGGGCCTGACGCGGAGAAGTCGGGGACCTCCTGCCAGACGGTCGCGGTGTCGTGCGTGATGACGCGCACCACCTCGTCGGGCCGGCGCCGCGCGACCGGGCGGCGGGACACCGTGAAGCGCTGCTCGGGAGTGCCGTCGGAGCGGCCGAGGCGTTCGGCGGGGGCCACGGCGGCGTGCTCGGCCGGGGTCGTGGCGCCCACGGCGTGCGCGCTCAGGGAGTGCAGGCGTGGCGACGCCTCATAGGTGGGCTGCCCCGGCGCGGGCTGCGTGAGCCGGGCGCGGAGCCAGTGCGCGCCCACCCCGGCCAGGGTCAGCGGCTGGTGGACCGGTGGCAGGACGAGCACGATCGAGCCGTCGCGGTTCAAGCCGCCCGTCGTGTCCTCATGGACCTGCGCGGCGACCCAGCCCTCGCCGGACCACACCTCCCAGGCCAGCGGCGGGTTGCGCGGGTCGACGCCGATGCCCTCAGCGTCGGCCTCCACGTCCATGCGCAGCACGAGGCCCGCGAGGGGGTCCGCGAACCCCAGCAGGAGGCTGTCGCCCGGCGCCAGCGGGCTGGACGGGAACACCACCACAGCCTGTCCCGGGTAGCGGAGGTCGCCCAACGCCTCGACGGCGTCCCCGGTGTGCGCGGCCGCGGTGTGCGCGGCGACGAGCGTCGGCGGGATGATGACGCGCTCGCCCACCGTGGCGAACACCACCGGCTCCTGCGCGCCGCCGGCGGCCGTCGCCACCTGCGTCCCCGCGGGCACGACCACTGGCTTGTCGGTCGGGGCGGACAGCCAGAACGTCAGGTCGGTGCGGGCGGTCGAGGCGGGGAACGGCTCGACGCCCACCAGGTTGAGGAAGTGCACGTACAGCCGCTCGGGCACCTGGTTGACGCGGAACAGCACCATCTCGCTCATCCACGCGAACAGCTCGATGAGCGCGACCCCGGGGTCGGACACATTGTGGTTGGTCCACTCTGGGGTGAAGCGCGGGATGAGCCGCTTGGTCTCGTCGACGATGTCCTGGAAGGACCGGTCGTCGAGGTGGGGCGGGGGAAGCGGCATCAGTGCTCCTCGTGCGGGATGACGTAGAACGGGTACACGAGGTTGCGTCGGCTGTTCGTGGACACCACGCGGTACGTGATGCGGATGTGGACGAGGGACGGCACGTCCTCGTCCTGCACGGGCTCGACGTCCTCGACGACGGCGCGCGGCTCCCATTGGGCCAGCGCGTCGCGCACGGCCTCGCTGATCAGGCCGAGCAGGTTCGCGGTGACGGGCTCGAAGAGCAGGTCCCAGATGCGGCACCCGAACTGCGGGCGCATGAGCCGCTCGCCGGGCGCCGTGAGCAGGATGAGCCGGATCGAGCGGTCGATGTCCTCGGGGCCGTGCGTCAGCTTGATCGAGCCCGCGTGGTCGACCTGCAGCGGCCAGCTGAAGCCGCGCCCGATGAAGGACGCGCCCTGGTCGAGCCCGCGCTCCGGCGATGTGGTGGCGTCCATCAGTTGATCTGCACCATCGCTCCCTTGATGACGGCCTGGCCGCCTGCCTGCACCGTCGTGGTCCCCGACCCCTTGAGGTCGACTGTCGTCCCCGACGCCTTGAGGTCGGAGGTCGCCGTGATCTCCACCGAGGACCCCGACAGGGCCAGCTTCTGCCGCGCCTTGACGGTCACGGTCGTGCCGTCGAGCGTGATCGCGCCCTTGCCGTCGAGCGTGATCGTGGCCGATCCCGCGCTGATGGCCAGGGGGACGTCGTCGGGCACAGTGAGGTGGGCCCGGTCCTCGCCCAGACGGAGGCTGTGCTTGCGGCCCGCGAGCTCGAGCAGCACGTGGCGCGCGTCGGCGCCCTGCCCGTCGCCCAGCTCGATCACGTGGCCCAGGCGTGACGTGAGGCGACGGCTGACGACCGCGCCGTTCTCGTCGACAGTGCCCTGGGGGGAACGGTCGCTGGCGCCGAACAGGCCGCCCAGCACGACGGGGTGGCGGACGTCGCCCGACTCGAACCCGACGAGCACCTCGTCGCCGACCTCGGGGACCGCCACCATCCCGCGGTCGACGCCGCCGCCGATGGCCGCCACCCGCGCCCAGGGCGACTCCACCGTCGCCGAGAGGCCGAGCAGCTGCACGCGCACCCGGCCGTGCTTCTCGGGGTCCTTGGTGTCGGTGACGCGGCCCACGGCCAGGCCCACATGGGTGAAGCTGCCCCCGGCGGGCTCCCGGGCCCCGGCCAGGGCGTCGTAGACCGGGCTCGCGGGCCGGTCGCCCGCGACGAACTGGGTCAGGAACCCGCGGCCGTCGTACGTGTGCACCACCTCGCGCAGCTGGTACGAGCCCGAGGACGGGCCGGCGTCGAGGACGGTGACGGACCCGCCCGGTCGGAGGCCCGGTTGCACCGTGCCCCGGCCGCGCGCGAGCACGCTGCCCGACGCCCGCAGCCGTGCCCGCGCGAGAGCCGAGGCCTCCGCGCCGTCGGCGGGGACGCTCGCCGCGTCGAGGACCTCCCCGCCCTGCACGGCCGCCAGGCCGAACCTCTTCCCGATCGGGCTCGAGCCGGCGGCGCCGGTCGAGGCCTCGACCGATTCGATGGGCTGCTGCGCGGCCGGGTCCCACCCACGCACGCGCACGCTCGAGGGCGCCCCCGCCGTCAGCTGCACCTGGAAGTCGCTGAGCGTCGACCCCAGACGCAGCTCCACGTCGTCGCCGCCCGGGCGTGCGGCCCCGGAGCTCGACGAGTTGGGCCACACGTGGAAGGAGCCGCCCTCGACCACCCACTCCATCCCGGCGCGGCGGGTCAGCTCGTCGACGAAGGCCAGGTCGGAGTCGGCCTGCAGCACGTAGGGCTGGACCGCGCCCCCCTCACGCGTCAGGGAGACGTCCGCGTGGCGGCGCACCACCTCGGTGATGATGTCGTCGTAGGACATCTCCAGGTATGTGGCCGCGGTGGTCGACAACGCCAGGCTCGCCGCGACGTCCTCGACCACGACCTTGAGCTCGGAGGACCCCGCTCCACGGTGCTCGACGCCCACGCCCCTCACCGTGCCGACGAACACCGAGACCAGGGCGCCGCGACCGCTGGCTGGCGCCGCCAGCACCTCGACAGTGTCGCCGAGCGTGAGCTGCGGACTCGAGGACAACGCGTACCCCGGGTCCGCGAACCGCAGCGTGCAGCGTCCCACCGTCCGCACGCCGACCTGCACCCGCAGCTCGGTGAGCGCCGCCGCCCACGCGTCGGACAGCGGAGCGCCGTCGACCTTCACGTGCGGGGCGAGGCGGGTGCCCGTCTCCGCGGGGAGGTCGTCGACGGCGCTCATGCGTCCATCCGGGGGACGGACAGCAACGCCCCGGCGCGCAGCTCGAGCGGGTCGGCGATGCCGTTGGCCGACGCCAGCAGGCGCCACCGGGTCGAGTCGCCGTAGTACCGGGCGGCGATCCGGTCGAGCGTCTCCCCGGCCAGCACCCGATGCGCCCGGTGCGGTTGCGGGGTGCCCGAGGTCGGGTTCTGGGGTCCGAAGGCGCGCGACGGCTCGTACTGGCGCATCGTCAGGTCGAGCGTCGCGCGCAGCGGGGTGCCCGTGGATGAGAAGTACGTGAAGGTCAGCGCGAGGTCCGCGATGACCGCGCGGAACGAGTGCAGCTCGCCCCAGTGGAACGTCACGTACGGCGGTCGGGCGTTGCGCGACGTCTCGTCGGTGCCGGGCAGCGACGGGTCGACGTCCATGAGCTCGAGGATCTTGCCCGTGTGCCGCGTGACCGGGGCCCCGTCGTCCGTGGTGTCGAAGAACAGCTCGACCCGCATCCATCCCGGGTTCGCGCCCCCGTACTGCAGCCGGGGGACTCCGCGCCCCGGCATGCGGTGCGCGAGCCAGTCGTTGGAGCGTGTGATCTCCAGCTGCGACGGGTTGAACAGGCACGGCAGACGGTCGCCGCCCTCGATCTCCAGGAACGCCTTCTCAGGGCCGGCCATCAGAACACCCCCCACGCGGAGCGGTGCCCGCGCCGCTCGACCTCGTCGACCAGCCGGGCCTCGACGCGCTCGACGACGGTGTCGACGATCCGCGCCAGCGTCGCCTCGTCCAGCGAGGTCGCCGGAGCGAGGGCCGGTGCGGCCGGACGAGGGAGTGGGGGTGCGTCGGCCAGCGCGTGCGGCATGGGGGCCTGCCTCTCTGGGGTCGAGGTGGGTGCGTCCATCAACCAGGCCATCGCGGCGGGGTCGAGGGACCGGCGCACGGTGGCGCCGACGCCTGACGGGCCACCGGTGGCGGGTCGCGCGACAGCGGGGACGGGAGGGCGTGCGCCCGGCGCGGCGGCCGCGGCCGGGGGCCGTGGCGGCAGGGACGCGCCACGGGGCGGCGCCATCGCGGACGAGGCGGCCAGGCCCCCCAGCAGCGGGGAGCGACGCACCTCTGGGACCGCGCCCCAGGATGAGCCACCCGCCGCGGAGCCGGGCGGCGCCAGCGTGGACGGCCATCCCGCCTCCGACGACGCGCGCACGCCGGCGCTGGCGTCCGCGCGGCCGACCGGCCGCACCCCCACGCTCGGTGCGACGTCAGACGGGCGGACGACAACAGCGCCTGTGCGGCCGCCGACGGCAGGCAGGCCCCCCGCCACGGACCGTCGGAGCGCGACGGGCGACAAGGCGCTCGCGGACATGCCGTCCCGCGCCGCTCGAGGACCCGGCAGCGCCGCGCGAGCGCCGTCGCCAGGCGTCGAGCGGGTCACGCCGCGGACGCCGGCGGACAGCGGGCCCGCAGTGTCGAGGCGTCGGCGGAGCAGGGCCGGTGTGGCAGCGCCGGAGCGGGCCGTGGAGGCGGGCCGGCGGGAACGGGTGGTGGCCGGCGCCGTGGCCGGGGACAGTGCCCGGGCCAGCCGGTGCGGCCGTCGGTGGGCGGGGGCGGGCGCGTCCGCAGGAGTTCCGGCGGGTGACGCGCTCGCGTGGCCGACGCCGAGCGGGCCCGCGGCACGGAGCAGGCGGGACGGCGCCAGGGCGCCATTGGCGGGTCGGACGGCATCTGGCCCATCCAGCCGACGGCCGGGCGGCCCGGACGGGCCTATCGCGGACTGGCCGGTGGACGGCAGGACGGCGCGGGCGATCACGTCACCGCGGCGTGCGTCGACCGTGGCCGATGGGGCGTGGCGCGCACCGCCGAGGATGGGAGGCGTCGAGGCACGCGCTCGCGCGACCTGCCCGCTGCGTCGCTGCTCGACAGCCGACGCGGCGGGGCGCTTGGCGGCGCCGGACGCGTCAGGGACCGTGGCGCCGAGGCCAGGCACGGCAGTGCCAGGGACGGCGGTGCCAGGGACGGCGGTGCGGGGGAGCGCAGTGCCGGGGAGTGCGTGGCCAGGGACGACAGCGCCAGTGACGGCGGGGCGCAGTTCGGTGAACGCGCGGGTAGAGGGAGACCACAGGCGGCGCACGTGCACAGCGGCAGGGGCCGGTGCCAGCATGCGCCGCGCCCCCCGGCCTCCGGGCGCGGTGCGCAGCAGCAGCGCGCGGCCGGCCGTGCCTGACGGCTGGTGCGCGACGACGGGGCGCGCGGGATCGCTCGGCCGCGCCGGCCCGTCACCAGCACCGGCGCGCGGGGCGGCCGCGAGGGCAGGGCCCGTCAGGGGCGTCGGCCCGCCCGCGCCGGCGGCGGCGGACGCGGCGCCCGCCAGGCCACGTGACGCCGGCTCCCCGTGGGCCCGGATGGCGGCTGATGGGTCGAGAGCGAGCTCAGGCGCGGCGATGTTGGTCGCCGCCCTGGCCGGAGCCGTAGTCGTCGCGGTCCCGTCGGTGGTGTGACGCGGGCCGTCGGCCGGGCGCCGGGGAGCGTCGCCGAGCGCCGCGCGGACCTGCGCGCGACGCGCCACGAGCGCGCCCCGGCGCAGCACCCCGGCGCCTGCCGGCACGCCGGGCGCGACGACGCCCGACGCCCGGGGGACGCCCATGGGCGTGGAGGCACGCGGCTCGGGCGCGCTCGACTGGGCGAGCCTGGTCGAGCCACGGGCAGGGCGCGCGCTGCGCCGCACGACGCCGGCGTCGCGCGGAGCGGCCTGCCGGGGCGCGGGGGACGCGACGGGGGACCTGGGCCCAGCGGCGGCGCGCGCCGCGGGCTGCCCGTGCCCAGGCCCCGCGGGCTGCCCCGGCGCGGACCCCTCGCCGCCCCGAGGCGGGCCGGAGGCTTGGGTCGGCGGGGCAGGCCGGCGGCGACGGGTGTCCTGCGCGACCACCATCGGCCCCGCGGCGGCGACCTCCGCGGGAAGGCGGACGGGCAGCGTCGTGGGTGGCGCTGTGGTGGGGGTGCGGCCCGGGGCGCGTCGCGAGGGCTCGGCAGCTCGCGGCTCCCCAGGGCGGCGGGCCGGGGACTCGTCAGCGTGGCCGACCAAGGCCTGCCACTGGGGGCTCCACCAGCGCGGAGGCGCGGAGCCCTGCGCCACGTGGGGAGCCCCGACGGTGCTCGAACCGGCCAGTGTGCGGCGCACGGTGGCGGTCTGCTGCATGGCGTCGGCGAAGCGCGTGCTCGACGCCGCGAGGGCCCCGACCAGCGTCGCGCCCCGCTGTCCGGAGCGAGGCCCCGGGCGGCGCATCCGGGCCGCGACCTGCCGCCCGAGCACCGTGCGCGGGTCGCCGGCGCCCGTGCCGCCGGCGGCCGGCTCACGCGGAGCGCGGCTCGTCGTCGAACTGCTCATGACGTCTTCGCCCGGAAGCCGTTGTGCGCGACCTCGAGGCGCTCGACGAGCTGGTCCTCGCGGTCCACGTCGAAGGCCGGCCCCTCCCAGCGCACAGCGAACACGCCCTGGAGCTCCCAGGCGCGCAGCCGCTCGCCGGTGTAGCTGATCGCCGTCACCGCGCCCGTGCTCCGGGTCAGCTTGTTGCCCCGCGCGGCGAAGTTCTCGCCCGCGGAGTTCGCCACCCAGGTGAAGAGCGCGTCCGACTCGATGAGCCCACGCTCGAACACGAGGTTCGGCCAGCGCAGCACGCCCGGCAGCTTGTGGGCGTACCCGTTCTGGCCGCCCTCGACGTACTCCTCGACGCCCACGCTCAGCTCGAGGCCTCGCAGCTTGCGGAACGTGCCGATCTCGACGCCGTCCACCTCGAAGAGGAAGAGGGCGCTGCTGCTCGGCTCGCCCCCCAACGCCTCAGCTGCCGGCATGGTCGCGCACCGCCTCCCACGCTCGTTCGTTCAGAGATGACACGGCCCGGACCATCCGGACCCTGTCGAGGTGCTCGAGGTCGAGCAGGTCACCGAGAGGCCAGTGCAGGTGGTACGCCAGATAGGCGATCTCCTGCCACAGGGCCTCAGACGGGTAGCGCAGCATGTGTCACCGGCCGTCTGTCGGGATCTCCTCGATCGCCGAACGCCCAGGGCGGACGTAGGCGACGTCGGAGCTGACCCGGCCCGAAGCCGGGTCGTCGGCCGAGGGCGCCGCCGGCGACGGCTCCTCGGCGGCGGCCGGGGCGTTGAGGGCCGGGGCCGCCGTGACCGGGCCCGAGCTGGCGCTCTGCGCCGCCATCAGCTCCTCGTACTCCGCCTGGGAGCCGAAGTTGATGACGCCGTAGAAGTCCTGCAGGAATGCCAGGTCGACCGCGAACAGCCCTTCGATGTCACGGGCCGTGACCAGCTCCATCGTGCCGAGCCGCTCGACCACGCGCGCCAGCACCACCACCGTCAGCCGCGGGTCGTCCGGGCCGTCGATCATCGGGTCGCGCAACGGCTCCAGCTCGTCCCGCGCGGTGGCCAGCCGCATGGTGCCGGTGCGGTGCACCGTCCCGTGCGCGTCGACGTACCCGCGGGGGAGCGTGAAGTCGTACTTCGTCTGCATGGTCACTTGACGCGCTCGAGCCGTTCGATGACGAGCGTGATGCTCTCCTTGACGACGTCGGTGCTCTCGACGCTCAGCTGGTCGGTGGAGATCTTGCTCGGCCACGAGTTGAAGAAGTTGAAGCGGGCGACCTCGTTGCGCGCCGTGTCGTACAGCACGATCGAGCCGTTCTTGCGCTGCCCGGCGCGGTCCGTGGCGACCAGCCCGGTGCCGCGGATCTCGTTGAACCAGTTCCACAGCTTGTCCGACGTCGAGTCGAGCGGCGCGACGCGCGACAGCTGCAGGTCGGAGGTCTGGGTGGCGCTGCCGAGGCCCTTGACCTCCTGCAGCACGCCGCCCGAGCCGGACTGCTTGGAGCGGCTCACGCTCACCTCGATGTCCAGCCCGGAGACGCTGATGAGGGTTGAGATGACCTCGCCGTCGATCTCCAGGAAGAAGTTCTGCGCCACGATGGGGTCATTGGTGAACAGTCCGTCGACCACTGGTGCTCCTCAGGTTGAGATGGGGGCCGCGGGCCCGGTGGTCCGGGCCCGCGGGGCGTCGGTCAGTTGGCCGACTGCTTGTTCTGGCTGATCCGGAAGACGACGAACTCGGCCGGCTTGACCGGCGCCAGCCCCACCTCGACCACGAGCTTGCCCGCGGCGATGGACTCGGGGGTGTTGATCGACGCGTCGCACTTGACGTAGTACGCCTCATTGGCGCTCGACCCGAACAGCGCGCCCGCCTGCCACAGGCCGTGCAGGTAGCCGCTGAGGGTGCGGTTGATGCCCTCCCAGAGCTTGACGTCGTTCGGCTCGAAGACCGCCCACTGGGTGCCCTCCATGATGGTCGACTCGACCATGTTGAACAGGCGTCGCACGTTGATGTACGACCAGTCGGTGTCGGAGGTGAGGGTCCGCGCTCCCCAGATGCGGATGCCCCGTGTGCCGAACGGCCGGATGCAGTTGATGCCGACGGGGTTGAGCAGCGCCTGCTCGTTCTGCGTGATCGAGCGCTCGACGTCGAGAACGCCGCGGATCGTGTCGTTGGCCGGGGCCTTCCACACGCCGCGCGTGTCGTCGGTGCGGGCCCACACGCCGGCGACGTGGCCCGACGGCGGGATCAGCACCTCGGCGTCGCCGCTCGTCGCCGCCGGGTTCTCGACCTTGATCCACGGGTAGTACAGCGTGGCGAACTGGGAGTCGTACATCGCCTCCTCGGAGCGCCACTCCTTGATCTGCTGGGGGCCCATCCCGGGAGGCGCGTCGAGGATGGCCATCCGGTTGGGGTGCTGCTCGCAGTGCGCGATCAGGGCCGTCTGCACGGCCTTCCACAGGCTCAGGTCGATCGTGCCGTCGGCCCGGGTGGCCGCGGTGATGAGGTCCGGGACGATGACCATGGTCACGTCGTCCGCGACTGCGAGGCCGTTGATGCCGGTGCGCGCCGACTCTGAGCCGGCGAACTTGCGACCCGAGACAGGCACCGGGACCGGCGCCGCCTTCTCGAGCGCGTAGGCGCCGGGCTTGAGGAGCTCGAGCTGGCTCTGCAGGTCGACAGCCGCGTCCAGCTGGACGCTCACCTTGACGCGGGTAGAGGTCGCGTTGATCACCGTCGCGGCGTCCCGGGGGCCGCCAAGCGTCAGCTCGGGGTAGGACTCGACGGTCTCATCGCCCTGCACGATCGAGATCGTGAAGGCGGAGGGGCCCTCGGCGTCGGCTCCGCCGTCCACGGACTCCACGATGACAGTGAGGTCGGCGTCGGGCTCGACACTCTCCACGGCGACCGGCAGGCCCAGCGCGCGGTCCGCGGCGGGCAGCGCGCGGCGGGCCGGCTCGCCCGCGGGGTCCGCGTTCGGGACCCGGACGATGTACGCCATCGAGCCGCCGTTGAGGAAGAAGCCGTACACCGACAACGGCAGCACCGCCCCGTCGACGAATCCGCCGTACAGGTTCTCGTACTGCGTCCAGCTCGTCACCAGGCGCGGCGCCAGCCCTTGCGGGTCGTTCGGGTCGTCACCCGGGGCGCGCTCGGTGAAGCCGACGAAGGCGGCGACGGCGGTGGGCGCCGAGGCCAGCACCTTCTGCGACGAGGGCACCTCCTCGACGTACACGCCAGGTGCGGTGTAGGTGGGCACGGACACTCCCTCACGATCGGGTGGTCTGCACGGTCGCGTGTGGCGTCGGGCAGGGGGACTCATGGATCGATCACCGACGTTAAGGACCAGGGGAGTGGCGCCACATCGGTAATCGCTACGCAGATCAGCGACACGCGCGCAATGGACCCAAGTCGCAGCCCTCGATCGGCGATGCTTCCGACGGGGCAGGATCCGCATCACACCGTCTCGAGGAGCACAGCGATGATCCACGGCGCCCTGCCGCCGCCCTCCCTCCCGTCCTTCGTCCCGACCCAGCGCGCGATGCCCTCGGCCGAGTCGAGAGCGGTGCGGACGGAGCTGCTCGAGCAGGTTGCCGGCACGGTGCGGCGGGGGCAGAGCGTGCTCCTGGTCGGGGCCCCGGGCGTGGGCACGACGTTCCTCGCGCGGACCGCCGTCACGCAGGCGCTGGCGGCCGACGGCTCCCGGGACGCGTTCGTGGTGCAGGGCTCGCCCGCGCCCGGCGAGGTGTCGCTGGCCCCCCGCGGGGCGCTGGCCGGGGTCGACCTGGCACGAGCGTCGGACCAGGCGGCCCGTGAGATTGCCGACGCGCTCGCCACCCGTGGGGCGTCCGGCGAGCCCGCTCCCGTGGTGCGGGTGGAGGACCTGCACCTCCTCGACCAGGCGACGGCCGCGCTGCTCGGGTCACTGGCACGCCGACGGGCGATCGTGCTGGTCAGCACGGCGCGGCCCTCCACCGCCAGGCTCTCGCCCTGGCGGGAGCTCTGGAAGGACGGCTGTGTCGAGCGCGTGGACGTGCAGCCGTTCGACCGCACCGAGCTGGCCGACTTCCTCGGGCAGGAGCTCGGTGGCCCGGTCTCGGCGGACCTGGCCATGCGGGCATGGCAGCTCACCCGCGGCGCGGTGTACCTGGTGCACGAGCTGGTGGCGCACGAGGTCGCCTCGGGCCGCATGACCCGCTCGGCCGGCGCCTGGCAGTGGATCGGGAGCGCCCGCCCCGGACCACGCCTGCTGGACATCACGCACGGCAGCATGGACCGGCTGGACCGCACCACGCGCCGTCTCCTCGAGGTCGCAGCGCTCGCCGGGACGGTCGGGCTCGACGCCCTCGATGAGCTCGGACTCGGAGAGCCGGTGGCGGGCCTCCTGCTCGACGGGATCCTGGAGCTCGTGCCGGAGTCGGAGACCGCGGGAGGCTCCCGCATGGTCCCGACGGTGCGCTGGACGGCGCCGCTGGCCGCCGCGGCGGTGCGCGAGCTGATCCCGTGGGCACAGCGCCAATCCCACTTCACGGCGCTCGGGCGCACGTCCCACGACCCGGAGCAGGCGGGGGAGGGGCTCATCCAGTGGGTCACCTGGTCGCTCGAGTGCGGGAGCCCGGTGTCGGTGGACCGTCTCCGGACCGCCGCCGAGGTCTCCGAGTACCGCGGCGACCACGAGTCGACCGTCCGGCTGACCTCCGCCGGGCTCGATCTCGCCGCCCCCCACACGGATCCGCTGACCCGTGTCCGCCTGCTGCGCTCCCGGTCGAGCGGCTACGCGTTCCAGGGGGTGGCCGACCTCGCCCGCCTCGACCTCGAGGCCGCGCTGCTGGAGCTGGCGCGCGCGAGCGTGGACGACGCCGAGTGGGCGGAGTACCGGGTCGACCTGGCGCGCCGCATCGCGAACCTCGAGCTGGTCAGCGCCGACTCGGTGGACGCGGCGGTGGCGGCCATCGACGCCGCCGACGCGGACCTGGCGGGCCGGGAGCAGGCGCCGGCGGTGGTGGCCGAGCGCAAGGCCCTGGCCGCCGAGCGGCTGGTGATGCTCGGCTATGGCGGGCGGTTCCCGGAGCACCTCGGAGCAGCGACCGACATGCTGCTCGACGGCCCGAGCGGCGACGTCGACAGGTACCCCCTCGTCACCCCGGTGATGCTCGGCCTGGGCCAGGCCGGGGAGTTCGAGGTCGCCCGCTCGATCGACGCCCGGTACTCGAGGATCGTGGACGCCGCCGCCCGCGAGTACCCCTGGGCACGGGCCGAGCTGCTCGGCTGGCGGCTGCTGCAGAGCGTGTGGGCAGGGGACCTGGCGAGCGCGCGGGTGCTGCTGGCCCAGGTCCAGGCGGCCGCGTCGGGCCTCCAGCGCATGGACCGCTGCCTGGACCACCTGGCGGAGGGGATGGTCGCGGCGGCCGACGGGCGCTGGTCCGTCGCCCGGAGCGAGCTGCGCGTGGCGAACTCTCGCGCGCCGCTGCGCGACGACGGCAGCCTGACTGGGCTCACGCTGGCCTACGAGGCGCTGGCCTGCGCGGCGGTCGGCGACGCGGCCGCAGCCCGTGACCTCATCGACCGGCTGCGCCGCACACCGATGCGCCGCGCGCGCTCGATGCAGGGGGAGATCCGGCTGGTCCTGCTCGACACCGCCGCGTGGTCGCACGCCGACGACCTGGAGCAGCTCGCCATGACCACGGCCTCCTGGGCCGCGGGGCGGGGGATGCGGCGGATCGAGGCCGAGGCGTTGCATCGGGCGATCCGCGCCCGCAGCCAGCGGGGGGCGCTCGCCGGCGCGGGCGGGGCGGCGGACGCCGCGCTCACCGATCGCGCGCTCGTCCGGCTGCGCGAGCTGACCACCGCCATCGGGAGCATTCGCGCGCGGGCCGTCCTCGACCACGCTGAGGCGTTGGCCTCGGGAGACGACGCCCTGGCGCAGGCCCGTGGCGCCGCGCTCGGCACGGTGGGCCTGTGGCTCCCGACCATGAGCCAGCGGGTCGACCTGACCCGCCGGGAGCGTGAGATCGCGGCCCTCGCCGCCGCGGGCCTGACCAGCAAGGTCATCGCGGAGCGGCTGTTCCTGTCGGTGCGCACCGTCGACAGCCACCTCGCGCGCGTCTTCGCCAAGCTGGGGCTGCACAGCAGGGCCGAGCTCGCGCAGCACCTGCACTAGGGCGGCGCCCCTGGAGACGGCGACGGGCGCCGGCGGCCATCGATGGCCCCCGGCGCCCGTCGTGGCGCGAGCAGGTCAGCGCGGGACGATCAGCCCGGCCGTCTGGGTGCGCGCGCGCTCGAAGCGAGCCGCGGCGTCCTCCCAGTTGACGATGTTCCACCACGCCTTGATGTAGTCGGCCTTGACGTTGACGTAGTCGAGGTAGAACGCGTGCTCCCACATGTCCAGCAGCACGATCGGCACGAGGCCGAGGGCGATGTTGCTCTGCTGGTCGTACAGCTGCACGATGATCAGCCGCTCGCCGATCGAGTCCCACGCGAGGATCGACCAGCCGGAGCCCTGGATGCCCGCGGCGTTCGCCGCGAAGTGCTTCTGGAACGCGTCGAACGAGCCGAAGAACTCGTCGATCGCCGCGGCCAGGTCGCCGGTGGGGCGGTCGCCGCCGTTCGGGGAGAGGTTCAACCAGAAGGCGGAGTGGTTGACGTGCCCGCCCAGGTTGAAGGCGAGGTTCTTCTCGTGCAGGTTCACCGACGAGAGGTCGCCGGACTCGCGGGCCTCGGCCAGCTTCTCGAGCGCCGTGTTCGCCCCCGCCACGTACGCGGCGTGGTGCTTGTCGTGGTGCAGCTCCATGATGCGCCCGGAGATGTGCGGCTCGAGATCCGCGTAGTCGTAGGGCAGATCGGGAAGGGTGTAGTCAGCCATGCGTGATGCCTCTCCTACCTCAGGTCGCGGCGTTCGCCGCGAGACGTCGGGGTGGTCCGTCATATGCGCCGGGCGGCGCACCCAGAGGGAGCGCCGCCCGGACAGGACAACTGTGGACCAGGATCAGCGATTCCGCGTCTCCGTGTCCGTCTCAGAGGCCGGACTGGAGCCGACCTCGGAGGTGATCTGGTCGTGATCTGGCGCCGGGGCCAGCGTGTCGTGCTCGCCGTGCGAGTGCGCCGCCGCGAGCTCGGCCGGGGTGACCGGCTCAACGCGGTCCTCGAAGAAGATCCGCGACACGCGCTGCTTGAGCAGGTCCTTGCGGTAGCCCTTGCGGCGGACGCCGCGCGAGTCCTCGGCCGGCTCGATCTCGAGTGGGCGCGGAGAGTCGTAGCTGACCAGCAGCCACTGCTCGTACTCGTCGAGGGGCTTGTGCACCTCGATGTACTCCCCGTGCGCGAAGCGCACGATGCGCCCGGTCTCGTGGCCGTGCAGCACCAGCTCGCGGTCCTTGCGCTGCAAGCTCAGGCAGATCCGCTTGGTCACCCAGAAGGCGAATGCCGGTCCGACGAAGAGCAGCACCCGGAACGCCCAGGTGATGTCGTTGATCGACATCCGGAACTGCGTCGCGATGAGGTCGTTCGAGCCGGCGAGCACCAGCACCACGAACGCGGTCAGGAACGACACGCCGAATGCGGTGCGGAACGGCGCGTTGCGCGGGCGGTCGAGCACGTGGTGCTCGCGCTTGTCCTTGGTGACCGCTGCCTCGATGAAGGGGTAGGCCGCGATCGCCGTGAAGAGGATGCCGGGGACCACCATCGCGGGGATGAGGACGTTGAGCGAGAGCGTGTACCCGCCGATCACGTACTCGGTCTGTCCCGGCATCAGGCGCAGGGCGCCCTCGAGGAACAGCATGTACCAGTCCGGCTGGGCTCCCGCGGACACCGGTGACGGGTCGTAAGGGCCGTAGTTCCAGACCGGGTTGATCGTCATCGTGGCCGCCATGAGCGCGATCACGCCGAACACGACGAAGAAGAAGCCGCCAGCCTTCGCGGTGTACACCGGGAACAGCGGGTAGCCGACGACGTTCTTGTCGGTGCGGCCCGGGCCGGGGTACTGCGTGTGCTTGTGCAGCACGACGAACAGCAGGTGCAGCCCGATGAGGGCGAGGATCAGCCCTGGCACGAGCAGGATGTGCACCGTGAAGAGGCGCGGGATGATGTCGGTCCCCGGGAACTCGCCCCCGAACAGGAAGAACGACATGTAGCTGCCGATGATCGGGATGGCCTTGACCACGCCGTCGGTGATGCGCAGGCCGTTGCCCGAGAGCACGTCATCCGGCAGCGAGTAGCCGGAGAACCCGGCGGCCAGGCCCAGGATCAGCAGCACGAAGCCGACGAGCCAGTTGACCTCACGCGGCTTGCGGAACGCGCCGGTGAAGAACACGCGCATCATGTGCGTGACGATCGAGGCCATGAACAGCAGCGCCGCCCAGTGGTGGATCTGCCGCATGAGCAGCCCGCCGCGGACCTCGAAGGACAACCGCAGCGTCGAGGCGAACGCCTGGGACATCTCGACGCCGTCCATGGCGGCCCAGGGGCCCTCGTAATGCGTCTCGCCCATGCTCGGCACGAAGAACATCGTGAGGAAAACGCCGGAGATCAGCAGCACGACGAAGCTGTAGAGCGCGATCTCACCGAGCAGGAACGACCAGTGGTCGGGGAAGATCTTGCGCGCGAAGCCCTTGACCGCCGTGCCGATGCCGGTCCGCTGGTCGAGATAGTCGGCGGTCCCGGACGCCGCCCGCGCTCCGCGGGACGGAGTGGTGGTGCTCACTTGAGGCGCTCCCAGAAGCTTGGGCCGACAGGTTCGTGGAAGTCGGACTGAGCCACCAGGTAGCCCTCGTCGTCGACCTCGATGGGAAGCTGGGGAAGCGGGCGCTTCGCGGGTCCGAACACGACCTTGGCGCCGTCGGCGACGTCGAACGTCGACTGGTGGCACGGGCACAGCAGGTGGTGCGTCTGCTGCTCGTACAACGCTACCGGGCACCCCACGTGGGTGCAGATCTTGGAGTACGCGACGATGCCGTCGTAGGACCAGCCCTTGCGGTCCTCGGCTTCCTTGAGGTCCTTGGGGTCGAGCCGCACCAGCAGCACGACAGCCTTGGCCTTCTGGTTGAGGCGGTCGTGCGCGTCGACCTCTTCGAGGTTCTCCGGGATGACGTGGAAGACGGATCCGATAGTCACGTCAGCGGCCTTGATCGGCCGCCCGGCGGGGTCGGTCGTCAGCTTGACGCCCTTGCGCCAGATCGTGTGCTTGAGCTTGGAGACGTCCCAGCTGCCGCCCACGTCGCCGATCAGGGGCACGGCGATGGCGAGCGGGAACAGCGCGAGGGAGGTCACCGCGGCGCCCTTGAGGACACCGCGTCGGCCGATGCCGGAGTCGGCGGCGCCTTCCTTGAGGACCTCGACGGCTGCGGCGCGCGTCTCGTCCGAGCTGCGCTGCTGATGGCGCATCTCGACCTTCTCGTGGTCGTTCATGAGCGTCTTGGCCCAGTGGACCGCGGCGGCGCCGATGCCCATCAGGCTCAGGAACAAGCCGAACCCGATGAGGAAGTTCGACAGCCGCATGCTGCTCGGGGTGTCGCCGGGCGGGACGAGCGACCACGCGACGACGGTGCCTATGGTGCCGATGATCGAGATGGCGAAGAGGACGACGATCTGGCGCTCGGCGCGCTTCGCCGCTGCCGGATTGACGTCCGCCTGGCGCGGACGATGCGGCGGGAGGCCCGGGTTCTCGAAGTGGGTCGCCGGGGCCGAGCCCTCGTGCGCCACGACCTCGTCGCCGTGGCCGGGGTTCTGCTGCGTGCTCACGAGGACTTCGCTCCGATCCAGACGGACGCTCCGATGAGCAGTCCCATTCCCACGACCCACACCCACAGGCCCTCGCTGACAGGCCCGAGCGAGCCGAGGTTGATCCCGCCGGGGGAGGGCTCCCGCTGCGCGTCGATGTAGGCGATGATGTCGCGCTTCTCGTCAGAGGTGAGGTTCGCGTCGCTGAACACGGGCATCGACTGCGGGCCGGTCGCCATGGCCTCGTAGATGTGCGTGTTGCTGGTCTCCAGCAGCGGCGGCGCGTACTTGCCCTCGGACAGCGCTCCGCCGGCGCCGACGGCGTTGTGGCACATGGCGCAGTTGGTGCGGAACAGGGCCATGCCGTTGGCGGCGTCGCCCTTGCTGGGGTCCACCTGCTCCGCGACCGGGATGCCGGGGCCGGCGCCGAGCGAGGCGACGTAGGCGGCCAGCTGGGCGGTCTGCTCCGCGTCGAACTGCGGCGGCTTGGCCTGGGCCTGCGGGCCGGACATCGCCATCGGCATCCGGCCGGTGCCGACCTGGAAGTCGACCGAGGCGGCGCCGACGCCGATCAGGGACGGGGCGCTCCCCGTCCCCTCGGCGGAGGGGCCGTGGCACGTCGCGCAGTTGGCCTGGAAGAGCTTGTCGCCAGCCTCGATGTCGTTCGCGCTGGCCGAGTCGGCTGCGTCAGCCGACGTCGGCGCCAGCACGGCGTACAGCACGCCGGTGGCCAGCAGCGCCAGCAGGAGCAGCACGACCGGCGCGTGCCGGTGGTGCCTGCGGGCTGCAAGTGCTTTCACGGATGGTCCTCGTCTCGCACGGTGGGTCAGGGGTTCAAACGGGCGGCGCGGTGCGCCACTGGTCACTGCAGCATGTAGATGACCGCGAAGAGCGCGATCCACACGACGTCGACGAAGTGCCAGTAGTAAGAGGTGACGATCGCGGTGGTCGCCTCGTGGTGGCCGAACCGCTTCGCGGAGAACGAGCGTCCGAGCAGGAAGAGGAAGGCGATGAGGCCGCCGACGACGTGCAGGCCGTGGAAGCCCGTCGCGAGGTAGAAGACGGAGCCATACGGGCTCGAGGAGATCGTCAGGCCGTGCTCGACCAGCTCGGCGTACTCGAACACCTGGCCGGCCACGAAGATCGAGCCCATGACGAAGGTCAACGTCATCCACTCGTTCATGCCCCAGCGGTTGACCTGGAGCAGGCTGCCGGTGCGCACGGGCTGGAACCGCTCGGCGGCCCACACGCCCATCTGGCAGGTCACGGAGGACAGCACGAGGATCAACGTGTTGCCGAGGGCGAACGGCAGCGACAGCAGCTCGGTCTGCACCGCCCACTCGTTCGGCACCGCCGCGCGGATGGTGAAGTACATCGCGAACAGGCCCGCGAAGAACATGAGCTCGCTGGCGAGCCACACGATTGTCCCGACAGAAACGGGGTTCGGGCGGTTGACGCTCAGATGGGCTGAGGTGCTGGGAGCAGCCGTTGCAGTCGACACGTCCGCCATTATGGCCTAGGACACGTCCGCATGGGTCGTTAGACCTAGGCGCGGCGCGCGTTAAATGTCACACCGTCAGTTTCTGGGCTCGTTCGGCGCGGATGCTTGTGGTCTGCGCGTCTGCGCTGCCGAACATGCCAAGATGCCCCTGCAGGCATGCCGAGATGAATGAGGAAGCACCATGAGCACGGGCGAAACGCTGGACCCGCACGCTGGCGAGGGGCAGGCGCGCGCGCCTCGCATCCTCCTCTACAGCGACGACGTCGACGCCCGCCAGGAGGTCCTCCTGGCCGTCGGCCGCCGCCTCACCCGTGGCGCCCCCGACATCGAGTGGGTCGAGGTCGCCTCGCCCGCCGCGGTGATCGCCGAGGCCTCCACCGGACGCTACGACCTCCTCGTGCTCGACGGGGAGGCCGCCAAGACCGGCGGCATGGGCGTGTCGCGGCAGCTCAAGGACGAGGTCTACGACTGCCCGCCGGTGCTGCTGCTGACCGGCCGCCCGCAAGACGCGTGGCTGGCGTCGTGGTCGAACGCCGACGCGGTGCTGAGCCGCCCGCTGGACCCGGAGGACGTCCAGCGCGCCGTGGCGAGCCTGGTCGCCACGCAGGCCCTCGCGGGATGAGCATCGCCGCGACCTGGTCCGACCTCCTCACGTCCCTCGTCGCGGGCCAGGACCTCACCCGCGAGCAGACCGCCTGGGTGATGGGCGAGATCATGCGCGGGGACGCGTCGCCGGGACGGATCGCGGGGTTCCTCGTGGCGCTGCGCTCGAAGGGCGAGACCGTCGACGAGCTCACCGCGCTGGCCGACACGATGCTCGCGCACGCCCAGCTGATCGACGTGCCGGGACGCAGCGTCGACATCGTCGGCACCGGTGGCGACCGTGCGCACACCGTGAACGTGTCGACCATGGCGGCGCTCGTCATCGCGGGGGCCGGACTGCGCGTGGTGAAGCACGGGGCGCGCGCCGCGTCGTCGTCCTCAGGGTCCGCGGACGTCCTCGAGGCGCTGGGCCTGCGGCTCGACCTGCCGGTGGAGCGCGTACGCGAGCTCGCGACCGAGGTGGGGATCACGTTCTGCTTCGCGCAGGTCTTCCATCCCGCGATGAGGCACGCCGCGGTCGCCCGGCGCGAGCTGGGCATCGCCACCGCGTTCAACTTCCTCGGCCCGCTCACGAACCCCGCGCGGACGGCCGTGACGGCGATCGGGGTGCCGGACGCGCGGATGGCTGGGCTCGTCGCGGGAGTGCTCGCGAGCCGGGGGACCAGTGCCCTCGTCTTCCGCGGGCCGAACGGGCTCGACGAGCTGGTCCCCTCGGGCGTGTCCCACGTGTGGGAGGTGCGCGACGGGTCGGTGGCCGAGCATGACGTCGACGCTGTCGCCGACCTCGGCCTCGCCCCGGTGCGCACCGAGGACCTGCGCGGCGGCGATGCCGTGTTCAACGCGGGCGTCTTCCGCGAGGTGCTGGGCGGCGAGCGGGTTCCCGCCCGGGAGACCGTGCTGCTGAACGCCGCTGCGGCACTCGCCGCGGACGGCACGCTGCCCGGCACTGCGGACGGGACGCTCGTCGAGCGGCTCGCCGCCGGCCTGGGACTCGCCGCCGCGGCCGTCGACTCCGGCGCCGCCGCGGACGTGCTGGAGCGGTGGCGCGCCGCCTCGGCCGGCTAGCGCGCGCACGACATCCCTGAGCGGCCGCGCCCGCTGGGCGCCGGTCCCTCAGGGATGCCGTCGGCGCGTGTCAGTCCTCGATGCCGAGGGCGAAGGCCTGCTCCAGGTCGTGCTGGGAATAGGCGCGGAACGCGATGAACGTCTGCGTCCGGATGACGCCCTCGACCTTGCTGACCTTGTCGGCGATGACGTCGGCGAGTTCCTCGTGCTCGCGCACGCGGACCACGGCGATGAGGTCGACGCCGCCCGTCACGGAGTAGACCTCGCTCACGCCAGGGATGTCGACGATGGCGGCGGCGACCTCGGGGATTCGCGCGGCCTCGGTGTCGATGTGGACGATCGCAGTCAGCATGGCGTCATCATGCCGCGTCGGTGGCGCCCACGCCCATCCCGCCACCCGGGCGGGCGTCCGTGTCGCCTGCGGGTTCGGGACGCCCGTCCGGCCCGCGCCCGGAGGCGAGTGACGCGAGGAGCCTGGCGATGGCGGCCGGATCGTCCACGAAGGCCTGCGCACCGCGCACAGGGGAGGCCCACCCGCCGCCGCGAGCCGTGCTGGCCTCGTCCACCGTGGCAGCGGCGTCCGGGGCGACGCTCACGAGACGCACGCCGGGCGACTCAAGCCATGCCAGCACGAGGTCCGTCTCCTCGGGATGGGTTGCTGGCGCCGGGGCCACGGGCGGCTGCACCTGCTCGCCCGTCACCTGCAGGGCGCGGATCGCGGGCCACGGGTCTGCGCCGCGGCTCGTGGTCGTGGCGCCGGCCAGCCGCCCGTGGCGCACCAGCACGATCTCCCACCCGCCGACGTCGCGCGGCCGGGCGGCGACCAGCTCGGGGCACCGGGCGAGCGGGCCCAGTCGCTGCGCCCGGCTCGCGCCGCGCAGGAAGCCCGTGAGCCGGTCGCGTGCGACGGCCGCCTCCTCGAAACGCTCCTGATCCACCAGGTCGGCGATCCGTGTCGCGTGGGCCAGCACCACGGGCGCGGGGTCTCCCCGCATCGCGCTGCCGACCTGGGCGACCACGCCCAAGTAGTCCGCGATGCTCTGACCGCCGACGCAGGGGGCTCCGCACCTTCCCATCCCCGCGAGGGCGCAGGAGCTGGCGCCTGGCGACGGGGCCACCGGCAGGCGCCGCGCGCACTGGCGGATGGGGAACGACTCGTGGAGGGCGTCGATGGCGCTCTGCGCCGCGCCGCGGGAGGCGAACGGGCCGATGTGGCTCGCGGGAGGGCCGTCGGGCGGGTCGGCGCGGACCTGCCTGACGATCACGAGCCGGGGGTACGGCTCCGCGCTCAGGCGAACCCACGGCATGCGCTCGGGGGAGCGGGAGCGCCGGTTGTAGCGCGGGGAGTGCTCCGCGATGAGCCGGAGCTCGCGCACCCGAGCCTCCAGCGGGGTCGCGCACACCACTGGCGTGACGGCGTGGGCGATCCGCACCATCTCGGCCATGCGCCGACGCTTCTCGGATGCGGTGAAGTACGTGCGCACCCGGGTGCGCAGCGAGGTGGTGGAGGCGCCGACGTACAGCACCTCGTCGCCCGGCCCCCGGAACATGTACACGCCGGGAGCGTCGGGCAGGCCGTCGGCCAGATGGCGCTTGCGGCGGACCTCCGCGGGCACGGGGTCGGTGGCGGTCGCCAGGTCCTCGAGGTGGGTCACCCCGAGCGGCGCCAGGCGCCCGAGCAGCGCGTGCAGCACGTCGACCGTGGCGCGGGCGTCCGACAGCGCGCGGTGGTCCGGTGCGACCGTCGCATGGAACAGGGCCGCGAGCGTGCCGAGCTTGTGGTTCGGGGCCTCGTCCCGCGTGACCACGGCGCGTGCGAGCCGCACGGTGTCGACCACCTGCGGCGACGGCCAGGGGTGGTGGGTCTGCGCGGCCGCCGCCTTGAGGAACCCGATGTCGAACGGCGCGTTGTGGGCGACGAGCACGGCTCCCCGCGCGAACTCGAGGAAGCTGGGCAGCACCTCCTCGATCCGCGGCGCCTGGACCACCATCGCGGTGGTGATGCCGGTGAGCACCGAGATGAAGGCGGGGATCGGGCCGCCAGGGTTCACCAGGGTCTGGAACTCGCCGAGCACCTCCCCGCCGCGGACCTTCACCGCGCCGATCTCGGTGATGGCCGACGACTGCGGGGTGCCGCCGGTGGTCTCGAGGTCCACGACCACGAAGGTGACCTCCGATAGCGGGGTGCCGAGCTCGTCGAGGGCGAGCTGGACCGGCTGGCCTGGTCGGGGGAGCGCGAGGTCGGCGCGCGTCGGTTCGACGGGCGGGCTGGTCGGCATGCTGCGCACGGTATCCGCCAGCGCTGACAAGCCTCGCCGCGCGCCACGGGTGACGCCGCACGCGCACTGCCTGCCCACCCGCCGCTTGCTGACGCTGCCCGCCGACCCCATGGCGCCCGGGTGGGAGCGGCGCCGCCTAGTGTGGGCGGCATGAGCGACGACACGGCCGGCGGCGACGAGGTCGGGCTGCCGGAGCCGGTGCGGTCCTCGCTGGTCCGCACAGCAGCCGAGGTGCTCGGGCAGATGGAGCCGAAGGACGTCCCGGCGGCGTTGCGGCAGGTCCAGCGGTTCGCGCCGCGGCGGCGGTCGAGCGCTGGCGCCCAGCCGTTGTGGCAGGCGTTGCAGCACGACGACGGCTTCCGCGGCCGGGTGGCCCGGGTGTGGAGCCATGCCCGCCCGGAGCTCGCGGACGCGGTGGCAGCGGGCCTCACCACCGTCCCGGACCCCGACGCGCCGCCGCTCGAGGCGGACGAGGGTCCGGCGCCGGCTCCTGCCGCGGACGGCGTCGAGCTGGCCGTCGGAGCATGGCTGCTGCGCCCGGCCGGATGGCAGCAGCTGGCGCGCGCCGCGGTCGCGGACCAGGAGCCGGACCCCGATGGCGGCGCCCGCGCCGGCAGCCCAGGCGGCCGCATGCTCGAGATGATGGAGCGCCGGGCCGAGCGCGCGGAGCTGGAGGCAGCCCGGGTCACCGCCCAACTCGGCGCCGCCAGGCTCGAGGCGTCGTCGGCGCAGGAGGAGGCCGCTGCGCTGCGCCGCGAACAGCGCAAGCTGCGGTCCGACGCCGACCGCGCCCGCAGCGAGGCGCGCGCGGCGAGGAGCGAGGCGCAGGCCCTTCGTGCCGAGGCGCGGGCGTTGCTCGACCAGGCCGCCGCCGACAGCGCCGCCGCCGCGGCGGACCGGCGCGTCGCCGAGGCGGAGCGCGCTGCCAGCAGGGGTGAGGCGCGGCTCGCCCAGGACATCGCCACCGCGCGGGCCCGGCTCCTGCTGGACACGGTGGTCGACGCCGGGACCGCGCTGCGCCACGAGCTCGGGCTGCCGCCGGTGGCCGTGCGCCCCGCTGACACGGTGGCGACCCAGCCGGGCGCCGCGGCCAACCGCCCCACGTCCCGTGGGCGCCAGGTGCAGGATCCGGCGCTGCTGGACGACCTGCTGGCACTGCCCCACGCGCATCTCGTGGTGGACGGGTACAACGTCTCCAAGGCGGCGTATCCGCAGCTGTCGCTCACCGACCAGCGGCGTCGGCTGCTCGACGCGCTGTCGAACGTGGCGGCCCGCACCGGCGCCGAGGTCACGTGCTGCTTCGACGGCCAGCCGGGGCACTCGGGCGCCGCGACGGGGCCACGGAACGTGCGGGCGCTGTTCTCGGTGGGGGAGATCGCCGACGACCTGATCCGCCGGATCGTGCGCGCCGAGCCCCCCGGGCGCGTAGTCGTGGTGGTGACGAGCGACCAGGAGATCGCCACCGACGTCCAGGCGTCGGGCGCATGGGCCGTGCCGTCCCAGACCTTGTTGGCCCGGCTCGCGCGGCTCTGAGCCGACGAGGGCCCCGCGTCGGTTGACGCGGGGCCCTCGTCGCGGATCACCGGCGGGCCGGCCCGCCGGTCACTGGCCGCCGACCACCGCCCCGTCGTACAGCGCGTCGATGTCGTCGGCGAAGTCCTTGACGACCTGCGCCCGTCGCACGCTCAGCTTGGGCGTGAGGTAGCCGTTGGCGATTGTCAGGTCCGTCGACAGGATCCGGTACTTGCGGATGGACTCCGCGCGTGACACCGCGCGGTTGGCCCGCGCGACGCCCTTCTCGATCGAGGCCAGGACCTCCGGGTCGGTGGCCGCCTCCGCCACCGTCATCTCGGTGCGACCGTGGGCGAGCAGCCAGCCGGGGAGGCCGTCGGGGTCGAGCGTCACCAGCGCGCCGATGAACGGGCGCGCGTCGCCGACCACGACCACCTGGCTGATCAGCGGATGGCTGCGGAGCCGGTCCTCGAGGACGGCAGGGGCGACGTTCTTGCCGGCCGCGGTGACGATGATCTCCTTCTTGCGCCCGGTGATCCGCAGGAACCCGTCCTCGTCGAGCGAGCCGAGGTCGCCGGTGCGGAACCAGCCGTCGTTGAACGCCTCGGCCGTCGCGGCCTCGTTGCGGTGGTAGCCGGGGAAGACCTGCGGCCCCTTGACCTCGATCTCGCCGTCAGGAGCTATCCGCACCCCCGACCCGGGCAGCGGGATGCCGACGGTGCCGATCTTGGTGGCCCCGGGCCGGTTGACCGTGGACGGGGCGGTCGTCTCGGTCAGCCCGTAGCCCTCGAGCACCTTGAGGCCGATCCCCCGGTAGAAGTGGCCCAGCCGCTCGCCGAGCGCCGCCCCGCCGGAGATGGCCCACTCGACCTGGCCCCCCAGCGCGGTCCGCAGCTTCGAGTACACCAGCTTGCCCGCGATCGTGTGCTGCACCTTGAGGCCGAGGCCCGGACCGCTCGGGGTGTCGAGCGCCCGGGAGTACGCGATCGAGGTGGCGGCCGCCCACTGGAAGATCTTGAGCTTGCCGCCGGCGGCTGCCTTCTGCTCGGTCGAGTTGTAGACCTTCTCGAACACGCGCGGCACGGACAGGATGAACGTGGGCCGGAACGACGCGAGGTCGGGGAGGAGGTTCTTGGTGTCCGGGGTGTGGGCGAGCACGCAGCCTGCGGGAACGCACAGCACCTCGACGAAGCGGGCGAAGACGTGCGCCAGCGGCATGAAGAGCAGCGTCCGGGCGCCGGGCGTCCGCACGACCTCGCCGAGGCCCTCGACCGAGTTCCGTGTGAGGACCACGAAGTTGCCGTGGGTGAGCTGGGCGCCCTTCGGCCGGCCGGTGGTCCCCGACGTGTAGATGATCGTGGCGATGTCGTCCAGCCGGGCCAGGCCTCGACGGCGCGTGATCTCGGCGTCGTCGACGCCAGCGCCCGCGGCGCGGAGGGCCTCCACGGCGCCGTCGTCGATGACCTCGACCGCCCGCAGGTTCGGCAGGTCCGCGCGGACCTCCTCGACGATGGCCGCATGGTGCGCGGACTCGACGACGAGTAGCGAGACGTCGGCGTCGGTGGCGATCCACATCACCTGCTCCGCGGACGACGTCTCGTAGACCGGCACGACGACCGCGCCAGCAGCCCACAACGCCCAGTCCAGCAGCGTCCACTCGTAGCGGGTGCGGGACATGATCCCCACGCGGTCACCCGGCTGGACCCCGCGGGCGACCAGGCCCTTGGCGACGGAGACGACGTCGGCGTCGAACTCCCGGGCCGTGACACGCAGCCACGGGCCAGGCCCGTCGGCGTCGTCCTTGCGCTCGATCATCACGCCGTCACCGGCGGAGGCGACACGCGCCGCGAGCAGGTTGTTGATGTTGTCCTCGGGGTTGACCTCGACGAGGGCAGGGGAGTGGAACTCGTCCATGCTGACTCCAGTGGCAGGTGGGCGCGATGCTACGGATCGCACACTACCGGGACCTTGGTACCGCCCGGTTACATAATCCACCCGTTAGTCTTCGCCCGCCTGTCCGCGATGAGCGCCCGTGGCCCTGCTGCGCGCCCGGCGGCGCGCGAACGGTAGCGTGAAGGCACATCCAGGGCGGGGTTCAGCCCTTCCCATTCACAGCCGCATCACCTGGGGTACCCCAGAGCAGGGACGGACATGCACGCCATTGGTGTGGACATCGGTGGAACCAAGATCGCCGCAGGGGTGGTGGACGAGCACGGCACGATCCTGGCGAAGACGCGCCGGGTGACCGAGCCGGACGACGCCGGCTCGATCGACCAGGCGATCGCCGAGATCTACGGCGAGTTCTCCGAGTCGTACGAGGTGGGCTCGATCGGCCTGGCCGCGGCGGGCTTCGTCTCCTCAGACCGGTCCGGCGTGCTGTTCGCGCCGAACCTCGCCTGGCGCAACTACCCCCTCGACGAGCGGGTGCGCGCCCTCATCGGGGGCGACGTGCGCATCGTCGTCGAGAACGACGCGAACGCGGCCGGCTGGGCCGAGTTCCGGTTCGGCGTCGGACGCGACGTCGAGGACATGTTGATGCTCACCGTCGGCACCGGGCTGGGCGGCGCCCTCGTCACCGGAGGGCGCCTGGTCCGTGGCGCGTGGGGCGTCGCCGCCGAGGTCGGGCACATGCGGGTGGTGCCCGGCGGGCACTACTGCGGCTGCGGCCACGAGGGCTGCTGGGAGCAGTACGCCTCCGGGAGCGCCCTCGTGCGCGACGCGCAGGCCGCGCTCCTCACCCAGCCGGAGCGGGCGGGTCGCCTGCTCGAGATGGTCGGGGGCACTGCCGCCGATCTCACCGGCCCGGACGTCACCGCCGCAGCCCAAGAGGGCGACGAGCTCGCCATCGAGTTGCTCGCCGAGCTCGGCCGGTGGATCGGCGAGGGCGCGGCGTCGGTCGCCGCGCTCATCGACCCCGGCCTGATCGTCATCGGCGGCGGCGTGGGCGCGGCGGGCGACCTGCTGCTCAGCCCGGTCCGGCACGCGTTCTCCGAGCAGCTCTCCGGCCGCGGCTACCGGCCCGAGGCGCGCATCGAGCTCGCGGCCATGGGCAACGACGCCGGCATCGTCGGCGCCGCCGACCTGTCCCGCCTCTGACCCACGCGCGCCGGCGCCGTCAGACGACGGCGCCGGTGTCGTCGTCGGCGTCGTCGGCCCGGCGGTGCGGCATCCGCCAGACGAGGGCGACCACCCCGAGCAGGAACACGGCCGCGGCCGCCTGGACGAGGGCCTGCGGGGCGTGTGGCCAGCCCAGCACCACCACGAGCACGAAGACCGGCATCCCGGCCGCGGCGAACCACGCCATGGTCAGCAGGGGGTCCCCGCCGAGGATCGGGCCGGGGTCCGGCGGGACGAAGTGCTCGTCGCCGTCGACCGCCGCCTCCGCCGCGTCGATCTGGCTCGTCCCGTCCCAGTCGCGACCGGAGCCGGCGAGCTCCTCGGGCGCCTCGGGGGCGGCCGGGCGCACCACCCGCGGGTCGGAGACCCAGGGCGCGACGGGGTACGTTACGGCGGGGCTCGTGTCGTCCACCTCGTCGATGTCCGCCAGGTCGGCCACGATCGCGGCCCAGCGTTCCGCGTCTGTCGGGACGCCGGCGTCCCCCGCAGGGGTGTCGGGGCCGCGCTCTTCCGCGGTGTCGTCAGGTTCGTCGGGGCCAGGTCCCATGTGAGCACTCTAGAGTCGGACACGAGGGCGACGGGGCGCAGGCCGTCCGCGGGAGCCAATTGTCGAGAGGTGGCAGGTTGTTCTACTGGTTGATGAAGCGGGTGCTCGTGGGCCCGCTGCTGCACCTCGTGTTCCGGCCATGGGTCCGCGGCGCCGAGAACATGCCCGCCGAGGGAGGCGCGATCCTCGCCGGCAACCACCTGGCAGTCATCGACTCGTTCGTGCTGCCCTTGGTGCTCGATCGCAAGATCGTGTTCATCGGCAAGTCCGAGTACTTCACCGGCTCGGGCATCAAAGGCAGGCTGACCGCCGGCTTCATGCGCGGAGTGGGGACGATCCCCGTGGACCGCGGCGGCGGCAAGGCCAGCGAGGCCGCGCTCAACACCGGCCTGCAGGTGCTCCGTGACGGCGACCTCTTCGGGATCTACCCCGAGGGCACGCGCAGCCCCGATGGGCGCCTCTACCGCGGCAAGACGGGCGTCGCGCGGCTCGCGCTCGAGTCTGGCGCGCCGGTGATCCCCGTGATCATGGTCGGCACCGACAAGGCGCAGCCGCTGGGCCGCCGGCTGCCCCGTCCGCAGCGCATCGGCGTGGTGATCGGCAAGCCGCTCGACTTCAGCCGCTACGCCGGCATGGAGGACGACCGCTTCATCCTGCGGGCCGTCACCGACGAGATCATGTACGCGATCATGAGCCTGTCCGGGCAGGAGTACGTCGACGTGTACGCCGCCACCCAGAAGGCGCGCATCGCCACCGGGCACCCCGCGGCGGCGGCCGATCCGGCCGAGCACCTGCCCACCGCGCCCGGCGGACGGCCCGCGCCCGACGTCCAGGTTCCGGGACCGCCCGAGGACGACTCCCACACGTCAGTAGGATGACCTGGTCACCGTCACAGGCGGTGGTGGTCCCACGGACCAAGGGCCCGATAGCGGCCCGCGGCAAGGCCCGAACATCAGGGGGCCAGCTGTGTTGAACAACGAGAGGTGTGTCTCATGTCGGTTCGTCGCGTCGCGCTCCTGACCGCAGGCGGCTTCGCCCCGTGCCTGTCCTCCGCCGTCGGTGGCCTCATCGAGCGCTACACCGAGATCGCGCCGGAGATCGAGATCATCGCCTACCAGTACGGCTACCACGGCCTGCTGACGGGGAACTCGATCGTCGTGGACGACGAGACCCGCTCGCGCGCGGGCCTGCTGCACGGCTTCGGCGGGTCGCCCATCGGGAACTCGCGGGTCAAGCTCACCAACGCCGCCGACTGCGTCAAGCGGGGCCTCGTGCAGGAGGGCCAGGACCCGCTCCAGGTCGCCGCCGAGCAGCTCCAGAAGGACGGCGTGGACGTGCTGCACACCATCGGTGGCGACGACACGAACACGACGGCCGCCGACCTGGCCGCGTACCTCGAGGAGCACGGCTACCACCTGACCGTCGTCGGGCTGCCCAAGACCATCGACAACGACGTGATCCCGATCCGGCAGTCGCTGGGCGCGTGGACCGCCGCCGAGGAGACCGCGAAGTTCGCGGAGAACATCATCGGCGAGCACCGCTCGGGCCCGCGCATGCTGATCGTGCACGAGGTCATGGGCCGGCACTGCGGGTGGCTCACCGCCGCCGCCGCCGCCGACTACCGCAAGCGGCTCGACGGCCGCGAGTGGGTCCCGGGCATCGGCGAGACGCGCGAGCGCTGGGACATCCACGCGGTGTTCGTGCCCGAGCTCGCGCTCGACATCGACGCCGAGGCCGCCCGCCTGCGCGGAATCATGGACGAGATCGGCAACGTCAACATCTTCCTGTCCGAGGGCGCTGGCATGCACGAGATCGTCGAGCAGCTCGAGGCGTCCGGCGCCGAGGTGCCGCGCGACCCGTTCGGCCACGTGAAGCTCGACACGATCAACCCGGGCGCCTGGTTCGCGAAGCAGTTCGCCGAGAAGCTCGGCGCCGAGAAGACCATGGTGCAGAAGTCCGGGTACTACTCGCGTGCCGCCGCCGCGAACCCGGAGGACCTGCGCCTCATCAAGTCGATGACCGACCTGGCCGTCGAGTGCTCGCTCAAGGGCGAGGCCGGCGTCATCGGCCACGACGAGGAGGACGGCGACCGGCTCAAGGCCATCGCGTTCCCGCGCATCGCCGGCGGCAAGGCGTTCGACGTCCAGCAGCCGTGGTTCAAGGCGATGCTCGCGGACATCGGCCAGGAGCTCGTCCCGGCAGACCACTCATGACGTTCGAGGCGGATCCGGCGATCCTTCACGGCCTCGACAACTGGCGCTCGCTCAACCCGGCGCAGCAGCCGAGCTGGCCTGACCCGGCCGAGCTCGAGCGCGTCACGCGACGGCTCGCCGGGCTGCCGCCACTGGTCTTCGCCGGCGAGGCGGACGCGTTGCGCGCCCGCCTCGCGGCGGCGGGTCGGGGCGAGGCCTTCCTGCTCCAGGGCGGGGACTGCGCGGAGACCTTCGCGACTGCCACGGCGGACAACATCCGCAACAAGATCAAGACGATCCTGCAGATGGCTGTCGTGCTGACGTATGGCGCGAGCCTGCCGGTCATCAAGATGGGCCGCATGGCCGGGCAGTACGCCAAGCCCCGCAGCTCGGACACCGAGACGCGCGGCGACGTGACGCTGCCCGCATTCCGCGGCGACATCATCAACGGCTTCGAGTTCACCGCCGAGGCCCGGCAGCCCGACCCGGAGCGGCTCCTCGAGGCGTACCACACGTCCGCGTCGACGCTGAACCTCATCCGCGCGTTCACCACCGGCGGCTTCGCGTCGCTGCTGCGGGCGCACGAGTGGAACCGCGGGTTCATGGCGAACCCGGCGTACTCGCGCTACGACGAGATCGCCTCGGAGATCGACCGCGCGATCCGCTTCATGGCGGCGTGCGGCGCCGATTTCGACGCGCTCCGCACGGTGGAGTTCTTCTCGAGCCACGAGGGCCTCCTGCTCGACTACGAGCGGCCGCTGACGCGCATCGACTCGCGCAACGGCCTCGCGTACGACTGCTCGGCACACTTCCTGTGGATCGGGGAGCGGACCCGCCAGCTCGGCGGCGCGCACGTGGACTACTTCGCGCGCGTGCAGAACCCGCTGGGCGTCAAGCTGGGCCCGACGACCACCGGGGACGACGCGCTCGCGCTCATCGACAAGCTCAACCCGAACGCCGAGCCCGGACGCATCACGTTCATCACCCGCATGGGGGCCGGCAAGATCCGCGAGAAGCTCCCCGCGATCGTGGAGAAGGTGGCGGCGGACGGCCGGCCCGTGACGTGGGTCTGCGACCCGATGCACGGCAACGGCATCACCTCGGCGAGCGGCTACAAGACACGCCGCTTCTCCGACGTGATGGACGAGGTCGCCGGGTTCTTCGAGGTGCACCGCGCGCTCGGCACCGTTCCCGGCGGGCTGCACATCGAGCTCACCGGAGACGACGTCACCGAGGTGCTGGGCGGCTCTGAGGAGATCGACGACGCAGGGCTCGCCAAGCGGTACGAGACGCTGGTCGACCCGCGCCTGAACCACCAGCAGTCGCTCGAGATGGCGTTCCAGGTCGTGGAGCTGCTCCGCAAGTCCTGAGACCCGTTATGACAGTGGCCGGCGACCCGAGGGGCGCCGGCCACTGTCATGCCCGTGCTGAGCCTGCGGCGTGCCGCGGGCCCCCTACGCGTCAGACCACCTTGAGCGTGATCTCGGTGCCCTTCGGCGCCTTCTGCCCCTTCGCGACGCTCTGCTCTCGGACAGTCCCGAAGAGCCCGCCGAGGACGTTCTCACGCGCGACGCGGAACCCTGCCGCCTCGAGAGTCTCCTTCGCCTTGTCGTACTGCACGCCGAAGAGGTCGGGCACCTCGACGAGCTCGGGGCCCTCGGAGACGGTGAGGGTCACGGTGTCCCCGCGGTGCCCTGCCGCCCCGCCCTCAGGGCTCTGGGAGATGACGCGGCCCTTGGCGACGGTGTCGGAGAACGCAGGCTCGGTGGCCACGGCCAGGCCGGCCGCCTCGAGCTCGGTGGTCGCGGCGTCGAGGGCGAGCCCGACGACGGAGAAGACGCTCACCGGCGCAGGCCCGTCCGAGATCGTCAGCCGCACCGCCGATCCGCGCTTGACCTGGGTGGAGGGCTCGGCGGATGCCTCGAGCACCATCCCGGCGGGCGCGTCGTCGGAGTAGTGGTCTCCCTCGGCGTACTCGGCGACCAGGTCGGCAGCCTCCAGCGCCGCCGCGGCGTCCGCCTGCATCGCGCCGACGAGCCCTTCAGGAACGACCACGAGGTCGGGGCCGAGGGAGACGGTGAAGGCCACCGTGCCGTCCTTGCGCACCTTCTCACCGGGGCCGGGGTCGCTCGCGAAGACTGTCCCCACAGCGGCGTCGTCGGAGAAGTCCTCGGACGGGTCGGCGCCGAGGCCTGCCTCGTCGAGGATGGCGGCGGCCTCCTCGGACGTCACGCCGAGCAGGGCGGGCACCGTCGTGTAGGCGCCAGGGCCCATGGTGAGGAACCACCACGTGCCCAGAGTGGCGAGCAGCACGGCGACGGCGGCCGGGATGCCCCAGCGCAGCCACCGTGGGCGCGCCGTGGGCTGCGACGCGGAGCCCTGCCGGACTCCCGCGCCGATGGGGAGCGCCACGGTGCCGCCCGCGGGGACGGGCTCGATCCGGGCGGTCATCGACCCGTCGGCGCCGATGGCGTGCTCGGAGGCGTCCTCGTCGACGTCGTCCTGGGCGGGAGGCGGCGCGGGGGAGACGTCGGCCCTACGGGCCAAGGTCGCCTCGTCCAGGCTCTCCCGGGTGCGGCGGGTCAACGCGAGGGCGGCCGCCGCGTGCACGGGCCGGTCCTCGGGATCGCGGGCCGCCAGGGCGGTGACCAGCTCGTCGACCTCGGCCGGGAGCCAGGCGACCTGTGACGAGGGGGCCGGCACATCGGTGTTGACGTGCTGGAAAGCCACCTGGATAGGCGTCTCGCCGGTGAACGGCTGGCGCCCGGTGAGCATCTCGTACAGCAGGATCCCGCACGCGTACACGTCGGTTCGGGTGTCGCTCACGCCCCGCGAGATGAGCTCGGGCGCGAGGTAGGCGACGGTGCCGAGCACCGTGCCCGTGGTGGCCGACGTCACCTCGGTGACCGCTCGCGCGAGGCCGAAGTCGGCGACCTTCACGCGGTCGTCGGAGGCGATGAGCACGTTCTCCGGCTTGATGTCGCGGTGCACCAGGTCCGCCCGGTGGGCCGCGGCCAGCGCGTCGAGCACCTGCTCGAGCATGCGCAGCGACTCACCGACGGTGAGCGAGCCTTGCTCCTCGAGGTGGCGACGGAGGGTAGAGCCGTCGATGTGCTCCATGGTCAGGTAGCTCATGTCGCCGTCGACGCCCTGGTCGAGGACCGCGACGAGCCCGGGGTGGGTCAGCCGTGCCGCGGCACGGGCCTCGCGGCGGAAGCGGGCGATGAACGCCGCGCCGCTGGCGCCCTCGGCCAGGTGGGCGTGCATGACCTTGAGCGCGACGTCGCGGTCGAGACGGCGGTCGATCGCGAGGTAGACCGTGGCCATGCCACCGCGCGCGATACGTGAGACGACCTCGTACCGCCCGTCGACCAGGCGGCCCACCAGCGGATCTGTGACGGTTGCTCCCACGGCGGCAGTCTACGGTCGCGAGAGGGCTGGGCCCGTCAGGCGCGACGTCAGCGGAACCGCTCCATGTGCGTCTGGATGTTCGCGACGTACCGGCGGGTGTCCGCGAACATGCCGTTGCGCTTGACCGAGCTCGCGCCCTGGTAGTAACCGGCGATCGCCGTGGGCAGGTCGTTCGCGTTCTTGACGAGCGAGCGGAGGATCGCGACGCCCGCCACGACGTTGTCGTTCGGGTCGAGCAAGTTGATCGGGCGTCCCACGAGCTGCGCCGCCCACTCGCCGGAGCTCGGGATGACCTGCATCGTGCCGATGGCGTTCGCGGGGGAGACGGCCGTGTGGTTGAAGCCGGACTCCTGGAATGCCACGGCCAGGGCGAGGGCTGGGTCCACGCCCATCTCCCGGGCGGTCGCGGCGACCTTCGCCTGCATGTCGGCCTTCGAGGGGACCCCGGTGGCCAGCAGCGTCGCCTTGTTGGCGTTCGCCGCGGCGACCACGGTGTCGGCGTAGGTGCGGCCGGCGAAGGTGTTGCCGACGAGCTGCGTGGTGGGCGCCGACGCCGCCTGGCCGGGGACGGTGAGCGTCTGGCCGATGCGGATGAGGGCGCGCGCGTCCAGGTTGTTGGCGCTCACGATGGCCGCCACGGTGGTGCCATACCGGGTGGCGATCGCCGAGACGGTGTCCCCGGCGACCACGGTGTGCGTCCCCGTGCTCGCGGGCGCGCTCGCGCTGGTGGGCGTGCTCGCCGTGGGAGACGCGGCAGCTGGAGCGGCCGAGTTCGGGATGGACAGCGTCTGGCCGATGCGGATCAGGGCGCGCGAGTCCAGGTTGTTGGCGCTGACGATCGCGGCCACCGTCGTGCCGTGGCGCTTGGCGAGGGCCGACACCGTGTCACCGGCGACGACGGTGTGCGTCGCCCCGGCGGCTACCGCGGGAGCAGGTGCTGCGGCGGTCGGCGCGGACGTCGTCGCGGACGACGGGATGACGAGCTGCTGCCCGACGCGGATCCGGCTGGCGTCGGCGAGGGAGTTGGCACGCGCGATGGCCTGGACGGTGACCCCCGCCCGTGTCGCGATGTGGCTCACGGTGTCGCCCTGGCGGACGGTGTAGGCCTCGTCGGCGTGCGCGGCGCCCGCGGAGGACACGGCGGCGACAGCCGCGAGGGCCAGGGTGGCTCCGGCGCTGGTTCCTCGGCGCAGGGCGCGGCCCGGCTCGGCCTGGGTGGGCGCGGCGGTCGGTGCGCACTGCTGACCGGTGGCGGACTGCGTCATGTCATACCTCGTGATGCTGAAGTGATGAATGGTGCCGGAGTGACTCAAGTGACAGAATGTGAACGTATCCGAGGCCTAGCCGATGCGAAAGCGCAGCGGGGGTATTTGCCCGATGTGCCGTGCTGGCGAACGGGTGATCTCTGCCGGTGCGTAGGCTGGACGTCGTGACTGACAGTGCAGACCTGGACAAGATCGTCGACTCGTGGCTCACGCTGCCGGACGTGGCCGAGCGCCTGGGGCTCGACGTGGGCAAAGTGCGGCGCATGATTCAGGAGGGCCGCCTGGCCGGGGTGCGCCGCGGCGAGCCGCGCGTGCTGTCCGTCCCCGAGGCGTTCCTCGTGCCGGCCCACCTGGCCAACCCTTCCGCGCCCACCCGTCCGGACAGTGACGGGGACGGGCCCGCCTGGACGGTGCTCGCGTCGCTGCAGGGCACCTTCACGGTGCTCGGCGACGCCGGGTTCGACGAGGCGGAGATGATCCAGTGGCTCTTCACCGAGGACGAGTCGTTGGCGGCGCGGCCCATCGACGCCCTCCGCAGCGGCGGCAAGACCGCGGTCCGGCGGGTCGCGCAGGCGCTGCTCTGAGCCTGCCCGGCTGACCGCTCCGGACGGCGCCCGCCCTCGGGTGGGCGCCTGGGGCGCCTTCAGGCGCGCCGGTCGACCGCAGCGTGCCCCAGCGCGACGAGCATCTGGCGTCCCTGCTCGGTCACGTCCAAGGCTTCGAGGCCTGCGAACGCCTGGTCGCTGAGCGCGGTGATGAGGGTCTCGACGTCCTGCGGGGCGCCGGTCGACTCGATCGCGTCCGCTAACGCCTGCACGGCCTCGGCCGGCAGGTCCCGCCGCCCCAGTTGATCGCGCACCACTGCCACGATCGCGTCGTCGCCGGCCGCTCGGGCGCGCGCCACGGCGCGCGCGACGAGCACGGTGCGCTTGCCCTCGAGCAAATCGTCTCCAGCGGGCTTGCCGGTGGCGCCCGGGTCGCCGAAGACGCCGAGCAGGTCGTCGCGCAGCTGGAACGCCTCGCCCAGCGGGAGCCCGATCGCGCGGACGGCCGCGACCTGGTCCGGCCGGGCGCCGGCGAGCGTGGTCCCGAGGGCGAGCGGGTGCTCCACGCTGTACCGGGCCGACTTGGCTCGGACGACCTCGCGCGCCCGCGCCTCGTCGGCGGCGGGGTCCTCGCCCCAGGGAAGCGCCTGGGCGAGGACGTCGAGGTACTGCCCGACGGTGACCTCGGCGCGCATCAGGTCGAACACGGCGCGGGCACGCGCCGCCAGGCCGGGCGCCTCGCCGGCAATGGCCGCGGCAAACGCCTCCTCGCTCACCACGAGGGCCAGGTCGCCGAGCAGGATGGCCGCCGAGTCGCCGAAGCGGCGGGGGTCGCCCGCCCAGCCCTCGGCCTCGTGCCGGGTCGCGAACGCCCGGTGGGCGGCGGGCAGCCCGCGACGGGTGTCGGAGTCGTCCATCACGTCGTCGTGGAACAGCGCCGCGGCCTGGAACAGCTCGAGCGCCGCGCCGACCCGCACGACCGTCTCGGCGGCGGGGGAGGCGGGCTCGCCGCCGTGGGCCCGCCACGCCCAGTAGCAGAACGCGGCGCGCAGCCGCTTGCCGCCGGAGAGCATCTGCTCGACGGCGTCGGCGAGCGGCGCCGCGTCGGGGCTGGTCTGGGCCAGGCGCGCGCGCAGGGCCTCCACGTGGTCCGCCAGGACGGCGTCGACCCTCGTGCGGACGTTCTCGACATCGACGAGTGGGGTGGCGCTCACGCGATCAGCCTACGTGGCGGATCACTAGCCCAGGCGGAGCCTGCCGCCCAGGGTGAGGGTTCGGACGCCGTCTCGGTCAAGGACCCCCACCAGGAGCATCTCGCCGTCACCGCGGACGAAGGTCGTCTGCGCCGCGAGGCCGGGCTCGGCCTGGGCGGGCGTCGCCTCGGCGAAGCCGGATGCCAGCAGCGGCTGCCGAAGCCCGTCGACGAGCGCCGCCGCGTCCTGCGCCGAGCGGAGGTTGAGGCTGATGGTCGTCAGGTCGGCGCCCTCGACGGGCTGCATCGTCGAGACCAGGATCTCGGCGTCCTCGGGCGTGGGCAGCAGATCGTGCGGGAAGCCCTCGGGCACGGCGCCGACGGCTGAGTGCTGGTCTGCCGTGTCCTCGAGCAGGGTCTCCGTCGGCTGGGGGGCGGTCGCCGTCGAGCCGGCGGCCGTGGTGGGCTCCGGCGAGGGCGCCGAGCTGGTGCACCCCGTCAGCGCGGTGGTGACGGCCAGGGCCACCAGAGGTGTCAGCATCAGTCCGCGGCGGGCGCCGCGGCGGCGCGGCCCACTGCGCGCGAGGTTCAGGACGGGGGATGGCACGCGACCACGGTAACGCGACCCCGTCGCCGTCTGGGGAAGCGTCCGCGACATCCGCCCACAGGGCAGGGCGAGCGTCGAGGCTCCACAGATTGCCCGCGCCCGGACGCGCGAACCGGCGCTTCGGGGTGGCCTGTCGCCATGGACACCACCACTGTGCGCGTGAACGACCCGCGCGAGCTCCTCGCCTACCTTCCCCACCAGCTCGGGTTCGCGCCCCGGGAGAGCGCGGTCGCGGTGAGCCTGCGCGCGCCCCGCGGGCGCGTCGGCCTCGTCGCACGGGTCGACCTGGCGGACCTGGGCCACTCCGAGACGGGGCCGCAGGTGGCGCGCGGCCTCGTCGCGCACCTGGGCGCGAACCGGGCCTGTGGCGCCGTGCTCGTGCTCTACACCGCGAGCGATCCGCGTGGGATCGACCCGGCAGGCGCCGTGGCCCGCGCCGCGGCACGGCACTTCCGGGACGCCGCGACGCCGCCCTTCGGCGATGTCGCCGTCTGGGTCGTCACCTCGACCGGCTATCTCCGCCTGGACTGCGACGAGCCTGCGTGCTGCCCGGCCCAGGGGCGTCCCTCGCGAGACCTCGACTCCACGGTGGTGGGCGCGCACATGGTCCTGGCCGGGTCGTGCGTGGCGTCGTCCCGGGAGGCGGTCGCCCGCATCGACCGGGCGGCGGCGCCCGCACGGAGATCAGCGGCACGGGCCGCCCAGCGGTGGCTGCGGCGGGGATCCGACGCCGAGCGCGACGGCCTGGAGGCCTTGGCGGCGTGGCGCGCCCAGTCGCTCGAGGCGTGGGCGCGCTGCGTCGAGGCGGTGCGCGACCCGATCGCGCGGGCCGACCCGCCATCGGCTCTTCTGGGCCGGCTCGAGGCCGGGCTCTCCGACCGCAGGGTCCGCGACGCGGTGCTCGTCTCCCTGGTGCCCGGGGTCGAGGACCTGCCCGAGCGGTCCCTCCGCGAGGACGCGGCCGTCACCGGGGCGGAGATGGCCGCCGCGATCGGCGCCATCATCGACCCCGAACGGGCGGTGAGCCCGCCTCCAGGGCCTCTGTCGACGCACGCGCACGCCTTGGAGCGAGTGGTCGCGCACGGTCGGCATGGCGCACAGGCGCCCGCGCTCACACTCCTCGCGCTGCTCGCGTGGTGGTCGGGAGACGGCGCCCGGGCCAGCGTGCTGTTGGAGCGCGCCCTCAGCGACGATCCGGGCCACCGGTTGGCGCGGCTCCTCGACGACGTCCTCACCGCTGGCATGCCGCCCGGTTGGGCTTCGGCGTCCTGACCTGCGCGCCTTAGGCCCTTCGGAGGGTGCCGCCCTGAGCCTGCTCCGGTAGCGTCACTGCGCGACGTCAGCGACAGCACGCAGAAGGAGTCCCGATGGGCATAGTGGTGGGCTATCTCGCGACACCCGAGGGGCGCGTCGCGCTCGAGGCGGCGGCGGCGGAGGCGCAGGCGCGCGCGGAGCGGCTGGTGGTGGTGGTCAGCGACCGCGGCGACGAGGCCGAGGAGACGCGCCACGACCTCGAGGCGGCGCTCGACGAGGTCCGGAAGGACTTGGATGAACGCGGCGTGCCCTACGAGGTCCGCCTGCTCACCCGGGGGCGCGACGTCGCCGAGGACCTCATCGGCACCGCCGAGGAGATCGGCGCCAGCCTCATCGTGATCGGGTTGCGCCGACGCAGCCCTGTCGGCAAGTTGATCCTCGGGGCGAACGCCCAGCGCATCCTGCTCGACGCGCCGTGCCCCGTGATGGCGGTCAAGCCGAACGTCTCCTGACGCCTGCGCCGGGGGGCGCCGGGAACGGGAATCTTCTGCGTCCCCCGGTCGTTCAACCTCGGTGGGCGTCGCCGTCGGGCGCCCGCTCGCCCAGGGTGTCGACGTCGCGCTGGGCGCCGATCACGGTCCAACCGGGAAACAGGCCGGTACAATATGGATCTACCCGTGCATCATCCGGGTCTCTCGCTGCCGAAAGGTCGTTTGTGTCGTCCCAGTCTTCGCACCCCGCGCTCCCGCGTGAGTTCGAGCACCCTGCCCTGCAGGAGCTCGTCATTCATGGCCGGACCCACGGCAGTGTCAACGCAGTTGCCCTGCGCAACGCTTGTGAGCAGGCCGACGTGCAGGACGCCAAGCGTCTGAAGGCCGTCGTGCGCGGCCTGGCCACCGCCGGCATCACGGTCGAGCAGCCCGCCACGCCGGTCCGCGCCGTCGCCGCGACCCGCGCCAAGACGCGTCCCGCGTCGAAGGCGGTGGTCGGTGCGGACGAGGCCGCCGAGAAGCCGGCACGCGCGCCCCGCGCCGCGGCCAAGGCCAAGGCGCCCGCCAAGGCCGCTGCTGCCAAGCCGCTGTCCAAGGCCGCCCAGGCGAAGGCCGCGAAGGCCGCCGCCGCGGGCGACGAGGCCGTCGAGCTCGAAGAGGTCGAGATCGAGGACATCGTCGTCGACGACGACGCCGTCGTGGAGCCCGCCGAGGGCGCCGACGCCGTGAAGAAGGAAGGCAAGGAGGAGGAGGCCGAGGAGAGCGTCGGCTTCGTCTACTCCGACGCCGACGACGACGACGCCCCCGCCCAGCAGGTCGTCACCGCGGGCGCCACGGCCGACCCGGTCAAGGACTACCTCAAGCAGATCGGCAAGGTCGCGCTCCTCAACGCCGAGCAGGAGGTCGAGCTCGCGAAGCGGATCGAGGCCGGCCTGTTCGCCGAGGAGCGGCTCAACTCCGGCGTCGCGATGGAGCCGAAGGCCCGCCGCGAGCTCGAGTGGATCGCCGGCGACGGCCGGCGCGCCAAGAACCACCTGCTCGAGGCCAACCTGCGCCTGGTCGTCTCCTTGGCCAAGCGCTACACGGGGCGCGGGATGCTGTTCCTGGACCTGATCCAGGAGGGCAACCTCGGCCTGATCCGCGCGGTCGAGAAGTTCGACTACACCAAGGGCTACAAGTTCTCGACGTACGCCACGTGGTGGATCCGCCAGGCGATCACGCGCGCCATGGCCGACCAGGCCCGCACCATCCGCATCCCGGTGCACATGGTCGAGGTCATCAACAAGCTCGCGCGCGTCCAGCGGCAGATGCTCCAGGACCTGGGCCGTGAGCCCACGCCCGAGGAGCTCGCCAAGGAGCTCGACATGACCCCCGAGAAGGTCGTCGAGGTCCAGAAGTACGGTCGCGAGCCCATCTCGCTGCACACCCCCCTCGGCGAGGACGGCGACAGCGAGTTCGGCGACCTCATCGAGGACTCCGAGGCTGTCGTGCCGGCCGACGCGGTGAGCTTCACGCTCCTGCAGGAGCAGCTCCACCAGGTGCTCGACACGCTCTCCGAGCGGGAGGCCGGCGTCGTGTCCATGCGCTTCGGGCTCACCGACGGCCAGCCGAAGACGCTCGACGAGATCGGCAAGGTCTACGGCGTGACGCGTGAGCGCATCCGTCAGATCGAGTCCAAGACGATGTCGAAGCTGCGGCACCCGTCGCGGTCCCAGGTGCTCCGCGACTACCTGGACTGAGCACCCCCGCCCATGGGCGGCCCGCCCGCCACGCACGAACCACACCGCCCGGTCGTCATCCGACGGCCGGGCGGTGTCGTGTCCGGGCCCTCCAGTGCGGTGAGGCGCCGCGTGGCTCCCAGGCGGACGCCCTAGCCTCGGCGCGCGACGGCGGCGCCACCGCGGCGGGCCACGAGGCGAGAGGATGGACGAGGTCGATGATGGGCGAGGCGGCGGCGCGGGCAGCGCTCGCGCGCGTGGAGGACGAGCTCGACTTCGCCTCTCGGGCCGTCGGCGTGCTGGACCGGGTCAACTCGTCCATGGGGGACGTCTCCGACACCGTCAGGCGGCTCGTCATGGACCTGCGCCGCACAATCGCCCAGGCGCCGGACGCGGAGTCGGCAGTGCTGCGCCTGGCCTCCGAGCTGGACGCGGCCGAGGCCTTCTCCCGGCTGACCGCCCAGTTCGACGCCCGGACGGCGCCCCCCAGCGCAACAGCGGCCACCCGGGAGCTGGTCTTCGCCCTGCGGAGCGCCCTGGGGTTCAGCACCCGGCCGCGGGCCTGAGTCGTCCCCCGGAAGACGGAAGGGGCGCGACGGCCGCCCCTAGAGACGCCACGTGCCGACCACCAGCAGGTGATCGGCACGTGGGAGTCGTGGGTCAGCGAGCGGCGCCCGCTCCTGCTCCGTGCTCGGCGAGGAGGCGGTCGGTCTCGTCCTGGACGTGTGTCGCCATCTTGGAGAACTTCGGGCCATGCTCACGAGCGTGGTGGGCGCAGAAGAGGAGCTCGCCCACAGGCAGGAGCACGCGCACGTAGGCCTGCGCGTTGCAACGGTCGCACCGGTCGGCTGCGGTCAGTGGTTCTGTCGTCGTCCCAGTCACACTGTCATCAAACCATCGGAGTCTGAGAACACTGCCCTCAGGAGGCCGAGGTTCGCTCCGCGCGTACCGAAGCCACCCGGCAGGGCCGGCGCCGCACGACAGGCCGGGAGAATCCCGGCAGTGGCCCGGGGCGTCCTGCGCGGAGCGGTCGGCGGGAGCGATTACGCTCAGGCCTCGTGTCGACAGCATCAGCAGAGTCCAGCTACACCGCCCGGCACCTCTCGGTGCTGGAGGGCCTGGAAGCCGTCCGCAAGCGCCCTGGCATGTACATCGGCTCCACGGACTCCCGTGGGCTCATGCACTGCATGTGGGAGATCATCGACAACTCCGTCGACGAGGCGCTGGGCGGCCACGGCAACCGGATCGAGATCATCCTGCACGCCGACTCCTCGGTCGAGGTCCGCGACAACGGGCGCGGCATCCCGGTGGACGTCGAGCCGAAGACCGGCCTGACGGGCGTCGAAGTCGTCTTCACCAAGCTGCACGCCGGCGGCAAGTTCGGCGGCGGCTCGTACGCCGCGTCCGGCGGCCTGCACGGCGTGGGCGCCTCGGTGGTCAACGCGCTCTCGGCGCGCCTGGACGTCGAGGTGGACCGCGGTGGCAAGACCTACCGCATGACGTTCCACCGCGGCGAGCCCGGCGTCTTCGACGACAGCGCGGTGCGGGGCCCGGACTCGCCGTTCACCCCGTTCATCGACAACTCGGAGCTCGCCGTCGTCGGCAAGGTCGCGCGCGGCCGCACCGGCTCGCGCGTGCGGTACTGGGCCGACCGCCAGGTCTTCCCGAAGACGGCGGTCTTCTCCTACGACGAGCTCGTGACCCGTGCCCGGCAGACCAGTTTCCTGGTGCCCGGCCTGGCCATCACGGTGCGCGACGAGCGAGGCATCCCCGGCACCCCGGGCGCCGACGGCCCGCACGAGGAGACGTTCCTCCACGAGGGCGGCACGCTCGACTTCGTCGACCACCTGGCGCCCGACCCCGCGGTGACCGACACCTGGAAGCTCACGGGCACGGGAACGTTCACCGAGACGGTCCCGGTGCTGGACGCCCGCGGGCACCTCGAGCCGCAGGAGGTCGAGCGGGAGTGCGAGGTCGACATCGCGCTGCGCTGGGGGACCGGGTACGACACCGAGGTCCGCACCTTCGTCAACATCATCGCCACGCCCAAGGGCGGCTCCCACCTGGCCGGCTTCGAGGCGGCGCTGCTGCGCACGCTGCGCAAGGCCGTCGAGGCCAACGCCCGGCGGCTCAAGATCTCCTCGAAGGACTCCGGCGAGCGCATCGAGAAGGAGGACGTGCTTGCGGGGCTCACCGCGGTGCTCACCGTCCGCCTCGCCGAGCCGCAGTTCGAGGGCCAGACCAAGGAGGTGCTCGGCACGGCCCCCGTCCGCGGGATCGTCGCCAAGGTCGTCGACACCGAGCTGGCCGCGATCCTCAACTCGGCCAAGCGCGAGCACAAGGCCCAGTCGGCCCTGCTGCTCGACAAGGTGGTCGGCGAGATGCGCGCGCGGCTGTCCGCCCGCAAGCAGAAGGAGATCTCCCGGCGCAAGAACGCCCTGGAGAACTCGACGCTGCCCGCCAAGCTCGCCGACTGCCGTAGCGACGACGTGGCCCGCAGCGAGCTGTTCATCGTGGAGGGCGACTCGGCCCTCGGCACCGCCAAGCTGGCGCGCTCCTCGGACTTCCAGGCGCTGCTGCCGATCCGCGGCAAGATCCTCAACGTCCAGAAGGCGTCCATCACGGACATGCTGAAGAACGTCGAGTGCGCCGCGATCATCCAGGTCCTCGGCGCGGGCTCGGGCCGCACGTTCGACCTCGAGGCAGCCCGCTACGGGAAGATCGTGCTGATGACGGACGCCGATGTGGACGGCGCGCACATCCGCACGCTGCTGCTCACGCTGTTCTTCCGGTACATGCGCCCCATGGTCGAGGCGGGCCGTGTGTTCGCCGCCGTGCCGCCGCTGCACCGCATCGAGGTGATCGGCGCGGGGAGCCGCAAGAACGAGTACGTGTACACGTACTCCGAGGCGGAGCTCATCGCGACGCTCAAGAAGCTCGACAAGGCCGGCAAGCGCTACAAGGACGACATCCAGCGCTACAAGGGCCTCGGCGAGATGGACGCCGACCAGCTCGCGGAGACGACCATGGACCCCCGTCACCGCACGCTGCGCCGGGTCACGGTCGAGGGGGCGCAGCGCGCCGAGGAGATCTTCGAGCTGCTCATGGGCTCGGACGTCGCGCCGCGCAAGGACTTCATCATCGCTGGCGCGGACGCGCTGGACCGCAGCCGCATCGACGCGTGACGCCGGGCGGCGCGCGGAAATCCGCTCGACGGCGCCTGACGGGGTGGGAGACGGTGGGCAGATGACGAACGAGCTTCTGCGCCCCATCGCCGAGCGCGCCGCGCCGCCGCAGGTCCCGCCGCTCCCGCCGGAGTCGCTGGGCCTGTCCTGGCGCGCCCTGACGGCCGCTGACGCCCCGGCCCTGGCCGAGCTCTGCGCCTCGATCGAGGCGGCAGACGACGCGCCCTACCGGACCACGCTCGACGAGACGCTGGAGCGGTTCGAGGGCGACTGGAAGCAGCCTGCGCTCGACACCCTCGCTGGGTTCGACGCGGAGGGCCGCATGGCCGCCTACGCCCAGGTGACGACCAACCCCGGTGACGCCGGCGCGGTGCGGGTCTTCCTCGACGGGGGTGTGCGTCCCGACGCGCGTGGCCGCGGGGTGGGCCGCGCACTGGTCGCGTGGATGGACGGGCGTGCGCGACAGCTGCTGGCGTCCTCCGGCAAGGAGCTGCCCGCCCGGCTGGTCGTCTATCTCGAGGACGCGCACGAGGGCGCCCGGGCGCTATTCGCCGCGGCCGGGTTCACGCCCGCGCGTTACTACACCGACATGCGCCGGCCGTTGGCCGACCTGCCCACGGCGACCCCGGTGGAGGGCGTCACCGTGGCGCCGTGGACGCCCGAGCTCGACGACGCCGTGCGCCGCGCGCACAACGAGGCCTTCGCCGACCACTGGGGGAGCGAGCCGCTCACCGTCGAGGCGTGGGCTCTGCGCTCCAGGACCCACGCGCCGTCCTGGAGCCGCGTCGCGGTGGATGACGCGACCGGGGAGGTCGCCGGGTACCTCCTCTCCGCCCGCTATGAGCAGGACTGGCCGGTCGCCGGGTACACCTTCGGGTACACCAGCGTCCTCGGGGTCCGCCGGCCGTGGCGTGGGCGCGGGATCGCGGTGGCGTTGCTGGCGTCGGCGATGGCCGCCTACCGCCAGGACGGCATGGAGTTCGCGCGGCTGGGTGTCGACACGGCGAACCCGTCCGGGGCGCACGGGCTGTACAGCTCGCTGGGGTACGAGGTCGACCACGGCTCGGTCATGTACACGATCGAGATCTGACCGCGGTCGGTCGGGCGGCGCGCGCCCTCGCAGCCGCGGCGTGCCCGACGGTGGCGGGGCCACTAGCATCGCTGTGACCTCGGGCGATGGAGCCCGGGCCGGGCGAGAGCGGGTGACGGGTGTCCCAGGCGCCGACGAGGACGACGCAGGACCGCCAGCGCGGGCGGGCCGGAGTGGCCGTGCTTGTGTGCGGTGTGGTGGTGGCGGCGCACCTCGCCTGCCAGGTGCTCGGCGCCGAGAAGGCGGCCGACGTGACGCAGTGGCTGCTGGCGCCGAGCCTCGTGGCGGTGCTGCTGGCCCTCGTGCCGGCGCCCCGGGGTCGTCGTGCCCGGCTCGTGCTCGTGGGCCTCGGCTTCTCGTGGCTGGGGGACACCGCGCCCGACCTGGCCGAGGGCTCCACGGCGTTCCTGGTCATGGTCGCGTTCTTCATGCTCGCCCAGGCGGCGTACATCGCGGCGTTCGCGCCCGACTGGCGCCGCTCGCCGCTGCTGGGCAGGCCGTGGCTGCTCACCCCGTACGTGGTGCTCTTCGTGAGCCTGGTCGCCGCCTGCGCCCCGGGCGCGGGCGCGCTGCTGGCGCCGGTGGTCGTCTACGGGCTGCTGCTCGTGTCCATGGCCGTGCTGTCGACCGGGGTCAACCGGGCGACCGGCCTGGGGGGCGCCTTCTTCTTCGTCTCGGACGCGCTGATCGCGCTCGACCACCTGGCAGGGCTCGAGCTGCCGCGCCAGGGGCTGTGGGTCATGGCGACGTACATCGCCGCGCAGGTGCTCCTGGTCGTCGGCGTCGCGGCCGCGCGCCGCGAGGGCTCCGGCCAGCACGACCCCGCCGCCCGGGTCGCCGACGCGCCGCCGACGGCCCGCGGCCTGCCCGGCGGCGGCCAGCCCGCCTGACGGGCGGCCAGCCCGCCTGACGGACGGGCGGACCCGCCGCCGACGCCCGGCCGACGCGTCCGCCGCGCGTCGGCCGGTCAGCCGATCGCGCGGTCAGCCGATCGCGAGCACCGGCGCGGAGAGCGCGACCCCGGAGCCGTCCCGCCGCGGGTCGGGAGCCGGCAGGTCGACGGGCTGCCCGGCGGAGCCGCTGGCGTGCGGCGGGGCGGCGCCCACCCACGCGAGGATCAGGGTGTCCTCGCCGCGCAGGAACCGGTGGGCGCGCACCCCGCCGGTCGCGCGGCCCTTGCCCGGGTACAGCTCGAACGGGGTGGTCTTCGCCGAGCCGGCCTGGGTGCCGGGGAGGGCCGTGGACGACCCCGCCACCGTCACGACGGCCGCCTCCACCCCCGCAGGGACCACGCCGAACCACACGGCGCGCTGGCCCGCGGCGAGCTTGATGCCGGCCATGCCGCCGGCGGTGCGGCCCTGCGGCCGGACGGCTGAGGCGGAGAAGTGCAGCAGCGACGCGTCGGAGCTCACGAAGACGACCTCGTCGCCGTCCCGCGCGGGCGCGCAGCCGACGATCTCGTCGCCGGCCTTGAGGGAGATGACCTCCCAGGCGTCCTTGTTGCCGGGGACGTCGCCGGGGGCGACGCGCTTGACCGTCCCGCTCGCCGCGCCGAGGGCGAGGGGCGGCGCATCCGGCTCCAGGGAGGCGAGGCCGACGGCCCGCTCGCCCGGCGCCAGGCCGACGACCTCGCTGAGCGGGACCCCGCCGGAGAGCGCCGGGGCGCCGTCGGTCGGGGGCAGGGACGGCAGATCCAGCACCGAGACCCGCACCATGCGCCCGTGCGAGGTGACGACCCCCACCTCGCCGCGTGCGGTGGTCGACACGGCGCCCTGCAACACGTCGTGCTTGGCCCGGCGCTCGTCCGGGCGGGGCGGCTCCTCCTCGCCGGCGGTGCGCGCGAGGAGGCCGGTGACCGACATCAGGGCCCAGCAGGGGGTGTCCTGGATCTCGAGCGGCGTGGCGGAGCGGGCCGAGGCGGCGGCGCCGGTGACGCTCGCGCCGCCGGACGACTCGAGCAGGATGGTGCGCCGCGGGGTCCCGTAGGTGGCGGCGACCTCCGCCATCTCGTCGGACACGACCAGGCGCAGCAGGGACTCGTCGGCCAAAATGCCCTGCAGCTCGGCGATCTCGAGCTCGAGCTGCTGCTGCTCCTTCTCGAGCTCGATCCGGGAGAACTTCGTCAGGCGGCGCAGGCGGAGCTCGAGGATGTACTCGGCCTGCGGCTCGGACAGGTCGAAGACGGTGCGCAGGCGCGCCCGGGCGGCCTCGGAGTCGTCCGAGGTGCGGATCACCTGGATGACCTCGTCGATGTCGAGGATGGCGATGAGCAGCCCCTGGACGAGGTGCAGGCGCTCGAGGCGCTTCGCGAGCCGGTGCCGGGTGCGGCGCCGCACCACGTCGATGCGGTGGTCGACCCACACCCGGAGCAGCTCGCGCAGGCCCAGTGTGCGCGGCTGCCCCTCGACGAGCGCGACGTTGTTGATCGAGAACGAGTCCTCGAGCGGCGTGTACCGGTAGAGCTGCTCGAGCACCGCCTCGGGGTTGAAGCCCGTCTTGATCTCGATGACCAGCTGCAGGCCGTGCGACCGGTCGGTGAGGTCGACGGCGTTGGAGATGCCGGCGAGCTTCTTGTTCTGCACGCCCTCCTTGATCTTCTCGATGACCTTCTCCGGCCCCACGCCGTAGGGCAGCTCGGTGACGACGATGCCCTTGCGCCGGGCGGTGACGTTCTCGATGCGGGTCGTGGCCCGGGTGCGGAAGGCGCCGCGGCCGGTGCGGTAGGCGTCGCGCACCCCGTCGAGGCCGACGATCTTCCCGCCGGTGGGCAGGTCGGGCCCGGGCACGAAGCGCATCAGGTCCTCGAGCGTCGCGTCGGGATGCGCCACGAGGTGGCGTGCGGCGGCGACGACCTCGACGAGGTTGTGCGGGGCCATGTTGGTGGCCATGCCGACCGCGATCCCGGTGGCCCCGTTCACGAGGAGGTTCGGGATCGCCGCGGGCAGCACCTCGGGCTGGGTCAGCTTGTTGTCGTAGTTCGGCACGAAGTCGACGACGTCCTCGTCGAGCCCGGCGGTCATCTGCGCGGCGGCCGGCGCCTGGCGGGCCTCGGTGTACCGGGGGGCGGCGGGACCGTCGTCCAGTGAGCCGAAGTTGCCGTGCCCGTCCACCATGGGCAGGCGCAGCGCGAACGGCTGGGCCATGCGCACCATCGCGTCGTAGATGGCCGTGTCGCCGTGCGGGTGCAGCTTGCCCATCACGTCGCCGACCACGCGCGAGGACTTCACGTGCGGGCGGTCGGGGCGCAGGCCCATCTCCGACATCTGGAACAGGATGCGCCGCTGCACGGGCTTGAGCCCGTCACGGGCGTCCGGCAGGGCGCGCGAGTAGATGACCGAGTAGGCGTACTCGAGGAACGAGCCCTCCATCTCGGTCGCGACGTCGATGTCGACGATGCGCTCGACGACGTCCTCGGGCGGGACGTCTGGGGTCGCGGTGCGGCGCGCCATGGGGGATGCGGCTCCTCGGTGATGCTGCCCATGCGAAGCACGGGTTCTGGGCTGCACGGGCTTCCGTGCAGGGTCATTGTCGCGTGCCCAGCCGATTGCCTGTGCACGGCGCGCGGGCTCGTCGCCCGACCCGGGCCGCAGTCCGGCGTCTGGACGGCGGCACACTAGCCTTGGCCACATGCCCGAGGTCATCGACGACGCCCCGCAGGAGCAGCCCGCCGCGTATCCGGCCGGCTGGGAGGCGGACGTCGTCCTGCGCGACGGGTCGACCACGCACGTGCGGCCGATCCAGCCGTCCGACGCCGACGCGCTGCAGGCCTTCCACGTGGCACAGTCCGAGCGCTCGACGTACCTGCGGTTCTTCGCGACCCTGACACGGCTGCCCGACCGCGACCTCGAGCGGTTCACCCGGGTCGACCACGACGACCGCGTCGCCCTGGTCGCGGTGACGGCCGACGAGCAGATCATCGGCGTGGCCCGTTACGACCGGGTGGGCGCCGACGAGGCCGAGGTGGCCTTCAACGTCGCCGACGCGCACCACGGCCGCGGGCTGGGCTCGGTGCTGCTCGAGCACCTGGCCGCGGCGGCCCGCGAACGGGGGGTGCGCCGCTTCACCGCCGACGTGCTGCCCCAGAACGGCAAGATGATCGGCGTGTTCCGCGAGGCGGGCTACGCCGTGCGGCAGTCGATGGAGGACGGCGTGGTGACCGTCGCGTTCGACCTGGACCCGACCGACCGCTCCCTGGCGGTCATGGCGGACCGGGAGCACCGCGCGGAGGCGCAGAGCGTGCGTGGTCTGCTGTCGGCGCGGTCCGTGATCGTCGTCGCCTCCCCGAACGCGGCCTCGGGCTCGCTGGAGGAGTTGCTGACCCGGCGGGTGCTCCTCGACCTGGCCGGGTCGGAGGGCGTCGAGGCGCACGCCGTGGGCGTGGGCCAGCTCGGCGCGGGGCTCCCCACGGGCATCCGCGCGTGGGAGGACCTGGCGGCCGTCCCCGGGCCGATCGACCTCGCGGTGCTCACTGTCCCCGCGGCCGAGTCCGTGGCAGCCGTGCGCGCCCTCGCCCCGCTCGGCGTCCGGGGCGTGGTGGTGCTCTCCGCCGGCTACGCCGAGACGGGCCCGGCTGGCCTCGCGCTGCAGCGGGCCCTGCTGCGCACCGCCCACGCCGCGGGCATGCGCGTGGTCGGCCCCGGCTCCTACGGGGTCCTGTCCCACATCGAGGGGCGCACGCTCAACGCCACCTTGGCCGCCGAGCCGCCCGCCGCGGGCGCGATCGGCCTCTTCTGCCAGTCAGCGCCGATGGCCGTCGCGCTCCTGGGGTCGGTGCGCCGCCGTGACCTGGGGCTGTCCTGCTTCGTCTCGGCCGGGCACCGCGCCGACGTCTCCGGCAACGACCTCATGCAGTTCTGGCACGACGACGAGACGACCCAGGTCGCGTGCCTGTACCTGGAGTCCATCGGCAACCCCCGCAAGTTCTCCCGTGTCGCGCGCCGACTCGCCGCGGTCAAGCCCGTGGTCGTGGTCACTGCCGGGCGGTCGGGCCAGGTCGTCCCCCCAGGGCACGCCGTGCGCGCCACGCACGCCCCGCGCCGCACCCTCGAGGAGGTCATGCGCCAGTCCGGGGTGATCCGCGTCGAGAACACCCACCAGCTCCTCGAGGTGGCCCAGCTCCTGGCCCTGCAGCCGCTTCCCGCCGGGCGGCGCGCGGCGATCGTGGCCAGCAGCGCGCCCATGGCCGCCCTGGTGGCCGAGGCCGGGGCCGCCGCCGGGCTCGCCGTCGGGGGACAGGCCGTCATCCTCGGGGAGGACGCCGACGACGCCACCATCGACCGCGCCCTCGGCGACCTGTACGCCGACCCCGACACCGACGTCGTGATCGTCGTGCACGTGCCCATCGTCGGCAGCTCCGAGGCCCGCCTCGCCCGGGCCGTGGCCCGCGCCGCCGCCGGATCAGGCCGCGCGACCGTCGCCTGCGTCGCGGGCATGCACGGCGCCACCGCCGACCTCACCGCCCCCGACGCCGAGGGGCGCGCCTGGACGGTCCCCGCGTACACGACGCCCGAGGACGCCGTCCTGGCGCTCGGGCAAGCAGCCCGGTACGCCGCCTGGCGCGCGGCTGAGCGCGGCACGCCGGTGCACCCCGTGGGCGCCGACACCCGCGCGGCCCGGCGGCTCGTCACCGGCTGGCTGGCCGACAGCGTCCCCGGCGCCGGCCTCGTCCTCGACCAGGAGCGCACCACCGCGCTGCTCGCCTGCGTCGGCATCGACGTCGTCGAGTCGGCGCCCGTCTCGACGCCCCAGGAGGCCGTCGACGCCGCGCGCCGCATCGGGTGGCCCGTCGCGCTCAAGACCACCGTGCCGACGCTCCGGCACCGCTCCGACCTGGGCGGCGTCCGGCTCGACGTGCACGACGAGGCCGAGCTGCGGGCCGACGTCGACCAGGTCCTCGAGCTCGCCGCCCACCACCACCTCGAGCCTGGGCGCGCCCCGCTCGAGGTGCAGGCCATGGTCCCGCGCGGCGCCGCCTGCGTCGTGCGGTCGGTGGAGGACCCGCTCTTCGGGCCGGTGATCAGTTTCGGGCTCTCCGGGGACGCCTCCGACCTCCTGGGCGATGTGAGCTACGGCGTGCCGCCCCTGACCGGCGTCGACGTCGCCGAGCTCGTCCGTGCGGCGCGCGCCGCCCCCCGGCTGTTCGGCTACCGCGGGCTGCCGCCGCTCGACGTGCCCGCCCTCGAAGACGTCATCGCCCGCGTCTCCGTGCTCGCCGACGACCTGCCCGAGCTGCGCAGCCTCGAGCTCAATCCCATCGTCGTCTCCGAGCGCGGCGCCATGGTGCTCGGAGCCCGGGCCCACGTCGCGACGGCAGACCGCGCCGACAGGGCACGCCGGGCCCTGCCGACCTGAGACCCCTCGGGAAGTGGGAGGATGGAGGCGTGCCCCCTGCTTTCACCGACCTCCGCCAGGACCTCCACCGGGCGGGCTACTACCCCGAGCTCGTCGCGGACGTCCTTGACATCGCTGTCGCGGACGAGCCGGTCGTCGCCCACCTCGTCCACCCCGAGACCACGTTCGACGCCGCCGAGGTGCGCCGCCACGTGACCGTCTTGGTGCTGACACCGACCCGGCTGGTCGTCGCACACGTCGACGACCACCCCGCGGACAGCGAGAACCCGTCCGCCAGCGCCGCCGCGACGACCGAGTCCGTGCCGCTCGCCGAGCTCCGCTCGGTGGCCCTCACCCACGTCATGGCCACCCCCGAGCAGCACAGGGCCGGCGACCTCGCCGCCGAGCTCACCCTGGCCATCGGTTGGGGCGCCGTCTCCCGCGTCGACCTCGAGCCGGCCTCATGCGCCGACCCGAACTGCGACGCCGACCACGGCCTCACCGGCACCCTCACGCCCGACGACGTCGTCGTGCGGGTCAGCGCCGTCGCCGAGGGCCAGGACGCCGTGCGCGCAGCCGCCGCGTTCGCCCGCCAGCTCTCCGCCGCGAGCGCTCGCGGACGATGAGCACCGACCCGCTGACGCCCGCCCGCACCGCCATGACGACGCCCACCGGCGCCGACCTCGCGGCGGCGGGACTTGTCGCCCCCGACTACGCCGGACGGCACCTCGGCGGGGTGCTGCCCGCGGTCGCCGACGCGCTCGGCGTCCCGGACGTGCCCGGCGGGGCCGCCGCGCGCGCCCGGCTCGGCCTGCCGCGCGCCCAGCGGGCCTGCGTGGTGCTCGTCGACGGCCTCGGCCAGCACAACCTCGCCGAGCGCGCGGGCCACGCGCCGTTCCTGCGCTCCCTGCTCGCGGCCTCCGCGCCGCTCAGCGCCGGCTACCCCTCGACGACCGCGGCGTCGCTCGGCTCCTTCGGGACCGGCGCCGAGCCGGGCCGCACCGGGATGGTGGGCTACACGGCGCGCAACCCGCGCACGGGCGGGCTCGCGAACCTCGTCTCGTGGGACGGCGCCGGGCCCGCACGCGAGTGGCAGCGGGAGACGACGGTCTTCGAGAGGGTCACCGCCGCCGGGGTGCCGGTGACGAGCGTGGGCCCGGCCCGGTTCGCGGGCTCGGGCCTCACCGAGGCCGCGCTGCGCGGAGGGTCGTACCGGGCGGCGGAGCCTCTCGCGGACCGCGTCGACGTGGCCCTGTTCGAGCTCATGGGACCGGCGCTGGTCTACCTCTACTGGGGCGACGTCGACAAGATCGGGCACCACCACGGCTGGGGCTCGCGGCAGTGGGGCGACGCGCTGTCCGCGCTGGACCGCGAGCTCGGCCGGCTGGCCCGGTCCTTGCCGACCGGCACGAGCCTGATCGTGACCGCCGACCACGGGATGGTGGACGTCGACCGCTCGCAGCGGTGGGACGTGGCGCGGACTCCCGCGCTCTCGGAGGGGGTGCAGCTGGTGGCGGGAGAGCCGCGCGCCGTCCACGTGCACGTGCCCGCGGGCGACGACGTGCGCGAGCGCTCCGAGGAGGTCGCGCTGCGCTGGCGCGAGACCCTGGGCGACGCGGCGCTGGTCGCGCTCGGGGACCACGCCGTCGAGGCGGGGTGGTTCGGCGACGTGGCCGAGCACGTCCGGCCGCTCATCGGCGACGTGGTCGTCGCGATGCGGGGACGCGCGACGGTGGTCGACTCGCGCACTCAGAGCAAGGGGTCGATGGACCTGGTGGGCGTGCACGGCTCGTTGACCCCCGCCGAGATGGCCGTCCCGTTCTTGACCGTCCACGCCTGAGGCACCGGAGGACCTTCATGGCTGAGCTGGCCTTCTTCTCGGGCACCATGGACTGCGGCAAGTCGACCCTGGCCCTGCAGATGCACCACAACCACGCGGCGCGCGGCCGCGACGGGCTGCTGTTCACCTCGCACGACCGCTCGGGGGAGGACCGCCTGTCTTCGCGCCTCGGCCTGAGCGTGCCCGCGTTCGAGGTCACACCGGCCACAGACTTCTGGTCCGAGGTCGTCGAGCGGCGGACGCACGGCCGGGCCGTGGACTACCTGATCTGCGACGAGGCCCAGTTCTACACGGCGGAGCAGGTCGACCAACTGGGCCGTGTCGTGGACGACCTCGGCGCCGACGTCTTCGCGTTCGGCATCACGACCGACTTCCGCACCCGGCTGTTCCCCGGGTCGGCCCGTCTTCTGGCGCTGGCCGACCGCGTCGAGGTGCTGCAGGTCCAGGCCTTGTGCTGGTGCGGGGCCCGCGCGACGCACAATGCCCGGACCGTGGGCGGGGTGATGGTCGTCGAGGGCGAGCAGGTGGTGGTCGGCGACGTGGACGCGACGTCGGACGAGGTCGGCTACGAGGTGCTGTGCCGGCGCCACCACGTGCGCCGTCAGACGGCGCGCAGCATGCGGGCCGCCGCGCCGTCGCCTCAGACGCTGGGCATGCTGCCCGAGGTTCCAGGCCCCGCGCCTGCCGCCTGAGATGACGACGCGGCCCGGCCGGGCCGCATCGCCTACTCGGGCTTGGCGCCGAACACGATCTCGTCCCAGCTCGGGACCTTGGCCCGGCCCTTGCGGGCCTTGGGCCGCTCGGCGGCCGGCGCCTCGTCGGCCGGGGGAGCGGCGACTGCCTCGGGCCCGGGCCGCTTGCCGCCCGCGGGGTGGCCGTCCCGCGCGGAGGCAGGGGCGAGCGCGGGGGCGAGCGCAGGCAGGGCCGGCACGTCACCGGCGGGGGTCGCGGGCGGGGCGAGCACCTTCGCCTCGGCCTCCGGGTCCGTGTCGACGGGGTGCGCGCCAGGAACGCTCGCCTCGAAGTCGAACGCGTGCGCGGGGCCGAACCCCTCCCACTCGTCGTCCTCGTCCAGCTCCAGCTGCTGGCGCACTCCACGGCGTGAGGTCAGGTCGTCGAGCAGGGCGGCGGTCGTGTCCTCGTGCTCGGGATCGACGGCGTCCAGGGCCGTCGCCCCGGGGGACGCCGGGCGCAAGGTCCCGTCGGCCTCCACGTCGAACACCACGTCCCGCACGGCTGCGAGGTGGCGGCGCGGCACGGGCTCGTCGGCGATCTCGGTCTCCGACAGCCACCGCGCCTCGTCCTCGTCGGCCTGGACCACGCGCTTGGCGGGGTCGAAGGTCCACCGCGCCTCTCGTGGGCCGTCGCCCACCGTGAAGCGGGCGACGACGATCCACGGGCCGGACTGGCCGCGGTGCGCGTCCCAGGCGAGCGTGGCGAGGGCCACTCCACGGGCGGCGAGACGGTCGGTGACCAGGTCCCCGAGCTCCGGGGCGCCTGCGTCGCGGCCCACCCGGGTGGCCCGCGCCTGGTCGGCGATGAAGGCGCGCTCGGCCAGGACGGGGCCCTCGTAGCGGCGCACCTGCTCGACCGGGAGGTCAGCCTCGTCGGCGACCTCCTGCGCGGTGCGGCCGGCGCGGATGCTCGACTGGATCTCTCGAGGGCTCAGCACCCCCGCTTGCGCGGAGCGCAACTGCTCCAGCTGCGGCCGGTCCCGGCGCACGGCAGCGCGCAGCGGCTCGTCGATGCGCAGGCGGAAGCGCTGCCCGTCAGCCGCGGCGAGCACCAGGTGCTCGCCGTCGTCGTGCAGGCCCACCAGCTCGAGCTCACCCATTAGACCTCCCTGTAGCCCTCGGAAGAGCCTCCCACCGTTATCGCCCGTTCGGCGGTAGGCGGCCCGGTGTGCCGCGAGGCGATGACCATGGCGACGCTGCGATGATCGCTGGATGGTCCCAGAGGTGCCGTTCGGGCCCGCCATGGAGCTGGCGGGGATCTTCGTCGGCGCGCTGTCGGGCGGGCTCGCGGCCGTGCGCAAGACGTTCGACGTGTTCGGCGTGCTGGTGCTGGCGTGGGCCGCGGGCCTGGGCGGCGGCCTGATGCGGGACGTCCTGATCGGCGCGATCCCGCCGGTCGCGATCGCGAACTGGCTGTTCATCGTCACCGCCCTCGCGGGCGGCCTGGCGATGTACTTCTTCCACCCGCGGCTGGTCCGCGCGCGGCGCACGATCGCGGTCCTGGACGCGGGGTCGCTCGCGCTGTTCGCCGTGGTCGGGACGATCAAAGGGCTGCAGTACGACTCGGGCCTTGTCGCCGCGGTGTTCGTCGGCACGATCACGGGGGTCGGGGGCGGGGTGCTGCGCGACCTGCTGACCGCGGAAGTCCCCGCGGTGCTCCACCATCGCGAGCTGTACGCCGTGCCCGCGCTGGCGGGGGCGGCCTTGACCGCGCTCCTGTGGGAGACGGGCCTGCTCACGAACGCCACGACGGCCCTGGTCGTGGTCCTCGTCTTCGCGCTGCGACTCGCGGCGATGCGGTTCCACCTCAGTGCGCCCGGGCCGTGGCAGGGCAGGCGCAAGCGGCGTTGAGCGGCTCAGCCCCCGCCGCGGCGCCGTGGTCGGGCACGATGGGCAGGTGAACTCGACCCCGGAACACCTGCCCGACGCCACCGTGCCCGACGCCACCGTGCCCGATGCCACCGTGCCGGATGCGGCCCTGCCCGACGCGGCCCTGACCCGCGACCTCGTCGCGCTCGCCGAGACGCTCGCGCGCGCCGCGGGCCGGCTCGTGCACGACGGCCGCCCCGACCGCGTCGCCGTCGCGGCCACCAAGTCCAGCCCCATCGACGTCGTCACGGAGATGGACCTGGCCTCGGAGGCCCTGCTGCGGGCCATGCTCGCCGAGCACCGGCCCGACGACGGGGTGCTGGGGGAGGAGGAGGGGTACGTCCCGGGGACGACGGGCCTGACGTGGGTGCTGGACCCCATCGACGGCACCGTGAACTACCTCTACGGGATCCCCGCCTACGCGATCTCGGTGGCCGTGGTGGCCGGGGAGCCCGACCCGCAGCGCTGGACAGCGGTGGCTGGATGCGTGCACTCGGTCGCCGACGGGCGCACCTACACCGCTGGCCGAGGGCTCGGGGCGCGGCTGGACGGACGGGTCCTGCGCGTCAATGCGGCGCCCGATCTGGCGACGTCGTTGCTCGGCACAGGATTCGGATACGTCGCCCAGCGGCGCCGCGCACAGGCGCGTATCGTCGCAGAAGTACTTCCCCTAGTGCGTGATATTCGTCGCATCGGCTCAGCCGCCCTCGACCTCTGCTCGATCGCGTCGGGTGGGCTGGACCTCTACTACGAGCGGGGGTTGAATCCCTGGGATCTGGCCGCGGGAGGCCTGGTCGCGCAGGAGGCTGGCGCAGTCGTGACTGGCCTGGACGGGCGCAAGGCGGACACGGAGATGACGGTGGCCGGGCCTGCGGGGACAGTGGCGGAGCTCGTGGAGATCTTGGAACGGCTCGGCGCCGCGAGTGACGAATGAAAGCGTCTACCACCATGTGCACCATGTTGGTCATTTGTCCGTGTGTGCAGGGCCCAGCGAAATAGTGCAGAATCCGCAGCGCTACGGGAACAAACGTCGAGGCTGACGCATTGAGCCCGCATACGATGATCCGCCGACGACACGGAGTGTGACCCAGCTCATGGCAACCGACTACGACGCCCCGCGCAAGACCGAGGAGGACCTCAGCGAAGACTCGCTGCAGGAGCTCCAGGCTCGGCGCTCCGACAAGAACTCGGGCGTGGTGGACGAGGACGAGACGGAGGCCGCGGAGGGATTCGAGCTCCCCGGCGCCGACCTCTCCTCTGAGGAGCTCTCGGTGCGCGTGCTCCCGCGGCAGGCGGACGAGTTCACGTGCACCCACTGCTTCCTCGTGCACCACCGCAGCCAGCTGGCGTTCGAGAAGAACGGCCAGCCGGTCTGCTCGGAGTGCGCCGCCTGACCCACGCCCAACGCCGCACGGCGCTGCGCTGACGGAGGCCGCTGGGCCCAGGGAGAGCCTGGGCACAACGGCCTCTGCCATGCCCCGGGCGGGGGCACCGGCTTATCGGACCCCGGTCGCGATCGCCGCGGCGAGCTCCGCCGGTCGCCGGGTCGACACGAGCCAGTACGGGGTCGGGTCGAGCGGGTCGTCCACCTCGACCCGCACCGCCGTCCTCGCCCACGCGCGCAGCACCACGTGGGCGCGGGGGTCGAAGCCCTGGCCGAGCTCATGTCGGGTCTGCTCGCGGTCCAGGGCGCGGGGCGCGGTGAGCAGGTCGAGCGGGATGTGCGCGTCGCCGACCCGCAGCTCGCCACCGGCGACCTCCACCAGGGGAGAGGTCCGCAGGCCGAAGGCCACTGCGGCGACGAGGGTCACGGCGCCCACCACCACGGCGAGGGTCGTGTCGACAGGGTAGAAGACGGCGGCCATCACTCCCGCGGCCGCGGGCGCGAGGAGCCAGCCGAGAGGGCTCGGCAGCACGCGCTCGGAGTACATGACGGTGGCAGGGCGGGCGAGGTCGTCGGGCATGGCACCAGCATCCCATCCGCGCGTGGCGCCGGGTCACGGTCCCATCTGGTGGCGGTAGGGTCTGCCTCCGTGACCGCTGACACCACCCTCGAGGTCCTGCTCCTCCGGCTCGACGACGCGCTGCCCGCCCCGGCCTACGCGCACCCTGGTGACGCGGGGGCCGACCTCGTGGCCAGGCAGGACGTGACGATCCCCCCGCAAGGGCGTGTCACCGTGCCCACCGGCGTCGCGATCGCGCTCCCGGACGGGTACGCGGCGTTCGTGCACCCCCGCTCAGGGCTCGCCGCCCGGCACGGCCTGACGATCGTCAACGCGCCCGGCACCGTCGACGCGGGGTACCGGGGCGAGATCGCCGTCACCCTGCTCAACACCGATGTGGAGACCCCCGTCGCGCTGCGGCGCGGCGACCGCATCGCGCAGCTGGTCATCCAGCGCGTCGAGCGCGCCCGGTTCGTCGAGGTCGAGGCCCTGCCAGGGTCCGACCGCGGCGAGGGCGGGTTCGGGTCCAGCGGCGGCTGGCTCGCGGCGGCCAACCCCCCTGCGTGACCGTGGGCGCGCGGCGGCGCTAGGTCGGACGCCGCTGGCGGATTAGTGTCGATGTGGAGGCCTCATGGTGGCCTCCGATGAGAAGGGAAGTTCCGGTGGGCCTTTTCCGGCGTGACGCACGCACGAGCGACACCGAGGACACGGTGGCAGACGACGTGACGTCGACCCCCGACGTCGTCGACGAGGTGTCGGCCGAGGGCGCGCCCCAGCGCGAGCACGGGCCCTGGGACGCCGCCGACGCGCCCGAGGGGGCCCCGCGGGTCGACCTCGGCGCGATCCTGCTGCCCGGCGTCCCCGGCATGGAGCTGCGGATGGAGATCGACAAGGCGACGTCGGTCGTCTCGGCCGCCCAGGTCAACCTCGAGGGCTCGTCCTTGCAGGTCCAGGCGTTCGCGGCGCCGCGCACCGAGGGCATCTGGGACGAGATCCGCGCGGAGATCGCCGAGTCGGTGACGAAGCAGGGCGGCTCGGCCGACGACCTGCCAGGCCCGTTCGGCCGTGAGCTGCTCGCCCGGCTCCCCGTCCGCACCGCGGAGGGGCGCACAGGGCACCGTCCGGCGCGGTTCATCGGCGCCGACGGCCCTCGGTGGTTCCTGCGCGGGGTGCTGACCGGCAAGGCCGCCGTCGACCCGGAGGCGGCCCAGGCCCTCGAGCAGGTCTTCGCCGCCATCGTGGTCGTCCGCGGCGACGACGCGCGCCCGCCGCGCGACCTGCTCGCGCTGCGGCTGCCCGGCCAGGGGCCGAACGCCCCGGCGCCGCAGGCGCCGAAGTTCGAGCCGCCGGCCCGAGGCCCCGAGATCACGGAGATCCGATGAGTTTGCGGGACACCCTGCACAAGGCTGTGGCCTCGCAGGCCGAGCTGGAGGCGGACGAGGAGCGCGCCCATGCGCTGCGCTCCGCCGGATGCGTGCCGGTGTCCTCGGTAGCCGACCGTCGTCGTGCGAGCGTGTCCGGGGTGCTGCGGTCCGTGACGCTGCGGCCGCGAGAGGGCGTCCCCGCCTTGGAGGCCGAGCTGTACGACGGCAGCGGCACGGTGGACCTGGTGTGGCTCGGCCGGCGCTCCATCGGCGGGGTCGAGCCCGGCCGGCGGTTGCGGGCCGAAGGGCTGGTCTGCTCGCTCGAGGGGCGCCCAACGATCTACAACCCCCGCTACGAGCTGCGGCCGCGCTCCGGTGAGTGACGCGCGCGAGCCGGCGGACGAGATCGCCGCGCTGGACGGCCTGGCCCAGCCGGAGGAGGCGGGCGCCCGCGGCCTGCGGGCCATCACCGCCGAGCAGTTCTCGCTCTCCGAGGCCGTGGGCGGCGTGCGAGGGCTCGTCGAGTCCGTCGCGCCCGGCCTGCTGTTCGTCGTGGTCTACCTGGTCGCCGGGCAGCAGCTGGCGCCTGCGCTGATCGCCGCCGCCGGGGCGGCCCTGGTGGCCGTGGTCGTGCGCCTGGCGCAGCGCACTCCCGCCACACAGGCGTTCTCCGGGCTGCTCGGCGTCGCGATCGGCGTGTTCTGGGCATGGCGCTCGGGGCAGGCCGAGGACTACTTCGTGTACGGGATCCTGACCAACGCCGCGTACCTGGTCGGCTGCCTCGCCTCGGTGGTCGCGGGCTGGCCCGTGGTCGGCGTCGTGGTGGGCATGCTCAGCTCGGACGGGCCGCTGGGGGGTGGCCCCTGGTCGAAGGTGGGGGCCTGGCGCTCCGACCGCGCGCTGCGCCGCCGCTACAGCTGGGCGACGTGGGCGTGGGTGGCCATGTTCGCCGCGCGGCTCGCCGTGCAGGTCCCGCTCTACCTCGCCGGCCAGGTGGCGTGGCTGGGCACCGCGAAGCTCGCGATGGGCATTCCGCTCACCGCGCTGGTGCTGTGGTTCAGCTGGCTGCTGGTCCGCGGTTCAGGATCTGCTCGAGCGCCTGCTCGTCCGCGTCACGACTCGTGACGAACAGCAGCTCGTCGCGGCCCTCGATCGTGTCGTCCGGACTGGGCGTGATGGGCCGGTCGTCGCGCACGATGCAGGCCAGCACGATGTCAGTGGGCCAGACGACCTGACCGACGCGCTTGCCCACGAGAGGGGAGTCCGTCGGCAGGGTGAGGCCGAGAATGCCGGCGCCCGACTGGTGGAAGGTGAAGATCCTCACCAGGTCCCCGACGGCGACCGCCTCCTCGACCATGGCCGTCATGATGCGGGGCGTCGAGACGGCGACGTCCACTCCCCATGCCTCGTCGAACATCCACTCGTTCTTCGGGTTGTTGACCCGGGCGACGGTGCGCGGGACCCCGTACTCGGTCTTGCTGAGCAGGGAGATGACCAGGTTCGCCTTGTCGTCGCCGGTGGCGGCCACGACCACGTCGCACTCGTCGACCTTGGCCTCGGTGAGCGTGGACAGCTCGCACGCGTCCGCGAGCAGCCAGTCCGCCTCGGAGACCTGCGCCACCCGCATCGCGGAGGGCTGGCGGTCGACGAGCGTCACCTCGTGGCCGTGGCCCAGGAGCTCGCGGGCGATCGAGCGGCCGACCGACCCCGCGCCGGCGATGACGACCCTCATGCTGACTCCCGGGGGGCGGAGGTGAGCGTGCGCTCGACCTCGGCGAGCTCGTCGGTGCGGGCGAGCATGTGCACGGTGTCGTCCTCCTGGACCACGCTGTCGCCCACGGGCAGGACGCCGTCTCCGTACCGGGTGAGGTAGGCGACGCGGGCGCCGGTGGCGTGCTCCAGGGCGCGGACCGGGCGCCCCACCCAGCCCGGGTGGACGTCGACCTCGGCGAGCACGATCTGCCCGGAGGCGTCGTGGTACTCGCTGGTGGCCCCCATCGGCAGCAGCCTGCGCAGCACCTGGTCCGACGTCCACCGCACGGTGGCGACCGTGGGGATGCCGAGGCGCTGGTAGATCTCGGCGCGGTGCGGGTCGTAGATGCGCGCCACGACCGTCCCGACGCCGTACGTCTCGCGCACGACGCGCGCGGCGAGGATGTTGGAGTTGTCTCCGTCGGAGACCGCCGCGAAGCCGTAGGCGTCATCGATGCCCGCCTGGGCGAGGGTGTCGCGGTCGAACCCCAGGCCGGTCACCTTCTTGCCGCCGAAGTCCGCGTCGAGGCGCCGGAACGCGTCGGGGTTCTGGTCGATGACGGCCACCGAGTGGCCGTGGTTCTCGAGGGACTGGGCGAGGGTCGCCCCGACCCGGCCGCAGCCCATGATCACGAAGTGCACAACCGGCCACGCTATACCCCCGGGGAGCACGGCGTCGCGGCGCCGGGTCAGGCCGCCCAGGGCGCCGTCAGGCCCGCGCGAGGAGGCCGTCGAGGCGGCCGGGCCCTTCCGGTGTGTGGGGGCATCCGACAGGCCTAGCATGGGCTCTCGTGTCGGACATCGCGGATGCCGCCAAACGCCTGGTCCTCGGACGTCCCGTCCGCAGCGACCGGCTCGGCCACACCCTCCTCCCCAAGCGGATCGCACTGCCGGTCTTCGCCTCGGACGCCCTCTCCTCGGTCGCCTACGCCCCCGACGAGGTGCTGCTGACCCTCGCCGCCGCTGGACTGGCCGCCACGGTCATCTCCCCGTGGGTGGGCCTGGCCGTCGTGGTGGTCATGCTCACCGTCATCGCGTCCTACCGGCAGAACGTGCGCGCCTACCCCTCGGGCGGCGGGGACTACGAGGTCGCCACCGTGAACCTGGGGCCGCGCGCCGGCCTGACCGTCGCCAGCGCCCTGCTCGTGGACTACGTGCTGACCGTGGCGGTGTCGATCTCTGCCGGGGCCCAGTACGCGGCGTCGGCGCTGCCCGGGCTGCGCGGCCACGAGGCGTCCTTCGCCATCGGGCTCGTCGTGCTGCTGGCCATCGCGAACCTGCGCGGCGTGCGGGAGTCCGGGCGGGCGTTCGCGGTCCCCGTGTACCTGTACATGCTCGCCATCGGCGCGATCGCCGTCACCGGCCTGGTGCGCTACCTGGCCGGCGACCTGCCCCCCGCCGCCAGCTCGGCCCTGGAGATCGTCCCGCAGTCCGGCCTCGACCAGGGGCTCATGGGCATCGCCGGGTTCTTCCTGGTGCTGCGTGCCTTCGCGTCGGGGTCCGCCGCCCTGACAGGCGTCGAGGCGATCAGCAACGGCGTGCCGGCGTTCCGCAAGCCCAAGTCGAAGAACGCGGCCACCACCCTGGCGCTGCTCGGCGGCATCTCCGGGGTGTCCCTGCTCTCGATCCTGCTGCTGGCCCGCGCCACCGGGGTGCACTACGTCGAGGACCCCGCCACCCAGCTGCTGCGCGACGGCGTGCCCGTCGGCGAGGAGTACGTCCAGCACCCCGTCATCGGCCAGCTCGCCGAGACCGTCTTCGCGGGCACGCCCGCGCTGTTCATCGGGGTGGCGGCGGTCACCGGCCTCATCCTGGTCCTCGCCGCGAACACCGCCTTCAACGGGTTCCCGGTGCTCGGCTCGATCCTCGCCCGCGACGGGTACCTGCCCCGCCAGCTGCACACCCGCGGCGACCGCCTGGCGTTCTCCAACGGCATCCTCACCCTCGCCGCTGCCGCGGTCGCCCTGATCTGGGCCTTCGACGCGCAGGTGACCCGCCTCATCCAGCTCTACATCGTGGGGGTGTTCGTCTCCTTCACCCTCAGCCAGCTGGGCATGGTCAGGCACTGGACGCGCGAGCTGCGCACCGTGGCCGACCCCGCCACCCGGCGCCGGATGCGGCGCTCGCGGCTGGTCAACGGGGCGGGGCTGGGCATGACGGCCACCGTCCTGGTGATCGCGCTGGTCGCCAAGTTCACGCACGGGGCGTGGATCGCGCTGCTGGCCATGGGCGTGGTGTTCGTGCTCATGCGCGGCATCCGCGCCCACTACGACCGGGTGCGCGCCGAGCTGGCCCTGGGCGACGACGCCGACGACGCGCGCGCCCTGCCCAGCAGGGTGCACGCCATCGTGCTGGTGTCCCAGCTGCACCGCCCCGCGATGCGGGCCATCGCCTACGCGCGGGCGTCGCGGCCCCAGGTGCTGGAGGCCGTGACGGTCGGCGTCGACGCCGAGGATGTCGCACGGCTGCGCGAGACATGGGAGGCTCTGGACCTACCGGTGCCGCTGAAGGTGCTCGACTCGCCCTTCCGCGAGATCACCCGGCCCGTGCTCACGTACGTCCGATCGATCCGTCGGGAGAGCCCACGAGACATCGTGGTGGTCTACATCCCCGAGTACGTCGTCGGACACTGGTGGGAGCAGCTGCTGCACAACCAGAGCGCGCTGCGGCTCAAGGGAAGGCTGCTGTTCACACCTGGCGTCGTCGTGGCGTCCGTGCCGTGGCAGCTGGCCTCCACCCACGGACAGACAGGCATGGAGGACACAGTGCGAGGAACGGTGACGCGTGGTTACTGACGTCGGCGACATGGTCGAGCTCGAGATCGGGCCGGTGGCCCACGGCGGCCACTGCGTCGCCCGCATCGGGGCCGATGAGGACGGCCGCGGGGGCCGGGTCGTCTTCGTGCGGCACACCCTCCCCGGCGAGCGGGTGCGTGCCCGGCTCACGGAGACGGGGGAGACCGCGTCCTTCTGGCGCGCCGACGCCGTGGAGGTGCTCACCCCCTCGGCAGACCGTGTGCCGTCCGCGTGGCCGGCGGCCGGCCCGGGCGGGGTCGGCGGCGGCGAGCTCGCGCACGTCTCGCTCGCGGGGCAGCGGGCCTGGAAGGCGGCCGTGGTCGCCGAGCAGCTGCAGCGGCTGGCCCACCTTGAGCGCGAGGTCCAGGTCGAGGCCGTCCCCGGAGACGAGGAGCGCGGCGGCCTGGGCTGGCGCACCCGCATCGACCTGGTGGCCGATGGCAGCGGCCGCGCCGGGATGTCCGGCTTCCGCTCGCACGACGTGCACGCACTCGAGTCGATGCCGCTGGCCAACGAGGCGATCGCCGAGCTCGGACTCTTCGACCGCGCCTGGAAGGCCGGCTCCCGCATCGAGGTGGTCGCCCCCGCCGGCGGCGACCTCCCCGTGGTGCTCGTCGACGGCGAGCCGTACGACCTGCGTCGTGGCCGCGTCGACTCCCGACCCAACGCCCGGACCTCGGTCCGGGAGAACGTGCACGTCGCGGGCCGCGACTACACCTACCGGGTGGCGGCCTCAGGCTTCTGGCAGGTGCACCGCGAGGCGCCCGCCGTGCTCGCCGGCGCCGTGCTCGACGCCCTGGGCGACGTCGACGGGTGGACCGTCCTCGACCTGTACTCCGGGGCGGGCCTGTTCACCGCGCCGCTGTCCGACGCCGTCGGCCCCACGGGCGCCGTGGTCGCCGTGGAAGGCGACCCGCAGGCCCTGCGCGACGCGCGGCGCAACCTGCACGACAGGTCGAACGTCGAGCTCCACGCCGGCGATGTCGCGCGCGTGATGCTCGAGGACACCGAGGGCAGCATCGTGCACGCCGACGCTGTGGTGCTCGACCCGCCGAGGGTCGGCGCGGGCCGCAAGGTCGTGGAGGCCATCGCCGGGCTGCGGCCCGAGCGCGTGGTCTACGTCGCCTGCGACCCCGCGGCCCTGGCCCGCGACCTGGCGTACTTCGCAGAGCAGGGTTACGAGCTGGGCGCCCTGCGGGCCTTCGACCTCTTCCCGATGACGCACCACGTCGAGTGCGTCGCGACGCTCGCCCCGGTGGCGACCGCCTGACGGCACTCCCCGCGAGGACGGTCCGGGCACGATCACGACGGCCGGGAGGGACGCGCCCTCCCGGCCGTCGTGCTGTGCGCTCGCGGACGACGTCCCTCGCGCGCGAGGCGGGTCGGTCATAGCCTGGGATGTCGCCGGGCCGTGGGGCCTGGGGGAGGAGCGGGACCGATGACGAGTTCGGGAGAGAGCGCGGCGGCGCGCCGGCTCGCTGAGGCGAGCAGGGCCGCGACCATCGAGTTGCACAAGCAGGGGACGCCCGAGTACGACCAGCGGGCGCACCAGCGCGCCGTCGAGGCCGAGCGCAAGGCCGCCGAGGCGGTCGCCGCTGAGCGCGAGCAGCAGTAGCCCGAGCGGGCAGATGGGCGGCGGGCGACGCGGCGGACAGGCCGCTTGCCCGGCTCGCCGTGCAGGGTGTCGCTGGCGGGGACGCGAAGGGCTACGATGTATCTCGACGTCGAGATAACTGGGGGCACCCCGCCACGTAGGCTGGCGGCAGCCCCAGGACCACCGCGAACGGCCGTGGCCGCCCGCAAGACCAGCCCAGCGAAGGAGCCCTAGTGAGCAGCGTCGACAGCTATCGGTCGAAAGGCACACTCGAGGTCGGTGACGCCTCTTACGAGATCTACCGGCTCGCCGCGGTGCCGGGCGTCGAGCGTCTGCCGTACAGCCTGAAGGTCCTCGCGGAGAACCTGCTGCGCACCGAGGACGGCGCGAACATCACCGCCGACCACGTGCGCGCCCTGGCCGAGTGGGACCCGCAGGCCGAGCCCGACACCGAGATCCAGTTCACGCCCGCCCGCGTGATCATGCAGGACTTCACCGGCGTCCCGTGCATCGTCGACCTCGCCACCATGCGCGAGGCCGTCGCCGAGCTGGGCGGCGACCCGAGCAGGATCAACCCCCTGGCCCCCGCCGAGCTGGTCATCGACCACTCGGTGCAGATCGACGTCGCGGGCCGCCCCGACGCCTTCGAGCGCAACGTCGCGTTCGAGTACGAGCGCAACTTCGAGCGCTACCAGTTCCTGCGGTGGGGCCAGACGGCCTTCGACGACTTCAAGGTCGTCCCCCCGGGCACCGGCATCGTCCACCAGGTCAACATCGAGTACCTGGCGCGCACGGTCATGACCCGCGAGGTCAATGGCGTGCTGCGCGCGTACCCGGACACCTGCGTCGGCACCGACTCGCACACCACGATGGTCAACGGCCTGGGCGTGCTCGGCTGGGGCGTCGGCGGCATCGAGGCCGAGGCCGCGATGCTCGGGCAGCCCGTGTCGATGCTCATCCCGCGCGTCGTGGGCTTCAAGCTCTCCGGCTCGATCCCGGCCGGCGTGACCGCGACCGACGTCGTCCTGACCATCACCCAGCAGCTGCGCCAGCACGGCGTGGTCGGCAAGTTCGTCGAGTTCTACGGCGACGGCGTCGCCGCCGTGCCGCTCGCGAACCGCGCGACCATCGGCAACATGAGCCCCGAGTTCGGCTCGACGTGCGCGATCTTCCCGATCGACGACGTCACGCTCGAGTACCTGCGCCTGACCGGCCGCGCCGACGACCAGGTCGCGCTCGTCGAGGCGTACGCCAAGGAGCAGGGCCTGTGGCACGACCCGAGCCAGGAGCCCGTGTACTCCGAGTACCTCGAGCTCGACCTCGGCTCCGTGGTCCCGTCCATCGCCGGCCCCAAGCGCCCGCAGGACCGCATCGAGCTGACCGACGCGAAGAAGTCCTTCGCGACGACGATCCTCGACTACGTGCCCGACAACGAGGCCGCGCCGTACACCGCGCCCCTCAGCTCGCTCGACGAGTCGGTCGACGAGACGTTCCCCGCCTCCGACCCGATCGCCGCGGGCCACGACGACGCGTCCGGCCAGCCGTCGCACGTCGCCTACGACAACACCGCCTCGCGCCCCCACAAGCGCGTCCCGGTGACGCTGGCCGACGGCACGCAGACCGAGATCGACCACGGCTCGGTCGTGATCGCCTCGATCACCTCGTGCACCAACACCTCGAACCCGTCGGTGATGCTCGCCGCCGCGCTCGTCGCGAAGAAGGCCGTCGAGAAGGGCCTCGCCGCCAAGCCGTGGGTCAAGACGTCGATGGCCCCCGGCTCGAAGGTCGTCACCGACTACTACGAGAAGGCCCAGATGTGGCCCTACCTCGAGAAGCTCGGCTTCCACCTGGTCGGCTACGGCTGCGCCACCTGCATCGGCAACTCGGGCCCGCTGCCCGAGGAGGTCTCGGCCGCGGTCAACGAGCACGACCTCTCGGTGGTCTCGGTGCTCTCGGGCAACCGCAACTTCGAGGGCCGCATCAACCCCGACGTCAAGATGAACTACCTGGCGTCCCCGCCGCTGGTCATCGCGTACGCCCTGGCCGGGACGATGGACTTCGACTTCGCCAACGAGCCCCTCGGCCACGCCGAGGACGGCACGCCGGTGTTCCTCGCCGACATCTGGCCCTCCCCGGAGGAGGTCCAGGCCACGATCGACCAGGCCATCGACCGCGGCATGTTCACCAAGGACTACGCCGACGTCTTCGCAGGCGATGAGCGCTGGCAGGGCCTGCCCACGCCCGTGGGCGACACCTTCGAGTGGGACGCGGACTCGACCTACGTCCGCAAGCCCCCGTACTTCGAGGGCATGACCAACGAGCCGGAGCCCGTGCAGGACGTCACCGGGGCGCGCGTGCTCGCGAAGCTCGGCGACTCCGTCACCACCGACCACATCAGCCCGGCGGGCGCCATCAAGGCCGACAGCCCCGCGGGCCGGTACCTCGCCGAGCACGGCATCGAGCGCCGGGACTTCAACTCCTACGGCTCGCGCCGCGGGAACCACGAGGTCATGATCCGCGGCACGTTCGCGAACATCCGGTTGCGCAACCAGCTGGTCCCCGGCGTCGAGGGCGGCTTCACCGTCGATCACCTCACCGGCGAGCAGACCACGATCTACGACGCCGCGCAGTCCTACGCCGCCGCGGGCATCCCGCTCGTCATCCTGGGCGGCAAGGAGTACGGCTCCGGCTCGTCGCGTGACTGGGCCGCCAAGGGCACGGCGCTGCTGGGCGTGAAGGCCGTCATCACGGAGAGCTTCGAGCGGATCCACCGCTCCAACCTCATCGGGATGGGCGTGCTGCCGCTGCAGTTCCCGGCGGGTGAGACCGCCGAGTCGCTCGGGCTCGACGGCACGGAGGTCTTCGACATCGCCGGTGTCACCGGGCTCAACGAGGGTGTCACCCCGCGCACGCTCAAGGTCACCGCGACCAAGGGCGACGGATCCGTCGTCGAGTTCGACGCGGTGCTGCGCATCGACACCCCCGGCGAGGCGGACTACTACCGCAACGGCGGCATCTTGCAGTACGTGCTGCGCTCGCTCGTCGCGAGCTGACGAGCCGCTCACGAAGCCGGCGCCCGCTATGGCGGGCACCGGCTTCGTCGTGTCAGTCGCCCTTGACGTTGACGATCTGACGCAGCACATGGCGGACCTCGACGAGGTCGGCGGCGTCGGCCATGACCTGGTCGATGTCCTTGTAGGCCGCCGGGATCTCGTCGATGAACGCGTCCGTGTCCCGGTACTCGATGCCGGCCATCGCCGCACGGAGCTGGTCGACGGTGAACTGCCGCCGGGCCGCCGACCGCGAGAGGCTGCGGCCCGCGCCATGCGGCGACGAGCACAGCGAGTGCGAGTCGCCCTTGCCCGTCACCACGTAGGACGCAGTGCCCATCGACCCGGGGATCAGCCCAGGCTCGCCGGCCCTTGCGCGGATGGCTCCCTTGCGGGAGACCCACACCCTCTTGCCGAAGTGCTGCTCCTGCTCGGTGAAGTTGTGGTGGCAGTTGACGCGCTCGGCCTCCTCGACCGGCGCGCCCATGTGCTCGGCGATCGCGGCGACGACGCGGTCCATCATCTCCTCGCGGTTCGCGGCGGCGAAGTCCTGCGCCCACCGCAACTCGCGGATGTAGGCCCAGAACTCGTCAGTCCCCTCGACCACGTAGGCGAGGTCGGGGTCGGGCAGGTCGATCCACCACCGCCTGCACAACTCGGCGGCGACGGCGATGTGGTGCTGGGCGATCTTGTTGCCCACCCCGCGCGATCCCGAGTGCAGGAACAGCCACACCCGGCCCAGCTCGTCGACCGACACCTCGATGAAGTGGTTGCCGGAGCCGAGGCTGCCGAGCTGCAGCCGCCAGTTGCCCGCGTACGCGTCGGGGGTGAACCCGGCGCGCTGGGACTTCGCCTCCAGCTCGGCGACCCGAGCGGCCGCCGAGCCGGTGAGCCGGGTGTTGTAGGCGCCGACCGACAGCGGGATGCGCGCTTCGATCGCCTCGCGCAGGTTGGACAGCGGCCCGACAGCGCGGACCTGCTCCTCGATCCACCCGGTGCGCACTGCGATCATGCCGCAGCCGATGTCGACGCCGACCGCCGCGGGGATGATCGCGCCGAGCGTCGGGATGACGGATCCCACGGTGGCGCCCTTCCCGAGGTGCGCGTCGGGCATCAGGGCGACGTGGGGGTAGACGAACGGCAGGGTCGACGTCGCGATGGCCTGCTCACGGGCGCGATCGTCCAGGACGGACGCCCAGTTGATCAGCCGTTTGGACAGGTGCTCTCTGGTCATGGTCGGCGATCTTGGCAGGCCGCGGCCCTGACGGCACGGCATTACCGCGTGTGACACGGTTCGCGCTCGGGCCGACGTGATGAGGCTTTGCCGGAGGTCGCAGCGACGGTTCGCATTGATGTGCCAGGCGGATGGTCTGGACGACAAGCAATGGGCCCAGTGGCCGCTCGCGCGGGCAAGGGCTAGGCGCGCGGTCTCGACGCCGGAGTCCGGCGCATCAGATCAGGCTTGACCGGTCCGGAGCGTCCTGTGGGGCAGGCGGGTCTGCGGGGCGCAGGAGCCCGAGCGTGTTGGGGACCAGCTCCGCGGCGGTCCGTCGGGCGTTGAGCGTCGCCACCGCCCTCCGGTGCGCGCGGGCGAGTCCTCGCGGTTGCAGCGGGAGCCCTGGGGGGCGACGGGCGCCGTCACCGTCATGGTTGCCGTGCACCGAGACCAGCAATGTCGATGTGCGGGGCGTGAGCGCGGTCAGGCGCTCGCGCTCGGGCAGCCACGCCCGCACAGCGCGCAGGGTGGCTGGCGACAGCATCACCGTGCGTGCGGGCTGCTTCCCCTGTGCTGCGGGCGGCCGGGGCACGTAGGTGAGGGTCCGGGCGGCGAGATCCATGTCCGAGAGCTGGAGGGCGGCGAGCTCGCCGACCCGCATGCCGGTGTCGGCGATCAGCTCGACGACGAGCGCGTGCCGCACCCAGGTCGGCAGCGGGCGTCCACGGCGTGCCTCGGAGGCCAGCTCGGCCCCCGCCTGCCGGGCGCTGGCCGCGCTGGCGCGCACCGACAGGGCTGGGGCCGGCAGGCGGTCGAGCGAGGGCTCGGCAAGGCCCGCGGACCGGGCCAGCAGCGTGAGGCACACCGCGCGGACCCGGTTGCTCGCCGGGGTGGACGGCGCGGACGCTGCCGAGCGCGCGCGCAGAGCGCCTGTGCCGGCGAGTTGCAGGTACCGCACGGCGAGGTCGGTGCTGAGCAGCTCGGAGAGCGAGGGGAGGGGGTCCCTCTCAGCGGCGAAGCGCGACAGCTCCCCGGCGACCCAGGCGAGCTGGCGCGCCCGGGCGGTGGAGCGGCCCTCGGCGGCGCCCCGGGCGAGGGCTCGCAGTTGCTCCTCGAGGTCGTCGCTCAGGTTCACGTGCCAGGTCTATCACCTCGATGTCATGGATAACAGGCCCACACGCCGTTGCGGTGCCGTCATCCGGATCGGGGGAGGGGTGCGCCTTCACACCACGCAGGGAGGACGCAGGGAGGACAAGGAGCCGAGGGGCACGACACGCCGGGCACAGCGGAGCCCGACCGGCCGTGAGGTCGATCGGGCTCCGGTGCGACGCGCTGGGCCGCTCAGGGGATGAGCGCGACGACCTTGATCTCCACGAGCTGCTTGGGGAAGGTCAGCTCCGTGATGCCGATCGCGGTCCAGGCCGGCGGGACGGCGGTGCGCGGGATGTAACGGTCCTTGATCTCCAGGAACAGCGGCAGCTGCTCCTGGAGCTCGACGTGGAACGTGGTCATCTCGACGATGTCCTCGTAGGAGGCGCCTGCCGCCGCGAGCACCTTGCCCACGTTCTCCCAGGCCGCGACGATGTGGTCCTCGAGGCTCGAGTCGATGACGTTCATGTCGGCGTCGCGGCCGACCTGCCCGGCCGCGAACAGCAGGTTGCCGACCTTGACGGCGGGGGAGTAGTTGAAACGCTCGACGAGGTGCTTCATCTCGTCCGGGGCAACCAGTTCGCGCTGTGTCATCGTTCGTCCTCACTCGTTCTCGGCGCCGCGGGAGATCGCCGCGCCGAGATGAACGCTAAGAAGATCGTGTGACCGCGGGGCGACATTCCGATGTCAGGGATGTGACGTACCCGGGGGGCAGTGTTACGTCGAGATGTCGCAGACCACCGGCGTCCCGATTTTGCGGATTGCCCGATCGCCCGCGTGCCCACCGAGGCGAATGCAGCGCTCACGCCGCGTGCAGGCCGAGCGTAGATAACAGGCCCACCCGCTTCGGCTCCCCGTCACTTGCCGAGAAGAGCGCATCGCACCTTCACCGCACTGCAAGGACGACACGAGGGCCAAACGGGCCCGGAGGGTCGCCCGAAGGCGGTCAGCCCTCGAGCACTTGCTCCAGGGTGTGCGCGCCGAGCTCGGCGTACGCGGGGGAGTCGTCCGAGTGCGCGGCGAGGGCGGTTCCCATGCAGAGGGCCCACCCGCGCGCGCGGGCCCAGACGTGATCGTCGTAGGCGTGCAGCGCGTCGAGGCGGGAGCGGAACCGCTCACGCCCCGCCGGATCGAAGGTCAGCCAGGCCGTCGCGAGGTCGGTGGCTGGATCGCCGCAGGTGATGTCGCCGAAGTCGACGAGCGCCCGGAGCCCGCCGTCGTCGCGCACCACAAGGTTGCCCGGGTGCACGTCGCCGTGCGCCCAGAGCGGAGGGCCGGGCCATCGGGGCATCCGGACGAGCTCGTCCCAGAGTTGGCCCAGACGATCCGTGCGGGCGATCAGGCCGCTGGCCAGCCGCCCGCGGACCGCCTCAGTCCGGGAGTCGAGGGCGCCGCCCCGCACGGGGTTCACCGGCGCCTCGGCCGGCGCCGGGACGTGGAGCCGGGCGAGGACTTCGGCGAGCGGCTCCGCCAGGGAGGCCCGCTCGCGAGCCGGGACCGTCACGGCGGAGCGGCCGGCGAACCACGGGACGACGCTCCAACTCCACGGGTACCCGCCGGACGGCGCCCCGACCCGCACGGGGACGGGCACACCCACACCGTCCCCATCCGTCTCCGGCGCCAAGGCAGGCGCCAGCACGGGCAGCCATCGCTGCTCGTTCAGCACCAGCTGGGCGGCCTGCTGCCGCCGCGGGAGCCGCAAGGCCAGGTCGGGTCCGAGCCGCAGGACGGCGTTGTCCCAGCCGCTTGTGACCAGGCGCACGGGCAGGTGGGCCAGGTCAGGGTGTTGCTCGGCGACGAGCCGAGCTGCGAGCGCTGGCGTGATATCGACCTCGGCGACGGGCCGGTCAGCCACAGGGAGCTCCTTGGGGGCGTGGGGGGACGGGCGGAGCCCGGAGGATGGTCGGATGCCGCTCGGTCTGTCAGACAGGGGCGGGGATGGTGCGGCTGGCGTCCCAGGGAACGTCCCAGCCGAGGGTGTCGAACATCGCGTCGAGCACAAGCGCGGTGAATCCCCACACCAGGTGGTCGCCAGCGAGGAAGGCGGGCGAGCGGTAGGTGACACCTCCGCGCGTCACGGTCGCGGTGCGGCGGTTGCCCGGGCTGAGCAGGTCTGCGACCGGGACGCGGAAGACGTCGGCCGTCTCGGCGTGGTCGACAGCCGCCACGGCCGAGGGATGCGACCACCAGCCGACGACCGGTGTCACGAGGTGGTTGCTCACCGCGACCGGCAACGGAGGCAGCACCCCGAGCACGTCGACGCCCTCGGGGTCGAGCCCTGTCTCCTCGCGTGCCTCCCGGAGCGCGGCCTCGATCGGGCCGCGGTCCGCCGGGTCGAGGCGTCCGCCGGGGAAGGACACCTGGCCCGGATGGTGGCCCAGCGTGGCGGCTCGTCGGGTGAGGAGGACGTCGAGCTCGGCGGCCACGGGCGGCTCGGGCTCGCGGGCTGGCGCCAGGTCGAGCATGCCGAAGAGCACCAGGACGGCCGCGGGGCGGCCCGTGAGCGGTGTCCTCAGCAGGCTCCGCACACCCGACCGCGACCAGCGGTCAGCCCCGTCATCGCACAGCGCCTCGAGCTGGGTCCTGGCCCCGGTGAGCGCCGCGGCGACGGCGCGAGGCTCGTCAGACGGGGTCATGCCCCCACCCTAGGCAATCGCCCTGGTGGCAACGGCCCGCTCACCACCCGTCGGGGAGCGGGCGCCCCTCGTCGTACCCGGCGGCCGACTGGATGCCCATCACGGCACGCTCGGCCAGCTCGGCGATGGTGGTCGCGCCCACGTACGCGCAGGCGGAGCGGACGCCCGCGGTGATGTGGTCGATGAGGTCCTCGACGCCGGGCCGCCGGGGGTCGAGGTACATCCGCGAGGAGGAGATGCCCTCCTCGTAGAGGGCCTTGCGCGCCCGGTCGTAGGCCGAGCCGCTCACGGTCCGGGCCGCGACGGCTCGAGCGGAGGCCATGCCGAAGCTCTCCTTGTACAGCCGGCCTGCGCCGTCCTCGTGCAGGTCCCCAGGAGACTCGTGGGTGCCGGCGAACCACGACCCCACCATGACCTGGGAGGCGCCGGCCGCGAGCGCGAGGGCGACGTCGCGCGGGTGGCGCACCCCGCCGTCGGCCCAGACGTGCGCGCCGAGCCGGCGCGCCTCGGCGGCGCACTCGAGGACGGCGGAGAGCTGGGGGCGCCCGACCGCGGTCATCATGCGGGTGGTGCACATGGCGCCGGGGCCCACGCCGACCTTGACGATGTCGGCGCCGGCCTCGACGAGGTCGCGGACGCCCTCGGCGGTGACGACGTTGCCCGCGACGACGGGGACCTGGGGGTCGAGCGCCCGGACGGCGGCGAGGGCGTCGAGCATCTTGCGCTGGTGGCCGTGGGCGGTGTCGACCACGAGGACGTCGACGCCGGCGGCGAGCAGGTCGGCGGCTTTGGCCTTCACGTCGCCGTTGATGCCGACGGCCGCGCCGACGCGCAGGCGGCCCTGGGCGTCGAGGGCGGGGGAGTAGATGGAGGAGCGCAGGGCGCCGACCTGGGTGAGGACTCCCACCAGCTCGTCGCCGCGGACGACGGGCGAGAACTTGCGCCGCGAGCCGTGCAGGGCCTCGAAGGCTGCCTCGAGGCCGCGGGGCCCGGCGTCGGTGATCACGTCGAGGGGCACGACGGTGGGGTGGGCGGTCATGACGGCGCCCACCTGGGTGAACCGGTCCACGCCGCCGCAGTCGGCCGCGGTGACGACGCCGACGGGCCGGGTGCCCTCGACCACGACGGCGGCGCCGTGCGCGCGCTTGCCGATGAGGGTGAGCGCGGTGTGCACGGTGTCGTGCGGGGCGACGACCACGGCGGTCTCGATGACGGGGTGCCGGGCCTTGACGGAGGCCACCACGTCGGCGACCACGGGGGTGGGCACGTCCTGGGGGAGGACGGTGAGCCCGCCGCGGCGGGCGACGGTCTCCGCCATCCGACGCCCGGCCACGGCGGTCATGTTGGCGACGACCAGCGGGATGGTGGCGCCTGTGCCGTCGTGGGTCGTGAGGTCGACGTCGAATCGTGACGTGACGTCGGATTTGGACGGGACGAGGAAGACATCGCCGTACGTGAGGTCGTGCGCGGGACGCTGACCTGGGAGGAAGCGCATGGTCACCCCTTTCGTCCTCATCGTAGGGGTGGCGCACGCCACAGTTCCAACCCCGGACTCGCACAGGCTGGGCGCCCGGACGCGAGGGCGCGCCCAGGCTGCGACGCCTAGAGTGATCTCCGACGCGCGGCCCCTGCCACGCGCACACAGCAGAGGAGGACGGTGTCGCGTGAGTCTGCTCGCTCGCATCAAGACGCCAGCAGACGTGCGACGCCTCACTCACCGGCAGGTGGCCTCGTTGGCCGCCGAGATCCGTGAGTTCCTGGTCCAGTCGGTGTCTCGCACAGGTGGGCATCTCGGGCCGAACTTGGGCGTCGTCGAGCTGACGATCGCGATCCATCGGGTGTTCGAGTCGCCGCGGGACACGATCGTCTTCGACACGGGCCACCAGGCCTACGTGCACAAGCTGCTCACCGGCCGCCAGGACTTCTCCGACCTGCGCAAGCGGGGCGGGATGTCCGGGTACCCGAGCCGGGCCGAGTCGGATCACGACGTGGTGGAGAACTCTCACGCGTCCACGGCGCTCAGCTGGGCTGACGGCATCGCCAAGGCGAACCAGGTCCGCGGCCTGGACGACCGGCACGTCGTCGCCGTGATCGGCGACGGCGCGCTGACCGGCGGCATGGCCTGGGAGGCGCTCAACAACATCGCGGCCGGACGCGACCGGCGGCTGGTGATCGTCGTCAACGACAACGGCCGGTCGTACGCGCCCACCATCGGCGGGCTGGCGCACCACCTCGACGTGCTGCGCACCACGCAGGGGTACGAGACGGTGCTCAGCTGGGGCAAGCGCACGCTGCACCGCTCGGGCCCCCCCGGGCGTTTCGCGTACGAGGCGCTGCACGGGTTGAAGAAGGGCATCAAGGACGTCGTCGCGCCGCAGGGCATGTTCGAGGACCTGGGCCTGAAGTATGTCGGCCCGGTGGACGGGCATGACGCCCCGGCGGTGGAGCGCGCGCTGGCGCGGGCCAAGGCCTTCGGCGGGCCGGTGCTGGTGCATGTCATGACCGAGAAGGGCCGTGGGTACACCCCGGCCGAGCAGGACGTCGCCGACCGCTTCCACGCGGTGGGCAAGATCCACCCCGAGACTGGGCTGCCGTTGGCGCCGTCCCGATTCGGGTGGACCAGCGTGTTCGCCGACGAGATCGTGCGGATCGGCCGCCGGCGGCCGGACGTCGTGGCGATCACCGCGGCGATGCTGGCGCCCGTGGGGCTGGCGCCGTTCGCCAAGGAGTTCCCGGAGCGCACCTTCGACGTGGGCATCGCCGAGCAGCACGCGGCGACGTCGGCCGCGGGCATGGCGTTCGCCGGGCTGCACCCGGTGGTGGCGGTGTACGCCACCTTCCTCAACCGGGCCTTCGACCAGGTGCTGATGGACGTGGCCCTGCACCGCGCGGGCGTGACGTTCGTGCTCGACCGCGCCGGCCTCACGGGCGACGACGGCGCGAGCCACAACGGCATGTGGGACCTGGCGATGCTGCGCGGCGTTCCGGGTTTGCGCCTGGCCGCCCCGCGTGACGAGCCCACGCTGCGCGAGGCGCTGCGCGCCGCGGTGGACATCGATGACGCGCCCAGCGTCGTGCGCTACCCCAAGGGCGCCGTGAACGACCCCATTACCGCCATCGACGAGATCGACGGGGTGGACGTGCTCGCCCGGCACGAGCCGGAGGGCGCCGAGCACTCGGTGCTCGTGGTCGGGGTGGGGGCGATGGCCACGACGGCCCTCGAGACCGGCGAGCTCCTCGCCGCCCACCGGCTGCGCGTGACCGTCGTGGACCCCCGCTGGGTGCTGCCGGTGCCGGCGGCGCTGACCAAGCTGGTGGGGCAGCACGACCACGTCGTCACGCTCGAGGACGGCGTCGCGGACGGCGGCATCGGGTCGGCGGTGGCGCAGCGGGCCCAGGAGGCCGGACTGCGGACCACGGTGCAGCCCGTCGGCGTCCCGCTGGCGTTCCTCGACCACGCGAGCCGGGACCAGCTCGTGACCACGCTCCGGCTGACCCCGCAGGACGTCGCGCGCGACGTCCTGACGTGGTTCGACGAGCGTTCCTGACCTGCGCCCACGCCACCCACGACGACGTGGTGGCGAGGACGTGACCAGGGTCACGCCAGGTCCGGGCCTGAAAGGCCCAAGGTCCCAAGACATCCCATGACTTGATCCGTAGGTTCAGTGGTATCAGACCTCACTGAGGAGCACACGATGTCCACCACAGCTGTACCGCAGCCGGCCACTGACGCCACCGCGTCCGCCTGGCGCGAGTTCGTCGCCGGACCCTGGAGCGACGGCATCGACGTCCGCGACTTCATCCAGCGCAACTACACCCCGTACACGGGTGACGCCTCGTTCCTCGCGGGCCCCACCGAGCGCACCACTGGTGTGTGGACCGCCCTGACCAAGATGTTCCCGGAGGAGCGCGAGCGCGGCATCTACGACGTCGACGCGAAGACCCCGTCGACGATCACCTCCCACGCCCCCGGCTACATCGACCAGGCGAACGAGCTCATCGTCGGCCTGCAGACCGACGCCCCGCTCAAGCGCGCCATCATCCCCAACGGCGGATGGCGGATGGTCGAGACCTCGCTCAAGACCTACGGCTACGAGCCCGACGAGAACGTCAAGAAGATCTTCACCGAGTACCGCAAGACCCACAACCAGGGTGTCTTCGACGTGTACCCGCCGAACGTCCGCGCCGCGCGCTCGTCGCACATCATCACCGGCCTGCCCGACGCCTACGGCCGCGGCCGCATCATCGGCGACTACCGCCGTGTCGCGCTGTACGGCATCGACGCGCTGGTCCAGGCCAAGAAGCTCGAGCGTGCCGCGCTCGACATGGACCGGTCGACCGAGGACGTCATCCGCGACCGCGAGGAGAACTCCGAGCAGATCCGCGCCCTGCAGGAGCTCAAGGCCATGGCCGCCTCCTACGGGTACGACATCTCCGGACCGGCGACCACCGCCCGCGAGGCCGTGCAGTGGCTCTACTTCGCCTACCTGGGCGCCGTGAAGGAGCAGAACGGCGCGGCCATGTCCCTCGGCCGCACCTCGACCTTCCTCGACGTCTACCTGCAGCGTGACCTGGCCGAGGGCCGGATCACCGAGGAGCAGGCGCAGGAGCTCATCGACGACCTCGTCATCAAGCTCCGCATCGTGCGCTTCCTGCGGACCCCCGAGTACGACGCGCTCTTCTCCGGCGACCCGACGTGGGTCACCGAGTCGATCGGCGGCCTCGGCGAGGACGGGCGCCCGCTCGTCACGAAGACCTCGTTCCGGTTCCTGCAGACGCTGTACAACCTGGGCCCGGCACCCGAGCCGAACCTGACCGTGCTGTGGAGCAACCGCCTGCCCGAGGGCTTCAAGAAGTTCTGCGCGCAGGTCTCCATCGACACCTCCGCCATCCAGTACGAGTCCGACGAGCTCATCCGCCAGGCGTGGGGCGACGACGCGGCCATCGCGTGCTGCGTCTCCGCGATGCGCGTCGGCAAGCAGATGCAGTTCTTCGGCGCCCGCGTCAACCTGGCCAAGTCGCTGCTGTACGCCATCAACGGCGGCCGCGACGAGATCACCGGCAAGCAGGTCGCCCCGGTCAGCGCGCCCGTCGAGGGCGACGTCCTCGACTTCGACGACGTCAGCGCCAAGTTCGACACGCTGCTCGACTGGCTCGCCGAGACCTACGTCGACGCGCTGAACTGCGTGCACTACATGCACGACAAGTACGCCTACGAGCGCCTCGAGATGGCCCTGCACGACCAGGCCATCCTGCGGACCATGGCGTGCGGCATCGCCGGCCTGTCGGTCGTGGCCGACTCGCTGTCGGCCATCAAGTACGCGACCGTGCGGCCCGTCCGCGACGAGACCGGCCTGATCGTCGACTACGCCACCGAGGGCGACTACCCGACGTACGGCAACGACGACGACCGCGCCGACGACATCGCCGTGGCGATCGTCCGGTCGTTCATGGAGAAGATCCGGGCGCAGAAGACCTACCGCGACTCGCTCCACACGCAGTCGGTGCTGACCATCACCTCGAACGTCGTCTACGGGAAGAACACCGGGAACACCCCCGACGGCCGCCGCCTCGGCGAGCCGTTCGCCCCGGGCGCCAACCCGATGAACGGGCGCGACACCCACGGCATGCTCGCCTCGGCGCTGTCCGTGGCCAAGCTGCCGTACTCCGAGTCGATGGACGGCATCTCGCTCACGTCCACGGTCGTGCCCTCGGGCCTCGGCCGCACGCGTGAGGAGCAGATCGCCAACCTGGTCGGCCTGCTCGACGGGTACAACGTCTCCTCCGGCTACCACGTGAACATCAACGTGCTGAACCGCGAGACGCTCGAGGACGCCATGGAGCACCCCGAGAACTACCCGCAGCTCACCATCCGTGTCTCGGGCTACGCCGTGAACTTCACCCGCCTGACGCGCGAGCAGCAGCTCGACGTGCTCTCGCGGACCTTCCACGGCAGCCTCTGACCGACCCGGGCCGCGGCGGGTGGATCCCAGCTCCACCCGCCGCGGCCCGCACAGCCCGCCCTCGTCCCGCCTGAGGAGCACGCCATGAACGCGACCAGCACCGCACCGCGCGACGCCGACTGCGGCGCGCCGGTCGTCGAGCTCGGGCTCCCCGTCATCGGCGGCTCGCACCACCGCTCCTCCGCCGGCACCGCGGGCCTCGACAGCTCCGAGGCGAGCCGCTCCGAGCGTTTCGCCCAGATGCGCGCCGGCGAGCTCGGGTCCCTGCACTCCTGGGAGCTCGTGACCGCAGTCGACGGCCCCGGCACCCGCCTCACCACGTTCCTCTCCGGCTGCCCGCTGCGCTGCCTCTACTGCCACAACCCCGACACCATGGAGATGCGCCGCGGGGAGCCGATCACCGCCGACGAGCTGCTCGCGCGGATCGCGCGCTACCGGCCCATCTTCGAGGTCACGGGCGGCGGGCTCACCATCTCCGGCGGCGAGCCGCTCATGCAGCCCGCCTTCGTCGCCCGTGTGCTGCGCGGCGCCAAGGAGATGGGCATCCGCACCGCCCTCGACACCTCCGGGTACCTGGGCGCGCACTGCACCGACGAGATGCTCGACGACATCGACCTCGTCCTCCTCGACGTGAAGTCGGGGATCCCCGAGACGTACCGCAAGGTCACCGGCCGCGATCTGCAGCCCACCCTCGACTTCGGCCGCCGGCTCGCCGCCCGCGGCACCGAGATCTGGGTCCGCTTCGTGCTGGTCCCCGGCCTGACCGACGCCCCAGAGAACGTCGACGCCGTCGCGGACTACGTCGCCACGCTCTCCACGGTCAGCAGGGTCGAGGTGCTGCCGTTCCACCAGATGGGCCGCGACAAGTGGGAGTCGCTCGGGCTGAGCTACGAGCTCGAGGACGCTCAGCCGCCGAGCCCCGAGCTCGTCGCGCGCGTCCGCGACCAGTTCCGCGAGCGTGGGCTCACGGTGTACTGAGCCTCACGCACACCCCGACCCACGCGACGAGAGCCGCGGCGCGTCTGACGCGCCGCGGCTCTCGTTCACCTGGGTGGTGCGGAGCGCGCCGAGGTCACCGACCTGGCACGTTCGCCACGCCGTCCTCGAGGAGCCGGCGCCCCAGCACCTTCTGGGAGTAGCCGGTGCGGTCCAGGTACGGCGTGATGCCGCCCAGGTGGAACGGCCAACCGGCGCCCAGGATCATGCACAGGTCGATCTGCTCGGGCCCGGCGACCACGCCCTCGTCGAGCATCAGCCCGATCTCCTCCGTGAGTCCGGCGAGCACCGCGTCCAGGACTCCCGGCCCGTCGAGCGGCGACTCGTCGCCGGAGGCCTCGAACGCGTCCTGGATCGCCGGGTCCACCTCGAGCTCGGCGCCCTGGCCGTCCGGCTCGGGCACCACACGCCGCTTCTCGGCGGCCAGGCGCTCCAGGCCGGGGGAGAGCGGGTAGCGGTCGCCCAGGTCCTCGTGCAGCGAGCTCAGCACGTGCAGCGCCACGGGCAGTCCCACCAGCTGGATCAGCGCGAACGATCCCATCGGGAGCCCGAGCGGCCGCAGCGCCGCGTCGGCCACCTGCACCGGCGTGCCGCCCTCGACCGCGGCGGCCACCTCGGCGAGCATCCGCAGAAGCAAGCGGTTCACCACGAAGCCCGGCCGGTCGGCGACGCCGACAGCCGTCTTGCCGAGGTTCTTCGCCAGCGCGAACGCGGTCGCGACGGCGGCGTCGTCCGACGCCTCCGTGCGCACCACCTCGATCAGGGGCATCTGGGCCACCGGGTTGAAGAAGTGGATGCCGACCACCCGCTCCGGGTGGCGCAGATGGGCGGACATCTCGGTGACCGACAACGCCGAGGTGTTGGTCGCGAGGACCGCGTCCGGGGCGATGACGTCCTCGAGCTCCGCGAAGACGCGCTGCTTGAGCGCCATCACCTCGGTGACAGCCTCGATCACCAGGTCGGCGCCCGCCAGCGTGCCGAGGTCGGTGCTCACCGAGATGGACGCGAGCACCCGGTTGGCCTCGTCAGGCCGGATCCGGCCCTTCGCGGCCTGAGACTCGACCATCGAGCGGATGCCCGCCAGCCCGGCGGCGACACGCTCGTCGTCGACCTCCCGCATCACCACGGGCACCTTCAGTCGGCGTGCGATGAGCACGGCCAGCTGCCCGGCCATCAGGCCTGCGCCCACGATCCCCACGGTGCGCACGGGCCGCGCGAGGGCGGCGTCGGGCGCCCCGGCGGGCTTGCGGGACTTGCGGGTGGTCAGGTCGAACGCGTACAGGCCGGCGCGCAGCTCGTCGGACATGATCAGGTCGGTCAGCGCGTCGTCCTCGGCGGCGAACGCCGCGTCCCGGTCGGCGTCCCGTGCCGCGGCGACCAGGTCCAGCGCCCGGTACGGCGCCTGGCGGGCGCCATGCAGGCGCTGGTCGAGCTGGTGGCGGGCGCCCGCGACCACGGCCGCCCACTCGTCGGCGCCCTCGATCTCCCGACGCTCGACGACCACCCGGCCAGCGAGGACGTCCGCCGTCCAGGCCAGCGACTGCTCGAGGAAGTCAGCGGGATCGAACATCGCGTCCATCAGGCCCAGGCGCACCGCCTCGGCGGCCTTGGTCATCCGGTTGTTCGCGAGGGGGCGCGTGAGGATCATCTCGAGCGCGCCGCGGACGCCCACGAGCTGCGGCAGCAGGTAGCAGCCGCCCCAGCCGGGCACCAGGCCCAGGAAGGCCTCCGGGAGCGCCAGCGCCGTGACGTCCCCGGCGACGGTGCGGTAGGTGCAGTTGAGCGCGAGCTCGAACCCGCCGCCCAGGGCCACGCCGTTGACGTACGCGAACGTCGGCACGGCCATCTCGCCCAGCATCCGGTAGGTCTCGTGGCCCAGCTCGGCGATGCGCCGAGCGCCCGACTCGTCCGTGAGGTGGCTGACCGCCGTCAGATCGGCCCCGGCGGCCAGGTAGTACGGCTTCCCAGTGACCCCCACGGCGACGATCTCGCCGTCGGCGGCTCGCTGGCGCAGCGTGGACAGCACGCCGTGCAGCTCGGTCAGACCCAGGGGGCCCAAGGTGGTCGGCTTGGTGTGGTCGAGCCCGTTGTCGACCGTGACCAGCGCGAGCGTGCCCGCGCCGCCCGGGAGCGGGACGTCCCGGACGAGGGCGTGGGAAACGCGCTCCGGGCGCGGCCCGGCGGTGGTGGCGGTCATCGGTCGCTCCCGTCGGTCGTCGTGGCGGAGGGCTGGTAGTCGGGGTGGTGCGGGTTCTCCCAGATCACCGTGCCGCCCTGGCCGAGGCCCACGCACATCGTGGTCAGGCCGTAGCGGACGTCAGGGCGCTCGGCGAACTGCCGGGCGAGCTGGGTCATCAGTCGCACCCCAGACGAGGCCAGCGGGTGGCCCACCGCGATGGCGCCGCCGTAGGGGTTCACGCGCGGGTCGTCGTCTTTGATGTCGAACGCGTCGAGGAACGCCAGGACCTGCACGGCGAACGCCTCGTTGACCTCGAACAGCCCGATGTCGTCGATGGTCAGCCCAGAGCGCTCAAGCGCCTTGCGGGTCGCGGGAACGGGGCCGATGCCCATGACCTCCGGCTCGACGCCGGCGTAGGCGAACGTCACCATGCGCATCCGGACGGGCATGCCGAGCTCGACCGCGGTCTCCTCGGCCGCCAGCAGGCACGAGGCCGCGCCGTCGGTCAGTGGGGCGGACGTGCCGGCCGACACACGGCCTCCGGCGCGGAACGGGGTCTTGAGGCCCTCGATGTCCTCGATGGTGGTGCCCGGGCGGGGCGGCTCGTCAGCGGTCGCGAGCCCCCAGCCCTTCTCCGGGTCGCGCAGGGCCACGTAGACGAGGTCGGGCGTGACCTTGCCCGCGGCGAGCGCCGCCGCGTACTTGGCCTGGCTGGCCACCCCGTACGCGTCGGCCCGCTCGCGCGTCAGCGCCGGGAAACGGTCGTGGAGGTTCTCGGCCGTCACCCCCATGTTCAGCGCGTCCGTGCTGACCAGCCGCTCGGACAGGAAGCGGGGGTTGGGGTCGGCCTCGAACCCCATCGGGTGCCGGCCCATGTGCTCCACGCCGCCGGCGATCGCGACGTCTTGGGCGCCGAAGCCGATCGCGGCGGCTGTCGACGTCACCGCGGTCATGGCGCCGGCGCACATGCGGTCGATCGCGTACCCGGGAACGGTCCGGGGCAGGCCGGCCAGCATGGCGACGGTCCGCCCGAGGGTCAGGCCCTGGTCGCCCTGCTGGGTCGTGGCGGCGATGGCCACCTCGTCGACCCGCTCGGGAGGCAGTTCGGGATGGCGGCGGAGGATCTCGCGGATCGTCTTGACGGCGAGGTCGTCGGCACGGGTGTGGGCGTAGAGCCCGTCGTCCCGCGCTCGCCCGAACGGCGTGCGAACGCCTTCGACGAAGACGACAGGGCGGACGGCACGGGCGGATGCGCTAGGCATCGAACCTCCAGGCGGGGACGTCGGTGTCCGGGCGGCGGTCTGGTCAGACACGCCGAATCCTGAAGGTACCCGGGACGAAGGTCCCGCACCAGCCCCAAGTTACTCGCGAGTAACTCGGGGCTGGGCGAAGTTCAGTCCGCGGCCTCCGCGAAAGCCGCCGCGAGCCGCGGCGCCACCAGCGACACCTGCCACTCCCGGGCCCCGCCCGCGGCCAGGAACTCCGCGATCGACTGCTCGTCCAAGCGGCTCGGCGGCGTCCAGCACAGCCGGCGCAGCAGATCGGGCTGCAGCAGGTTCTCGGTGGGCACCGAGTGCTCCTGGGACAGCTCGCCGACAGTATCGCGCGCGACGGCCAGCCGTGCGGCGGCCTCCGGGTCGCGGTCCGCCCACGCGCGAGGCGGCGGCGGGCCGTCGGACTTGGGGCCGCGCACCGAGGGCAGCTCGGCGTCCGGGAGGGCCAGGCCGCGGTCGATCGCGTGCTGCCACAGCGTCGCCCGTCGGCGGGTGCCCTTGCCGGAGAACGCCGGCAGGGCGACGAGCTGCGGCACGGAGCGGGGAAGCGCCTGGGCGGCCGCCACGATCGCGTGGTCGGGGAGCACGCGCCCCGGCGAGATGTCGCGCTGGCGGGCGTTCTCGTCACGAGTCAGCCAGAGCTCCCGGACGACCGCGAGCCGTCGCGCGTCGCGGATGGCGTGCAGGCCGGAGACACGGCGCCACGGCTCGACCCTCGGGGCCGGCGGCGGCGCGAGGCGCACGGCCTCGAACTCCTGGGCGGCCCACTCGGCCTTGCCGGCCACGGCCAGCCGTTCCGCGAGGATCTCGCGCAGCTCGACGAGCACCTCGACGTCCAGCGCGGCGTAGCGCAGCCACTGCTCGGGTAGCGGGCGGGTCGACCAGTCGACCGCCGAGTGCTCCTTCGCCAGGCCCAGCCCCAACAGCTCGGCGACGACAGCCGCCAGGCCGACCCGCTCGAGGCCCAGCAGCCGGGCGCCCAGCTCGGTGTCGAAGACGCGCGAGGGGCGGAGGCCCTGCTCAGCCAGCCCGGGCAGGTCCTGGGACGCGGCGTGCAGCACCCACTCCACCCCGACGAGGGCCTCCGACAGCGACGACAGGTCGGGCAGGGCGATCGGGTCGATCAGCGCTGTCCCGGCGCCCTCCCGGCGCAGTTGCACCAGGTACGTTCGCTGGCCGTAGCGGTATCCCGAGGCCCGTTCCGCGTCCACCGCGACAGGCCCGGTCCCAGCGCCGAAGGCCTCGACGACACGCGCCAACCCCTCCGGTGTGTCGACCACAGGAGGGACCCCGTCGGCCGGCTCGGTCAACGGGACCACCTCGAGGGCGGCCGGCACGTCATCACTCACCGTCAAGGCGGGGAGGGGGTCCTCAGGCAGGTCGGGCTGTTCGGGGTCGTGCGTGGCGCCGTCGGCGCCCGGTGGATCGGGGAGCATGACCTCCACCGTAGGCGCTCCAGCCGGTCGCGGTGCGCACGCCGCGCATGGCCTGCGCGTGGACGCGTGATCCGGGCGATGCGCGTCGTGCGTCAGGGGATCAGGGGATCAGGCCCGAGCGGATGGCGAGGGCGACCAGCGCGGCGCGATCACCCGTGCCGAGCTTGCGCGAGATGCGGGCCAGGTGGCTCTTCACGGTCAACGCCGACAAGCCCAGCAGCTCGCCGATCCGGCGGTTGCTGCACCCGTCCGCGACCAGGGCCAGGACACCGAGCTCCCGGGCCGTCAGGTCGGCTCGGACAGGAGCCACCGCGGCGGGGACGGACTGCGGCACCGACGGGTGCGCCTCACCGGCGACCGCCCCGCGCAAGCCCCCGGCCAGCAGGCCGACCAGCTCGCGTCGCGCCGCGCGCCGTGCGAGCAGGATCACCCGGCCCGATCCCCGACGGCGCACGTTGCGCACCAGGATCTGGCCGTCGCCGTCCGCGAGGTCGGTGACGACCACGCACATCTGACCGATCCCGCGGCGGCCCGGGGGCGGCTCGGGCGCAGCCAAGGGCGACCGGCGCGCGACAGGCGGCGCTCCGCGCACGACGGTCGCGCTCCTGCGCAACGGCTCGATGCTCACGTGGTTCTCCTGGCGACGGGTTCGGTACGTATCCCAGCCATCGGCAGCGCGGGCGTGGATCTTGAGCCGCCAGGGGCAGGTCGTCACAGCGTCCCGTCACGGCGGTGCACGCACATGCGACCGGGAGCCTGCCCGGTGTCGCGGACGGTCAGCGACGACGGGGCAGGGGCACCACGCCCGCGGGCAGCGGGGGGAGTCCTGCCGTCGTGCAGAGCAGCACGCTCCAGGCGCGCAGGTGTGGGGCCAGGTCGTCCTCCAGCGCGGTCCAGCTGAAGCGCAGCTCGAGGTCCACCTGGTCGGGGCGCCCTTCGAGGGCGCCGAAGCTCTGGGAGTGCACTCGCGTCACCGTGCCGCCCGCAGCGTGCGGGTTGGCGCCCACACCTGTGAAGGACTCGTTGAACCAGCTCCAGGCGACGTCGGCGAGCATCGGGTCCGCGCCGACCTCCGCCTCGAGGGACGCGCGCACCAGGGTCACGAGCCGGAATCGGCCGTCCCACGCCACCTGGCCGTCCGGGTCGTGCAGCACCACGAAGCGGCCCGAGGCGAGCTCGGCGGCGTCGGGGTCGCGTCGCGCCGAGCGGACCTCGGCCGTCAGCGCCGCGCTGAACGGCGCGATGCGCGAGGGGCCGGGGACCTCCTCGAGCGCGATCTCGGGCCGCATCCGCACGCCGCGCAACGACCTCAGCGCTCGGACGAACTCGACAGGGGCGCCGTCCGGACCAGGGGGGATCACGTCTGCGAGCGTACGGGCGGACCCAGGCGGTCTTGCGGTACGGCACGCCGCACAGTGCGCGCATGTGCGCGGCTAGGCTGGCGTCCGGCAAGAAAAACCCCCAACGCGCTGCCCGAACCCGCCGGGCGGCAGGCGACGAAGTGGAGCAACCGCGCATGACGGCAGCAGGAACCGCCCCCGCAGGAACGGCCCAGATCGGCGTCACCGGGCTGGCAGTGATGGGGCGCAACCTCGCGCGGAACTTCGCGCGGCACGGCTACACGGTCGCCGTGCACAACCGGTCGTACGCGAAGACCCGGTCGCTGATCGAGGAGAACGGCGACGAGGGCGCCTTCGTGCCGTCGGAGTCGATGGCCGACTTCGTCGCCTCCCTGGAGCGGCCCCGCAAGGTCGTCATCATGGTCAAGGCGGGCGGCCCCACCGACGCCGTCATCTCCGAGCTGGTCCCGCTCCTCGACGAGGGCGACATCGTCATCGACGCCGGCAACGCCCACTTCCCGGACACGCGCCGCCGTGAGGCGGAGCTCAAGGCCCACGGCCTGCACTTCGTCGGCACAGGCGTCTCGGGCGGCGAGGAGGGCGCGCTGCTCGGCCCCTCCATCATGCCCGGGGGCTCGCGCGACTCCTACGAGGTGCTCGGCCCGATCCTCGAGGACATCTCCGCCAAGGTCGACGGCACGCCCTGCTGCACGTACGTGGGCCCCGACGGCGCCGGCCACTTCGTCAAGATGGTGCACAACGGCATCGAGTACGCCGACATGCAGCTCATCGCCGAGGCCTACGACCTGCTCAAGCAGGGGCTGGGCGCCTCCGCTGCCGAGATCGGCGACATCTTCCGCACCTGGAACGAGGGCGACCTCGAGTCCTTCCTCATCGAGATCACCGCCGACGTGCTCAGCCACGTCGACGCCGAGACCGGCCAGGCGTTCGTCGACATCGTGCTCGACCAGGCCGAGCAGAAGGGCACCGGCCGCTGGACCGTGCAGAACGCCCTCGACCTGGGCGTGCCGATCACCGGAATCGCCGAGGCCACGTTCGCGCGCGCGCTCTCCGGCTCGGTCCCGCAGCGGACCGCCGCGGTGGGCGTCCTGCCCGCCGAGACCACGCCCTTCGAGGTCGCCGACCGCGACGCGTTCATCGAGGACGTCCGGCTGGCGCTCTACGCGTCCAAGGTCGTCGCGTACTCGCAGGGCTTCGACCAGATCGCCGCGGCCAGCGCCGAGTTCGGCTGGGACATCGACCGCGGCGCCATGGCCCGCATCTGGCGGGGCGGCTGCATCATCCGCGCCCGGTTCCTCAACCGCATCACCGAGGCGTACGAGCGTGAGGCCGAGCTGCCGCTGCTGCTGGCCGACGAGTACTTCGCGGGCGCGGTGGGCAACGGCGTGGCCGCCTGGCGCCGCGTGGTGTCCCAGGCAGCGCTGGCCGGCGTGCCGACGCCCGCGTTCTCGTCCTCGCTCGCCTACTACGACGGGGTCCGCGCCGAGCGGCTGCCCGCTTCGCTGATCCAGGCGCAGCGCGACTTCTTCGGCGCGCACACCTACCGGCGCACCGACAAGCACGGCACGTTCCACACCGAGTGGTCCGGCGACCGCGCCGAGCACGACGCGTGAGCGAGCAGATCCAGCCCGTCATCCTGGGCGCCGACATCGGTGTCTACGCGCTGGCGCGGTCCTTTCACGAGGCCTATGGCGTGCGCTCCGTCGTGGTGAGCGGCGCCGCGCTCGGCCCCGTCGCCCACTCGCAGATCATCGACAACGTCCTCGTCGAGGACGGGCACGACCCGAGGCAGCTCGTGGACCGGCTGGTCAGCCTCGCGGCCGAGCTGCCGGGCAAGCGCCTGGTGCTCATGGCCAACTCCGACTGGCTGGTCCGCGTCGTGGTGCAGCACCGGGCCGAGCTCGAGCCGCACTACGTCGTGCCGTTCCTCTCCGAGGACCTGCTCGAGCGGATCTCCGACAAGGCCACGTTCGCGGAGATCTGCCAGGACCTCGGCATCAGCGTCCCGCGCACGATCGTCCAGGACTTCGCGCAGGCGGGGGAGGAGGAGTGGGCCCCCGTGCCCGTTGACATCTCCTACCCGCTCATCGCGAAGGCCGCGAGCAGCGCCGACTACCAGGACGTCGAGTTCGCCGGCAAGAAGAAGGTCTTCGAGATCCAGACCCCCGGCGAGCTGGACGAGCTGTGGGCCTCGCTGCGTGGCACCGGGTTCCGGGGCCGGTTCGTCGTCCAGGAGCTGATCCCGGGCGACGACACGCAGATGCGCTCGATCACCGCGTACGTCGACAGCCGTGGGGCCACGACCCTCCTCTGCTCGGCGCACGTGCTGCTCGAGGAGCACACGCCGTCCGGGCTCGGAAACCCCGCGGCGATGGTCACCACCCGGATCGAGCCGATGCTCGACCAGGCGCGCCACTTCCTGAAGTCCACCGGGTACGTCGGCTTCGCGAACTTCGACGTAAAGGTCGACCCGCGCGACGGCTCGTACCGCTTCTTCGAGGTCAACCCGCGGATCGGGCGCAACAACTACTACGTGACCGCGGCGGGCGCCAACCCCATGCGGTTCCTCGTGGCGGACCGCGTCGAGGGCCGCGCCGTTGAGCCCGTGGTGGTCGACGAGCAGGTGCTGTACTCGATCCTGCCGAACAGCCTGCTGCTGAAGTACGTGCTCGACCCGGCGCTGCGGTCCCAGGTGCAGGGCCTCATCCGGGCTGGCAAGGTCGCGCACCCGCTGCGCTACGCCAAGGACGGGTCCCCCCGGCGGCTCGCCTACGTCGCCGCCGCGCTGATCAACCAGGTGCGCAAGTTCCGCCGGTACTACCCGGAGGTCACGGGCACCGGGTTCTGACACCCAGACGCCCCCACGGGCGCCGCACCACAGGAGAAGGGCCGGGCCGCCATCGCGACTCGGCCCTTCTCACGTGTCGCCAGCGAGCCGACGGGACGAGTCCCCCTCGCGCGGGAGTGTCAGCTCGGGTCGGGGGTGACGTCCGGTCGGCGGCTGGGGGCGCCCTGCCGCGGTGCGCCGAGGTCTTGCGGTCAGGGGCGGTCAGCTCGTCGCCGTGCTCGAGTCACCGCCACCGCGCTCGCCACAGCCCAGGCGATGAGCAGCGCGACCCACGCGGGCCGGTGCTCGTCCGCGACGATGGCGAGGGATGCGATGGTCACGCCGGCCATGGTCGAGGCTTGGACGCCGCGGTTGGCCAGGTAGTGCCCTGTGCCCCTGCCCTTCATCTCGACTTGCGGGGCTGCTGCCGGCGCGGTGTGCGCGGGCGTGTCAGCGTGGGTCGGGGTGATGCTGCACATCGTCAGGTTGAAGCCGGTGAGGACGTCCATGAACCGCTGGGAGACGGTGAGCCTGCCCTGGAGTCCGGTCCAGGCGTCATCGTGCCCGGCGAAGCCTGGCACTCGCAGCCAGTGCCAAGTCGGCAGCTCGGTGTCGGGGAAGTCCTCGTTGAACTCGTCGGAGGTGGTGACGTCCACGTGGTCGAAGTTGATCCCGGTGATCTCCGCGGCTTCCAATGCGGTACGCAGCCGGTCGGTGACGAGGTAGACCGGGTAGCTCCTCACCAGGTCGTCGCCCATCCACCCGTCGAAGATGAAGTCCAGGCGTGTGACGAGCGGCGGGTAGAAGGTCGTGTCGAAGACGGTGGCGTCCCCATATCTGCCCGGGACTTCAGGCTCGAGCTCGTACGCGGTCATCGGGGCTCCATGGGGGGTGTGGGAGGCAGTCTGGCTCCACGGTGGGCGGCATCCAGTTGGCGGCGCAGTGCGCGCGGGCGTGTCAGCGCGGGTCGGGGGTGATGGTGCACCCCGTCAGGTTGAACCCGGCGAGGATGTCCATGAACCGCTGGGAGGCCGTCAGCGTGCGTTGGCGCGCTGACCAGGCGTCGTCACGTCCGGGCGCGCCGGTGATGCGCATCGTGCCAGGGTGGCAGCTCCACTCCGGGGAAAAACGCGTCGAACTCCTCGGAGGTGCTGACGTCCACGTGGTCGAACTGGAAGCCGGTGACCTGTGCGGCTTCGAGCGCGGTCCGCAGCCGGTCGGTGACGAGGAACACCGGGTCGCTGGTCACGAGGTCGTCGCCGAACCCGTCGAATATGAAGTCCAGGCTCCTGAACGCTCGGCGGGGAGGAAGCCATGTCGAGGACCGTGGCTTCCCCGAAGCCGCCGGGGACGTCGGGTTCCAGCTCGTACTTGGTCATCAGGGCTCCACGGGAGGGAACAGGGCGTCGAAACACGTGTCCAGCGGGGTGGCGTGGCTCAGGTGGTGGCGCTGTGTTGGCGCGAAGCCCACAGGGAGTGCTTCTAGTAGGGCGAGATGATCGTCATCATGGAGCTGGTCGGCCCTCGCCGAGGGGAGTTTGGGGATGGCTCGACAATCGTTCAGCGAATCTGCCGCACCCGTTCGGATGTGCCCCAGGCGGTGTCGGCTGTCAGGGCGACGACGTCGAGCCGGGTGGCGAGCGCGAGGCAGAAGCGGTCTGCGAGCGAGAGTCCGGATCCGCGCTGCCACAGCGCGGCTGCGGTCTCGCCGTCCTGGGCGGTTGCGTCGAGGGGGGACAGGCCGTAGCTGGCGAGCAGGGCGGAGGCGACGGACCAGTCCCCGCCGCCGGCGCGGACCTTCTGTGCGACCTCGGATCGCCGCGGACGAGTCGGCACGCATCCTCGGCGCCACCGGCGACCGGCTGGCCGACACCAATGGCGACGGCGACGTTGACGCGCTGGTCGTCGACATCGCAGTCGAGGTGGACCAGCCCGGTGACTACGAGCTCGCCGTCGACTTCACGACCGGTGACGGTCTGGCATTCAGTGCCCCGGGCGCTGCGACGTTGGACCAGGGCGCCGGCGTGATGACCCTCCAGGCGCCGCTTGCCGCGCTCCTCGCTGGCGGTGTGGACGGCCCGTACACGTTGACCCATGGTGTGATGACGCGCACCTCGGACGGTCGGGCGCGTGTGGCGGTCATGGACAACCTCGGCACAGCCGGCGCGTACCCGGTCAGCTCCTTGCCGGTCGACCAGCTGGGCCTGTACCGCACGAGGCTCGAGCTGGACCGGGGGGCCATGACCCTCGTCGCCAGCGCCAGCGCCAGCGCCAGCGCCAGCGTTGTGCGTCCCGGGGTCTACCGGGTCGCCGGGACGCTCACAGGGCCTGACGGGCAGTCACTCGACGTGGAATCCGTCGACGTCGAGCTTCCGGCCGGCACCTCGGACGTGGCGGTGAGCTTCAACGCCACGGGCCTCGCGGCGGGGACGTACACCGTCAGCGATCTGGCCATTGTCAACGCCGAGGAACTTGATGAGGAGGCCCTGGCCCGCCCTGCGAGCTACGACTTGGCAGAGCCCGGCGAGCCCGGCGAGCCCGGCGAGGACGCTAACCCGACCGTCCGCACGGCGAGATCTCTGACGTTGACCAACCAGTTCCGAACCACTGGGGCGCGCGGCGATGTCGTGACGGAGCAGGACTTCGCCTGCGACTCCGAGGTCCACATCAGCGGAAGCGTGATCGCGGCCGGTGACGTTCGGATGACCAACGAGTGCCGCATCGAGGGTGACGTCCACGCGGGAGGCGCAGTCGTGATGGACTCGCGCGCATCAGTGGGCGGCGACATCATCGCTGTCGGCGACGTGAGGCTGCAGTCAACGGTCACCATCACCGGCGCCATCACCTCAGGTGGATCGGTCAGATCGATCGACTCCCGCTCGCTCGCCGACCTGCAGGACGCGAAGGTTGTGGGAGGAGAGATTGTGGAGGCTGCCACTGTGGACGCCCCCACGCTGCCGGCAGCCTCCATCATCCCCAGCCCTGAGGACCCCGCGTGGTCGAGCTTCGGGCAACTGACGTGGCGTCAGTGGATGAACCAGACGGCTACCGCGAACGCCGCGCCCGCGTGGTCCCCCGGGCTGAGTTCGAGCCCGGGGTGTGTCATGGCCCCTTGGGCCGCATCGGTCAACAGCGCGGAGGTCGTCGTCACCGACGCGACGCTCATCGACACCCGGCATGGCGCGAGCGGTTGTGCGGACGGCGTCACACTCCAGGGCATGACGCTCGCCCTCGGTGCCGACCTGGTCATTTACACCGATCAGCTCTCTGTCATCAATGGGCTGCGGGTCATGTCGCTCGACGGCCAGAGCCACGTCCTGCGGGTTCTTAGCCCCGCGGGCTCCGCCCAGTGCACTGGGGCCCCGTCGGTGGACGTGCGCAACGGCCTGGTTGCCGACCCTGAGATCGACGTGCAGATCGCCGCAGCCGCACGCGTGTCGCTCAACGGTCCCGTGGCTCTCAACATGCGCGTCGATGCCGGGTGCCTCGCGGCAAGCGGCTCGGTGGCGCTCGTGCGAACGACACCGGGTGTCCCGTGAGTAGCCCGCCTTCACGTCGTCAGACGTGGAGCCGGGTGCGGATCACCGTGGTGGCGCTCCTTGTTGTCGGCGCCGTTGCGGGGGGCGCCGAACTGTTGACCGGGGGGCCGGGCCCGCGGCTGGACGAGGTGCGCACCGAGGCGATCCTCGTCGCGCCCGTCCCCGCGGCGGAGCTCGGCCGCCGTGAGCAGCAGTCCCAATGGGGTCTCGGGCTCCCGGACTCGCACGCGTTCGTCGATATCGCGTACCAAGTTGCCGGCACACCAGAAGAGGCGGTCAGTGCCTGGACTCAGGCATACGGCCGCCAGTACGGGCTCAAGGCGCGGTCCTCGCGCGACCCCATCACCTTGGTCGGCTCCAGCGGCGAGATCGTTGTCTCGGTGCGTGTGGGAACCACGGTGGAACTCCCCGACTCAGAGAGGTCCGACTTCGCCTTGCCTGCCGAGGGCAGCACCGTCGTCACCGTGACGGCCAGCGCGGGATAGGGGCTCGGGCTCGTGCCTCATGTCGCGCGGGTAGTTCGAGCGACGTGGCCGCACGGTTGGCCGGCCCGTGTGCGCAACCCGGGGCGGCTCGGATCCCCTCGTCCTCTGGACCTGGCAGGCTCGGGGGGTTGGGAAGTCGAACATTGTGGGTGGGCCCATCCGGTGGGGTCTGCGGTTGCCGGACGCTCAGTCCACGATCTCGCTGGTCCCCGAGTACATGTGCAGCACCGGCACCTTCAGCTCCTCGCGCGCCCGGGACGCCCAGTCGCGGCGGAACGTGTCCTCCAGCGCGTGCGGGTAGGTGACGACGACGATCTCCCGGACGCCGCCCGCCTCCACCGCGGCCCGCAGCGCCGGGAGCGGATCGTCCTCGACGACGGCGCCGGTGGCGTCGCGGCCGGCGTCGGCGAACGCGGCCAGGCTGGAGGCGAGCTGCTCGGCTGCCGTGGCCTTCGCCTGCGTCGGCGAGGGCTCGCGGCCAAGCACCACGTCCAGGGCGTCACGCAGCTCACCCATGCTCAGGTTGTCCACGAGGGACACCAGCATGTTGCGCTCCGTGTCCGCGGGCACGAGCACCCGGTAGGCGAACTGCTCGTCGTTGTGCAGCTGCAGGATGTGGGCGACGTCGACGGGGGCCAGGGAGTCCTCGGTCAGGACCAGCACGGTGTCTATCACGGCTGCGAGCCTAGTAGCGGGTCCTCTGGCCCGCTCAGCAGCCACCGCCCCAGCAGCACGCCGCCGCTGTGCAGCAGGTGCACGGGACGGGCCTCGACCGCCGGGGTGATCCAGCGTTCGGAGTCCAGCACCCGGGGCCCGCTCCCGGCGACCAGCATCGGGCTGGTGGTCAGGCACAGCTCGTCGACCAGGCCGCGGGCGACCAACTGGGCGAGCAGGCGTGGCCCTCCCTCCGCCAGCACGCGGCGCAGCCCGCGGCGCGCGAGACCTGCGATCGCCTGATGGAGGTCGACCGCCCCCGTCCCGGCGACCAGCACCCTGTCCGGGCCGATGCGGCCCCGCAGGCCGTCGAGGTCGGGCCGGTCGGAGATGGTGACCACCAGAGGCGGCCGCGGCCCGTCGAGCAGCTCCGCGGGCAGCGCGCCGTTGGCGGACACCACGGCCAGCTCGAGCCCGGGGAGCTGGCCGCGGGCGGCCCGGGCATCGCTCGAGGAGGCGGGGACCGCGAGCGCGAGGTACCCCTCGGCGCGCGCGGTGCCGGCGCCGATCAGGACGACGTCGGCCCATCCACGCTGGGCCTCGAAGGCGCGGTGGTCGGCGGGGTTGTTGATCGAGCCGGAGACGCGGTCGGCGCCGGTGGCGGCGCCGTCGAGGGTGCTGATCATGTTGGCGCGCACATAGGGGCCTCCGCCGGCCCCGGGGTCGGGGTGCTCGTAGAGGGCGCTGAGCGCCGCGTCGTCGTGCGGGGAGATGCGTTGGCCCGCGCGCTCGACCGGCAGCAGGACGTCGAGGGTGGGCACGGGCATCGGGCCAGGCTAGCGGCGCGGCCGTGGGTCGGCAGCGGGGCTGTCGGCGCCGCCGTGGCCCGCGAGGTGGCCCCCACGCTCGGCGGCGTCCCCGAGCTCGGCGGCGATCGTGACGACCTCCCCGACGACGACGACCGCGGGCGAGGTGACTCCGCGGGCGACGGCCTTCTCGGCGATGTCGGCCAGGACGCCCACGGTGGTCCGTTGCTCGGGCAGGGTCCCGCGCTCCACGATCGCGACGGGTGTCTGCGGGGACCGCCCGTGCGCGATCAGGGCTGCCGTCCGCGCGGCGAGGTCGGCGACCGCCATCAGCAGGACCAGGGTGCCCTCGACTCGCGCGAGAGTCGCCCAGTCGGTGGCGCCGTCGTGCGCTGAGGCCACCGTCACCTGGCGGGCGAGGCCCCGATGGGTCACCGGGATCCCGGCTGCCGCGGGCACGGCGAAGGCGCTGGTGACGCCGGGGACGACCTCGACGTCGATCCCGGCGGCCCGGCAGGCGAGCGCCTCCTCGCCGCCCCGGCCGAGCAGATAGGGGTCGCCGCCCTTGAGGCGCACGACGCGCTGGCCGGCGGTGGCGCGCTCGACGAGCAGGTCGTTGATCTGCGCCTGCGTGAGGGTGTGCGCGTGGGGCGCCTTGCCCGCCTCGATGACCTCGACGCCGTGCGCGAGGCCCTCGAGAAGCTGTCGGGGTCCCAGGCGGTCGGTGACGACGACGTCGGCCTCGGCGAGCAGGCGCCGTCCTCGGACCGTGATCAGGTCGGGGGCGCCGGGCCCGCCACCGACCAGCGCCACGTGCCCGGCGCCGGGGCGGTGGCGCCGCAGGGGCAGCTCGCCCGCGTCGAGGAGCGTCGAGATGGCCGAGCGCAGGGCTGCGGCGCGCCGGGGATCGCCGCCGGCGCTGACGGCCACCGTGACGTCGCCCGCCCGGGCGACGGCCGGGGTCCACGCCGTCGCGCGGGCGGCGTCGCCGGCGTGGACGCACCAGACGCGCGCCGTCTCGGCCTCGGCGGCGACGGCGTCGTCGGTGCGGCGATCACCGGTGGCCGTGTGCACGAGCCAGGCGCCGGCGACGTCCCCGGGCTGGTAGTCGCGGCGCTCGTGGCGCACGGCGCCGCTCGCCGCCTGGGCGGCGAGGTCCTCGCACAGCTCGGGGGCGACGACCCGCACGCTCGCGCCGTCCTGCACGAGCGACGCGGCGCGGCGGGCGGCGACAGGCCCGCCGCCGACGACCAGGACGTCGCGGCCGCGCAGGTCCAGCATCACCGGGCGCCTGTGGGCGTTCGTCTCGTCGTTGGTGGGCATCGGTCAGCCTCCGCTCAGGCCGGTCAGGCCCCGGGCGTGCAGGATGCGCCGTTCCAGCGGGGTGAACACGGCCAGCTCGATGAGGATGCCCACCGCGAAGATCACCAGGATCGCCGCGATGACCAGGGACATGTCGCTGGTGTCGCGGCCCAGGTTGAGCAGCTGGCCGAGGCCGGCGCCAAGGCGCGGGGTGTTGGTGATGAGCTCGGCGGCCATGAGCGAGCGCCACGCGAACGCCCAGCCCTGCTTGAGCCCGCCCAGGAACCCGGGCAGTGCGGCGGGCAGCAGGACGTGCCGGATGCGGGTCCACCCGGACGCGCCCAGGACCCGCCCCACCCGCAGGTACAGCGGCGGGACCTGGTCCACCCCCGCCAGCAGGCCGTTGACGATCGAGGGCACGGCGCCCAGCAGCACCACCGTGAAGATCGCGGCGTTGCTCAGCTGGAACCAGATGATCGCGGCCGGCACCCAGGCGATCGACGGCAGCGACTGAAGCCCTGTCACCAGAGGTCCGAGGGCGCGACGCAGGAGCGGGAGGGTCGCCATCGCCGTTCCGAGGGCGACGCCGATGACCACGGACGCCAGGAACCCGATGCCGCCGCGCTGGACGCTCAGCCAGGCGGCGCGCACGGCTGAGCCGTCCTGGGTCGCGGCGACCAGCGTGCGCCAGACGTCCACGGGCCGGGGGAGCGCGTAGGAGGGTTTGACGCCGGACTGGGCGACGAGCTGCCAGGCTCCGAGCAGCACGAGCAGCGCGAGGGCCGTCGGCCAGAACGCGCGCCATGTCGTCGTCCACCAGGGGGTGCGCGTCGTCTCGACGGCGGTCTCGAGGGCGTCGAGCCCTGCCTCCAGGTCGCGGACGCCAGTCGGCGGCGCCGACGCGGTGGTGGTCTCACGGTCAACGGGCATGGCTGGCGATCTCCGCTCGCAGGTGATCGGTGATCTCGACGGACAGCTCCGCGACCGCCGGGTCCTCGATGCGGCGAGGCTGCGCGATCGCCACCGTCCACTCCCGCACGATCCGCCCCGGACGCGAGGACAGCAGGACGACCCGCTGCCCGAGCCGCACCGCCTCGCGGACGTTGTGGGTCACGAACACGACCGACCGGCCGGTCTCTTGCCAGATGCGGGTCAGCTCGCCGTGCATCACGTCCCGGGTGATCGCGTCGAGAGCGGCGAACGGCTCGTCCATGAGCAGCACGTCCCCCTCTTGCGCGAGGGCGCGGGCCAGCGCGACCCGCTGGCGCATCCCTCCGGAGAGCTCGTGCACGCGCCGGCGGTGCGCGCCGTCGAGGTGCACCAGGCTCAGCAGCCGGTCGGCCTCCCGGCGCCTGTCCGCGCGAGGCATGCCACGCAGCCGCAACGCGAGCTCGACGTTCTGCCCCGCGCTGAGCCAGGGGTAGAGGGCCGGCTCCTGGAACATGAGGGCAGGGCGCCGAGGCCCGACCTGCACCGCGCCGCCGGTGGGGGTGTCCAGGCCCGCGATCAGCGACAGCAGGGTGGACTTGCCGCACCCCGAGGCGCCGAGCAGGCAGACGAACTCGCCCGGCGCGACCACCAGGTCGATGCGGTCGAGCACCGGCGGCCGGGTGGCGTCGCCGAAGTGGTGGCTCACCTGAGTGAGCCGCACCGCGGGGCGGTGCTGCTCCCCGGCGGGCGTACTGGCCGAGGCCCCCGTGGGCGCGGCCTCCCGCACCCTCATTCGGAGCCGAGCCCGGCGGCGGACACGGGGGCGTGCCCGCGTGCGGCGAGGACCGCGTTGAGCGGGCCCAGCTCGTAGATGCCGCTCAGGTCCACCTTGTCCGAGACCCCGGTCTCGGCCGCGTGGTCGGCGGAGGTCTGCAACGAGCCCGCCACCGGGTCGTTGGTGGACCGCAGGTTCGACCAGGCGCGCAGCAGGACGTCGTCGCCGAGCTTCTTGCTGGTCAGGCCCTCGATGGCGGAGTTGGCCGCCTGCGCCGCCTCCTGGTCGTGGGCGGCGATCCACTCGCCGGTCGCGACATGCGCCTCGAGCAGTCGCGCGACCGTCTCGGGGTATTGCGCCAGGAACTCGGTGCGCACGATCAGGTGCGTGGTCACGAAGTCGCCGCCGGGCCACAGCTCCTTCTCGTCCAGGAGCACGTTCCCCCCGCCCTCCACGACCAGGCGCGAGGCCCAGGGCTCCGGGAGCCAGGCGCCGTCCAGCGCGCCTTGGCGGAACAGGTCGAGGGTCTGGGCGTTCTCCTGCGGCGCGATCAGCACGTCGTTGTCACCGCCGGTGACCGAGGTCCGCAGGCCGTTGTCGAGCAGCCAGGCCCGCAGCGCCACGTCCTGCGTGTTGCCGACCTGAGGTGTGGCGAGTGTGGCGCCGCGCAGGTCCTCGACGGACGTGATGCCATCCCGCACCACGAGCTGCGCGCCACCCGACGTCGCGCCGGCGATGATCCGCACGGCCTCGCCGTCTGACTTGGCGAAGGCGTTGATGGCGGGGTTCGGGCCGATGTACGTCGCGTCGAGGCCGTCGGCGAACAGCGCCTCGACGGCCGCCGGGCCGGCGTTGAAGATCTCCGTGGTGAGGGTGGTCTCGCCCAGCGCGTCGGCATACGTGCCGTCTGCCACGCCGATCAGCGGGATCGCGTGGGTGATGTTCGCGAAGTAGCCGAGCCGCAGCTCGGCGGCCTCACCACTCGCGCCCGCGTCGACCTCCTGAGCGCGGGGCGTGTCGAGCGCCGCGCAGGCGGCCAGCACAGCGGCGGAGGCGATCAGGAGGGTGGAGAGCGCGGCGCGGCGGGCTCGGGTGCGGGCGTGCGGGGTCGTGGGCATGTCGGTTCCTCTCGAGGGCGTCGATGGGGCGCAGCATCACTGCGCCCGACATCGGCCCGGGACCTCGACGGAACTTGCCAACGGCGAGCGGCCCGCCATGCCCGCGGCGAGCGTGGCGCCGTCGAGCGGGTCGATCAGCAGGAACGTGCCCGTCCGGCGGTGGTCGGCGAACTCGTCCAGCAGCACCGGCTCGGCGAGGTGGAGCCGCACGCGCGCGATCGCGTTGAGGGCCAGCGGCCCGGACACCGGCTCGAGCCTCAAGGTGTCCACGTCGAGCAGCGGCCCGACCTCCTGCAGCACGCCACGGACGGTGCGGGTGCCGGTGCGGACCAGCACCCGGGCGCCGGGCGCGCCGGGCGCCTGCGCGAGCCAGCAGACGGTGCCGGCCAGGTCCGTGCCGACGGTTGTCGCCGGGTGCGTGGCCACGAGCGTGTCGCCGCGCGCGACGTCCACGTCGTCCTCGAGCCGCAACGTGACGGAGCGCGGCGCGTGGGCCTGCGCCAACGGCCCGTCGAACGTGTCGATACCCGCCACCCGGCTGCGCACACCGCCGGGCACGGTGGCCACCTCGTCGCCCACCCGCACGCTGCCCGAGGTGATCCGGCCCGCGTAGCCGCGGTAGTCCGGGTGCTCGGCCGTCCTGGGCCGGATCACGTACTGCACGGGGAACCGGAAGGGCTCCGTGGCGGCGTCCCGGTGGACTGGGACCTGCTCGAGGTGCTCCAGGAGGGTGGGCCCGGCGTGCCACGGCATCCGCGTCGAGCGCTCGACCACGTTGTCGCCCGTGAGCGCGGAGACCGGGATGGCGCGCACGGCGGTGACGCCGAGCTGGGCCGCGTAGGCGGAGAACTCCTCCGCGATGGCCGTGAACGCTTCCTGGGAGTAGTCGACCAGGTCCATCTTGTTGACGGCGAGGACCACGTGCGGGACGCGCAGCAGCGCGGCGAGGGCGGCGTGCCGGCGGGTTTGCTGGACCACGCCGTGGCGGGCGTCGACGAGCACGATGGCGAGCTCGGCGGTGGAGGCGCCGGTCACCATGTTCCTCGTGTACTGGACGTGCCCGGGGGTGTCGGCGAGCACGAAGGCCCGGGTCGCGGTGGAGAAGTACCGGTACGCGACGTCGATCGTGATGCCCTGCTCCCGCTCGGCGCGGAGGCCGTCGGTGAGCAGTGCGAGGTCGACGGCGTCGCCTCCGCGAGCCTGGCTGGCCCGCTCGACGGCCGCGAGCTGGTCGGCGAGGACGGACTTGGTGTCGTAGAGCAGCCTGCCGATGAGGGTGCTCTTCCCGTCGTCCACGGATCCGGCGGTCGCCAGGCGCAGCAGGTCGCGCTCGTGGTGGGCGCCAGGCGTGCTCGGCTCCGTGGTGTGTGCGGTGTGCGTGCCCATCAGAAGTACCCCTCGCGTTTGCGGTCCTCCATGGCGGCCTCCGAGGCGCGGTCGTCGGCTCGGGTGGCGCCGCGTTCGGTGAGCCGGCTCGCGGCGACCTCGAGGATGACGTCCGCGACCGTCCGGGCCGTGGAGTCGACGGCGCCCGTGCAGCTCATGTCCCCGACGGTGCGGTAGCGGACCGTGCGGCGGGCCACCGCCTCGTCCGGCCGCGGGCCGCCCCAGTCCCCGGCGGTGAGCCACATGCCGTCGCGGGAGAACACGTCGCGCTCGTGCGCGTAGTAGATGGGCGGTAGCCCGATCTGCTCCCGCTCGATGTAGCGCCACACGTCGAGCTCGGTCCAGTTGGAGAGCGGGAAAACGCGCACGTGCTCGCCGGGGCTGTGCCGGCCGTTGTACAGGTCCCAGAGCTCGGGGCGCTGGCGGCGGGGGTCCCACTGGCCGTGCGCGTCGCGCAGGCTGAAGACCCGTTCTTTCGCGCGGGCCTTCTCCTCGTCGCGCCGCCCTCCGCCGAAGACCGCGTCGAAGCGGTGGGCGGTGATCGCGTCGAGCAGCGGGACCGTCTGCAGGGGGTTGCGGGAGCCGCCGGGCAGCTCGCGCACGCGCCCTTCGTCGATGGCGTCCTGGACGCTCGCGACCACGAGCCGGAGCCGGAGCCGCGCGACGACGTCGTCGCGGTAGGCGATGACCTCGGGGAAGTTGTGCCCCGTGTCGACATGCATGACGGGGAACGGCACGGGCGCGGGCCAGAACGCCTTGCGGGCCAGGTGCAGCATGACGATGGAGTCCTTGCCCCCGCTGAAGAGCAGGACAGGGCGCTCGAGCTCGCCGGCGACCTCGCGGAAGATGTGCACCGCCTCGGACTCGAGGACGTCGAGCTGGGTCAGCGCCGGTGCCGGCGCCGTGCCGCCCGTCGGCGCGGAGGGCGCAGGGATGGAAGTCGTGGACGTCATAGGTGCAACCCGCATTCCGTCTTGTCCTGGCCCGACCAGCGCCCGGCTCGGGCGTCCTCGCCGGGCGCCACGGGCCGGGTGCACGGGGCGCACCCGATCGAGGTGTAGCCGATTTGGCGCAGGGGGTTCAGCAGGATCCCGTGCTCCTCGGCGTAGGCGTCCACGTCCGCCTGGGTCCAGGCGGCTAGGGGATTGAGCTTGACCTTGGCGCGACGCTCGTCCCATCCGACGACGGGGATGTCGGTGCGGGTCGGGGCGTCCTCGCGGCGCATGCCGGTTGCCCAGGCGCTGTAGGGGGAGAGTCCGCGCTCGAGCGGCTCGACCTTGCGCAGCGCGCAGCACAGGTCGGGACGGCGCTCGTGCAGGCGTGGGCCGTGCTCGGCGTCCTGCTCGGCGACGGTCTGGCGGGGAAGCACGGTCCGCACCGTGATGGGGGTCGTCGCCGCATAGGCGTCGCGGGTGCCGATGGTCTCCGGGAAGTGGTAGCCGGTGTCGAGGAACAGCACGTCCACGCCGGGCGCCGCGCGCCCCGCGAGGTGCACCAAGACCTCGTCGCCCATCGACGACGCGACCACGAGCCCGGGTCCGAAGACGTCGTGCGCCCACCGGAGCACGTCGAGGGGGTGCGCGCCCTCCCACGTGGCGCCGGCGTCCCGGGCGAGGTCCCGCAGGGTGGGCGGGGCAGCCCCGGTCATCGTGGCCCCGCCAGGGCGAGGAACCGCACCGCGAACACCCGGGCGCAGGTGCGGCACTCCCACTCCCCGTGCCGCTCGCCCGCGGGGCGCAGGTCCTCCCCGGCGCAGAACGGGCAGTAGTACGGCACGGCTCGCTGACCCGCGTCGGCGCCGCTCATCGGAGGTCCTGGTCGTCGGCGCGCACGGCCCACTGCGCGAACAGCTCGCCCTCGTGCCGCTGCGCGTCGAACCGCCGCGCGACCCGTTCCACGTAGTCGGGCAGGTCGTCCGCGGGCACGCGCAGCCCGCGCAGGGTGCGGCCGATCCCGCCGGTGAGGCCGAGGCCGCCGCCGAGGTGCACCTGGTAGCCGTCCTCGCCACCCGCGAGCGCGCCCTTGAGGCCGACATCGGCCACCTGGATGCGGGCGCAGGAGTTCGGGCAGCCGTTGAGGTTGATGGTGAGCGGGTGGTCGAACGTCGGCAGGCGGGACTCCAGTTCGGCGACCAGCTGCGCACCTCGGGCCTTCGTCTCGACGATCGCCAACTTGCAGAACTCGATGCCGGTGCACGCCATGGTGCCGCGCCGGAACGTGGACGCACTGCGCACCGCCAGGCCGAGGGCCTCCAGGCCGTCGACGAGCGCGTCGACCTGGTCGGCGGGGACGTCGAGGACGACGATCTTCTGCTCGGCGGTCAGGCGGACCCGGCGGGACCCGCAGGCCTCCGCGAGGTCGGCGAGGGCGGCGAGGACCGCTCCTGGCGTCCGGCCGACCAGCGGCGCGGCTCCGACGTAGAACCGGCCGTCCTTCTGCGGGTGGACGCCCACGTGGTCGCGGCGGGCGAACGGCGGCGGGGGAGGCTCGGGGCCGTCAGGGAGGGTGAACCCGAGGTACTCGCCCTCGAGCACCTCGCGGAAGAGCTCGGGCCCCCAGTCGGCGACGAGGAACTTCAACCGGGCGCGGGAGCGCAGCCGGCGGTAGCCGTAGTCCCGGAAGATCCCCGCGACGCCGGCCCACACGTCGGGGACCTGCTCGAGGGTGACGAAGGCCCCCAGGCGGACGGCCAGCCGCGGGTTGGTCGACAGTCCGCCGCCCACCCACAGGTCGAAACCGGGGCCGAGCTCGGGGTGGAGCACACCGATGAACGAGACGTCGTTGATCTCGTGGGCGACGTCCTGGTGCGGGGAGCCGCTGATGGCCGTCTTGAACTTGCGCGGCAGGTTCGAGAAGTCGGGGTTGCCCACGAAGCGGGCGCTGACGGCCGCGACGGCCGGGGTGCCGTCGATGATCTCGTCCGCCGCGACGCCGGCCACGGGGGAGCCGAGGATCACGCGCGGGGTGTCGCCACAGGCCTCCTGGGTGGTCAGGCCCACGGCCTCGAGCCGGCGCCAGATCTCCGGGACGTCCTCGATGCGCACCCAGTGGAGCTGCAGGTTCTGCCGGTCGGTGATGTCGGCGGTGCCGCGCGCGTGCTCGACGGAGACCTCGGCGATCGTCCGCAGCTGGTCGGTGCTCAGGGAGCCGCCGTCGCACCGCACACGCAGCATGAAGTACTCGTCGTCGAGCTCGTGCGGCTCCATGGTGGCGGTGCGGCCGCCGTCGATGCCGGGGCGGCGCTGGGTGTACAGGCCCCACCAGCGCATCCGGCCGCGCAGGTCGTCGGGGGCGATCGAGGCGAAGCCCTGCTGGGAGTAGACGTGCTCGATGCGGTGGCGCACGTTGAGCCCGTCGTCCTCCTGCTTGAACCGCTCGTTGGCGTTCTGCGGCTCGCGTGAGCCGAAGGCCCACTGGCCTTCGTCTTTGGCCGCCGGCGGGGCGATCCGTGTGTGCGCCATCAGGCGCCTCCTCCGGTGTCTCGGGGACGTGCAGGCTCGTCCGGCCACCCACATGGGGTGGCGGTGGCGGGCGCCGCGCGCCCATCAGCAGGGACGAGCGGTCACGCGCTCCGGGGGCAGGCGCCCGGACAGCACAGGCCACGACAGTGGCGGCGAGGACAGGGCGCCGCCTGGCGCTGCCCCGCGGCCCGGGTGTCCGCGTGCGCCGTCATGCCGACGGGCGCGCTGGCGGCCGCCGCACGGGGGCGGCAGCCACGGACACACTGGGACGAATGCACCATCTGAGGCTGACAGGTCCGAACGGGTGACGACAGCCCCGGACCGCATGGTGAGACCGAGTGCCCGGTGACTGGGACACGGGCGGCCCCGCCCGGCGGGCCGGTGGGCGCCGTTCGGGCAGGCCGTCCCGCCCCCGTAGGCTCAGGCGTCGTGACATCGACGGACGCCGCGCCCGCCCACCCCGCGAGCCTCACGGCGCGCCGGCCCCACGTCCCCGCCGAGCGCCTCCTGGCCGAGCTCGTGCCCCCGCGCCACTTCGCGGACGAGTCGTTCGACACGTACCGGCCCGACTCCTCGCACCCCAGCCAGCAGGCAGCGCTAGACCGGCTCCGGGGAGTCGCCGGCGAGCTGACAGGCGCACAACGGAGCGGCTCGTGGTGGCGGCGTCGCCGCGCATCGCCGCCGCCCGCGGTCTACCTCGACGGTGGCTTCGGCGTCGGCAAGACGCACCTGCTCGCCTCGCTCGCGCACGCGGTGGGAGAGGGCGCCGCCTACGGCACGTTCGTCGAGTACACGAACCTGGTGGGGGCCCTCGGATTCCTGCCCACCGTCGAGGCGCTCGCCGGGCGGGCCCTGGTGTGCATCGACGAGTTCGAGCTCGACGACCCGGGCGACACGGTGCTGATGGCGCGCCTGCTGCGGGAGCTCGCCGACCGCGGGGTCGCGCTGGCCGCGACGTCCAACACGCTGCCCGGCTCGCTCGGGGAGGGGCGCTTCGCGGCCGAGGACTTCCTCCGCGAGATCCAGGCGCTCTCGGACCGCTTCGAGGTGGTGCGGGTCGACGGGGAGGACTACCGCCACCGCGCCCTCACGACCGACGCGCCGAGCCTGGAGGACGACGCCGTGCGGGCCGCCGCCGCCACGGTGCCGGGCGCGACGATCGACCCCCTGGCCGACCTGGTGGCGCACCTGGCCACCGTGCACCCCAGCCGCTACGGCGCCCTGCTCGACGGCGTGCGCCTGGTCGCCGTGACCGGCGTCGGCCCGGTCGAGGCGCAGGACGTCGCCCTGCGCCTTGTGGTCCTCGTGGACCGCCTCTACGACCGGGACGTGCCGGTGCTGCTGGGCGGAGGCGGCCCCGAACGGCTGTTCACCGCCGAGATGCTGGCCGGCGGGTACCGCAAGAAGTACCACCGGGCACTGTCCCGCCTCGAAGCCCTGGCTGAGGCCGGACGGGCACTGCTGTAGCCCGCGCTCCCGGGCAAGCGTCTTGGTCCGGCGGTGGTCGGTGGCCGCAGCCCGTGCCGCAGCGCGCCACGCCGCCTGTCGCGGTCGTAGAGGTGCGGAGTCTCAGGTCGGACACCTCAACGCTCTGGACACCTCCGTGGCGACCTGCCGCGTCAAGGGTGGTGAGCTGTGCTTCCCGTGCGGCCTTCTGCCGGGTGAGCATCCGGCGGACGGCGGCGTCGGCGGCGATCCGCTGGTATTCGGGGTTGCCCGCCTGCCGTTGTCGACGGTCGGCGTCCCACGGGGTCCGCCGGCTGCGTCTGCGTGTCTCTGCTGCGGACTCCTGCCTCTCACGGTGGTCAGCAGGAGGAGCACGCCCGCTGCTGTCGCCGCTGCTGCGGTCAGCGTCTTGCGGACAGGGGTCGGACGGCCAGCCCGCCAGGCGCCGATGGCCGCTGCAGCAGCCGCGAGCGCCGCGGCGCCATGCGCGGGCGACCTGCCGGTGAGCGCGGCTGTTGCGTCGAGCACCGCCGCGGCGAGGAACGAGACAGCCGGAAACGAAACACCGGCCCGGCTGGCGGCGGTAGCCGCGTCGTTTCTACGCGGTCGCGTGTCGTGCATGCCACCACGGTGCCGGGCACCGCCCGCGGCGCAGTGGCTACCGCTGGCCGAGGGTGGGCAGCCCTCCGGAGACTGTCCGCACCGAGCTGCTGCCAGGGGCCTGGCGGAACTGGCGTGCGTACCGCTCCTTGAACTTGCGCTTCTGCACCTGCTTGGCCACCTGCTTGGTGTTCAGGTGGGCGATCTGACGAAGCTCACGGATGTTCACGGTGACCTTCGTCAGCTCCTTGAACCTGGCGCAGAGGTGCGCGGCGTCACCGCCCTCAGCGAGGACTGCCAGGCCGGTGAAGACCCCGCGCTGGCCTGTCATCTCTGCGGCCTTGAGGTCGAGCTCCCACACGCGTGTGACGGATGCGCCTTTGGCCATGGGCGGGACGTAGCAGCAACGTGCCGGGCGTGGGTGGAAGGCGGTGATCCTCGTGCGGGCAGCCGCTGTGGGCAGGTGTGGAGCCAGACGTCGAGGTGCCAGGCCGAGCGTAACCGGCTGTCAACGGGTTCGGCCGCGACCGGGAGCCGGTGTCCGTTGACGCGTGTCGAGCCGATCGTTGTCGAGGTCCTCGCCGACGTCGCATGGTCGGGGACGTCCTTCCGTCACCCGTTGCGGTTCGTCCGGGCTCGGCCTGATGTCACGCCGGGGACGTCACCGCGCCGCCAGCGTGACGACGCACATCGCTGGGGTGCGCCGCCGGCATGTGGCAGGGCCGCCGCGGGTGCGCCGCATGGGCCTCGAGCCGCTCGAGCCCGGTGGCGCCGGGCGCTCGCAACCCGGCATCGGTCAAGGCCTCTACGGCGGCGCGAGCGGCCCGCCCGGGCGACGTGGACCCACTAGGGGCCACTCGTCGCCGAGGTGCTCACCGACGTCGCTTGGTCGGGGTTCCCGCGGATGATGCCCGCTGCCTGCACGTAGTGCTCCGCGCGGATGAGGCGCATGACCCGTGCGGTGGTGTCGAGCTCCGGGACGGCCGTGATTTCCGCGGCTGCCGCCTCCAGCTTGAGGGCGAGGCTCTCGCTAAGGGCCGCGTCGTCGCCCGCCTCGGCGGCGCGGAGGTTGTGCTCGAGCCAGTCGCCACCCACGATGACCGCGTCTGGACCGGCTCCCAGCACACCGTTCGCGGACATGTGTCCGCCCGGGCCCGTGCACTCGGTGTGGGCGAGGTGCGCGGCGCGCATGGCCGCGGTCCACCCCTGGGTGAAGCCGGGAGCCTGACCACCCATAGCCGGCGTCGCATTACAGAACACGCAGCCGCCGGCGTCGACGGTCGCGACGTCCAGCGCCTGTACAGCGTCAGCGATCCGCTCGACCCTGGTCCCGGGTCAGGGCAGGCCCGCCGGCGTCGACGATCGCAGCTTCCAGCGTGGTGCGTGACCGGGCATCTGTGGGGCCTCCATGGGGTCTTGGGGTGCGGTCGCGGGGGAGCGCCAGCGGTGGTGGGTGTCGTGGTGGTGCGGGAGGTCGGACGTCGCTGCGGCCAGTGCGACGCCGCGGGCGCGAAGCTCGGCCTCCTCGATGGCGATGAGCCGCAGCGCCGTCGTGCTCGGGAGCATCCCTCGGACGCGGCGAAGGTAGCGCAGCGCACTGGCGATGTCGTCAGCCTTGCTCTCCGCAAGCGGCGTGTGGGCATCCGCCGAACGCTCAGCGGCGGGGTGCTGGGAGCACATGCGCCCTCCTCGAGTGGGTGTGCGCTCCACTGTGCCGCGATGGAAGCCCATGGCACTGGGGGCACTGCCCTGCGAATGTGGAAGCGGGGCTTGCGGCGCGAGCGGGCGCCGCGAGGGTGTGCCGTACAGACCGCCTCAGCACCCGGAGGAAGATGATGCTCGAGTGTATTTGCCGCTGACGGAGACGTCAGCGCCGCGCCTTTCCCGGCGCGGACCCCACCTCACATTCTCCTGACCGACCTGTCATCACAGGCCGACCTGCCATGCGCTGCTCGCATAGTGCCCGTTGGGGCTGGACAAGCCCTGATGGCCCACGCCGACGCAGAAGCCTGGCAGAACTCACTTCTGGCGCTGACGCGCCCGCAGCCCCCCACGTTAGAACGTGGGGGGCTGCAGTCTTGATCCAGGACGTCCAGGTCGGCCGGGCATCGCAGGCGGCTGCCTACCCCAGCTGGACGGGGCTCAGCGAGCGTCCGGCGGTCACAGGCCGGTCTGGCTGACGCCGTACTCGGCCTGCTCCCTGGTGAAGCCTTCGCCGTACTCGCTCGTGAGCTGCTGGATGAGGCCGGCCCGCGAGTAGGACATGAGCTCCATGTAGGTCTTCGCCGACTTGGCCGCCTGTTCGTTCCAGTCCACGCCGCCCTCGGCCTCGAGTCGGGCGATCGCGAACTCCGCGTCTTCACGGGGGAAGGCATCGGCGTACTCGCTCGTGAGCTGCCGGATGAGGCCTGCTCGCGAGAAGGACGAGAAGTCCAGGTAGGTGAGTGCGCTCCGGTAGGCGTTCTGCTGGGAGACGGTTCCCGCCCGCGCAGCCTCAGCGGCCGCCGCTTCAGCGGCAGCAGCCTCTGCTGCGACTCGCGCTTCCTCCTCCAGGCGCTTCTCCTCGGCCTTCGCCGCCCCGTCCGCCGCCTTCTGCGCCTGGCGCTTCTCCTCGGCCTTCTTCTCCGCGGCTACCTCATCGGCGGTCTTCTCCTTGGCTGCCGCGGACGGGCTTGCCGCGGCGGCGGGCTTCTGCTCGCCGGCGTCGCCGTCGCCAAACGCTCCGACGATGATGAAGAAGAGGAGGAAGGCGCCGGGAAGGATGAAGCGCTTCTTCTTGTACCAGGCGCGCGCCGGGGCAGGTCCGGTCCCCGCGTTCGGGTCCGAATGCAAACTGGCGTCACCTGCAGGCCGCTGGCCGTAGGGAGGCGGGGTGTCGCCGGGAGCCTGCCCCTGGTACGGGGACGGCTGGTTCGAGCCGGGCAGCGGCTCGTGCCCGGGGGACTGCTGGGTCATTGCTTCTCCTTCGAGGTGGTCCTTACTGCAATCGGGCGCCGAGCACCGCGGCATGAGTAGTGCAGCGGGTGTGTTCCGAAATCAGCCGTCGAGTTGGTGCCAGGGCTCGGGGTCGCATGGCGCCTGGGCGGGGCGAGTGAGCCTTCGGTGGCTATCGCGTCAACGCGACGCCGGTGCGACGCCGGTGATCGCCTTCTCCAAGAGGTCCGCCTCCCGCATGAGGGCGAACTCCGCCTCCTGCAGGGCTGCTCGGGCGACGGCGCTTGTCGCGTGGATGCTTGCGACGATCCCCGCACCGGCGCGGAACGCTGCGGCATGCGCCATGGCCGGCCGCCTCGGCACCGAGCCCGCGCCGTCGTGGAGCCTGTCGTTGCCTGCGGGGAGCGCCACGGGGGTCGGCGGGCACACCCATGTTTCCAGGTTGCGCTCGAGTGTCGCCTGGATGGTCATCTGCTCTTCGCGTGCTTCGTCGCGATCGGACTCTTGGACTTGACCGTGAACGCATGGGGCCCCACGGAGGGATCGGGCGTCCTCGTCAGCGCCCACGCCTGCACGGGCTTGTTCGTCAGCAGCTACCAGGAGATGGCCGACATCTCGGTACCCGCAGAAGTCGCCGTCACCGGGCCGTCCATGGACGGCATCTGCCACGCGGTGGGGATCACCCACCCGCCAGTGGACACCCGAAGGGTCGTCCCGGCAGTGGTGACGAACCCGGTCATCGGTACCGTGGCGCCACGTCCGAAGACGGGCCCGCTACCGGTGGCCACGACGGCGCCGGTGGAGTCCAGCGCCTCCACCGTCAGCTGCTGCCCCGAACACGCGTCCGAAGCGAACGACACCGTCCGTGTCCACGAGGGCGCCGGAACTCCCCGACGTCGCGGTGATGAGGTGCGGGCACGGGTGGAAGTAGCTGAAGCTGTCGAGGCTCGTCGACGTCAGGTCCTAGGGGGCGGCGTTAGCCCCGCCTAGCCCCGCCAGGAGGAGGACGAACTTGGCCACAAGTGCCACGCAGCGCAGGAGTCGACGTGCGTCTCTGCGCATGTGCCCTCCTTGCAACGTGGCGGGTTCCGGCGCGGCGGCAGAGCTGCGCCGTCATGCGGGTCGGGTCGATGCGCCACTTCGCCTTCGCGGGTGAAGGCCGCGATGGAGTTGTACTTGTCGCTGCGGCAGAAGAACGTCCTGGAGCGCCGCTCGGCCACTCGCGATGACCTGCGTCTGGCAATCATCACCTGGATTGAACATCCCCCTGTCTATCGCCACCGATGCCAAGCCCCTCGGTCGCCTGATACCCCGCGGAGTACGGAACATCACACCGCTCAGGTCGCACTCGATGCCTGAGACGAGACCGACTGTCATCTATTCGTGGGCCCCACCCGAGCACGCTCTCTGAGCCGCTCGGCGTTTTGCGCGACACGTTCCGCCATAACGCTTCCGGCGAGCCAGCGCTCGGGTCGACTCGCCCTGTTCCTGGCTGATGAGAGGAGTTTGTCAGGCGGATCGAAGGGCAGTTGCCGAGTGCGCCGGGGAGCCTGCCATCCCATCGCCCAGACCGGACAAGGAGGGTCAGGCCAGCACCGCGACGCTGCGCCCCGGCAGGGTGACGTGCGCCGCCGCGTCGTCGCCGCCCGGCGGGTCCAGGAGCACCGGAGACCACGCGGCCCGGACGGTGAGCGGCCGGTCCGCCCGGAGCGGGATGCGGCGCTCGTCGTCGGACAGGTTCACCACCACGCGGGCGCCGCCGCGCTCGACCACGAGCCAGCCGCGCCACCCGTCGCGCTCGTCGGCGGACTCCTCGAAGCGCACCTCGGTGGCCGCCAGGGACCCCGACCCGAGGTCCGGCTCGGCGCGGCGCAGCGCGATGAGCTGCCGGTGCCAGTCCAGCAGCCGGGCATGGTCGCCGCCGCGCGGCTCGTCCCAGTCCAGGCGGCTGCGCTCGAACGTGGAGGCGGCCTGCGGATCAGGCGGTTCGACGTCGCCGCCGTACAGCGCGGACCAGCCATGCCCTCCGAACTCGCCGCGCCTGCCGGTGCGGACGGCGTCGGCCAGCTCGGGCTCGGGGTGGTCGGTGAAGAACAACCACGGCGTCCGGGCGCCCCACTCCTCGCCCATGAACAGCAGCGGCGTGAAAGGCGAGAGCAGCACCAGCGCGGCCTCGGCCGCGAGCGCCCCCGCGTCGAGCCGGGCCGAGGGCCGGTCGCCCAGGGCCCGGTTGCCGACCTGGTCGTGGTTGGACGCGAAGACGACGAACTGGTGGCCGTCCGCCCCTGGGGGCAGCGGCAGCCCCCAGGGGCGTCCGCGGAAGGTCGACCAGTCGCCGGCGTGCACGAAGACGCGGGTGAACGCGGTGCGCAGTGTCTGGGGGGAGCCGAAGTCGACGTAGTAGCCGTGCCGTTCCCCGGTCACGAGGGCGTGGATGGCGTGGTGCACGTCGTCGGCCCACTGGGCCGTCATGCCCCAGCCGCCCTGTTCGACCGGCTGGGTGACGACGGGATCGTTGAGGTCGCTCTCGGCGATGAGGGACAGGGGCCGCCCGAGCTCGCGGGACAGGTCGGCGACCTCTTGGGAGAGCTGGGCGAGCAGGTGCTGCGGTGAGTCGTCCACCAGCGCGTGCACGGCGTCCAGGCGGAGGGCGTCCAGGTGGAAGTCCCGGAACCAGCGCAACGCGCTGTCGCAGATCCAGCGGCGCACCTCGGCGGAGCCGTCCTGGTCCAGGTTGACCGCGGCGCCCCAGGGTGTGTGGTGGGCCTCGGTGAGGTACGGGCCGAAGGCGCCCAGGTAGTTGCCGGACGGGCCCAGGTGGTTGTGCACCACGTCCAGGCACACGCCGATCCCGCGGGCGTGCGCGGCGTCCACGAACCGCTGCAGGGCGGGGGGGCCGCCGTAGGGCTCGTGCACCGAGAACAGGGACACTCCGTCGTAGCCCCACCCGTGCACGCCGTTGAACGACGCCAGCGGCATGAGCTCGACCATGTCGACGCCGAGCGCGACGAGGTCGTCGAGGCGCTGGGCGGCGGCGTCCAGCGTGCCCTCCTCGGTGAAGGTGCCGACGTGCAGCTCGTAGAGCACGGCGCCACGGGCATCCACGCCCAGCCATGAGTCGTCCGTCCAGGCGAAGCCCGTGGCATCGAACACCTGGCCGGGGCCGTGCACGCCGGAGGGCAGCCGCTGCGCCCGCGGGTCGGCGTGCGGCGGACCGCCGTCCACCGCGTAGGCGTGGTCGGCGCCCGGGGGGAGGTCCACATCGGCCTCCCACCAGCCGCCGGCAGTAGCCCGCAGCGCCACACGCCGGCCGTCCGGGGGCAGGTCGAGCACGATCTCGCGCGCGGCAGGCGCCCACACCCGGGGCCGCACTAGGGCTCCTCCCGGACCAGGAGGGCAACTGGCAGGCGGTCCAGGAGGTCGGCGACTCGGCGAAGGCCGCCGCCGTCGACGGGCCGGTCGGTGAGCACGTCGCGCCACCTGCCCTCGGGCACGGCGACGGTGTGCTCGCCCCAGCCTCCGAGCCGTTCGAGCGCCGCCGCGAGCCGCGTGGCGACCATCACCACAGCAGCCTCGCCGCCCACCGTGCGGGCGAAGGTGAGCGAGTGCTCGGAGGAGTGGGCGAGCGGCACGAATCCGGCCCGTGGGCCCGTGAACGCCTCAGCCATGGAGCGTCGGGTGCGCAGCGCCTGGGCGGTGACCCAGAGCTTCTCGTCGGCGAGGTCGTGGGGCCCCGCGCCCTGGTCGAGCCTGCGCAGACGGTCGGCGAGCTCCTGGACGGGCACGGGGCGCCGGTTGTCGGGGTCGACGAGCGCCACCACCGGCGCCTCGGTGCCCTGGTAGACGTCGGCGACGCCCGGCAGCATCAACTGCACCAGCTTCGCGCCGAGCGTGGCGGCCCGCACCGCGGACCGGGTGCGCTCCTCCCACGCGGTGAGCAACACGGCGACAGCCGGATCGGCGCGCGCGGCCCGGGCGGTCACCAGGACGGCGTCCTCGTACTCGGCGTCGGGAGCCACCCATGACGTGCGCGTCTTGGCCTCTCTCACCGCCTTGAGCAGGTAGTCCGTCAACCGGTCCACCGCCAGCGGCCCGTCCTCCGTCCATGTCCCCGCGAGGGTCTGCCACATCAAGTTCTCAGTGCGGCCGTCGAGCAGCGCGCTGCGGAACGCGGCGGACCGCTCCCTGAGGTCCTCGACGAGCGCAGCCCACTCCTGCGGCAGCTCGGACAGCACGTCGATGCGGGTGCGCGCGTCCTCAGTGCGCTTCGTGTCGTGGGTGGTCGCCGCCGTCATGCCCAGCGGGGTCCACCGCGAGGCGCGGGCGGCCCAGGAGGCCAGCTCGGCGGGCGCCAGCGCGAACCGCTCCGGCTCGCCCCCGACCTCGCACAACGACACGAGCTGGGTCCACCGGTAGTACGCGGTGTCCTCGACGCCCTTGGCCATCACGGCGCCGCATGTCTGCTGGAACCGCACCACGAGCTCGTCGCGCTGCGCCTCGCCAGTGCGGCCCGCGCTGCCGGCCTCCCTGCCGAGCAGCAGCTCCACGACGACGTCCAAGGTCGGCTTCCGCTCGGCGGGAAGCCGCTCGGCGGCGACGCGGGCAGCGGCCTGCATCGCGCGCAGGGACGCGTCGTCCACGGGCTGGCCCGGCGCCACGTACGCCCGGTAGCGGTCGAACGCGACGAGCAGCTCAACCAGGCAGTCGTGCAGGGCTCGCCAAGTGTGGTCCCGCAGCCGGAGGTCGTCGTGGCAGATGTCGGCCGCGAGGTCGGTGATCCGGTGCACCTCGGCGTACAGGGGGCCGGCCACGACCTCCCGCTTGGCCTCGTCCACGATGGCCGGCAGCTCGTCGGCGGTGTCGCCGGCGATGCGGTGCATGAGCGCCCCGAGCTCCGCGGCGCCGCCGGGGTCGACGAACGTCTGCTGCACCCGCCAGAGCGCGTCGTACCCCGTGGAGCCTGCGGTCGCCCACCCCGCGGGCAGCTCCTCGTCGCCCTCGAGGATCTTCTCCACGACCACCCAGGCCCCGCCGGTCCGCTCGCGCAGCCGCTCCAGGTAGCCGGCGGGGTCGGCCAGCCCGTCGGGGTGGTCCACCCGCAGGCCGTCCACGACGCCCTCCCGCACCAGGTCCAGCACCAGCGCGTGCGTCGCGTCGAACACCTCCGGGTCCTCCACGCGGACCGCCGCCAGGGTGTCGATGTCGAAGAACCGCCGGTAGTTAAGCTCCTCGTCCGCGACACGCCAGTAGGCCAGGCGGTAGTGCTGCCGCTCGACCAGCTCGGACAACGGCAGGTGCTCGGTGCCCTGGCGCAGGGGGAAGACGTGATCGTGGTAGCGCAGCACCTGCTGCCGGCCGGCGCCCGGCACGTCCACCTCGTCGATCGTCAGCTGTCCGTCTGCCAGGATCGCGCCGATCCGGTCGCCCAGCACCGGCATGAGCAGCACGCCCTCGCCCGCGGACCAGTCCACGTCGAACCACCGCGCGTAGGGCGAGGAGGGGCCCTCGGCCAGCACCGACCACAACGCGGTGTTGTGCCACGCCGGGGTGGGCACCGCCATGTGGTTGGGCACGATGTCCAGCACCAGGCCCAGCCCTGCCGCGTGGGCGGTGGCCGCGAGCGCCCGCAGCCCTTCGATCCCGCCCAGCGCCTCGGAGATGGTGCTGTGGTCGACCACGTCGTAGCCGTGTTCGGATCCGGGCGCGGCCGTGAGCACGGGCGACAGGTACAAATGGGTGGCGCCGAGGTCGGCGAGGTAGGGGACCTGGGCCGCGGCGTCGGGGAAGGTCAGGGACGGCCCGAGCTGCAGCCGGTAGGTGGAGACGGGCACAGGGCGGCCGGGCGCGGGCAGGTGGCGCGCGGGGGTGCCCGCCCACTCGTCGGCGGCGCCGTGCGTGGTCATGCGCGCCGCCGCCTGGCGGTGCGGGCGTTGGCGCTCGCCTTGGCCACGGGGCCCTCGCCCTCGGCGCTGAGCGTCTCGGCGACCGGGGGCCGGGTGAGCAGGACCACTGAGCGGGCCGCCACCTCGAAGGAGGCTCCGGCCTCGACGGGGGCGCCCAGGCCGGAGCGCGCGCCGGTGTTGACCAGCACCGTCCAGGTGGGCCCGTACCCCTCGGGCGGCAGGGTGAAGGACATCGGGTGCGCCTGGGCGTTGAACAGGACCAGGAAGCTGTCGTCGATGATCTCCTCGCCGCGCGGGTCCGGCTCGGCGATCGCCTCGCCGTTGAGGAACACCGACACGGCCCGCGCCTGGTCGGCGTGCCAGGCGGACTCCTCCATGTGCTCGCCGGCCGGGGTCAGCCAGGCGATGTCCCGCAGTTCGGACTCGCCGCCGTGCTCGGCGGCGCCGGCGAAGAACCGCCTGCGGCGCAGCACCGGGTGCTCTCGGCGGAGCCGGACGAGCATGCGGGTGAAGTCCAGCAGCGAGGAGCGCTGGGGGTCGAGGTCCCAGTCCACCCACGACAACGGGGAGTCCTGGCAGTACACGTTGTTGTTGCCCTGCTGGGTGCGGCCGAGCTCGTCCCCGTGGGAGATCATCGGCACCCCTTGGGACAGCATCAGGGTGGTGAGGAAGTTGCGCTGCTGGCGGGCGCGCAGCGCGAGCACCTTGCGGTCGGACGTGGCGCCCTCGACCCCGCAGTTCCAGGACCGGTTGTGGCTCTCCCCGTCCCGGTTGCCCTCGCCGTTCGCCTCGTTGTGCTTCTCGTTGTAGGACACCAGGTCGGCCAGGGTGAACCCGTCGTGCGCGGTGATGAAGTTGACGGAGGCGATCGGCCGGCGGCCGGTGTGCTCGTACAGGTCGGAGGAGCCGGAGAGCCGGCTGGCGAACTCCCCGAGGGTCGAGGGCTCGCCTCGCCAGAAGTCGCGCACCGTGTCGCGGTACTTGCCGTTCCACTCCGACCACAGCGGCGGGAAGCCGCCCACCTGGTAGCCGCCGTCGCCCAGGTCCCACGGCTCGGCGATGAGTTTGACCTGGGAGATGACCGGGTCCTGCTGCACGATGTCGAAGAATGCCGACAGCCGGTCGACCTCGTGGAACTGGCGGGCCAGGGTGGCCGCCAGGTCGAAGCGGAAGCCGTCGACGTGCATCTCCTGGACCCAGTAGCGCAGCGAGTCCATGATCAGCTGCAGCACGTGCGGCGAGCGCATCAGCAGCGAGTTCCCCGTGCCGGTGGTGTCGAAGTAATGGGTCGGGTCGTCGTCCACCAGGCGGTAGTAGTTGGCGTTGTCGATGCCGCGAAAGCCGAGCGTCGGGCCTAGGTGGTTCCCTTCGGCCGTGTGGTTGTAGACCACGTCGAGGATCACCTCGATGCCCGCCTCGTGCAGGGCCTTGACCATCGACTTGAACTCCTGCACCTGCTGCCCGGCCTCGGGGAAGGCGGCGTAGCCGTTGTGCGGGGCGAAGAAGCCGATCGTGTTGTAGCCCCAGTAGTTGCTCAGCCCTTGGTCGACGAGCCCCGGGTCGATGACGAACTGGTGCACGGGCATGAGCTCGACGGCGGTCACCCCCAGGGAGGTGAGGTGCTCGATGATGGCCGGATGGCCTATCGCGCTGTAGGTGCCGCGGAGTTCCTCGGGCACCGCCGGGTGGAGCTGGGTCAGGCCGCGCACGTGCGCCTCGTAGATCACGCTGTCGTGGTACTCGTGGCGCGGCGGGCGGTCGTGGCCCCAGTCGAAGAACGGGTTGACCACCACCGACGTCATGGTGTGGCCCGCGGAGTCGTCGTCGTTGCGCTCGCCCTCCGCGCCGAACCGGTAGGAGAACAGCGACGGGTCGCCGTCCACCTGCCCGTCGATCGCCTTCGCGTACGGGTCGAGGAGGAGCTTGGCCGGGTTGCACCGATGCCCTTCCGAGGGCTCGTACGGGCCGTGGACCCGGAACCCGTAGCGCTGCCCTGGTTGCAGCGCGGGCACGTACCCGTGCCACACGAACGCGTCGACCTCGGGCAGGTCCACCCGGGTCTCGCTCCCGTCGGCGTCGAGCAGGCATAGCTCCACCCGCTCGGCGACCTCCGAGAACAGCGCGAAGTTCGTCCCCGTTCCATCGAAGGTCGCGCCGAGGGGGTACGGACGACCTGGCCAGATCTGCATGCGCCCAAGAGTGCCAGCGCTCGTTGCGGAGCGCAGGATGACATCGGGGCTTGTCGGCGGTTTCGTCGCCGACGACACGGGGGAGGTGGCGCCGATGGCGACCATGCAGGCGTTCCGGATCGCGGAGTGGGGGGAGCCGCCGCGCTTCCACGACGTCCCGGTGCCCGACCCAGGGCCGGGCCAGGTCCTGGTGAGGGTCGCGGCCTCGGGGTTGTGCGGCGCGGACGTGCGGCTGGTGGACGGGCCGCCCGACCCCTGGAGCCGGGTCCCCTTCACGCTGGGCCACGAGAGCACCGGGCGTGTGGCCGTGCTGGGGGCTGGCGTCGAGCACCTCGCCGTCGGGGACGGGGTGGTCGTGTCGGGCGTCCTGTTCTGCGGCAGCTGCGACCGGTGCGTGCGCGGTCGCCAGGACGAGTGCCGGACGCTGGTGACGGCGGGATCGGGCGCGGGCGACGACGGCGGACTCGCCGAGTACCTCCTCGCGGAGGTCCGGCACGTCGTCCCGCTGGGCACGCTCGACCCGGTCGCCGCGGCCCCGCTCGCCGACGCCGGGGCGACCGCGTACCACGTGGTCCGGGGGGCTGTGCCCCTGCTCGCGCCAGGAACCACCGCCGTCGTGGTGGGGATGGACGCCGCGGGCGGGTTCGCGGTGCAGTACCTGCGCCAGTTCACCGGCGCCCGGATCATCGCCCTGGACCCTCGGGAGGCCAGGCTGGCGGACGCGCGCAGGCTCGGCGCCGACGACGCGTTCCCCGCCGATGGCGACGCCGCGGCACTGGTGCGCGAGCTGACCGGGACGGGCGCCGAGGCGGTGCTCGACTTCGTGGGGTCCACGTCGACGCTGGAGATCTCGGTGGGCGCCCTGGGCAACGGCGGCCGCGTGCACGTCGCGGGGGCCGAGGGCGGCATGGTGCCGCTCGGGTGGGAGAGGCTGCCGGTCAACGGGGGCTTGGTCGGGTCCACCGGCTTCACCCCTGGCGACCTGCGCCAGGTCATCGCGCTGGCCGCGACCGGCCGGCTCGAGCTCCTGGCCACCGCCTACCCGTTCCACCAGGTCGCCGAGTGCCTCGACGCGCTCCGCGAGGACTCCGTGGCAGGCGCCGCTGTGATCACGCTCGAGTGAGCGGCCTTGCTAGCATCTGGTCATCGCCGAGTCGCCGTCCCACCCCGCTCTGCCGCCCCGCCCATTGCGCGTCGGCCTGGTCATCGACGACTCCTTGGACCGGCCCGACGGCGTCCAGCAGAACGTCCTGACGCTCGGCCGGTGGCTCGCCGCCCAGGGCCATGACGTGCACTACCTGACGTCCACCACCACACGGGACGACCTGCCCCAGGTGCGCAACCTGGCCCGCAACGTCAGTGTCCGCTTCAACGGCAACCGGTTGAGCACGCCCGGATGGGCGTCCGGCCGCGAGGTCGACGCGGCGCTCTCCTTGGGCCTCGACGTGGTGCACGTCCAGATGCCGTACAGCCCTTTCCTCGCGGGCCGGGTGATCCGACGCGCGCCGCGGGGCAGCGCCGTGGTGGTGACCTTCCACATCCTGCCGCTCACCTTCGCCGCGAGGGCAGCCACGCATCTGCTCGGGGCCGTGCAGCGCCGCCAGACGCGCCGCTTCGACGCGGTGCTCGCCGTCTCCGGGGCGGCGGAGGAGTTCATGCGCGGCGCCTTCGGGGTCGGCGGGCAGGTCGTGCCTAACCCCGTGGACCTGGCGCCGTTCCGCGCGGCCCGGCGCGCCGCCCTCGCCGACGCGCCGTCCGACGGCGCGGGTCCTCGTGTCGTCTTCCTGGGCCGGCTCGTCGAGCGCAAGGGCGCCGGCGCCCTGCTTGACGCCCTCGGCGTCCTCGCGCGCCAGGGAGCCCTGCCCGCCGGGCTCGAGGTGGTCCTCGCCGGAACGGGCCCGCAACGCGAGCGACTGGTGCGCTCGGCCGCCGAGCACGGCCTGGCGGACGTCGTCGCGTTCCCCGGGTTCGTCGCCGAGGAGGACAAGGCCGCGCTGCTGGCCTCCGCCGACATCGTCGCGCTGCCCAGCCTGGGCGGGGAGAGCTTCGGCATCAGCGTCGTCGAGGCCCTCGCCGCGAGTCGCGGCGTCGTGCTCGCCGGGGACAACCCGGGCTACCGCTCGGTGATGGCAGGGCTCGAGGACCAGCTCGTCGACCCGCGGGACGCGCAGGCGTTCGCCGCCGTCCTCTCCGCGCACCTGGCAGACGCGGGCCGTCGCCGCGAGGCCAGCGACCGGCAGGCCGCGGCGGCCGAGCAGTTCGACGTGGAGGTGGTCGGCCAGGCGGTGCTCGGGCACTACGCGCGGGCGCTGGCCGCGGCAGGACGGCGCGCGCCCACGGGCGCGGCGCCCGCCCGGCCAGGACGCTGACCGAGAAGTCGGGCGCCTCGCCCTCGTGACGCGCGTGACGGACACGGGCGCAGACCCCCTGAGACCGGGCGTCGGTGGGTTGATCGTCCCGACCGCCTCCCGGGGCGGCTGCTAGCGTCCGAGCCATGCGCACGACCACGTCCAGAAGGGCCCGCTCGACCGCCCTCACGGGCGGCGGACGCCGCTGGGGCAGTGGAGTCGTCGCGATCGCCACGCTCGCGCTCGCCCTCGGCGCCTGCGCCAGCCAGCCAACCGGCCCTGGGGGAGGACCGGACGAGGACCCGGCCACCGCCGCCACGGGCGAGCTGCGCGTCATGGCCGCCGCGTCGCTGGCGGCCGTCTTCGACGAGCTGGCGGCGCTGTACGTCGCCGAGAACCCCGGCGCCGAGGCGCCCGTGATCACCTACGACGGCTCGTCGACCCTCGTCACCCAGCTCATCGAGGGCGCGGAAGCCGAGGTCTTCGCCTCCGCCGACCAGGCGAACATGGCCAAGGCGGTCGAGGCGGGCCTCGTCCAGGGCGCCCCGGCCGTCTTCGCCACGAACGTGCTGCAGATCGCCGTCGCGCCGGGCAACCCGGCCGGCATCGAGTCCTTGGCCGACCTCGCCGACCCGGCGTTGCAGGTGGTCCTGTGCGCCCCCGAGGTCCCCTGCGGCGCCGCGTCAGCCACCGCGTTCGCGGCGGCAGGGGTGAGCGTCGCGCCGGCCAGCGAGGAGCAGAACGTCACGGCGGTGCTCACGAAGGTCGTGCTCGGCGAGGCCGACGCCGGGCTGGTCTACGCCACGGACGTCCTGGTGACCCACGGCGGGGTGGACGGCGTCGCCTTCGAGGAGCAGGCCACAGCGGTCAACAGGTACGTGATCGGTGAGCTCGACCGCGCGTCGAGCCCCGACGCGCGGGCCTTCGTCGACCTCGTGCTGTCCCCGGCCGGCCAGCGGGTCCTCGCGGCGCACGGGTTCGGCCCGGCATGACGGTCACCGAGCGCCGCGCCACGACCCGCGCCGCCCCTGGCCCGCGTCCGGCGCAGCCACCGCGGGCGGTCGCCGTCGGGGTGCCGCGCCTGCTGTACGTGCTGGCCCTCGCCGGCCTCGCGCTGCTGACGTTGCCGGTGCTCGCGCTGCTGGTGCGCGCGGACTGGCCCGGGGTCCCCGCGGCGATCACCTCTCCCGAGGCGTTGTCCGCGCTCGGCCTGTCGCTGCGCACAGCCCTCGCCGCCACCGCTCTGTGCCTGCTGCTGGGGGTGCCGCTGGCCGTGGTGCTCGCCCGGACGCCCACGCGGGCGGCGGACGTCGTGCGCGCTCTGGTGACGCTCCCGCTCGTGCTGCCACCCACCGTGGGCGGTATCGCGCTGCTCTACCTGCTCGGCCGCCGCGGGCTGGTGGGAGAGCAGCTGGACCTGCTCTTCGGGATCCGGATCCCCTTCACGACCACTGCCGTGGTCATCGCCCAGGCCTTCGTCGCCCTGCCGTTCCTCGTGATCGCGCTCGAGGGCGCGCTGCGCAGCGCGGGCGACCGCTACGAGGTCGTCGCGGCGACCCTCGGCGCCGGGCGGTGGACCGTGCTGCGGCGCATCACGCTGCCGCTGGCCGCGCCGGGGCTGGTGAGCGGCACGGTGCTGTGCTTCGCGCGGGCGCTCGGCGAGTTCGGCGCCACCGCGTTGTTCGCGGGCAACAGCGCTGGCGTGACCCGCACCATGCCGCTGGCCATCTACACCGCGTTCAACGGCGCGGGCGTCACCCAAGACTCCGCTGTCGCGCTGTCGCTGCTGCTGGTCGTGGTGGCGGTGGTCATCCTCGTGCTGGCGCGCGCCTGGAAGCCCGGTGGCCGCGGATGAGCGATCTGGAGGCGCGCTTCTCGGTGCGCCGCGGCGACTTCGAGCTGGACCTGGACCTGGCCGCCGCCGAGGGCGAGGTGCTCGCCGTGCTCGGGCCCAACGGCGCCGGGAAGTCCACGCTGCTCGCGGTGCTCGCAGGGCTGCTGCGGCCCAGCGAGGGATTCGTGCGGGTGGGCGACCAGGTGCTCACCGACGTGCCCGTCGCCGGCCGTGCGCGGCTGGTCGCGCCCGAGCACCGGGCCGTGGGCCTCCTAGGCCAGGACGGCCTGGTGTTCCCCCACCTGACGGCCCTGGAGAACGTCGCCTTCGGCCCTCGCTCGGTGGGGGTGCGGCGCGCTGAGGCGGCGCGACGGGCCACCGGGTGGCTCGAGGCCGTCGGCCTGGCGGGCATGGCCTTGCGGCGCCCCGCCGAGCTGTCCGGCGGCCAGCGCCAGCGTGTTGCCCTGGCGCGGGCGTTGGCCGCCGAGCCGCGGGTGCTGCTGCTCGACGAGCCGCTCGCCGCACTCGACGTCGGCGTGGCCCCCCAGCTCCGCCAGGTCCTGCGGGAGCAGGTCGCCCGTACCGGCACCACGACAGTCCTCGTCACCCATGACGTGCTCGACGCCGTTGTCCTGGCGGACCGGGTGATCGTCCTCGACGGGGGAGCGGTGGTCGACGAAGGGCTCACCGCGCAGGTGCTGGCCGCGCCGCGCGATCCGTTCACGGCGACGCTGGCGGGGGTGAACCTGGTGGTCGGCGAGGCGCGGGACGGTGGAGTGCGGGCTCCGGACGGTCGGCACGTCGCCGGGCGCGAGCCCATCGAGCCGGGCGGCCAGGCCGCCGCGGTGTTCGCGCCCTCGGCGGTGGCGGTGCACACCCGTCCGCCTGCGGGAGCCAGCCCGCGCAACGTGTGGCGCACCCACGTCGTCGCGCTCGAGCCAGGGCAGGCCGTGATCCGGGTCCGCACAGCGGGCAGCCCCGAGGTCGTGGCCGACCTCACTCCCGCGGCGGTGGCCGAGCTGGGCCTGGCTCCGGGCTCCGAGGTGTGGCTGTCCGTGAAGGCGACCGAGGTGGGTCTGCACCGCCGCTGACGCCGCACGACCGGCCTCCGTCATCGGCGCGGGCGATCGTGAGGTCGAGGCGTCAGGGGCGGCGCCGGCGGCGCGGGGTCAGCCGGACGCGGGGGAGGTCCGGCGCGGGGATGCGCGCGTCGCCGTGGCCGGCCACCGCGCCGAACCTCGTCCCGTCGCGCCGCTCCCAGTCGTCGCGGGCCTCGAGGATGTCGGCGTGGCTGCGCCCCAGGAAGTTCCACCACATGACGAGGTCTTCCGCGAAGGGCTCGCCGCCGATCAGCAGCGCCCGCGCGCCGTGCTCCGAGCGCAGAGCCAACCGGCCTAGCCCGGTGGCGAGGTGGCGCAGTGGCCCCGGCGCCTGGCGGACCCCGTCCGCCTCGAGGGCGCCGTCGAGCACGAGGAGCGCGTGCTCGAACCCGGGCCGCAACGGCAGCGCGGTCGAGGCCCCCGGGGACAACGCCAGCTCCACGCCAATCAGAGGGCTGTGCACGGTCGCGGCTGAGCGCGCCCCCTCGAGCTCCCCGACGAGCACCGTCGCGCGCAGCCCGTCGTGGGCCAGCACCGGGAGGTCGGTGTGCTGCTCGAACCGGGGGGTGATGTCCGCGGCCGCGGACGGCAGCGCGATCCACAACTGGACGCCGTGCAGGAGGGGCCGGTCGCCCAGGGACATCTCGGAGTGCGCGACCCCGCGGCCCGCCGTCATCAGGTTGAGCTGGCCGGGCCGGACCACCACGTCGCTGCCCGCGCTGTCACGGTGGCGGATCTCCCCGACGAGCGGCCAGGTGACGGTCTGCAGGCCGGTGTGCGGATGCGGCAGCACCCGCATATCGACGTCCACCGGCCCGAACTCGTCCAGGAAGCACCACGCGCCGACCATGGGCAGGCCGCGCTGGGGGAGCGTGCGTCGCACGCGCATCCCCCGGACGCCACCGAGCGGCACCTCCCGGGGCTCGAGGAGCTGGACGCCCGAGCCCTGTTGCCCGGGCTGGTCGGCGTGGAGCTCGGACTCCTGAGGCTGCGTCTCGAGGTTCGTCACCCGACCACTGTGCCATTGGGGAGTCGGGCCACAGGCCCGCAGCGCCCCGCGCCGGGATGCGACGCCCAGGCGCACGGGGTAGAACCTCAGCATGACGCGCGACCAGAGGAACCTCACGTCCGACCCGGCAGCCGAGCGGATCGCCGTCCGCCGCCCGTCAGAGGACGAGGTCCACGCAGAGGACGCCCGCTCGGGTGGCGACCCCGCCGGAGCCCCCCGATCCCTGCGCGCGGTCGAGCTCCGACCGGATGACGAGTCGATCTCGAGCAACGACGAGTGGGACGACCCCGAGCGCCTGTGACGCCGGGCGCGGCGCCGGCTCGTGCCCGTGCCGCCTCCGCCGCGCTCCACGGCCCAAGGTGCCAGCACACGAGAAAGGGCCCGGCCGCCCCCGAAAGGGGAGCGGCCGGGCCCTCCGACTGTGCGAGGTCAGCGCTTCGCGGCGGCCCCCGCCTTGCTGGCCGCCTGCTTCTCCGTCTCGGCGCCCTGTGTGCTGAGACGGCCGCCCGCCGATTCCAGGTGGGCGCGGACGAACCACTGGAACAACTCGAGCTGGCGAAGCTGGCCGACGATCAGGTCGTTCGTCACGTCGTCGAGCTTCTCCGTCTCCTCCATGGCCGTGCGGTGCGAGGAGATAACGCCGTCGTACACCTCGTCGAGGGCGCCCAGGTGATCGATCGCCCCAGCGCGACCGATCGCGTAGTCGTCCCACGTGCGGTTCTTGACGATGAACCCGGGCGTGCCCTCGGGCGCGACCCCGAGCGTGGCGATCCGCTCAGCCGTCTCGTCGACCATCTCCCGCACCGCGTCCACCTGCGGGTCGAGCATCTCGTGCACCGCGATGAACTGGGGGCCGACGACGTTCCAGTGGATGTGCTTGAGCGTCAACGCCAGGTCGTTCAGAGAGTTCAGCCGATCCTGCAAGATCGCGGCCGTGGCGGCGCCCTCCTCGGGGGTGAGGCCGGGGACGGTGTACTTGGGCAGGTCGGAGCGGGCCATCATGTGGATCCTTCCTTCGCGTTCTCGGCCACCGCGGGTGGCGGGACCGTGCGGCCCCCACGCTGCCGCACCTTCGCGGAAGGCGCATCCGCTGGCGGCTCGCCCTGGGCTGCCGAGGCCCGGGAGCGGCGCCAGCGCCACCAGGCCAGGACGCCTGTCGCGATCAGGCCCACGACCAGCAGCGGCGCTAGCAGCGCGGCCAGCGAGAGCGTGACGCTGGCCGCGTCCTCGGCGGCGCTGAGCAGCGGGGCGCCCAGCCCGAACGTCGCCGCGTTGACCAACGGCCGTGCAAGCGCCTTCGCGGCATGGACCGCGAGCGCCAGGGCGATCCCCACGGCCACCGGGACCCACTGCCCGGAGGCCACGAACCCACCTGGGTCGGTGACGACGACATCTTGGGTGCCCATGCCGGCGCCGAAGGCGATGCCGCCGGCGCCAGGTCGCACGATCGTCTGCACCACGTCGTTGACGTGGTCCACGCCGGGGATCTTGTCCGCGACGACCTCCAGCAGGAGCAGGGCGCCCAGCGCGGTGAGGACCCAGCCGTCGGTGAGCCACTCCCAACCGGAGGGCGTGCTGATCAGGTCGGTCCAGCGGGCCAACGCGCCGAGCACGAGCAGCGGCACGTAGGCGTTGAGGCCCGCCGCGGTGGCGAGGCCCGTCCCGGCGAGGATCTCGAACATAGGGCGAGCATGCCAGCGCCGATGCGGCGGCGCGTGCGATCTGGCCGCTCAGGGCGCCAGCGGGTCGCCGTCCTCCGCCAGACGGCGCACGACCTCGTCGGGGCCGAGCTGGGCCAGGCCGGGCTCGATCTCCTCCCAGCGGCGCGGAGCGGCGACGGCCGGCAACTCCCTGCCCCGCAGTGAGTAGGGGGTGATCGTGGTCTTCGACGGGTGGTTCTGCGACCAGTCCAGGAGCACCTTGCCGCCGCGGATGTCCTTGCGCATCAGGGCCACGATCAGGCGGGGGTGGGCAGACGCGAGCTCGTGCGCGAGCGCCTTGGCGTACTCCCGCACCTCCATCGCTCCGCGCCGGCCCGGCAGCGGGGCGTACAGCTGCATGCCCTTGCTGCCGGAGGTGACGGGAACAGTGGTCAGCCCGTCCTCAGCGAGTCGGTCGGCGACGATGTGGGCCACCCGGGCGCACTCGTCGAGTCCGGCGGGCGGGCCGGGGTCGAGGTCGATGACGAGGCGGTCGGGCGGGCGTATCCCGCCGCGGGGGCCGACCTGCCACTGCGGGGTGTGGAGCTCGAGGGCGCCCTGGTTGGCGGCCCAGACGAGCCCGGCCAGGTCGTCGAGGAAGGGGTAGGTGAGGTCCTTGCCCTCGTCGTCCGTGCCGGGGGCGGCGGGCAGCGTCTGCCGGCGGACCCACTCCGGGGCGCCCGCGGGGATGTTCTTCTCGAAGAACCGCTCGCCGTCGACGCCCTCGGGGAAGCGGATCCTCGTGACCGGCCGGTCGCGCAGCTGGCCGAGCAGCGCGGGCGCGACCTGCGTGACGTACTGGATCACCTCGGCCTTCGTCATCTGGACTGACGGGTACATGACACGGTCCAGGTGCGTCAGCCGCACCCGCTGGCCGTCGACGTCGACGGTTTGCACGTCGTCTGCGGGGCTCACAGGTCCTCCCAGGGGTCGATGCCGGTGTCGTCGCGCACTCCGCGGACGACGGGGTGGCGCAGCCGGCCCGCGGCGGTGCGGTGCAGGTACGCGACGTCGACGCCCACCACCGGATCGCACCACACCGTGCCCCGCGCGTCGACCGGCGGGACGGCGTCGTCGAGAGGGCTGGCGGCCTGGCGCAGCGGCCCGAGCAGGTGGGCGAGCTGCCGCTCGAGCGGCCCGGCGATGCCGCTGCCTGCCCGGCCCAGGTACCGCAGCCGGCCCTCCTCGTCGGGGGCGGCGAGCAGCACCGCCCCGATGACCCCGGCGCCGGCGGTCGGCGGCCGCCAGCCTGCGACGAGGGCCGTGCGGGTGGTGCGGTGGGCGGCCTTGACCCAGTCGCGGGACCGGCGGCCGGGCTGGTAGACGGACGCCCGGCGTTTGGCGACGACTCCTTCGAGGCCGTGCTCCCGGGTGACCTGCCAGAGCTCGTCGCCGTCGTCGTACACGGGGGAGAGCTGCGCGGGCGGGGGCAGCGTGATCCGCTCCAGCGTGGCGCGGCGCTCGTCGAAGGACCGTCGGGTGACGTCGACGCCGTACAGGCTCAGGACGTCGAACACGAGGTAGGAGACGGGGAGCTCGTGGGCGAGGCGCTCGGCGCGGGCGGGATCGCGCACGTGCATGCGCTCCGCGAGCGCCTCGAAGGACGGCACGCCGCCGGACATGGCGACCACTTCCCCGTCCAGGACGGCGCCTTGGACGGAGGCCAGGGACGCGAGCTCCGGGTAGGCGACGGTGATGTCCCGCTCCGTGCGGCTGAGCAGCCGCAGCGTCCCGCGGGTGGTGTCCGCGAGCGCGCGCACGCCGTCCCACTTGACCTCGAAGGCCCACTCGGGACCGGACGGGAGTCCGGCGCTGGGGTCCGCTCCGGTGGCGAGCATGGGCTGCACGGGTCCATCCTGCCCAGATGACCCGGGACGTCGCGCGTTCGGGCCCTCCTCCGCGCGATCGCCCGGCGGGCTGAGTGGGAGGTGGTCGTCGGTGCGCGCGATCTGGAAGGGCGCGGTGGCCTTCGGGCTGGTCAACGTCCCCGTCAAGCTGTACGCCGCCACCGGCGAGCACCAGGTTCCACTGCACCAGGTGCACCGCGCCGACGGTGGGCGCATCCGGTACCGCAAGACCTGCAGCGTGTGCGGCGAGTCGGTGGAGATGACGGACATCGCCAAGGGTTACGAGACGGCCGACGGCGAGCTGGTGATTCTCACCGACGAGGATTTAGCCCAGCTGCCGCTCGCCACCGAGCGGGAGATCGAGGTCGTCGAGTTCGTCCCCCAGGAGCAGGTCGACCCGATCTTGCTGGCCAAGACGTACTACCTCGAGCCTGAGCGGACCGCGGTGAAGCCGTACGCGCTGCTGCGCGAGGCGCTGGCGACCACGGAGCGGATGGCGGTGGTCAAGGTCGCCCTGCGGCAGCGCGAGTCGATGGCTGTGCTGCGGGTGCGTGACGACGTGATCTGCCTGCAGACGCTCCTGTGGCCGGACGAGGTGCGGGCCGCCGACTTCCCCGTGCTCGAGGGGGACGTGCAGGTCAGGCCCCAGGAGCTCGCGATGGCGTCCTCCCTCGTGGAGTCCCTCGCCGCGGACTTCGACCCCTCCGGGTTCGAGGACTCGTACGAGGGCGCGCTCGAGAGCCTCATCGAGGCGAAGGTCGCGGCTGGCAGCACGCAGGGCGTCCCCGAGGTCGAGGGCGCTGGGCGTCGGGACTCCGACGGCGCCGAGGTGGTCGACCTGCTCGCCGCCTTGCAGCGCAGCGTCGAGAAGGCCCGGGGCGGGCGTCCCGAGAAGCAGGCCGCGGGGACGTCCCGCGGCCGCGGCTCCGGCGCCGAGCCGAAGGAGCGCGCGACGGCCAAGAGGGGCAGTCGCGCGAAGACGTCCGCCGGGGCCTCCGCCGATGGGGACACGGCCGCCGAGGAGCGCGCCACGGGCACGGAGGGCGCAGCGCCGGCCCGCGGGGGAGGACGCGGTGGGGGCAGCGGGCGGAAGAAGGCGGCCGCCTCCGGCAAGCCCGCCGCGTCCCGCAGTTCGGCGAAGCAGGACGAGGGAGACGGCGCCTCCTCCAGCACAGCGCGGCGCGCCAAGCGCCGGGCATCCTGACCTGCGATGGGATCGAAGCAGGCGGTCGCGTCGCAGGCCGACGCCGTCGCCGCCCTCCGCCGCGTTGCCTTCTTGCTCGAGCGGGCGCAGGCCAGCGCCTACCGCAGCGACGCGTTCCGGCACGCGGCACGAGCCATCGAGCGGATGGACGCCGACGAGTTGCAGGCTCGGCTCGACGGGAACTCGCTCACCGACCTGCCCGGGATCGGGGACCGCACGGCGTCGATCGCGGTGGCCGCGGCGCGCGGGGAGCCGGTGGAGTACCTCGAACGGCTCGAGGCGGAGGACGCCGCCAGTCGTGAGCCTCGGCCGGGCGACGCGCTGCGGGCGCGACTGCGCGGCGACCTGCACACTCACACCGACGCCAGCGACGGCGGGTCACCGATACAGGAGATGGTGCTCGCGGCGATCGAGATCGGGCATGAGTACATGGCGGTCACCGACCACTCGCCACGCCTGACGGTGGCCAACGGGCTGTCCGCGGCGCGGCTGCGGGCCCAGCTCGACCAGATCGCCGCGCTCAACCGCGCGGTCGCCCCGTTCCGGGTGCTCACCGGGATCGAGGTCGACATCCTCGACGACGGTTCGCTCGACCAGGACCCAGAACTCCTCGCGAGGCTCGACGTGGTGGTCGCCTCGGTGCACTCCAAGCTGCGGATGGACCGGGCGGCCATGACACGGAGGATGGTCGCCGCGGTCGGCAACCCGCACGTGGACGTGCTCGGGCACCTCACGGGCCGCCAGCTCACCGGCCGGCGGCAGCGCCCGGCGAGCGAGTTCGACGCCGAGGCCGTGCTGTCCGCGTGCGCGGAGAACGGCGTGGCGGTCGAGGTCAACTGCCGCCCTGACCGGCTCGACCCGCCGCACGCCCTGTTCGAGCAGGCGATCGAGCTCGGCTGCCTGTTCACCATCGACTCCGACGCCCACGCTCCCGGACAACTCGACTGGCAGATCGCGGGGTGCGACCGCGCCGCCACGCACGGACTGGACGCGGATCGGGTCATCGACGCGTGGCCGCTCGACGAGCTGCTGGACAGGCTCTCCGCCCGAGTGTGAGCAGGATCAGGCGTGCCGTGGCAGCGAGCACACCGCCACGGCCGTTAGGGTCGTCCGCGGTGGACACGCGTCGATGAGCCCGTCCGGGACTCTCTACCTTCCGTCTCCGCCGTCGCCCGGGGCACTCACCCGGGCACGCACGTCCCGACCGACAAGGAGCACAATCCCCGTGAGCGTCAACCGCACCGAGCTCGTCCAGGCCATCGCCGCCAAGGCCGGCCTGACCAACACCGCCGCCGACGCGGCGCTCAAGGCCTTCCAGGAGGTCCTGGTCGAGCAGCTTGCCGCCGGCGAGAGCGTCACCATCCCCGGCCTGCTCGCGGTGTCGCGCGCCGACCGTGCCGCGCGCACGGGCATCAACCCGCAGACGGGTGAGAAGCTCGAGATCCCCGCCGGCTTCCGCGTGAAGCTGACGGCGGGCAGCGCCCTCAAGCGCGCCGTGGCCGCCAAGTAAGGCAGCAGCACTCTGACGAAGCCCCTCGCCGCAGTCGCGGTGGGGGGCTTCCTCACGTCTGGCAGCCAGGCCGTGGCGCCGCGGAAGGGTCGCCTAGACTGGCCGGGCACGTGCGAGGGCGCGTCGAGCGGTGGCAGTCAAGCGGAGGTCTGATGACGGTGGTGCAGCGCAACACGCGGCAGCGCGCCGAGGTGATCGCACTGCTCGACGGGCTCGACGAGTTCCGCAGCGCGCAGCAGCTTCATGAGCTGCTTCGGGCGCGCGGTTCGAGCGTGGGCCTGGCCACCGTGTACCGCGCGGTGCAGACGCTGAGCGAGAGCGGCGAGGTCGACGTCCTCCGGTCGCCGGACGGCGAGGCGGTCTACCGCCGGTGCGAGCGCCGCAGCCACCATCACCACCTCGTCTGCCGGCACTGCGGGCGCGCGGTCGAGATCGACGGGCCGGGCACCGAGGCCTGGGCCGACCAGGTCGCCGCGTCGCACGACTTCGCCGACGTCGAGCACACGATCGAGTTGGTCGGCACCTGCGCGGAGTGCCGCGCCGCGGAGGCCGAGGCACGGGCGCGCGCCTCGGCAGAGCTGGCGGCGCCACCGGCCCCCGAGGGCCGGGCCTGAGCCCATCGCCCACGCGTCTCCGGCACAATGACCCGGTGACAGCGACCCACGACACCGCCCGACGCGACTTCGCCTCCGACAACTACGCGGGTGTCCACCCCGAGGTGATGGACCTCCTGGCCGAGGCCAACGGCGGGCACCAGGTGGCTTACGGCGACGACGAATGGACCGCGCGACTCCAGGACGTCCTGCGACGTCAGTTCGGGTCCGCTGCCCTCGGCTACCCGGTGTTCAACGGGACCGGGGCGAATGTGCTGTCTCTGCAGTCGATGCTCCCGCGGTGGGGAGCGGTGGTGTGCGCGGACAGCGCGCACATCAACACCGATGAGAACGGCGCCCCCGAGCGCGTTGGCGGACTCAAGCTGCTGACCACGCCGTCGCCCGACGGCAAGCTCACCCCCGAGCTCGTCGCCCGGCAGGCCTGGGGCTGGGGCGACACGCACCGCGCCCAGCCCGGCGTGGTGTCGATCACCCAAGCCACCGAGCTCGGCACGGTGTACACCCCGCAGGAGATCCGCGACCTGGCCGACCAGGCGCACAGCCTGGGGATGCGCCTGCACCTCGACGGCTCGCGGCTGGCCAACGCGGCCGCCTCCCTCGGCGTCCCCCTGCGGGCGTTGACCACGGACGTCGGGGTCGACGTGCTGTCGCTTGGCGGCACCAAGAACGGGCTGATGATGGGGGAGGCCGTCGTCGTCCTCGATCCCGAGGCCGTCACGGGCATCGACTACCTGCGCAAGCTCGACATGCAGCTCGCCTCGAAGATGCGCTTCGTCTCGGCGCAGCTGGTGGCCCTGTTCGACGGGGACCTGTGGCAGCGATCGGCCTCGCACGCCAACGCGATGGCTGCCCGCCTGAGCGAGGGCGCGCGTGCCGTCGCCGGGGTGCGGATCACGCAGCCCACGCAGTCGAACGCGGTCTTCGCCGTGCTGCCGCCTGGCGCCGCCGACCGGCTGCGCGAGTACCGCCGGTTCTACGACTGGAACCCCGCCACCGGCGAGGTGCGCTGGATGTGCGCGTTCGACACGACCCCGCAGGACGTGGACGACTTCCTCGACGCCCTGCGGGCCGCGGTCGCCTGACGCCCACCGGGGCGGCGCCTGGTCGACGTGGAGACAGGTGCGGGGAGCGGGTGGTCGCGCTCCCCGCACCTGTGCTGGGGGGGCAGGCGGGCACGGGCCGACGCCTGGGTGGACAGGCCGGGGACGCTGGCCCTGGCCGTGCGGTGATGAGCCGGTGGCCCCCGCCCGTCCGGACGAGGGCCACCGGTCAGGTGGCGGTCACCTCACCGAGCAGGCCTGCCCGTTGAGCGAGAACGCGGTCGGCGCCGTGTTGGTCCCCGAGTGGGTGCCGTTGAAGCCGATCTCCACGCTGGCGTTCGGAGCCAGCGAGCCGTTCCAGGCCGCGTTGGACGCGGTCACAACCGAGCCGGACTGCGACCAGGTGGCGCTCCACCCCTGCGTGACCTGCTGGCCCGAGGGGAACGAGAAGGTCAGGCTCCATGCGCTGAGCGCCGAGCTTCCCGTGTTGGTGACCCGCACCGAGCCCGTGAAGCCCGTGTTCCAGCTGTTCGCCGTGTAGGTGACCGCGCAGGCCCCGGCAGGCGGGGGCGTGGTCGGCGGCGGCGTCGTCGGCGGGGGCGTGGTGGGCGGCGGAGTCGTGGGCGGGGGCGTGGTCGGCGGCGGCGTCGTCGGCGGGGGCGTGGTGGGCGGCGGCGTCGTGCCGTTCGTGGAGATCACCGGGTAGGCGTTCTCGACGAGGGTCCGGAACTGCGCGTCGAACCACTGGCCGGCCAGGGGCGCGTTCGGCGTGGCCCCGGTCAGCTGGTTGGACAGCTTGGACGCGACGAACGTCGGGTCGCACATCCGGTCGAACCGCTTGCCCTGGTCGTTGGGGATCTCCGACGAGGCGCCGTCCGACTCGCCCGGGGGCTTGATCCAGACGAACGCGTCGAGGTGCGAGCTCGCGTAGCCCGACGGCGTGGCCTGGGGCCGCTCGCCGATGCCGGCGCCCAGCGGGTTGCACCACGCGCCACGGTGCACGCGCTTGTCGATGCGGGACTGGTCGACATAGGTGTTGAGCGTGGTGCTGGTCGACGCGGCCGTGGGACGCGCGGATCCGCCCCAGCCGTTGCGCGAGGTGTCGATCAGCATGCCGGTGCTGGCCGGGAAGCCCTCCGCCACGAGCAGCGAGTGCAGGTGGGCGGTCCAGTCGATCTCGTCGAAGTCGTCGTTCCACTCGTAGAACGAGGCCGACTTCACGGGGTTGCCGCCGACCTGGAGCGTCGGGTTCGTCAAGAAGGGCTCGACGAGCGGCGTGGTGTTCGCGGTGTTCGTGACGAAGCCGTCCACCGAGGCGAGCCCCGCGACGGTGCTGCGGGCGACGTCAGCGAACAGCTTCGCGGCGGGCGCGGCGTTGGACGGCCAGCCGAGCCAGCCGCTGTGGGCGGCGTCGATGTAGGTGTAGACGTTCGGGATGGCGTGCAGCTTGTCGAGCGCGTACTTCACGCCCTCGCGGTAGTACGGGGCGGCTTGCTGGCAGGCGGGCTCTGAGGTGTTGGTGATGAGGTTCGGCAGCGAGTCGGGCTCGATCGTCGCCGAGATCCGGATGTCCTGGTACTTGGGGTCGCTGAGCAGCGCGGCGATCGGGTCGATGTACTCGGTCTTGTATCGGGCCATGCCGGCGTCGGTGGCCGGCAGCTCCCCGTTGGACGCGAGGGCGTAGCAGTCCCGGCCGGGCAAGTCGTAGATGACCAGGTTGAACACGAGGGGCGTGCTGCCCTGCCGCTGCTTGAGGGCCTCGTCCAGATGGAACTTCAGCCCGTTGCCGTCGGCGTTGCCGGTGATCGCGCTGATCCGGTCCATCCAGACCGCGGTGGGCTCGTTCTTGATCGCGCGCATCTTCGCGGCGAGAGTCGGGTCCCCGGCGCTGGCGGCAGACGCCTCGACGGCGGCCGACCAGGTGGGGTTCACGTACTGCGTCGCGCCGGCGTACGGGTTGTCGACGTGGGTGGGCGCGGCGCTGGCCCCCGTCGACATCAACGTCAGTGGCAGGGCGACCAGAGCCGTCGCCGTCGCTGCTGCGGCGGTGACTCTCAGCCTCGTGGAGATCTTGGACACGCGGTCCTCCGGTGGGATCGGCACGCCGCCCTGGTCGATCCGCCGAGGCGACAGTCGCCGGCGATCAGTCCACGGCGACTACCCGGAACGTGGCACGGCGGCGTCTGGCCCCGGCACGGCGTGAATCCTTTAGGCAACTCGCCGTTACCTGATCGTGACCGGCGTCGGAGCTGGCGGATGTGCCGGGAAACCGCGTGCCGACGGGTTATCGGGCCCGGGGGCCGGTGCTACCCCGGACGGCGATTCCACCCATCGGAACCATGCGACTCGCATCGTGGTCCCCGTCGAGCACGGCCAGCACAGCCTCGCCCACCGCCGTGCCCAACGCGCTCAGCGGGGCCGGGAGCGTGGTGATCGACGGCGTAGCGAGCCGGCACAGCGCGGAGTCGCTGCCCGCCAGGACCGACAGGTCCCACGGGACCTCGAGGCCGGTCCGGCGGGCCACGTCCAGGGCGGCGACCGCCATCTGGTCCGAGTCGTACACGATCGCCGACGGGGGGAGCGGGGAGGTGAGCAGCCTGCGGGTGGCAGCCGCGGCCTCCTCGGCCGTCGCGTTCGTCGGCTCGTGCGCCACCGTGCCTCCCGCCCTGCCCAACGCCGCCGTCAGCGAGTCGAGCCGGACCTGGGTGCGGTGCGACGCCGCGGGCCCTGTCACCAGAGCCACCTCCCGATGCCCCAGCTCGAGCAGGTAGGTGCCGACCCGGGTGAACGCCTCCCGGTCGTCGAGCCACACGGTCGCCAGGCCCTGCGCCACCTCGGGCGGCCCGAGCACCACCGCGGGAGCGCGCATGCGGGCCAACGCCTCGACACGGGGATCGCGGGTCAACGGGTCGGCGACGATCATCACGTCGAACCGCCGCTCGGCCCACCAGGTGCGGTACGTGGCCACGGCCTCGTCGACCGAGCCCACGATCTGGAGCACGAGGGCGAGCCCGCGGGCGGCCACAACGTCCTGTGTCGCGGTCACGAAGTCGAGGAACGACGTTGCGTGGGCCGTCGCGTCCGCCCCACGACCCAGCACCAGGCCGACGGCCCGGGGCCCGGTCCGCATCGACCGGGCCGCCGCGCTCGGGCGCCAGCCGAACTCGTCGGCCACCCTCAACACGCGTTCGCGGGTGGCCGCCGAGACCCCCGGCCTGCCGTTGAGCGCGTAGGACACCACGGCGATCGAGACGCCGGCGGCTTTGGCGACATCCGAGATGGTCGGTCGGCGGGTGAGAGAACCTGATCCGTCTGCTGCGGGTATGTCCATGATCACCTAGTGTGTCGCCCGGTGCGCGCGAATGCACCGACTCGGCTCCGACGACGTAGGCGAGGTGTGGGCAATGGTGGCCACCATCCGGCGCGGTCATGTACCGCTCAGCGCACGGCGGACGATCGGAGTGCTGTCGCCGGTAGTGGGGGGCTTCTACTTCGGCGGGCTCATCGCGGGCGTGGCACGCGCGGCTCGCGCCTCCGGGCACCGAGTCGTCGCCGTGCAGACGTACCCGGCCGGGCTCGACCGCGAGCGGTACCCGGACGAGCCGCTCCTCGAGGTGCCCGTCGCGCTCGGCGCCGTCGACGGGATCGTGGTGATCGCGAAGGCGGTGCGCCACGACCGACTCGAGTCGGTCCAGGACTGGGGCAGGCCGCTCGTCCTCATCAGCGAGGACGAGACGTCCATGCCCGTCCCGGTGGTGGTCCCCGACAACGCCGGAGGGGTGCGCGCCGCGGTGAGCCATCTGATCGAGCACGGGCACACGGCGATCGGCTTCGTCGGGAACATCACGCAGCGTGACCTGCGGGAGAGGTACGCGGCGTACCGCGCCACTCTGTCCGAGCACGGGATCGAGCCCCGGCCGGAGTGGTTCTTCGACACCGTCGACAACCACGAGCAAGGGGGCGCCGACGCGGCTGCGCGGTTCCTCGCAGCCGGCGCGCCCACCACGGCGACCTTCGCGGCGACGGACCGTAACGCGATCGGCTTCTCCCGCGCCTTGCGCTCGGGCGGGCTCGTCCTGCCGCGGGACCAGGCCGTGGTCGGGTTCGACCACACGGAGAGCGGGGCGCGCCTGTCACCCCGCCTCTCCACCGTGGACCCGCACAACGACCGCCTGGGCGAGCTCGCGGTGTCGCTGCTCCTCGCGCGGATGCGCGGCGAGGAGGTGGAGCCAGGGGCGCACCGCTCGCCCGCCACGCTGCTCACGCGGGAGTCGTGCGGGTGCGGGGCGACCGCGGCGGTGGCGCCCCTCGAACAGGCGGGCTCCCCGCTCGGCGCCAGCCCGGCCCGGAGCCGCCTGCGCCTGCTGTCCGACGTGGCGTTCGGCGGATCGCCCGTCACTGGGAATGGCCGCCGGCCCACCGACGACGCCCGGGCGGCGTGGTGCCACGGCGTGCTGGACCCCTTGCTGGCAGCGGCCGAGCGGGGCGCGGCGCCGCCGCCGCAGACGCTCACCCGGCTCGCGGACCTGTCGTCCGCGCTGCAGCCCCACCCCGAGGCCCTCGAGCAGCTGGTCGGGGTCGTGCGCGACCTCGAGGCGGAGACACTCGACGGGCTGCCCGGCGGGTCCCCGCACGGGGACGTGGTCCGCCGGGTCGCCACGGAGCTGCTGCTGGCGTTGACGAAGGGCTGCGTGCGGCCGTTGCTGGCCCGCAGCGGCCACCTCGAGCGGGTCATCGCCGATCAGTACGAGGTTGACATGGACCTGCTGCGCGGCAAGGGGGCGAGCCCTCGCGCGCTGACCTGGCTGCCCCGGGCTGTGCGCGGGCCCGCCTGCCTCGGATTGTGGGTCGGGCGCGAGCGGGCACCGGGCGATCGCGAGGTCGAGATCGTCGGCGTCTACGACACCAGCGGCACCCTCACCCGGCTGATCGGCACGCGCATGCCCGCGAGCCAGTTCCCGCCGCCGGCCTTGACCCGCTCTGGGAGCGTCGGCGGGAGCGACCTGACGTTCGTGGTGCCGGTGACGTTCGCGGGGAGCGACTGGGGACTGCTGGCGATCGACGGGGTCGTGGAGGCGCGCATGACCAGCGCGCGGGACAAGTACAACCACTGGGCGGCCCTGCTCGCGGTGGCTCTCGACCAGGAGCGGTTGCTCGGCTCGCTCCGGGAGCAGCGCCGGGCCCTCGAGCAGGCGGCCGCCCGGGAGCGGGCGCTGGCGGACAAGGTCCGGGCTAGTGAGGAGCGGTACGCGCTCGCCTCGATGGCGGCGCAGGACGGCACCTGGGACTGGGACGTGTCCGCGGGGACGGTGTACTACTCCCCACGGTGGAAGCAGGTGCTGGGCTACCAGGAGGAGGACATCAGCGTCTCGCCCACCGAGTGGTTGGAGCGGGTCCACCCCGACGACCGGGACGAGTTGTCCGCGGCCATCGCGGCCCAGCTCGGGGGCGCCCGGGCGCCGCTCGAGCTCGAGCACCGGGTGAGGACCGCGACCGGTGACTACCGGTGGATGATGTGCCGCGCTGTGACCGTCCTCGACGACGCGGGCTGCCCCGCCCGGCTCGTCGGCGCCCTCGTCGACATGACGGAGCGCAAGGAGCAGGAGCTCGCCCTGCGGCGAAACGCGCTGCGCGACCCGGAGACCGGGCTGGCCAACCGCATGCTGTTCCTGGAACGGCTCGGAGCGGCGATCAGGCGCGCCAGGCGCTCCGAGGACTACGACTGCTCGGTTGTGCTGCTCCGGCTCGAGACGGGGAGCGCTCCTCGGGGCGAGGAGCCCGGTGACGACGCTCCCGCGCGCAACGAGGTGGTCCGACGTCTGCGCCGGGCGCTGCGGGAGGGCGACACCGCCGCGAGGCTGGGCCAGGACGAGTTCGCGGTGCTCATGGACGACGTCGGCCCGGGCGGCGACCCGATCCGCATGGACGAGCTGCTGGCCCGCCTGCAGATCGACCTCGGCGTCGATCTGGCCACGGGGGTGCTGGCCAGCGTGCAGCGGTACCACGACGCGGATGACGCGCTGCGCGAGGCGGACATCGCGCTGCTGCGCGCCCAGTCCCAACCAGAGACGCGCAGGCGCTCGGCCCTGCGATGAGCGGGGCCGAGCGCCTGCGCGCGGTGATGCTGGTGCGGATCCTGTCGCCAGGAGCCGCCGCGGGTCAGCGCGCCGCGGGGTAGCGCGGGCGACGGTCGCGGGAGTCGGAGCGCTCGCCACGCGGGTCGGGGCGGTGTCCCGCCGGACGTGAGGCGCCCTGCCCGGCGCGGGGCCCGGGGCCCTCGTCGACCCGGATGCGCAGCGGGCGGCCAGCGACCCGGGCGCGGCCGATGCGGTCGAACGCCTCAGGGCTCAGGCCGGCGGGGATCTCCACGAGCGAGAAGCTGGGGAAGATGTCGATCTTGCCCAGTTCCTTGCCCGTGAGGCCTCCCTCGTTGGTGAGGGCGCCGACGATCGCCCCAGCCTGCGCGCCGTGCGTGTGGCCCACCGCGATCCGGTAGCGCAGGGCGGCGCCCTCGGCGCGGTGCGTGGCCCGACGCGGGCCGTCCGAGGACGGGCGTGCCGAGCGCTCGTGGCGGTCGCCGCGGTCGGACAGGGACGCGCGGCTCAGCGCGTCGTCCATGTCGTCGCCGTGGGTCGGGCGGGCCGTGGGGCCCGTGTCGCCGACGGCCAGGGCGGCCATGACGGCGGCGAGCTCGGCCGGCTCGATCGACGGGTTCTCGGCGAGGAACGTCGTCACAGCGGTGCGGTACAGGTCGAGACGACCGGCCTCGGTCCGGGTGGCGACATCGCGCAGCAGTCGCTGCACGCGGTGCGCCGAGACGTCGGCGGGGGAGGGGATCGAGATCTCCTCGAGCTTCTGGCGGGTGGTGCGCTCGATCGCGCGGAGCCTGTGCTGCTCGCTCGGCGTGACGAACGTCAGGGCCTCGCCGGACCGGCCCGCGCGGCCCGTGCGGCCGATGCGGTGCACGTAGGCCTCGGGCTCGCTCGGCGCGTCGAAGTTCACGACCAGGCCGATGCGGTCGACGTCGAGGCCGCGGGCCGCGACGTCCGTCGCGACCAGGACGTTGAGGGCTCCGCTGCGAAGGCGCTCGACGATCTTCTCGCGCTCGCCCTGGGCGACGTCGCCCGAGATGTACGCGGCAGAGATGCCACGCTCGATCAGCGCGCTGCCGACCTCCTCGGCCGCGCCACGGGTGCGGACGAACACGATCGCCGCGTCCGCGTCGGACACAGCGAGCACGCGGGCCAGCGCGCCGGCCTTGTGGCGGTACGGCACCACGGCGTAGGTCTGGTTCACGCTGGTGACGGTCGACGACTGGCGCGACACCGCGACCTCGACCGGGTTGTTCAGGTGCTGGCCGGCCACGCGGCGGATCGCCGGGGGCATAGTCGCGGAGAACAGCGCGACCTGGCGGCTGGTGGGCGTCGTGTTGAAGATCTTGTCGACGTCCTCGGCGAAGCCCATGCGGAGCATCTCGTCGGCCTCGTCGAGCACGAGGAAGCGAACGTTGTCGGGGCGCAGCGTGCGGCGCTCGAGGTGGTCGATCACGCGACCGGGGGTGCCGACCACGATCTGCGCACCGCGGGCCAGCGCCCGCTGCTGCGGCAGGAACGGGGAACCGCCGTAGACGGCGACGACCTCGACGCCCGGCAGGTGCTTGGCGAAGGTCTCGATGGCCTCGGCGACCTGCATCGCGAGCTCGCGCGTCGGTGTCAGGACCAGGGCCTGGACCTCGCGCAGCTCCGGGTCGACAGCGGCGAGCAGCGGCAGGCCGAACGCGGCCGTCTTGCCGGTGCCGGTCTGGGCGACACCGGTGATGTCACGACCCGAGAGGAGCGCGGGGATGGCCTCGGCCTGGATGGCGGACGGGATCGTGAAGCCCAGATCGGCCACAGCGCGCTCAAGCGAGGCGGGGAGGCCGAGGTCCGCGAAGGTGACGGCGGCGTCTGCCGCCTCCGTCGACTCGGTCACGGGCAGCGCAGCAGAAGGCAAGGACGTCATATGTGAATGGCACCGTTCGGATTGCTTGGGAGTCGCGTGCGGGCCGGCCAGGGGGGCCGTCCCGAAGGTCGCAGTCCCGAACACATCCACGGCGGTGACGCCGGTACACAGGCACGAGGGAGGCGCGACGAACTCCAGGTTCGAACTGAGTCTACCGGAGCCGGAGCGGCCATGGGGGGTGACGCTGCACACACGGGCAGGCCCGCGGCCTCACATGATTCCCAGCCGCCGCCCCTCGATCGCGGGGCACGCGTTCATCACGACGTCGAGGCCGGCGTCCGCGGCCCGCTGCGCGGCAGCCTCGTCGACCACGCCCAACTGCAGCCACACCGCGCCGGCGCCCGCCCGGATGGCGTCGTCGACCACGGCGCCCGCGCGCGTGGAATTGACGAAGACGTCGACGACGTCGATCGGGCCTGGGACTGCCGCCAGACTCCTACGACCGGCTACGCCGGCGACCGTCTCGGCGCGCGGATGCACGGGCACCACCTCGTGCCCCAGCGTCTCGCGCAGATAGGCGGACACGCCCCATGCGGCGCGGGCGCGGTTCGTGGACAGCCCCACCACGGCCCACCGGCCGGGCGTGGCCAGCAGACGGCGGATGACCTCAGGGTCGTTGCTGTGGGACACCGCCTCAGCGAACCACACCCGCGCGCGGGCGATCAGTGCTTGAACGCGTCCTTGATCTTCTCGCCAGCCTTCTTCAGGTCGGCCTTGACCTGGTCGCCACGACCCTCGGACTCGAGCTGCTCGTCGCCGGTCGCCTTGCCGGTCGCCTCCTTGCCCTTGCCCGTGAGGTCCTCGGCGGCGTGCTTGGCCTTGTCGTCGATACCCATCTCGACCCACCTTTCACCGTGCGACATGCGTTTCACCTGACGTTCGACCGTACGTCGCGACCGCCCAGCCCGCGCGGTGAGGGCTTCGCATCCTCCCGCGACGCTTAAGATCAAGGCTCAACGTGTGTCGACGACAGGGGAGGACGTGACGGAGAGTTCCGCCGTCTCAGACCGCGTGCTCACGGTCCCGAATGTCATCAGCCTCGCGCGGCTCCTGCTGGTGCCGGTCTTCGCCGTGCTCATCGGCGTGGGCGAGGACGGGTGGGCGCTGATCGTCCTCGCGGTCTCCGGCGCGAGCGACTGGCTCGACGGCGTCCTCGCACGGCGACTCGGACAGGTCTCACGGCTCGGGCAGATGCTCGACCCCGCCGCCGATCGTCTCTTCATCCTGGTGACGCTGCTCGGGCTCGCCTGGCGCGAGGTCGTGCCCTGGTGGCTCGTCCTGGTGCTGGTGCTCCGCGACCTCCTGCTGCTCGGGCTGCTCGGGGTGCTGGCTCGACGGGGCTACGGCCCGCTGCCTGTCCATCTGGCCGGCAAGGCGGGCACCTTCGCGCTGCTCTACGCCTTCCCGCTGCTCCTGCTCGCCGAGTGGCCTGACCCCGTCGGGTCGGTGGCCCTCGTGCTGGGCTGGGCGTTCGCCTGGTGGGGAGTCGGGCTGTACTGGTTCGCGGGCGGCCTGTACGTGGTGCAGGCGAAGCAGGTCCTCGCCGCCGACGTCGAGTCCCCGCGCTCCTCGGCCCCCGTGTGAGCCAGGGCAACCGGCCGGGGGCCGGTCTGGACAGCGAGGGGCCTGGCGGCGTTGGGGAGCGGGGCGCCCAGCGCGGCCCCGCGCTCGACGCGTCGATGACGCTCCTGAACGAGGTCATCCGCAAGCCCTTGGATCCCGGCTACCGCCTCGCCGCCGAGCGCAAGGCGCTGCACGGGGCGCCGCCCCCCGCAGCGCGGCGGGTCGCCGTCGTCCTCCTGTGCGCGATGGGCCTCGGGCTCGGCACCACCGCGGCGGCCATGTCGCTGCGGGCGCCGGAGCCGTCCGGGATAGCCGCACGCGATCTCCTCGAGGAGCAGATCCGGGACCGGACGGCTGATGTCGACCTGCTCCGCGAGCACGCCCACGCCCTCGGCGCGGAGATCGACCAGCTGCACGCGTCGGCGTTGGCGGCGAGCGACTCGCGTCTCGTCGGGCAGCTCGAGGACGACGCGATCGCGTCAGGCGCCGTCGGCGTCGTGGGGCCAGGGATACGGATCACGTTCACCGACCCGCCGCCTGACGACGGCGGGCAGGCAGACCCGCTCGCCAGCCTGCAGGACAGGGACCTCCAGATCGTGGTGAACGGGCTGTGGCAGGCGGGTGCGGAGGCCGTCGCCGTCAACGGCCAGCGGCTGAGCGCGACAACCTCGATCCGGAGCGCCGGGCGAGCCATCCTGGTCGACCTGGTCCCGATCATCGGGCCGTACGTGGTCGAGGCTGTCGGCGACCCGCAGGGACTGCAGACCGGCCTGGCGCGATCGGCGTCGGGGTTCTGGATGACCGACCTTCGCCGGTACGACATCGACGTCGATGTGAGCTCTCAGCCGGAGGTCCGCCTGCCCGCGGCCACCCGGGCGGCACTCCGGTCCGCCACCGTGCCGCCCGGAACGTCGCTGATCACCAATGGACATGTGGCAGGGTCGTCGCCGACGGCGAATGGGAGGAGTGGTCGCACGTGATCGCAGTGATCGGCCTGGTGGTCGGTGTCGTCGCTGGGCTGCTGGTGCAGCCTGTCGTGCCGTTGTTCCTCCAGCCCTACCTCCCGATCGCGGTCGTCGCGGCGCTGGACGCCCTCTTCGGCGGCCTGCGCGCGATGCTGGACGGCATCTTCGACGACCGTGTGTTCCTGGTCTCGTTCCTGTCCAACGTCGTCGTCGCGGCGCTGATCGTGTTCCTCGGCGACCAGCTCGGGGTCGGCGCCCAGCTGTCCACCGGAGTGGTCGTCGTGCTCGGCATCCGGATCTTCTCCAACGCCGCCTCGATTCGCCGGCACCTGTTCAAGGCATGAGCGCCCGTGACGCCGGTGGCGACGCGGCCATGCCTGCCCCCGAGACAGTGACGCCAGAAGCGTCCGCCGCGGAGCCCGCCCTGCTGGCCGAGCCGGAGACGCGTACCGGAGCGCAGCCCGCTACCCGGCCAGACGCCCGACCTGCATCTGAGCCCGTGCCAACTGAGCCTGTGCCAGCAGAGCCTGTGCCAGCAGAGCCCGTGGCAGAGTCCGTGCCGGCGCGGCCGGCCACCGCGGACGCCGAGCCGTCGTCGGACCACGACGAGGAGCCGGCGCCTGCGGGGAGCGGCGGGTGGACAACGCTGCGCGGGCTGATGCGACCTCGCGCCACCCGCTCCCAGATCCTCACCGCGCTGCTGTGCGCGCTGCTCGGCTTCGCGGTCGTCGCCCAGCTCCGGCAGACCCGCGACGACGGGCTCGCGAGCCTGCGGCAGTCGGAGCTCGTCGGGATCCTCGACCAGACCACGCGCCAAGGCGACGACCTGCAGCGGGAGATCGCCGAGCTGGAGCGCACGCGGGCGGAGCTCGAGTCCGGCACGGACAGCCGCCAGGCGGCGCTCGACGCGGCGACCCGCAGCGCCGAGATGCAGGGCATCCTCACCGGGCGACTGCCCGCGGTGGGCCCGGGGATCACCGTCAACCTGACCGACCCGGCCGTCGCGGTCGGGTACGAGCACATGGTCAACATGCTCGAGGAGCTCCGCAACGCCGGGGCGGAGGCGATCCAGCTCAACGACAGGCGGCTGACCGCCTCGAGTTACTTCGCGCCTGGCGACGGCGGCCTCGTCGTCGACGGCGCACTGGTCCGCCCGCCGTACCAATGGGCGGTGATCGGGAGCCCGCAGACGATGGCGACGGCGCTCGACATGCACGGCGGCGCCCTGGCCATGATCCGCAACACCGGGGCGAAGGCGGTGGTCACGCTCGAGGACCGGGTCGAGGTCACGGCTACCCGCGAGCCCGCCGCCCCGCGGTTCGCGACGCCGCAGCCAGCACAGACGAGTTGAGCGACAGGCCGACGCATCGACGGCGCGGTGCTACAACATCGGCGCGCATCCGCATAGGCTGGTGACACATCGTGACCTCGAAGGCGGGTCGCAGTCACAGCAGGCCCGGGAGGCGGCATGAGCGACGATCGGCAGCTACCGGAGCAGCAGCGGAGCGCCCAGCACGAGCACGGACGTCCGGAGCGCGCCCCGTCGGCGTCTGACACCACGGTCTTCTCGAGCATCGACTCGACCGAGCTGGAGATCGTGGCGCCGGCCGGGATGAGCGGCGACGCGCGCGCCGCGGTGTACGCGCTCCCGCCGACCTCGGCCCTGCTCATCATGCAGCGTGGGCCGAGCGTGGGCGCCAGGTTCCTCCTGGACGCGGAGCGCACCGTCGCCGGGCGCAGCCCTGACGCGGACATCTTCCTCGACGACGTGACCGTCTCGCGCAAGCACGCGGAGTTCGTGCGTGAGGGCGACGACTTCGTGGTGCGGGACATCGGCTCGTTGAACGGCACGTACGTCAACCGCAACCGGATCGACGCGACAGCGCTGCGGCCCGGTGACGAGGTGCAGATCGGCAAGTACCGGATGACGTTCCACCCGAGCCCCGCGCGAGCCACGGGCGGCGAGCCGGCCGTCCACCCGCTGTGACAGAGGCGGGCCGCTCAGCACGAGGCGTGACGGGCGGGAGTGCTCAGGCGACGGCGCGACAGGCCGTCGAGGAGCCGTTGGAGGACGAGTCGGCGCACCAGGGCGGTGCGGCCGAGCGCGTCGAGCCCTGGCCGCGCGGCATCTCGCGCCGGGCGACGATGCGCATCTCAGACGTGCTGGCCGCGTTGCAGATCGAGTTCCCGGCGGTGACGAACTCGAAGCTGCGGTTCCTCGAGGAGCAGGGCCTGGTGCAGCCTGTGCGCACGCCGGCCGGCTACCGCCAGTACAGCCCGGCTGATATCGAGCGGCTGCGGTACGTGCTGCGCCAGCAGAGGGACCGGTACGTCCCCCTCAAGGTGATCGGCGAGCAGCTCGCGTCGCTGGACTCCGGCGCGGAGGACGAGCCCCCCTCGCGGGCGCAGCTCGCGACGCGTGACGGTGTGCGGCAGACCGCCGTGACGGGAGCCCGTCTGACCTCGGAGTCGTTGGCTCGCGAGGCGGGGGTCGATGTCGAGGTCGTCACCGAGTTGGTCGGCACCGGAGTGCTCCGGCCCACGGCCTCGGGGCACTTCGACGCCTGGGCCCGCGATGTGGTCGTGCTGGCCGTCGCGCTTCGCGAGCACGGCATCGACTCGCGGCACCTGCGGGCGTTCCGCGCCGCCGCCGATCGGCAGGCGGACCTCGTCGAGCAGGTCGTCGCGCCGTGGAGAGGGCGTCAGGCGGCGTCCTCGCGAGCGCGCGCGGGCACGCTGGCGGCGGAGGTCGGGGAGCTGTGCACCCAGCTGCACACGGCTCTGGTGCGTGCCGCCGTGTCCGAGTTGACGCCCTGACCTCGACGTACTCCGCAGCCGTCACACGGCGGCATTCTCGCGAAGCCGAGCGCGCGCGCCCGTCGTAGCGTGGTCACGTGGGCGAGGACGAAGAGCTGGTTCCGGTCGAGGTGGTCGGGGTGCGGCAGCACATGGTCGACGAGGAGATCGTCGTGCTGCTGCTGGACCCAGCCTCTGAGCTCTTCGTGCCCATCGTGATCGGCCCCAGCGAGGGCAGCGCGATCGCCTCCGCGCAGGCGGGCATCGTGCCTCGCAGGCCGATGACGCACGACCTGCTGTGCGATGTCATCACCGCAGTGGGCGCGACCCTGCGGCGGGTGGAGATCACCAGCCTGGAGCACGGGGTGTTCCACGCGGCGCTGGTCCTGGGATCGGGCGGCCGGGTGGACTCCCGAGCGTCCGACGCCATCGCCGTCGCGGTACGGGTGGGGTGCCCGGTGCTGTGCTCCGCCGAGGTGGTGGCGATCGCCGGCGTCGAGGCGCAGAACGGCCCCGCCGAGCAAGAGGTCGAGAAGTTCCGCGAGTTCCTCGAGCAGGTGACTCCGGAGGACTTCGACACGGGTCCGGAGCCGGGCGCGGAGGGCCGGTGACCAGGACTTTCGATCTCAGGTCGAAGGTGAGACTCGCCGAGACGACACTCCCGGGCGGCGCGCCGGGCGACGTCGTTGACGACCCGGGGCCCCAGGCCTAGCGTGACCGAAGGACATCCGAAGCCCAGGTCGCGCCTAGCGTGCAGGGCGCCGACACGGCGGATGACGCAATGAGTGGAGGACCCGTGAGCGGCACCGGTGACAGCGTGGAGGCTGCTGGCGGCGTTCCCCAGCGGGCCCAGGGCCTGCTGTTCGGGGACGAGCTCCCCGACCTCGACACCACCACCGGCTACCGAGGTCCCACGGCGTGTCGTGCCGCCGGCATCACCTACCGCCAACTCGACTACTGGGCGCGTACCGGCCTGGTCGAGCCGACCATCCGCCCGGCCACCGGGTCGGGCACGCAGCGGCTGTACAGCTTCCGCGACATCCTGGTGCTCAAGGTCGTCAAGCGGCTCCTCGACACTGGCGTCTCGCTGCAGCAGATCCGCACGGCCGTCAGCCACCTGCGCGAGCGCGGTGTCGACGACCTCGCCCAGATCACGCTCATGTCGGACGGCGCCAGCGTCTACGAGTGCACCTCCGCGGACGAGGTCATCGACCTCGTGCAAGGCGGCCAGGGAGTCTTCGGCATCGCCGTCGGCCGTGTGTGGCGGGAGGTGGAGGGCACGCTCGCCCAACTGCCCACCGAGCGCGCGGACGACGGCATGGACGTGGTCTCGGAGCCGAGCGCGGACGACGAGCTGGCCGCGCGCCGCCGAGCACGCAGCGCTGGCTGATCGACGTCCCGGGAGACGCTGAGGCGCTCTCCGGGCTGACCGCGCGCGTCGGAACAGCCACGAGCGCGCTGCCCTTCGCAGCTTGATCGGCCGCGTGACGCGCCCCGGTGGGCCCTCAGCGCGTGGCGGGAGCCCGGAGCGCGCGCTCCAGGAGCTGGTCGAACGCGTCGGCGAGCTCCCCCGCGGCCGCGCCCGGCCACGCGTGCACGGGCTGCGCAGCACCCTGCGCCTGCTGCAGCGCAGCGCGCTCGGGGAGCATGGGGGACAGGATCAGCGGCCCGTACAGCGAGCGCAGCTCCTCGAGCCGGAAAGCCTGCTCGACGGAGCGCGACCGCACGCGGTTGACCACCACGCCCAGCGGCTGCAGCGACGGCGCCGGCCCCCGGCGCAGCTCGTCGATCGTGCGCATGGCCCGGCCCACGGCCATGACGGAGAACAGGCCGGGCTCGGTCACCACGACCGCCCGGTCGCACGCGGTCAGCCCGGCGCGGGTCAGGCCGCCGAGCGACGGCGGGCAGTCGAGGAGGACGAGGTCGTAGCCGCCCACCCACGAGAGCGCGAAGCGCAGCCGGTCCACGTCGCTGCCGGTCGCGTCGATGCCGTCGTGGCGCGCGGAACGGTCGGATCCGGCGAGGACGTCGAGGCCCTCGTCCGCCCAGCCGCTGGGCGCCGTGGCGGCCCGGACGGTCTCGGCCGACGGGTCGTCGAGCACGGCGGCGACGTCCAGGTGCTCACCCGGAGCCACGCCCAGGGCGAGGGTGCTGTCGCCCTGCGGGTCGAGGTCGACGACGAGGGTGCGTAGACCACGCTCCAGGGCGGCTGAGGCCAACCCCAGCGTCACCGACGTCTTGCCTACTCCACCTTTGAGACTGCACACACCCAAGACCAGCACGGGCTCACGGTAGCGGGGCGTCGGCTGAGCACGAAAACGCGAACGAAAGCCGACATGGCAAGATCTGCCGGGGGAGCGGGCGGGGCGCTGTTTCGGCATGCGGTTGCCGACGGCCCGTGCGGAGGGCAGCCGCTACGGTGCTCCCGAACCAAACGGATGGGGTGAGTCGTGTTCTCTAAGGTGCTCGTCGCGAACCGCGCTGAGATCGCAGTGCGCGCATTCCGCGCCGCCTATGAGCTGGGCGCGCGGACAGTAGCGGTCTTCCCCCAAGAGGACCGGAACTCCGAGCACCGGTTGAAGGCGGACGAGGCGTACCCGATCGGGACCGCTGGTCATCCGGTCCGTGCCTACCTGGACATCGACGAGATCATCCGCGTCGCCGCCGACTCCGGCGCGGACGCCATCTACCCGGGCTACGGCTTCCTCTCGGAGAACCCCGAGTTCGCCCGCGCGGCCATCGCCGCCGGGCTGACCTTCATCGGCCCGCCGCCGGAGGTCCTGGAGCTCGCCGGCAACAAGGTGCGCGCGCTGAAGGCTGCCCGCGACGCCGGCCTGCCCGTGCTGCCGTCCTCCGCGCCGTCCTCTGACGTCGACGAGCTGATCGCCGCCGCCGAGGAGGTCGGATTCCCGATCTTCGTCAAGGCCGTCGCCGGTGGCGGTGGGCGCGGCATGCGCCGGGTCGCCACGCCGGCCGAGCTCCCAGAGGCGCTGTCCGCGGCGATGCGCGAGGCGGACGCCGCGTTCGGCGACCCCACGGTGTTCCTGGAGCGCGCCGTGCTGCGCCCGCGCCACATCGAGGTGCAGATCCTCGCCGACGGCGCCGGCAACGTGGTGCACCTCTACGAGCGCGACTGCTCGCTGCAGCGTCGCCACCAGAAGGTCGTCGAGATCGCGCCGGCGCCGGACCTCGACCCCGAGACCCGTGACGCGCTGTGCCGCGACGCGGTGAAGTTCGCCCGGAGCATCGGCTACCAGAATGCCGGCACCGTCGAGTTCCTCCTCGACACCGTCGGCGAGCGCGCGGGCCAGCACGTGTTCATCGAGATGAACCCCCGCATCCAGGTCGAGCACACCGTGACCGAGGAGGTCACCGACATCGACCTCGTCTCGTCGCAGATGCGCATCGCCGCGGGGGAGACGCTGGCGGACCTCGGCATCGACCAGGACTCGATCCGCATCAACGGCTCGGCGCTGCAGACCCGCATCACCACCGAGGACCCGTCCAACGGCTTCCGTCCCGACACCGGCCGGATCGTCGCGTACCGCTCGCCGGGCGGCGCCGGGGTGCGGCTCGACGGCGCGACGGCGTCGGCGGGCTCGGAGATCTCCGGCCACTTCGACTCGATGCTGGTCAAGCTCACGTGCCGTGGCCGTGACTACCCGACGGCGGTGCGCCGAGCCCGTCGCGCCCTCGCCGAGTTCCGGATCCGCGGGATCCGGACCAACATCCCGTTCCTGCAGGCCGTCCTCGCCGACCCGGAGTTCGCCGCCGGGCGGATCTCGACCTCCTTCATCGACGAGCGTCCTGAGCTGCTCGCCGCGCGCGAGAGCGCGGACCGCGGCACCCGGCTGCTGTCCTACCTGGGTGACGTCACGGTCAACCGGCCGCACGGCGCCCGTCCGAGCGACGCCGTCGACCCGCGCCTCAAACTGCCGACCGTCGACCTCGCGAGCCCGGCCCCGGCGGGGAGCCGGCAGCGGCTCCTGGAGCTGGGACCCGAGGGCTTCGCGAGGTCGCTGCGCGAGCAGACGGCCGTCGCGGTGACAGACACCACCTTCCGCGACGCCCACCAGTCGCTGCTCGCCACCCGGGTCCGCACGCACGACCTGCTCGCGGTGAGCGCCACCGAGGCACGCGTGCTGCCGCAACTGCTCTCGGTTGAGGCCTGGGGAGGCGCCACGTACGACGTCGCGCTGCGCTTCCTCGGCGAGGACCCGTGGGAGCGTCTGGCGTCCCTGCGGGAGGCCATGCCCAACCTCGCCCTGCAGATGCTGCTTCGCGGCCGCAACACGGTCGGCTACACGCCGTACCCCACCGAGGTCACCGCGGCGTTCGTCCGCGAGGCCACGGCCACCGGCATCGACATCTTCCGGATCTTCGACGCGCTCAACGACGTCGAGCAGATGCGCCCGGCGATCGACGCCGTCCGCGAGGCGGGCACCCCGATCGCCGAGGTCGCCCTCTGCTACACGGGGAACCTGCTGAGCCCGGCCGAGGACCTGTACACGCTCGACTACTACCTGCGGCTCGCCGACCGGATCGTCGAGGCCGGCGCGCACGTGCTCGCCATCAAGGACATGGCCGGGCTGCTGCGTCCCGCTGCGGCGACCAAGCTCGTCACCGCGCTGCGTGAGCGGTTCGACCTGCCCGTGCACCTGCACACGCACGACACCACCGGCGGCCAGCTGGCCACGCTGATGGCGGCCGTCGAGGCAGGCGTCGACGCGGTCGACGCCGCCAGCGCGGCGATGGCCGGCACCACCAGCCAGCCGTCGATGTCGGCGCTCGTCGCGGGGCTCGAGCACACGCCGCGCGACACCGGGCTGGACCTGCGCGCGGTCTGCGACCTCGAGCCGTACTGGGAGGCCGTCCGCCGGCTCTACCGCCCGTTCGAGTCCGGCCTGCCCGGCCCCACAGGGCGGGTCTACGACCACGAGATCCCCGGCGGCCAGCTGTCGAACCTGCGCCAGCAGGCCATCGCGCTGGGCCTCGGCGGCCGGTTCGAGCAGATCGAGGAGACGTACGCCGCGGCGGACCGCATCCTCGGCCGCCTGGTGAAGGTCACCCCGTCCTCCAAGGTGGTCGGCGACCTCGCGCTGCACCTGGTGGCCCGGCACGCGGATCCCGCCGACTTCGCGGAGAACCCGCAGTCCTACGACATCCCGGACTCGGTGGTCGGCTTCCTGTCCGGCGAGCTGGGCGACCCGCCCGGCGGCTGGCCGGAGCCGTTCCGCTCCAAGGCCCTCGCTGGTCGCACCGTGCGCGCCTCGGTCACGCCGCTCTCCGACCAGGACCGCCAGGACCTGGCAGCGGACTCCGCGACGCGTCGCGACCGGTTGAACCACCTGCTGTTCTCCGGCCCCACCAAGGAGTTCCAGGCGTTTCGCGGCTCCTACGGGGACGTCAGCGTGCTCGACACGACGCGCTACCTGTACGGCATGACCAACGGCGACGAGGTGGACATCGAGCTCGGCAAGGGCGTGCGCCTGCTGGTGGGCCTCGAGGCCGTCGGCGAGCCTGACGTGCGCGGCATGCGGACCGTCATGTTCACGCTCAACGGGCAGATCCGCCCGATCCAGGTCCGCGACAGGACCGTCGAGGTGGACGTGGCCGCGGCCGAGAAGGCCGACCCCGGGAACCCCGGCCAGATCGCCGCCCCGTTCGCCGGGGCCGTGACGCCGGTGGTCCAGGAGGGCCAGTCGGTCGAGGCCGGGCAGACGGTGGCGACAGTGGAGGCCATGAAGATGGAGGCCGCCATCACCACGCCCGTCGCCGGGAAGGTGCAGCGCCTCGCGATCGGCGCGGTGCAGCAGCTCGAGGGCGGCGACCTGGTGATGGTCATCTCCTGATCGGACGCCAGCGCGCCGATGCGGCTCACGCCCATTGGCGCGCTGGCCCGCGCCCCCTGATGCTGGGGTGATGGCGAGCGAACTGACCGCGTGGGGGCACTCTTGCATCCGGCTCGAGCGGGACGGGATGCGGCTGGTGATCGACCCCGGCCGCCTGAGCGCCCCCGATGCCCTCACCGGCGCCGCGGGGGTGCTGGTCACGCACGAGCACAGCGACCATGTCGACATGTCCATGCTGCGCCAGTCGCTGGACGTCGACCCTGACCTGCAGGTCTGGGGGCCGCCCTCGGTCATCATCGCGCTGTCGGACGGGACGGCGGGCGACGAGCGACTCCATGGCGTGACCGCTGGTGCGCGCATCGAGGCGGTCGGGTTCGACGTCGAGGTGCTGGGGGAGTGGCATGCCGTCGTCTACCCCACGATCCCCAGGGTGGTGAACGTCGCGTACCTGATCGACGGCGCCCTGCTCCATCCCGGGGACTCGTTCACCGTTCCCGCCGATCGCGTGGTGGGCACGCTGCTCGCCCCGGTGGCGGGCCCGTGGATGAAGATCGTGGAGGCTGTCGACTTCATCCATGAGATCGCGCCGCGCACGGTCGTGCCGATCCACGACGCGACGCTGAGCCCGGCTGGCAAAGCGCTGGTCGACCGCCTCGTCCACCAGCTGTGCCCCGACGTGGAGTATCACCGGCTGCCCGCGGCGGACGCGCTGCCGGTGCTCTGAGAGGCCACCTCTCGCCGGCCGCCGAACCGGAGGTGCGTGATGACGATTCCCGAGCCACTGGACCCGGACGCTGCGCCCGACCGCCCAGCCCAGGAGCCCATCCCCGACGAGGACACTCCCGACGAGGCCGGCCCGGGCTCTGAGCCGCCGGACCAGCACGCGGTGGGGCCATACCCGGGGAGGCGTTCGGACGGCGGCGACGACCTGGCCGCTGATGGCCGCCCGCTCGCTGAGCCCAGCTCTCTGGACGTCGACGGGGCCTGACCGCCGCGACTCCGGGCCGTGCTGCCGCAGCCGTGTCCGTCCGCGACGAGGCTGTGCGCCGCAACGGCGAGTCGGGGGAGTGGCGACGCTCCCGAATCGGGCATGCTGACCCGATGGTCAGAGTTGAGCAGTTGTCCGAGGACGAGTGGGAGGTGCTTCGCGACATCCGTCTGCGCGCGCTGTGGCAGAGCCCTCAGGCGTTCGGCGCGTCGCTCGCGAGGGACCAGCGCTTCCAGGAGTCCCACTGGCGGATGCGCCTGCGATCGAGCCACTGGTTCGTCGCCCGCACCGCGTCCGAGGTGGCGCCTGTCGGGCTCGTCTGCATGATCACCGAGCCGGGGTCGCCTGTGGACGACAGGCACGTGGTCAGCCTGTGGGTTGATCCCGGCTACAGGAGCCAGGGGATAGGCGGCGCGCTCCTGCGTCGGGTCGCTGACGAGGCTGTCGGGACAGGCGCCACGACCCTGTCGCTCTGGGTGGTCGATGACAATGACGCGGCGTGCGCGCTGTACACGGGGTTCGGGTTCGTCCCGACGGGCGCGAGCCAGCCTCATCCTCGGGACCCGGCGCGCTCCGAGGTGCGGTTCGAGTGCGCGCTCCAGGGGCACTGAGCGCTCCTGCGAAGGGCAGGCGCCGTCTGCGCCCTGACGACACAGGGCTGCAATCTGCATGAAAACACGACTTGTCGTATTTCATGCATCGGGTTGCCATGCGGCCGTCAGTTGACGCCGGACGCGCTGGAGAGGCTGCGCCGCGACGTCCGCTGCTCGTGAAGTCTCGCCGCCTCCCAGGGGCAGGGTGGCTGACGGCCCCCTGGCCGGGGACTCGGCGGCTTGCCATCATGGGGCGCGTCAGTGGCCTGGGGAGGAGAGAAGCGGCTCTCTCAGACGTGAAATGACATAATGTCCATTATCGGCTGAGGGGTGTGCTGGTGGGAAGCGGGCCACAGGCTTGAGCTCGTGCTGGGAGTCCACCAGCCGCCGAGCCCACGGCAGACCGGCGCCTGAGGATTCGGCCTGGAGAGCCTGGGCGAGTCGCGCGGTCGACATGGAGGCCAGCCTGCACGGGCCAGGAGCCTCGTGGATGGCGCGGAGGGCGAGCTGACCCGGATCTGCGACGGGGCCCGCACGGGAGCTGCGGAGCGAGCCGTTCTGCGACGCCGCCGGGCATCGAGGCTGGCGCGGTCTGAGCGCCTGGCCGCTGTGGACGAGTGGGACCGATGTGGAACCCGGCAGAAGGCAGAGCCGACGCTGGCACGGTGACCTCGCCGACCAGGTGGACGGTTGCCCGCCCGCGCGGATGCGCCACTCCCCCGTCGCGGTTCGACGGCTGCGCACAGGCGGCCCGACTTCTGCGCACGGCGTCGTGGAAGCCGCTCGTCGGGCAGCCCGCTGGCGCCGTCCGGCGGTGTGAGTGGCCGATAGTTTCGGTCGCCGCGTGGGAGCGCTGCCGCAGATCGGGCGTCTCGGCGCCCCCTGGACCGGACCAGACGCCGCTTTTTATCGTTAGAATTCGCTCTAATGGGTGGTTAATCGTTTCGAATCCCCCTTCGAAACTATCTGAACGTATCGATCCCCTTGACGCCCTGTGGCGCACCGCCTGAGGGTGACGTGCCGGCGATGACCGCCGACACATCCACCCCTGAGGAGGGATCAATGACGACCCCACGTCTGAGGAGCACCCGTGGCCGTCTCGTGACGGCTGCGGGCGGCCTGTCCGCGGCGGTGCTCGCCGTCACGCTGGCCGTGCCGGCCAATGCGGCGGGCAGCACGCTGCAGGCCGCAGCCGCGGAGAGCGGTCGCTACTTCGGCACCGCCATCGCGGCGAGCCGGCTGAACGACTCGACCTACACGACCATCGCGAACCGCGAGTTCAACATGATCACGGCCGAGAACGAGATGAAGATGGACGCGCTCGAGCCGAACCAGAACCAGTTCAACTGGTCGAGCGGCGACCGGATCGTCAACTGGGCGCGGCAGAGCGGCAAGCAGGTGCGCGGCCACGCGTTGGCCTGGCACGCGCAGCAGCCCGGATGGATGCAGAACATGTCCGGCACCGCGCTGCGGAACGCGATGCTCAACCACATCACTCAGGTCGCGACCTACTACCGCGGCAAGATCCACTCCTGGGACGTCGTGAACGAGGCGTTCGCCGACGGCAACTCGGGCGGACGTCGCGACTCGAACCTGCAGCGCACCGGCGGCGACTGGATCGAGGCCGCGTTCCGCGCCGCTCGCGCCGCCGACCCGAACGCCAAGCTCTGCTACAACGACTACAACACCGACAACTGGTCGCACGCCAAGACCCAGGGCGTCTACAACATGGTCCGCGACTTCAAGGCCCGCGGCGTGCCCATCGACTGCGTCGGCTTCCAGGCGCACTTCAACTCGGGCAACCCCGTGCCGTCGAACTACCACACGACGCTCCAGAACTTCGCCGACCTCGGCGTCGACGTGCAGATCACCGAGCTCGACATCGAGGGCTCGGGGAGCTCGCAGGCCCAGCAGTACCAGGGCGTGGTCCAGGCGTGCCTGTCCGTGGCCCGCTGCACCGGCATCACGGTGTGGGGCGTGCGGGACACCGACTCCTGGCGCGCCAGCGGGACCCCGCTGCTGTTCGACGGGTCCGGCAACAAGAAGGCCGCCTACACCAGCGTGCTCAACCAGCTGAACGCCGGTGGCACGCCCGCCCCCAACCCGACGACCCCGCCGCCCACGGGCAACCCGACGACCCCGCCGCCCACCACCCCGCCCCCCGGCGGAGCGAGCTGCACGGCGACCTACTCGGAGGGCGAGAAGTGGAATGACCGGTTCAACGGCACGGTGACCATCCGCGCCAACACGAACATCAGCAACTGGCAGTCCACCGTCACTGTCCGCTCGCCGCAGAAGATCACCGCGACCTGGAACGGCTCGCCCACGTGGGACGGCTCCGGGAACGTCATGACGATGCGCCCGAGCGGCAACGGCTCGCTGGCGGCAGGCCAGACGACCTCGTTCGGCTTCACCGTCTCGCACGGTGGCAACTGGACGTGGCCGACGGTGAGCTGCTCGGCCTCCTGATCCCTCACCCAGGGCTCGTGCACCAGGGGCGCGGCGCCATCCGGCGTCGCGCCCCTGGGTCGTCCGGCGTGACCCACCGAGGCGTCAGGCGCCGACGTAGCCCGCCAGATGCTCGCCGGTGAGCGTGGCGCGGCCTGCGACGAGGTCGGCGGGCGTGCCCTCGAAGACCACCCGTCCGCCGTCGTGGCCCGCGCCCGGGCCGAGGTCGATGATCCAGTCCGCGTGCGCCATCACGGCCTGGTGGTGCTCGATGACGATGACCGAGGCGCCGGAGTCGACGAGCCGGTCCAACAGCGCGAGCAGCTGGGCGACGTCGGCCAGGTGCAGGCCGGTGGTGGGCTCGTCGAGGACGTAGACCTGGCCCTTGTCGGCCATCTGGGTCGCGAGCTTCAGGCGCTGCCGCTCGCCGCCGGACAACGTGGTGAGCGGCTGGCCCAGGCTCAGGTAGCCGAGCCCGACGTCCGCGAGACGGTGCAGGATCGCGTGCGCGGCCGGTGTGCGGGCCTCGCCGTCACCGAAGAACTGCTCGGCCTCGGTCACCGACATCGCGAGCACCTCGGCGATGTTCCGCCCCGCGAGCGTGTGCTCGAGCACCGCGGCCTGGAACCGCTTGCCCTCGCACTCCTCGCAGGTGGACTCGACGGTGGCCATGATGCCCAGGTCGGTGAAGATCACCCCCGCGCCGTTGCAGGCGGGGCAGGCGCCCGCGGAGTTCGAGCTGAAGAGCGCCGGCTTCACGCCATTCGCCTTGGCGAACGCCTTGCGGATCGGCTCGAGCAGCCCCGTGTAGGTGGCCGGGTTGCTGCGCCGCGAGCCCTTGATCGCCCCCTGGTCGATGGCCACGACGCCCTCGCGCCGCGCGATCGAGCCGTCGACCAGCGAGCTCTTGCCTGACCCCGCGACTCCGGTGAGCACGCACAGGACCCCCAGCGGGACGTCGACGTCCACGTCCCGCAGGTTGTTCGTGGACGCGCCCCTGACCGCGAGCGCGCCGGTGGGCCGGCGCACCTCGGCCTTGAGGCGGGCGCGGTCGTCGAGGTGGCGCCCGGTGACGGTGTCGCTCGCCCGCAGGTCCTCGACGGCGCCCTCGAAGCAGACCGTCCCGCCGTGGGCGCCGGCTCCTGGCCCGAGGTCGATGACGTGGTCGGCGATGGCGATCGTCTCGGGCTTGTGCTCGACGACGAGCACGGTGTTGCCCTTGTCGCGCAGCCGCAGCAGCAGCTGGTTCATCTTCTGGATGTCGTGGGGGTGCAGGCCGATCGTCGGCTCGTCGAAGACGTAGGTGACGTCCGTGAGGGACGAGCCGAGGTGCCGGATCATCTTGGTGCGTTGGGACTCGCCCCCGGACAGGCTCCCGGAGGGGCGGTCGAGGGAGAGGTAGCCCAACCCGATCTCCACGAACGAGTCGAGGAGGTGCTGGAGCCCTGCCAGGAGAGGGGCGACCGACGGCTCGTGCAGGGTGCGGACCCACTCGGCCAGGTCGCTGATCTGCATCGCGCAGGCGTCGGCGATGCTCGTGCCGTTGATGGTCGAGGAGCGGGCCTCGGCGCTGAGGCGGGCGCCCTGGCACTCGGGGCAGGTTGTGAAGGTGATGGCGCGTTCCACGAAGGCGCGGATGTGCGGCTGCATCGCCTCGCGGTCTTTGGACAGCATGGACTTCTGGATCTTCGGGATCAGCCCCTCGTAGGTGAGGTTGATGCCCTCGATCTTGATCTTGGTGGGCTCCTTGTGGAGCAGGTCGTGGAGCTCGCGCTTCGTGAAGGCGCTGATCGGCTTGTCCGGGTCGAAGAACCCGGACTCGCTGAAGATGCGGCCGTACCAGCCGTCGGTGCTGTACCCGGGGATCGTGAGCGCGCCCTCGCGCAGCGACTTGGTGTCGTCGTACAGGGCGGACAGGTCGAAGTCGGTGACGGAGCCCATGCCCTCGCAGCGCGGGCACATGCCTCCGAGGCGGTTGAAGGTGGCTTTCTCGGCGCGTGTCTTGCCCCCGCGCTCGACGGTGATGGCGCCGCTGGCTGTCACCGAGGGGACGTTGAAGGAGTAGGCGTTGGGTGGGCCGATGTGGGGGTCGCCGAGCCGGCTGAACAGGATGCGGAGCATCGCGTTGGCGTCGGTGGCGGTGCCGACGGTCGAGCGGGGGTTGGCGCCCATCCGCTCCTGGTCGACGATGATCGCGGTCGTGAGGCCGTCGAGGGCGTCGACGTCGGGCCGTGCCAGGTTGGGCATGAAGCCCTGCACGAACGCGCTGTACGTCTCGTTGATCATCCGTTGCGAGTCGGCGGCGATCGTGGAGAAGACCAGCGAGCTCTTGCCGGAGCCAGACACGCCGGTGAACACCGTGAGCCGGCGCTTGGGGATCTCGACGCTGACGTCCTGGAGGTTGTTCTCCCGGGCGCCTTGCACGCGGATCATGTCGTGGCTGTCGGCGACATGCGTCGCGGCCGGCTGCGCGTCCGATCGGGTGGCACTGGTCATGGTGTCTCCATCGGTCGGTCGTCGGCGACGTGCGAGAGGTCTGGTTCTACCGCGCGGGGGCGCGCGGGGCAACGCTCGCGCCACGGCGACCCGCACGAACTACTAGGGCTGCCCGGGCGTCCCGCGTGCCCGCTCGACTGCGATGGCTGGCGCGGCCATGATCGAGGGATGAGCCTGACAACGAATCTCGAGCTGGTGCAACTCGTCGCGACGCTCGAGGAGCAGGAGCGGACGCTGGTCTTCACGCGTTTCGACAACGACGACGCCTGGCGGCTGGGGTGCCTCCTGGTCGAGATCGCACAGGAGCGCTCGCTGCCGGTGACGATCGACGTGCGCCGTGGCCGCCACCAGCTGTTCCACGCCTCGTTGCCGGGGACCACGCCTGACAACGACACCTGGGTGGACCGCAAGGTGCGCGTGACGGAGCGGTTCGGGGCGTCGTCGTACCTGGTGGGGACGCGGGCGCGGGCGGACGGCACGACGTTCGCCGAGCAGCACGACCTGCCGGTGCAGCGCTACGCGGCGCACGGGGGCTGCTTCCCGGTGCGGGTCAAGGACGTGGGTCCGGTCGGCACGGTGACGGTCTCGGGCCTCCCGCAGGGCGATGACCACGACCTCGTCGTCGAGGCGATCACCACGTTCTTGTCCTGACGGCCCCGCCCCCCCACCGCGCGCCCGAATTGCGCCGTCGCTCCCGGGCTGCCCGACCACAGCGCCAGCAGCGCGTGGGAGGTGGCGACGGTTGTGCGCCCGTTGGTAAAGGAAATGCCAATAATGGACAATATGTCAGTAAAGTAATATCCGGCGCGACAGGGGCGCGCACTCCCTCCACACTGTGGTGGTGCGCCGCATAGGGATTGAAGAAGAGTTCCTGCTCGTGTCTCCCGACGGGACGCTGCGTGCTGTCGCGGCCCCGGCGCTGCAGCACGCAGCGGCCCATGCCGCCGACGAGTCGGTCGACGACCCGCCAGGAGGGCGCCTGGAGAAGGAGTTCACGCAGGAGCAGGTCGAGACGTCCACCCGGCCGCGCTCCACCGTGACCGACATCCTGGCCGAGGTCCGCGCAGGCCGCGCCCGGGCCGACGCCTCCGCGCAGCACGTGGGGGCGCGCGTCGTCGCGCTGGGCACGGCGCCCACCGGCGGGGATCCCACCGTCATCGTGAACCAGCGCGCCCGCGCCATCCGCGACGAGTTCGGCGAGATCGCGCGCGAGCAGCTGACGTGCGGATGCCACATCCACGTCGAGGTCGCCGACGACGAGGAGGGGGTCCGGGTCATCGACCACCTCCGCCGCTGGACGCCACTGCTCCTCGCGTTGAGCGCGAACAGCCCCTACTGGCACGGCGAGGACACGGCCTACGCGAGCTACCGCTCCCAGGTCTGGGGGCGGTGGCCCACCGCCGGGCCCACTGGGCCGTTCGGCGACGCCGCCACCTACCACGCGCTGGTCGACGACCTGGTCTCGAGCGGGACGATCCTCGACCCCGGGATGGTCTACTTCGACGCCCGCCTCTCCCCCGCCTACCCCACCGTCGAGGTCCGCGTGCCCGACGTGTGCCTCGACGCCGCCGACGCCGTCCTCCAAGGCGTGCTGGTGCGGGCCCTCGCCGACACCGCGCTCGACGCCTCGCTCTCCGGCGGCGCGGCGCTGGGGCCGGAGCCGCGGACGGAGGCGCTGCGCCTGGCGGCCTGGCGGGCGGCGCGGTCTGGCCTCACGGGCGACCTGCTGAGCCCTGCCACGCTGCGCCCGATCCCCGCCGTCGAGGCGGTCCAGGTGCTGCTCGACCACGTCGGGCCGGCGCTGGACGCCGCCGGGGACCGGGAATGGGTCGCCGCCCAGTTCGACGAGGTGCTGCGCCGCGGCAACGGCGCCATGCGGCAGCGCGGGTGGCGCCTCGACGGCGCCGACGACCAGGAGCTCGTGCAGCGCGCGGTCGACGCCACCCATGCCTGAGGACACCCATGCCTGAGGACCCGCTCGCCGTCTCACCGCCCACGGCGGCGGAAGCGTCGGGCGCGGACGGCTGGCCACCCGCGTCCGAGCTCGTGGCCGCGCTCAGGGCCGCCGGGTGCGTCTTCGCCGAGGACGAGGCCGCCCTGCTGCGCGCCGAGGCCCGGTCGCCCGTCCACCTGGCCGAGCTCACCGCCCGACGGGTCGAGGGCGCCCCGCTCGAGCACGTCCTCGGATGGGCCTCCTTCCTCGGCCACCGGGTGCTCGTGCACCCGGGCGTCTTCGTCCCCCGCCGCCGCACCGAGCTCCTCGTGGAGCTGGCCCTCGCCGCGCTCGCGGCACGGGGAGCCCTGCGGCCCGCTCGGGTCGTGGACCTGTGCTGCGGGTCGGGCGCCGTCGGGATGGCTGTGGCGTCCGCACGGCCGGCGATCGAGCTGCACGCGATCGACATCGACCCCGCCGCCGTGCGGTGCGCGCGGCAGAACATCCCGCCGCCGGCCGGCCGCGTCTACCAGGGCGACCTCGACGGGCCCTTGCCCACGCGGCTGCGCGGAGCGGTCGACGTCCTCACCGCCAACGCCCCCTACGTGCCCACGCGGGCTCTGCGCCTGATGCCCCCGGAGGCGCGCCAGCACGAGCCGAGGGCCGCTCTGGACGGCGGGCCGGAAGGGCTCGACCTGCTGCTGCGGGTGGCCGCCCTCGCGCCACGATGGCTCGCCCCTGGCGGCGAGGTCCTCATGGAGGCGGGCAGCGCGCAGGCCCCGACGCTGCTCGAGGCCCTGGGCCGTGCCGGGCTGTCGCCCTCGCTCGTGCAAGACCCGGACCGCGAGGCGACCGTCGTGCGCGGCGCGCTGGCACAGGGGGACCGGTCCTCACTCCCCTGATGGGCCCGCGCCCGGCCGAAGCGTGCGCGCCTGTGCTCGTCGACGCGCACGCGGGGGCCAGACTGGGCGTATGACCGGTCCGACTCCCCCGCAGCACTCTGTCCCACCGGCGCCGTCGGACCCGCCCTCCCACCTGCTGGCCGCCGACTCCCCTGCTGAGGCTCCAGCCGCCCCCTCGCCGAGGGCGGGCACGCCCGCCAACCCCAGCTCCTCGGGCGCCCTGCTGCGCCGGATCGGCGCGCTGTTGACGCCCTACCGGGGAGCGCTCGCCCTGGTGGTGCTGTCGATCCTGGTCGGCGCCGGGCTCGGCATCATCACGCCCTTCCTGACCCAGCGGGTGTTCGACGACGCGCTGTTCCCCGCGTCTGGCGTGGTGGACCTGCGGCTGCTGCTGTGGCTCGTCGGCGCGATGATCCTCGTGCCGCTGCTCAGCTCGGCGATCGGCGTGGGGCAGACCTACCTCACCACCAAGGTCGGCAACCTCGCGATGGCGGACCTGCGAGGGCGGCTGTTCGCCCATCTCGAGCGCATGGAGCTGGCCTTCTTCACCGCCACGAAGACGGGCTCGATCCAGTCGCGTCTCGCGAACGACGTGGGCGGCGTGCGGTCGGTGCTCACCACCACCGCCTCCTCGATCCTGTCCAACGTCGTGACGGTGATCGCCTCGCTCGTCGCGATGCTGCTGCTGAGCTGGCAGCTGACGATCGTCGCCGTCGCGCTCCTGCCCGTGTTCGTGGTGATGCAACGCCGCGTGGGCGCCCGCAGGCAGCTGATCGCGCGTGCCACCCAGGAGTCGCTCGCCGACATGACGGCGATCACCGAGGAGGCGCTGAGCGTCTCCGGGGTGCTGCTGACCAAGGTGTTCAACCGCTCCGACGCGGAGATCGCCCGGTACCGCGAGGAGAACGACCGCCAGGTGGTGCTCCAGGTCCGGCAGGCGATGGCCGGCCAGGGGTTCTTCGGGGTGGTCAACGCCTTCATGGCGATCACCCCCGCCCTGGTGTACCTGGCCGCCGGGTACATGATCACGGGCGGCGCCGGGGCGGGCGCGCTGACCGCGGGCACCCTCGTCGCGTTCTCGACGCTCCAGGCGCGGCTGCTGATGCCGGTCGTGTCGTTGATGCGAGTCGCCCTCGACGTGCAGACCTCGCTCGCCTTGTTCCGGCGGATCTTCGAGTACCTCGACATGGAGCCCGCGATCGGCGACCGCCCAGGCGCGGTCGCGCTCGACCCGGCCACCACGCAGGGACGCGTCTCGTTCGAGCAGGTGTGGTTCCGTTACCCGTCTCCACCGCAGCTCCAGGAGCCCGCCCCTGTCGCGTCCCCGGGCCGCGGGTCGGGCATGGGCGGTGGCATGCGGGGGGCCATGATGGGCTTCGGCGTGCCGAGCGCTGGCCACGGGGGTGGCGGGATGCCGCGCGGCCTGCCGCGGCCGGCGCCGCGGGACAACCGCCGCACGGCAGCGGGCGCCAGCACGACCGGCCGCCGCGCCTGGGCGGTGCGCGACGTGTCGATCGAGGTCGAGCCGGGCCAGCTCGCCGCGTTCGTCGGCCCGTCCGGGGCGGGGAAGACCACGTTGAGCCACCTGGTGCCGAGGCTGTACGAGGTCGACCGGGGCGCGGTGCGGATCGACGGCCACGACATCCGGGACGTCACGTTGTCGAGCCTGGCCGACACCGTCGGCGTAGTGACCCAGGACCCCTACCTCTTCCACGCGACGATCGCCCAGAACCTGCGGTACGCCCGACCCGACGCCACCGACGCCGAGCTCGAGGAGGCCTGCCGCGCGGCCAACATTCATGACCGCATCGTCTCCTTCGAGTCCGGGTACGACACCGTCGTCGGCGAGCGGGGCTACCGCCTCTCGGGTGGGGAGAAGCAGCGCGTCGCGATCGCGAGAGTGCTCCTCAAGGACCCGCGGATCCTCATCCTCGACGAGGCCACGTCGGCCCTCGACACCTCCTCCGAGCGGCTCGTGCAGGACGCGCTGGCGCGTGTCCTCAAGCGCCGCACCACGTTGGCGATCGCGCACCGCCTCTCCACGATCATCGACGCGGACGTCATCTTCGTGGTGGACGACGGGAGGGTCGTCGAGCGCGGCACGCACCAGCAGCTCGTCGCCGCGCCCGACGGCCTGTACGCCCGCCTGTACGCGGAGCAGTTCGGCGGGGGGCGCGTCCAGGCCCGGTTCAGCGACGGGGTGATGTTCACCGACGGGGTCGTGCTCACCCAGCCGGCGCGGCAGGAGTGAGCGGCCCGCCGCGGGCCGTCCACCCTCGGTCCCGGAGCGCGGCGGGGTCGTCAACAGCCCCGTAGCCACGCTGGCGGAACGCGTCAGGGCCGACGCGAACGGTGGCCGCATGACGAACGATCACGATGCTCCCGAGCCCCGGCCCCACCCGCCCACCCCGTCGGACGACCCGTTCCACTACGGGCTCCCCTCGCCAGGCCGCCATGCGGAGGAGGTCGGTCCCCCGGACCCCTCAGACGCCGCTCTCCTCGAGGCGCTGCTCGGCGCCCTGGGCGGCCGACGCGGCGGGCCGGCGGCCCTGTGGTTCCTGGTGCTCGACGCCGAGGACCGGCCGCTGCCCGTCGTGCTCCCCATCGAGCACGCGACCATCGCGCCGTCCCGGACGGTCGGCCTGCTGCTCGTGCGGGTCCTGGCCTCCGTGGTCGAGCACGCGGCGCCAGGCGGTTCGGTCGTGATCGGGTACGTCCGCGACGAGGGCGGCGCCGACGGCGCCTTCGAGCGAGGGTGGTCGCACCTGCTGCGCGCGCTGGCCGCCCACGAAGGGCTCAGGATCCGCGCGGAGGTGGCCGTCGGACCCCGCCGGGCAGGGGTGGTGCGCGGGCGGTGGTGAGCCCGCGCTATGCTGTGTGGCTGGTCACAGCGCCGTTCTCCCGCAGCCTCCCGAAAAGGTGACGGACAGGCGGGAAACCCCTCACATCGGGCCCCAAGCTCGTCGCGCGTTCACGAGACCTTCACGGCACTATGGAACACCAGGGCCGGGTCGGGCGTTGTGCCCTGCGGAAGAGTTTCATCAGGCAACGGCACGGAGGTCCCAGATGTCGAACCGGTCCCTGCGCGGAATGCGCATCGGTTCACACAGCATGGAGACAGAGGACGGCGTCGACTTCGCGCCCCGTCTCCAGGCGCACTACGACTGCCCCAACGGGCACACCATCATCCTGCCCTTCTCTGTCGAGGCGGACGTCCCGGTCACCTGGGAGTGCCGTTGCGGCGAGGAGGCGCTTCTGCGCGACGCCTCGAAGCCTGAGCCCAAGGGCGGCAAGCCGCCGCGCACCCACTGGGACATGCTGCTCGAGCGCCGCACTGTCAAGGAGCTCGAGGAACTGCTCGACGAGCGGCTTGACCTGCTCCGCGCCGGGAAGCTGCGCCGCAGCGCCTGACGCTCCCCAGCATGACGACGGGCGCCGGTCCATGTGGACCGGCGCCCGTCGTCATGCTCGGGGCCTCTAGGGCTTCGCGGGCCGCAGGGCTCGGCGGAGGGCCGAGCGCACCTGCTGGAGCCGGTGCTGCGCGCCCCACACCGTGACCTTGCCCAGCGCCTCGAGCACGATGTCCCGGCTCATCTTGGACTCGCCCAACTCGCGCTCGACGAACGTGATCGGCACTTCCACGGCGATGCCGCCGGCGCGGATCACCCGCCAGGCCATGTCCACCTGGAAGCAGTAGCCGTGCGACTCGACCTCGTCGAGCGGCAGCCTGCCCAGCATCGGTGCGCGGTACGCGCGGAACCCCCCGGTGGCATCTCGCAACGGCAGGCCGAGCACGAGCCGCGTGTACGTGTTGCCGCCCCGCGAGAGCAGCTGCCGGCTGAGCGGCCAGTTCACCACCGCGCCCCCCGGCACCCATCGCGAGCCGAGCACCAGGTCGGCGCCGTCGACCGCGGCGAGCAGCGCGGGCAGGTCCTCGGCGCGGTGCGAGCCGTCGGCGTCCATCTCCACGATGACGTCGTAGCCGCGCTCGAGCGCCCACCGGAACCCGGCGACGTACGCCGTGCCGAGCCCTTGCTTGTCCGCCCGATGCATGACGTGCACCGCGACGCGACCGTGGCGCTCGGCGTCCTCCGCGGCGATCGCCTCCGCGATCTCGCCGGTGCCGTCGGGCGACCCGTCGTCCACCACCAGCACGTCGACCGCGGGCGCGTGCTCCCGCAGCCGCGCCAGGGCGCCGGGAAGGGTGGCGCGCTCGTCATAGGTGGGGACCACCACGAGGACTCTGGGCGGCTGGAGTTCGGACGTCATCGTGCTCCCTCGGGGCGGTCGTCGCGCCGGATGCGACGCGCACCGGCCATCCCGGTGACGACGACGCACACAGCCAGAGCGTCAGCGATCCACGCGGGCCAGCCGCCGAGCCGGGCGGCTGGCGTGAGGGAGTCGCGCAGCGGCAGCGTAGCGATGAGCTGGTCCGCCGTGAAGAGGCCCGTCTGCTGGGTGACCGCGCCGTTGGGCGCGATGACGGCGCTGACCCCCACCGTGGAGATCTGCACAGTCGCCCGTCCGAGCTCGACCGCGCGCAGCCGGGACATGGCCAGCTGCTGGGTGGACTCGGCGGTGTAGCCGAAGCTCGCGTTGTTCGTCTGCACGACGATGACCTCGGCGCCGGCCCGCACCGCGTCCCGGACGAGGCTGTCGTAGGCGACCTCGAAGCAGATCACGTCGCCCACCAGGACCGTGCGGTCGAGACGCGGCGACTCCACGGGCACCACGCCCACCTCCGTGCCCGCGACCATGTCCGTGGTGACCAGGTCCACAGCCGGGGAGAACGTGCGGAAGAACTCCCGCATCGGGATGTACTCGGCGAACGGCGCCGGGTGCTGCTTGGAGTACTCGGCGACGACGCCGACGCCGGGCTCCCAGAGCACCGCGGTGTTGTAGCGGCCGCCGGTGGGCGGGTACTCGACTGTGCCCACCAGTATCGGGGCGTCCACGGCGCGGGCGGCGTCGTCGATGAGCGCCGCTGCCTCCGCGTCGACCTGCGGGTCGATGTCCGTGCCGTTCTCCGGCCACACGACCAGGTCCAGCTGGCCGGGCTCGACGCGCTCGAGCAGCGCGTGCGTGCCGGCGATGTGGTTGTCGAGAACCTCGCGGCGCTGGGCGAAGGCCTCCAGCCCGGGGGTCGGCACGTTGCCCTGCACGGCGCCCACGCGCAGCTCCCCGGTCTGTGCGCGGCTGTCGAGCGGGATGAGCGCCCCCGCTGCGACCAGGACGACGGCCACTACTCCACGCAGGCCCGCGACCCCGATGGCGCCGCTCCGCGCGGCGGTCCAGGACTGGGCCAGCAGCACCCCGACGGCCACGACCACCGCGGTCACCAGCGGCGCCCCGGCGATCGACGCGAAGGCGAGCAGCGGCGAGGACGACTGCGAGAAGGCCAGCCGGCCCCAGGGGAAGCCGCCGAACGGCCACGCCGAGCGCAGCTCCTCCATGGCGACCCACAGGATCACGAAGACGACGAGCTGCAGGCCGGCGCTGCGCCACACCGCGTTCCCCCGGCGTGCCCACGCCCACGCGGCGCCGAGCAGCGCCACATAGCAGGCCTCGACCACGGCCAGCGCGAGCCAGGGCGCCCGCCCGACGGCGAAGTCCGCCCAGGTGATGTGCGGCGCGAAGAACGTCACGCCCCACACGAGCCCGACGAGCGCGTTCCACCAGGCGCTGTCGCGGCGCATCGCGAGGAACAGGGTGGCCACGCCCAGGTACGCCGTGCCCCACCAGCCGACGTCGGGGAATGCGGCCCAGGTGAGGACGCCGCCGACGAGCGCGAGGATCAGCGTCGACCAGCGGGAGGGCTCGCGAAGGGGCACCGAAGCAGGGTACGTCAGCGCATCATCCAGGGCCGACCGGCCCGCGTGTCCTTCGTGCCGGGTGCCGTCGCGTGGCGACGACATCCGTTTTCTACTGAACACGCGGGCCCAGCCGGGTCCTGGTCCGCGGGCGGCGGATCGCGCGTCTCCGCTCGACCGACCGATCATCCGCAGATGCGGAACACCTGCAGAACCTACCGCCTCGGGAAGGGCTGTCAAGCGGGCGACGGTGCTGCTCAGGGGTGTCCGCGCAGGCGGCGGCGCACCCATTTATCCGACATCGGCGGCGCCCACTCGGCGTGTCGCACGGAGTGTCGGCCGGGCCGTCCGGCGTTGCGCCGTCCGGGTGATTCTGCGCGACGGCGGGGCGAGGCGGCTGCCAGGGCCCCCGCGTCACGCCCGGCCGGGCGGTTGGGCGACGTCAGTGCCCGTCAGCGCCCGTCAGTGCCCGTCAGTGCCCGTGCCCGTGGCCGTGCGCGTGCCCGCGTGCCGCCTGCTGGGCCCGGGCCTTGTCACGGGCGGCGACGCGCAGGCGACGCTCGATCTCCCGGGCGACCTCTTGCGGGGTCATTCCGTCGGTGAGGGTGCGCATGGTGGACACCGCCTCGTACACCGGCCGGCGGGCGTCCATGATGTCGCGCCAGCGCTGGTACGGGTCTCCCATGAGCAGCGGCCGCGCCTCGCCCAGGCCCACCCGGGGCGCGGCGTACTCGATCGACACGTCGAGGAAGGTGACGATCCCGCCGCCGCGCGCGTACGCGGCGAGCTCGGCCTGGGTGTCCTCGTGCAGGACGGCTCCGCCGCCGAGGGCGAGGATGCCATCGTGCTCGACGAGGGCGCGCTCGACGGCCTCGTGCTCGAGCCGCCGGAACTCCTCCTCGCCACGGTGCAGGAAGATGTCGGCGATCGTCGTGCCCGCCGTGTCCTCGACATCCTCGTCTGTGTCGCGCAGCGCGACGTCCCAGCGCCGGCCGAGCACGCTGCCGACGGACGTCTTGCCAGATCCCATCGGACCGCACAGCACGAGGAGCGGCCCTCGCTCCGGCGGGGCCACCGGTGCGAGGCGGCGGGAGGGGGCGGGACTGGTGGACATCGGCGGTTCGCCTCCGGTGAGCCCGTCGGTCGACGTCGGGCGCTGGGTGATGTGGACAGCACGGTCGGGTCGATTGTATGGACCAGTTCGTACCCGACGGGGCGAGGAGTCCCGACGCGCCGCATCTGGTCGACTATCGTGCGCAGGACCATATTCGCCGCTCGATCTCGCCGCAGCGCCGTCCACCTGGGGAGCCCGTGACATGACCACAGCCGACGTCGCGCAGTCCCGACGCCAGACCGTGGCAGCACGTCGCGACCCCGAGGGCACCCGACGGCAGATCCTCGAGGCGGCCATCGACGAGTTCTCCGCCAACGGGCTGCTGGCGGGGCGCGTCGACGCGATCGCCGAGCGGACCAACGTCACCAAGCGGATGATCTACTACTACTTCAGCGGCAAGGAGGAGTTGTACGCGGCAGCGTTGCTCCACGCCTACCGGCAGATCCGAGAGACCGAGGTCAATCTCCACCTCGACTCCTTCGAGCCGCAGGAGGCCCTGCGGCTGCTCGTGCGGTCTAACGTGCTGCACCACGAGCAGAACCCGGCGTTCGTCCGCCTGGTCGTCTTCGAGAACACCCTCCCCCAAGGCGCCATCCACCTGATGACGGAGGAGAGCAAGGCCGCCAACCGCACGGCGCTGACGATCATCGACGACATACTGCGGCGTGGTCGCGAGTCCGGGGTGTTCCGCGGCGGGCCAGGCGCCCCGACCGCGCTGGACGTGCAGCAGGTGATATCCGCCCTGGCGTTCCAGCGGGTGGCGAACCGCGCGACGTTCCGGGAGCTGTTCGACCGGGACATGCTGGGCGAGCAGGAGTCCCCCCACGTGCGGACGATGATCGAGGACGTCGTGCTGCGCTTCGTGCTGGCGGATCTGGCCGCCTGACGGCTCCCCACGGGATCGGCGGCGCGCCAGGCGCGCGATCCCGGGCCCGACTGCCGACCGCTATGCGGCGAGCGGTCTCTGACGCTTCGCCTATCCCAGTAGGGACCAAGGGCCCCGTGGCGGGTGATTCGCCGGGGCAACAATGTTCGAACTAGGGAGTCCCTGATCGCCCTACTGCACGGCTCCGCACAGACACCGCACGACGTCGTCGTCCTTTGGTGGAACTGCGGGAACGCGGCAGCCCGAGCGGGGCACTAGGACAGCGGACGGCGCCTCCGGGTTCCGCCCGATGTGCTCTGGCAGTACCTCGTCCCCCCCACGGCACGGCACACCAGGAAGGTCGTCATGCGGAGAAACCCGTACATCCCTACTGCGGGATCGATCTACTTCTACTTCATCCTGTATGGGATGGCCCTCATCATCGTGTCTCAGAACAAGAGCTCGTTGATGGAGATGTGGGGGGCGACGGACGGACAGATCGCGTTCGCCATCTCCGGCGTCGGCATCGGCAAGATCATCGGCCCGGCGTTCGCGGGCTTCGTGTCTGACAAGTTCGGTCGCAAGGCCATGCTGCTGACCTCGCTGCTCATGAGCGTCGTCTACTTCGCCGGCATGGTGAACAGCCCCAACTACAAGGTCGGCTTCGTGCTGTCGGTGTGGTTCGGCCTGGCCAACGCCATCCTCGACGTCGGCGCCTACCCGGCCCTGATGGAGGCGTTCCCGAAGAAGGCCGGTTCGGCCAACCTGCTCGTCAAGGCCGCGATCGCCATCGGCCAGCTCCTGCTCCCGATCCTCGTCGCCGGCGGCCTGTTCTGGAAGACCTCCTTCTACGGCGCGGCCACAGCGATCGGCCTGTGCTTCATCCTCGTCTGCTTCCTCAAGTTCCCGGACCACAAGGCGCTCGCGGCCGAGGCGAAGGCCAAGGCGCTGGCCGTCACCGCGGTCATCGGCGAGAAGGCCGGCGCGAAGATCTGGGTCGAGGGCGCTGCCCTGGTGTTCTTCGGCTTCACCTCGGTCGGCACCTTCTGGCTCGCGCAGAACTCGCTGCCGGGCATGGGCGAGCACATCGCCGGGATGGGCGAGGCTGGCGCCAAGACGCTGGTGTCGCTCTACGCGACCGGTTCGCTGATCGGCGTGTTCACCAACGCGGGCCTGGTGGCCCGCTGGGTCAAGCCCGTGCGTCTGCTGGTCGTCAATCCGATCATCACCACGATCGCCTACGTCCTGCTGCTCACCTCCGACAGCCCGTCCGTGTACCGCGTCTCGTCCTTCCTCGTCGGCTTCTTCGCCGCCGGTGGCCTCTTCCAGCTCACGGTCGTCGTCCTGGCCGAGTTCTTCCCGGCCCGCAAGGGCCTGGTGACCTCGCTCATCGGCCTGGCCTCGGGTGTCGCGGCGTTCCTCCTCCCGTTCCTGACCGGTGTCATCCTCGGCGACGCCGAGGGCGCGGCCCTGGTCGGGCCGTACCGCGGGGTGGTCTGGCTCGGCATCGGTGTGGCCGTGATCTCGGCGCTGCTCGGCGTGCTGGTCAACATCCGCCACCGGATCGTCTTCGGCCACGACGTCGCGGAGATCACCTCGCCCGAGTTGACCGCCGCCAACTGACCGCATCGCTATGAGTACGGACCAGCGGGGTCGACGGCGCAAAAGGGAGCCGTCGGCCGCCGCTGGTCCTACGTCAAGGGCCCCAGCGACCCCATAACTTGGGCAACTGTCCAGGAGAGCCTTTGCCGCTGCCGGGTCACGTTCCAAGTTCGAGAGGCAATCGTGAGGCGCACCCCCTGCATGGCCACGGCCATGGTGATCTACCTCTACTTCATCGTCTACGGCATGGTCGTCATCATCATGTCGCAGCACAGCTCGCACCTTCAGCTCCAGTGGGGAGCCACCGAGGGCCAGGTCCTGCAGGCGATCTCCGGCGTCGGCATCGGCAAGATCATCGGGCCGTCCTTCGCTGGGTTCCTCTCCGACCGGTTCGGCCGGCGCCTGTCGGTGCTGACGGGCCTCGTGATGGTGATGATCTTCCTCGGTGGGCTCTTGGTGAGCCCGAACTGGCAGGTCGGCTTCGCGCTGGCGCTGTTCTTCGGCCTGGCGAACGCGGTCGGCGACACCGGGAACTACCCGACCTTGATGGAGATCTTCCCCAAGGTCGCAGGCAGCGCGAACGTGCTGGTGAAGGCTGCGATCTCCCTGGGCCAGCTGGCGCTGCCGCTCGTGGTGACGGGTGTCGCCGCGGCTGGCATCGCCTGGGGCGCCCCGATGATCGCGCTCATCGTCATCCTGGCGGTCCTGTTCGCCATCCAATTGCGCGCCCCGTTTCCGGACTACCGCGCGCTGGCCGCGGCCCAGCGCGCGGAGCTCGACGCCGCTGCCCAGGCCGCCGAGCGCGCAGCGGCGCCGGCCGCCCGCTCCTGCGTCGGCATTGACGGCGCGGCGCTCGTGTTGTACGGCTTCTGCGCGACCGCGATGTTCTGGCTGGCCCAGAACACGCTGCCGATGCTGGGCGTCCACCTCGCCGGCATGTCGGAGAGCGCCGGGCGCTCGCTCGTGTCGTCGTACTCGATCGGCTCGTTCATCGGGGTGTTCGTCACCGCGACCCTGGTCGCGCGCTTCGTCCGGCCGGTGACGATCCTGTCGGTCAACCCGGTCGTGGCAGGGCTGGCCTACGTGGGCCTGCTGTTGTCGACGAACCCTGGGGCTTTCCATGCCTGTGCCTTCGTGATCGGGTTCTCGGCCGCGGGCGGCCTCTTCCAGCTCACCGTGGTGGTGCTGGCGGAGTTCTTCCCGCTCCGCAAGGGCGTGGTGACCTCCATGGTGGGACTGGCCTCAGGCGCGGCCGCCTTCGCCCTCCCCTACGTGTCCGGCTTGCTCGTGGGCGACGCGAGCAACGCTGTCTCGAGCTACCGCCAGGTGCTCGGCATGGGCGTGGGCGTGGCGGTGGCGGCCGCTCTGTTGGGCCTCTTCGTCCGCTACCGCCACCAACACATCCTGGGGTCCGCGCGCGCTGTCACGGAGCCGCAGGTGGCGCCGCTCGCGTCCTGACGCGGCGACGACCCTCACGTCGATCCCGGGCAGCGGTCCGCTGCCCGGGATCGACGTTGCCGGTTGCCTGTTGCCCGGCCCACGGGGTCGCGCCGACGGTCTAGGGAGGCATCTTCCCGGCGTGCGAGGACCTTGGTCCCGTCGTGAGGTCGAGCGTGGCTGCAGACTGGACATGCTTTGTACGAACCAGTGAGTTCCTACAGGCGATATCGAGGCCGTCCCGCCGTCACCGCTGACGAGACGACCGCCACGAGAGATCCCGCCGTCGGCGGGACGCAGCGCCCCGCCCAAGGAGGATGCCGATGTTGGATCACAAGCCGGTCGACGACGAAGAGTTCCAGGCCTATCTGCAGGAGATCCGCGAGCTGGCCGAAGGCCCGTTCGACGAGATGCAGAAGGAGATCGAGCACACCAACGTCTTCCCCGACGAGTTCTTCGAGCTCGCCAAGAAGCACAACCTGTACCGGTTCTACATGCCCGTCGAGCACGGCGGCTGGGGTCTGTCGACCAAGCAGATCTTCCAGGTCCAGGAGGAGTTCTCGCGCGGCCCCGGCGGCATGCGCATGCACCTGCACCACGCTGCCGGTCTCAACTGGCGCATCATGGACGACTTCGGCCAGGACGAGCTCAAGAGCTGGGCCATGCCCCGCTTCCAGGACAAGACCCTCTTCGTCAACTTCGCGCTGACCGAGGAGGAGGCCGGCTCCGGCGCCGACATCAAGACGACGGCGGTCCGCGACGGCGACGAGTGGGTCATCAACGGCGAGAAGACCCTCATCTCGCACACGGACTGCTCCGACGGCACCTACCTCATCACGCTGACCGACCCCACGGCCGACAAGGACAGCCGCCTCACGGCGTTCTTCGTCCCCACCGACGCTCCGGGCTACGAGATCGTCGAGATGGAGCACATGATGGGCTGCCGTGGCGCCGGCCACGCAGGCCTGCGGTTCACGGACTGCCGGGTGCCCGACAAGTACCGCCTCGGCGAGGTCGGCGAGGGCTACCACGTCGCGATGTTCTCCCTGGGCCTGTCCCGGGCGCACATCGCCGACTCCAACCTCGGCATGGCCCAGCGCATGCTGGAGATCTCGATTGCTCGTGCCAAGGACCGCGTGACCTTCGGCAAGAAGCTGGCCACCCGCCAGGAGATCCAGCACATGATCGCCGAGTCGGGCACGCACATCTACGCGCTGCGCCAGATGGTCCACGACACCGCGGACCGCTACGACCGCGGCGAGGAGGCCGACACCTACGCGGCCATGTGCAAGCTCTTCTCGATCCGCACCGTCAAGCTCGTCTCGGACAACATGCTCGAGATCCTCGGCGGCATCGGCTACTTCGAGAACTGCGCCTACGGCCCGGTCGAGCGCCTGTACCGCGACTGCCGCGCGATGTGGCTCGAGGAGGGCCCCCCCACCGTGCAGCGCATCACGGCCGCGCGTGGGCTCATCGCGAACGACGGATACACCTTCTGATCGTCCGCACCTGATCACCCGCGCTGGCGGGGCCGGGCTCCCCCGGTTCCGGCCCCGCCAGCTCGGGGTGGTTCTCGCTCATCGCACGACTCGAAGGAGAGACACCAGATGCAGCCGTTGGCCGGAGTCAAGGTCGTCGACATGACCGCGTTCCTGGCCGCGCCCACCACCCCCCGGATCATGGGCGAGTGGGGCGCGGACGTCATCAAGGTCGAGCCACCGCGCGGCGACCCGGGCCGGACCCAGGGCACGGTCTTCGGCACGCCCTGCACCGATGACGAGAACCCCGGCTTCGACATGGCGAACATGAACAAGCGGTTCGTCACCGTCGACCTGCGCCAGCCCCGCGGCCGCGAGGTGATGGACCGCCTGCTCGCCGACGCCGACGTCTTCGTGACCAGCACGCGGGTGCGCTCCCTCGCCAAGCTGGGCTACGACTACGACACGCTGCGCGAGCGCTTCCCGCGGCTCGTGATGGCCCAGGTGCTCGGCTTCGGCGAGAACGGGCCCCTCAAGGACGCCGCCGGCTTCGACATGACCACCTACATGTCCCGCGCGGGCGTGCTCGCCACGACCCGCGACTCCAGCAGCCGTCCCATGCTCCCCCCGAGCGGCTACGGGGACTTCCAGGTCTCGTTCGTCCTGCTCGCCGGCGTTCTGGCCGCCCTGCACCAGCGCGAGCAGACCGGCCACGGCGACTACGTCACCGCCAACCTGTTCCACTCGGGCGTCTTCATGCTCAACCAGGCGATGGTCGCCGCCCAGTACGGCGCGACCTACCCGAAGAACCGCCGCGAGGTCATCAACCCCTTCAACAACACGTACCTCGGCTCCGACTCCGGCTTGATGGCCCTGTGCGCCCCCGAGTACGACCGGGACTTCGACAAGGTCATGCGGCTCATCGGACGCGACGACCTCGTCGGCGACCCCGTGCTGGGCGTGTGCACCGCCGTCAACGAGACCGGCCGCAACGGCGAGGTGGTCGACATCCTCGACGAGGCCTTCGCGACGAGGCCCGCCGAGCACTGGCTTGCCCTGTTCGGCGAGCACGACGTGCCGATGGCGAAGTGCCAGCTGCCGCAGGACGTCTACTCCGACCCGCAGGCCATCGCCAACGACGTGCTGCGCACCCTCACCTACCCCAACGGCGCGGAGCGGATGCTGCCGACGAACCCGGTGCGCTTCCGCGGCCAGGGCGACCCGGCATTGCGGCTGTCCCGCCCCCAGGGCGCCGACACCCCCGAGGTTCTGGCCGAACTCGGCTACGACGCGGCCGACATCGCGGCGCTGCTGGCCGAGGGCGCCGTGCACGCGGCCGCCCGGGACTGACCGGCCCGCACCACCCCCAATCCCCCGCCCCATCCCCCGGGGCACGACTTTGCGAGGAGAGTGCGCCGTGGCGCAGATGTACACCGAGGAGCAGGCCGAGCTCATCGAGATGGTCCGCGACTTCATCTGGAAGGAGGTCGCCCCGCACGTCGCCGCGCAGGACGAGGCCGGTGAGGTCCCCGCCGACTTCTACGAGTCCGCGTTCGAGATGGGCCTGCACATGCTGGAGATCCCCGAGGAGTTCGGGGGCGGCGGCCTGGACTTCCAGACCACCGCGATGGTCTTCGAGGAGCTCGGGAAGGTCGACGCCGGCTACGCGATCACCCTGGTCTCGACCTTCGTGGCCCTGCGCAATGTCATCCTCGCGGGGACGCCCGAGCAGGCGAAGCTCTTCGCCGACGTGATCGCCCCGGGAGGGCTGGGCGCGTTCGTGCTGAGCGAGCCCCAGGCCGGCTCCGACGCGGCGGCGATCCGGACCACCGCGGTGCGCGACGGTGACGAGTACGTCCTCAACGGCACCAAGACGTGGATCACCAACGGCGGCATCGCCAAGATCTACGCCGTGCTGGCCAAGACGGACCCGGACGCCGGCCACAAGGGCATCTCCTGCTTCATCGTCGAGACCGACCGTCCCGGCGTGTCCTGGGGCACACACGAGAACAAGTCCGGCCTGCGCACGTCCAACACGTGCGACGTGGTCTTCGACCAGGTGCGCGTCCCGGCCTCCCACCTGGTGGGCGCCGAGGGCGCCGGCTTCGGGATCGCGATGCGCGGCCTGGACTTCTCCCGGGCGTTCATGCCCACGATCTGCGTCGGCATGATGCAGCGCGCCCTCGACGAGGCCGTGAAGTACGCGCAGGAGCGTCGTCAGTTCGGCAAGCGCATCATCGAGTTCGAGCTGGTCCAGAAGCTGCTCGCCGACATGGCGGCGCAGACCGAGGCCGCGCGCTGCCTGGTCCAGAACACCATGCGCCTGATGGACGAGGGCCGGTCCGTGGCCAAGGAGGGCGCCATCACCAAGATGCTCGTCACCGACATGCTGCAGGACGTCGCGAGCAAGGCCATCCAGGTCATGGGCGGCAACGGCTACACCAAGGAGTACCCGGTCGAGAAGATCTTCCGCGACGCCAAGGTCTTCCAGATCATGGAGGGCACCAACGAGATCCAGGCCCTCGTCATCGGCAAGGCCCTCGACCGCGAGTACGCGTAAGTCCGTTCTGCTGGGCACCCGGCAGCGGCCGCGGTGCGACGAGAGGTGGTGATCGGTGATGGCTGACGAGGACGCGTTCGACGCGATCGTGGTCGGCGGCGGGTTCGCGGGACTGGCGGCCGCCTACCGGCTGGCGCAGGCGGACAAGTCCGTGCTGGTGGTGGAGCGCGGGCAGGTCTGCGGCGCGAAGAACCTGACCGGCGGGCGGATCTACGCCTACGCCCTGCAAGCCCTGCTGGGCGACCGGTGGCGCGAGGCGCCCGTCCAGCGCGAGGTGAAGCGAGAGATCATCTCGCTGCTCACCGAGCAGGACGCCGTCAACGTCGACTCCACGCTCACGAGCGTCGAGGAGGAGTCGTACACCGTGCTCGCCGCCCCGCTCCTGGCCTGGCTCGCGGAGCAGGCCGAGGAGGCGGGCGCGATGATCGTCACCGAGACCACGGTCGACGGCCTGATCATCCGCGACGGGCGCGTCTGCGGCGTCACCACGGGCGACGAACAACTCGAGGCGAGCGTCGTCATCGACTGCGAGGGGATCAACCCCCTGCTCCTCGAGCGTGCCGGTCTGATCCGGCCGCTCGACCCGCACGACGTCGCGGTCGGGGCCAAGTTCGTGTTCGGGATGCCGGCCGCGGAGGTCGAGCAGCGGTTTGGAGTCCAGCCCGGCGAGGGCGCCGCGCTGCTCGGCATGGGCGACCCCACCCACGGGGTGTTCGGCGGCGTCTTCGCCTACACCAACAACGAGTCCGTCTCCCTCGGGCTCGTGGTGGACTCCGCGGCGTGGGCGAAGTCCGGCCGGTCGCTGCTGGCGACCGCGCAGGACCTCCAGGAGCACCCGGCCCTGCGCCGTTACGTCGGCGACGCCGAGCTCCTCGAGTACGGCGCGCACCTCGTGTACGAGGGCGGATACGACACGCTGCCCCAGATGTCCGGAGACGGCTGGCTCATCTGCGGCGACGCGGCCGGGCTGTGCCTCAACCGCGGCTTCACCATCCGCGGCATGGACTACGCCGTGATGAGCGGCATCGCCGCGGCGGACACGGTCGTCGAGGCGGTCGAGGCAGGCGACACCGGGCCGACCGGGCTCGCCGGCTACCGGCGCCGGCTCGACGAGGGGCTGCTGCAGGACTTCCGCACGTTGCGTGGCGGCCACGCGTGGATGTCGGGCACGCCCGACCTGTTCACCGTCTACCCGAAGCTCGCCGTGGACCTCATGACCGACCTCTACCACGTCGGCGCCGAGCCGGTGCGCCCGGTCGGCTCGACCGTCTGGCGCACCGCGCGCAAGGTGCGCAAGCCGTTCTCGACCGCCCGATCGCTGCTGAAGGGGATGAAGACGCTATGACCCGCAAGTCAGTCGACGAGCTGCTCGCCACCACACGCTTCGAGACCGATGAGCACAACGCGCACATCGTGATCGACCCGCAGGCCTGCCGCACGTGCCCCTCCGACCGGGCGTGCGTGACGTCCTGCCCGGCCCAGCGCTACGTGTGGGACGAGGCGGCCGACCAGATGCGGTTCGACCACGTCGGCTGCCTGGAGTGCGGCAACTGCCGCTTGGTCTGCGAGCGGCTGCGCCTCGGCGCGGAGGGCTACTCGTGGAACTACCCCGCGACAGGCGCCGGCGTCAGCTACCGGCAGGGCTGAGCGCCATGCAGGTGGAGGTCGACGAGCGCAGGGCCGCGCGGTTCCGCGCGGACGGGTGGTGGGGCGACTCCTCCCTCGCCGACCACTGGCAGCGCTCGCTCCAGTCCGCCCCCGAGGCCTTGGCCGTGGTGGACAGCCGGGGCGCCCGGCTGACCTACGGCGAGGTCGCGGAGCGGGCCGCGGCGATCGCCACCTTCCTGCGCAGGTCCGGGGTGCGGCCGGGCGACGTCGTGTCCATCCATCTGCCGTCCTGGGCCGAGTTCCTGTGCGTGAACGTCGCCTGCCTGAACGTGGGCGCGGTGGTCAACCCCGTGCTCACCGCCTACCGGGAGGCCGAGCTGCGCCACGTGCTGACGCGGTGCCGCAGCCGGGTGCTGGTGATCCCCCACGAGTTCCGTGGGAACGAGTACCGGGCCACCGCTGCACGCATGCTGGCCGAGCTCGACTCCCTGGCCGCCGTGCTGGTCGTCGGACCCGTGGAAGAGCCCGGCCCCTGCGCCCCCACACCCTCCGACAGCGAGGCGTGGCAGACCTTCGACCAGGTGGTCGGCTCATGCCCTCCCTTGCCCGAGTCCGACCACACGCCTGGCCGGGGCACGGACGTGGCCGCGGTGCTCTTCACCTCCGGCAGCGAGGCCCGGCCCAAGGGGGTGCTGCTCTCCCACGACAACGTGATCGCCGGCGAGACGGCGTTCGCGCGGGCGCTGGGCATCGACCACACCGACCGCTTGTTCATGCCGGCGCCGCTGGGGCACGCCACGGGCTACCTGCACGGGCTGACGCTGCCCTTCCTCGTCGGCGGCGCCTCCGTGCTGCTGGACGTGCCCACCGGCCCGGCCGCGCTGGCCATGATCAACGCGGAGCGCTGCACCTGCGGCATGGCGGCGGCCAGCGTCATCACGTGCCTGCTCGACTCCTGCCCCGACACCACCAGCCTGACCCCCGAGCTGCGCTTCCTGTGCTGCGGCGGCTCCCCCGTTCCCCGGCAGCTCTCCCGGCGGGCGCTCGAGCATGGCGTGCGGCTGCTGAGCGTCTACGGCTCGACCGAGAGCGCACCGCACGCCTTGACCACGCCCGACGATCCCGAGGAGCGCGTGGTGTCCACCGACGGCCGCCCGGTCGCCGGCGTCGAGGTGCGCGTCGTTGACCCCGCCACCCGACAGCCGGTCCCGCCCGGCGTCGTCGGCGAGGAGGCGTCCCGCGGCCCACAGGTGTTCCTCGGGTACCTCGGCGAGCCCGAGCTGACGGCCGCGGTGCTGGACGCGGACGGGTGGTATTACAGCGGGGACCTGTGCACCCAGGACGCCGACGGCTACCTGCGGATCGTCGGCCGGTGCAAGGACGTCATCATCCGCGGCGGCGAGAACATCTCCGCGGCCGCGGTCGAGGCCGCAGTCCGAGAGCATCCCGGGGTCCGTGACGCCGCCGTCGTGGCGATGCCCGACCGGCGCCTGGGCGAGGTGGTCTGCGCGTTCGTGACCACTGACGACCCGAGGGCCGACCCACCGCTGGTGACGGTGGCGAGCCTGCGCGCGCTCTTCCTGGCGAACGGCCTGGCCAAGTACAAGATCCCCGCGCGGGTGGTGGTCGTGGACCAGCTCCCGCTCAGCCCTGCAGGAAAGGTCCGCAAGGACGAGTTGCGCGCGCGGGCCGCGGCCCTGGCCGGGACGCCCCCGTCACCTCCGGGGCCTGCCGCACAGCCTCCCCCGATGTCACACGCACCGCAGAACGCTCGACGGTGACCCACCCGCAAGAGAAAGAAGTAGGACAGATGGACATCCTCGTCCTGGTCAAGCAGGTGCCCGGCGAGCTCGCCGACGTGCGCCTGACGGCCGAGCACACGATCGACAGGTCCACCGGCGGCGCCGTGACCGACCCCGTGGACCGCAACGCCCTCGAGGCAGCGGTCCAGCTCGTCGAGGCACAGGGAGGCGCCGTCACGGTGCTGACCATGGGCCCCGCGTCCGCCAAGGCGGCGCTCAAGGAGTGCGTGAGCGTCGGAGCCACCCGCGGCGTGCACATCAACGACGACGCCCTCGTGGGCGCGGACGCGTGGGGCACCGCCCAGGTGCTCGCGGCCGCCGCGAGGCGGCTCGGGGAGTTCGACCTGGTGCTCGCCGGCGCCCGGTCCTTCGACGGTGGGACCTCGTCCGTCCCCGCCATGGTCGCCGAGTTGCTGGGCCTGCCGCAGGTCACCAACGTCACCGAGATCGAGGCGGACGGCGACGCCCTCGTCTGCCGCCAGGTGCTGGAGGACGGCCACGCGCGCATCCGGATCACGCTGCCGGGTGTCGTGACCGTCGACGAGTACGTCAACACCCCTCGGTACCCCTCGGTCAAGAGCAAGCTCGCCGCGAACAAGGCGTCCTTCGACGTCCTGACCGCCGCGGACCTCGGCATCGACGCCGCGGGCGCCGGTGCGACCACCACGGTGCTCGACATCACCGCGCGCCCGCCGCGCGAGCCCGGTGTGCGCATCAGCGGCACGCCCGAAGAGATCGCCGACGAGCTGGTCGCCGCGCTGGTCAGCGCCGGCGTCCTGTAAGGAGACAGACATGAGCCCCGCCCTGTGGATCCTCGTCGAGCAGTCGCAGCAGACTGCGTCCGACGCTTCTCTCGCCCTGGTCAGCGAGGCCGCCCGCCTGGGCGGCGATGTGACCGCCGTGCTGATCGGAGACGGCGTCGAAGGGCTGGCAGCCTCGGCGGGGGCCGCCGGCGCCACGACAGTCCGCCTGGTGTCCGGCGCGGCCTACGCCGAATACGACCCCCAGACGCACGTCACCGCGCTCGCGGAGCTCGTGGGCCGGCACACCCCGGACGCGGTGCTGTTCGCCGCGACCACGCGCGGCAACGACCTCGCCCCACGGCTCGCCGCGCGGCTGGCGACCGGGCTCGTGACCGGGGCGACCCGCGTCGAGCTCGGCGCGGACGGCCGGCTCGTCCTGACCAAGGACGTACTGGGCGGCGCCCAGGTGGTGCGCTGCGCCATCCCGGCCGGCGTGCAGGTCGTGACTGTGGCCGCCGGCGCCCTGAGCGCCGCCGACTCCGGTGGCGCGACGCCGACCGTCGTGGTCGAGGACGTGGCGGCGCCGGAGCCGCCTCGCACGAGCGTGCTCGAGCGCGTCGTGACCGAGACCGACGGGGAGACGGCACTGGAGGACGCTCGGGTCGTGGTCTCTGGTGGCCGGGCCATGGGCGGCGCCGACGGCTTCAGCGTGCTGCGCGATCTCGCCGACGCGCTCGGCCCGGTTGCCGCCGTGGGCGCCTCGCGGCCCGCGGCGGACGCGGGCTGGGTCCCGGTGCACCTCGAGGTGGGCATCTCCGGCAAGAAGGTGAGCCCGGACGTCTACCTGGCCTGCGGCATCTCTGGCGCGAGCCAGCACCTCGCGGGCATGTCCTCCTCGAAGGTCATCGTCGCGATCAACTCTGACGCGGGCGCCCCGATCTTCGAGGTGGCCGACGTCGGTGTGGTGGGCGACCTGTTCGAGATCGTGCCGGCCCTCACGGCGGCGGTCCGGGCCCGTCGCGGCTGACCACTAGCGGCAGACGCCGAGGCCCCGCCGTCCTGCGTGACGGCGGGGCCTCGGCGTCTCTGCCCTCGGGGGCCGCGCGTCGGGGGGACGTTGGGGGGACGACTACGGCCCCGGCTGGCCGCGTGCTCGCGGCCAGCCGGGGCCGTGCCCGGGTGTCGGTCGTCCCTCGTCGTCAGGGCGCCAGGACGCCGCGCGTCTCCAGGGCGAGCAGCACGTCGCGGCCAGCGGCGGTCGCGTCGATGATCTTCCCCACGCCGGCGGAGTCGCCGATGTCGAGCACCCGCACGTCGGTGCCGGCGAAGTGCTCGCTCAGCGCCGCGTAGGACTCGACGTTCGGGCGCATCCCCAAGCAGACGAACGTCGTCGCCGACTCGATCCGCTCGACGGGGCCGTCGCCGGTCCGCACGTCCACCCAGCCGTCCCCGACCTCGACGAGCGAGGTCCCGGTGCGCACCTCGACGCCATGGCGCTCGATCATCTCGTGGGACTGCATCGCGGTGATGAGGTCGAGGTCTGCGGCGATCGCGGGCAGGCGCTCGACGAGCGTGACACGCGCGTCCAGCTGGGTGCACACCTCGACGACGTCGAGCCCGACCGCGCCGGCCCCCACGACCACGACGTGCTGGCCCCGCAGCTCCTCGAGCTCGGACGCGTGCGCCATCACGTCGGTGATCGAGCGGACGCCGGAGCCCGGCACATCCACCCGCTCGCGCAGGCCGGGGATCGGGGGCAGCAGCGGCGCCGCCCCGGTGGCGTTGACCACCACGTCCGGCAGCAGCGACGCGACGAGCGCAGGGGTGGCGTGCGTCCCGGTCCGCACGTCGACGCCCGCGCGGGCGGCACGCCGGACCAGGTAGTCGAGGAAGATCGCGATGCGGCGCTTGGCGGGCAGTCGCACAGCCTCGCCGACCGTGCCGCCGACGACGTCGCGCGACTCGAACAGGACGACATCGCAGCCGACCTCGGCGGCGGTGCAGGCCGCCTCGAGCCCGCCGACTCCACCGCCGACCACGACCACCCGGGTCGGGCTGGTGACCCGGCGGCGCATGAAGGCCTCGTGCTGGACGATGTCGGGGTTGATCGAGCAGCGGATCGGCCGGTCGAGGCGGATGCGGTGGTCGGCGCAGCCGATGTTGCAGGAGACGCACTCGAGGATGGTGTCGGCGCGCCCCTCGGCCACCTTGCGCACCCACCACGGCTCGGCGATGAGCCCGCGGCCCATGGCCACCAGGTCGCTGTCCCCCTCGGCGACGATGCGCTCGGCCACGAGGGGGTCGCGCACGTTCCCGCAGGTGATGGTCGGGAGGTTGAACTTCTCGCGGAAGCGGCGGGCCATGCCCGAACGCCACCCGTCGGGCAGGTCCATCCGGTCGATCTGGTACTGCAGGTTCATCGCCAGGCCCGCGGAGACGTCGATGATGTCGACCTCGTCCACGAGCAGCTCCATGATCGCCAGGGAGTCCTCGATGGTGTTGCCGCCCGCGACGAGCTCGTCGGCGCTGATGCGCAGCATCACCGGGATCGTCTCGCCGACGGCGCCGCGCACCGCGGCGAGCACCTCGCGGATGAGCCGGGCCCGCCCGGCGAGGCTGCCGCCGTACTCGTCGGTGCGGTGGTTGTACAGCGGCGAGAGGAACTGGCTGAGCAGGTACGAGTGCCCGGCGTGCAGCTCGACGGCGTCGAACCCGGCGCGGCGGGCGCGGGCGGCCGCGTCGGCGAAGTCCTGGACGATCGAGGCGATCTCCTGGACGTCCAGGGGGACGGGGATCGTCCCGCCGGGCTTGGAGGGCTGGTCGGACGACGACACCGCGGGCGTCCCGGTCCGCCGGGGGTTCGCCGAGGCGCCGGAGTGGTTGAGCTGGATCGCGGCCTTGCTGCCGTGGCGGTGCATGCGCTCGGTGAGCTCCCACAGCCGCGGGACGTACCGGTCGTGGTCGATGCGCAGCTGGGTGGTGCCGTTGGACCCGGCCGGGAACGTCACGCAGATGTTCTCGACGATGATCAGCCCTGTGCCGCCGCGGGCGCGCTGCTCGTAATAGTCGAGCTGGGTGTCCGACACCGTGCCGTCGGGCAGCGCGAAGTTCGTGCCCATCGGCGGCATCACGACGCGGTTGCGCAGCGTCATGCCGCGCACCCGCAGCGGCGACAGGAGTGCCGGGGTCGCGGGCGCCGGGTCGCGGCGCTCCACCTGGACGGCGAGGGGGGCGATGGGACGGGTGGTCCGACCGATGGGTGTCCGGGCAGAGGGCGGCATCGGGGTCACGAGGCTCACGGGTGGTCCTTTCCAGCGGCAGAGCCGGTACTTAACGTTCTAGTTAGTACGGTGCTCCATCTAGCCCGGCCCGATGTGGGCAGTAGGTCCCGGAGGGGATGTGACCGTGCCCCGGACTTCAAGTCCGGGGCACGGTTGAGAAACGGGGAGGCGGGAGCCGCCTCAGCGGGGATCGGCGAGCACCAGGCGCATCACGGTGTCCTCCACGAGCTGGCGGACATGGTCGCGCGACTCGTCGCCCAGCATGTCGCGGCCGAACAGCTCGCGGAAGGTCGACCGGTTGGCGGTCCGGAAGAACGCCAGCGCGCTGATGACCTGGTGCACGTCGAGCGCGCTCGGGGCGTCCGGGCCGTCGCGGAAGGCCCCGGATGCGCGCCCTCGGGCCAGGATGTCATCGAGGATGGTGTGCGCGACCTGGTTCATCGCGCGCACCTCCTCGTCCATGGTATGGATCGCGCCACCGTTGTTGAGGTTCTCGAACATCACCAGCCGCACGAAGGGCTCGTTGCGCGCGTCATGGCACAACGTCGAGCGGACGAGGGTCCGCAACGCCTCCTCCGGATCCACCGCCTCCAGGCCGAGCTGCTGCTCCCGCTCGCGGGTGCGCCGGTAGGACTCCACGAGGGCGGACCGGTAGAGGCCGTCCTTGCTGCCGAAGTAGTAGTAGATCATCCGCTTCGTGGTGTCGATCCGCTCGGCGATCGCGTCGACGCGCGCGCCGAGCAGCCCGCGCTCGGAGAACTCCTCAATCGCGGCGTCCAGGATCTCCCGCCGCGTGCGCTCCGCGTCACGGGTCTTCGCCGCCCCGCCGCGGTTCTCCACTGGGCTGACACTCGGTCCAGGCACTGCAGCGCTCCCTCCGGCACGGAGACGCCCGCGCCACGCGATCATCCTCGCAGGACTATCGACCCGCATGGACCCGCTTTGCGGTCCGATAATGAACTATCAAGTACGTTCATCGAGCCTCGGCCCGACCGTGGCTCTACGACAAGTCGAGGAAGCACCGATGACTGACGGACAGCCCCGAGCGATCACTGGCCACACCGAGCTGCTGGGTCTGATCGCTTACCCCATCCGGCACAGCATGTCCCCCCGGATGCACAACCTCGCCCTGGCCAAGCTGGACCTCGACTACGCCTACCTCGCGTTCGAGGTCGACTCCGACGCGCTGGCCGAATCCGTCGCCGGCCTGCGCGCCCTGCGGGTCCGCGGTTGGAACGTCTCGATGCCGAACAAGATCGCGATCATCCCGTTGCTCGACCACCTCTCCCCCGCCGCTGAGCTCGTCGGCGCCTGCAACACCGTCGTCAACGACAACGGCGTCCTGACCGGCCACGTCACCGACGGCACCGGGTACATGACCGCGCTGCGCGAGTCCGGCGTCGACCCCGCCGGCAAGCGCATCACCCTCATCGGCGCTGGCGGGGCGGGCACCGCGATCGCCATCCAGGCCGCCCTGGACGGCGTCGCCGAGATCGACATCTACAACCGGCGCGACGCCGTGTGGTCCATCGGCGAGTCGACCGTCGAGAAGATCCGCACGCACACCAACGCCCGGGCGACCCTGCGCGAGCTCGACGACGTCGACGCCTTCCGCGAGTCCGTGGCCGGCTCCGTCGTGCTCGCCAACGCCACCAACGTCGGCATGGGCAAGCTCGTGGGCGTCTCCCCGCTCCCCGCCCTCGACGTGCTGCGCCCCGACCTGTTCGTCTCCGACGTGGTCTACAGCCCGGCCCGCACCCTCTTCCTCGAGCAGGCCGAGGCCGCGGGATGCGCCACGATGAATGGCTTCGGCATGATGCTCCACCAGGGCGCCGCCGCCTTCGAGCTGTGGACCGGTCAACCGATGCCGGTCGACTACGTCCGCGCCCACCTGTTCGACTGATCCCCAGGAGCCCCGCATGACCACCGTCACCGCACGCGGAGTGACCTTTGGCGAGGGCCTGCCCAAGGTCATCGTCCCCCTCACGTCTCCGAACGCCGACGAGCTCGTCGCCGACGCCGCCACGGTGGTGGCCGCCGGGCCCGACGTCGTCGAGTGGCGGGTCGACCTGCTCACCGCCGCCACCACCGACGGCCCCGCCGCCGTCCTCGACGCGGGGCTGCGCTTGCGCGAGGCCCTCGGCGACCTGCCTCTCCTAGTCACCGTCCGCACGTCGGACGAGGGAGGGGCGGCCACCGTGACCTCGGAGCAGTACGTCGACCTGTACCGAGGTGTGCTCGACGCCGGCGTGGCCGACCTGATCGACGTGGAGATCTTCCGCGACGCCGAGGCCGTCCGCACCCTCATCGACCTCGCCCACGCGGCCAGCGTGCCCGTCGTCGCCTCGAACCACGACTTCGACGGCACCCCGCCCCAGACCGAGCTCGAGTCGCGGCTGATGACTATGGCCGAACGGGGCGCGGACATCCTCAAGATCGCCGTGATGCCCCGCACCCCCGGCGATGTGCTCGAGCTGCTGGGCGCCACCTGGGCCGTGTCCCAGCGCACCGACCAGCCGCTGATCACGATGTCGATGGCCGGCCAGGGCGTCGTGTCGCGGCTCGCTGGGGGCGTCTTCGGGTCGTCGGCGACGTTCGGCGCCGTGGGCCGCCCGTCGGCCCCTGGCCAGGTCGCGATCGAGGCGCTGCGGGCGACGCTGGACGTGGTGCACGCCCACTGACCGACCACGTGGAGAGGGGCCCGGCAGCAAGCGCTGACGGGCCCCTCTCCACGTCGAGGCACGAGCCGGGTCGTCAACCTGGCCCTGCGCCGCCGGCCTGAGTCAGCCGAGCGCGTCGTGCAGCACGACCCCGCCGCGGACGGTGCGCAGGCAGGTCGGCGACGGGCTGCCGGGCTCCAGGACGGGGAGCAGCGGGGTCCCGGCCCGCACGTCGGTGCTCCACGCGGACATGCGCCCGTCGGCGCCCTGGACGGCGAGGTGCTCAGCCCGCCAGATCGCCAGGTGGGCGGGCGATCCCACCCGGATCTCGCCGGCCCCGGTGTGCTCGAGCCCGGCTGCCCGCCACCCGCCACGGGTGTGGGCGCGGAAGGCGGCGCGCGCCGAGATGCGCTGGTCGACGGCGTGATGGGTGATGGCCGCGCGCACCGCGCCCCACGGGTCGAAGGGCGTCACGGGGGCGTCCGAGCCGAAGGCCAACGGCACACCCGCGGCCGCGAGGTCCGCGAGGGGGTTGAGGCCCGCGGCCCGACCAGCCCCCAAGCGGGCGGCGTACATGCCGTCCGGGCCGCCCCACGCCGCGTCGAACGCGGGCTGCACGCTCAGCCGCACGCCCAGCAGCACGAGCGTGGCCAGCGCGTGGGCGTCGATCATCTCGGCGTGCTCGACGCGGTGGCCCGCGCCGCGGATCGCGTCGACGCCCTCGACGTCGACTGCGGCCCGCAGGCCGATCATCAGCTCGTCCATGGCGCGGTCGCCGATGACGTGGAACCCGCCCTGCAAACCTGCGCGCGTCACCGAGCCGAGGTGGTTGCAGATCTGCTCGGCGCTCAGGTGGAGGACGCCGTTCGCGTGCTCCGAGCCCGGGAGGACCTCAGCGTACGGGGCGCGCAAGGCCGCGGTCCGCGAGCCGAGCGAGCCGTCCACCGACAGGTCTCCGCCAATGCCCGTCAGCCCGGGGATCGCGGCGGCGAGCTCGTGCGCGTCGTCGCTCGTGACGCACAGCTCGCCGCGGTAGCCGACCACATGCGGCAGCCCGCTCGACGGCTCCGCGGTCATCGCGATCAACCGGGCGAGGCCCTCGCGGGTGTCGATGAATGGCGCGCTCTGCTCGTGGATCGAGACGATGCCGGCCGCGGCGGCGGCCCGCATCGCCCGGAGCGTGAGCTCGTCACGGCGCTCCGGGCTGACGTCCCTGGCGAGCGCGCGGGCGGCATGGTGGGCCTCCCGCTCGACCCGGCCGTCATCGGACCAGCCCGGCAGGCCGCGCAGGCCCGCGGCGTCCGCGAACGAGGATGAGACCACGGCGGAGTGGGCGTCGACGCGGGCCAGGTACACGGGCGCGCCGCCGGCGGCCTGGTCGAGCTCGTCGAGGCGCGGGGCGCGCCCCTCGGGCCAGGCTTGCTCGTCCCAGCCATGGCCGAGCAACGGCTCGCCGCCCCTGAGGCGCTGCACGGCGTCGTGGACGGCGGCGAGGGCGTCGGCGAGGGACCGCACCCCCGCGGCGCGGTCGAGCGCCACCCCGTCGAGCGCGAAGCCGGTCTCCAGCAGGTGCGCGTGGGCGTCCACGAAACCCGGGGCCACCAGGGCCCCGTCGAGGTCCACGACCTCGTCGGCGCGGCGCGCGATGCCGTCAGCGGTGTCGTCGGCGCCGATCCAGGCGACCACTCCGTCCTCGACCAGCAGCGCTTCGGCGAACGGGTCCGCAGGTGAGTGCACCACTCCGTGGCGATACAGGGTTGAGGTCACGAGTGCTCACGATAACGCTGTCATAGCGAGGAGTACGCGACGACCCCCCGACGGAGCGCCAGCACCGCACGGCTCGCGGTCCGCCGCAGCCGCTGGTCTGGGGCCGCCTGCGCGAGCTGGTCCAGCAGGTCGATGACCTGCTTGCACCAGCGCACGAAATCCCCCGCGGCGAGCTCGGTGCCGCGCAGCACCGAGTCGAGCGAGCGCCCCGAGGCCCACAGGTGCACGGGCATCACCAGGCCGAGGTCGATGGCGCCCGTCGCCTCGAGCCGGTGGGCTGCCTCGATGTCGTCCAGCTCGGACCAGATGCGCACGGTCTCGTCGAGGGCCCGTCCCAGAGGGCCGGCCGGGCCGCCGGGGATCGCGGGACTGCCCTCCCGGTCGTCCCTGCGCGCCGAGTACACGACCGTCGAGACGGCCGCCGCCAGGGCCGGCGCGTCCAAGCCCGCCCAGGCGCCCCGCCGCAGGCACTCGGCGACGAGCAGGTCGTTCTCCGCGTAGATCCGCCGCAGCCACCGGCCCTCGTCGGTGACGACGGTGCGGGACTGCCCGTCGTCGTCCGTCACGGTGACCAGGTACCCGAGCTGCAGGAGGACGTCGCAGATCCGGTCGAACACCTTGGCGATGGAGCCGGTGCGACCGGAGATCCGCGCCACCAGCGCGTCGTGCTCGCGGCTGAGCCTGGACCAGCGCTCCGCCCAGCGGGCGTGGTCCTCCCGCTCGGGGCAGCCGTGGCACGGGTGGGCCCGCAGCTGGCGCCGTAGGTCGAGCAGCACCGCGTCCTCCGCGCCGCCGGCCCGCGCGCGGCGGCTGCCGGGCTTGCGCCCACCGCCGCGCCCGCCGTCAGGCGCGGCGACTCCCTGGTCGGCGAGCGAGCGCCTCAGGGTGGCCGCCAGCTCGCGTCGACCAGAGGCGGTGCGGCCGTTGAACGACTTCGGCACCCGGAGGAACCCGACCTTGCGCACGCCCTCGCCGACGTCCTCGACCCCGAGGCGCCGCACATGGTGGTCCGTGGAGAGCACGGTGGGCCGAGGGCCCTCGAACCCCGCGGCCGACCCCGGGTCGAGCACCACGGCGTGCCCGGATCGCCGTCCAGCGCGGATCTCGACGACATCCCCGACCCGCAGCCCTTCGAGCGACCGCCCGACCTCCCGGCGGCGCGCCGCCGCGGCCTCCGTGGACAGCGCGCGCTCCCGGTCGGAGATGGCCCTGCGCAGGGCGGCGTACTCGCGGAAGTCGCCGAGGTGGCACTGCATGGCCTCGGCGTACCCCTCCAGGGCCTCCGAGTGCGCCTGGGCCTGCCGTGCCAGTCCCACGACGCCCCGGTCAGCCTGGAACTGCGCGAAGGAGGTCTCCAGGACCTCGCGGGCACGGGGACGGCCCACCTGGGAGACCAGGTTCACCGCCATGTTGTACGTGGGGCGGAAGCTCGAGCGCAGCGGGTACAGGCGCTTGGACGCCAAGCCGGCCAGGGCCACCAGATCGAGCGCCGGGTGGTCGACCACCACGGCATGGCCCTCGACGTCGATGCCGCGACGGCCGGCTCGGCCGGTGAGCTGGGTGTACTCCCCCGGCGTGATCTCGACATGCCGCGACCCGTCCCACTTGACGAGCCTCTCCAGCACCACGGAGCGCGCCGGCATGTTGATGCCCAGCGCCAGGGTCTCGGTCGCGAACACCACCCGGACCAGGCCACGGGCGAAGAGGTCCTCGACGGTCTCTTTGAACAGCGGGAGCATCCCCGCATGGTGCGCGGCGATGCCCCGGGAGAGCGCGTCCAGGAACCCCCAGTACCCGAGGACCCCGAGGTCCTCGGGCGGGATCGAGGCGCAGCGCTGCTCCACCACGCGGCGGATCTCGGCCTCCTGCTCCTGGTCCGTCAACCGCAGGCCGGCGGCGACGCACTGCGCGACGGCGCCCTCGCACCCTGCCCGGGAGAAGATGAACGCGATGGCGGGCAGCAGGCCGGCCTCCTCGAGCAGGTCCACCACCATGAACCGGGGCGTCGGGCGGCCCTTCCCCTGGCCGCCGCCCTGCGCCCGGACACCGTGCCCGCGCCCCCGGTACCCCCGGTCGCCAGGGCCGCGCCGACCGTGCTGCGCCGCGCCGTCCTCACGGTCCCGACGGACCACGCGGGCGAGCTCTGGGTTGATCGGGGGGTTGACCCCCGGGTCGGTGGGGTCGACGTGGCCCGCGTACAGGTCGTGCAGCGCCCCGCGTGCCAGCACATGCTGGCCCAGGGGCACGGGACGGTGCTCGCTCACCACCACCGCTGTGTCGCCCCGCACCGCCGTCAGCCACTCGCCGAACTCCTCGGCGTTGGACACCGTCGCCGAGAGCGACACGAGCTGCACGTCGTCGGGCAGGTGGAGGATCACCTCCTCCCACACCGGGCCGCGGAACCGGTCGGCCAAGTAGTGCACCTCGTCCATCACCACGTAGCCCAGGCCCACGAGCGCGCCGGACCCGGCGTACAGCATGTTGCGCAGCACCTCGGTGGTCATGACCACCACGGGGGCGTCGCCGTTGACCGAGGTGTCACCGGTGAGCAGCCCCACGTTCTCGGCGCCGTGCCGCGCCACGAGGTCCCCGTACTTCTGGTTCGACAGCGCCTTGATCGGCGTGGTGTAGAACGCCTTGCGCCCTGTGGCGAGCGCCAGGTGGACCGCGAACTCGCCGATCACGGTCTTGCCCGCGCCCGTGGGCGCGGCGACCAGCACGCCGCTGCCTCGCTCGACGGCCTCGCACGCCTCGACTTGGAAGTCGTCCAGCGGGAAGTCGAGCACCTCGCGGAACCGCGTCAGCTCGCTGTCGGCGCTCGCCGCGCGTCGACGGGCTGCGGCGTACCGCTCTGCCGGGGACTGCTCCAGACGACCTGCCACGTCCTCAACCCTAGGCGACGGGTCAGGCGAGCACCTGCACGGCGCCCGGGTGCACCTGCGCCAGCAGCGGCGAGGGGCCCAGCCGCTCGCCGTCGGCGTACGCGTCGGGTGGCGCCGGGCCGAGCATCGGCACCGGCTCGATGAGCGCCGTCCGGGTGCGGAAGACCTGGACCGCGGGATGGCGCACATGCCGGCCGGCGTACATCCCCGGGAAGACCCGCACGACACCGCCGCGGGTGAACGGCCCGGCGACCACCACGTCCAGCAAGCCGTCGTCGAGCAGCGCGTCGGGCGCGATCTTCACACCGCCGCCGAACCACGGGGAGTTCGCCACGGCGACCACGCACCCCGCCGACTCCCACACCACGTCGTCGAGCGTGACCCGGTACCCGTACGGGGAGAACGTCCGCAGCTCGGCGGCCAGGGCGCGCACGTACCGCCCGCTGCCGCCGGGCCAGCGCATCGCGTTGGCGCGGGCGTTCACGGCCGCGTCAACGCCGCACGAGAGCGCGCCGAGGTACCACGTCCGGGTCGTGTGCCTCGGCGGCCCGGCGCTCACCGCGTCGATCTTGCGAGGCCCCTGCGCCAAGCCGTGCTCGATGGCGCGCACCGACGCCTCGACGTCACCACGGGGCAGGCCGATCGCGCGCGCCAGGTCATTGCCCGACCCTACGGCGACGATGCCCAACGGCAGGTCCGTCTCCGCGACGACATTCGCTCCCAGGTTCACCATGCCGTCTCCGCCCACCACGACGAGGGCGTCGAGGCCTCGGACCGAGGCATGGCGAGCCCGTGCGCTCGCGGACTCCAGGTCGCTGGCGGACAGGTCCTCGACGTGGTGGCCGCTGCGGCGCAGCAGCTCCACGGCGCGGGCGCCGGCCCTCGCGCCCCGCCCCCGCCCCGCGGTGGGGTTGGCGACGACACCGACGTGGGTCATGCAGGCCCGGGCTCCTCGGAGTGGACGGAGGCCGGGGTGCCGGCCGGCTCGTCGGCCATGGTGCCGTCAAGCCGCGGCAGGCCGGCGGCGACCCGCGCCTTGTCGACGCGGCGGTCGTGGAGGAGGCACAGGCCCAGGGCGATGAAGTACAGCCCGCAGATCGGCAGCGCCATGATGACCATGGTGATCGCGTCCGGGGTGGGGGTCATCACCGCGGCGAACACGAAGGCGAGCATGACGGCCCACCGCCAGCCCTTCGCCCAGGTGGAGGCGCGCACGACCCCTGCCATGTTGAGCGCCACCATGATCACCGGCAGCACGAACGCCACGCCGAACGCCAGGACGAAGCGCATGACGAAGCTGAGGTAGTTCTGCGCGTCGATGAGGTTCGTGGCCTGCTCCGGGATGAAGTCAGTCATGACGCGCACGGCCGTGGGCATCGTGGTCCAGGCGAGGCAGGACCCGGCGAGGAACAGCGGCGCGGCGGCCCCCACGAAGCCCACCGCGTAGCCGCGCTCACGGCGGGTGAGCCCTGGGGTCACGAAGGCCCACAGCTGGAAGAGCCACCACGGGCTGGTCAGGATCGCGCCGAGGAAGAACGAGACCTTCAGCCGCATGTCGAACGCGCTCGCCAGGCCGCCGAAGTTCACCGACGCGCTGGCCCCACGGGCCTCCGCGGCGTTGAGCAGCGGCTCCTGGAGGGCATGGAAGACGGGATCGAACAGCAGCCAGCCGCCGATCGCGCCGACGACAAGGCCGCAGGCGGCCAGGAAGACCCGCTTGCGGAGCTCGACGAGGTGCTCGCGCAGCGGCATCCGGCCGCCGGCTGCCTGCCGACGGGCCTTGTCGCTCATCAGGGTCAGCTCGTGTGCTGGTCGCCCCCGGCCGGAGGCGTCTGCGCCGGCCGATCAGCGGGCGTCGCGGGCGTGCCTGGGTCGACGGCCTGCGGCGCGGGAGCCACGCTCGCCGGCGGGGCTGCCACGGGGGCGGCCGTGGTGGGGATCGGACGGACGTCGTTGTCGTCCGTGAGGTCCTTGACCTCGTTCTTGAAGATCTTCAACGACTGGCCGACGCTCCTGGCGAGGTCGGGAAGCCGCTTCGCCCCGAAGAGGAGCAGCACGACGATCACCAGGACCAAGATGTGCATGGGCTTGAGCGCGTTCATCGGATGTCTCCCTCGGAACCTTCGTGGTGCCCAGATACTAACCGCCTGCGGTGGCGCCGCCACGCCGCCCTTGGTCCCGCGTCGTGGCCGCTCAGCGGCTGTAGGCCCGCCAGCGCGCGAAGGTCTGACGATGGCGCTCCGCGCGCAGCGCGGCCCGTTCGGCCCGCTCCTCGCGCAACCGGTCGACGGTGACGCGGTGCGTGGCGGGGTCGTCCAGCAACTGTGGGCGAGCCGGCGCGGCCGCCGCAGCGGCGTCCGCCAGCTCGGCTGTGCGCTCGGCCAGCACGCCGAGCACCTCGGCCGCGCGGCCGAGCTCCTCGAGCAGGGCGATGCCCTTGCGCCACAGGTCTCGCCCGAGCCAGAACGCGCCGAGCAGCGTCCCCAGGGCGAGGGCCGTCCACACGAAGAACCAGAGCACGCGACCACCCTAGTGTGACGACCGTCGAGCCAGGCGCCGCTGCTACCGGCCCGTCGGCATGTCGCGGTCGGCGAGAGGCCCGTACGCGTCGAGCGCCGCCCGTGCCATGTCCGCCACAGCGGCTGCCACCTCGGGCGGGCGGACCTCGATGACGTCCTCCGCGGCGCTGAGCACCAGGTGCCGGAGCCATGCGACGTTCGCGACCCGCAGGTCGACCTCGAACGAGCCGTCGGGATGGTTCCGCACTGCCTCGACGGGCACGCTCTCCGCGATCCAGCGGGCACGGCTCCGCACGACGAGCGTCACCAGGCCCTCCGACCGGTCCGGCCGGAACTCGGTCGCGCGGTCGCTCACCGCGTGCGGCTCGGCGGGCGTGTCCAGGACCCGCGCCGCCACGACCCGGTCCACGCGGAACAGGCGCTCGCCGCCTGCGCGGAGGCACCAGGCGAGCAGGTACGAGCGCTCGTCCGAGGTGACCAGGCGGATGGGGTCCACCTCCCGCTCGCTCGCGACGTCGGAGGCGTTGACGTACCGCATCCACATCCGGCGCCCCTGCTGCAGCGCCAAGCCGATGGCCGCCACGACCTGCGGGGCGCCGTCGACAGCCAAGCGCACGTCCACGCCTGCCGCGGCCTCGCCGGTCGCCGCGGTGAGCTTCTCGAGGGCCGAGGCCAGCACTTGGGCCCGCTCAGCGTCGAGGCTCGGGTCCAGCGCCTCGCGCATCGCGCGCAGCGCCGCCACGAGGGCCACCGCCTCACGGGTGCCCAGGCGCAGCGGCCGGGTCATGCCCCGCGCCTCGGTGAGCCGCACCACGCCCTCCTCGTACGAGGCGGCGTCGAAGTCGATGAGGTCGTGCGGGTAGTACCCGGGGGTGCCCGTCATCCACAGGGTGTCGACGTCGTCGATCACCTGGCGCGGCGTCACCCCGAAGTGCGCCGCGACCTGCTCGACGGGCACGCCCGCGTGCCGGTCCAGGTAGGTGATCATGCCGAGCAGCCGCAGCAGCCGCTCACTCGCCCGCTCAGCCACGGGATGCGCCTCCATGCTCGGCGGGGTGCAGGTCGGCGGCCACCCGAAGCAGCCGCAGCACGGCCTGCCGCAACGGGGGTGGGTCGAGCACCACGACGGCGTCCCCGTACCCCAGCACGTCCTCCGCCATCTCGCCGAGCGAGGTGAAGGGCACATGGAGCACGTCGCGGTCGGCCACCACCGCCGCGACGGCCGGGTCGCGCAGTTCGACGCCATCGGCCGCATCCGCATCGGCGCCGGACGCCGCGGCGGGCAAGGCGCGGGCCCGCAGCGCCTCCGCGCGCTCGGGGCGCACCGCGAGCACCGCCACCTGCTGGGAGCCACCGCTCCACGCCCTCGTGGCTGCGTCGACGAGGTCGGGGCGCGGAGGGTCGAACGCGCCCTCGGGCCCGTCGGCGCGGACGCGCCCCTCGATGCGGCTCAGCCGGAACGAGCGGGCCTCGCCACGCTCGCGGTCGTGCCCCACGAGGAACCAGCCGCCGCGCCGGGCCAGCAGCCGCCACGGCTCGACCGAGCGGGTGCGGACCTCCCCCGTGCTGGCCGCGCGGTAGGTGAACGACACGACCCGCCGCGCGTGGACGGCCTCGAGCAGCGGGCCGAAGCTGTCGCCGGCGGCGCGCACCCGGGGGGCGAGGCCGGCCACCAGGTCTGCGGCCTCAGGCGCGTCGCCCACCGCGCGCAGCTTGGTGAGCGCCCGGGTGGTGTCGGTCCGCACCGACTGGTCTTGCCAGAACTGGGCGGCCAACGACAGGGCGCCCAGTTCGGCGGGCGTCAGCTCGATGGGCGGCAGCGCGTACGCCTCCTGGTCGATCCGGTACCCGATGTCGTCGCCGTGGCCGGCGCCTGTGACCGTGAGGATTGGGATGCCGAGCTCGCGCAGCGTGTCCTTGTCGCGCTCGAACATCCGCTCGAAGGCGTCGTCGGACGGAGCGTCGCCGTAGCCGGCGACGCTCGTGCGGATCTGCTCCTTGGTCATGCGCGCGGAGGTGTTGACCAACGCGATGACCAGGTTGAGCAGCCGTTCGGCGGGATGGATCTGTTCTGGCATCGGCACCACGCTAGTGGCCGGTAGCGTGATCCGGTGATCACCTGGCGTTCAGCAGTCGTGGTGTCGCACGGTCGGCGCTGGCCGGGTGCGGCGGAGCTCGAGGCCTCCCTCGAGGGAGAGGGCGTCGGCGGCCTGCCTCCCGGCGGGACGGTGCGCGCCCTCGCCTACCCCGGCCTGGTCGGTCTCCCCGCGGTGGGCGAGCGGGTGCTGCTCAACGTCACGGCCTTGGCGCGCGGGCTCGGCACCGGGGGCTACGCGATGGTCGTGGCGCCTGTCGACACGCTCCCGGCAGACGCTGAGCCGGGTCCCGGGCACCTCGTCAAGGCCCGGTACACCCCGTTGCAGGAGATGGTGTTGGGCGTGGACGACCAGGAGTCGCCGCACCACGACGTGCTGCGGGACGCCGACGACCTCGCCGGCCTGCCGGTGGTCGTCGCCGACCTGCACTCCGCCCTGCCCGCGATCGTCGCCGGCGCACGGCACGCGGCCGCGCGCGCCGGCCGGCCGGCGCCCCGGGTCGCCTACGTGATGACCGACGGCGGTGCGCTCCCCGCGTGGTTCTCCCAGGCGGTGGCGGGGCTGCGGTCCGCGGGCTGGATCGAGGCGTGCGTCACCACGGGGCAGGCGTTCGGCGGGGACCTGGAGGCCGTCACGGTGCACACCGGGTTGCTGGCCGCCCGGCACGTGGTCGACGCGGACCTCGTGGTGGTCGCGCAGGGCCCCGGCAACCTGGGCACCGGGACGCGGTGGGGGTTCTCCGGCGTCGCGGCAGGCGAGGCGGTCAACGCCGCGGCGACGCTGCGCGGGACGCCTGTCGCGTCGCTGCGGGTGTCCGGGGCGGACCCACGGGAGCGCCACCTCGGGGTCTCCCACCACTCGCTCACGGCGTACGGCCGGGTCGCCCTGGCGCCGGCCGACGTCGTGGTGCCGGTGTTCGCCACCGGGCTCGCGCAGGAGGGCGTGTCGGGCCAGCCCACGCTCGCCGAGCTCGGCGAGCGGGTGCGGGCCCAGGCGCTCGGGCTCGTCGCGCCCTCCGGACGCCACCGGCTGGTGGAGACGTCCGCCGACGAGGGGCTGCTCGCCGCCCTCGGCGCGTCTCCGGTGCGGCTGTCCACCATGGGCCGAGGCCTGGGGGCGGATCCGGGCGCGTTCCTCGCCGCGGCGGTCGCCGGCGTGCACGCCGAGGAGATCGCGGCCGGTCGCCGGGCCTGACGCCGCCGGCCGTCCGGTCAGTCGTCGCGGGGCGTGCGGCTGTGCAGCTCGACCAGGGTCGCCAGCCGGCGCGCCTCGCGCTCGGCCCTGGCGCCGTCGGCGCGCTGCACGCCCATCACCGCGAGGGTGTCCCCGTCCGCCAAGTCGAGCTGCGCCCACGGGCGCCCCTCGCCGAAGCGCACCAAGACGATCTCGGCCCACTCGAGCCGCCGGGAGAAGACGAGGTTGCGCACCGAGATGCCCTGCGGGTCGACCCGGGCCGAGACGGTCGCCTGCCGCCAGCAGAACAGCGCGATCGCCCCGCCCACCAGGCCGAAGCCGACCTGGTCGCCCAGCACGTCGCTGCCCGGCGCGAGCCGCGGGAACGTCACGATGAGCACCACCGTGAGCGCGAGGACCACCCCGGCGAGCCCGAGCGTCACGAGGCGGGCGTACCGGGGGCGGAACGGCGCGTAGAGGTCGGCCAGCCCTGGCCGGTCGTCATCGCCCCGGCTCGCGCCAGGGCTGTGCTCGGTCACAGCCGGCAGGCGTGGATCGACGTCACGAGGATGGCCCGCGCGCCCAGGTCGTACAGCGTGTCCATGACCCGGTTCGTGTCGGAGCGCCGCACCATCGCCCGCACGGCGGCCCACTCGCGGTTGTGCAACGGGGACACCGTCGGGGACTCCAGGCCGGGGGTGATCGCCACGGCCTCGTCGACCAGGGCCAGCGGCACGTCGTAGTCCATCAGGACGTACTCGTGCGCCGTCATGACGCCCTGCAGGCGGCGGGTCAGCACGTCCAGGCCCGCAGGCTCGTCCCCGTCCGAGCGCCGGACGAGCACGGCCTCGGAGCGCAGGATGGGCTCGCCGAAGATGGCCAGCCCGGCTGCGCGCAGCGTCGTGCCGGTCTCGACGACGTCCGCGATCACGTCGGCGACGCCCAGCCGGATGGCGGTCTCGACGGCGCCGTCGAGGCGCACGATCTCCGAGGGGGCGACGCCGCGCTCGGCCAGGTAGGCGCGCACGAGCACCGGGTAGGACGTGGCGACCCGGCGCCCGGCGATCTCCGAGGCGTCCTGGAGGTCCTGGGCAGCGGGAGCCGCGAACCGGAACGTCGAGCGGGCGAACCCGAGGCGAAGGTGCTCGCTCGCGGCCGACTCGGAGTCCAGGAGCAGGTCGCGGCCGGTGATGCCGACGTCGACGGTGCCGGCGCCCACGTACACCGCGATGTCGCGGGGGCGAAGGAAGAAGAACTCGACGTCGTTGTCCGGGTCGGGCAGCACGAGCTCGCGGGAGTCGCGGCGCTGGCGGTAGCCCGCCTCGCGGAGCATCTCGGCGGCGGGCTCTGACAGCGAGCCCTTGTTGGGGACAGCGATCCTCAGCACGGGGTCCTCACGATGGGTCGTTCGGTGGAAGAGACGGGTGTGGCCGGGCGGCGGAGCCCTGGCGCCCCCACGTCGGGGCGGTGCGCCAGGTCGCCGCGGTCACAGGTGGGCGTAGACGTCCTCGAGGGTCAGGCCCTTCGCGAGCATCAGCACCTGCAGGTGGTAGAGCAGCTGCGAGATCTCCTCGGCGGTGCGCTCGTCACCCTCGTGCTCGGCGGCCATCCAGACCTCGGCGGCCTCCTCGACGACCTTCTTGCCGATCGCATGGACGCCGGCATCCAGCTCGGTGACAGTGCCGGATCCGGCGGGGCGGGTGGCGGCCTTCTGGGCCAGCTCAGCGAACAGCGCGTCGAACGTCTTCACGGCAGGAGCCTAGACGCACGCAGGGCCGCGACCGTCGCCAGGGCCGCCTCAGCGGCCTCCGCGCCCTTGTCCTCGTGCGATCCCGGCAGCCCCGCGCGATCGAGCGCCTGCGCCTCGTCATCGCACGTGAGGACACCGAACCCGACCGGAACGCCGGTGCGCACCGCGACGTCCGTCAGGCCCATCGCGGCGGCCTGGCACACGTAGTCGAAGTGCGGGGTGCCGCCCCGGATGACCACCCCGAGCGCGACCACGGCGTCGGCGTGGCCGGCTGCGTGCCGGGCGGCGACGGGCAGCTCGAACGTGCCGGGGACACGCACCCACGTGACGTCCGTCACGCGCGCCGCCGCCAGGGCGCGTCGCGCCCCCTCGATCAGCCCGTCCATGACGACGGTGTGCCAGCTGGCGGCGACGACGGTCACCCGCAGTCCCGCGCCGTCGACGTCCAGGGTGGGTGCTCCTGCGCCGCTCATGACCTGATCTCCTCGCTGGTGGGGATAGCGCCCAGGTCGTCCTCGACGAGGACGTGGTCGCCGGTGTCGGTGCCGGGCGCGGCCGGTGCGGCCTCGACCGGGTCGAGCCGCAGCGGCTCGGTCTGCTCGGTGCCCGGCGGGAACGTCAGCACGTGTCCCATCGAGGTGGCCTTGGTGCGTAGGTACGCCTCGTTGTGCGGCGTCCGGCCCACCTCGAGCGCCCGGATCTGGACGACGTCGATGCCGTGGGCTCGCAGCCCTGTGACCTTCGCCGGGTTGTTGGTGAGCAGCGTGACCCGCTGCACGCCCAGGTCCGCGAGGATCGCCGCGGCGGCGCCGTACTCGCGTCGGTCGGCCGGCCAGCCGAGGTCGAGGTTCGCCTCGACGGTGTCCCGGCCCTCGTCCTGCAGCGCGTAGGCCGCGACCTTGGCCAGGAGCCCGATCCCCCGGCCCTCGTGGCCGCGCAGGTACACGACGGCGCCGCCCTCACGCGCGGCGAGCTCGAGCGCGGCGTCGAGCTGCGGTCCGCAGTCGCAGCGCGCCGACCCGAACGCGTCGCCTGTCAGGCACTCCGAGTGCACCCGGACCACGGGCTGCTCGGCGAGGCCCTGCGTCGCCACGAGCGCCACGTGCTCGGAGCCGGTGCGCAGGTCGCGGTAGCCGTGGATGCGGAACTCGCCGTGCCTGGTCGGCAGGTACGCCGTGTGCGTCGCGTGCACCCGGGGCGTCGTGCCGGCGCCGTGCGCGTCCGCGTCCGCGTCGGCCGCCTCCACGACGTCGCCGTGCTGGGTGCGCCACGCCACCAGGTCGGCGATGGTGATCAGCACGAGGCCGTTCTCGGCGGCGACCTGCGCGGCTTCGTCGAGGCGCACCATCGTGCCGTCGTCGTTGACCAGCTCCGCGATGGCGCCCACCGGCTCGAGCCCGGCGAGACGGCACAGGTCCACGGCGGCCTCGGTGTGGCCCGATCGGTGCAGCACGCCGCCGGGCACCGCGCGCAGCGGCAGCACGTGCCCCGGCCGGATCAGGCTCTCCGGCCCGGACGCCGGATCGGCCAGCACCCGCAGCGTGCGGGCGCGGTCGGCAGCCGAGATCCCGGTGGTCACGCCGGAGGCCGCGTCGACCGTCACCGTGTACGCCGTGCGGCGGGGGTCCTCGCTCTGCGGCACCATCAGGGGCAGCTGCAGGGCGTCGGCGCGCGCGGCCGGCATGGGGGCGCACAGGTAGCCCGAGGAGTGCCGGATGGTCCAGGCCACCCACTCGGGTGTGGCGGACGCGGCGGCGAGGATGACATCGGCCTCGTTCTCGCGGTCTGGGGAGTCCGCGACGAGCACAGGCCGTCCCGCGCGCAGCGCGTCGAGGGCCTGCTCGATGGTTCCCAGAACAGGCGCGCTCATCGGACCGCCTCCCCCGCCTGCAGCAGCCGTTCCACGTACTTGGCGAGCACATCGACCTCCACATTGACCCGCGCGCCCGGGGCCAGGGCGCCCAGGGTCGTCGCGGCGAGCGTCGTCGGGATCAGCGAGACCCCGAACGAGTCCTGCGACACCTGCGTCACGGTCAGGGAGACTCCGGAGACCGCGACCGATCCCTTCTCCGCGATGTACCGGGCCAGCTCCGGCCCGACCTCGAAGACCAGGTCGTCCCAGCGAGGGCCCGGGGTGCGGGAGCGCAGCACCGCGACCCCGTCCACGTGGCCCTGGACGATGTGCCCGCCGAGGCGGGCGTCAGCGCGCAGCGCGCGCTCCAGGTTCACCGGCGACCCCGCCGCGAGGTCGCCGAGGGCGGTGCGCCGCAGCGTCTCGGGCATGACGTCCGCCGTGAACGTCCCATCGCCGGGGAGGCCGGTGACGGTCAGGCACACGCCCGCCACGCAGATCGAGTCGCCCAGCGCCGCGTCGGATGCCACCAGTGGCCCCTTGACCGCCACCCGGGCGTCCCCCTGGCCGGCGGCCGCCTCGATCATGACGACGGCGCCGACCTCTTCGACGATTCCGGTGAACATCAGCTCTCCTCGCTGGGCGTGCGGACCAGATGAATTGTCTGCGCCGTGCCTGGGGGCGGGTCGTGCGGGCGCGGGCGGCTGACGATCAGCACGTCTGGCCCGAGCCGGCGGACCTCGTGCGGCTCCAGCCGCAGCGCCCCGTCGATGGACCCGATGCCCAGGTCGGCGACCGCAGGGCGTCCGGCGCCGAGGAACACGGGCGCCACGTAGGCGCGCACCTCGTCGACCAGCCCGGCGCGCAGGAACGCGGCGGCGATCGTGGGGCCGCCCTCGACGAGCAGGTGCCGGACCTCCCGGGCGTGCAGCAGGGCCAGCACCTCGCGCGGGTCGTGCGTCGCCGCGTGCACCAGCTCTCCGCCCGGCCCGCGCAGCCTGCCGTTGGCGGGCGCCGGCCGACGGCCCACCACCACGCGCAGCGGCTGGTGGTCCGCCAGCCCTCCGGCCTCGTCGCGCGCCGTCAACGCGGGGTCGTCGGTCACGGCCGTGCCAGAGCCCACGGCGATCGCGTCCACCTGCGCGCGCAGGACGTGGGCGTCGCGTCGCGAGGCCTGCGACGTGATCCACCGGCTGGAGCCGTCGGCGGCGGCCACCCGTCCGTCGAGGGACGTCGCGAGCTTCAGCGTCACGAACGGGCGCCCGTGCTCGATGGCGTGCAGCCACGGGCCGAGCACGGCGCGGCCCTCCTGCTCGCTGACCCCGGCGACCACGTCAACGCCGGCCGCGCGCAGCCGCGCGGCCCCGCCTGCCGCGACCGGGTTCGGGTCCGCCACGGCGATCACGACGCGCGAGACGCCCGCGTCGAGCAGCGCACGGGAGCACGGGCCGGTGCGGCCGGTGTGGTCGCAGGGCTCGAGGGTCACGACAGCGGTGGCGCCGCGGACAACCGCGCCGCGTCCCCGGGCGTCGTCAAGCGCAGCGACCTCGGCGTGCGGGGTGCCGGCGCCCCGGTGCCAGCCCTCGCCGAGCGGATGCCCGTCAGGGCTCACCAGCACGCAGCCGACACGCGGGTTGGGGCCGTGGGCGGGACCGCGGAGCGCCAGCTCGAGCGCGCGCGCCATCGCGCTCTCCAGAGCCTGGTCCAGCTGGTCCACATCCGCCTCCCGTGCCGCTTGGGCTCCGGGGGCTAGCGGGAGGACGAACGCCCGTCGGGGACGTCCGCCACCCACGGCACGCGACCCCGAAGGGCACGCGCCGCCACGTCTCCTCCCATCCGGACTTTCACCGTCGGTCCTGGAGTTCCACCAGGTCAACCGGACGCTCTGTGAAAGAGCGGCCGGGTCGCGGACTGTCACCGCCGGCTCGGAATTACACCGACCCCGGAGCACGTGTGTGCGTTCTGCTGACGATGATGCCACACGCGCGTGGGTCCTCCGGCCAGCGGCGCGCGAGCCGGCGCCTCCCCCTGCCCCGGACGGTGGGGCCGGGTCAACCGAAGGGCCGGGGGCGCATCCGCCGCGCGGAGGACCACAGGCCCAGGTCGGGGCGCCAAGTCAGAGGACGTCACGTCCGCCGATCCTGGAGGAGTCCCATGCAGACCCCACCCGTCGAGCACGCCCCACCCGTCGAGCACCGTGTCACCGTCGTCCCCGGCGTCGAGCTGTGGGCGGAGGAGCGTGGCCCGGGCGTCGGAGGGGTCAGGCGTCGGTGCGGGCGGTCGCCTCGTCCGCGAGGTCTCGCAGGGCGGTGATCTCCGCGGCCGGGTCGGGCGCCCCGTACACCGCCGAGCCCGCGACGAAGCAGTTGGCGCCGGCCGCGGCGATCGTGGCGATCGTCTCGCGGGAGACCCCGCCGTCGACCTGGATCCACGTGGACGCGCCCACCGCGTCGATCGCGGCCCGCGCCCGCCGGATCTTCGCGAGTGTGCCCTCGATGAACGCCTGGCCCCCGAACCCGGGCTCCACGGTCATGACCAGGATCATGTCGAGCTCGTCCAGCAGGTCCAGGTAGGGCTCGACGGGCGTGGCCGGCCGCAGCGCCACCGCGGCCCGGACCCCTTGCGCCCGGAGCTCCCGGGCCAGGCGGACCGGCGCCTGCGACGCCTCGGCGTGGAACGTGACCGACGCGGCGCCCGCCTCCGCGTACAGCGGGGCCCAGCGGTCCGGGTCCTCGATCATCAGGTGCACGTCGATGGGCACTGGCGACACCTCGACGATCCTCCGGACCACGGGCAGGCCGAGCGTGAGGTTGGGGACGAAGTGGTTGTCCATCACGTCGACGTGCGCGTAGTCCGCGCCGCTGATCACCGCGAGGTCGCGCTCGAGGTTCGCGAAATCTGCGGACAGGATGCTGGGATTGACGAGTGCGGCCACCTGACCAGCGTATCCGCGCTGCCACGCACCGCAGGATGGGGCGCGCGGGAGCGCCCTGCCCGTCAGCCCTGGCGTCGCAGAAGCGTCAGGTGCATCGCGTCGGTGCCGTGGACGTGCGGCCACAGCTGTGCGTCGTCTCGGTCGGCCAGGTCGATGCCGGGGGCGATGTCCCGAAGAGGCCCCCGCGCGTCGAGGACCTCGACGTCCAGGCCACGTCGGGCAGCCGCCCGCAACGCGTCCTTGACCACCAGCTGGGTCTCGACCAGGTGCGGTGAGCAGGTGACGTAGGCGACCACTCCCCCGACCCGGACCGCCTCGAGGGCCGAGCCGAGCAGCGCCCTCTGCAGCTCGCCCAGGCCCGCCAGGTCGGCCGGACTCCGCCGCCACCGCGCCTCGGGCCGTCGGCGGAGCGCGCCCAGGCCCGTGCACGGCGCGTCGACCAGCACCCGGTCGTAGGCGCCGGGCTCCTGCTCGCCCACGATCCGCCCATCGCCCACCCGCACGGCCTCGACCGCGTCTGCGGGCAGCGCCGCCAGAGCGCGTTCCACGAGTCGCGCGCGGTGGGGCTGGACCTCGTTGGCGACCAGCCGCGCACCCCGCTCGGAGGCGAGAGCGGCGAGCAGCGCCGCCTTGCCACCGGGGCCAGCGCACAGGTCGAGCCACCGCTCGTCGCGCCCCTCGACCGGGACCCGCGCCAGGGCCAGGGCGGTCAGCTGGCTTCCCTCGTCCTGGACCCCCACCGCGCCGCGGCGCACTGCCGGGAGCGAGGCGGGGTCGCCGGACTCCAGCACCACGGCGGTGGGCGCCCACCGCCCGGGGCGGCTCTCCGGCAGGCCTGCCACCACCTCGGCGGAGCTCGTGAGCCCGGGACGCGCGACCAGCGTCACCCGAGGGGCGTCGTTGTCGGCCCGGAGCAGCGCCTCGATCTCGTCGGCGGGACGGCCATGGGCGACCAGCGCCTCCCGCAGCGCCCGCACGATCCAGGTGGGGTGGCTCTCGACCACCGCGAGCCGCTCGAGCGGCTCCTCGCCGGCAGGGTCGGCGGCGTCCCCGATGCGCTCGAGCCACACCTCGAGGGGCTCCTTGCTGACCGCTCGCAGGACGGCGTTGACGAACTGCGCGGCGCCCGCCCCGACCTGCTCGCGGGCCAGGCCCACGGTCTCCGAGACGGCGGCGTGCGGGGGCACCCGCATCCCGAGCAGCTGGTGGGCGCCGAGCCGCAGCACGTCGAGCACGGGAGCGTCGATCGCGGCGACCGGGCGCGCTGCGCACTGCTCGATCACGGCGTCGTACCGGCCCTGCAGCCGCAGGGCCCCGTAGGCCAGCTCGGTCGCGAATCCCGCGTCGCGGCCGTCGATCCGCCGCTCCCGCAGCAGCGGCGGCAGCACCAGGTTCGCGTAGGAGTCCGACCCGCCCACGGCGCGCAGCACGTCGAACGCGGCCGTGCGCGCGGCGTCGGCGCCTCTCCTCCGCTGCGACGGCGCGCTCGCCGTCCTGGCCCCGCGCCCATCGGCGCGCGCGGCCCCGCGCTCACGCCCACGCGCGTCCCGGCGCGAGGAGCCCGGGCCCCGGCCTGCCGGGGCGCTCACGCCTGAGCCTCCGCCCGCTCGGCGTCGTCGTCGACCGGCGCCGCGGCTCCCAGCCGGATGCCGTCCCGCAACGGGGAGCCGTCGCCCAGCCGCGCGCCGCGCGCCCAGGCGCTCGCGTCCATCGTGCGCTTCCCGGCCGGAGTGACCTCGCCGAGCCGCACCGCGGAGGTGGCCGTGCCCACGTGCACGTGCCGCTTGCCGAGGCGGAGCTCGCCTGGCGCCAGGTCCGTCACCTCCGGGTCAGCGGTCAGCGGTCCGAGCCCGAGACGGGACCCGTCCGGCAGCAGCGTCCAGGCGCCGGGCGCCGGCGTGCACCCGCGCACGAGCCGGTCCACCGCGTACGCGGGGTGCTCCCACCGCACCCGTGCGTCCTCGACCTCGAGCCGCGGGGCCAGGCTCACCCCGTCGTGTGGTTGGGGGACGGGGCTGAGGATCCCGTCCTCGATGGCGTCCAGCGTGCGGGCCAGCAGGCTCGCGCCCGCCACGGACAACCGCCCGAGCAGGTCGCCCGCGGTGTCCCGGGGACGGATCGTCTCGGTCAGCGTCCCGAAGACCGGCCCGGTGTCCAGGCCCTCCTCGAGGAGGAACGTGCTCGCCCCCGTGACCTCGTCGCCCGCGATGATGGCGCGCTGCACCGGCGCGGCGCCCCGCCACGCGGGGAGCACCGAGAAGTGCAGGTTCACCCAGCCGTGCGTCGGGATGCCCAGCGCCGCCGCGGGGACCAGGGCCCCATACGCGACGACCGGGGCCACGTGCACGGCGAGCTCCGCCAGGCGTGCCTGGAACTCCGGGTCCCGCGGGCTCGGCGGTGTCAGCACCTCGACGCCGGCCTCGAGGGCCCGCCGCTTCACCGGGCTGGGGGCGAGCGTGCGGCCACGACCGGATCGGGCGTCCGGGCGGGTCAGCACCGCCACCACGTCGTGCCGTGAGTCGAGGAGGGCGTCGAGCGCGGGAACAGCCACCTCGGGGGTGCCGGCGAAGAGCAGTCGCATCCCTCGATCCTAGGTGCCCGCACGGGCCCCGCCTCGCGCCCGGAGCGTCGGCTGTGACGCGTCACACCGGCAGGCCGCGAGCCGCCAGGTCCCCCCGCAGCGCCGTCGCGCCGGTGAACAGCACCGCGTCGAACCCCTCCCCTGACGCCGCGGCGACGTTCGCCGGGGAGTCGTCCACGAACACCGTCCGGGACGGGACCAGCCGGAACCGGTCCGCGAGCAGCTGGAAGATCCGCGGGTCCGGCTTCGCCAGCAAGACCTCCCCGGAGACCAGGACGTCCTCGAGCAGGTCGATGGCCGGCGCCGCGGGCGCCGCGTGGTGGAACGTCTCGGCAGACCAGTTGGTCAGCCCGAGCAGCCGCACCCCCGCCGCCCGCAGGTCCGCGACCACGGCGGCTGATCCCGGCACCGGCCCGGGCAGCGAGGCCGCGAAGTTGTCGCGGTACAGGGTCAGGGCCGCCAGGTGACGCGGGTGGCGCTCGCGCACCGCCTGGAGCGCCTCAGCCCACGGCCGGCCAGCGTCCTGCAGGTGGTTGAACGCGGCGAAGTCCACCTCGTCGAAGAGCGCGTCGACCTCGTCCCGGGTCAGGCGGCCCGTGAACGGGAGGTACGGGTCCCACTGGACGAGGACGTTGCCCAGGTCGAAGACGACCGCCTCGATCGGCGACCGGTCGCGCGTCACAGCATCTCCGCCGGGTCCACCTGCGCCCGGACGATCCCGCCCTCATGGCGCGCGCTGCGCACCGCGAGCGACGCCGCGAGGGTGCGGGCCATCGCCTGGCCCTCCGCGAGCGGGGCGCGGATCAGCACCCGCACCTCGGCGTCGAGCGTCTCTTGGGCGGCGCCGCGCGCTGCGCCCGCACGTCGCGCCACGCCGATCTGCGAGGACCCGCCGACGACCGGCACAGGCCCCAGCACCCCCCCGCCGGGCGGCAGCTCGAGGCGGTCGACGACGGCCTGCACTGCCTCGCGCGTCCCGGTCACGGCGGCCACCCGGACGACCGGGGGCAGCGCCAGCGTCTGGCGCTCGAGCAGATCGCGTGCGGCCAGTCCTGCGGGGTCCCAGCGGACCAGCGCCTGCGTGGGGCCGGGCGCGCCGTCTCCGACGAGCGCGACCACGCCACCCTCTCCGTGCGGCCGAACCAGGGCCGCGGCGGCGAGCCAGCGGCGCACCGCGTCCTCGCCCGCGCTCAGCGAGGTCGACGTCGAGCCGACGCCCGCGTCCAGCAGCACGGCCGCCGCATAGCCCGCCTCGCACACCGGCTCCGCGCCGGTCGTGGCGACCACGAGCGCCGGCGAGTCGGGGACTGTCGCGAGGACGCCTGTCGCGGCACGGGCGCCTGAGGACCGCACCGCCACCCCGGGGAACGCCCGGCCCAGCTCCTCTGCCGTGCGATCCGAGCCCACACGCACCGAGCGCAACCCGCCGTCGCCGCACTCGGGGCACCGCCAGCCCGTCGCGAGGCGCCCGCACCACTGGCACTGCGGGACCGCTTGCGCGGACGCCAGCGCGAGGGCGCCGTGGCAGGCTCCGCACCGCGCGACCGCGCGGCACCTCCCGCAGGCCACGACCGGCAGGTACCCCGCGCGCGGCACCTGGACCAGCACCGGGCCAGCCTCGAGGCGCTCGCGGATCAGGCGGATGGCCGGGCTGGGGAGCCGCGCGGCGCCAGCCGCCCCCTCGCGGGCGAGCTCGACGCTGGTCAGGGCGCGGACCTGCGGGGTGCGGGCGCGGACCACGGCCCGCTCGGCCGCCACCTCCCGCGCCCACCCGCGCTCGACCAGTGCCTGTGCCTCGACGGTGCGGCCGTGCCCGGCGAGCAGGAAGGCGGCCTCTTGCTGGGCCGCGCGCAGGGCGAGGACCTCGCGCACGTGCGGGTGCGGCGTCCGCGGCTCCACGTGCAGGTCGTCGCCGTCGTCCCAGCAGACCACCAGGCCGAGATCGGCCACCGGGGCGAAGGCCGCCGCACGGGTTCCCACCACGACGCGGGCCTGGCCGCGCAGGGCGGCGAGGAAGGCGCGGTAGCGGGGCGCCGGACCGTCATCGGCGAGGAGCCGGACGAACCCGCCCGTGGCGCCGCCCGCCCAGGGGCCGATGCCCGACGCCTCGAGGGCCTCGCACACCCGCACGACGTCGCGGGCGTCGGGGACGACGATCAGCACCCCGCGTCCGCCCGCGACGCACGCGGCGGCCGCCTGCGCGAGGGCGTCGGGCCAACGCTGCCCGGCTGGCCCAGGCAGCGCGGACAGCACAGCCCGCGGCGCGCCGCCGGCGGTCAGGTGCTGCAGGAACGCCGGGCCACCGCGGTAGGGCTGCCACGCGGTCGAGGGCGCCGGCGCGCGGGAGGGCGGCTCGGCGTCGACCGTGGGGCGGGGCGCGTCGGCACGGTCGGCGTCCGCAGTCGCGGTGGCGGGTGGGGCCTCCGCGGGGGCGCCCTCGACTCGGGCGTGCCGCGCCGGGATCGCCAGGCGCAGCACGTCGGCGAGTGTCCCCGCGTAACGGTCGGCGACCGCTCGTGCGAGCACCCGCACCTCCGGGGTCAGGACCCTCTCGGGCGAGACGACCCGGCGCAGCGGCGCCAGCGTTCCCTCGTGCTCCGCCTGCTCCGCGCGCTCGAGCAGGTAGCCGTCGACATCCTGGCCGCCGAACCGCACCTTGACCCGGGTGCCGGGCTGCGCGGCGTCGCTCAGCGCGGCGGGCACCACGTACTCGAACGGCCGGTCCAGGTGGGCGGGCGGCAGGTCGACGCACACCCGGGCGACCGGCAGCTCGGCGGCGGGCTGGACCCCGTCGCGGGCAAGCCGGGCACGGCCCTTGGGCGCCGGCGCGGCGGGCAGGTCGAGCAGGGTCAGCTGCTCACCCTGAGCGACGCCCTCTCCGTCCACCGGCACCTCTCAACCTCCCGAGCGTTGCTGCCACGACCTCCTCGATCCGGCCGTCGACCGTCGCTCCGAGCGCTCAGCCGACGGCGGAGAGCAGGTCCGCGACCCGGTCGGTGCGCTCCCAGGTGAACTCGGGCAGCTCCCGCCCGAAGTGACCGTAGGCGGCGGTGCGCTGGTAGATCGGCCGCAGCAGGTCGAGGTCGCGGATGATCGCGGCCGGGCGCAGGTCGAAGACGTCCCGGATGGCGCGCGTGATGCGGTCGAGCGGGACGGTCTCGGTGCCGAACGTCTCGACGTACAGGCCCACGGGCTGCGCCTTGCCGATGGCGTAGGCGACCTGCACCTCGCAGCGGCTCGCGAGCCCGGCGGCGACGACGTTCTTGGCGACCCAGCGCATCGCGTACGCGGCGGACCGGTCCACCTTCGAGGGGTCCTTGCCCGAGAAGGCGCCGCCGCCGTGGCGGGCCATGCCGCCGTAGGTGTCGACGATGATCTTGCGGCCGGTGAGGCCAGCGTCGCCCTGGGGGCCGCCGACCACGAACGTCCCGGTGGGGTTGACCAGCAGGCGGTGCCCCCGCACGTCGAGGTCCATGTCGAGCCCGGCCAGCACCGGCGCCACGACGTGCTCGGCGATGGCCGGCGCGAGCACGGCCTCGAGGTTCAGGTCGGGGTCGTGCTGGGTGGAAAGGACCACGGTGTCGAGCCGCACGGCCCGGTCGCCCTCGTACCCGATGGTGACCTGGGTCTTGCCGTCGGGGCGCAGCCGCGGGACGACCCCGGACTTGCGGACCTCGGCGAGCTGCTCGGCGAGCCGGTGGGCGAGGAAGATCGGCAGGGGCAGCAGCGTGGGGGTGTCGTTGCTGGCATAGCCGAACATGAGCCCCTGGTCGCCGGCGCCCTGCAGGTCGAGCGGGTCGTGGTCGGCGGTGTCCTGCCGCGCCTCGAGGGCCTTGTCGACGCCCTGGGCGATGTCGGGCGACTGCTGCCCGATCGACACGGACACACCGCACGAGTCGCCGTCGAATCCGATGTGCGAGGAGGTGTACCCGATGCCCCGGACCACCTGGCGCACGACCTGCGGGATCTCCACGTACGCGCTGGTCGTGACCTCGCCCGCGACATGCACCAGACCCGTGGTGACCATGGTCTCCACGGCCACGCGCGCCGCCGGGTCCTGCTCGAGGATCGCGTCGAGGATCGCGTCGGAGATCTGGTCGCAGATCTTGTCCGGGTGACCTTCCGTGACGGACTCGGAGGTGAACAGACGCATGTCGGGCTCGGTCATGGCGAACAGCCTAATGCGGGCAGGCCTCACAGATGTGCGAGTACCGCATCCCAGACAGCGTCGGCGACTGTGTCCTTCGACCCACTGGCCGTGGCGACGATCTCGGCGTCGCGGTCGAGGATCGTGACCTCGTTGTCCGTCGTGCCGAATCCGCGGCCCTCGCCCACCGCGTTGACGACCATCAGGTCGGCGCCCTTGCGCAGCGCCTTGGCCCGGCCATGGTCGAGCACCGAGGCGCCGTCGTCGCCGGTCTCGGCGGCGAACCCCACGATGACCTGTCCCGGCCGGAGTCGCTCGGAGGCGAGCTCGGCGAGGATGTCGGGGTTCTGCACGAGGCGCAGGACGAGCGGGTCGTCGCCCGACTTCTTGATCTTGGAGGTGGCGCTCGCCTCCGGACGGTAGTCCGCCACGGCGGCGGCCATGACCACCGCGTCGGCGTCCTTCGCGGCGGAGCGGACGCCATCCCGCAGCTGCTCGGTCGTCTCGACCGCCACGGTCTCGACGCCCTCGAGCGCGGGCAGGCCCACGTTCGCGGCGACCAACGTCACCCGGGCGCCGCGGCGCCGGGCGGCCTGCGCCAGGGCGTGGCCCTGGCGGCCCGAGGAGCGGTTGCCCAGGTAGCGCACGGGGTCCAGCGGCTCACGGGTGCCCCCGGCGGAGACGACCACGTGCCTCCCGGCGAGGTCCTGCGGGGGCGCGTCCGGCGCCGGGTCCACGAGCGCGAGCGCCGCGGCGGCCACCACCTCGGGGTCGGGCATCCGGCCCGGGCCCGTGTCCGCGCCGGTCAGGCGGCCGGAGGCGGGCTCGAGCACGTGCGCCCCGCGCTCGCGCAGCGTGCGCACATTCGCCACGGTGGCGGGGTGCTCCCACATTTCGGTGTGCATCGCGGGCACGAGCAGCACGGGGCAGCGGGCCGTGAGCAGCGTCGCGGTGAGCAGGTCGTCAGCGCGCCCGGTGGCTGCGCGCGACAACAGGTCGGCGGTCGCGGGGGCCACCACCACGAGGTCCGCCGACTTGCCCAGCGCGACGTGCGGGACGTGCGCGACGTCCTCGAAGACCTCGGTGCTCACCGGGTGCCCGGACAGCGCCTCCCAGGTCGCGGCGCCGACGAACTCGAGCGACGCGCGGGTGGGGACCACCCGGACGTCATGGCCCGCCTCGGTGAGCAGGCGCAGCAGCAGGGCGGACTTGTAGGCGGCGATGCCGCCGGAGACGCCGAGGACGATGCGCATGTGGTCCGCCGCCGTGGCGCCTGCCCGGGGGGCGAGGCGGCTCAGGCCTCGGTCGACTCGACCGTCAGGAGGCCGCCGTCGATCTCGCGCATGGCGATCGACAGGGGCTTCTCCTGCGGGCGCGTCTCGACGAGCGGGCCGACGTACTCCAGGAGGCCCTCGTTGAGCTGCGAGTAGTACGCGTTGATCTGGCGCGCGCGCTTGGCCGAGTAGATGACGAGCGCGTACTTGGAGTCGGCGCGCTCGAGCAGCTGGTCGATGGGCGGGTCAGTGATGCCGACTGGGGCGGCGACGGTTCCGGACACGGTGAACTCCGCACGTTGCAGGGGTGGGACTGAGGCCATGCTACCCGGTCGGCAGTCCCATCAGGTGGACCAGCTCGTCGGTGGCCCGCTGGACGTCGTCGTTGATGATCGTGTGGTCGAACTCGGGCTCGGCCGCGAGCTCGACGCGCGCTGTCTGCAGGCGCCGCTCGCGCTCCTCGGCGTCCTCGGTCCCCCGGCCGACCAGCCGGCGGACCAGCTCGTCCCAGCTCGGCGGCGCGAGGAAGATGAACTGGGCGTCCGGCATGCTCGCGCGCACCTGCCGCGCGCCCTGGAGGTCGAGCTCGAGGAGCACCGGCTCACCTGCCGCGAGGTGCTGCTCGACGGGGCCCCGCGGGGTGCCGTAGCGGTTGCGCCCGTGCACCACGGCCCACTCGAGCATGTCGCCGCGCTCGACCATCGAGTCGAACTCCGCGCCAGACACGAAGTGGTAGTGGACCCCCTCGACCTCCCCGGGCCTCGGCGACCTCGTCGTCGCAGACACGGAGAGCCACAGATCCGGGTACCGCTGCCGGACGTCGGCGGACACGGTGCCCTTTCCGACGGCGGTCGGTCCGGCGAGAACGGTGAGCCGGGCGGGCGTCGTCGTCATGGCGTTGCAGCACTCCTGGGCCAGTGGTTGGGGGGAACCACTGACGCTACCTCACCCGAACCGGTCGACCAGCGCCTTGATCTGGTGCGGGCCCAGGCCGCGCACGCGGCGCGTCTCGGAGATGCCGACCTCGGACATGATGGCCCTGGCCTTGACCTTGCCGACCCCGGGAAGGGACTCGAGCAGGGCGACGACCTTGAGCTTGCCGATGGTGTCGTCCTCGTGTCCTTGGGCGATCACCTCCGAGAGAGTCCCCTGCGAGTACTTCAGCCGGTTCTTCACCTCGGCACGTGCCTGCCGCGCGGCGGCGGCCTTCTCTAGAGCTGCGGCGCGTTGTTCTGGAGTCAGCGGTGGAAGAGCCACTCGAGTCACCTTCTCGTCAGTGGGACGTGATCGTCCACCGAACCTAGCGAGCATTCGCACAGGTCGGCAACGCGAACGTCAACGAAGCGCCGCGGCCGCCTCCGCGCAGGCGCGCTCCGCGGCCCGGCGCAGGGCCTCCCGGTCCGGCCCGGCGGCCAGGACACCGCGCGAGGACGAGGCCAGAACCGCCCGCCGCGCGGGCCCGAAGACGGCCGCGAGCTCGGCGGCGCCGGCGCCCTGGGCGCCCACACCGGGGGCCAGGAGCGGCCCCCGGACGGCGGCCAGGTCGACGCCGGCGTCGTGGGCCGCGGACCCGATGGTGGCGCCCACCACCAGTCCCACAGAGCCCAGCTCCGCGCCCGATGCCGCTGTCTCACGCTCGTTGAGCAGGCGCGCCTGGCCGGCGATCGCCGCGGCGACGGAGACCCCGCTCGCGTCCCGGGCGTGCTGCACGCTCGCGCCCTCGGGGTTGGAGGTGAGCGCCAGCACGAACAATCCCCGCCCGGTCGCCCGTGCAGCCTCGACCGCCGGCTCCAGCGAGCCGAAGCCGAGGAACGGGGAGACGGTGAGCGCGTCCCCGGCGAGCGGCGACCCATCCCGCAGGTAGGCGTCGGCGTAGGCGGCCATGGTCGAGCCGATGTCCCCCCGCTTGGCGTCGACGATCACGAGCGTCCCGGTGGCGCGCCCCGCGGCGACGACCTCCTCGAGCACCGCGACCCCCGCCGAGCCGTGCCGCTCGAACAAGGCTGACTGCGGCTTGACGGCCGCCACGCGGCCCCCCACCGCCTCCATGACCGTGCGCGCGAACGCGGCCAGCCCTGAGGCGTCGTCGGGCAGGCCCCAGGCCGCCAGGAGCCCGGGGTGCGGGTCGATGCCCACGCAGAGCGGGCCGTGCGCGTCCATGGCCTCGGCGAGCCGGGCGCCGAACGCGGCGGCCATCAGGCCACCGATCCCGCGAACGACGCGGCGCCACCGGCGCCGCTCGTCCCCGTGACCGCCGAGCGCCGCACAAGGGCCGCGGCGTCGTGCTCCTGGAGGCTGGTCACCTGGAACGGCCCGGCGAGGGCGGCCTCGATGCCCTGCACCGCGGCGCCCAGCTGCTGCACTGTCGTGACGATCGCCTTGTCCGCCGCGGTGGTCGCCGCCCGGATCTCGTAGCCGTCCGCGCGGGCGCCCTGCCCGGACGGGGTGTTCACCACGATGTCCACCAGGCCCTGGGTGATCAGGTCCACGATGGTGGGCTCCCCCGCGGCCCCCCGCCCCGACGAGTGCTTGCGCACGACCCGGGAGTCGATGCCGCTGCGGCGCAGCACGGCGGCGGTGCCCTCGGTGGCGAGGATCTCGAATCCCAGCTCGGCCAGCCGCTTCACCGGGAAGACGATCGAGCGCTTGTCCCGGTCGGCCACCGAGATGAACGCCGCGCCGGAGGTCGGCAGACCGCCGAAAGCCGCCGCCTGCGACTTGGCGAACGCCGTGGGGAAGTCCACGTCGAAGCCCATCACCTCGCCGGTGGAGCGCATCTCCGGCCCGAGCACGGTGTCGACAACGGTGCCGTCGGTGGTGCGGAAGCGCTTGAAGGGCAGCACCGCCTCCTTGACCGCGATGGGCGCGTGGAGGTCCAGCACACTGGCGTCGGCCGCCGGCAGCACCCCTGAGGCGCGCAGGTCGGCGATCGTGTGGCCCGTCATGACCAGGGCGGCCGCCTTGGCCAGCGAGACCCCCGTCGCCTTGGAGACGAACGGCACGGTGCGCGAGGCGCGCGGGTTCGCCTCGAGCACATACAGGACGTCCGAGACGAGCGCGAACTGGATGTTGAGCAGGCCGCGCACCCCCACGCCGTGGGCGATGGCCTCGGTGGAGCGGCGGATGCGCTCGAGCTCCGAGGTGGACAGCGTCACCGGCGGCAGCACGCACGCCGAGTCGCCCGAGTGGATCCCGGCCTCCTCGATGTGCTCCATGACGCCGCCCAAGAACAGCTCATGGCCGTCGTAGAGGGCGTCGACGTCGATCTCGATCGCGTCGTCGAGGAAGCGGTCGATGAGCAGGGGCGGCAGCGCGCCGGCCCGACCGGTGTGGTCCACCGCCGCCTCGAGGGCGCGCTCGACGTACTCGGTGAGCTGGGCGTCGTCGTAGACGATCTCCATGCCCCGCCCGCCCAGCACGTACGACGGGCGCACAAGGACCGGGAAGCCGATGTCCCGGGCGGTCTCACGGGCCGCCTCGAGGGTCGTCGCGGTGCCGAACGCCGGCGCGGGCAGGCCCGCCTCGGCGAGCACCGCGCCGAAGGCGCCACGGTCCTCCGCGGCGTCGATGGCCGACGGCGACGTGCCGAGGATCGGCAGGCCGGCGTCCGCCAACCGCTGCGCCAGCGACAGGGGCGTCTGCCCTCCGAGCTGCACGATGATCCCGGCCACCGGCCCGGCGGCCAGCTCTGCCTCGTAGACCTCGAGGACGTCCTCGAAGGTCAGCGGCTCGAAGTACAGCCGGTCCGAGGTGTCGTAGTCCGTGGAGACCGTCTCGGGGTTGCAGTTGACCATGACGGTCTCGTACTCGCCCTTGAGGGCGAGCGCGGCGTGCACGCACGAGTAGTCGAACTCGATGCCCTGCCCGATGCGGTTGGGGCCCGAGCCCAGGATGAGGACGGCCGGGCGCTCGCGGGGGGCGACCTCGGTCTCCTCGTCGTAGGACGAGTAGTGGTACGGCGTGCGGGCCTCGAACTCGGCGGCGCAGGTGTCCACGGTCTTGTAGACCGGGCGGACCCCCACGGCATGCCGGGTGCGGCGCACCTCGTCCTCGGTGACGCCGCGCAGGGAGGCGACCTGGACGTCCGAGAGCCCGTGCCGCTTGGCGTGCGCGAGCACGTCGGCGGTCAGCGCCGGCGCGTCGGCCGTGGCCTGGGCCACCTCGTTGACCAGCGCCACCTGGTCGAGGAACCACGGGTCGATGCCCGTGAGCGCGTACACGTCCTCGACGCTCGCCCCGGCGCGCAGCGCCTGCTGCACGTCGACGTGGCGGCCCTCGGTCGGGCGGGTCAACGACGCCAGGAGGGACTCGAGCGCCTCTCCGGAGGCGGGCTCGCCGTCCCAGTGGAAGACCGAGCCCTTCTTGTCGATCGACCGCATCGCCTTGCCCAGCGCCTCGGTGTAGTTGCGGCCCAGCGCCATCGCCTCGCCGACCGACTTCATGGTCGTGGTCAGCGTGTCGTCAGCCGCCGGGAACTTCTCGAAGGCGAACCGCGGCACCTTGACGACCACGTAGTCGAGCGTCGGCTCGAAGGACGCAGGCGTGGAGCCGGTGATGTCGTTGGGGATCTCGTCGAGCGTGTAGCCGATGGCCAGGCGGGCCGCGATCTTCGCGATCGGGAAGCCGGTGGCCTTGGACGCCAGGGCGGAGGAGCGCGAGACGCGCGGGTTCATCTCGATGACGATGATCCGCCCGGTGTCGGGGTGGATCGCGAACTGCACGTTGCAGCCGCCGGTGTCCACGCCGACCTCGCGGATGATCGCGATGCCGATGTCGCGCATGCGCTGGAACTCGCGGTCGGTCAGCGTCAGCGCGGGCGCCACCGTGACCGAGTCGCCGGTGTGCACGCCGACCGGGTCCACGTTCTCGATCGAGCACACGACGACCACGTTGTCGGCCTTGTCGCGCATGAGCTCGAGCTCGAACTCCTTCCAGCCGAGGATCGACTCCTCCAGGAGCACCTCGGTGGTCGGCGAGTAGTGCAGGCCCTGGCCGACGATGCGGCGCAGGTCCGCCTCGTCGTAGGCCATGCCCGAGCCGAGCCCGCCCATCGTGAACGAGGGGCGCACCACCATCGGGTAGCCGAGCACCTCGGCCGCCGCGACGGCCTCCTCGACGGTGTGGATGATCTCCGAGCGGGCGCTCTCCCCGCCGCAGACCTCCACGACCTCCTTGAACTGCTGGCGGTCCTCGCCCTTCTGGATGGCCGCGATGTTCGCGCCGATCAGCTCGACGCCGTACTCCTCGAGGACGCCGGCCTCGTCGAGCTCGATGGCCGCGTTCAGCGCCGTCTGCCCGCCCAGGGTCGCCAGCACCGCGTCCGGGCGCTCCTTGGCGATGATCGAGGTCAGGACCTCACGGGTGATCGGCTCGACGTACGTGGCGTCCGCGAACTCCGGGTCGGTCATGATCGTGGCGGGGTTCGAGTTCACCAGGACGACCCGGATGCCCTCGTCCCGGAGCACACGGCAGGCCTGCGTGCCGGAGTAGTCGAACTCGCACGCCTGCCCGATGACGATCGGCCCAGAGCCGATCACGAGAACGCTGGAGATGTCTGTGCGACGGGGCATCAGCGGTCGGCACCCTTCTGCGCACCCGTGGTGTGCATGAGCTCGAGGAAACGGTCGAAGAGGTACGCGGCGTCGTGCGGGCCCGCGGCGGCCTCAGGGTGGTACTGCACCGAGAAGGCCGGCAGGTCGAGGGCGGACAGGCCCTCGACGACGTCGTCGTTCAGGTTCACGTGGGAGACCACGACCCGGCCGTACCGGCCGCCGTCGTGCGGCGCCGTGGACTCGCCGTCCAGCGGCGCGTCCACCGCGAAGCCGTGGTTGTGCGCGGTGATCTCCACCTTGCCGGTCAGGCGGTCCACCACAGGCTGGTTCACGCCGCGGTGGCCGTAGCCGAGCTTGTAGGTGCCGTAGCCCAGCGCGCGGCCCAGCAGCTGGTTGCCGTAGCAGATCCCGAAGAACGGGATGCGCCGGTCGAGAACCTCCCGGAGCAGCTCCACCTCGTGGGTCGCCGCGCCCGGGTCGCCCGGGCCGTTGGAGAAGAAGACCCCGTCGGCCCCAGTCGCCAGCACATCCTCGATGCTCGAGGTCGCGGGGAGCACGTGCACCCGGATCCCGCGCTCCGCCATCCGCTGCGGCGTCATCGACTTGATGCCCAGGTCCACCGCGGCGACCGTGGCCACCGGCTCCGCTAGCGGCCCGCCATCCGGCCCGAGGGCCTCGACCACGTACGCCTCGGACGTCGAGACCTCCCCCGCCAGGTCGGCCCCCTGCATCGCCGGAGCGGCCAGGACCGCCGCCAGCAGCGCGTCGTCGGGCAGGCGCGCGCCGTCCTCGCCGAGCAGCGCGTCGCCGGAGAAGACGCCCCCGCGCATCACGCCGCGCTCGCGCAAGTGACGGGTCAGCGCGCGGGTGTCGACGTCGCTGATCCCCACGACGCCCTGCGCCTCGAGCTCCTCGTCCAGCGTCCGCTGCGCGCGCCAGCTCGACGCGCGGCGCGCGGGGTCGCGCACCACGTAGCCGGCCACCCAGATGCGGCCCGACTCCGGGTCGTCGTCGTTCACACCGGTGTTGCCGATGTGCGGGGCGGTCATCACCACCACCTGGCGGTGGTAGCTCGGGTCGGTGAGCGTCTCCTGGTACCCGGTCATCCCGGTGTTGAAGACGATCTCCCCAACGGTGGACCCGGTGGCGCCGTAGGCACGCCCCCGGAAGGTCCGCCCGTCCTCCAGGATCAGGACTGCGTCGGTCATTGCTGCTCCTTCGTGGCGGGGGACGCCGGGTCGATCAGTTCTCGGGACGCCTCGAGGAGGCGGATACGGTCCTCGGCGCGGCGGGGCCGCACACCGGTGTCGAGCCCGCGCTCGTCGCCGTCCGGGGCCCAGGTGAGGACGACGATCCCGTCGCCCCCGACGTACTTGCCGGCCATGCCTGACGTGGACCCGACCGCCCGCAGCGCGTGCGCCGGGACCCAGATGTCCGGGGCCCCGCGACGAGCGATCAGGACGCCCTGGCCGAAGACCTGCGCCTCAGCGCTGCTCCGCACGCCCAGGTCGTGCGCGACCACGCGGTCCAGCCAGTCGCCCGAACGCGTCGACGAGACGTACGTCGCCTCCATCGGCCCGGTGAGCGCCGGACCGCGCACACCGTCCGCGGGCGCCTCCGGAAGATCCGGCACCACCGCGGCCGTGCGCTCGCCACGGTTGCGCCACCCGCGCCGCATGAGCCACAGCGCCAGCAGGCCCAGGGCCAGGAGGGCGCCGATCGTGAGGGCCTGCCGCATCAGACCGTCGCCTCGCGCCCGGCGGCGCGCAGGCTGCCGTCCGGGTCGTCCTGAGGGCGCCCGTCGAGCACCGTGGCACGCCCCCGCAGGAAGGTGGCGACCACCGCGCCCGGCAGCTGCCGGCCACGGAACGGGGAGTTCGCGCTCGCGGTCCCCTGCTCCTCGGGGACCACCGTGCGCCGTGCCGCGGGGTCGACCAGCGTGAGGTTGGCAGGCTCGCCCACTGCGAGCGGGCGGCCCTGGTCCTCGACCCGGCCGATCGCCGCCGGCGTGCTCGACAGGACGCGTGCGACATCGGCCCAGGTCATGCGGCCGGTGTCGACCATCGCCTCCTGCACCACCGACAGCGCGGTCTCCAGGCCGGTCATGCCGAACGCGGCGGCGGCCCACTCGCAGTCCTTGTCCTCGCGCGGGTGCGGCGCGTGGTCGGTGGCCACGATGTCGATCGTCCCGTCGGCCAGGCCCGCCCGGACCGCCTCGACGTCGGCGGCCGTGCGCAGCGGCGGGTTCACCTTGAACACCGGGTCGTAGCCCCGGGCCTCCTCGTCGGTGAGCATCAGGTGGTGGGGCGTGACCTCGGCGGTCACGTCGATCCCCCGCGACTTCGCCCAGCGGATGATCTCCACCGACCCCGCGGTGGACAGGTGGCACACGTGCAGTCGCGCGCCGACGTGCTCGGCGAGCAGCACGTCACGGGCGATGATCGCCTCCTCCGCGACGGCGGGCCAGCCGGCCAGGCCGATCTCGGCCGAGACGACGCCCTCGTGCATCTGGGCGCCCGCGGTCAGGCGCGGCTCCTGCGAGTGCTGGGACACCACGCCGTCGAAGGCCTTGGTGTACTCGAGCGCGCGGCGCATCAGCACCGGGTCGTGCACGCACTTGCCGTCGTCGGAGAAGACCCGCACGCGGGCGGCGGAGCCGGCCATCGCGCCGAGCTCGGCGAGCTGCTCGCCCTCCAGCCCGACGCTCACCGCGCCGACGGGCCGCACGTCGACCCAGCCGGCGTCCCGGCCCAGTCGCCAGACCTGCTCGACGACGCCCGCCGTGTCCTGCGTCGGCGTGGTGTTGGCCATCGCGTGGACCGCGGTGAAGCCCCCGAGGGCCGCGGCGCGGGTCCCCGAGAGCACCGTCTCGGCGTCCTCGCGGCCCGGCTCGCGCAGGTGGGTGTGCAGGTCGACCAGGCCCGGCAGGAGCACCAGCCCCGCGCCGTCCACCTCGATCGCGTCCGGGCCTGCCTCGGCGGAGGCGTCGGCGCCGATCGCGGCGATCACCCCGTCGGCCAGCAGCACGTCCACCGCGTCTCCGCCCAGCGGCGCCACCGCCCGGAGCAGGTACCTCGTGCTCACGCTGCCTCCACCTTCACGTTCGTCGTCTGCTCCCCGGCGAGGAGCATGTACAGCACCGCCATCCGCACGGCCACACCGTTGGCGACCTGCTCGACGATCACGGCCCGCGGCGAGTCGGCCGCCTCCGCCGAGATCTCCAGGCCGCGGTTCATCGGGCCCGGGTGCATGACGATGGCGTGGTCGGCCAGGGCCCGCAGCCGGCGGCCGTCGAGCCCGTACCCGCGGGAGTACTCGACCGGGCTGGGGAAGAAGCCGCCGCCCGCCGTGGACATCCGCTCGCGTTGCACGCGGAGCATCATCACGGCGTCGGGCTGCTCGTCGGCCAGCACCGCGTCGAGGTCGTAGGACACCTGCGCCGGCCACGCCTCGACGCCCACGGGCACCAGGGTGGGCGGCGCCACGAGGGTCACCTGGGCGCCCAGCGTGTGCAGCAGCTGCACGTTGGACCGCGCCACCCGGCTGTGGAGCACGTCGCCGACGATCACGACCCGGAGGCCGTCCAGGTCGCGGCCCGTCACGTCCGCGCGCCCACCGTCGCCCACGAGGTGCCGGCGGATCGTGTACGCGTCGAGCAGCGCCTGGGTGGGGTGCTGGTGGGTGCCGTCGCCCGCGTTCACCACAGCGCCGTCCGTCCAGCCCGAGTGGGCCAGCATGTGCGGCGCCCCGGAGGCATGGTGGCGGATGACGACCGCGTCGGCGCCCATGGCCTGCAGGGTCTGCGCGGTGTCCTTGAGCGACTCGCCCTTGGACACGCTCGACCCCTTGGCCGAGAAGTTGATGACGTCGGCCGAGAGCCGCTTCGCGGCCGTCTCGAACGAGATGCGCGTGCGCGTCGAGTCCTCGAAGAAGAGGTTGACGACGGTGCGCCCGCGCAACGTGGGCAGCTTCTTGATCTCCCGCGACTGGGTCGCGGCCATCTGGCCCGCGGTGTCGAGCACGCGGATCGCGGTGGCGCGGTCGAGGTCCTGGGCTGAGAGCAGGTGCTTCATCGGGCGCCTCCGGAGATGAGGACGGCGTCCTGGCCGTCGGTCTCCGCGAGCAGCACCCGCACGCGCTCCGAGGTGGAGGTCGGCAGGTTCTTGCCCACGAAGTCGGGGCGGATGGGCAGCTCGCGGTGTCCCCGGTCGACGAGCACGGCGAGCTGCACCGCGCGTGGTCGTCCGAGGTCGTTGATCGCGTCGAGCGCGGCACGGATCGTTCGGCCGGAGTAGAGCACGTCGTCGACGAGCACCACGACCTTGCCGTCGATCCCGTCGTGCGGGACGTTCGTCGCACCGATGACCCTGGTGGGGTGATGGGCCAGGTCGTCGCGGTACATCGTCACGTCGAGGCTCCCGACGAGCGCCGACTCGTCCAGGCCAGGCTCGACCTCGGCAAGCCGCGTGGCAAGCCGCTGCGCGAGCGGCAGCCCACGGGTGGGTATCCCCAGCAGGACGACGTCGGAGCCGCCCTTGTTCCGTTCGAGGACCTCGTGCGCGATACGGGTCAGTGCGCGGGCGATCTCTGCCTCGCCGAGCACCACGGTCGATCCTGCGGCGCCCTCTGCGGGCGCACCGGTGCCAGAGCTCATCTGGCGACCTCCTTCCCCGCCTCACCGGACGGCACTTAAAGGAATGTCGATCTCGGTCGCCGATCCTACCCGGCTGCTGCCCGCCCCGACCGGCCGTCTCACGGGCGTGCAGGTCGCGGGAATCTCGCCGTCTACGAAGGGCGCTCCGCCCGAGGCTCCCGGCCCGGGCTCGGAGCTGGGAGCAGGACACGCCGCGCGGACGCACGACCGAGCGGCCAGGAATGCGCCGGCAGCAGGACGTCCTTTTCTGCATTTATAGCGATATTCGGCCCTCGCATTTCACCCGGCCTCAGGCTGAAAGTCCTAATCCGATCCGGATTCCTACTCATAACTTATCAAGCACGCAGCAGACGCAGCGCCGAACGCAGCCATGAGGGAGCCCGATGCCGTCCCCAATCACCCCCGGCGCAGAGGCCGGGCCCGCCACCCTTCCAGGCTCCGACCCCGCGGCCCTGGCCACCGGCCGCGTCACGAACGCTCGCATCCGGAAGGCCCCCGCGGTCCCGTCGTGGGTGCTCAAGGTCGTGATGGCCGTGACCGGCACCATCTTCGCGCTGTTCCTTTTGGTGCACATGTTCGGCAACCTCAAGGTTTTTACCGGCGCAGAACATTTTAATGAGTATGCGCATTGGCTGCACACGATCCTGGAGCCGTTCCTCCCGTGGAATGGCGTCCTGTGGATCCTGCGGGTCGTCCTGGGCGCCTCCTTCGTGGCGCACGTCGTCGCCGCCGTCCTGCTCAAAAGACGCGCCCGCGCCTCCCGCGGGAAAGTCGCCCGTAAGCGCATGCCGCTCAAGACCTTCGCCGGACGCAACATGCTCGTCACCGGCATCGTGCTCTTCGCCTTCGTCGGGTTCCACCTGATGGATCTCACCATCGGGACCACCGGCGTCGCGCCCGAGACCTACACCGCCGGGACCACGGAGGCGTCCTTCGCCTACCAGAACCTCATCGCGAGCTTCCAGCGCCCGGCCTCCTCGGCCTTCTACATCGTCGCGTTGCTCACGCTGTTCCTGCACCTGGCCCACGGCCTGGTCACCGTCGTGCACGACCTCGGCATGACCGGCAAGCGCCTCCGCGCGGTCGCCTTCGCCGTGGGCGGGGCGATGGCCCTGGCGATCCTGCTCGGCAACATCCTCATTCCCATCGCCGTACTCACCGGGATCGTGAAATGACCACCACAGCATCCAGCGCCCCCGAGACCTACGACACGCCTGCCTCCCGGGTCCCCGGCGTCACCACCGGCGACGTCCTCGACGGCCGCGTCCCGGACGGCTCACCGGCGACCGCCTGGGCCCGCCGCAAGCTCGCCTACAAGCTCGTCAACCCGGCCAACCGCCGCAAGTTCAAGATCATCGTGGTCGGCACGGGCCTTGCCGGGTCCGGCGCCGCCGCGGCGTTGGGCGAGCTGGGCTACGACGTGCACTCCTTCACGTATCACGACGCGCCACGTCGGGCACACTCGGTCGCCGCGCAGGGCGGCATCAACGCCGCCCGTGCCCGCAAGGTCGACAACGACTCGATCGAGCGCTTCGTCACCGACACCGTCAAGGGCGGGGACTTCCGCGGCCGCGAGGTCGACGCCTTCCGCCTCGGCGAAGAGTCCGTCCGCGTGATCGACCACCTGAACGCGATCGGGGCGCCCTTCGCCCGCGAGTACGGCGGCGCGCTGGCCACCCGCTCCTTCGGCGGCGTCCAGGTCTCGCGCACCTACTACACCCGCGGCCAGACCGGCCAGCAGCTCCAGGTCGCCAGCGCCCAGGCGCTCCTGCGCCAGGTCGATGCCGGCACGGTCACCCTGCGCACCCGCCACGAGATGCTCGACCTCATCATCGACGACGGCCGCGCACGTGGCGTCATCATGCGCAACCTGCTCACCGGGGAGATCACGTCCCACACGGCCGACGCCGTCGTTCTGGCCACCGGTGGCTACGGGAACGTCTTCTACTTCTCCACCCTGGCCAAGAACTCCAACGCCTCGGCCGCGTGGCGCGCGACTCAGCGCGGGGCGCTCTTCGCTTCCCCGTCCTTCATCCAGTTCCACCCGACCGCGCTGCCGGTGAGCTCACGGTGGCAGTCCAAGACGATCCTCATGAGCGAGTCGCTGCGCAACGACGGCCGCATCTGGGTGCCGCTGGCTCCCGGCGACGAGCGCGCCCCGAACGACATTCCCGAGGGCGAGCGCGACTACTACCTCGAGCGCCGGTACCCCACCTTCGGCAACCTCACCCCCCGCGACGTCGCCTCGCGCAACGCGAGCGAACAGATCACCGCGGGGCGGGGCGTCGGGCCGCTCAAGAACAGCGTCTACCTCGACTTCCGCGACGCGATCGCCCGACTGGGCGCGGCGAAGATCGCCGAGCGCTACGGCAACCTCTTCGAGATGTATACCCACGCCACCGGCGAGGACCCGTACAAGGTGCCGATGCGCATCGCCCCCGGGGCGCACTTCACGATGGGTGGGCTGTGGTCCGACTACAACCAGATGACCTCCATCCCGGGCCTGTTCGTGGGCGGTGAGGCCGGATGGGGGTACCACGGCGCCAACCGCCTCGGTGCGAACTCGCTGCTCTCCGCGTGCGTGGACGGCTGGTTCACCCTCCCCTACTCCATCCCCAACTACCTCGCCCCGTTGCTCGGCCAGCCTCGCCTTGCCGACGACGGGCCCGCCGCACGCGAGGCCCTCGCCCGGGCGCGGAGCCGGGTCGACTCCCTGCTGGCGGTCGACGGCCAGCACGGCCCGACCTACTTCCACCGGCTGCTCGGGGACATCCTCTACGCCGGCTGCGGGGTCCATCGCACCGCCGAGACGCTGACCACGGCGATCACGGCGATCCGCGAGCTGCGGGAGCGGTTCTGGACCGAGCTGCGCGTGGCGGGGACCGGGGACCACCTCAACCAGGAGCTCGAACGGGCCGGCCGAGTCGCCGACTACCTCGAGCTCGCCGAGCTCATGTGCGTCGACGCCCTTGACCGGGAGGAGTCCTGCGGAGCGCACTTCCGCGGCGAGCACCAGGTCGACGGCGAGGCCGCCCGTGACGACGAGCTCTGGGCCTTCGTCTCCGCGTGGGAGGCGCCCGGCGACGGGACCTTCGTGCGCCACCACGAGCCGCTGAGCTTCGATGCCGTCCCGTTGCAGAAGAGGAACTACCGATGAAGCTGACCTTGGACGTGTGGCGGCAGGACAACCCGGCCGGGCCCGGCCGCCTCGAGACCTACGAGGTGCTGGACGCCACCGCAGAGATGAGTGTCGTCGAGCTCCTCGACCGCCTCAACGAGCAGCTCGTGGAGTCCGGCGCGGACCCGATCGCCTTCGAGTCCGACTGCCGCGAGGGCATCTGCGGGGCCTGCGGCGTCACTGTGGACGAGCGCCCGCACGGCGCTCAGCCGAACACCCCGTCGTGCCACCAGCGGCTCGCGAGGTACTCCGACGGGGACCGGATCCGCATCGAACCGCTGCGTTCGGCCGCCTACCCCGTCATCCGCGACCTTGTCGTGGACCGCAGCGCTCTGGACCGCGTGATCACCGCCGGCGGGCACGTCGCCATCGCCGCTGGCACCGCTCCCGATGCCGACGCCGCAGCCCTGGACTTCGCCGCGGCCGAGATGGCCCTCGACTTCGCCGCCTGCATCGGCTGCGGCGCCTGTGTGGCTGCCTGCCCCAACGGCGCCGCGCACCTGTTCGTCGGCTCCAAGCTCGCCCACCTGGCGGCGCTGCCCACGACCAAGGCGGAACGAGGCCGTCGCGCCCGAGCCATGATCACGGAGATGGAGCTCGATTTCGGTCCGTGCTCGTCCTACGGGGAATGCGCCGACGTGTGCCCCGCCGGTATTCCGCTGACAGCGATCGCCGCCGTCAACAAGGAACGGTTGCGCGCCGTGCTGCACCGCGGCAACGACTGATTACCACAGAGCGTGGGGTCATCCCATCGCCTGGGCTAGGGAAGCAGGAAATTCAATGAACACACGGATCGAAGAAGATCTGCTCGGGACCAAGGAAGTTCCCGAAGAGGCGTACTACGGCGTCCACACCGTGCGGGCTCTGGAGAACTTCCGGATCAGCCCCACCGCGATCAGCGACTCGCCGGACTTCGTCCGGGCGATGGTCATGGTGAAGAAGGCGTGCGCGCTGACCAACAAGGAGATGCGGACGCTTCCGGCGGACATCGCGGACGCCATCGTGGTGGCCTGCGACGAGGTTCTGGTCGCGGGCCGTTGCCTGGACCAGTTCCCGATCGACGCCTTCCAGGGCGGCGCAGGGACCTCGGTGAACATGAACACGAACGAGGTCATCGCGAACCTGGCGCTCGAGCACCTGGGCCTGCCCAAGGGGCGCTATGACGTCGTGAACCCGAACGACCACGTCAACAAGAGCCAGTCGACGAACGACGCGTACCCGACGGGCTTCCGCATCGCGGTGTACACCGTCGTCGAGCAACTGAAGACCGAGATCGAGAGCCTCGCCGAGTCATTCGAAGCGAAGGCGAAGGAGTTCGACTCCGTCCTGAAGATGGGGCGCACCCAGCTGCAGGACGCCGTGCCCATGACGCTCGGCCAGGAGTTCGGGGCCTTTGCGATCCTGGTCCGCGAGGAGATCCGCAACCTCACCTACCAGACGCAGCTCGTGCTCGAGGTGAACCTTGGCGCGACGGCCATCGGGACGGGGCTCAACACCCCGACCGGATATGCGCCCCGGGCAGTGGAGAACCTCGCCCTCGTCAGCGGGCTGCCCGTCGTACCGTCCGAGAACTTGATCGAGGCGACGTCGGACACCGGTGCCTACATCTCCGTGCACGCCGCTCTCAAGCGCGTGGCCGCCAAGGTCGGGATGATCTGCAACGACCTGCGTCTGCTCTCCTCGGGTCCTCGTGCCGGACTGAACGAGATCAACCTTCCGGAGATGCAGGCCGGATCCTCGATCATGCCGGCGAAGGTGAACCCGGTGATCCCCGAGGTCGTCAACCAGGTGTGCTTCAAGGTCGTCGGCAACGACATGACCGTCACCATGGCGGCCGAGGCTGGTCAGCTCCAGCTGAACGTCATGGAACCCGTGATCGCGCAGAGCATCTTCGAGTCCGTCTCGCTGCTGCGCAACGCCATCTCGGCCCTTCGCCGCCTGTGCGTGGATGGAATCACCGCCAATGCGGACGTCTGCATGAACTACGTCCTCAACTCCATTGGCATCGTGACATTCCTCAACCCGCTGATCGGGCACCACAACGGCGACCTGGTAGGTAAGGAGTGCGCCCGTTCCGGGCGCAACGTCCGCGAGGTCGTGCTCGAGATGGGTCTGCTCGATGAAGCGACCCTCGACGACGTGCTCTCTCCGGAGAATCTGATGTGCCCGCAATTCCGCGGTGCGCTGTACGGCCCCGATTCTGACAACAAGACGGTGGTGGCGGCACGATGATGATGGCACTTCAGTTCGCTGTTGTTCTAGCAGCGATCTTCTTCGGCGCAAGGATTGGCGGGATCGGCATCGGTTTCGCCGGTGGCCTCGGCGTCCTTGTGCTTGCTGCGCTCGGGGTAACCCCGGGCGCCATGCCGCTCGACGTGATCTCGATCATCATGAGCGTGATTGTGGCAATCGCCGCGATGCAGATTGCCGGCGGTATGGACTACCTGGTCGACCTGGCCGACCGGATCCTGCGCAAGAATCCCAAGCACCTGACCTTCCTCGCGCCGATCATCACCTTCCTGATGACGATGATGGCGGGCACCGGTCACACAGCGTTCTCCACCATGCCTGTCATCACCGAGGTCGCGAAGGAGAACAACATCCGGCCGAGCCGGCCGTTGTCGATCGCCGTCGTCGCCTCGCAGATCGCGATCACCGCGTCACCGATCTCCGCCGCGGTGGTCTTCATGGCGTCGCTCCTTGAGAGCGAGGGCACCGGGGTCGACTACATCCAGCTGCTAGCCGTCGCGATCCCGTCCACCTTCCTCGCGGTGATGTGCACGGCCGCGATCATGATCGCGTTCGACAAGATTCGGGGCAACTCGGCGCTGGACACGCACCCCGAGTACCAGCGCCGGATGGCGGCCGGTACGGTCACCGTCGCGGCCAAGGAACAGCGTGTGCTGAAGCCGGGCGCCAAGCGTTCGGTGCTGATCTTCCTCATCGGTCTCGTGGCGGTCATGACCTACGCCACCCTGATCTCGGACAAGGTCGGCCTCATCGCCGAGCCCGTCATGCCGCGCGACGCAGCCATCATTTCGATCATGCTCAGCATCGCGGCCATCATCGTCCTGGTGTGCAAGGTCCCGACCGCCGACATCCTCGGCGCCTCGACCTTCAAGTCCGGCATGAGCGCCGCCATCTGCGTGCTGGGTGTCGCCTGGCTCGGGACGACCTTCGTCCACGCGCACGAGGAGGCCATCATGGCGTCCGCGTCCGACCTCCTGAACGGCTTCCCGTGGATGCTCGCGGTGGTCCTGGCGCTCGCCTCCGCACTGCTCTACTCGCAGGCGGCCACCACCAAGGCCCTCATGCCGACCGCGCTCCTCATCGGAGTTGGACCAGCCGCAGCGGTCGCTGCGTTCCCCGCGGTGTCTGCGCTGTTCATCCTCCCGACCTACCCGACGCTGCTCGCGGCGGTCGAGATGGACGACACGGGCACGACGCAGATCGGCAAGTACGTCTTCAACCACCCGTTCCTGGTGCCGGGAGTCATCAACATCGCCCTCGCGGTGGGGTTCGGCTTCCTGTTCAGCTCGTTCTTGATCTGAGGACGATCGGGTCAGTACCTCTTCGCCCCTGAAGGGCAGCGTCCGGGAATCCCCGGGCGCTGCCCTTCAGGGCATCCGGGCGCGTACCCCGGGGCATGCGACCCCGAGGGCCACCCGTTCGGCCGCCTCACGGGCCGGCTCGACCTCGGCGAGCTTCTGGGCGAACCGCTGCGCGAGCGACTGCCCCCGCGTCGGGATGCCCAGCAGGACTAGGTCCGCGCCGCCCTTGTTGCGCTCGAGGATCTCGCGGGCGATGCGGGTCAGCGCGCGGCCGATCTCCGCTCCACCGAGGACGACGGTCGCGTCCGTGCTCGGGGCACGGCGGTGGCGTGGTTGTGCACCTCATCACCCGGTTGCGGGCTCAACGCCACGGGGTCTCTGGCCGATGGAGCCTCTATGGGGATCTCAGCGCCGACGTGGGCGGCGCTCGTCCAGTTCTCCGCCGCCGGGCTGGTGGGCGGCTTCTGCGTGCTGCACTGGGTGTGGTGGCGCGGACAGCTCCGCCGCGCCGGCGCCGCGTGGACGCTGGTCTGGTCGGCGGCCCTGGCCCTGCTGTTCCTCGCCAACGGCCTGCTCGCGGTGCTGCCAGCCGGCGAGGTCCTGCCCTTCGTGCGCGCCCAGCTGCTCGCCGCGGCCGTGGTCCTGGCCCTGCCGGCCACCCGCGCGTACGCGTCGGGGCCTCCCGTCCGCCACTACGTCATCGCGGCATGTGTGCTCTACGCCCTCCGGGCCGGCCTGTGGGTGTCGACGGATCTCGTGGTGACCCACGACGGCGCCTCCCCCGTCCCCGGGCCGCTCGACACGGTGACATTCCTCGTCCCCGTGACCCTGGTCGGCGTCTATGTCGTCGTGGCCGTCGGCAAGGCGCGACTCACCCCGGTTGGCGCCGCCCTGCTGGCCGTCTCGTCCTTGTCCACCGCGGTGCTGGTGCTCTCCTTCCTCGTGACCGACCCGTCGCTGCGCGAGACGCTCACCAGCACCTGGGCGATCCCGCTCTGCATCGGCCTCGAGGCGCTCGCGCTGCACCGGCTGCGACGAGCGCAATGGGAGGCCGACCGGCAGAACAGCATGCGCGACGCGGTGGCCCGCATCTCCAACGCCGCCTGGTTCCTCAAAGACCCCGAGGCGCTCCTGCTGCGGGCCCGCGAGGAGGCGCGCCAGGTCCTCGGCGACCCCACCATCGAGGGCTCGTTGCGCAACCTCCCGCGCGGCCGGTTCGTCACCGAGCTCTTCCCCGACGAGGGACGCTCCCTCGACGCCCGTGAGCGCGCGTTCCTGATGGACCTCGCCCAGATCGTCTCGGCCCACGCCGAGCGCACCGAGCTGGCCCACCAGCTCGCGCGCGCCGCGTTCACCGACTCGCTCACGGCCCTGCCGAACCGGCACGCGCTGGACGAGCACCTCGCGGGCGCCCTGGACCAGGCCGAGGTCGAGCGCACCCGCGTCGCGGTCGTGTACTGCGACCTCGACCACTTCAAGCAGGCGAACGACCACCACGGACACGCCTGGGGCGACGCGCTCCTCGTCCAGGTGGCCGACCACCTGCGCTCGCAGGTGCCCGCGGGCTCCAACGTGGCCCGGCTCGGCGGGGACGAGTTCGTGGCGGTCATCTCTCGGGCGCCGTCGGACGACGCGCTGCGCGAGCTCGGTCTCCGCCTGCGCAACGGGTTCACCGGGCCAGGCGCGACCACCAACGCCCCGAGGCTGACCGTCGGCATCGCCGCGTGGGAGCCCGGCGAGCCCCGTGACGCCGAGGCGCTGCTGCGGCACGCCGACACCGCCATGCTCGAGGCGAAGCGGACCCGCGTGGGTGTGCTCCTGTTCGACCGCCCGCTCCGCCGCCGCGTCCAGTCGGAGACCCGGCTGCGCCGCGCGCTCGACGCCGGCATCGCCGACAAGGAGTTCGCCACCCACTTCCAGCCCATCGTCGACGCGCGCACGCTCGAGGTGGTGGAGCTCGAGGCACTCGCCCGGTGGTCGCACCGGGGCACGATGCTGCAGCCCGCCGAGTGGCTCCCACTCGCCGAGGAGTCGGGGCTCATCATCCCCATCGGGGAGGCGCTCATGGCGAGCGCCCGGTCGGGGTACGACCGCTTCCAGCTGCCCATCGCCGTCAACGTCGCGGCCCGGCAGATCTCCGAGCCTGACTTCCTCGCACAGGTCGGCCGGGCGTGGGGCGACAGCGACTGGGTGCGCCTGACGATCGAGGTCACCGAGAGCGCCCTGCTGGCCGACGACGCCGCCGCGACCCTCAAGCTGGAGGCGCTGCGGGAGCGCGGCGTCCGGATCGCCCTCGACGACTTCGGCACCGGCTACAGCTCGCTGTCACGCCTGGCGACCCTGCCCGTGGACATCCTCAAGATCGACCAGTCGTTCGTCCGTGAGATCGGCACCCAGCGGGGCCTCGCGGTGCTGCGGGCGATCGTCGGCCTCGCCGAGGCGCACGAGCTCGAGGTGATCGCCGAGGGCGTGGAGCAGGCCTCCCAGCTCACTGCCCTCGTCGAGCTGGGCGTCTCCCGGGTGCAGGGCAACCTCCTCGGCCGCGCCGCGCCGGGGCTGCCCGTGCGAGGTCCGCGGCCGCGCCGCCACGGGGCCCTCGGCGCCCATTGAGGCTGGCGACCCCCAAAACGCGAGGAGAGCCCCGGAGCCGATCGGCTCCGGGGCTCTCCTCGTCAGGCTCGCGCGTCGCGCGTCAGGCCAGCAGGGTCGGCTTCAGGTCGACGATGCGGCCCAGCAGCCCGTTGATGAACGTCGGCGAGTCGTCGGTCGACAGGGACCGGGCCAGCTCGACCGCCTCGTCCACGGCGACGGCGTCAGGGACGTCGTCGTTGTAGAGCACCTCCCAGATGCCCAGCCGGACCAGCGCGCGGTCCACGGCGGGCATCCGGTCGATCGTCCAGCCGTGCGCGTGCGTCGAGATCAGCTCGTCGATGCGCGCCCGGTGGGCGGCGACTCCCTCGACCAGGTCCACCGAGTACTGCGGGAGGGCTGCCTCAGTGCCCGGCTCCGCGATCCGCTGCGCGAGGAGCGTCACCGGGTCGATACGGCGCTGCTCGGCCTCGAAGAGGACGTCGATCGCCCGCTTGCGGGCTTTGGTGCGGGCGCCCATGTCAGTCGTTCACGCGGCCGAGGTAGCTCCCGTCGCGGGTGTCCACCTTGACCCTGGTGCCGGCCTCGAGGAACAGCGGGACCTGGATCTCGTAGCCGGTCTGCACCGTCGCGGGCTTCGTGCCGCCGGTGGAGCGGTCGCCCTGCAGGCCGGGCTCGGTGTAGGTGATCTCCAGGACCACGGACGGGGGCAGCTCGACGTACAGCGGGACGCCCTCGTTCGTGGCGACCATGGCGTTCTGGTTCTCGAGCAGGAAGTTCGCGGCGTCGCCGACGACTGCCTCCGACACGGGCATCTGGTCGAACGTGTCGGTGTCCATGAAGACGAAGTCCGAGCCGTCCTTGTACAGGTACTGCATGTCGCGCTTGTCGACGTTCGCCGTCTCGACCTTCAGGCCGGCGTTGAACGTCTTGTCGACGACCTTGCCCGAGAGCACGTTCTTCAGCTTGGTGCGGACGAACGCCCCACCCTTGCCGGGCTTCACGTGCTGGAACTCGACGACAGTCCAGAGCTGCCCGTCGATCTTCAGCACGGTGCCGTTCTTGAGGTCGTTGGTGGTGGCCACGAGAGCTGCTTCCTGTCGAGTTGAGAATGTGCGAGTCGTCGCCGCGCTCACCTGCCTTGCAGGAGGGGGCGACCAGACCGCCGACCATCGTACAGCCCGCGGCGCCCGCTCCCTCAGCCCAGCAGCAGAGAGCGTCCCGCGATGCCGATGAGCGCGGCCCAGATCATGGACGTCAGCGTCCCGATGACGAACCGCTCCGAGGCGCCGGGGTTCTCCCGCAGCTCGGGATACCTGCCCAGGCCCTTCACCGCCACGACGATCGCGATGCCGCTCGACTCCCCCACCAGCAGGCACCCCGTCACAGCCACGCGCTCGAGGATCCCGATCCACGTGCCGCCGCGCAGCACGGCCCGGGCCCGGTCCCCATCGGGACCGTCCGACAGCGCGGTGGAGCGCGGGCCCGCCCCCTCGGCGACCGCGTGCGGCTCCGGCGTGTCGGCGCCCGGTGATCCCGCGTCGGAGGACCGCCCGGCCAGGTGCAGCACCGCGCCGGTCAGCACCCATCCGCCCGCTGCGCTCACCGCCAGCATGAGGACGACGGTCAGCAGCACGAGCACGGGGTGCACAGGGTCTCCTTCGGTGCGGGCAGGCGGGACGAGTGTGGCGGAGCCGCGGGCGCGGCGCCTAGCCGTCGACAGCCGCCGCGGCGAGCAACCGCGCGGCGACGGGCCGAGCGGCCTGCTCCTCGGCCCAGAGCGCCGTGCGCAGGCGCTGGCTGACGGCCTGCTGCGAGACGCCGATCCGGCGGGCGATCTCGTCCTGCCGGGTCTCGCCGGAGCGCTCGACGGCGTCCACGACCTCCCATCCGGCCGGCGTGCGACGTTGCAGGGTGGCCCCGAGCAGCACGAGCACGGCCTCTGCCTCGCGGGCCCGCGCCTCGTGGTGCCCGTGCACGACCAGCGGCACCACCCTCAGCCGGCTCTTGGCCTGCTCGACGGCGTCGCGCGCGAGGATGAACGCAGGCCCAGAACCGGCTCGGGACGACGCGGGCAGCGGCTCGTCCACCGGGCCCGCGCCGATGCCGACGCTCCACCCCTTCAGACGCAGGACGGCGAGGGTGACATCCACGGCGAGTGCGGGGTCGACGAGGACGCACTGGACCTCGTCGCCGACCGTCCGCTCGAACGGCGCGGCGACGCCCGCCGAGCCTCGATACAGGTCGCCCCGCGCCCGGAGCGTGGCGAGGAGCTCGTCGACGCGGTCACCCACCCGGCGACTGCCCTGCTGGTCGATCGTCACGACGAACATCACACAAGGCTAGATGCTTGTGAAGACCATTACAAGGTCTAGAACTTGTTGATTCTCAGCCACGTCGACGGTGGTGACGGCGGGCCGTCACAACGAGATGGCGGTGCTCGGCGGCGCGGCGCCCTCGCCGACCTCGGCGTAGGCGGCGGCCAGCAGCAGGGGGTCTGGGCCCTCCAACCGGCTCGGACGGCCGATCCCATCGAGCACCACGAAGCGCAGCACGTCGCCACGGGTCTTCTTGTCGCGGCGCATGGCCGTCAGCAGCTGCTCCCAGCGGTCGCCGCGGTACGAGACCGGAAGCCCCACCGAGGTGAGGATCGCGCGATGACGGTCGACGTCGGCGTCGTCGAGACGACCAGCCAAGCGCGCGATCTCTGCCGCGAACACCATGCCCACCGAGACTGCCGCCCCGTGCCGCCACGAGTACCGCTCGACCTGCTCGATCGCGTGGCCGAACGTGTGGCCGTAGTTGAGGAACTCACGGTCGCCGTGCTCGCGCAGGTCGGCGCCGACCACTCGTGCCTTCACCGCGATGGCGCGCTCCACGAGCTCGAGCAGCACGGGCGACTGCGCGGCGCGCACCGGGTCGCTGACCAGCTCGGGGTCGTCCTCGACCAGCTCCAGGATCCGCGGATCGGCGATGAACCCGGCCTTGATGACCTCGGCGAGGCCGGCGATGTAGTCGTAGCGCGGCATGGTCTCGAGCGCCGCGAGGTCGCACAGCACCCCTGCGGGCGGGAAGAACGTGCCCACGAGGTTCTTGCCCTCGGCCGTGTTGATGCCCGTCTTGCCCCCGACCGCCGCGTCGACCATCCCGAGCAGGGTCGTGGCGACATGGACCACCTTGACGCCCCGCAACCAGGTCGACGCCACGAAGCCCGCCAGGTCGGTCGTGGCGCCACCGCCCAACGAGACGATCGCGTCGGAGCGCGTGAAGTCGGCCTGGCCGAGCACCTGCCAGCAGAACGCGGCGACCTGGGCCGTCTTCGCGGCCTCGGCGTCCGGAACCTCCGCCAGGATCGCCTCGAAGCCGCTGTCCAGCAGGTCCTGGCGCATCGCCTCCGCGGAGGTGGCGAGCGCGGTCGGGTGGATCACCAGGACCCGCTTGACGCCCCCGCCGAGGAGCCGGGGCAGCTCGCCGAGGAGATGCCGGCCGATCACGACGTCGTACGGCTGCTCCCCGTCGACGCGGACCACCCGGGTGCCCTGCTCGCTCATGTGCCGCTCCCCTCGTCTACTGCGCTGCCGCCTGCGGTATGGCGCGTGACTGCGTCGTGGATCAGGTCGGCGACCTCCGCCGCCGATCGCCCGTCTGTCGAGACCCGAAGGCCGGACACGCGCTCGTACACGGGCCGCCGCGCCTCCATGAGCGACTGCCACTGCGCGCGGGGATTCCCCAGGAGCAACGGTCGCGAGATGTTGAAGCCGACACGCGGGGCGGCATGGGCGAGGCTGACGTCGAGGAACACGACGAGGCCACCCGCGGCGGAGTACGCAGCCAACTGCTCTTCGATGCCCGGGTCGAGCACCGCGCCGCCCCCCAGGGCCACTACCCCGTCGTGCTCGTCGAGCGCCGCCTCAGCGGCAGACTTCTCGAGCTCCCGGAAGCGCTCCTCGCCCTCCTCGACGAAGATCTCGCCGATCCGCCTGCCCGCTGCCGCCTCGACATCCGCGTCGGTCTCGCGTGCCGTGACTCCGCGAAGCGCCGCCAGCGCGGTCGCCACGGTCGACTTGCCCGAGCCTGGTGGACCGACGAGCACGACCAACGGACGGGGCATCAGCGCTGCAGCTCGGGGATCGCCGCGAGGTATCCCTCGAGGTTCCGGCGGACCTCGTCGAGCGAGTCACCGCCGGTCTTCTCCAGCAGCGCGTCCGCCAGCACCAGGGCGACCATCGCCTCGGCGACCACCGCAGCCGGGGGCACCGCGCACACGTCCGAGCGCTGGTGCTGGGCCTTGGCAGGGTCGCCCGAGGCCGTGTCCACCGTGTCGAGCGCGCGCGGAACCGTGGAGATCGGCTTCATCGCCGCGCGGACGCGCAGGATCTCGCCGTTCGTCATGCCGCCCTCGATGCCGCCCGCGCGGTTCGACCGGCGGATGATCTTCCCGGAGCTGTCCCGCTCCATCTCGTCGTGCGCCTGGGAGCCGCGACGGGTGGCGGTGCGGAAGCCGTCCCCCACCTCGACGCCCTTGATCGCCTGGATGCCCATCAGGGCCCCTGCGAGGCGTGCGTCCAGGCGCCGGTCCCCGTGCACGTACGAGCCGAGCCCCGAGGGCACAGAGTAGGCCAGCACCTCGACCACGCCGCCCAGGGTGTCGCCGTCCTTGTGGCACTCGTCGATCTCGGCGACCATCGCCGCGGACGTGGCCGGGTCGAAGCAGCGCACCGGATCGGCGTCGAGCGCGGCCGCGTCGTCAGGCGTCGGGAGCGCGGCGTCGTCGGGAGCCGCGACCGGGCCGATGCCCACCACGTGCGAGACGAGCCGGATGCCGGCCGCCTGCTCGAGGAACTTCGCCGCCAATGTGCCGAGGGCGACGCGCGTGGCGGTCTCCCGCGCGGACGCCCGTTCGAGAACCGGACGGGCGTCGTCGAACGCGTACTTGCGCATGCCGACCAGGTCCGCGTGGCCGGGCCGCGGCCGCGTCAGCGGGGCGTTGCGCGCGCGGTTCAGCAGCTCGGGATCCGCGACCGGGTCGGAGGACATCACGTCGACCCACTTGGGCCACTCGGTGTTGCCGATCTCCACGGTGATCGGGCCGCCCTGCGTCAGCCCCAGCCGGACCCCCGCGAGGACCCGCACCTCGTCTTGCTCGAACTTCATCCTGGCGCCGCGGCCATAGCCGAGCCGGCGGCGGGCGAGCGCCGCCTGGATGTCCGAGCTCTGCACCTCGACACCGGCCGGAAGGCCTTCGAGGATGCCGACGAGGGCCTGGCCATGCGACTCACCTGAGGTCAACCAACGGAGCATGCAGGCATCTTTCCACGAGGGGGAACCGGCCCGTTCCGAGGTCCGTCGAATGGACCGCGGGATGGCCTTCCGACAGGAACGCCGCGTGGGGTGTGCCCGACCTCAAGTTGGGCACACCCCACGCGGCGTTGACAGCGCTACTCAGGCCCCCGTCATCGGGTTGCCCTCCAACGCGCCCGAGGGCAGTGGCGCTGCCGGGGCGTCCTCGCCGTCCTGCGCAGTGACCACCGGGCCCTTCAGCACGTAGAGGTAGCCGGAGACCGTCAGCTCGAGGTCGCCCTTGGCGGTCGCGGGCCGCCCCTCACCGGCTTCCTCCTCATCGGTCCCCTTGCCGGTGAAGGAGGTCACCATGAAGAGACGCTGGTCGCCGCCCTGCAGCGCGGCGAGCATGCGGGTGACGTTGAAGACGTTGCCCAGGAGCGTGATGTCGACCGGGACCGCGACGAAGCCGTCGATGGACGGGGCGGCGGCTGGAGCCGCCGTCTCTGCTGCCGAATCCGTCGATCCGTCCGACTCAGCATCTCCCTCACCCTCGGCCGGCGCAGCCGCCGCAGGCGCTACTGGCTCGCCAGGGGCGAAGTTGATCGGGACGGCCGCCGCGACACTCACCACGAAGGCGCCGGTGGCCTCAGCGTGCGCCCCCACCTGTCGCAGGAAGGCGTCGAGCTCGGCGGAGGCCGGGATCTGCGCCTCGATCGCCGCCACCTCGCCGCGGTAGGCGTCGAGGTTCTTGTGCTGTTCCTTCAACCTCACGAGCTCGCGCTCGAGAGCCTCATTGCGGGCGGTCACGTCGAGAGCCTCGGCTTGCGTGTCAGACGCCGTGGTCAGAGCTGGGGAGATCGCCAGCGACCAGCCGCCGAATCCGAGCAGCACCGCGACAACCGTGGCGCCTCCCACCCAGGTCGAGGTCTTGGCCTCCATCTCACTCCTCGCCTTCGACGAACCGGTGCTCGAACGCTGATGCGTCGACCTGCACGCTCGACTGGATCACGTAGTACACGCCGTCCTCGTCGTCTTCCGCGGTCTCGACCGCCGACACCCACGCGTGGGAGAAGCCGGGGATCGAGTTCAACTTCTCGAGCCAGTCACCGGCCTTGGGGACCGTCAGGCTGCGCCCCGTGAACTTCAGGGTCATCACCGACGGGTCCTGCAGCGGGTCGACAACTTCAGGGGCGGCCTGCATGGGTGTCACTCCAGAGGCCTCGATCGAGGAGATCCACACCTCTTGCGGCATCACGACGAAGATCGCGTCGAAGTACGGGGTCCAGAGGATCTCGGTGGAGAATCCAACCTCGCGGGCGTTCTCAAGAGCGCGCAACCTGTTGAGGACGACGGGGACCTCGGCGTACTCCTGCTTGCGCTCCGTGAGGGTGGCGAACACGTCCTGGGCTTCCGCCAGCTCGTCCTCGGCTGCGAGCACCCGCAGGGAGGCGACGCCGTATCCGACGGCCACGAGGACCAGGACCCCGGCCAGGCCCATGACCAGCAAGCGCTTGACGCGATACAACGCACGGGCAGCGCGGATCTCGGGCGGGAGCAGGTTGACCTGAGGGAGTCCTCCGACCGTCGGGCTGGGCCCTCCACGTCGGGACGAGCGGTCAAGGAGCGAGGTCATGAGGCAACTCCAAAAGCGAGGCCGAGCGGGATCGCCAGCTCGTGCTGGTGCTCCACGAGGTGGGCGGGAACCGGGGCGCCGCGCCCAAGGCGCAAGGTGTCCAAAGGCTGGCCCATGCTCGCGGGGATCCGGCTCGCGCTGGAGAGGTACTGGCCGAGCCCTGGCAGTTGGCTTCCACCACCGGTGAGCACGATGTGCTCGACGGCGGCGCCGGGGTGCGAGCCTGCGTAGTACACGAAGGTGTTCCGAATGGCCTCGATCAGCGACGTCGCGACCTCGCCGACCGCCTGCGCCGCAGCCTGTGCCTCTGGCGGGACGGTGAATCCGACGCCGATCTGCCGTTTGGCGTTCTCAGCGTCGGCCGTGGTGAGTCCCAGGGTGGAGGCGACGACATCAGTCACGTTCTGACCGCCCGACGGGATCAGTCGGACCATCCGCGGCACACCCTGCGCGACGATCGCCAATGTGGTCATTCGAGCACCGATGTCGATCACGGCGATGGTCCGCTGGGCCAGCTCGCCTCGTGCCATGACGCGGCTGAGCGCGAAGGCCGTCAGGTCGACCATCATCGGCTTCAGGCCTGCCGCCTCGGCGGCCGCCGTGTTGGCGAGAACGGTCTCCTTCGTGGCGGCGACCAGCAGGCCTTGCATGAGGGCCCCGTGCTCACCGACCGAGCTTCCGGTGGGCACGTAGTCCAGCAACGCGTCGTCGACCGCCACCGGGAGCAGGTCCTGCACCTGGTAAGGCAACGAGGCGCGCGCCTCGTTGAGCGGCATCGCCGGCAGCTCGAGGTCGCGGACGATCACGCGCTGATTGCCGACGCCGAGCACGACCTCTTTGTGGCTGAACTTGGCCTGCGCCCACAGCTGCCGCAGCGCGGAGGACACGGTCGACAGTTCCGCGACTTCGCCGTCCTTGACCGCTCCCGGGGGAAGCGGAACCTCGCCGACACGAAGCACGGTCGGTTGTGCGGTGCGCGATGGCCCCCCGCTGCCGAACTCGAGCTCGGCCGCCCGCACCCGCGTGGTGCCGATATCGAGTCCGATGACTCGCGATGTGGCCACGTTCACGTCCCTTTCCTTGTTCGTGCAGCTCTCAGAGAACTATCGGGAGTGCCTCACGTGACCTTGAGCCAGCGGGGCGGGCGGACCTGCCGAATTCGCCTCAGGCGAGGCCGGCGGCGCGCAGATAGGCGTCCCAGAGTTGCTCACCCCACGCAATTCCGACGCCGGCGCCCAGCAGCATCCACGGCCCGAAGGGGATTCCCGATTTGCGCCCGGCACGTCGCAGCACAAGCAGCGCGAGGGCGAACACACCGCCCACGAGGAAGGCCGAGAATGCCCCCACCACGAGCGGCCCCCAGCCGACCCAACCGAGCAGCATGCCCAGCACCCCAGCGAGCTTCACGTCGCCGAAGCCCATCCCCGACGGGTAGGCGAACCACATCACCGCGTAGGCGAGCCACAGTGCCGCCCCCGCCACACCTGCCCGGAGCAACGCACCCCAGTCACCGTCGGGCGCGCTGGCCACCAGCAGCAGGATGGGGGCCACGGCGTACGACGGAAGGACGATGGTGTTCGGCAGCCGGTGGGTGTCGATGTCGATGAGGGCGAGCGCCACAGCGATCGAGGCGAGGTAGAGGTACGCCGGAAGCGCCCAGGGCTGCTCCAAGAACCGGGCGCCGACAAGGATGAAGAGAGCGGCAGTCAGCACCTCGACGACGAGGTACCGCGCGGCGACCGCCCCGCCGCAGTCCCGGCACTTCCCGCGCAACAGCAGCCACGAGAGCACCGGGATGTTGTCACGGCGCCGGATCGCCGACCCGCACCTCGGGCACGCGCTCGGAGGGTTGACCACCGACTCGCCACGTGGGACTCGCCAGACGACCACGTTGAGGAACGAGCCGATGGCGAGGCCGAGCACTCCCAGCAGCGCCAGGAGGCCGATGGCCTCCGGGGTCTGGAGGCTCATCGATAGGTGCCGTCGCTGTCCATCACAGGACTGACCTCGACCCACACGTTGACGCCGTAGGTCGTGGTGACGGGCGACAGGAACTTCGGAGGCGCCGTGTAGCGGAACCGGTTGTCGTAGTTGTAGTCCTTCTTGTACCCGTGGCTCCCGCTGCGCACGATGCCACGGAACTTCTGCGCGATCGCCCCATTCACGGTGAGGGTCCCCCGGTCACCGCCCGTGTCGTAGTTCTGCACCTGGAAGGTGTGCGCCACCGAGAGAATCGCCGCGTCGATTCGACGGTTCGAGCCGCTCAGGAGCTTGGTGGAGTTCTTCACCGGGTTCCACACCCACACTGCGTTGTTGCCGATCAGGCCCAGAATGTCGCGGCTGGAGTCGCCGTACTTCACGTCGTCCGTCACGTAGATGTAGTTCTCGGCCGCAACGGTCACCCGGCCCTTGAGCGTGCCCTGCACGAAGACATCGCCGTTCTTGAAGCCATAGGCGGGCCTCGTCGATGTCGCACCCTTCGGCGTCGTCTCCTGCGACATCGGATATCCCAGGCCGTTGCTCCCGTTGGCCCCGCTTGACACGCTGAGCCCGGAAGGCGTGCCAGACCGATAATTCGGGTCGGTGGTGCTCGTCGGCACGTTCTGCACGAAGATGACGTTGTTCTCGGGGACCGTCAGGGTCTGTCCGCCGGCGCTACCGAGTTGGTTGGCCCCGGTGCCGGGCGTGCCGCAGTCCGGGTTGAGCGAGCCGTCGCTGGGGCCGGGGGTGTCATTCTTCACGTTCGTGAACTTCGTCCATGGCGACCGGACCGTCATGGTCCCGTTGCTGTTGAACTTGATGGTCGTCGGACCGGTGTACAGGCAGCCCGGGCGGGGGACGTCGCCGGGACGGTCCGAGCGCACCTCGCGCTTGATCTGCGAGTTGGTCGGCGGCATCGCGATGACCGGGCTGTACGCCGGGTACCCAGTCAGCAGCGACTGCCCACTGCAGCCCGATCCGTTCGAGTCCTGCTTCAGGTACTTCAGGCCCGCCGGAGGGTTGTAGGAAGTGGTCACGGGACCCTGGAAGGTGGCCTGGCAGATGCGAAGCGTGTCGTTGGAGTGCAGCGGGCCCTTGATGGTGTCACCGCTTCCGAACGCGATCTCGGAGCACCCAGAGGTCGGGCGCCCCGCCCACCCGTACTTCACGCACGTGCTGACGCTCGCGCCACTGATCTCCGGGTCCTGGATCTCGTAGTCGGTGAAGTAGAGGAAGTCGATGAACCCCTGCTGCTTGAGGTCCGCGACGATCGTCCGCGTCTCCCCGCCCGCCATGCCAGTCGACCGCAGCCGGAGCGTCCCGTCGGCGTAGTACTTCGAGTTGTCGACCTCGTACCGGAAGCTCGCCTTGCCGTTGCTGCCGGCGACATCGGCCCATGTCCCCCCCGCGCCGACACCGAAGGCCGGGTTCGTGGAGGCTCCGGTGGGAAGCGTCACGTCGGAAGCGGGCTCGAAGGTGGCCGCCGGGTTCCCGTACTGGAAATAGGTCGTGTCGTTCGCGAGCCGGCTCTGGTACTCCTCGATGCCGGCGTACGCCGCCGCCAAAGCGCTGTTCCAATCCTGCGTGCTGCGGGCTGACCTGTGCGACCCGACCGAGAATGCGATCGCCGCGACCATGAAGATGGCGAGAATGGCTGAGATGCCGATCACCATGATCATCGCGAGACCGGACTCCGGCTCCTGGGCGCGAGCACGACGTATGCGACTGATCATTTCAAGGCCCCACTCGCGAGATTCCCAGATTTGGGATGCCGACAGTATTCCGGACGACGACCGGCCGAGCACGATCCGTGAGGTCTGCTTGGACCGACATGGTCACCCTCACTGCCGCGATCGTCTTGAGCTGATCGTCGGTGAGCTTGCCCGCAGGCGGGGGCACGATGCGCACGCCTGCCGCGTCGTAGTACTGGAACAACGCTGGAGCCCCGCTGGCAGCGGGGGTGATCTTCTGAGCGATCATGCGCTCGTACGCCGGGTTCGTCCACGAGCTCGCGGCGACCGGGAATGGCGCCGTCGGCAAAGAGACGAACTTCCAGTAGGGGCCGGACGACGGGTTGGCGTTCCACCGCTTCTCGACGAGGTTGCGCGCCGCTGTGACCTCGAAACGGGCGACAATAGGCCGCGGATCCGCGGAATCGGTGTCCAGGTACGCGCGCAGCACGACCGACTCGTCGGTGGCGAGGAGGAACACGGGGTCGTTCACAGCGTTCGCGACCTGGATCTCCGTGCCTGAGCGGAGCACCCGTGTGACCTCGTTCATGGCGATCGACGCGATCCTGGTCGAGTCGCTCGCCGCGCGGTCCCGGGTGAAGGTCCGCGTCACGGAACTGAACATGGAGGTCACCATGATCATGAAGAGCGAGAGCACCATCATGGTGACGAGCATCTCCGCGAGCGAGAGCCCTTTCTCGTCCTCGAGGCTCGACCGACGCCGCAACGCGTTCACGGCGCCACCACCCGCGGGTCGAAAGTCACCACTCCAGCCGCGTCAACGGTGGTGCGGGCAGGCATGCCGACTGGGGTGATCTGGCCTGCGCCCACCACCGTGTTCCAGTTCGACGGCGTGCCCCCTGTCCCGGAGAAGAGCTTCCACGAACCGTAGGGAAGAGCGACGGTCAGGTTCCCGTTCGCAGGGATGCCGTAGCCGCTGGCAGCGCCGAACGAGTATTCGACAGGAGAGTCACATCCCGGGTCGCCGGTCGCTGGCGCGTTGGCGGAGACCGCCCGCAGGTACCGGGTCGCCCCCTGCGGCCCCAACGCCAGCTTGACCACGCCCATCGGCACCTCCACCGCCACGTTGCCGCCCGGCGTAGCGGACACACCAGCAATCCGCTCCGCTGTGATCACCTGACCGAGGTCATCCGTGCCTTCGGGCCAGGCGGCAGGGTCGGCGGCGGCGCAGGTGCCTGCGAAGACGTCATAGCCGGAGGCGAACGGGTGGAGCTGTAGCGACCGCGTTCGGCCTGCACTGGAGGCCGGGGTGGCGGTGAAGACCCCGTAGGTGCTCACGAAGCTCGTGGTCGGCACTGCCGGCACACGCAGCGTCTCCGCGGGCGCGGGGGTGTACCCCGCGGCGTAGGTGACGTCGAACGTCCCCTGCTTGTCGTACTGGAAGGAGACTGCGGCCGACTCGCCTGCGGCCACACCGATGGTTTGGACGGATGACGTCTTCTGGTCGGAGTCGACGTATCCAGGCCGTGACACCTTGACGTCATAGTTGCCGGGGTTGACCTTGAGGATGTACGTGCAGCCCTGCGCGTCGGTGTTCGCAGGAGCAGTGGTCAGCGGCGTGGCTCCGTTCGCCGGCGAGCCCGGCGTGGCCGTGACCGTCACCCCGGATGAGCCCGTGCCCGTTGCGCCAAGCACCGAGACGAGGATCGTGCCCTTCGCGGGGTCGTTGATCTTGTCGTCCGGCTGCACCACGGTGTCCGAGCGCACCGGGTCAGTGCCGGTCCGCATGTTCTCCCAGGTGACGGTCACATTGACGCGCTTGTACCGCAGCGCGCCGCCGCCACCGGCCCCGCAGACGATCTCCTGCGCCGGGTCGGTGACCCACTGCGTCGCTCGGTGGACGGTGAACTTGTCCCCGTTGAGCGTCTCGACCCGGTCGGCGTCGAGGAGGGCGAAGAGGTCGGCGGAGTCGCGCACGAGGTCGATCTCCTCGGCGGCGAGGTTGGCCGCCACCTGCCGAGCCCGGGAGTCCCGGGTCAGCACCAGCACCGAGGACATCGCGTAGATGATCCCACTCGAGATGATCGCGAAGATGAACATCGCCACGATCACCTCGACCAGGCTCATCCCGTCCTCGTCGTCCGGACGGGCCAGCCGCTCACGCACCAGTCGCACTGTCGCGTCCCACCTCTCGTCCGGGCAATGCCGCTTTGGCGAACGTGCGGGGCGCCGCCATGGCGACGCCCCGCACATCTGACCGATAGGTCAGGGGGTCTTCTTGATCAGGCCGTCCGTGCTGTTGTAGGTCCACTCGGAACCGCTCAGCTTCGCGTGCGTGCCCTTGAGCGTGTAGCTCACGTCGCCCGTGCCGGTGGGCGTCGGCTCGATGGTCACCTCGGGGGTCGCCGTGTAGCCGTTCTCCTTGAGCTTGTCGAGCGTGAGACCGGTGTACGTCCCGCTCTTCTCGGTGGCGTACGCCTCGGCGGCGGTCGTCGCGTTCTTCATGTCCGACGTGACCTGGGCGGCCCAGGCCTTCTCACGCTGCTTGAGGAACGCCGGGATGGCGATCGCGGAGAGGATGCCGATGATGATGACGACGACGAGGAGCTCGATCAGGGTGAAGCCCTTCTCGCCCCGTGCGCGCTTCTCCATGGTCGAGCGGATGTGAGCGTTCATGATCCCTCTTGTCTGAGTCGTTGAGAAATGCCGGCCAACCGGCGTTGAGTCCTACAGAGAGTTCATCGGGGCGCCGAGATGACCACTTGATGGTCCGTTCGGGTGTATTCATCCGACCCGGTTTCGGACATAAAGCGCACGTGAGGAAGAAGTCACTCCACAAGGGTGAAGATCGAGAAGATCGGCATGTACAGGGCGACGATCATCCCGCCCACGATCACGCCGAGGATGGCGATCATCAGCGGCTCGATGAGAGAGGTCAGCTGCTCGGTCGTGGCGGTGACCTCCTCGTCGTAGAACTGGGAGATCTTCGCAAGCATCGTCTCGAGCGCCCCGGCGTCCTCGCCGGTGGCGACCATCTGCACCACCATGGGCGGGAACACCGGGTGCTGGGCGAGCGGCCCGGCGAGCGACTGGCCGGTGCGGACGCTCTCCTGCACATCCTTCACGGCTCGTTCAATCGCCCAGTTGCCGCTCGTCTCCCCCACGATGTCCAGCGCCTGCAGGATCGGGACGCCGGCGCCCATCATGGTGCCGAAGTTCCGGGTGAACCGGGCCAACGCGACCTTCTGGAACAACGGCCCGAAGATCGGCATCTTCAGCAACGCCGGCTGCACCTTGGAGCGCACGGCGTCGTCGTTCTTGTGCTTCCCCCACCAGACGCTGAAGGCCACGATCACGACCAGGAGGAGCGGCCCGAGCCACTTCATCATGCTCGACAAGTGCACAAGGATCTGCGTGGCCCAGGGCAGGCTCCCCCCCAGGTCCGTGAACATCTGCTCAAAGATCGGGACGATGAACAGCAGCATGCCCACGACGGCGAGGATCGCCATGGCGAACACCATCACGGGGTACGTCATCGCCGACTTGATCTGAGCCCGGAGCTTGACCTCCGACTCGTAGTTCTCCGCGATCGACTGGAGCGATTGCTCGAGGAAGCCGCCGACCTCACCCGCCTTGACCATGTTGATCATGAGCGGGGGGAACACGGTCGTGTGCCGTCCCAGGGACTCCGAGAACGACCCGCCAGCCTCGACGTCCGACCGCGTCTGGTTCAGCACCTTCGCGAGCATCTTGTTCTCGGTCTGCGTGGCGAGGATCGAGAGCGTCCGCAGCAGCGAGAGACCGGCCGAGATCATCGTGGCCATCTGCCGGGCCATCACGGCGAGGTCCTTGAGCCCGACCTTCTCGCCCATCCCGGGGATCTTGATGTCGCGCTGGAGACCGGTGTTCGTGATTTCGGTGATGGACGTGGGGGCAAGGCCCATGGTGCGGAGGCGATTGACGACGGCGCCCTCGTTGGGAGCGTCGATGCGGCCCTTGACCGTCTTGCCGTTGCGGTCCCGGACCGCGTACTCGTAGGTGCGCGCGATGGCCATCAGCTCAACCCCCCGCCGAAGCCCTGAGCCCCGAGGGCGCCGTTGTTGAGCATGGCGGCTCCCTGGTTCATGCGAGCGGTGCGGCCCACGAGCTTGTTGAAGTCCTCGACGTGGTGAGCCTTCTCGATGCCCACCTCGTAGGTGATCTTGCCGCTCTTGACCAGGTCCGCGAGGTTCTGGTCGAGCGTGTGCATGCCGTGCTCCGTGCCAGCCTGCATCGAGGAGTAGATCTGGTGGGTCTTGCCCTCGCGGATGAGGTTGCGGATGGCGGGTGTCGCGATCATCACCTCGGTCGCGACGGCGCGGCCGCGTCCGTCGGCCGTCTTGCACAGCGTCTGGCAGACGACGCCCTGGATCGCGCCCGCGAGCTGGGTGCGCACCTGCGCCTGCTGGTGCGAGGGGAAGACGTCGATCACGCGGTCGATCGTCTGGGCCGCGTCCTGGGTGTGCAGGGTGGCGAAGACGAGGTGACCGGTCTCGGCCGCTGTCAGCGCGACCGAGATCGTCTCCAGGTCGCGCATCTCGCCGACCAGGATGATGTCGGGGTCCTGCCGCAGCACGTGCTTGAGCGCGTTGGCGAATGAGTGCGTGTCGGCGCCGACCTCACGCTGGTTGATGAGGCACTTCTTGTGCCGGTGCAGGAACTCGATCGGGTCCTCGACCGTCATGATGTGGTCTTCGCGGGTGCGGTTCGCGAGGTCCACGATGGCGGCGAGGGTGGTCGACTTGCCGGAGCCTGTGGGGCCGGTGACGAGCACCAGACCACGCGGGAGCCCGGCGAAGTTGCCGACGACGTTCGGCACACCAAGTGCCTCGAGCGGCCTGATCTCGTAGGGGATCACACGGAACGCGGCCCCGATCGACTCCCGCTGCACGTAGAGGTTCACTCGGAACCGCGCGTGCCCCCGCACCGAGTAGGCGAAGTCGAGCTCGAGCTCGGCCTCGAACTTCTCCCGCTGGCGCTGCGTGAGGATGTTGTAGATGGTGCGGCGCAGCGACTCGGCCTCGAGCTGCTCGAAGTTGTCCAGCGGGCGGAGCGAGCCCGCCAGGCGCACCATCGGTGGGGCTCCCGCCGTGAGGTGCATGTCCGAGGCGCCGAGGCGGATCATCTCGATCAACGCCCCGTCGAGTGCCACGTCCTCGGTCTCGCGGGCCTGGCTCATCCCCACGCGCGCCGCGCGGTCCCGGACCGGGGACTGAGCGGGCACAGCCGGCCGGGCCGCAGGCGCCACCGGGGCCGCGGCCGGCATGGCCGGAGCCGGGGGCGGCGGCCCAGCAGGCAGGAAGGTCGCCGGCGGCCCTGCCGGCTGACCTGCCGGCTGACCTGCCGGGCTCCAGTACGGATTGTTCACAGCACTGCCTCCACCTCTGGGCACGTTCAGCGCACACTGCGCGAGGCCTGCACGGCCGTCATGGGGTTCATCGGCGGAGCGCTGGCGCCCCTTGAGAGACAAACCGGACGATCACGCGACGACGCGCAGGATCTCCTCGATCGACGTCTGTCCGAGCGCGACCTTGTGCCAGCCGTCGTCGCGGAGCTGGATCATCCCCTGCTTGCGCGCGGTGGCGCCGATCTCGGCGGCGGAGGCGTGCGCGACAGCGAGCCGCTCGATGTCCTCGGTGACGCGCATGACCTCGTGGAGCGCGATGCGCCCGCGGTAACCCGTCTTCGAGCACGTGACGCAGCCGCCAGGGCGGTAGAGCTCGGGGATCGGCTCCCCCGGCACCCAGGGGAAGCGGGCGCCCACCATCTCCACCTCGGAGGGGGTGTACGGCACCTTGCACTTGTCGCAGAGCTTGCGCGCGAGGCGCTGGGCGACGACGGCGTCGAGCGCGGATCCGACGAGGAAGGGCTCGATGCCCATCTCGACGAGCCGGGTCACGGCGGACGGGGCGTCGTTGGTGTGCAGCGTTGACAGCACGAGGTGGCCGGTGAGGGCCGCCTCGATCGCGATCTGCGCGGTCTCGTGGTCGCGGATCTCACCGAGCAGCACCACGTCGGGGTCCGAGCGCAGGATCGAGCGAAGCGCCCCAGCGAAGGTCAGGCCGGCCTTGGGGTTGACCTGCACCTGGTTGATGCCCGCGAGCCGGTACTCGACGGGGTCCTCGACGGTGATGACGTTGATCTCCGGCTTGGAGACGGCGTTGAGCGTCGCGTACAGGGTCGTGGACTTGCCGGAGCCGGTGGGGCCGGTCACCAGGATCATCCCGTAGGGCTTGGTGAACGCCTCGTGGTACGTGGCGTAGTTCTCGTCGAGGAACGACAGGTCGCGCAGGTCCAGGCTCGCCGTGGAGTTGTCGAGGATACGCATGACGATCTTCTCGCCCCACACGGTGGGCAGCGTCGCCACGCGGAGGTCGATCTTGCGCCCGTTGTGGTTCACGGACATGCGCCCGTCCTGCGGCTTGCGGCGCTCGGCGATGTCGATGTCGGACAGGATCTTCACGCGGCTGATCACGCCGCCCTGGATCTGCTTGGGCGAGCGTTGCATCTCGTGCAGCACGCCGTCGATGCGGTAGCGCACGCGCAGGTCGTGCTCGGTGGGCTCGATGTGGATGTCCGAGGCGCGGTCGGTGATGGCCTGGGTGACGAGCAGGTTGACGTACCGCACGATGGGCGCGTCGTCGTCGATCGAGTCGCCGATCCGGGACAGGTCTGCCTCGGCGGCTGTCTGCCGCGACTCCTCCTCGAACGCCGAGGAGAGGTCCTCCATCTCGCCGTCGGCGCGGCAGAACCGGTCGATCGCGCGGGACAGGTTGTCGAACGTCGCCACCACGGGGCGCACCTGCATGCCCGACACGGTGCGGACGTCGTCGACGGCCACCACGTTGCCCGGGTCGGCCGTGGCGAGGATGAGCGTGCCGTTCTCGAGCCTGACCGGGAGCACGGTGTACCGCCGGCACAGGCTCGCCGGGACCAGCGCCACCGCGACGCGGTCCACGGGGTACTCGTCGAGGTCAATGAAGTCCATGCCGACCTGCCGCGCCAGCGCCGAGACGAGCTGCCCCTCGGTGAGCACCCCGATCTCGACCAGCGTGCGGCCCATCGACTGCCCACGGCTGTTCTGCTCGTCGAGCGCCGCGATCAGCTGGGCCTCGGTGACCAGTCCTTCGTCCAGCAGGATCTCGCCGAGCTGCTTCACCGATCGTCCTCTCGTCCGGGTCGCGCCGGGTTCGCGCGTGATGCCCGTTGAGTTGATCGGCAGGCTGCCCCGCGAGCGTGAGCCCCGGCGGGGTGATCTCTTAGACGAGTCGGGCGGTGAGCGCCGCGTCCATCGCTGCCAGCGGCGCCGGATGCCCGGTCATGAGCCGGACCTGCTCGCTTGCCTGGTGCAGGAGCATGCGCTCCCCCTGCACCATGACGCCGTGCGCGGCTGCCCATGCCGTGGACAGCTCGGTGGGCCGCGGGTCGTAGGCGACATCGATCAGGACACCCGCGGCGCGCGCGCCTGCGGCGGTGAGCTCGGCGGCGATCTGGTCGGCAGCCCGTGGCGGCAGCGTCGAGACGACGAGGTCGGCGCGCGGGATCTCCGCGGCTGCCGCGGTGAGGAGCGCGTACCGGGGCTCGACCCCCATCCGGTGGGCGGAGCGCATCAGGGAGCCGATGCGGCCCATCGACCTCACGTACACCACCGGGGTGGTGCAGCCGAGCTGGGCGAGCGCCGCGAGGGCGGAGGCGGCCGTCGCTCCGGCGCCCAGCACCGCGGCGGTGCGGGTCGCGCCGGGCGCCTCCGCGCTCGGCAGCCCCTCGCGCAGCGCCGCGACCAGGCCGTGCACATCGGTGTTGGCCCCGGTGAGGATGGGCCGCCCTCCCCCGCCGGCTTGGATGAGCACCGTGTTGACGGCGCCGACCACCTCGGCGAGCGGCTCGATGTGGTCGAGCAGCGGCAGGACCGTCTGCTTGAGCGGCATCGTCAGCGACAGCCCGGCCCACTCGGGGCCGAGTGCCGCGACGAAGCCCTCGAGCTGGTCCTCGGTGACGTCCACGGCGTCGTAGCGCCAGTGCGTCACGCCCAGCGCCGCGTAGGCGGCGCGGTGGAGCGTCGGGGAGAGCGAATGGGCGATGGGGTGCCCGAGCACGGCGGCCCGGCGCGCCGGCTGCGGCGCGGAGGAGGTCGCGGTCACTTGGAGTTCGCTGCCTCCCAGGCACGCAGCTCCGCAACGTTCTGCTGGTGCTCGCCGAAGGTCTCGGCGAACTTCGTCTCCCCGGTCTCCAGGTTGACGGTGCACCAGAAGATCCACGGCCCCGGCGTCGGGTTCATCACGGACTGGATCGACACCTCGCCAGGCGAGGCGATCGGGGACGGCGGCAGGCCGATGTTCCGGTACGAGTTGAACGGGCTGTCGACCTCCTTGTCGGCGTTCGTCAGCGCGGTGCCGGGCTTGCCGAGCCCGTAGGCGAGGACGGCGTCGATCTCCAGCCGCATGCCCCGGTCCAGACGGTTCTCGATCGCCTGCGCGATCTTGGCCCTGTCCTCGGGGGACTTGCCCTCGCGCTCCACGAGCGAGGCCTTGATCAGCACGGTCTCCCACTGGTCCTGCGGGACGCCGTTGGCGGTGAGCACCTCGACGGTCTTCCCGACCATGTGCGAGAGAAGTGCGGTGGCGGTGGCGCCCGGCTCGATCTGGTAGGTGGCGGGGAACAGCCACCCCTCGAGCGAGCCGTTCGCCTCGGCGGGCAGGCCGAGTGCCGCGGGGTCCGCGGCGGCAGCCTCGAGGTCCGCGACGGGGATGGCCGTGATGCCGGAGACCTTCTCGAAGATCTGCGACATCGCGAGGCCCTCGTTGACCGTGACCTTGAGCGACACCCGGTTCGCGGAGTCGAGCAGCGCGTCGACCGCGTCTGACGCGCGCATCTGCAGGCGCAGCTTGTAGGCGCCGGGCTGGATCTGCGTGGCAAGCGGGTTGGCAGCGTAGGCCTTGGTGAAGGCGGACGTCGTCGCCACGACGCCGGCCTCCACGAGCTTCTCGCCGATGGCGCCGCCGGTGTCGCCGCTGACCACGGTGACCGTTGCCTCGCCGGTGCCCGGGCCTTCGTAATCGGAGATCTCCGCGGTGTCCGAGGAGCCGCCGAACAGGCCGCCGAAGAAGTCGCTGAAGATGCTGGTCACGACGTACCCGGCGCCGCCGACGAGGCAGATCGCCATGATGATGACGAGCACAGAACGACGGCGGCGGTTGCGACGCTGCCGATTGCGGCGCGCCTTGCCGTCCTGCCGGGAACGGCTCCTGCGGGTCGGGAGCGGCTGCTCGGCTTCGTGCTGGGACACCGTCCCAAGGAAGAGGTCACTCACCTGGTCGACCCTCCGGTGCGTCGTCGGCATGCTGCCGGGCAGGCAGACTCTCTGCTTGCTGGTCCTGCTCGACCCCGCAGCCCCCCTCGCGCCCGTCGGAGGCGCCTGCGATCGGGACGACTACCCGTTCGCCGGGCCGGTGGCCCGTGGCGCGTTCCGCGTCGAGCGCGGTCTGCAAGATCACCACCGCGGCCGCCTGGTCGACGACCTGCCGGTGATGGCGACTCGACCTGCCGGCCGCTCGCAGCGCCTGATGGGCGGACACCGTGCTCATCCGCTCATCCACGAGCCGCACCGGAACCGGTGCGATCGCTTGCGCCAACGTCACAGCGTACGCGCGTGCGGCAGCAGATGCCGCGCCTTCCTGGCCAGAGAGATGCCGCGGGAGCCCCACGTACACCACGGCCGCCGGTCGCTCGGTGACCTCGTCGACCAGTCGGGCCAAGTCGGTGGGCAGGGCGCCGGGCGCGGGACGACGGGTGTCGCGGGCGAGCGTCTCGACCGGTGTCGCCACCAGGCCGTCCGGGTCGCTGGCGGCCACCCCGACTCGGACGCTGCCGACGTCGACCGCCAGTCGGGCGCCCCGGACGACGAGCTCGTCGCCCACGTCAGCCCGCCGCACGCGCCCCGGAGCGGACCGCGTCCAGCGCCTCGGGAAGCTTGGCCGCATCCGAGCCGCCGCCCTGCGCGAGGTCGTCCTTTCCGCCGCCTCCTCCGCCGAGCACGCCGGAGGCGCTCTTGACCAGGACACCCGCGCGGATGCCGCGCTCCCGTGCCGGGGCGTTGGTGGCGACGACGACGACGGGCCGGTCCTTGCTGACGCCGCCGACGGCGACGACCGTGGGCGTGGAGTCTCCGAGGCGCGCGCGCACGTCGAGGACCAGCGTCCGCAGGTCGTCGGCCGAGCCGACCTCGCCCGCGTCATGGGCGACGACACGCACCCCGTCGACGTCGGAGGCGGACGCCACGAGCGCCGCGGCGCCGGCGAGCACCTGCGCCTGGCGCAGCGCGGCGAGCTCCTTCTCCGACTCCTTGAGCCGGGTCAGCAGCGAGGAGACACGGTCGCCCAACTCGTCCGGGCGCGAGCCCAGCAGGCCGCTGAGCTGCCCCACCAGCGCGTGCTCCCTGGCCTGGAAGCCGTAGGCTCCGGCGCCGACGAGCGCATCGATGCGGCGCACCCCCGAGCCGATGGACGCCTCGCCGAGCAGCGTCACGAGGCCCAGCTGCCCCGAGCTCTGCACGTGCGTCCCGGCGCACAGCTCGCGGGACCAGTCGCCGCCGATCGAGACCACGCGGACGCGGTCGCCGTACTTCTCCCCGAACAGCGCCATCGCGCCGAGGGCGCGCGCCTCGGCGATCGGCATGACCTGGTCGGTGACCTCGAGGTTCTCGGCGAGCTGGGTGTTGACCCGCTCCTCCACCTCGGACAGCACGCCGGCGGGCACCGCGGCGCCCGAGCGGAAGTCGAAGCGGATGCGGCTGGGGGCGTTCTCCGAGCCGGCCTGCGTGGCGGTGTCGCCCAGCGCCTCGCGGATCGCCTTGTGCACCATGTGCGTCGCCGTGTGGGCGCGGCTGATGGCCTTGCGGCGCGCGACGTCGATCGTGGCCGTGCCGGACTCGCCGACCGTCAGCGTCCCGTCCACGAGGCGGCCGTGGTGCACGGACAGGCCCTTGACCGGCGCCTGCACGTCGTCGACCTCGATCCGCGCGCCGCCGTCGAGCACGATGACGCCGTGGTCGGCGAGCTGGCCGCCGGCCTCGGCGTAGAAGGGGGTGCGGTCGAGCACGACCTCGACGTCGGCGGGGGCCACCGCCGCGGGGGCGGGCACGCCGTCGACGAGCAGCCCGACGACGCGCGAGCGCGAGGTCAGGTCGGTGTACCCGAGGAACTGGACCGGGCCGCCCTGCGAGGAGCTGAGCGTGGAGTGCAGCTCCTGGTAGGCGGCGGTGTCCGCGCGCCCGGCGCGCTTGGCCAGGGCGTCGGCGCGGGCGCGCTGGCGCTGCTCCTGCATGAGGGAGCGGAACGCGGTCTCGTCGACGGCCACACCCTGCTCGGCGGCCATCTCGAGGGTCAGGTCGATCGGGAAGCCGTAGGTGTCGTGCAGTTGGAAGGCCTGCGCGCCGGAGAGCAGCGGGCGCGCGTCGGCCGTCGGCTGCGAGCCCTTCAGCTCCTGCACCGCGGTGTCGAGGATGGTGGTGCCCGCGACGAGGGTGCGACGGAACGCGTCCTCCTCGGCGTAGGCGATCCGGCTGATCCGCTCGAAGTTCTGCGCGAGCTCGGGGTAGGAGGCGCTCATCGCGTCCTTGCTCACGGGGAGCAGCGACGGCAGGGCCGGCTCGTCGACGCCGAGCAGCCGCATCGCGCGGACCGCGCGGCGCAGCAGGCGGCGCAGCACGTACCCGCGGCCCTCGTTCGAGGGCGTGACGCCGTCGCCCATGAGCATGAGCCCGCTGCGCACGTGGTCGGCGACGACGCGCATCCGCACGTCGTCCTCGTGGTCGGCGCCGTAGCGGCGGCCGGAGAGCTCCTGCGCGGCCTGGATGACCGGGAAGACCTCGTCGATCTCGTACATGTTGTCGACGCCCTGCAGCAGGTAGGCGACGCGCTCGAGGCCCATGCCGGTGTCGATGTTCTTCTGCTTGAGCTCGCCGAGGATCGGGAAGTCGTCCTTGCCGCCTCCATCGCCGCGCTCGTACTGCATGAACACGAGGTTCCAGATCTCGATGTACCGGTCCTCGTCGACGACGGGACCGCCCTCGGCGCCGTACGCGGGTCCGCGGTCCACGTAGATCTCGGAGCAGGGCCCCGCCGGTCCCCGGGCGCCGGTGGACCAGAAGTTGTCCTTCATGCCGCGTCGCTGGATCCGCTCGTCGGGCATCCCGGCGATCTTCTTCCAGAGCGCGGCTGCCTCGTCGTCGTCGTGGAAGACGGTGACCCAGATCTTCTCGGGGTCGAAGCCGTAGCCGCCCTGGTCCTGGGGGTTGGTGATCAGCTCCCAGGCGAAGGTGATCGCCTCTTCCTTGAAGTAGTCCCCGAACGAGAAGTTGCCGTTCATCTGGAAGAACGTGCCGTGCCGGGTGGTCTTGCCGACCTCTTCGATGTCGAGCGTCCGCACGCACTTCTGCACGCTGGTCGCGCGCGGCCACGGCGCGGTCTGCTCGCCGAGCATGTACGGGATGAAGGGCACCATGCCGGCGATGACGAACAGGGTCGACGGATCCGGGGAGATCAGCGGGGCGGACGGCACGACGGTGTGGCCGCGGGCCTCGAAGTGGTCGAGCCAACGCTTACGGATCTCGGCGGTGCGCATGATGTCCTCGGTGTTCGTGTTTCCGGTGAAGCCGGCCGTGGGGCCAGCCGTCGTTCCTCATGTGGTGCAGCGCTCGGAGCCGCCCCAGTGTTCCGCCCCGCCCGTCAGAAGAACGAGTAGGGCACGTTCGCGTCGTCCTCGGGGTCCTCGGTGGGCTCGTCGGCCCAGCGCTGGGCTGCCGCTCGCTGCCGCCGCGTCTCGGCCTGCGAGGCGCGGTGCTTGGCGCGGTCCTCGCGAACGGCGTCGACGTCCACGTCTCCGACCAGGTCCCGGCGCAGCTGCTCCTCGCGCTCGCGCATCGCGGCGAGGAACTCGGCCTTGGCCCCCTTCGCGACGGTGGTGGCCTGGTTGAGCGCGCCGGCGGCCTGCCGGGCTCCCGGCGGGGCGTAGCGGTCGACGACGTCACCGGCCTTGCGGATCACCACGATGGTCAGGCCGACGCCGACGGCCACCCATACCAGCCGTCTCATCGCTTGCCCCGCAGCCCGTCCGCCGCCCCGGAGAACATCCGCCGTGCCCCGTAGGAGAACGCGGCGAGCTTGATCATGGGCGAGCCGACCGTCGCGGCGAACAGCGAGGTGAGCGCCGAGACGTTCTCCGAGACCTGGGCCGCCGACGTGGTGATCGTGTCGACGCGCTCGATCTGGGTGTTGGTGGACGCCACGACGCTGGCGGTCTCGTCGAGCACGGGGAGGGTGTGGTCGGTGAGCTCCTTGACGGAGGCCCTCGTCTCGTCGAGGACCTTGCCGAGCTTGACCAACGGCAGCGCGAGCAGGCCGACCAGCAGCACGAACGCGATCGCGGCGATCAGGCTCGCCACGTCTCCGAGTGACATGTGCTGTCCTCCCTGGGCCCAGGCCCGGATCGTCTATGCCGCCGGCGCCGGCGTGTCCCTGGTGGACGGTGGCGCCGGGGTGCGTCGGTGCCGGGCAGTCGCCCGGCCTTGCGAAACCCTACCCGGACAGCCGAACGCCCCGTGTGCGCCGAGAGGCCGGCGCACACGGGGCGTTCGGATGACGAGCGGCTCGCGTCAGCGGGCGTAGTACTCGACGACCAGCTGGACCTCGCAGGTCACGGGGATCTCGGCGCGCTTGGGGGCGCGGACGAGCACGGCGGTCAGCTTCTCGAGCTGCACGTCGAGGTACCCGGGGAGCGTGGGCAGCACGTCGCGGTGGGCGCCGGCGGCGGCGACCTGGAACGGCACGGTGGCCTGGCTCTTGGCCTTGATCTGGATCGTCTGGCCGGGCTTCACCCGGAACGAGGGACGGTCCACGATCTTGCCGTCGACGAGGACGTGGCGGTGCACGACCGTCTGGCGGGCCTGGAGGATCGTGCGGGAGAAGCCGGCGCGCAGGACGAGCGCGTCCAGGCGGGTCTCGAGGTTCTCGACGAGAGCCTCACCGGTCAGGCCCGGGGCCTTGCGGGCGTCCTCGTACGCACGGGCGAGCTGCTTCTCACGCAGCGCGTACTGCGCGCGCAGACGCTGCTTCTCGCGCAGACGGACCGCGTAGTCGGACTCGGTGCGGCGACGGGCGCGGCCGTGCTCGCCCGGGGGGTAGGGGCGCTTCTCGAAGTGCTTGACGGCCTTGGGCGTCAGCGCGAGGCCGAGGGCGCGCGAGAGGCGCACCTGGCGACGCGAGCGGGTGACACTGCTCACAGATGTACTTCCTGTCGTTGTAGACGTCACACCCGCGCACAGGAGCTGTGTCGCGGGGTGGGGCCGACCATGGACGCCAGGCACTCCCCTGATCCTGCTGAGGGAGGTTCCTGGTGGTAGCGGCTGAGGCCCCAGGGTGGTCGCAGGGCGCATGCGCGCCTGACGACCGGTCCACCTTACCGGCTGGGACGCCGCACGGCCCAATCGGCCGCCACGGCAAGGGCGGCGCTGTCAGCGGCCCTGGTCGAGGATGGACCGGATCCGCTCGAGGCGGTCGGTCACGGAGCGCTCGAACCCGCGGTCGGACGGCTGGTAGTAGCGCGATCCCGCGAGCTCGTCGGGCAGGTACTGCTGGGCCGCGACGGCGTGCGGCTCGTCGTGCGAGTAGACGTACCCGCGGCCGTGGCCCAGGGCGCCGGCCCCGGGGTAGTGCGCGTCGCGCAGGTGGTCGGGCACCGAGCCGATGCGCCCGGCGCGCACGTCGGCCAGCGCCGCGTTGATGGCCTTGTAGGACGCGTTGGACTTGGGGGCGGTGGCCAGGTGGACGACCGCCTCGGCGAGAATGAGGCTGGCCTCGGGCATCCCGATCAGCGCGACCGCCTGCGCGGCGGCCACCGCCGTCTGCAGCGCGCTCGGGTCCGCCATCCCGACGTCCTCCGCGGCGGCGATGACGATGCGCCGGGCGATGAACCGCGGGTCCTCCCCCGCGGCGATCATCCGAGCGAGGTAGTGCAGCGCGGCGTCCACGTCCGATCCGCGCATCGATTTGATGAAAGCGCTGATCACGTCGTAGTGCTGGTCGCCGTCGCGGTCGTAGCGGACCGCGGCCACGTCGATCGCCCGTTCCATCGTCGCCAGGTCGATGCCCACGGGCGCCGGCTCGTCGCCGTCAGCCCGATCGGCCCCGTCGGACAGGGCCGCGCCGGCGGCCGCCTCGAGGATCGTCAGGGCCTTGCGGGCATCTCCTCCCGCCAGTCGCAGCAGGTGCTCCTCGGCGTCGTCCGCCAACGTGACGGCGCCGCCCAGCCCGCGCTCGTCGGCCACCGCGCGGCGCACCAGGGCCCGCACGTGCTCCACCTCGAGCGGGCGCAGCGTCAGCAGCAACGAGCGGGACAGCAGCGGGGAGTTCACGGAGAAGCTCGGGTTCTCGGTCGTGGCGGCCACGAGCGTCACCCAGCGGTTCTCCACACTCGGCAGCAGCGCGTCCTGCTGGGCCTTGGTGAAGCGGTGCACCTCGTCGATGAACAGGACCGTCTCCGACCCGTCCGAGGCGAGCCGGCGGCGGGCGGCCTCGATGACCGCGCGCACGTCCTTGACGCCCGCCGTCACGGCGGAGAGCTCGACGAAACGCCGCCCCGACGTCGTCGCGATGAGGTAGGCCAACGTGGTCTTGCCTGTGCCGGGCGGCCCCCACAGCACCACCGAGCTCGGGGCGGCGCGCCGTGCAGCCCCGTCGCCCGGCTCCACGAGCCGACGCAGCGGAGACCCGGGCACGAGCAGATGCCCTTGCCCGGCGACCTCGTCCAGGGTGCGCGGTCGCATGCGCACGGCGAGGGGGGAGCCGGCGCCGGGCGCGGGGATCCCCTGCCCCGTCGAGATGACGGAGTCGAACAGGTCCATGGCGCGAGCCTACGCACGTCCCCCGACAGGTCCCACCACGCCCCCAGATGTGCGCGCCGAGGCTCGATGCTGCGATGCTGGCCCGCGTGTTCGAAAGCCTCGGCCGCCGCGTCGCCCACCACCCACGACTGACCATCCTGGTCTGGGTGGTCCTCACCGCACTCGGGCTCGGCCTCGCCGTGTTCGGCGTCCACGGCGAGAGCCTCTTCGACAGGCTCGCCACCGGCGCGCCCGCCGTGCCCGGATCGCAGAGCGCCGAGGCCGACGAGATCCTCGCCGAGGCCGACGGCTCGGGCGCCGTCCTCAATCTGGCGGTCAGCGGGGTCGATCCCGCCGATCCGGAGGTCGCGACGGCGCTGGCCCCCGCGCGCGACGAGCTGGCGCAGATCCCCGGGGTCGCGTCCGTCATCGACCCGCTCGCCCTGCCCAACGGCGCCGCCAACCCCGCGGCCGCCCCGCTCATCGCCAAGGACGGCGACGGGTTCCTCATCGTCGTCGCCCTCGAGCCGGACCTGTCCCCCGAGGACGAGGAGGTCGCGCTCGACGAGGTCGAGCAGGTGCTCGAGACCCTCCCGGGCACGTTGCAGGCGGTCGCCCCGGGCGCGACCGGCATCGTCGGCGGCACCACCCTGATCTTCGAGGCCATCACCAGCCAGGTCGAGAAGGACCTCGCCACCGGCGAGGCCATCGCCCTTCCCGTCGCCCTCGCGATCATGGTGCTGGTCTTCGGCGGGTTCCTCGCCGCGGCCATGCCGATGGTCGGCGCGATCGCGTCCATCGCCTTCGGGCTCGGGGCCTTGCTGGGCATCTCCTATGTGATGGACCTCGACTCGTCCGTGGTCAACGTCGTGACGTTGCTCGGACTCGGGCTCTGCATCGACTACGGCCTGCTGATCGTCTCCCGGTTCCGCGAGGAGCTGCACCACCTCGTCGACGACGACGGCGGGGAGCGCGCCCGGCGCCGCCGCGGCGACGGCACCGTGGTCACCGCCCTCACCCGCACCATGGCCACCGCGGGGCGCACCGTCACCTTCTCCGCGCTCACGGTCGCCATCTCGATCGCCGGCCTGCTGGCCTTCCGCCCCGAGATCCTGCGGGCCTTCGGCGCGGCCGGCGTCCTCATCGTGCTGGTCGCCGTCGCCACGGCGCTCACCCTCGTCCCCGCGCTGCTGGTCATCTTCGGCCGGCGCCTCGCACGCCCAGGGCTGCTGTCCAAGGTCCCTGGCGCCCGCGGCATCCTCCGGCACACCGCCGACGTCCGCTCCGAGGAGGGCGCCTTCTCCCGGCTCGCCGCCAGGGTGCAGCGCCACCCCTGGTGGGTCGTGCTCGGCACCGTCGTCCTGCTCGGCGCCCTCGCCTCCCCCCTCGCCCACATCGAGCTCCGCAACTCCACCACCCAGCTGCTCCCCATCGGCAGCACCCAGCGCGACTACGTCACCACCCTCGCCGACGACTACCCGGCGGCCACCTCCGCGGCCGTCACGGTCGTCGCCGAGGCGTCCCTCGACGAGGCCACCGCCTGGGCCGGCGACATCGCCACCCTCGACGACGTCGCCTCGGTCGACACGCCCACCCCCATGGGCTCCTACGTGGTCATCGGGGTGCGCCCGGACACCAGCGACCCTGGCGACCGCACCTCCCAGCACGTCGTGCGCGAGATCAGAGACCTCGACCCGCCATTCCCCAGCTGGGTCACAGGACAGGCAGCAGGCCAGATCGACTTCACCGCCGCGCTCGCCGACCGCGCGCCGTGGGCCATCGGCATCGTCGCCGTCGCCACCCTCGTGCTGCTGTTCCTCATGACCGGATCCGTCGCGATCCCCATCAAGGCGCTCCTCACCAACGCGCTGTCCATCGCGGCCTCCCTGGGCGTTCTTGTCTGGGCGTTCCAAGACGGCCACCTCTCCGGCCTCCTGGGCTTCACGTCCACCGGCGGCATCGAGACCTACGTCGTGGCCCTCGTCGTCGCGTTCGCCTTCGGCCTGGCCATGGACTACGAGGTCTTCCTGCTCTCCCGGATCAAGGAGCTCCACGACGCCGGCCTGTCCAACGACGACGCGGTGCGACTCGGCCTGCAACGCTCCGGACGCATCATCACCTCCGCCGCGCTCATCATCATCGTGGTCTTCGCCGGCTTCATCGCCGGCAAGCTCCTGGTCATCAAAGAGGTCGGCTTCGCACTCGCCGTCGCCGTGCTGATCGACGCCACCATCGTCCGGATGCTGCTCGTCCCCGCCACCATGACCATCCTCGGCAACGTCAACTGGTGGGCGCCAGCGTTCCTGCGCCGGGTCTACGACAAGCTCTCCATCACCCACTGACACCCCAGCGCACCCTGCGACACCCCTCCTGCGACAGAGCCGAGACATGACCGCGACACGCACCCTCCTCGCGGTGGACGGGAACTCCCTCGTCCACCGCTCGTTCCACGCCCTGCTCGGCACCCAGCTCGCCACCCGCGACGGGCGCCCGACCTGGGCCGTCAAGGGCTTCGTGTCGCAGCTGCTCGGCGCAGTCGACCGGGTCGGCGCCGACGCCCTGGTCGTGGGCTTCGACGACCACACCACCAGCGCCCGCAAGGCCGCCCACCCCCACTACAAGGCAACACGCGGCCCCAAGGCCCCCGAGCTCGTCCACCAGCTCCAGCTCACCGCCGACCTGCTCCGCGACGCCGGCGTCGAGGTCGTGGTCCCTGAGGGCCTCGAGGCCGACGACGTCCTCGCCTCAGCGGCCGCGCAGGCCCGGGCCGCCGGCTGGTCCACCGTCGTCGTCACCTCCGACCGCGACTCCTTCGGCCTCATCGACCCCAGCACCTCCGTGCTGCGCGTCATCAACGGCGGCATCGAGGCCTCCCCCCTCCTCACCCCCGAGCGGCTGACGATGATGATCGGCATCCAGCCCGGCCAGTACCGGCAGTACGCGGCGATGCGCGGCGACACCTCCGACAACCTCACCGGCGTACGGGGCATCGGCGAGAAGACCGCCACCAAGCTGCTCAACGCCTTCGGCAGCGTCGAGGCCGCGCTCGCGGACATCGACACGAACGCCGGCGCGCGGGTGGCCGCAGAGGTGGGCAAGGCCGTCGTCGGGAAGCTGGCCAGCCCAGAGGCTCGGGCCGCGTTCTGGGGCAACGTCGAGATCATGACCATGCGCACCGACATCCCCCTGGGTCTGGGCTGGGAGCCTGCCGGGGTCGGCCACCTGCCGCTGGACCATGGCAAGGTCACCGCAGCCCTCGCCGCCCTCGAGCTGACCTCTCTGGTGGGGTACGCCGGGCGGGTGCTGTGCGGGGTCGACGAGCCCGCGCCCCGCCGTGGCGCCTCCTCATGGGCGCCGGCGGCGCGCGAAGGCGCCCCGCAGCCCGCCGAGAGCGCCAGCGATGCCGCTCCCCACGATGCCGCGTCCCGCGGTGCGTCCTCCGACGAGGCGCCCGGCGCGGCGCCCCTCGTCGCTGCGGCGGTCACCGACCCGGTGGACCCGTGGACCGCTGACACGCTCTTCTAGTCCGGGCGTTCGCCGCCCTCGGGCGGGCTGAGCCCATCGAGCCGACGCTGAGGGGCCGGGACCCGCGTGACGCGGTTCCCGGCCCCGCAGAGCGCGCTGGTCAGCCCCGGGTCACTCCGCCTCGACGGCCGCGGGCTTCGGCTTGGCGTCGACGCCGGCCTCACGGCGCTGCGCGGCCGTGATCGGGGCCGGGGCTCCCGTGAGCGGGTCATAGCCGCCGCCCGACTTCGGGAACGCGATGACGTCGCGGATGGACTCCGACCGGGTCAGCAGGGCGACGATGCGGTCCCAGCCGAACGCGATCCCACCGTGCGGCGGCGCGCCGAACTGGAAGGCGTCGAGCAGGAAGCCGAACTTCTCCTGGGCCTCCTCCTCGCCGATCCCCATGATCCGGAAGACGCGCTCCTGCACGTCCCGGCGGTGGATACGAATGGAGCCCCCGCCGATCTCGTTGCCGTTGCACACGATGTCGTAGGCGTAGGCCAGCGCCGAGCCCGGGTCCTGCTCGAACGTGTCGATCCACTCGGGCGTCGGGGACGTGAACGCGTGGTGCACCGCAGTCCAGGCGCCCTCGCCGACGGCCACGTCGTCGTCCTCGCCGGTCGGCTTGAACAGTGGGGCGTCGACGACCCACACGAAGGCCCACGCGTCCGGGTCGATGAGGCCCGCGCGGCGCCCGATCTCGAGCCGGGCGGCGCCCAGCAGCTCCTGGGCCTGGGTGCGCTTGCCCGCGGCGAAGAAGACAGCGTCACCAGGCTTGGCGCCGACGGCCTCGACGAGCCCGGCGCGCTCGGCCTCCGACAGGTTCTTCGCGACCGGGCCGGCGAGCTCGCCCGTCTCGGAGACGGTCACGTAGGCGAGGCCCTTGGCGCCGCGCTGCTTGGCCCACTCCTGCCAGGCGTCGAAGCCACGGCGCGGCGTCGACGCGCCGCCAGGCTGGACCACGGCGCCGACGTACGGCGCCTGGAAGACCCGGAACGGGGTGTCGGTGAAGTAGTCGGTCAGCTCGACGAGCTCGAGGCCGAACCGCAGATCGGGCTTGTCGCTGCCGAAGCGGTTCATGGCGTCGGCGAACGTCATGCGCGGGATCGGGGCGGGGATCGTGTACCCGATCAGCTCCCACAGGGCGACCAGGATCTGCTCGCCCAGCGCGATGACGTCGTCCTGCTCGACGAAGCTCATCTCGACGTCGAGCTGGGTGAACTCGGGCTGCCGGTCGGCGCGGAAGTCCTCGTCGCGGTAGCAGCGGGCGATCTGGTAGTAGCGCTCCATGCCCGCGACCATGAGCAGCTGCTTGAACAGCTGGGGCGACTGCGGCAGCGCGTACCAGGATCCGGGCGCCAGTCGCGCGGGGACGACGAAGTCCCGGGCGCCCTCGGGCGTGGACCGCGTGAGGGTCGGCGTCTCGATCTCGACGAAGTCGTGCGCGTCGAGCACGCGGCGCGCGGCCTGGTTCGCCTTGGAGCGCAGCCGCATCGCGTGCGCGGGGGCCGGGCGGCGCAGGTCGAGGTAGCGGTGCTTGAGGCGCGCCTCCTCACCGATGGACTCGTCGAGCGCGGACGACACCTGGAAGGGCAGCGGCGCCGCCTCGTTGAGCACCACGACGTCGTCGGCCACGACCTCGATCTCGCCCGTGGCGAGGTTGGGGTTCTCGTTGCCCTCGGGGCGCCGGCCGACCTGGCCGGTCACCTGCAGCACGTACTCGTTGCGGAGCCCGTGGGCCACGGCCTCGTCACGAATGACGACCTGGGCGATGCCCGAGGCGTCGCGCAGGTCGATGAAAGCCACCCCACCGTGATCCCGTCGCCGGTCCACCCAGCCCGTGAGGGTGACGGTGGTGCCGATGTGCTCGGCTCGGAGCGAGCCGGCGGTGTGGGTGCGGAGCACGAAGAGTCCTTCCGGGACGAACGGGGAGGCGCGCGGGGACGCGCCCACCTGATCCTAGTCAAGGTCCGGGGCGTCGCTGTCCGGCATTGCGCGGACGCACGGCGCTGGTCGCGTCCGGCGCCCGCACGTACGTCGTCAGCCGGGTCACGGACGGCTGGCGGGGCGCCGAGCCGAATCCGAAGGCGACCGGCGGGTGGACGTCGGCGAGCCCCCCCAGGTCCCGCCCTCCCCACGAGCACTGCGCGTCGGTGATGGCGTGCTGGTCAGAGGCCGCGTACCACTCGTGACGCCCGTGGCCGGCGCTTCCGGACGTGCGCACCCCGGGGAGGACGGCCCGCGCGATCGGGTCGACGGCGCCCGCGAACAGGCGGCTGCCGCTGACCTGGCCGGGCACGGCGTGCAGGACCCGGCCCAGCGCGGTGCGTCCGCCGATGCGGAACCGGGCCTCGAGCGGTCCCGCTGTCACCCGCCACGTCCGGAGCCGCGGATCGGCGCCCACCACCACGGGCGCCAGGTGGACCTCGTCGAAGGAGTACGTGGTGGCGACGAGATCGGCGACCGCGTCGGTGGGCGCCAGCAGGAGCCGCCGGCCGTCGGCGAGGGACACCATGACGTCGGCGAAGCGGCCGAACGGGCTGCGCAGCCAGCGCCCGACCACTAGGCGCACGCCGCTCACTGCGCCCAGCGCCGCGATGTGCCCGTCGAAGGCGAGGACGCTCACGTGCGGGTCGGACTCCGGCGTGGCCCCGAGGGGCTCCGCCTCACGGTGTCCTCGGGCCTCCCCGACGGCAGCACCGCGGTGGTGGCCAAGCCCACCGCGACCAGCCCACCGGCGACGAACGCGGTGCGTCGCAACGCCTCCGCGAAGGCCTCCCGCGACGCCTCGGCGACGGCCTCTCCCCCGGGCTGGCGTGCGAGCTCGGAGATGGCCACCCCGTCGGAGTCCTCCACGGCCTTCCCGATCTCGGTGGCCTGCTCCGCCGTCACGCCCTCGACCTCGCCGACCTTCCTCTCGGTGTCGGACTGCAAGCCCACGAACAGGACCGTGCCGACGACGGCGCTGCCCAGCGCGGTGCCGATCCGCCGCGCGGTCGCCTCGGTTCCCGAGGCCTGCCCGCTCTCCTCGACAGGCACTTTGCCCAGGATGATGTTGACGAGCTGGGACTGGGCGAGTCCGATGCCCACGCCGTACACGACGAGGCACACCACCATGTGCCAGCGCGGAACGTGGGCCGAGACCACCAGGCCGAGGCTGACGATCCCAGCGACCTCGAGGGCCATGCCGAGCCGGGTCACGGCGCGCGGGCTCGTGCGGTTGGCGAGCTGGGCAGCCGTGGCGCCCGCGACCAGGGCCCCTGCCGCGACCGAGGCCGTGAGAGCCCCCGAGCTGAGCGGGCTGTACCCGAGGGCGTTCTGCACGAACAGCGGCAGCGCGAACAGGATGCCGAACTCGCCAAGCGAGACGATCAGCGCTACGAGCGAGCCGAACCCGAACGACTTGATCTTGAACAACGTCATGTCGATGAGCAGGGCCGCCTTGCGCCGCCGACGCCCCTCCTCGAAGAACCACAGGCCGACCAGGGTCACCACGGCCACGGCGAACGCGATCGGCACCGGGGACAGGCCGCCCTCGGTGAACGTGATGCCGAGCAGGTGGACGTCGCGGATCGCGATCCACCACCCGTCGGTGCGGCCCTCGATCAGCCCGAAGACCAGTGCGCCGATGCCGACGGCCGAGAGCAGCATCCCCCACAAGTCGCGTCCGAGGGCGTGCTCGTCCTTGGTGTTCGGCACGAACCACAGGCAGCCGATGATGACGACGATCGCGATGGGCACGTTCACGCCGAACGAGTGCCGCCAGGAGTAGTACTCGGTGAGGTAGCCGCCGAGCAGCGGGCCGATGCCCGCCATGCCGGCGAGGATCGCCCCGTAGACCGCGAACGCGACGTTGCGGCGCCGGCCCTGGTACAGCGAGTTGAGCAAGGACAGGGAGTTCGGCGAGATCATCGCTCCGCCGACGCCCTGCAGCGCCCGCACCGCGATGAGCTGCGCACCCGTGTCGACCTGCGTGGCGATCGCGCTGGCGACGCCGAAGACCACGGACCCGATGACGAACACCGTCCGGCGCCCCACCTTGTCGCCCAAGCGGCCGAAGGTGATCAGCAAGGCCGCGAACACCAGCGAGTACATCGACTGGACCCACTCCGAGTCGATCGAGCTGATGTCGAGATCCTCGATGATCTGCGGCAGCGACACGTTGACGATGGTCACGTCCATGACGATCATCGACAGGCCGAGCCCGATGAAGACGAGCGCGGTCCATCCGGCGGGGTTTTGCCCGGGCTCCCCGCCACCCGCTCGTGGGCTCATCTCCTCACGGTAGGCACGCCCCCACGGGACCGCGCGGCAGGACGGGCGGCCGCATAATGAGGGCGTCCTGACCTGCTCCGCCGTTGGAGATCACCGTGCCCCGTGCCATCGCCACAGCCCGACGCGTGCCGCGGGAGGAGCTGCTCGACTTCCTCCGCGTCCGCCATCACGCGGTGCTGATGACACAGCGCGCCTCGGGGGCGCCGCAGATGTCGCCGGTGGCCTGCGGAGTCGACGGCGCCGGGCGGATCGTCATCTCGACCTACCCGGACCGGGCGAAGGCGGTGAACGCCCGCCGTTCCCCCGCGGTGTCGTTGTGCGTGCTGTCGGACGACTTCGACGGGCCGTACGTCCAGGTGGACGGCACGGCCGAGGTCCTGGACCTGCCCGAGTCGGTCGAGCCGCTCGTCGAGTACTACCGGTGCATCGCGGGCGAGCACCCCGACTGGGACGAGTACCGGGCCGCGATGGCGCACCAGGGCAAGTCGCTCATCCGGGTCACGATCGACCAGTGGGGCCCCATCGCGACGGGCGGCTTCCCCGCGCGGCTCGCGCAGGACTGAGCACCCGGAGGACCACACTGTTGGGCGGAGCCGTCCTCAGGGGCGCTCGGCGACTGCTCGGACGTCACGGACCTGGACATCCCCGACCCTGTGGCCCACGGCGGCCAGCGCGTCACGCACCGTCGTGAAGGACAAGCGCAGGCCGCGCGCGCTGATCGCCAGCCCTGCCGGGGCGACGTGGCCGGTGCGCCGGTCCGCGCCCGCGTGCACCCGCACCCACAGCGAGCCGGGATCGCTGCCCTGCAATCCGCGCACCACCTCGGAGCGCACCTCGAGCCACGCCTGGACCGCGTGCCGGGCGCCGTCGGGCACGGGCCTCCCCAGCACGCTCGAGCCGACGGCGTCGGCCACCCGGAGCCGGGCGAGGGCGTCCTCTCCGGCTCCCGTCGCCGCCAGCAGGCCCACGTGCGCGACGAACCGCGCCCACACCTCCGGGAGGACCGGCCGGGGCCGCCCGGCGGCCGTCGCGGCGAGCAGCGCGCGTCCACGAGTCGCGGACCGCTCGGCCGGGGGCGCGGCGGGCAGGGCCAACGATCCCTTCGCCTCCGCCAGGTCGGTGGCGCCCAGGTGGTCGCGCAGGAAGGCGGCCAGGGCTCTGGCCGCGCTCGCCCGGGCCCTCTGCGCGGACACCGTGGAGTCGGCACGTGAGGCCAGCCAGTCCGACAGCGTGCCGGCGTCGAGCGCGTGCGCGACCGTGCTCCCCCACGTCCCGGCGCGATCGTCGGCGAAGACCTGCAGGTCGCGGAGCGCCCACCGTCGCTGACGGACGGTCGAGGGCGCCGCGTCGAGGCGGTCGAGGTACATCTGGACCACTTCCCCGAGCGGGGTCGTCGCATCGGCGCTGATGGTCATGCGTCAATGATAACGGAACCACCTCCTGCCGTCCCCGGCCGCGCGGAGCGCGCAGAGACGCAGGAGGTCGGATGGCCGGGCCGAGGCGCGTGCTTCCGTTATCAGGCAAGGCCAGGAGTGCACACTGAGTAGTCGGCCCGCACGTCCGCCCGTGCGCCGATCGCAGCGTTTGCGGTGCGGCTATCGCGCCGCGGCACTCGAGGACGCTCGGCGGCGCTGGTCAGAAGAGCGCCGGCTGGTCCACGTCGAAGCCCGCTCCCCCGGCGGCCGCCAACTCGGGGATGCTGCCAGCCGGGTAGGCGCCCTCCTCCGGGCGGCGCTGGGCGCCCTCCGCCTGGCGCTCTGCGCGCTTGTCGAACCCATGCGCCTCCAACAGGGGTCGGACCCGCGCCCACAGCCAGTTCTTGTACTCGACGGGCACGTAGGCGCCGCGCCCGTAGAGGCGGCGGTAACGGGGCACGAGCTCCGGGCGCTCCTGCGCGAGCCAGCGCAGGAACCAGGGCTTCACCGATCCGCGCAGGTGCATCGGCAGGACTGTCACCCCTGAGGCGCCCGCGTCGGCCAGCGCGGCCAGCAAGGCGTCGAGATGCTCCTCCGAGTCGGTCAGCCATGGCATCACGGGCGCCACGAAGACCCCGCAGGGCAAGCCCGCGTCGCGCACGGCGCGGATCAGGTCCAGCCGCGCCCGGGGCAAGGGCGTCCCCGGCTCGACCGACTGCTGCAACTCCGGGTCCAGCATCGCGAGCGACACCGCGACCCCCACCGGCACCCGTCGCGCGGCGTCCACCAGCACGGGCAGGTCCCGGCGCAGCAGCGGGCCCTTGGTGAGGATCGAGAAGGGGGTGCCCGACGCCGCCAGCTCCTCGATGATGCCGGGCATCAGCCGATAACGGCCCTCCGGGCGCTGGTAAGGGTCGGTGTTGGTCCCCAGCGCCACATGCTCGCGTCGCCAGGACGGCCGTGCCAGCTCGGCGCGGAGCACCTCGACCACGTTCGTCTTGACGACGATCTGCGTCTCGAAGTCCTGCCCGGCGTCCAACTCGAGGTACTCGTGGGTCGGTCGCGCATAGCAGTAGGCGCATGCGTGCACGCATCCGCGCATCGGGTTCACCGTCCATCGGAACGGCATGGACGATGCCTCGGGCACCTTGTTCAAGGCGCTCTTGGCGGCCACCTCGTGAAACGTCACACCCGCGAAATCGGGGGTGCGCACGCTGCGCAGCAGGCCCGACAGCGCGAGGCCGGGGAGCGCCCCGTCCTCCCCCGACCGCACCGACTGCCCGTCCCACCGCATGCCGCCAGTCGAACACGTGTTCGATCACCCGTCAACCGCCCTGGCCAGGGCGGCGCGGGAGGCCGGCGCGGGATCAGACGGCGGGCTGCACCCGGGGCCACCAGTCCTCGACGGGCGGCTGCCACGTCGCCGCGTCGGCGTCGTGCTGCTCGCCCGAGCGGATGTCCTTGACCTGGTCGGCGCCGCGCACGCCGTCCTCGCCGACGGCGCCGGGGAACCACACGAACGGGATGCCGCGTCGGTCCGCGTGACGGATCTGCTTGCCGAACTTGGCCGCGGCCGGCGCCACCTCCACCGGGATGCCTCGGCTGCGCAGGCTCGCCGCCACGGCGTCCGAGGCGGCGCGGGCCTCCTCCGAGACGACCGCGACCAGCACGGCGCTCGGCACGGAGCGCGAGGCGCGCACCAGTCCCCCGGCCAGCAGGCGCGAGACCAGCCGGGACACGCCGATCGACAGGCCGACACCCGGGTACGTGGTGGAACCGTCGGACGCCAGTGTGTCGTAACGGCCGCCCGAGCAGATCGACCCGAGCTGCTCGTGGCCGACGAGGACCGTCTCGTACACCGACCCCGTGTAGTAGTCGAGGCCGCGCGCGATCTTCAGGTCGGCGACGACGACGCCGGGCGCCCGCTCGGCCGCGGCCCGGACGAGGGCGCCGAGCTCCTCGAGCCCTTCGTCCAGCAACTCCGAGGACACCGACCGGGACTCGGCCAGCTCGCGCACGCGCGTGATCACGGACTCGTCAGCGCCGGAGATCGCCGCCAGCTCGAGACAGGCACGAGCCTGATCCTCGGAGGCGCCCGTCTCCGCGACCAGCAGGGCCGCCACGGCGTCCGCGCCGATCTTGTCGAGCTTGTCGATCGAGCGCAGCACCCCCTCGACGTCCTCGAGGCCGAGGCCGCGGTAGAAGCCCTCGGCCACCTTCCGGTTGTTCACCAGGATGCGCACCGGCGGCACGCCGATGTCGCGCAGCGACCCGAGTGCCTCGGCCATCACCAGCGGCAGCTCGACCTCGTAGTGGTACGGCAGCGCCCCGGCGCCCACCACATCGATGTCCGCCTGGGTGAACTCCCGGAACCGGCCGTCCTGGGGGCGCTCGCCACGCCAGACCTTCTGGATCTGGTAGCGCTGGAAGGGGAACGCCAGGTGGCCGGAGTTCTCCAGCACGTACCGCGCGAAGGGGACCGTCAGGTCGAAGTGCAGGCCCAGCTGGCCCGAGCGGTCGTCCTCCGCAGCGGCCGGGTCGTCATGGAGACGACGCAGCACGTAGACCTCCTTGGAGGTCTCGCCCTTGCGCAGCAGCTGGTCGAGCGGCTCGACGGCACGGGTCTCGATCCCGGCGAAGCCGTGGAGCTCGAAGGTGCGGCGCAGCACGTCGAGGACGTGCTGCTCGACGATGCGCCCATCGGGCAACCACTCAGGGAATCCGGACAGGGGGGTGGGGCGTGCCATGAGGCCTTATCTTGCCAGGTACGGATTACGGCCCAGCTCGTCGTCCATCGTGGTGCCCGGGCCGTGGCCGGGGAGCACCACCGTGTCGCCCGGCAGCGTCCGCACGACCTCCCGCAGTGTGCGGGCCATCACCTCGTCGTCGCCGCCCGGCAGGTCGGTGCGTCCCACGGTGCCGGAGAAGAGCACGTCGCCGGTGAAGGCCACCGGCGCCGGCCGGACGTCGAGCAGGTACAGGGTCGCGCCCTCGGTGTGCCCGGGCGCGTGCCGCGCCACCAGGCGCAGCCCGCCCAGGTCGAGCACCTCGTCCGCGGACCTGCCATCCGCCCCGGGCTCCCCGCCGAAGGGCTCGACTCGCGCGGGGACGCGGTAGTCCTCCGGGGCGATGCCCAGGGACTGCAGCGACTGCGCGAGCGGGCCAGCCGGATCCTGCGCGCCGCCCAGCCCCAGGGTGCCGAACGGGTCCGCCAGGCGGTACTGGTCGGCGCGGTGCAGGAGCACCGGGACGTCGAACTCCTCGGACAGCTCGGCGGCGTCCCAGGTGTGGTCCACATGGCCGTGCGTGGCTAGGACCGCCACGGGGGTCAGGCCTTGCTCCCGCACAGCGCGCCGCACCCCAGCGGCCGCCCCCCCGCCCGGGTCGACGATCACGCACGTGCGGTCGTCAGCGGCCAGGACGTAGCAGTTGGCCCCGAAGACCGGGGCGACGACGGTGATGAGCTGCATCAGGCCACCGTACCGAGCGCGCGAGGCGACGCTTCCGGCGAACGCGCCAGGCCTCTCCCGTCGTGGCGTGGCGTCGCAGGGCCCCGGGTTGCCTAGACTGTCGGGGTCAGGAGCGCGGGACCGCTGATCACGGTGTCAGCAGGCCGCCCGTCGTCGAGGAGTATGCGTGTCACCGAGCAAGCGCGAGTACGAGCGTCGTCGGTACGAGAAGTGGCAGCAGCGGCAGGCGGCGCGTGAGGCGCGTCGCCGGCGCCAGCGCGCCCTGATCGCCGCCGGCGTCGTGGGCGTGCTCGTGGTGGGCGTCGGCGTCGCCGCGGCCCTCGTGACGCTCGGCGGCTCGGATGACGCGCCCCCCGCGGCCGACGCCTCGACCCCGGCCTCTGACGCGCTCGCGCCCGATCCCGCGCTGGCCGAGGGCCGCGCATGGACCGGGAGCCTGCGCACGAGCCAGGGCGACGTCGCCTTCGAGCTCGACGGAGCCAGTGCGCCCCAGGCCGTGGCGAACTTCGTCTCGCTCGCTCAGGACTCGTTCTTCGACTCGACCGCGTGCCACCGTCTGGTGACCACGGGAATCCACGTGCTGCAGTGCGGCGACCCGACGGGCACCGGCACCGGTGGACCCGGCTACACGTGGGGCCCCATCGAGAACGCCCCCGCGGACGACGTCTACCCCGCGGGCACGATCGCCATGGCCCGCGTGGGCGGCGACGGCGCGTCGATGGGCAGCCAGTTCTTCCTCGTCTACGAGGACTCGACCATCCCGTCCGACGCGGCAGGTGGATACACGGTGTTCGGCCGCATCACGTCCGGTCTGGACGTGGTGCAGGCAATCGCTGACGCGGGGAACGGGAGCGACGGCGTCGCTCCCGCCCTCGACGTCATCATCGAGGGAGTGGAGACCCAGTGACCGAGAACCCTGCCGCCCAGGAGCGCGAGCGCGACGAGGTCGCCGAGTCCATCGTGGCGGAAGGCGACGCCCCCCAGGCGGCGACCGCGGAGGTCGAGGCGCCTCAGCCCACTGAGGCCGCGGCCGAGGCCGAGACGACGTCGGAGGCCCCCGCCGCCGACGCCGCGCCGGCCGACGAGGTCGTCGAGGAGCCTGCCGCCGAGGCGGCCGACGAGCCCGCTGCCGAGCCGGCGGCGCCGAGCGCCTCCCCCACGCCGCGGCCCGTGCCCCGGCCCATGCCGCGGCCCCGCCCGGCAGCCGCCCCCACCCCGGCGGCCGTCGCCGCGGAGGCGCCCGCGCGCGTCGTCCCCCCGGCGGACGCCGCCGAGGCCGCGCACGCCGCCACGTTCGGCCGCGTCGACGAGGAGGGCTCGGTCTACGTCCGCGAGGCGTCGGGCGAGCGCGTCGTCGGGCAGTTCCCCGGCGCCACGCCGGACGAGGCGCTCGCGCTGTACGTCCGTCGCTACCTCGACCTGCTGGCCAAGGTCGTGCTCTTCGAGACCCGCCTCACCGCCCGCGACCTGGCGATCAAGGAGATCGACCAGACGCTGGCTCGTCTGACGGAGGAGTTGGCCGCGCCGGCCGCCGTCGGCGACCTCGACGGCCTGCGGGCACGCATGGACGGTCTGCGCACGCTCGCAGCCGAGCGCCGGGCAGCGGCGGAGGCCGAGCGCGCCGCGGCACGCGAGGCAGCGGTCGCCGCCCGCACCCACATCGTCGAGCAGGCCGAGAAGATCGCCTCGACAGACCCCGAGCGCATCCAGTGGCGCCCCGCCGGCGAGCAGCTCCGACTCCTGCTCGAGCAGTGGAAGGACGCCCAGCGGTCCGGGCCGCGCATCGACCGGCCGACCGAGGAGGCGCTGTGGAAGCGGTTCAGCCACGCGCGCACGACGTTCGACCGTGAGCGCCGGCACTTCTTCGCCGAGCTCGAGTCCCGCAATGCCGGGGCCAAGCAGGCCAAGGAGGCCCTCGTCCTGGAGGCCGAGAAGCTCTCGACCAGCACGGACTGGGGCCACACGGCAGGCGCCTACCGTGACCTGATGACCCGGTGGAAGGCTGCCGGGCGCGCCAGCCGTGCCGACGACGACGCGCTGTGGGCCCGCTTCCGCGCCGCCCAGGACGCGTTCTTCGCCGCCCGCGACGCCGAGTCCGCCGCGACCGACTCCGAGTACCAGGCCAACCTCGAGGTCAAGGAGGCCATCCTGGTCGAGGCCGAGCGCCTCGTGCCGGTGACCGACCTGGCCTCCGCCAAGTCGACGCTGCGCACCCTGCAGGACCGCTGGGAGGCCGCCGGCAAGGTCCCGCGTGGCGACGTGCAGCGGGTCGAGGGGCGCATGCGTGCCGTCGAGACCGCGGTGCGCGACGCCGAGCAGGCGGTGTGGCGGCGCAGCAACCCCGAGACGCGTGCCCGCGCGGAGGGCGCCGCGGCGCAGCTCGAGAGCGCCATCGCAGCGCTCGAGGCCGACCTGGCGAGCGCGCAGGCCAAGGGCGACAAGCGCAAGGTCGAGGAGGCCCAGGCCGCCCTCGACGCGCGCCGGGCCTGGCTCGAGCAGGTCCAGCGGGCCGCGCAGGACGCGCGCGGCTGAGCCTGAGGCTCACGGCCCGGGGCGCGGCGATGGCTGCGGCGCCCCGGGCCGCGTCATGTCCGGCGCCTCACGCGCTGTCCACAGCCGCCTCTCCCCCACGCCTCGCGCGTCCGCCGGCGGGCATGCTGGCAGCGTGAGCGCCCCCTGGATGCCTCGTCCCCCTGTGCCGCCCGCCGATGACGCGACGTCCCCCGCGGTGGTCGGGGAGGTGGCGTTCGACGCGCTGCTCCGGGACGGCCACGCGCTGCGCGTGTGGGGCGGGCTCGCCGTCACGGCAGGGGTGGCGGTCTCCGCCGAGCACCGCGCCGCGGCCCTCGGCTCCTTGGTCCCGTCCCGCGCCGTCCTCGGGCGCGGCACGGCCGCCTGGGTGCACACGGGCGGCCGGGCCCCCTCGCGGGCCGAGGTGATCGTCGGCCCGCGTCGGCGGCGCCCAGACCCGCACCCGCTGCGGGTGACCCACGAGTGCGCCCTCGGCCCTCAGGACGTGGTCGTGGTCGCGGGCGTCAGGGTGACCACCGTGCAGCGCACAGGTCTCGACGTGGCGCGGTGGGCGTCACCTGAGACTGCGCGACGCGTGCTCCTGCGACTCTGCGCGGCCGGGTTCGACCCGGCCGCGGCGCTGCGCGCCCTCGACGCGCTGCCCGGGCACGCCGGGGTGCGGGACGCGCGCTCGACGCTGACGCGCGTCGCCGCCCTGTGCGACGAGCCGAGGCTCAGGCGCGGATGACCGGCTCCTCGGCGGCCTTGGCGCCGGTGATCCGGTAGACGTCGAAAACGCCCTCGACCTTCCGGACCGCCGAGAGCACCGACGCGAGATGCGAGGGCTCGGCCATCTCGAAGACGAACCTCGACATGGCGACACGGTCCCGCGAGGTCGACACAGACGCGGACAGGATGTTCACGTGATGGTCGGACAAGACCCGAGTCACGTCCGAGAGCAGGCGGCTGCGGTCGAGCGCCTCGACCTGGATCTGGACCAGGAACAGCGCGCTGCTCCCCTGGGTCCACTCCACGTCGACGATCCGCTCCGGCTGCGCGCGCAGCTGGTCCACGTTGACGCAGTCGGTGCGGTGCACGCTGACGCCCTGGCCTCGCGTGACGAACCCGATGATCTCGTCCCCGGGCACCGGGGTGCAGCACTTGGCGAGCTTGACCCAGATGTCGTCGACGCCGCGCACGACCACGCCCGGGTCCCCGGTGCGAACCCGGCGGGCCGTGTTGCCAGGCCGCGCCGTCTCGGCGATGTCCTCCTCGGCCCCAGGCTCCCCGCCCATCGCCTGCACCAACCGGTGCACCACGGTCGCCGCAGACACCTGGCCCTCGCCGATCGCCGCGTACAGGGCGGACACGTCCGCGTAGCGCATCTCGTTGGCGAGCGCGACCAAGGACTCGTGCGACAGCAGGCGCTGGATGGGCAGGTTCTGCTTCCGCATCGCCTTGGCGATGGCGTCCTTGCCCTGCTCGATGGCCTCCTCGCGGCGCTCCTTCGAGAACCACTGGCGGATCTTGTTCCTCGCGCGCGGGCTCTTGACGAAGCCCAGCCAGTCCCGGCTCGGGCCTGCTGTCTCGGACTTGGACGTCAGCACGTCGACGACGTCGCCGTTCTCCAGGGCCGAGTCCAAGGGCACGAGCCGGCCGTTGACCCTGCCGCCCATCGTGCGGTGCCCCACCTCGGTGTGGACCGCATAGGCGAAGTCGACCGGGGTGGAGCCGGCGGGAAGGGCGACCACGTCGCCCTTCGGCGTGAAGACGTACACCTCCGCGCCGGCGATCTCGAAGCGCAGGGAGTCCAGGAACTCGCTCGGGTCGGCGGTCTCCTTCTGCCAGTCCACCAGCTGCCGCAGCCACGTCATGTCGTTCCCGGCCGGGTCCGTGGCGCCGCTCTGGGCGTTCTTCGCGCTCTCCTTGTACTTCCAGTGAGCCGCGACGCCGTACTCCGCGCGCCGGTGCATGTCGTGGGTGCGGATCTGGATCTCCACCGGCTTGCCGCCAGGGCCGATCACCGTGGTGTGGAGCGACTGGTAGAGGTTGAACTTGGGCATCGCGATGTAGTCCTTGAACCGTCCGGGGACGGGGTTCCACCGCGCGTGCAGGGCGCCGAGCGCCGCGTAACAGTCGCGCACCGAGTCCACCAGGACCCGGACGCCGACGAGGTCGTAGATGTCCGCGAAGTCACGGCCGCGGACGATCATCTTCTGGTAGATCGAGTAGTAGTGCTTCGGCCTGCCGGTGACCGTGGCCTTGATCTTCGCGGTCCGCAGGTCCGCGCCGACCTGGTCCCGGACCACCGCGAGGTACTCCTCGCGGGCCGGGGCGCGCTCGGCCACGAGGTGCACGATCTCCTCGTAGACCTTCGGGTACAGGGTCGCGAAGGACAGGTCCTCGAGCTCCCACTTGATGGTGTTCATGCCCAGGCGGTGGGCGAGCGGGGCGTAGATCTCGAGGGTCTCGCGAGCCTTGCGCTCGGCGGAGGACGACGCGACGAACTTCCAGGTCCGCGCGTTGTGCAGCCGGTCGGCGAGCTTGATGACGAGCACACGGATGTCCCGCGACATCGCGACGACCATCTTGCGGACGGTCTCAGCCTGCGCGGCGTCCCCGTAGGCCACCTTGTCGAGCTTGGTCACGCCGTCGACGAGCATCGCGATCTCGGGGCCGAACTCCGCCCGGAGCTGGTCGAGCGAGTAGTCGGTGTCCTCGACCGTGTCGTGCAGCAGTGCGGCGGCGAGGGTCGGCGGCGTCATGCCGAGCTCGGCGAGGATCGTGGCCACCGCCACGGGGTGCGTGATGTACGGGTCGCCGCTCTTGCGCAGCTGGCCCCGGTGCGCGCGCTCCGCGACGACGTACGCCTGCTCGATGACCGACAGGTCGGCCTTCGGATGGTTGGTGTGGATCGCCTGGAGCAGCGGCTCCAGCGCAGGGGACGTCGCAGGCCCACGTGTGCCGAACCTCGCCAGGCGCGACCGCACCCGGCTGGCGGACTGGCCGTCCGTCGGGACCGTGGGGACGTCCGAGCGCGTCGTCCGTACGTTCTCGCTCATCTCACCCCTCCCGCAGCTCCATGAACCGTCCCTCGCTGGGTGCGAGGCCGGCGCCGGTGGGGACGAGCGTCACATCACCACCGCGGGCCCGAGGGCCCGATCCGCACGAGTCTACGTCGCCGACCTGTCAACTCACCGCAAGGAGGGACTCGACGCGGTGGCCTGCCAGCACATCTCGCCCATGCAGGAACTCGAGCTCCACGAGGAAGGACAGGCCGACCACCTGGGCGCCGCAGTGCTCGAACAGCCGGATGGTCGCCCCCGCGGTCCCCCCGGTCGCCAGCACATCATCGACGATGAGGACCCGGGCTCCGCGCGGGACGGTGAACGGGTGCACCTCCACCGTCGCCGTGCCGTACTCGAGCGCGTACTCCTCGGCGGCGGTCGGCCCGGGCAGCTTGCCGTGCTTGCGCACCGGGACGAAGCCGGCGCCGAGGGCCACCGCCACGGGCGCGGCGAGGATGAACCCGCGCGCCTCCGTGCCGGCCACCAGGTCCACGGGACCGTCGACCCGCGAGGCGATCTCCTCGACGACCCCCGCGAACGCTTTAGCGTCCGCGAGCAGGGGCGTGATGTCCTTGAACCCGACGCCGGGCGACGGGAAGTCGGGGACGTCGCGGATGAGCTCGTGCATACGTGTGATGAGCGCGTCTCCGCGCAGTGCTGCTGCAGGCATGGGGGTGCTACTTCTTCCCTGACTTGCGTCGCTTCGGCTGGGCCGCGGACCCCAGATGGGCGCCGGGACGGAGCTGGCCGACGTGGACCACGGCCGGCGCGACGGGCGCGCCCTCCGGCGAGCCCTCCGCCGCCGTGCGGGCCGCCAGGACCTTGGCGGTGTGCTCGATGATCTTGGGCTCCCGCTCGCGCAGCGTGACCTCGGCGGGCGTCGCCAGGAAGATCGAGGAGAAGGTGCCGACCGCCATCCCGATGAACAGCGCGAGCGCGATGTCGCGCAGGGTGCCCGCGCCCAGCAGGAACGCCCCGATGAACAGGATCGCGCTCACCGGGAGCAGTGCCACCACCGAGGTGTTGATGGACCGCACCAGCGTCTGGTTGACCGCCAGGTTGGCCTTCTCGGCGTAGGTGTACCGCGTCTGGTCGAGCACGTCAGCGGTGTTCTCGCGCACCTTGTCGAAGACCACGACCGTGTCGTAGATCGAGTAGCCGAGGATCGTCAAGAACCCGATCACCGTGGCGGGGGTGACCTCCCACCCGACAGCGGCGTAGATGCCGACGGTGATGATCAGGTCGTGGAAGAGCGCGATGAGCGCTGCGGCGGCCATCCGCCAGTTGCGGAAGTACAGCGTCATGACGACCGTGACGAGGGCGAGGAAGACGAGTAGGCCGTTGAGGGCCTTCTGGGTGACGTCCTTGCCCCACGACGGGCCGACGAACGAGCTCGCCACGTTCTCGACCGGGACGTCGAAGGCCTCGGCCAGCGCCTTCTGCGCCTCGGCGAGCCGCGCCTCGTCAAGGGCGAGGGTCTGGATGCGCAGCGCCGAGCCGCCGACCGTGGTCACCCGGGGCGCCTCCTCAGGAGCCACCTCCGAGACGACGTCCGCGGCCAGGGTCTGGTCGGTCGTGGAGACGCCCGACACGACGAACTGCGACCCGCCACGGAACTCGATGCCCGGGTTGAGGCCGGGCTTGATCAACAGGACCGCCGACAGCAGCACGATCACCGCGGAGATCAGGTACCAGGTGCGGCGGCGTCCGACGATGTCGTACGAGCGGCGCCCGGTGTACAGGTCGTTGCCCCACTGGGCGAATCCGACAGCCATCAGTTCTCAGTCCCCTCGGTCGTGTCGGACCCGCGCTCACCGGACGCGTCCGGGGGTGTCGTGCCGTCAGGCTTGTCGCGACCGTGGCCGGGCTGCGGCTCGTCACGGGCGGTCTGCTCCGAGCCGGATCCCTGTGCGGCCGCGCGCTCCGCGGCGCGCCGCTCGGCGATGGTCATCGTCGCCGCGCCCGAGCGGACACCGGCGGCCACGGGGACCCGGGACCCGGGCGTCTCGAGCGTGTGCGCGTCTCCGGCCGTCGCCGCGCCGGGGACGACCTTGCCGCGGCCGACGTAGCGCGTGGCGGCGGCGCCCAGACGGCGCGGGTCGAGCCCCGAGAAGCGGTGGCCCGACGCGAAGAACCGGGTGCGCGCCAGGAGCGTCATCAGCGGGTGCGTGAAGAAGAACACGACGAGCAGGTCGATCAGTGTGGTCAGGCCGAGCGTGAACGCGAACCCGCGGACGCCGCCGACGGCCAGGAAGTACAGCACCACGGCCGCGAGGAAGTTCACCGCGTCCGAGGCGAGGATCGTGCGACGGGCACGGTCCCACCCGCGGTCGACGGCGGGCGCGAGGCTCCTGCCGTCACGCAGCTCGTCGCGGATGCGCTCGAAGTACACGATGAACGAGTCGGCGGTGATGCCGATGGCGACGATCAGGCCGGCGACGCCGGGCAGCGACAGGCGGTAGCCCTGCGTCCAGGACAGCACCGCGATGACGCCGTAGGTGACGATGCCGGCAATGAGCAGCGAGGCGACCGTGACCAGGCCCAGCGCGCGGTACTGGAACAGCGAGTAGATGACGACCAGGAGCAGGCCGATGGCGCCGGCGATCAGGCCCTTCTGCAGCTGCTCGGTGCCGAGCGTCGCGGAGATCTGCTCCTGGCTCTGCAGGTCGAAGGTCAGCGGCAGCGCGCCGAAGTTCAGCTGGTTGGCGAGCGTCGCGGCGCTCTCCCGGTTGAAGCTGCCGGAGATCTGCGCCTCGCCGTTGCTGATGATGACGCCCGCGTCCAGCGACGGCGCCGAGATGACGAGGCCGTCGAGCACCATCGCGAACTGGTTCTGCGGGGGTGTGGCGGCCAGGCTCTGCAGGCGCGTCGTGGTGTCGCGGAAGAGCTTCGTGCCCTCCGAGTTGAACTTGATGTCGACGACCCACTCGTTGGTCGTCGCCCCGGTGGACGTGGTCCGCAGGCCGGAGGTCGCCGAGGAGACCTCAGAGCCCTTGATCTCGACCGGGCCGAGCAGGTACTTGGCCGTGCCGTCCTCGTCACACGTCGCCAGCGCCTTGTCGGGGTCGGCGACCTCGCCGCCGATGAGGTTGTCGGGGTTGGTGCAGTCGAGGGAGTCGAACGCCGACTCGACCGCGGGCGTCACGTAGTACTCGACGTCGCTCGGGCTGTCCGGGGCGGCCTTCGACGGCGTGTCGGACGGCGGCGTCGCCTCCTCGGCCTCAGGGGCGCCGTCGGTGGCGCCGTCCGCCGGAGCTGCGGTCTCGTCCGACGGCGGCGCGGTGGCGCCGTCCGTCGTCCCGTCGGCGCTCGTCGCCTGAGGGGCCCCGATGGCCAGCACCGGCCGGAACGTCATCTGCGCCGACTTGCTCACCAGCGCGATGGTCTCCTCGCTGGGGCTGCCGGGCAGCGAGACCACGATGTTGCGGCCGCCCTGGCTCGTGATCTCGGCCTCGGCGACACCCGAGGAGTCGACGCGCTGCCGGATGACGTTGATCGCCTGCGAGATCGTCTCCGACGTGATCGGCTCGTTGTTCTCCGTCACCGCCGTCAGGATGAGCTGGGTGCCGCCCTCGAGGTCGAGGGCCAGCTTCGGCGTCCAAGCGGCGTCGTCCGACATCTGCGTGCCCGCGAAGAGCGAGCCGAAGATCGCGACGATGACGGCGCCGAGCACGGCGAGGGTGCGTACCGGGCGGGGCCGGCGGCTGGGTGGCTGAGCCAACGGAGTGTCTTCTCTCGTGCGCGCACCGCCCGGCTCTCGCCGGGCGGTGGGACCGTTCCCGCTCGGCGCTGGGCGTCGCGGGGCTGAGGGCTAGCTACTTCTTCTCGGTGTCGTCGTCGTCGCTGCTCGGACGGGCGGGCGGCATGGAGGAGAGGTCGTCGGGGACGTCGATGGCGTCCTGCGAGTCCTCCTCAGAGCCGTACGACTCGTCGTCGTCCGCCTCGTCCTCGTCCTCGTCGTACTCCTCGTCGTCGTCCTCGTCGACGGGGGGCTCGACCAGCTTCGCGATCGCCGCGCGCAGCCACCGGGACTCGTTGCCGGGCGTCGACTCCAGGGTGATGATGTCGTCGTCGATGTCCACGACCGTGCCGAAGAGTCCCGAGCCGGTCATGACCTCCTGGCCGACCTCGAGGTTCGCGCGGAAGTCAGCCGCCTGACGCTGCTGCTTGCGCGTCCGGTTCGTCATGAGCCACATGGCTCCGAAGGCCAGGGCCAAGATGATGATGAACGAGAAGTCCATGAAGGGTGCGTCTCCGGTCTGATCGTGATGTCCGCCGTAGTCTAGGCGCCCAACCTGCGCGCGCCTAACCTCTCGCGGCCTTCTCCGCACGCGGAACGCGCACGACGGCTTGCATAACGTTTCACACGCGCCCACAGTTCCGAGGCGGCGGGCACTACGTGAACAGCGTCCCCGAGGCTGCGGGCGCCGTGAGGCCGAGGTGCTCCCAGGCCGCGGGCATCGCGATGCGCCCCCGGGGAGTCCGGCCCACCAAGCCCTCGCGCACCAGGAATGGCTCGGCCACGGTCTCGACGGTCTCCGGCTCCTCCCCCACGGCGACGGCCAGGGTTGTGAGCCCGACAGGCCCGCCGCCGAACCGCATGCACAGCGCGGTCAGCACCGCCCGGTCGAGCCGGTCGAGCCCCAGCGGGTCGACCTCGTAGACCTCGAGCGCCGCCCGGGCTGCCTCGAGGGACAGCCGTCCATCGCCACGGACCTGCGCCCAGTCCCTCACCCTGCGGAGCAGGCGGTTGGCGATACGCGGGGTGCCCCGGGACCGCGAGGCGATCTCGCCCGCGGCCTCGGCGTCGAGGGGCACGCCCAGCAACCCCGCTGATCGGGACAGCACCCGCTCGAGCTCCTCGGCGGAGTAGAAGTCGAGGTGGGCGGTGAAGCCGAACCTGTCGCGCAGCGGGGCGGGCAGCAGGCCGGCGCGCGTGGTGGCGCCCACGACCGTGAACGGCGGCAACGACAGCGGGATCGCACTCGCGCCGGCGCCCTTGCCCACCACCACGTCGACCCGGAAGTCCTCCATCGCCACGTAGAGCAGCTCCTCGGCGGGTCGCGCGAGGCGGTGGATCTCGTCGAGGAAGAGGACCTCGTTCTCCTCGAGCGACGACAGCACCGCCGCGAGGTCGCCGGCGTGCTGGATGGCGGGACCGCTGGTGACGCGCAGCGACGTGCCCAGCTCGGCGGCGATGATCATGGCCAGCGTCGTCTTGCCCAGGCCGGGCGGGCCGGACAGCAGCACGTGGTCCGGCGCCTTCCCCCGCCCTGCGGCCGCGTCGAGGATCAGCGAGAGCTGGTCGCGCACCACGTGCTGGCCGACGAACTCGTCGAGCCGGCGCGGGCGCAGCGCGGCCTCCGCCGCGCGCTCCAGGTCGGACGCGTCCGGCCGCACGACGGACGCCTCGGCGTCGGACGACGCCAGGCCGTCACGTCCCAGGTCGCGGATGTCGTCGTCGAGCTCAGCCACGGCCGCCGCCCAGCGACCGCAGCGCGGCCCGCAGCACGCCGGCCACATCGTTGGCGTCCACCCCGCCGTCGGCCTCGAGGACCTGCGCCACCGCGTCCTCGGCGGCGCGCGCGTTCCAGCCCAGGCCGACGAGCGCGTCCACCACCTGCGCCCGCCGGTCCGTCACGGGCAATGGCGTGAACGCCCCGTCCGACGCTGTCGCGGGCGCCCCGAGCCGGCCGCCGAGCTCCAGCACGATCCGTTGGGCGCCCTTGTGCCCGATCCCCGGGACCCGCTTGAGCGCGGCGAGGTCCTCCCCCGCGACGGCCCGTCGCAGCCCGTCGGGGCTGTGCACCGCGAGCATCGCGAGGGCGAGCCGTGGGCCCACCCCGCTGACGGTCTGCAGCACCTCGAACACCTCGCGCTCGTCGGAGTCAGCGAAGCCGAACAGGGTGAGCGAGTCCTCGCGCACCACGAGGGACGTCCACAGCAGGGCCTCGGCCCCGACGCGCAGCCCGGCGAGCGTGGTCGGCGTGGCCTGGACGAGCATGCCCACACCGCCGACCTCCACGACCGCGGCGTCCAGCCGCACAGCCTGCACCGTGCCTCGTACCGACGCGATCACCCGTGGTCCTCCCTCGTCCTCGGACCGCGACCGACGCGCGCCCGACAGAACTATCCCATGCGCACGAACACCTGTACGAACGACACGCGACCGCCAGCCGCGGCAGCCCGTGCGCGGGCGGTCAGCCGCGGGCTCGCGCGGCCTGCTCGGCAGCCGCCCAGGCTCGCTGCGCCGCCGTCATCGACCCAGGAGCCCGCTGCGGGGCCCCGAGCGCGCCAGCGGGCCGCCACAGGTGGCAAATCGCCAGGGCGAGGGCGTCGGCCGCGTCCGCCGGGCGCGGCAGCTCGTCGAGCGCGAGGAGCCGCTGCACCATGACCTGGACCTGCGCCTTGTCGGCGCGCCCACTGCCCGTGACCGCGGCCTTCACCTCGCTGGGGGTGTGCAGCGCCACGGGGATGCGACGGCGCGCCGCCGCGAGCATCGCGAGCCCCGCCACCTGCGCGGTGCCCATCACGGTGCTGACGTTGTGCTGCGCGAAGACGCGCTCGATGGCCACCGTGTCCGGGGCGTGCTCCTCGATCCACTCGTCGAGCTGCACCGAGATGGCCAGCAGGCGCTGGTCGATCTGGTGGGAGGCGTCCGAGCGCGCCACGCCCACGGCGACCATGCGCGCCTTCCGCCCGGGAAGCCCGTCGACGACGCCCAGGCCGCAGCGGGTCAGGCCGGGGTCGACTCCGAGCACGCGCACGCGCTCAGTCTCCCAGCCCGCCGGGCCGCCGGGCGGCAGGCCCGCCCGGCGCGCCCAGACGGCTCACTCGGCGTCGAGCTCCGCCATGACCTCGTCGGAGGCGTCGAAGTTGGCGTACACGTTCTGCACGTCGTCCGAGTCCTCGAGCGCGTCGATCAGGCGCATGATCTTGCGCACGCCCTCGACGTCGACCTCGATCTGCATCGACGGGTAGAACACGACGTCCGCCGAGTCGTACTCGATACCGGCCTCCTGGAGCGCCGTGCGCACGGGCACCAGGTCGGTCGCGGCGGAGAGCACCTCGAACGAGTCGCCGAAGTCGTTGACCTCCTCGACGCCGGCGTCGAGCGCGGCCTCCATCACGGAGTCCTCGTCCGTGCCCTCCTTGGGCACCATGACGACGCCACGGCGGGAGAACAGGTACGACACCGAGCCAGGGTCGGCCATCTGGCCGCCGTTGCGGGTGAACGCCACGCGCACGTCGGACGCCGCCCGGTTGCGGTTGTCGGTGAGGCACTCCACGAGCACCGCGATGCCGCCGGGGCCGTAGCCCTCGTACATGATCGTCTCGTAGTCGGCGCCGCCGGCCTCCTGGCCGGAGCCGCGCTTGACGGCGCGGTTGATGTTGTCGATGGGGACCGAGGTCCGCTTCGCCTTCTGGATCGCGTCGAAGAGCGTCGGGTTGCCCGCGACGTCACCGCCGCCCGTGCGGGCGGCCACCTCGATGTTCTTGATCAGCTTCGCGAAGAGCTTGCTCCGCTTGGCGTCGACGACGGCCTTCTTGTGCTTGGTGGTGGCCCACTTGGAGTGACCCGACATCGCTACCCCTTCGTCTCCGCCCACGAAGCCCGATCAGCGCCGCGACGGGCGGGGTCAGAGGCTGTCGCGGACGATCTGCACGAACAGTCGATGCACCCGCGCGTCGCCGGTGACCTCCGGATGGAAGGAGGTCGCGAGCAGTGGGCCCTGGCGCACCGCGACGATCCTACCGGCGGCAGGCCCTGTGTCGACGCGCCCGAGCACCTCGGCCGCGGGACCGACCTCCTCGACCCACGGCGCGCGGATGAAGACCGCGTGCAGCGGGGACGTCGCGCTGTCCTCGATGCCGTCGATGACCAGGTCTGTCTCGAACGAGTCGACCTGGCGGCCGAAGGCGTTGCGCCGCACCGTGATGTCGAGCCCGCCGAGCACCTGCTGGCCGGCGGCGCCGCCCAGGATCCGGTCGGCGAGCAAGATCATCCCCGCGCACGACCCGTACGCCGGCAGCCCGCCGCGGAGTCGGTCCCGCAGCGGCTCGAACAGGTCGAAGGCGCGCAGCAGCTTGTCGATCGTGGTGGACTCGCCGCCCGGGATCACCAAGCCGTCGATCGCGTCCAGCTCGGCCACGCGGCGGACGGGCACGGCGCGCGCGCCGGCGGCCGCCAGGGCGGCGGCGTGCTCGCGCACATCACCTTGCAGTGCCAAGATCCCGATCGTCGCCGTCACGGCAGCAGATCCTAGGGCCTGCCTCAGCCGAGCTGCGCGGACGTCCCCACTGCGATGACCGCGGCCTCACGCTCTGCCTGCCATGCGTCGACGTAGTCCGCGAGCCGGCCCAGGCCGGCCAGGATCGCGGCCTCGTCCGAGGCGAGGGAGACCCGGACCATGCCCTCGCCGCCCGCGCCGAACGCGGAGCCTGGCGACACCGACACGTGGCGGTCGCGGAGCAGCGCGAGGGCGAACTCCTCGCTGTCCGGGGTGGCCCGGGACACGTCGACCATCAGGTAGAAGGCGCCCTCGGGCATCACGTAGGGGATGCCCCGGGTGTCGAGCAGTGCGACGGCGGCGTCCCGGCGGCGGCGGTAGGAGGCGACCGCCCGCACGACGTCCTCCTGGGAGCCGCGCAGGGCCGCCAGGGCCGCCCGCTGGCTCACCGTCGACGGGCACGCGACGGTGGCCTCGGCCACCTGGCCCAGCAGGTCGTGCACAGACGGGTCGCGGGTGACCACGTAGCCGAGCCGCCAGCCGGTCATGGCGTACGTCTTGGAGAAGGTGAAGAACGTGACGACGCGGCCGTCGGTGTCGAACGAGGCCGGGCTCACGTGCTCGGCGCCGAACGTGATCGCCTCGTAGCACTCGTCGGAGAACACCCACAGGTCGTGCCGACGCGCGATGTCCACGATGCCGGCCAGCACCTCCGCCGGGTACATGGCGCCTGTGGGGTTGTTGGGCGAGTTGACGAGGATGACCTTGGTGCGGGGCGTGATCGCCGCCTCGATGTCCGCGAGAGTGGGCACGAAGCCAGCCTCGGCGCGCGCGGGGTAGGTGCTCACGTCCACGCCCACGGCCGCTGCGGCCATACGCCAGTTCGGGAACTCCGGGTCGGGCACGAGCATCTCGTCGCCCGGTCCCATGGTGGCGTTGATGGCCATCGCGAGGCCGTGCATCGCCCCGTGGGTGACCACCACGTCGTCCGCGCCGACGGCCAGCCCGTTGGACTCGCCGACCTTCTGCGCGAGCGCGGTGCGCAGCTCGAGAGATCCGATGCTCGAGGTGTAGCCGGTGTGCCCGTCGCGGGCGTCCTGGGCCGCGGCCTCCACCACGTGGGGAGGGGTCGGCACGTCGGGCTCGCCGAGCTCCAGCCTGATGGCGGTGGGGTCCAGCATCGCGAGCTCCATGAGGTGCCGGATGCCGCTGCGCTGCATCCGGAGGACTGGAGAGATGTTTGACGGCACGTACCGCACGGTAACCCCAGCCTGCGGCGTCACTGCGGTGATTCACCGAGTGAGACCGAGAAGACCACGATGCGAGCGCTTACGCGGCGCCCAGCCCCAGGCGCCGTGTGCGGCCGTCCCACCCCGGCAGCAGGCTGCGCACCAGTCCCGCGAGCCCTTCGGGGAACACCTCGAGCTCTTCCCGGGCGAGGTCCTCGAGGTCCCACCAACGGAGCTCGTCGATGACGTCGCGCTCGAGGTCGGTCCAGCCCGCACGGCTCAACGCGGCAGCCTCCGCCGCGGCCCCCGCGTCGAGGCGCGCCACGTAGATGTCCTCGTCCTGCCGGCAGTGCTCGGCCACGAAGTCGAACACGGCGGAGCGGGTGAACACCGGACCCACCAGCTGCTCGGGCCGCAGTACCAGCCCCGTCTCCTCGCGCACCTCGCGGACGGCGGCCGCGCGGGAATCCTCCCCCGCGTCGATGCCGCCCCCGACGGTGAACCACCAGCTCCGGCTCGGCTGGTCCGCGTCATGACCGCGCACCAGCAGCACGCGGTCGCGCTGGTCGAGCAGGATCACGCGCGCCGCCCGCCGGAAGCGCAGCCCGTCCTCGCCCAGGACCCAGTCAGGGCCCAGGGCGTGGACCGGGCCGCGATCCGCGTCCGTCACCAGCCGCGCTCGGCCAAGCGGTGCCCCACGGGCACGTCGTCGACGTTGATCCCGACCATGGCCTCGCCCAGCCCACGGGAGACCTTGGCGATCACGGCCGGGTCGTCGTAGAACGTGGTCGCCTTGACGATGGCCGCCGCGCGGTCCGCCGGGTTGCCCGACTTGAAGATGCCCGATCCGACGAACACGCCCTCGGCGCCGAGCTGCATCATCATCGCGGCGTCGGAGGGCGTGGCGATGCCGCCGGCCGTGAACAGCACGACGGGCAGCTTGCCGGTGCGGGCGACCTCCTTGACCAGGTCGTAGGGCGCTTGCAACTCCTTGGCGGCGACGAAGAGCTCGTCCTCCGGCAGCGAGGTCAACCGACGGATCTGGTCGCGCAGCGTCCGCATGTGGGTCGTCGCGTTCGAGACGTCGCCCGTGCCGGCCTCGCCCTTCGAGCGGATCATGGCGGCGCCCTCGGTGATCCGGCGCAGCGCCTCGCCCAGGTTCGTCGCCCCGCACACGAACGGCACGGTGAAGGCCCACTTGTCGATGTGGTGCTCGTAGTCGGCCGGCGTCAGGACCTCGGACTCGTCGACGTAGTCCACCCCGAGGCTCTCGAGGACCTGCGCCTCGACGAAGTGGCCGATGCGGGCCTTCGCCATCACGGGGATCGAGACGGCGGCGATGATGCCGTCGATCAAGTCGGGGTCGCTCATCCGCGCCACCCCGCCCTGCGAGCGGATGTCGGCGGGGACCCGCTCGAGGGCCATGACGGCAACCGCTCCGGCGTCCTCGGCGATCTTGGCCTGCTCGGCGTTGACGACGTCCATGATCACGCCGCCCTTGAGCATCTCGGCCATGCCGCGCTTGACGCGGGCGGTGCCCACGGCCGATTCCATGGAGGCAGTTGCGGCGGACGTGCTGAAGTCACTGGTCACACTGGCCTCGCAGATCAGGTGGTGGACGAGAGGATGAGCGCTTGCGCGCTTCGCCGCCCATGCTAGTCACGGGCCTGTCAGCCGGCGGAGGGTGTCCGCCCTGTAGGCGCCGCGGGAAGCCCGGGCCTGCCGAGCGCGTCGGGCCAGGCGTCGTCGAGCTCGAGGGTCTGCGGCAAGGCGGCGCTGCCGGCGAGACGCAGCATCCGCACGGCCCATCCGCGGCGCAGCCGTTGGGTCTGCGCGACCGCCTCGTTGTGGAACCTTCGCGCGAGCTGCACGCGGTACCAGGCGGTCGCGAGGGCGTCGAGCAGCTCTTTGCCGACAGGCTCCTCGCGCAGCTCCGCGACCTCTTCGGGGTCGTCGAGCACAGTGCGCAACGTCGCCGACAGCTCGCTCTCGGCCATCCCACGGTCGGCCTGAGCGTGCGGATCGGCGCCGTGGACCCTCGCCGCCGCACCTCCGTCCAGCTCGAGGGGCAGGGTCGTCAGGGCAGGGACGTCCTGGCCGCCCGCGACCATCGCGCGCCAAGCGGCCTCGCCGACGAGCAGCGAGCTCACCGGGTCCATCAGCCCCGACGCCGCGAGCTGCGACGCCGCCGACGCGCGGCGCAGCAGCTGCGCGTCCACCACCGCGAGCGACGCCGCCACCTTGCGGTGCAGGCGGTCGAGGCGGGAGGCGGCCACCCACACCCACCACACAGCCAACGCGATCAGCGCGGCGACGAGCACCGCGGCCTCAGACCAGCTCATCGGGACTCCCCTCGCGCGCGGCGCCGCTCGAGCATCCGGGCTCCCCTGCGCGAGGACGGGTCCTCGACCACGGGCGTGTCGCGTCCCTCGACGACCATCTCGTACACCGTCAGCACCTCGTGCGTCACCGAGGACCAGTCGTAGCGGCGCACCGCCTCAGCGGCCCTCGCCACCAAACCGCGCCGCTCGTCCTCGTCCCCCAGCACGCGCACCATCGTGCGCGCCAGATCCTGCGAGTCGCCGGTGCGGAACAGCACGCCCGCCTCGCCCTCCGCCAGCACGCGCCGGAAGGCCCCGAGGTCGCTCGCGACCACCGCCGCGCCGGCGCTCATCGCCTCGACGAGCACGATGCCGAAGCTCTCCCCGCCCGTCTGCGGGGCGCAGTACACGTCCACGGACGAGAGCAGTTGGGCCTTCTCCTCGTCGGTGATCTCCCCGAGGAACTCGACGGCACGGGCCGCCTCGTCGCCGATCAGGGCGCGCACGTCATCAGGCCCGGTCTCGCCGCGGCCCGCCACGAGGAAGCGCGTGCCCGGCCGACGGCGGAGGATCTCCGGCACCGCGCTGAGCAGCACCGCGAGGCCCTTGCGCGCCTCGTCCAGGCGGCCGAGGAACGCCACGGTCGGGGCCTCGGCGGTGCCCACCCAGCGGTCGTCGGGCTTCGCCTCCGCGAACGTGTCGACGTACACGCCGTTGGGGATCACCACCGCGTCGCCGCCGAGGTGCTCCACGAGCGTGCGCCGGGCGTCCTCGGAGACGGCGATCCGGGCGCCGATCTTCTCGAGCGACTGCCGCACCAGGGGGTAGGCCAGCTGCAGGGGGCGGGAGCGCAGCAACGCCGTGTGGAACGTCGCGACGATGGGCCCGTCGGCGATCCACAGCGCGAGCATGCCGAGGCTCGGCGTCACCGGCTCGTGCAGGTGCAGCACGTCGAACTCCCCCGCCGCGAGCCACCGCCGCACCCGCGCCGCGGTGACGGGCCCGAAGGTCAGGCGGGCGACAGCCCCGTTGTAGCGCACCGGCACCGCACGGCCGGCCGCCGTCATGTACGGCGCGATGGGGGTCTCGTCGTCCGCGGGGGCGAGCACCGACACCTCGTGCCCGCGGGCGATCAGCGCCTCGGCCAGGTCCCGCACGTGGAACTGGACGCCACCGGGCACGTCGAAGGAGTACGGGCAGACGATGCCGATCCGCAGCGGCCGCGAGCCCGGGACCGCCTCGGCGGGGGCGCTCATGCGGGGTCCTGCGTGCTGGCGCGTGCCGCGCTGTCTGCCGCCTGGGTCGCGGCGTACCGCTCCGGGTCGAGGTCGCTGACGAAGACCCGCTGCAGCATGTGCCAGTCCTGCGGGGCTCGCGCGATGCCGTCGGCGAGCTGGTCGACCCACGCCTGGGTCATCGCCGCGACCTTCTCCGCGCTGGAGCCCTGCGCGGGCACGGGCGCCACGGGGTGGAACTCCACGACGATCCCCCAGGGCGACGCCGCCGCGCGGCGGCGCTCACCGCGGAGGCGCTCGTAGGACACGGTGACGGCAGCGAGCGGCGCCCCCGTGGCGATCGCGAGCGACGCCGGCCCGGCGGCCACCCGCGCGCGCTCCCCGAACAGGTCGACCTCGACCCCGCCGCGGGCGGACAGGTCGCGGTCCGCGAGCAGGGGGATGATCGCGCGCTGGCCGCGGGCCGCGCGGAGCAGCTGGCGGAACACCCCGCCGTCGGCGTCGAGCGGGATGATCGTCAGCCCGAGCCCTCGCCGGAAGTCCATGAACTCCTGGAACAGCTCCTCCGGCTGGAGCCGCTCGGCGACCGTGGTCACCGGCCCCAGCCGCACGGTCCCCCACGCGCCGGCGAGGTCCCAGTTGCCCATGTGCCCTAGGGCCAGGACGACGGGACGGTCCGCGTCGAGCTCGCGCTCGATGGGCTCCATGCCCACGGGCCGCACACGGGCGGCCACCTGCTCGGGAGTGACCCGGCTCAGGGAGAAGGCCTCCGCGAAGTATCGGAAGTACGAGCGCATGCCAGCCCGGCTCAACCGGCGCAGCTCACGCGGCGAGGCGTGGGGGCGCACGCGCCGGAGGTTGCTCTCAAGGCGGCGCACCCCGGCGCCGTGCAGCAGCCAGACGGCGTCGGCGCCCACGGCGCTCGCCACGCGCAGAAGGCCCTCGGGGGCCTTGCCCGCCGTCCGCCAGCACCAGGTGATCAGCGGCGCCGTGACGTCCCTCATGAGGCCGCCCTGACCTGGGCGCGCACCGTCGCCATGCGTTGGACGACGGTGATCGCGGAGGCGACGGCGAGGAGGCCGAGCACCACGGTGAGGATCACCGACGGCAGCCCCACCCCGACGAGCGCCGTCGCGGTGAGCACCGCGGCGAGGCGGTCCGCGCGCTCGGCTATGCCCACCGACGCGGTCATGCCCAAGCCTTCGGCCCTGGCCCTCGCGTACGGCACCACCGAGCCCAGCACCAGGCAGGCCAGTGCGAGGCCGCCCGCCAGCGCGTCGTCGCCCCGGCCGAAGAACCACAGGACCAGACCGGAGAAGATCGCGGCGTCCGCGAGCCGGTCCAGCGTCGAGTCGAGGAAGGCGCCCCAGCTGCTCGAGCGGCCAGCACGGCGGGCCATCACCCCGTCCAGCGAGTCGGTGAGCGCGAACGCCGCGATCAGCAGCGTGGCGACGAGCAGGTGGCCGGTCGGGTACAGCCACAGCGCCACCACCACCACGGCGACCGTGCCGGCGATCGTCACGGCGTCTGGGGAGACGCCCCGCTTGAGCAGGGCGTCAGCCAGGGGCGTCATGACCCGCGTCATGAACCCCCGCAGTCGGTTCAGCACGCCTCGATCATCCCCTCTGGTCAGACGGCCACGCTGCGGCGAGGCGCGCCCTGGTGTCGCTCAAGATCTCCGGCAGCGCGCGGGTGCGCGCCACGATCGGCAGGAAGTTCGAGTCCCCGCCCCACCGCGGCACCACGTGCTGGTGCAGGTGCGCGGCGATGCCGGCCCCCGCGACGTGCCCCTGGTTCATGCCGAGGTTGAAGCCGTCCGGACCGTACACCTCGCGCAGAACGCGCATCGACGTGCGGGTGAGCTCGGCGACCTCGGCGACCTCCTCGGGCGTGAGGTCGGTGTAGTCGGCCACGTGGCGGTACGGGCACACCAGCAGATGCCCCGAGTTGTACGGGTAGAGGTTGAGCACCACGTACGCCGCGCCGCCGCGGGCGACGATCAGGCCCTCGTCGTCGCTCAGGCCCGGAGCACGGCAGAACGGGCACCCATCGCCCGCCCCGGAGTCCGACGGCTTGTTCTCGCCGCCGATGTACGCCATGCGGTGCGGGGTCCACAGCCGCTGGAACCCGTCCGGGACCCCCGCGTGGTCGTCGCCGTCCTCCACCTGGAGCCGGTGCTCGTCGTCGCTCACCGCGGGCTCAGACCTGGACGCGGTCGCGCACGGCCGCGACGACGCGCTCGACGGCCTCGGCCACCGGCACCCCGTTCTCCTGGCGCCCGTCGCGGTAGCGGAACGACACGGCGCCCGCGTCCACGTCGTCGCCCCCGGCGATCAGCACGAAGGGGATCTTCTGGGTGCTGGCGTTGCGGATCTTCTTGCCGAAGCGCTCGTCGCCGGTGTCCAGCTCGGCTCGGACGCCCTGCGCCCGCAGCTGGGCCACGACGTCGGCGAGGTAGTCGTTGAACGGCTCGGCGACGGGCACGGCCAGCACCTGCACGGGCGCGAGCCAGGCGGGGAACGCCCCCGCGTAGTGCTCGGTCAGCACACCGAAGAACCGCTCGATCGAGCCGAACAGCGCGCGGTGGATCATCACCGGGCGCTGACGGGAGCCGTCCGCGGCGGTGTACTCGAGGTCGAAGCGCTCGGGCAGGTTGAAGTCGAGCTGGATGGTGGACATCTGCCAGGTGCGGCCGATCGCGTCCTTGGCCTGCACCGAGATCTTCGGGCCGTAGAACGCGGCGCCGCCTGGGTCGGGCACGAGCTCGAGGCCGGACGCCTCCGCGACCTCGGCGAGGGTGCGGGTCGCCTCGTCCCACACCTCCTCCGAGCCCACCGACTTCTCGGGGTTGCGGGTCGAGAGCTCGAGGTAGAAGTCGTCGAGCCCGTAGTCCTTGAGCAGGTCCAGCACGAACTGCAGCGTCGTCGTGAGCTCGTCCTTCATCTGCTCGCGGGTGCAGTAGATGTGCGCGTCGTCCTGCGTCATGCCGCGCACGCGCGTCAGGCCGTGGATGACACCCGACTTCTCGTACCGGTACACCGAGCCGAACTCGAACAGCCGCAGCGGCAGCTCACGGTAGGAGCGCCCACGTGACCGGAAGATCAAGTTGTGCATCGGGCAGTTCATCGGCTTGAGGTAGTAGTCCTGGCCGGGCTTGCGGACCGTGCCGTCGTCGTTGAGCTCGGCGTCCACGTGCATCGGGGGGAACATGCCGTCCCGGTACCAGTCCAGGTGGCCGGACTCCTCGTAGAGCGCCCCCTTCGTGATGTGCGGGGTGTTGACGAACGAGTACCCGGCCTCGATGTGCTTCCGGCGCGAGTAGTCCTCCATCTCATTGCGGATGATGCCGCCCTTGGGGTGGAACACCGGCAGGCCGGATCCCAGCTCGTCGGGGAACGAGAACAGGTCGAGCTCCGCGCCGATCCGGCGGTGGTCGCGGCGCTCGGCCTCGGCCAGGCGCTCGAGGTACGCCTTGAGCTCGTCCTTGGTGGGCCACGCCGTGCCGTACACGCGCTGCAGTTGCGGGTTCTTCTCGGACCCGCGCCAGTAGGCGGCGGCCGATCGCGTGAGCTGGAACCCGTTCGCGATGAGCTTGGTGCTGGGCAGGTGGGGGCCGCGGCACAGGTCCTGCCAGGCGACGTCGCCGTTGCGGCGGACGTTCTGGTAGATGCTCAGCCCGCCCAGGCCCACCTCGACGCTCGCGCCCTCGCCGGCCTCCGCCGCGGTGCCCTTGAGCCCGATCAGTTCGAGCTTGTACGGCTCGTCGGCCAGCGCCTCGCGCGCCTCGTCCTCGGTCACGTCCCAGCGGCGGAACGTCTGACCTTCCTTGACGATCCGCTGCATGACCTTCTCGAGGGCCTTGAGGTCCTCGGGCGTGAACGGGGTCTCGACGTCGAAGTCGTAGTAGAACCCGTCGGTGATCGGCGGGCCGATGCCGAGCTTCGCCTGCGGGTTGACCTCCTGCACGGCCTGCGCGAGCACGTGCGCGGCCGAGTGGCGCAGCACGGACAGCCCGTCGGGCGAGTCGATCGTCACGGCCTCGACCACGGCGCCGTCCGGCAGCGGCAGCGACAGGTCGCGCAGCTCGCCGTCGACGCGGACTACGACCACCTCGCGCCGGGCGCCGAACAGGTCGGCGCCCGTGGTGCCCGCCTCGACCGTGGTGCTCGTTCCGTCGACGGTCAGGGTGATGTCCTCGGGCACGGGTGCGATCTCCTCAGTTCAGGCCTGCCGATGCGGCGGGCGCACCCCCGATGCTACCGAGCCTGGCGCCCGACCCGTCCGGCGGGGCGCCCTAGAGCCCTGCGCCACCGCCAGCCGGGGGCCGGAGCACGGCGGGCCGCGATGCCCGCCAAGCCTCCGTGGGGCCCACTAGGCCATCGCGAAGTCGGTGGCCACGGCGCTCAGGCGGGACCGCCCGAGCGTGTCACGGAGCAGGTCCACCTTCGCGGGGGCGTACGCGTGCGCGTCCGAGCCGAGCAGCAGCCGCAAGGGCTCGGCGACGACCTGGTCGTCACCCGCACCGGCTACGGCGCGATGCAGCTCACGGGCCCCGGGGTGATGGGGCCGCCCCGTGACCGCGACCAGGCCATCCGGGTGATCCGAGAGGCGGTCGAGCTCGGGGTCACCCACATCGACACCGCCGACGCGTACGGCCCGCATGTGGCCAACGAGCTCGTCACAGCGATCTCGCCCAACATCCGCGTCGGCGAGAGCTGGTTGCGCACTGTGTTCTTGGACCCGGCCGAGGCCGCCCTGTGCCCCGACTCCGAGAAGGCGCAGGGCGGCATGGTGGCCGCATTCCACCAGTCGGCGGGCGCAGACGTCGGCGACCCGCGAGTCGTCCAGATCGTCGGGGAGCTCTCGGTCGCGAGCGAGGCCTTCCGCAGGGCTGTGGGCCCGGCACGACGTCCACCCCTGGGACGGCGCGACGACCTGCTGCTCGCCTCGCTCGCGGCTCCGACGCCCGCGTCGTCGGCGACACCCGCCGAGGCCCCCACGCTTGAGGCGTCCGATGCCTGACCTCGCCCGGGTGTCCCGGGAAGCGCGAAGGCCGGTCCCCGCACTCGGGAACCGGCCTCTGACCTGCGCAAACGATGGTGGGCGATACTGGGTTCGAACCAGTGACCTCCTCGGTGTGAACGAGGCGCTCTACCACTGAGCCAATCGCCCGTCGTCACGAGAGCACGACCCGCAGGCCGTCCACCGTGGTTGACGTCGAGAATGCTACCCAACGTTGGGCGATATTCCGAACTGGACCCGTCTCAGGGCCTGATGGGTGAACTCTGGGACGAATATCCCCACGAAGCCGCCTCCCACTGCCATGATGGCATCTCCACTCCCGTGCGAATCAGGAGGACTCCGGTGACGCAGCAGTCATTTGACGTCGTCGAGGTCGTCACCATGCAGTTGATCAGCTCCGACGCGAGCGTGATCCCGGTGACCGCAGAGATCTCATTCCGGATAGCCGACCCGTACACGGTTCGCGCTGTCTTCACCGGCCCTCACACCATGTCCACCTGGCTGCTCGGCCGCGAGCTCCTCGTACAGGGGATGCTGGCGCGGAGCGACGCCCCCGCCGGAACCGGCGACGTGCAGGTGTGGCGGGACGAGGACCCCGACTACGCGCTCCTCTCGCTCAGCGGCGTCGAGGGCAGCGCGCTGCTCGCGACTCCCGCCGAGCCCTTCGAGCGCTTCCTCGCCGCCACCCAGGCCCTCGTGCCCCTCGGCTCGGAGAGCGATCGCATGGAGAGCGAGATCTCCGCGCTCATCGCCGCGCTCCTGACCGCCTGAGAGGGCGACTCCCGCACTTCGCCGCAGGCCGGCCACCCGCTCAGGTGGCCGGCCTGTCGCGTGCCCGTCCAGATCAAAGCTCGACACCGGGGGGCAGCATGACGTACGAGTTCGACGCCGCCGTCTGGGTCTGGGAGGCCCGGCGGACCGAGACGTGGACCTTCGTGACCCTGCCCGCAGAAGCCTCCGACGAGATCGCGGACGTCGCCGACCGGTACGCGCGCGGGTTCGGCTCGCTGCGGGTGGACGTGACGATCGGCGGCACGAGCTGGCGGACGTCGATCTTCCCCGACGGCGGACGGGGCGGCTACGTGCTGCCGGTCAAGAAGGCGGTGCGGAAGGCCGAGGGCCTCGACATCGGCGACACCGCCCACGTGCGGGTCACCCTCGTGGACGTCTAGGCGATCGAGGCTCGCGGATCGCTCACGGGTCGACGTCCTGCGCCATCCGCTCCTCGAAGAGCCTCCTCGCCGCCTCGCTGAGCGCACCCGCCTCGACCGGCCGCCCGTCCACCGCGACCACCGGCGACACGTTGCGGACCGACCCGCTGAGGGCCAGCCCGGCCCGGCCTGCGACCACGTCGTCGAGCACCGCGTAGGCCAGCTCTCCCGGGGCGGCCTCGCGCGCCGGCAGGCCCTCCGCGGCGGACCACTCGAGCAGCAGCTCGCGCGTGATGCCCGCCAGGCAGCCGCTCGACAACGGCGGGGTGAGGAGCTCGCCGTCACGCTCCACGAACACGTTGGAGCCCGTCCCCTCGCAGAGCTCGCCGATCGTGTTCGCGAGCAACGCCTCGTCGGCGCCCTGGCGGTAGGCCTCCGCCAGCGCGACGACGTTCTCCGCGTACGAGGTGGTCTTGAGCCCGGCGACGGCCGAGCGCTCGTTGCGCACCCACGGCACGCGCGCGACACGCGCCACCGGGGAGCGGGGCGCCGGGCCGCCGAGGACGATCACGGTCGGGTGGGCCTGCTCGGGGGCGAATCGCTGCGAGCCGAGGGGCCCAGGGCCGCCGGTCACGGTGATCCTGACGCGCCCGATGTCCGGGCCGCTGGCGGCGAGCACCGCCTCGACGCCTGCGCGGACCGCCGCCTCGTCCGGCGCCGGCAGGCCGAGGCCTCGTGCCGAGCGCGCCAACCGCCGCAGGTGCCGGGTCAGCGCGAACGCCTGGCCGCGCACGACGCCGCAGGTCTCGAAGACCCCGTCCCCCACGGTCAGGCCGTGGTCCACGGCTGTCACCAGCGGCTCGTCGGGGCCCAGCAGGCGCCCCTCGGACCAGATCACCGGACGCGTCGGCTCGCTCATGAGGGCCAGTGTGGCGCCGCGCGGCGGCCCGTGTGGCGTGCGCGGCAGGATCGGGTCCGCGGCGTGCCTCAGCGGGGCGACGACGCGAGGGCGACCAGCCGGCGCGCCTTGAGCTCGGTCTCGTCCCACTCGGCCTGCGGGTCGCTGCCCCACGTGATGCCGGCGCCCGTCCCGAACCGCAACTCCCCGCCACGCGCACCGTCCGGCGACCACCAGAACGTGCGGATGCCCACCGCCAGCTCGGCGCGTGCCGCGCCGTCCTCAGCCACGTCGACCCACCCGACGACGCCGCAGTAGGGCCCACGGCGGGCGCGCTCGAGCTCGGCGATGACCTGCAGCGCCGAGCTCTTCGGGGCGCCGGAGACAGAGGCGGGCGGGTAGGCGGCCCCCAGCAGATGGGCCCACAGCCGTGGCGAGGCGGCCACTTCCGGCCGGAGGGCCCCCTGCACGGTTGAGACCAGGTGCACCAGGCCCGGATGCGCCTCGACGGCCAACAAGTCGACGACCTCCACGGTGCCGGGCTCACACACGCGCTGCAGGTCGTTGCGCACCAGGTCGGTGATCATGACGTTCTCCGCGCGGTCCTTGGCCTGCAAGGCGTCGGGGTGCTCGGCCGTCCCCTTGATGGGCGCGGAGGCGACCGCTCCCCCGTCGACGCGCAGGAACAGCTCGGGCGACGCCGTGACGACCCAGACGGGGCGCTGCCCCGCGCCGTGCGGCACGTGGACGCCGCCCGCGTACGGCGCCGGGTTGCCGCGGGCGAGCACCGCCGACAACGCCCGGGCGTCGGGCTCCGCGCCGTCGCGCCCCGCGAGCGGGGCAGAGAGCACTCGGCAGATATTCGCCTGGTAGACCCTCCCCTGCTTGATCGCCGCACGCGTCTGCTCCACAGCGTCCCGGTACTCCCGCCGACTCATCGAGGAGGTCCACGCGCCCGCGGGCGGGCCGTCCCACGCCTCGGTCCCGGTGTCGGCGGCAGCGGGCGACGAACGGTCGACGTCGGCGAACCGCCAGGCGCGCACCGGGCCGTCGAAGTCCCCGACGACCGCCCAGAAGCCGGGAGCACGCAGCCGCTCGGGGGTCGCGAGGACGTCGATGGACTCGACTACCCCCCGCGCGCGGACGCCGGCGAACCACGCCTCGCCCGACAAGGCCCCGTCGCGCTCGGGCGGCGTGGAGTGGCTGGTCAGGGGCACGGCGCCACCGTACCCATCACGGCGGGCGCGCGTCTGCGGGGGCCGGTTGGACGCACGCCGAACTCGTCAGTTAGAGTCTGGGACGCACACGGAACGCCGGTGAGAGCCCGGCGGAAGTGTCGTGCGGACGTGGCTCAGTGGTAGAGCATCACCTTGCCAAGGTGAGGGTCGCGGGTTCGAATCCCGTCGTCCGCTCGGAGATGGATCCTTGATCGGCGCACCAGTGCACCGCTGAGGACTCACGATCTCAGGGTGGAGTGGCCGAGTGGCGAGGCAGCGGCCTGCAAAGCCGTATACGTGGGTTCGAATCCCATCTCCACCTCGCAGCACCACCATCTGGGCGATTGGCGCAGCGGTAGCGCGCTTCCCTGACACGGAAGAGGTCACTGGTTCGATCCCAGTATCGCCCACCAGCATCACGCAGGTCACAGGCTGTTCCGGCACTCGCCGGGGCAGCCTGTTCTGGTTCCGGAATAGATGCCCCGCCACCACGCCCGATCTCAGCCGATCGGGTGAACGCGCATCACATCGGCCAAAGCGGGCGCCACAGGCGAGCACACTGTGCGCGTCGCGCGACGTGCCGCTCCGCCCGACCGGGACCCCCGCCTGCAGCAGCGGCGTCGTGAAGGTGTGTCCACCGTGCCTGCTGACCGTCTCCTCGCGCTGCCCCTCGCCCTCCTCCTCGCCGGGAGCCTGGCCGCCTGTGGCGGCGGGTCGCCGGCCGCCAGTGAGTCACCTAAGCCCAGCCGGACACAGGCGGAGACCCCCACCCCGACGCCGACGCCGACGCCGACCGTCGAGCCGCTGACTCCGGAGAACGTCATCGCGCGCCTGACCGCGGCTGAGGCCGCGCTCACGAGCTACGACGTCGCCCTGTCCGTCACGGGCGCCACACCGATGGAGATCACCGGGTCCGCCGACCTCGCCGGCGGCAAGCAGAACATCGCGATGGTCATCTCAGACTCGGAGCTCGGCGCGCTCGAGCTGCGCTTCGTGGACGGCGCGTTGTTCCTCAAGATGGCCATGCTGACCGGCGACCTCTTCCTCCAGCTCGACCCCGACGACCCATCGAACGAGCTGGCATCGGCGTTCGGCGGGCTCGACGACGCCGTCATGGAGTCGGGCTTCGAGGGGACCGAGCAGGCGGTGGTGAGCGTCACGCCGGTCGGCTCCCCCGAGGTGCTCGACGGCGTCGAGGTGCAGGCCTACGAGGTGGTGCTGGACACGGCCAAGTTCTCCGCCGAGGCCGCCAGCGACATGCTCGAGGAGGGCATGGACGCCCTGCCGCCCACCGTGACGTTCACGTACTGGGTCGACGGCGATGACGTCCCCCGGAAGACGGTCCACGAGCTCAACGGCTCGGTCACCACGATCATCGTCACGAACCTCGGCGCGGGCTCCCCCGTGACGGCGCCCGCCCCGGAGCAGATCACGACCGACATGCCGTTCTGACCCGACGGGAGCCTCCCATTGCGCCGTATCGCCTTCCGCCCGTTCCACCTCGGGCTTCGGCTCATGATCGGCGTCGGCCCGGCGATCGTGGCCGTCGTGATCGCCGCGACGGCGTCGTCCACTGCCGAGTGGGTCGCCGTGGGGGTCGCGGTCGTCCTGCTCATGGTCATCGTGTTCGCCACCGGGGCAGCCCTCTACGCCGACGAGAGGCGTGTGGCCGTCGCACTGGCGCCGTTCTGGCGCCGCACGATCCGCTGGGAGGACGTGGAGTCGGTCGAGCTGCGGACGGTGCGGCCCTTCGAGGACTTCGGCGGCTGGGGAGTCAAGAGCAGCCACCGGAAGCAGGGTGTGCTCATCAGCACGGGTGACGACGAGGTGGTGGAGGTCGCGACGTCGGACGGCCGCCGCTACCTGGTCGCGCTCGGGCCGGAGGCTGCGTCGGCTCATGGCGACCTGCTCCGGCTGCGCGGGACCGGCGCCGTCTGACCGCCCTGGGCGCGTCGCCGTGTCCCGGCCACCACCGACGCGGGTGTCCAGCGCCCGGTCGGTGACGCCAGCACCCATGTCGGAGTGATGAGATGTGCACATGCCACAGTTGCGATCGAGAACCGTCACCCACGGCCGGAACATGGCCGGAGCCCGCGCGCTGCTGCGCGCCGCCGGCGTGGCCCGGGAGGACATCGGCAAGCCGATCATCGCCGTCGCGAACAGCTTCACCGAGTTCGTGCCCGGCCACACGCACCTGCAGCCCGTCGGCCGCATCGTCTCCGAGGCGATCCATGAGGCGGGCGCCGTGGCGCGCGAGTTCAACACCATCGCCGTCGACGACGGCATCGCCATGGGCCACGCGGGGATGCTCTACTCCCTGCCGTCCCGCGACCTGATCGCCGACTCGGTCGAGTACATGGTCGAGGCGCACCGGGCCGACGCGCTGGTGTGTATCTCGAACTGCGACAAGATCACGCCGGGCATGCTCATGGCCGCCCTGCGGCTCAACATCCCGACGGTGTTCGTCTCCGGCGGCCCGATGGAGGGCGGCTCGGCGACGCTGACGGACGGGTCGACGCGCACCGGCCTGAACCTGGTCACGGCCATCGCCGAGGCGGTGGACGACAAAGTCTCCGACGCGGACATCGACCGCATCGAGGAGGCCGCGTGCCCCACGTGCGGCTCGTGCTCGGGGATGTTCACCGCGAACTCGATGAACTGCCTGATCGAGGCCCTCGGCCTGGGCTTGCCCGGCAACGGCTCGACCCTCGCCACCCACACCGCACGCCGCGCCCTGTACCAGGACGCCGGGCGCACCGTGGTGGAGATCGCGCGCCGGTACTACGAGCAGGACGACGAGAGCGTCCTCCCACGTGCGATCGCCACGCACGACGCCTTCGACAACGCCATGGCGCTCGACATCGCCATGGGCGGCTCGACGAACACGGTGCTGCACCTGCTCGCCGCCGCCCACGAGGCCGAGCTCGACTACACCCTCGAGGACATCGAGGCGCGCTCGCGCCAGGTGCCCTGCCTGTCCAAGGTGGCGCCGAACGGCATCTACCTCATGGAGGACGTGCACCGGGCCGGCGGCATCCCCGCGATCCTGGGCGAGCTGCGCCGCGGCGGCCTGCTGCACGAGGGCGTCCACTCGGTGCACTCCCCCTCGCTCGAGTCCTGGCTCAAGGAGTGGGACGTGCGCGGCGGCAGCGCCTCAGAGGAGGCCGTCGAGCTGTTCCACGCCGGGCCGGGCCGCCAGCGGTCCGCCAAGGCGTTCTCTCAGTCCTCGCGCTGGGATGAGCTCGACGTCGACGCGGCCAACGGCTGCATCCGCGACGTCGCGCACGCGTACTCCGTGGACGGGGGCTTGGCGGTGCTCCGCGGGAACCTCTCCGAGGACGGCTGCATCGTCAAGACGGCGGGCGTCGACGAGTCCATCTGGACGTTCTCCGGCCCCGCGCTCGTGGTCGAGTCCCAGGACGACGCGGTCGAGGCGATCCTCTCCAAGCGGGTCAAGGCCGGCGACGTGGTGGTCATCCGCTACGAGGGGCCGCGCGGCGGGCCGGGCATGCAGGAGATGCTCTACCCGACCTCGTACCTGAAGGGCCTCGGCCTGGGCAAGGCGTGCGCGCTGGTCACCGACGGCCGGTTCTCCGGCGGGACGTCAGGCCTCTCGATCGGCCACGTCTCCCCCGAGGCCGCCGCGGGCGGGACGATCGCCCTCGTCGAGGACGGCGACACCGTCGTCATCGACATCCCCCGGCGGTCCATCCGCCTCGACGTGCCCGAGGACGTGCTCGCCGCCCGGCGCGCCCGTCTTGAGGCGGACGGCGGCTACCAGCCGCGGTCACGCGACCGGGTGGTCTCCCCTGCCCTGCGCGCCTACGCCGCGATGGCGCTGTCCGCCGACAAGGGCGCGGTGCGCGACGTGAGCATCCTCGAGGCGCGTGCGGCCGTCCGACGCGCCGAGGGCTAGCCAGCGCCGACGCGGGAGCCGCTCAGCGGTCGCCGGCTCCCGCGTCCGGCACGTCGCAGACCCCGTCGGCGCACGCGCCCGCACCCTCATCGCCCCACGGCTCGAACGACAGCGCCGCGAGGCTGGCCAGCGCGGGCACGGCGCCACGCGGGGCGGGCTCGCGTGCCGCGCGGGCGTTCCCCGTCGCCCCCGCGGGCTGGCCGTCCTGCCGGGCGCTCACCGTGCGCCCGCCACGGGCGACTCGGGCTGCTCCGGCTGGCCGCCAGCCGCCGCCCTGTCCTCCACGGCCCGCTCAAGCGCGGAACGGAACACGTCTGGCGACTGCGCTCCCGAGATCCCGTAGCGGTCGTCGATCACGTAGAACGGCACGCCGCGGATCCCCAACTGCCGGGCTGCAGCGATGTCCGCCTCCACCGCCGTGCTGTGACGGCCGTCGGCGAGGGCCTCGAGCAGGTCCACAGGGTCGATGCCGACCTCCGCGGCCAGCGCGGCGAGCTCCTCGGCGCGCCCGACGTGCCGCCCCTGCTCGAAGTACGCGCTGAACAACCTCTCCACGAGGTCCAGCTGCTTGCCCTGCTCCTTGGCGTGGTGCAAGGCCTGGTGGGCCAACAGGGTCTTGGTGTGGCGCACCGATCCGAAGTCGAACGCCAGCCCTTCGGCCGCGGCGAGCCCGGTCATCTGGTCGAGCATCTGCCGGACCTGTTCGACCGGCATGCCCTTGTGCCCCGCCAGGAACTCGACCTCGTCGCCCTCGAAGTCCACCGGGGTGTCCGGGGCGAGCTCGAACGAGTGGTACTCGACGACGACCTCGCCCTCGAAATCGGCGACGGCGCGCTCGAACCGGCGCTTTCCGACGAAGCACCAGGGGCAGGCGATGTCGGACCACACGTGGACGGAGACAGGTGAGCTCATGTCCACCCAAGGGCGGCGAAGCCCGCGGTATTCCTGCCCGCCCGCTGCGAGCCCGGTCTCACGCCCTCCGACGCCGACGTCGCCCCGCGCCCCCGGATCCGGCGGCTCCCCCGAAAGCGAACGACACGCCGAGCAGGAAGCCGAAGTTGTACCAGTTCCCGTTGTTGTCGACCTCGTAGATGTTCACGGTGTCGGTGAACAGGGACACCACGAACACGATCGGGCTGATCAGGCCCTGCCACAGCCCTAGCCAGAAGCCGGCCGGGTCCGCCCCGCCGGCCTCCGCGGCGTAGTTGGGGCCCGGCGCGCAGGCCGCCATGAGCAGCGCCACGCCAACGAGCCCGGCCGCGATCGCCACACGTCGTCGTGCCATGAGCGCCTCCCCAGCGCCACCGGCTCGCGCCGGATCCGACCGTGACAGCCAGCATGGTGGCAGCCGGCCAGGGCGGCAACGGCGAGCCGGGTGACACCACCACCCTCAGAGTCGGCTATTGTTCTCACGCACGGGAAACGCCGGTGAGAGCCGTCGGGACCGTCGTGCGGACGTGGCTCAGTGGTAGAGCATCACCTTGCCAAGGTGAGGGTCGCGGGTTCGAATCCCGTCGTCCGCTCGGAGATGGATCTTGGTCCGGGGCGCTTGCGCGCCGGACGGGACCGGCTCTCATGGTGGAGTGGCCGAGTGGCTAGGCAGCGGCCTGCAAAGCCGTCCACGTGGGTTCGAATCCCATCTCCACCTCGCAGCACATCTGGGCGATTGGCGCAGCGGTAGCGCGCTTCCCTGACACGGAAGAGGTCACTGGTTCGATCCCAGTATCGCCCACCAACAGAGCCCCAGGTCATCGACCTGGGGCTCTTGTCATGTCCATGAAGCGGGCAGTTCATTCCCCACGGCCTCCACCCTCCCCGCGACGCAGGGAGGAAGCCCCCCCTGATCGTGCGAAATCCACCCTGAACTGCGGGAACGCCGACAACTTCACCCGTCGGCGGAGGCCGGGAAATATGCGGAGGGCCCGGTCACGCGTGCCACCATGGGCCTCACGGTCCGTTCGTGGGCCGACCCCGGAGGCTCCCGCCCCGTCCCGTCGGTCTCGCGAAGGTCGTGGTCATGTCGTTTCCTGCTCCCGTACGCCCCGCACGCGCTCAGCGCACCGCTGTCCAGCCCGCTGGGCGGGCCCGGCTCCGCCTGGTCCTGGCGCTCGTGATCGGCATGCTGATCCCGCTGGTCGGGAGCGTCCCGGCGGTGGCGGCCGGCCCGCCCGTCGTCATGAGCATCTCGCGCGTCGCCGGCGCCCCCGACATCGTCGGGGCTAACGCGGAGCTGACTTACGTCGTGACGTTCGACGCCGCGGTCACAGGGGTGGACGCCGGGGACTTCAGGCTGTACGCCATCGGCAGCGTCAGCGGCTACATCGCCAGCGTGAGCGGTGCAGGGAACACCTGGGACGTCACCGTCAACAGGCTCACGGGTCACGGCATGCTGCGCCTCGATCTCGTTGAGGGCGGGACCGGGATCGTGAAAACCGATGGGGGTGAGGCGATCGGTGGGCCGATCCAGGACGGCTTCACCAGCGGTGAGCTGTACACGGTCGACGCGATGGTTCCCGCCGCGCCGGTGCTCACCTCCGCCGCCACCACCACCAGCTCCCGGCCCACGATCACCGGGACCGCCGAGAGCGGCGCCACCATCACCCTCATCGTGGGCGGGGCGACGTACGCCACCTCGGCGTCGGGCGACCGCGCGTGGACGGTGGACCTCGCCGTCGCGCACCCCAAGGCGGGCACGCTCGCGCTGAACACCCCCGGCTCGAACCCGGTCGTCGTCATGGCCACCGACGCCGCCGGGAACGTCTCCCCGTCCGCCGGGCAGACACTGGTGATCGGCGCCCCCTTCCCGGCGGTGAACTCGGTCTCCGTGCCCGCGGACGGGCTGTACGGGATCGGCGCCGTGCTGGAGTTCCAGGTCAACACGCAGGAGGCCGTGCAGGTCGACACCACCGGGGGCACGCCGTCGCTGGCACTGGTCGTCGGCGCCACCACCGCACGCGCGGACTACACGTCCGGGAGCGGGGGCACGACGCTGACCTTCGCGGTGACCGTTCAGGCCGGCTGGCAGGACGCGGGCGGGATCTCGGTCAGGGCTCTGACCACGAACGGCGGCACGCTGCGCACCGCCGTCGGGGCCGATCTGGTGACAGCACTGAACGCGGTGGGCTCGACGGCCGGCATCCTCGTCGACGGCGTCCGCCCCGCCCCGCCCGTCGCGGCGCTGGTCCGCGACACGGGCGCTAGCGCCACCGACGGCGTGACATCCGACGGCCGGGTTCAGGTGTCAGGCCTCGAGCAGGGCGGCGCCTGGGAGTGGTCCGCCGACGGCGGGGCGACCTGGTCCGGCGGGACGGCAGACCAACTGGTGCTTCCCGAGGGCGCGCACGCCGCGGGCGCGGTGCGGATCCGGCAGACCGACGCCGCGGGCAACACCAGCCCAGACTGGGTGTCAGGCGGGGTGCTCCTGATCGACCTGACGGCGCCGACCCCTCCCACGCTGGACCCGACCCCTGTCCGCGCCGACGCCGGCCCGGACGCCGATGTCGGGGTGCTGACGGCTACGGACGCGACTGGGCAGCTCGCGTTCATCCTGGTCGCCGGCGCGGGTGACACGGACAACGGCCGGTTCGCCGTGCAGGGAGGCCGCCTGGTGCTGCGCGACCCGGCCGCCGCCGGAGCCGGGCCGCGCACCGTCCGGGTCGCCGCGGTCGACCAGGCGGGCAACCGCACCGAAGCGGTGCTGGCAGTCACCGTGGCCCGCACGCCACCGGTGCAGGCCGTCACCGTTCAGCCGTCGGACCGGCTCGCCGTCGTCCCCGGGGCGACGGCGACGTTCGCGGTCGAGGTCGCCGATCCGAGCACCGTGGCGTCGGTCCGGTGGCAGGTCACGTCCTCGACCGCGAAGCCGGGCGCGACCGCCTCATGGCGCGACGTGCCGGGCTCCGACGGGCTCGCCCTCTCGGTCCCCGTCACCGTCGGCGGCGACTCCTGGTACCGCGCAGTGGTCACCTGGACCGACGGCGCCCACACCCCGAGCGAACCCGCCCGGCTGTCCGTCTGGGACGTCCGCGTCCAGGCCGGCGTCGACCACCGGGAACTCGCCGAGCGCTTCCCCGGCGCCACGGACCTGTTCGGCGCCGTCCCGGGACTCGACCGATCCCAGCTCCCGGGAACCGTGACCCTGACCCTGCCGTGGACCGCCGGCGACTCGGCGGTCACCGCGTTCGTCTACTCCGACCCCACGTACCTCGGCACATTCGCCGTGGCGGCGGGTCGGGTGACGCTGACCGGGGTGGCGCTCGACGCCGGGGAGCACTACATCGTCCTGGTGGGCGTCGACAGCGGGGCCATGAGCGTCCTGCGCTACGACACCGCGCACGCCGCTCCCGGCCGCGGCGGCGCCGTTGAGGCGCCTCGGGCCGACCGGCTCGCCCAGACGGGAGCGGACCCCGTCGCTGCGGCCACGGGCGCGTTGCTCCTGGTGCTCACGGGTGCGCTGCTGCTCCGGACCGGCACGCGCCGTCGCCGCGGCGCCCGGCGAACGCGCACCAGCTGACACGACCGCCCGTTCGCGGGTCTGGGACCGGCGGAGCCCGCCGTCCCCCACCCCGACAGCACGGCAGGGGCCGTCCCCGTCCGGGACGGCCCCTGCCGTGCTGAGCGGTCAGCCGACTTCGCGGCGTCCGATGCGCCACAGACCGATCGCCAGGGGGCAGCCATTTCAGCAAGCTCCATGCGACGAACCGGGTGCAGATCGCACGGTTCGTCCACGACGCAGGGCTCGGCTGACAGAGCCGGACGCCGGGACAGGCCAGGTCAACCGGCTGAGGTCGGCAGGCCGATACGGCTGGCCACGCCTGGCGAGTAGTGCGCCAGGGGGCCCTCGTCGGGAGCGGGAAGCCCGACCGCGGTGATCGGGCCGGCCAGGTCCCCGGTGATCGCCGCCTCGCGCAGCGGCCACGGCTCGTGGCTGATCGGGATGCGCCATAGCGCCCCGGCGACGCGGCTGTACGCGGCCCAACGGGCCGTGAGCGCGTCGACCAGCGGCGTGCGTGCGGCCTCGCTCAGCGGCTCCCCCACCACGACCTGCGCGTCGAGCCGCCACGCGGGGCGCGAACGGGAGCCCGGCCCGGCGAAGCGGTAGCGCGTGCCCCGCACGGACCCTGGACCGGGCCTCATGGACGTGACCTCTGCCCGCGCGAACTGGTACGGGAGGCCGACGCCGCGCATCGCGGCGACGAACGCCCGGCGCGGGCACGCGAGCGAGAAGAACCACACGCCCTCCCGGCCGTCGCGCCCGCGGACGTAGGTGCGCAGGTTCAGCTCGGGGAAGTCCGACCAGCCCGGCACCGGCGGCAGCGGCGGCGTCCGCACCCCGCCCATCCGGAACGGGACGAGCCCGAGCCAGGCCGATCCGTCCAGCACCTGCACCTCGAGCCCTGGCGGGACGAGCCGCTGCAGCGTGCGCTGGTCGTACCGCCAGTGCGCGAAGGCCAGATCCGTCCATCGCTGGGCGTTGACGGGCACCGCCACGTCTCTCTCGGCGACACGTCCGCTCATGGGAGCAGGGTGGCACAACGCGACCGCTAGAGAACCAGCCCTCCCCGGCCGGCCCGCTGCGCGGCGGCCTGCTGTAGCCTCCCGCCCAGGCCGCTGACCAGCAGGCTCACCGGAGAGAGCATGCGGGGAGGTCCAGTGGACGGGGAGGTCATCGTCGACCACGCTCGCCTCGAGGCCCTCGCCGCCGGCTGGCGGCAAACGGCGGTCGAGGTCCGCGGGACGGCGCGGGCGCTCGTCGAACGTGACGCAGGCTGGTGCGAGCACGTGGGACCGGCTGTCGCGGCGTTCACGAACGCGTGGTCGGGAGCGCTCGGCCAGCTGGCCGACCACGCGACCACTGTCCAGCACGAGCTCGTGTCGACGTCAGCCGCCTACCTGGCCGTCGACGCCCGGGCGGCGGCCACATGCCTCACGCGGACGCCACGATGATCCTGTCTCTGCCTGCACGCCCGGCGGCCACCTACCAGCCCGACGGCAGCCCATGGGCTGCCAGGTCCTGGGCTCATCAGCTCCGACGGAGCGCGGCGGCTCTCGACGAGAGAGGCTCCTGGGTGACGACGTCCACCGCCGCGGTGGGCAGAGGGCGCGGCTGGTCAGGACCCGCGGCGACGAGCTTCGTCGCGCATGTGCGGCCGGTCGGCGGAGCGTTCGAGGACGCCGCCGACGCGCTGCGGGCCGCGGCCACCGCCGCAGACTCCTACGCGGCGACGCTGGAGGTACTGCTGTCCCGTGCCGATCGCCTCACGGACGCCGCCGCCCACCTCACTCGACAGATCGACGCCTTCTGGCGGCGGGCGCGAGCCTCCCTGCCCGCGCCCCGCCCGGACGTCGCGCTCGAGCTGCTGCAGTCCGCGCTGCGGCTCCGCGGCGAGGTCGACGGCGTGGCCCACGAGAGCGCGACGCTGCGCCGAGACTCCCTCGCCGCGGAAGACGACCTGGCGGTGGCGCTGCGAGCGCTGTCCGCAGGCGCGTCCCAGGCACGGCAGCGCATGGCCGCAGCGGCCGGCGACCCGCTCGCGAGCGCCCTCGAGAAGTCGGGCGGACGCACCGGCGCCACGTTGTCGGGCCTCGTCCCCGACGAGGCGGCCGCCTGGTGGGAGTCGTTGACGGCCGACGAGCGGGCTGCGCTGCTGACCGCGTACCCCGAGGTGATCGGGACGCTCGACGGCGTCCCGGCGGATGCCCGCGACACCGCCAACCGCACCCTGCTCGACCGCGACCTCGCCGACCTCGAGGCCCGCGAGCGCGCTGGCGTTCTCGACAGAGCAGGGCGCGCCGCTCTGGCCAACGCCCGTGCGGTGCGAGATCAGCTCGAGGAGATCGCCCTCACCGATGACCCGTGGACCAGGACGCCCTTGGTCGCGCAGCTCTACGACTACGAGCCCTACGCGTTCTCCGGGGACGGGCGGGCGCTCGTCTGCGTCGGAGACATGTCCACGGCGGACAACGTGGCGATCAACGTCCCCGGCTTGACCACCACCGTGTCCGGGAGCCTCGGGGGCAACGTCGACAACGCGGTGAACCTCTACCGTGAGGCGCGCTGGGCCGCGCCAGGATCCACGATGGCGAGCCTCGCCTGGGTCGGCTACGACGCCCCCTCGGACTGGGACTCGGGTCGGGTGGCTCTTGAGGGCTCGGCGCGTGATGGCGGCGCGATGCTCGCCCGCGACGTCGCGGGATTCCTCGCCAGCCGTGGCGACGACCGCCCGCACCTGACGGTCGTGGGTCACAGCTACGGCAGCACGACCACAGCCCACGCGGCCACCGACGTCGGACTCGACGTCGACGACATCGTGCTGATCGGCTCGCCTGGCGCGGGCAGCGGGGTAAACGAGGCGGCGCAGTTGGGCGTGGGCGCCGAGCACGTCTGGGTCGGGAGCGCGAGCACCGACTACGTGACATACCTCGGCTCGAATGGCTGGTTCAACTCCGAGAACTGGCTCGGTGGCGTGGGGCTCGGCAACGACCCCGCCGAGGACGACTTCGGGGCCCAGCGGTTCCAGGCCGAGCTCACCGACCGCGACGAGGGGGTCAACATCGCCGACCACACCCGCTACTACCAGCCGGACAGCGAGGCGCTCGCGAACATGGCGAGCATCGTCACGGGCCTGGACGCAGACGTGGTCCGCGCCGACCACCGGACTGACCCGTGGTGGCGCACGTCCGACGAGCCCGAGGAAGACCGAGCCCCGACCGAGCGGAGCCACCGATGACGACGGAGCCCTTCTTCGACGAGTTCCACCGCCTGCAGCCCGACATTCCCGTCGTGCTTCTTCCGCCTGCGGCGGCGGCCGTCCCGGTCGCTGTCCCCGACATCGATCCGGCGACCGCGGCGATGCGAGCCGCCGGGGTCCGGCAGGCGGCTGGCCGACTGCTGCACGTGATGTGGCCCGTCGTGGCCGCGGGGACGGAGCCGCCGTCCACCGTGCGCCACGGGTGGGAGCCTGGAGTCCCGGGCACGGTCCGCGCGCGTGCCGCGGGCCGAGTAGTGCGCCCTGCGGGCCTCGGCAGCGCCTTGCCAGCCGCGGGGAGCACCCTCATCGCGCGAGGCTGGCACGTGACCGAGCGTGCCCTCGGCGCAACCGGGCGGCGACTCACCGCCGAGCTCGATGACCAGGGCATCGAACTCGTCGAGGGCGGGCCGGAACGCCTGCTGGACATCTCATGCACTGTGCCCGCTGTGGTCGGCGATCATGTGCTGGCGGTGCGGCGCACGGGCGCCGTGGACGCCGCCTGGGGGTGTGAGGCCCCGTGAGCCGCCGCGAGAACGCGGTCCGCGCCGCACTCACGCTCGCTCTGCTGGCTGCGACGGCCGGCGGGTGCGCGAACCCGCAGAACGACGCCGAGGGGGCGGGCATGGACTTCGAGACGATGCAGGTGACGCGTGAGGACGCACGGTCGCGGCTGCAGCAGATCGCTCGTGCCGTGGAAGGGACGGGACTGTCCCCCGTGCACGCGAGCGGGCGGTGGGCGACGTGCAGCGACGACGGAGTGGAGTGGCAGTACGAGGCGACCGCGCAGCTCGACGCCGACGGGCCTTCGACCGGTGTGTTCGACCAGGTCGTCGAGGCCGTCACCGACCTCACCGGGTGGTCCCCCGATGTCACCGCGCAGAGCACCCGCAGCACCGCCCGGGGGACGTGGGAGGACGTCGCGGTGACGGTGCACGCCTACGACGACGTGCCGTCGATCGCGCTGCGGGTCGCCGGCCCGTGCCTGCCCGTCGCCCCCGAGGACCGATCAGCCCTCGACGAGGGCGACCCGGGCTCGCAGGAGCTCGACATCGGCGCGCCCGACCCCTCCTGACGGAGCGCGCCAAGGGTCAGCGCAGCACCGGCGCCCGGCGCACGAGCGGCAGGCTGGCCCAGCGCCGCCCGAGCCCCCACGTGTCTCCGGCGAGGAGCAGCGCGCACACGATCAGGACGAGTGTGTAGACGAGGTGCTGGTCGACCACGGGGTTCATCGATCCGTCTCGCAGAGGCCACTGGGTGAGCCACAGCGACATCATCAGCAGGGAGCCCGCCACGGCGGAGACCCGCAGGCCGATGCCCAGGACGACGGCGAGGCCGACCCCCAGCATGCCCAGCATGAACAGCCAGTCCGTGAGCGGGCCCGCCATCGACGCGAAGAGGTCCTTCGCCGGGCCGACGGCGCCGTTCTGGAGATACCCCTGGCTGGGGGCGCCGCCGTCGATCCACGAGCTCGCCACGGAGCCGTCCTCGCGCGGGGCGCCCGTGCTGTGCCGGAGCCCGAAGGTCTTGTCGAGGAACGCCCAGAGGAACACGAAGCCCACGGCGATGCGCAGCGCGGCGAGGGCACGGCGGCCGGGCGCTGTGCTGAGGAGGTCTGACTGGATGGTCTCGGCGGCGCCCGGCGCCTCGGTGGCGGGGCGGGCGAATCGGGTGCTGGCCATGGTGGCACCTCCGTGGTTGACGACGCGGCTCTGCGTGCTGTCGGACGCCTGTCACGATGCAGGCCCGCGTCAACGGGAGACAAGGTCGACATGCAGGACGGACGTCCGTGCGGACGGCCACGGGCCATGGCGCGCCGCGCGGCGTCAGGGCCGCCCGGCCGCCGGTCGTGGCGCGCTCAGGGCACGGGCCCGGCGACCGCCGTCCGCAGCCTGTCGATCAGCTCCGCCTGCCCGGAGACGACCGCGAGCGCCGCCTCGTCGAGGCTGAGCCAGGCGGCCCGGTCGAGCTCGGGGAACTGCTGGCGGCGACCGGATCGCGGTGGCCACTCGATCTCGAAGGTGTTGCTGGTGATCGTGCTGACGTCCAGGTCAGCGCGTCGCGCCCAGGCGGCGACCGTCTTCCCGCCGCGTTGGCGCACCGTGCCCAGGTCGATGTCGGGGCCGGGTGGTGGCCGCTGCCCGATCTCCTCGGTGAACTCCCTCAGCGCTGCGGTGTGCGGGTCCTCGTCGGGGGTGTGCTCGCCTTTGGGGATGGTCCAGGCGCCGGCGTCCTTGGCTTGCCAGTAGGGCCCGCCCATGTGGCCGAGGAGGACTTCGACGTGCGTCCCGCGCACTCGGTACAGGAGCAGCCCGGCGCTGCTGGTCGCCTTTCCCACTCTCGAACCGTCTCACCTGGTGGCCCTCCGCGCGTGCGGGGGGCCTGGCCCGGGCGCTCGCGAGGGCGCTCACCGCTCGACGACGAGGGCCGGTCGCCGGGGGTCGTCGAGCCGCACGACGATGTCCGCCGACTCCTCGGGGAGCGCCTCCTGGTCGTAGCGGTCGTAGGCGGGCAGCGCCCATCTCTCCTCGCGGGCCGTGCGGCGCTCGCGGGTCGAGGGCTTCAGGGCGAGGTGCACCGTGAGGTCGAGCTCGAGCCAGCGCCCGAGCAGGAGGGCGCCGTCGAGCAGCAGCACGGCTCTCGGAGGCGCCTGCTCGTACGGGGCGCGGGTGGCGCGGTCGAGGGCGGGGTCCCACAGCGTCGGCAGGTAACGCCCGTCGCCCTCGGCGCCCAGCGGGTCGAGGACCTCGCGGGTGAGCGCCCCGACGTCGACCTGGTCGAAGAACGCGTCGGGGTCGTGCCGGCCGTGCTGCAGCCGGATGGACGCCGGCCGCAGGAAGTCCTGGGCGTGGACGCGGACCACGGGGCGCCCGGCCGCGCGGAGCGGGTCCACGAGCGCGTCCGCGAGCGCGCGCGGGTCGGCGCCCGGGTGCCCGTCGATCGCGACCCGCAGCCGCCCGGAGGGGCGGTCCCCGATCTCCCCGACGACGTGCCGCACCAGGGCGTCAGGGGTCACCGGGCGTGCGCGCACCCGGACAGTCTGCGCGAGGCGCCCCGTCCGGCGCCCGCCGGAGCCTCAGAGGGTGGACTCCACGTTGAGGATGTTGCCGTCCGGGTCGGAGAACCACACCGAGCGGAGGTCGCCGATGGCGCCGATCCCGTCGGACCAGACGATGTCCTGCGCCTCGAACGTCTCGAAGACGATCCCGTGCTGGCGCAGGTTCGTGATCTCCTCGTCGAAGTCGGCGCCGTCGACCTGGAACGACATGGCGGTCGACTGGTTGGTGCCGGCGAAGGCGGACGGGTACACCAGGAAGCGGTCCCCTCCCGCGGAGTAGAACACCCCGTCGGGGGACGCCTCCTCGAGCGGCGCGAACCCGAGCGTCCCCTCGTAGAACGCGCGGGCCCGCTCCAGGTCCGCGACTGCCAGGGTGGGGCAGGGCGAGTAGTCGGAGAGCATGGCTCCTCCAGCGGCGGACCGCACGACCGTCGCCCGGTCGGCCTCCTTCGAACGTAGGTCGGCCCTGCGGCCGGGTCAAGGAACTCCAGGCGCGGCCCGTACAGTGGGCGCGGCTCATCTCGGGTGGCCGGCACACCGGCCCCAGGACGTAGGACGGCACAGCAACATGACGGCGACGGACTCCTCTGACGTGCGCGCGGCGGAGGCCGCCGAGGGCGTGGACCCCGCGGACCTCGAGGTGTTCTTGCGGGTGATCGACCAGATCGGCGACTTGCCCTCGGACCACCCCCATCTGGCGGTGGCGCGACGTGCGACGGCGGGCCTGTTCAAGGCGGCGAAGAAGCAGCGCCGCACGGAGAAGCGGGCGGCGATCAGCGAGGCGGACCGCGCCGTGGTGGCGGCCACCGCGACGGGGAGCCCGGGGCGCATCGACGACGAGACGCGGGGGCTGCCGATCACCTCGAACGCGCAGGGCGCGATCGCCGGCACCCTGCTGCGCCCGCGTCCCTGCTACATCTGCAAGGAGCCGTACACCACCGTCGACGCTTTCTACCACCAGCTGTGCCCCTCGTGCGCGCGGCTGAACCACGCGAAGCGTGACGCCCGCGCCGATCTGACGGGGCGCCGGGCGCTGCTGACCGGCGGGCGGGCGAAGATCGGCATGTACATCGCCCTGCGGCTGCTGCGCGACGGGGCTCACCTCACCATCACCACGCGCTTCCCCAAGGACGCCGCCCGCCGGTTCGCGGCGATGGAGGACAGCGCCGAGTGGCTGCACCGGCTGTCGATCGTCGGCATCGACCTGCGCGACCCGGCGCAGGTCGTGGCGCTGGCGGACTCGGTGGCCGCGGAAGGCCCGCTGGACATCCTCATCAACAACGCGGCGCAGACCGTGCGCCGCTCCCCTGGCGCGTACTCGCCTCTGGCCGACGCCGAGCTGGCCCCGCTGCCGGCGGGCCCCATGCCGGAGATCCGCACGCTGGGCCACACCAGCGACGCGCACCCGCGCGCGCTGGCGGGGGCGGTCACGGAGCTGACGAGCCCGGTCTTCGAGCTCGCGTCCCGCTCGGACGTGGCGACGATGGCGCTGACCGCCGAGGCGGCGTCCCTGGAGCGGCTCGTCGCGGGCACGTCCATCGACGCGGGGGGCCTGGTGCCCGACACGGCCGAGTCGAACAGCTGGGTGGCGACGGTCGACCAGGTGGACGCGATGGAGCTCCTCGAGGTGCAGCTGTGCAACCAGACGGCGCCGTTCATCCTCATCAGCCGGCTGCGCCCGGCGATGAAGGCCTCGCCCGCCCGCCGCACGTACGTGGTGAACGTCTCGGCGATGGAGGGCGTCTTCGCCCGGGGGTACAAGGGGCCGGGGCACCCGCACACGAACATGTCGAAGGCCGCGCTGAACATGCTCACGCGCACCAGCGCCGAGGAGATGGCCCAGGACGGGATCCTCATGACGGCCGTCGACACGGGCTGGATCACCGATGAGCGGCCGCACCCGACCAAGGTGCGCCTCGCCGAGGAGGGCTTCCACGCCCCGTTGGACCTGGTGGACGGCGCCGCCCGGGTGTACGACCCGATCGTGCGGGGCGAGGCGGGCGAGGACCTGTACGGGTGCTTCTTGAAGGACTACGCGCGCTCCGCCTGGTGACCCGATGAGCGTGGCGGGCCCGGGCCTAGGACAGCGGCGCCAGTAACGTGCCGTCCTGCCGGGCGCTGGGCCCGCGCTCGTCACCGCCAGGAGATCCATGCGCCGCCGCCTCGCCCATGTCGTGACCCAGGTGGCGGGCGCCGCCGAGCGGAGGGCGCAGGCGCCGCACGCCTCGGGCGATGCGACGGACCGCCTGGGAGCGCTCGTGGCGGTGCTGCGCGCCGACCACCCCGCGGAGCCGCACGGGGCCGCCGACGACGACCCCGACCGGGTCGCCGCTCTCGCGGAGATCTTCGGGCTCGACGAGCTGGACGTGCGCCTGCTGATGATCGCGGCCGCGCCGGATGTGGACGCGAACCTGGGCGCCGCGCTCGACCTGCTCGGCGGGGCGCTCCCCGCGGGCAGCGGCCACGTCTCCCTGGGCACGGCGCTCGAGCTGTGCGGCCTGGGCAGCGCGTCCGCCGAGGCCCGGGCCCGGCTGCACCCCGCCGCCCCGCTGCGGCGCCACCACCTGCTCCTGGTGCACGGCGACGGGCCGTGGCTCGCACGCACCTTGCAGGTCCCGGACCGCGTGGTCGGGCGCCTGGTGGGCGACGACACCCCGGACCCGCTGGTGGCCACGTTGACCGTGCACGCGGACGGGGTGGACCTGCCCGAGGCGCAGAGCGTCGCCCGGGCCGTCGAGCTCGGCGTTCGCCTGGTCTACGTGCGAGCCCCGCTGGGGGCTCCGGGCGCGGCGGTCGCGGCCGGGGCGTTCGGCGCCTTGGGGATCCAGCCCTTGGTGGTGGACCTGCGGCGCCGCCCTGCGCAGACCAGTGGCGCGGTGGCCGTGGCGGCGGCGGCCCGCGAGGCCGGCATGGTCCGCGCGGGCCTGGTCGTCCTCGGCCTCGACGACGCGATCGTGGCGGCTCCCGACCAGCCCGCCGACCTGTCGGTGGTGACGGCGCTGGAGGACGCCGCGGTACCCGTCGTGGGAGTCGGGCACCGCGGCTGGGATCGCGGGTGGTCGCGCGACCTGCCCCTGTGCGTCGAGGCCGCGCGGGTGCCGCACGCCGTGCGCGGCCAGGTGTGGCGCCGCGAGCTCCCGGGAGCCGACCTGGCCGCGGCCGAGTGGCGGGACGTGGTGGGGCTTCGCCTGGAGCCCCGCGACGTGGCCGCCACGGTGCGGTACGCGTCGATGCTCGGCGCCGTGCGCGACGAGGCGGTCGGGCCGGGCCTGGTCCGCGAGGCGGCCCGGCGGCTGGGCGGGGGCGCGGGCGGGCGGCTGCCCGGGCGCAGCGGCGCCTCGCTGTCCGACTTGGTGCTGCCGGACACCGCCCGCCAGCAGGTGGCCCAGCTGATCAGCTGGGCGCAGCACCGCGACGAGGTCCTCGCGCAGGGGCCCGTGCACGGCCAGGGCGGCAAGGGGTCGGGGCTCGCGGCCCTGTTCAGCGGCGGTCCCGGCACCGGGAAGACGCTCGCCGCGCACGTCGTCAGCGACGCCCTCGGCCTGGACCTGTACCCGGTGGACCTGTCGAGCGTGGTGGACAAGTACGTCGGGGAGACCGAGAAGAACCTCGAGCGGGTCTTCCACGAGGCCGAGAGCCTCAACGTGGTGCTGTTCTTCGACGAGGCCGACTCGTTGTTCGGCAGCCGCTCGGAGGTGCGCGACTCGCGCGACCGGTACGCGAACCTCGAGGTGTCCTACCTGCTGCAGCGCATGGAGCAGTTCGACGGGATCGTGCTGCTGGCCACGAACCTGCGCGCCAACCTCGACGCCGCGTTCTCCCGGCGCCTGCACTTCGTCATCCACTTCCCCGACCCGGACGTCCCGACCCGGCGGCGGCTGTGGCAGCAGCACCTCACCCACCTCGCGCCGTTGGACGCTGCCGACCCGGTCGACTACGACCTCCTCGCGGAGAGCGTCGAGCTGGCCGGCGGGGACATCCGCAACATCGTGATGGCCGCGGCCTACGACGCGGCCGCGGCGGGCGGCCGGATCGGGATGCGGACCCTGGCAGCGGCCGCGCGCCGGGAGTACGCCAAGCTCGGCCGCCGGATGCCGCCGGGCGGCTTCGCGGAGATCCCGGCGCCTGGCACTGCCGGCTGAGCCGATCAGGCGCCGCCACCTGCGCAATCGCTACGGAATTTCCCCGGGGCAGGTCCCGTGGGGCGACGCCTCGCTCGTAGTGTGACGGGGACCATGCACCCCCCTGTGAGGAGTCTGCCGTGAGCGAGCGCACCCGTCCCGCCGCCCGTGCTGAACGGCCGCGGGGCGAGCAGCCGCCCGAGGGCGCGACGGCCCGCACAGCGACCAGGCCCCCGGTGCGCGGACTGGTGCACTCCGACGACGAGCGCCTGCGCCGCGCGGCGACGGGCGCCGACGCCCTGGGCGGCGGGCAGGTCGACGGCGACATGGCCGCCACCCTGCGCCGCCGCCGTGGCCACGGCGCCCCGTTGCCGCCCGACGTGGCCCGCTCGATGGGCGAGCACCTGCAGCGCGACCTGTCGGACGTGCGGGTGCACGCCGACGCCGAGGCGGACACCCTCAGCCGGTCCGTGCAGGCCCGCGCGTTCACGCTGGGCTCGGACGTGTACTTCACGGCGGGCGCCTACAACCCGCGGAGCGCCGAGGGCCAGCACCTGCTCGCCCACGAGCTCACGCACGTGGTGCAGCAGTCCGCCCCGGGCGCGGGCGCCGTGCAGCGCTCCTCCATGACCGTCGGCCGCGCCGACGACCCGGCTGAGGTCGAGGCGGAGCGGAACGCCACCCGGGTGGTGCAGGCGCTGCGCCGCTCCCCCGCCGCCGCCGACGCCGCCACCACCGCCGCGCCCGTGGCCGTCGAGCACCAGCACGGCTCGGGCTGCGGCCACGACATGACCATCCGCCGCCACTTCCTGAGCAACCTGTTCAACAGGACGGCTCCTGCGCCTCCCGCGCCGACCCTCGGCTCCCGCACGTTGGGACTGCACGAGTCGGCGACGGACGACCCCTCGGCGCTCGACCAGCTCGCCGACATCGCCGACGCGATCCTCGCGATCCAGGACGCGACGGTGACGAGGGAGGAGAAGCACGAGCTCGGCGTCATGGACGGCGGCGACGCGGCGGCGGGCCTCTACGGGTCCGGGATGGGCCTGATCAAGATGGGGATGGGCGCCAGGGACGTCTTCGGCGCCGCGGGCGACCTGCACGCCGCCCGCCAGCCCCGCGGTGACTCGCTCGCCCGGAACGACAAGGGCGTGGAGCTCGAGGGCGGCCTCTGGGACCTCCTCGGCGACACCACCGGCACGATGGACTCCATGGCGGGAGCCGCCAAGGGCTTCGGCGGCAGGGACATCCCCGTCTTCGGCGACATCGCGAACGTCTACACCGGCATCGCCAAGGGCAAGCAGGCCCTGGAGGACGGCGCGGCCGCGGGAAGGCTGCAGAACCAGAAGATCCGGGTCAAGCGGGAGCAGGACCACCACCTGCCGAGGAAGCACCGGCTGGCCAGGTTCCGCGAGTTCGCGACCGCGTACCTCGCCCACCTCGCCGAGACGACGGCGGCTGAGGCCGTGCTCGGCGACTCGCGTGAGGCCGCGGCGGCGCGCAAGGCCCGGCAGAAGGCGGCCACGGCGGCCAGGAAGTCGACGAAGCCCGAGGACATCGCGCGCTTCGAGGCCGAGGCGCTCGCCTACCGCAACGGCCTCGGGGCGCCCTCGCTCATCGCCTCCGGGACTGATGACGAGGTTCTCGCGTTCCTCGACGACTGCCGGAGGCGGAACGTCAAGGAGTTCGGGTACGGCACCGAGCACCGCAAGCGGGCGGAGGAGGAGTACGCCGCCAGCCAAGCCGGCTTCAGCGCCGAGTACACCGACACGCGGAGCCTGGGCAAGCTCGCCTCGTTCGGCACGCGGCGCAAGGCCGAGACGGCGGCCGTCAGCGCCGTCGAGGCCGCGGGCAACGTGATGGACGCCGCCGGGACGGTGTCCGCAGCCGGCGACTTCGGCGCCACGAAGATCACCGGCAAGGCGCTCAAGGCCACCGCCGCGGGCTACTCGGCGCTCAAGTCCGGCGTCAAGCGGGCCAAGCGGATCCACCACCTGCGCACTGTGAAGAACGAGATCGGCTACGGCGGCCAGACCGACCGCGGGGTCTGGTGGGGCGCCAAGCAGTTCTTCGGCGGCAAGGTCGACTCCTCGCAGGCCAACGTGCGCGCCGCCATCGAGAGCCCGACGGCGGACCTCGCCGCAGGCCGCAAGGGCGCCACCCTGCTGGCCTCCGCGACCCCCGAGCAGAAGGCCGCGCTGTCCAAGCGGGTGACCCGGCAGGTCTTCCGCCGCATCGACGACCTGGTGCGCTGCCTGGGCAGCACGAACGACCAGGTGTTCGCCCGCGCCTCGAAGATCCTGCACATCATCGCCGAGACCAACCTGGCCGGCTTCTTCGCCAAGGTCGACGCGAGGGACCTCGCCGAGTTCCGTAGGGTGTCCCAAGCCGTCCGGCTCACTCCCTCGACGGCCACCCAGGCAGACAAGGACCTCTACCAGAAGCACCGGCAGAGCATCCACAACATCGTGGAGCGACAGCTCCACGGGATCGGCGGCTGACCATGCCCACGACGGCCCTGCAGGCCCGCGTCACCAGGTTCTTCGAGGCCCGGGAGTGGGTGGTCGAGCCCGCCGAGGACCCGAGCCTGCTGCTGCTGCACACCACCGACGACGAGCCGCAGCCCTGGCCGGTGCTCGCCCACGTCAACGAGGAGCCCGCCGGGGTGCGCCTGTTCTCGGTGCTGCCCGACGACGTGCCCGCCGAGAACCGCTCGGCCGTCGTCGAGCTGCTCGCCCGAATCAACTACGGCCTGCTCTCCGGCGCCGTGGAGATCGACCTGGAGGACGGCGAGGTCAGGGCCCGCACCGGGATCGAGCTGGGCGACGCCCAGCTCGACGACGCGGCCTTCGACTCCCTGCTCGAGGCCGCGCTGGTCACCAACCTCGCGCTGATGGACGCCTCCTGGGACGCCCTGCACGACGTCGCGAACGGCAGCGTCGACGCGGCGACCGCCGCAGCCCAGATCGACTTCTGACCGTTCCGGCGCCCGGGGCGACTAGCCCCGGGCGCGCAGCAGGCCGCGCACGTAGGAGGCCTGGCCAGCGTGCTGCAGATCGTCCGACAGCACGCTGACGAGCCGCACGCCGAGCGTCACCGGCGGGTCCCACGACGTGTCGACCACCCGGTCGAGGTCTGGCGGGCCCACCTCGGCGAGGAGCGCCACCGTCCGGTCGTGGACCGCGGCGTGGTAGCCCTCAAGCAGGTCCGGGGCGACCCGCACGGCCGCCACCTGCGCCGCGTGGTCCCCGTACCCGGTGTCGGCGACCGGGCGAGGGAGCGCGAACCGCTCGGCCCACCCGTGCTCGACCCACACCTGCGGCAGGTCGAACGCGTCGGCCACGTGGTCGTCCTGCACGCGCGTCAGATGCCACACGAGCCACCCGATCGGGTTGGCCCCCGCCTCTGGGCTCCACACGAGGTCGGCGGCGGACGCCCCGCGCAGCACCGCGTGGACGACCTCCCGCACTCGACCGAAACCGTCCACCAGCAGGTCGCTCGCCTCAGCCATGCCCTGCACGCTGCCACCAGCCCCAGGCTCCGGCAACACGGCCGCCGCGTTCGGCCTGGCGGGGCAGGCACGACATGATGGAGCAGCCCGCCGCGACGTCCGCCACGGGCTGGTGGGCCGCGACGCCGCGGTCGGCACCGAGAGAGGCGAGGCGCGAGAACCATGACCGTGATCGACAACGCCGTGTACGTGGACGGGCGCCGCCGCGCCGAGCCCGGGTCTCTCGAGCAGACCTACGAGCTGCTCGCGGCCGAGGGCGGCATGGCGTGGATCGGCCTGTACCGGCCCGACGAGGCGGAGATCGCCTCGATCGCACGCGAGTTCGACATCCACCCGCTGGCGGTCGACGACACCATCAAGGCCCACCAGCGGCCCAAGCTGGAGCGCTACGGGGACGTCCTGTTCACCGTGCTCCGCCCCGCCCGGTACGTCGACGAGGAGGAGCGCGTCGAGTTCGGCGAGCTGCACGTGTTCACAGGCCCGAACTTCGTGGTGACGGTGCGGCACGCCGAGTCGCCGGACCTGGCGAGCGTCCGCGAGCGCATGGAGTCGGAGCCCGAGCTGCTGCGGCTCGGGCCGGAGGCCGTGCTGTACGCGATCCTCGACCAGGTGGTCGACGAGTACGCGCCCGTGGTCGAGGGGGTGCGCAACGACATCGACGAGATCGAGGACGACGTGTTCGCCGGTAGCCCGGACGTCTCACGGCGCGTCTACCAGCTCTACCGCGAGGTGATGCTCTTCCAGCGCGCCACCCATCCGCTGGTGCGCACCCTCGCGGCGCTGCGAGCCGGGTTCGACAAGTACGGCGTGGACGCGGACCTGCGCCGCCACTTGCGCGATGTGGAGGACCACGTCGAGCGGGTCGTCGAGCGGGTGGACTACCACCGGGCGCTGCTGCAGAACGCCCTGACGGTGAACGCCACGGTGGTGACCGAGCGCCAGAACGAGGAGATGCGCGCGATGACGCGCGCGAGCCTCGTCCAGAACGACGAGGTCAAGAAGATCTCGGCGTGGGCGGCGATCCTCTTCGCGCCCAGCCTGGTCGGCGGGATCTACGGCATGAACTTCGAGAACATGCCCGAGCTCGACTGGCCCCTCGGCTACCCGATGGCGCTCACGCTCATGGCGACGTGCTCGTTCGCCCTGTACGGGTTCTTCCGCCACCGCAAGTGGCTCTGAGGACCGCCCGTCCCGCCCTCGTCCTGCGCGCGCCGTGCGCGGGCGTCAGACGTAGCCTGAAGCCACGCAGGGTGGAAGTGAGGGGGCAGACATGACACCACCCACGGCTTGCTCTCGGGCACGTGTACCCGACCGGCCGGCACGCCCGGCCACGGAGGCGCGCACCGACTGACCTCGCCATCACGCCGCCGCCGCGCCGACGGCGCGTCGTGAGCCCTCCTCCTGCCGCCACGTCGGCCGGAGGCCCCCTCCCCCGCCACAGCCAGCGTCCGCGCGCCGTCAGCCGCGCCCACCAGGTGGGCGTCGCGGCGGTGCTCGGGCGATCGTCCGCACGAGGGCCTCGCCAGGCCCGCAGGAGGGTGAGATGTCGACCAACGAGAGCCTCAACGAGAGCCTGAACGCCTCCGACCCGATCTTCGCCCGCCGCGGGGAGGGCACCGTCTCGTCGCGGACGTCCCTCGAGGAGGACTCGATGCTGCCCGCGACGGCGTACCAGATCGTCCACGACGAGACGATGCTCGACGGCAACGCGCGGCTCAACCTCGCCACCTTCGTCGGGACCTGGATGGACGACCACGCCATCCGGCTCTACAACGACTCGTTCCAGAAGAACATGATCGACAAGGACGAGTACCCGCAGACTGCCGCGATCGAGCAGACCTGCTGGAAGATGCTCGGCGACCTGTGGCACGCTCCCGACCTCTCGACGACGATCGGGTGCTCGACGATCGGCTCCTCAGAGGCGTGCATGCTCGGAGGTCTGGCGCTGAAGCGCCGGTGGCAGGAGGCCCGCCGCAAGGACGGGAAGCCCACCGACCGCCCGAACCTGGTGATGAGCTCGGCGGTCCAGGTGTGCTGGGAGAAGTTCTGCAACTACTGGGACGTCGAGCCGCGCCTCGTGCCGATCACCGAGGAGCACAAGACGCTCGACGGGCACGACCTGGACAAGTACGTCGACGAGAACACCATCGGCGTGGTGTCGATCATGGGCGTGACGTACACCGGGATGTACGAGCCCGTGCGGCAGGTCGCCGAGGCCCTCGACCGCATCCAGGAGCAGACCGGGCTGGACATCGCCATCCACGTGGACGGCGCCTCGGGAGGCATGGTCGCGCCGTTCCTCCAGCCGGACCTCGAGTGGGACTTCCGGATCGAGCGCGTGCACTCGATCTCCACGTCAGGCCACAAGTACGGCCTGGTGTACCCGGGGCTGGGCTGGGTGGTGTGGCGTGACAAGCAGTACCTGCCCGAGTCGCTGATCTTCTACGTGAGCTACCTGGGCGGCGACATGCCGACGTTCGCGCTGAACTTCTCCCGCCCGGGCGCGCAGGTGCTGCTGCAGTACTACCTGTTCCTGCGGCTGGGCCGGAAGGGCTACTTCGAGGTGCAGAAGGCGTCCCAGGACGTCGCGCTCTTCCTGTCCAAGGGCATCGCGGAGCTCGGGCCGTTCGAGCTGTGGAACGACGGCAGCGACATCCCCGTCTTCGCGTGGCGCCTCAAGGACGGCTACACCGACAAGTGGACGCTCTACAACCTGCAGGACCGTCTGCGCACCCGCGGCTGGCTCGTGCCGGCGTACCCGCTCCCGGACGACCTCGCCGACGTGACGGTGCAGCGCATCGTCGTGCGCAACGGGCTCAGCATGGACCTCGCCGCGCTGCTGCTCAACGACATCAAGACGCAGGCGCAGTACCTCGACGGACTCGAGGGCCCAGTGCCCCAGGAGGCGCAGCAGTCGGCGTTCCACCACTGAGCCGCGCGCGTGCCGCTCGGGCGGGCGCCGTCGCCGGGAACCGGCGACGTGCCCGACTCGGAGGTGACGGGGGCGGTCCACCCCGTCACCGCCCGGTCGCGGGCCCGCCCGCGGCGTCGGGAGCGGCCGGGCCGCGCTCGGGGGACGTCCCTGCTGGCCCTGCTTTCGGTGGTGGGAGTGGTCACGCTGGGCGCGGCGCCCACTATGGCCGCCTACGGGCTCGGGGCGGTGCCGCTCGTGCTGGTGCCGGCCACGCTCTTCCTCGTGCCAGCCGCGCTGGTCGTCGCGGAGCTGGGCAGCACCTGGCACGGCGGTGTCCACGCGTGGGTGCGCGAAGGGCTGGGGCCGCGGTGGGGCCTGGCGGCAGGATGGCTGCAGTGGGTGCAGGGCGTGGTCCGCATGCCGGCGCTGCTCGCGTCCGCCGCCGCCAGCCTGGCCCTCGCCGTGCTCGACCCGGGCCTCGCGGGCTCGGACGTGTACACCGGATTGATGGTCGTGGGGCTCTTCTGGGCGGTGACGCTCGCGGTGTCCCGGGGCAGGGCGCTGGTCGGCCGGTGGGCCGCATGGGCAGGGCTCCTGGGCGTTGTCGTCCCGGTGGTGCTGCTCACCGGCCTCGGCCTCGGCTGGCTGGCCACCGGCGAGCGGTCCGCCGTGAGCTTCGAGGCCGCGCAGCTCGTGCCGCCCCTCACCGGGGCCTCCTCGATCGTCCTGGTGATCACCGGCGTCCTGGCGTTCACCGGGCTCGAGGTCGGCGCCACGCAGGTCGGCGGCACACAGCCCGGTGGCACGCAGCCCGGGTCGGCCGGCGAGCCAGCACGCTGGCTGCCCCGGGCCGTCGCGACCGCCGCTATCGCCGTGGTGGCCGTGCTCGTGCTGTCGTCGCTCGCCATCTCCGTCGCCGTGGAGAAGGGCGACCCCGGTCTGACCTCCGTGAACCTGGCGTTGGGGCGCTACCTCGAGCACTTCGGCGTGGCGGCGGCGGTGCCCGTGGTGTCGGCACTGCTCGCGATCGGGGCCATCGGGTCGGTGCTCGTGTGGGCCGCCGGCCCGAGCACCGCCCTCGCAACGGCCGGGCGGGAGGGCCTCCTGCCCGGCCCGCTGCAACGCTCGGGGCGAGGCGGCTCACCCCGCGTGATCTTGCTGCTGCAGGGCGTCGTGGTCACGACGCTCGCCGCGTTCTTCGCTCTGGCCCCCGACACCTCCGCCGCGATCGCCCTCGTCCTCGCGACGGCGTTCGCGCTCTACCTCCTCATGTACATGATGGTGTTCGCCGCCGCGGTGGCACTGCGGCGCACCCGTCCCGACGTGGTCCGCGGGTTCCGGGCGCCGGCGCTGCCGCTCGTGGCCGGGATCGGCTTCCTGACGTCGCTCGCGGCGTTCTTGGCAGCGTTCATCCCGCCCACGGGCACACAGGTCGACATCGACGCCTACGCGTGGACCACCGCGGCCCTCGTGGTGGCGGTGGGCGCCCCTCCGTTCGTGCTCTACGCGCTGCGCCGCTCGTCGTGGGACCGCCGCACGCCGGCCGAGCGCGCCCGGGACGCCCGCCTCACGCTGGTCCGGACGTCACTGTGACAGGTCGTCCGGCGTGTGCCACGGGGGGTTGAGCAGGTTGGCGGTCCGCTGCAGCCGCCCCTTGCGGTCCGTCCACGTGATGGTCGCCTGCCCGGCCACGAGGTTCGCGGTGAGGGTCGCCCGGTGCTCCCCCAGCGTCCACGTCATGGTGATGACGGCGCCGGACCCGCCGAAGTCGAAGTCCCCGGTGAACGCCGGATGGGCGTTGCGGAACCGGATCAGCTCGAACAACGCCGCCACCACGGGGCGGGCGAGGTGCTCCTCGACGTCGGGCGTCAGGTAGCGCCCGCGGTTGATGTCCCTTCCCACGCCGGTCTGCGCCAGCAGCGCCAGGTCGTTGTGCCCCGCGAGGAGCCCCACGTAGTAGACCTGCGGCAGGCCGGGCGTGAAGAACTGCAGCGCGCGGGCGAGCAGGTAGCGGTGGTCGTCGCGCCCCAGAGCGTCGTAGTAGGTCGTGTTCACCTGGTAGATGTCCACGTTGGACGCGGAACGGCCCGTGGACAGCCGCGACTCTTGGCCGGCGCGCTCGTAGATGCCCTCGACGATCTGGTCGATCTGGTCGGGCGCGAGAAGCCCGGCCTGCCTGCTGCCGTGGCGTGACGGACCCACGTCGATGACCCCGATCCCGTCATGGGTGTCCAGCACGGTCACGCAGTTGTCCGGACGGAGGCCCAGCCAGCGGCGCAACGGGTCGCCGTCGCCGGTGTACAGGCTGTACAGCACGAGCGGCGGCAGGGCGAAGTCGTAGACCCAGTCTACGGCCGAGGCCAGCGCCACCTGCATCGCGTAGTGGGTGTGCGCCTCGGCGAGCACCTCCATGCCGAGCTCGTGCGCCCGCGCGGTGATCCGGTGGATGAACTCCATCGTCGCGGGAGTCATGAAGCACGACGTGCCGGCCGTCTTGACGACGTAGCCCACCGCGTCCAGCCGCACCATGTCCACGCCCGCCCCCGCGAGCGCGCGCAGAACCTCGTCGATGTAGGCGGCGGTCTCGGCGTCGTCGACGTCGAGGTCGACCTGGTGCTCGGTGAACGTGGTCCACACGAGCCGGCGCCCCTCACCCCAGGGCATGACCGTGAACGGGATCCCCGGGCGGGGGCGGTAGATGGACAGCAGGTCCTTCTCCGAGGCCCCCTCCGTGAACACGCTGCCCATGGTGAGGAACATCCCGGCGTGCTCTGACGCGTCGCCCCGCGCGACGGTGTCCAGGAACTGCGGCGACTGGGCGGACATGTGGTTGGCGATGACGTCGGCGACGACCTCGTACCTGCTCGCGAGTTCTCGCACGTCCTCCCAGTCGCCCAGCCGCGGGTCGACCTGCGTGTGGTCGACGGGGTCGAAGCCGCCGTCGGCGCCGTCGAACGGGATGTAGAACGGGAGCAGGTGCACCCCCTCGAAGACGTCCCGCAGGAGGGGGCCGTCCAAGAGCCTCAGCAGCCCGGCGATGGTGGCGCCGAACCGATTGGGGTAGACGATGAGCTGGACACCGCGCCGGCGGCGCGGCCTGCGCTCGGCAGCGCCGCCCACCAGGCCCTCAGACCGGCTCGTCGAAGACGGCGCCCGAAAGCCCTCGCGTGCTCCGGTCCATGCCGCCCCCCGTCGATCAGCCGCCGGGCGATGCCCGCCGTCCCCCTGCGCCCGCTGAGGCCGCACTTGCGACGATACCGCCCGCCAAGGGACCCGCCAGTGGGCTCCGCTCAGGCGGAGCCCGCCGCGTCCAGCCGGCGCGCGAGCGCGATGGCGTCGTGCGGGGCGTGGGCCTTGGCATCGTTGTCGAAGTAGACGAACACGTCGCGCCCCTCGGGGCGGTGGGGGGCTGCCGTGGTGAGGAGCGGGGCTCCGACGTCGCCGTCCCCGGCGCGCCACCCGCGCACACGCCCGGCCCAGAGGTCGAGCGCGTCGTCGGTGTACCCGCTGGCGTAGAGCTCGGTGTCACCGTGCAGCCGGACGTACACGAAGTCCGCGGTGACGTCGAAGAGCGCGGGCCACCGCCCTGGGCTGTCGGCGACCACCAGGGCCACGTCGTGCTCGCGGAGCTGCTCGACGAACTCCGGGACGGCGTACGAGGCGTGCCGCGCCTCGAGGGCGTGCCGCACTGGCCGATCCGCGTCGGTGGTGGTCAACGCCCGCCCGTCGAGGCGCTCGTCGTGGCGTTTGGCGAGCCGGGCCGCCTCCGCCGTGGAGCGGGGCAGCAGCCTCAGGAAGCCCGCGATCCGCTCGGGCTCGTACGGGAGGCTGGGCGGCAGCTGCCAGAGCACGGGCCCGAGCCGGGTGCCGAGCGCGAGCACCCCCGACGCGAAGAAGTTGGCCAGCGGCACGTCGACGTCCACGAGGCGTTTCATGTGCGTGATGAAGCGGCCGCCCTTGACGGAGAACGTGAAGTCCTCGGGCGTCTGCTCGGCCCACGCCAGGTAGCTGGCTGGGCGCTGCAACGCGTAGAACGACCCGTTGACCTCGATCGAGCCGAGCCGCTGGGCCGCGTAGGCGAGCTCGTGGCGGTGGGGCATCCCTTGGGGGTAGAACGCGCCGCGCCACGGCGCGTAGTTCCAGCCGCTGATGCCCACGCGGGGCCTCGGTGTGATGGTCGGGCGCCCTGGTCCGGTCTCCTGGATGCCCACTGCGGCACTCCTTGGCTGGTCGTCGGCGTGGCGGGACCAGCGTCGCGCCACGGGGTCCGGGGCGCCACCGGGGCGCCGAGACATGATCGGTGGCGGGGCCCCGCGCTCGGCGCGCGCTCGACGGGAGCCGGGCCTAGCGTCGGATGCGAGCGCCCCCGCGAGCACGTCACCGGGAGAGACCATGCAGAGCAAACAGCCGCCGGCCCGCAGTCGGGCTCCGCGTCATCGTGTCGTGGTGGTCGGCTCCGGCTTCGGCGGCCTGTTCGCGACCAAGGCGCTCGCCCGGGAGGACGTCCTGGTCACGGTGGTGGCCAGCACCGGCTACCACCTGTTCCAGCCGCTGCTCTACCAGGTCGCCACGGGGGTCCTCTCGGTCGGGGAGGTGGCGCCCGCGACCCGCGAGGTGCTGCGCCGCCAGCGCAACGCCCGGGTGCTGCTCGGCACGGTCACCGAGATCGACCTGGCCGCCCGCACCGTCGTCTCGGAGTCGCCGGCGGGGACGCTGCGCACGCCGTATGACTCGCTGATCGTGGCCGCGGGCTCCACGCAGTCGTACTTCGGCCGCGACGAGTTCTCCGAGTACGCGCCGGGGATGAAGAGCGTCGACGACGCGCTGGAGCTGCGGGGGCGGATCTTCGGGGCCTTCGAGATGGCCGAGGTGCGGGCCCAGGACCCGGCGACCACGGCCGACCAGTTGCGCGCGCAGCTCACCTTCGTGGTGGTGGGGGCCGGGCCCACGGGCGTGGAGATGGCGGGGCAGATCGCCGAGCTGGCGCACCGCGCGCTGCGGGGCAACTTCCGCAGCATCAACCCCTCCCATGTGCGGATCGTCCTCGTGGACTTCGCGAACGCGGTGCTGGGCCCGTTCGACCCGCGCCTGCGCGACCGTGCCGCCGCCCACCTGGAGTCCATGGGCGTCGAGCTGCAGCTCGGGCAGCGCGTGGTCGGGGTCGACAGGGCGGGCGTGGACCTCGAGGCGGCGGACGGCGAGCGGACCCGCATCGAGACCCCCACCAAGATCTGGGCGGCAGGCGTCCAGGCGTCGCCGCTGGGCGCGAGCCTGGCGGAGCAGTCGGGAGCGGAGACGGATCGCGCGGGCCGGGTCCGGGTGCTGCCCGACTGCACGCTGCCGGGGCGCCCCGAGGTCTTCGTGGTGGGCGACATGCTGGCGATGGAGGGCGTCCCCGGCCTGGCCCAGGCCGCGATGCAGAGCGCCGAGCACGCCGCCGACCAGATCGGGCGCCGGTTGCGCGGCGAGCCCACGGGCCAGGCCTTCGTGTACGACGACAAGGGCAGCATGGCCATCGTCTCGCGGTTCTACGCGGTGGCCGAGGTGGCTGGGCGCAAGGTCTGGGGCCTGCCCGCCTGGGCACTGTGGCTCGCGGTGCACCTCGTGTACCTCATCGGCTTCAAGAACCGCCTGACGACGTTGCTGCACTGGGCCGTGAGCTTCGTGGGCAGCGGGCGCTCAGAGCGGACGGCCACCCGCCAGCAGGTGATGGCCCGCCTCGCCATGCTCGAACGCGAGAAGGAGGGCCCGGGGACCAGTCCGCCCGGCACCCCGTGGTGACGACGCCCCAGCGACGACGCCGTCGGGCGCGGCGGCTCAGTTGCCGCGGTGGTCCTGGACCGCGAGCCGTGGTCCGCGCCGCGGGGCGTGAGCGGCCCCTGACAGCAGCAGCAGGCGCACCACGCGCTGCCGGTGCGGGCGGAACGGCTCGAGGAGCTCGAGCATGCGCTCGTCGTCGACCCGCTTGCCTGCGAGCGCCCAGCCCACGTGGTCGGCGAGGTGGTAGTCGCCCACCGAGACCGCGTCAGGGTCGCCGAGCGCGCGCTGGGCAGTCTCCGCCGCGGTCCAGACCCCGACCCCCGGGACGAGGCGCAGCCGCGCGCGGGCGAGGGCGGGCTCCAGGGCGGACGCCTCCTCGAGCCGGGCCGCGACGCTCGCGCACTCGCGCACCGTGCGGGCTCGGCGCGGGTCCACACCCGCGCGGTGGAAGTCCCACGACGGGATCGCTAGCCACCCCCGGGCATCGGGGACCACCCGCATGCCCTGCGGGGCCGGGCCGGGCGCCTCCTCCCCGTGGCGGGCGAGCAGCCAGCGCCACGCGTCGTGCGCGGTGCGCAGGATCACGCGCTGCTCGAGCACGGCGGGGACGAGGGCCTCCAGCACCCGGCCGGTGCGCGTCAACCGCAGCCCCGGGTGGCGGCGATGGGCCGTGCGCACCAGCTCGTGCCTGGGCGCGAAACCGCTCAGGTCGTCCCGCGCGCCGAGCAGGTCGGGGGTGGCGGCCAGCGCCTGCGAGGCCCCGGGCCCCCACGCGTCCACCTGGACGTGGCACGGCGACACCTGGGCGATGCGGCAGGTGGCGGGGCCTGCGGGCATCCGGGTGGTGCGCCACACGGCGCCGTCGGCGGTCCGCTGGAACGTCGGGTCGAACCGGCCGCGGGACAGCGGGGCCAGGGTCAGCCGCACGTCCACGGCCTCGGCCAGCTCCAGCAGCATCCCCTCGGCCTCCACCGCACCATGCTCACACGGCCCGCTGGGCCGCCCGCCCCGCCTCGGACCAGTCCAGCGCGGTGACCGTGCGCCGGGCAGGGCCGAGGGCGCCGGTGCATGCTGGACGTGCGCGGCCACCGCTCGCGAACGACCGCGACGACGAAGGAGGGTGACGTGGCTCCCGACGACACCAGCGACCCCCGACCGGCGCCGCCCGAGGCCCGCCCGGTGCTGTACGTGCTGTGCTTCGGTCTCCTGATGCTGGGGTTCTGGCTGATCTCGCTCGGCTTCACCCACGCGAACGGCTGGGTGTTCGGCGCAGGCATCTTGAGCTGCACGCTCGCCTTCTTCATCCCCGTGGCGATCGGCGACCGGGACCGCGGCTAAGAGGCGTCGAACCGCTGGCCGGGGTGTCGGAGCCGGCGGCCGGGCCGCGGACGGCGGAGACTACGGGCATGCCCACGTCTGACGGAGCCGGTTGGCCCGGACTCACCCGCCCTGAGCACTCCCAGTGGTACATCGAGCGCTTCCGCGCGATGGCCGCTGCCGGGAAGGACCTCGCGGGCGAGGCCCGCCTCGTCGACGCGATGGTGGACCGCGGCGCCCGCATCCTCGACGCGGGCTGCGGGCCCGGCCGGGTGGGCGCGGAGCTCCACGCGCGCGGGCACCGCGTGGTGGGCGTCGACGTGGACCCGCTGCTGATCGACGCGGCGCTGCAGGACCACCCCGGCCCGCGGTGGCTCGTCGCGGACCTGGCGACGCTCGACCTCGAGGCCCTGGGCGAGGGGGAGCCCTTCGACGCGGCGGTGCTGGCCGGCAACGTGATGCCCTTCCTGGTGCGGGGCACGGAGTCCGCGGCGCTGCGACGGGTGGCGGCCGGCGTGTCGCCTGACGGCTTCGTGGTGGTCGGCTACCAGGCGGCGCGGCTCCCGCTGCCCGTGTTCGACGCCGCCGTCGCCGAGGCAGGGCTCCGCGTCGAGCACCGCTTCGCGACGTGGCAGCTGGGCGCGTGGCACGAGGACGCCGACTTCGCGGTGAGCGTGCTGCGCCACGCCTGACCTTCCAGGTGGCCGCGACGCCCTGGCCGCCCCTCCGACGTGCGCCGTGGGCCGCCGCGGCGCATCGTGGGACAGGTCAGCGGAGCCTGCGTCAGAGGAGGGCCCATGGACACCGCCGCACCGGTGGTCGTGGCGATCGACGGTTCGCCGCACAGCGCGGAGACGCTGCGCTGGGGCGTGGACGAGGCCGCCATGCGCGGCGCCGGCGTCCTGGTGGCCCGCGCGTACCAGGAGCCGCAAGAGCTGACGGCGTGGGGCTGGTACCCCTACCTGTCTGCCGACGTCCCCCTCGACGCGGACGCCAGGGACAGCCTCGCCTCCGCGGTCCGGGCCGCGCGGGAGCGCCACCCCGACCTCCAGGTCGAGGGGCGCCTCCTGCACGGGCCCACCGTGCCGGCGCTGCGCGCGCTCACCCCCGAGGCGCAGCTGCTCGTGATCGGCGGGGGCGGGCGCGCGCCACGCCTGCCGCTGGGGTCCGTGACCGGCCACATGGCGGCGCACGCCGAGTGCCCCGTCGCGGTAGTGCGGGGCGTTCCCGACGGCGTCGCCCACGGGCCCGTCGTGGTGGGCGTCGACGGCTCGTCCGCGTCGATCGCGGCTGCCGAGGTCGCGGCCCGGGAGGCCGTGATGCGGTCCGTCCCGCTGATCGTCGTGCACGCGCGGCCGACGATCGCCGAGCCATACGGGCACGGGGTCCAACTTCCCCCGGTGGCGGGCGCAGAGGCCTCGCCCGACGACCCGGCCCATCAGCGGGCGACCGAGGTCGCCGACGCGCTCCGCTCCGCGGAGCCCACCCTCGAGGTGCGGGTCGTCCTGGTGGACGACGCGCCGGCGCATGCCGTGCTGTCCGCCGCTCCCGAGCCCCAGCTCGTGGTGGTGGGCTCGCGCGGGCTCGGCAGCTTCCGCGGGATGCTGATGGGCTCGGTGAGCAACGAGGTGGTCCGGCGCGCCTCGGGAACCGTGCTGATCTCGAGGGAGCGCGGGCCAGCGGCGCAGCGCTGACGCCCGCACCGCCGCCGCCGCCACGATTGGGGGCCGACGGCGGGAAGGTCACCGATCGCGGCGCACCCCGCGCGCTGGCTCGGCCGTCCACGGGTCGGCCGGCCACGCGTGCTTGGGGTAGCGCCCCCGCAGCTCGGCGCGCACCTGGGGGTAGCCAGTGGCCCAGAACGACTCCAGGTCGGCGGTGACGGCTGCTGGGCGGCGCGCCGGGGAGAGGAGGTGCAGGAGGACCGGGGCCCGCCCGCCGGCGATGCGCGGGGTCTGGCGCCACCCGAACACCTCCTGCAGCCGCACCGCCAGCACCGGCTGGTCGCCGCTGTAGTCGAGGCGGACATGCGACCCGCTGGGGACCTCCAGCCGCTCCGGGGCGAGCTCGTCGAGTCGGGCGGCCTCCGGCCAGGGCAGCAACCGGCGCAGCGCGGCGCGCATGTCGATCCGCTGCAGGTCGCGGGCGCCCCGCACACGCGCCAGGTCCGGGCCGAGCCAGCGGTCCACGTCCTCGAGCAGGGCGGTGTCGCCGACGTCGGGCCACGGGTCGCCGAGCGTGGATCGCAGGAACGCCAGCCGCTGGCGCAGCTCGACCGCGCCCTCTCTCCACGGCAGCATCGCCAAGCCCTCCCGGTCGAGCCCGTCGCCCACCGCCGCGGCGACGAGCGCCCGCGGCGGGTCCGGGAGGCGCGCCGAGCTCAGCTCGATGGCGCCGAGGGACACCGTCCGCCGAGCGACGACCTGCCCGTCCGCCCAGGCGACGGACTCGTCCTCGTGCCAGAGCGCCGCGGCTGCCTCGGTGGCCAGGTCCTCGTCGAGGGGGGCTGCCGAGCGGATCGTGGCGTCGCGCCGGCCAGCCCCGCGATCGGCGTCCGCCACCGCGAGCCATCCGAGGCCGCGCAGCGGCGAGTGCTCCGCGGGCAGCGCTGCGCCGGTGCCCGACGCCATGAGGTAGGACGACCCTCCCGGCCGCAGCCTGGCGACCCGCTCCGGGTGCGCGAGGGCGACGACGAGCCCGGTGGCGAGGTCGTCCGTCAGGTCCCGTGAGGGAGAGGACCCGCCGCCCGGGCCGAGGGCGCGCTGCAGCCTGCGGACCTCCTCGGCCCATCCCGTGGACGACGCCTCGGGCCCGCCGCGGCGCAGCGACCGCAGAGCCGCCACCAGGTCGCCGCCGGGCGCCCGGACGTCGACCGACAGCATCGCGACGACCTCGGCGGCACGCCTGGGCCCCACCAGCCCGGAGGCGTCGATCAGCGCCCGTGCCAGCCTCGGGTCGGCGCCGATCCGGGAGATGGCCCGTCCTCGCGCGGTGACCGCTCCGTCGGGGCCGACGGCGCCGAGGGCCTCGAGGGCCTCCCGCGCCGAGGCCATCGCGGCCGGCGGAGGCGCGTCCATCAACGCCAGGCCGGCGCCGTCGGGGCTCCCCCAGCACGCCAGCTCGAGCGCGAAGCCCGTGAGGTCGGCCGTCATGACCTCGGGCTCGGGATGCTCTGCCAGCTGGGACTGCTCGGCCTGCGACCAGCACCGGTACACGGCCCCCGGGCCCTCGCGCCCGGCGCGCCCCGCCCGTTGGCGGGCCCCGGCCCGGCTCACGTTGACGGTGACCAGCCCCGCCAGCCCTCGGCGATGGTCCATCCGGGGTTGGCGCGCGAGCCCGGCGTCGACCACCACGCGCACGCCCGGCACGGTCAGCGACGACTCCGCCACCGCGGTCGACACCACCACGCGCCGGCGTCCGCCGGGCGCCAGCGCCAGGTCCTGCTCCCGGTGCGGGAGCCTGCCGTGCAGCGGGCGCACGTCGGCGTCGACGCCGGCCAGCCGCCTGGCGACCCCGTTCACCTCACCGGCGCCGGGCACGAAGACGAGCACGTCGCCGTCCCGCTCGGCCAACGCGTCGCGCACGCACGCCGCGACGTGGTCGAGGAAGGCCGGGGTGACGCCACGATCGTCGGTCCGCCTGACCCGCGGTGGCGGCGGGCGCCACAGCTCGTCCACCGGGTGCAGCGACCCGCTCGCCTCCACCACGGGGGCCGGGGCCCCGTCGGCGATCGCCTCCGCCGTCCGGACCGCCTCGACGGTCGCGGACATGGCGACGAGCACCAGGTCCTCGCGCAGGTGCGCGCGGACGTCCACCAGCAGCGCCTGGGCCAGGTCCGCGTCGAGGCTGCGCTCGTGGCACTCGTCGAGGACCACTGCCCCGACGCCCGCCAGCTCGGGGTCGTGCTGCAGGCGGCGCAGCAGCACCCCGGTCGTCACCACCTCGACCCGGGTGCTGGGGCCGGAGCGGCGCTCGCCGCGCACCGCGTACCCGACAGTCTCCCCGACCGGCTCCCCGAGCAGGCTCGCGAGCCTGCGCGCCGCCGCCCGCACGGCGAGGCGCCGGGGCTGGGTGACCACGACGCGGCCGTCGACCGCCGCCGCCAGGGCGAGCGGCGCCAGCGTCGTCTTCCCTGTGCCGGGCGGCGCCTGGACCACGGCGAGGCCGCGATCGCGCACGGCGCCCAGCAGGGCGGGCAGGCAGGCGACCACCGGGAGGTCTGGCGGATCGGCGAGCAGCCGTGCGAGGGGGTCGTGGTGCACAGGGGAAGTCTGCCCCGCCCGACGGGGAGCCCGGCACGCCGCGCGCCGGGCTCGGCCCGCGGGTCAGCCGGCCGGCCACCCGCACGCCTGCCCGAGGAACGCGTGGAGCGCCTCACGGGCGGCCTCGGGCAACGGCAGGTAGAACACCGGCTGCGCCACCCCGTCGACCGTGGCGCGCACCGGCATCTGCGCGCCGCGCTTGTCCTCGGCCACGGCGTGCGGGTCGCACCGGGCGGGTGTCGCCTCGAGCGTCGCCGCGACGGGCCCGCCGGCCGCGCTGGACAGGCCCAGAGCCCACTGCGGCCCACCGACGGGTGAGAGCAGCGTGGTGCCGTCGATCGCCTGGACCTCGACGAGGGGCCCTCCTGGCACCGGGTCTAGCCACAGCGTCAGGCGCGCCCGGGCGCCCTCCACGCCCTCGACGACCTCGACGACCTCGACGACCTCGAGCCTGGGCGACCAGGAGAGCCGGGCCCCTGTGGCCACCGCCTCCGCTGCGCACTCCTCGGCCCACCGGCGCGTGAGCACGTCGTCAGGATCGGCCGAGGCGTCGATGCCGTGGGCCAGCACCGCCCGCGGAGCCGACCCCGGGCTGGCGCTGTCGTCGAGCTCGAGGGTGAGGACGTCGGCTTCTTCCGGCTGCTCGCACCGGGGGGCGCCGAGCAGCAGCCGCACGGTCGCGGACCCGCCTGGCGCCGCGGTCGCCGAGCCCAGCGAGCGCGCGGGCGTCGCCCACCGCGGACCGGTGATCTGCGCGGCCGCCACGACGACGTCGACCGCGGACTCGTTGGCCACGACCACCCGCACGATCCGGTCGCCCCACTCCACGCGCGCCTGGCCGACCTCCACGGAGACCCCGGGCGGCAGCGGCACGGGCGTGGCGTCCACGCCCTGCGACGGGGACGCCGACGGCGAGGCCGCGGCCGGCGGCGGGGATGACGGCCCCTCGCATGCCGCCAGCCCGGCGGCGAGACCCACCAGCGCGAGGGCGGCGGCCACCCGGGAGGCGGGTCGGCGGCCGCACGGCTCCATACCCGGCATGCTGCACCGCCCGACGCCGGAGCGCGAGCACCGGGGAGGCGCGGACGCCACCGGGGCAGGGCGGCCAGAGCGCGCCGGGCGGGCGGACGCGACACCTCCCACGTTCCCGTGGCATGGTCGGGGCATGGTGACCAGCGTCGACCGCCCCTCCCCCGCGCCTTCGGAGCCCGAGCTCGTGGTGCTGCTCGACGAGGCGGGCCAGCCGATCGGCTCGGCGCCCAAGGCCACGGTGCACACCGACTCCACGCCTTTGCACCTGGCCTTCTCGTGCTACGTCTTCGACACGGACGGGCTGCTGCTGATGACGCGCCGGGCCGTCGACAAGCCGACGTTCCCCGGGGTGTGGACCAACAGCTGCTGCGGCCACCCGGCTCCCGGGGAGTCGATCGAGGACGCCATCGCCCGGCGGCTGCGCGACGAGCTCGGCATCACCCATGTCGACGATCTGCGTCCCGTCATCCCGGAGTTCCGCTACCGGGCCGTGATGGACAACGGCGTCGTGGAGAACGAGATCTGCCCGGTGTACGCCGCGGTCGTCCCGGTCGGAGCCCAGGTCACGCCCGATCCCACGGAGGTGGAGGAGCACCGGTGGGCGACGTTCGAGGAGTTCCGCCGCCTGGCCCAGACACCGGGCCAGATCAGTCCTTGGGCCACGCTCCAGGTGGCCGACGCCGACCGCTGGGGCGCCTAGCCCTTGTCGGCCTCGCCCGACGGCCGCAGAATCGGGATAGACAGGGACATCTCGCCCGCCGCGTGACTTCTCGGCGGCCAGGGACGTCCGGCCCCTCTGCAGGCAGGACACCGACATGGCGCCGATCTCCCGAGGCTTCACCGGCCAGGCTCGCGAGCTCGCCCCGGACCTGCCTCCGGGCCAGTACCTCACGCGGGATTTCCCCGTGCTGTCCGCAGGGCCGACTCCCGCCGTCAGCGAGAAGGACTGGACGCTGACGGTCGCCGACGAGACCGGCGCCCAGGTCGCGTGGGACTGGCAGGCGTTCCAGGCCCTCCCCCAGCAGGACATCGTGGTCGACCTGCACTGCGTGACCCGGTGGTCCAAGCTCGGCACCGCGTGGCGCGGCGTGGCGGTCGACGTGCTCCTGGCCGACGTGGAGACGGCGGCCGAGCACGTCGTCGCCCACTCCTACGGCGGATACACCACCAACCTCCCCCTCGATGACCTACTGGACGGCCAGGCGTGGGTGGTCCACGCCTACGACGGCGAGCCCCTCCCGCCCGAGCACGGCGGCCCCGCGCGACTCCTGGTGCCCCACCTCTACCTGTGGAAGAGCGCCAAGTGGCTGCGCGGCCTCACGCTCACCGTGGGCGACGAGCCCGGGTTCTGGGAGACGGCCGGTTATCACAACGAGGGGGACCCATGGCGGGAGCAGCGGTACTGGGGCGACTGACCTGGCTCGAGGCGACCGTCAGCGACCTCGCGGAGGAGACGCCGACCACACGCCGGGTGACCCTCGACGTGGACGGCTGGGACGGGCACGTGCCGGGCCAGCACGTGGACGTGCGCCTCACGGCCCCCGACGGGTACACCTCCACCCGGTCCTACTCGATCGCGAGCGCCCCGACGCCCCGGCGGCTGGAACTGGCCGTGGCACGGGTGCCCGGCGGCGAGGTCTCGGGCTACCTCGCGGGGCCGATGGCCGAGGGTGACCAGGTGGAGGTGCGAGGGCCGCTGGGCGGCTGGTTCGTGTGGCGCCCGGAGGAGCCCGGACCGGTGCAGCTCATCGCCGGCGGGGTCGGGCTCGCGCCGCTGATGTCCATGGTGCGGGCCAGGGCCCAGGCGGATAGCCCGGCGCCAATGCGCCTGCTCTGCTCGGTGCGCGACCCGGCATCCCGGCTGTACGCGCGCGAGCTCGCGCAGCAGGGGCGCCAGCCCGACGGCGTCGACGTGACGTGGGTCTACACCCGGGGCAGCGAGAACGGCGCCCTGCCCCGCCGCATCGACCCCCACGTCGTGCAGGATGCCGCGTTCGCCGCCTCGGAGTCGCCCACCTGCTACGTCTGCGGCCCCACGGGGTTCGTGGAGACCGCGGCGGCCCTGCTCGTCGACGCGGGGCACGACCCCGGCCGCATCCGGGCGGAACGATTCGGACCCACCGGAGGACGCTCATGACCACGTCGTCGATCGAGCCCGCCCACACCGACGGGAACGCCGCTGCAGGCGCGCTCGCCGAGGTGTTCGCCGTCGACGTCAGCGCCGCCGAGGGGGTGTGCGTCGCGTGCGGCCGCGCCTGCCGGATGGCGCAGGCGCGGCTCTACGGGCGGGGTCCCGGGCTCGTGCTGCGCTGCCCCGGGTGCGACCACGTGCTGCTCCGCTGGGTCACGTCCGACCACGACGCCTGGCTCGACCTGCGAGGGGTGCGGGCCCTGCGGATCGAGCGGTCCCCGTGAGCCCGCCGTGCCGAGCGGACGGAGCGCTGTGGAGCTTGTCGAGGTGATCGTGCGGGTCGTGGTCACCGACCTGCCCACCTCCACCCTCTGGTACCAGCGCCTGCTCGACCTGGAGCCGGTGGAGCCGGACGACGGCACGTCGGTGTTCGTGCTGACGCCCAGCACCACGCTGCAACTCGTCGAGAAGGACGAGATCACCCCGGCGGAGCCCGGCTGCAGCCTGAGCCTGCGCGTGCCGGACCTCCGGGGCGCCGCGGCCCATGTGGACGGGCTGGGACTGCGAAGGTCGGAGACGGCCACGCTCGGGGAGGTTGACCCGGATGCCCTCCTCCGCGAGCTGCTGGGAGAGCCCGCGCGTGAAGTTGAGGATGCCCGCCTTGGTGGTCGCGTAGTCGAGCAGCTGCGGGCTCGGGTCGTACGCCTGGATCGACGTGGTGTTGATGATCGAGGCGCCGGCGCCCAGGTGGGGAAGAGCCGCGCGGGTGATCCAGAACATCGCGTAGAGGTTCGTCTTGAGCACCCGGTCGAGCTGCTCGGTGGTGATGTCCCGCAGGCCGCCCGCCTGCGACATCTGGTAGGCGGCGTTGTTGACGAGGATGTCCAGGCCGGCGAACTCCCGGGCCACGTGCTCCACCAGGTCGACGCAGTGGGCCTCGTCGCGGATGTCGCCGGGGACCGCCAGCGCACGGCGCCCGGCGGCCTCGATGAGGCGCACCGTCTCCTGCGCGTCGGGCTCCTCCTCCGGCAGGTAGGAGATCGCGACGTCGGCGCCCTCGCGGGCGAACGCGATCGCCACCGCCCGGCCGATCCCGGAGTCGCCGCCGGTGATCAGCGCGCGTCGTCCCTCGAGACGACCGGACCCCCGGTAGGTGTCCTCGCCGTGGTCGGGCTTCTGCGCCATGTCGGAGGTGCGGCCGGGATGCTCGATCTTCTCGGCCGGCTGCCCGGGCTGCGGGTACTGGCTGGTCGGGTCCTGGGGCGTCGTCTGATCGGTCATGCATGACTTCCTATCGCGGCCTCCGGCCGCCCACCACCGGAGGGCGGCGTCTCGCCGGCGCCCGCGCCCCGATCAGTCCAGGTAGTCGCGCAGGGACTGCGACCGCGACGGGTGGCGCAACTTCGACATGGTCTTGGCCTCGATCTGCCGGATCCGCTCCCGGGTCACCCCGTACACCTCGCCGATCTCCTCGAGGGTGCGGACGCGGCCGTCCGCCAGCCCGTAGCGCAGCGACACCACCCCTGCCTCGCGCTCCGACAGGCTGTCGAGGATCGAGCGCAGCTGGTCGCGGAGCAGCCCGAACTGCACGACCTCGGAGGGCGCCAGCGCCTCGGAGTCCTCGAGAAGGTCGCCGAACTCGGAGTCGCCGGCCTCGCCCAGGGGCGCCTGCAAGGAGATGGGGTCGCGGGCGTGCTTGAGAGCCGCCTCGACCTTCTCGGGCGTGAGGTCGAACTCCGCGGCGGTCTCCTCGGTGGTCGGCGCCTGCCCGTGCTCCTGGGTCATCTGCTTCTGCCAGCGCGTGAGCTTGTTGATCAGCTCGACCATGTGCACGGGGATGCGGATGGTGCGGGACTGGTCGGCCATCGCCCGCGTGATCGACTGCCGGATCCACCACGTCGCGTAGGTGGAGAACTTGAAGCCCTTGGTGTGGTCGAACTTCTCGACCGCGCGGATCAGGCCGCTGTTCCCCTCTTGGATGAGGTCGAGGAAGGGCATTCCACGGCCGGTGTACCGCTTGGCGATGGACACCACGAGGCGCAGGTTCGCCTCCAGGAGGTGGTTCTTGGACCGTGCGCCGTCCAGCGCGAGACGCTGCAGCTCGCGCCGCGTCGCGCGGGTCGGGATCTCGGGGTGCTCCAGGAGGTGGGTCGCGTACAGCCCTGCCTCGATCCGTCCGCCGAGGTCGACCTCCTGCTCGGCGTCGAGCAGCTTGACCCGGCCGATCAGGCGCAGGTAGTCCTTCACCGGGTCCGCGGACGCGCCGGCCGTCATGACCACGGGGTCCGGGTCGTCGTCCGCCTCGGCGGACAGCACGTACTCCCGCGACTGGGCCCCGACCTGCCGCCCGGGCTCGTCCGTGTCGTCGGCCTCCGCGTGGGGCGCCTCGGCGGGCGGCGGCGGTTCGACGCTCGTTGCGGCCAGGGTGTGGCTCATGGTGGAGGAGTCCCCTCTCGAAGGAATCTGCGCCGCGAGAATGCGACGCGCATGCGCCTGTTACCAGCGGACACTCGCTCAAGAAAGTCCCCGCTGTGCGCAGATCTTCGTCGTGGAGACGGGCCGCATTGCGCGCCCATTGTAACACAGTCCGCTTTCCAGTCATTGACATCAATATCCCGGGTGTCATTCTCATGAATCCGGCGGGCCTTCAATTCGCGACCCATTCGAAATGGCGGACCAAATACGGTCGCCTGTGAATTCACGACCTGAGGACCCGAGAGCGGGCCCGGGCGATCACGGAGGATCGGACGGGGCGCCCCGCTCCTCGTCCTGTCGCGGACGGGCGCGCCGGCCGCGAGTCGTCGTTCGCCAGCATGACGGCGCAGAATGCCTGGTCCCCGCATCCCGCATCCCGCATCCGCGACATGGAGGCAAGGCCAGCGTGCGCAGCATCATCCGCGTCCTCAGCTCCACCCAGGAGCTGTGGCGCCACTACGTCGGGATCATCTTGTGCTCGGTGGCGGTCACCGCCACGGGCCTGCTGACCCCGTTCATCATCAAGGCGGCGACCGACTATGTCGTCGCCGCCACCCAGGGCGAGGCGTCCGGCGTGGCCACGGTGGTCTGGCTGGCGGCCGCTTTGCTCGCGGCTGACCTCGCGAACACCCTGCTGAGCAACATCGGCGGGTACCTCGGCGACACGATGGCCGCTCGGCTGCGGGCCACGCTGTCCGCCCGGTACTTCGCCAAGCTGCTGTCGCTGCCGCAGCGCTACTTCGACGACGAGCTGACCGGCGCCGTGATCAACCGGCTCTCGCGCTCGATCACCGAGGTCACGGGCTTCCTCAACATGTTCGCCAACTCCTTCTTCCAGATGCTGCTCACCGTCGTGGCGGTGCTCGCCGTGACCGGCTTCTACTCCCTGCCCATGGCGCTGCTGCTCGCGGCGATCTACCCGATCTTCATGTGGCTCACCACCAAGACGAGCACCCGCTGGCAGGCGCTCGAGACGCAGAAGAACCGCGAGCTCGACATCGCCGGCGGCCGCTTCGCGGAGGTCATCGCGCAGATCCGCGTGGTGAAGAGCTTCGTCCAGGAGCGCCGGGAGCTCGCCGCGTTCACCCGCCGCTACGACAGCACCGTCGAGACGACCCAGACGCAGTCCCGCTACTGGCACGGCATGGACGCGGCCCGGCGCGCCGCGCTCAACGTGCTGTTCTTCGGCATCTTCGCGATCCTCTTCGTGCAGACGGCGCGGGGCGAGTTCACCATCGGGGTGATGGTGCTGCTCATCCAGCTGGTGACCATGGCCCGCCAGCCGGTGTTCTCGATGAGCTACATGGTCGACTCGGCCCAACGGGCGGTGGCGGGCAGCCGTGACTACTTCCGCGCGATGGACGAGCTCTCCGAGGCCGAGACGCTCCCCGCGCTCCCGGCCGAAGGCCCCGGGCGGCGCCGTGGGCCGGCTGGCATCGAGCTCGAGCAGGTCAGCTTCGGCTACGCCGGAGGCGCCGACGTGCTGCACGACCTCACGTTCTCCATCCTGCCGGGCGAGCACATCGCCTTCGTCGGCGAGAGCGGCGGCGGCAAGACGACGCTCGTCAGCCTGCTCATGCGCCTGTACGAGCCCAGCTCGGGCGCGATCCGCATTGACGGCGCCGACATCACGGCCCTCCCCCTGGAGGAGCTGAGGTCCGGCATCGGCGTCGTCTTCCAGGACCCGTCACTGTTCTCTGGCACCATCCGCGAGAACATCGCCTACGGCAGCCCGGAGGCCACCGACGAGGACGTCGCCGCCGCGGCCCGCTCCGCGAACGCCCACGAGTTCGTCAGCAGGCTCCCGCTCGGTTACGACTCCCCCATCGGCGAGCGCGGCGTCAAGCTCTCCGGAGGCCAGAAGCAGCGAATCGCGGTGGCGCGCGCCATGCTCAAGGACGCCCCCGTGCTGGTGCTGGACGAGGCCACGAGCTCGCTCGACTCCCGCTCGGAGCGCCTGGTCCAGGAAGGGCTCGAACGCCTCATGGCCGACCGCACGACCCTGATCATCGCGCACCGGCTGTCGACGATCTCCGCGGTGGACCGGATCGTCACCCTCAAGGACGGGCGCGTGGACGAGATCGGGACGCCCGACGAGCTCGCGGCCTCGGGGGGCATCTACGCCCAGCTCCTGGCCCTGCAGGCGTCGTCGTCCACGCGGGACCGCAAGCGGCTGCGGCAGTTCGACATCCGGGCCTGAACGACGAGCGGCCCGCCCACGGTGTGGGCGGGCCGCTCGCTGGGCCTCGTGCTCCGCTCCGGGAGCCGCGAGGCGCGCGCTACGCGTCGACGGCGATGGCCACGACGACCGGCTCGCGACGCGACTTGCGCTTGAGGTAGTTGGACACGGCTCCCGCGATGACGTGCTCGACCTTCTCGAGGTCGTCGATGCCCTGCGCGGCGGCCTTGGCCAGCGCCCGCTCGACCTCGGCCGAGGCGTTCTCCAGGTGGATCTCATCGTGGACGAACCCGCGGGTGACGTACTCCAACGGCTCCGCGAGCGTGTTGGTGGAGGGGTCCACAATGGCCAGCACGGTGACGAGGCCGCCGTCGCTGAGGCGGCGGCGCTCCTTGAGGGTGTCCTCGGTGGCGCGGCCGACGGTGTCGCCGTCCACGTAGACCAGGTCCGCCTGGACCTGCCCGGACAGCGTCGCCTTGCCCTTGATGAGGTCGATCGTGGACCCGTCGCGCGCGATGATGACGCGCTCGGGGTCGACGCCGGTGCGGACCGCCAGCTCGCCGTTGGCGTGCAGGTGCTTCGACTCGCCGTGGTAGGGCACCACGTTCTTCGGCTTGAGAATGTTGTAGCAGTACACGAGCTCGCCGGCGCTGGCGTGGCCGGAGACGTGGACCTTCGCGTTGCCCTTGTGGACCACGTTGGCGCCCAGGTCGGTGAGCTTGTTGATGATCCCGTAGATGGCGTTCTCGTTGCCGGGGATCAGCGAGCTCGCGAGCAGCACGGTGTCGCCTGCGTTGAGGCGGATCTGGTGCTCGCCGTTGGCCATGCGGGACAGCGCGGCCATCGGCTCGCCCTGCGACCCGGTGCAGACCAGCGTGACCTTGTCGTCCGGCATGGAGCTGAGCTTCTTGAAGTCCACCACCAGCCCTCGCGGGATGTTCAGGTAGCCGAGCTCGCTGGCGATGCCCATGTTGCGGACCATCGACCGGCCGACGAAGGCGACCTTGCGGCCCGCATGGTGGGACGCGTCGAGCACCTGCTGGATGCGGTGCACGTGGCTCGCGAAGCTCGAGACGATGATGCGCTTGGGCGCCGTCGCGAACACGTTGTCGATGGCCGGCGCGAGGTCGCGCTCGGACATCATGAACCCGGGCACCTCGGCGTTCGTCGAGTCAGTCAGGACCAGGTCGAGGCCCTCCTCACCGAGGCGGCCGAACGCCCGCAGGTCGGTCAGGCGGCCGTCGAGCGGGAACTGGTCCATCTTGAAGTCGCCGGTGGCCATCACCACGCCGGCAGGCGTCCGGATCACGACGGCGAGCCCGTCCGGGATGGAGTGGTTGACCGCGATGAACTCCAGGCCGAACGGCTTGGCCTCGTGCGTGTCACCCGCCTCGACGCGCACCGTGTTGGCGCGGATCTTGTGCTCCTGCAGCTTCGCGTTGATGAACGCCAACGTGAGCTCGGAGCCGATGACGGGGATGTCGGGCCGTTCCCGCAGCAGGTACGGGACCCCGCCGATGTGGTCCTCGTGGCCGTGCGTCAGCACGATGCCGACGATGTCCTTGAGGCGGTGCCGGAGCGAGGAGAAGTCGGGGAGGATCACGTCGATCCCCGGCTGCGTCTCCTCCGGGAACAGGACCCCGCAGTCGAGGACGAGGATCTTGCCGCCGAACTCGAAGGTGGTCATGTTGCGGCCGACCTCGCCGACGCCGCCGAGCGGCGTGATGCGCAGCGCGCCGCGCGGGACGGCCGGGGGCGCGGGCAGCTTCTTGCTGTGTGCAGATTGCATGTAGTGACTCCAGAGCAGGAGGGCGTTCGCCCTCGGATCTATCAGGTCGAGGTGGAGCCGCGACGACGAGCGGCCCCGGACGTGCCAAGTGCGGTCGTGGCGGCGCGAAGCGTTGCCGCTGAGACCGGCCAGGTCCATGGGTGCGTCGGCACGAGGAGCGCCCGCGAGGTGCAGATGGTGCACGCGGCGTTCTGGCTCGTGCGTCGCCACCCATGTGTCGTGTCGTGCTCAGACCTGGCCTACGAAGTGGGCTCAACTCGACTCGGCGAGCTGAGATGTATCGCCCTACCGTACCCAGTCAGCGTGGGATACCTGCCCTCTGTGCCCATCGAACCGCCGTGCGGGCTCCCTGGACGGCGTTCCCGTGGCCCTCGGCCGGTCATCCCCAGGGGACCGATCGCGCGTCGGCCAGTGCCGCGTACACGTCGCGGAGCTGGGGGTACATCCGCTGGTGGACGGCGTGCAGCGCGTCGTAGCGGGCGGCGGTCGACGGGTCGGGGTGGACGTCGTGGCCGTCGAGCAGCGGGCCGGCCGCGGCGGCCGCCGCCTGCTGCGGGCTCGTGCCCGTCAGGTGGGACCAGGCGAGCGCTGCCGCCCCCGCGGCGCTCGCCTCGCCGGCCGCGCAGACGCGCACCGGTCGTTGCGTCACGTCGCTGACGATGCGCACCCACAGCGGGCTGCGCGCGCCGCCGCCCACCGCCCGGACTTGCTCGACGTCCGAGCCGGTCGCGGCCTCGAGCCGTTCGAGGTGCAATCGCAGCTCGAAGGCGACCCCCTCGAGGATCGACCTGTACAGGTGGGCGGGGGTGTGCCGGCCGTGCCAGCCGATCACCGCGCCCCGCGCCAAGGGGTCCCAGTAGGGCGTCTGCGCGGCGTTCCAGTACGGGAGGGTCAGCAGGCCGTCGGCGCCCGGAGGCAGCGCCGCGGCCTGCTGCTCGAGGTCGGCCTCCGTGGCGAACTGCTCCCGGCACCACGTGGCCACGTAGGCGGCCGCGTTGAGCACGGTCTCGAGCGTGTAGTCGTGGGGCCCGATCCCGGCGAGGGTGCGGAACGCCGGATCCCACCGGTAGGCGCCAGACGAGACCCCGAGCACCATCGACGTGCCGAGGTTGAGGTAGGCGACGCCCGGCGCGGTCGCCCCGAGCGCGAGGCCCGCAGCCTGCCCGTCGCCGATGCCCGAGACCAGCGGCACCGGGCCGCTCAGGCCGAGCGCCCGTGCTGCCTCGGGCAGCAGCGTCCCGAGCGGCTCCCCCGCGGGCACGAGCTCCGGAAGCTGGTCGGCGCGGACCCCCGCGATGTCGAGCAGCTCCGCGGACCACGCCCGGCGCGGCAGATCGAGGAGTCCCAGGGTGTCGGCAGAGGCCGGGCTGGTGGCCCACCGCCCTGTCAGGCGAAGGCTGAGGTAGGCCTGGACGTCTCCCACACGGGAGGCGTTCCGCAGCACCTCGGGCTCGTGCCGGGCCAGCCAGGCGAGCTTGTAGATCGCCGGGGTGGTGTCCCCCGGCTTCCCGGAGAGCTCGTGCACCCGGGCTGAGCCGTGCTCGGCGATCTCGGCGTGCGCCCGGGCGTCGAGCCACAGGATGGCGGGCCTCAGCGGGACGTCGTCCGGGCCCAGGCAGGTGAACGACTCACGCTGGTGCGTCAGGCAGACCGCGGCCACGCGGTCCGGGTGGTCGAGCGACGCCACCGCCGCCGCGACGGCGTCCCGGGTGGCCGTCCACCACTGCGTCGCGTCCTGCTCGTGCCAGGACGTGTGGGGCTGGTCCGTCTGGAGCGGGCGCGAGGCGGCGGCGACCACCCGGCCATCGGCCGTCACGACCACGGCCTTGGCCGCGGTGGTGGAGCAGTCGACCGCGACGACGAGCTGGTCGGTCATGCGCCGCCCTCGACGCCGGCCGGCTCGACGACGACCTTCAGCCCGGTGCGCGCGTCGGCGACACGGAACGCCTCGGCCGCCTCGGCCAGCGGGAACGTGTGGCTGACCAGCGACGCCACGTCCACGAGGCCTCGCCCCACCAGCCCGATCGCGCGGGGGTACATCTCCTTCATGCGGCGCGACATCATGATCGTCAGCCCCTTACGGCGCGCGACCGAGGCCGGGAAGGTCGTCGCGTCCTCGGACGGGATGCCCGCGAGCACGACGCGCGTCCCCGGGCGCGCCGCCCGCATCGCCAGGTCGACGGCCGCGTCCGTGCCCGCGGCCTCGACGACGAGGTCAGCGCCCCTGCCGCTGGTCGCCGCGTCGAGCAGCGACCCGATCTCGGGGTCCAGGGGGTCGAGCGCCTCGTCGGCCCCGAGCGAGCGGGCGGCGTCGCGGCGGTGGGCCAGCGGCTCGACCGCGACCACCCGCGCAGCCCCCGCCGCGCGGGCGAGCTGGACCAGGCACAGCCCGATGGGCCCGCACCCCACGACCACGATCGTCGCGCCGAGCCGCGGCTTGCCGAGGTCCATGGCGTGCAGCGCGACGCCCAGCGGCTCGAGCACCGCGATGTCCGCGGCGGACAGCGTGTCCGGCGCCGGGTGCAGCAGGTGACTGGGCCAGGCCATGAGCTCGCGCAGCCCTCCGTCGGTGCTGCCGTGCCCGGCGAAGCGCACCGTGGGGCACAGGTTGCGGTTGCCCTCGAGGCACTGCTCGCACACCCCGCACGGGTTCGCGGGGTCCACGGCGACCCGCTGGCCGTCCCGCGGTCCGCCGACGATGACCCCGGCCATCTCGTGGCCCAGCACCAGCGGGTTGGTGAGCCCCGCGTCCCCGATGCCGCCGTCCGTGAACCAGTGCAGGTCGGACCCGCACAGCCCCACGGCGGTGACCCGTACGAGGCTCTCCCCCGCAGCGGGGGTGGGGTCTGGCTCCTCGGCGAGCCGGACGTCGCCGACCCCGTGCAAGCGCGCGACCTTCATCGGTGCGCCACCACCTTCGTCTCCCGGCCAGGACGTCCCCGGCCGCTCCGATCGTATCGACCGGGCGCCAGGACCAGCCTGGGAGCCCGCCCGGTGGCGCCGCGCCGCGCACGGCTCACGACGCGGGCGCGAGCTCGTCGGCGATCGAGCGGGCCCAGGCCCCGATCGCGGGCCAGTCCCGGAAGTCCCCCTCGATCATGACCTCGCGCGCGGCGGGGACCCGCATCATCAGCCGCCCGGCCCGGTTGAGGCGGGACGGGTCGAGCGCGCCGAAGAACACCGTCGAACCGCGAGCGCCGGTCAGCTGCTCGTGCTTCGCCAGGTCGAGCGGGCGGGAGGCCTCCACGAGGTCGTTGCCGTCCTTGTCGTGCGTCGCTGTTCCGAGCGGGCCGCTGCTGAACAGCCACACGGGGCGGGCGCGGAGGGCGTCGTGGTGGCGCCGGACGAACGCGCGGGCGTCGCGGTGCCAGCGGCCGGCGAAGACGGCGCCGCCGACCACGACGGCCGAGCACCCGGACACGTCCTTCACGGCGGCGGCCGGGCGAGCCTCGGCGTCGTGCCCCGCTGCGGTCAGCTCACGGGCGATGTGCTCGGCGATGCCGCCGGTGGCGCCGTACGTGGTGGCGTAGGCGACGAGGATGGTCATGGCGCTCCTTCGCTCCAGTTCTCAGCATGTCGCGCGCCCCGTGCCCGCCACCGGGACCCACGTCCTGACTCGTGGCGCGTGGCACGCGCGATCGGCGCCTGTCCGGGTGCGTGGCGGAGGGCCGAGGGGCGGGCGCCGTACTGTCGTGGTGCGGGCCGCTCGGCCCGCACGAGGGAGCCACGATGACCGTCAGGTCCGGCGCTATCCACCTCGGAATGCCGGCCGCGTCCCGCAAGCAGGACGAACGCCGGCTCCCGATCCACCCTGAGCACCTCGAGCGGATCGACCCGGGCCTCCGAGAGCGGATGGTCCTGGAGCACGGCTACGGCGCGGCGTTCGGCGCCACCGATGACGGCCTGCGCGCGCTGGTGGGTGGGGTCTGCTCACGGGCCGAGCTGCTCGAGCGCTCGGACGTGGTGCTGCTGCCGAAGCCCCAAGCCGCCGACCTCGCCGACCTGCGCGACGGCCAGGTGCTGTGGGGATGGCCGCACTGCGTGCAGGACGCAGCGCTGACCCAGCTCGCCGTCGACCGACGGCTCACGTTGATCGCCTTCGAGGCCATGAACCACTGGACTCCCAGCGGGGGTTTCGGCCTGCATGTGTTCCACAAGAACAACGAGCTGGCGGGGTACTGCTCGGTGCTTCACGCTCTCGAGTTGAGCGGCGCCACGGGCGACTACGGGCGACGCCTGCGCGCGGTGGTGATCGGCTTCGGCGCGACGGCACGGGGCGCGGTGACGGCCCTCAACGCGCATGGCGTGCATGACGTCCATGTCCTCACCCATCGGGGCGTCGCGGCCGTCGGCTCCCCGATCCACTCGGCGCGCATCTCCCAGCTCGACCATGACGAGGTCGCCCCGTTCGTGAGCCACGTCATCACCGAGGCAGGGCGCCTGCCGCTCGCGCCGTTCCTCGCGACCTTCGACATCGTCGTCAACTGCACCCTTCAGGACCCAGCCGCGCCTCTGACGTACTTGAGCGAGGCGGACCTCGCCGGGTTCCGGCCGGGCAGCCTGGTGGTGGACGTCTCGTGCGACGAGGGCATGGGCTTCACCTGGGCCAGGGCGACCTCGTTCGCGGCGCCGGTGTTCGAGGTCGGCGACCGGGTGCGCTACTACGGCGTCGACCACAGCCCGTCGTACCTGTGGGCGTCGGCCACCTGGGAGATCAGCGAGGCGCTTCTGCCCTTCCTGCCGACGGTCATGGCCGGACCCGAGGCGTGGGACGCCGATGGGACGATCAGCCGGGCCATCGAGGTGCGGGACGGCTCTGTGGTGAACGGAGCGATCTTGGACTTCCAGGGGCGGGCGCCGCTGTATCCCCACGCCCGCAAGGGCGCGTTGGCGGACCCCGTTGCCGAGCCCCCGGGCCCGGCCTGACGTCGACCATGTGGGCTCTCGTCCGGGAGCCGGTTCGCGGGACCTAGGGCCCCGTCCGGCCGGGACCTAGGCCCTCCGTGTGGGGGACGCGGGCCCGAACAGACTGGTGAGGACGGCGTGGGCCGTCGCGGCGCCGGGGGCGCCGACGCACTGAAGGAGCCACACCATGGACTCGGTCCTCGTCATCGGAGGCACAGGCCTCCTGGGCTACCACACGACGCTCGAGCTGCTGCGCCGGGGTTACGCGGTGACGTCGCTGGCCCTGCCGCCGATGCCGGTGGAGGATTTGTTCCCCGCCGAGGTCGAGAACGTCCTGGCGGACGTCGGCGAGCTCTCGGACGACGAGCTGGGCGCGATGCTCGCGGGCCGTCACGCCGTCGTCTACGCGGCGGGCGCCGACGAGCGCGTCATCCCCGACGCCCCGGCCGCACACTTCTTCTACGAGGCGAACGTGCGGCCGGTCCAGCGGGTGGCGCGGCTGGCGCGTGCCGCCGGGGTGAAGAAGTTCGTGCTGTTCAACTCCTACACGGCGGAGTTCGCCGAGCGGTGGCCCGACCTCGGCTACCGGACCCGCAACGGGTACCCCCGCACGCGCCTCGCGCAGGAGGAGGTCGCCTACCTGGAGGGCGACGGCGCGATGGACGTCATGTCGCTGCGGCTGCCCTACATCTTCGGCACGATGCCGGGCCGCGCCCCGCTGTGGCAGATGTTCATCGACCTGATCCGTGCGCAGCCCGGGTTCGTGGGCGTCGGCGCCGGGTCCACGTCGTCGGTCACCGTCGACCAGGTGGCCCAGGCCGCCGTGGGCGCCATCGAGCACGGGGAGCACGGCGGGCGGTACCCCATCAACGGCTACAACCTGACGCACGTCGAGTTCCACCGCACGATCTGCGAGCTGATCGGCCGCGACCCCGACGAGGTCGGCGTCGTGCCGCTCGAGGTGATGCTGCCGGTGGCCGCGCAGCATGACGCCGCCGCGGCCGCCGCGGGCAAGGAGCACGGGATCCACATCAGCGACTCCACGCAGTTCAACGCCCGTGACGCGGTGTCGGACCCCGCCCTCTCGCAGCCGGTGCTGCGCTATGCCGACGCCGACGTGCCTGCCGCGATCGTCGCGACCATCCAGGCCTGCCTGGAGATCGAGGCGCAGGCCGCCACGGCCTGACCGCGCCCGCGACGGCAGTCCGGCGGTCCCGCCCGCGCGGGATCGCCGGCGCCGTCCGCGACGCGCGACGGCACGGCGTGCGCGGCCCGCGGCCCGCGAGCGCCTAGCCTGGCCGCATGGCCGTCGCTCGAAGTCGCAAGGCGAGGGCCGCACGCAAGCGGGCCCGTCGGATGCTGGCCGTGGAGCACGACCTCACCGACGAGCAGTGGGCCGCGCTCCAGTCCGCCTGGGGCGGCTGCGCCTACTGCGGGGCGAGCGGCGCACCCCTCCAGCGCGACTGCGTGCTGCCGATCTCTCGTGGCGGGCGCTACACCCTCGACAACATCGCGCCGGCGTGCCGCTCGTGCAACGCCAGCAAGTGCAACGACGAGGTGACCGGCTGGTTGCGGCGCAAGCGACTGGACGAGCGCGCCTTCTTGGTGCGCCACCTCGAGATCCAGGCAGACCTGGCACGGCGGTTCCCCCCGGCGCCCGCGGTCGACCCGGCGACGGCGGGCGACCCCGCGACGGCGGGCACGACGACTAGCGGCTGACCGCTCTGTCGCCTGGGCGCGACCGCGTCGTCGCCTCCCGGCGACAGCTCCGCCACGGACCAGCCGGCGGCGCGTGATCTTCATACGATGGGCCCATGACGGCGCACCGCGTGGCCGGTCGTCCAGCGGGCGCCGCGCCCGCGTCAGCCCCCTGGGTGCTGTACGACGCGCTGCTCGCGACGGGCGTGGCGCTCATCCTCGCGCTGCTCATCTTCGCCGACGTCGACGACTCCCACCCGGACGGCTGGGCGTACCTGTGGGCGGTCGGGTTGGGCGCGCTGATGTTCATCCGGCGCTCCCACCCCCGGCTCGTGGTGGTGCTCACCGTGCTCGGGTTCATCGCCTACTACGCCGCCGGGTTCACCCCGATCGGCGTGGCGGCCCCTGTCGCCGCGGCGGTGTTCTCCGCGGCGGAGGCGAGCCGCCTCGGCGCCGCGATCGGCGGCTCGGCGCTCGTCGTGCTGGTGTCCGTCGCGTACCGCCTCTCCGCGGGGCAGGACCCGGCGCTCGTGCTCGGCTACGACCTGACCCAGAACGTCCTCGTCCTGGCCGCGGCGGTCGCGCTCGGCGACGGCATCCGCGCCCGGCGAGAGGTGCAGCGCCAGTCGGCCGAGATCGCCGCCCTCACCGCCGAGCGGTACCGCCGGGAGGCGGAGGCGCTCATCGCCGCGGAACGGCTGGAGATGTCCCGCGACCTGCACGACTCGATCGGGCACGCGCTCGCCGTGATCTCGCTCCACGCGGAGGTCGCGCGGGAGGCCGGTTCGCGCGGTGACGCCACGCGCGCGCTGGAGGTCGTCCGGACCACCGCCACCGAGACGATGTCGGACCTGCGGCGCACCGTGGCCGGGCTCCGACGGGGCGAGCCACCGCCCCGCCACGCCCTGGGCCTGGACTCCCTGGGGGCCGCGGTCGAGCCCGCCCGGGCCGCCGGGGTCGAGGTGCGCGTCGCCACCAACGTGGCGGGCGCCCTGCCCGCGTCGGTCGAGACGACCGTGCTCCGCGTCGTGCAGGAGGCCATCACCAACATCGTGCGCCATTCGTCGGCGACGACCGCGCAAGTGCGGGTGGACGCCGCCGACGGCGCCGTCCGGGTGCTCGTCGCCGATGACGGGGGCGCCCACGCCGACGCGCCCGTGGCCGTCCGGGACCGGGAGCACAGGGCCCCCGACACGAGGGGGCTCGGCCTGGTGGGCATGCGCGAGCGCGTGGAGAGCCTCGGCGGCGTCCTGCGCGCGCGGCGCACGGCCTCGGGCTTCGAGGTCGAGGCCTCGCTGCCGTGGGAGGAGCGGTGATCTCCGTCGTGCTGGTCGACGACCAGGACCTCGTCCGGGCGGGCCTGCGCGCCCTGCTGGCCAACGACGACGGCATCAGGGTGGTCGCCGAGGCCGCCGACGGCCGCCGGGGGGTCGACAGCGTCGTGCGCAGCCGCCCTGACGTCGTGCTCATGGACCTCCGGATGCCGGTGATGGACGGGATCGAGGCCACCCGCGCCATCCGCGCCGACGATCGCCTGGACGGGACCCGCGTCGTCGTCCTCACGACGTTCGACGACGACGACGAGGTCGTGGCGGCCATCCAGGCGGGGGCCGTCGGCTACCTCATGAAGGACACCCCCGCGGCGCGCCTGCGGGACGCCGTCCACCGGGCGGCAGACGGGGAGAAGATCCTGTCCCCGGGCATCACGGGCAAGCTCCTGGACATCGTCGCGGCAAGCCCTCCGGCGCCCGCGCCCGATCCCCGCCTCGCCCTGCTCAGCGAGCGCGAGGTCGACGTCCTGGTCCGGGTGGCCCACGGCGACACGAACGACGAGATCGCCGCGCGCCTGTTCCTCAGCCCGGCGACCTCCCGCACGTACGTCAGCCGCATCCTCGCCAAGCTCGGAGCCCGGGACCGCACCGAGCTCGCCGTCATCGCGCACCGGTCAGGCCTGGCACGGTAGCCGCGTGGCGACGTCGTATGTTGACGTCGCGTGTCGGCTCAAGGCGACGTCAAGCGACGCTCCCCGCCGACGCGGCCCAGGGCTCGCCCTTCTTAGCGTCGGTGGCATGACTCCAGACATCGCAACCCAGAACCCCACGCGCTCCTCGCAGCGGTACTTCGGCATCCCGCTGCTCGCCATGGCCGGCCTCGCCGCCCTGGTCCTCCCCCGGGTCGTCCTCCACGACCTCCACCTGATCGACGGCGGGTTCGCCCTGGTCAACTGGCCTCTGGCCCTCCTCCCCATCGCGGCCTGGGTCTTCGTGACCATCCGCGCCCGCTCGCCGCACCCGTTCCTGACGGTCCTGACGATCGGGATCATGAGCGGCCTGATGATGGTGGTCACCCACCAGCTGCTCTGGGACTCGGCGTTCCAGGGCGACCTTCCGGTCGTCGGCGGCTCGACCTTCATCCCCCGCTTCGCGGCCATGGTGAGCGGCACGGTCACCGGCGCGGCGATCGGCGCCATCAGCGGCCTCATCACCTGGGCCCTGGCCAGCGCTCGGAGGGACGCCGGCTGAACCAGGGCCGCAGCCCTGCACCTTGCCACCAGCCCAGCCCGGGCCACCGGGCTGGGCTCGGCCATGCGAGGCGCGACCAGCCGGGGCGAGGCGATCCCGACGCCTGGACACCGGTGGACGGGACGGGCGAGGCTGGGCGACGATCCCCCTACCGCGAGAGCCCGATCGGACCGAGGGCGCGACGTCCAGAATCGGAGGCACACCGTGCTCCTCGCCCTGATCATCGCCTGCGAGATCGGGTTCTGGGTGCTGATCGTCCTGGGCCTGCTGGCCCGGTACACCTGGCGCCGGCCCAGGGCAGGGCTGGTCCTGCTCGCCCTCACCCCCGTCGTCGACCTGGTCCTGCTCGTCGCGACCACCGTCGACCTGGCGCGTGGGGCGACCGCCACCGTGGCCCACGGGCTCGCCGCCGCGTACATCGGGGTCTCGGTCGCGTACGGGCACAAGATGATCAGATGGGCGGACACGCGGTTCGCCCATCGCTACGCCGGCGGGCCGGCCCCGGTGCGGCTCTACGGGCGCCAGTACGCGGTCGAGTCCTGGAAGGACGTCGTCCGCACGCTGGTCGCGTTCGGGATCGCGACCGGCATCCTGCGGCTCGTCGACCTGGTCGCCGGCGACGCCGGGAACCTCGACGCGCTGACCGGCTTCTCGCGCGTCCTGGGCTTGGTCGTCGTCATCGACCTGCTGTGGGCGATCAGCTACACCGTGTGGCCCAAGGCCGCGCCACGCTCACCGGCCTAGCGGTCGGACGTCGGCGTTGGCGGTCCGGGCGTCGGCGTGGCGGTCGTGGCGCCTGCGTCGCGCACGCTGTGGCGCAGGCGCCGGAACCGCGCCACGATGGTTCCCGCCGCGAGGCGGCGGCTCTCGACCGGTGAGGAGGCGACGGTGCGCCACCCTGAGGCCCGACGCACGCGCCTCATGACCTGGAATGTCCTGTGGCGGTTCGAGCCTGACTGGCGGGCTCGGGAGCGGGCGATCCTGGCGGTGCTGGAGGAGGCGCAGCCCGACGTGCTCGGCCTCCAGGAGTGCTGGGCCACACCCTCCCAGCCCGGCACGGACAGGTGGCGCCGGTGGCCCTCCAGGCTCGGACCCGCGACGGCGGCCAGCAGTCCTTCGACGTGCTCGTGGCGGCCACCGAGTGGGAGCCCGAGCGGGCCGGCGACCACCTGGCGCAGACACAGGTCCTCGCGTCGCTGCTCGGCGCGGACCACGACACCCCGGTGGAGGCCGTGAGGCAGATCGACCGGCGCGTCGACCACATCGCCCTAGGTCGCCCGCCACACAGGCCGGGGGCGCCCCGCTCCCTCGCCGGTCCTCCCGGAGGAGGCCCTGATGGACACAGACCGCGGAGCACCCTTCCGGGTGATCGCCCAGGAGTGGGTCTCGCTCGACGGGCTCGCCGCGGGAGCCGGTGGCGAGGCGGACGTCTTCGCGGCGGTGAGCGCCGAGGCGGACGACGCCAGCCAGCGGTGGAACGACCGCCTGCTCGACACCGTCGACGAGGTGCTCCTCGGCAGGACGACGTACGAGTCGTTCGCGGGGTACTGGCCTGAGGCACGGGACGCGATCGCGCCCCGGGTGAACTCCGTGCCCAAGACCGTCGCGTCCCGCTCTCTGACCACCGCGCCATGGGGCGGCTTCGCGAGCGCCGCGGTGGCCCCAGACGCTGTCGAGCACGTCCGGGCGCGTCGTGGCGGCCCCGGCGGCCGCTGCCTGGTGTGGGGCTCGGTCAGCCTGGTGCACGCCCTGATCGCCGCCGGGCAGCTCGACGAGCTGGACCTGTTCGTGGCGCCGCTCCTGCTGCGCAGCGGGAGGCGCCTCGTGCCACCCGGCCCTCCGGTCCCGCTGCGCCTCCTGGAGTCCGAGCGGTGGGGCGACGTGCTGCACCTGCGCTACCAGGTCGGGCGAGGCCCCGGCAGCGCCCGGTGACTGCGCTCGCGCTGATCGTGGCCATCGACCTCCGCGAGGGTCCTCGGCCCGCCGTCGCCGACGGGCTTCCAGGGGCGCCGCGGACCGGTCATCGTGGGAGCGCCGCTCCCTGGCTGCGCCCTGAGCCGTCTTCGCCGGTCTCGAGGACGGCGACCCGGCGGCCGTCGGCGCCGTGCTCGCGGACCACGCTCGGGTCGCGATCACCCTCGGCGCGGACGGCGCCCTCGAGCGGGGGCACGTCATCGGCTGCGAGGGGGCCGCCCGTCGAGCGTGCCGAGACGAGCGTGCGGAGCGCCGCAGGCGGCCTGCACGGACGAAGGTCCGGCCTGGCCTGGGCGTTCGCCGAGCACGATGAGCGGCATCACATCCCCGTCCGCGAAGGCGCACACGATGTCTGACTTCCCGCGGCTCCTCGAGCCGGCACGTTGGGGCTCTCTCGAGCTGCCGAACCGCATGTTCATGCCGCCGATGGGCACGCACACCACCCACCCCGATGGGACGATCTCCGATGTGGGCCTGGCCTACTGGATGGCGCGCGCCCGGGGTGGGGTCGGCCTGCTCATCACCGAGTCCATCCAGACGCAGACCGTCTCAGAGATCGCGAACCCCTCGGTCATCTCGATCTCGGCCGACCATCAAGTCGCCCCGCTCCGCGACGCGGTCGCCCAGGTGCACGCCGCCGGAGCGTTGATCGCGGCCAACCTCACGCCGGGCCTCGGCCGCGTCATGCCCGTGGCGCCCGACGGGGGGCCCGCCTACTCGGCGTCCGACAACACGATCCTCGCGGACCCCGCGCGGCGTTGCCGCGAGCTGAGCCTGGAGCAGATCGGGGAGATCCTCGAGCAGTTCCGCGCCGCTGTGCGCCGCACGCTCGACTGCGGCTTCGACGCGATCGACCTGCACGCGCACACCGGGTACCTCACCGACCAGTTCATGTCCTCGACGTGGAACCGCCGCACCGACGAGTACGGCGGCAGCCTGGAGAACCGGATGCGGTTCCCCACGGACATGCTGCGGATCGTGCGCGAGGAGGCGGGCGCCGACTTCCCCCTGTCGATGCGCATCACCGTCAGACACCACTTCCCCGGCGGCCGCGAGGCCGACGAGTCGCGGCAGATGGCGCTGATCCTGCAGGCGGCCGGGCTCGACGTGCTGCTGGTGGACTCCGGCTCGTACGAGGCGGTCGACTGGTCGTTCCCGTCCTACTACATGGGCGACGGCGTGTACCTGCCCGACGCGGCCGCCGTGAAGCCCTCGCTCGACATCCCGGTCGCGGTGTGCGGGAACCTCACCCCCGAGCTGGGCGAGCGGGCGCTGCAGGACGGGATCGCCGACTTCATCGGCTTCGGCCGCATGCTCATCGCCGATCCCGACCTGCCCGCGAAGGTGCGCGCCGGTCGCGCCGCCTCGGTGCGGCCGTGCATCCGCTGCAACGAGATGTGCATCGGCAACGTGGTGCGCGGCTGCGGCCTCGAGTGCGCGGTGAACCCGCAGGCCGGGCACGAGGCCGACCGGGTGCTGCTGCAGGCGCCGACGCGCCGTCGGGTCGCGGTCGTGGGTGCCGGGCCGGCCGGGCTCGAGGCCGCCCGGGTCGCCGCGTCGCGCGGGCACGACGTCGACCTGTACGAGCGCACGGGCGCCATCGGCGGTGTGCTCGAGCCCGCCGCTACACCCGATTTCAAGCGCGAGCTGCACCGGATGATCGACTGGTGGGGCGGCGAGCTCGCCGACTTGGGGGTGCGCGTCCACCTCGACCACGAGGTCGGGCCGGACTCCCCCGAGCTGCTGGGCGCCGACGCCGTCGTGGTCGGCAGCGGATCGACGCCGATCGTGCCCGATGTGCCCGGGATCACCGCGCCCGGCGTCGTGGACGTCCTCGCGTTCCACCGCGGAGCCCTGGTGGGCCCCCGCGTGGTGGTGTGCGGCGGCGGGCTGTCCGGGGTGGACTCCGCGCTCGAGCTCGCGAAGGACGGCCACGAGGTCACCGTGGTCGAGATGGCCGACGCGATCGCGCCCACGATGGTGATGCACAACCGTGTCGCGCTGCTGCGCCAGCTCGGCGAGCACGGGGTGCGCCTCCTCACCGGGCACGTGGTCACGGCCGTCGAGCCCGGCGCCGTGCAGGTCAAGGGGCCTGACGGTGACGAGCGCATCGAGACGGACACGGTGATCACCGCGTTCGGGGTGCGCGCGAACACGGCCCTGGCGGACGCGCTGGCCGGCACGGTGGCGGAGCTGCACGTCGTCGGCGACGCGGTCCAGCCGGCGAAGGTCGCGGAGGCCGTGCACACCGGGTTCCAGGCGGGCATGGCCGTCTGACGCGACGCTGTCACGCCCCCGAGGCCCGGACCCGATGGTCCGGGCCTCGCCCGTGCGAGCCTCGGGTCGCGTCTGTCGACGAGCCGGAAGGCTCGGCCGATCACGCCCGGAAGGACCGCGGAGGACGCGTCGAGCCGCGCACGACGAGTCGCGGCGCAGGATCCGTGATGACGGTCTCGGAGGGCTTCCCCGACTGGAGGTGCTCCATCAGCTGGAGCACCGACTGCCGCCCGAGCTCGAAGAGCGGCAGTGCGACGGTGGTCAGCGCCGGGGCCAGGTACGGGGCGAACCACGGGTCGTGGATCCCGACGACCGACACGTCCTCGGGCACCCGGACCTGCGCCTCGGCGAGCGCGGACACGACGCCGAGCGCGACGACCGACGACGCGGCGACGTAGGCGGTCACCGGGCTCGTGGACGGGTCCGACGCCCTGACGGCCTGGAGGCCGTCCTCCGCCTGCCACCCGCCCCCGAGGATCCTGTCCGGTCGCGCCTCCAGCCCGGCGTCCCGGAGCGCCGCCCTGAACCCACGCAGGCGGGTGTCGGACGCGGCGCCCGGCGCGCCGGCGACGAAGGCGACGTCCCGGTGGCCGAGCTCGATCAGGTGGCTGGTGGCGAGCCTCGTCGCCGCCTCGTCCTCAAGGCTCACACCGGAGGCGACGTCGTTCCCCGGGCTGTTGACGATGACGCTGGGGATCTCGGCCGAGTACCGGGCGAGGAGCCCGGCGTCCGGGCCGTACCCGCCCTGGAGGAGGAGCCCGTCCACTCGGCGTGACTTGACGACCTCGGTGAGGAACGCCGTGTCGCGGGCGATCTCCTCGGCGTCGAGGATGAGCAGCCCGCAACCGATCTCGGTGGCCGCCTCCTCCGCGCCGTGGACGACGTCGGCGAAGACGGGGTTGGTGACGCGGTCGAGCACGAGCCCGAGCGCGTCGGCCCGGTTGCGCCGAAGCGATGCCGCCGCCGAGCTCGCCACGTAGTCGAGCTCACGGACCGCGTCCATCACCTGCGCGCGCGTCTCCGGCCGCACGGTGAGGGTCGGGTCGTTGTTCAGAAGGCGCGACACGAGACCCGGCGAGACCCCCGCGCGGGCCGCCACGTCCCGGATCCGGGCAGGACGGCGCACCTCGCCGAGCCCGCCCTTGTCCTGCGTCGATGCCATGCCGTCTCCGCTCCCCCGAGCCCACGGCTCGGCAGTTGACACTGTTGTCGGCCGCTCTGTAGTTTGACAAGTAAATCCATTTACCGAGACGGATGGAGACACGAGCGATGGCGCTCATCGTCCATGAACGCGGCCTCGAGAAGTTCAGGCCGCTGGAGAAGGTCCTGGTCCACGACGACTTCGACCTCGGCTTCAACGGCTGGCTCGACCTGACGCCGAACTTCGTCCGCGAAGGGTTCCAGTCCCAGCCCTCGCAGCTCGATCTGGGCTCCTGGGGGCCGTCGATGATCAGCGCCGCCCCGATGCGGTTCGCAGCCGGGCACGGGTCGATGGAGGGCAACTACTCGCTCAAGCTCGCCACCCGCCCGAAGGCTGGGCCGTACGAGCAGCCCCCGGTCAACGGGAGCATGAGCACCGTGATCAAGCGGCTCTCGCGGCTCGACGACGACCACCGGTACCTCCAGCTCGAGGCGTGGTACTCCTACACGCCCGAGCAGGACCGCTGGGGCACCGGCGAGGAGGACATCCGCGCGTTCGGGATGTGGTTCGACGTGCAGGACGAGACCTGCCGCTGGCAGCCGGGCGTCCGCTACGTGAACTCGGTCAACGGGACGAAGGTCAAGCGGTGGCAGTACTTCCACACCTCCGAGGACATCACCCGCGAGCAGTGGACCGGCAGCCCCGAGGGCTGGGAGTCCCCCGGCATCGACGCCATCTGGTGCGGCGAGCGCTACCCGGACGGCTCGGCAGACGGGTTCCAGTGGATCCCCGACGGCGACCAGAAGCTGGTCTACAACGAGAGCCCCGACAAGCTCAACTGGTTGTACATGCGGATGCTCGTCGACCTCGAGACGCGGGAGTACGTCGAGTTCCAGAGCATGGGCCGCACGTTCGACCTGCGGGGCCTGCCGACGACGCCGTCGCTGCCGTACGACGGCATCACCGGCCTCATCAACCCTGTGTTCTTCATCGAGACCGACACCGATCGTCGCGTCTTCCTGTATCTCGACTCCGTCGTGTATTCGACGGGGCGCGAGCCCAACGCCTGAGAGGAGACGGACGATGCTGACTTCTGCCACCACGCTCGTCGAGCGCCGAGCAGTCCTCACTGCCGCGTTCGGCACCCACCCCTACGAGGCCGCCTGGGCGTCCGAGGCGCTGTTCTTCGTCCGCGCCGAGGGGCCCCACCCCGAGCTGACCATCCAGCCGCAGGTCTCGCCGGACGGCATCGACTGGCTCGACCGCGGCGACCAGGTGACGCTCCGGGCCGACCGTGACCTGGTCGACGTCGAGATGGCCCGGTTCGGCACGTGGGTCCGGCTGCTGATCGAGGGCGCCACCCAGGACGCGCCGGCGACAGTGCTGGTGCGCCTGGAGCTCAAGGGCTGACCCTGCGACGCGCACGACAACGGGGCCGTCTCGTCGAGACGGCCCCGTTGCGTGTGCCCCGCGGCGCCATCGGGGGCTGGCGCCGCGGGGCGGTCCTTGTCAGGCCGCGGGGCCGGGCGCGATCACGACCTTGCCGGCGGTCCCGAGGGCCGCGGCCGCGAAGGCCGACACCGCGTCCTCGACCGAGTAGGTGGCGCTGACGATGTCGTCGCCCGGCAGGCCGCCGTCCACGGCGATGGCGATCGCGGCCTCGATGTCCTCCGGGGTGTAGTTGGCGCAGCCCTGGATTCGGAGCTCCCAGTCCTGGAACAGCGGCAGCGGCACGACGCCGTCCCGGGGCGGCACGCCGACGATGAGCAGCGTGCCCGCGCGGCGCAGCGCCCCGACCGCCTGACGGATCGACGCCTCGATGCCGACGCAGTCGAAGACGACGTCCGCCGGACCGCCGAGCGCCTGATGCACCGCTGCGGTGAAGTCTGGCTCCGCCGCGTCGACGGCCGCGTCCGCGCCGAGGCCCAGCGCGCGCTCGCGCTTGGCGGGCACGGGGTCCGAGACGACGATCACACCGGCGCCGGCACGACGCGCCGCGATGACGGAGAAGAGCCCGATGGTCCCTGCGCCGATCACGACGACCTTCGCGCCGGTGAGGTCGCCCGCGATGCGCGCCGCGTGGACGGGCGTCGCGAGGCACTCGACGAGCACGGCGTCCACGTCAGAGACCTCGTCCGGCACCGGGAAGACGTTGCGCTCCGGGACGACCACGTACTGGGCCATCCCGCCGGGCAGCGCGCCCGAGGGGTCGCAGCCGATCCACTGGAGCTCCTGGCAGGCGTTGCTGCGCCCGGCGCGACAGTTGACGCACTCCCCGCAGTCGACGTTGGGCTTGACCACCGCGCGCGCGCCGACGAGTGAGGCATCGGCGCCGGCGCCGGCCTTCTCGATCCTCCCGACGAGCTCGTGGCCCGGCAGGTACGGCGGTCCCAGCAGCGGGTGGTGCCCCACAACCGCGTGGGTGTCGGAGCCGCAGATGCCCGCGAGCGCGACCGCCATCCGCACCTCGCCCGGGCCCGGCTCCGGGATCGGGGCGTCGATCACCGTGACCTCGTCCAACCGTGCGACCAGCACCTGGCGCATCGTCGCGCTCATACCCGCTCACCCAACCTGTTCTCGCTGTGACGCGCCCCCGAAGAGAAGGCCCTGTCCTCACATCGTGGCCTTCTGGGCCCTGAGGCACATCGCTCCACGATGCTCGATTCCGATGCTCTCTTGCGCTCTCGCGGCCAGTCGCCGCGAGGAGAGGGAGGAATGGTGGTGGAGAATTGCACCATGAACAGCATCGCGACCACCCTGGAGTCACGCGCCGTGGGAACGCTGCGCCGCAGGGCCGTGCGCGAGGTGATCGCTGGCGACCCCGTCTCGTCGTTCCGCTTCTACGTCCACGAGGACCCGCACCCGTTCGCCGGCTGGCACTTCCACCCCGAGTACGAGCTCCACCTCATCCTGCGATCGAGCGGTCGGTACGTCCTCGGGGACGTCGTCGACGCCTACAACCCCGGGCAGCTCGTGCTCGTCGGCCCCAACTTGCCGCACCACTGGATCGCCGACCACGGCGAGAACGAGGTGTTGGAGGACACGCACGCCGTGCTGCACTTCAGCGACGCGTGGATCCGGGGCTGCCAGACCGCCATGCCCGAGCTGCGGACCCTCGACTCGCTGCTCAGCCGATCCGCGCACGGCATCGAGTTCCAGGGCGACACGGCAGCGCGCGGAGCCACCGCCCTCCTCGCGGTCCGCGACGCCGATCCCGGGATGGAGCGCCTCGTGCGCGTTCTCGACGTGCTCCGCGTCCTCGCCGCAGGCCCGGCGGGCGAGCAGAAGCCCGTCGTGCGTGGCTGGCTGCCAGCACTGGGAGGAGCCGACTCGGAGCTCATCAGCCGCGCGATCGACTACATCCTCGACAACCTCACCACCGGAGCGAGCCTGCACGAGGCCGCGCGGCAGGCTGCGATGAGCGACTCCGCCTTCTCTCGCTACTTCAAGGCGGGCAGCGGTCAGACGTTCACCGACATGGTCCGTCAGCTGCGCCTCACCCAGGCGTGCCGGCTGCTCGAGCGGACCGACGACACGGTCGGCGCGATCGCGGGAGCCGTCGGGTACAGCAACCTGTCGAACTTCAACCGGCAGTTCCTCCGCGCATACGGCGTCACGCCCCGCCAGCACCGAACGTCGGCCCGCGCGTAGGCGCCACGACAGCACGACGCCGCACCGTCCTCGGGGACGGTGCGGCGTCGTGCGCGTGCTCAGGCGGCCGAGCGGACCTCCGCCCAGGTCGGCGGCTGCGCTCCGGCCTGCGCGACCGTCAACGACGCGACGCGCGTGGCGAGCTCGGCGAGCCGGCTGAGGTCGCCGACGCTGACGCCGTCACCCCGCAGCGCGTCGAACAGGCCCCACCGCGAGAGCCCAGCCAAGAGCCCCGACATGAAGGCGTCACCGGCCCCGATGGTGTCCACCACATGGGTGGGGATGGCGCCCTGCACGATCCGGTGCGACGGAGTGACGACCGTGCACCCCCGCGCGCCCCGGGTGAGGACGACGAGCTTGACGCCCAGGCCGAGGGCCCAGTCCGCGACGAACTCCTCGTCCTTGCCAGGGTGGAGCCATTCCGCGTCCTCGTCGCTCAACTTGAGCACGTCGGTATGGCTGACGAACTGCTCGACGCGCTCCAGCACCGCCACGCGATCCGGAGTGATCGCCGGACGGACGTTGGGGTCGAACGAGCGGATCACGTCGGCGCACGCCGACCTGAAGAGCTCGAGCACGCGATCGGCGCCTGGCGCGAGCACCGCTCCGATCGACCCCGTGTGGATCACGCCGCACTCCGCCGGAACGCTCCCGCTGGCGGGAAGATCCCACCGCAGGTCGAACGAGTACGTCGCGATGCCCTGGGCGTCTAACGTCGCGGAGGCCGTGGACGTCACCGCTCCGGGCGCCACCGACACGTCGTCGAGCTTGACCCCGGCCGACCGCAGGTGCGCGGCGATGCGCTGGCCGTCGACGTCGTCGCCGATGGAGCTCAACAGCCGCGCGGGCACGCCCAGCCTCGCCAACCCGAAGGCGACGTTCATCGGGCTGCCGCCGGGCTGTCGACGCTCGACGCCGTCAGCGTCGACGGTCACGTCGACCAGCGCCTCGCCGACGACGAAGACGGCCTGCGCCAGCCCGGGGATCCTCGCGTCCCTGCCGCTGGACACCATCGCCCTACTCCTGCACCAGGACGGCTCCGAGGAACGCCTCAGGACCCTCCTGCTCGAGCGCGTTGGCGGCGCGCTCATACGCGTCGACGAAGGAGGGCGACTCCAGGAACGGGGTCAGCGTCGGGACGCCCCGGAGGAAGCCGAGTGGCTCCTGCGCGGCGGCCGAGACCAGCACTTTCCCGTCCACGTCGTCGATGGCGAACTGCCCCGCGTCGACACCACGGCACCACGCGCGCCACGTGGCGATGATCGACGCGCCGACCCCGCTCGCCGCGCCCGCCGCCACACCGTCGGCGAGCACCGGGACCAGGAACTTCGGAATCCGGTTCGAGGAGTCGACGGACAGCCGCGCCAGGAAGTCCTGCACATGAGGGTTCCCGAAGCGGACGAACAGCTCGTCGATGTACTCGGCGATCTCGAAGCCTGCGGGCACCACGAGCGTCGGGACCGCCTCCTGCTCCATGTAGGCGCGCACGAACCCGGCGATGCGCGCATCGGCGACCGCCTCGTGCACGTACTCGTAGCCCATGAGCTGCCCGATGTACGCGAGCGCCTGGTGCGACGCGTTGAGCAGCCGGAGCTTGATCGCCTCGTACGGGTCGATGTCGGAGACGAGCACCGCGCCCGCCTGCTCGAACGGCGGACGACCGTGGGCGAACACGTCCTCGATCACCCACTGAGTGAACGGCTCGCTCGACACCGGCCAGGCGTCCTCGACGCCCAGCTCGGTCGCGATGCGGTCGACGTCCGTCTGCGTCGTCACCGGCGTGATCCTGTCCACCATGGTGGAGGGGAACGACACCTCGGCGGCGATCCAGTCGGCCAGCTCCGCGTCCACGAGACGCGCCACGCCCTCGACGCTCAGCCGGGCGACACGACCGTTGCCCTGGATGTTGTCGCAGGACATGACCGTGAACGGAGCGGTGCCCCGTCGCCGTCGCTCGCGCAGCGCCGCGACGATCCAGCCGAACGCCGTGCGCGGCTGCGCGAGCCCGCCCGCGACCTCCTCGATCACCAGGGGGTCGTCCTGGGGCGACCGCCCGGTCGTCGGGTCGCTGACGTAGCCACCCTCGGTGACCGTCAACGACACGATGCGCACGTCCGGGGACACGAGCTGCTCGAGCAGGGCCGCCGGGTCGTCGGGCGCGTAGATGAAGCGCCGGATCGCCCCGATGACGCTGAACCGGTTCGAGCCGTCCGGCTCGCGCAGCGTCAGCGTGTAGAGCCCGTCCTGCTCGGCGAGCGCGTCACGCATCCGGGCGTCGCGGTCCAGCAGCCCGACACCGCAGATCGCCCAGTCGCGGGCGGTCCCGGCATTGAGCAGCCGCTCGACGTACATCGCCTGGTGCGAGCGGTGGAAGTTCCCCACCCCGAAGTGGACGATCCCGATTCTCAGGTCCTCGTCGAGATAGCCCGGAACCTCCACCGCGCGCGGAAGGGAGCCGAGTGTGCGAGCTCCCAGACGTTCCATGGCCGCTCAGCCCTTGAGGTTGAGGTGGACGAGCACCCGCGCGGGCTGCTCGCTGGTCGCGCCGGTGATGACGACCCGGAGCCAGTTGCCGAACTGCGCGAGGGGCAGGTCGACGATCTGCTGCGAGGCGGCGAGCGTCCCGCCGGTGCGTCGGATCCAGTTGATGCCGTCGGGCGAGACCTCGACCGCGATGGCCAGGTCGGGGTGATCGCCCTCGGCCTGCACGAAGGTCACCGCCTCGTTCGCCCAGCCGGCCTCGTAGGGAAGGGTCGCGTAGTCGTCGGAGATCTTGACCCGTCGTGCGATGACGGAGGTGTTCGTTGTCTGCATGTCTTCGTCTCTCAGGTGTCGTCAGGGGTGGGTCGTCACTCGACCGAGTACACGACGGAGTCGAGGTAGAGGTTCACCGAGCGGTCGGTGTCGGTCTCGATGAAGAAGATGGGGTTGATCAGGTTGTCGATCGAGGCGTAGCCCTCCGTGAGGGTCGGCTTGATGCCGCGCATGTCGAAGACCTGGTCGCCGCTCTGCAGCTCGACGTACTCGCGCTTCTCGATGTCGACGGTCAGGCGGAAGTACATCCAGTTGATCTTGTCGGGGCTCTCGTTGAAGACGAGGTCCTGCTCGCCGCCCGGCAGCCACTGGTAGCCGTCGCCCGAGCCGTCCTCGAAGCGCCGGCCGTACCACTGGTTGTCCACGCCCGGGACGCACCAGCCGTCCTTGACACCGAAGTTCCAGTCCTCGGGGGTGACTCCGTCGGCGACCTGGTAGTACTGCCACTTCTTGACGAGCTTGCCGCCGAGGGAGTTCACGTAGCGCACGCCCGGCATGTAGCGGTACTCGGAGTCCTGCACGTCGAAGAAGAAGCCGATCGCGCGGATGTCCTCCTCGCCCTTCCCCTCGCGGTCCTGCACCGGGGTGTAGGAGTACCAGGACTCGATCTGGATGAGCTTGGGGTTGCCGAACCGCGACAGCCGCTTGATCGCGTGCCCCATGGACCCGTTGCGGGGAGGCTCGGTGTGCGGGCCGCCCGTCGGCGCCGTCGTGAGCTTCAGCGAGTAGGTGCCCTCCATCGAGCCGTGCGAGGACGCGAAGCGCATCGCCGCGGAGCTCAGCTGGTTGGGGGCCCAGCTCGAGAGGTCGATCACGCTGTCGAAGGACTCGTAGTTCTCCTCGACGTAGTTCGGCGTGAGGTCGAGCCACCCGTTGAACCCCGTGTCGAAGTCGTCGTAGCAGATGACTCGCGCGAGCGGGTTGAACCGCTCGAGGCCGCGGTCATAGCTGAGGAACTTCTGCATCTCTGCTCTCTCCTTGATTAGTTCTGAACGCCCGGGTAGACCGTCACTGCGACGGGCTCCCCGGGGTTGACTGTGTTGTCGAAATCGACGATGGCTCCCTGCGCGACGAGCGTCGCCCGCAGCAGGTCGTCGTCCATCGCGGACATGCTGTAGCCGTGCCGCACGCTCAACGCCGCGGCAGTCCCCGCGCCCTGCCCCATGGCCATGCAGGTCGCCATGACCCGCACCGAGCCGAAGCCCGGGCCGTCGGCGCTCAGGCACCGCCCGGCCGTGACGAGGTTGACGCTCCCCCGCGGAACCAGGCACCGCAGCGGCACGTTGTACTCCTGCCGCGGAATCACCATGTCGTTCTGCTCAGTGCTGTCCGTGGCGTGGATGTCGATGACGTGGGCGCCCTTGGCGATCGTGTCCGGGAACGCCTTCGGCGTCACGATGTCGTCCTTGCACAGCTCGTACTCACCGACGATGTGATACGTCTCGCGCACCCCTGTCTGGATGCCGGACTTCGCCAGCCAGCAGTCCTTGAACTCGGGGAAGTTCTCGCGCAGCACCTCGATGATCAGGTGCAAGGTCTCGCGCATGCTGCACTCGGTGCGGGTGAACCACTCGGGGTCGCTCGCGTCCGTCGCCTCGCGCAGCAGGTTGATGCTGACCATGCCGTCGTGGAAGAACCTGTTGATCCACGGACCGCCGAAGATCGGGATGACGCCCTGCCCATGGAGCTCGGTGAGCCTGTCCCGGATCACCGCGGAGACCGGCAGCATCGCGTCGACCGCGTCACCGAACAGGTACTCCAACGCGTCGGTGTCCACCCCGCCCAGCTGGAACCACAGCGACGCCGGCTGCAGCACGTCGCCCTTGATTGTCTCGTAGCCCGCCGCCCGCACCAGGTCGGCGTCGCCGGTGCAGTCGATGAAGACCTTGCCCTCGTAGGCGACGCGGCCAGCCTTGTTCTGCACGATGACGTGCGTCACCCTGCCGTCCTGCGTCACGCAGTCGGAGAACCACGAGTGGTACAGGAGCGTCACGCCGCTGTCGAGCAGCATGCGCTGCGCGGCCAGCTTGAGGATCTCGTCGTTCACCGGGTAGTTCCCGCTCTCGCGGGAGACCTCGGCGCCGCCCAGCTCGGCCGCCGTGACCATCAGCTCGAAGGGGATCCCCCCGATGTGCTGCTTGCCGTAGTGGCGGAACTCGCTGATGGGGGTGACGAGCGCGCTCGTCGCCATGCCGCCGACGAACCCGTACCTCTCGATGAGCAGCGTCTTCGCCCCGTTCCGGGCCGCGGCTGTCGCCGCGACGAGGCCGGCCGGCCCGCCACCGCACACGATGACGTCATAGCTTCCGACAACCGGCGCCTGGCGGCCGGGTTCTGACACGAACACGCTGCATGCTCCTTTGCACTAACCAGCGGGGGGTGTTGTCCTCGCCCGTTCCGGGCGTGGGGACGGCTGTCTCTCGACCGTCCCCACGCCCGTCGTCCGGACCTAGTCGGTCAGGTAGGCCGTGCTCCAGTCGTAGTTCTCGCTGGGGATGAGCTCGAGGCCCTTCACCGAGTTCGAGAACGCGAGGTTGGTGTTCTGCTGGAACAGCCCGATGCCGGGCGCCTCGGCCGCCAGGAGGTCGGAGACCTTCTGGTAGAGGGCCAGACGCTCGGTCGAGTCGACCGTCTGCTGAGCCTGGGCCAGGAGGGCGTCGAGGTCCGGGTTGCAGTAGCCGAGACGGTCCGCGGCGCACGTGTACAGGCGGTTGAGCGTGAAGTCGGCGTCACCGGTGCTCGTCAGGTTCGAGTTGACGATCATGTCAAAGGCGCCCGGCTTGGCGATGGCGGCCAGGAAGGTCGCCTGGTCGTCGGACTTCGGCTCCACGGTGATGCCGACGGCCTTCCAGTACGAGACCATCGCGGACACGATCTGGTCGAAGCCCGGGTTCGCCGTGCTGTAGTCGATCGAGGTGGTGAAGCCATTGGGGAAGCCAGCCTCGGCGAGCAGGGTCTTGGCGCGCTCCGGGTCGTACGAGGGCGCGTTTGTCGCCGGGAGGCACCCGAACGCCGCCTCGGGGCAGAGCGAGGTCATCGTGTCGGCCGTCTCGCCCAGGAGCGAGGTGACGATCGTGTCGAGGTCGAGGGCCGTCCACATGGCCTCGCGCACCTTCGGGTCGGTGAACGGCTCACGGCTGTTCTGGAACCACAGGAACGTGTAGGTGAAGCTGGGGATCTGCTCGAGCGTGACGTCCGCCATGGACTCGACGGTCGCGATCTGGTCGCTCGGGACGCCCGCGATCACGTGGGCCTCACCGTTCGCCAGCGCCGTGACCTTGCCGTTCGTGTCGGTGATCTGCTTGAACGTGACCGTCTGGAGCTTCGCCGGCTCGCCCCAGTAGTTGTCATTGCGGGTGAGCGTGACATGAGAGTTCGTCACGAATTCGGTCACCGCGAACGGGCCGGTGCCGATCGGCTTGGCCCAGTAGGCGTCGTCGGCCGCGTTGTCCGCCTGGCCGATGAAGATCATCGACAGCACGCCGATCAGCGTGCCGGTCGGGTTCTTCGTCTTGATGGTGAGCGTCGTCGGGCTGTCGGCGGTGTAGGTGTCGATGACCGCGAGCTGGGTCGCGAGCACCGACTGCATCGCGATGTAGCGGTCGAAGGTGGCCACGACGTCCGCCGAGGTGAACGGCGTGCCATCGCTGAAGGTCACGTCGTCGCGCAGCGTGAACACGAGCGTCGTGTCGTCGGTCCACTCCCAGGAGGACGCGAGCAGCGGCTGCGGCTGGGAGTCGCTGTCGAGCGACACCAGGCCCTGCAGGACGTTGCTGTCGACCTGCATGCGGCAGTTGTCGAAGTTCTCTGTGGGGTCCAGGGAGGTGCAGCCGTAGTTCAGGACATACGTGAGGTGCTGCTGGTCGTCCGGCAACGCCGCGCCGACAGCGCCGGTGGTGGCTTCGCCTGAGCCTGAGCCGGTGTCGTCGGCGTCGCCGCCGCCGCAACCCGTGAGGACGAGTGCGAGAGCGGCCGCAATGCCTGCGACAGATCCCACCCTCTTACGGAAGGATGCCATGTCCATCTCCTTTGATTGTTGACATCTGTGATCGGAAGGAACGGTGTGGCGCCTCGTGGGGCGCCGCCTCGCGGCTCGCTCGAGCTCACGCGGGGTTCAGGTCGAGGGCTCCAACCAGGGACGCGCCACGGGCACGGCGGCCAGGAGCGCGCGCGTGTAGTCGTCGCGCGGGTGGTCGAAGACCTCCCGCGCGGAGCCCTCCTCGGCGACGACGCCGTGGTGCAGGACCAGCACGCGGTCGCACAGGTGCTCGACGACCGACAGGTCGTGCGAGATGAACAGGTAGGCGAGGCCGAGGTCGTCCTGCAGGTCGTCGAGCAGGTTGAGCACCTGCGCCTGGACCGACACGTCGAGCGCGGAGACGGGCTCGTCGCAGATGATCAGCTTCGGCCGCAGAGCGAGCGCCCGGGCGATCCCGATGCGCTGACGCTGCCCGCCGGAGAACTGGTGGGGGTAGCGGTCCGAGTAGTCGGGGTTGAGGCCGACGCGCTCCATCAGCTCCTTGACCTCGGCCGTCCACCGGTCGCGCGGCACGACGTCGCTGTGCACGCGCCACGCCTCGGCGATCAGGTCCCGCACTGTCAGCCGCGGGTTGAGCGACGCGTACGGGTCCTGGAAGACCATCTGCATCTCGCGGCGCACGGGCTTGAGCTGCTTCGAGGAGTAACGAGTGATGTCGTTCCCCTCGAACACGATCTCGCCGCCGTCGGACTTCACCAGCCCGATCACGGCCCGCGCGACCGTCGACTTGCCGGAGCCCGACTCGCCGACGAGGCCGACCGTCTCCCCCGGGCTGATGTCGAACGTCACGTCGTTGACAGCGACGTTCTCGCCGATCCTCCGCTGCAGCAGCGAGGAGCGGATCGGGTAGGCGACCTTCAGGTGCCTGACACTCAACAGTGGTGTGGACCCGGGGCTAGTCATGAGCGAGCATCTCCTCGGACAGGTGGCACGCGGCCTCGTGGCTGACCGGCCGCCCTTCAGCGGTGCGCAGAGTCGGCACCAGATCCCGGCAGAGGTCGGTCGTGAACGGGCAGCGCGGGTTGAATGAGCAACCGCGCGGTAGGTCGAGCAGGTTCGGCGGCGCCCCGACGATGGGCTTCAGCCGACCGCCGACACTGCTCTGGCTCGGGATCGACTCGAGCAGGCCCTTGGTGTACGGGTGCGCCGGGTGGTCGTACATGTCCCGGATCTCGCCGGTCTCGACGATGCGGCCGGCGTACATGATGGCGGCCCGATTGGCGACCTCCGCGACCACGCCGAGGTCGTGGCTGATCAGGATCATCGCCATCCCGGTCTCGGCCTGGAGGTCGGCCAGCAGACCCATCACCTGCTTCTGGACGGTGACGTCCAGCGCCGTGGTCGGCTCGTCCGCGATGAGCAGCTTCGGGTCGAGGGCCAGCGCCATCGCGATCATGATCCGTTGCCGCTGCCCACCGGAGAACTGGTGCGGGTAGTCGTTGATCCGCGTCTCCGCGTCCGGAATCCCCACTCGCTTGAGCAGCTCGAGCGCTCGCGCCCACGCCTCTTTTCGCGGCATGCCACGACGCGCCCGGAACGGTTCCGCCACCTGCGCCCCGACTCGGAACACCGGGTTCAACGAGCTCAACGGGTCCTGGAAGATCATGGCGATCTCGGTGCCGCACACCTCGCGGACCTTGTGGACCGGCTCCGCGGCGAGGTCGCGCCCGTCGTAGAGGATCTTGCCGCTGGTGATCGTGCCGGCCGGCTTCGGCAGCAACGCCATGATCGCCTGCGCGGTCGTCGACTTGCCGCAACCCGACTCGCCGAGGATGGCGAGCGTCTCGCCTGCGCTGACCTCGAAACTGACGTCATTCAGCGCGCGGGCCACACCCGCGGCAGTGGAGAACTCCACCGTGAGGCCTTGGACGCTCAGCAGCGGCGTGCCGCTCGTGTGCGTCGTCCAGCCGGCAATGCCTGTCTGTGTCGTCGTCATCATGCGCTCCGGAGCGTCGGGTCGAACTTGTCGCGGAGGGCATCGCCGAGGATCCCGAAGGCCAGCATGAGGATCACGAGCACGACGCCGGGGAAGGTGGAGATCCACCAGGCGGTGGACAGGTACTGCGTGCCGTTGAAGATCGTGCTGCCGAGGCTCGGGGTGCCGAGCGGGACACCAACCCCGAGGAACGACAGCGACGCCTCCGTGAGGATCACCTGGGCGAACTGGGTGGTCGCCACGACGATCACGGGCGCCATGCACCCTGGCAGCAGCGTGCGGAACATCAGGTGCCAGTTGCCGGCGCCGAGGGTGCGCGCCGCCTCGACGTACTCGCGGTTCTTCAGTGAGAGCACCTGGCTGCGGGCCACCCGGGCGAAGACGACCCAGTTGGAGATCGACAGCACGATGATGATGTTCCCGACGCCCTGGCCGAGCACCGAGGCGATGAGGATCGCGAGCAGGATGGACGGGAACGCCAGCTGGATGTCGGCGATCCGCATCAGCGTCGCGTCGATCCAGCCGCCGAAGTGTCCGGCGAGCAGGCCCAGCGCCACGCCGACGAGGCCCGAGATGGCGAGCGTCGCGACACCGACGAGGAGCGAGACGCGAGCGCCGGCCATGATCTGCGCGAACAGGTCCGACCCGATCTGGTCGGTGCCGAGCAGCGCGGTGCTGCCGTCCGACGTCACGGCCCCGGGTGGCGCCAGACGCGCCAGGAGGTCCGCCTGCAGGGGATCGAAGCCGTAGGCGATCGGCACCGCGATGGCGCCGACGATGATCAGGCCGATCACGACGAGCGGAGCGATGATGCGGGTCTTGACCCCCCGTCGGGCCCGGCGGGCCCGACGCATCGTCGCGTTGACGGCGAGGACAGGTGCGGCGGCGGTCACTTGGCGAGCCTCACTCGAGGGTCGAGGAGCCCGTACATCAGGTCCACGACGAGGTTGATGATGACGAAGACGGCGGCGATCACCAGGACGCAGGCCTGGACCACGTTGTAGTCACGCAGCTGGATGGACGTCACGAGGAGCCGGCCGATGCCCGGGAACGAGAAGACCGACTCGGTGACCACGGCTCCGCCGAGCAGGGTGCCGAACTGGAGGCCGACGATCGTGATGACGGGGATCGCGGCGTTGCGGATGGCGTGCCGGAAGATCACGATCCGCTCAGGCAGGCCCTTGGCGCGTGCTGTCTGGATGTAGCTCTCGCCCATCACCTCGAGCAGACCGTTGCGGATCATTCGGGTGAGGACCGAGACGAACGGCAGTGCCAGCACGATCGTCGGCAGGATCAAGCTCTTCGCCCCGTCGAGCCCGACGCTGGGCAGCCACTTGAGCGTCCGGGAGAACACCAGCAGCAGCACCACGCCGATCCAGAAGTTCGGCAGCGCCTGGGTGAAGAGCGAGCCTGTCGTCACCACGCGATCAAGGGCGCGGTTCGCTCGGAGCGCCGCGACGAGGCCCAGCGGGAAGGCCAGCAGCAGGGCCACCGCGCACGCCAGGATCGCGAGCAGCGCGGTGTTCGGCAGCACCTGCCCGATGAGGGTCACCGCGGGCTGCTTCATGGAGTACGACTGGCCGAGGTCGCCGGTGACGGCGCCACCCAGGAACCTGCCGTACTGCACGAGCAGCGACTGGTCGAGTCCGAGGTCCTGACGGATCTGTGCCAGCTGCTCAGCCGGCGCGTCCGAGCCGGCGATGAGCAGTGCCGGGTCGGCGGGGACGACCCGGACGATGAGGAAAACCACTGTGGCGACGCCCCACAGAACAAAGACTGCTAAGAACAGCCGCCTGACGAGATAGCCGACCATGAAACGTCACCTCTCCTCCTGGGATCCACATCGATCCCTGAGTCCTTCGGGTCTTCGCTGACCGCAGGACGCCTCATTCATGGTCAATCCGCCGTGGCGCAGCTTCGCACCTCCGGACTGACAACGGTGTCATGCAGGAGCGAGATTACCCCGCCGGGGGCACATGTCAAACTTCTGAGCAGCGGGATCGCGCAATTCGGCGCAAAATATGTCAACCGCGACCCGGTCATTGACAGCGGTGTCATTATTCAGGGTCGGGCAGAGTTAATGCGCGCCCGCGCCGCCACCAGGGCGCGCGAAAGAGCGCGGACCGAGTTGGGTGGCATGCACCACCGTCCAGCCCACGCGCGTGGCCCACAGACGTGGGCCCAGGAATCAGCCTTCGCCGGCGAACGGCCCGGGAATCTCGCCTGACCCGCGCTCGATCAGCGTGGTCGGGACGGTCAGCGTCTCCAGCTCGAGCGGCTTCCGCGCCATCCGCGCGAGAAGGCGTTCAGCAGCGAGCTCGCCCAGCCGGTGAGGGTCCTGCGCCACCACGCTCACGCCGGGCTCGAGGAGGTCCAGCAGCTGGACGTCGTCGAACCCGATCAGTGCCACGTCATTCTGGGCGCCACGCTCGTGGAGCGCGCGCAACGTCCCGATGATCATGCGGTTGTGAGCCGCGAAGATCGCCGTCGGAGGGTCTTGGCCGTCGAGCATTCCGTGCACGGCCATCCGCGCCCCCTCCTCGCCGAGGACCCCGGTGAGGCCGATCGCGTCCGACCGAGGCACGCCCCATCTGTCGAGCTCGGCGTAGAAGCCGCGCTCCCGCTCTCGCAAGGTCCAGATCTCGTGGTCGCCGCCCACGTAGGCGAGCCGGCGGTGGCCGTGGTGCAGCAGGTGGCGCGTCGCCGCGACCGCGCCGTCGTAGTTGCACGACACCACCGAGTCGAAGGCGACGGACACCGCCGGCCGGTCGACGAAGACGATCGACGTGCCCCGCGCCGCCTCCGCGGACAAGTAGGCCTGGTCGCGCGAGACGGTGGTGAGGATCAGGCCGTCGACGCGGCGACGGAGGAACTCCTTGACCACTGTCCGCTCGCGGTCCGCGTCCTCCTCGAAGCTCTGCGCGAGCACGATGATCGAGTGCCTGCGCATCACGGTCTCGACACCGCGGTGGATCGCGGCAGAGAACGCGTCGTCGACGCTCTCGAGCATGAGCCCGATCGCGTTGGTGCGGGCGCCTGAGCGGCGCAGCCCGCCCGCGTAGACGTTGAGCTCATAGTTGAGCGCCTCCGCGGCGCGCGTGACGCGCTCCCTCAGCTCGTCCGAGACGTTCGGCTCGCCGTTGAGCACGCGTGAGACCGTCTTGACGCCGACCCCAGCGACCGCCGCAACGTCGCGCATAGTCGCATAGCGGGGCTCGCGGGTCCCTTCTGACATCGGTGTCCGACCTCCTGTTGACCCCTCGTGCCACGACGAGGCGGGCCTCGCAGCGATGACGTCCGATGAATTGCTTGAGACTTTGCGCGAGGCCGGTCAGTATGACACCGGTATCAGCCCTGTGTAACCCCTCCATCCGCGACGTGCCCGTCCGACGAGCGCGCAGTGCGGCTCGCTGGACGGACGCGTCGCGCACGGGCGCTGCGGCCGCGTCAGTCGAGCACCGCGACCGCCTCCACCTCGACGAGGACGTCCGGCTCGAAGAGGCTCTCGACCCCGATCAGCGACACCGGCGGCAAGGGCTACGGGATCTGCAGCTCCTTGAGCACACGGGTGATGCCCGACATGAGGTCGCCCATCTCAGGCCGCCACCGCGCGACGAAGAAGCGGAGGCGCACGACGTCGTGCCGCTCGTGCTCGTCGTGCTGCGTGGCCCAGCGCGGCGCGGAGCGGCGCCGTCGGAGGACCCGAGCACTGCGGCGGTCGAGCTCCGCTGACGTCCCCCGGACATGACGATGCCCTGGCGAGAAACCTCTCTCGCCAGGGCAGATACGTCGGGCTGACAGGATTTGAACCTGCGACCCCTTGACCCCCAGTCAAGTGCGCTACCAAGCTGCGCCACAGCCCGTCCGTTCCCGTGGGAACACGGAGACTCTACCTCACCCGAGGGGGGTCTCTCGTACGCTGCGCTCTCCCTGGGCACGATCCGGGCCGATGCCCACGCTGGTCAGGGCCTCGCCTGTGGGCAGCGTCACGGAGGCTGTGGAGGGCAGGTGCGCCTTCCAGGCGACGGCGACCACCGCGAGGCAGGCCAGCGCCACCACCAGTCCCCCGCCGAACATCTGCGGGTAGCTCCACCAGTCGGCCAGCACGGCCAGCGCCGCGGGGATGAAGAAGCCCAGGTAGGCCAGCGAGTAGTAGACGGCGGTGAGGCCGGCCAGGTCGTCGGGCCCGGCGATGCGGCGCACCTCGTTGAGCCCGGCGACGAGCGCGAGGCCGTACCCCATGCCGAGCACGGCCGCGGCGAGCAGGGCGACCGGCAGCGTGAGCAGCGCGCTCGCGACAGCCCCGAGCGCCATGCCGACGACGATGATCGCGAGGGCCACGACCGACGCCCGGGCGCTGCGCTCGGTGTCGATGGCGCGGCCCAGCACCTGGATGCCGATGCCGCAGCCGAGGGTGAGCACGGTGAGCAGCCCGGAGAACGCGATGGGCGCGCCACCGGAGTGCTCTCGCATCAGGCCGGGCAGCACCGCGTACGCGGACCCCGCGCAGCCGAACACCCACGGCGCCAGCGGGGCCACGACACGCAGGAACCGGCGGTGCCCGGCCGTGGGGATGCGCAGGTCGTCCCGCAACGGCCGCGACGTCGACGAGGGCTGCCTGGTCTCGGGCACGCCCAGAACCCACAGCCCGGCGCCGGTGGTCAGGGCGGCGTGCAACAGGTACGAGGTGTGCGCCGGCCATGGGCCCCACTGCGCGAGCACGCTGGCCACCCCGGCGCCCACCAGGAACCCCAGGGTCAGCGCCAGGGAGGCGCGCCGGGCCCCGGCGCGCTGGTCCTCGCCGGCACCGTCGGACAGCTCGGTGATCCACGTCGACCCCACTGCCATCGCCAGCCCGAGCGCCGCCCCGCAGAGCACGCGTCCGACGCCGAGCGCGGCGGGCGACCCTGGCCCGACGGCCAGCACCAGCGAGCCGAGCAGGCTCAGCGGGGCCGCCGGGAGCAGCAGCCGGCGGCGCCCGTGCCTGTCGGACAGCGGCCCGCCGAGCAGCAGCGCGGGCACGATGCCGAGCACGTAGGCGCCGAGCAGCAGGTCGACCGTGACTGCGGAGAAGCTGCTGACCTCGCGGTACATCACCAGCAGCGGCGTGAACTCGTTGCCTCCCCAGGCGATGGCGACCATCGAGGCCGCCACCGGGAGCCAGGCGCGACGAGGGGCCCCGGCGCCGGCTCCACGAGGGGCGGCGCCGGGCGCGGTGGCGGTCATCGGGCGTCGACCGCCTCGGCAGCCCGCTCGGGCAGGTGCGCATGGTCAAGGTGCCGGCGCAGCGCCACCTTGAACTCCGCGACCGCCCCGGCGCCCACGGCCTGGGCGAGGTGCTCATGCTGGCTGACGAAGGTCCGGGCACGGCTCTCGTCGCGCCACAGCGATCGGGCCACCATGCGCCGCTGCCGCTCGCGGAGGGTGACGTAGAAGCTCGTGAGGAGGGGGTTGCCGCCGGCCGCGACGATCGTCAGGTGGAACTCGGTGTCGTGCTCCGCGTAGGCGTCGATGTCGCCGCGGTCGAGCGCGGCGCGCTGCTGGTCGATCGACGCGCGCAGGCGGTCCTGCAGGCGCTCCCGGTCGTCGCGGTGCCGCAGGGCCTCGACGGCGTGGACCTCGAGCAGGAGCCGGGCGTCCACGACCGCCTGCGCCTCCCCGGCGGCCACCGGCACCACGAGGGCGCCCCGCTTCGGGTAGAGCCGAAGCCAGCCCTCGGTCTCGAGCCGGAGGAACGCCTCGCGCACCGGGGTGCGGCTCATCGAGAGCCGCGCGGCGATGTCTCCCTCGCTGACCATGGCGCCGCCGGGGAGCGTCTCGGTGAGGACGAGCTCTTTGACGTGCGTGTACGCGCGCTCGGAGGCGGGGACTGGGGGCTGCTCGGCGCTCACGGGGGGCATCGGCATGGTGCTTCCTGTCAGGGGCGCGAGCGTGGTGGACGACATAGACACAAGATGAGTCTATGTCGTCGTCGACGCGCCCTCGCCCTCGGTTCGGCGGGAGCGCGCGACCTCCGCCTCGGCAGCCACCACCGCGAGCACGACGAGGTCGACCACCAGGCCCGTGACCGCGGCCCACTGGTCGAGCCGGAACAGGAAGATCTGGGTCAGCAGCAGGCTGACCAGCACCGCCCGGCGGAACCAGGCGAAGCCGCTCTCCCGCGAGCGCCGGACCACCACGAGGCCCACCACCGCACAGGCCAGGGAGCCGGCGCCGGAGAGCAGCATCCCGGTCACGACCCACCCGGGCACGTCGGCGCCCTGGAGCCACGCGACCATCCCCCTGCCGACCGTCGCCACCCCTGCGCCGGTGAGGACGACGACGGCGGCCCACGGGACCCAGCGCTCGCGCACCAGCCGGTACGTGCACCGGACGACCCAGCGCGCCACCGCGCCGGTGATGTCGGGCAGCTCCTCGTGGTCGTCCTCGACCACCCGCAGCAGCGCCCTCACCTCGGCGGTCCCCCGCTGGTCCCCCGCCGCCCGCACCAGGGCGCGCGCCTGGCGCCGGGCGCGCGGGCTGAAGCCACCGGTGACGCCGGACACGGCGTGGTCGACCGCCCCGGCCAGCAACTCGACAGGATCCCGCTCGCGCCGCCCGTGCAACGCCTCGGCGAGCAGCACGAGCAGCACCACGACCACGTAGATCAGCGAGGCGGTCGGCTCGTAGAAGTAGTCGTTGTCCGCGGTGACGAACTTGCCGATCTCGTCGACGAACAGCCCGAACCCGATCCCGCCGAGCAGCGCGCCGACCGGCCGCACCACCGGCCCGGCGTAGGAGAGCAGCAGCACCACGGCGACAGCCAGGAGCAGGCCGCCCCACAGCACGTGCGCGATGTGCAGGGTGGCTCCCCCGACCTGGGGGTAGCCGGTCGCCGCCAGCGCGCCACGGGTGAGCAGCACCGTCGCGACGGTCGCCACCAGGAACGCGGCCAGGTGCCGGGGCGCCGCCGGGTCGCGAGGCATGCCCAGGCGCAGCAAGAGCGCCCGACCAGCCAACGCAGCCGATCGGGCGCTCCCGTCCGCGGGCGCGCCGACGGCGGCCTTCCCGCCGTCGGCCGCCTCCCGGGTCACCGCTTGCGCTTCTCCCGCACCCGCACCGAGATCTCGATCGGCGTGCCCTCGAACCCGAAGGTCTCGCGCAGGCGGCGCTCGATGAACCGGCGGTAGCCCGCCTCGAGGAAGCCGCTGGCGAAGATCACGAACCTCGGCGGGGAGGTCGACGCCTGCGTGGCGAAGAGGATGCGCGGCTGCTTGCCGCCCCGCAGTGGGTGCGGGTGCGCGGCGACGAGCTCTCCGAGGAACGCGTTGAGGCGTCCGGTGGGGATGCGGGTCTCCCACGAGGCGAGCGCGCGCTCGATCGCCGGGACCAGTCGCTCGGCGTGCCAGCCGGTCTTGGCCGACAGGTTGACGCGAGGCGCCCACTGGACCTGGACCAGGTCCTGCTCGATCTCCCGCTCGAGGAACGGCCTGCGGTCCTCGTCCATCAGGTCCCACTTGTTGTACGCCAGCACGATCGCGCGGCCGGCCTCGATCGCCTGCGAGATGACACGCGTGTCCTGCTCGGTCAGCTTGGTGGAGGCGTCGAGGAGCACCACGGCGACCTCGGACTTCTCGATCGCGGCCTGGGTGCGCAGCGACGCGTAGAAGTCGGCCCCCTGGGACTGGTGCACGCGGCGGCGGATGCCCGCCGTGTCGACGAACCACCACGTCTTGCCCTTGAGCTGCACCAGCTCGTCGACCGGGTCGCGCGTGGTTCCGGCGACGTCGTCGACGACGACCCGCTCGGCGCCGATGATCTTGTTGAGCAGCGACGACTTGCCGACGTTGGGCCGTCCCACCAGGGCCACGCGGCGCGGGCCCCCCGCGGGGATCGCCGTGCCGTGCTGCGAGACCTGGGGCAGCGCCTTCATCGCGGCGTCGAGCAGGTCGCCCGTGCCTCGGCCGTGCAGGGCGGAGACGGGGTGCGGCTCGCCGAGGCCCAGGCTCCAGAGCTCGGTCGCGTCGGCCTCCACGCGGGGGCCGTCCACCTTGTTGGCGCACAGCACCACGGGCTTGCCGGACTTGCGCAGCAGGCGCACGACACGCTCGTCGGTGGCCGTGGGCCCGACCGTGGCGTCGACGACGAACAGCACCGCGTCGGCCAGCGAGATCGCGACCTCGGCCTGCTCGGCGACGCGGGCGTCGATGCCGAGGACGTCGACCTCCCACCCGCCGGTGTCGACGAGCGTGAAGTTGCGGCCCGCCCACTCCGCCGGGTAGCTCACGCGGTCGCGGGTCACGCCCGGCTTGTCCTCGACGACGGCCTGGCGGCGGCCGAGGATGCGGTTGACGAGCGTGGACTTGCCCACGTTCGGGCGGCCCACGACGGCCAGCACCGGCAGCGGGGCTCCCCCGGGCTCGCCCGCCTCGGCGGCGGCCTCGCCCTCGAGGAGCGCGAGGTCGTCGGCCTCGAGGTCGTACTCGGCGAGCCCGGCGCGCAGGGCCTCCTCGCGGGCGGCGTCCGACTGTGCGGGGTCCAGAGGTGTGTCTGCTGCCGTCGCGGCAGCGTCGTCGGGCATGCCCGCGGTCGGGTCGGTCTCGGTCATGGGGCCTATTCTCCCCTGCCCGGGGGCCGGACGACTAATGCGCTGCCTGAGCCTCTCGGTTGGGGTCGTCCGTGGGCAGCGGCAGGCCGGCCCGCTCCGCCGCGGAGCCGACGAGCGCGGCCAGCGCCACGCGGATCTCCTCGTTGGCGTGGGCGACGGCGGCTCGGCCCGATGTGCCGGGCGCCCGCTCGAGCGACAACGGCTCGCCGAACTCCACCACGAGGCGCCGGCGCAGCCCTGGCATCCGGCCCACGGGCTCCCCGGTCCGGCGGGTGCCGAGCACTGCGACAGGGACCACCCGGGCGCCCCCGTTGATCGCCAGCCAGGCCACTCCGGCGCGAGCGTCCGCGACATCTCCGCGGCCCCGGCTCCCCTCGGGGAAGACGCCGACCACGCCGCCGCGCCGCAGCACGCCCAGCGCCATCGCGAGCGACCCGCGCCCGCCGTCCTCCTCGACCGGTATCTGCCCGATGTTGCGGAGCACGGACCCCACCACGCCGGCGAACATCGACGCCTTGATCAGCACGTGCGAGGGCCGGGGCGACGCGCCCACGAGCACGGGCCCGTCGGCGAAGCCCGAGTGGTTGGCGGCCAGGAGCACGGGGCCGTCGGCCGGCACGTTCTCCGCGCCGATCACCTCGGTGTTCCACAGCACATGGGCGAAGAACTTGCCGAGCGTGTGGCCGCGCCGGGCCTGGCGCTCGTCCGGCACGGGCGCCGCCTCGCGCGGCGGCGCGGCCTGCGCGGTCCCCTCGACGGTCACAGTGCCACCCGCCCGGAGACCCGGGCCACGACGTCGAGGACCGCCTGGACGGTCTCCTCGAGGTCGAGGTCCGACGAGTCGACGGTCACGACGCCGTCGGCTGCGACGTGGAAGGCCGAGACCGTCGAGTCGTCACGGTCGCGGCGCAGCACCTGGTCGCGCGTGGCCTGCACCGAGGCCGCGTCGGCGGCGCCGTGCACCTCCTTGGCGCGGCGCGCGAGCCGGGCCTCCTCGCTGGCCGTCAGCAGGATGCGGACGTCGGCGTCCGGCGCGATCACCGTGGTGATGTCGCGGCCCTCCGCCACGATGCCACGGCCCTCGGAGAAGGACTGCGGGACGCGCTCGGCGGCGATGGCCTCGCGCTGCAGGCGGCCGAGCTCGGCACGGACCTCCAGGTTCGTGGCGACGGCGCTGACCGCCGAGGAGATCGCCGTGGTGCGGATCGCCTCGCCGACGTCCGTGCCGCCCACGTGCACTGTGGGGGCCGCGGGGTCCACGCCGACCACCAGGGGCAGCTCGCGCACCAGCGCGGCCACCGCGTCGGTGTCCGTGAGCGGGACGCCCCGCTCGAGGCACCACCATGTGGCCGCCCGGTACATCGCCCCCGTGTCGAGGAAGGCGAGCCCCAGCCGCTCGGCGACCATGCGCGAGACGCTGGACTTGCCCGAGCCCGACGGGCCGTCGATCGCGATCACGATCGCCTGCTGGCGCCGTGCGTCCTGCTGTTCCGTGCTCAACTCACCAATCTCCATCCGCGGGCACTGAGCTCCGCCTCGAGGTGCTCCGACCGTCCGGGGAGCACCGACATCGACGCCATGCCGACGGGCCTGCCCGCCGAGTGCTCCAGCTGGAGGTCTTCCAGGTTGACGCCCGCATCGCCCACGTCCGCGAGGAGTCGGGCGAGCTCGCCGGGCACGTCGGGCACCAGGGCGGTGACGACCTCGTAGGCCCGCGCGGCGCCGCCGTGCTTGCCCGGCACCCGCGCGACGCCGGTGTTCCCCTGCCCGATCGCCTGCGCGATGCTCGCGAGGGCCCCCAGCTCCACGTTCTCCGGGCCGGTGGCCGCGGCGGCCAGGTCGAGCGCCTCGATCACCACATCGAGATCCGTGCGCAGGTCCCGCAGCACAGCAGCCACGGCCTCAGCGTTCGCCGCCAGGATCGACGTCCAGAGCGCCGGGTCGCTCGCGGCGAGCCGCGTCACGTCCCGCAGCCCTTGGCCGGCCAGTCCGAGCGCCGGCTCGGAGGCCTCGCGCAGGCGCGCCGCCACGAGGCTCGACGCGACCTGCGGCACGTGGGAGACCAGGGCCACGGCCTCGTCGTGCGCCGCGGCCTCCATCTCGACGGGTATCGCGCCGAGGTCGACGGCCAGCGAGCGCACGGCGAGCAGCGCCTGCGGGGACGACGTCCCGGAGTCCGCGATCACCCAGGGGCGCCCGACGAACAGGTCGGGGACGGCGGCGGCGGGCCCGGACCGCTCGCGGCCCGCCATCGGGTGGGAGCCCACGTAGCGGCTGAGGTCGGCGCCGGCGGCGCGCAGCTCGTCGAGGACGTAGCCCTTCACGCTCGCGACGTCGGTCACCACGGCGTCCGGCCAGGCGGCCAGCTCGGCGCGCACCACGTCAGCGGTCACGTCCGGCGGCGCCGCCACGACCACGAGGGCCGGCGCGGCGTCGTCGGAGGCAGCCGGGCGGCCGGCGCCCACGTCTCGTGCCAGGGCCAAAGCGGTGCGGGACGGGTCGTGCAGAACCACGTCGACGCCGCGCGTGGCCAGGCCCAGTCCGACGGACGCGCCGAGGAGCCCGGTGCCGACCACCCGCACCGGGCCCTGCGTCGCGACCGCCTGGGTCACATTCCCACCAGCGCCATCAGGGTGCCCAGCTCTGTCTTGCCGAGCACGCGCGTGCGCCCCGGGCGCAGGTCCCCGAGCTTGATCGGGCCGATCTGCGTGCGGACCAGACGCGTCACCGGGAAGCCGACCTCGTCGAAGATGCGCCGGACAACGCGGTTGCGCCCCTCATGCAGGACGAGCTCGACCAGGCTCGCCTGCGCGGTCTGGTCGACGATCCGGAAGCTGTCGACCGTGACGAGCCCGTCCTCGAGCTCGATGCCCTTCAGCAGCTGCTTGCCGAGCGACGGGTGCACCCGCCCCTCGACCTCCGCGAAGTACGTCTTGGGCACCTCGTGCGACGGGTGCGCCAGGCGGTTCGCCAGCTCGCCGTCGTTCGTCAGCAGGATCAGGCCCTCGGTCTCGGCGTCGAGCCGGCCCACGTGGAAGAGCCGCTCCTCGCGGTTCTTCACGAACTCCGCCAGCGACGGGCGCCCATCGGGGTCGTGCATCGTCGAGACCACGCCCAGCGGCTTGTTCAGCGCGATCGTCACCATCGAGGTGTCGAGCTGCACGCGCATCCCGTCGACGTGGATCGCGACCTTCTGGGGGTCGACCCGGACGCCGAGCTCGGTCACCGGCACGCCGTCGACGGTCACGCGCCCGGCCGCGATCAGGTCCTCGCACGCCCGGCGCGAGCCGAGCCCAGCGGTCGCGAGCACCTTCTGCAGGCGCACGCCCTCGGGGTCGTGCATGTCCGGCAGCGGCTCCGGAGCGCGCGCGGGGGCCTTGGCCCGTGCGGGGCGCGCAGGGCGCCCGGGCTGCCCGGCGCCGCGGGCCGGACGCGCCTGCCCGCCCCGGCTGGCGCCCGCGCGCCCACCGCCACCGCCATCGCGTCCACGCGCTGCGCCTGCGGCGCCATCGCGTCCACGGCCCGCGCCCGCGGCGCCGCCCCGTCGTCCATCAGCTGTGCTCATCGTGTCTCCCTGTTCGCCATGTCCACGCCCTCGAGCGTGTCGAAGTCCGGCAGATAGGGCGCAAGTGGAGGCAGCTCATCCAGGCTCGCGAGCCCCATCCGCTCCAAGAAGTATCCCGTGGTCTCGTAGAGCACGGCGCCAGTGGTCGGATCCGACCCCGCCTCGGCCACCAGTCCACGCGATGTCAGGGTGCGGACCACGCCGTCGACATTGACCCCACGGACCCCTGAGACCTGTCCCCGGGTGACCGGCTGGCGGTAGGCGATCACGGCCAGCGTCTCGAGCGCTGCCTGGGTCAGGCGGGACGTCTGGCCCTCGAGCACGAACCGCCCGACGACCTCGGCGAACGCGGGCGCCGAGTAGATGCGCCAGCCGGCCCCTGCCAGGCGCAGCTCGAACCCGCGCGCCCGCCCGCCCCGCTCCCCCCGGTACTCCGCGGCCAGGGCCTCCAGCAGGCCCTCCACGCGCTCGGTGGGCAGTGCCAGCACCGAGGCCAGCCGCACCGCGGGGATGGGCTCGTCCGCGACCATCAGCACCGCCTCGAGGGCCGCGAGGGCGCCGCCCGGCAGGTCGTCGACGTCGAATGCGAGCTCGTCGGCGTCGACCGCCGGGGCCGCCGCCGCGGCGGCGTCGGCCTCGGCGTCGGCGTCGGAGGGCTCGGGAGGGGTCTCGCTCATGCGTCGGGCTCCTGGGTGGTGCGGGGGTCAGGTGAGACGTCCGTCACGTCGAAGTCGTCGGAGACCAGCACGTCGCCGTCCTCCGCGCCCGTCCACCGCACGGTGAGCTCGCCGAGCGGGGTGACCTGGTCGAACCCGACGGCTCCCTCGCGGAACAGCTCGAGCAGCGCGAGGAAGCGGGACACGACCATCAGGGTCGAGTCCGCGTCGGCGGTGAGCGCGCGGAAGGTCGCCGACCCGCCGCGCCGCAGCCGCTCGACCAGCAGCGCCGCCTGCTCGCGGACCGACACCGCGGGGGCGTGCAGGTGGCTGAGGTCGACGCTGGGCGGGGCGGCCTTCGGCGCCATGGCCTTGGCGGCGAGGACGGCGAGCTGCTCGGGGCCGATCTGCCACACGAGCTCGGGCAGCAGCGCGGCCAGGTGCGGCTCGAGCACCACCGAGCGGGGGAACCGCCGCCCCTCGGCGGCCAGCCGCTCGCCGATGTCGCGGGCGACGACCTTGTAGGCGCGGTACTGGAGGAGCCGCACGAACAGCAGGTCGCGCGCCTCGAGCAACTCGAGGTCCTCGGCGTCCTCGACGTCGCCCTGCGGGAGCAGGCGCGCGGCTTTGAGGTCCAGCAGCGTGGCCGCGACGACCAGGAACTCGCTGGCCTGGCTCAGGTCCCAGGAGGACCCGCCCGCCGCGGCGGCGCCTTCTGCGGCGCGGATGTGCGCGATGAACTCGTCCGTCACGCGGGCCAGCGACACCTCGGTGATATCGAGCTTGTGCTTGGCGATGAGCCCGAGCAGCAGGTCGAACGGGCCGCTGAAGTTGTCGAGGTGCACCTCGAAGGGGCTCGTCCTCGACGGTGGCGCTGCCTCGTCGCTGGGGGCGGCCGCCCGGTCGGCGATGTCGTGGTGGCCAGGCGGCTCGGCGACCAGGCTAGGCGGCGTCGCCACGGGCGATGAGCTCGCGCGCGAGCTGGCGGTAGGCGCTCGCGCCGCTGTGGTTCGACGCGTACGTGATGATCGGCTCCGCGGCGACCGAGGAGTCCGGGAACTTGACCGTGCGGCCGATCACCGTCTGCAGCAGCGTGTCGCCGAACGCCTCGTGCACGCGGGCCACGACCTCACGGGCGTGCAGTGTCCTCGAGTCGTACATGGTCGCCAGGATCCCGTCGACCTCGAGGCGCGGGTTGAGGCGGTCGCGCACCTTCTCGATGGTCTCCACGAGCAGCGCGACGCCCCGCAGCGCGAAGAACTCGCACTCGAGCGGGATGAGCACCCCGTGCGCGGCCGTGAGGGCGTTGACGGTCAGCAGCCCGAGTGACGGCTGGCAGTCGATGAGGATCACGTCGTAGTCGTCGAGCGCCGGCCGCAGCACGCGCGCCAGGATCGACTCGCGCGCGACCTCGCTGACCAGCTGCACCTCGGCGGCCGACAGGTCGATGTTCGCGGGCAGCAGGTCGAGGTTGGGGACGCCCGTGGCGCGCACCACCTCGGAGAGCGACGCGTTGCGCTCCATCATCAGGTTGTAGACGGTCCGCTCGAGCTCGTGCGGGCTGATGCCCAGGCCCACGGACGCCGCGCCCTGCGGGTCGAAGTCGACGATGAGCACCCGGCGGCCGACCTCGGCGAGCGCGGCCGCGAGGTTGATCGTGGTGGTCGTCTTGCCGACGCCGCCCTTCTGGTTGCACATCGCGATCACGCGTGCCGGGCCGTGCGAGGCCAGGGGCGCGGGGTCGGGGAAGAGCGGCAGGGGTCGACCGACGGGGTCGAGCTCCATCGCGGTCGTCTGCTCGGTTGCCACGCGGACAACCTACCGGAGCGGGCGCCCCGTGCGGCGGCGACAGACCGGACACGCCCGGGCGGGCTCTACCGCGCGACGTCGTCGGCGGGTGGCGACGAGGGCGCGGACCGCCGGATCGCGCGGGGGTGGGCCGTCGCGTAGACCTCGCGCAGTGTGTCGCGCGTCACGAGCGTGTACACCTGCGTGGTGGTCACCGACGCGTGCCCGAGCAGCTCCTGCACGACGCGGACGTCGGCCCCTCCGGCCAGCAGGTGCGTCGCGAACGAGTGCCGCAACGTGTGCGGCGAGATGTGGGCCGCGGCCGGCAGGCCGGCGCGCTCGGCGGCGGCGCGCAGCACAGCCCACGCGCTCTGCCTGCTCAGCCGGGCGCCGCGGGTATTGAGGAAGAGGGCTGGCAGGCCTCGGCCGCCTGCGGCGAGGACGGGCCGCGACCGCACGAGGTAGGCCTCGACCGCCTCGATGGCGTAGGAGCCCACCGGGACGATCCGCTCCTTGTCGCCCTTGCCCAGCAGCCGCACCGCCCCCCGGCCCGCCGTCAGGTCGATGTCGTCGACGGCCAGGCCGACTGCCTCGGAGATCCGCGCGCCCGTCGAGTACACGAGCTCGAGGAGGGCCCGGTCGCGCAACGGGACGGGGCCCTCGCCCACCGAGGCGGCCTCCAGCAGGCGCTCGACGTCGGCCGTCGAGATCGCCTTGGGCAGCCGCTTGGGCTGTGCGGGCGGCCGGACCGCGCTGGCGGCGTCCTTGCCGGTGAGGCCCTCGAGGGCCCAGAAGCGGTGCAGCCCGCGCACCGCCACCACGCTGCGCGCCGTGGACGAGGCAGAGAGGGGCGCGCGGCCGTCCGCGCCGGTGCGGACCACGGTGACGAAGTCCTCGACGTCGGCCTCGGTCACCTCGGCAGGGCTGGTGCGGCCCCGCGACGCGAGGTGCTCGAGGTACCGCGCCAGGTCGCGGCGGTACGCGGACAGCGTGTTCGGGGACAGGCCGCGCTCGACCGTCAGGTGCGCGAGGTAGTCCTGCAGGATCCGCTGCAGCGGGGACTCGGGCATTGGCCCACCCTCGTCAGAGGGGCAGGAAGACATCCACCGCGATCGCGACGGACAGCAGCGTGAGGTACGTGATCGAGGCGTGGAAGACCTTCATCGCGGCGAGCTTGCCGCGGGCCGGGTCCACGGCCCGCCGGTAGAGCCCGATGCACGAGGCCATGAACCAGGCGCCGAGTGCGAGCGCCAGCACCGTGTAGACCCAGGTCATCTCGGCGACGGGCGCCAGGAGCAGCGAGCACGCGATCATCGCGACCGTGTACGCGATCATCTGCCGCGCGACCTTCGTGTCCGCGGCGACCACGGGCAGCATCGGCACCTTGGCGGCGGCGTAGTCGCGGCGGAACTTCATCGACAGCGGCCAGTAGTGCGGCGGCGTCCAGAAGAAGATGACCCCGAACAGCAGCACGGCCGCCCAGGAGACGCCGCCGGTGACGGCCGACCAGCCGATCAACACGGGCATGCAGCCCGCCGCGCCGCCCCACACGATGTTCTGCGGCGTCCGGCGCTTGAGGATCATGGTGTAGCCGACGACGTAGAGCAGCACCGCCACGGCGGCCAGCGCCGCCGACGCCACGTTGACGAGCAGTGCCAGCCACGCGATCGACGCCAGCGACAGCGCCCAGGAGAAGACGAGCGCGGCTCGCGGGGTGATGTCGCCGGTGACCAGCGGGCGGCGCTTGGTGCGGTTCATCACCTCGTCGATGTCGCGGTCGAGGAAGCAGTTGAACGCGTTGGCCCCACCCGCCGCGGCGGCGCCGCCGATCAGCGTGGCGACCATCAGCCCGGGCGACGGGAAGCCGCCCTGGGCCAGGATCATCGTGGGGACCGTGGTGATGAGCAGCAGCTCGATCACGCGCGGCTTGGTGAGGGAGACGTAGCCGCCGACCGTCCGCCGCATCGCCCGCCAGCGCCGGGATCCCGCACTCGAGGCCTCCACGGGGGGTATGGCAGCGGCCTGCGCCACAGGCGCGTCGACCACCTCCAGGACAGCAGGCGCGTCGACCACCTCCACGACAGGGGGCCGCCAGACTCCCGCTGCTCGGGCGGACGCCCCGGCATCGTCCAGGGGGGCTGGGCTCGTGGTGCGCACGGGCTACGGACTTCCGTTCTTCAGGAACACGGGACCTTCGTCGGACGCCCATGCTACGGCGCAGCCCGCGTGCACACGCCTCCCGGCACGTCACACCCAGGGCCCCCAGGTGTGAATCGAGCGGCCAATACGCGTGGAAAGCGCTTCCCATCCTGTGAGCGCCTTCACTCGAAGGGGGCCGCGGCGAGATAAGGTCGAAGCGCACGAGCGCGCGAGGAGCCCCACCAGGCCGAGTCGGGCTCGTGACCGGCCCCCACCGAGGGCGGCCGGCCAGTTCGATCCAACGCCCGGGAAGACACAGTCCCAGGCGGGAATGAGGTGCGGTGAACGCCAAGGCCCCCGAGGCGCAGTCAGTTGGCTGGAGCGAGCTCGACAAGAAGGCAGTGGACACGGTCCGTGTCCTAGCCGCTGACGCCGTGGAGAAGGTTGGCAACGGCCATCCCGGCACCGCGATCAGCCTTGCTCCGGCGGCGTACCTGCTCTATCAGAACGTGATGAAGCACGATCCTGCCGACCCCAGCTGGCTCGGCCGCGACCGCTTCATCCTCTCCGCGGGCCACTCGAGCCTGACCCAGTACCTCGAGCTGTACCTCGCCGGCTACGGCCTGGAGATCGAGGACATCGAGGCGCTGCGCACGTGGGGCTCCAAGACCCCCGGCCACCCCGAGTACAAGCACACAACCGGTGTGGAGATCACCACCGGACCGCTCGGCCAGGGCCTCGCGTCCGGTGTCGGCTTCGCGATGGCGTCTCGCCGCGAGCGCGGCCTGCTCGACCCCGACGCGCCGGCCGGCGAGAGCCCGTTCGACCACTTCGTGTACGTGATCGCCTCCGACGGCGACCTGCAGGAGGGCGTCACGAGCGAGGCCTCCTCGATCGCTGGCACGCAGCAGCTCGGCAACCTCGTGGTGCTGTGGGACGACAACCACATCTCGATCGAGGGCGACACCGACATCGCCTTCACCGAGGATGTCCTCAAGCGCTACGAGGCCTACGGCTGGCATGTGCAGTTCGTCGACTGGACCGCCGGCGACGACGGCTACACCGAGAACGTGGACGCGCTCAACGCCGCGATCGAGGCCGCCAAGCAGGTCACGGACCGCCCGTCGTTCATCGGGCTGCGCACGATCATCGCCTGGCCCTCCCCCACCAAGCAGAACAGCCACAGCTCGCACGGCTCCAAGCTCGGCGGCGACGAGGTCCGCGCGCTCAAGGAGGTCGTCGGCTTCGACCCCGAGAAGTCCTTCGACGTCGACCCCGCCGTCATCGCGCACACCCGCGGCCAGGTCGCGGCCCGCGCGAAGGCCGCCAAGGAGCTGTGGCAGCCCAAGTACGACGCCTGGCGTGCCGCGAACCCGGAGCGCGCCGCGCTGCTCGACCGGCTGGTCGAGCACAAGCTGCCCGAGGGCTGGACCGAGGCGCTGCCGACGTTCCCCGCCGGCAAGGCCGTCGCCACCCGCGCCGCCTCCGGCGAGGTGCTCACCGCGCTGGCCGACGCGCTGCCCGAGCTCTGGGGCGGCTCCGCCGACCTCGCCGGCTCGAACAACACCACCATGAAGGGCGAGCCGTCCTTCCTGCCCACCGAGCGCTCCACCAAGGAGTTCGCGGGCAACCCCTACGGGCGCACGCTGCACTTCGGGATCCGCGAGCACGCGATGGGCTCGATCCTCTCCGGGATCGCGCTGCACGGCCTGACGCGCCCCTACGGCGGCACGTTCCTCACGTTCAGCGACTACATGCGCGGCTCGGTGCGCCTCGCGTCGCTCATGGGCGTGCCGGTGGTCTACGTGTGGACCCACGACTCGATCGGGCTCGGCGAGGACGGCCCGACTCACCAGCCGGTGGAGCACCTCGCGGCGCTGCGGGCCATCCCGGGCCTGGACGTCGTCCGCCCGGCCGACGCCAACGAGACGGCAGCGGCCTGGAAGACGATCATCGAGCGCCCCCACGGCCCCGTCGGCCTCATCCTGACCCGCCAGAACGTGCCCACGTTCCCGCGGGGCGAGGACGGCTACGCCACAGCCGACGGCGTCGAGCGCGGCGCGTACGTGCTGCTCGAGGCGTCGACCGGCACGCCGGACGTCATCCTCATCGGCACCGGCTCCGAGGTCCAGCTCGCGGTCGCCGCGCGCGAGGCCCTCGAGGCGCAGGGCGTCGCGACGCGCGTCGTCTCCGCGCCGTGCCTGGAGTGGTTCGCCGAGCAGGACGAGGCGTACCGCGAGCAGGTCCTGCCGTCGTCGATCCGCGCACGCGTGGCCGTCGAGGCCGGGATCGCCCTGTCCTGGCACCGCCTCGTCGGCGACGCTGGACGGATCATCTCGCTCGAGCACTACGGGGCGTCGGCCGACTACGAGCGCCTGTACCAGGAGTTCGGCATCACGGCCGAGGCCGTCGCCGAGGCCGCTCTGGCGTCGATCGCCGACGCCCGTGGCCAGCACACCCCGGCCTCCGAGGCGGGAACGCCGACGCAGAGCGGGACCGGCGACCAGATCGTCTGACAGCCCGCCATGCGAGGAAGGGGATCCACCATGACCGAGACCACTGGCAACCCGCTTGACCGGCTCACCGGAGCCGGTGTGGCGGTGTGGCTCGACGACCTGTCCCGAGAGCTGCTGCGCAGGGGCGACCTGGCCCAGCTCGTCGCGGACCTCGACGTCGTCGGGGTCACGACCAACCCGACGATCTTCGCGAGCGCGCTCGCGAAGGGCGACGCCTATGACGCGCAGCTCAGCGAGCTCGCGTCCGCCGGCGCCGACGTCGACGCGGCGGTGTTCGCGATCACGACCGACGACGTCCGGGAGGCGGCCGACGTGCTGCGTCCGGTCTACGACGCGACGGACACGGTCGATGGTCGAGTCTCGATCGAGGTGGATCCCCGCCTCGCGCACGACACCCGGGGGACGATCGACTCCGCGAAGGCCCTATGGGCTGCCGTGGACCGGCCGAACGTGTTCATCAAGATCCCCGCGACCCTCGAGGGGCTGCCGGCGATCACCGCGGTGCTCGGGGAGGGCATCAGCGTCAACGTGACGCTGATCTTCTCCCTCGAGCGGTACGCGGCTGTCATGGACGCGTTCCTCGAGGGCCTCGAGAAGGCCCGTGACAACGGCTACGACCTGCGCACGATCGGGTCGGTCGCGTCGTTCTTCGTCTCGCGCGTGGACGCCGCGATCGACCCGCGCCTCGACGCGCTTGGCACCCCCGAGGCGGCCGCCCTGCGCGGCAAGGCCGCGATCGCGAACGCGCGCCTGGCCTTCGGGCTCTACGAGGAGGTCGTCGCCGGCGACCGGTGGCAGGGTGTCGCCGAGCACGGCGCGCACCCGCAGCGTCCGCTGTGGGCGTCCACTGGCGTGAAGGACCCGGCCTACCGCGACACGGTGTACGTCGAGGAGCTGGTCGCCGAGGGCACCGTCAACACGATGCCCTCGTCCACGCTGCATGCCTTCGCCGACCACGGCGTGGTCCGCGGTGACACCGTCGCGGGGACCCAGCAGGAGTCCGCCCGGGTGGTGGCGGACCTCGCGGCGCTCGGCATCGACCTCGACGAGGTCACCCGCGACCTCGAGGTCGAGGGCCTCCAGAAGTTCGAGAAGAGCTGGGACGACCTGCTGTCGACCGTGTCGGCCGGGCTCGCGCAGGTCGCTCGATGAGCCCTGCGAAGGTCTCCGCCGACCACAACCCCCTGCGGGACGCGCGGGACCGGCGGTTGCCGCGCATCGCCGGTCCGTGCGGCCTGGTCATCTTCGGCGTCACGGGCGACCTCGCGCGCAAGAAGCTGATGCCGGCGGTGTACGACCTGACCAACCGCGGCCTGCTGCCGCCCGGGTTCGCCCTCACCGGCTTCGCCCGTCGCGACTGGGACACCCAGCAGTTCGCCGAGATCGTGCACGACGCGGTCAAGGAGAACGCGCGCACCCCGTTCCGCGAGGCCACCTGGCGCCAGCTCGCCGAGGGCATCCGCTTCGTCGAGGGCACATTCGACGACGACTCCGCTTTCGACCGTCTCAGCGACACCGTGCACGAGCTCGACAAGGTGCGCGGCACCGAGGGCAACCACGCCTTCTACCTGTCGGTGCCGCCGAGCTCGTTCCCCGTGGTCTGCCGCCAGCTCGCCCGCTCAGGGCTGTCCCAGCCGAGCGATGGCACCTGGCGCCGGGTGGTCATCGAGAAGCCGTTCGGCCACGACCTCGAGAGCGCCCGCGAGCTCAACGCGGTGGTCTCCGAGGTGTTCCGGCCGGACGACGTCTTCCGGATCGACCACTACCTCGGCAAGGAGACGGTGCAGAACCTGCTCGCGCTGAGGTTCGCCAACCAGCTCTTCGAGCCCATCTGGAACGCCCACTACGTGGACCACGTGCAGATCACGATGGCCGAGGACATCGGCATCGGCGGGCGCGCCGGCTACTACGACGGCATCGGCGCGGCCCGGGACGTCATCCAGAACCACCTGCTCCAGCTGCTCGCCCTGACCGCGATGGAGGAGCCGGTCTCATTCGACGCGGAGGGCCTCCGCGCGGAGAAGACCAAGGTGCTCTCCGCGGTGCGGCTGCCGAAGGACCTGGGCAAGCACACCTCCCGCGGGCAGTACACCGCCGGCTGGCAGGGCGGGGAGAAGGTCGCGGGGTACACCGAGGAGGAGGGCTTCAACCCGGGCTCCACCACCGAGACCTTCGCCGCGATCCGCGTCGACATCGACACGCGCCGCTGGGCGGGGGTGCCGTTCTACCTGCGGACCGGCAAGCGCCTCGGGCGTCGCGTCACGGAGATCGCCGTGGTCTTCAAGCGCGCCCCGCACCTGCCCTTCGAGTCGACCGCCACCGAGGAGCTGGGCAAGAACGCGCTGGTCATCCGGGTGCAGCCCGATGAGGGCGTCACGCTGCGCTTCGGCGCCAAGGTGCCCGGCACCGCCATGGAGGTCCGTGACGTCACGATGGACTTCGGCTACGGCCACGCGTTCACCGAGTCCTCCCCCGAGGCCTACGAGCGGCTCATCCTCGACGTGCTGCTCGGCGACCCGCCGCTCTTCCCCCGGCACGAGGAGGTCGAGCTGTCCTGGAAGATCCTGGACCCGATCACCGAGTACTGGGCCAAGCACGGCAAGCCCGACCCGTACCGCTCCGGGACATGGGGCCCGGCCTCTGCCGACGAGATGATGGCCCGCGACGGCCGTGCCTGGAGGCTCCCGTGATCATCGACCTTCCGGGCACCAGCACCCGGGCGATCAACAAGCGTCTCGTGAAGGCGCGCGACGAGGGCGGCGCGGTGGCCCTCGGGCGTGTGCTGACCCTCATCATCGACCTCGCGGGCCACGACCCGGAGGAGGCGATCGCGGCCGCGAACCAGGCCAGCCGCGAGCACCCGTGCCGGGTCATCGTGCTCGCCGACCAGCCGGGCGAGGCTCCGGCGTCGCTCGACGCGCAGATCCGGCTCGGCGGCGACGCTGGCGCCAGCGAGGTGATCCTGCTGCGCGCTGCCGGCGCCCTGCGCAGCCACGCCGACACCCTCGTGATCCCGCTGCTGCTGCCGGACGCCCCGATCGTCGTCTGGTGGCCCTACGACGTCCCGGAGAACCCCGCCGAGCACCCCGTCGGCAAGATGGCCCAGCGTCGCATCACCGACACCGTCAACGCGGGCTCCCCGTCCGCCGCCCTCCGGCACCTCGCGACCGTGTACACGGACGGGGACTCGGACCTGGCCTGGACGCGCACCACCCTGTGGCGCGGGCTCATCGCGGCGACACTCGACCAGCCGCCGTTCGAGCAGGTCAAGCGGGCCGTCGTCGTCGGTGAGAGCACGCACCCCTCGGTCGACCTGATGGCCGCCTGGCTCGCCGAGGCGCTGCGGTGCCCCGTGGACGTCGAGCGCGTCGCGGGCGCGCCGGCGATCACGCAGGTGCGCCTCGAGCGCGACGCGGGGCCGATCATCCTCGACCGCCCGGACGGCAAGACGGCGGCCCTGCTGCAGCCGGGCCAGCCCGAGCACCGCATCGCGCTGCCCATCCGCCAGCTCCAGGAGTGCCTCTCGGAGGAGCTGCGCCGGCTGGACCCTGACGAGGTCTACGGCGAGGTGCTCCGCGAGGGGCTCACGAGGATCGCGTCATGACCGAGCGACTGGTCGTGGTGCACCCCGACGCGGCCGTCGTCGCCGAGGCGGCGGCAGCGAGGCTCCTCACCCGGGTCCTGGACGCGCAGTCCCAGCGCAGCCCGGTGCACGTGGTGCTCACCGGTGGCTCGGTGGGCATCGCCACGCTCGCGGCCGTCGCGCGCAACCCGGTGCGCGCGGCCGTCGACTGGTCGGCGGTGCACGTGTGGTGGGGCGACGAGCGCTTCCTGCCCGACGGGGACCCGGAGCGCAACGAGACGCAGGCCCGCGACGCGCTGCTGCGGTCGCTGGGGGACGCCCTCCCCGCGGGCAACGTGCACGCCGTGCCCGCGCCGGGCAACGGGGTCGGCACGCCGGAGCAGGCGGCCGCCCTCTACGCCGGCGAGCTGGCGGCCTTCGCGCCGGGCGGGGCCGCGACGCCCGCTTTCGACGTGCTGATGCTCGGCATGGGCCCCGACGGCCATGTCGCGTCGCTGTTCCCCGGGCATGACGCGCTGGCGGCCGAGGGCGTCTCGACGGTCGGCGTCCACGGCTCCCCCAAGCCGCCCGCGGAACGCGTCTCGCTGACCTTCGAGGCCATCCGCGCGGCCCGTGAGGTGTGGGTCGTCGCAGCAGGCCCGGAGAAGGCTCAGGCGGTCGCCTCAGCGCTCTCCGGCGCCCCGGTGACCCAGACGCCCGCCTCAGGGGTCTGCGGCCTGGAGCGGACGCTGTGGCTGCTCGACGCGGCCTCCGCCGACGTCACCGGCTGACGACCTCGACGGCTGCCCCGGCGGCGACGCGAGGGCCGGGCCAGCCTCCGCCCTCCGTCATGGCCGGATCAGCCCACCGTGGTAGACGAGCTCGTACACGCGCTCGCCTGATCGCTCGATCCACTCCTTGCCCTCGAAGCGGGCCACGTCGCCGACGCTGGTGTCGACGTAGACGTCCTCCCCCTGCGTGGCGCGGTACCCGCCCAGGAATCGGCCCTCCCGGTACATCTCGGCCAGCGACGCCTTGATCACCTGTCCCGCCCGGCCTGCGTCGATCACCTCAGGCCGCACCAGTACCCGTAGTACCCCAGTGCCCACACAGGCTGTCCCTCGAAGGCGACGACCTCGCGCCCGAGGAAGTCGCTGCCGCCCGCATAGCTGTCGAGGTAGCCGTAGTCGCCCTCCGCGTAGGCCAGGTCCACGGTGCCGGGCCGGGATTCGGGCTCCGCCGCCCCCGACCCCGCGTACGTCGCGGCCTTGGCGCGCACGATGAACTGCTCCAGGTCGCTGATCTGCATGGATGGTGTCCCTCCGGTCGATGGAGGCCCGAGGCTAGCGCCGACCACCGACACCCGGGCCTCAGGACGACCCCGCCCGTGGAACGCGCGAAGAGCGCCCACCCTCACGGGTGGGCGCTCTTCGCGCGTTCACAGGCTGTGGTGATGCGGCGCCCTGGACGCGGCAGCGCCTCGGGCATCGATCAGCGGCGACCCCGACGGGCCCGCAGGGCGGCCAGCGCCTCGTCGAGTATGGCCTCCCCGTCCTCGTCCGAGCGGCGCTCCTTCACGTAGGCGAGGTGCGTCTTGTACGGCTCGTTGCGGGACGGCGACGGAGGGTTCTGCTGGTCCTGGCCGGCGGGGAACCCGCAGCGCGGGCAGTCCCACGTGACGGGCGCCTCCTCGGCGGCCTCCTCGGCGAAGCTGGGGCGCGTCTCGTGCCCGTTGGCGCACCAGTACGAGATCCACACGCGCGGGGCGCTGTCACCCCGCTCGGCCTCGCCCATGGGGCCGGCGCCGACTCGCGATCCCCTGATCGCACTCCCACTCGCCATCGTGACGCCCCCTCAGGCCACGCGCTGGATCAAGCCCAGCAGGATGATGATGACCGCCCACAGGACCGCGACAGTCACCGTGATGCGGTTCAAGTTGCGCTCGGCCACGCCGGAGCTGCCCGCGCTCGAGGTGATGCCACCGCCGAACATGTCAGAGAGACCGCCGCCTCGTCCCTTGTGGAGCAGGACCAGGGGGATCAGCAGGAAGCTGGAGAGCACCAGCAGGACCTGGAGGGTGATGCGCAGGGCGTCCACGTCGGGGGTCTGTCCTCACTCGTGCGGGCCGTCACCGAGAGGTGATCGGGTCAAGACTAGGCGATCCAGCCTAGGCGACGGCACACCTTCCCCGCCAACATCCCGGAGGACGTCCGGTCGAACGGGTGAGCGCGCCGTCACACACGCCGGTGGGCGCGCGGGCCTCTGCGGCCCGCGCGCCCACCGGTCGAGCTGTGCTCCGAGGTCAGAGACCGACCTCGTGCGCCTGGAAGCGCGCGATCTTCGCGAACTCCTCGGCGTCCAGGCTCGCGCCGCCGACGAGCGCGCCGTCGACGTCGGGCTTGGCCATGATCGAGGCGACGTTGCCGGACTTCACCGAGCCGCCGTAGAGCACGCGCACGGCGTCGGCGACCTGCTGGCCGTAGAGCTCGGCGAGCTTGCCGCGGATCGCGCCGCAGACCTCCTGCGCGTCCTCAGGCGTGGCGACCTCGCCGGTGCCGATGGCCCACACGGGCTCGTAGGCGATGACGACCGTCGCCGCCTGCTCGGCCGTGATGCCCGCCAGCGAGCCCTCGAGCTGCGTCAGCGTGTACGGCACCTGCTCGCCGGCCTTGCGGACGTCGAGGCCCTCGCCGACGCAGACGATCGGGACGATGCCCGCGCCGAAGGCCGCGACAGCCTTCGCCGCGACGATCGCGTCCGTCTCGTGGTGGTACTCGCGACGCTCGGAGTGGCCGACCGTCACGTACGTGACGCCGAGCTTCGCGAGCTGCGTCGCCGACACCTCGCCGGTGTACGCGCCGCTGGCGTGCTGCGAGATGTCCTGGGCGCCGTAGCCGAGCTCGAGCTTGTCGGCGTCCACCAGTGTCTGCACCGAGCGGATCGACGTGAACGACGGCAGCACGACGACCTCGGTCGTGGCGTAGTCGAACTTGCCGTCCTTGAGCGTCCAGGCCAGCTTCTGCACCAGGTGGATGGCCTCGTTGTGGTCGAGGTTCATCTTCCAGTTGCCCGCGATGAGCGGGGTACGGGTCGTCATGGCTCAGCCCTCCAGAACTGCGATGCCGGGGAGGGACTTGCCCTCGAGGAACTCCAGGGAGGCGCCGCCGCCCGTGGAGATGTGGCCGAAACCGGCCTCGTCGAAGCCGAGGACGCGCACGGCCGCAGCCGAGTCGCCGCCGCCGACGATGGTGAACGCGCCGTTCTGGGCGGCGTCGACGAGCGCCTGCGCGACCGCGCGGGTGCCCTGCGAGAACGCCTCGAACTCGAACACGCCGGCCGGGCCGTTCCACACGACGGTCTTCGCGTCGAGGATCTTCGCGCGGAACAGGTCGCGGGAGTCGGGGCCGATGTCCAGGCCGATCTTGCCGTCGGGGATCGCGTCGGCGGCGACGTCCTCGTGCGGGGAGTCCGCCGCGAACGCGTCGGCCACGACGATGTCGGTGGGCAGCACGATCTCGACGCCGCGCTCCTCGGCCTTGGCCAGGTAGCCCTTGACGGTCTCGATCTGGTCGGCCTCGAGCAGCGAGGCGCCGACCGAGTAGCCCTTGGCGGCGAGGAACGTGAAGACCATGCCGCCGCCGATGAGGATCCGGTCGGCCTTGGTGATCAGGTTGTCGATGACACCGAGCTTGTCGGAGACCTTCGAGCCGCCGAGCACCACGACGTACGGGCGCTCGGGGTTCTCAGTCGCCTTCTTCAGGGACTCGACCTCCTTGAGCACCAGCAGGCCCACCGCGCTGGGGAGCTTCTTCGCGACGTCGTACACGGACGCCTGCTTGCGGTGCACCACGCCGAAGCCGTCCGAGACGAACGCGTCGGCCAGGGCAGCGAGGTCCTCGGCGAGCGACTCGCGCTCGGCGTCGACCTTGGAGGTCTCCCGAGCGTCGAACCGGATGTTCTCGAGCAGGGCGATCTGGCCGTCCTGCAGGGCTGCCACCGTCTCCTTGGCGGAGTCGCCGACGGTGTCCTCGGCGAGGGCGACCGGCTTGCCGAGCAGCTCGCTGAGGCGCGCTGCGACGGGGGCCAGGGAGTACTTCGCGTCGGGGGCGCCCTTGGGGCGGCCCAGGTGCGCGGCGACGACGACGCGGGCGCCCTTGTCGAGCAGCGTGGTCAGCGTCGGCAGCGCGGCGCGGATGCGCCCGTCGTCGGTGATGGTCGTGCCGTCGAGCGGCACGTTGAAGTCGGAGCGGACCAGCACGGTCTTTCCCCGCAGGTCCCCGAGGTCCTCGATGGTCTTCATGGCGTTTCTCATTCCTCACAGGGGTCGCGCGGCGACCCGCCACACATGACAGCGTCCGCGTGCGCGCCCCGGACCCGAAGGCCGCGGCGCGCACGCGGACGCATGGTCGTGCTACGTCAGGTCGACGATCAGAGACGCTCGCCGACGTAGACCGTGAGGTCCACGAGACGGTTCGAGTAGCCCCACTCGTTGTCGTACCAGCCGACGACCTTGACCTGGTCGCCGATCACCTTGGTGAGCTTCGCGTCGAAGATGCACGAGGCCGGGTCGGTGACGATGTCCGAGGAGACGATCTCGTCCTCGGTGTAGACCAGGATGCCCTTGAGAGCGTCCGTCGCGGCAGCGGCCTTCACCGCGGCGTTGACCTCGTCGACGGTGACCTCGCGGCCAGCCGTGAACGTCAGGTCCGTGGCGGAGCCGGTCGGGACCGGCACGCGCAGCGCGTAGCCGTCGAGCTTGCCCTTGAGCTGCGGGAGCACGAGGGAGACAGCCTTCGCGGCGCCCGTCGAGGTCGGGACGATGTTGACCGCAGCGGCACGCGCACGACGCAGGTCGCGGTGCGGGCCGTCCTGCAGGTTCTGGTCACCCGTGTAGGCGTGGATCGTGGTCATGAGGCCACGCTCGATGGAGAAGGCCTCGTCGAGGACCTTGGCCATCGGCGCGAGGCAGTTCGTGGTGCACGACGCGTTGGAGATGATGTGCTGCGTCGCGGGGTCGTAGTCGGTGTGGTTGACACCGACGACGAACGTGCCGTCCTCGTTCTTGGCCGGAGCCGAGATGATGACCTTCTTGGCGCCGGCCTCGATGTGGGCCTTCGCCTTCGTGGCGTCCGTGAAGAAGCCGGTCGACTCGATGACGATGTCGACGCCCAGCTCGGCCCACGGCAGCAGCGCGGGGTCGCGCTCCTCGAGGGCGCGGATGGCCTTGCCGTCCACGATGATCGACGACTCGTCGTAGGTGACCTCAGCAGGGAGGCGGCCCAGGACGGAGTCGTACTTCAGCAGGTGCGCCAGGGTCTTGTTGTCCGTGAGGTCGTTGACAGCGACGACGTCGATGTCCGCCCCGGACGCCAGGATGGCCCGGTAGAAGTTACGTCCGATGCGGCCGAAGCCGTTGATACCGACGCGGATGGTCACTTGCCCTCCTCGGCAGCGCCGACGGAGGTCGGCGCACACATTTACGGTGATTGACTGACACGCACGCCGATGTGCGCACCGGTGTCCTGCGAGGAAGAGTCGTGCTCCCCCTTGGCCCTCCCCCGGCCACCGGATACCCCGAGCCTATACCCGTGACAGGCATCACGCCGGGACCTTGGTCTGCGTGAGACGCCGCTCAGAGGTCCAAGAGCTCGGGGCTCAAGCCCGCCTCGGTGTCGGGGATGCCGAGCTCGGCGGCGCGCTTGTCGGCCGTCGCCAACAGCCTCCGTATGCGCCCGGCGACCGCGTCCTTGGTGAGCACCGGGTCGGCCAGCTTGCCCAACTCCTCGAGCGACGCCTCTTTGTGGGCGAGGCGCAGCTCGCCCGCCTCGCGTAGGTGTTCGGGCAGGTCGGCGCCCAAGATCTCGAAGGCGCGCTCGACGCGCGCGCCCGCCGCGACGGCGGCCCGGGCCGAGCGACGCAGGTTCGCGTCGTCGAAGTTCGCCAGGCGGTTCGCTGTGCCGCGCACCTCGCGCCGCACCCGGCGCTCCTCCCAGACGAGCATCGTGTCGTGCGCGCCGAGCCGTGCCAGCATCGCGCTGATCGAGTCGCCGTCGCGGATCACCACGCGGTCGACGCCCCGCACCTCGCGGGCCTTCGCCGCGATGCCCAGCCGCCGCGCGGCGCCCACCAGTGCAAGGGCCGCCTCCGGCCCGGGGCACGTCACTTCGAGGGCGGACGATCGGCCCGGCTCGGTGAGCGAGCCGTGCGCGAGGAACGCCCCCCGCCACGCCGCCTCGGCCTCGCCGACGCCCGCCGAGACGACCTGCGGCGGGAGCCCGCGCACCGGCCGGCCGCGGTTGTCGAGCAGGCCGGTCTGCCGGGCCAACGACTCGCCGTCCTTGACCACGCGCACCACGTAGCGGCTGCCGCGCCGCAGGCCGCCGCCCGAGACGACGATGACGTCGCTCCCGTGCCCATAGACCTCCGAGATCGCCAATCGCAACCGCCGGGCCGCGATGCCCGTGTCCAGCTCGGCCTCGATGACGATGCGCCCCGAGATGATGTGCAGCCCTCCCGCGAACCGCAGCATCGCCGAGACCTCTGCCTTGCGGCAGGACGTCTTGTCGACCTGGAGCCGTGCGAGCTCATCCTTCACCTGTGCCGTCAGCGCCATGGCGTCATCCTGCCATTCCCTACGAGTCCGTCGCGCGCGTCCCCACGTCGCCGAGAAACCCGTCGACCACGTCGCGCAGGGCCGCTGCCAGCCGCAACGGGTCGTGGCGGGGCGATCCGTCGCTGCTGCCGACCTGCCGGAGCAGGAGCCGCGCGCCGATCGCGCGGGTGCGCTCGACGAGCACCCCCACGTCCTCGACCGCCCCGGGGTCGGCCACCACCGCGTCGATCCGGAGGTCGGGCGCATGCCGGTGGAGCACGTCGATGTGGTCCTCCGCGCGCATGCCGTCCGTCTCCCCCGCGTCCGGCGCGAGGTTCAGGACGACCACCCGCCGGGCGGCGGTGCGGTGCAGCGCATCGGCGAGCTCGGGCACCAGCAGGTGCGGGAGCACCGAGGTGAACCACGAGCCAGGCCCGAGCACGACCCAGTCCGCCGCCTCGACGGCGGCCACGGCCTCGGGGCACGCCGGAGGGGCCTCGGGCACCAGCCGGACCTGGGTGATGCGCTCGCCGACGACCGCCACGGCGCTCTGCCCACGGACCACGCAGGTCACGCCGTCGCCCTTGTCGACGTCCGCCTCGATCTCCAACGGGACGGCAGCCATCGGCAGGACGCGGCCGCGGGCCCCGAGCAGCTTCGCCACCCAGTCGAGGCCTTCGACCGTGTCGCCCAGGAGCTCCCAGAGCGCCACGATCAGCAGGTTGCCCACCGCGTGATGGTCGAGGTCGCCTGACGACGAGAACCGGTGCTGCAGCACGTCCCGCCAGGTCCGGCCCCACTCCGAGTCGTCACAGAGCGCCGCGAGCGCCATCCGCAGGTCTCCCGGCGGCAGCACGCCCAGCTCGTCCCGCAACCGCCCGGACGAGCCCCCGTCGTCCGCGACCGTGACGACGGCCGTGAGCTGGTCGGACATGAGGCGCAGCGCTGAGAGCGTCGCCGAGAGGCCGTGCCCCCCGCCGAGCGCGACGAACGCGGGGGCGGCGCCCGCGTGCGCGCTCATTCCTTGCCGAGGTCCCGCGCCGAGACGGTCACCCGGGCGCCGCGCTCGCGCAGGCGTGCCGCGATGGCCTCGCTGATGGCCACCGAGCGGTGCTTGCCGCCCGTGCACCCCACAGCGATCGTCAGGTACCGCTTCTCCTCCTGCAGGTACCCGGCCAGGGCCGGCTCCAGGGCCTCCACGTAGCGGTCGACGAAGGTCTGCGCGCCCGGCAGGCCCAGCACGTAGTCGCGCACCGGGGCGTCCCGCCCGGACAGGTGGCGCAGCTCGGTGATCCAGTACGGGTTCGCCAGGAACCGGACGTCCACCACGTGGTCCGCGTCCAGCGGGAGGCCGTACTTGAAGCCGAACGAGACCACGTTGACCCGCAGCGCGTCGGAGCTGCCGCCGGCGACGGCGGCGCGCACCTCCCGGGCGAGGTCGTGCACGTTGAGATCGGAGGTGTCGATCAGGACGTCGGCGCGCTCGCGCGTGCTGCGCAGCATCGCCCGCTCGGCGCCGATCCCGTCGAGGATGCGCCCATCGCCCTGCAGCGGGTGCGGGCGCCGGACCTGCTCGAAGCGGCGCACGAGCACCTCGTCCGAGGCGTCGAGGAACAGCACGCGATAGTCGATGCCCGCCTCTCCGAGCCCCGACAGCACCTGCTCCAGGTCGGCGAAGAACTCCCGCCCGCGCACGTCGACCACCGCACCGAGCCGCTGCTGGAGGCCGCCTCCGGAGCCATGGGTCATGAGCCCGACGAGATGCGTGAGCATCTGCGCGGGGAGGTTGTCCACGACGTACCAGTCAAGGTCCTCGAGGACGGCGGCGGCACGGGTGCGGCCCGCACCCGACATGCCGGTGATGATCAGGACCTCGGGCTTCTCCAGGCGAGGGGCCTCGGCTGCTGCCTCGAGGGCGGGGATGCCGGCTGGCACCGTGATGGGGGACGGCTCGTCTGACATGGCCCCAGCATGCCAGGCGCGCTTAGGTGAGCGTGGCTCCGGCGTGCGAGGGCGTGGCGAGCGCGGCGACCACGGCCGCGGCGGTCCGCTCCCCCATGCCCGGCACCGAGGCGATCTCCTCGACCGAGGCCGCGCGCAGCCGCTTGAGCGACCCGAAGTGCTTGAGCAGCGCCGCGGACCTGGCTGGCCCGAGCCCGGGCACCGAGTCGAGCGCCGAGACGGTCATGCCCTTGCTCCGGCGCTTGCGGTGGGCGTTGATGGCGAAGCGGTGCGCCTCGTCCCGCACCCGCTGCAGCAGGTAGAGGCCCTCGGAGCTGCGCTGCAGGATCACCGGGTACTCCTCCCCGGGCAGCCACACCTCCTCGAGCCGCTTGGCGAGGCCGCACAGGGCGACGTCGTCGATCCCGAGCTCGGCGAGCGCGGCTGCGGCGGCCGCCACCTGCGGGGGGCCGCCGTCGACGACCACGAGGTTCGGCGGATACGCGAAGCGGACGGGCTTGCCGGTGGTCTCGTCGATCGGGCCGGAGCGCGGGTGGCCGTCCTCGTCGGCGCCCATCTCCAGGTCGCCGGCGTTGGCCCGCTCGGCGAGGTAGCGGCGGAACCGCCGGGTGATGACCTCGTGCATCGCCTCGGTGTCGTCCCGTGCGCCGTCGCCCTCGGCGCCACGCACCGAGAAGTGCCGGTACTCGCTCTTGCGCGCCAGGCCGTCCTCGAACACCACCATCGACGCCGACTGGTACGTGCCCTGGTTGTGCGAGACGTCGTAGCACTCGATCCGCAACGGGGCGGTGGGCAGCTCGAGCGCCTCCTGGATCTCGCGGAGCGCCTGGCTGCGCGTGGTGAGGTCGCCCGCGCGGCGCGTGCGGTGCAGCGCGAGGGCGTGCTCGGCGTTGCGGCGCACCGTCTCCGCGAGGTCCTTCTTGTCGCCGCGCTGGGGCACGCGCACCTCGACACGGCTGCCCCGGAGCCCGGTGAGCCACGCCTGCACCTGCTCGACATCGGGCGGAAGGACCGGCACCAGCACCTCCCGCGGCACGGCGCGGGTGTCGCCCCGCCGCTCTCCGTCGACGCGCCCGGCCTCGTCCTCCCCGCCGTACACCTGCTGCAGCAGGTGCTCGACCAGGTCGTCGTCGGCGGCGTCCTCGACCTTCTCCACGACCCAGCCGCGCTGTCCCCGGATCCGCCCGTCCCGCACGTGGAACACCTGGACCGCGGCCTCGAGCTCGTCACCGACGAGGGCGAAGATGTCGGCGTCCGTGCCGTCCGGCAGCACCACGGCGTTCTTCTCGGTGGCCCGCTCGAGCGCGGCGATGTCGTCGCGCAGACGAGCCGCGCGCTCGAAGTCCAGGTCCGCCGACGCCTCCTTCATGCGCTGGGTGAGGCGGCGCGTGAACTTCGCGGTGTCCCCGGCCATGAAGTCGCAGAAGTCCTGGGCGAGCGCCTTGTGGTCGTCGGGCGAGATCCGGCCCACACACGGCGCCGAGCACTTGTCGATGTAGCCCAGCAGGCACGGACGGCCTTGCTGGCTGGCCCGCTTGAAGACACCCGCCGAGCAGGTCCGCACCGGGAAGACGCGCAGCAGCAGGTCGACGGTCTCGCGGATCGCCCACGCGTGCCCGTACGGCCCAAAGTAGCGGGTGCCCGGGCGCTTGGCGCCGCGCATCACCTGGACCCGGGGGAACTCCTCCGACATGGTCACGGCCAGGTACGGGTAGGACTTGTCGTCGCGGTACTTGATGTTGAAGCGGGGGTCGAACTCCTTGATCCAGGAGTACTCGAGGGCGAGCGCCTCGACCTCGGTGCCCACCACCGTCCACTGCACCGACGCGGCCGTCGTGACCATCTGCTGCGTGCGCTGGTGCAGCCCCGCGACGTCCTGGAAGTAGCTGTTCAGCCGGGAGCGCAGGCTCTTCGCCTTGCCGACGTAGATGACGCGGCCGTGCTCGTCGCGGAACCGGTAGACGCCCGGGGAGTCGGGGATCTCACCGGGCGCGGGACGATAGGTCGCAGGATCGGCCATGCGCACGAGCCTAGTTCGCGCTCCTGACCTCGAACACGGCCCACGCCCGCCGCGGCGCCGCTAGCGTGGCGCGATGGGACCCCTGCACACCTACTCCGCCGACATCGTGTGGACGGGGGCCGGAGCCTCCGGCACCGCGAGCTACACCTCGTACAGCCGCGACCACGACGTGCGCGTCGGGGACAAGCCCCCGCTCCCCGGGTCCTCGGATCCCGCGTTCCGCGGCGACCCGACGCGGTACAGCCCCGAGGAGCTGCTGGTCGCGGCCCTCGCGCAGTGCCACATGCTCTGGTTCCTCCACCTGGCGGCGGCCGACGGGGTGGTCGTCACCGGGTACACGGACCGCGCCCACGGCACGATGCGGGTCGAGGCCGCAGGGCACGGCCAGTTCACCGAGGTCGTGCTGCGCCCGTCCGTCACGCTCGCCGCGGGGACGCGGGCACGGGACGGCGGCGCCGTCGACGACGCCCGCCTGGACGCCCTGCACGTGCGCGCCCACGAGCACTGCTTCATCGCCCGCTCGGTGAACTTCCCGGTGCGGTTCGAGCCGTCCCCGCCGCGCACCCGCCCGACCGCGGTGGTCGGGGCCGCCGAGGCCTAGGCGCTGATCGCGACCTCGGCCGGCTCGAGCACCTCGGCGAGGAACGTGCCCGTGTGGCTGCCCTCGTGGGCGGCCACCTGCTCGGGGGTGCCCTCGGCGACCACCATGCCGCCGCCGCTGCCACCCTCGGGGCCCATGTCGATGACCCAGTCCGCGTTCTTGATCACGTCGAGGTTGTGCTCGATGACGATGACGCTGTTGCCCTTGTCGACGAGGGACTGCAGCACCTCCAGCAGCCGACGGATGTCCTCGAAGTGCAGGCCGGTGGTCGGCTCGTCGAGCACGTAGATCGTCCGGCCGGTCGAGCGCCGCGCCAGCTCGGTGGCGAGCTTCACGCGCTGCGCCTCGCCGCCCGAGAGGGTCGGGGCGGGCTGCCCGAGCCGCACGTAGCCCAGGCCGACGTCGACGAGGGTGCTCAGGTGGCGTGAGATCGCGGAGAAGGGGGCGAAGAACTCCGCGGCCTCCTCGATCGGCATGTCCAGCACGTCCGCGACGTTCTTGCCCTTGAACCGGACCTCGAGGGTCTCCCGGTTGTAGCGGGCGCCATGGCAGACCTCGCACGGCACGTACACGTCGGGCAGGAAGTTCATCTCGATCTTGAGCGTGCCGTCGCCCGAGCACGCCTCGCAGCGCCCGCCCTTGACGTTGAACGAGAACCGGCCGGGCGTGTAGCCCCGGACCTTGGCCTCGGTGGTCTCGGCGAACAGCTTGCGGATGCGGTCCCAGACCCCGGTGTACGTGGCGGGGTTGGAGCGCGGCGTGCGGCCGATCGGCCCCTGGTCCACGTGCACGACCTTGTCGAGGTGCTCCATCCCGGTCACCCGCTTGTGCCTGCCGGCGACCTGGCGGGCCCCGTTGAGCTCGTTCGCGAGCACCGTGTACAGGATCGAGTTGACCAGCGTCGACTTGCCGGAGCCGGACACGCCCGTGACGGCGGTGAGGGTGCCGAGCGGGAACGACACGTCGATGCCGCGCAGGTTGTGCTCGCGCGCGCCGACCACCGTCACCTGGCGCGCCGGGTCGACCGGTCGCCGCTCGGCCGGCATCGGGATGGCCCGCCGGCCGGAGAGATAGGCGCCCGTGATCGACTCGGGCGAGGCCAGGAGGCCGGCGAAGTCACCGGAGTGCACGACGTGGCCGCCGTGCTCGCCGGCGCCGGGACCGATGTCGACGATCCAGTCGGCCGCCCGGATCGTGTCCTCGTCGTGCTCGACGACGATGAGCGTGTTGCCCAGGTCCCGCAGCCGCGTGAGGGTCTCGATGAGCCGGCGGTTGTCCCGCTGGTGCAGGCCGATGCTCGGCTCGTCCAGGACGTACAGCACGCCGACCAGCCCGGAGCCGATCTGCGTCGCCAGCCGGATGCGCTGCGCCTCGCCGCCCGAGAGCGTCGCCGCGGGCCGGGACAGCGACAGGTAGTCGAGCCCGACGTCGAGCAGGAACCCGAGGCGGGCCTGGATCTCCTTGAGCACCTCGACGGCGATCGCGCGCTCACGCTCGCCGAGACGCAGCCCGTCGAGGAAGTCGCGCGCCTCGCGGATGGGCAGGTCGCAGACGTCGGCGATCGAGCGGCCGCCCACCCGCACGGCGAGCACCTCGGGCTTGAGGCGCGCGCCCTGGCACACCGGGCACGGGACCTCGCGCATGAAGGCCTCGTAGCGCTCCTTGCTCCAGTCGGACTCGGTCTCCTTGTGGCGGCGCTCGATGAAGGTCACCGCGCCCTCGAAGCCGGTCGAGTACTGCCGCTCGCGGCCCCAGCGGTTCTTGTACCGGACGTGGACCTCATGGTTCTCGCCATACAGCACGGCCTTCTTGGCCCGCTCGGGCAGCGCGCGCCACGGCACGTCCATCGAGAAGCCGAGGTCGCTCGCCAGCGCGGTCAGCACCCGGGTGAAGTACTCGCTCGACGTCTGCGACCAGGGGGCGACAGCGCCGTCGGCGAGCGACAGGTCCTCGTCGGGGACGACCAGGTCGGTGTCCACCTCGAGCCGTGAGCCGATGCCGGTGCACTCGGGGCAGGCGCCGTAGGGCGCGTTGAACGAGAACGTGCGCGGCTCGATCTCCTCGAGCGCGAGCTGGTGGTCGTTGGGGCAGGCGCGGTGCTCGGAGAAGCGACGCTCGCGCTCGGGGTCGTCCTTGTCCGCGTCGACCATCTCGACCACGAGCAGGCCTCCGGCGAGGCCGAGCGCCGTCTCCACCGAGTCGGTCAGGCGACGCTGCACGCCCTCGCGGGCCACCAGCCGGTCGACGACGACCTCGATGTCGTGCTTGAGCTTCTTCTCAAGCGCCGGCGGGTCGGTGAGCTGCACGACCTCGCCATCGACCCGGGCCCGGGCGAAGCCCTTGGACTGCAGTTCCTTGAACAGGTCGGCGTACTCGCCCTTGCGCCCGCGGATCACCGGCGCCAGGACCTGGTAGCGGGCGCCCTCGGGCAGCTCGAGCAGCCGGTCGACGATCTGCTGCGGCGTCTGGGCCGTGACCTGCTCGCCGCACACCGGGCAGAACTGGGTGCCCGCGCGCGCGAACAGCAGGCGCAGGTAGTCGTAGACCTCGGTGATCGTCCCGACGGTCGAGCGGGGATTGCGGTTCGTCGACTTCTGGTCGATCGAGACCGCGGGCGAGAGCCCTTCGATGAAGTCGACGTCGGGCTTGTCCATCTGCCCGAGGAACTGCCGCGCATACGCGGACAGCGACTCGACGTAGCGCCGCTGCCCCTCGGCGAAGATGGTGTCGAACGCCAGGGACGACTTCCCGGACCCGGACAACCCCGTGAACACGACGAGCGAGTCCCGGGGGAGATCGAGGTCGACGTTGCGCAGGTTGTGCTCGCGGGCTCCTTGCACGATCAGTCGATCATTCACCCGGACATGGTAAGGCGAGGCCCTGACATCGCACAGGTGTTCGAAGTGTGGCGGAGGTCTCACGTCCGGCCGCCGCGGACCATGATGGGGAGATGGCACGCGGCGGGTCCGAGCCGATCGGCGAGTACGCGGTGCTCGGCGACGGCCACACCGCTGCCCTGGTGTCCCGCCGCGGCTCGGTCGACTGGCTCTGCCTCCCCCGCTTCGACTCCCCCGCCTGCTTCGCGGCGCTGCTCGGCGGGCCCAGCCGCGGCCGCTGGCTGCTGACGGTGCCCGACGCCACCGGCGTGCGGCGCGCCTACCTCGGCGACTCCTTCGTCCTGCAGACCACCTACACCTCGCCCACCGGGACGGCCCTGGTCACCGAGGCGATGCCGCTCGGTGACGGGCGGGCAGACCTCGTGCGGCGGATCGAGTGCCTCAGCGGGTCCGTGGACGTGCTGCACGAGTGGGTGGTGCGATTCGGCTACGGCACGATCGTCCCGTGGGTCCATCACGTCGAGGACCACGAGGGCAACGACTCGATCCGTGCCATCGCGGGGCCGGACTCGCTGCTGCTGCGCGGGACGCGCCTGCCGCGCGGCGCCGGCCGTGCCCACGTCGACCGGTTCCGGCTCGCCGAGGGCGAGGTCGTGGAGCTCGCGTCCACGTGGGCCAGGTCCTGGCGTCGCGCGCCGCGCCGCCTCCCGGTGACCGAGCGGCTGGCCGAGACGCGCCAGCGCTGGGCCCGGTGGTCGCGGCTCTGCCAGTACGACGGGCCCCACGGCGAGGCGGTGGTGCGCTCTCTGCTGGTGCTCAGGATGCTCACCGACGAGGAGACCGGCGGGATCGTCGCGGCGCCCACCACCTCCCTGCCCGAGTCCTTCGGGGGCGAGCGGAATTGGGACTACCGCTACTGCTGGCTGCGCGACGCCGCGATGACGCTCGACGCGCTGCTCGCGTACGGCTACCGGTCCGAGGCGACCGCGTGGCGGGACTGGCTGCTGCGCGCGGTCGCGGGCGACCCCGCGGACCTGCAGATCATGTACGGGTCCGACGGCCGGCGCGACCTCCCGGAGACCACCCTCGACCACCTCGCCGGCTACGCGTCGTCCCGCCCGGTGCGGATCGGCAACGCGGCCGTCGGGCAGCGGCAGAACGACGTGCTGGGCGGTGTCATGGTCGCGCTCGAGTCCGCCCGCGCGTCGGGGCTGCGGGAGACGACGGAGTCCTGGTCGCTGCAGCAGCACCTCGTCGCAGAGCTCATCGGCCACTGGCGCGAGCCGGACCACGGCATCTGGGAGGTCCGGGGCCGGCCGCGGCACTTCACGCACTCCAAGGTCATGGCGTGGGCGGCGCTCGACCGGGCGGTGCGCGCCGTCGAGGAGCACCGTCTGCCCGGGCCGCTCGAACGCTGGCGCGCGGAGCGGGCCGCGATCCGGCTGGACGTGCTCAAGCACGGCTTCGACGCCGGCCGGGGCGCGTTCACGCAGCACTACGGGTCCTCGCACACCGACGCGGCACTCCTGCAGATGGTCCAGGTGGGGTTCCTGCCGCCGGACGACCCCCGTGTGCGCGGCACCGTCGCGGCGATCCGCGAGGAGCTCGAGGTCGCGCCAGGGCTGCTGCTGCGCTACCGCGCCGATCGCGTCGACGACGGGATGCGCAGCGGCGAGCACCCGTTCCTCGCCTGCTCGTTCTGGCTCGTGGACGCCCTCGCCCGCTGCGGCGAGGCCGACGAGGCGGACGCGCTGCTGGGCCGGTTGATCAGCCTCGGCAACGATGTGGGACTCTTCGCGGAGCAGTACGACCCCGTCGGCGGGCGGATGGTCGGCAACTTCCCGCAGGCGCTGTCGCACCTGGCACTGGTCCAGGCCGCGCAGAGCGTGGAACGGGCGCTCGCCCGCCGGACGACGGGCCGGGCCGCCGACCCTCCCCCTGCCCGCCGACCCCTGCTCGGAGGATGACGATGACCTACACCGGCGACGTGAGCCCGGCCGGCCCCGCCGACGTGCGCGAGCTGGACGCCCTGACCATCCGCAAGGCGTCGGTGGGCCCGATGGACAACAACGCCTACCTGCTGACCTGCCGCCGGTCAGGCGCCCAGCTGCTCGTGGACGCCGCCGCTGACCCGGACCGGCTCCTGGCGCTCATCCGGGAGGGCTCGCGCGAGGCCCGGCTCGACGGCATCCTGACCACCCACCGCCACCACGACCACATCGGCGCCCTGGCCTCGGTCGTCGCGGTCACGGGCGCCAGGACGCACGCCGGGGTGGACGACGCGCACGCGATCGCGGACGCGGCCGGGGTCCGCGTCGACGGGCGGCTGCGCCACGGCTCCATGCTGCCGCTCGGCGACCTGGCGCTCGAGGTGGTGGCGCTGCGTGGCCACACCCCGGGCTCGATCGCCCTCGTCTATCGCGAGCCCTCCGACGCGCGGGCCCCGGGCGCCTCGCCGGGGCGCGCGCACCTGTTCACCGGCGACTCCCTGTTCCCGGGAGGCCCCGGGCGCACCTCGGGCGGGCCGGACTTCGACAGCCTGATGGACGACCTCGAGCAGCGCGTGTTCACCGCCTTGCCCGACGACACGTGGGTCTACCCGGGGCACGGACGGGACACCACCCTGGGCGCCGAGCGCCCGCACCTCGCGGAGTGGCGCGCCCGGCGCTGGTGAGCCGTGCGCGACCCGCTGGCATCGTGAGCAGTGCCGCGATCACCGGCCGATGAGTGAGGGGCACGACATGGGGGCCACACCGCCGGACCTGCCACCTCGGCAGCCGATGCCGGGGCCGACCCCGGAGGAGCCCGCCACGACCCGGGCGCTCCGCGACCAGATCGCACGGCTCGAGCACCTTGCCAGCGCGGCGGCCGCCGTCAACCCCGTGGTGCACGAGGACGGCAAGCCCGTGGTCCCCGCGTGGCGGCGGGCCACCCGTGGCGAGGTCCGTTGGCCTGTCCTGATCGCGATCGGCGTCGCGATCGCGTTGCAGCTCTCGCTGCCGACCGACGTCATGCCGCAGCCGCGCTACCTGCTGCCGGGAGTCGAGGCACTTCTGCTCGTGGTGCTGCTCGTGCTGAACCCCCGGCACATCACTCGGACGTCTGGCCCCTTGCGCCTCTCAGGGCTCGTGTTGATCGCGCTGGTCAGCCTCGGGAATGGGGTGGCCGCGGCGAACCTGGTCGTCCTGCTCGTGTCCGGCCCCGCCCGCACCGGGGGCTCGCTGCTGTGGGCCGGCGCGTCGGTCTACCTGACGAACGTGCTGGTGTTCGCGCTCTGGTTTTGGGAGCTCGACCGCGGTGGCCCGGCCGCGCGCGCGGCGGGCACGCGACCGTTCCCGGACTTCTTGTTCCCGCAGATGGCGACCCCGCACGTCGCCGATCCGCACTGGGAGCCGTCGTTCGTGGACTACCTGTACATCGCGTTCACCAACGCGACCACCTGGGGGCCCGCGGACACTCAGCCGCTGACCCGCTGGGCCAAGCTGGCCATGCTGCTGCAGTCGCTGATCGCGCTGGTGACCATCGCGCTTGTCGTGGCGCGCGCGGTCAACATCCTGGGTTAGGCGGCTCAGGCGAGGTGCGCGCCCTCGTCGATCGCGAGGAACCGGCGCGCCTCGTCGACCCCGTGGAGCTCGACGCCCTCCAGCACGAAGCCGCCCGCCGCGGCTCGGCGGTCCCAGCCCTCCCGGTCGAGCCGGTACCGGTTCGACACCGCCCGCTGGCCGTCGCGCACGGAGGTCACGGTGCCGTCAGGCAGGTAGCCGAGCTTGCGCGTGACTCGGTTGGAGGCCGGGTTGTCGACGAATGCCTCGGTCCGCGCGAGCTGCGCGCCGAACCCCTCGAAGGCGAGCTGGAGCACGAGGGCGCGCATCCGGGCGCCGGTGCCGCGCCCCTGGAAGGGCAGACCCAGCCACGAGCCGGTCGTCACCTCGCGGGTGATCGCGAAATCCCGGGTGTACATCCCCTGCACCCCCACGACGCGCCCCTCGAGGACGACGGCGAGCTCGATCGACCACTTCGCGGGCGTCAGCTCAGAACGCAGCCCCCATTGATAGACGAGGACGTTCCGGGCGACCTCCTCGGGCGTCCCGCGCGTCCACGGCTTGGTGAACGGCATCACGTCAGGCGCGTGGACTCCGCCGGCGGCCACCGCGGCGAGATCGTGCAGCAGCTCGTCAGAGAGGTACCTCAGCTCCAGGTCGCGGTGCGCCACGCGCAACCCTGCGAGGGGCCACCCCGCCACGTCGGTCGTCGTCGTCATCGTCATCGCGCCACCCTGCCAGCGGGAACGGCAGGGTGGCGAGCGAAAACGATCAGCGCTCGATCGGCCCGAGGAGGGCGTTCGCCACCGTCGCGTGCGCGGACTCGTCATCCGAGGGGTGGAAGATGCCCGCGAGCACGTCTCGATAGAGCCGGCCGAGCTCGTTCCCCGAGAAGTAGGAGCCGCCGCCGGAGACTCGCAGCGCCTGGTCGACCACGAACCGGGCGTTCTCGGTCGCCCGCACCTTGAGCCCCACCAACTGGGGGAACCACTGGCTGCCGTGGTCGGCGCGCTCGTCGACGTCTCGGGCGAGGGAGCGGATCTGCGGGAGCATGCCGTCCTGGGCGATCGCGGCGGTGGCGATCTTCCAGCGGATGTCCGGGTCCTGCGCGTACGTGCGGCCGTCGTTCTTCATGGACGTGCGCCGCTGCGCGGCTGCCACGGCGAGCTCCACCGCCCGCTGCCCGATGCCGGTGTAGACGGCCGCCAGCAAGATCTCGAAGGTGGCGAACAGCGCGAAGATGAACGGGTCCGCGCTCGGGCCCGGCGGAAGCGACCGGTAGACCCGCTCAGGGCGGGCGTACGCGCCGTCCAGCACCGTGGTGCAGGACTGGCTCGCCCGCATCCCCAGGGTGTCCCAGTCGTCGCGGACCTCGATGCCGCCGTCCTCGCGGGAGACCACGGCGTGCACCAGCCGGGGGTCGTCCGGGTTGGAGTCGTCGCGCCCGAACGTCGCCAGCCTCGTCCACACGGGCGAGAGCGACGTGAAGATCTTCGTGCCGTAGTACCGGTACCCGCCGTCGGGCTGCGGCTCGGCGCGCGTCCTGGATCCGAACATCACCAGGTCGTTGCCGCCCTCGGAGTTCCCGAAGGCGAAGACCTCGCCGCGGGCGGCGTCCTCGAGCACGAACTCGAGCGCGTCGTCCCCGCGGGCGGCGAGCGCCGCAGCGATCCCGGTCACCACGAGATGCATGTTCACCGCCAGTGCGGTGGCCGGCGCCGCGGCGCCGAGCCGCACCTGCTCGTCGGCGACCTGCTCGAGGGTCAGGCCGAGGCCGCCCAGCCGCTCGGGCACGAACGCGCGCAGGTAGCCGGCCGCGACGAGGTCGCTCAGATCGTCATGCGGGAAGGTGTTCGCCTTGTCGTGCAGCGGCGCCCTCTCGGCGATCCTCGCCAGGAGGTGCTCGCCGAGCACCGCCGTCCTCGTCGCGGCCATGCTCGTCACGCTCCCAGCACGTCGGGGTCAGGGCCGATGCGGGCGCCGCGGTCCAGGCCCGCGATCTCCTCGTGGTCCTCCTCGGTGAGCGCGAAGTCGAACACGTCGAGGTTCGCCTGGATGCGGGACGGGGTCACCGACTTGGGGATCACGATGTTGCCGATGTCCAGGTGCCAGCGCAGCACGACCTGTGCCGGGGTCACCCCGTGCCGTGCGGCGATGGCCACGAGCACCGGGTCGTCGAGCAGGCCGGTGTCGCGGCCCAGCGGCGACCAGGCCTCGGTCGCGATCCCCAGCTCGGCGTGGATCTCGCGCAGCGCGCGCTGCTGCAGGTAGGGGTGCAGCTCCACCTGGTTGACCACAGGCGTCACGCCCGAGTCGGCGATGATCCGCGCGAGGTGGGCCGGCTGGAAGTTGGAGACGCCCACGGAGCGGACCCGTCCGGCGTCCCGCAGCTCCACGAGCGTGCTCCACGTCTCGGAGTACAGGTCCTGGCCAGGGAACGGCCAGTGGATCAGGACCAGGTCCGGGACCCCGAGGCCGAGGCGCTCGACCGACGCGTCGAAGGCGCGCAGCGTCCGCTCGCGGCCGTGGTCGTCGTTCCAGATCTTCGTGGTGACGTACACGTCCTCGCGCGGGAGGCCGGAGGCGCGCACCGCACGGCCGACGCCGGCCTCGTTGCCGTACAGCTTGGCGGTGTCGATCAGCCGGTAGCCGGCGGCGAGGGCGTGGGCGACGGCCGTCTCGGCGGTGTCGTCGTCCACCTTGAAGACGCCGAAGCCGAGCTGGGGGATCGCTCTCCCGTCGAGCAGCGTCACATCGGGCACAAGGGCTGGTGCGGAGGTCATTCCCTCATGCTCTCATCTGCGGGGTCCCCGCTTCGCGACGGGCCGGGGGCGCCCGCGGACCAGGCCGACGGTCGTGCGGCAGGATGGCCCCATGCCCATCTACGCCGTCCAGTACGCCTACGACGACCGCCGCGACCTGCAGGACGAGGTGCGCCCCGCCCATCGCGCCTACTTGGGAGGCCTCGCCGACCAGGGCCTGCTGCTCGGATCTGGCCCGTACACCGCGGGCGAGCCCGGGGCCCTCCTGGTGTTCCGTGTGGAGGACCGCGCCCAGCTCGACGCGCTGCTCGACGCCGATCCCTTCGCCGGCGCCGGCGTCATCAACTCGGTCGGGGTGCGGCCGTGGAACATCGTGCTCGGCCCCTGGGCGGCCGAGGCCTGACGAGGCCTGGCCCGCGTCAGCGGGCGCCCGGCAGGACCCGCGGCTCGACGCGCTCCTCGACGACCGCTCCCGAGCCGTCCTGGACCACCACGTAGGCGCCGGCGCCGCGGCGTTCTGCGACCGCCTCGACGAGCTCGGTCCCGCGGTACACGAGGCCCACCCCGTCGTCGGTGCAGTGCGTCTGCGGCAGCACGCCCTCCGCGACGAGCCGGTGGACGAGCGGGCGCCGCCCCGCCTCCGAGTCGTAGTGCACGCCGTTGCCGTAGGGCAGCAGAGCGAGGCCGTCCGTCACGGCGCGCAGCTCCGGGCCGAACGAGTCGGTTGTGCCTCCGACGTGCCAGCAGATCGAGCCCGCGCTCACCCCCGCCAGCACGACCCCGGCCTCCCACACGCGCCGGAAGACCGCGTCCAGGCCGTGCGCCCGCCAGACGGCAAGCAGGTTCACGACCGACCCGCCGCCCACCCACACCGCGTCCTGGGCCAGGAGGTGCGCCTCCATGTCCTCGACGTTCGGCATCGGGAAGAGGTTGAGGTGGGTCAGCTCGACGCCAGCCACGCGCGCGGCGTCGTCGAGCTCGGCGTTGAACCACCGCTGGTCCCCGCCGGCCGTGCCCAAGTGGCACACCCGCGGGCGCCCGGCGGCGCCTGAGAGGTCCACCGCGTGGCGCATCAGCGGGCCGAGCTCCAGCCGGGTGCGCAGGCCAGGGGCGAGACCGCCGGAGGTGGCGAGGATGGTCGGGGCGCGGTCGGGCATGCGACCGACCCTAGCCGCTCCCCGCCACCTGCCGGCAGGTCACGCGGACGTCACTCGCCGGGCTGGGCGGCGAGGCGCGCGTCCTTGCGGGTCTTGGCGAGGCTCGCCACGGTGGCCACGGCCAGCGTGCCGAGGATGACACTGAGCGAGAGCCAGATGGGGATCTCCGGGGCCCAGGCCACGTGCTCGCCGCCGTTGATGAAGGAGAGCTCGTTGGTGTGCAGCGCCTCGAGCACCAGCTTGACGCCGATGAACGCGAGGATGACCGACAGGCCCTGAGCCAGGTAAATCAGCCGCTCGAGCAGGCCGCCGAGCAGGAAGTACAGCTGGCGTAGGCCCAGCAGCGCGAACGCGTTCGTCGTGAAGACGATGAACGGCTCCTTGGTGAGGCCGTAGATCGCGGGGATCGAGTCCAGGGCGAAGAGCACGTCGGTGCTGCCGATCGCGACCATGACCACCAGCATCGGCGTCATGAACCGCTTGCCGTCGATGACCGTGGTGAGACGGTCGCCGTGGTAGACGTCCGTGGTGGGGACGACCTTCTTCATCATCCGGACCGCGAGCCCGTCCTTGCGGGCGGCGGCCGCCGCCTCCGGGTCCTCGTCCTCGTGCTTCTCGAAGGCGAGCTTGAGGGCCGTGTAGATGAGGAACGCGCCGAAGATGTAGAAGACCCACGAGTAGCGCTCGATGGCCGCGGCGCCCGCGAGGATGAACACGGTGCGCAGCACGAGGGCGATGACCACGCCCACCAGCAGGACCTTCTGCTGGTACATCCGGGGCACCTTGAACTTCGTCATGATGATGAGGAAGACGAAGAGGTTGTCGACAGACAGGCTCTTCTCGGTGATGTACCCCGCGAAGTACTCGGTGCCGTGACCACCGCCCCACACCAGGGCCAGCCCGATGCCGAAGATGATGGCCAGCGCGATGTAGAACACCGACCAGCGCACGGACTCCTTGAACGTGGGCTCGTGCGGCGTCCGCACGTGCGAGAAGAAGTCGAAGAGGACCATTCCCACGACGAGCGCGGCAGTCGCGCCCCAGACCCACAACGGAACAGACACAGGCGTACCTCCGGTACGAGATCGGGTACCGGAGGTCTCTCCCACCAGCCGAGTCGGCCAGCCGGCCCCCCGGGCCGCTGCTGAGCTGGCCGTGATGACGAGGAAGCCGTGTCGGGATACTCCCCTCCACCAAGTGCCCCAGCATAAAGCACAACCGCGCGTCCGCATCGCGGCCGTCCGCCGCCCCTCAGGCGGTGGCGGCCTGCATCTGCCGCAGCTCCTTCTTGAGGCCGGAGATCTCGTCGCGCAGGCGCGCCGCGAGCTCGAACTGCAACTCGGCGGCGGCCGCGTGCATCTGGTCGCTGAGCTCCTGGATCAACTGGGCGAGGTCGCCCGCGGCCGCGCCCGCGAGGCTCGCGCGGGAGCCGCTGCCTCCGCTCGGCACGGGAGCCTTCCCCCGCTGCGGCGGCTGGCGGTAGCCGCCCTCGAGCAGCTCCTTGGTGTCGACGTCCTCGCGCGCGAGCATGTCGGTGATGTCGCCGATCTTCTTGCGCAGCGGCGTCGGGTCGATGCCGTGCTCCACGTTGTACGCGACCTGCTTCTCCCGCCGCCGGTTCGTCTCGTCGATGGCCATCGCCATCGCAGGAGTGATCTTGTCGGCGTACATGTGCACCTCGCCCGAGACGTTGCGGGCGGCACGCCCGATCGTCTGGATCAGCGAGGTCGCGGAGCGCAGGAAGCCCTCCTTGTCGGCGTCCAAGATCGCCACCAGGGAGACCTCGGGCAGGTCCAGGCCCTCACGCAGGAGGTTGATGCCGACCAGCACGTCGAACTCTCCGAGCCGCAACTCGCGCAGCAGCTCGACCCGGCGCAGCGTGTCGACCTCAGAGTGCAGGTACCGCACCCGGACCCCCTTCTCCAGGAGGTAGTCGGTGAGGTCCTCGGACATCTTCTTGGTGAGCGTGGTGACCAGCACCCGCTCGTTCTTCTCCGTGCGGGTGCGGATCTCGTCCAGCAGGTCGTCGATCTGACCCGTGGTCGGCTTGAGCACCACCTGCGGGTCCACGAGCCCGGTGGGGCGGATGATCTGCTCCACCGTGCCATCCGACATGGACAGCTCGTAGGCGCCGGGCGTCGCGGACAGGTACACAGTCTGGCCGATCCGCTCGACGAACTCCTCCCAGCGCAGCGGCCGGTTGTCCATGGCGCTCGGCAGGCGGAACCCGTGGTCCACCAGGTTCCGCTTGCGCGACATGTCCCCCTCGTACATCGCGCCGATCTGCGGCACTGTCACGTGCGACTCGTCGATGACCAGGAGGAAATCCTCGGGGAAGTAGTCCAGCAACGTGTGCGGCGGGGTGCCCTGCGCGCGGCCGTCGATGTGCCGTGAGTAGTTCTCGATGCCCGAGCACGACCCGATCTGGCGCATCATCTCGATGTCGTAGGTGGTGCGCATGCGCAGCCGCTGGGCCTCGAGCAGCTTGTTCTGCCGCTCGAACTCCTCGAGCCGCTGGGCCAGCTCGGACTCAATGGTGCCGATCGCGCGCTCCATGCGCTCGGGGCCGGCGACGTAGTGCGTCGCGGGGAACAGGTAGACCGACTCCTCGGCGCGGACGACGTCCCCGGTGAGGGGGTGCAAGGTCTGGATCGACTCGATCTCGTCGCCGAAGAACTCGATGCGGATCGCGAGCTCCTCGTACACCGGGATGATCTCGACCGTGTCGCCGCGCACCCGGAAGGTGCCCCGGGTGAAGGCCATGTCGTTGCGGGTGTACTGCATCGCCACGAACCGGCGCAGCATCTGGTCCCGGTCCACCTGGTCGCCGACCGCCAGCCGCACCATGCGGTCGACGTACTCCTGCGGGGTGCCCAGGCCGTAGATGCACGACACCGACGCGACCACCACGACGTCGCGTCGCGTCAGCAGCGAGCTCGTGGCCGAGTGCCGCAGGCGCTCGACCTCGTCGTTGATGGACGAGTCCTTCTCGATGTAGGTGTCCGTCTGCGCGATGTACGCCTCGGGCTGGTAGTAGTCGTAGTAGGAGACGAAGTACTCGACCGCGTTGTTGGGCAGCAGCTCGCGGAACTCGGTGGCGAGCTGCGCGGCGAGGGTCTTGTTCGGCGCCATCACCAGCGTGGGCCGCTGCAGCTGCTCGATCAGCCATGCCGTGGTCGCCGACTTGCCGGTGCCGGTGGCGCCGAGCAGGGTCACGTCCTTCTCCCCCGCCTGGATGCGGCGCGTCAGGTCCGCGATGGCAGTCGGCTGGTCGCCCGAGGGCGAGTAGTCGGACACCACCTTGAACGGCGCGACCGTTCGCTCCAGATCCGTCACAGGGCGCATGCCACCACCGTACGTCGTCCCGCTGACACGACTAGACCCGGGCCCGACGGGCGGGTCCACGCCCGGACCGGGCGCGTCGAGCGGCAGCCGTCACGGGGTCTCCGCCGCCAGCTCGGCGGCGCGCACCTCCGCGAGCCGCTGCCACAGCTCGTCGACCTGGGCGCGCAGGTCCTCGACCGCGCCGGAGCCGTCGAGGACCACGTCGGCGACGGCCAGCCGCGCCTCGTCGTCGACCTGCGCCGCGACCCGTCCCTGGGCCTCGTCCCGGCTCAGGCCGCGCAGCTCGACGAGCCGGGCCACGCGCAGCGCGGCCGGCGCGTGCACCACCACCAGCACGTGGAAGGCGTCAGCCTGCCCGGTCTCGACTAGCAGGGGGATGTCGTGCACCACCACGGCGCCGGGGTCGGCGGTCGCCGCAGCCGCCTCGCGCTCGACCGACAGCCGGCGGATGGCCGGATGGACGATTCCGTTCAACCTGGCCAGCGCGTCGAGGTCCGCGAAGACGAAGCTCCCCAGCGCCGCGCGGTCGAGGGCGCCCTCCGCATCGAGCATCTCCGGCCCGAACGCGTCGACGATGTCGCCGAGCGCCGCTGTGCCGGGCGCCACCGCCTCCCGGGCGAGCAGGTCGTGGTCGATCACCACGGCGCCCAGCTCCTCGAGCCGTGCCGACACGGCCGACTTGCCCGCTGCGATCCCACCGGTCAGTCCAATGCGCTGCATTGCCCCATCCTGCCCGAGTCCTTCCGAGTCGGCGCTGCGCGAGGGCCGAGCCGCCTCAAGACCGACGGATCTTGGCAGTGGGCCTTGGTCTCGGCCCCCGGGGACAGCACAGCGGGCCGGCCACCCGAAGGTGACCGGCCCGCTGGTCAGAGCGTGACGATGGCGCCGAGGCGCCCGGCGTCAGTTGCCCGTGAGCTTCTCGCGCAGCGCGGCGAGGGCCTCGTCGGACGCGAGGGTGCCGGTGGCCTCCTCCGCGGGGGTCGAGGAGTACGAGGAGGCGGACGAGGAGGAGCTGCTGCTGCTGCTGCTGCTCACCACGCCCTCGTTGTTCGCGGCCTCGGCGTCGGCCTTGCTGGCCTCGGCGACCTGCTTGCGGTGGGCCTCCCAGCGCTCGTGGGCCTTGGCGTACTGCGCCTCCCACACCTCGCGCTGAGCCTCGAAGCCCTCGAGCCACTCGTTCGTGGCCGGGTCGAAGCCCTCGGGGTACTTGTAGTTGCCCTGCTCGTCGTACTCGGCCGCCATGCCGTACAGCGCGGGGTCGAAGTCGTCGCTGGTCGGGTCGAGGCCCTCGTTCGCCTGCTTCAGCGAGAGCGAGATACGGCGACGCTCGAGGTCGATGTCGATGACCTTGACGAAGACGTCGTCGCCGACCTGGACGACCTGCTCCGGGATCTCGACGTGGCGCACGGCCAGCTCCGAGATGTGCACGAGGCCCTCGATGCCGTCCTCGACGCGCACGAACGCGCCGAACGGGACGAGCTTCGTGACCTTGCCGGGGACGACCTGGCCGATGGCGTGCGTCCGGGCGAAGGCCTGCCACGGGTCCTCCTGCGTCGCCTTGAGCGACAGGGAGACACGCTCGCGGTCGAAGTCGACGTCGAGGACCTCGACGGTGACCTCCTGACCGACCTCGACGACCTCGGAGGGGTGGTCGATGTGCTTCCAGGACAGCTCGGAGACGTGGACGAGCCCGTCGACGCCGCCGAGGTCCACGAACGCGCCGAAGTTGACGATCGAGGAGACGACACCGGGGCGGACCTGGCCCTTCTGCAGCGTCTGCAGGAAGGTCGAGCGCACCTCGGACTGCGTCTGCTCGAGCCAGGCACGGCGCGAGAGGACGACGTTGTTGCGGTTCTTGTCGAGCTCGATGATCTTGGCCTCGATCTCCTTGCCCACGTAGGGCTGGAGGTCGCGGACACGACGCATCTCCACGAGCGACGCGGGGAGGAAGCCGCGCAAGCCGATGTCGAGGATGAGGCCGCCCTTGACGACCTCGATGACGGTGCCGGTGACGACGCCGTCCTCTTCCTTGATCTTCTCGATCGTGCCCCAGGCGCGCTCGTACTGCGCACGCTTCTTGGACAGGATCAGACGGCCTTCCTTGTCCTCCTTCTGGAGGACCAGGGCCTCGACCTCGTCGCCCACCTGGACGACCTCTCCGGGGTCCACGTCGTGCTTGATGGACAGCTCGCGGGAGGGGATGACGCCCTCGGTCTTGTAACCGATGTCAAGCAGCACCTCGTCGCGGTCGACCTTGACGATGGTGCCCGAGACGATGTCACCATCGTTGAAGTACTTGATGGTGGCGTCGATGGCGGCGAGGAAGTCCTCGGCCGAGCCGATGTCGTTGATCGCGACCTGCGGCGTGGCGGGCTTCGCGGTGGAAATGCTCATGTAGTGATGGACTCCGATGCGGACAGGAAGTAGTGCGGGCAAGGATCCCGGCGGATGTGTGGTGTTGTGAGTGCACATCGCCGACGCCGGCGAACCAGCAGCAGACAGACGTGCGACACCGCGTTCCACCTTATCTTTGACCGGCAGGCGGGTCAAAGCCAGCGCGGACGGCCCGCCGGTCAGGCGAGCGCCTGGGCGACCTGGATCAGCGAGGCGGGCACGTGCTTGACCTTGCCGGCGATCTCGGTCAGCGGCGTGAGGACGACGTCCTCCCCGCGCAGGGCCGTCATCACGCCGGACTCGCCGCGGGTGATCGCGTCGATCGCCGCCACGCCGAACCGGCTCCCCAGGATGCGGTCCTCCGGTGTGGGGATGCCACCGCGCTGCACGTGGCCCAGCACGGTGACGCGCGTGTCGAACCCGGTGCGCTGCTCGATCTCGGCCTTGACCCGCTCGCCGATGGCGCCGGCGACGATCTCGCCGAACTTGCCCACCGGCGCCTCGTACGACATGGACGTGCCCTCGGCGGGCACGGCGCCCTCGGCGACGACCACGATCGAGAAGCTCGCGTGCGCGCGGTGGCGGTGCTTGAGGAACCGGATGACCTTGTCGATGTCGAAGGGCTCCTCGGGCGTCAGGACGACTTCGGCCCCGCCCGCGATCGCCGACGTGACCGCGATCCAGCCGGCGTGCCGCCCCATGACCTCGACGATCATGACGCGGTTGTGGCTCTCCGCGGTGGTGTGCACGCGGTCGATGGCCTCGGTGGCGATGGTCACCGCCGTGTCGAAGCCGATCGAGCGGTCCGTGCCCCAGACGTCGTTGTCGATCGTCTTGGGAATCGCGACGATCTTCACGCCGGCCTCGGCGACCTTGCTCGCCGCGTGCAGCGTGCCGTCGCCGCCGATGCAGATCAGGGCCTCGATGCGCTCGGCCTCGAGGGTCTGCATCACGGCGTCAAGGCTGCCGTCCGACGCCTTGGGGTGGTACCGGGCCGTGCCGAGCAGCGTCCCGCCCACGGGGAGGACGTTGCGGATGTGCTGGCGGGTGAGCGGCATCACGTCGCCGTCCACGACCCCACGCCAGCCGTTGCGGAAGCCGACGATGGAGTGCCCGTGCTCGCCCTCGCCTCGCTTGACGACGGCCCGGATGGCCGCGTTCAGACCGGGGACGTCCCCGCCTCCGGTGAGCAGTCCGACACGCACGCGAGCACTCCTTCAAGTTGCCTGGAGACAGGATCACACGCGTCGTCGCGCCCCCGTCCAGGTCAGCGTATCCACCTCCGGCCTGGACCGCCGGGCCTTGGGTCCCACGCGAGACGCCCCGGACCCCGCCGCGCGTCACCGCGGACCGGTCGCCAACTCCAGGCCCCGCCCCGGGATGGCCGCGAGCAGCGTGCGCGTGTAGTCGGTCTGGGGGGTGTCGAACACGGCGTCCACAGGACCGTGCTCGACCACGGCGCCGTTCTGCATCACGCAGACCGTGTCGGCGATCTGGCGCACCACGGCCAGGTCGTGGCTGATGAACAGATAGCTCAGCCCCAGCCTGCGCTGCAGGTCGGCGAGCAGCCGCAGGATCTGCGCCTGCACGATCACGTCGAGCGCCGACACCGCCTCGTCGCACACCACCAGCTCGGGGTGCAGCGCGAGCGCACGGGCGATCGCGACACGCTGGCGCTGCCCGCCGGAGAGCTCGGCCGGGTACCGGCGCAGCACGTCGACGGGCAGGGACACCTCGTCGAGCAGCTCCTCGACCCGGGCCCTGCGCGACGCGCCGTCCCCCACGCCATGCGCGCGCAGCGGCTCCTCGATGGTGCGGTAGACGGTGAACAGGGGGTCGAGCGACGAGTAGGGGTCCTGGAAGATGGGCTGCACGCGCCGCCGGAACGCGACCTCGGCAGCCCTGTCGGCGCCGCCCACGAGCTCGCCGTCGAAGGTGATCGAGCCCGACGTCGGCTCCACGAGGGCCAGCATCATCTTCGCGAGCGTGGACTTCCCCGAGCCCGACTCCCCCACCACGGCGAGGGTGCGGCCGCGCGGCACCGACAGGCTCACGTCGTCCACCGCGGTGAACGATGCCGATCGGGACAGCATGCGGGCCCCGCGAAGCCGGTAGACCTTGCTGACGTGCGAGACCTCGACGATGGCGTCAGGGGCCTCCGCCGCTGCCTGGGGCTCGTCGCGCGCCCCCACCACGAGCAGGTCCTCGGCCAGCGCCGCCTCGTCGCCCTCGGCCTTGGCGATCTCGATCCGGCGGGCGGCCAGGGACGGCGCCGCGGCCAGCAGCCGCCGGGTGTACTCGTGCTGCGGGTCCCGCAGCAGGTCGTGCGCCGGCCCCTGCTCCACGATCTGGCCGCGGTACATGACCACGACGCGGTCCGCCCGCTCGGCGGCCAGGCCCAGGTCGTGCGTGATGAGCAGCACCGCCGTCCCGAGCTCGGACGTCAGGCCGGTGAGCCGGTCGAGGATCGTGCGCTGCACAGTGACGTCGAGCGCGGAGGTCGGCTCGTCCGCGATGAGCAGGCGCGGGCGGCAGGCGAGGCCGATCGCGATCAACGCCCGCTGCCGCATGCCGCCCGAGAACTCGTGCGGGTACTGCCGGGCCCGGACCTCCGCGTCCGGCAGTCCAGCCTCCTCGAGCAGCTCCACGGCCCTCGCCCGGGCGGCGCGGCCCCGTGCCACCCCACCAGCCTCGAGGGCCTCGACCACCTGCGTGCCGACGCGCTGCAGCGGGTTCAGGTTGGACATCGGGTCCTGCGGGACCATGCCGATCTCGACGCCGCGGAGGCGCGCCACCGCCCCGGGCCCGGCAGCCGTGAGGTCCTGTCCGTCGAACCGGACGCTGCCGGCGGTCACCGCTCCGTTCGAGGCGAGCAGCCCGATCACGGCGGCCGCGGTCGTCGACTTCCCCGATCCGGACTCCCCCACGATCGCGACGGTCTCGCCAGGGTGCACGTCTAGGTCGACGCCGGTGACCGCGACCGTCCGCCCCGAGTCGGAGGTGAACGCCACCTCGAGCCCTCGCACGCTCAGCAACGGCTGAGCCTCCGTCCGCGTGGTCACGCCCATGCCGGTCACCGCTTCCTCGTCCGTGGGTCGAGCGCCTCGCGGAGCGCCTCGCCGAACAACGTGAACCCGAGCGCCGTGACCGCGATGCACGCCCCCGGCCACAGCGCCAGGCGGGGCGCCACCTCGAGCTCGTTCTGCGCCGCGGTGAGCATCCGGCCCCATTCCGCCGCCGTCGGCGCCCCGCCCCCGAGCCCCAGGAACGACAGCGCAGCCGCCTCGATGACCGCCGTGGCGAGCATGAGGGTGGCCTGGACGATCACCGGCGAGATGCTGTTGGGCAGCACGTGGCTCATGGTCACGGTGCGCCGGCTCAACCCGAGCGACGACGCCGCGAGCACGTAGTCCTGGCCGCGCTGGGCCAGCATCGATCCGCGCAGCAACCGGGCGAAGATCGGCACCTGCACCACGCCGATGGCGATGATCACCGCGGTCGCGGACTGGCCGATCAGGGCGGCGATCGACACGGCGAGCAGCAGGCTCGGCACCGAGAGCATCAGGTCGACCAGCCGCATCGTCGCGGTGTCCACCCAGCCTCCGAGCCCACCGGCGAGCACCCCGAGCATGATGCCGCCGAGCAGTCCGACGAGGGTGGACAGCACGCCGATCAGCAGCGAGGCGCGCGCGCCCCAGACCAGCTGGGAGAACAGGTCCGCGCCGTACCGGTCGAGTCCCAGCGGGTGCTCGGCCGACGGCCCGGGGATGAACGTGGGCCGCACCTGGCTGCGGCCGGGGAGCTCGCCCGCGTCGAATGGTGCGATCCAGGGGGCGAACGTCGCGACCGCCAGGAAGACCAGAACGATCGCGGCGCCCGCGATGGCGCCGGGGTTGCGCCGCAGCCTGCGGGCCGCAGCGCGCCACGCGGAGTCTCCCGCGTGGTCGGACGGCGCCGGGGCGCCGCTCGCCGGGGCGAGGGCCTCGGGGGTCTCGATCGCGCTCATCGGGTCCTCATCCTGGGGTCGATCAGGCCGTAGGAGACGTCGACGGCGAGGTTCACCACCGCGTAGACGATCGCGATGATGAGGATGAACCCCTGCAGCACCGCGTAGTCGAGGTTGAAGACCGCCTGTGCCAGGAAGCTGCCGATTCCCGGGTAGGCGAACACCGTCTCGGTGAGCACCGCCCCAGACAGCAGCAGCCCGACCTGCAGGCCGATCGTCGTGGAGACCGGCAGCATCGCGTTGCGCAGGATGACGCGGTTGCGCAGCCTGACGCGTCCCAAGCCCTTGGCGCGCGCGGTGCGGACGTAGTCGGCGCCCTGCACCTCGAGCACCGAGGACCGGGTGATCCGCGTGATGATCGCGAGCGGGATCGAGCCGAGGGCCAGCGCCGGCAGCACCAGGTGCATGACCGCGTCCCAGCTCGCGTCGAACTCGCGGGTCAGCAGGCCGTCGAGCACGTAGAACCCGGTCGGATGGGTGGCGACCATGGTCGGGTCCTGGCGGCCCGCCGAGGGGAACCAGCCGAGCTGCACGGCGAACAGCCACTTGAGCAGGAACGCGAGGAAGAACACGGGGATGGTGACGCCGAGCAGCGAGACCACCACCGTCCCGGAGTCCACCAGGCTGCCCTGCCGCCGGGCGGCGAGGTAGCCGAGCGGGATGCCGACGCCGACGGCGATCACCAGGGCGAGGATCGTGAGCTCGATCGTCGCCGGGAATCGCGCGAGGAACTCGTCCAGGACCGGGCGGCCGGTCCTGGTGGAGACCCCGAAGTTGCCCTGCAGCAACTGGCCGAGATAGCCGGTGTACTGCTGCAGCACCGGGCGGTCGAACCCGTACAGGGCGTTGATCCGATCGACGGCCTCGGGTGTGGCGCGCTCCCCCAGGAGGGCCGTGGCAGGCCCTCCTGGGAGTGCGCGCACCCACAAGAACAGCAGGATCGACAACCCGAGCAGGGTCGGGACGAGCAGCGCCGTGCGCCGCAGGACGAGTCGGGTCATCGGGGGGTGCTGCTCCTCAGTCGCCGATGGTGATCACGTTGTAGACCTCGTCCTGGACCGGCGACGCCGGGTACCCGTGGATGTCGGCCTTGAACGCGAGGGAGGGCACCGGGTGCGCGAGCGGGATGCCGGGGAGCAGCTCCATGATCTGCGCGTTGGCGGCCGCGTAGGCGGCCGTCTGGGCCTCCTTGTCCGCCTGGTACCGAGCGTCGCCGATGGCCTTGAAGAGCGCCGGGTCGTCGAAGCCCCACTCGTTCGCCGGAGCGCCGAAGAACACGCCGATGAAGTTGTAGGTGTCGTTGTAGTCGCCGGTCCAGCCCAGCAGGTGGATGCCGTGGTCGGGAGTGCCCTGCATCCGGTCCAGGTACTCCGGGCTCCACGGCTCGGGCACCGGGTTCACTGTGATGCCGACGGCCGCGAGGTCGGCCGAGATCGCGGTGAAGACCTGCTCGGGGGTCGGCATGTACGGCCGGGACACGTTGGTCGGGTAGTTGAAGTCGATCGTCAGGTTCGACTTCCCCGCCTCCGCGAGCAGGGCCTTGGCCTTCTCCGGGTCGTAGTCGTAGGTGGGCACGTCCGCGTTCCACCCGTCAACGGCCGGCGGGACGAAGTTCGTGGCGACCTCGGTGCCCTCGGGCAGCGTCTGCGCGACCAGCGACTTCTTGTCGATCGCGTGGGCGATCGCCTGCCGCACGCGCACATCCGTCAGCTCGGGGTTGGCCTGGTTCATCGCCAGGTAGAGGACGTTGAACGGGTCGCGGTTGACGATCTGGAAGCCGGCGCTCGCGAGAGCGTCCACGTCCGCCGGCCCGACCAGGTCGTAGCCGTCGATGTCGCCGGCCTGCAGCGCCTGGCGCCGCGCGGTCGCGTCGGAGATCACCGTGAAGACGATCTTCTTGATCTGGCCCGTCTCGCCCCAGTAGTCCGGGTTGGAGGCCAGGACGACCTGCTCGCCGGGGCTCCAGCTCTCGAAGACGTACGGGCCGGTGCCCGTCGGGTGCGCCGTTGCGTACTCCGGCAGCACCGGCGCCTCCTCGCCGCCGCTGACGCCGTCGGCGTCGTACTTCTCGAGCGCGGTCGGCGACTGCATCGAGAAGGAGGGCAGCGACAGCGCCGACACCAGCTCCGGCAGCGGGCTCGCGAGGCGGATCACGGCCGTGGCCGGGTCGGTGGCCTCACAGCTCTCGTACTTCCCGGTGCCGTCGAGGCCGGGGACGTCGCTCGACGCGAAGCCGCCGTTCACCTTCTGCCAGTAGTACGACAGGCTCTCCGACTGCATCACACCCGTGAAGTTGTTCCAGCGGTCGAAGTTGAAGCAGACGGCGTCCGCGTCGAAGTCCGTGCCGTCGTGGAAGGAGACGCCCTCCTTCAGGTGGAACGTGTACTCGAGGCCGTCGTCGGCCACGTCCCACGACTCAGCGAGCAGGGGGGCCGGGTCGGCCGTTCCCGGCACGGTTCCCACGAGCCCTTCGAAGATCTGCCGGGCGACCCGGAACGTCTCGCCGTCGTTGGCGAACGCGGGGTCCAGCGAAGCGGGGTCGGAGGAGGCCGCGAAGACGAACGTGTCACGGGCGCCTCCCGTCTCCGTCTGGGCCGCATCGGCGTCACGGTCGCTGGCGGCGCATCCGGTCAGTGCCAGCGCCAGCACTGCGCCCGGTGCGGCGACCCTTAGGAAGGTCTTCACATGATCACCCCTCGTCGACGGGCCGGTGGCATGATCGCGCCACCGGGGGAAGAGTCCCCGACAGTAGGCGCGCCACGTCACGCGGGTGTTACGTCCGAGTACATCCTCGGATCTGCCGAAACCTACCGTGTCAAAGGGCGATTTCCATGGATTCCGAAGACAGGCTCGCAGAAGCGGGCTATCGCGACGTTCCCGACGAGGCCGGCGGCCGGGCCGGACGGCGCTGGTGGGACGCGAACGCCGCCGAGTACCTCGACGAGCACGGGGCCTTCCTCGGCCCCGACGAGTTCTGCTGGTGCCCCGAGGGCGTGCGGGAGGCTGACGCGCGCCTGCTGGGCGACGTGACGGGGGCCCGCGTCCTCGAGGTGGGCTCGGGCGCGGCGCAGTGCTCCCGCTGGCTGCTGCGCCACGGGGCCGCGCAGGTCGTGGCCACCGACGTCTCCGCCGGCATGCTGGCCGCCGGCGCCCGCTACGACGAGGCCATCGGGGTCCGCACCCCCATGGCGCAGGCGGACGCACGGGCCCTGCCGTTCGCCGACAGCTCGTTCGACGTCGCCTTCACCGCCTTCGGGGCGATCCCGTTCGTCCCCGACGCCGCCCGGGTGCACCGGGAGGTCGCGCGCGTGCTGCGACCCGGCGGCCGATGGGTCTTCTCGGTGACCCATCCGCTGCGCTGGGCCTTCCCCGACGACCCGGGCGCCGGCGGGCTCACCGCGACGCGGTCCTACTTCGACCGCAGGCCCTACGTCGAGCTCGGGGCCTCGGGGAACGTGCTGTACGCCGAGTACCACCGCACGCTCGGGGACCACATCGGCGACGTCGTGGCCGCGGGCCTGGTGCTCGACCGGCTGGTCGAGCCCGAGTGGCCCGCGGGCCACGATCGCACATGGGGCGGCTGGGGCCCGGTGCGCGGGGAGCGCCTGCCCGGGACGGCGATCTTCGTGACCCACCTCCCGGGCTGACGCCCCCCGGCGCCCCGCCGTCAGTGCGGCGTCGCCTTCTCGGCGCCGGCGCCCGTGAGCGAGCGGACCTCCATCTCGGCGAACTTGCCCGGGGCTGCCGGCGTCTTGCTGAGGAATGTGCCGACGATGCCGAGCACGAAGGCCAGCGGGATCGAGATCAGGCCCGGGTTCTCCAGCGGGATGATCGCGAAGTCCACCGACGTGTCCTTGATCATCGACAGGCTCAGCCCGGTGGTGGGGTCGACCTTGCCGGACACCACCGGCGACAGCGCGATCAGCGCGATGCAGGAGATCAGGCCGCCATACATGCTCCACAGCGCCCCGGACGTGTTGAACCGCTTCCAGAACAGCGAGTACAGGATGGTCGGCAGGTTCGCGCTCGCCGCGACGGCGAACGCCAGCGCGACGAGGAAGGCCACGTTCTGGCCGTTCGCGAAGATGCCCCCCACGATGGCGAGCAGGCCGATCACCACCACGGTGATCCGGGCGACCCGGACCTCCTTGTCCGGCTCGACCTTCCCGTCCTTGATGACCGAGGCGTAGATATCGTGCGCGAACGAGGCGGCCGCCGTGATCGTCAGCCCTGCCACCACGGCGAGGATCGTCGCGAACGCCACCGCCGAGATGAGGCCCAGCAGCACCGTCCCGCCGAGCTCGAAGGCGAGGAGCGGCGCCGCGGAGTTCACCCCGCCAGGCGCCGACCGGATCGCATCGGGCCCCACCAGCGCCCCCGCGCCGTAGCCGAGGACGAGCGTGAACAGGTAGAAGATGCCGATCAGCCAGATCGCCCACACCACGCTGCGCCGGGCCTCCTTGGCGCTCGGCACGGTGTAGAAGCGCATCAGCACGTGCGGCAGGCCCGCGGTGCCGAGCACCAGGGCCAACGCGAGCGACAGGAAGTTCAGCCGGGTCATCGACGTGGCGCCGTACTGCTTGCCCGGCTCGATCAACGCCTCGCCGTCAGGCCCCGCCTGGTCGATGGCGCCCTGGAGCACCGCCGAGAAGTCCATGCCGAAGTTGCCCAGGACCCAGATCGTCATGATGCCCGCGCCCGCGATCAGCAGCACCGCCTTGATGATCTGCACCCACGTGGTGCCCTTCATCCCGCCGACCAGAACGTACAGGATCATCAGCGCGCCGACGATCGCGATGACAAGGCCTTGGCCCGCGCTGCTCTCGATGCCGAGCAGCAGCGCGACGAGCCCGCCGGCGCCGGCCATCTGCGCGAGCAGGTAGAAGAAGACGACCGCGAGCGTCGCGAGCGCCGCCGCCATCCGCACCGGGCGCTGCTTGAGGCGGAACGACAGCACGTCCGCCATCGTGAACTTGCCGGTGTTGCGCATGAGCTCGGCGACCAGGAGCAGCGCGACGAGCCACGCCACGAGGAAGCCGATCGAGTAGAGGAACCCGTCGTACCCGTTGATGGCGATCGCCCCGCAGATCCCCAGGAAGCTCGCCGCCGACAGGTAGTCCCCGGCGATCGCGGTGCCGTTCTGGGGGCCGGTGAAGGAGCGGCCCGCCGCGTAGTAGTCGGCGGCGCTGCGGTTCGACTTGGAGGCGCGGAACACCACGACCAGGGTGACCGCGACGAACGCGAGGAAGATGCCGATGTTGACGGCCGGATCGCCGATCTGGGCGGTCTCGGCAGCGGCCATGACCCGGGCGCTCATGCGAGCTTCCCGTCTTCGATCTCGGCGCGGAGCTCAGCGGCCACGGGGTCCTGGTGCTTGTTGGCCCATCGGGCGTAGACCATGGTGATGACGAACGTGGAGACGAACTGGCCGAGCCCGAACAGCAGGCCGACGGTGATGTTGCCCGACACCCGCGTGCTCATGAAGTCGTGGGCGTAGTCGGCCAGGAGGACGTAGAGCAGGTACCAGGCGAGGAAGAGCGCGGTCATGGGGAAGACGAACCGGCGGAACCGGTGCCGCAGCGCCTGGAACTCCGGAGAGCGTTGCACCCGTTCGTAGTCGGTCTCGTTCTGCTGGGCAACCTCGGACATCGTGCCTCCGTGGGTCGTGGCGGCCCCGTTGCCGCCGCGACCCACTGTGACGCACACCATGCCCGTAAGTCACGTAAATCGCCGTGAATACGACAAACGAGCGAATCAATCCCCCCGCCCGCCCCGGAGGGACCGATCAGTGGCCGGCCTCGTGCCAGCTCGCGCCGACCCCGACCGACACGTCCAACGGCACGTCGAGCGCCGCCGCGGACCCCATCTGGGCCCGGACGATGGCCTCGACCTCCTCCCGCTCCCCCGGCGCCACCTCGAGGACGAGCTCGTCGTGCACCTGCAGCAGCAGGCGCGAGCGCAGGCCGCGAGCGGTGAGCTCGCGTTCCACACCCAGCATCGCCACCTTGATCAGGTCGGCCGCGCTGCCCTGGATCGGCGCGTTCAGCGCCATGCGCTCGGCCATCTCCCGGCGTTGGCGGTTGTCGCTGGTGAGATCGGGCAGGTATCGCCGGCGGCCCATGATCGTCGCCGTGTAGCCCGTGGCGCGGGCCTCGTCGACGACGCCGGTCAGGTAGGCGCGCACGCCGCCGAAGCGCGAGAAGTAGTCGTCCATCAACCGGGTGGCCTCCCCCACCTCGATGCTCAGCTGCTTCGAGAGCCCGAAGGACGAGAGCCCGTACGCCAGGCCGTAGCTCATCGCCTTGATCTTGGAGCGCATCGCGGGCGTGACCTGGTCCGTCGGGACCGAGAACACCCGCGAGCCGACGTAGTTGTGCAGGTCCTCGCCCGAGCGGAACGCGTCGATGAGCCCCTCGTCCCCGGACAGGTGGGCCATGATCCGCATCTCGATCTGCGAGTAGTCCGCGGTGAGCAGCGTCTCGTAGCCCTCGCCCACCACGAACGCCCGTCGGATCTGGCGGCCGGCCTCGGTGCGGATCGGGATGTTCTGCAGGTTCGGGTCGGTCGAGGACAGGCGTCCGGTCGCCGCGATGGTCTGCTGGAACGTGGTGTGGATGCGCCCGTCGTCCGCCACGGAGCGCAGCAGGCCCTCGACGGTCTGGCGCAGCCGGATCGCGTCACGGTGCGCGAGCAGGTGGGCGAGGAACGGGTGCTGGGTGCGCGCGTACAGGTCGGCGAGGCTCGCCGCGTCAGTGGTGTAGCCCGTCTTGATCTTCTTGGTCTTCGGCATGCCCAGCTGGTCGAACAGCACCTCCTGGAGCTGCTTCGGCGACCCGAGGTTCACCTCGCGGCCGATCACGTCGTAGGCCTCCGTGGCCGCCGTCTGCACCTGCGCGTCGAACAGCTTCTCGAGCTCGCGGAGGTAGTCCACGTCGGCCGCGACGCCCCGGTGCTCCATGGCGGCGAGGACGTCCTCGAGGGGGAGCTCGAGGCGTGCGAGGAGGTCCGTGGCGCCGCGGTCGGCCAACGCGTCGGCCAGCACCCCGGAGAGCTCGCCCACCGCGGCCGCCCGGGCCGCCGCGTGCTGGTGCTCGTCGGAGCCGTCGAGCGAGAGGTCGAGCGCCCCCTGCGAGCCGGCGGCCGGGGCGCCCGACGTGAGCTCACGGTGCAGGTAGCGCACCGACAACGAGGGCAGGTCGTAGGACCGCTGGTCGGGGTGGCACAGGTACGCCGCGACCTCGGTGTCGAACACCACCCCCGCGATCGGCAGGCCGCGACCGGTGAGCGCGTGCCAGGCCGACTTCGCGCCGTGCACGGCCTTGGGCGCCGAGGCGTCCGCGAGCCACGCCGCGAGCGCGGCCTCGTCGCGCGGGTCGATGGTCGTCAGGTCGAGCGAGACGGCGGCCGCGCCGTCATCCGCGATCGCCAGGCCCCATGCGTCGCCGCTGCCGGGCCGGATCGCCCCGCGCACGTCGATGCCGAGCGTGCGCCCGGCACGGGCCGCGAGCCACCCGCCCAGGCCGCCGGGCGCCAGCTCCGCGACGTCGACAGGCTCGCCGGCCTCGACGGGGGCGGCCGCCTCGCCGGGCATGGCCGCGAACAGCCGCTCGCGCAGGGCGGTGAACTGCAGCGAGTCGAAGACCCGGTGCATGGCCTCCCGGTCCCACGGCTGGACGGCGAGGTCGGCGGGGCCGAGCGGCAGCTCGAGGTCGGTGAGCAGGTGGTTGAGCTCGCGGTTCAGCACCACCTGGTCGAGGTGCGCCCGCAGGGACTCCCCCGCCTTGCCCTTGATGTCGGGCGCGGCGGCGATGATGCCGTCGAGGTCGCCGTAGGCGGTGATCCACTTGGCGGCGGTCTTCGGCCCCACGCCGGGGATGCCCGGCAGGTTGTCGCTGGTCTCGCCCACGAGCGCGGCGAGGTCGGAGTAGCGTTCGGGGCCCACGCCGTACTTCGCGCGCACCGCGTCAGGGGTCATGCGGGTGAGCTCGGAGACGCCGCGAATGGGGTACAGGACAGTGACGTCGTCGTTGACGAGCTGGAAGGCGTCGCGGTCGCCCGAGCACACGAGCACCTGCATCCCGGCGGCCCGGGCCTGGGTGGCGAGCGTCGCGAGCACGTCGTCGGCCTCGTAGTTCTCCCGCTCGATGACGGGCACCCGCATCGTCTCGAGCACCTCGCGGATCAGCGGGACCTGGCCGCGGAACGGCTGCGGCGTCTCGTCGCGCGTGCCCTTGTACTCCGGGTACCTCTCGGTGCGGAACGTGGTGCGGCCCATGTCGAAGGCGACGGCCAGGTGGGTCGGCTGCTCATCGGCGAGGATCTTGGTGAGCATCGACGTGAAGCCGTACACCGCGTTGGTGGGCTGGCCCGTGGACGTGGAGAAGTTCTCCACCGGCAGCGCGAAGTAGGCCCGATACGCCATCGAGTGCCCGTCGATGAGCAGCAGGCGTGCGGGGGCGGCGCCACTCGGCGGAGCAGCCGATGCGGTGTCGAGGGCTGTCGTCTGGTCGGCAGTTGGCTGAACGTCGCTCACGGGTGCCAACCTATCTGCCATGACTGACGACGCCGTGCGACCGAGCTATGCGGGAACCCTCATCGAGCGGATGGGGATCACGATCCTCGAGGTGGGGCCGGACAAGGTGGTGGGCGTCATGCCGGTCGAGGGGAACACCCAGCCCTACGGGCTGCTGCACGGCGGGGCGTCCGCGGCGCTGGCCGAGACGCTCGGCTCGGTGGCGGCGATGGCGCACGCGGGCGAGGGCCGGATCGCCGTGGGGATCGAGCTCAACGCGACGCACCACCGCGGTGTGACGTCGGGGAGCGTGACGGGCACGGCGCGCGCCCTGCACCTGGGGTCGCGTGTCGCGACCTACGAGATCGTCGTCGAGGACTCGGAGTCGCGTCGGGTCTGCACCGCGCGGTTGACCTGCATGGTGATGGCGGCGCGCGACCGCTGACCGGCCGCGGCCTGCGCGGTGCGGGCCACACCGGCGTCGCGGGACGCCGCGCGCACCTGGCGGCGGCGGGCGATCAGGTCCTCGATGCCCCGCCCGGCGCCGCGGCGGGACTGTGCGCCGGCGGTCTCAGCGACCAGTCGGCGCTGCAGGGCCGACGTGCTGACCACGCGGTGCGCGGCGGCCGGCGCGAAGCCGAGCCGGACGAAGAACCTCTGCATCCCGCGCGCCCCGGGCAACGGCGCCGCGTACACCTCGGTGGCGCCGCCGGCCTCGGCCACCTCGAGGGCGCCGGCCATCAGGGCGTGGCCCAGGCCCCGCCGACGTGCTCGCGGGGCGACGTAGATGGCCTCCAGGTTGAGGCTCACCAAGTCCGTGAACGGCCCCGGGCCGACGAGCTGACCGAGCAGCAGGCCCACGGGCTCCCCGTCGAGCAGGGCGACCAGCAGCTGTCCCCCGCGTGAGGCGAGCAGGGCGCCGAGCTGGTCCCGCAGGCGCTCGCCGTCGTCGCTGCACAACTGCGCGCCCATCGTGGACTCGCTCCGCGCCGCCAGGCAGAGCTCGACGAGGGCAGGGATGTCCGCGGGCTCCGCGGGTCGCACCTGGGCACCTGGACGCACCTGCGCCGGCCTCCTGTCCTGTCGTCCTCGCCACCGCGGCGGCACACCGTCGCGCGATCTGATCATCGCAAAGCCGAGCCCGTGTGCCTAGTCGCGGCGTCGGCGAGGGCCCGCCACACCGCACGCCACGCGGGCGATCACCCCAAATAGTGAATGATGCCCCTTTGGTCCTGCATACTCTCGCGCTGTGCGTAATGCACCGGACACAATCCGCTCCTAGTCTCCTCCCCACTCGGAGCCCTGCTCCCCTCGGCACCGCGCCGAAGACCGTGAACCACCGATCGAACGACCGGACGGAGGTCCCTGTGCGCCGAGCCGCGACACCGGACCGAATCACCAGCTCGCCGCGCACACGGAACCGGCGCCCTCCTGGGGCGGCGCTCCTCCCACTGCTCACCGTGCTGCTCAGCGTCCTCGCCGCCCTCCTGGCGGCGAGCCCTGCCCAGGCGGCCGCCGTGGCCTGCGCGGCCGATCCCGCCACCGGGTGCATCGGCGGCACGATCCGGACCGCCGCGGGCGAGCCAGCGGCCGGGATCGCCCTGACGATCACAGGCCAGGGCTTGACGCTCGAGGCCGCCACTGGCGCAGACGGCCGATGGTCCGTCCCGGTGACCACCGCCGGCGACTACGAGGTGGCCGTCGACGACACGACCCTCCCCGCCGGGGAGACGCTGCGGGACCCGGCCGCCAACCCGCGGACCGTGACCGTCCGGCTGGGCTCCAGCGTCGGGGCCCTGTTCCCGCTCGGCGCTCCCACAGCTGGCGGTGGGAGCGGATCAACGCCCACCGGCGGCGAGCCGAGCGACGCGCCGGGGTCCGACCCCGCCGTCGCCGCGCCGGACAGCTCGAAGCCCAGCAGCATCACCGGGCAGCGGGTCGCGCAGCAGGTCATAAACGGGATCGTCTTCGGCCTCCTGCTGGCGCTCGCGTCGGTCGGCCTGTCCCTGATCTACGGCACCACGGGGCTGAGCAACTTCGCGCACGGCGAGCAGGTCACCCTGGGCGCGCTGCTCGCCTACGTGGGCTGCCAGCTGCTGGACCTGCCGCTGCTGGTCTCCGGCACGGTGGCGGTGCTCGTGGGCGCCGCGTCCGGGTGGCTGCAGGACGCCGCCATCTGGCACCCGCTGCGCACGCGCCGGATCGGGACGACGCAGCAGATGATCGTCACAATCGGCCTGTCGATGGCACTGCAGTACACCTACCAGTTCTTCTTCGGCGGCAGCCCGCTGCGCATCGTCACGGCGAACCCCAAGCCTGTGCGGATCGGCGGGATGCTGTTCACGCAGCAGTCGCTGATCTCGGCCGGCATCGCGATCATCGCGATCGGCGCGGTGGCCTTCTTCCTCGTGAGGACACGCACAGGACGCGCCACCCGGGCGGTCTCGGACAACCCGGCGCTCGCCGCGGCGTCCGGCATCACCGTCGAGCGGATCGTCCGGATCGTGTGGACGCTCGGCGCAGGGCTCGCCGCCCTTGGCGGGGTGCTGCTCGGCCTGTACTTCAACGCGACGAACTGGAACATGGGCGGGGCGATCCTGCTGCTCATGTTCGCGGCGGTCACGCTCGGCGGGCTCGGCACCGCATGGGGGGCCCTCGTGGGCTCGCTGGTCATCGGTCTCGTCGTCGAGCTGTCGACCTTCGTCATCCCGAGCGACATGCGCTACGCCGGCGCGCTCGTCATCCTCATCCTCGTCCTTCTCGTCCGACCCCAGGGCATCCTGGGCCGGGCCGAGCGCATCGGCTGACGGAGGCCAACCATGGACTGGCAGCAGATCCTCACCAACGTCGCGGGCGAGATCATCGCCCCGACCACCGCGGCGTACGCGCTCGCCGCGATCGGACTCAACGTGCACTTCGGCATGACAGGGCTGCTCAACTTCGGGCAGGCCGGCTTCATGCTGCTGGGCGCCTACGGCTACGCCATCGCGTCGATCGCCGGATGGCCGGTGTGGGCGGCAGTGCTGGTCGCGCTGGCCTGCGCGGTGGTGTTCGCCCTCATCCTCGGCATCCCGACGCTGAAGCTGCGCGGCGACTACCTCGCGATCGTGACGATCGCCGCGGCGGAGATCATCCGCATGATCGGGCGTTCCACCTCGATGACGGAGGTCACGGGCGGCAACGCCGGCCTCGCCGGCGACGGCTTCAAGGGCTCCTTCCAGGAACTGTCCCCGTTGCCGGACGGGAACTTCGCGATCGGCCCGTGGTCGTACTCGATGAACCTGTCCAACTCGTGGTGGGTGCGGATCGTCGGCTGGGCGCTCGTGGCCCTCGCCTGCTTCCTGGTGTGGCGGTGGATGAACAGCCCCTGGGGCCGGGTGCTCAAGGGCATCCGCGAGGACGAGGACGCCGTGCGCTCCCTCGGCAAGAACGTGTACGCCTACAAGATGCAGGCGCTCGTGCTCGGCGGCGCCATCGGCGCGATCGCCGGAATCGTGTACGCGTTGCCACGCGCCGTCCAGCCCGACTCGATGGGCCGCCCCATGACGTTCTACGTCTGGACGATCCTGCTGCTCGGCGGCGCCGCCACGGTCTTCGGGCCGGTGCTCGGCTCGATCCTGCTGTGGACCACCCTCATGCTGGTCAAGACGGTGTTGCGCGACGTCATCCCCGCCACCGTGCTGCGCAGCGAGCAGATCGAGATGCTCGGCTGGGTGCTGGTCGGCGTGACCCTCATGCTCCTGGTGATCTTCCGACCACAAGGAATCCTCGGCGACCGCAAGGAGCTGGCGATCGATGTCCGCTGACACCCCTCCCGGCCGCGCCGCGGCCCGGCCCGCACTCGCGGGCGTCGAGCGCGTCCCCGGCTCCGCGAAGCCCGACCCGATCCTGCGCGCCCAGGACGTGACCCGGACCTTCGGCGGCATGACCGCCGTCGACGTGGACCACCTCGAGGTGCAGCGCGGCGCCATCACCGCGCTCATCGGGCCGAACGGCGCCGGCAAGACGACGCTGTTCAACCTGCTCACCGGATTCGACCGGCCCGACTCGGGCTCGTGGTCCTTCGAGGGCCGCTCGCTCGCCCGGGTGCCCGCGGCCAAGGTCGCCCAGGCCGGCATGGTGCGCACGTTCCAGCTCACCAAGGCCCTGTCCCGCATGACCGTCATGGAGAACATGCGGCTCGGCGCCACCGGTCAGAGCGGCGAGAACCTGTTCGTCGCGCTCGCGCCCCCGTTGTGGCGCCGCCGTGAGGCCGAGATCACCGAGCAGGCCCTCGAGCTGCTCGAGCGCTTCAAGCTGCTCGAGAAGAAGGACGACTTCGCGGGCAGCCTCTCGGGCGGCCAGCGCAAGCTCCTGGAGATGGCCCGCGCGCTGATGAGCAAGCCCACGATGGTGATGCTCGACGAGCCGATGGCCGGGGTGAACCCCGCCCTGACCCAGTCGCTGCTCGGGCACATCCAGGCGCTGCGCGACGAGGGCACCACCGTGCTGTTCGTCGAGCACGACATGCACATGGTGCGGCACATCTCCGACTGGGTGGTGGTGATGGCCGAGGGCCGCATCGTCGCCGAGGGCCCGCCCGAGTCGGTGATGCAGGAGCAGGCCGTCATCGACGCCTACCTGGGCGCCCACCACGACACCGACCTGGGCGACGACCGCCTCCTGGAGGACGACGTGGCCGAACAGCTCGAAGCAGAGGCGCAGGCCGAGGAGGAGCAGCGATGAGCACCCAGCCAGGACCTGTCGGCGCGCCCGCCGACGTCCATCGCGGCGCCCCCGAGGGCGAGCCGCTGCTCGCCGCGACCGATCTCGTCGCCGGGTACGTGCCCGGCGTCGACATCCTCGGCGGCTGCAACCTGGTGGTCCACCCGGGCGAGCTCGTCGGAATCATCGGGCCCAACGGCGCCGGCAAGTCGACGCTGCTCAAGGCCCTGTTCGGGCTCGTGAGCATCCGGTCGGGCTCCGTCACGCTCAAGGGTGAGGACATCACGAACCGCCGCGCGGACTCGCTCGTGCGGCATGGGGTGGGCTTCGTCCCGCAGAACAACAACGTGTTCCCCTCGCTCACCATCGAGGAGAACCTGCAGATGGGCGTGTTCCAGGCGCCGAAGTCCTTCGATGAGCGGTTCGAGTTCATCGTCGACCTGTTCCCCACCCTGGGCGACCGGCGGCGCCAGCGGGCCGGCTCCCTGTCGGGCGGTGAGCGGCAGATGGTGGCCATGGCGCGGGCGCTGATGATGGACCCGTCGGTGCTGCTGCTCGACGAGCCCTCGGCCGGCCTGTCCCCCGTCCGCCAGGACGAGACGTTCATCCGCACCCGCAAGATCAACCGGGCTGGGGTCTCGGTGGTCATCGTCGAGCAGAACGCCCGCCGGTGCCTGCAGATCTGCGACCGCGCGTACGTCCTGGACCAGGGGCGCAACGCCTACTCCGGCCCGGGCCGGGAGCTCATGCACGACCCCAAGGTCATCGAGCTCTACCTGGGGACGCTGGCCACCGACGTCGAGGGTGGCGCCGAGTCGGCCTGACGGGCCCCCTCCCCCACGTGCGACGAGAAGGGCCCGGCGGTCAAGACGGGTTCTACCGATCCCCGCAACACCCTGGATTCAGGGAGTTGCGGGGATCGTGGTTTCTGGGGAGTTGAGGGCGAGGTTCTTCGAGGCGCTGGACCGTGAGGGTGGCAGCGTCTCGGCTGCTGCTCGTGTGGTCGGTGTCAGCAACTACACGGCGTTCGGGTGGGCGCGCAAGGCGGGTGTTCGTGGGCGTGGCAAGCCGGGCACGAGTGGGCATCCTGGCCGGGCGGAGTACGACAGGCTTCGCGCGCCGGGATCGGTCGCCGGGATGCTGCGGCTGCGCCAGTACTTCCCCAAGGGCACCGACCTGTCGATCCACAGTGCGGCCGACCTCGAGCATGTCGCTCAACAGCTCAACGGCCGACCACGCAAGACGCTCGACTGGAAGACTCCAGCCGAGCGTCTGCGTGATCCACTGACAACCACTTAGGTCAACAGGTGTTGCGAGGCCCCTTGGAACCCGCCCAACCCGCCGGGCCCTTCTCGTGCGTGAGGTCAGAGCGTCACAGTTCGCCGTACTCCGCCTTGATCCACTTGTACGTGTTGTCCTCGCCGAACTGGAAGATCCCGATGAAGGCGGAGGACGGGTCGTTCTTGTCGTTGAACGGGCCAGCGCCGGACACCGCCTTGTACGCGATGTCGTTGCCCGCCTCGAGCTCCTTGACGCCCTCGGCGAAGGTCGAGACCTCGGTCCCGCCGTTCGCGCCAGAGACTGCCGCCAGGTTCTTCTGGATCGTCGGCCCGTCGGTGGCCCCGCCCCTCACGGCGGCCAGCGCCGCGAGGATCGTGGCGTCATAGGACTCGGGCCCGTAGGTGAAGTCCTTCAGGCCGCTGTCAACCTCGAGCAGCCGCGCCTTGAACGCGTCGTCCGGGTACGCGCCCGGCGTCGTGCCCTGGGCGCCGGTCAAGGTGCCCGGAGCGAAGTCGGCGCTGTAGTCGGCGAGGTTGCCGTCGACGAAGTACAACTTGGACGTGTCGAAGCCCTGGGCCACGAGCTCGGGGACGATGAGCTTGGTCTGAGCGAAGGCGATGACCGCGATGGCGTCGGGGTTCGTGGCCAGCGCGCTGCTGACGATCGTGTTGAAGTTCTGCTCCGCGGGGTCGAACTCCTGGCCCGCGGCCCCGTAGGTGAACGTGCCGCCCGCAGACTCCACCGTGTCCTGGAGCACGTCACGTAGTGACGTGCCGTAGTCATCGTTGAAGACGATGGCCGCGACGTTCTGGTGACCGTCATTGAGGATGAGGTTGCCGAGCGAGGCGCCCTGCAGGAGGTCGGACGGCGCGGTCCGGAAGTAGAACGGATCGCGTCCGGAGAGGTCGGTGGCCGTGTTCGCCGGCGAGATCTGCACGATCTCCGCGTTGGTGATGTCATCCACCACGTTGCGCGTCACCCCGGAGGCCGCGGCGCCGATGATGACCTGCACGTCCTTACCGATGAGGTCGGTGACGGACTGGGTCGCGACCTCGGCGTGCTCGGCGTCGGAGGAGTCGGCGTGCTCGACCACGACGTCCTTGCCCAGGACGCCTCCCGCCTCATTGATCTCGCTCACGGCCAGGTTCACGCCGGCGATCTCGGGCGGCCCGAGGAATGCCAGCGCCCCGGTCTGCGGCAACAGGGTGCCGATGATCAGAGCGTCACCGGAGCCTCCTGAGCTCCCCGAGGTCTCCCCCGCTGACGTCTCCGAGTCGGAGGAGCAAGCTGTCAGTGCCAGTGCGACGGCGCCCGCGAGGGCGGCGACTCGGAATCCATGCGACGAGCGAATCATGCGCGGTACCCCTTCGGTTACGGTCCCGCCCATCTGCTGGCAGGGCGGATCGAACTGTGCGGGAAACCTAGCCATCCTTTGTGTCCATTGCGTGACTTGGATACCACTCAGCCCGGTTGTGGCCTATTTGTAACCTAGATGGCCGTGTGAAGTCACCCACGCAGCCGAAAGCCCGGCCCTCCACGCCTGTGGGGAGGTCCGGGCTCGGGTGCTGGTTCCGTCAGCTGCCGCTGCCGCCCACCTGCTCGATCACCGCGTCGGCGACCTCGCGCATCGTCAGCCGGCGGTCCATCGACGTCTTCTGGATCCAGCGGAACGACTCCGGCTCGGTGAGGCCCATCTTGGCCATCAGCAGGCCCTTGGCCCGGTCGACGCGCTTGCGGGTCTCGAAGCGCTCGGCGAGGTCGGCGACCTCCGACTCGAGCGCGGAGATCTGCGCGTAGCGGGAGATGGCGATCTCCAGCGCGGGCAGGAGGTCCGCGGGGCTGAACGGCTTCACCACGTACGCCATCGCGCCGGCGTCGCGCGCGCGCTCGACCAGCTCGGTCTGGGAGAACGCCGTGAGCAGCACGACCGGCGCCACGTGCGCCTTGCCGATGCGCTCGGCGGCGGAGATACCGTCGAGCACGGGCATCTTGACGTCCATCACGACGACGTCGGGCTTGAGCTCGAGCGCCAGGGCCACGGCAGTCTCGCCGTCACCGGCCTCGCCCACGACCTCGAAGCCCGCCTCGCGGAGCGTCTCGACGACGTCCATCCGGATCAGCGCCTCGTCCTCGGCGACGACGGCGCGGCGCGCCGGGCGCGTCTGCACCTGCTCCGGCGCCTCCTGGGCAGACGGCGCGGCAGAGCCGCTCAGGTCCAGCGGGGTTCCAGCACCCTCGGTGCTGGGCGTCGTGCTCGGGGATTCCTCATTCGTGCTCACATCGTCAGCCTAATGCCGCGCGGGGGATGACGTGGCCGGACGCCACGTCCATCGGCGGGGAGATCGCGCCGATCCTCGGTGTGCTCCTGGCGCCCGCGCAGCACTGGGCGCGCCGCACGGTACTCTGCTGCCCGGGCCCCGATAGCCCAATCGGCAGAGGCGTTCGGCTCAAACCCGATCCAGTGTGGGTTCGAATCCCACTCGGGGCACTCCTCGTGCTCGCTCGTCGAGCATGGCTGGTCGACCCGCTCGCGGGCCGCCCAGCCGCGTCCAGGCGCCGTCCCCGTCCGGGAGGCCGGGACATCCGCCGGGCCCCCTTCCCCGAAGGCGCGGGCGATCTGGGTCGGCGGGCGCGAGCCCTGCGCGCACGAGCCCGGCGCCATAGACAGGTCGACGGCTTCGCCTACGGAGCCCACACGAGAGCAGCGTCCCCACGGGCGAGAACTGCTGACGTCGTCGCGAGAGGGCCAGGCCCGCGGCGCCGGGGCGGCCCCGGGGCCGCACGGGTGCTCCTGATGCGGCCTGCGGCAAGACACGAGAAGGTGGCATCGCCCAATAGTCGCGATTGAGGACGTATGCCATGACCACCCCGACCGGCGGCGCAGGACTTCCCGGCCAGAACGCACGCAGGTCCTACCCGTGGCTTGCGCTGGTGATCGGGGCCCCGTGCGCGCCGATCGGGCTGCTGGGCGTCGTGCTGGGGCGCACCCCGTCTGACGCCCGCGCCAGGGGGATCGTGGCCATCGACACCAGGAGCCCGGCCAGCGGATGGCGGAGGTCGTCATGAGCGCGCGCAAGAGTTCCGCGGCCGTCGTGCTCGTGGCCGCGGCCGTCGCCGCGGTGTGGGCCGTACGACGCCGCCCAGCGGCCCGTGGGCCCGCCCAGCGCATGGTCGTCACGGTGTACCGGTCCGCCGAGGAGCTGGACCCGCTGCCGGCCCCGCTGCTCGACATCCCCGCGAGCCTGCGCGTCGAGCTGACCCCCGCCCCCGGCGACCGCGGGACCGAGGTCGCCGTGAGCGGACCCGACCTCGCCCAGACCGAGGTGGCCGACACGGTGCGCGGGCTGCTGCGGGAGGCGAAGCAGATCGCCGAGACCGGCGAGGTGCTCGCCTTGGGGACGCCACCGCACGGACGGCGTAAGGCCACGCCCTCCGGGTGGGCGATGGACGCCCTCGTCTCCCGATCGCGGACGAAGGGGGTGCTGTGATGCGCGCGCTCTGTTGGCAAGGGGTCAACCGGCTCGGCGTCGAGGACGTCGCCGAGCCGCAGATCCTCAACGACGGCGACGCGATCGTCGAGGTCGGCCTGAGCACCACGTGCGGCTCGGACCTGCACCTGATCGGCGGGTACATCCCGGCGATGCGCTCGGGCGACGTGCTCGGCCACGAGTTCATGGGCACCATCGTCGAGGTCGGGCCAGGCGTCAGGACCCACAAGGTCGGCGACCGGGTGGTGGTGAGCTCGTTCGTGAGCTGTGGCCGCTGCTGGTACTGCCAGCAGGGCTTGTTCTCGTTGTGCGACGACGGCAACCCGAACCCGGCCATCACCGAGGCCCTCTGGGGGTACGCGCCAGGCGGGTGCCTGGGCTACTCGCACGCCATGGGCGGCTACGCCGGGTGCCACGCGGCGTACGTGCGCGTCCCGTACGCCGACGTGGGCGCCTTCGCGATCCCCGACGGCGTCGACGACGAGTCGGCCCTGTTCGCCTCCGACTCCGCGCCCACCGGGTGGACTGCCGTCGACCAGTCGGGCGTGGGGCCCGGCGACGTCGTCGCGGTGTGGGGCGCTGGCGCCGTGGGCCAGATGACAGCCCGGGCGGCGATGCTGCGCGGCGCCGAGCGGGTCATCGTCATCGACCGGCTGCCGGAGCGCCTCGCGCAGGTCACCGACGTGATCGGCGCTGAGACGATCGACGCCGAGAAGGGCGAGGTGGCGCGCGAGCTGCGTGACCGCACCGGCGGGCGTGGCCCCGACGTGTGCATCGACGCCGTCGGCATGGAGCCCCACCCCGCCGGCGTGATGGGCGCCGTCGACATGGTCAAGCAGCAGCTACGGCTCCAGACCGACCGCCCGGGGGTGCTGCGCGAGGTGGTGCACGGGTGCCGCAAGGGCGGCCGCGTCTTCATCCTGGGCGTCTACGTCGGCTGGGTCGACGGGTTCCCGGCGGGCGCCCTGATGAACAAGGGCCTCACCGTCCAGGGCGCGCAGATGCACGGAGCGCGGTACATCCCCGAGGTCCTGCGCCGCCTGGAGGACGGCTCGTTGACGACTCGGCACCTGGCAACGCACCGAATGTCCCTCGAGGACGCGCCGCTGGGCTACGAGCTCTTCAAGTCGAAGGCTGACGGCTGCGTGCGCGCGGTGTTCAGCCCCTCCGGTGCACTGCTGTGAGGACCGCGAGACGGTGACCGCGCCAGCCGGGGTGGTGGACCGGCGCCGGTCCCGGTGGGTGGGAGCACTCATCGGGATCGGCGTGATGGCCGCCGTCGACGAGATCGTCTTCCACCAGATGCTGGCATGGCACCACTTCTACGACCGCGGGACCCCGGAGATCGCGCTCCTCTCGGACGGCCTGCTGCACGCGGCCGAGCTCGTCGTCCTGGTGGCCGGGATCTTCCTCGTGGCCGACCTCGCGCGGCGCAGCGCGCTGTCCCGGGTGGGGCTGTCGAGCGGGACACTGCTCGGAGCGGGAGCGTTCCAGGTCTTCGACGGCGTCGTGCACCACAAGGTGCTGCGCGTCCACCAGGTGAGGTACGACGTCGACCTGCTGCCGTACGACGTGGCATGGATCCTCGCGGGCGTGCTGCTGATGGCCGCGGGCGTCCTCGTCGGCCGACGGGGCAGGCGGGAGGCGCGGATCCCATGACGACACGGATCGTGGCGTGGGCGCCGTCCGCAGCACTGGCCGCGATGCTGCTCGCGCCCTACCTCGCAGCGCTCCGGCTCCGGCCGGCGACGCTGCGCCCCCACCCGCCGTGGCGGACCGCGGCCTGGGTCTGCGGCGCGACGCTCGCGGCGGCCGCCGTCTCCCCTGTGGTGACAGCGCTCGCCCACAACGACCACCGCGCGCACATGGCCCAGCACCTGGTGCTGGGCATGTACGCGCCGGTGGCGCTCGTCGCCGGCGTGCCGCTTGCCCTGGCACTGGGGTCCACTCCGGCGCACGTCGGCCGGCGGATGAGCCACGTGCTCCGCAGCCGGCTCGCGCGGTGCGCCACCCACCCCGTGACCGGGGCGGTGCTCTCCGTCGGCGCGCTTTTCGCCCTGTACCTGACTCCCCTCTACGCCCTGAGCCACGCCCACCCCGCCCTCGGCTGGGCGGTCCTGGTCCACTTCCTGCTAGCCGGCTACCTCTTCGCCTGGTCCATCGCGGGCGCCGACCCCGCGCCGCACCGCCCAGCCTTCGCCACCCGCCTCGCGGTGCTCGTCGTCGCCGCCGGCGCGCACGCCTACCTGGCGAAGACCTTGTTCGCTCGCGCCACCGAGGACGGCGGCCTGCATCACGGCTCGCTCGCCGAGGCCGCCCGGTGGATGTACTACGGCGGCGACGGTGCGGAGATCCTGCTCGCGACGCTGCTGTTCGCCGCGTGGTACAGGCAGCGGGATCCTGTGCGGGGCATGGCTGCGCGCGCGGGGGTGAGTCACCCGTGACGCGGACGACAGGCCAAGCGCCACGCGTCGACCCGACGCCGGAGAGCCGCCGGGCCGGGCGGGTGAGCGTCACCGTGGTCATCCCCGCCCGCGACGAGGCCGATCGCCTGCCCGGCTGCCTCGCCTCGCTCGCACGCCAGACGATCCCGCCGCTCGAGGTGGTCGTCGTCGACAACGGCTCCCGGGACGACACCGCCGCGATCGCCGCGCGTGCGGGGGCACGGGTGGTCCCCGAGCCGGTGCCCGGCGTGTGGTCCGCCGCCGCCACCGGGTACGACACGGCGCGAGGCGACCTCATCGCCCGGTGCGACGCGGACTCGGTGCTGCCGCGGGACTGGCTCGAGCGGATCGTGCGGGCGTTCGAGCTCGACCCGGACCTGCAGGTGATCTCTGGGCCAGGCGACTTCTACGGCCTGTGGCCACCGCTGGGCCGATCGGCCTCCTGGCTCTACATGCGCTCCTACGTCGCGGCGATGACCCTGGCGCTGGCCCATCCGCCCGTGTTCGGCTCCAACCTCGCGATGCGCAACGAGGCCTGGCGCCGCGCGCGGGACAGCGTGCACCGCACGCACGACGACGTCCACGACGACGCGGACCTCAGTTACCACCTGGCGGGGCGCATGCGGTTCGACTGGAGCCTGCGGGTGGGGATCTCGCCCCAGCCGTTGTCCATCGGGCGGCGCCGCCGATGGAGGGCGGGCATGCGCACGGTGCTGCTGCACTGGCCCGCGCAGACCCCGTGGCGGCGGGCGTGGGGCTGGTCAGGGCCTCGTCTGACGACCGCTCGCCGGACGGCCGAGCAACGCCGGGGACGACCCCGGCCGCCCGACCGGCGGGCTGACCGGTCCCAGGACCGGGCGGCGGGACCGGGCTGAGGTCAGGCCCCGTCCAGGACCTGGCGCAGGTACCGCGCCGGCTCGTCGAGGAACCCCCGCCAGCCGCGCACCAGGTCGAGGTCCTCCCAGGCGCACGGGCGCATCCCCCACTCCCCGAGCTCCCAGATGCGCGCTCCGGGCAGGGCCGCGAGCACCGGCGAGTGCGTGGAGAGGATCACCTGCGACCCGGAGGCCATGAGCGTGTGCAGGCGGGCGAGCAGCGCGAGGCACCCGTGGAAGGACAACGCCGACTCCGGCTCGTCGAGCAGGTAGAGGCCGGGACGCCTCATGCGCTCCCCCACCAGCGCGAGGAACGACTCGCCGTGCGACATCTCGTGGAACACCGGCTCCGGGCGGGCGCCTGGGTTGTCCTCGAGGTACGTGTAGAAGGAGTGGGCGGTCTCGGCCCGCAGGAAGAAGGCCCGCCGTGGCGCCCCCGCCCGCCGCTCCACCACCAGGCGGCGCCACAGGTCGGACTCGCTGGGCCTGGTGCTGAAGCCCGAGCCCCGGGACCCGCCCTCCGGCCCGGTGCCGCTCGCGAGCGCGCACGCCTCGACCAACGTCGACTTGCCCGTGCCGTTGTCGCCGACCAGGACGGTGGCGGCCGACAGGTCCCACCCCTCCCGGAGCACCTGCGCGATCGCGGGGATCTCGGCGTACCAGGGCGCCGGGATGGGCGGAGCGCCCAGGTCGGGGGCGAGGCGTCGCAGGATCGGCGCGGTCTCCATGCGCCCACCCTCGCACGCGACAATGCCGTATGACCGCCACGCTGCCCGAGGGGTACGAGCTCGTCCACACGACGCCCGAGGTCGGGGACTACCTGGCCCTGCGCCGGGAGTCGGGCCTCACCCCGAAGAACCAGGACCAGGCCGCCGCAGGGCTGCCGGGCAGCTGGGCCGCGCGCCACGTCGTGCACACCCCATCCGGGGAGACCGTGGCGATGGGACGGGTGCTCGGCGATGGGGGCTGGTGCTTCCTCGTCGTGGACATGGCCGTGCTGCCCGCGCACCAGCGACGCGGGCTCGGCGACGCGGTGCTGGCCTCCCTCCTCGAGGAGATCCGCGACCAGGCGCCGCCAGGGGCTCACGTCACGCTCTTCGCCGACCCGCCGGGCAGGCGGCTGTACGCGCGCCATGGCTTCGCCGAGACCGCGCCCGGGTCGGTCGGCATGGCCCTGCGCCTGCGCTGACCGCGGGGCGCCAGGGCCGCCAGACGCGGACGCCCCACCGCCCTGCGCAGGGGCGTCGCTACGATCTCCGACGTGTCCCGACTCGGCCAGATCGTCGCCCCGGCGCGCCTCGGGACAGGGTTCCGCTGGCTCCTCGCCTCCTCGTGGACCAGCAACCTCGGGGACGGCATCGCGCTGGCCGCAGGGCCGTTGCTGGTCGCGTCCCTCACGGACGACCCCCGCCTCGTCGCGCTGGCCGCCACGCTGCAGTGGTTGCCCCCGCTGCTCTTCGGCCTGCTCGCCGGGGCGCTCTCCGACCGGCTCGACCGACGGCTGCTGGTGGTCTCCGTCGACCTGCTCCGGGCCGCGGTGCTCGTGGTGCTGACCCTGGTCGTCGTCACCGACCGGGTGTCCATCGGCGTCGTGCTCGGCACGCTGTTCGCTGTGGGGGTCTGCGAGGTGTTCGCGGACAACACCTCGCAGACCCTGCTGCCCATGCTCGTCTCGCGCGACGACCTCGCCGTCGCGAACTCCCGCATGCAGGCCGGGTTCGTCACCGTCAACCAGCTCGCCGGACCGCCGATCGGCGCCGCCCTGTTCGCGGTGGGCGCGGTGTGGCCCTTCGCCACCCAGGCGCTGGCCGTGGCGCTCGGGGCGCTGATGGTCTCGCGGATCACGCTGCCGCCGCACGGCAGGACCGGCGACGCCCGGACACGGGTGCGGCAGGACATCGCCGAGGGCGTCGCCTGGGTGCTGGGCCACGCGGCCGTGCGCACCCTGGTGCTGACCATCCTCGTCTTCAACGTCACCTTCGGCGCCGCGTGGTCCGTGCTGGTGCTCTACGCCACCCAGCGCCTGGGCATGGGGGAGATCGGGTTCGGCCTGCTCACCACGGTCAGCGCGGTGGGCGGCCTCGTGGGGATGGGCGCCTACGGCTGGATCACCCGCCGGATCAGCCTCGGCAGCCTGATGCGGGTCGGGCTGGTCGTCGAGACGCTCACGCACCTGGGCCTGGCGCTCACCCGGCAGGCGTGGGTCGCGATGTCGATCTTCTTCGTCTTCGGCGCGCACGCCTTCATCTGGGGAACCACCTCCGTCACGGTGCGCCAACGCGCGGTTCCCACCCACCTCCAAGGTCGGGTCGGCAGCGTCAACCTGATGGGCTCGTTCGGCGGCCTGGTCGTCGGGTCCGGCGTGGGCGGCCTGCTCGCGGAGCGGTGGGGGCTGACGGCGCCGTTCTGGTTCGCGTTCGTCGGCTCCGCGGTGGCCCTGGTGCTGCTGTGGGAGCAGATGCGGCACGTGGCGCACGCGGACGAGGCGCCCGTCGCGGAGTGAGCGCCGGCCCGCGGGCCCGGGATGCGGGCGCCGCGCCGTTGAGGCACGTTGGCCGTGCGGCCCCGTGCAGGGCCGGGCGACCAGAGGGGGCGCGATGCCGAGCGACGACGAGCCCACGTACGACGAGCCCAAGTACACGGCGCCGGGCCTGAGCCTCGCGCAAGGCGGTGAGGCTGCGAGCGTCCTCCAAGAGCGACTGACGGCGCTGGTGGACCTTGCCCTCACCCTCAAGCACATCCATTGGAACGTGGTGGGGCCACGGTTCATCGCGGTCCACGAGATGCTCGACCCCCAGGTCGCGTCGGCGCACCGCATGGCCGACAAGGTCGCGGAGCGGATCGCGACGCTGGGCGCGGTCCCCCACGGCACGCCGGGCTCGGTGGTGCGGCGGCGCCCCTGGGCGGACTACCCGCTCGGCCGGTCCACGGTCATCGAGCACCTGCAGGCCCTGGACACGGTCTACGACGGGGTGGCGTCCTCCCATCGCGCCGCCGCACGCCGGCTCGAGGGCCTCGACGACGTCTCACGGTCCGTGATGATCCGCCAGCTGCGTCGGATCGAGCTGTACCAGTGGTTCGTCCGCGCCCACCTCGAGGATCCCGACGGCGCCCTGCGCGACGCGCGGTAGCCGGCTACCGCCAGGCGGCCGCGTCAGGCTGTCGCGCCCACGCCCACCCTCCTGGTCTCGAGGCTGGGCTCGGGCTCCGGCCGGCCGATCAGGTAGCCCTGCACCAGGTGGCAGTCGGCGCTCCGCAGGGCCTCGAGCTGCTCGAACAGCTCGACGCCCTCCGCGACGACCTCGACGCCCAGCTCCTTGGCCAGCGCCAAGACGCCTCGCACCAAGGCGACCGACGCCTTGTCGGGCAAGGCCGTGATGAAGCTGCGGTCGATCTTGATCTGGTCGACCGGCAGGTTCTTGAGCCACGACAGCGTCGAGAACCCCGTGCCGAAATCGTCGAGGGAGACCCGCACGCCGAGCTGCCGCAACTCCGCCAGGCGCTCGACGACGCCAGGGAGATCGACCAAGGACCGGCTCTCCACGATCTCCAGCACGAGCTGTCCAGGCGTCAGCCCGTGACGGCGCAGCGCTCCACGGACGGTGGCCAGGAAGCGCGGGTCCACCAGGGTGCGGCCCGCGAGGTTCACCGCCACGTGCAGGGGAGCCGCCGCGGCCGGCGGCGTCGCGGCCAGCCATCGGCAGGCCGCTTCGAGGACCCACAGGTCGATCGCGGTGATGTGGCCGGTCTCCTCGGCGAGCGTCAGGAACGCCGCCGGGGCCAGCAGCCCGAGCCGGGGGTGCTGCCAGCGCACCAGCGCCTCGGCCCCCACGACCTTGGCCAGGCCTGGCGCCGACACGTCGACCACCGGCTGCAGGTGCAGGCGCAGCTGGTCCTCCTGCAGGGCCGTCCTCAGCTCGGCTTGGAGCGACGGGCCGGGCGCCCCCTGGGTCGCGTCGGTGGCAAGAGCCACCTGGTTCCTGCCCCGCTGCTTGGCCTGGTACATCGCCCGGTCGGAGGCTGCCAAGAGCCGCTCCCCGCGCCCGTCCGGGCCGTGGTGCAGGGCCACGCCCACGCTCACAGTCACCCGCAGCTCGTTGCCGTCGATGCGGAACGGGGCGCTGACGGCCTCCACGCACCGGCGGCCGGCGGCGGCGGCGGCCCGCTCGTCCTCGACCCGCATCGCGACCGCGAACTCGTCGCCGCCCAGCCGGGCTACCGCGTGCTCGGGGCCGATCGCCTCGCGCAGCCGCACTGCCACCTGGCGCAGCAACTCGTCCCCGGCTCCGTGGCCGAGCCCGTCGTTGACCGTCTTGAAGTTGTCCAGGTCGCAGAACAGCACGGTCGTCCACCCGTCCTGCTCCTCCTCCAGCACCGCGTCGAGCTGCTCGGAGAACAGCACGCGGTTCGCCAGCCCGGTGAGCGAGTCGTGGTGGGCCTGCCGCCGCACGGTGCTCAGCAGCCGGGCGTTCTGCAGGGCCGCGGCCGCTTGGTCGGCGACGCCCGTCAGCCGCGCCAGGATCGACTGCTGCGCGGCTGGGGTCCGCGCCGTGGTCCATCCCGCGACCGCCACCCCGAGCAGCGTGTCCCCGGCCAGCATCGGCGCGACGACGAGGTTCGCGGAGCCGAGCAGGTGCATCGCCGCCGCGACCTCGCGGCTGGCGTCCTGCCGCCGCACCATCCGCGGGCTGTGCTGGGTGAGGAGCTCGATGATCTCGGGCGTGCGGTCCGCCCGGAACGGCGTCTTGGCGAGGCGGTCCCGGGTGCCCTCCTCGAGCCCCGAGGAGGCGACGAGCTCCAGCGCGCCGGCCTCCTGGTCCCAGAACAGGACGCCCACGGCGCTGCAGTCGGTGATGCCGGGCGCCTCCCTCGCGACGACGGCGGCGACGTCGGCGGCGGAGTCCGCGGCGGCGAGGTCGTGCGCGAGGCCGAGCAGCGCGGCGGTGCGGCTCTGCTCGAGCCGGCTGCCCTCGAGGGCGGTGAGCAGGTCGAGCGCGGCCGCCGCGTGGCGCGCGTATGCCTGGAGCAGTGAGTGGTCGCCCTCGAGGGGCCGATGGCCCTCCGCGTAGATGGCCGCGAGCCGGCCGTGGTCTCGGCGGGAGGAGGCGATGTCCACCACGACCGCTGAGCTCCCCAGCGACTCCCCGGCGACGAGCCGCTGGGCGAGGGCGCCGGCCTGGTCCGGGTCGAGTCCGTGGTGGCGCACCAACGGCGGACCGTCCGCGCCGTCCAGGACCAGCAGGTACGACGGCGCGAGGATCGCCGCCACAGCCCGCCTGACGATGCGCTGGAGGACTTCGTCGAGGTCGTCGCTGCTGACCAGGTCGGCGGCGGCGTCCTGGAACTCCTCGAGCTGCACGCGCAGGGCGGCCAACCCGACCTCGTCATGCCCTGCGCGCCACCACCGCTGTCGCCTCCCTGACCACGTCACGTGGTAGACGCACACGGGGTAGCCGTCCGACTCGCATTCCGTGTGCCGCACCCGCGCGGGCGGCAGGCCGAAGATCACGGGCACCGTCGCGACGAGCCCTTGGGCGTACTCGCAGTCCAGCCGCGAGTGGGTGTACCCCTCGTGCAGCCGGAAGTGGATGGTCGCCTCGTTGCGGCCGCACTCCACGAGGTCCATGGTCGAGGTGGTCGTGAACTTCGGCACGGCCCTCGGCAGCTGGCGGTAGACCTCGCGCGGGGACCCGAATGCGCGCAGCAGCGGCACGATGGCGTGGTGGATGCCGTGCTTGAGCCCGGTGACGCCGATCCCGAAGGCCGTGCGCGGGTCGCCGAGGACGGCCGTCGCCGCCTCGAACAGCCGGATGCGCGTGTCGTAGCCGATCCAGAGCGACGCCTGGTCGAGCTCCTCGACGGTGAACGGGACCCGCGCTGCGGCGACGGTCTCGGCGACGGCCTGCGGGCCGCCACGCTCCTCCACGTAGCGCAAGATCAGGGTCGTAGTCACGCCCGATGTCTCGCGCGGCTCCTCAGCTCGGGTCGGCACCTCCTCCTCATCGGCCGGAGGCGGGCTCCGATGAGTTCCGAGGCGAGCGGAGGGCAGGTGAAAAATCGATATCGCAGCGGTTGACGCCGTCAGCCCGGCTCCCGCGTCGGGAGGGCCCGCGACGCCTCGTCGAAGCGGTCCAGGACGACATCCACGAGCGCACCGTCGCCGACAAGCGGGGCCGCCACGACGTCGGCTCCCGCCTCGAGCAGGCGGCCGTGGAAATACCCCGGCGCCAGCAGGTAGGAGGCCAGCACGACCCGACGGGCCCCCGCCAGCCGGGCGGCGGCCACAGCCTCCGGCACCCGGGGAGCGCACCCCGCCCCGTAGCCGACCGTGACGGGCCCCGCCGTCCACGCCGACCGCAGGCGCGCCACCACAGCCTCGACGTCTCGCGCGGCCCGGGGGTCGCTCGACCCGGCGGCGGCGAGCACCACCGCGTCTCCGGCGCCGGCGCCCGCACCGCGAAGACGCCGGGCCAGGACCTCGACGAGCCGCGGATCGGGCCCCAACGCGTGCGCGGCCACCGCGCGGGGCGCGGCCACCGCGGCGGCGATGTCGACGTGGACGTGGAAGCCGGCCGACAGCAGCAGCGGCACGACCACCACGTCACGGCCCTCGTCCGATGCCGCCCGGACGACGGAGTCGACCCGAGGCTCCTGGACGTCGACGAACGCCTCCCGGACGTCCAGCCCTGGGCGCGCGGCCCGGACGCTCGCCACGAGCCCGCGGATCGCGTGCCGCCCTCGGACGTCGTCCGTGCCGTGCGAGCAGGCCACCAGCACCGGCGCACGCTCCGGGGCGGGCGCGCTCACGCCCCCCGCGGCCTGGTCGTCGCGCCGGTCCTCCGCTGGAACGCCCGGCCCGGAATGCCGCAGGTCATCGCTCACAGCACCACTCTCACCCGCGGGCCCGAGAAGTCCGGCGCCAAACATGAGTGATCTCGCATTTCGGACTTTGCGCGGGGCCGCGGTCCTCCGACCCGGTGTCGCGTCCTCCTAGTCGACGGCCGGCTCGAGCTCAGGGGCCCGTCGCCGAGAGCCCGCCATCGCCACCCACCGCGGCGAGGAGCACGGGCGGGATGAACAAGCTGACGTTCGCGAGGACCTCGACCCGCCCGGGCGTCGGCAGGGCCCAGCCCACCGCGCAGCGCTCGAACACCTCGCGGCTCGATGGGACGAGCGTCAGCAGCACCACCGGGACGAGCGTCAGCCCGAACAGCGTCCAGGACACCCGCCGGCGGCCTGCTAGCCACCGGCCGGCGAGCAGCCCGAGCAGCACGATGACGCCGAAGACCGTGACGGACACCCACCGGTGGGTGACGAGGAATGTGGTGACCACGTGGGAGGACGCTCCAGGCTGGTGGGGACGGGGGCGCCCACGCTAGCCGGGCGGGCGCCCGGTCCCGCGGGGCGGACTGCCTGGCGCTGTCGCAGGACGAGGCGCCCGCTGCTAGCGTCCGAACAAGGACATCTCGCCCGAACGGGTGAGGTCCATCGCCGGGGGGCGGCCGTGTCCGAGGTAGGGCGTTCACGTGTCGAGGCGGGCGGGTCGTCGCCGGCCGCGCTCATGCTGCTCCTTGGCACCGTCGGCTTCACGGTCAACTTCTGGGCCTGGGCGCTGATCAGCCCGCTCGCGCCGAGCTACCGAGAGTCGCTCGGCCTCACCGTCTTCGAGCAGTCGATGATCGTCGCTGTGCCCGTCATCGTCGGGTCCCTCGGGCGCATCCCCGTGGGGGCGCTGACCGATCGGTACGGCGCCCGGCTGATGTTCCCGCTGATCAGCCTGCTGACCGTGCTCCCGGTGCTCTACGTGGGGTTCGTGGCGCAGAGCTACCTCGCGATGCTCGTCGGCGGCTTCTTCCTGGGCCTGGGCGGCACCACGTTCGCGATCGGCGTGCCCTTGGTCAACGCCTGGTACCCACCGGCGAGACGCGGGACCGCGCTGGGGATCTTCGGCGTCGGGATGGGCGGCACCGCCATCTCGGCGTTCTCCACGGTGGACCTGGTCGAGCGCTTCGGCGACGGCGCCCCGTTCGTGCTGGTCTCGGCCATCCTGGTCGCCTACGCGGTCGTCGCGGCCCTGTGGTTGAGGGACGCCCCGGGGCGTCCCCCGCCCCCGTCGGGCTCATTCGTTCGTCGCACGTGGGAGACCTTCAAGCTGCCCGCCACGTTGCAGCTCTCGTGGCCGTACGCCATCGGCTTCGGCGGGTTCGTCGCATTCAGCGTCTACCTGCCCACCTACCTCGCCAACGCGTACGACCTGACCCCCGCGGACGCGGCGCTGCGGACCGCCGGGTTCGTGGTCCTCGCGGTGGCGATGCGGCCGGTGGGCGGCTGGCTGTCCGACCGGTTCGACCCGATCCCGGTGCTGGGAGCCTGCTTCGTGGTCGCGGCAGCGCTCGCCGCGGTGGCCGCGCTCGAGCTTCCCCTCGCCCCCGTGGGCACGATCGCCTTCCTCGGGCTCGCCGCCGCGCTCGGAGCGGCCGCCGGCGCGACGTTCGCGCTCGTGGCACGGCTGGCGCCGGCCGCGAAAGTGGGCGCGGTGACCGGTGTCGTGGGAGCCGCGGGCGGCCTGGGCGGGTTCGTGCCTCCGCTGATCATGGGCGGCTTCTACAGCTCCACGGGCAGCTACGCGCCAGGCCTGGCGCTGCTCGCGCTCACGAGCGCCGCGACGGCCCTCTTCACCTGGGGGCCGCTGCGCCGCTCCGCCGCACGCCGCACACCCTGACCGCCGCTCGACCGGATGCGCTGGAGAGGACCCCCGTGTCGATCCAGGACGACCCCGCGACCACGCCGCAGATGGACGACGACGTCGTCCGCGCGCTGCTGCGCACCCGCCGCTTCTTTCAGAAGGACGAGGTGTCGCCCGACCTGCGCACACTGCACGAGGTGGGCGGCCGGCAGGCCGACGTCTTCTACCGCGACCGCTGGAGCCACGACAAGGTGGTGCGCTCGACCCACGGCGTCAACTGCACGGGCTCGTGCTCGTGGAAGGTGTTCGTCAAGGACGGCATCATCACCTGGGAGGCGCAGCAGACCGACTACCCGACCACCGGGCCGGGGCGCCCCGAGTACGAGCCCCGCGGCTGCCCGCGCGGCGCCGCGTTCAGCTGGTACACGTACTCCCCCACCCGTGTGCGGTACCCGTACGTGCGCGGCGTGCTGCTGGAGATGTACCGCGAGGCACGCGCCCGCACCGGCGACCCGGTGCTCGCGTGGGCGGACATCATGGCCGACCCCGAGCGCTGCCGGGCGTACAAGGCCGCGCGCGGCAAGGGCGGCCTGGTGCGCGCGACGTGGGACGAGGCCGTGGAGATGGTGGCGGCCGCCCACGTGCACACCATCAAGGAGCACGGCCCGGACCGGATCGCGGGCTTCTCCCCCATCCCGGCGATGTCGATGGTGTCGCACGGTGTGGGATCCCGGTTCTTCGCGCTGATCGGCGGCGCGATGCTCTCGTTCTACGACTGGTACGCAGACCTCCCGGTCGCGTCCCCGCAGGTCTTCGGCGACCAGACGGACGTGCCGGAGTCGGGCGACTGGTGGGACGCCGGCTACCTGATCATGTGGGGCTCCAACGTCCCGGTGACCCGCACGCCCGACGCGCACTGGATGGTGGAGGCGCGGTACCGGGGGCAGAAGGTCGTGGCGATCTCCCCCGACTACGCGGACAACGTGAAGTTCGGGGACGAGTGGCTCGCCCCGCATCCGGGCACCGACGGCGCCCTGGCGATGGCCATGGGGCACGTGGTGCTCAAGGAGTTCTTCGTGGACCGCGCCACCCCGCACTTCGAGCAGTACGTGCGGCGCTTCACCGATCTGCCGTTCCTGGTGACCCTCGAGCCGCGTGGCGACGGGTTCGCCCCAGGGAAGTTCCTCACGGAGGCCGACGTGGGCTCGGTGAGCGAGCACGCGGACTTCAAGCCGGTGGTCCTCGACGAGGCCACTGGCCGCCCCATCGCCCCCAACGGCTCCCTGGGCTTCCGGTTCGGCGCCCAGGGCGAGGGACGGTGGAACCTCGACCTGGGCGACATCGTGCCGATGCTCAGCCTCGCCGGCGAGGGCTCGCGGGGCGTCCAGGTGGAGCTGCCGCGATTCGACGGGGTCGACGGCGCCGCCGCGACGATCCGGCGCGGGGTCCCGATGCGGGTCGTCGCCGGGCGCCTCGTCACCACGGTGTACGACCTGCTGCTGGCGCAGTACGGGGTGGGGCGGCCCGGCCTGCCGGGCGAGTGGCCGACCGGGTACGACGACGCGTCCCAGCCGTGCACCCCCGCCTGGCAGGAGGCCATCACCGGCGTCGCGGCGTCCAAGGCGGCCCGGGTCGGCCGGGAGTTCGCCGCCAACGCGGCCGAGTCCGGCGGTCGGTCCATGATCATCATGGGGGCGGGCGTGAACCACTGGTTCCACGCCGACACGATGTACCGGGCGTTCCTCACCCTGACCGCGCTCTGCGGAACGCAGGGCGTCAACGGTGGCGGGTGGGCGCACTACGTCGGCCAGGAGAAGGTGCGCCCGCTCACGGGCAACAACCAGTACGGCAACGCGCTCGACTGGTCCCGTCCGCCGCGCCACATGATCCAGACGGCGTACTGGTACCTGCACTCGGGCCAGTACCGCTACGACTCGTTCGGCGCCGACGCGCTCGCCTCGGGCCGCACCGGCGCGTTCGCGGGCATGGCCATGGCCGATGTGCTGGCGAAGTCGGCGCGGATGGGCTGGATGCCCTCGTACCCCACGTTCGACAGGAGCTCCCTGACGCTGGCGGATGACGCCGAGCAGGCGGGCGTCCCGGTCGACGAGTACGTCCCGGCGGCGCTGCTGGACGGCAGCCTGAAGTTCGCGGGCGAGGACCCGGAGTCCCCGGCCAACCATCCGCGGCTCCTGACGGTGTGGCGCTCGAACCTGCTGGGCAGCTCCGGCAAGGGGGACGAGTACTTCCTCAGGCACCTGCTCGGCACCGACTCCTCGCTGCGCGCCGAGGAGGCCCCGCCCGGCATGCGGCCTCGAGACGTGGCGTGGCCGGAGCACGCCACGACCGGCAAGCTGGACCTGCTGCTGACCCTGGACTTCCGGATGACGAGCACCACCCTGTTCTCGGACGTGGTGCTCCCCGCCGCCACTTGGTACGAGAAGTACGACCTGAGCAGCACCGACATGCACCCGTACGTGAACTCGTTCAACCCGGCGATCGCCCCGCCGTGGCAGACCCGCACCGACTTCGACGCGTTCCACACGATCGCCCGCAGGTTCTCCGAGCTGGCGGCGACGCACCTCGGGACCCGCAAGGACGTCGTCGCTGTGCCGCTCATGCATGACACGCCCGACGAGATGGCGAACCCGTCGGGCCGCGTCCGCGACTGGAAGCTCGGTGAGTGCGACCCCGTGCCGGGCACGACGATGCCGAAGCTGGTGGTGGTCGAGCGCGACTACGCGGCGGTCGCCGACAAGCTCGGCGCGCTGGGCCCGCTCGCCGACAAGCTCGGCGCGACCACCAAGGCCGTCACCTACGACCTCGCCGAGGCGGTGGCCTACCTCGCGCGGAAGAACGGCGTGATCCGTGGCGGGGTCGCTGACGGCCGGCCGTCCCTGCAGCGTGACGTGCACGCCTGCGAGGCGATCCTGGCGCAGTCCGCGGCGACCAACGGCGCGCTGGCGGCGCAGGGCTTCCGAGACCTCGAGCGCCTCACGGGGCAGCCGATGGTCGAGGAGCTCGCTGCGGAGAACGAGTCGCGGCACATCACGTTCGCGGACGTGCAGGCGGCGCCGGTGGGAGTCCTGACGTCCCCGGAGTGGTCCGGGTCGGAGACAGGCGGCCGGCGGTACTCGCCGTTCACCACGAACACCGAGCACCTCAAGCCGTGGCACACCCTCACCGGGCGGCAGCACCTCTACCTCGACCACGACTGGCTCATCGAGCTGGGCGAGCAGATGCCAGTGTTCCGGCCTCCGCTCAACATGGGCGCGCTGTTCGGGGAGCCGCAGCTCGGGTCCCACGGCGAGCTGGGCATCACCGTGCGGTACCTGACGCCGCACAACAAGTGGTCCATCCACTCCGAGTACCAGGACAACCTGCTGATGCTGAGCCTGTCCCGGGGCGGGCCGCTGATCTGGATGAGCGAGAAGGACGCGGCGAAGATCGGCGTCGCGGACAACGACTGGATCGAGGCGGTCAACCGCAACGGGGTCGTGGTGGCCCGGGCCGTCGTGTCCTACCGGATGCCCGAGGGCACCGTGTACATGCACCACGCGCAGGACCGCCTCATCGACGTGCCGCTCGCGGAGGCGTCGGGCAAGCGCGGCGGGATCCACAACTCCCTGACCCGCATCCTCATGAAGCCCAGCCACCTGGTGGGCGGCTACGCGCAGCTGTCGTTCGCCTTCAACTACCTGGGGCCCACCGGCAACCAGCGCGACGAGGTCACCGTGATCCGCCGCCGCTCGCAGGAGGTGCAGTACTGATGCGCGTCATGGCCCAGATGGCGATGGTGATGAACCTCGACAAGTGCATCGGGTGCCACACGTGCTCGGTGACGTGCAAGCAGGCGTGGACGAACCGCTCGGGGACCGAGTACGTGTGGTTCAACAACGTCGAGACCCGGCCCGGCCAGGGCTACCCCCGCCGCTACGAGGACCAGGAGACGTGGGAGGGCGGCTGGGAGCTCAACCGCAAGGGCCGCCTCCAGCTCCGCGCCGGCGGGCGGTTCAAGAACCTGCTGACGATCTTCGCGTCCCCCAAGATGCCGTCGATCGACGACTACTACGAGCCGTGGACGTACGACTACTCGGTGCTGACCGACGCCCCGAGCCAGGAGCACACCCCGGTCGCGCGCCCGCGTTCCCTCATCACCGGCGAGGACACCGCGATCACCTGGAGCGCCAACTGGGACGACGACCTCGGCGGGTCGACCATGCTCGACCAGGACCCGGTCCTCGCGAAGGTCTCCGACACGGTCAAGCTGTCCTACGAGCAGACCTTCATGTTCTACCTGCCGCGGATCTGCGAGCACTGCCTCAACCCGTCGTGCGCCGCGTCGTGCCCGTCGGGCGCCATCTACAAGCGCGCCGAGGACGGCATCGTCCTCGTCGACCAGGACCGCTGCCGGGGCTGGCGGAAGTGCGTCACCGGCTGCCCGTACAAGAAGGTCTACTTCAACCACCGCACCGGCAAGGCCGAGAAGTGCACGTTCTGCTTCCCCCGCATCGAGGTGGGACTGCCCACGGTGTGCGCGGAGACGTGCGTGGGGCGGCTGCGCTACATCGGCCTCGTCCTGTACGACGCGGACCGGGTGCTGGAGGCGGCCGCGGTGGAGGACCCGCACGACCTGCTCGAAGCGCAGCGCAGCGTCCTCCTGGACCCGAACGACCCCGCTGTCGCCCGTGCCGCCGAGGAGGCGGGCATCCCCTTCGACTGGATGAAGGCCGCGCGGAGGTCCCCGATCTGGTCCCTCGTCAACACCTACCGGGTGGCGCTGCCGCTGCACCCGGAGTACCGGACGATGCCCATGGTCTGGTACATCCCGCCCCTGTCCCCCGTGGTCGACGTGGTCGCGGAGACGGGCGAGGACGCCGAGGCGGCCGACAACCTGTTCGCCGCCATCGACACGCTGCGCATCCCCGTGGAGTACCTCGCCGAGCTGTTCACCGCGGGCGACCCGGGGCCCGTCACCGACGTGCTCAAGAAGCTCGCCGCGATGCGGTCCTACATGCGCGACCTGAACATGGGCCGTGAGGGCGATCCGTCGATCCCGGGCGCCGTCGGCATGTCCGCCCAGGACATGGAGGCGATGTTCCGGCTGCTGGCGCTCGCGAAGTACGACGAGCGGTATGTCATCCCCCCGGCCCACGCGGAGCAGGCGCACAACCTGGAGGAGCTGGCCACGGAGTGCAGCCTCGACTACGAGGGCGGGCCGGGGATGGGCGGCTCGGGGCCGTTCGGCGAGGGCTCGGGCACGGGCACCCCGCTCGCCGTCGAGAACTTCCGCGCCCTGCAGGACAGGCAGACGTCGGGCGGGGTCGCGGACACCACCGAGACCGGCGCCCGCGTGAACCTGCTGAACTGGGACGGCCGAGGGGTGGCGCCGGGCATGTTCCCGCCGCGGGCAGAGCCGACCGGCCCCGCCGAGCCCGACACGGACACCGGGCCCCGACCGAACCCGCGGCCCGATCCGGAGGCGCGGTGATGAGCCGGGCGCCTGGGCGGCTCCGCCGGGGCCCCGGGCGCCGCTCAGGCGCCGACGACGGCCAGCGCGCGCTGGCGCACCGGCTGGCCGCGCTGCTGCTCGACTATCCCGACGACGAGCTGCTGCGCCGGCTGCCGGCCGTGCGCGCCGCCGCGGCCACCCTGCCCGAGGTTGTGCGCGACCACCTCCTCGGCGTCGTCGACCACCTGGCCGCGACGCCGCCCCAGGAGGCCGGGGCGGGGTACGTCGAGACGTTCGACCTGCGCCGGCGCGCCTGCCTCTACCTGACCTACTACGCGCACGGCGACACCCGCCAGCGCGGCGTCGCCCTGCTCGCGTTCAAGCAGGCGTACCGCGCCGCCGGCCTGCTGCTCCACGAGGACGAGCTGCCGGACCACTTGTGCGTGGTGCTGGAGTTCTCCGCGACCCAGGACCTCGCGGCGGGCACCGCGCTGCTGCTCGAGCACCGCGCCGGGCTCGAGGTGCTGCGCCTCGCCCTGCAGGACGCGGGCTCGCCGTACGCCGGGGCTGTCGCGGCGGTGTGCGCCACGCTGCCGCCGCTCGCCGGCGACGACCGCGACGCGGTGGCCCGTCTCGTCGCGCAGGGGCCGCCCGACGAGTCCGTGGGCCTCGAGCCCTACGGGCTCCACGACCCGGCATTGCGCCCGCCGACGACCCTGCCCATGCCCGACCCGAGCTTCCCCGGGCCGCCACGCGAAGGAGCACGACGATGAGCTCGGACGACCTCCTGCTGTGGGCGGTCCTGCCCTACGTGACCCTCGCGATCTTCATCGCCGGGCACATCTGGCGCTACCGGTACGACAAGTTCGGGTGGACGACCCGCTCCTCGCAGCTCTATGAGAGCCGGCTGCTGCGCTGGGGCAGCCCGCTGTTCCACTTCGGCATCCTCGCGGTGCTGGTGGGCCACGTGGCAGGGCTCGTCATCCCCGAGTCGTGGACCGACGCGATCGGCATCTCCGAGGGCGCGTACCACGCGTTCGCGGTGGGTGTGGGATCCATCGCCGGGTTCTGCACCCTTGTCGGGCTCACGCTCCTGATCTACCGCCGAGCCACCGTGGGGCCCGTGTTCCGTGCGACGACCCGCATGGACAAGGTCATGTACTTCTTCCTCGCGCTCGTCATCGTGCTCGGCGTGTTCAACACCGCCTCGGGCGCCGCGCCGAGCATCGAGGGCGACTACAACTACCGCGAGGGGGTGTCCGTGTGGTGGCGCGGGATCTTCTCCCTGCGACCGCAGCCCGAGCTGATGGCCGAGGCCCCGATCGGGTTCCAGGCGCACGCCCTGGTCGCCATGATCCTGTTCGCCCTGTGGCCGTTCACCCGGTTGGTGCACGTGTTCAGCGCGCCGCTGTTCTACCTGTGGCGCCCGTACGTGGTCTACCGCAGCCGCGGCGACGAGCCCACGCGCGAGAGCAGGCCTGGGTGGGGGGCGACAGAGCCGGTGGACCGGTGAGACGGGCCGGCCGCGTCGCGCCGCTCCCGGCTCCACGCGCGGCCGGATGGGACGATGAGCGGATGCCAGAGTCGAGCGATCCCTCCCCGGAGCAGCAGCGGCTGCTCGCGATCACACGTGCCGTCGCCGCTGCCGAGCAGGCCGAGACGGCGCTGCAGGACGCCCTCGACGCCGCCCGAGACGCCGGCGACCCGGAGGACCCGATCCGGGAGGCGCTGGCCGCGCGGGGGGCGGGCGCGCGGACCGCCGTGCGCGAGCTCGTCGCCGGGCTCGGGGCCACCTACGTCGCGGCCGTCGCGGGGGCTGCGAGCAAGGACCACGTGGCCGCCTGGGCGGCCCCGGACGGCCCGGCGCCGGCTCCCGACGCCGCGCGCCGGCTGCGCCTCGCACACCGCGTGTGGCGGCAGGTCGCGGACTCCCGCGGCGACGCGGCGACGCGCGCCTGGTTCCTGGCGGCGAACCCGGCCCTGGCCGGCGACTCGCCCCTGGTGGCCATCAAGCGGGACCGGGCGCAGGCCATCGACGCTGCGGTCGACGCCGCCCGCAGCGGCCGGGGAGCGCCGGACGCGGCTTCCTAGGACAGGACCACGAGGGGCGCGAGGACGATCTTCACGATGATGCCGAGGGCGAAGATCGCCGCGTAGCCGCCGTCGACCCGCTCGTCCACGGTGCGGCTGTTCGCGTACGCCAGCACCGCGGGCTGGCCGACGAAGCCCGCGAGCCCGCCCGCCGCGCGAGCCGAGCTCACGCCGATCATCTTGGCCAGCACCACGAACAGCACCGAGGCCGCGCCCACCACGACCACCGCCACCAGCACGATCTTGAGGCCGACGCTCGAGAACGCCTGGCCGGCGAAGGCCTGGCCGGACGCGAGGCCCGTGGCCGCGAGGAACAGCAGCAGGCCCAACTGCCGGATCGTCAGGTTCGCCGACTGGGGCAGTCCCCACACCAGCGGCCCGGTCCGCTCGATCCGGCCCAGCACCATGCCGACCACGAGCGGGCCTGCGGCCGCGCCGAGCGCGAACGTCGATCCGCCTGGCAGGGGCACCTGGACCAGGCCGAGCAGCAGGCCGATCACCAGGCCGACGCCCAGGGACAGCGCGTCGATCTCGCTGACCTTCCGCTCGGAGTCGCCGAAGAGCGCCGAGACGGCGGCCATCTCCTCGCGCGGCACGATGACGCGCACTCGGTCGCCCAGCTCGAGGACGAAGTCGTCCGACGCCAGCAGGTCGAGGTCGCCCCGGCGCACGCGGGTCACGATCCCGCCGAACCTGCCGGGGATGTCGAGCTCGCCGATGGTGCGCCCGGCGACCTTGGGGTTGGACAGCAGGAAGCGGCGGAAGTCCACCACGCTCCGGTCGTGCGCGAGGTGCTGGCCGACCCGCTCGCCCAGGAACTCCCGAGCGCGCCGCACGTCGGGCTGCGGGCCCACAACCACGACCACGTCGCCCTCGCGGAGCTCCTCGTCGGCGGTGACCACGCGGGTGTGCCCGTCACGCGCCAGGTACGAGAACCGCACCGACCCATCGCTGAACCCCGGCACCTGGCCGAGCGGCCCCGGGCGGTGCACCTCGACGCTGATGTCGATCAGGCCCTGGCGCGCCGCGGCCTCGGGGTCCCGCCGGGCACGCCACGTGCGACCCACCGTGAGCGCCACCACGATGATCGAGATGGCGACGCCCACCGGGTAGGACAACGCGTACCCGACCGCGGGCTCCTGGCTGCCGTTGGCCGCCTCAGTCGCGGCCGCGAGCGCCGGTGTGCTGGTCAGCGAGCCGGTGAAGATGCCTGAGGCGATGGACGGGGCGATGCCGAAGCCGCCTGACAGGACGATGGCAATCGCCGCGGCGGCGACCAGGATCACCACCGACACCGCCATGATCGGCAGCTGGCGACGGAGGTCGCGGAAGAAGCTGTTACCGGCGGCGAGCCCGACCGTGTAGACGAACAGGGCGAGGCCCAGGCTCTGCAGCAGGCCCAGCCCCTCGCCGAGCCGTGGATCCAGGGCCCCGACCGCCAGCCCGACGAACAGCGCTCCCGCGGCGCCGAAGCGGAGCGGCCCGAAAGGCACGGCGCCGAGCAGCGAGCCCAGCGCCAGCACGAGCAAGATCGTCAGGAGGGGTGACGCTGCGAGGATCTCGATCATCGGGCCATCAGCTGCATCACGCGTCTCTTCTCACAGGGGGACCCGCTGTCCCCACCTGCTCAGTCTAAGAGCGCGCCGTGGCGCCGACGCCGCTCGGCGCTCAGCGCACCAGCTCGGCCTCGCGCACGCCCAGGTGGACCACGTCGTCGGCGACGCGCGCCACCTGGGCGGATGAGGCGTACAGGTGGCGCCCCGCCAGCTTGTGGCGGTCGATCCGCACGTAGCCGAGTCGCTCGAGCTCCTCCCTCGCCTGCTCCGGCAGCGACTCGCCCCCGGTGATGGCCGTCGCCACCGCGCCGATGATGCCGCCCTCGCCCGGCGGCTCCTCGCCCTGCGCCGTGACGGCCTCGGGGTCCCCCATGCGCACCGCGCCGACCTTGCCGACGTCGTCGCCGTCCGCGTCGACGACCTTCATCCCCTCCCGGACCTGGGCGATCGGGCCCTGGGTGTCGCGCGAGATTCCCTCAGTCATCGTGACCCCCTTGTCAGAGAACGTCTGAACCAGCGCCTCCACGGTATGCCCGCTCTGCCCGGCTCGCCCGTCCTCGTCCTGCGCGCCGGCCCGGGGCCTTCTAGGTTCTGTGTGCATGGACACCACGACGCTGCTGCTGGTCAGGCACGGCGAGAGCCAGGCGAACCTCGCGGCTGCGACCGCCGAGGCCGCTGGGGCGGAGGCGATCGACGTCCCCGCACGTGACGCCGATGTGCTGCTGTCCGACCTCGGCGCCGCCCAGGCGGCGGCGTTGGGCGTGTGGCTCGGCCGGCTCCCGGAGCACCAGCGCCCGGAGTCGGTCTGGTGCTCGCCGTACGCGCGGGCGCGGCAGACCGCGCGGATCGCCCTGGAGAACGCTGGGCTGTCCCTGCCCGTCCGCGTCGATGAACGCCTCCGCGACCGCGAGCTGGGGGTCCTCGACGCGCTCACCGCCCACGGGGTCGACGTCCGGATGCCGGCGGAGGCGCAGCGGCGCCGGTGGGTCGGCAAGTTCTACTACCGGCCCCCTGGCGGCGAGTCGTGGGCCGACGTCGCGCTGCGGGTGCGCTCGCTCGTGGACGACGTGTCGCGGATCGAGGCGGGCCGCCGGGTGCTCGTCGTCTGCCACGACGCGGTGGTGATGGTGGCGCGGTACGTGTGCGAAGGGCTCACGGAGTCGGAGGTCCTGGAGATCAACCGGCGGACCCCCCTGCGGAACGCGTCCGTGACCACGCTGCGGCAGGGCCGGACCGACCAGCCCTGGGCCGTCCACGACTTCAACCGAGTCAACCACCTCGACGACCTCGACGTCCCCGCCACCGAGCACCCTGGAGAGCATCCGTGACCACGCCTGACACCGACGGCGCCAACGCGAGCACCCCTCCCCCCGCCGTGACGCCCGCGCTGCTCCGGGGCTGGCCGTTGGCCGGCGACGCCGACTCGAAGGACTCCCGCGGCGCGGTGCTCGTGGTGGGCGGCGCCCGCAGCACCCCGGGCGCCGCCATGCTGGCAGGGCTCGCCGCCCTGCGCGTCGGCGCCGGTCGGCTGACCCTGGCCGTCGGCGCCTCGGTCGCGGTCGCCGTGGCGGTGGCGGCGCCGGAGTGCGCGGCGATCGCCCTGCCCGAGACCGCGGACGGGCTGCTGGACGGCACGGGTGTCGCGGTGCTCGACGCCGAGCTCGAACGCGCGGCGACCGTCCTGGTCGGCCCAGGCCTCGACGGCGCCGAGGAGACGCTGGCCATGCTCACCGCGCTCATCCCCCGGCTCGGCCCGGACACGTCCGTCGTGCTCGACGCGTTCGCGCTCGGGGTGCTCGCCGAGCTGCCGGGGCACTTGCGGGACACGTTGCGCGGGCGCCTCGTGCTCACCCCGAACACCGGCGAGGCGGCGCGCCTCCTGGGCGTCGAGCCAGACTCGGACGCGCTCGAGGACCTCCGTGGCGCCGCCGCGCGCATCGCCGCGCGCCACGGCGCGGTGGTGTCGCTGCGGGGCGAGATCGCCGCGCCGGACGGCTCGGCGTGGCAGGCGTCGACAGGTACGGGCGGGCTCGCGACCTCCGGCAGCGGAGACGTCCTCGCGGGCGCCGTCGCGGGCGTCTTGGCCGGCGGCGCGGGCCCCGACCAGGCCGCCTGCTGGGGCACGCACCTGCACGGCGCGGCGGGCGACCGGCTCGCCGCGCACATCGGGCATCGCGGCTACCTGGCCCGCGAGCTCCTCGACGAGCTGCCGCTGGTGCTGACTGAGCTGTCGGCCTGAGTGGCCGGCCTCACACCAGCAGCTCAGCGGCGCCCACCAGCAGCACCACGTCGACCGCGGCCACCGCCATGGCCAGGGCGAACGGCAGCCTGCTGCGGGGCCGCGCCGCCGCCACGACGGCGCAGGCCACGACAAGCAGGACCGCCACGGCGAGCCCTGCCCCGGCGGCTCCGCGGAGCCCGCGCCCGGGGACCAGCACCAGGCAGGCGGTCGCCGCCAGCATGGTCAGGGCCGCGATGACGGTCGACGCGCGGGCCCCCATCCGGTGGGGCAGCCCGCGGACACCGGTGGCGGCGTCGTCCTCGAGGTCGGGCACCACATTGACCAGATGGGCCCCGACCCCGAGCAGGGCGCCGGCGGCGACCGCCCACCACGGCGGGGTGGGCCGCCCGGGCACGGCCAACGCCGTGAACACCGGGATCAGGCCGAACGAGACCGCGAAGGGCAGCCAGGACCAAGCCGTCCGCTTGAGCCACAGGTTGTAGGCCCACGCCCCCGCGACCGCGACCAGGTGGAGGCCCCCCGAGCGCCAGCCCAGCGACCACGACAGCGGGACGCACACGGCCAACGCGCTCCACGCCGCCGCCCGGACGGCGCCGACCCCGAGCCGCCCGGTCGCGAGGGGCTTGTCGGCGCGGCCCGCGCGCACGTCCCGGGCATGGTCGACCCAGTCGTTCGACCAGCCCACCGACAGCTGCCCGGCGAGCACCGCGGCCGCCATCGCGAGCCAGGTGGTCGCCGGCGCCCCCATCCCGGCGCACAGCGCGGTCGCGAACAACGTCACCGCGAGCGTCGGGCCCAGGTGGCTGGCCAGCATCAGCGCCACGGCACGCCGCCGCAGGCCGCGAGCGCCGAGGTCCGGGGCGGAGTTCGCGCCCGTCGCGCCCGCCGCGCGAGGCTCCCGCGTGGGCTCACCGCGCACCGGGCTCGAGGTTCCCAGGCCCTCCGACATCCGCACCACCCCCGGCACCGAGAGTAGGGGCACGACGACCGCGCGCGCCGTCCGGGCCGTGTCGTGACACGATGCCGGAATGTCCCGGATTGTCGCGGTCGCGCCCGTCCTCCCGGAGCACGCCTACTCGCAGGCGACGGTGACGGAGCACATCGGCCCCCTGCTGAGCGCCGATCCCGCCCGGCGCGGGGCGATCGGACGGCTCAACGCCGCCAGCGGCGTCGCCACCCGGCACCTCGCCCTGCCCATCGAGCAGTACGCGGGCCTGACGTCGTTCGGCCAGGCGAACGACCTGTTCATCTCGGTCGGGCTGGACCTGGCCGAGGAGGCCGTCCGGCAGGCGCTCAAGTCCGCCTCCCTGGCGCCCGACGACGTCGACCTCATCATGTTCACCTCGATCACCGGGGTGGCGGCGCCCTCTCTCGACGCGCTGCTCGTGGGCCGCATCGGGATGCGGCCGGACGTCAAGCGCATCCCCGTCTTCGGGCTGGGCTGCGTGGCGGGCGCCGCGGGCCTGGCCCGGGTGCACGACCACCTGCTGGGCCACCCCTCCGACATCGCCCTCCTCGTCTCGGTCGAGCTGTGCTCGCTCACACTCCAACGTGGCGACGACTCGCTGGCGAACGTCGTCTCGTGCGCGCTGTTCGGCGACGGCGCGACGGCCGTGGTCGTGGCCGGGGACGAGCGGGCGGCGAGCGCGGGCCTCACCGGCCCCCAGATCACCGCAACCCGCAGCTGGCTGTTCCCCGGCACCGAGGACCTGCTCGGCTGGGACGTGGTCGACTCCGGCTTCCGGATCGTGCTGTCCCCGACGCTGCCAGCGGTCGTCGAGGCGTCGCTCGGGCACGCGACCGAGCAGTTCCTGGGCGCTCACGGGTTGGTCGCCTCGGATGTCGCGGCGTGGCTGGTGCACTCCGGCGGCCCCAAGATCCTCGACGCGGTGGGCCGCGCGATCGGCCTGGAGCCGGACGCCCTGCGCCTCAGCCGCGGTGTGCTCTCGCGCGCGGGCAACCTCTCGTCGTCCGGCGTGCTGCACGTGCTGGCCGACGCGCTCTCCTCCACCTCATGCGCGCCCCCGGGGTCACCGGTGGTGCTGCTCGCCCTGGGCCCGGGCGTCAGCTCCGAGCTCCTGCTGCTCCGATGGGAAGGACTGTCATGACCCCCCTCGCCCTGTTCACGCTCCTGGTGGCGGCCGTGGCCGTCGAGCGACTCATCGAGCTGGCGGTCGCGCAACGCAATGCGGCGTGGGCGTTCGCCCGGGGAGGGGTTGAGTCGGGACGCGGCCACTACCCGCCGATGGTGGTGCTGCACACCGGGCTCCTGGCGGCGTGCGTGGCGGAGGCGTTCTGGTCGGGACGGGAGTTCGACGCACGGTGGGGGCTCGCCGCCCTCGTGGCGGTGCTGGCCAGCCAGGCGCTGCGCTGGTGGTGTGTCGCCACGCTCGGGCCGCAGTGGAACACGCGCATCATCGTGGTGCCAGGGCTCTCGCTGGTGGCGCGCGGACCGTACCGGTGGCTGCGGCACCCCAACTACGTGGCGGTGGCCCTCGAGGGCGCGGCGCTCCCGCTCGTCCACTCCGCCTGGATCACGGCGGCCGGTTTCACGGTGCTCAACGCGGTGCTGCTGCTCGGGTTCCGGATCCCCGCCGAGGAGCGGGCGCTGTCCGCGGCCCCGGCGGCCTCCGCGGCGCGGTGAGCCCGCTCGTCGACGTGCTGGTCGTCGGCGGCGGCCCGGTGGGCCTCGCGGCGGCGATCGAGGCGCGGCTGGCGGGCTTGGACGTCGTGGTGCTGGAGGCCCGACGCGGGGTGATCGACAAGGCGTGCGGCGAGGGCCTCATGCCCGGGGCCGTGCGGGCGCTCGAGCGGCTCGGCGTGCGCCCGATGGGGTTCCCCCTCGCGGGCATCGCCTACGTGAGCGGCGCGCGGCGTGCCGAGCACCGGTTCGCCGACGGGCCCGGCCTGGGCGCCAGGCGCACCCAGCTCCACGTCGCGCTGGCCGTGCGCGCGGTGCAGCTCGGCGTGATCGTCCGCCATGAGCGGGTGACGCGGATCGAGCAGGGACCGGCCACGGTCAGCGCGGGCGGGGTCGACGCGCGCTGGCTACTGGCGTGCGACGGGCTGCACTCGCGGGTGCGCCAGCTCGTGGGGCTCGACGACCGAGCCGCGGCCGATCGCGCCGTGCGGCGGTTCGGGCTGCGCCGGCACTACCGCAGGGCGCCGTGGAGCGACGTCGTCGAGGTGCACTGGTCGCGGTCCTCGGAGGCGTACGTGACACCTGTGGGCCCGGACCTGGTCGGGGTGGCGCTGCTCGGGCCGCCCGGCACGGGCTACCAGGAGTCACTCGCCGGCCTTCCGGACCTGGCGGCGCGCCTGCGCGACGCCGTCCCGGTCGGCACGCTGCGCGGCGCGGGGCCGTTGCGCCAGGTCGCGCGGCGGCGCACAGCGGGTCGGGTGCGGCTGGTCGGTGACGCCGCCGGTTACGTCGACGCCCTCACCGGCGAGGGCATCCGGGTGGGCCTCGCGCAGGCCCGCGCGGCGGTGGCCACGCTCGACGAGGGCCCCGACGCCTACGAGGCGGCATGGTCGGAGGCGACGCACGACTACCGCGTGCTGACCTCGGGCCTGCTGCGCGCGGCGCACTCGCCGCTCAGGGCCGGGATCGTCCCGGCCGCGGTGGCGCTCCCCCGCGTGTACGGCGCGGTGGTGGAGCGGCTCGCCCGCTGAGCCGCCGCCAGTGCTCCGCCGCGGCGCTCGGATGAGCGGCCGGGTGAACACCGCGGCCGTCCGTCGCCCCCGGTTGCGCGCCGGGCAGACTGCGCCACCCTGGAGGACCGACCCGGTCGACCGCATGACCGGCGAGAACGCACCCTGTGGAGACCCCATGCGCATCCCCCCGCCCCGTGGACCAGTGAGCGAGACCCTCATCGAGGCACTGAGCTGCCCGCCCGGGGCGGCCGCCGCCCCGCTGCCCGAGGACCTGGTCCGCGACGCCGTGGACGCCTCGCCCGACCTGCTGCGCGACGAGGACCTCCAGCTGGCCCTGTACTGCCTGTACGAGCTGCACTACCGCGGGTTCGACCACGTCGACGACCGCTGGGAGTGGGAGCCTCGCCTCATCCGGTCACGCGCCCTCATCGAAGCGGAGCTCGAGGCTGTGCTGCGCGGACGCGCGACGCCGCCCCAGGGCGTCGAGCCCACGGCAGCCGCCGTGGCGGCCGCGCTGTTCGAGCTCACCGCCCCGGGCAAGCCCGGCCTGGCGTCCCACATCGCCAAGCACGCGGACGAGGGACAGCTCGCGGAGCTCCTGATGCACCGGTCGGTGTACCAGCTCAAGGAGGCCGACCCGCACACGTGGGCCATCCCCCGGCTCGCCGGCCACCCGAAGGCCGCGCTGGTGGAGATCCAGGCCGACGAGTACGGCGGCGGGAACCCCGCGCGGATGCACTCGGCCCTGTTCGCCCGGACCATGCGGGGCCTCGGCCTCGACGACTCCTACGGGCGGTACGTCGATCGCGCGCCCGCGATCACGCTCGCGTCGGTGAACGCGATGTCGCTGTTCGGCCTGCACCGCCGACTGCGGGGGGCGATAGCGGGCCACCTCGCCGCGTTCGAGATGACGTCCTCGCTCCCCAACCGCCTGTACGGCAACGGGTTCCGCCGACTCGGCCACGACGAGGGCACCACCGACTATTTCGACGAGCACGTCGAGGCCGACGCGGTGCACGAGCAGATCGCGGGCCGCGACCTGGCCGGCCGGCTGGCGCAGGACGAGCCGGCGCTGCTGCCGGACATCCTGTTCGGGGCCGCGGCGTGCCTGCTGCTGGACGACTTGGTGGCGGAGCACATGCTCGACGCGTGGGGCCGCGGCGAGACCTCGCTGCGGCCCGGCGCCCCCGCGTTCGCGGCCGCCGCCCGGGTGGGCGCGTGAGCGCCCGCGCGGGGGCCACCCCGTCCGATCCCCCTCCGCGTGCCGCGGCGCGCATCACCGCCTGCCCCGACGGCCCGCTGCTGGTGCGCGGCGACGTCGAGATCCTGGACGGGGACGGGAACCCGGCGCCACGGCGGCGGTCGACGGTGGCCCTGTGCCGGTGCGGGGTCTCGGCGATCAAGCCGTTCTGCGACGGGAGCCACAAGGCTGTGGGCTTCACCGCCCCCTGACGACGGCCTGCAGGCGATGGACACCGACGGGCGCACCCCGATCGGTATACAACGCAGCCAGCCGTGGCCCGCCAGCCGCGGCCCGCACGACCGTGAGGCCCTGGCCCGGGGAGGGCGACCCGCGCCGGCATCCCTGGGCTGTATACACCGAACCGCGAAGTTGGTACGTTCCGTCCACCCGATCGAGGAGGACCGGATGCGCGCGAGCGGCAAGGCGCACGCACAGCTGCGTGCTGAGATCCTCGACTGGACCCTGCCGCCCGGCACCCCGCTCGGCGAGGTGGAGCAGTCCACCCGCCTCGGGGTCTCCCGGACGCCGCTGCGCGAGGCGCTGAGCCGGTTGCGCGGCGAGGGCCTGGTCCGGGCCGACGGCGCCCGTGGCGCGGTGGTGGCGGACCTGGGCGCGGCCGACGTCCGCGCGCTGTTCGAGCTGCGCGGCGCCCTGGAGGACCGCGCCGTCCGGCTCGCTGCCCGCCGCCGGGACCCTGCGCCGTTCGAGCGTCTCGCTCGGGCGCTCGACGACGCGCCCCGCTCCCTCCAGCACGACGCGGACCCGCACCACGCCGCGTACTACGCCGTCGCGGAGGCCGTCGACGCGGCGATCGACCACGCAGCCGCGAGCCCGTACCTCACGGCCAGCCTCGCCGGGGTGCGCACCCACCTGGTCCGCGTCCGGCGGGTCTCCCGCGACGACCCCGACCGATTGCGCGCGGCCGCCGCCGAGCACCTGGTCGTGGTGCGGGCGATCCTGGCCCAGGACGAGACGCTGGCCGCGCAGGCGATCGCCGTCCACCTGCACCACAGCCTGCGCCAAGTCCTCGCCGCCTTCGCCTCCGCGTCCCACGATCACGACCCGGGCGGCCATCCCCGCGCGACGAGCCCACGCCGCGAGCACGCGGGGGCGTCGGCGTGATCGCGCACAGCGTCCGTGTGCGTCCCAGCAGCGACCGGCTCGCCCGCGAGGACCAGCTCGCCTGGGCGTTGGCCCTGGTCGCCGCCGACCTGACGCCGGTCGACGACGACGTCGCCGACATGGTGGTGAACCGGGTCATCGACGACATGGCCGTCGCCGCCGCATCGCTGGCCCGCCCGCCCGTCACCGCCGCGCGCGCCCAGGCCCTGAGCCACCTCCCGTCCCGCGGCGGCGCCGGCTCGCCGGTGCTCGGCGTCGACCCCGCCCAGCGCACCAGCCCCGAGTGGGCGGCGTGGGCCGACGGGGTCGCCGTACGCGAGCTCGACTACCACGACACCTTCCTCGCCGCCGACTACTCCCACCCGGGTGACACCATCCCGCCGCTGCTCGCGGTGGCCCATCACGTCGGCTCGTCGGGCGCGGACCTGGTGCGCGCGATCGCCACCGCGTACGAGGTCCAGGTCGCGCTCGTGCGGTCGATCAGCCTGCACCGCCACAAGATCGACCACGTCGCCCACCTCGCGCCGGCGGTGGCCGCCGGGCTGGGCGCGTTGCTGCGCCTGCCGCCCGAGGCGACGTTCCAGGCCATCGGGCAGGCGGTGCACACCTCGACGGCCACCCGCCAGTCCCGCAAGGGCGAGATCTCCTCGTGGAAGGCCTACGCGCCCGCGTTCGCGGGCAAGGCCGCCGTCGAGGCGGTCGACCGCGCGATGCGGGGCCAGACCTCGCCCACCCCCATCTACGAGGGCGAGGACGGGGTGATCGCGTGGCTGCTCGACGGGCCCACGGCTGAGTACGACGTGCGGCTGCCCGCCCCCGGCGAGCCGAGGCGCGCGATCCTCGAGACGTACACCAAGGAGCACTCGGCCGAGTACCAGTCGCAGGCGCTCATCGACCTGGCCCGGCGCCTGAACCGCGAGCACCCCGAGGCAGCCGACCCCGAGCAGGTCCGCTCGATCGTGCTGCACACCTCCCACCACACCCATCACGTGATCGGGTCGGGGGCGAACGACCCGCAGAAGTACGATCCGGACGCCTCCCGCGAGACGCTCGACCACTCGATCCCCTACATCCTGGCCGTCGCCCTCCAGGACGGCGCCTGGCACCACGTCGACTCCTACAGCCCTGACCGCGCGCACCGCCCCGACACGGTGGCGCTGTGGCAGCGGATCACCACCGTGGAGGACCCCGAGTGGACCCGGCGCTACCACGCCACTGACCCGCGGGAGAAGGCGTTCGGCGGCAGGCTCGTCGTGGACCTCGCGAACGGGTCGCAGATCAGCGAGGAGATCGCGGTGGCCGACGCCCACCCCCTGGGAGCGAGGCCGTTCGCCCGGCCGCAGTACATCGGCAAGCTCCGCGACCTCGCACGGCACAGCGTGGACGAGGCCGAGGTCGAGAGGTTCCTCGCCGCGGTCGAGCGCCTGCCCTCGTTGCGCCCCTCGGAGCTGGCCGGGGTGCACCTCACCGCCCCGCCCGGGCTGCTCGACGGGCTCCCCACCCCAGGAGGGCTGTTCTGATGCTCTACACGGACGCCACCCCCGGCGCGCGGCGACGGGCCCTGCGCGAACGCCTCGCGAGCGGCGAACTGCTGCAGATGCCCGGCGCGTTCAACCCGCTCGCCGCCCGGCTGATCGAGGCGAAGGGGTTCGACGGCGTGTACGTGTCCGGCGCCGTGATCGCCGCGGACCTCGGGCTGCCGGACATCGGGCTCACCACCGCCACGGAGGTCGCGACCCGCGCCGGGCAGATCGCCCGGATGACGTCGCTGCCCACCCTCGTCGACGCCGACACCGGGTTCGGGGAGCCGATGAACGTGGCCCGGACCGTGCAGGCCCTCGAGGACGCCGGCGTCGCGGGATGCCACATCGAGGACCAGGTCAACCCGAAGCGGTGCGGGCACCTCGACGGCAAGCAGGTGGTGGACCTGGCCACAGCCGTGCAGCGCGTGCGCGCCGCCGTGGCCGGCCGCCGCGACCCGGACTTCCTGGTGATGGCTCGCACGGACGTGCGCGCCGTCGAGGGGCTTCCGGCGGCGATCGACCGCGCCCGCGCGTACGTCGAGGCGGGGGCCGACGCCATCTTCCCCGAGGCGCTGCTCGGGCCACGCGAGCTCGAGGCCTTCCGGGCCGCGGTCGACGTCCCGCTGCTCGCGAACATGACCGAGTTCGGCAAGGGCGAGCTCCTCACCGCCGAGCAGCTCGCCGACCTCGGGTACAACCTGGTGATCTACCCGGTCACGCTGCTGCGCCTCGCCATGGGCGCCGCGGCGGCCGGCCTGGACGAGATCCGCGAGTCGGGCACGCAAGCCGCGCTGCTGGACCGCATGCAGCACCGCCGCGAGCTCTACGAGCTCGTCGACTACACCGGCTACGACGCGTTCGACACCGAGATCGACCACTTCCGGCTCTAACAGCTCAGGCGCACCGCGACGTCACCACGACGATGGAGGCCCCGATGACCGACGAGAGCACCACACCCCCCGCCCCGAGCACCGCACCCCCCGAGCCCCAGATCCACCGGGGCCTGGCCGGGGTCACGGTGGACTCCACCGAGATCTCCTCGGTGGACCCCGCCAGCAACTCCCTGCTGTACCGCGGCTACCCCGTCCAGGAGCTCGCCGGCCACCGGTCCTTCGAGGAGGTCGCCTATCTGCTCTGGCACGGCGAGCTGCCTGACGCCGCCGAGCTCGAGCGGATGCGCCTGGCGGAGCGCTCCCGCCGCTCGCTCCCCGACGAGGTCATGGAGACTGTCCTCGCCCTGCCGCTCACCGCCCACCCGATGGACGTGGTGCGCACGGCGGTCAGCGTCATCGGGGCGCACGACGCCACGTGGGAGGACCGGTCCCCCGAGGCCGACCTCGCCCGCGCGCAGGACCTCATGGCGCAGCTGCCCACCGTCGTGGCCCTCGACCAGCGCCGCCGGCACGGCCTCGATGCGGTCGACCCCCGGCCCGACCTCGGGTACGCGGAGAACTTCCTGCACATGACCTTCGGGCACGTGCCGCCGGCGGCGGTCGTCAACGCGTTCGAGGTGTCGATGGTTCTGTACGCCGAGCACTCCTTCAACGCGTCGACCTTCACCGCCCGGGTCGTCGCCTCGACCCTCTCCGACCTGCACTCCGCGGTCACCGCGGCCGTGGGGGCGCTCAAGGGCTCGCTCCACGGCGGGGCGAACGAGGCGGTGATGGCGACGTTCAGGGAGATCGGCTCCCCCGACCGGGTCGAGGAGTGGCTCGACGCGGCGCTGGCCCGCAAGCAGAAGGTGATGGGCTTCGGCCACCGCGTCTACCGCTCGGGCGACTCCCGCGTGCCGACGATGAAGGCGGCGCTCGACGAGCTCTTGGCCCTGGACGACCCGGAGGGCCTCGGCGCGATGTACGCGGCCCTCGAGCGGGGGATGGCCGAGCGCACCGGCATCCTGCCGAACCTCGACTACCCGACGGGGCCCGCCTACCACCTCATGGGGTTCGACACCCCCACGTTCACCCCGCTGTTCGCCGCCAGCCGGGTCGTGGGCTGGACCGCCCACGTGCGCGAGCAGGTCGCCAGCAACGCGCTGATCCGGCCGCTGAGCGTGTACACCGGCCCCGACCGCCGGTCCGTGCCCGGCGCGGGCGCGCAGCGGCGCGAGCCGGCGGGCGCCGCCGAGGCCGGGGTCGCGCCCGGCTGAGCCCCGCGCTGGCCGTTCCAGACGAGGCGAGCCCCCCGGGACAGGTCCCGGGGGGCTCGCGTCAGCGTGGAGCGGTGGGTCAGGCGATGCGGCCGGAGCCGCTCTCCTCGTCACCGATCTTGTGCACGACGATCGAGTTCGTCGAGCCGACCTCGCCCACCGGCGTGCCGGCGACGACGACGACGTAGTCGCCGACCTCAGCGAGTCCGTTGGCGCGCAGCGTCGTGTCGACCTGCTTGACCATCGCGTCGGTGCTCTCGACCGAGGGCACCTCGTAGGACTGGACGCCCCAGCTCAGCGACAGCACGTTGCGCACCGGGCGCTCCGGCGTGAACGCCAGCAGCGGGATGGAGGAGCGCAGACGGGACATGCGACGGGCCGAGTCGCCCGACTGCGTGAACGTCACGAGGTACTTGACGTCCAGCGTCTCGCCGATCTCCGCGGCGGCACGCGTGATGGCGCCGCCCCGGGTGTGCGGGGTCGAGCCGAGGGGCGCGATGCGCTCCCGGCCCAGCTCCTCGGTGTTCTCGATGATCCGCGCCATGGTGCGCACGGCCTCGATCGGGTACTCGCCGACGCTGGTCTCGCCCGAGAGCATGACCGCGTCCGCGCCGTCGAGCACCGCGTTGGCGCAGTCGGAGGCCTCGGCGCGCGTCGGACGCGGCGCGGAGATCATCGACTCGAGCACCTGCGTGGCGACGATGACGGGCTTGGCCGAACGACGGGCCAGCTCGACGGCGCGCTTCTGCACCAGCGGGACCTGCTCGAGCGGCAGCTCGACGCCCAGGTCGCCACGGGCGACCATGATGCCGTCGAACGCGGCGACGATCTCGACGAGGTTCTCGACGGCCTGCGGCTTCTCGATCTTGGCGATGACGGGGAGGACGCGGCCCTCCTCCTCCATGATCCGGCGGACGTCGTCGTAGTCGGCCGCGCTGCGCACGAACGACAGCGCGATGATGTCGGCGCCGATCCGGATGGCCCAGCGGAGGTCCGCCTCGTCCTTGTCGCTCATCGCGGGCACGGAGACCGCGACGCCCGGGAGGTTCAGGCCCTTGTTGTTCGAGACGGGGCCGCCGACCTCGACGCGGGTGACGACGCGGGGGCCGTCGACCTCGATGACGCGCACGAGCACGCGGCCGTCGTCGATGAGGATGGGGTCGCCCACGCGGGCGTCGTTCGGCAGGCCCTTGTGCGTGGTGGAGACGAGCTCCTTGGTGCCGGGCACGTCCTCGGTGGTGATGGTGAAGATGTCACCCTCGGCCAGCTCGTGCTTGCCGTCGGCGAACCGGCCCAGACGGATCTTGGGGCCCTGGAGGTCGACCAGCACGGCCACGGAACGCCCGGACGCCTGAGCGGCGGCGCGCACGTTCTCGTAGACCCGCTGGTGCACCTCGGTGTCACCGTGGCTGCGGTTCAGTCGCGCGACGTCCATGCCGGCGTCGACAAGCGCCTGGATCTGTTCGGCGGACTCCGTGACGGGTCCAATGGTGCAGACGATCTTTGCTCTACGCATGGGGCAAGCCTAGGCCTTTCGTGGGGAACTGGTTCGGGACCGAACGTCCCGGTCTGCGTTCCCACCGACCGGTAATGACGTTGATCAGGGGTTTTACGGTCGCAGCGCCATGGTGCGCGCGGTGACCGGAGCAGGGAGCTCGGTGCTGCCTGCGAGATAGGTGTCGACGGCCGCCGCGGCCGCACGGCCCTCGGCGATGGCCCAGACGATGAGCGACTGACCGCGCCCGGCGTCGCCTGCCACGAACACTCCGGGAAGCGACGTGGCGAAGTCTTCCGAGCGCTCCACCAGCCCGCGCGGGGTCAGCGCGACGCCGGTCTGCTCGACGATCTCAGCCGTCTCCGGCCCGGTGAAGCCCATCGCGATGAGCACGAGGTCGGCGGGGATGTCCCGCTCGGTGCCGGGGGTCGGGACCCGTCGGCCGTCAGGCAGGTACTCGGTCGTGGCGAGCCGGAGCGCGCGGACGCGGCCGGCGTCCTCGCCCTCACCGCCGAGGAACGCCACGGTGGAGGCCAGGTAGTCGCGCTCCCCGCCCTCCTCGTGCGACGTGGAGACCTCGAAGAGGATCGGGTCGGTGGGCCACGGCTGGTTCTCGGGGCGCTCCGAGGGCGGGCGCTTGCCGATCGCCAACGTGGTCACCGACGCGGCGCCCTGGCGCAGCGCCGTGCCCAGGCAGTCGGAGCCCGTGTCACCGCCGCCGATGATGATGACGTGCTTGCCGGTGGCGACGATCTGGTCGGGGACCTCGTGCCCCGCGACCACGGCGTTCGCCTGGTGCAGGTAGTCCATCGCGACGTGCACGCCGTCGAGCTCGACGCCCGGGACGCGCAGCTCGCGAGGCGCCGTGGCGCCGGTCGCGACGACCACCGCGTCGAACCGGGCCCGCAGGTCGGCCCACGTGATGTCGCGTCCGATCTCCACGCCAGGGCGGAACCGGGTGCCCTCGGCGCGCATCTGGTCCAGCCGGCGGTCGATGTGCCGCTTCTCCAGCTTGAAGTCGGGCACGCCGTAGCGCAGCAGCCCGCCGATCGCGTCGTCCCGCTCGAACACCGCCACGGTGTGGCCCGCGCGGGTCAGCTGCTGCGCGGCCGCGAGGCCGGCAGGACCTGAGCCCACGACGGCGACGGTGTGTCCGGTGAGGCGCTGCGGCACCTGCGGGTGCACCAGGCCGCGGTCGAACGCCTCGTCGATGATCGAGACCTCGACGTTCTTGATGGTCACCGGCGGCTGGTTGATGCCCAGCACGCAGCTGCTCTCGCACGGCGCGGGGCAGATCCGGCCGGTGAACTCCGGGAAGTTGTTCGTCGCGTGCAGACGCTCGCTCGCGTCGGCCCACTGCTCGCGCCACACCAGGTCGTTCCACTCGGGGATCAGGTTCCCGAGGGGGCAGCCGTTGTGGCAGAACGGGATGCCGCAGTCCATGCAGCGGCCAGCCTGGCTGGTCAGCACTGCGGTGTCCTCGGGGTGACCGGCGCGGTGCTCATGCACCTCACGCCAGTCCATGAGGCGCACCGGGACGGGACGGTTGGCGGGCAGCTCGCGCTCCCGCACCTTCAGGAAGCCATGCGGGTCAGCCACGTGCCACCTCCAAGATCTCGTTCCAGACGCCGGGCGCCGCAGGGTCGAGGCCGTCGGCCTCCGCCTGGGCGAGCGCGCGGCGCATGCGGGCGTACTCCGTCGGCAGGACGCGCGTGACACGGGCCCGGGTCGCCTCCGGGTCGGCCAGCAGCTCCTCCGCGACCGGGGACCCGGTCTCCGCCAGGTGGCGGCGCAGCAGCTCCTCGACGAGTGCGGCGTCCTCGTCGCCCAAGGGCTCGAGCGACAGCTCGCCCGAGGACAACGCCGCCGTGTTCAGGAGCGCGGGGTCGGCGTCCAGCAGGTACGCGCTGCCGCCGGACATCCCCGCCGCGAAGTTGCGGCCGGTGGGCCCGAGCACCAGCACGACGCCCCCGGTCATGTACTCGCAGCCGTGGTCCCCGACGCCCTCGACGACGAGCGTCGCCCCGGAGTTCCGCACCGCGAAGCGCTCACCGGTCAGCCCGCGGACGAACATCTCGCCCGAGGTCGCGCCGTAGCCGATCACGTTGCCCGCGACCACGTTGTTGCCGCCCGAGAGCACGGCGTTGCGGTCCGGGCGCACCACGATCCGCCCGCCGGACAAGCCCTTGCCGACGTAGTCGTTCGCGTCGCCGAACAGCCTCAACGTGACGCCCCGCGGCAGGAAGGCGCCGAACGACTGCCCGGCCGATCCGGTCAGCGTCACGTCGATCGTGCCGTCGGGCAGGCCCGCTCCTCCGTGCCGACGGGTGACCTCGTGGCCGAGCATCGTCCCGACCGTCCGGTTGACGTTGCGCACCGGCAGCTCGATCCGCACCGGCGTGCGGTTCTCGAGCGCGTCGGCGGCCAGCGCGATGAACTGGTTGTCCAGCGCGCGCTCCAAACCGTGGTCCTGCAGGCGGGTGTGGTGCAGCGCCGAGCCCTCGACAGGCTCCGGGACGGCCAGCACCGGGCCCAGGTCGAGCCCTTCCGCCTTCCAGTGCTCGATGGCCGTGCGGGTGTCGAGCAGCTCGACGTGGCCCACCGCCTCGAGGATGCTCCGGAAGCCGAGGCTCGCGAGGATCTCGCGGACCTCCTGGGCGATGTACTCGAAGAACGTGACCACGAACTCCGGCTTGCCGGTGAACCGTGACCGCAGCTCGGGGTTCTGCGTGGCGACGCCCACCGGGCAGGTGTCCAGGTGGCACACGCGCATCATCACGCAGCCCGAGACCACCAGCGGCGCGGTCGCGAAGCCGAACTCCTCGGCGCCGAGCAGCGCGCCGATCACCACGTCCCGGCCCGTCTTGAGCTGGCCGTCGACCTGCACCACCACGCGGTCGCGCAGGTTGTTGAGGACGAGCGTCTGCTGGGTCTCGGCCAGGCCGATCTCCCACGGTGTGCCCGCGTGCTTGAGCGACGTCAGCGGGCTCGCGCCCGTGCCGCCGTCGTGGCCCGAGATGAGGACCACGTCCGAGTGCGCCTTCGCGACCCCGGCGGCGACCGTGCCCACCCCGAACTCGCTCACGAGCTTGGTGTGGATCCGGGCCGACGGGTTCGCGTTCTTCGCGTCGTGGATGAGCTGGGCGAGGTCCTCGATCGAGTAGATGTCGTGGTGCGGGGGCGGCGAGATGAGCCCCACGCCCGGCGTCGAGTGCCGGGTCTTGGCGACCCACGGGTACACCTTGTGCCCGGGCAGCTGCCCGCCCTCGCCGGGCTTCGCGCCCTGCGCGAGCTTGATCTGGATGTCGTCGGCGAACGTCAGGTACTCCGAGGTGACGCCGAACCGGCCCGACGCGATCTGCTTGATCGCGCTACGCCGCTCGGGGTCGTGCAGCCGCTCGGGGTCCTCGCCGCCCTCGCCGGTGTTCGAGCGCGCGCCGATCCGGTTCATCGCGATCGCGAGCGTCTCGTGCGCCTCGGCCGAGATCGAGCCGTAGGACATGGCGCCCGTGTTGAACCGCTTGACGATCTCGCTGACGGGCTCGACCTCGTCGATCGGCACCGGCGCGCGCTCGCCCTCCTTGAAACGCAGCAGGCCGCGCAGCGTCATCAGGCGCGCGGACTGCTCGTCCACCCGCTGGGAGTACTCGCGGAACACGTCGAACTGGCGGGTCCGCGTCGAGTGCTGCAGCCGGAAGACCGTCTCCGGGTCGAACAGGTGCTCCTCGCCGTCACGTCGCCACTGGTACTCGCCGCCCACCGCGAGGCGCTGGTGCGGCTGCCGGTTCCCGCTGGCCGGGTACGCGTCGGCGTGGCGGGCCGCGACCTCGGCCGCGATGACGTCCAGGCCCACGCCGCCCAGGCGGCTCGTGGTGCCCGTGAAGTAGCGGTCGACCAGGGCGTGCGACAGGCCGATGGCCTCGAAGACCTGGGCGCCGCGGTACGACGCGATCGTCGAGATGCCCATCTTCGACATGACCTTCAGCACGCCCTTGCCGAGCGCCTTGATCAGGTTCTTGACGGCCTGCTCCGGGCTCACCCCCGGCAGGTAGCCGCTGCGCGCCAGGTCCTCGACGGTCTCCATCGCGAGGTACGGGTTGACCGCGGCCGCCCCGTAGCCGATCAGCAGCGCCGCGTGGTGGACCTCGCGGACGTCGCCCGACTCGACCACCAGTGAGACCTGCGTGCGGGTGTGCCGGCGCAGCAGGTGGTGGTGCACCGCGCTCGAGAGCAGGAGAGACGGGATCGGGGCCAGGTCGGCGTCGCCGTCGCGGTCGGACAGCACGATGAAGCTGACGCCGTCGGCCACCGCCTGGTCGACCTCGGCGAAGATCTCCTCGAGGCGCCGCTCGAGGGCTGCTCCCCCGCCGTCGACCTTGTACAGGCCGCGCACGATCACCGAGCGGAAGATCCCGGCGAGCCGCGGGTCCTTGTCGATCCGGACGATCTTCGCGAGCGCGTCGTTGTCGATGACCGGGAACGGGAGGACGAGCTTGCGCGCGTGCTCGGGGAGGTCCTCGAGCAGGTTCGGCTCCGGCCCGATGGCCCCGCCGATCGCGGTGACCAGCTCCTCGCGGATCGCGTCGAGCGGCGGGTTCGTGACCTGCGCGAACATCTGCGTGAAGTAGTCGAACAGCAGCCGCGGGCGGGTCGACAGCACCGCGACCGGCGTGTCCGAGCCCATCGCGCCCAGCGGCTCGGCGCCCGTGGCCGCGATTGGGCTCAAGATGACCTTGAGCTCCTCCTCGGTGTAGCCGAAGGCGCGCTGCCGGCGCCGCACCGACGCGGTGGAGTGCGCCACGTGCTCGCGCTCGGGCAGCTGGTCCAGGTAGATCGAGTTGTCCCGCACCCACTGCGCGTACGGCCGCTGGGCCGCGAGCTGGGCCTTGACGTCCTCGTCCTCGATGATCCGGCCCCTGCCGGTGTCCACCAGGAACATGCGGCCGGGCTCGAGCCGGCCCTTGCGCACGATCGACGCCGGGTCCAGGTCCAGCACGCCGGCCTCGGAGGCCATCACGACGAGCCCGTCCTCGGTCACCCAGTACCGGCCGGGGCGCAGGCCGTTGCGGTCCTGGACCGAGCCGATCAGCGTGCCGTCGGTGAAGGTCATCGCCGCGGGGCCGTCCCACGGCTCCATCAAGGACGCGTGGTACTCGTAGAACGCCCGGCGCTCGGGGTCCATCTGGGCGTGGTTCTCCCACGCCTCCGGGATCATCATCATCACCGCGTGCGGGAGCGAGCGGCCCGCGAGGTGCAGCAGCTCGAGCACCTCGTCGAAGCTCCCCGAGTCCGACCCGCCTGGCGTGCAGACGGGCAGCAGCGGGGTGAGGTCGCCGAGCAGCTCGCTCGAGAGCATGCCCTCGCGCGCCGCCATCCAGTTGCGGTTGCCGCGCACCGTGTTGATCTCGCCGTTGTGCGCCACGATCCGGAAGGGCTGCGCGAGCGGCCACGAGGGGAAGGTGTTCGTGGAGAAGCGGGAGTGGACCAGCGCCAGCTCGCTCGCGTACCGGGGGTCCGACAGGTCGGCGAAGAACGGCTCGAGCTGCGCGGTGGTGAGCATCCCCTTGTAGGTGAGGGTCCGCGCCGAGAGCGACGCGAAGTACACCCCCAGCTCCCGCTCGGAGCGCTTGCGCAGCCGGAACGCGCGGCGGTCGAGCTCGAGCCCCGACAGCTCGCGGGACGGGTCCGCCACCACCAGGTGCTTGAAGGCGGGCATCGACGCGCGGGCCGTGGGCCCCACCAGGTCGGCGGTGACCGCGATGTCGCGCCACGCCAGCACGTCGAGCTTCTCCTCGGCGGCGATCGCCTCGATCGCGCGCACCGCGGCCGCCTGCTCGGCCGGCTCGACCGGCAGGAAGGCCATCCCGATGGCGTAGTGCCCGGCGGGCGGGAGCTCGGCGTCGACGACGTCCCGCAGGAAGGCGTCGGGAATCTGCGTGAGGATGCCGGCGCCGTCGCCGGAGTCCTTCTCGGCGCCGACCGCGCCACGGTGATCGAGGTTGAGCAGGGCCGTCAGCCCGGCGTCGACGATGTCGCGGCCGGGGGTGCCGCGCAGGGTCGCCACGAAGGCGAACCCGCAGGCGTCGTGCTCGGCCGCGGGGTCATAGAGACCCTGCGACACCGGCGCGCGGAGCGTGCCGGGGGTCACGGGCGACGTGGACATCAGCACCGTCCTCAAAGACCCCGAGTTCGGGGCGTAGCGACAACATGAAGGGAAACGTGGGGTCGCCATTGGCCCGAACGTCACGCGACGATATCCCCTCGCGAGAGGCAGGTCACATCGTCGCGGCGAGAATCCCGCACCACGCGCCTGCGGTCAGCGGGCGTTCTCTGATGCGTTGTCCTCTTCCTCCTGCGCTGCGGGGGTCCTCAGCAGGAGAGTCGTCTCGCGTCCAGGATGCCGACGTCCGACCAGGATGAACGCTACCAGCGCGCCGACCCCCACCACGAGCGACGTCCAGACGTTCAGCCGGAAAGGCCCGATCGTCTCGGCCGGGTCGATGCGCAGCAGCTCGATCCACAGACGGCCCGTGGTGTAGATCATCACGTACAGCCAGAAGACCCGCCCGTGGCCGAGCCGCCACCGCCGGTCGGCCCAGATGAGCACCGCGGCGCCCGCGAGGTTCCACAACAGCTCGTAGAGGAACGTCGGATGGAACAGCGTGCCGGACTCGTACCCGAGCGGCAGGTGGGCGTCGTCGATGCGCAGGCCCCACGGCAGCGTCGTCTCCGCGCCGAACAGCTCCTGGTTGAACCAGTTGCCGAGCCGGCCGATGGCCTGCGCGACCAGCAGCCCGGGGGCGACGGCGTCGGCGAACGGGGCCAGCCGCACGCCTTGCCGGCGGCAGCCGATCCAGGCGCCCACGGCGCCGAACGCGACGGCGCCCCAGATCCCAAGCCCGCCCTCCCAGATGGCGAGCGCCTTCCAGGGGTCGCCGCCCGCGCCGAAGTAAGCGTCGGGCGAGCTGAACACGTGGTAGATCCGCCCACCGACGATGCCGAAGGGCACCGCCCAGAACGCGATCTCGAGGACGTCGTCCGCGTCGCCGCCCCGAGCCACCCACCGCCGCTGGGTCATGAGCACCGCCACGACGATCCCCGCGAGGATCGCGAGCGCGTACGCGCGCAGCGGGAACGGCCCCAGGTGCCATTCCGCGACGGGAGGGCTGGGGATGGCCGCGGGGGCGATCAAGGCCGCGAGCGTCGTCACCGGCGCGCCCCCCGCACGCCGGCGGCCAGCTCCGCGGTGACCTCGGCGAGGCGGTCCATCCCGCGCGTCGGGTCGGACTCCACCTCCTGCACCGCGCGCACCAGTGCGGACCCGACGATGACACCGTCGGCGTAGGAGGCCACCTCGGCCGCCTGCTCGGCGCGCGAGACGCCGAGTCCGACGCACACGTGCCCGGCCCCGGCGCTCCGGGTGTCGGCGACGAGCTGGGCGGCCCGGTCGCCGACCGTGGCGCGCTCCCCCGTGACACCCATCGTGGAGGCCGCGTACACGAAGCCTCGTGACGCCGCCGCCGTGCGCGCCAGTCGCTCGGGGGTGGAGCTCGGGGCGACCAGGAACACGCGGTCAAGGCCGTGCTCGTCCGAGGCGGCGATCCAGCGCGACGCCTCGTCGGGGATCAGGTCCGGGGTGATGAGGCCGGCGCCGCCGGCCGCTGCCAAGTCGCGCGCGAACGCCTCGATCCCGTAGCGCATGACCAGGTTCCAGTACGTCATCACCAGCACGGGAGCGCCGGCCTCGGCCACCTGCTCGACTGAGGAGAGGACGTCACGCACCTTGACGCCGCCGGCGAGCGCGTGCTCGACGGCGTGCTGGATGGTGGGCCCGTCCATCACGGGGTCGGAGTACGGCACGCCCAGCTCGACGATGTCGACGCCGGCGCCCACCATGGTCCGCGCCGCCTCGACGGAGCGGGCGACGTCCGGGTAGCCCACGGGGAGGTAGCCGATCAGCGCCGCGCGGCCCGGGGACCCGTCCGCGCCCTCCGCGAGGGCGGTGAGCCGCGAGCCCGTGGGGCTCACGGCAGCGTCAGCGCGGTCCGTCGTGTCGAGCACGCTCACAGCTGCACTCCCTCGTCTGACGTCGTGCCGGTCTCGTCGTCGATCAGCCCGAACCAGCGCGCGGCCGTGGCCACGTCCTTGTCCCCACGGCCGGACAGGTTCACCAGGATCACCGGAGCCTGCCCGTCGGGCACGTCCCACGTGGCCGCCTCGGCGCCGAGCCGCAGCGCGCCCGCGAGAGCGTGCGCGGACTCGATCGCCGGGATGATGCCCTCGGTGCGGCAGAGCAGCCGGAACGCGTCCATCGCCTCGGTGTCGGTGACGGGCTGGTAGGACACCCGGCCGATCTCGTTCAGCCACGCGTGCTCGGGGCCGACGCTCGGGTAGTCGAGCCCCGCGGAGATCGAGTGGCTGGGCAGCGTCTGGCCGTCCTCGTCCTGCAGCAGGAAGGACAGCGCGCCGTGCAGCACCCCGGGGGCGCCGCCGCTGAACCTGGCCGAGTGGCGGCCCGAGGAGACGCCCTCGCCACCCGCCTCGAAGCCGAACAGCCGCACCTGCGGGTCGTCGAGGAACGCGTTGAAGATGCCCATCGCGTTCGAGCCGCCGCCCACGCACGCGGCGACGGCGTCCGGAAGCCGGCCGACCTCCTCGGCGAGCTGCTGCTTCGCCTCCTCGCCGATGACCTTGTGGAAGTCGCGGACCATCTCGGGGAACGGGTGCGGGCCGGTGACCGTGCCCAGCAGGTAGTGGGTCGTCTCGACGTTGGCGACCCAGTCGCGCAGCGCCTCGTTGATGGCGTCCTTGAGCGTGCGGGTGCCGATCGCGACGGGGACGACCTCGGCTCCCAGCAGCCGCATCCGGGCGACGTTCAGCGCCTGGCGCCGGGTGTCCTCCTCGCCCATGTACACGGTGCACTCGAGGTCCATCAGGGCGGCAGCCGTCGCGGTCGCCACGCCGTGCTGGCCCGCGCCCGTCTCCGCGATGACGCGCTTCTTGCCCATGCGCTTGACGAGCAGGGCCTGCCCCAGCACGTTGTTGATCTTGTGCGACCCGGTGTGGTTGAGGTCCTCGCGCTTGAGGAACACCCGGGCGCCGCCGCCGACGTGCTCCGCGAACCGCGGCACCTCGGTCAGCATGCTCGGCCGGCCCGTGTACGTGCGGTGCAGGCGCGCGAGCGCCTGCCCGAACGCCGGGTCGGCCAGGGCCTTGTGGTACTCGGTCTCGAGCTCGTCGAGCGCCGCGATCAGCGCCTCGGGCACGAAGCGGCCGCCGAACTGGCCGAAGTACGGTCCCGCGTGCGTGCCCAGCGGGCCGCCCGACAGCTCGGGGGCGCTCACTGCCGCACCGCCCGCAGCGACGGGTGCGCGCCCGCGGCGACCAGGTCTGCCACCGACTCCCGCGGCGCGTCGTCCGTGACGAGGGCCTCCCCCACCAGCACGGTGTCCGCGCCGGCGCGGGCGTAGTCCATGACGTCCAGGGGCCCACGCACCCCGGACTCGGCGATCCGCACGATGCCGGAGGGGATCGCGGGGGCGACCCGGGCGAACGTGTTGCGGTCCACGTCGAGGGTCTTGAGGTTCCGCGCGTTGACGCCGATCACCCGGGCGCCGGCGTCGACCGCGCGCGCGACCTCCTCGGTGTCGTGCACCTCGACCAGCGCGGTCATGCCCAGCGAGTGGACGCGCTCGATGAGCGACGTCAGGACCGTCTGCTCGAGGGCCGCCACGATCACCAGGACGAGGTCGGCGCCGTGGGCACGGGCCTCCCACACCTGGTAGGGGGTGACGATGAAGTCCTTGCGCAGCACCGGGATGTCGACCGCCGCGCGGACCGAGTCGAGGTCGGCGAGCGAGCCGTTGAACTTCCGCTGCTCGGTGAGGACCGAGATGGCGGCGGCGCCGCCCTTCTCGTACTCCGCGGCGAGGGCGGCGGGATCCGCGATCGAGGCCAGTGCGCCCTTGCTCGGGCTCGAGCGCTTGACCTCGGCGATCACGGTCACGGCGTCCTCGACCCGGAGCAGCGACAGGCACTCCTTGGCCTCCGGCGTCCGCGCGGCGCGCTCCTTGAGCGCTGCCAGCGGCGTGGCCGCCTCGCGTGCGGCGAGGTCTTGCCGCACCCCGGCGACGATGTCGTCGAGAACTGTCATGTCTCCCCCTTCGGCGCGCATGTCGCCGTCCGGTCAACGGCCCCACGTCTCGCCATCGTAGAGGCGAGTCCGCGAGGCACCGACAACCGGCCACCTTCTGGACCCTCGCCCCCCGTCAGCAGGTCAGAACGCGTCGCGAAGCCCTTGCACGAATGCGGCCGTCATGCCGAACACCACGACGAGCGCCACGGTCAGCAGAGCACCCAGGACGACCGAGGTCCACCCCAGGACGATCCCCGCGGTCGCGAGGCCGGGGTTGTCCGCCTCGCCCGCCTCCGCGGCGCGCTTGGCCCTGTTGCCAAGGATGATCGCGGGGATGCCGGTCACGAACATGCATCCCAGCACGAACGACACGAGGCCGAGCACGAGCGACCAGACCGCGAGCTCGTTGCGCGGGTACATGAAAGGGCCGCCGGGGTAGTAGCCGCCGGAGCCGGCTCCGTACTGCTGCGCGGGGTGCTGCTGCGCGGGGTACTGCTGCGTTGGGTGCTGCGGCTGGGCCTGGTGCGGGCCCGCCTGGCCCGCGGACGGCTTAGCCGCGCCGTCGTGGGCAGGCGGGGTGGAGCTGACGCTCATCTGACGGGTCCTCGATCTGTGGGGTCGCCAGAGCGTAAGGGCTCAGGGCGCGAGCACGGGAGCCAGCGCGGGGACGTTGCGCAGCACCGAGTACCCGACCACCACCACGAGCAGCGACCACGCGGGCCACAGCCGCGGCTGCTCGCGCGGCGGCACGGGGGCGCCGCGCCATCGGCGGGCCGCCCACCGCGCCCAGAGCACGGCGACCAGCGGGACGGCCAGGACGAGGAGCGGGTTCATCGCCCAGGCGCCGGCCAGGTCGCCATGGGCGAGGTCGTGCGTGGCGCGCAGACCTCCGCACCCGGCGCAGTACAACCCGGTGAGCGCGAGCAGCGGGCACACGCCGTACTCGCCGGGGGTGTGCGGGTCCACGAGGGCGAGCCAGCACGTCGCGCCGGCGATCGCGACGGCGACGGCCCCGGGCGCACGCAGCCGGGTGAGCCGGGCGCGGGGCCCGGACGCAGCGCCGCCCGCCCCCGAGACCGGGAGCGGGCGGTGCTGCGGGCCTGGCATAGGGCGCCTCAGTAACCGGAGGTGCTGCTCATGTCGTTGAGCCAGTCGCTGTAGCCGGCGATCCCGCCGATCGCGATGAAGCCGATGATCGCGATCAGCGTCCACGCGATCGCGATCCAGCCGAGGATGATGCCCGCGGTCGCCATGCCGCCGTTGTTCGCCTCGCCCGCGGCGACGGCCTTCTTGGACTTCGACCCGACGATCACCGCCGGGATGCCGGTGAGGAGCCCGCAGAACAGGAGGCCCACGATGCCGAGCACCAGCGACCAGACGCCGAGGGTGTTCTTGGGGTACCCGTAGCCCTGCTGCGGGTAGCCGCCAGCACCGGGGTACTGGCCGGCGCCCGGGTACTGGGGCGCGCCCGGGTACTGGGGCGCGGGCGGGTACTGCGCCCCACCGGGCTGCTGGGCGCTGCCCGGCTGCTGCGAGTACGGGTCCGACGGGTACTGCGGCGCGGGCGGGTAGCCACCGGGCTGCTGGGCGCCCTCGCCCGACGGGCTCGACGGCTGCTCGGGCTGGTCACCGGCGCCGTACGGGTTCTGCGGCTCGTTCGGGGTCGACATCATGTCTCCTGAGGTCACACCGACGGCACGCACCATCGGTCGGGAACGGTCGTACTCCGGCAGGGCGGTCCACCTGCCGCTCGCGCAGCCTAGTGCCGGTGGGACATCCGCCGCCGCACGACGCGACGTCCGGATGCGAGCCAGCCACTCACGGCGAAGGCGGCCGGGACGAGCGCCTCAACCCACTCGCACTGTCAGTGTGCGCTCTGACCCGCCTGCTTCGCGAGCGTTGCCGCGCCGCCCTGCCCGTGGCCGAGGATCTGCAGGACCTTGCCGACGATGACCCCGAGCACGATGACGCCCATGCCGGCCCAGAAGACCCACGGCGTGGAGAACACGAGCGCGAGGCCCGACATCGTGAAGCCGACGAGCACGAACACCACGAGCGTCCACGAGGCGTTGGTGTGCCCGTGGTTGGTCGGCGGAGTGCTGAGGGGCAGGGTGACCGTCTCCTCGGACGAGGAGCCGGTGGCCCCGTTCCCGGGGCGGCGCTCAACTGTCTGCTCGGCCATGGTGGCAGCTTCTTTCTGGTCAGGGATTCTGCCGGACAGCCTATCCGACCAGCGAGAGCACGCGCGCGGTCCGCCATGCTGGGACGTTGGTCCGGGCCGCGCTCAGGTGGGGTCGTCGCCGCGGGTCAGGGAGTCCCACGCGGCCTGGTCGTCGACCGGGGCGCCCTGCTGCGGGACGGCGGCAGCGACGGCCGGGCTGGCGTGCCTGCGGCTCGGCTGCGGCCACGAGCGGGACAGCGCGGCCAGCACGACGGCGGCGACGACGTCGGCGCAGCCCGCGAGCAGCGCCGCCCACGGCCAGACGGTGATCTCGACAGGCGCCGTGAGCACCCCCACGCCTGTCAGCTCGGCCACGGCGGCCTCAGCGGCCCCCGCGGCGTCCGCGACGGCTCCCGCGGCCGAGGCGACGACCACGGCGCCCGCCGCGGCCACGACCACGACCACGACCCACCGCCCGGCCCGGCCGACCAGGCCGACCGCCGCGGTGGCGGCGAGCAGCACCAGCGCCGCGGCGACGACCCCGGGCGCGGCCTGCGTGCCCGTCACCTCGACCGCCACCTCGCCGTGCAAGGCGCTCGTCCCGGTGCTCCGCAACCACACCGGCAGGGCCGCGCCGGCGGTGAGGGCCGCGAGCAGGACGAGCAGGGCCGCCGCGGGCCCGCGTCCCCGACGGCGGGCCCCAGCCCCGGGCGAGGTCGGCTGACCGGCCACGTCGGCGAGATCGCTCATCGCCCGGCCCCGCCCTGTCGTGCGGTCATGGGCGCACTCCGCGCAGACGCGCGGCCACCTGCACGGCGCGGACCGCTGCGGCCGCCTTGTTGCGCGACTCCTCGTACTCCAGCGCGGGCACCGAGTCCGCGACGATGCCCCCGCCCGCCTGCACGCTGGCACGCCCCCCGCGGATCAGCGCGGTGCGGATGGCGATGGCCATGTCCATGTCGCCGGCCAGGTCGAAGTAGCCGACGGTGCCCCCGTAGATGCCCCGCCTGGCGGGCTCGATCTCATCGATGAGCGCGATCGCCCGGGGCTTCGGGGCGCCTGACAGCGTCCCCGCCGGAAAGGTCGCCATGAGGGTCTGCACCGCTGTGGCGCCCTCGCGCAGCCGTCCCACGACCGTCGAGCAGATGTGCATGATGTGGCTGAAGCGCTTGACCTCCATGAACTCCACCACCTCCACGCTCGCCGGCTCGCAGACCTTGACCAGGTCGTTGCGAGAGAGGTCGACCAGCATCAGGTGCTCGGCGCGCTCCTTGGGGTCGGCGAGCAGCTCGTCGACCAGCCGCCGGTCGTGGTCGGGGTCGGCGCCACGCGGCCTCGAGCCGGCGATCGGGAACGTCACCACCCGCCCGTCGGTGACCTTGACCAGCGTCTCCGGGCTGGAGCCGACCACCGCGAACTCGGCGCCATCGGCGTCCGAGAGCTGCAGGTAGTACATGTACGGGCTCGGGTTGATGGTGCGCAGCACCCGGTAGACGTCGATGGGGTCGGCCGGGCAGTCCAGGTCGAGGCGCTGGGAGAGCACCACCTGGAAGACCTCGCCGTCGCGGATGGCCTCCTGGCCGGCGCGCACCGACGCCTCGAAGTCGGCGCGGGCCGTGCGGAACTCCAGGGCGGGCTCGGGCAGGTCGGCCAGCCCGGCGGCCGCGGGGGGCGCCGGGTGCAGCAGGGCCGCCTGCATGCCGTCGAGCCGCGCGACCGCGTCGGCGTGCGCCTCGTCGACCCGGGCGTCGGTGTCGTCGAAGTTGATCGCGTTGGCGACCAGCCACACCGAGCCGTCGTGGTGGTCGACCACGGCCAGGTCGCTCACCAGGCACATCGTCAGCTCGGGCACCCCGAGCTCCTCGGGCGCGCGCGCGGGCAGCGTCGGCTCCCAGTGCCGGACGACGTCCCAGCCCAGGGCGCCCACCAGTCCACCGGTCAGCGGGGGCAGGCCGGGCACGGCGGGCGTGCGCAGCACCTCGAGCGTCTGGGCGAGCACCTCGACGGGGTCGCCCTCGAGGGGGACCCCCACCGGGACGTCGCCGTGCCACACGGCCCTGCCGTCACGGGAGGTCAGGGTCGCGCGCGAGCGCACACCGATGAACGAGTAGCGCGACCAGGCGCCGTCGGACTCGGCCGACTCGAGGATGAACGTGCCGGGCCGCCCCTGCGCCAGGGTGCGGTAGAGCCCGACCGGGGTGACGTCGTCCGCGAGCAGGCGCCGCACCACGGGAACGACGCGGCGCCCGGCGGCGAGGGCCCGGAACTCGTCGACCCTGGGCCACGTCGCGCCCCAGGGGACCTCGACGCCTGTCATCTCGGTGGGGAGGGCGGGGGCGCTCATCGGGCTCCTCGAGTGTCGGGCTGGCCGGGAAGGGACTCATCGCCGCTGGGGGCAGGACGGCTGCCGACGACGGCGGAGAGGTCCCCGCCCGCCTCGAAGCAGGTCCGGGCGCCGGTGTGGCACGCAGCCCCGACCTGGTCGACGCGCACGAGCAGGGCGTCGCCGTCGCAGTCCAGGCTCACGGACTTCACGAACTGCGCGTGGCCGGAGGTGTCGCCCTTGCGCCAGTACTCCTGGCGCGAGCGGCTCCAGAACGTCACCCTGCCGGAGGTCAACGTGCGGTGCAGCGCCTCGTCGTTCATCCACCCGACCATGAGCACTTCGCCGGAGTCGTGCTGCTGGACCACGGCGGCGACCAGGCCAGCCGGGTCGCGCCGGAGGCGGGCCGCGACGGCCGGGTCCAGGCCGGTCTCCGGGGCGGGGACGGCGTCGGGAGAGTTCGGGGTCGAGTCGGGCACCCCTGGATCTTCCCACGCGGGTCCGAGCGCCCGCCGAGGGGTCCGACGCCCGGACGCCGGGCCGGCGCCTCAGCGGGTCTGCGACACCCAGCTGGCGTGCATCGCCGCGTAGGCGCCGCCGCGCGCGACGAGCTCCGCATGGGATCCCACCTCGACGACGTGGCCCGCGTCGACCACGACGACGAGGTCGGCGGCCTCAGCGGTGGACAGCCGGTGGGCGATCGTCAGGGTGCTGCGGCCGTGGGTCAGGGAGCGCAGCGCCCGGGCGATCCGCACCTCGGTGGCCGGGTCCACCGCGGAGGTGGCCTCGTCGAGCACCAGCAGGTCGGCGCCGGCCAGGTAGGCCCGGGCGAGCGCCACGAGCTGCCTCTCCCCCGCCGAGAGCGACTCGCCGCGCTGGCCCACTGGCGTGCTCAGGCCTTGGGGCAGCTCCGCGAGCCAGTCGCCCAGCCCGAGCTCCTCGAGCGCGTCGCGCGCCGCCGGCTCCCACACCTCGCGTGCCGGCGCGTCGACGCCGCGCAGACCGAGCGCGATGTTCTCCCCGAGCGTGGTGTCGAACAGGAACCCCTCCTGGGGCACCATGACCACCCGCTCGCGAAGGTTCGCGACCCCGATCTCGCGCACGTCCACGCCGTCGATCAGCACCTGGCCGGAGGTCGGGTCCATGAGGCGTCCGACGAGCTTCGCGATCGTCGTCTTGCCCGACCCTGTCGCGCCCACCACGGCCACCGAGGTCCGCGCCGGCAGCTCCAGGTCCACGCCATGCAGCACCGGCGGGCCGCCTGGGTAGGCGAATCCCACGTCGCGAAGCGTCACCGCCGCGGGGCCGCGCGGCGACCGCGGCGCGTCCGGGCCGGCGTCGACCACGCTCACCGGGGTCTCGATGACGGCCAGGACGCGCCGCCAGCCCGCGACCGCGTTCTGCAGCTCGTTGAGCACCTCGGTCGCCATCTGGACGGGACCGGTGAAGAGCTGCACGAGGAACAGGAAGGCGAGCAGTTGCCCGACGCTCAGGTCGCCCGCGAGGCCCAGGTGGGTCCCGCCGACGACCACCGCGGCGAGTACCAGGTTCGCCACCAGGACGCCGCTGGAGAAGACGAGGGCGACGGTGTTCTGCGCCCGCACCATCGCGTTCCGCGTGCCCCGCACCGCGCGGTCGATCTTGCGCTGGGTCCGCGCCTGCACGCCGTAGGCCCGGATGGTCTCCGCGCCGACGACGGCCTCGGAGATGGCGCCGAGCATCGCGCCGATCTGCTCGCGCACCGCCGTGTACGCCGCGTTGACCCGCTTCTGCAGGGGCCGCAGGGCGACCAGCAACGGGAGGAAGCAGAGCCAGACCAGGATCGTCAGCTGCCACGAGTACACGGCCATGAGCACGGTCGCGACGGTGAGCTGCAGCAGCGAGACGAGCAGCATGATGCCGCCCCACTGGACGAACATCGAGATGGTGTCGACGTCCGAGGTGACCCGGGAGACGAGAGAGCCGCGCCGCTCGGTGTTCTGGGTGAGGACGGACAGGTCGTGCACATGCCGGAACGCCCGGGTGCGCAGGGCCAGCAGGCCCCGCTCGCTGGCCCGGAACAGCCGCACGTTGACGACCGCGGAGCACGCCGCGCCGGCCAGCAGGCCGGCCACCGCCAGCGCCACGAGCGTGACGACGCGACGCACGTCGGGTCCGCCGGCGGACAGGATCCCGGAGTCGATGGTCTGCTGCACGGCGATCGGGACCACGATGCGCCCCGACGCCGCGGCCAGGGCCAGCAACAAGGTGAGCGTGATGCCGTCGAGCAGCTCGGGTGAGACCTGCACGCCGCGGCGCAGCGTCCCCCACACCCCGAGCGTCGAGGCGCCGATCCCGCCGGCGTCCGCGCTGGCAGGCCGTGCGGGTTTGGCCTTCTCGGTGGTGGTGGTGCTCATCGTCCGCCTCCGGTCGTCTGGTCGGCGGCAGCGTCATCGAGCTCCGCGGCGCGCCGCGCCGTCTCCTGCTCGTAGGCAGTCGCCAGCTCGCGGTAGCCGGGGTCACGGGCGAGCAGCTCGGCGTGCGTGCCCCGGTCGACGACCTTGCCGCCCTCGAGGTGCACCACCTCGTCGGCGAGGCTCACCGACGACATCCGGTAGGCGACCATCAGCACCGTCGGCGCGAACGCCGTGCCCGCGGGCGTGGCCCCTGCGCGCAGGCCGGTGAGGATCTGCTGCTCGACGCCGGGGTCGACCGCCGACGTGGCGTCGTCGAGGACCAGCAGCCGGGGGCGCCGGACGAGCGCCCGGGCCAAGGCGAGCCGCTGGCGCTGGCCGCCCGACAGGTTCGAGCCGCGCTCGCCGAGCGGGGCGTCGAGCCCGCCTGGCAGCGCTCGGACGACGTCGTCGACCCGTGCGAGCCGCAGCGCCGCCCACACCTCGTCGTCATTCGGGGCGCCGGGCTCGTCGACGTCGGCCAGCGTCACGTTTGCGCGCACGGTGTCCTCGAACACGAAGGTCGTCTGTGCCACGAGCGCCACCTGCGAGGTGATGGCGTCGGCGCGCAGCGTGCGCAGGTCGTGCCCGTCGATCTCGACCACCCCGCTGGACGGGTCCACGAGCCGGCTCAGCATCGAGGCGAGCGTCGTCTTGCCGGCGCCGGTGGGCCCCACCAGCGCGACGGTGCGGCCGGGCGCGAGCTCGAGGTCGACGCCGGTCAGGAGCTCGGCGCTGCCGCTGCCCACCGGCACGCTCACCCCCACGTCGCGCAGCGTCACCCGGGCGCCGGCCGTGGACGGCTCGAGCGTGCCGTCGCCGGGCTCCAGGGTGCTGCGCGCGTCGAGCACGCGCGCGACCCGGTCGTGGCCCACGAGCGTGCGCGGCAGGTCGCCCAGCACCCAGCCGAACGCCCGCACGGGCACGGCCATCAGCGTCAGCAGGTAGGCGGCGGAGACGATGTCGCCGGGCCCCACGGCGCCGTCGGCGGCGCGGACCGTGCCGACCAGCAGGACGAGCAGGGTGCCGAGGCCCGGGAGCATGTCGATCACCGGGTCGAAGAACGCGCGGATGACGCCGACGCGGATGTTCGCGTCGCGCAGGGTCTGCGCACTGGCGGTGAAGCGCCGCTCCTCGCGGTCCTCGGCGCCGAGGGACTTGACCAGCAGGGCGCCCTCGAAGCTCTCGTGCGCGATGTCGGAGACCTCGGCGCGCAGCTGCTGCGCGCGGGTGACGGCCGGCGACATCTTGCGCTCGAAGACCACGTTCGCGGCGAGCGCGAGCGGCAGGACGACCAGGGCGGCGAGCGCGAGCCACAGGTCGGTGCGCAGCAGCTGCACCGCCGCGACGCCGATCATCACCACCACGCCGAGCGCGAAGGGCAGCGGGTTGAACACCGACGTCGCGGCCTCGACGTCCGCGTTGGCGTTCGACAGGAGCTGGCCGGTGGGGTGGCGGCGGTGCCAGGGCAAGGGCAGGCGCAGGTACTGACGGGTGACCCGGGTGCGGAACCCGGCCTGCTGATCAGCCACGCCGATCCCCGCGAATACCCGACGGCCGGCGACGCTCAACGCCAGGGTCACCGCCACGGCGGCGAGCGCGAGGCCGGCCAGCCAGATCCGCGAGCGGGCCTCCGCCGATCCGCCGAGGGCCGGGACCACGACATCGTCCGTCACGATGCCCAGCACCGTGCTCACCGCCACGGTCGAGGCGCCGAACACCGCCGAGGCGCCGATCGCGAGGACGTACGTGCGCGGCTGGGAGGCGATGCCACGCCACAGCAGGAGGACAGATCGTCGGGCGAGGGATCCGGTCAGCGCCACCTGACGCGGTGGTGCGGGGCGCGCGGGCACGACTGTCCTTCCAACCGGCGGGCGGGGTCTGAGGATCCTCTCACGCGGCGCCGACACCGACCCGGAAGGCCTGCTGGCGTGGGACGATGCGCGGATGACGTCGTGGCACGCGCTGGAGCGCGCAGACCTGGTCCGCTCACTGTCCGAGGCGGGGCCGGACGCGCCGACTCTGTGCGAGGGATGGCGTGGCCGCCACCTCGCCGCCCACGTGGTGCTGCGGGAGCGCTCGCTGCTCGTGCCGGTCGGCGGTGGGCGGCTCGCCGAGCGGTCCGATCAGGCGATCGAGGACGCCGCCGCGCGGGCCGCCACGGCCGACGGGTTCGACGCCCTCGTCGCGCAGATCGCGGAGGGCCCTCGCCGGTGGCACCCGCTGTCGTGGGCGGCCGAGCTGGCGAACGTGCTGGAGTTCTTCGTGCACACCGAGGACGTGCGCCGCGGCGCGGGCCAGATCGAGCCCCGCGCGCTGGACCCGGAGCGCGTCGAGGCGCTGTGGGGCCACCTGCTGCGCATGGCCCCCCTCGCCTACCGGCGCGCGGGCGCGGGGGTCGTGCTCGTGCGGCCCGACGGCGTCCGACGCGCGGTGCGCCGGCCCACCGGCGACCAGGGCGCCGTGGTGGTCCGGGGCGAGGTGGGCGAGCTGGTGCTGCACGCCTTCGGTCGCGGGGCCCGGGCCGACGTGGCCGTCGAGGGCGATCCCCTGTCGGTCGAGGCCCTCCAGGGCGCGTTCCCGGGCGGTGGCGCGACTACCGGACGGTGATCCCGACCGCCCGCAGGTGGTCCTTGACCTGGCCGACCGTCAGCGCGCCGAAGTGGAACACGGAGGCCGCGAGCACCGCGTCCGCGCCGGCACGCGCCGCCTCCGCGAAGTGCTCGACGGTTCCCGCTCCCCCGCTGGCGATCAACGGCACGCGGACCTCGCGCCGCACGTCGCGCAGCATGTCCAGGTCGAAGCCGCCCGTGGTGCCGTCGGCGTCCATCGAGTTGAGCAGGATCTCCCCGGCCCCGAGCTCCGCGGCGCGAGCCGCCCACTCGACGGCGTCGATCCCGGTGCCGGTCCGGCCCCCGTGGGTCGTCACCTCGTAGCCCGAGTCGGTGCGCGTGCCACCGGTGACCCGGCGCGCGTCGACCGAGAGCACGAGCACCTGGCTGCCGAATCGCTCGGCGATCTCGGCGATCAGCTCCGGGCGCGCGATCGCCGCGGTGTTGACGCCCACCTTGTCCGCGCCGGCGCGGAGCAGCCGGTCCACGTCGTCGGTCGAGCGGACGCCGCCGCCGACCGTCAGCGGGACGAAGACCTCCTCGGCGGTGCGGCGCACCACGTCGTACGTGGTCTCCCGGTTGCCGGAGGATGCGGAGACGTCCAGGAAAGTCAGCTCGTCGGCGCCCTCGGCGTCGTAGCGGTGCGCGAGCTCGACGGGGTCGCCGGCATCGCGCAGGTTCTCGAAGTTGACCCCTTTGACGACACGGCCCGCGTCCACGTCCAGGCACGGGATGACCCGCAGCGCGACACCCATGTCAGCCACCCGTCCCGGCGCCCGAGGCGGGGCCCGTCGCGAGGATGTCGATCACGAAGACGATGGTCTGGCCGGCGAGCTCCTCGCTGTCGGTCGCGCCCATCGGGTAGGTCGGGGGCACCACGAGCATGACCTGGCTGCCCACCGGCTGCTCCACGAGCTCCGACCACACGGCGACGCTCTCGAGCGGGAAGATGGCGGGCACGCCGTTCTCCCACGTCCCGTCGAAGCCCTCGCCGGTCGACCACGCGAAGCCTGTGTACTGCACCGTGATCGAGTCGCCGGCGGCGACCTGCTGCCCCATGCCCCGCAGCAGCGGCTGGATCACCAGGTCCGTGGGGGGATCGACGGCAGGCGGCGTGATCGACGGCGCCCCGTTCTCGGCCAGCGTCACGGCCGGCAGGTCCTCGCGCGGAGGAACCGGCTCCCCGTCGGCGCGGGTGTTCAGCACATCGATCACGGTGACGGTCGGGTAGTTGGCCGAGCCGCTCCCCGGCGCCGGGCTCATCTGCACGAGGCGCGCGCCGACCCGTTGTCCGCGGAGCATCTCGTAGAGGTCCTTGCCCAGGTCCTCGGCGGTCAGCACCCGCGGCGTCGGGTTCGAGGAATAGCTCTCGGTCACGACGCTCGCGTCGGTGGCGTTCTCGAGCCAGAAGTCCACCAGCACGGGGCTGCCCTCGACGAGCTCAGGGCCGGTGCCTGGCCAGACCTCCTGGGTCAGCGTCTCGCTGACCGCCAGGGGGGTGCGGTACGTCACCGTCGGCTTCTCGCCGGGATTCCCGGAGACCACCACCTCGGGCGGCTCGTCCGGCGATGACACACACCCTGTGAGCAGCAGCATCGCGGCAGCGAGGCACGCGACAACCTGACGTCGCACAGTGTTCCTTCCGTCGTGAAATCCGCACCCACTGTACGGGGCGGGGCGTTAGAGCCCCGAGCAGGGTCCACGACGACGCGTCACATCGACTCGATGAGCCGCTCCACCCGCTCGTCGACGTTCCGGAACGGGTCCTTGCACAGCACCGTCCGCTGCGCCTGGTCGTTGAGCTTGAGGTGCACCCAGTCGACCGTGTAGTCGCGCCGGGCCTCCTGTGCCTTCCGCACGAAGTCGCCGCGGAGCTTCGCCCGGGTGGTCTGCGGCGGCACAGCGGTGGCCTCGAAGACTTCCAGGTCCGTGGTGACGCGCTCGACCAGCCCGCGGGCGGCCAGCAGGTTGTACAGGCCCTCGGTGCGGGAGATGTCGTGGTAGGCCAGGTCGAGCCGGGCCACCCGCGCGTCCGAGAGGTCCAGGCCGTGCTTGGCGCGGTAGCGCTCGATCAGGCGGTACTTGATCACCCAGTCCAGCTCGCGCTCGACCAGGGCCAGGTCCCCGGTGCGCAGCGCCACCAGGCCGCGCTCCCACAGGTCCACCACCTGCTTGACCACCGGGGTGGGGCCCACCTCGCTGTCCACGAAGTCCTTGACCCGAGCCAGGTACTCCTCCTGGAGCTCGACCGCCGTGACCGTGCGCCCGTTGGCCATCACCACGGGACGGGTCCCCGTCATGTCGTGGCTGATGTCGCGGATGGCGCGGATCGGGTTCTCGAGCGCCATGTCACGCATCGGAACGCCCGCCTCGATCATCCGGAGGATGAGGTCGGTCGAGCCCACCTTGAGCATGGTCGTCGTCTCGGACATCGACGAGTCGCCCACGATCACGTGCAGCCGGCGGTAGTGCTCCGCGTCGGCGTGGGGCTCGTCACGCGTGTTGATGATGGGCCGCGAACGGGTCGTGGCGCTCGAGACGGCCTCCCAGATGTGGTCGGCGCGCTGCGAGAGGCAGTAGACGGCGCCGCGAGGGGTCGTCAGCACCTTGCCGGCGCCGGTGAGGACCTGCCGGGTGATGAGGAACGGCACCAGCACGTCGGAGAGTCGCGCGAAGTCGCCCTGCCGCCGCACCAGGTAGTTCTCGTGGCAGCCGTAGGAGTTGCCCGCCGAGTCGGTGTTGTTCTTGAACAGGTGGATCCGCCCGCTCAGCCCTTCGTGCTCGAGCCGCTGCTGGGCGTCCTGCACGAGGCCCTCGAGGATCCGCTCGCCGCCCCTGTCGTGCGCCACGAGCTGTCGCACGTCGTCGCACTCGGCGGTGGCGTACTCCGGGTGCGAGCCGACGTCGAGGTACAGCCGCGACCCGTTGCGCAGGAACACGTTGGACGAGCGGCCCCAGGAGACGACCTTGCGGAACAAGTACCTGGCGACCTCGTCCGCGGACAGCCCGCGCCCGTCATCCGACGCGCACGTCACGCCGTACTCGGTCTCGAGCCCGAAGATCCGACGGTCCATGGTTCGCCCCCCTGTGGTCAGACTGGCTTGCGCGCGAGCTGAGGGCTCACGCGGGCGGCGGCGCCACCGCGAGCAGCTCCTCGAGCAGCGAGCTGGTCAACCGGCGGAATGCCCGCCGGGGCCGTGTCCGGTCGAGCACCGCGACCTCGAGCTGGCTGGCGGCGATGGCCCGCGGCTCGCCCTGCTCGCCCTCGCCGGCCGATCCCAGTACCCGGACGGCCACGGACAGCACCTCTGGGAGCGACATCCCCGCGCGCCACTCCTCGGCGAGCACGGTGCCGAGCCGCTCGGCCTGGCCCCCCATGACCACGTGCCCGTACCCGTGCTCGTCAGCCACCGAGCCGTCGTAGGACAGCCGGTAGATCTGGTCCCCCGCAGGGCTGTCCCCCACCTCCGCGACCACGAGCTCGACCTCGAGCGGCTTGGACTCGGTGGTGAACACCGTGCCGAGGGTCTGCGCGTACGCGTTCGCCAGCCCTCGCGCGTTGACGTCCTTGCGGTCGTAGGAGTACCCGCGCAGGTCGGCGTAACGCACCCCGGCGACCCTCAGGTTCTCGAACTCGTTGTACTTGCCGACCGCGGCGAACGCGATGCGGTCGTAGATCTCCGAGATCTTGTGCAGGGCGCGCGATGGGTTCTCTGTCGCGAATGCGATGCCGTCCTCGTACTGCAGCACCACGACGGACCGACCGCGGGCGATCCCCTTGCGGGCGTAGTCCGCCCGATCCTTCATGAGCTGCTCGGGCGAGACGTAGAACGGCATGCTCATCGGTCGATGCCCCCTGTCTCGCGGCGGTCACGTCGGTGCTCCGCGCGACGCTCGTCCAGCACGTCCTCCACGATGCGCCCCAACTCGTCCTGCGGCACCCGGACGTATCCGGCGGCGGTCACGCTCGCGACCACCGGGAAGATCCGGCGGGACTCGTCCGGGCCACCGGTGGCCGAGTCGTCGTCCGCCGCGTCGACCAGCGCGCCGACGGCGACCCGCACGGCCGCGGTGGCCTCGAGGCCGGGCCGCCACAGCTTCTTGAGCGAGCCACGGGCGAACACGGACCCCGACCCGACCGAGTGGTGGTCGCGCTCCTCGTACCTGCCGCCGGTCACGTCGTACGAGAAGATCCGTCCCACGCCCCGGTCCAGGTCGTAGCCCGCGAAGAGCGGGACGACCGCCAGGCCTTGCATGGCCAGTCCCAGGTTGCCCCGGATCATCGTGGACAGCCGGTTGGCCTTGCCGTCGAGCGAGAGCAGCGTGCCCTCGATCTTCTCGTAGTGCTCGAGCTCGAGCTGGAACAGGCGGACGAGCTCGACGGCGAGCCCGGCGGTCCCCGCGATGCCCACGGCGGAGAACTCGTCCGCGGGGAACACCTTCTCGATCTCCCGGTGGGCGATCATCGAGCCCATCGTGGCGCGGCGGTCCCCCGCCATCACGACGCCGCGGTCGAAGGCCAGCGCGACGATCGTGGTCCCGTGCGGGGTGGCCGGGGCCTCACCCCCGGTGAGGTCCCGCATGCCAGGCAGCAGTGTGGGCGCGTGCCCTTGCAGGAAGTCGACGAACGACGAGGAGCCCGGCGTCATGAACGCGCCCGGCAACCTCCCCGGGGAGGCAGCGTGGTCCATGCCCATCGGCGCTCACTGACCGCCCTTCTGCACGAACCCGCGCACGAACTGCTCCGCATTGGACTCCAGGACCTCGTCGATCTCCTCGAGGAGGGCGTCGACCTCGGCGTCGCGGGTCTGGGCCGCAGGCGCCGACGGCGTGGGGACCTCCGGGCCGTCGACCGGCTCGTCCTCGTCGCGGCGGACCCGACCATGTTCCTGACCAGCCATCGTGACCTCCCGGTGTGCTGAGCGAGTCGTGCTGCTCCCACACTAGGCCCTGCCCCGCACCCGGTCCGACTGAAGCGGTCCACCCTGCGGACAGCCCCGCAGACGACGCCTGTGGAATACCCGCACAGCGGGCCCCCGGCGTGCGCCACGATGTGCCACATGCCCTCACCGCAGCGCCCTGACCAGCCACGCGACCTCATCGAGGTGGCTCGCGGGGCGCTGGCCAACGCCACCGCCTGCCCGTCCTGCGGGGCCTGGCTCACGACGGGCACATGCGACGCGTGCGGCCTCGATCTGACGGGCCCGGCCGGGCGCCGCCTCTGGGACCTCTCGCAGGAGGCCATCGGCGCGCTCGACCGCCGGGCCGAGCACCTCGACGAGATGCGGGCCGAGCAGCATCGGCGCCGTGCCGCCCGCGCCGCCCAGCTGGCGCCCGCCTCGGCCGCTGCGGTGGCCTCGCCAGCGGCGTGGGCCACCCCGTCACTGCCGGCGCCTCTGCCGTCCGTCGTCGCGACGGCCCCCTCGCCGACTCCCCCGCCGCCGTCGTCCTCCTCTGGCCCGCCCATGCCGGTGCGCCCGACCTCCTCGCATCCGGCCACTCCCCCGTTGGCGCCAGCGCCCGCACGGGCGGCGTGGCGCGTCCAGACTGTGCTCCAGGTGCTCGGCGCCCTCCTCATCGCCGCCGCCTGCGTCGTGTTCCTGCTCTTCAGCTGGGGATGGCTGGGCCTGGTCGGCCGTGCGGCTGTCATCGGGGTCGGCACCGTCGTGGTGTTCGTCGCCGCGTCAGCCCTGCGACGGGCGCGACTGGGGTCGAGCGCCGAGGCTGTGGGCGGCATCGGCACGGTGATGCTCCTGCTCGACGCGTGGGCCGTGCACGCCACCGGGCTCGTCGCCCCGAGCAGCGGCGCGTTGTACGCAGGCGCCGCGTGCCTGGTGTGCGCGCTGCTACTCGGGGCCTGGGGACACCTGGCTCGGATCAGGACCGGCGCCGCCGTGGCCGCGGTGCTGCTCCCCGTGGCGCCGGTGCTGCTGGCCCCACTCCTGCCGGGGCACACCGCATGGCTCCTCGCCGGGAGCGCGCTGCTCGCCTCGTCGCGCTTCGCGATGCGCGTCACCGCCGCAGCCGGCGGCCACCCGCCCGGCACGGCGCGGGACGGCGAGCGGGTGCGGGGATGGAGCGGCCTCGAGCGCGGGATCATGGCGTGCGTCGCCTGGATGGCGACTGGCTCGGCGACAGTCGTCGCCGCGATCGACGTGCTGCGATCCCCGGCGGCCCCGATGTCCCCGGTCGCGGCGCTCCTCGTGCTCGCCATGCTCGCCGCACTTCAGGGCCGCTGGTCTCGTGGCGGGCATCCGCGCGGCGCGCTGGCGTGGGAGACGACGGCGGGCGGGCTGCTCGCGCTGGGCGTCGCGGCGATGGGCGTCCGCACAGGGCTCCCGGCCGACGTCTTGTGGGCGTGGGGGCCGGTCGGCGCAGCGGCTGTCACGATCAGCCTCTCCCGGGCTCACAGGCCGCAGGCGGGGAGGCGGCCGGTGGGCGAGACCCCGGCTCACGCGGAGCCCAACGACCCTGCGGACGTCGGCGCGGCACTGGGCGGCACGCCCCCGAAGGCGCCTGCGTCGGCCGGTCACGCGACGCGGGGCGCCCTCGTCGTCACCCTGCTCCTTGCCACGCCCTCGGCGGTGATGCTCCTCTCAATGCTCGGCGCGCTGCTCTTCGACGCGCGCCTGCTGCCGCGTCCCCTCGCGGCGACGGCGATCGTCGTGGGCGCGTTGTCGCTCCACGCGGCGACGACTTTCGCCTCGCCGTGGCGCGCAGCCAGGACGGGCAGCGCATGGGCCACGGCGCTCGCCGTGCTGGTGCTGCCCGGCCTGGTCGTCTCCAGTCGGCCGGGGACGGGCGCCGTCGGCCTCGTGCTCATGCTCGCCGGTGTGGCCGCCCTCGCCCATGTCGCGGACGGGGCGGGCCTGCGCCTCGACGGCGACGGTCGAGCGCCCCTGCGCGCGCTGGTCATGCTCGCGCCCGCGGTGGCGCTCATCGGGTCGCGCGACGCCCTGACGGCCGGCCTCGCACTCCTCGCCTGTGCGGTCGCTGGCGGGGTCGCGCGTCGATGGGCGTCTGGCCGGCCAGCGGCTCGGGCGGCGCTGCTCGCCGCCTCGCTCGCGCTCCTGTGGCTGGGCTGCACAGTCCTCCTCGCAGAGTGGCTCACGGTCGGGACGGCGGCGGCGGCCCTCGCCGTGCCGCTGCTGACGGCCGTCGTCACCATGGCACTGGCGCGCCGGTCGTCGTGGACCCGCGCCGACTGTCTCTCGGCTCTGAGCCTCGCGGCGGCGATCTCCGTCATCGGATGGACATGGGGCGCCCTCACCCTGCCTGCTCGACCCGCCGGGCTCGACCGCGCGACGCTCGTCGCCGTCACCGCCACCGCGGCACTCGCCGCGGTGGCCATGGCCCGGCGCGGCCGATCCGCACTCGGGCCGCTATGGCAGGTGGCCGCGGCCGGGGCGTGCGGCGTGCTGATGCCGGGGACCCTCCTCACCCTGTCGATGGCGACCCGTGGCTCCCTGCCTGGCGTGTCCCTGCCCGTGGTGGTCACGGCCGCCGCGGGAGCCTGCGTCCTCCTCGCCGGGCTGATGGCCGCCGGCCACGAGGACGCGCGCCGTGCTGCCGAGGTCACAGCGTGGGCGATGGCGGGCACCCAGCTGCTCGCGGCCGCCGCCACTGTCGGAGACGAGGGTGGCGCCGGGGGCCTGGCGCTGACAGTGGTGGTCGCGGCTGTGGTGGCGGGCGCGTGGTCGCTGCGACCCGACCGCCAGTGGGCCCGATGGTGGGCGCTCGGCCTCGGCGTCACGGCGACGTGGGTGCTTCTGCTGCACGGCGGCGTGGGCGTCCCCGAGGCGTATGTGGCCCCGACAGGGGCCGTCCTCCTCGTCGTGGCGCTGCGCCGCCGTCGCCTGGGCGGAGACGACGACGTCCCCCTGCTCGCCTCAGGGCTAGCACTGGCGACACTGCCGACTGCTCTGCTCGGCGGGAGCCTCCCACTCTGGGACCTGCCCCGCCCCGCGCTCGCGCTGGGCGCTGGGGCCGTGCTGGTCGCCTGCGGGACATGGAAGAAGCCGACTCCCGCCCTCGCCGGCCCGCGTCGTGACGTGCTGCTGTGTCTGGCTGCGCTCGTGCTCCTCGTCGGCCCGACGTGGCATGCCGCGGTCGCCGCCCTCCACGCGCAGCAGGGCTTGCCCGACGTGGAGCCCTGGTCACTGCCGGCAGCGGCCCTGATCAGCCTCGCCTGGTGGCGGCTCACCACCGCGACCTCCGTCAGCCGTCGCGCGGCAGTGGTCGTCGGGCTGCCAGTCATAGCCAGCGCGGCGGCCATTCCCAGCCTGATGGCTGTCGACACGTCGACGCTCGGAGTCGCTCGCTGGTCCCTGGTGTTCGCCGCGTGCGCCATGCTCGCCCTCCGGGGCGCGATGCGGGGATCCTGGCGCACGCCGGGTGGCATCGCGACAGTGCCGGTGGGCCTCGCGCTCGCCGGGCTCGCGGCGCTGACGGGGTCCGCATCCGCCTCCACACTCTGGGACATCCCCTTCTCGCTGCTCGGGCTGTTGCTCGTCGTCAGCGGCGCACTGCTGCTCCGCGGCGGGGCCCGGGATGCCTCGTGGCTCAGCGTGGGCGGGCTCCTGCTCCTGCCGACGGCGCTCCAGGGCGACGCGTGGCGGATGCTCGCCGCCCTCCTGGTCGGCGCTGCGCTGGTCGCCGCGGCCACACGACTCGGCCGTCCTTCGGCCTCGCGCCTGACCGTGCTCGTCGGTGGCGCGCTGGTGCTCGCCGGGCCCGCGCGGTCAGCGGCCATCGCGGCGCTCGGGCCTCACACACCGTCCGCGGTCGACATCGAGCTGTGGACGATCGCCGCCAGCGGCGTGATCGTCGCCGCCACCCGCGCGCTGCGCCGCGCCGACGACGGCCGGAACGCCCAGGCCGTCACGCAGATCGCGCCGTGGCTGGTCATGCTCGTGCTCGTGCTTCCCACCGCGCTCGCGGTGGGGCCCGACATGCCCGGCGTCCTGCGCTGGGCCTGCGTCATGTGCGCTGGAGCGGCGACAGCGTGGTGGGCGGCGTGGTCGCCGCCCGCTGGTGGCCGGGCCGCCCAGCTCGTCGCGATCGGGGTCGCCGCCTGCGCGCTGGCGACTCCAGGCGCGCTCCAGCATGGCGTCCTCCCGAGCGTGGAGCTTCCGCTGGTGGCATGCGGGGTCGTCGTCACCGTCACCGGAGCGCTGTGGGCGTCCAGTGGACGCGCGGGCGGCGGGTGGCTGGTGGTCGGCCCGCCATTGCTCGCGTGCCTTGCGCTGGGCCCGGCCGCTGGCTGGCGGGGGCCCCTCGCACTCGCTGCTTCCACGGTGCTGATCGTCGCGGGCGCACTGATGCTGTCCAGGCGAGATGACGACCGGGCGGCGCGGGCAAGCGCCGGTCCGTTGCTCGGCGCGGCCTTGCTGTCCGTCCTCGTCGCTGTGCGCCACGCCGCGGTTCCCGCGGCGGGCAGAGCAGACGGGGTGGCCCCTGGAGTCGGCGACGTCGAGGTGTGGTCGCTGCCGGGTGGCACGCTCCTCGCCCTCACGCTGATCCTGGCCGCTCGGCGGTGGCCGTTCACGGCCAGCGGGCCACGACAGTGGGGGCTTCCGCTGCTGGCCGCCGTGACGCTGGCGCCGAGCGTGCTGGCCGTGGACGGGACCAGCGCCGGATCGTTCCGGGCCTTGGCCGTGCTGACTGCCGGGAGCGCTCTGGCCCTCGTCGTGAGCGTGCGTGTGGAGGCAGGCGCGGCACGAGGGCGCGCGATAGCCACCGGCGTCGTCAGCGCCAGTGTCGCGGCGGCAGCGGGCGCGGCGTCGGCCTCGGCCTCGGGTGTGCCCGCTGACGTCTATGTCGTGCTCCTGGGCGTCGTGGTGCTGGCCCTGGGCGTGGTCCGGTTGCGACGTGACACGGACGCGCACAGCTGGGCCACGTTGACGATCGGGCTGGTGCTGATGCTCGTAGTGCCGTTCGCCACCGCATGGGCCAGCCCCACCATGTGGCGCCTGCTGCTCGTCACCGTGGGCGCCCTCCTCGCGGTGATCGCGGGCGCTGTGTTGCGCTGGCAGGCGCCGTTCCTGCTGGGCGGCCTCGTGCTGGGCGCGGTCGCGCTGATCCAGGCATCCCCGGCGGCCGTCGCCGCGATGCGGGTCGTCGAGTGGTGGGCGGTGCTCGCATTCGGCGGAGCACTTCTCCTCGGACTCGGCCTGACGTACGAGCGCCGCCTGCGGGAGGCCCGCGACGCCGTGCGCTTTGTCGGGGCGATGCGCTGACGGCGTGCTGCGGCGGTCGTCGTGCGACCCCATGCCGTCACGCTCGACTTAGGCGTCTGCCCGTTGTGAGCGAGGCGGACTCGCCTGCCTGCTTGACGCGGGTCAGCGCCCGGACGGGCTCACGTCTCCAGCGCCTTGAGCAGGCTCCCCGCGTCCGGGCTCGCCTTCAGCAGGGCGCCCACATGCGCCTCGGTGCCGCGCAACGGGTCGCGCATGGGGACGCGCTGCAGGGTCGGCGCGCCGGGGACGTCGAAGATCACCGAGTCCCAGCTCGCCGCCGAGACCTGCGGGCCGAATCGCGCGATGGCCTCGCCGCGGAAGTAGGCGCGGGTGTCGCGCGGCGGGTGGCTGACGGCCTCCTCGACCTCCTCAGGAGTCACGAGCGTCTCCACGGCGCCCGCCGCCAGCAGCCGGTGGTAGAGGCCGCGCTCGGGCCGCACGTCGGACCATTGCAGGTCGACGGCCGCGAGTCGGGGATTGTCCCACTCCAGGTGGTCGCGGCGGCGCAGGCCCTCGAGCAGCCGCAACTTGGCCAGCCACTCCACCTCTCGGGCGCAGCTGGCCGGGTCATCGGCGAGCCTGGTCAGCAGCGACCCCCAACGGTCGAGCACGTCGCGCGTCTCGTCGTCGGGCTCGCCGCCGACGCTGGCGAGCGCCTGGCGCACCGCGTCGAGGTAGGCGCCCTGGATCTCCAGCGCCGTCATCTGACGCCCGTCCGCGAGCTCCAGGCGCGCGGTCAGCGCGACGTCATGACTCACGATGCGCGTCGCCGAGACGGGGTCGCGCAACGTCAGCGCGTCGACGGTCGCGAGCATGGGGCCGACGTCGGCCCCACCGGCCTCCGCCTGCTCGATCAGCCAGAGCACGAGCGAGGTGGTGCCGAGTTTGAGGTAGGTCGCCACCTCCAGCAGGTTCGCGTCACTGAAGATCACGTGCAGCCGCCGCCAGCGGTCCGGGTCGGCGTGCGGCTCGTCGCGCGTGTTGACGATGGGCCGCCGCAATGTCGTCTCGAGCCCGATCTCCGCCTCGATGTAGTCCGCGCGCTGGGAGACCTGGAACCCGGCGCGTTCCCCCCGCTGCCCGAGGCCCACCCGGCCGGCGCCGGTGAACACCTGGCGGGTCACCAGGAACGGCATGAGGCGGGAGGCGAGCTGAGTGAACGGCACGGCCCGGTCCACCAAGAAGTTCTCATGGGTGCCGTAGGTGGCTCCCTTGCCGTCGACGTTGTTCTTGTACAGCGCGACGTCGGGCAGCGCGGGCGTCGACGCGAGGGCTCGCACGGACGCGAGCATGACGAGCTCCCCCGCCCTGTCCCACCGGACGGCGTCGAGTGGGCCGGTGACCTCCGGGGAGGAGTACTCCGGGTGCGCGTGGTCCACGTACAGCCGGGCGCCGTTCGTGAGGATCACGTTCGCGGCGCCCGGGTCCTCGTACTCATCGACGAGCGACCGGGCGAGCTCCTGCGGCCCGTCGCCGGACGGCGCGGGCCGCGCCGGGTCGTCGGTGAGCAACGACGGGTGCGCGGCCGCCCGCTGGAGGTGGAATCCGCGGGCGTCGAGCAGCGGGTCCTCGTCGTCGTAGTCCCAGCGGGCGCGGGTGCGCGTTCCCTCGCGCGCTGCGGCGTGCACGGCCACGACGTGGCTCGACAGCAGCATGGGGTTGGCGTTGGGCCGCCCCGGTTGGAGGATTCCGTACTCGGTCTCGATGCCCATCACACGACGCACGCTCACAGGCACACCCTAGGCGTCGGGTCAGTCGAGCAGGGCGTCGGTCCGGGTGCGCGGCGCCCCGGCCCGAGTGGGCGGCGCCTCATGAGCGCCGCCCGTGCCGCCCCCGGTGTCAGAGGTACTGCCCGGTGCTGGTGACGGTCTCGATGGTGCGAGACGCGTCGGCGCCCTTCTTCCCCTGGACGATCGTGCGGATGAACACGATCCGCTCGCCCTTCTTGCCGGAGATCCGCGCCCAGTCGTCCGGGTTGGTCGTGTTGGGGAGGTCCTCGTTCTCCTTGAACTCGTCCACGCACGCCGTGAGCAGGTGGTCGACGCGCACGCCGCGCTGGCCGGTGGCCAGCAGGTCCTTGATCGCGGACTTCTTGGCGCGGTCGACGACGTTCTGGATCATCGCCCCCGAGTTGAAGTCCTTGAAGAAGAGGATCTCCTTGTCACCGCTCGCGTAGGTCACCTCGAGGAAGCGGTTCTCCTCGGTCTCGGAGTACATGCGCTCCACCACGCGGGTGATCATCGCGTCGACGGCGGCGCCCGCCTGGCCGCCGTGCTCGGCCAGGTCGTCGGCGTGGATGGGCAGGGACGACGTCAGGTACTTCGCGAAGATCTCGCGGGCGGCCTCTGCGTCGGGCCGCTCGATCTTGATCTTCACGTCGAGCCGCCCGGGGCGCAGGATCGCCGGGTCGATCATGTCCTCGCGGTTCGAGGCGCCGATGACGATGACGTTGTCCAGCCGCTCCACGCCGTCGATCTCGCTGAGCAGCTGGGGGACGATCGTGGTCTCGACATCGCTCGAGATGCCGGTGCCGCGGGTGCGGAACAGCGACTCCATCTCGTCGAAGAACACCACCACGGGATGCCCCTGCGACGCCTTCTCGCGCGCCCTGGCGAAGATGAGCCGGATGTGGCGCTCGGTCTCCCCCACGTACTTGTTGAGCAGCTCGGGGCCCTTGACGTTGAGGAAGTAGCTGCGCGCCTCGTTCCCGTCCTCGCCCCGCGCCTTGGCCGCGGTGAGCGCCAGGGAGCGGGCCACCGCCTTGGCGATGAGCGTCTTTCCGCATCCCGGCGGGCCGTAGAGCAGGACGCCCTTCGGAGGCTTGAGCCCGTGCTCGCGGAAGAGGTCGGGGTGAAGGAACGGCAGCTCCACGGCGTCGCGGATCGCCTCGATCTGGGGCCCGAGCCCGCCGATGTCCGAGTAGTCGATGTCGGGCACCTCCTCGAGCACGAGGTCCTCGACCTCGGCCCGGGGGATGCGCTCGAGCACGAACCCGGAGCGGGTCTCGACCGTGAGCGCGTCGCCGACGCGCACCGAGTCCTCGAGGAGCTGGCCGGAGAACCTCACCACCCGCTCCTCGTCGCCGCGGCCCACCACGAGCGCGCGGTTGGCGCCGAGCAGCTCCTTGACCGTGACGAGCTCGCCGACGTCCTCGTACCCGCCGGCCTCCACGACCGTCAGGGCCTCGTTGAGCATGACCTCCTGGCCGGGGCGCAGCCGGTCCACGTCGAGCGTCGGGCTCGCGCCGACGTGCATCTTGCGCCCGGAGGAGATGACGTCCACGGTGCCGTCCGACCGCGCGGACAGGAACGTCGCGAAGCTCCCGGGGGGCTTTGCCAGATCGTCGAGCTGACGCTTGAGCTCGACGATCTGCTCGCGGGCCGCCATCAGCGCCTCGGCGATGCGCTCGTTGCGCGCGGCGAGCAGGTTGATCTCACGCTGCAGGTCGTGGCCAGTCGCTGCCGGTTCCGTCATCGTGTGGTCCTCCTGAGGGTCGACCGCCGAGGTGCACACCGATGTGCTGGTCTGACGACCCTAACTTCTACGGCAGCAGGGTGCCGAGCGTTTCTCTCCTGGTGGTCGCCTCAGCCGCGCAGCCTGCGCGAACAGCCTCGCCCAGCCCTGCCGCCGACGCGTGTCGCACCGTCGGCGGCAGCGCCGCGCCGGTCAGTCGACTGCCGGGCCGCGCCCCACGTCGCGCCGCACGCGGCGGATCTTCTTGTCGGAGATGGGCCGCTCGCCCAGCGCCTCGGGCGTCCACGCCTCGTCCGGCACGGCGGAGGCGCTGCTGGCGGCCGCGTCCTCCGAGCCGGGCGCCGGGTACGCGCCCTTCGAGGGTCGCCGACGGCGGAGCGGCGCGTCGACGCCGTCTGCCAGGCGGCGAGTGGTGAGCAGGAAGCCGGTGTGCCCGATCATCCGGTGCTCGGGGCGGACGGCGAGCCCTTCCAGGTGCCACCCGCGCACCATCGACTCCCACGCCTCGGGCTCGGTGTAGCGCCCGTCGGCGCGGAGGTCCTCGGCGAGGCGGGACAGCTGCGTGGTGGTCGCGACGTACGCGATCAGCACACCGCCCGGCGCCAGCGCGTCGGCGACCGCCTCGAGGTTCTCCCACGGGGCGAGCATGTCCAGCACGACGCGGTCCACGGATCCGGGCTCGGCGACGGTCGGGAGCACGTCCGACAGGTCGCCGACGGACAGCCGCCACGCCGGGTGCGGTCCGCCGAAGAACGACTCGACGTTGCCTCGCGCGATCTCGGCGAAGTCCTCGCGCCGCTCGATCGAGTGGAGGGAGCCGCCGTCGCCGACGGCGCGCAGCAGGGACATGGTCAGCGCGCCCGACCCGACGCCGGCCTCGACCACCCGGGCGCCCGGGTAGATGTCCGCCATGGCGACGATCTGGCCGGCGTCCTTGGGGTAGACGACAGCGGCCCCGCGCGGCATGGACAGCACGAAGTCGCTCAGCAGCGGCCGCAGCGCCAGGTACTCGATGCCCGCGGTGTTCCGCACGACGGTGCCCTCGGGGGCCCCGATGAGCTGGTCGTGCGTGAAGTAGCCCTTGTGCGTGTGGAAGGAGCCGCCGGGCGTGAGGGTGATGGTGTGGAGGCGGCCGCGCGGGTCTGTGAGCTGGACGCGGTCGCCCTCCCGCAGCGGGCCGCGTCGCTGGGCCGCTCCGGTGCTGGTGGTCGTGTGGGCTGTGGGCGTCTGGTCGGTCACGGGGGTCGAGTCTAGGAGCGCAACGCGGCGATCACGTCCGCGGCCCGGACGATCGCGGTGACGCGCCCGTCCTGCACGGCGGCGACGACCCCTGACGCGCGGGTCACCTGCCCGACCGCCCGCACGAGGTCGGCGCCGCGCAGGCGCGCGTCCACGACGGCGCCCACGGGTATGACCACGGCCACGGCCGTCACGGGTGTGACGGCCCGGTGCGCGGGGGGGACGGCGGCGGACGCTGCCTGGTCGACGTAGGCCGCCGGGCGGCCGTCGGGCGACAGGACGACGACCTCGTCCACCTGCGCGAGCCCGCGGGCGCGGTCGACGTCCGCCAGGGTGGCGTCCGCGGAGACCCACGTGGCGCGCCGCCCGACCGACTCGACGGTGAGGCGGTCCAGCGACCTGCCCGTGCGCCCGGAGGCGATCGCGGCGGAGGCGCCGCTCCACAGGAAGGCCCCGATGAGCGCCGCCCACACGACCGAGAACAGGTCGCCCTGGCGGCCCTGCGCCACGGGGACCACCAGCGCCCAGACGAGCACCCCGATGGCGACGACTCGCCCGGCCCATCCCGCGGCGACGGCGCCTTTGTGCCGGTCGCCGGTCACCTGCCACACACCGGCCTGGAGGATCTGCCCGCCGTCGAGCGGCAGCCCGGGCACCAGGTTGAAGAGGCCGACGAACCCGTTCGAGATCGCGCCGGCGAAGAGCAGCAGGGCCAGCAGGCCGCCCGCCGGGGCCGTCTGGGCGGCCAGCCAGAAGACCAGGGCCAGCGCGAGGTTGGCGAGCGGGCCGACGACCGCGACCAGTGCGCTCGTCGCCGCGGTGGGCGCGGGCCGGCTGAAGGTGGTGTGGCCGCCCCACACGGTCAGGGCGAACTCCTCGACGTGCTGGCCGCGGGCACGCGCCACCAGGCCGTGCGCCAGCTCGTGGACCAGCACCGAGCCGAACAGCAGCACCACGAAGCCGAAGGCGACGACGTAGCTGCCGGCGCCGAGCCGCGGGGCCCAGGCGTCGACCGTCGGCGCGAAGACCAGGGTGAGGACCACGGCGGCCAGCCCCCAGGTGGGGGTGAGGATGATGGGCGCCCCGGCGGCGCGGCCGATCACCCAGCCCTGGGAGCCAGGGCGCTTGCTGTTGCTCACCCGGTCAGCCTAGGTGCCCGTAGTCGCCCGAGCGGTCACCCGGGCGCGCGCAGCCGGCATGTCAGGACCGGCGCCTAGGCTTGCCGCGTGCCGACCACGCAGACCCCCCTCCAGCCGCCCGAGCGCAGCACGCCGGGATCCGATGGGCTCGTGCCCGGCGTGCCCGGACCGGTGACTGTCGAGGCCGCATCTGCCGAGGCTGAGGCGGTGGGGGCCGAGCCGGTCATGGAAGAGGCGCCGGTGCGGCGGTCCGTGCCCGGCCTGTCGCCATCGCGCGCGAACGACTTCCTGCAGTGCCCACTGCTGTTCCGGTTCCGGGTCGTCGACCGGCTGCCCGAGCCGCCCAGCGCGGCAGCGGTGCGGGGCACCCTGGTCCACGCGGTGCTGGAGCACCTGTTCGACCTGCCCGCGGGGCAGCGCACCCTCGAGGCGGCGCACGCGATGCTCCCCGAACGCTGGCACGAGCTGCTCACCGAGCAGCCCCGGCACGCCGAGCTCTTCGCTCAGGAGGCCGAGTGGGACGAGTGGCTGGCGAGTGCTGGGCGCCTGCTCGACACGTACTTCACCCTCGAGGACCCGAACCGGCTGCAGCCGCATGAGCGCGAGATGTCGGTGCGCACCCAGCTGGACGACGGCCCTCAGCTGCGGGGCATCGTCGACCGGCTCGACGTCGCCCCGGGCGGCGCCATGCGGGTCGTGGACTACAAGACGGGCCGCTCGCCCCGGGCCGGCTACGAGGGCACAGCGCTGTTCCAGATGCGGTTCTACGCCTTCATGCTGTGGCGCGAGCGCGGCGAGCTGCCCCGCATGCTGCAGCTCGTCTACCTGGGCGACGGCACCATCCTGCGCCACGAGCCCACCGAGCCCGAGATGCTCAGCCTGGAGGCGCGCGTCCGGTCGATCTGGTCGGGCATCGAGGAGACCGCGCGCAGCGGGGACTGGCGCCCCCGGAAGTCGAGGCTGTGCGACTGGTGCGCGCACCGCGACCTGTGCCCCGCCTTCGGCGGCGCCCCGCCGGAGATCCCGGAGGGGGCCGTGCGGCTGGCCCTCGGCGTGGAGCCCGCCTCGGCGGTCTGAGCCGACCGGGCGGTCCACGCCCGCCGCCGCCGGATGCGGCGCGCCCGGAGGGGCGCGTCCGCGTCAGACGCTGTCGACCTCGCGCGGCACGAGCAGCTCGCCGCCGAGCACCCGGCCGAGGTCGTCGAGGGTCACATCGGCCAGCGACCGCACCCTGCTGACACCGGGCCGCGGCTCGAGTCCCACCATCACCTCGACGGCGATCACGTGCGCGCCCGAGGCGCTGGCCGAGGCGATCCCCGCGGGCGAGTCCTCGACGGCCACGCAGTCCGCGATGTCCACGCCGAGCAACGCCGCGGCGGTCAGGTACGGCTCGGGATCCGGCTTCGGCCGAGCCACCTCGTCACCGCACACCGAGACGTCGAACACGCCCGCGGACCGCACGAACGGCTCGGCGAGCTCCCGGTGGGACGACGTGACCAGCGCCATTGGCACCTTCGCGGCCACGAGCGCGGCGAGCATCTCCTGCGCGCCGGGCTGCCACGGCGTGCCCGCGGCGACCCCGGCCGCCACTCGCACGTTGAGGAAGGCGGAGATCTCCGCGTCGGAGAGGTCCACGCCACGGCTGCGCAGCGCCGCGGCGCTGGTGGTCATCGGGTTGCCGACCATGGCGAGCCCGTCGGCGTGCGTCCACACGGCGCCGTGGGCGGCGGCCAGCTCGAGCTCCGCGGCGATCCAGAACGGCTCGGAGTCGATGAGGGTGCCGTCCATGTCCCACAGCACGGCTGCGGGGAGTGCGGTCACAGATGCCGGCGAGGCCCCGGCCCGGCTCCCGGCGACGTGGCTCACGCGCGGGTTCTGGGCTGGCTGGGCGGGCTGGGCGGTGTCGAGAGGATCAGGCACCTGGCCGATGGTAGCCCGGACCCTCGACCTGCTCGGAGGCGGCGGGGCCACGCTGATCGGCCCTGCTGCCCAGTCGGCCCTCGACGCCGCCCCTAGGCTGGGGTGATGACCGCGCAGGAACAAGGCCCGACCGACGTCCCCACCAGGGACCCGATCATGCTGGCCGCCTTCGAGGGCTGGAACGACGCCGGATCGGCGGCGACCCAGGCCCTCGAGCACCTGCACGAGGTGTGGGCGGCGGAGCAGATCGAGGAGCTCGACCCCGAGGACTACCACGACTTCCAGGTCAACCGGCCGATCGTCGGCCCCGGGCCGGACGGGCGCCGGGAGATCACGTGGCCCACCACGTCGGTGGCTGTCGCGTCGGCGCCCCGCACCGGCCGCCAGGTGGTGCTGGTGCACGGCATCGAGCCGTCGATGCGGTGGCGCCGCTACTGCGCCGAGCTGCTCGACATCGCCGAGCGGCTGGGCGTGCGCACGGTCGTCACCGTCGGTGCCCTCCTGGCCGACGTGCCGCACACCCGGCCCATCCCGGTGACCACCACGAGCGAGGACGCGCATGTGCGCCAGCGCCTCGGCGTGGAGACCAACAGCTATGAGGGGCCCACGGGCATCGTCGGCGTGCTGCAGCACGAGGCCGAGGCGCGAGGGCTGAACGCGTTGTCGTTGTGGGCGGCCGTCCCGCACTACGTGGCCCACCCGCCGTCCCCCAAGGCGACGCTGTCGCTGCTCACCAGCATCGAGGGCCTGATCGGCGAACCGGTGCCGCTCGGCGACCTGCCGGACGACGCGATCGCCTGGCAGCACGGGGTGGACGAGCTCTCCGCCGAGGACAGCGAGATTGCCGAGTACGTGCAGCAGCTCGAGGAGGCCAAGGACACCGCCGAGCTGCCCGAGGCGAGCGGCGAGGCCATCGCCCAGGAGTTCGAGCGGTACCTGCGCCGTCGCGACAAGGGCACCGGCGGCTAGGACGCCCCCGCCCGCCTCAGGTCAGAGGCGGACGCCCAGCAGGGTGTTGACCGCGCGGGCGATCACGCCGGGCGCCCCCTCGACGGCGTCGTCGGTGCTGCCCCGGGAGATCGACTCGGCGGCCCACGCGTCGACCGCTGCGAGCGCCGCGGGCGCGTCGAGGTCGTTCGCGATCGCCGCGCGCATCGCCTCGAGGGTCGCGGTGGCGTCGGGGCCGCCGTTCCCCGCGACCGCCGCACGCCACCGCTCGAGTCGCTGGCGGGCCACGACGAGGTCGTTGCGGGTCCAGCTCCAATCGTCAGCGTAGTGGTGGGCGAGCAGCGCGAGGCGGATGGCCATCGGGTCCTCACCGGCCTCGCGCAGCCGCGAGACCAGCACGAGGTTGCCGCGCGACTTGCTCATCTTCTCGCCGTCGAGCCCGACCATCCCCGCGTGCACGTGGCGCGCGGCGCCCTGGCCGGCGTCGAGCAGGCGCGCGTGGGACGTGCTCATCTCGTGGTGCGGGAACCGCAGGTCGACGCCGCCGCCCTGCACGTCGAACGGCAGGCCGAGCCCGTCACGGGCGATCACCGCGCACTCGATGTGCCAGCCCGGACGGCCGCGCCCGAGGGAGCCGCCGTCCCAGGAGGGCTCGCCGGGCCGTTCCGCGCGCCACAGCAGGGGGTCCAGCGGGTGGCGCTTGCCCGGCCGGTCCGGGTCTCCCCCGCGCTCGCCGAACACGTCGCGCATGGTCTCCGGGTCGAGGCCCGCCACCGCGCCGAAGGCGGGGTCGGCGGACAGGTCGGCGTAGACGTCGTCCGCGCCGTGGCCGGTCCCGTCCGGGACGCCCACGCGGTAGGCGGCGCCGGCGGCCGCCAGCTGCTCGACGGCCTCGACGACGGCCGGGACCGACTCGACGGCGCCGGTGTACACGTCAGGAGGCACGACGCCGAGCGCGGTCATGTCCTCGGCGAAGAGCGCCGTCTGATCACGCGCCAGCTCGCGCCAGTCCTGGCCGGTGGCGGTGGCGCGCTCGAGCAGCGGATCGTCCACGTCGGTCACGTTGGACGCGTACCGCACGCGCTGCCCGGCGTCGGTCCAGGCGCGCACCAGCAGGTCGAAGGCCACGTAGGTGGCGGCATGCCCCAGGTGCGTGGCGTCGTACGGGGTGATCCCGCAGACGTACAACGAGGCGGTGGGCCCGGGGGCTGCGACGACGAGCTCGCCAGTGGTGGTGTCCCGCACTCGGACGGGGCCTCCCTGTCCGGGGAGCTGGGGGATCTGCGGGGCCGGCCAGGTGAGCACGCCGGAAGCCTAACCGCCGTGCGTGGGCCCCTCCTACAGCGCCGCGGGAGGCTGGGCGCCGATCGGGTCGAGCACCCCGGTGAGCAGCAGGATCGCGACGATCGCGGCGAGCGCCAGCCGGTAGACCACGAACGGGCGGTAGCTGAACGTGGAGACGATCTTGAGGAACGCGATGATCACGACGTAGCCCACCGCGAACGCCACCACGGTGGCCACCAGCGTCGCGCCGAAGCTTGGCGTGCCGTTCTGCCCGAACTCCCCCACGCTCTTCGCGAGCTGGTACAGGCCCGAGCCGAACACCGCGGGCAGCGCGAGCAGGAACGAGTACCGGGCCGCTGCCTCGCGGGTGTACCCCATCAGCAGCCCACCGGTGATGGTGCCCCCGGAGCGGGAGACGCCGGGGATCAACGCCATGGCCTGGGCGAACCCGAACAGCACCGCGTGCTTGGTGTTGAGCTCGGTGAGGGGGCGCTGCTTGGCTCCGACCTTGTCCGCCCAGCCGAGCACGAGGGCGAACGCCGCGAGGGTGAGCACCACGAGCCAGAGGTTGCGGAACGGGCCCTCGATCTTGTCCTGGAAGGCCAGGCCCAGCACCACGATGGGCACGGACCCGAGCGCGATGAACCAGGCCATGAGGGCCTCGTGGTCGGGGGCCTGGCCGCGCGGCGCGCCGAGCCGGGCCCGCAGGTCGGCCCCCCGGTCCCCGCGCACCGAACGCCACCAGGCGCGGCAGATGCTCGCGATGTCCCGCCGGAAGTACATCAGGACGGCGGTCTCGGTGCCGATCTGGGTGATCGCCGTGAAGGCCGCTCCCGGGTCAGCCGAGCCGATGAGCTCGCCGACGATGCGCAGATGCGCGCTCGACGACACCGGGAGGAACTCGGTGAGCCCCTGCACCAGCCCGAGGACGATTGCTTCCCATGTACCCATGCCGGACTCCACGAGCGTGAACGATAGCCGCCCCGGACCTCCCGACGATTACCCTTGCGCCTCATGGAACAGCGCCAGGTCGGCCGCACGGGTCTTCGCGTCTCCCATCTCGGCCTGGGCACGCTGACGTGGAGCCGCGACACGGACGAGCACGAGGCCCGTGAGCAGCTCCGCGACTTCGTCGACGCGGGCGGCACGCTGGTCGACACGTCGGCGTCGTACGCCGACGGCGGCGCCGAGGAGCTGATCGGCTCCCTGCTCGGCGACGTGGTGTCCCGCGAGGACGTCGTGCTGTGCACCAAGGCGGGCGTCCGTCGCACAGCCGGGGGCGGGGTCGTGGACGCCTCCCGCGGCGGGCTGCTGAACACGCTGGACGCCTCGCTGGCCCGGCTGCGCACCGACCACGTGGACCTGTGGCTGGTGCAGACCCCCGACCCCCGCACGCCGCTCACGGAGACGATCTCCGCCCTGCGGCTCGCCGTCACGAGCGGGCGCGCCCGCTACGTCGGACTCTCCAACCACGCGGGCTGGCAGGTCGCCCGGGCGGCGACCCTGATGGCCGACGACGTGGGGCTCGCCGCCGTCGAGGCGGAGTACTCCCTGCTGCAGCGCGGGATCGAGCGCGAGGTGCTGCCCGCGGCCGCCGACCTGGGCGTCGGGCTGCTCGCCTGGTCGCCCCTGGGGCGGGGGGTCCTGACCGGCAAGTACCGGCGCACGATCCCCGCTGACTCCCGCGCGGCATCCCCCCACCTGGCCGGGTTCGTGGAGCCCTACCTGGGCGCCGACTCGCTGGCGGTGGTGGAGGCCGTCGCGATCGCGGCGCAGGGCCTGGACCGCAGCCCGCTCGACGTGGCGCTGGCCTGGCTGCGAGTGCGGGCGCAGGTGTCGTCCGCCATCGTCGGGGCGCGCACCGCGGCGCAGCTGCGCGCCTCCCTCGCCGCGGAGGACGTCCAGCTCCCGCCGGAGATCCTGCGCGCGCTGGACGAGGTCAGCGCGCCCGAGCTGGGGTATCCCGAGCGCCGCTGACCGGAGGGCTCAGGACTCCTGGCTCCGAGGGCCGTCGATCAGGTCGAGGTCGTCGTAGTCGTCCTCATCGTCGTCCGTGACGTGGACGTCGCTGCGAGCCCCGCCGAAGGACTCGTCGTCCTCATCCTCGTCGTCTTCGTCATCGTCATCGTCATCATCGTCGTCGGCGAGCTCGAAGGGCGTCGCCTCGCCGTACACCGTGGCCAGCGCGTCGTCGTAGACCTCGAAGGCGTCCGCCAGGATGTCGTAGGCGTCGTCCACCGCCGGGTCGTCCTCGCCTCGACGGGTGGCCAGTGCGAGGTAATGGGCTTCGAGGGCGGCGATCAAGCGGTCAAGCGCAGCACGAGGGTCGGCGGTCATGCCACGACGGTAGCGCCGCTGCGTGCACAATGGCACTGAATCGATCGGGGGCGGTCGCCGTTGTCCCGGTCTGTCAGAGAACGGTGGTGCGAATGACCGACAGGCTCACAGGACGTCCCGGCCGGCGGCTCAGCAACGTCCCCGGCCCGCAGTTCGAGTACCGGGTTCTCACCTTCCCCGGATCGGTCAGCCGCGGCGACACCCGCCGGCGGTTGACCGAGGAGGCCGAGTACGGGCGGTGGGAGCTCGCCCGCTCCCGGCTGTACGCCGGCGGGGAGCGGAAGGTGTGGCTCCGGCGCAAGATCATCCGGGTGCGCAGCACGCTCGACCTGGCCGCCGACGTCGACTGACGCGGCCGCAGGCGAGCGGCCTCAGGCGGTCTGCAGCAGGCGGTCGAGCACCCGCACGCCGAACCGCAGCGCGTCCGTCGGCACCCGCTCGTCCACTCCGTGGAACATCGCCGAGAAGTCCATCGCCCCCGGCAGCCGCAGCGGGGCGAACCCGTAGCCGGTGATGCCGAGCACGGACAGCGACTTGTTGTCCGTGCCGCCGGAGAGCGTGTAGGGCAGCACCGCGGCGCCTGGGTCCTCCGCGAGCAGCGCGGCGGCCATCGCGTCGACCAGCTCGCCCTCGAACGGGACCTCGAGCGCCACGTCCCGGTGCAGCACCTCGATGCGGACCTCCGGGCCCGCCAGCTCGTGCAGGGTCGACATGAGCTGCGACTCGTGCCCGGGCAGGAAGCGGCCGTCGATCACGGCCTCCGCTCGGCCGGGGATCACATTGGCCTTGTACCCGGCGCTGAGCTGGGTGGGGTTCGCGGTGTTGCGCAGCGTGGCGCCGACGAAGCGCGAGGCCGGGCCCAGGGCGTGCACGAGCCGGTCCACGGTCTGCGGGTCGTGGGGGTCGAACGGGAGGCCCGTGAGGTCGGCGACACCGCGCAGCAGCCTCTCGACCGTGGGCGTCAGGGCCAGCGGCCACGGGTGCTGGCCGATGCGCGCCACCGCGGCTGCGAGGTGGGTGACGGCGTTGTCGTGGTTGACCTGGCTGCCGTGGCCCGCCCGACCGTCGGCGACCAGGCGCAGCCATCCGATGCCCTTCTCGGCGGTCTGCAGCAGGTACGCGCGGCGCCCGTCGACCTCGACGGAGAAGCCGCCGACCTCGCTGATCGCCTCGGTCGCCCCCTCGAAGAGGTCGGGGCGGTTGTCCACCGCCCAACGGGCGCCGTGCACCCCGCCCGCCTCCTCGTCGGCGAAGAACGCGAGCACCACGTCGCGCGCGGGCTTGCGTCCCTCGCGGGCCATCTGCCGCACGACCGCGAGCATCATCGCGTCCATGTCCTTCATGTCCACCGCGCCGCGGCCCCAGATCAGGCCGTCCTTCTCCTCGCCGGAGAACGGGTCGACCGACCAGTCGGAAGCCTGCGCGGGAACGACGTCCAGGTGCCCGTGCAGGACGAGCGCCGGACGCTCGCGGTCCCGCCCCTCGAGCCGCACCACGACGTTGGCGCGGCCGGGCTCGCTCTCGAAGTACTCGGGAGACAGGCCGACCTCGGTCAGCAGGCCCATGACGTACTCGGCGGCGGCGCGCTCCCCCGGTCCCGTCCCGTCGCCGTAGTTGGAGGTGTCGATGCGGATCAGCTCCTGGCAGATCCGGACGACCTCGTCCTCAGCGGTGGGATGGCCGCTCGGCGCGGCGGGGGCGCCGACGGGCGCGGTGGTCGAGGCACGGTCTTCACCTGCGGACATGCCCACACCGTACCGCTGGCGGGATCAGCGTCGGGGGCCCGCCCAGCGTCCGGACCCGCCGCCGGCACGGAGCGCGTGGCCCCCTCCACGGAGCCCGTTCGCGGAGACGGCTTCGGCGCGCGGCGTGAGGAGTCCTCAGGCGAGGGCGCCGAGTCAGTGTGAGAGCGTCGCTAGCCAGCGGCGAGCATCGCGCGGCCTGCGAAGGCACACCACAGGTGTCGAGGACTCGGCAGCGAGCGCGGCGTACCGGGCACGGTTCGACGTGTGCGCCGTCCACGACCAGAGCACCACGTTCTGCTCCGGGTCTCGGCTCACGAGGTTGCGCAGGTCCTCCCGGTTGCCGTGCCACAGCTCCGTCCGCAACAGCCCTCGGCGGAGGGTCCGCCGGATCACCCGCGGCATCACCGTCCGGCGCGGGTAGTCGAGCCAGACGAACGCGTCGGCATCCTCGAGCATGCCCTCGGTCCCGGCGGCCCAGTTGCCGTCGGCCACCCAGCCGTCGTGCGCCGACGACACGAACCCGTTGATCACCGCCCGCGCCTCGCCGACATCCCGCTTGGTCCAGTCCGCGGCCCAGAAGACCTCGTCGAGCTCCAGGTGCGGAACCCCGAGGATGACGGCGAGGCGACGGGCGAACGTCGTCTTGCCGGAGCCGGAGTTGCCGACGACGCGGACACGGCGGGGCTGTTCGGGCATCCGAGCATGCTAGGACAGCGCAGCTGTCGAGGACGGCTGAGCACGACGACCGCAGGCGCTGGTCGGCACGTTCGCCCCCCACCCGCCGCCGGGTCGGTGAACCCGGCGGCGGGTGCGACGCTCAGTCGCCCGGCGTGGCCGCGGCCGCGAGCAGCCCACGGCGCGCGAGCAGCGGGGCGATCTGCGGGTCGCGGCCCCGAAGCTCGCGGAAGGCGTCCATCGGGTCTCCCGACCCGCCCTTCGCGAGCAGCGTGCGGCGGAACCGCTCGCCGTTCTCGCGGCTGAGGCCGCCGTTCTCCTCGAACCAGGTGACGGTGTCCGCGTCGAGGACCTCGGACCAGATGTACGAGTAGTAGCCGGCCGAGTAGCCGCCGCCGAACACGTGGTTGAAGTACGTCGTGCGGTAGCGCGGCGGGACCGGGCCGAACGCCACCCCGGCCCGCTCGAGCGCCGCAGCCTCGAACGGCACCACGTCGGCGACGTCCGTGGGCGCCTCGCCCGGCGCGAGCTGGTACCAGGCCTGGTCGAGCAACGCGGCGGCCAGGTACTCGGTCGTGGCGAAGCCCTCGTTGTCGAGGCGGGAGGCGAGCATCGTGTCGACCCACTCCTGCGGCATGGGCTCGCCGGTGACGTGGTGCACCGCGTACGCGCGCAGGATCGACGGCTCCCAGGCCCACATCTCGTTGACCTGGGACGGGTACTCGACGAAGTCGCGCGGCACCTCGGTGCCGGACTGGGAGGGGTGGCGCACGTCGGAGAACAGCCCGTGCAGCGCGTGCCCGAACTCGTGGAACATCGTGATGACCTCGTCCCACGTGAGCAGCGTCGGCTCCCCCGCGGGCGGCTTCGGGATGTTGAGGTTGTTGACCACCACCGGCTTCTCGCCGAGCAGGCTCGACTGGTCGACCAGGTTGTTCATCCACGCCCCGCCGCGCTTCGACTCACGCGTCCAGAAGTCGCCGAGGAACAGGCCAAGCGGCGTGCCGTCCTCCTCGTGGACCTCGAAGACGCGCACGTCGGGGTGGTAGCCCACGAGGTCCGTCCGCTCGGTGAACCGGATGCCGTAGAGCGCCGTCGCGGCGCGGAACACCCCGTCGTGGAGAACTCGCTCGAGCTCGAGGTAGGGCCGCAGCAGCGAGTCGTCGAGCGAGCGGCGCTCCTTGCGGACCTGCTCGGCGTAGTACGCCCAGTCCCAGGCCTCGAGCGTGGCGCCGGGGACGTCGCGCTCGAGGGCGCGCTGCAGGTCGGCTGCCTCGGCCCGGGCGTTCGCCACGGCGGCTGGCGCCAGCTGGGTGAGGATGCCGGTGGCGGCCTCGGAGGTCTTGGCGGTGGCGTCCTCCGCGATGTAGGCGGCGTGGTGCTCGTAGCCGAGCAGGCGCGCCCGCTCGGCCCGCAGCCGCACCAGCTCGAGGACGGTGTCGCGGGTGTCGTGCTCGCCGCCGGTCGCCCCGCGGGTGACCGAGGCCGTGTGCAGGCGCTCCCGCAGCGCCCGGTCGCGCAGGCTCGCCAGGGGCGCCTGCTGCGTGGGCAGCTGGAGCTCGATGAGCCAGGCGCCCGTGTGGCCGCGGTCGGTCGCGGCCTGGCGGGCCGCGGCGCGGGCGTCGGGCGAGAGGCCGTCGAGCTCGGCCTCGTCGGTCACCAGCACCGCGGCGGCGTTCGCGCCGGCGAGCAGCTTGCGGCCGAACGCTGTCTCGAGTGTGGTGATCTCCGCGTTGAGCGCGCGCAGCCGGTCCTGGGCCTGGGCGTCGAGCCCGATGCCGGCGCGCACGAACGCGGTGCGCTGCTGGTGCAGCAGCCAGGCGGTGTCGGGCTCCAGCGCCAGCTCGCCGGACTCCACCGCGGCGTCCAGGGCCTCGAGGCGGGCATAGACACGCCCGTCGAGGTAGAGCGCGTCCTGGTGCGCCGCCAGCAACGGCGCCACCTCTTCCTCGATCGCCTCGAGGCCGGGCGTCGAGTCGGAGCTGGACTGGTTGAAGAACGCCGTGGCGGCGCGGTGCAGCAGCCGCCCGGACCGCTCGAGCGCCTCGAGGGTGTTCTCGGGGGTCGGGTCCTCGGGGTCGGTCGCGATCCGCTCGATCTCCTCGCGCTGCTGCGCCATGCCGGCGACGAGCGCCGGCAGGTAGTGCTCCTCGCGGATGCGCGTGAAGTCGGGCAGCCCGTACGGGAGCGTGGACTCGGTGGCGAAGGGGTTGGCCGGGTCGAGGTCGGTCGTCGTCATGCCGCCATCATTCCTGACCAGCGCCCTGCCGCCGGTAACGGAGCTCGACGAAGGAGCGGCCGAGCCGCTCGACGTCCTGGAGGTCCCACACGCCGGGGAGGCGGGCGGGCAGCAGCGGCGCGCCACCGCCCAGCACCACCGGCGCGATGCCCAGCCAGATCTCGTCGATCAGCCCACGCTCGGCGAACTGGGCGACGAGGCCGCCGCCCCCCACGAGCCACACGTTCCGGCCGGCGGCGGCCTCGACCAGCCGCGCGTGCACGTCGGCCACGTCGTCGCTGGTCAGGGTGATGTCGGCGTCCGGGAACCGCGGCAGGTCGCGGTGGGTGAAGACGATGGCAGGCAGGCCGGGGTACGGCCACTCCGGCTCACCCAGGAGGAACTCGTACGTCGAGGCGCCCATCGCCAGCGCGCCCACGTCGGCCATGAAGGCCTCGATGTGCTCGCCCACGCCCTCGGCGTCGTTGAACTGGAGCAACCAGTCCAGCGAGCCGTCCGCGTCGGCGATGTGCCCGTCCATGCTCGCTGCGACGTAGTACTGCGTGAGGGTCATGGCGCGAGCGTCCCATCGGGCGCTGACACGAGGGCGGGGATCGCCTCGGCCTACCGCCCCGTCTCGCGCGGCTCCGGCGCCGGCGCGGAGGGCCCGCCCGGGACGAGTCGGCTGTGGCGACGGCCGTAGGCGACGTAGATCACCAGTCCGATCGCCATCCACACCACGAACCGCAGCCACGTCTCGACGGGCAGGTTCAGCATCAGCCACACGCACGTCGCCACGCCGAGGATGGGCACGACCGGCACCCACGGCGTGTGGAAGGGCCGGCGCAGGTTCGGCTGCGTGCGTCGCAGCACCGGCACGGCGATGCACACGACCGTGAAGGCGAACAGGGTGCCGATGCTCACCAGCTCCGACAGCTCGCTCAACGGGACGAACGCGGCCAGCAGCGCCACGCCGAGCCCGATCACCACGGTGATCGTCGACGGGGCGCCGTGCCGGTTCACCCGGGCGAGCCGTTCGGGCAGCAGCCGGTCGCGGGCCATCGCGAAGAGCACCCGCGACTGGCCCAGCATCAGCACCAGGATCACCGTGGTGATGCCCACCACGGCGCCGAGCGCGATGAGCTTCGCGGCCCATGTCACGCCCAGGGTCACGAACGCCTGGGCGAGCGGGTCGGCGTCGTTGAGCTCCTGGTACGGCACCATGCCCGTGATCGTGGCCGCCACCGCCATGTACAGGAGGGTGCAGATCGCCAGCGACCCGAGGATCCCCCGCGGCACGTCCCGCTGCGGGTTCTTCGTCTCCTCGGCGGTCGTCGCCACGATGTCGAACCCGATGTAGGCGAAGAACACCACGGACGCCGCCGCGAGGATGCCGTAGACGCCGTAGACGGTCGGCTCCACTCCCAAGAACGCCTGGACGATGGGTTGTCGGAGCACGTCGGCGCTCTCCACGGGCACCCGCTCCGCCGGCGGGATGAACGGGCTGTAGTTCGCGGTGTCGATGTAGCGGGCGCCCACCACGATGACGATGAAGACGACCGCGACCTTCACGACGACCAGGGCGCCGGTGAAGCGCCCGGCGTCCTTCGCCCCGAACAGCAGCATGGCCGTCAGGGCCGCCACGATGGCCGCCGCCGACCAGTCCGGGCTCGCCTGCGTGCCGGCCAGCCAGCTGGGCAGGTCGAACAGGGTCTGCAGGTAGGCGGACCATCCTCGCGCGACGACGGCCGCTCCCAGCATCAGCTCGAGCAGCAGGTCCCAGCCGATGACCCACGCGGCCAACTCGCCGAGGGTCGCGTACGTGTACGTGTAGGCGCTCCCCGCGACGGGGACGCTCGAGGCGAGCTCCGCGTAGCACAGGGCCGCGAAGGCGCAGGTGATGCCGGCGAGCAGGAACGAGATCGTCACCGCGGGCCCCGCGTTCACGGCCGCCTGCTGCCCGGTGAGCACGAAGATGCCGGTGCCGATGATGACGCCGATCCCGAAGGAGATCAGGTCGACGGCCCGCAGGTCCCGCTTGAGCCGCCGATCGGGCTCTTCCGTCTCCGCGATGGCCTGCTCGATGCTCTTGACGCGACGCTGGATGGCCATGGCAGTCCCCCCGGTCCGGCCGTCCCCCGACGATAACGACGGCCCGACCTGCACGCGCGCCAGCGGGCCAGATCCCCGGGCCTGTTTGGGCGGGCGTCAGCCTGGGAGCCCTGGCGGGGCCGACGCCGTGTACCCATGCGCGGCGGCGATCTCGGGGCTGAGGAGGCTCCCGCCGTGGACGGTCAGCCCGGCGGCGAGCGCCGGGTCGGCGGTGGTGGCGGCCCGCCACCCGTGGTCCGCGAGCGCGCTGAGGTAGGGCAGCGTCGCGTTCGTCAGAGCGCGCGTGGAGGTGACGGGGACCACCCCGGGCATGTTGGCGACGGCGTACAGGACCGCGCCCCCGACTCGGAACGTCGGCTCGTCGTGAGTGGTCGGCCGGGTCGGCTCGAAGCACCCGCCCTGGTCCACGGCGACGTCGACGAGCACCGAGCCGGGCCGCATCCGGCTGATCAGCTCGGTGCTGACCAGTCGGGGGGCGCGCGCGCCCGGGACCAGCACAGCGCCGATCACGAGGTCGGCGTCCGCGACCTCGCGCTCGAGGGTGTAGGCGTTGGAAGCGAGGGTGCGCACGGACCCCTGGAACTCCATGTCGAGTTCCCGCAGCCGCCGGGATGACACGTCCAGCACTGTGACGTCGGCCCGCATCCCGCGCGCGATCTCGGCGGCGTTGCGCCCGGCCACGCCACCGCCGATCACCACCACCGTGGCGGCGTCCACACCGGGCACCCCGCCGAGGAGCTTGCCCGAGCCGCCGACGCTCTTCATCAGGTGGTACGCGCCGACCTGCGCCGCCAACCGGCCGGCCACCTCGCTCATGGGCGCCAGCAGCGGGAGCGAGCCGTCCTCGAGCTGGACGGTCTCGTAGGCGATGGCGGTGGCGCCGGAGGCCAGCAGCGCGTCGGTGGTGGGCTTGTCGGCCGCCAGGTGCAGGTAGGCGAAGAGCACGAGGTCCTCGCGCAGGTACCCGTACTCCGACGGGACCGGCTCTTTGACCTTGCAGACCAGGTCGGCGCCCTCCCACACGTCCGCGGCCCGAGGAAGGACCTGCGCGCCCGCGTCGGCGTACAGCGCGTCCGAGATGGCGGACCCGGAACCGGCGCCCGCCTGCACCAAGACCTCGTGCCCGGCGGTGACGAGCTGGTCGACGCCGGCGGGGGTGATGGCGACGCGGTACTCGCGGTTCTTGACCTCGGTCGGGATGCCGATCCTCATCGCGTGACTCCTGATCGCTCGGTGACGGGGGGCTGCGTCGGGTCTGCCCCAGTCTGTCGGGCCAGCGGCGTCCGCGTCAGGCGAAACGTCTCTCAGGCGAGAGCCGCCCACACCGCCGACCGGTCGAGCTCCCGCTGGGCGCCCGCGATGTCCCCGAGCCGGTCCCATCGCCACAGCGCGGACTCGACCGACCGGGCCAACGCCCAGCCGGCGACGCGTCGAGGGTCGAGGCCGGTGCGGTCGGACAGGAGCGCGGTGCGCTCGCGCAGCAGCCGGGCGGGATCCGCGGCGCGGAACGGCGGGTCGACCTGCTCGAGCAGCGGCCACAGGTCGTACGCGGGGTCCCCGACCATCGGCTTGGGGTCGATCGCGACCCACTCGCCGTCAAGCCCGAGCAGCAGGTTGCCGGGGTTCAGGTCGCCGTGCACGACGGCGTGGTGGCCCGTGGTCCCCGGCAGCTCGTCCAGCAAGTGGTGCGCTCGCTCGACCAGCGTGCCGTCGAGGTCGAGGTCGCCCTCCGCCGCCGCGCGGCCCGCCCGGTCCGTCAGCCCTTCCGACCAGGCGCGGCACACGTCAGCCATGGCCGGCAGGTCGGCGAGCCCGACCACGGGGGCGGCCAGCAGGGCCCGGTGGACGGCCGCCGCCGCGCCCAACAGCTCGGCGGCGGGCGTGGTGGACGCCGTCATCGGGGTGCCTGGCACGACCTGCTCGAGCAGCAGCGCCCAGTCCCCCGGGTCATGTGCCACCAGCGTGACGGCGCCATGCCCCTGCCAGGCGCGCAGCACTGCCGCCTCGTGGCGTGCCTCGTCGTGCGGCATGACCACCTTGAGGACGACGGCGCGTCCTTCCGGGGTCCGCGCGGGCGCCGTCCAGGCCGCGGACCCGTCCTGGAACGGCTCGCCGACGGCGAGGCCCCAACGGCGCGCGGCGGCCTCCACGAGCCGTGGCAGGGCAGCGAGCCACTCGGCGCCGGCGGGTGTGCGGCCGATGCCGTCGTGCAGGATCGTCGGAATGGTGAGGACGGGGTCGATCGCGGGGGCCACGCGATGACGCTACGACAGGACGGGAGGCCGGATGCCGCCGGGGGTCTTCCGCAAAGGGCGTGCCGACGCGCCGGACGGGTTCTTCGCGTGCGAGGCGGCGGGCCTCGAGTGGCTGCGTGCGGCCCACGGAGCCCCGGTGGCACGCGTCGTCGACGTCGGCCCCGACCACCTGGATCTCGAACGGCTCACCGAGGCGGCCCCGAGCAGGGAGGCGGCCCGCGCTTTCGGCTCCCTGCTCGCGGCGACGCACGACGCCGGGGCGCCGGCGTTCGGCAGCCCGCCTGACGGGTGGGACGGGGACGGGTTCTTCGGCCCCCTGTCGGACCCGCTGGCGCTGCGTTCGGGGGCGTTCGCCCACTGGGGCGAGTTCTACGCCAGGTGCCGGCTGGAGCCGATCGCGCGCCAGGGCCTCGAGCGGGGCGCCCTGGGGCCCGCCGACGCCGGCCTGCTCGAGGCTGTGGCGCGGCGTGCCGCGAGCGGGTCGTGGGACGACGGCGAGCCGCCGTCGCGCGTGCACGGCGACCTCTGGGCCGGGAACGTGCTGTGGACGCCGCGGGGGGCGACCCTCATCGATCCTGCGGCGCACGGTGGCCACCGCGAGTCGGATCTCGCGATGCTGGCGCTGTTCGGGCTCCCGTTCCTGGACGACGTCGTGGCCGGGTACCAGCAGGCGCACCCGCTGCGCGCCAGTTGGCGGCGGCGTGTCGGCCTCCATCAGCTATACCCGGTGGCGGTCCATGCGGTGCTGTTCGGCGGCCACTACGTGGACCAGATGCGCCGCCTCGCGACTCAGTGCGCGTGAGCGCCTGCGGCGCGCGGCGCGACGGCAATCAACCCCCAAGACGACAGCGGCCCCGGGATCGTGGGATCCCGGGGCCGCTGGATGTCGTTCAGCATCTGTGCGTCACCGTCCACCGCATCCGCTTGTCCTCTTCACATGCGGCTTGAACCGCCCCGGGCCGTGTTGGGGGCTGTCGGTGACGAGCCACCCGGACCGCGTCCGTCCTCCCCTCACTAGGGGAGCGTGCTCCGCGTCCGGGCCGATCCTTCGCGGCGGGATGCTGACACCGCCGCGCAGACCGGGAGCCTCAGTCTGCGAGGTGTAGCGCTGGACGTCCAGGGGTTATTCCCCGGGTGCCGCGGAACCGCCGGGCGACGCCGCGCGGCGGGACCAGGCGACGAGCAGCAGACCCTGCGGTCACTTGCCGCGAGAGCCCCGGGCCGCCTTGCCGCCCTTGACCGCGGGCGTCGACTCCGTGGGGTCGCCCAACTCGCCCACGAGGGCGTCGTAGATGGGCGACGCTCCGTGTGTCGAAGCGTCGGACCGACGCGCCGCGGGAGCGATCGAGAGGTCGGTTCCACTCATGGATGTCTCCTGAAGGTGTTGGTGCAGTGCCGACCCATCCTGCGGGACGCGGGGCGTGCTCGCCACACGGCGACAGCCGGCGCCGGCTGTGCACGGTCACGCTGGCTGCTGCTCCGGCGCGGTAACGTGACGTCCGCCCGGCGCTCCCCTGCCCCCCTTGCGGAGCGTCGGGCCTCGAACGCCACAGCCCGCGCAACGGCCGCGTCGGGACCGGGTCGCTGAGCGGCCGGACACCCCTCGAGCAGGCCTCGCCCCCTGGCCGCTTCTCGGCCGCCGCCTGCGTGATCATCACGAACCGACGGTCATAGGCGGCCGCGGTCGCGGTCCGCCAGACAGGCTCGGGCATGGGGGCGCAGTGGTGTCTCCAACCGCGTGACGACCTCCCGCGCAAGCACCCGTCGACCCGCGCTCAGGGCGCGTCGGCGCTCAACCCCCACGCACGCTCCCACCGGCCCGAGCGGCGCGGCGAGTGTGGGGATCGCCACTGCCGGTCCGGGGTCATTCCCCGGTCGCGCCCAGGCGCGGCCGGGTGTGCCACAGCCACGCGATGCCCAGGAACGGCAACACCAGCGGCACGTAGCCGTACCCCGCGCCGAAGCCGGACCACACCGTCTCGTCAGGGAAGTCCGCGGCGTCGAGGAGGGACAGCGCCCCGACAGCGAGCACGCCGACCAGCTCGACGGCCACGGCCGCCCAGGCCACCCTCCGCGCCGCGGGCGAGCCCTTGGCCAGCGCGACGGTGGCGACCACATAGACCACGGCCGACAGCCCGGACAGGAGGTACGCGAGCGGCGCCTCACCGAGCTTGGTCGCGATCTGGAAGCCCGCGCGGGCGGTGGCGGCCAACGCGAACACGCCGTAGACGGCCACCAGGGCCCGCCCTGGGCCCGATGAGGTGCTGCCCGGCGTTGGCGCGGACTGCTCCGGCAGCTTGATGCCCATCTCAACCCATCCAGATCTGCAGCAGTCGGTACTCAAGGAAGACCACGGTCAGGCACGCCACCAGCAGCACCACCGAGCTCCACCGGGTCCGCTCGGCGAACGCCCAGGCGGCGGCGAACGGCAGGATCATGAGCTGGACCACGACGTAGCCCCAGAACGTCCCCGGCTCCGGCGAGCCCGACCCGTTGAGCACGAGCACCAGGGCGACGACGGCCTGCAGCACCATGAGGACCTCGACCACGGCGCCGCCCCAGAGCTGGCGCAGGATCACCGCGCGGTCGCGGACGACGAACCAGGCAGCCCAGCCCGCGAGGGCGGTTGCGGTTCCGATCACAAGGAGCACGAGGGGGACGACCACGAGGCACCACCGTACCGGCGCGCCGCGCAGTCCCGGCGCAATCCCGGCGCAGCGCCAGGCGGGCCGAGGCGGCCGCCCACGCGCCATGGGCAGGAGGTCACGGGCCCGGGTCTGCCCGCGGACTACGATCGACCTGTGCCTCGACTGACTCTGACTTCCCAAAATCCTGACCGCCTCTCCGTCGACGCCCTGGTCGTCGCTGTCGCCCAGGGCGACAGCGGGCCCCTGCTCGTGGACGCCGACTGGCTCCCCGCGGAGGTGAGCGCGGAGATCACGTCCGTGGCGACCACGCTCGGGATCACCGGCGCCGTCGACGAGGTGCGCAAGCTGCCCACGGGCGGTCGTGTCGCCGCGAAGGTCCTCGTGCTGACGGGTGTCGGCCCGGACACCACGCCGGACGAGGAGGCCACCCGCCGTGCCGCGGGCGCCGCCGTGCGCGAGCTCGCGGGCTCCGCCTCGGTCGCCCTGGCCCTGCCCGCGGCCGACGTCGCCCACGCGGCGGCCGTCGCCGAGGGCGCCCTGTTCGGCGCCTACGCCTACACCCGCTACCGCGACGCGGAGGCCGGCGCGAAGGCGGCCCCGGTCGCCGAGATCCAGGTCGTCACCCCGCTCGCCAAGGACAAGGCCGCGAAGGCCGCCGTCGCACGCGCCGAGGTCGTCGCCGACGCCGTCCGCGCCACCCGCGACCTGGTCAACGCCGCGCCGAACGACCTGTACCCCGCCGCGTTCGCGGACCTGGCCAAGGCCGCGGTCAAGGAGGCGGGGCGCGGCAGCGCGCTGAAGATCACCGTGCTCGACGAGAAGGCGCTGGCCGCGGGCGGCTACGGCGGCCTGATCGGCGTCGGGCAGGGCTCCGCTCGGCCGCCTCGCCTGGTGAAGGTCGCGTACTCCCCGAGCAAGCCGGCGGCCAAGGTGGCGCTGGTCGGCAAGGGCATCACGTTCGACTCCGGCGGCATCTCGATCAAGCCGGCCGCCGGCATGGACGCCATGAAGTCCGACATGGCCGGTGCTGCGGCGGTGCTGCACACCGTCATCGCCGCGGCCCAGCTCGAGCTGCCCGTCGCCGTCACGGGCTGGCTGTGCCTCGCGGAGAACATGCCGTCCGGCACTGCGCAGCGCCCCTCCGACGTGATAACGATCCGCGGCGGCAAGACCGTCGAGGTGCTCAACACCGACGCTGAGGGCCGGCTCGTGATGGCTGACGGCCTGGCCGCGGCCGTCGAGGAGAAGCCGGACGTGGTCCTGGACATCGCCACGCTCACCGGCGCGCAGATCGTCGCGCTCGGCAACCGGGTCTCGGCTGTGATGGGCTCGGAGGACGTCCGCTCCGAGGTCGTCGCCGCCGCTGACGCGTCGGGCGAGCAGTTCTGGCCCATGCCCCTCCCGGCCGAGCTCCGCGCCGGGCTCAAGTCGAAGGTCGCCGACCTGGCGAACATCGGCGACCGCTTCGGCGGGATGCTGAGCGCGGGCCTGTTCCTGCAGGAGTTCGTCGGCTCGACGCCGTGGGCCCACCTGGACATCGCCGGCCCGTCGTTCAACGAGAAGGCCGCCCACGGCTACACGCCGGTGGGCGGCACAGGCGTGGGCGTGCGGACGCTGCTCGCGCTCGTCGAGGCGCGCGCGGCCGCGAAGTAGCCGCCGCGCCGGCCACGGCGCGGCACGAGGACGCAGAGAGGCCCGGTCGGCTCGCCGACCGGGCCTCTCCCATGTGCTGCGCCCCTGCCAGCGCTGCGCCCGCTCAGGCCCTGCGGCGCTGCCGCTCGATCCGCTGCCGGGTGTTCCAGTCCCGCATCCGCTGCGGGTAGCCGGTGCGCTGCACGTCGTACACGGGGATGGCCAGCGAGCGCGCGATCTCGTACGCGGCCTTCGCGTCGGGCACGCGCCGGCGCGTCCACTCACCGTCTGTCGCGATCAGCATCACGGTGGTCTGGGTGACGTTCGTCTGGGGCTCGACGTAGGCCTCGACGCCCACCCGGGTGGCGACGAAGTCCCCGAGGTGGGCCAGCGTGGCCCGCTCACGGTCCCGCCCGCTCTCCGGCGCGGTGTCCGGCGGCGGCGTCGTGCGTCCGGCGCGGCGCCAACGTGTGAACAGACCCATGACGGCAGCGTACCGACCGGGCCCACGCGCGCGCCGCTCCCTTGTGGGCCGTTGGTCTCGGCGAGGCCGCGCGCCGTGTGCGTGCCGTCACAGCGGCGGCTCAAGACGGGGAGAAGCCGGACATACATGGGACGAATGTTCCCAGCGTCACAAGCCACAAGAGCCGATCAGGTTCGTTCGCTCTGCGCCGGGATGACAAGATGGGCGCCGAACAGCAAGAACTTACACGTCTGCACCTGAGGAGTTGCACGTGGCCGACACCACCGGAACCGCTTTCGACATCGTCGTCCTGGGCGGAGGAAGCGGCGGCTACGCGGCTGCGCTCCGTGGCGCCCAGCTCGGCAAGAGCGTGGCGCTGATCGAGGGCGGCAAGCTGGGCGGGACCTGCCTGCACAACGGCTGCATCCCGACCAAGGCGCTGCTGCACGCCGCTGAGATCGCCGACAACGCCCGCGACGGCGCGCACTTCGGAGTGCACACCGAGCTCAAGGGCATCGACATGGCGGGGGTGAACCAGTACAAGGAGTCCGTTGTCGCACGCCTGTACAAGGGCCTCCAGGGACTCATCAAGTCCCGCAAGATCACCGTCTTCGAGGGCTACGGCAAGCTCGTCGACAAGAACGCGGTCGAGGTCAACGGCGAGCGGATCACGGGCGAGAACATCGTCCTCGGCACCGGCTCCTACGCCCGCTCGCTGCCCGGCCTGGACATCGGCGGCCGGGTCATCACCTCCGACCAGGCCCTGCAGCTCGACTGGGTGCCCCGCTCGGCCATCATCCTCGGCGGCGGCGTCATCGGCTCCGAGTTCGCGAGCGTGTGGCGCTCCTTCGGGGCCGACGTCACGATCATCGAGGCGCTCCCCCACCTCGTCCCGAACGAGGACGAGGCACTGTCCAAGGCGTTCGAGCGGGCGTTCCGCAAGCGCGGCATCGGCTTCAACCTGGGGGTCCGCTTCCAGGGCGTCACGCAGGACGACAACGGCGTGCACGTCACGCTCGAGGACGGCAAGACGTTCGACGCCGACCTGCTGCTCGTGGCCGTCGGCCGTGGGCCGGTCACCGCGGGCCTCGGCTACGAGGAGCAGGGCCTGACGCTCGACCGCGGCTTCGTCATCACCGACGAACGCCTGCACACCGGCGTCGGCAACATCTACGCCGTCGGCGACATCGTGCCCGGCCTGCAGCTCGCGCACCGCGGCTTCGCCCAGGGCATCTTCGTCGCCGAGCAGATCGCGGGCCTCAACCCCCAGCCGATCGTCGAGTCGGGCATCCCCCGCGTCACCTACTCCGACCCGGAGGTCGCCTCCGTCGGGCTCACCGAGGCCAAGGCCAAGGAGATCCACGGGGCGGACGCCGTCGAGACGCTCGAGTACAACCTGGGCGGCAACGGCAAGAGCCAGATCCTCGGCACGGCCGGCTTCATCAAGCTGGTGCGGCAGAAGGACGGACCCGTCATCGGCGTCCACATGATCGGCGCCCGCGTCGGCGAGCTCATCGGCGAAGGCCAGCTCATCGTCAACTGGGAGGCCTACCCCGAGGACGTCGCCGCACTGGTGCACGCCCACCCCACGCAGAACGAGGCTCTCGGGGAGGCGCACCTCGCGCTCGCCGGCAAGCCGCTGCACGCCCACAACTGACCCCACGAATCGAAGGAGACACGAGCGGTCATGTCTGACAACGTGCAGCTCCCCGCCCTCGGCGAATCCGTCACCGAAGGCACCGTCACCCGCTGGCTGAAGAACGTCGGCGACACCGTCGAGGTCGACGAGCCCTTGCTCGAGATCTCGACCGACAAGGTCGACACCGAGATCCCCTCGCCCTTCGCGGGCGTGCTCGAGCAGATCCTGGTCCAGGAGGACGAGACCGTCGAGGTCGGCGCCAACCTGGCAGTGATCGGCTCCGGCGACGGCGCGGCCCCCGCGGCCGACTCCGCCGAGAAGGCCCCCGAGCCGGAGGCGGCGCCCGCGCCCGCCCCCGAGCAGGAGCAGGCTCCCGCCGAGCAGTCGGCCCCGGCCGCCGAGGCCCCCGCGGCTGGCGGCTCTGGCGGCGAGGAGGTCACCCTCCCCGCGCTGGGCGAGTCCGTCACCGAGGGAACCGTCACCCGCTGGCTGAAGAGCGTCGGCGACACCGTCGAGGTCGACGAGCCGCTGCTCGAGATCTCCACGGACAAGGTCGACACCGAGATCCCCTCGCCCCTCGCCGGGACGATCCAGGAGATCCGGGTCCAGGAGGACGAGACCGTCGAGGTCGGCGCCGTGCTCGCCGTGATCGGCTCTGGCGCCGCCCAGGAGGCGCCCGCACCGGCCGCCGCGGCCCCGGCTCCCGCACCCGAGGCGGCACCGGCCCCGGAGGCCGCGCCGGCTCCGAAGGCCGCCACGCCCGCCCAGTCCGCGCCCGCCCCGGCTCCCGCGCCGGCCCCCGCCGAGCAGGCCGCGGCTCCGGCCGCCTCGGGCTCGTACCTCACCCCGCTCGTCCGCAAGCTCGCGGCCGAGAAGGGCGTCGACGTCTCGACCCTGGCGGGCACGGGCGTCGGAGGCCGCATCCGCAAGGAGGACGTCCTCGAGGCCGCTGCCAAGGCAGCCGAGGCCGCGAAGGCCGCTGAGGCCAAGCCCGCCGCGTCGGCTCCCGCCGCCGCCAAGGCAACCGCCCCGGTCGAGGTGTCCCCGCTGCGGGGCACCACCGAGAAGGCCAGCCGGCTGCGTCAGATCATCGCCGAGCGCATGGTCGACGCCCTGCACAGCCAGGCCCAGCTGACCACGGTGGTCGAGGTCGACGTGACGAAGGTCGCCCGCCTGCGGGCCAAGGCCAAGAACGACTTCAAGGCCCGCGAGGGCGTCAACCTCACGTTCCTGCCGTTCTTCGTCCTCGCCGCGATCGAGGCGCTGAAGGTCCACCCCAAGGTCAACGGGGTGCTCGAGGGCAACCAGATCACCTACCACGGCGAGGAGAACGTCGGCATCGCCGTCGACACGCCGCGCGGGCTCCTGGTGCCGGTCATCCGCGACGCGGGCGACCTCAACCTCGCGGGCATCTCCCGCAAGATCGCGGACCTCGCGGCCCGCACGCGGGACAACAAGGTCACGCCCGACGAGCTGAGCGGCGCCACCTTCACGGTGACGAACACCGGCTCCGGCGGCGCGCTGTTCGACACGCCCATCGTCCCCGGCGGCACCTCCGCCATCATGGGCACCGGCACGATCGTCAAGCGCCCCGTGGTGACGACGGACGCCGACGGCGCCGAGGTCATCGCGATCCGCTCGATGTGCTACCTGTCGCTGTCGTACGACCACCGCCTGGTGGACGGCGCCGACGCGTCGCGCTACCTCATGACGGTCAAGCAGCGCATCGAAGAGGGCGCGTTCGAGGACCAGGTCGGCCTCTGACACCTGCTCGTCCCCACTGCCCCGGTGGCCGGCTCACGCTGGCCACCGGGGCAGTGTCGTGTCCCGGGCCGACGGGGCGCCGGGTGGCACGGCGCCGTCATCCGTAGGGTGACCGCATGGACATCGTCATCGCCGGCTCGCACGGCCTGATCGGCACAGCCCTGACCACCGGGCTGCGGGATCGCGGGCACCGGGTCCGCCGCCTCGTCCGACGCGACGCTCAGGGGCCAGACGAGCTCCGGTGGGACCCGCGCGCCGGCACGCTCGACCCGCGGGGCCTGCGGGGCGTGGACGCCGTGGTGAACCTGGCAGGCGCGAGCATCGGCGACTGGCCGTTGACGGCTGCCCGCAAGCGGGAGATCGTCGCGTCGCGCACGCGCTCCACGACGCTGCTCAGCGAGGCGGTCGCCGCCCTGGACGCTCCCCCGGCAGTGCTGCTCCAGGCCTCCGGCATCGGCGCCTACGGGGACCGTGGCGACACGTTGATCGACGAGTCGGAGCCGTTGGGGCACACCTTCTTCGCGGGCGTGGTGCGCCAGTGGGAGGCATCGACGGCCGCCGCCGAGGCGGCGGGCGTCCGGGTGGCCCACCTCCGCACGGGCATCGTGCTGTCGCCGGAGGGAGGCGCGCTGGGCAGGCTCCTGCCGCTGCTGCGCCTCGGCCTCGGCGGGCCCCTCGGCACGGGGCGGCAGTACTGGAGCTGGATCACGCTGCCCGACGAGGTCGCCGCGATCATCCACCTCCTCGACGCTCCCGTGCGGGGCCCGGTCAACCTCGTGGCGTCCGCGACGACGAACGCCGACCTGACGCGCGCGATCGCCGTTCGGATGGGCCGCCCCGCGGTGCTGCGCCCACCGGCGTGGGCGCTGCGGCTCGTGCTGGGCGACCTCTCGCAGGAGGTGCTGGGCTCGGTGCGCGCCACCCCGGCGAAGCTCGCCGCCAGCGGCTTCGTCCCGCGGCATCCGGACGTCGAGGCCGCCGCCCGCTACGTCACCGGTGCGGGCTGACCTCGACCTCTGCGACCCTCCAGCCCACCGCTGTGAGACGCAGGACCAGCACCACCGCCGTCGGGCCGCTCGCCGCGACCTCCTGCAGGACTGCGCCGTCGACGCCTACCCGGCGATGCGACGACAGTGTCGAGGTGACCTCGACCCGGGCGGTCCTTTGGGCTGGCGCCGACTCCTCGCGCGACGCTCGGGCCGCGTCGGCGAGACGGCCCACCAGGCGTCGCGCGTCGTGGACTTGGACCTGCAGGCCCTCAACCCGCACGCCTTGCTCCGCGAGTTCGGCGAGAAGCCGGGTGTCCGCGACGTGCGCCGGGGAGCCTGGCCCCTCGACGGCGTCGAGCCGTGCGCTGTCGCCGCTGGCGATCGCCTCGACCCGAGCGGCGGTGAGTGCCACCGCGGCGGCGACTGGATCGGGCGCGGGCGCCGCCGTCAGGACGGGGCTGGCGGCTGCCGGGCTCTCCGCGGCCACGTCCGCGTCCCGCGCGCTCCCCGACAGGGCCAAGGCCCCGGTGCCGGCGAGGCCCACGACGACGACGGCGACCACGAGCCGGGCCGCCGGCCCACGCCAGCGTCTCGGCGCGCGATGCCGGGATGCCCCGCGCCCTCGCACGACGGCTCCGGGGCGCGTGGTGGACCGGGCGCCGGGGCGGGCGGCGAGGCGCGCGAGCTCGGTCCGCGCCAGGACGGAGGGGTCGGGCAGGCCGATGGGCTCGGCCTCGTCGACCCGGAAGCAGGCGTCGCCGAACGCGCGGGCGCCGGGCCGGGCCTCCTGCTCGGGCGCGCTCGCCTCGGCGATGACGGCACGCAGCTCGGTGAGCTCTGCGCTCGGCGTCCCCGGCGGCCGGTCGGGTGGGAGCTGCGCCAGGATCGTCTGGGCGAGCGCGTGCACGTCCGACGCGGCACTCGGCTCGACTCCCTGCTCGAGCTCGGGCGCGGCGAAGCCGACGGTGCCGCCGCTGTCCACCACGGCGCCCTGCAGGTCGACGAGCGCCGGTCGGCCGTCCTGCCGCACGATGACGTTGGCCGGGGAGACGTCGCCATGCACCAGGCCGGCTGTGTGCAGCGCGTCGAGGGCGTCGGCCAGGGGCACGGCGACCGTCACCGCCTCCCCTGAGGTGAGCGGCCCGCGCGCCTCGCGCAGGGCCTCGAGCGTCGGCCCGGGGACGTGCTCGACGAGCAGCGCGCAGCGGTCGGGTGGGACGGGGACGGCCGCCACCAGTCGTGCGAGGTGCGGGTGGCTGACGCCGACCAGCCGGCGCAGGCGTGCCTCGCGGCGAGGGTCGGGCGCGAGGTCGACGACCCGCACGACCACCCGGAGCCCTGGCTCGTCGAGGGACGTCGCCGACCACGCCGGGCCGCCGCTGCCACGCCCCACCGGGCCGAGCGCGCGGTACCCGGCCGTGAGCAGCGCCGCGGCGACGGCGGGGTCGAGCCTGTCGTCCGGGGGCGCCGTCGCGCGCGGCTCGGAGGGACGAGACGTCGGCGAGGGCCCGTGGAACCGCATGGGGCCCATCGAACCGCGCCCAGGGGCGCCAGGACGGCTGTCCACAGGCCCCTCGTTCGGGATCAGCCGGTGGTGGCCGGTCCGAGCGTGACCACCCTCGACTCCCGCGCCGAGACCCGTGCGGCGTCCAGCACGGTGGCGGTCCGGACCGCATCCCACGGGTCGACTGGCGGCGGCGCGCCCTCATCGAGCCAGCGCACCACGTCCCGGTAGAAGTCCTGGTGGCCGCCGGGCGCCCTCGGCACCGCCACCCGGTCTGAGCCGTGGACCAGCCAGCCCTCGTGGTCCTTGTCGCGGCCCCGGGCGACCCACGTCTCGTCCAGCACGGAGAACGGTGTCGCCTCTCCCTCGTAGCTGGTCACGAGATAGGCGCCCTTGTCCCCCAGCACCCGGGTGCGCGGGCCGGGTGCTCCCGTGATCCCGCTCGCCTGGAGGTGGCTGATGACGCCCGGCCCGCCGTCCGTGGACCGGTGCGTCAGTGCCAGGAACACGTCGTCCTCGGCGGGCGTCGTGATCGACCTGAGCTCGGCGTAGACGCTGACGACGGCGCCGAAGAGCTCGATCGCGGAGTCCACGAGGTGCGCCCCGAGGTCGAGCAGCAGGCCGCCGCCCACCAGGTCCTGCTCCTTCCAGCGGCGCTGCGGCTCGGGCCGCCACCGCTCCCACCGGCGCTCGAACCGGTGCACCACGCCCAGCTCACCGGAGGCGATCACCGACTGCAGCGTGAGCTGCTCGGGGTCCCACCGCCGGTTCTGGAAGACGGTGAGCCGCGCCCCCGCGCCCTCGGCGGCCCGCGCCAGGGCGCGCGCGGTCTCGGTGGTGGTGGCGAGCGGCTTGTCGACGACCACCGGCAGCCCGGCCTCGAGGACGGCGTGCGCCTGCGCCGCGTGCTCGGCCGTGGGGCTGGCGATGACGACCAGGTCGAGAATGGCCGCCCGCTCCAGGAGCGCGCCCACGCTCCGCACGATCGTCACGCCGGGCCAGTCCTCCCGGGCGGCGGCAGATCGCTCCGGGCTGCGGGTCACCACATGAGTCACGCGCAGGCCCGCCTCCCGCAGCAGCCGGGAGTGGATGCTCCGGCCGGCAGACCCGTACCCGACCAGTCCGACACGCCTCGTCACGCTCATGGGCTCACCCTAGGTCGCGGCCGGGCGGGTCCGCTGGACGAGAGGCGACGACGGGACCCTTCTGGCACGGCGGGCCCCCTCGTCCCGTCAGCGGGCCCCGGCCGCGTGGGCGCCACCGGACGTCTGGGCGTGGGCCGCGATGGCCTCGGCCTCGACGTCCTCGCGGGCCAGCCGGCTGGGCCACCAGGCGACGCGGCCCAGGTCGTGCACCAAGGCGGGGACCAGCAGGCTGCGCACGATCAGCGTGTCGATCAGCACCCCGAGGGCCACGATGAACGCCAGCTGCGCGAGGAACAGCAGCGGGAGGATGCCCAGCGCCCCGAAGGTCGCCGCGAGCACCACCCCAGCGGACGTGATCACCCCGCCGGTCACCGCCAGGCCGCGCAGCACGCCGGCACGGGTGCCGAAGTGCACTGTCTCCTCGCGGACCCGTGTCATCAAGAAGATCGAGTAGTCGACCCCGAGCGCGACGAGGAACACGAACGAGTACAGCGGGACGGTCGGGTCTGCGCCCGGGAAGTCGAGCACGTGGTTGAACACGATCGCGGAGATGCCCAGCGCGGCGCCGAAGGACAGCACGTTGGCCACCATGAGGAGCAGCGGAGCCACGAACGCCCGCAGCAGGATCACCAGGATCACCAGGATGACGGCGAGCACGGTCGGGACGATGACCTTGAGGTCGCGCGCCCCGGCCAGCTGCGTGTCGAGGGTCTGCGCGGCGGCGCCGCCCACCAGTGCGTCAGGCGAGACGTCGTGGACCGCGGTGCGGAGCTCCTCGATGGTCTCGACGGCGCCCTGGGTGTCCGATCCGGCCGTGGTGACGACGGTGACCTTGACCGTGCCGTCCACCACGCGCGGCTCGCCCTGGTCCCCCTGCGGCGCGCCGCCCACGGGAGCCCCGGTGTCCTGGTCGGTGACGGGCGTCGCCGACTCGACCCCGTCGACGGCCTGCGCGGCCTCGAGCACCGCGTCGAGGTCGCCCTCGGGGGCGATGACGACGGCGGGCTGCACGACGCCGGCCGGGAAGTGCTCGGCGAGCACCTCCTCGCCGGCCACGGAGTCGACCGGGGTGAGGAACACGTCGGACTGGCTGGTGCCGCTGGCCTGCAGGGTCGGCAGGAACGCCGCGCCCGCGACGAGCAGCAGCGTGGTCAGGGCCCACACGGGTCGCGCGTGCGCTCCGACGAACCGGGCCAGGCGGCCCCACAGGCCGGTGAGGACCTCCGCGGTGGGGCGCTGCGCGGGCGCCACGCCGTGCGCGCCGACCTCGGTCGGCCGGGGCTTGCGCGGCCAGAACAGCCCACGGGAGCGCGAGCCGAGGATCAGCAGCAGCGCCGGCAGCAACGTCAGCGTGGCGAGCAGCGCGGACGCGATGCCGATGGCGCCCACCGGGCCCAGGCTGCGGTTGGACCCGAGGTCGGAGAGCAGGAGGCACAGCAGGCCCGCGATCACGGTGCCGGCGCTCGCGGCGATCGGCTCGATGGAGCCGCGCACGGCCCGCGCCATCGCGGTGTACGGGCTCTGCACACGGCGGAGCTCTTCGCGGTAGCGGCTGACGAGCAGCAGGGAGTAGTCGACCGCGGCTCCGACCACCAGGATCGAGAGGATGCCTTGTGCCTGGCCGTTGAGCACCAGCACGTCGTTCGCGGCCAGGTTGTAGACCACCAGGGCTGCGAGGCACAGCGCGAAGACGGCGGAGAAGATGACGATCACCGGCAGGAACGGCGAGCGGTAGACGAGCACGAGGATCACGAAGACCGCGCCGAGCGCGACGAGCAGCAGGACGCCGTCGATGCCGCCGAAGGCCTCGACCAGGTCGGCCACGTAGCCGCCGGGCCCGGTGACCCAGGCCTGCAGGCCGAGCTCGCCTGCGCTGTCCGCGGTGGCTCCGAGCTCGTCGGCGAGGGAGGCGCGCAGCTCGTCGACGATCACGCCGGTGGCGCCTTCGCCGTCGGCGAGGGGGTCTTCCGTCTGGGCGGCGTCGAGCGACAACGGCACCAGGAGCGCCTTGCCGTCCTCCGAGGGCACCGCGACGGCAGGGCCGACCAGGATGTCCGCGAACGTCACGGGATCGCCCTCGGCGGCGTCGGCGCCGGGGATGGCGATCTGGGGGATCGTCTGCAGGTACTCCTGGACACCGGCGAGCTGAGCGGGCGTGACGTCACCCCCGTCGGAGGGCGTCATGACGACGAGCACCGGTAGGGTCTCCTCGTCGATGAATCCCTGTCCCGCTTCGGCGGCCCGGGTCGACTCCGCAGAGGACGGCAGGAACGCCGCGTTGTCATTGGTCTGGACCTGCGAGAGGCGGCCTTGAGCCATCCCCCCCACACCACCGATGGCGAGCCATGCGGCCAGGACAGCGACGATCACGAGAGCACGGACTACTGCCCCTGCGCTTTTACTCAGCATGCTGAGTACTATCGCTGCTAGGTCGCCCGGGCGCAATTCGGAAGGGACGGCGCGGCGATGATCACCGAGCACCAGTCTCAGCAGGACGCCCCCCTTGTTGAGGGCTCCATGCCCTGGGACCAGATGGGCTCCTCCGACATGCGCGACTGGCCGCTCGGCCGCCTGCTCTCTGCCGCCGCGCGCCGCGTCGAGCGGGAGTGGAACAGCCACCTGTCGCACTGGGACCTCAACCACGCGAGCCTGCCCGTCCTGGTGCATCTGATGGCCCGCCCGCGCTCCCAGCGCGAGCTCGCCAACGCCTGCGGTGTGACCGAGCAGACGATGAGCCGTATCCTCGCGAGGATGCAGCGCAACGGGCACATCACGCGCACCGCCCACGCGAGCGACAAGCGCAGGCACGTCATCGCCGTCACCGAGGCGGGCCGCGCCGCCGTCGCAGTGGCCGCCGACCCGGTCCCCGCCGAGGAGATGACCACCCGCGGCCTCTCCCCGGAGCAGATCGACCAGCTGCGGGAGCTCCTCGCCATCGTCGCCACCGCGACGGCGGACGACGCCCTCGGAGCACGCGACGGCCGGGCAGGGGCGGGCCCGAACGGCTCGAGCGCGACGCTCCCGGACCGCGGGCGCGCGCAGGACTAGCCTGGGCGCCATGCAGTTCGTCGAGCTCGACCTGGGAGAGCGCCTCCTCCCCTACCAGCCGACTTGGGACCTCCAGCGCTCCGTGCACGCCGATGTCGTCGCGGGCGAGCGCGAGGACACCGTGCTGCTGTGCGAGCACGAGGGGGTTTACACCGCCGGGCGCCGGACGGCCTCGTGGGACCGCCCCGTCGACGGCTCACTGGTCGTCGACGTGGACCGGGGCGGCCGCATCACCTGGCACGGCCCTGGCCAGCTGGTGGGCTATCCCATCGTGCGCCTGCCGCAGCCGGTCGACGTGGTCCGCTACGTCCGGGCGCTCGAGGAGGCGCTGATCCGCGCCTGCGCCGACCTGGGCCTGGCCGCCGTGCGCGTCGAGGGGCGCAGCGGCGTCTGGTTCCCCGCCGACGAGCCCGCCGCCGACGGCGCCCCGGGACGCCGCGCGCGCAAGGTGGCCGCCATCGGGGTCCGGGTCGCACGAGGCGTGACGATGCACGGGTTCGCGTTGAACTGCGACGCCGACCTCGGGGCCTTCGAGCGCATCGTGCCCTGCGGGATCCCCGACGCCGACGTCACGTCCCTGACCCTCGAGGCGGGCCGGCCGGTCACGATCTCCGAGGCCTTGCCCCTGGTGCGCCAGCGGCTGGCCGAAGTGCTCGAGCCGATCCTCGCGGCCGAGCAGGAGGCGCCGGCCGCGACCGCCTGAGGGTCAGCCCCCGGGGCCTCGCGGGCGCACCAGCTGCTCGGCGATCGAGGCCGCCCAGGCGCGGACATCGTCCAGGTCCCGGAAGTCGCCCGGCTCCGGGTCGATCCGCGCCACGACCGCCCGCTCGTCGATGCCGAGGTCGGTGGGCTTCAGCCGCCCGGGGAAGCAGCGCGGCATGAAGGCGCCGGTGCGGCGCACGATGGTGGTCACGTCGTCAGGCTCCGGCGGAGGCGCCTCGTCGCCCACGGGCCCCGACCAGAACAGCCAGACGGGCCGGGCCTGGAGCGCGCCCTCCTGGCGGTCGACCAGCTCGCGCAGCGCAGCGCCGACCCGCCCGTCGTACACCGCCGAGCCGAGCACCACCGCGGCGTAGGGCGCCAGCGTGCCGACGTCGTCCGGATCGATCTCGTCGACCTCGTGCCCGGCCCCGGCCAGCACCTCGGCGACGACGCCTCCGATCTCCTGCGTCGCCCCGTGGCGGGACGCGACGCTCACCAAGATGCGCACAGAAACCTCCGGGCTGGTCGGGGGGGCCTCGTCGCCCTGGACCAGCGTGCACAGGTCACGGGCCTGCGCGCTAGGCCAGAGGTCCCCAACCTTCCGCCCGCCACCGTGCGGCGGTCCTCGGGCGGCGCCCCGGTACCATCGACTCACACAGGGTCACGTGCGCGCCGGGAACGGGTGGGTCGGCGCGCCCTCACCCATAGCCGAGGCCATGAACCACAGCACCACCACATCCGGCCCGTTCACCGCGTACCGCGCGCTCCCCGCGCTCAGCGGCCGCGCCTACCTGCCGATCGCCTTCCTCGCGCGGCTCCCGTTCTCCATGAACACCCTCGGGGTGCTCGTCCTCGTGACGGCCAGCACCGGCTCCATCGCCGCCGCCGGCATCGCCACCGCCGCCGCCTCGCTGGGAACCGCCAGCTTCGGCGCGGTGCAGGGCAAGCTCGCCGACCGCCTGGGCCAACGCCCCGTCCTGGTCGTCGCCAGCCTGCTCAACGCGATCTCGGCGGTCCTCGTCGTCCTCGCGGCCACCGGCGACACGGCCCGTGCGGTCCTGGCAGCCGCGTGCTTCCTGCTCGGCGCGAGCGCCCCGCAGGTCGGGGCCCTCGCCCGGGTGCGCTGGATCGCGCTGGCGCCCGGCGCCCCGCGGACAGTCAACGCGGCGATGGGCTACGAGAGCACGGCTGACGAGATCACGTTCGTGCTGGGCCCGGCCCTGGTCGGCGTCATCGCCACGACCGGCAGCCCTGCCGCCGCCCTGCTCGTCGCCGGCGCGCTGGTCAGCGTCTTCGGCCTCGCGTTCGCCATGCACCCGACCGCCACCGCGCCCGCGCGCCACCCGCGGCGCGCCGCCGGCGCGGCCCGCCCGGCCTCGACGCGCGTGCTGCGCCGGCTCGTCCTCCCCCTGGTCGGGATGCTGGCCATCGGGACGTTCTTCGGCGGCACCCAGGCCGGAGTCACCGCTGTCGCCGAGGCGGCTGGGAAGCCGGGGATCGCCGGCCTGCTCTACGCCGTGCTCGGGATCGGATCGGCGGCCACCGCGCTCGCGCTGGTCGCCGTGCCGGACTCCGTGGGCTCCCGGAGCCGGTGGGTCATCGGCGCCGTCGGCCTGACCGTGACGACCGCGGCGATGCTCCTCACCCACGGCCCGGGCCAGCTCGTCGCGGTGCTCGCCGTCGTGGGGCTGTTCGTCGGGCCCACGCTCGTGACCCTCTTCTCGGTGGGCGGCGCGCTGGTCCCCGTCGCCCAGGCCGGATCGGCGATGACGATGCTGGTCAGCGCCAACGTCGTCGGCGTCGCGATCGGGGCGGCGGTCGCGGGGGCCATCGCGGACCGGGCGGGCGCCCCCACCGTGTTCCTGGTCCCGCTCGCCGCCGCTGCCCTCGTCACCGCGGCGGGCCTGCTCTCGCCGCGGGCCCGTCCTGGCGCGACCTCGATCACTGACGTGACCAGCGAATCTGTGTGACGCAGGCAGCACTGGGCGCCTCCTGACCCGGCGTGGGTCGCTGACGTAGGGTGAGGAACGTGACGATCGCACCCGAAGGCCGCAGGATGCTGCGCGTCGAGGCTCGCAACGCCGAGACCCCCATCGAGAAGAAGCCCGAGTGGATCCGCACCCGGGCCACGATGGGACCCGAGTACACCGAGCTCAAGGGCCTGGTGAAGAGCGGTGGCCTGCACACGGTGTGCGAGGAGGCCGGCTGTCCCAACATCTTCGAGTGCTGGGAGGACCGCGAGGCGACGTTCCTCATCGGCGGCGACCAGTGCACCCGGCGGTGCGACTTCTGCCAGATCGACACCGGCAAGCCCGCCGACTTCGACGCGGACGAGCCGCGACGCGTCGCGGAGTCCGTCCGGGCGATGGGCCTGAAGTACGCGACCATCACCGGCGTCGCCCGCGACGACCTGCCCGACGGCGGCGCGTGGCTCTACGCCGAGACGGTCCGCCAGATCCACGCGGGGAACCCCGGCACCGGCGTCGAGCTGCTCATCCCCGACTTCAACGCGACGCCCGAGCTCCTCGCCGAGGTGTTCTCCTCGCGTCCCGAGGTGCTCGCGCACAACGTGGAGACGGTCCCGCGCATCTTCAAGACGATCCGGCCGGGCTTCCGGTACGACCGCTCGCTGTCGGTGATCACGATGGCGCGGGACGCCGGGCTCGTCACCAAGTCGAACCTCATCCTCGGGATGGGCGAGACGATCGACGAGGCGAAGGAGGCGCTGTCCGACCTGCACGCCGCCGGCTGCGACCTCATCACCATCACCCAGTACCTGCGCCCCTCGGTGCGGCACCACCCGGTGAGCCGGTGGGTGCGCCCAGAAGAGTTCGTGGAGCTGTCGGAGACCGCCGAGCAGATCGGCTTCCTCGGGGTGATGTCCGGGCCGCTGGTGCGCTCGTCGTACCGCGCCGGGCGCCTCTGGGGCCAGGCGATGCGCCGCAAGGGGCACGCGATCCCCGACGCCCTCGCGCACCTCGGCGAGGAGCGGACGTCCCGCCAGGAGGCGTCGAGCCTGCTGGCTCGCTGACCTTGGAGGGAATACCGGTCCCGAGCTCCCTCGGACGGTCGGTAGACTCCAACGTCATGGCCCGTGACACCAATCCCGCCCCTGCCAAGGTGAAGAAGACCCGGTGGTACCACCAGGTCTGGCAGGCGTACCAGATGACCCGGCGCAACGACCCGGCGGTGACCTGGTACGTGCTGGGGGTGTTCTTCGGGGTGGTCGCGCTCGGCGCGCTCATCGGCCTCCTGATCAACCACCCGGTCTACGTGCTGGTGGTCAGCATCCCGTTCGCCGTGCTGGGCGCGATGTTCGTGCTCGCCCGCCGGGCGGAGGCTGCCGCGTACTCGCAGATCGAGGGGCAGCCAGGCGCCGCGCGCGCCGCCCTGGGGACGATCCGCCGCGGGTGGACGTTCCCCGAGGAGCCGGTCGCCGTGGACCCCCGCACGCAGGACCTGGTGTTCCGCGGAGTCGGCCGGGCCGGTGTCGTGCTGATCGGCGAGGGCCCGTCGCCGCGGATCGAGAAGCTGCTCGAGTCGGAGCGCAAGCGCACCGCCCGCGTCATCTCCGGTGTGCCGATCACGCTCATCCAGGCCGGCAACGGCGAGGGCCAGGTGCCGCTGCGCAAGCTCCCGCGCGCCGTCCAGAAGCTCAAGCCGACCCTCACCAAGCAGGAGACCGCCGAGGTCATCAAGCGCCTCACCGCGCTCGGCGCCGTCCGGCTGCCGGTGCCCAAGGGCGTCGACCCGATGAAGGCGCGCCCGGACCGCAAGGGCATGCGCGGACGCTGATGCGCGTCCACTTGGCGCCGCCCACGGGCGGACGCCCCTAGTCTCGGCGGATGCCGAGACCCGTTGCGACCGTTCCGCGAGATCGACCGGCTGCTCGACGACATGTGACCTGCGGCGGGTCGGCGCGGCGGTTCGCTACGCGACGTCGGGCCTGGTCATCAGCGGCGACCGCAGGTGCGGCTCGAGCCTCGGCCCCGTCAGGGGCACCGTGCTCCACGTGGCCACGGCCGTGCCCGCGCCGGCGTCGACTTCGAGCCGGACCCGGTGCGGGGTGGTGATGACGTACAGGTCTGCGACGAAGGCGTCACCCTGCCACGCGCCCGCGGCGACCACAGGGCGGCCGAGCGGCGCGCTCTCCCGCCAGGCGCCGTGCCCCACCAGCAGGTCGAGGGACGGCCCGATCCGCACGGCCCACCCACCGTCCACCGGGTCGACGACCACCGACGTCCCCTCGGCCAGCGCAGAGTCCGCCGAGGACGCGATGACACCGGCCCTCACGGAACGGCCCCGGTCGGCCGAGCCCTTGACCGGCGCCAGTGACAGCCCGCGCAGCCGCTCAGCGAGCACCTCGTCGTCGGCCGCGCTCGCCGGGGCGTCCATGCCGGGCAGCAGGTGCTCCCAGATGGCGTCCAGGACGTCCTGCGGCTCCGTGGCGCCGGTCACCGCGACCACGAGGTCGTGCGAGGGGACGACCACGCACCGCTGGCCGTAGGCGCCGTGAGCACGGTAGCCGTGGCGGGACATCCAGAACTGGTAGCCGTACCCGCACCAGGCGTCGGCGCCCTCCACCGCGCCCTCGACGTGCTGGGTCGCGACGTGGCGACGCGTCGCGAGCTCGACCCACTCCCGCGGCACGAGCTGCTGCTCGCCCCAGCGGCCCCCGCGCATCAGGAGCTCGCCGAAGGCGGCGACGGCCTCGGTGGTGAGGTGCAGGCCGTGGAAGCCGAACGAGGCGCCGCTCCCGACCCGGTCCCACTCCGCGTGGTCGATGCCCATGGGCCCGAAGAGTCGGTCGTCGAGCAGCTCCGGCAGGCCGCGGCCCGTGACCTTCTCCACCATCCGCGCCAGGACGTAGGTGGTCGAGTTGTCGTAGGCGTGGCGCGTGCCCTCCGGCTCGGTGAACGGGACGCGGAGGAAGCCGCGGACCAGGTCATGCGGCTCGAGCCCCCAGGCCTCCTCGAGACTGTCCGCCGCGTGCCCGGCCGTCATGGACAGCAGGTGGTGCACGGTGATGCGGCGGCCCTGGGCCGAGACATCGGCCGGGACATGCTCGGGCAGCACGTCCACGACCCGGTCGTCGAGCGAGAGCAGCCCGTCGGCGATCGCGAGGCCCACGGCGATCGAGGTGAACGACTTGGTCAGCGAGTAGAGCAGATGCGGGCGCTCGGGCGAGAACGGCGACCACCAGCCCTCGGCGACGACGTCACCGTGCCGCACGATCATGAGCGAGTGGCACTCGACGGACCTCGCCTCGAGGTCGTCCAGCATGGCGGCGACCGCCCGCGACGACACCCCCGCGGCGGCAGGCGTCGAACGTGGCAGCAGCCCGCGTGAAGTGGTCACCCGCGCACCGTAGCGAGGCTGCTGCTCGGATGCTCAGCCGTCTTCCTCGCAGGCCGGTCAGCGCCGGACGATGGCGGTGCCGGCCAGCCTGTCGTGCATGCCCCGCCCGTCGGCGTCCCAGATCACCGCCGGGATGACCAGGCAGACCAGCACCGAGCGCACCACGCCGGAGAGCAGCCCCGGCGCGACCGCGGGGCCCGGGTCCGGCGCCTGCTCGTGGCCGCTCGGATGCGGGCCCAGGCGCTCCGGGGAGGCGACGCGCCGGACCTGCAGGCCCAGCAGCCGGTGCCCGAGCGTGGTGCCGAGCAGGCTCACGAGAAGGATGTTCTCGACCGCGAAGACGGCCAGCGTGGCCATCGGATGTCCATCGAAGAACGCGGTGGAGATCGCGACGCACGCGACCCAGTCGATGATCAACGCCACCGCGCGTCGACCGAGCGGCGCGAGCGAGCCCGGACCGTCCTGCGGGAGCCCCAACCGGGCCCCCTGATAGGCGCCTCCGCCGCTCGACGGGCCACCCTCAAGCCATGACCCCATGCTCTGACGCGCGTCCACACCGTTAGCCTAACCACGGGGCGGGCGACAGCCGGACGCAGATCCACGCGACGGCGGCCACGCGATCGTTACACCAGGGGGCATCGCGTAACACCCCCGAAACAGGCGGCACATGGCCGGGTAACGACGTGGGCCTAGCCTCGAACCGCCCGATCAGGGCACGACAACCCGAGGAGCAGCGGATGTTCAGCAAGCCAGAAGAAGTCCTGGCGTTCATCAGGGACGAGGACGTCAAGTTCGTCGACGTGCGTTTCTGTGACCTGCCCGGCACGATGCAGCACTTCAACGTGCCGGCCGGCACCCTCGACCTGGACTTCTTCACGGACGGCCAGATGTTCGACGGCTCCTCGATCCGTGGGTTCCAGGCGATCCACGAGTCCGACATGAAGTTGATCCCCGACGTCACGACGGCGTACATCGACCCGTTCCGGGCCGAGAAGACGCTCAACATCAACTTCCACATCGTCGACCCGTACACCGACGAGCCGTACAGCCGCGACCCCCGCCAGGTCGCCGCCAAGGCCGAGGCGTACCTGCGCTCGACGGGCATCGCGGACACGGCGTTCTTCGCCCCCGAGGCCGAGTTCTACATCTTCGACGACGTGCGCTTCGAGACGAAGCAGAACGCCGGGTACTACTACATCGACTCGATCGAGGGCGCCTGGAACTCGGGCCGCGTCGAGGAGGGTGGCAACCTCGGCCACAAGACGCCCTACAAGGGCGGCTACTTCCCCGTCCCGCCGGTCGACCAGTTCGCTGACATCCGCGACCAGATCTCGCTGCAGCTCGACGCCCTGGGCCTCCAGGTCGAGCGCGCGCACCACGAGGTCGGCACCGCCGGCCAGGCGGAGATCAACTACCGCTTCGACGAGCTCGGCAAGTCCGCCGACAAGGTCCAGCTCTTCAAGTACGTCGTGAAGAACGTGGCGCACGCCAACGGCCGCACCGCGACGTTCATGCCGAAGCCCCTGTTCGGCGACAACGGCTCGGGCATGCACGTCCACCAGTCCCTGTGGAAGGACGGCGTGCCGCTGTTCTTCGACGAGAAAGGCTACGGCGGCCTGTCCGACATGGCCCGCTGGTACATCGGCGGCCTGCTCAAGCACGCGCCCTCGCTGCTCGCCTTCACGAACCCGACGGTGAACTCCTACCACCGCCTGGTCCCCGGCTTCGAGGCCCCGGTCAACCTGGTCTACTCGGCCCGTAACCGCTCCGCATGCATCCGCATCCCGGTGACCGGTTCGAACCCGAAGGCCAAGCGCATCGAGTTCCGCGTCCCGGACCCGTCGTCCAACCCGTACCTCGCCTTCGCGGCGATGCTCATGGCTGGCCTCGACGGCATCCAGAACCGCATCGAGCCGCCGGAGCCGGTCGACAAGGACCTCTACGAGCTGCCGCCCGAGGAGCACGCCCTCATCCAGCAGGTCCCGGGCTCGCTCTCCGAGGTGCTCGACAACCTCGAGGCCGACCACGACTACCTCACGGCCGGCGGTGTCTTCACCCCCGACCTGATCTCGACGTGGATCGACTACAAGCGCTCGCACGAGGTCGACCCGATCCGCCTGCGGCCGCACCCCCACGAGTTCGAGCTCTACTACGACTGCTGATCGGCACCGCTCACGGCTGCTCCCGTGAGCGTCTGACCTGCAGCAACGGCAACCCCGTCGCCCTCGTGGCGGCGGGGTTGCCACACTTTTTGCCACAACCGCGTGCGCCGGTTGCCCCGGCCGCGGGCCGCCGGACGGTCCCCGGCATGCACCCCCGGACAACCCCCCTGCCGCCGCCCGACCTGGCCGACCCGATCTGGACCGTCGAGCACGTCGCGCTCGCCTTCCGGCTCGGCGCCCGGGCCACCCGCGCCCTGGTCGCCGCCCCCGGGTTCCCGGCCGCGTTCCGCACCGGCCCCGCGCGCACCGCCCGGCTGTACTGGCGCCGCGAGCAGGTCCTCGACTTCGTCGCCGCCGGCACCGCGCCGATGCCTACCCCCGTACCGCCCGCCGCCGCACCGGCGCCCGCCCGGCCCACGACGGCAGCCGCTCCCCCGCGGTACGTCGCGGGCGAGGACGACGCCCTGGCCGCGATCGCGGCCGTCCGCTCCGCCCGGGCGGTGGCGGCATGAGCCCCCGCCGCCGCGGGCTGCCCATCGGCGGCACCGGCCGGGTCACCCTGCACGAGCCCACCGCTGCCCGGCCGTACTACCGCATCGTCTATGTCGACGAGACGGGCCGGCGCCACCACAGCTCGGGCAGCCGCTCCGCCCGGATCGCGTGGAACCGCGCTCAGCCGCTCGACGCCCGCCTGGCCGGCCGAGCCGACCCCCGGGCCCGCACCCTGGGCGACCTGGTCGCCGAGTACGTGCGCACCCCGGTCGGCCGCAAGTGCGACAAGGACGGCTACCCGCTGGGCACGGACTGGTCGCCCGCGTACCACACGAGCGTCACCCACGGCCTCGCCCGGGCCGGGCGCTCCGGCGCACGACCGACGACCGGGCACGCCTCGAGGGGCGGCAGCCAAATCCGTGCCGCCGCTCTCGGACGCCGGAGCTCGACTCGAACTGACTGACCGCCGTGTTGCCGCGCACGCTATGTCGGGCCTGCTCGACCCCCGCCACCCGGGTCCACCCCGACGAACAACAGCCGCAGCACCCGCATCCGGTCCCTCAAGATCGTCAACGGCCGGTCCAGCCGCTCCACGATCGCCGTCGCCGGCATCGTCGGGAACCTGGCCAGCGGTACCCACGCCCGGTGACATCCCGGTCTGGCTGTACCTCGACTTTGAGGACACACCCGACACCTCGGTGGGCATCGCACATCCGCACTGGCAGGCGGCGGCGTTCCTGCACGCCTGGCAGACATCGAGGGGGGCACGTCCGCCGTCGCAGCCATACCAACCGTTCCATCCCCGCGATCACCAGCCGGTCGACGTCCTGGACTTCCTCGCTGGCGTCAACGCGCTGGATTTGGCGTATCCCGCGCGAGACGGTCGTGGCGACGGTCCCGCGCGCCGCCTCCCGGGTGCGCGTGGTGGACAGGCCACGCTGGTGCGTCGGCGCGCCCACGACGAGCAGGTCCGGGCGGGTGGAGGACGTCGGGATCTGCGCGACCCCCACCTCGCAGACCGTGACCGGGATCCGCAGCTCGGCCAGCCCGGCCGCGACAGCCTCGGCGACCGCAGCGGTGCTTCAGTCCATCGACTCGAAGACGAGGAGTGCTGTCATGGGACCACGGTCGCGCAGAACACGTTCGCCGTCGCGGGCCGAACGTCCTCCGTCTCGGTCGGACGCGCGCCGACCTTCCGACGCTCTCGACCTCAGCCGATCGTCACCGTCGCCCTCACCGTGGTGTGCGGGGATCGAGCGGGAACGCGGCGTCGCTCGGGGTGGCACCCGTGCGCAGGAACCAGTGCGCCATGGCCGCGTCGCGGACCATGGTGGACCGGATCATGCCCTTCTGGGTCCGCGCCTCCTCCGCGAGCGCGAGCAGTGCGTCGTAGATCGCAGCCTCGACGTCGTTCGATCCGGCCATGTCGGTCGCCTCCAGGGTTCTAGATGAGTGAGTGGGAGAGCATCGTCGGGTCCACGGCGTCGACGTCGTGCAGCCACGACGCCCACCGCTCCAGGCGCTGCGGGCACCAGCTCCACAGCTTCGTGTCGTCCATCCGGTACTGCTGATGGCCGAGGACGAGGGCGCGGACCGACGCCCAGCCGTCGGCCCGGAACGGGTCGGGCAGCCTCGGCGACAGGTCGGCGACGAGGGGCCGCAACCCGGCGCCTCGGAGGGCTGCCGCCAGCTGGTCGACCCGCAGCGGTCCCCCGCCCGGCCGCAGGTCCAGGTCGCGCGCCGGGACGACTCCCGCCTTGGCGATCCACCCCTCGACGTGCTCCACGGCGTCGGCGGACATGCAGGCCCAGGCGCGGGTCGGCTCGTCCACGGCCGGCGCACCGGGCGGCGCCGGACGGCCCATCTCCGGCAGCGGCAGCAGCGACGCGTGCACCTGCAGCGCCTCGCGCAGCGAGACCGCGATGCACTCGGCGACCTCCGTCGACGCCCGGGCACCGGTCGCGACGACAGGGATCGTCCCGGCCCGACCGATCACGAACGTCAGCGCGGACACCACCGGGTGGACGTCCGTGGGCACCACCACGGTCACCGCGCGCACGGTGTGCCGCTCGAGGTATTCCGCGGCGTCGAGCAGCGCGTCCGCATCGAGGGCACCGGTCAGGCGCACCGCGTCCAGCGTGTCGACGAACGGGAGCCGCGGCCGCAGGGCCCACGCGCAGATCGACGCGTCGCGCTCGACCGACTCCCGCAGGGCACGCTCGGCGGCGAACGCCCAGCCGGGGCCGGCCGCGGCACCCGACGGCGAGCCGTCCGCCCAGGGCACCTCCGGCAGCGGGTCGGTGAGGAGCGCGGTCGGCAGCGCCCGGTCGACCGGCCCGTCCGGCGTCAGCTCCACCGCGCGGCCCCACCGGAGCCCGTCGCGGGGAGTGCCCGGGCCCAGCACGTTCGCACCGACGAGCGCGTCCACCGTCTCGTCGGCGTCGGACGGCGAGGGGTCGGCAGCCACCAGCGGGTCGTCCACCGGCGCGATGAGGCTGTACCGCTCGACCGCCTCGCCGACGCCTCGCCGCATCGCGTCCGTCCGGGTCCAGCCGTACGCGCCGACCGCGTCGAACGGCGTCCGCACGCCGCCGGCGGCCTCCCGTGCGTCGGAGAGCCCCACGTCCACACCCACCAGCCACAGCGGCAGGTCGTCCGGTCGCCGCACCGCCGACGCCCGCGCGACCCCGCGCTCGGTGCCCAGTGCTGCCATCAGATCGAGCACAGCACAGCTCCTTCCCGACGTGTCCGCGACAGCGCGCCGCCGACGAGTGCCTCGACGTCCGCCCGCACCAGCCCCGCGAGCATGGGCAGGCCCCCGCCCCACCGGCGCATGCACCGGTCGGCGACGTCCCCGACGACGTCCTCGTCGTCGAGCCGGTGCGCGTCGAGCGGCGCCGGCGGCACCACCAGCGCGCACGTGCGCCGGACCACGTCCGCCGGGTCCGCGCCCGGGTCGAGCGTGGCGGCGAGCTGCCGCAGCCGGTCCGCGTCGCCCCAGCCGGGACGACCGGCCAGGACGAGCTCGGCCCAGGTCGGCAGGAGCAGCGCGGTGGCGGTCGCCTTCGAGACGCCCAGGACGTGCGACAGCTCGGTGCCCACGAACCAGACCGGGCTGGAGAACGACGCCCTCCCGACGTTCGCCCAGCCGCCGTGCGTGTGGGCGCTGACCGCGGCGATCGTCATCCGCAGGAGGGCGTCGGACGTCGGCGAGGTGCGCAGCTGGTCCGCGGCGCGCAGCAGGACCCGCAGGTCGGCCAGCAGGACCTCGTCGCCGAGCGCGGTCGACAACGGGTGCGCCGCGACCCCGTGCGAGGTCGCCGCGAACGGCACCACGAGCCGAGCCATGATCTCGACGACGGCCTCACGGACCAGCCGCTCGGGCAGCCCGTCGGTGGCCGCCTCGTCGCAGATCGAGACGTCGGGCCGCAACCACGCACCGACGACGAGCCGCTTGCCGCCGTGGTCCACGCACGCCACGGCGCTGGTCTCGGCGCCGGTCCCCAGCGTCGTCGGGATCGCCACGCACGTCGGTCGACCCACGTCCCGCGGCGTCTCCGGGAGCAGCACCAGCCCGCTGCGACCGCCTGCGCGCAGCAGCGCGCGCTCGTCGGCGGGGAGCAGCGAGAGCACGCCGAGGTCGATCGTCGACCCGCCGCCGACCAGCAGCAACGCGCCGACGGGGTCCTGCTCCCACTCCTGCGCCACCTCGTCGACGAGCCGGGCGGTCGCGGGCTGCGCGGGGTCGTGCGCCTGGTAGGTCACGGACGCGCCGGAGCGGACGGCGACCTGGTCGATCCGCGCTCGCAGCGCGGCCCCCGCGGGTGTCGCGGCGACGTTCGCGTCCAGGAGGACCCGGACCCGCTGGTCGCGCACGGCGCTCGGCAGGGCGGCCTCGAGAGCTCCGGTGCCGGCCCACCACGTGGCGCCGCCGCCCCAGCGGAGCACCGAGGCGGGGTGGTCAGGCGTCGGCACGGGCCAGGTCCATCCCCCGGGCGCGGCACGACTCGACGAACCGCTCGATGTCGTCGGCCGACGCGGACGCCGTGCCGTGCGCGCGGACGAGCGCCGCCGCCTCGTCGGCGGTCGCCGTCGCCAGCACCGCCTCGACCACCTCCGCGACACCGCGGCTCACCCGGAAGGCCCGTTCGCCCCAGCCGTCGCTGACGACGTACCCCGCACCGTCGGTGAGCAGCAGGCGGTCCGGCCGCACGGGGCGCGACCGCGCGGGCTCCAGCAGTGCGGTGTCGCCGGCCACCACGCGCCACGCGGACGGCTGGGAGCGGGACAGCCGACGCACCACGCGCAGCGCGGAGACCAGGTGCGCGAGCGCGGTGCCGTCGACCGTCGCGAGCGCGTCGCGGACCTCCGGCGCGACGCACGGGTCGTCTCCCGCGGCCGCGGCCGCCAGCGCCGCGGGATCGTCTCCCGCACGCCCCAGCGGACGTCCCCCCGGGGCGGCGCGCACCACCCCGTCGCGGTCGATCGCGAGGCGTTCGAGCCGGCGTCCCCCGCACGTGGGGTCACCGACCACCGCGCACTGGTCGGCGAGCTCGACGGACGGGTTGAGCAGCGCGGGCGGCAGCAGACCGGACTCGGCGGCGGCGGACGCGTCGGCCGCGAGCAGCAGGGCGTCGGCCGCGGTCGTGAGCCGCACGGCCGTCGGCCCGGCCACGCCCTGTGCGGGGAGCTCGGCGTAGGAGAGCGTCTCGAGGTAGAAGTCCGAGCCGAGCGCGAGGTCGTCGCCGGGTGCGGCGACGGCGCCGATCGCGCGGACCCACAGCCCCGGAGCGTCCGGCAGCTCGACGGACTGGCGGCGCGGCCCCGCGCTGACGACCACCGTCGTGTCGTCGACCAGGCCCGTCGCCGGGTCGGCGAGCCACGCCAGCGACCCCGGGTTCTCCGTCACGATCGTCCGACCCGCACCGGCGTCGCCGCGCACCCAGGCGTTCATCCGTCGTGCGACCTGCTCCACCGGGGAGACCTCGGGCTGTGGCGTCATGACGTCCCTCTCGTGGTGGTCTGCAGGTCGGCGAGTCCGCTCGTCCGCACCGGTCGCACGTGCGGGAACCGCGCCCCGAACGGTGCCGTGATGGCCTGGACCTCGCCGAGGAGCGTCGGCCGGTCGCGGTGGGCGGCGGCGACGATCCGGTCGGCGTGGTCGGCGGTCGGGCAGTGCAGCGGCTGGGCGAGCGCCCACCCGTCCGCGTGCCGGCTGACCACCAGGCCCGCGACGGGGGCGTGGGCCTTCGTCACCCGCTGGACGTGGTGCCGCACCGGGTCGCCGGACCACCCGTTCGGCCGGACGAAGTCGGGCGACTCCATCAGCCGCGCGAGCCACGCGCGCATGTCGACGATGCTGGCCGCCCGCAGGCGCTGCGTGTGCCGGTCCGACTCCAGCTCGCTCAGGGCGAGGCGCGCCTGGTCGGGCTCGTCGAACACGACCAGCGGGAGCCGGTACCGCGACGGGATGGTGTGCCGACGCGACCCGTCCCGGGCGAGCATGCGGACCGTGTGCTCGTTGACGGTGGTGAACCGGTGCCCGTGATCCGCCATCCGCTGCCACAGGTCCCAGTCCTCGAAGCCGGGCACCACGCGCCAGCCTCCCGCCTCGTCCACCAGCTCGCGCCGGTGCGAGACCCGCGAGGTCTCGAACATCGCGCTGAGCAGCTGCAACTCGGGGTGCCAGCACATGGCGAAGGACGACGAGCGCCGCTTCTCGATGCCGTGGCCGTCCCGGTACACGTTGCCCATCGCGACGAGCTCCGCACCCCCGTCGACCAGGTCGACGACGCGTTGCAGGTGGTCGGGCCGGAACCGGTCGTCGTGGTCGAGGTACGCCACGATGTCGCCGGACGCCTGGGCGAGCGCGATGTTGCGGGGCTCGCTGGGATCACCGTGCGGCTCGGTCGGGATCAGCCGGATGCGCGGCTCGTCGGCCGAGACCGCGCGCACGACGTCGTCGGTGTCGTCGGTGCTGCCGTCCGACGCGACGAGCAGCTCCCAGTCGGGGAACGCCTGACGGGCCACCGAGGCCAGCGTGCTGCGGATGGCCTGCGACCGGTTGTACGTCGGGCAGATCACGGAGACCCGCACGCGGGACCTCACGGGGTGCCCCCGAAGAACGGCAGCGTCGCGCCACGGCAGGCCAGCACCACCCCGGCGGACCCGGTCGACAGGTCGGTCGAGAGGCGCAGCGCCTCCCGGCCGAGCATGACGGGCACCCCGGAGGCGTCGACCACCTGGCGCTCCAGGGCCGCCCGCAGCCGAGCAACCCGTGCGTCGCCGTCGGTGGGATCGTCGAGGTGCGTCAGGGCGAGCAGGAGCCCCGCGGCTCCGTTGAACAGCCCGGCCTGGACGGCGAACGCCGAGGAGACGACCTCCAGGACCCGGTCCCGCGCGGCGACGAGATCGGCGGGCCGCCGGTGCCGGAGGAGGTCGTGCAGCACCATCCCGGCGCCGGCGACCCCGTGCGCCAGGAACGGCAGGCGCGCGAACACGTCCTCGGTGTCGTCGCCGGCCTGCGCCCAGCCGAACGCGCGCAAGTCCGCCCGGAGCGCCGCCTCCGCCCGGTCCAGGTGATCCTCGTCGGCCGTCCGCTCGAACAGCCGCAGCCAGAAGAGCGCGGCACCGGTCGCGCCGCGCAGCAGGCCCGGTCGTTCCTGGCCGGGCGCGCGCGGCGTGTCCGTCCGCTCCGCGAGGACCGTGCCGATCGCGGTCGCCGCGGCGAGCGCCTCCGCCGCGTCCGGCCGGTCCAGCGCGAGGTGGACCAGCCCGATCCCCGCGAGCCCTCCGTGCAGACCCGTGCCGACGTCGTCGACCGGGGTGGTGTCCACCCGCGCCATGAGGTCCGCGACGCGGTCGGGGCGACCGGCCGCGGCGAGGCTCAGCGCGATGCCGCTCAGACCGTCGTAGCACCCCGGCGCGACGGGGTGGGGCGAGCCGAGGACCCGGTCGGCCGCAGCCTCGAGCCAGTCGAGGTGGGTGGCGGGGACCTGCACGCCGGCGCGGGTCAGGGACCAGACGACCCCGGCGGCTCCCGTCGCCAGGTCGACCCCGCCCTCCGGCCGGAAGAACTGCTCCGCGTCTCCCGGGTAGAGCCGGTCGTCGCGCGTGAGGTCGGCGTACCGGAGCACCCCGTCGACCAAGCCCTGGACCCGCTCGGCAGGGCCGGGTGCGCCGGTGCGGGCGGGCGCGTCCGGGTCGGGGCGCAGGATCGTCGGACCCTCGTGCGGCGCGGGCCCGAGGTCGACGCGCACCTCGTTCTCGAACCCGTCGCCCACCGGGAACGTCGACCGGACCAGCTCCAGCACCGTGTCGAGCTTGTCGAGGCCCCACGTGAGGGTCGCCCCGAAGGGGAGGAACACCGCGAGCCGCAGCACCCCGAGGGCGTACCGGTCGACCGCTGCGCCGATGTAGCCCGACGGCGCCGTGAAGCCGACCGCGCCGATGGCCTGCGGCGCGTCCTGCGCGGTCGTCGTGGCGGTCTCGAAGTCGATCAGCGTGACGGTGCCGGACTCGTCCACCAGCACGTTCCCGGGGTGCAGGTCACCGAACACCACTCCCCTGTCGTGCATCTCCCGGACCGCCTCGGTCACCTGCGCCAGCACGTGGAGCGCCCACCGCGTGAACTCCTCGACCGCCTCCGGCGACGAGTCGCCGCGCAGCAGCGGGTTGCGCCGCAGGCACTCCCGCGACAGGGGTGCGCCCTCGACGTAGTCCCGGACGAGGAAGTAGTGCTCGTTGCCGCGCCGGTAGTCGAGCAGCTCCGGCACGCCACGGACGCCGGCCAGCTCGGACAGTGCCCACCGCTCCCGCTCGAGCCGGGTCAGCGAGTCGTCGCCCCGGCCGTCCAGCCCTGCCAGGGGCCGCGCCTCCCGCAGCAGCACCTCGCGCTCGGTCCGGGTGTCGGTGGCGCGGTACACGCCACCTCCGTTGGAGAAGTGCAACGCCCTGGTGACCTTGTACGGGAAGTCCGTGAGACGTCCCTCGCTCCGCTCGACGATCGCCGGGTGCAGGCACTCGGGGATCGTCACCCACTCGGGGGGCCGGAAGCTGGGGCCGCGACGGTCCTCCACCAGCCGGCCGTGCGGGTCGGTGATGAGGTACTCCACCGCGCCCGAGTCGTTGCGCCGGGTGATCGACTTGAACCCGCCGTACCGCACGTACAGCGGACCGGCACCCCAGCGGAGGTCGCTCAGGATGTACGGCCCGCGCAGCCCGTCCAGCCGCTCCCCGAGCTCGTCGAGGACGGAGGCGAGCTCGTCCTCGTCGCGCGGGTAGAGGGTGATGAACTTGCCGCTGGCCGACCGGTCGCCGTACTTGGAGCTGCGCTGCACCAGGACGTCGCGCGACCGCAGGAACTTGAACGGCACGCCGCGACCGACGCAGTAGTCCCACGTCCGCGCGAGCGCCTCCGAGGCGTCGTCGGGCACCGTCGAGACGTGCACCTTCCAGCCCTGGGCCGGCAGCTCCGCGTCGGGAGGCGTCAGGCTCGTCCAGTCGCGGTTGCCCGTCACCTGCCACCCGTCGGCCGGGGCCGGGCACTCGTCGAGGTACCCCGTCGCCGTCGGGTCGGCCGCCGGCGCGTCGAAGAACGGCGTGTCCGGCCGGCAGTAGCGCAGGTGCAGTGGAGCGTCCACGGTTCGTCTCCTCGGTCAGGACAGGGTCATCGCCACAGCTGGGCGAAGTAGTTGAGGTAGAGCCAGGTGCCCAGGCGGCGCGTCCCGAGGTCGGCGACCGCCGACCCGACGCTCTCCCCGGTCTCGATCTCCGGCTCCAGCGGGACCAGCACGACGGGGACCTGAGCGGCCGACGCGGCGACCGGCAGCAGCGCGGCCAGCGGCGCGGTCCCGTCGCGGGGGGCCTCGCTGCCCACCGCGGTGGTCCCGAGCTCCGTGCTCGTGACGACCCCGCGGCGGGCGAGCGTCACGGGCGTCCCGGGGGCCAGGGCGTCGAGGTCGGCCGACTGGGCGACGACGAACGACAGGTGCCCGTCGTCCTGCTCGAACCCGCCGGCCACGGTGTAGGGCACCGGGACCAGCAGCGTCGCGCACCCCAGGGCGACCACGAGCGTCGTGACGACGCGCCGCCGGAGCGCCGAGGTCCCCGCCGCGCGCGCCTCCACGAGCAGCCGCCCGGTCGCCCGGACGGCGAACCGCGCAGCCACGGCGAGGCCGGAGATGACGACGGCCGCGCCCAGGATGCCGAGGCCGAGGATGATGGGGAACCAGATCCGCAGCGCCGCCAGGACGAGCACCGCCGGGAACACCAGGCTGGCCAACCCGAACGGCACCGCCCAGGTGACCTGCGGGAGCTCGCGCTCGTACCGCCCGCCGTAGAGCACCCGGGCGACCGACCGCCGCGCGTCCGTCATGGACCGTTCGCGCAGGAACGGGACGTCCACGTGGCTCATCAGGGCGATGTACCCGTCGAGCTTCACGAACGGGATCAGGTTCATCAGCCCGGTCACCGTGGTGGTCACCGCGAGGACGAGCAGGGCCGAGCCCCACGGTCCCGGGACGGCCAGGGCAGCCAGAGCGGCCACCGCCGCCACGACGAGCTGGACCAGGATCCCCGCCAGGGCGACGCGGACGCGGGCGGTCCGGTCGCCGAGCCGCCAGCCGTCCGTGACGTCGCAGAAGAACGCGGGCGACAGGTAGAAGAGCATCATGCCCAGCCGGCTCGGGCGACCGCCGTGGTGCGCGAGCGCGGCACCGTGCCCGAACTCGTGCAGCGCGCTGGTCACGAACGACGCCGCCGCGACGGCCAGGAGCACAGCCACGGGCAGCGGGTGGCCCAGCGCGTCGTGCACCCGTGCGCCCTGCACGACGAGCGCGACCAGACCGCCGAGCACGACGACGAGCGCGGCGGCGACGGCGTACCGGCTCAGCAGCACCGCGATGACCGGCCGGAGCCGGGCGAAGAGCCGCTCCGGGCGCAGGACCGTGAGCTGGACCGTGAGCGGCGGGACGAACGTGACCAGCTTGCTGCCCCGGGGGCGGGGAGGCTTGGCACCGGTCTCGAGCAGCCGCATCGCGATCAGACGGAACAGCGCCGCCTCGACCGCCTCCACCGTCCACCGCGGTCCGAGCTCGCGTGCCAGGTCGGCCGCCGTGCGGCGGCCGTCGAGGGCACGCAGCAGACGCTCCATGTCGGCCGCCACGCGGACGTACCTGCCGTCGGGTGCCCGGGCGACGCACACCGCGTCCTCGGTGTCACGCTCGAGCAGCTCCGCCCCCTCGGCGAGTCGGAGCGTGCGGGGGAGCCCGGTCTGCGGCTCGGCGACGGCGACGGGCGCCGAGCGGCCCGGCCGGCTCACAGCACGTCCCTGCGACGCACCAGGAGCACGGCGCCCACCGCCGCGACGGCGAGCCACACGGCGATCACGGCGGCGGCCGCGGGCACGGCGAGCAGGTCGTCCCGGCCGTCCCCGTAGATCGACGCCATCGCCATGCTGAGCCCGAACTTGCCGACTCCGGGCGCCAGGCGCTGCACGAGCTCGTCGGTGAGCAGCATCTGGACGACGAGGATGCCGATCGTGGCCACCTGGCTGCGCACGAGCCACCCCAGCAGCGCGCCCCACGGCGCGGCGACCGCGGTCACGACGAACACCCCCAGCACCACGGCCCAGGTGGAGTCGGTCCAGGCGACGTCGACACCCGCGGCGGGCAGCAGCACCCACGGCGTCGCGGCTCCCAGAGCAGCGGCGACAAGGCCGTACACCACGCCGATCTCGACCGACACCCGCAGCCCGGCCGCGAGCGCGCGGTCGCGGCCGCCGGCGGTGAGGACGGTCCGGGCGATGGTTCCCGTCGCGTGGTCCCGCGCGGTGACGTTCCCGGCGAAGAGCGCGGAGAACAGCAGCAGCGTGAACCAGAGCCCCACGAGCCCGTCGGTCGCCTCCTGCGGCGGCAGGTCCGTGACGGTCGTCGCGTAGCCGGCCGCAGCCAGCACGCACACGCCGATCCCTCCGGTGGCGAGCAGCCACCAGCTGCGTCCGGTGAGGGCGCGCATCCGTGCGGCGCCGACGATGTCACGCATGGTGGCTTCCCTCCGGCCGACGGGTCGACACGAGCTCGAAGTAGCGGTCCTCGACGGAGACGGCACCGGACGACGTGAACTCGTCGAGGGTGCCGTCGAACCGGAGCGTGGTGTCCAGCACGACGACGTCGTCGATGTGCTGGCTCAGCTCGGACAGGATGTGGGTCGAGATGAGCACGGTGCGGCCCTCGTCCGCGAAGCCGCGCAGGAGCCCGCGCAGCCAGCGGATGCCCTCGGGGTCGAGCCCGTTGGTCGGCTCGTCCAGCACCAGCACCTCGGGGTCGGCGAGCAGGGCGGTCGCCAGGGCGAGCCGCTGCTTCATCCCGGTGGAGTACTTGGCGACCCGCCGGCGTGCCGCGTCGGTGAGCTCGACGAGGCCGAGCACGTCGTCGACCCGCCGGCGTGACACCCCGGTGGCCCGCGCCCAGATCTCCAGCTCGCGGCGGCCCGTCGCGCCGCGCACGGCGCCGATCCCGTCCATCGCCAGTCCTACGCGCCGGCCGGCGTCGGGCAGGCTCGCGAAGTCGTGCCCCAGCACGGTCGCGCGTCCCGACGTCGGGGTGACCAGGCCGAGCGCGATGCGCAGGCTCGTGGTCTTCCCGGCGCCGTTGGGGCCCAGCAGCGCGACGATGCGTCCGGGATCGACCTGGAAGGAGACGTCCTGGACGGCGACACGCGAGCCGAACGACTTGCAGACGCCGTCGAACAGGACGGCCGGAGCCGAGCTCATCGTCGGCCCTTGGCCACGTTCGTCGAGACCAGGACGACGAACCCCAGCAGCAGGACGATCGACAGGATCAGTCCGAGATCCTTGGCACGACCGGTGAGGGAGAGCTGGCTGATCGCGGCCACGATGATGACGAAGGGCAGCAGCAGCGTCAGGGTCCGGTTGTTGCGGTACCAGGGCAGGTGATCGGGCATTCGAATCTTCTCCGTCAGTTGTTTTACTAGGAGGTGCGGTGCCCCGGCTCGAGGGCGCTTCACTCGCCCTCGAGCCGGGACATCGTCGTGCGCCCGCTCAGCGCGGGTCACTCACTGCGTCAGGTGACGACAGCGCTGGCCACACCGCCGTAGATGGCGGACACGGCGAGCGACACCAGGACGCCGTCCTTGAAGTTCGACCAGAAACCCGGCGCGTCCATCGGCTCGAGCTCCTGCATCTCGAGCTCCAGCGGCGCCAGGAGGTCGATCCCGTCGTTTGCGTTCATCAAGCACCTCCGTTCGTTGTCTCGGTGAGAGATGAGAGGGCACATCTCACGTGATCGTGATCGTCGAGATCGAGACCGTGACCACCACGTAGCTGGCGGCACTGCCCACGACAGCGCCACTGATGTACCCGGAGACGCTCCAGAAACCCGGGGCGTCCATCGGCTCGAGCTCCTGCATGTCGAGCTCCAGCGGCGCGAGAAGCTCCCGCACGTGCGCGTCTGACATCGTGTCCATTTCCATTCCTCCCTTCCTCGTCTCGTCGGGAACTGCACCTGCGCCGTCGGCGCAGACGATCGGCTCACGGTGGCGTGGTGGCCACCGTGAGAGCGGAGGAGGCCGTGAGCTCGGCCAGGCCCTCGGACACGCGGTCGAACAGCTCGGCGACGTCCGCGGGTGTCGAGGTGAGCGCGGGCACCAGCTGGATGCCGCCGACGCCCGGGTGGACGATGGCGCCGGCCCGCCGGACCGCACGGACCAGGGCGCCGACGGCGTGCGGGTCGAGCGGCTCGCCGTCGTCGCCGAGGACGTCCACCGCCCGGAAGCACCCCACGCCGCGCGTCTCGGTCACGCGCTGGTCGGACCGCTGCAGCGCGGCGATCCCGGCGTCGAGCCCGGCGGACACCTGGTGCCCCAGCGCCACCGCGTCGAGCCGCTCCATCTCCTCCAGCGTGGCCACGACGGCGGCCGCGGCGACCGGCGAGCCGGCCTGCGTCTCGCCGTGCACGAAGACGGCACCGCTGTCGTGGAACCGGCGTGCGACGTCCTCCGAGACGAGCACCGCCGACGTCGCGGACGTGCCGTTGGTCAGCGCTTTGGAGGTGAGGAGCACGTCGGGTCGTGCGGGCCACCGGTCGCTGGCGAACAGGGACCCGGTGCGCCCGAAGCCGGTCGCGACCTCGTCGGCCACCAGCAGGAAGCCGTGCTCGTCACGGGCGGCCAGCAGCGCGCGGACGAACTCGTCCGTGAGCGGCACGGCCCCCGTACCCAGCATGGGCTCGACGACGACGGCCGCGACGAGGTGGCCCTGGTGCGCCAGGAGGGTGGACAGCTCGTCCAGGTCGTTCGGGGCGGTGTGCCGCACGAGGCGGCGGTCCACCCCGTAGAGCGCCTGGCCCAGGTCCTCGCCCGTGAGCGAGAAGCTGCCGTAGGTGAGCCCGTGGTAGCTGTCGCGCAGGCCGACGACGAGCTGCCGTCGCGGCTGGCCGCCGAGCACCTGGTAGTGCCGGGCCAGCTTCATGACCAGGTCGTTCGCGGCGCTGCCGGACGTCGAGAAGAGGACCCGCGCGTACACGTCACCCGTCACGTCGACCAGCGCCTGCGCAGCCCGGCGCGCGTGCACGCTCTCGAACCGGAAGGTACTCAGGTACGAGGCCGTCTGCAGGGCCTCGGCGCACGCCCGCGCGATGGCGGCGTTCCCGTACCCGAGGTTGGTGTTCCACAGACCGCTCGTGCCGTCGAGCAGCGTGCTGCCGTCCGTGAGCCGGACCCGGACCCCGTGCGCCGACTCGAGCCGGATCTGCGGGTCGTCCTGCTCGTGCGGGGGCACGAAGAAGGGCCACAGCGGGTGCATCGCGCTCACCGTGCCGCCCTCGTCTCGAGCAGCGTCGCGGTGCGACCGGCTCCGGCCGGCGCCAGCGGGTGCACGGCGGTCACGACGAGACCGGCCTCCTGCAGCTCGGCCCCGAGCACCGCGGTGTCGACGACGTTGACCACCGACGTGCAGACCTGGACGGCTCCCGCCGGGTCGGGGTCCGGGACGATGACGATCGTGCACGCGTCGGTACTGTCCGGCCACTCCTCGAACAGCCGGTACGTGCGCCCGCTCGCACCGCGCAGCACGTCCGGCTCGGACGCGTCGGACCGGGTGCGCGCGACCGTCGAGAGCAGGAAGACGCCGTCCGGGGCGAGGTGCCGGGCGACGCAGCGCAGCATCGATCGGCGGGCCGCCGGCTCGAGCAGCGACACCGACGTGGTGCCCAGGACGACCGCGTCGAACGTCTGCGGCAGCTCGAACGCGGCCATGTCGCCCTGCACCGGGCGGCACCGCTCCCGCATGCGCTGCGGCACGGTCTCGAGCCGCTCGCCCAGCAGGTCCAGCATGCTCGCCGACAGGTCCAGGGCGTGGACCTCGAGCCCGAGGGCCAAGAGCGGCAGCGTCAGCCGGCCCGACCCGGCGGCCAGCTCCAGCACCGGCCCCCGCACGTGCCGCAGCGCCCGGGTCAGCTCGGGGACCTCGTGCCGGTCCAGCTGGGCCAGGTCGTCGTAGATCGCGGAGCCGACGACGTCGTAGACGTCGTGGACGGTGGCCACGCCGTCGAGCTCGCGCAACGCCGCGAGTGCGGCACCGTCCGCGCGCAGCGGCAGGTCGAGGAGAGCGCTCATGCGAGCACGCCCGACGGCACCGGGAACCCCGCGGCGGAGAGCGTCCGGCCGACCTCGGCGACAGCGGTGGGGTCCACCACGGCGGCCGCCGCCTCGACGGACCCGGCCACCAGGATCGCCTCGACCAACGCACCTGTGCGCAGCGCGATGCGCACGGTCCGCCGGGTGGCCGGCTCGACCACGTAGGCCGCGTCGTCCGACCACAGCAGCAGGAGCGGACTGGTCTCGTCGCGGGCGTCGATGCCCTCGACGGCCGAGGACAGCCGGTGGCCGAACCCCGAGAGGTGCAGCCCCGTGCCCCCGCGGGCCCGCAGCGCCTTGATCGCGTCGACCCCCGCCAGGTACCGCCCGAGCCACGGGCGGCTGTCCAGCGCCTGCGTGCGCACCTGGTCGTCGACGACCGCGCCCAGGCTCACCGCGCACGGCTGCGTCGCGGCGTCGTTGATCTCGTCGTGGCGGCGGACCAGCTCCGCGAGGCCGTCGCCGACCGCACCGAGCGCGGTTCCGGTGGGCGAGGTGGAGACCTCGCCGCCACCCCGGACCACCAGGCGCGAGCGCGGCCCGGCGCCGCCTGCGGACTCGCCCAGCGCGCACCCGTCCGCGACCCGCAGAGCGGGCTCCAGGAGGTAGTCGGCGATCTGCCCGGTCGCCCGTGCCGCGTCGGCGTCCCGCAAGAACACGTCCAGGTCGGTCGGGTGCGTGATGCGGACGAAGGTGGGGCCGAGGACGGACACGTACGGGCACGACCGGTACTCCTGCGTCTGCAGGAAGACCTCGTCGTTGATGGAGCCCTCGTCACCGGGGACCGTGAGGGACCCGCGGTACCGCACCACGCGAGGGTCCGGGTGCTCGTCGGGCGACAGGATCACGGAGTCGTCGTCCACGCAGTCGCCCGCCAGGAGCGCCTCGACGTGGTCGGGGTCCTCCGCGACGATCGTCGCGACGCCCGGCGCTCCCCCGGGGCGCGTCGCCGACGTCCGGGCGGTCGCCCAGGACATGAGCCTCTCCTGGAGGCGGGCCGTCTGCTCGGAACGCATGTGTGTCCTGTCCTCGTGGCTGTCGGGTGTGCGGTGGGCGGGGCGGCGTCAGTGCAGGCGCAGGGTCACCCCGAGACCGTCAAGACGTTCTCGTACCTGCTGGGCGTGCTCGGGGCGCACGAGCGTCCCGACGCAGTCCGATCCGAAGCGCACAAGGGCGTCGACGATCTGCGCCACCCCGGTGCCGACGGCGAACGACCGACCGGTCACCGGGTCCCCCAGGTAGGCGGACCGGTCGTTCCAGCTGACCAGCGGATCTGTCGGGAGCGGCGCCACCTCGGCGCCGACCCCGTCGGCGAGGTGCGCACCGAAGCCGGAGACGTGGACGTCGCGGATCCCGCGGACGGCGAGCGTGCGCAGCAGCCGCACCGCCTGGACGTACCGGGGCAGCCAGGGGTCGGCTGCCACCGCGTCGGCCAGCGCAGCCCAGGCGGTGCCGGCACCTGCGGTCGGCCGCGGACCGTCGGCCGGCCCCGTCGACGCCGACCACTGCGACTCCAGAGCGGAGAGCGGGTCGGTCACGGCTCCGAGGACGGGCGCGCCCGGCGCGACCGCGCACGACCCGTCGGCGGCCACGAAGAGCCGGTGCGCGGGGCCCCCGCGCGAGGTGGGGACGCCGAGCGCCGGCAGGTCGGTGAGGTGCACGGCGCCGTGCAGGAGCAGCGCGGGGAAGGTGCCGGTCTCGCGCGCCGCCCCGACGTCGCCGACGAGCTGGTGGACGTCCGCGTCGTCGACGAACCGGACCAGCCGCGGTCCTTCGGCCAGCGGGCGCGTGCTCGAGTACGTCGTGACGTCGAGGTAGGTTTCGCTCCCGATGACCGCGCACGTCGTCGAGGGCAGGTCCAGCCGGCCCGTGTAGCGCACCACGGCACCCGCGACGGCGGGCGCACCCGGTGTGCGCGGCGCGAGCACGAGCGTGGTGGGGTCGACCAGCTCACCGTCGAGGAGCGGCTCGAGGTGGGCGGCGTCGGCCAGCACGACCACCCGCCCGGCGGGCGTCCCGGCGTCGGGGGCCTCGCCGGCCGCCCAGGACAGCAGCCGCGCGCCGACCGCACGCATCGTCGGTGCCGGTCGCTCGTCGGACGCATCGCGGCGGGCCGTCGTCGAGCGGCGGCCGTTCACCAGCGCGGGCGACGGCCCCCGCCACTCGTCGATGACGGCCTCGAGGTCGGCGAGCGCGTGGCGGGCACCGAGCGTGCGCGCGACCCCGGTGGCGTTGAGCACGACCTCGCCCACCCCGGCGGCACGGTAGGCGTCCAGCTGCTCGGCGATCTCCGCCGGCGTGCCGAGGAGGAACGCACCTCCCTTGACCAGCGCACGCGCCTGGGAGCCCGGGTCGCTCGTCGCGACGTCGATCCCCGACGTCGCGAGCATGTCGAGGTAGTGGGGCTGCGCGAGGTGCCCCTCGTTGCTCGCGAGCACGATCTCCTCGATGTCCCGACCGGGCTCGAGGAGGGCGAACGGCACCATGGCGACCTGGCGGGGAACGGTCCGTCCTGCGTCGGCGGCGCCCTCCTGGAGGGCCGGCCCGACGACGTCCCGCAGGTAGGACGCCGGTGTGAGCCAGGTGATCGCCGCGTCCGCCACCCGGCCCGCCAGCCGGGCCATCCCGGGCCGCAGGACGCCAAGGCCGACGTCCACGCGCGGGGCGACCATCAACGGCAGGGTGGCGTGCACGCGGAAGTACTGCCCGTCCAGGTCGGCCGTCCCCTCCCGGAGGAGCTGCGTGACGACCTGGAGGTACTCGCGGGCTGCGACGAGGGGCTTCGCGTAGGGCTCGCCGAGCAGCGACTGCTGGAACTGGACCGACCCGGGGCCGAAGCCGGCGATCACCGGCTCACCGCTGAGGATCGCGAGGCTGCGCGCCTGGATCGCGGCCTCGTACGGGTGCCGCAGCGGCATCAGCGTCACGCCCGTGCCGGCGGCGAACCGCTCGCCCGAGCCCAGCACGTTCGCGAACGCCTGGAACGTCTCGACGCGCGTCGCCTGGCCCTGCCACAGCCGGCCCGACCGTCCTGCCCTGACCAGCTCCGCGAACGGCTCGATCTCGGAACGCCGGGTGGGCACGAACGGGATCAGCGTCGAAACGTCAAGCTGTCCCCTTGACATCGTTTTGACTTGCCCCCCTTGACCCCCGGAACTGCAGTCATCGATGACCATGACAGCGGTTCGCCAATGTTGCGGGCGAACACCGAACAAAGATTCAGGAGTTTTTTTGTTGCTTTCCTCCAAACACGACTTGGACGATTGTCTTGGTCAACCGTCTAGGTTTGGTCGTAGCGCGGGCGTCAGCCGCAGCCGCGACGCCACGCGCCGAGAGCACCTGACGTCCGTCGTTCGGCTGGCTCGGTGATCGTCCTGCAACATCGCCGCTACCGCGGCGGCACGCTCGCCGTGCAGCCGTCCGGGCGACCGGTCCACTCCCTGAAGCTGACTCGGCATTTCCACACCTCGAGGGGCTAAAGACCCCGAGTACTTCCGTCGCACCCGGCGGGTTCGGATCGTTCGCGAAGCGCCAGAAGCGGAGGCGACACCAGTCGAGCGAGCGCGACCAGATGCCAGGAGGTCAAGAGAGATCGCCGGTCCGTCCGCGTCGGACCGGCGTCCGAGGCTCCCGAGGCTCCCGAGGCTCCCGAGGCTCCCGAGGCTCCCGAGGCTCCCGAGGCTCCCGAGGTGCGAGCATCATCGGGATGAAGTCTGTATTGGGCAGCGAGCTCCTGGCCGGGCTGCACGGCGCGACGGTGGCCCTCCGTCCGCATCGGACGATTCGCTGTGTCTCAGACATCACGGACGCAGAGTCGATGGTGCGACGGCTGTGCCAGGCGTGGGGCGGCACCGCAAACCCGATCGCGGTCCTTGAGGAGACGAGAGCCCCGGCGTACCTCACGAAGCGCGCGGCGCAGGCCGACGTCGATGGCTACACCTCTGAACTGCCCAGCACCCGGCCATTTCCCGCCCTTGGTGACCCCACACATGACTGGGACTACCCCGCCCTGCTCATCGCGGCAGGTGAGATCTCTGATCGCCGCCCCACGGTGCAAGTCGTCGACTGTCATGTAGGCGCGGGCATGGTGGCCCTCAGGTTCAGCGCTTCAGACCGCTCAGCGCGCGCTCTTCCAGTTGGCACGGGCCACTAGTAGCCCATCGCGGGGACCTTATCGCCCACCGTGCGGCTGCGGGTCGACGGCCGTCAGCACGCCGCCGAGCACCAACCTCTCGCGGCGCCCGGGGATGGTGACGGGCGGGCAGAAGGCGCGCCGACCCATCTCGGGGCGACCAGCCATTGGTCCGGGCGGCGAAAAGCTAGTGGCGGGGCTGGCGCCTCCTCACTTGTGGCCCTAGGTTCGCCCCAGAGGCGACGTGCGAGACGGCTCGCCCCTTTGCCACAGTTCCTGCCACTCCAGGCTGCGGCCGGGCGCCGAGTGGTGGCGGTTCACGGCATCGGGGGCGCCGTACTGCGGTCTCGCAACGCGGCGGCCGCGCTCATCACCCTTCGCGCTCCTCGGTGTGGCGCCCTCCGTCCAGGCTGCCGCGCAGGACCCGGGAAGCGGGCAGGCGGCATCGCCGCCGAGACGTGCCCCGACGGCAGGCGCGGTTCGACGCGGCGTTTCGCGGCTCCCCCTCCGGCGCTAGCGGTGTCCGGTATGCGCTTTTCGAGGCGAGTATGCACGATATGGCGATTGCCCAGGCGGGGCCGTCGAACGTGTGCGTGATCCCACCCTGCACGGCTCGCGAGTCAGTCGTCGGCTCCACGGCGCGCTGTCAGCAACGCATCGAGCAGAGCCCGCCCCTGTGTCCAGCGCCCGAGGCCAGACAGGGAGTTGATGTGGCCGAGGGCGCCAACGTCCACCAACTCGGCACCGAGCGTGGCCGCCGCGCCCTCGGCGTGCGCGAAGGCGCCGTACGGGTCGTCCTGGCTGGCGACCAGCACGGTCCGGAATGGCAGGTCATGGAGCTCTGGTGTGTCGAACCCGACCGCCTCGCCGGGGAAGACGGGGCCGTGGACGTCCGGCATTGCCACGAGCAGCGCGGCGACCACGCCCTCGTCCTTGTGCTGCGCCGCCCACTCGGTGACGAGCGTGCACCCGAGGCTGTGCGCCACCAGCACCTTCGGCCCGTCAACGGCTCTGAGGGCCTCGTCGAGCTCGCGCACCCACACGTCGCGCACCGGCGCGTCCCACGACGAATGCTCCACCCACACGCTGTGCGCCAGCTCGGCGTGCCACAACGTCTGCCAGTGCTCGGGACCCGAGTTGCCGATGCCCGCGACGAAGACCGGGACCGCGTTCATCGAGTTCAGGGGGTTCACCGACGACATGGTCGCACCTCGCGCTCGACACCGACACCCCCGAACCGATGCCGGTATCAGTCCTGGGGGAAGCGGGCAGGCCGTCCGGATGCCGGAAGGGGCGAGTAGAGCGGTCCACACGTGGCAGGAGAGGCTCGTCGGGGTCTCGGCTGCCCCCCAACGCAGAGGGTGGGCGGGAAGGCCGACGAGGGTGACTAAGCGACAACCTAGGTCAAACACGCGCAATGAGATGCCCCACGCATGATGTGGATCACACCATGTTTCCGTCCCCACTATCCGTTGACGGCCGATGGGATCTGCGTGGCCACCGGGAGCGTCCCGCGGCCCGGAGCGCGTGGGGAGAAGTCGAGTGGTGCTTGCGGAGTCGTCGGCGATGTCAGGGTCCAGTGGTACGCAGGCGGGAGCCGCTGACGCTGGCGCCGCGAGCGCGCCCGGCGGGCGGAGGTTCACGGTCGGCATGAAGATCGGCGCCCTGGTGGGCCTGGCCATGGCGCTGACAGGCGGGTTGAGCGCCTACTCCACGAAGTCGCTCAGGACCGTCGCGGACGCGTCCTCCGAGCTGGCGGACACGCAGTCCACGGTCGCCGCGTCGCTGACCGGCCTCAAGGACGCGCTGTGGAACACCCGCATGCAGATTCCGTACCTGGTCGTCGTCGGGAAGAACGGGGCAACCGCGCAGATGTCGACTGTCAGCGGCGCGTTCGACACAGTCGATGACGCTGGCGTGGTGTTCTTGGCGGAGTTCGACTCGCACATGGGTGGCGAGCCCGCCAGTTGGGCAGCGTTCACGTCGTCGCTCAGCGAGTACCGCGCCGCCGTCGAGAGCGACGCGTTCGACGCCGCCCGGAACGCCGACTCGGCCGCTTTCCTCAAGCTCCGGAGCGGCGGCATGGGTGAGCAGGGAACTGCGATGGTCGCCAGCCTGACTGAGGTGGAGGCCGAGGTCACCGAGGCGATGAACGCCATGGCGGAGGAAGCGGAGTCCGAGGCCGCCAGAGCGACGATGCTCGGGATGCTCGTCGCCGTGACTGGCATGCTGGTCGCCGCGGCGGTGGGCGCATGGCTGAGCATCGGGATCCGCCGCTCGGTGACCGAGGTGAAGCGCTCCGTCGACGCCCTGGCTCGCGGTGACCTGACGGTGCGCCCTGTCGTCCGCTCGCGCGACGAGCTCGGGGACATGGCACGTGGCTTGGGCGAGGCGCAGGACTCGCTGCGCAACCTCATCGGGGGCGTCGCCGGAACGGCAGACGCGGTGGCCGCGTCGGCAGAGGAGCTGTCTGCTGCGAACGTGCAGGTGGCCGCCGGGTCGCAGGAGACCAGCGTGCAGGCCGGGGTGGTGGCCGCGGCCGCCGAGCAGGTCAACCGCAGCGTCCAGGCCGTGGCGGCGGGCTCCGAGCAGATGGGCGCCTCGATCCGGGAGATCGCCCTGAACGCGAACGAGGCGGCACGCGTGGCCGAGCGGGCCACCGGGGTCGCCGCGTCAACGAACGAGCGGGTCGCGAAGCTCGGCACGTCCTCCGAGGAGATCGGCAACGTCGTCAAGGTCATCACGTCGATCGCCGAGCAGACCAACCTGCTGGCCCTCAACGCGACGATCGAGGCCGCCCGCGCCGGCGAGGCCGGCAAGGGGTTCGCCGTCGTGGCCGGCGAGGTCAAGGAGCTGGCCTCCGAGACCGCCCGGGCCACCGAGGACATCGCCCGCCGCGTCGAGGCCATCCAAGCCGACACCGCGGGCGCGGTCGACGCCATCGGCGAGATCTCCCAGATCATTGCGACCATCAACGACTTCCAGCTCACCATCGCCTCCGCGGTCGAGGAGCAAACCGCCACCACGAACGAGATGTCGCGCGGAGTGGGCGAGGCGGCCTCCGGTTCAGGGGAGATCGCCGCGAACATCACCGGCGTCGCCTCCGCGGCCGAGTCGAACGCCGCCGTCGTCAGCCAGATGGGCGCCGCCGTGGACGAGCTCGCCCGCATGTCCTCCGACCTGCGCTCCCAGGTCGACACCTTCACCTACTGACGTCCACCAGCGAAAGCTGGACCACGCGAGACGCCGCACCGGCCTGCTCTGGAAGCAGGCCGGTGCGGCGGTGTTCACCTAGCACTGCGCGTCACTCGGTGCGCAGGCCCGCCGCGCTGGTCAGCCGCCACAGCAAAGGAAGCGTGGCGGCGGTGGCCAGCAGCACCACGGCCACGCCCACCCCCGCTGTGGCCGCGATGCCGCCCACGTCCACCTGGACCGGCGTCTCGAGCACGGACTGGAGGATCATCGAGATGCCGGTGCCGGTGATCACCGCCAGGGCCACCCCCAGCACCACCGGGATCGCGACCTGGTAGAGCACCGAGCCGCTCAACGTGCTGCGACGCGTCCCGAAGGCGAGCAGCACCGCGAGCAGCTGTCGCCGCTCGCGCAGCTGTTCGAGCATGTTCACCAGCAGACTCGCCCCGATCATGACCAGGATGGCGATGCTGACGCCCATCAGCACCTGCTGCGCGGTGCTCATCGCCCCCTCGTACCGCGCGGACCCTGACTCGACGCGCGCGGTGACGCTGTGCTGGGACACCGCGGTGCGCAGGTGGTCGATCGCGTCGGGCACGGATGGGTCGAGCGCCACCAACAGGTCGACGTCGGACCTGTCGATCGCGAGGCCATCGACGGCGCCGGGCGTCGCGAGCACCTGCGGCCCCCACCAGTCGGTCGACGCCACGGCACGGGTGGTGCTGGGCAGGGCCCACCGCACGTCCGTGCCCTCGTCGGCGCCGCTGAGCTCGACCGTGTCTCCCGCCGCCAGCGCCGGGGAGTCGTCCCGCTCGATGGTGAAGACGTCACCGTCCTGGCACGAGTCCACCGGCGCCCAGTGCGTCAGGACGGCGCACGAGCCGATCACCACCCGAACTGGCCCCCAGGCATTGACGACGGGGTGGGCGTCCTGCACAGCCGGCAGGTCCTCGACCCATCCCTCCTGGGCGCCGGTGACCTCCGTCCACGGGCTCTCGCCCTCGCTGAGCTGCTGGCCGACCGCCCCGAACGCCCCGTGGAGGGCGATGAGGCCGGCGACCGAGACGGCGATCCCGGAGACGGCGCGGGAGGCCGTGCCGCTCTCGAGCTGGAGACGTCGCACGGCGAGCTGGCGCGCGACGCCGCCGGGCCGCATACGCCGGACCGTCGCCTCCACGAGCCACGGAAGGATGAGCACGACCCCCGTGAACAGGGAGACGAGCCCGGCCGCGAGGGCGGCCATGGCCACATTTCCTCCCCCGTCGTCGGATCCCCTGCTGGACCAGGGGACGGCGATCAGGCCGAGCCCGACGACGATGAGCGGGAGGCGCCACCACAGGCGGCGCGACCGGGCGACGCCGCGCCGCACGACGCCGAGCGGCTCGACCACGACGCGTTGCATCGCCGAGACCGTCACCAGCACGGACGCGACCGGAACGAGGATGAGAACCAGCGCCGCGTAGAGCGGCACCGGGCGGAACTCGCCGGGGAAGAAGCTCAACTCGGCGGGGACCACTTGGTGGATGAACCGCGCCACGAAGGCGAACAGCGCCCCGCCGCCCAGCAGCCCGAGGACGGCCCCCGCGAGGGTCTCGCCCGCGGCGATCCGCCGGGTCATGCCGACGTCCGCGCCAACCAGCCGCACCGCGGCGAGCCGTCGGTCGCGCGCCTCGCCGCCGACCCGGATCGCCGTGATGATGAAGATCACCACGGGCATCAGCACCACCACTGCGGCGAGCATGCCGAGCACAAGCCACGCGGCCTCCGCGCCCGCGCCCGGCTGCGCTCCCCCGAACGCGGTGACGCGGTCTGCGAACTCCTTCTTCTCGAGGCCGTCCGCCCCGAGGTAGAAGGTGAGCTCCTTCGGCCCCGACAAGCCCTCCTCGCCGATCTCGCCGACGATGTCGTCGCTCCACCGGCCCCGCAGCGCCTCGCCGTCCTCCGAGTCCATCAGCCGGGCCAGCGCAGGCGAGAGCAGGATCTCTCCCGGGGCGGGAATCCGGTCGACGCCCGGCGGGAGCACGGGGTCGCCGCCCTCGGGCTGGATCAGCCGGCCCTCGATGGCGCTCGCGCGGAAGTCGGACCGGATGGCCTGGATGATCACAGAGCTGTCCGTCGGGGTGGACTCGCCGACCATCTGGGAGACCGGGTGGCGATCAGCCATGCGCCCCTCGCGGGCGCTCATCGCCGAGGGGATGGCGGTGGCGACGAGCAGCACGGCCACCCCGACGCCCACTCCCCCGGCGATCAGGGCGAGCCGGGACCACCCTGCCCGCCCTCCCCCGACGCTCAGCCGGACACCGAGGATGATGTCCCTCCACCACGGCGCCCCCCTGCGTCGTCGTGGTGGGGCCGTGGGGGCGTTCGTCCGGACGGGAGCCATGGCCGTCATCGCGCGAACTCCTGCTCGCGCACGCGCCCGTCACGGACCACGGCCTCGCGGTCCGAGTACGCCGCGATCCGGGCCTCGTGCGTGACCAGGACGACCGCGGCGCCGGTGTCGCGAGCCGCCGCGATCAGGAGCTGCATGACCCGCTCGCCGTTCAGCGAGTCCAGCGCGCCGGTGGGCTCGTCGGCGAAGACGACCCTCGGGCTGGTGACCAGCGCGCGCGCCACGGCGACCCGCTGGCCCTGCCCGCCCGACGCCTGCCCAGGGCGCTTGTCCGCGACGTCGGCGACCTCCAGGCGCCGCAACCACTCAGCGGCTGACTTCTCCGCGGCCCGACGGCCGACGCCGGCCAACCGCAACGGCAGCGCGACGTTCTCAAGGCACGTCAGCTCGGGCACGAGCTGGCCGAACTGGAACACGAAGCCGAACTCCGAGCGCCGCAGGGCGCTGCGCTCGACGTCCGACATCTGCGCGAGGTCCCGGCCGTCGTAGATGATGCTGCCCGCGTCTGGGGCGACTATCCCCGCGAGGCAGTGCAGCAGGGTCGACTTGCCGGAGCCGGACGGCCCCATCAGCGCCAGGACCTCCCCGGCGTGCAGGTCCACCGACGCGGAGTCGAGGGCCTGCGTCTCGCCGAATCGCTTGTGCAGGTCGCGGGCGGTCATCAACGGCGCATCGTGCATGGTCTCTCCCTGGTGTGATGCAGCGACGGCCCCGAGCTCGGGGCGGCGGTCTGGCTGCTCGGCTGATGGGCGGGTCATGCGGAAGGACGGACCGTGCTGGCGATGTCCTCCAGGCGTGCTGCGGTCAGCTCGAGCCACCGCAGGTCTGCTTCGAGGTGGAACAGGGCGTGGTCGCAGACCAACTGGTCGATGAGGTCCCCCTCGGCCTTGCGGCGGGTCAGCACGCGCATGACTTGGAGGTGCGCGGCCCGCTGCGTGTCGAGCACGTCCTTGGGGTCGTGCCCGGTGAGGAGTGCCAGGACCACCTTGGTGAACAGGGTGCTGTGGAGGTACGTCTCCGGCTTCTCGGGCTGGTCCAGCCAGGAGGCGACGTCGCTGACGCCGGCGGAGGTGATCGCGTACCGCTTGCGATCGGGGCCGTCACCGGGTTCCGCCTCGACCTCGACATAGCCGTTCTTGAGCAGCCGGGCGAGGGTTGAGTACACCTGCCCGTAGTGGAGCGGCCGTTCGTGGCCGAACCGCTCGTCGTATTCGCGCTTGAGGTCGTAGCCGTGGCGCGGGCCCTGCTGGAGCAGGCCGAGAAGTGTGAGTCCAACTGACATGTTGACGACTATACACAGTGTGTATACGCGTGGCGCATAGAACCGTCTCGGCGAGAGCCGCCCCGCGTCGCGCAAGGACGCCGCGCCTGCGGATGCGGTGACGACCGCCGGAGGGCACCGTGGACACCGACGCGTCGGCCGCCGGCGCGCCGTTTGGCGCACGCGTCGCCCGGCGTCCACACGCTGCTCGGCGCCCCGCTCCCCGCATTCAGAAGCAGCGAGCCTGCTGAGGAGCACCCGTGACCGCACGCCCCTCCGCGAGTGACCACGCCGTCTACCTGCTGCCTCTTCGCTGGGAGCACCCCGACGACGGGGAGGTCACCAGGTACCTGAGCCGCCTATCCCGCTGGATCGAGGTGGTGGTGGTCGATGGATCGCCCGACCACGTCTTCAGCCGGCACCGCGCCCTCTGGGGCGGCCTCGTCACGCACCTGGCGCCGCGATCGCCGCTCCCCGGCGAGAACGGCAAGGCGGTGGCCGTCATGGAGGGCCTGCGGGCCACCACGGCGCCGCTGGTCGTCATCGCCGACGACGATGTGCGGTACGACGAGGCAGGGCTGAGGCGCATCCTCGGCCTGCTCCAGGACGCCGACCTGGTCCGGCCCCAGAACACCTTCCACCCCCTGCCCTGGCACGCGCGATGGGACACCGCGCGTGCTCTCGTCAACCGTGCGGGCGGCGGCGACTACCCCGGGACGCTGGGCCTCCGCCGGCGGGCGCTCCCGTGCGGCTACGACACGCACGTCCTCTTCGAGAACCTCGAGCTGGTGCGGACCGTCCGAGCCGCCGGAGGACGCGAGCACCGCGCCCTCGACCTCTTCGTGGCCCGCCACCCGCCCACCACCGAGCGCTTCCTCTCCCAGCGTGTGCGGCAGGCCTACGACAGCCAAGCCCAGCCCGCGCGGCTCGCAGTCGAGCTGGCCCTGCTCCCCGTGCTCGCCTGGGCGGCCCGACGCCCGTCACGGATGGTCGCGCTGTCGGCGCTCGCGGCACTGGTCGCCGAGCGGGGCCGCGCACGCGCCGGTGGGCGCCGCGAGTTCCCCGGCGCGTGCGTCCTGTTCACACCGGCATGGGTGGTGGAGCGAGCGGTCTGCTCCTGGGGCGCAGTCGCCCACCGGCTGGCCGGCGGGATCCGCTACTCCGGCTCCCGGCTGCGCTGCGCGGCGCACTCAGAGCGGTGGATCCGGGAGCACGTCCTGACACGTCCCGCGGAGCGGCGCCTGCCCGAGGCCGCCGAACCCCTCCCGCAGGGCGCGGCGCGCTGATGCAAGGCGGTGGCCCGGCCTCGGCCTCGCCCCGCCGTCGGGGCTGAGGCCGAGGCCGTCACGATCGTGCGGTCACGCCTGCGGCGCAGTGGCCGAGGTCCCGTCCTTGGTGAGCTCGGACAGGAACTCGTGGCACTTCTGCGCCCGCTGGGAGTCCTCGGCCATCACGGACTCGAAGAAGGCCGCGATGTCCTCCTTGCCGGCGTTGCGCGCGTCACGGACGTACTGGCCGTAGTCGTGCCCAGCCTTCAAGGAGTGGTACTGCAGGGAGATCAAGTCGAAGGTCACGTCGTCGAATCCGGTCTCGCCTGTCGCCATGGCTCTACCTCTTCTCGCTCGTGACCGGTGGCAGCACCGGTCGCTGGGTGGTCAGCGGCGGTGAATCGCTGCGGGAGGGTCCGGTCGCCACCGTCGCCATCGACGAGCGGTGGACGCTCCGCGCATCCCTTGGTGATCTCCCCTCCGCCACCACCGACGCTAAGCCGGGGCGACCGCGCCCGCATCCCGCGTGGACGTGGGAGCATCGGGGACCGTCGGGTCCAGCACCACCTTGACGCAGCCGTCCTCCTTCTTCTGGAACATGTCGTAGGCGCGCGGGGCGTCCTCGAGCGGCAGACGGTGCGTACGCAGGTCCAGCACCCCGAGCGGGTCTGCGCCGTCCGTGACGAGCGGCAGGAGGTCGTCGATCCAGCGGCGGACATTCGCCTGGCCCATCCGCAGGGTCACCTGCTTGTCGAACAGCTCCATCATCGGCAGCGGGTCCTTCGCCCCGCCGTACACGCCGGAGATCGACAGCGTCCCCCCACGCCGCACGAGCCCGATCGCGGACAGCAGCGCCGCGAGACGGTCCACTCCCGCCTTCTCCATGGCGGCGCCCGCGAGCGCGTCGGGGAGCAGGCCCGCGGCGCGCTGGACGAAGGCTGCGCCGGGCGACCCGTGGGCCTCCATGCCCACGGCGTCGATGACGCTGTCGGCGCCACGGCCGCCGGTGAGCTCCCTGACCGCCCCCGCCACGTCGTCGAGCCCGGTCACGTCCACGACCTCGATGCCGTGCCGCCTGGCCATCTCCAACCTGTCGCGCACCAGGTCGAGGCCGATCACCGTGCCTGCTCCACGGTGGCGCGCGACGCGCGCGGCCATCTGGCCGATCGGCCCGAGTCCCACCACGACGACGGTCCCGCCCTCGGGGACGTCCGCGTACTCGACGGCCTGCCATGCGGTGGGCAAGACGTCGGAGAGGTAGAGGTACTGCTCGTCGGGGCCGTCCTCGGGCACCACCACCGGGCCGTAATGCGCCTGCGGCACGCGCAGGTACTCCGCCTGGCCGCCGGGCACCTGCCCGTACAGCTTGGTGTAGCCGAAGAGCGCGGCGCCCTTGTCCTGGGAGCGCACCTGCGTCGTCTCGCACTGGGATTGCAGGCCGCGGACGCACATCCAGCAGGAGCCGCAGGCGATGCCGAACGGGACGACGACCCTGTCCCCCGGCTTCAGCCTCGTGGCGCCGGGACCGACCTCCTCGACGACCCCCATGGCCTCGTGCCCGAGCACGTCTCCGGCGTCGAGGTACATCCCGAGCACCGAGTACAGGTGCAGGTCCGACCCGCAGACCGCCGTCGACGTCACCCGGATGATGGCGTCGGTGGGCTCCTCGATCCGGGGGTCGGGCACGTCCTCGACGGCCACGTTCTCCTTGCCTTGCCAGGTCAGCGCTCGCATGGGCGGTCCTTCCGTCGGCGTCTCAGCCCTCGCGGCGCGAGGGCCTGGTCAGTGCGCGTCGCCTCGCTCGGCGCCCTTGCCCTCGGCCGCTCCCACGGCGCCCAGGCGGATCTCGCGTCCTCGGTCGACGTCTTGCTGGAGCTTCTTCTGCCGCTTCTCGCTCGCGCGCGTGTCCCGTGGGGGCAGCTGCAGCGACTCCTCGGCGGCGATGCCGCCCTGCAGCTCGCGTCCCCTCTCCAGCTCGGCGTCGAGCTCGGCCCCCAGGAGGAGCGCCAGATTGGTGATCCACAGCCAGAGGAGGAAGACGATCACCCCGCCGAGCGCCCCGTACGTCGCGTCGTACGAGCCGAAACGGGCCACGTAGAACCCGAAGGCGGCCGAGGCGATCACCCAGATGAGGATCGCCACGACGGCTCCGACGCTGATCCACCGGAACCTGGGCTGACGCACGTTGGGCGTCGCGTAGTACAGCAGCGCGACGATGACCACGACCAGGGCCAGCGCCACCGGCCACTTGGCGATGTTCCACACGGTCAGCGCCGTCGGACCGAATCCCGCCGCCTCCCCGATCGCCGTCGCGACCGGGCCGGTGAGCACCAGCGCGGCCGCGACGAGCGCCGCGAGCACCACCACGACGGCGGTCACCACGAGCATCACGGGGCGCAGCTTCCAGATCGGCCTGCCCTCGTCCACCTGGTAGATGCGGTTCATCGCACGGCCGAAGGCGCCGACGTATCCCGACGCGGACCACAGCGCTAGGGCCAGGCCGATGATCAACGCGAGCCCTGCGTTCTCCCCCTTGCCGGCCACCTGCTCGATGAGGGGCTCCAGGGTGGCCATCGCGTCCGCCGGGACGACCGACTCCGCGACGCCCATCACGTCCTCGACGATCTTCTCGCTGTCGCCCAGCAGCCCCAGCAGCGAGACCAGCGCGAGCAGCGCGGGCGCCGATGCGAGGACCGCGTAGTAGGTGAGCGCGGCGGCGGCGTCCTGGCACTGGTCCCGCGAGAACTGCCTCACGGTGGTGCGCATGGCGTGGGCCCACGAGGGCTTGTGCATGTCGGGCGGGGACGCGGGCTTGCGCGGGTCGTCCGGAGCCGGCGGCGAGGCGGGCGGCCCCTCGGGTCGCGGTCCCGCCGCCCGGCGCCCGTGCTCTGCCCCGTGCCCTGCGCGTTCGTCCGAATGCCGTGATTCCTCAGCCATGGTCGTGTCCCTCCGGTGCCGATCCGCGCGGCTGCCTCCCCCGTGACGCGCCGGATGTCGGCGCCTTCACGGATGGCGCTCGGGAACCAGAGGCCCGGCGCCGCCCTTCCGGCACAGCCGCTTCCTGACCTGCCACGACACTATGCGCATCCCCAGATCTCGCCACTTCAGGGCTGTGCTCCCGGCGGCGCGGGCGCCGCTCAGAGGGTCCGGCGCATGACGATCCGCGGCATCCTGCTGGCGAGCGCGTCGGTGGCCCCGACCACCCGGAACCCGGCCTTCTCGAACATGGGCCTCGTGCCGACGAACGCCATGGTCGTGTCCATGCGCCCCTCGGGGTCCACCGGGTACGCCTCCACGGCCGGGGCGCCCCGGGACGACGCGTAGTCGACGGCGCCCTGGATCAGCGGGGTCGTGACGCCCTGCCGGCGATGGCCCGCGCGCACGACCACGCACACGATGCTCCACACCGGCACGTCGTCGATCGGTCGGATGACCCGCGAGTGGACCAGGCGGGGGATGTCGGCGCGGGCGCCGATGTTGCACCAGCCCACGGGCTCCCCGTCGAGGTACGCGACCACTCCCGGCGGGTCGGCCCTCTCGCACAGGCGGCGCATGGCCTGCTCGCGGTCTCCTGCGCCGAGCTCCTCGATCTCGCGGGCGCCCAGGCGGTGCGACAAGCACCAGCACGCGTCCGCGCGCCGGTTCGGGTTCGTCACGTCGGCGAAGTCGTCGAACCGGTCGGGCGTCACAGGGCGCACCTCCCAGGCCATCCCCCGATCTCACACCGCCCGCCGTCGTCGCGCGCGTCGGGGACGGTCGGGACCTTCGTGCCCGGCCGTGCCCTCCCCGGGTCCGTACCCTGACCTGATCGTCGTCCCGATGAGGTGATGGTCATGTTCGCCGAAGGCCCCATCGTCGTCGCTCTGGACGGGACGCCGCACAGCGCCAGCACGCTGCAGTTCGGTGTCGAGGAGGCGCTGCGGGCGGGCGCGCCGCTGGTGCTGGCGCGTGCCCCGCACGAGCCACACCGGTCGATCGCCTGGGCGTACGCCTGCGTCCCCGGCGCGATGGGCGGGTACGTCCCCAAGGACGACACCACGGCGTTCCTCGAGCGCACGCGTGCCGAGGTGTCGCTGCTGCACCCTGGCCTGCGTGTCTCGGCACGGGTGCTGCGCGGTCCTCTGCTGGCGTCGCTGTGCGTGCTGAGCCACGACGCGCGGATGCTGGTGGTGGGCGCGCGGGGGGTGCTGGGACGGCCAGGGCCCGGGGCGAACAGCGCCTTTCTCGCCCGGAGCGGGCACTGCCCGGTGGCCGTGGTCCCCGCCATGGGCGTCACCGCCCCGAGCGCCTGGACGCCCGTCGTGGTGGGGGTGGACGGCTCGCCCGCATCGGTCGCGGCGGCCCGCACCGCCGCCGCCTCGGCGCTTCGGCGGGGCGTCCCCCTGCTGCTCGCGCACGCACGCGCCTCCGCGCCCGGCCCACGCCCGCGCCGCGGATCGGCGCCCCGGCTGGGAGACCCCGCTGACCCCTGCCATGACGGGGCGCGCTCGGTCGCGGCGCTGATCGGCGCAGAGCACCCGGCCCTCGAGGTGCGACTCACGCTGATGGACGACGATCCCGCCCGATCGCTGGTCGAGCTGGGCCGGGACGCCGCTCTGGTGGTGGTGGGGTCGCGTGGTCTCGGCCCTGTGCGCGGCCAGATGATGGGCGCCGTGAGCCGGGCGGTGATCCGGAGCGCGCCGTGCCCCGTCCTCGTGCTGCGCGAGTCCATGGACCCGCTTCGACACGTCGGTGGCGCGGCCGACGGGCCCCCGTGAGCGCGATCGTCGGCTCGCAGGCGCCTGCGAGTCAGGACGCGGGGACGTCTCCCGATCCGGAGCGCGCGGCCAGCCGGCCCTGGCCGATGGCGTCCACGGCGTAGGTCGAGGCCGCGCTCGCCAGGCCCATCACGACCCCCACCCGTGTGTGGGGCGACCGGACGCCGCGCCGTCCCAGGTGGATCGCGCCGCGGTGCAGCGCGCTCTCGAACAGCACGCTCAGCCCGGCCACGGCGACGGCGAGGCCGATCCGCCCTGCTCTGCCCTGCCGCGGCGCGAACCGCCCGTCCGCGTCCACGGGCAGCCCGAGGTCGGCCGGGCTCACGGCCGGCCCCGCGGCGATGGCGGACGCCACGACGGAGAGTCCTGTGGTGGATCCCGTGGACGCGGGCGGGCGCGGCGCGTCGGCGGGCTCTCCGCCCTGCTGGCCGTCGGCGGCGGCCACGCGGGCGACGGGGTCGTCCCCGGGGACGTCGCGGCGCCCCCAGGCGTACGCCGCGTACCCCGCGACGAGCGCCGCCTTGACCGGCACGCGGGCGCGGCGCGTCCGCACGACGTCAGGCATCCCGTACCACAGCACGCCGAACACTCCGACCGCCGCGGCGTCGGCCACGGCTCCCCAGCGCTGCGTCATCGACTCCCCTTCATGCGAGTGGCTGCGGGCGTCCCGCGAGTCCGGGCGTCCCTCGTGGCGGCCACCCTGGCATGCGGCTCCGACGTCGACCAAGCGCGGGGCGCCCCGCCAAGCAGCGTGCCCAAGGCTTGCACAGCATCAGCACACCATGCCTGCACGGGGTCGCGACCCCGCTCAGTAGTCGAGCTCGCCCAGATTCACACGCAGCGCGGAGGCCACCCGGGCCAGCTCGTCGATCGAGGACTGCACCTGGCTGAGCGCCGAGGTGGACGCGCTCGTCGCCGAGGCGAGGCTGCTGATGGTCGACGCGATCTCGCCCGAGCCCGAGGCGGCCTGCTGGATGCCCCGGGACATCTCGTTGGTCGTGGCGGTCTGCTCCTCGACCGCGCTGGCGATGGTCGTCTGGTAGTCGTTGATGCTCGCGATGATCTCGGAGATCTCACCGATCGCGGCCACCGCCCCGGCGGTGTCGGCCTGGATGGCCTCGACACGGCGGGCGATGTCCTCGGTGGCCCGGGCCGTCTCGGAGGCCAGCTCCTTGACCTCGCCCGCGACCACGGCGAACCCCTTGCCGGCCTCGCCCGCCCGCGCCGCCTCGATCGTGGCGTTCAGAGCCAGCAGGTTCGTCTGCTCCGCGATCGAGGTGATCACCTTGACCACGTTGCCGATCTCCTGGCTGGACGCGCCGAGCTTCGCGACGCGCTCGTTGGTCGATTCCGCCACGCCAGTGGCGCGCGAGGCGACGTTCGCGGCCTCGTTCGCGTTCTGCCCGATCTCTCGGATCGACGCCCCCATCTGCTCGGCCGCGGTCGCGACCGCCTGGACGTTGCCGTTCACCTGCTCGGCCGCGGCGGCCACCCGGCCCGCCTGGGCGCTGGTCTCCTCCGCGCCAGAGGCCATCTGGGCGCTCGCGACCGACATCTCCTCGCTCGAGCCCACCAGGCTCGACGCGGTCGCCGCGACCTGGGACAGCGTCGCCCGCAAGGAATCCTGCGCTCGGGTGAGCAGAAACTCCATGTGACCCAGCTCGTCCTGGCGGGTCGACCGCGCCGGAACCGTCAGGTCTCCCGCGGCCATGGCCTCGAGCCGGGTCGACAGGCCGGTGACCGAGGCGCGGATGGAGCGGAGCACGCTCAGGCCGACGCCCCACATCACGACGACCCCCACAGCGAGGACGGCCACGATCACCGTGACCGTGGTCCCGGCGGAGTCGACGCTGTCACCGCTCGAGCCCTCAGCGAGGTCGAGGACCGACAAGGACGCGATGACGCCGACCACTCCGATGGCCACGCTCAGGAACACGAGCAGCATCAGGATCTTCGCCCGGATGGTGAGTCGGGCGGCCCACGGGGCGCCGGTGTCGTGCGGGGTGCTCACAGACGGCATGGGAAGGCTCTTTCGTCGCGGGACACACGGGCATGCTGTCCTGCTCTATCGACCGAGGCGTCGGGAGTGTGAGCGACTCCGCGCGCCGGCCGCCCAGAGTGGCCGTTTTCACCCGGCCTGCGCCGGTCTCCGGCGATCACGGGCACGCTCCGGCAGGATGGCGGTGGAACCGCCACCGCACGGCCAACCACTGCGAAGGACCGCGATGAGGAGTCCGACCGCCTCCCGTGACGCCCGCCGTCCCCCGGCATGGCTTCCGCGAGCGCTGCTCATGACCCTCGTCGCCGTGTTCGCGGGCGTTCTCGTGTGGCGCGCCCTCACCCAGCTCGGGACGGTCATCACCATCATCGTGGTGGCCTGGTTCCTCTCGCTCGCCATGGAGCCGGTGGTCAGGTGGCTCGCACGCCGGGGCATGCGGCGCGGGGTCGCCACGGGCCTGGTGATGTTCGGCGGCCTGGTGGGGACGGCCGCCATCCTGGCCGTGTTCGGGCAGCTGTTCGTCGTGCAGCTGATCGACCTCTTCGAGGACGTCCCCGCGCTCTACGCGGACCTCGCCGACTTCCTCGACCGCACGTTCGGCTACGCCCTGCCGCCCAGCGACAGGCTGCTCTCACAGCTGGTGGACAGCTGGGGCAGCAACGTGGCCCAAGGCGTCATCGGCGTGGGCGGCACGATCATCGGCGCGTTGTTCATCTTGGCGGCCGTGCTGCTCGTCGCGTTCTACATGGTGGCGCAGGGGCCGGCCTTCCGATCCGCGATCTGCCGCCTGCTGGCGCCTGACCGGCAGCGCGAGGTGCTGCGCATCTGGGAGGTCTCCCTGGAGCAGGTCTCGAACTTCCTCATCTCGCGCATCGTGCTCGCGGCGATCGCGACCCTCGTGACGTTCGGGTACCTGACCATCGCGAAGGTGCCGTACGCGCTCCCGCTCGCGGCGTTCACAGGCCTCGTGTCGCAGTTCGTGCCCACCGTGGGCACGTACATCGGCGGGGCGCTCCCGGTGGCGGTCGCCCTGTCGGTGAGCCCGCTCACCGGGGTCGGCGTGCTGATCTTCATCGTCGCCTACCAGCAGGTGGAGAACCTGCTGCTCGCCCCGCGGATCGCCGCCCAGACCATGTCGCTCAACGCCGCCGTCGCCTTCCTGGCCGTCATCGCGTTCGGGGCGGTGTTCGGCGCGCTAGGGGCGTTCCTGTCCCTCCCGGTCGTCGCGACCATCAAGGCCGTCTCCGGGACGTACCTGCGACGCCACGAGCTCGTGGACTCGGCGCTGCTCGACGACAGGTCCGACGTCGTCCCTGGGCCCGACGGCCCCGCGTCCGACGATCCCGCGGGCGCCGGCTCCGACGGCTGAGCGAGGCGCCGCCAGTCCTCCCCCCGAACACGACCGCATCCGGTAACTTCCGTGTGTGCCGCGCCCGTGCGGCCATGACCTGTGAGGGACGCCCGATGAGGACCACCACAGCCCAGCGCGTCGATGCCCGGCGCCCGCCCGCCTGGCTGCCGCGCGCCCTGCTCATGATCGTGCTCGCCGTCTTCGCCGCGATCCTGGCGTGGCGGGCGTTCAGCCAGCTCGGCACGGTGGCCACGATCCTCGTCATCGCGTGGTTCATCGCCCTGGCCATGGAGCCGCCGGTGCGCTGGCTGGCCCGTCGCGGGATGCGGCGAGGACTCGCCACGGGCCTGGTGATGTTCGGCACGATCCTCGCCAGCCTGGGCGTCCTCACCGTGTTCGGCCAGCTGTTCGTCGCCCAGCTCGTCGACCTCATCCAGGCCGTCCCCCAGCTCTACGGGCAGCTCACGGACTTCGTGCTCAACGCGTTCGGCTACGAGCTCCCCACCACCGACAAGGTGCTCGTCCAGCTGGTCGAGGGCTGGGGGTCCAATGTCGCCGAAGGCGTGATCGGCGTGGGCGGCACGATCCTCGGGGGCCTCTTCGTCCTGTCGGCGGTGCTGCTGGTCGTGTTCTACATGGTCGCCCAAGGCCCACGCTTCAAGGCGTCGATCCTCAGCCTGCTGGCGCCCGACCGCCAGCGCGAGGTGCTGCGGGTGTGGGACGCGTCGCAGGAGCAGGTGTCGAACTTCCTCAGCTCGAGGATCGTCCTAGCGGCGGTGTCCGCGCTCGTGACGTTCGTCTACCTGACCGTGGCGCGCGTGCCGTACGCGGTGCCGCTGGCCGCGTTCTCCGGGATCGTGTCGCAGTTCATCCCGACGATCGGCACCTACATCGGCGGGGCGCTGCCAGTGATCGTCGGCCTCACGGTCAGCCCTCTCACCGGGCTGGGCGTGGTGATCTTCATCGTCGTCTACCAGCAGATCGAGAACCTGCTGCTGGCTCCGAAGATCTCCGCGCACACCATGGAGCTGAACCCCGCCGTGGCGTTCGTCTCCGTGCTGGCCTTCGGCGCCGTCTTCGGGGCGCTCGGGGCCTTCCTCGCCCTCCCGGTCGCCGCGACGATCAAAGCGGTCTCGGGCGCCTACCTGCACCGCCACGCGCTGGTGGACTCGGACCTGCTGGCCGAGACGTCCGGGTCGCGGAAGCGGGGGGCGTCACCTGCTCCCGACGCGGCGGAGGACTCCGACAGCGGGTCGGCCACGTCCACCGGGGCGCCGTCGACTCCCACGACAGCCCAGGACGCGGAGCCCGGCGCGGTCACCACCCCGTCGTAGGGCCTGGGACCGCGCCCGACGGCGCCGCCTCGACCGACCTGACCACTCGGCGAGGTCAGGCGTAGAAGACCCGCTCCACCACCGCGCGTGCGCGCCGTGACGAGCGCAGGTACTCCTCCTCGAGCTCTCCCGCCGACCCGGAGGGGTAGCCGAGGATCCTGGCCACCCCCGCGAGCGCCTGGGTGTCGTGCGGCAGCACGTCCGCCTGGGCGCCGCCGATCCGCCCGGTCCAGAGCACGATCGCGTCCCGCAGCCGCGAGGCCAGGTCCCACGCGTGCGTGAGCGTCTGGGCGTCCGCCGCGTCGAGCAGGCCCGCCCCGACCGCGGCGGCCAGAGCGTCGAGGGTGGACGTGGTCCGCAGCCCGGGCACGGCGTAGGCGTGCTGGAGCTGGAGCAGCTGGGCCGTCCACTCGACGTCGGAGATCCCGCCGCGGCCGAGCTTCAGGTGCCGGGCCGGGTCGACGCCGCGCGGCAGCCGCTCCGACTCGACCCTCGCCTTGATGCGCCGGATCTCGCGCTCGACGGAGGCGTCGATCCCCCCGGCGGGGTACCGCACCGGCTTCACGAGCGCGGTGAACCGGTGGCCGAGCTCGGGGTCCCCCGCGACGGTGCGGGCACGCAGCAGGGCCTGGCTCTCCCAGGGCGAGGACCAGCGGTCGTAATACTCGGCGTACGAGTCGAACGTGCGCACGAGCGGGCCGTTGCGGCCCTCGGGGCGCAGGTCGGCGTCCACCTCGAGCGCGGGCTCGGGCCCGACCTCGCCCAGCAGCTTGCGCAGGCGGGTCACGACGGCCAGCGCGAAGTCCTGTGCGATCCCGCTGTCGGCGCCCGGGACCGGGTCGTGCACGAACAGCACGTCGGCGTCCGAGGAGTAGCCCATCTCCTGGCCGCCCAGGCGGCCCATGGCCACCACGAGCAGCCGGGTGGGGTCCTCGTCGAGGCCGCGCTCGGCCCGGGTCTGCGCCGTCGCCACCCGCAGCGCGCCCGCGAGGACGACGTCGGCGGCCACGGTCAGGCTCGCCGCGGACCGGGCGCCGGTGGGCACGCCCAGCACGTCGGCGGCCGCCGCCCGGGCCAGCTCACGGCGGCGCAGGGCGCGCAACGCGGTCACCGCGGGGACCGGCTCGGTGGCGCGGGTGAGGATCGCGTCGGCCTCCGCGGTGAGGCCCTCCCGGGTGCGGGGCGCCAGCTCCGTGTCGTCGGCGAGCCAGGCGACGGACTCCGGCGAGCGTGACATCGCGTCGGAGACGTACCGCGACGTCGACAGGACCCGCGCGAGCCGTTGGGCCGCGAGGCCCGAGTCGCGCAGCAGCTTGAGGTACCAGTGCGTCGTGCCGAGCTCCTCGGAGAGCCGGCGGAACGCGAGCAGCCCGGCGTCGGGATCGGCGCCGTCCCCGAACCAGCCGAGCATCACGGGCAGCAGCTGCCGCTGGATGGCCGCGCGGCGCGAGACTCCCTCGGTCAGCGCGGCGATGTGCCGCACGGCGCCCCCGGGGTCGCGGTAGCCGATGGCGGCCAGGCGCGCCCGGGCGGCCTCGGGCGCGAGGCTCGCCTCCTCCGCGGACAGTTGCGCCGTGGCGGGCAGGAGCGGCCGGTAGAAGAGCTCCTCGTGCAGCCGGCGCACCTCCCTGCGGACCACGCGCCAACGGTCGGTGAGCCCTTGCGCGCCGTCGGCCCGCATGCCCACCGAGCGGGCCAGGCGGCGCAGGTCCGTCTCCGAGGTGGGCATCAGGTGCGTGCGCTGCAGCCGGTAGAGCTGGATCCGGTGCTCGAGGGCGCGCAGGAACCGGTAGCAGACCGCCAGCTGGGCGGCGTGCTCGCGTCCCACGTACCCACCGGCGGCCAGCGCCGCGAGTGCGGTGAGCGTGTGCGGGCTGCGGATCGACTCGTCGGCGCGACCGTGCACCAGCTGCAGCAGCTGCACGGTGAACTCGACGTCGCGCAGGCCTCCCTTGCCGAGCTTGAGCTGCCGGTCAGCCTCCGCGGCGGGGACGTTGTCCTCGACCCGGCGGCGCATCGCCTGCGAGTCCTCGACGAAGTTCTCGCGCTGCACGGCCGCCCACACCATCGGGTTGACGGTCTGGACGTACGCGCGTCCGAGCTCGGGATCGCCGGCGATATGGCGGGCCTTGAGCAGCGCCTGGAACTCCCACGTCTTGGCCCACCGCTCGTAGTACGCCCGGTGGCTCGCGAGGGTGCGCACCAGGGGGCCGTTCTTCCCCTCGGGGCGCAGCGCCGCGTCCACCGGCCACAGCGCGGGCTCGCCGGAGGCCGTCGAGCAAGCCCGGGCCAGCCCGGCGGCCAGGCGGGCGCCGGTCGCCAGCGCGTCCTCCTCAGACGTCCCGTCCACCGGCTCGGCGACGTAGACGACGTCGACGTCGCTCACGTAGTTGAGCTCGCGGCCTCCGCACTTGCCCATGCCGATCACGGCGAGGCGCACACCGGCGCCGTGGTCGTCGAGGTCGGCGCGCGCGATGGCCAGCGCCGCCTCGAGGGCCGCCGCGGCGAGGTCCGCGAGCGCCGCGCCGACCGCGGGCAGCTGCGAGATGGGCTCCTGGCAGCACAGGTCGGTCGCGGCGATGCGCAGCAGCCGGCGCTGGTAGGCGCGGCGCATCGCGTCGATCGCCCGGTGCCCGCCGTCATCCGCGACCGGGACGGCCGCTGCCGGATCGGCGCCGACGGCCTCGAGCAGCTCTGCCCGCACCTCCTCGGCCGGGACGCCGGTGCCGGGCGTGGTGTCGGCCAGCATGGCGAGATGGGCGGGGTGGGCGGCCAGGTTGTCGCCGAGCGCCACCGACGAGCCGACGACGGCCAGCAGCCTGTCCCGGCCGGGGCCGGGCTCGGTGAGCAGCCCGGCCAGCAGCGACCGGTGCTCCGCGCTGCCGGCGACGGCGCCCGCGAGCTTCGCGAGGGTCAGCAGGGCGAGGTCGGGGTCGGCGACCTCGGCCAGCGGCCCGAGGAGGGTCTCCTCGGGGTCGGGCACGAGCGCCAGCAGCCCTGCGTCCTGCAGCAGCCGCTCGGCGCGCGCGGCGTCCTCAAAGCCTGATCGTGTGAGGCGCCCCGCGAGGGAGGTCCCCGGTCGTCCTGTGCTCACGACCTCACGCTACCGACGTCGCCGCCCGGGCCGGACACCTGTCCGGGCGCGCTCACAGCACAGGCAGGAACCGCTGCAGCTCGTACTGCGTGACCTGTGCCCGGTACTCGTCCCACTCCTGCTTCTTGTTGCGCAGCACGAAGTCGAAGACGTGCTCGCCGAGCGTCTCGGCGACCAGCTCGGACTTCTCCATCACCGCGATCGCGGCGTCGAGCGACGTGGGCAGCGGCTCGATGCCCAGGGCCCGGCGCTCGGCGTCGGTGAGCTCCCACACGTCGTCCTCGGCGCCCTCGGGGAGCTGGTAGCCCTCCTCGATGCCCTTGAGCCCCGCGGCGAGCAGCACCGCGAACGCGAGGTACGGGTTCGTGGCGGCGTCGACCGCGCGGTACTCGACGCGGCTCGAGTTGCCCTTGCCCGGCTTGTACATGGGAACGCGCACCAGCGCGGAGCGGTTGTTGTGGCCCCAGCAGATGTAGCTGGGCGCCTCGGAGCCGCCCCACAGCCGCTTGTAGGAGTTCACGAACTGGTTGGTCACCGCGGTGATCTCCGCGGCGTGCGTGAGGATGCCCGCGATGAAGCTGCGCGCCACCTTGGACAGCTCCAGGTGGGCGCCGGGCTCGTGGAACGCGTTCCGGTCGCCCTCGAACAGCGACAGGTGCGTGTGCATGCCCGAGCCGGGCTTGTCGGGCATCGGCTTGGGCATGAAGGACGCGAAGACGCCCTGCTCGAGCGCGACCTCCTTGACGACCGTGCGGAACGTCATGATGTTGTCCGCGGTGGTCAGCGCGTCGGCGTACCGCAGGTCGATCTCGTTCTGGCCCGGGCCGGCCTCGTGGTGGGAGAACTCCACCGAGATGCCCATCGACTCGAGCATGGTGATCGCGGCGCGGCGGAAGTCGTGCGTGGTGCCGCGCGGGACGTGGTCGAAGTAGCCGCCCTGGTCGACGGGGATCAGCGGGCTCAACGGGTCCGCGGGCGCCTCGAACAGGTAGAACTCGACCTCGGGGTGCGTGTAGAAGGTGAAGCCCTGGGCGCTGGCCTTGGCGAGCGCGCGCTTCAGCACGTTGCGGGAGTCCGCCATGGACGGCTCGCCGTCGGGCGTGAGGATGTCGCAGAACATGCGCGCGGTGCCGTGCCGCTCGCCGCGCCACGGAAGGATCTGGAACGTGGTGGGGTCGGGCTTGGCGATCATGTCCGCCTCGTACACCCGCGTGAGCCCCTCGATGGAGCTGCCGTCGAACCCGATGCCCTCGGAGAACGCGGCCTCGAGCTCGGCCGGGGCGATCGCGACGGACTTCAGGATCCCGAGCACGTCGGTGAACCAGAGGCGGATGAAGCGGATGTCCCGCTCTTCGACCGTGCGGAGCACGAACTCCTGCTGCCTGTCCATGCGGTACATCCTGCCCGATGCCTGTGACGGCTGGTGACATACCCGCAGGCGATTCTTCTGCGCGGCCCGTCCGCGCCCTCGCGCGGCCCGGGCGCCGCCCACGCGCGGCCGGGGCCTAGGCTCAGGCCATGGCACTGCGCATCGCCCTGGCCCAGATCGACACGTGCGTCGGCGACCTCGACGGCAACTCCCAGGCGGTGCTCGCGTGGTCGCAGCGCGCGGCCGAGGCCGGCGCCGACCTCGTCGTCTTCCCCGAGATGACGATCACCGGATATCCCATCGAGGACCTGGCGCTGCGCGCCTCGTTCCGGCGCGGCGCCGAGCGGGCGCTCGAGCGGACCGCGGCCGAGCTCGACGCGCGCGGCATGGGCGACCTGGCCGTGCTGGTCGGCACGGTCGGCGACACCGCCTCCCGCGAGCACGAGGGCGCCCCCGCGCGCCCCACCAACCAGGCGGTGCTGCTGCAGCACGGGACGGTCGCGCGGCGCTACGACAAGCACCACCTGCCCAACTACGGCGTCTTCGACGAGTTCCGCATCTTCGCCCCCGGCGACGACATCTGCGTGATCGACGTCCGCGGCCACCGGGTGGGCGTGGTGGTCTGCGAGGACATCTGGCAGGACGGCGGGCCCGTCTCCGAGATGGACGAGAACGAGGTCGCGCTGCTCGTGGTCCTCAACGGCTCGCCGTTCGAGGAGGGCAAGGGGCACATCCGCACCGAGCTGGCCGCGCGGCGCGCCCGGCAGGTCGACGCGCCGGTCGCTTACGTGAACATGGTGGGCGGCCAGGACGACCTCGTCTTCGACGGGGGCTCGTTCGTGGTGGCCGCCGACGGGACGCTGCTGGCCAGCGCGCCGCAGTTCGTCGAGCACCTCCTCGTGTGGGACCTCGACGACGGCCGCGAGCCGCGGACCGGCGAGATCGCGCCCCACCTGGACGCCGACGCGGAGGTCTACCAGGCGCTGGTCACCGGACTGGCCGGGTACGCGCGCAAGAACGGGTTCCGGTCCGTGGTCCTGGGCCTGTCGGGTGGCATCGACTCCGCGCTCGTGGCGGCGATCAGCGCCGACGCGCTCGGCGGCCAGAACGTGATCGGGGTGTCGATGCCGTCCCGGTACTCCTCGGAGCACTCCAAGGACGACGCCGCCGACCTCGCCAAGCGGATCGGCGCCGACTACCGCGTCCAGCCCATCGGCACGATCGTCGACGCGTTCGAGGCGCAGCTCGGGCTGGAGGGCGTCGCGGCGGAGAACCTGCAGGCCAGGGTGCGCGGCATGATCCTCATGGCGATCTCGAACGCCGAAGGGCCCCTGGTGCTGGCCACCGGCAACAAGAGCGAGTTGGCGGTGGGCTACTCGACCATCTACGGCGACGCCGTCGGCGGGTACGCCCCGCTCAAGGACGTCGACAAGTCGCGGGTGTGGGCGCTGTCCCGGTGGCGCAACAACGCCGCGGTCGACGCCGGGCAGATCCCGCCCATCCCGGAGAGCTCGATCACCAAGCCGCCGTCGGCCGAGCTGCGTCCCGGCCAGACCGACCAGGACTCGCTGCCGCCCTACGACCTCCTCGACGAGGTGCTGGACGCGTACGTCGAGCATGCCGAGGGGCGGGCCGAGCTGCTCGCCCGGGGCTACGACCCCGAGGTGGTCGACAAGGTCCTGTCCCTGGTGGACCGCGCCGAGTGGAAGCGCCGCCAGTACCCGCTGGGCCCCAAGGTCACAGCGCTCGCCTTCGGCCGGGACCGTAGGCTGCCCATCACGACGCGGTGGCGCGAGCCCTGACCGGCGAAGACGCCCCAGCCGACCCAGCCCCGGACCCACAGGAGCCAGCACGATGACGACCACCCCCAAGCGCGTGCGCGTCCACCACCTGCGCGAGGCGAAGGAGCGCGGCGAGAAGCTGACGATGCTGACGGCGTACGACGCGCCGACCGCCCGGATCTTCGACGAGGCGGGCATCGACCTCCTGCTCGTCGGGGACTCGATCGGCAACACGATGCTGGGCCACGAGACCACCATCCCGGTCACGCTCGACGAGCTCATCCCGCCGGCCCGCGCCGTCGTGCGCTCGGTGAGCCGCGCGCTGGTGGTCGTGGACATGCCGTTCGGCTCGTACGAGGCCGGCCCCGAGCAGGCGCTGGCCACGGCCGTGCGCATCTTCAAGGAGACGGGGGCGCACGCGGTCAAGCTCGAGGGCGGCCGCCGGGTCGCGGCCCAGGTCAAGGCGCTGTCCGACGCGGGCATCCCGGTCTTCGGGCACCTCGGCTTCACACCGCAGTCGGAGAACGCCCTGGGCGGCAAGCGCGTGCAGGGCAGGGACGAGGACGCCGCCGAGCTGCTCAGCGAGGACGCGATCGCGCTGCAGGAGGCGGGCGCGGTTGCCGTCGTCCTGGAGATGGTCCCGGCGCCCGTGGCCGCGCGCATCACCGAGATCCTGCGGGTCCCGACCATCGGCATCGGCGCGGGCGTCGACTGCGACGGCCAGGTGCTCGTGTGGCTCGACATGGCGGGCATGGGCGGCTGGTCGCCGCGGTTCGCCAAGCAGTACGGGCAGATCGGCCAGGCGTTGGGCGACGCCGCCCGGGCGTACGCGGCGGACGTCCGCGGGGCGACTTTCCCCGACGACGCGCACTCGTTCCTGGCCTGAGGGGCTCAGCCCTCGAGGGAGGCCGCTCAGCGCTCGCGCGCGTCGTCCTCGTCCCACGCCTTCGTGCGTGCGGCGGCGATGTCGAGCGCGCGCTGGGCGGCCTCACGGGTGGGGTACGGGCCCATCCGGTCCTTCCAGTCGGACACCTTGCCCTGCTCGACCTGCCCGGTCGCGATGTTGAAGTAGAACTCGTCGCCGCTGCCCGACATGCTGCCCTCCTCGGTGCGACCGCACCTCGGCCGCGCGTGCTCCGTAGACTGCCACCTATGTCGATCGTGCACGCGCCGAGAGCCACCCTCGTCCCCGGGACCATCAGCCCCCAACTGCCGGTCCCGGCGTCGATCCCCCGCCCGGAGTACGTGGGCCGGCCGGCGCCCACGCCGTTCACCGGCAGCGACATCCCGGCCCCCGAGGTGCTCGAGCGAATCCGGGTCGCGGCGCGCATCGCCGCGCAGGCGCTCGAGGAGGTCGGCCGTCACGTGGCGCCTGGCGTCACCACCGACGCGCTCGACCGGGTGGGCCACCAGTTCCTCATGGACCACCACGCCTACCCATCGACCCTCGGCTACCGCGGCTTCCCCAAGTCGCTGTGCACCTCGGTGAACGAGGTCATCTGCCACGGCATCCCCGACTCCACGGTGCTGCAGGACGGCGACCTGGTGAACATCGACATCACCGCCTACATCGGCGGGGTGCACGGGGACAACAACGCGACGTTCGGCGTGGGCGAGCTCGATGAGGAGTCGGCACTGCTGGTCGAGCGAACCCGCGAGTCGCTCAACCGTGCGATCAAGGCGGTCAAGCCCGGCCGGGAGATCAACGTCATCGGGCGCGTCATCGAGAAGTACGCGCAGCGCTTCGGGTACGGCGTGGTCCGCGACTACACCGGGCACGGCGTGGGCGAGGCGTTCCACTCCGGGCTGGTGGTCCCCCACTACGACGCCGCGCCGCACTACGCCACAGTGATGGAGCCCGGCATGGTCTTCACCATCGAGCCCATGCTCAACCTGGGGACGCCCGAGTGGGAGATGTGGGACGACGGATGGACCGTCGTCACGGCCGACCGCAGGCGCAGCGCTCAGTTCGAGCACACGCTGGTCGTGACCGAGACAGGAGCCGAGGTGCTGACACTGCCATGAGCCACCACGACAAGCACGACCACGACAAGGACGCGGGCGACCGCCACCGCAAGCGCCGCCACATGCTCGCCGAGCGCCCCACCACGGCGTTCGGCATCGACATCGGCGGCAGCGGCATCAAGGGCGCCCCGGTGGACCTGGTCCGCGGCGAGTTCGCGGGCGACCGGGTCCGCATCCCGACGCCGCAGCCGGCGACCCCGGACGCCGTCGCGCGGACCGTCGCGGAGGTCATCGAGGCCTTCCACCTGCCCGAGGACGTGCCGGTGGGCGTGACGTTCCCGGCGGTGATCCTGCACGGCGTCGCGCAGTCCGCCGCGAACGTCGACCCGTCGTGGATCGGGACGGACGTGGAGGACGTCATCGCCGAGGCGACCGGCCGCAACGTCGTGGCCGTCAACGACGCGGACGCGGCCGGGTACGCGGAGACCGTCTACGGCGCGGCCCGCAGCGTGTCCGGCGTGGTGCTGGTGACGACGCTGGGCACAGGCATCGGCTCGGCCCTGGTGGTCGACGGCCACCTGGTCCCGAACACGGAGCTCGGGCACCTGGAGATCGACGGGCACGACGCGGAGAGCCGCGCGGCGGAGAGCGCGCGCGACCGCGACAACCTCAGCTGGACGGAGTGGGCCGAGCGCCTGCAGCGCTACTACAGCGTCGTGGAGAACCTGTTCTGGCCGGACCTCATCGTGGTGGGCGGCGGCGTCTCCAAGCACCACGAGAAGTTCCTGCCCCTGCTCCGCCTCCGGACGCCGATCGTTCCGGCAACGCTCCGCAACGCTGCGGGCATCGTCGGGGCGGCGGCGTTGGCGGCCGACGCCTCGCACTGAGGCGGGCGCCCGCACACGAACTGACGGCGGCATCCCTGGAGCGGGATGCCGCCGTCGCTCGGTCGCGTGGCGACCGTGACGCGAGCCTGCTGCGGGGGGGAGGCGGCGGCTCACGTCCTTGAGTCGAGCCTCTCAGAAGAGAGCGCTTTCTGGGTGAAATCACCCATGAGGGTGTTCTCATCTGATCGGCCCTACGATCGAGCCATGACGGCGCGATCCACGTTCACGCAGGTCGCCCCGGGGATCTGGGTGGCGACCGCCACCACCTGGACCAGCATCACCACGGCGATCGTGGGGGCCGACGGCGGTTGCGTGCTCGTTGATCCCGGCATCACCGTCCCCGAGCTCGATTCCCGGGCTCACGAGGCCCGCGCCCGGGACTGGCGGGTCGTCGCCGGCTTCAGCACCCACCCGCACTGGGACCACGTGCTGTGGAGGGCGGACTGGGCGGGGGTCCCCCGCTGGGCCACGCCCGAGGCTGTCGCGTCGCAGTCGCGCACCCGCGACGCGGACCTGGCCCAGGCCGAGGCCGAGGCCCCGGGCAGGACCGCCAGCACTTCGGGCGCCTGACCCCGCTGCCGCCCGGCGCGGCGACCCTGCCGTGGGACGGCCCGGACGTCCACGTCGTGGCGCACCGGGCCCACGCCCCAGGCCACGCCGCGCTCGCCATCCCCCACGCCGGGGCCCTGCTGGCGGGCGACATGCTCTCGGACCTCGAGATCCCGCTGCTCGACACCGACGCCGACGACCCGCTCGGCGACTACTGGGCGGGCTTGGAGACCCTCGAGCGCGCGATCGCGGAGTACGGGCTCCACACCCTGGTCCCCGGCCACGGCCACGTCGGCGACACCGCCGAGCTCGCCCGTCGCCTCGCAGCCGACCGTCGATACCTCGATGCCCTGGCCTCGGGGCGGCAGCCCGACGACGAGCGCCTCCGCACCCCGTGGCTGGCGGACGCCCACCGCGGGCACGTGGAGCGGCTCAGCGCCTGACGCCCCCACGACGAACGGCCCCGAGGCAGCCCTGTGGCAGCCTGGAGCCGTCGCTCGAACGGAGCCTCAGGCGTTCCCGAGCGCCTCGTCCCCCTTGTCGCGGGCCTGCGCGACCTTGTCCTCGTGCCCCTCGCCGGCCTTGGAGGAGGCGGCAGACTCCGCCTTGTCCAGGCCGGAGTCGCTAGCCCCCTCGGCCTTGTCGCTCTTCGCGGCCTGCGAGGCCTTGTCCTTCATGTCGTCGATCCCCATGAGGCCCTCCCCTCCATCGAGACGCGGCCCGTGCGGGCCACTCCCATCGTCCGTCGCCCCACGACCCGCCGCATCTGGCGGCGCGGGTTCTCGGTCAGCCACGCCCCCGGCCGCAGGGACGCCGGACGCTCCCACGGCGAGCCGCACCACCCAGCCCGCCGTGGCCACCCCCCGCCTGCCGTCGGTGAGCACCCGGCCCCGCGCCGCCGTCACCTCGGTGGCCGAGGGCTCCGGCGCCGCCGAGGCGACAGGGCCGCCGATTCCGAGCACCAGGCCCCACGCGGCGTCGAACACCTCCAGGTCCTCAGGGGTGGCGAGCTCGCTCTCAGCCAGGCGGTACAGCACCGCCACGCCGACACGGCGACGATCGGGCTCGCCGGACAGCACCTCGTCGAGCGCCCACTGGGTGCGGCGCCACCACTCGGCCTTCGCGTCGGCCCGCCGGCGCTGCGCGATCGCAAGGTAGGCGACAACCCCTGCGACGAGGCCCGCGACGAGCGTCGCCGCCGGTCCGAGCACCACGGCCCAGCCCACCCAGTCGAGGGAGGCGGCGTTGACGGCGGCGGCACGCTCCGCGACGAGAGGACCAGTCATGGCCAGATCCTCGCAGAACGGGCCAACCATGGCGGATGGGACGCGCGGAGCCCTTGCGTGCGCTCGGGGCCATCCCTATCGTCCCCGTATGGGCATCATCCTGAGCCAAGTGGTCGTCGACTCCCGCGACCCCGCGAGCCTCGCCGCCTGGTGGGGCGAGGTGCTGGGCCGCGAGGTCGAGGCGGACGGCGAGGACGAGATCTGGATCGTCGGGGAGAGCCCGGGCGACCTGGAGCTGGGCTTCATCCGAGTCCCGGAGGACAAGACGGTCAAGAACCGGCTCCACATCGACCTGCGGCCGCAGGACGGATCGGACCAGGCCACCGAGCTCGAGCGCCTGATCGCGCTGGGCGCACGGCGGGTCGACGTCGGGCAGGGGCCGGACGTCACGTGGGTCGTCCTCGCCGACCCGGAGGGCAACGAGTTCTGCCTGCTCCGGTCCACGCCGGCCGAGGTCGCCGCCGACATGGCGGCCGCCGAGTCGCTCCCCGGCTGACCCGGCCTGCTCGGCCGCGCCGACGCCGCGGTCAGCCCTCCGGGACTGCCGCCACGGCCTCGATCTCGACAAGGGCGCCCTCCCGCGCCGGGGGGACCGCCAGCACCGTGACGGCGGTGCGATGCCCGCCCCACACCGCGGCGGTCGCGGCGTACGCGGCGCCGGGGTCGACTCCCGCGGCGAGGTAGACCGTCAGCTTGGCCACGTGCTCGGGCCCGGTCCCGGCATGGGCGAGGACCGCCAGGACGTTGCGCAGCGCCTGCTCGGTCTGCGGGCCGAGGCCGTCGAGGAGCGTGCCGTCGCCGTCGACGCCGTTCTGCCCCCCGACGTAGAGGGTGGGGCCCGCTGGCGCGATCATCCCCTGGGCGAACGCAGGGCTGTGGCGCATGTGCGGCGGATCGACGGGCACGACCTGGGACGCCATGAGGGGCTCCTCTGCTGGGCGCCCGGCCATGTCCCGGGCGCGGCTCCAGAAGGAGGGGTGAGAGCGGATGAGCCAGTCGTACGCCGGGTTCTGTCCCCGTGCCCGGTCGCCCCGGCACGGGTGGCGACCATCCATCTACGACGTGCGTTGCCGCACGCCTCCAGCGGTCTACCCAGGAGCTCGGGCGAGCAGCCCTCGAACGCTCCCTGTCTGACCTTGCTCCGGGTGGGGTTTACCTAGCCGCGCCGGTCACCCGGCACGCTGGTGGTCTCTTACACCACCGTTTCACCCTGACCTCGCCTGCTCCGAGGAGCCTGCGAGGCGGTCTGTTCTCTGTGGCACTGTCCCGCGGGTCACCCCGGGTGGGTGTTACCCACCACCCCGCTCTGTGGAGCCCGGACGTTCCTCGGCGAGCCCGAGGGCTCGACGCGGCCGCCTGACTGACTCATCCGCGGGTCCAGACTAGCCGTTGCCTGGCGCGGCGCGCGCACCGCCCGGCCGACCGCCCTCGGTCAGAGTCCGGCGCGCCGGCTCAGCAGCAGCTCGTTGCCCGCGACGCCGCGCAGCCCCCAGTTGCCCGGCGGGCTCTCGATGATGACGATCTCCAGGTCGTCGGCGCCCAGCCCTAGGGCCGGGGCCACCTCGACGTACATCGCGTTGATCAACGCGCGCCGCTCGACGGGGCCGCGCCCGGAGAAGCACAGCACCTCGAGGATCAAGTACTCCCGCGAACGGGGGGCCAGCAGGTCGTCGGCGTCGAGAAGCAGGAACCGGTGGAACCGTTGGTCCTGGGGCACCCCCCACGTGCTCACCAGGGCCGCGTGCACCGCGTCCGAGACCTCGCGTCGTCGCGGTCCCCAGACGTCACGTCGCCCGTACACCTTGACCTGTGCCATCCGCACCCCTCGGTCGAGCAGGCGTGGGCGCCGCCGCGCACGCCGACCCCCATCGTCCGGCGCCCGGCGGACGTCGGCATCTGGTGCCGTGCCGCGCGCACAGCGCCACCACCCGTGGGCGACCTCCGCGCGGGTCTGGCGCTCCAGCCCAGGCCCGTAGAGTCATGCCGTGCTCGTCCTGCTCCCACCCTCCGAAGGCAAGACCGCTCCGGCCGACGGCCCGCCGCTCCATCTCGACGCGATGTCCTCCCCCGCGCTGAACCCGTGGCGGGAGAAGGTGCTCGACGCGCTGGCCGAGGTCAGCGCACGCCCCGACGCCGCGTCGGTGCTGGGGGTGGGCCCGAGCCTCGCCGCCGAGGTCGCGGGCAACGTGGGGCTGCGGGCGGCCGCCACCGCCCCGGCCGCGCGGGTCTACACCGGCGTGCTGTACGCCGCGGCCGGGCTCGCGGACCTGTCAGGGCCGGCGGCGGCACGCGCCGCCATGTCGCTGCGGGTCGTCTCCGCCCTGTGGGGGCTCGTCGCGCCTGACGACGCCATCCCCGCGTACCGCCTGTCGATGGGGGTGGACCTGCCCGGCGTGGGCCCGCTGGCCCGGGTGTGGCGGGAGCCGCTGGCTGCCGAGCTGGACTCCCGCGGCGCCACCGAGCTGGTCGTCGACTGCCGATCGGCGGCCTACCTCGCCGCGTGGCGGCCGGCCGCCGCCCAGGAGTGGGTCGCGGTGCGGGTGCTGCGTGAGCTGGACGGCAAGCGCTCGGTGGTCTCCCACCACGCCAAGCACACCCGGGGCGTCCTCGCCCGGCACCTCCTCACCCGCGCGGCCCCCGAGCCGGTGGACGCGGAGCAGCTCGCCGCGGCGGCGGGCGAGCTGGTGGGCTCCGAGCTGCACGACGTCGAGCTCGGCCCCGCAGGGCGCGGCGCCCGAGTGCTTTCCCTGGTGGTGCGGTAGCCGCGACGTGGTCCGCTGTCAGCGACCGCGAGCCCATCCCTCACTCGGGGCGCCGGCCACCGCCACCTCGGTGCGGCCGTCCTCGAAGAGCCTCACGATGCTCACCGAGGCGGGTGCCACCCGCAGGCGGCTCCAGGACGAGGGCTGCGCGCCCATCGCCACACCGACCGCGGCCCGGATCGACACGGCGTGGCTCACCACCACCACGGTGCGGTCCACGCCACCCGCGAGCAGCTCGGCGAAGACCTGCTCGATCCGGCGGCCCACGTCCACGATCGACTCGCCGCCCGGTGGCCGCACGTCCGCCTGGGTGTGCCACGGCTCGAGCACGCCGGGCCACCGCTCCTCGATCTGCAGGGCGGTGAGCCCTTGCCAGTCGCCGAAGTCGGCCTCCTTGACCAGCTCCATAACCCGAACCGGCAGGCCCAGCCGGTCGGCGATGACCGCGGCGGTCTCCTGCGTGCGGACCATCGGCGAGCTGATGATCTCCGTCGGGTAGGGGATGTCGCCCCACAGGTCCCGCCCGATCCGCTCGATCAGCTCGGCGGCCGCCGCGGCCTGCTGGCGCCCGTGCGGGCTCAGCGGCGGCCCTGGCTCAGACGAGCCCGAGTAGCCGCCCGCGGTGGTCATCGCAGTCTCGCCGTGGCGAAGCAGGACGACGGTGACCGGTTCAGCGTCGTCGAACCGCGGCGCCGCCCCCGACGGCCTCCGACCCCGCGCGGGAACGGGCGCGCCGGGAGCGCCCTCCTCACCGCTGAGCGCGGCCGTGGCGCCGGCAGGCGCTGGTTCGCGCGTGATCGACCGCCCGGTGTCCATCGCCTCGTTCGCGAGAGAGTCCGCTGCGGCGTTCAGCGCCCGCGGCACCCACGTGTAGGTGACCTGCTCGGGCGGCAGCACCGCGCGGGCGAGGTCGGCGAGACGCCGCATCTCGGTGTGCTTGATCTGCCACCTGCCCGACATCTGCTCCACGACGAGCCTGGAGTCGAGCCGGACCTCCACCTGGGCCTGGGGGTCGATCGCCGCGGCGGCGCGCAGGCCCGCCACGAGCCCCGAGTACTCGGCCACGTTGTTGGTGGTGTGGCCCAGGGGCTCCGCCCGTTCGGCGAGCACGTCGCCGGTGCGCGCGTCACGGACCAGCGCACCGTAGCCGGCAGGGCCGGGGTTGCCGCGCGATCCGCCGTCCGCCTCGACGATCAGCCTCCTGCGCGCTCCCGGCCCCCCGGCGACGCTCATCAGTAGGCGTCCTCGCCCCGCACGAGGATGCGGCCGGAGTCCTCGCAGAACACGATCTCGTCGGCCGGCAGGGCCTTGATGCGGGCGAGCTCGGTGCCGGGCACCTGCAGCCCGCTGCCCTCGGACCGCCCACGACGCAGCCGCGCCACAGCGACTCCCCCGAGCCTCCCGCGGAGCCGCTCGTACAGCGCGACGAGCTTCTCGTCGATCGGCGCGACCGCCTCAGCGCGCTGGGCCGTGACCTGTGCGGCCTCCGCGTCGAGCTCGGCGAGCGCCGCGTCCCGCTCGGCCTCGAGCTCGACCCGCTGCGCGAGAAGCTCGTCGTGCGCCTGGGTGAGCCCTGCCAGCGCCGTCTCGTGCGCCTCGAGCCGCTCCATGACCTCGAGCTCGACGTCCTCGAGGTCGCTCTGCCGCCGGCCCAGGGCGACAAGCTCGTGCTGCAGGGCCTGGAGGTCCTTGGGGCTGCCCGTGCCCGAGTCGAGGCGTGCCTGGTCGCGCGCGGCGCGCGTGCGCACCTGCTCGACGTCCGTCTCGGCCTTCTTCAGCTCGCGGCGCAGGTCGCTCGCGGCGGTGCGGGACGCGACCAGTGCCGTGTCCAGGTCGGCGATGCGGCTCTCCAGCTCGGTGAGCCGGGCCAGGACGGGGAGGTTGCGGCGGCGGTGCGCGATCTGGTCCAGGCGGGTGTCGAGCTCCTGGACGTCGAGCAGCCGGCGCTGCTCCTCGGGGGGTGCTGTGGTCACGGTGCGGTTCCTTCCGACGGCGGGACGTGGTCCGGGCTCGAGACACGGTCGGTCCACGGGTCGGTGCGCAGCGTGCTGACCCTGGTCTCCACCGTAGTCCCGGTGATCTCGAGCGAGGTGCGGAGGTCGGTGGCGGCCTGGGCGAGCCAGGGCCATTCCGACGCGTAGTGGGCGACGTCCACGAGGTACGGGACGGCGGGTCGATCCGGGCCGGCCTCGAACTCGGCGCGCTCGCGCTGCTCGGAGGCCGGGTGGTGCCGCAGGTCGGCGGTCAGGTAGGCGTCCACGCCAGCCCTCCGCACCGCGTCGAACAGCGAGTCCCCGGAGCCGCCGACCACGGCGACCCGCTCGACCCGCCCAGCGGGATCGCCCGCGAACCGCACGCCCTGCGGCGTGGGCGGCAGCGCACGGGCGACCCGCTCCGCGAAGCCGCGCAGCGTCGTCGGCTCGGCGAGCCTCCCGACGCGGCCGATGCCCGTGGGCCCGTCCCACCGCGCCAGCTCGAGCACGTCGAAGGCGGGCTCCTCGTAGGGGTGGGCGGCGCGCATGGCCTCGATCACAGCCCTGCGCAGGGCACGGGGGGCCACCATCTCGACGCGCGCCTCGACCACCGCGCTCGGCTCCCCCGCGCGTCCTATCGCCGGGCTGGCCGCGTCGGACGGCGTGAACGTGCCCTCGCCCGTCGTCTGCCACGCGCAGCGCGTGTACTCCCCGATCGCGCCGGCGCCGGCCGCGGCCAGTGCGTCGACGAGCCTGCCCGCGTCGTCCACGGGGACGAACACGACGTGCTTGTCGAGCGGCTCCGACGCGAGCGCGACGAGCGGCTCCAGGTCGACCAGCCCCACGGCGGCCGCGAGGCCCTCCGCCACTCCGCCGGCTGCCGCGTCAGCGTTGGTGTGCGCGTTGTACAGGGCGATCCCCGACCTGATGAGCTTGTGCAGCAGTGCGCCCTTGAAAGTCGTCGCCGCGACGGAGTGCACCCCCTTGAGCAGCAGCGGGTGGTGCACGAAGACGAGGTCCGCGCCCCACGCGATCGCCTCGTCGACCACGGCGTCCACCGGGTCCACCGCGAGCAAGACCTTGCGGACCGGCTGGGCGGGGTCGCCGCTGACGAGGCCCACCGAGTCCCATGACTCGGCCGTGCCGGGCGGGTAGTGCCGGTCGAGCACCCGGACGACATCGGCCAGAGTCGCGTGGTGGTCGGGGTTGCTGCTCACGGGAAGAACGCTACCTGGCGCACGGGGCACGAAGAACGGGCGCGGCGCGTGCTCCGCCGCGGAGGTCCGTCGGCCGACCCATCAGCCGGTCACGACCACCTCGTCGCCCACCGCGACGCGCCCTGCGGTGACCGGGATCACCCGGATGCCGAACCACACCTTGCCGCCCCAGCGGCGATGCTGGGCCAGCGTGCGCAGCGGCTCCTTGCCACCCGCGCGCGTCACAGGGTCGATCGTGGTGAGCACGCAGCGGTCGCAGTGCTCCGCGAACCGGTACTCGACCTCGCCGACCCGCACCCGGCCCCAGGCGTCCTCCGCGAAGGGCTCGAGGTCATCGCCGTCGACCACGAGGTTCGGGCGGAACCGCTCCATGCCGATCGAGACTGCGTCCTCACCGCGGGACTGCGCCTCGTCGGCCACCCACGACTGGAGGCGGCGCAGCGAGGCGGTCGTGGTCAGCAGCAGCGGGCCCGCGTCGGCCAGGCTCAGGGGGTCTCCCGTCTCGCCTCCGTGCGTGGGCGAGACCGGCCGCCGCGACGGGTCGTCGAGCCACACCAGCCGGGCGGGCCGCCCGAGCGCAGCGGTCAGCCACCCGTCCGCCGCCTCTCCTCCGGCCGTCGCCAGGCCGAGCCGCGAGAGGGCCACCGCCACGGTGGCGGGGCCCCGCGGCTCGAGCACGGTCAGCGAGGGGAGCCCTTCTCCGCTGAGCACGATGCCGCCCGGCGTGGGCGTCGCCGTGACCGCCAGCATCTCGGGGACCCGGCGCGCCGTGAGCGTCTCGCCGTGCTCGTCCACCACCATCCAGCGGCGGTCCCCTCGCAGCCCGTGGCGCTCGACGTCGGCCTCGCGCACCGGGACGCCGCGCAGCGACTTCACGGGGAACAGGGTCAACGCGCCGACATGCACGGCGGCGACGCTAGCAGCGCGATGACGGCCATGGCTGCGGAGGGGGACGTCTGGCTACTCCGGTGCTGTCGATCGGCGCACAGCTGCTGGCCGGTGCGCCGGGGCTGCGGTCTGGTCGACCCCCTTCACGATGAGCCAGACCCCGATGCTGAGCTCCCACAGCGCGATCGGCAGGGCCGCAAGGCCTGCCAGCGGCGACACCTGGTCGTGGAGGCCGAGGATCGTGCCGAGCGCGGACAGCGCGAGCAAGGGGGCGCCGATCATGCCGACGAGCGGGATGACGCGGGGCACGAGCCGGGCGCGGTAGAGCAGGGCGCCGAACAGGAGGGCGTTCACCGCCGGGAGAAGGCCGGGCCCGACGAGGAACGCCCCGTCGTGGATCGCCACCAGGGCCGCGTCGGCAGTGCGAGCACCAGGCAGAGTTCGAGTTCACCCTCGATCTTCTGCTCGACGCGTTCGCACGGCTCCACACGGCCGGGTGGGTCTCCCGATGACGCCCGGGAGCCGATCGCGTCGTCTGCGCGCGTCACGAGGTGGTGGTGGGCCCGGCCGGTTTCGAACCGGCGACCTCCGCGGTGTAAACGCGGCGCTCTGACCAGCTGAGCTACAGGCCCCTTCGACGGTCGCACAGCCTACCGGCCCGATTCGGGCGCGGCAGGGCCTGCGACGTCGCCGTCAGGCGGTCAGCGCGGCGAGCGCCGCACGGTAGGCGCCCAGGTCACGGGCCTGCCCGGCAGGGTTGACGACGCTCCAGCGGAGCACGCCGTCGGCGTCGACGAGGAAGCTGCCGCGCAGCGCGCGGCCCCGCTCGTCGTCGAACACGCCATACGCACGCGCGACCTCGCCGTGCGGCCAGAAGTCGGAGAGCAGGTCGAAGCGGTAGCCCTCCTGCTCGGCCCACGCCCGCTGCGCGGGGGTCGGGTCGCATGAGACCACGAGGACACGGGCGCCGACGTCATCGAACGCGGCCAGGTTGTCACGCAGCTCGCACAGCTCGCTGGTGCAGATGCCCGAGAACGCGAACGGCACGAACACGACCACCACCGGGGAGCCCCGCAGCGCGGAGAGCGTCACCGGGCTCCCGTGGGTGTCGGCGAGGGTGAAGTCCGGCGCCAGCGCGCCGAGCTCCGGCGCCGGCTGCTCGGCCACGGTCACTTGCCGCGGCCGCGGTAGCCCAAGCGCGTCGCCGACCAGTCGTCGGCGATGGAGAAGGTGCTCGTCACGTGCAGGCCCGCTGTCGTGCCGGCCTCCTCGAGCTCGCCGTGGTCGACGTGACCCGTGCGGCCCTTCTTCGGCGTGAAGACCCAGATGGTCCCCCCGTCGTCCAGCACGGTCTGGGCGTCGACCAGCATGTCGGTGAGATCACCGTCGCCGTCCCGCCACCAGATGATGACGCCGTCCGTGACGTCGTCGTAGTCCTCGTCGACGAGTTCGGCCCCGGTGGCCTCCTCGATCGCGCCCCGCAGGCCGCCGTCGACATCGTCGTCATATCCGAATTCCTGGATCACCTGACCCGAGGTGAATCCGAGACGACCCGCCGCCTGCGTAGCCGCGTCGTCCGCGGTGGATGCCACGTCCTGACCCGTTCCCTTCCGTCACGACCGCCCGGGAGGGCGACCTGCTGATGCTCGCAAACCGTAGCCCACCGCACGGGGCGCCGCTCTGGCAAGGGCCGGTCGTGTCGCCGTGGGCCCGCTGTCGCGGACGTCACGTCCCATTTTCCGCGCCCGGTGTGACTTTGGGCCCCTTGAGGTCGGAGAATGGCCGCGACTACCCGAACCTGTCGAGCCGCAGAAGCGTGCCGCGACGGCGCCGGGCCAAGAGAGCGCGCCGGGGCCGATGGCCTCGCCGCGGACGAGAGGCGAGGGAGCACAGGTGGCTTCGACCGAGGACAGAGGTCCGCTCATCAACGGCTTGCTGAGCCAGGTGCCGGACATCGACCCTGAGGAGACCGGCGAGTGGGTGGACTCCCTCGACGGCCTGATCGACGACAAGGGCGGGCCCCGCGCGCGCTACGTGCTGCTCAACTTGCTGAAGCGGGCACGTGAGCGCAACGTCGCGATCCCGACTTCCCTGAACACGCCGTACGTGAACACGATCGGCGTCCACGAGGAGCCGTACTTCCCGGGCGACGAGGTGCTCGAGCGCCGCTACCGCTCGTGGATCCGCTGGAACGCGGCCGTCATGGTCACGCGCGCCCAGCGTCCCGGGATCGGCGTCGGCGGGCACATCTCGTCCTACGCGTCGGTCGCGACGCTGTACGAGGTCGGCCTCAACCACTTCTTCCGCGGCAAGGACCACCCGGGCGGCGGAGACCAGGTCTACTTCCAGGGCCACGCCTCCCCCGGCGTGTACGCCCGCGGCTTCCTCGAGGGCCGGCTCACGGCGGAGCAGCTCGACGGCTTCCGCCAGGAGCTCTCGCACCCGGGCGGCGGCCTGCCGTCGTACCCGCACCCGCGCCTGGCCCCCGAGCTCTGGGAGTTCCCGACGGTGTCGATGGGCCTCGGCCCGGCGTCGGCGATCTACCAGGCGTGGACCAACCGCTACCTGCACGAGCGCGGCATCAAGGACACGAGCCAGCAGAACGTCTGGGCGTTCCTCGGCGACGGCGAGATGGACGAGCCCGAGAGCCGCGGCATGCTGCAGCTCGCCGCCCAGCAGGGCCTCGACAACCTGACGTTCGTCGTGAACTGCAACCTGCAGCGCCTCGACGGCCCGGTGCGCGGCAACGGCAAGATCATCCAGGAGCTCGAGGCTCAGTTCCGCGGCGCCGGCTGGAACGTCATCAAGGTGATCTGGGGCCGCGAGTGGGACGTCCTGCTCAACGCGGACAAGGACCGCGCGCTGGTCAACCTCATGAACGTCACGCCGGACGGCGACTACCAGACGTACAAGGCGAACGACGGCGCCTTCGTCCGTGAGCACTTCTTCGGTCGCGACCCGCGCACCAAGGCGCTCGTGGAGAAGATGACCGACGACGAGATCTGGGCGCTCAAGCGCGGTGGCCACGACTACCGCAAGCTGTACGCGGCCTACGCGGCGGCCACGGCCCACACCGGCCAGCCGACGGTCATCCTGGCGCACACCATCAAGGGCTACGGCCTGGGCTCGGGCTTCGCGGGGCGCAACGCCACGCACCAGATGAAGAAGCTCAAGTCGGATGACCTGAAGCTGCTGCGGGACTCGCTGCACATCCCGATCACGGACGAGCAGATCGACGAGAACCCGTACGTCCCGCCGTACTACCACCCCGGCCAGGACGACCCGGCGATCCAGTACATGCTGGAGCGGCGCCGGGCGCTGGGCGGGTTCGTCCCGGAGCGGCGCAGCAAGCACACCGAGGTCAAGCTCCCCGACGACAAGACCTACGACCTGCTCAAGAAGGGCTCGGGCACGCAGGAGGTCGCCACCACCATGGCGCTCGTGCGGCTGTTCAAGGACCTGGTGCGGGACAAGGAGTTCGGCCACCGGATCGTCCCGATCATCCCGGACGAGGCACGCACCTTCGGGCTGGACGCGATCTTCCCCTCGGCGAAGATCTTCAACACCAACGGCCAGCACTACCTCGCGGTGGACCGTGACCTGATGCTCTCCTACAAGGAGTCCGAGAGCGGTCAGATCATGCACACCGGCATCAACGAGGCTGGCTCGGCGGCAGCGTTCCAGGCTGTCGGCACGTCGTACGCGACGCACGGCGAGCCGCTGATCCCGTTCTACTTCTACTACTCGATGTTCGGGTTCCAGCGCACCGGCGACCAGTTCTGGGCCGCCGGCGACCAGATGACGCGCGGGTTCCTGATCGGCGCCACGGCTGGCCGCACCACGCTCACGGGCGAGGGCCTGCAGCACGCCGACGGGCACTCCCCGCTGCTCGCGGGCACCCAGCCGCACGTCGTGCACTACGACCCGGCGTACGGGTACGAGATCCGGCACATCGTGCGCGACGGCATCCAGCGGATGTACGGCCAGGACGACCCGCGCGACCCCGACGTCATGTACTACCTCACGGTGTACAACGAGCCGATGATCCAGCCGGCCGAGCCGGAGGACGTCGACGTCGAGGGCATCCTGCGGGGCATCCACCTCATCGCGCCGGCAGAGGGCGACGGGCCGCGCGCCCAGATCCTCGCCTCCGGCGTCGCGGTGCCGTGGGCGCTCGAGGCGCGTCAGCTCCTCGCCGACGACTGGGGCGTGCGCGCCGCGGTGTGGTCGGTGACCAGCTGGAACGAGCTGCGCCGCGACGGCCTGGCCGCGGACGCGCAGGCGTTCCTGCAGCCCGGCGAGGAGCCGCGTGAGGCGTACCTGACGCAGAAGCTGCGTGGCGCCGAGGGTCCCTTCGTCGCGACGACGGACTACGACCACCTCGTCGCCGACCAGGTGCGGGCGTGGATCCCGGGCACGTACGCCACGCTCGGGGCGGACGGCTTCGGCTTCTCCGACACGCGCGCGGCGGCTCGTCGCCACTTCAAGATCGATGGCCCCTCGACCGCGGTCCGCGTGCTGCAGCAGCTCGCGCGGACGGGCGAGGTCCCTGCCGACGCTCCTGCCAGGGCGATCGAGCAGTACCGCCTGCACGACGTCACCGCCGGCACGTCCGGCAACGTGGGCGGCGACTCCTGAGTCGCTGAGCCGACAACGGGACAGGCCCCGGACCGCAGACGCGGTCCGGGGCCTGTCCCGTTGTCCGGGCGGCGCCGGTCGGCTCAGGCGCCGGGAGAGTGCTGCTGCAACGCGTCCTGGATGACCTCGGCCATCTCCGACCGCAGCCGGGCGACGGCGGAGGCGTCGGGGTGCGCGTCCAGGACGGCGAGGTGCTGCTTGGCCTCGAGCGGGCGCTCGGCCTCGATCGAGGCGTGGACCAGCTGCCGCGCCACCTCGAGGTCGTGCTCGCGGGGGCGCCAGTGGCCCACGCCGAGCCACAACGCGTCCACGGGGAGCTCGGCCTCGCGCAGCACCTGGATGCCCTCGGCGAGGGCGATCCCGCTCGCGTCGCGCTCGGCGGCCGTGGTCAGCCGGCGGAGCGTCCCCTCGTGGTCGTCACGCACCGACAGGCGCGCCACCTCGACCAACGGGTACCAGGCGCGCGGGTTGCCGGCCAGCTCCTCGCCGAGCGACCAGACCGCCAGGTCCGCGGCGCGCTGCTTCTCGCTCTCGGGGAGGGCGCGGGTCAACGGGTCGTGCTCGGAGCCCTCGGGCTCGGCCGCACGGCGCCGGACGATCTCCGCCAGCGCCCGGAAGGCGCGCTCGTTGTTGGGGTCGTCGCTCAGCACGGAGCGCAGCGCGTCCTCGTGCAGGGTGTCCCCACGCCGGGCCGACTTCGTCGGGCGACGCGCGCCGACCCGCGACGCCGACGAGGGGCGCCGCATGAGCTGGCGGAGACGCGGCAGGAGAGCCATGACGCGACCTTAGTCGCTCCCCCCCGTGTCGCGCTCCCCCACCCGCCAGACCAGTAGGCGGCCGCCACGCCGTGGACTTTTGTCGACTCCCCACAACCCGAGACCTATGCTCGCGCTATGGTCACGCAGCGTCGCCACCCCGCCACACCTGTCGGGGCGTCGTCGCCCGTGCCCCTCGCCGCTCCAGCGGCCTCACCGGCCGCCAACGACGCGGCGCCCCCGCGGGCCGGCATCGAGACCCTGCGCCGGGTGCGCGACGGGAATGGCCTGCTCACCGCGGCCGCGATGCGCCGGCTCGACGAGGACCTCGACTGGTACCGCGTGCTCTCCGCGGAGGACCGCTCGTCCGTGGGCCTCGTGGCGCAGGCGGGCATCACCGCGTTCGTGACCTGGTTCAGCGACCCGTCGAGCCCTCCGCACGGCGTCGGCGAGATCTTCGCGGCGGCGCCGCCCGAGCTGACCCGGTCCATCTCGCTGCAGCACACCCTCCAGCTGGTGCGCGTGCTGGTGGACGTCGTGGAGAAGCACAGCGACCAGCTCGCCGCGCCCGGCGGCGAGCGGGACCTGCGCGAGGCCGTGCTGCGGTACTCCCGCGAGGTCGCCTTCTCGGCAGCCGAGGTGTACGCGCGAGCCGCGGAGGTCAGGGGCGCGTGGGACGCCCGGCTCGAGGCGCTGGTCGTGGACGCACTGGTGCGCGGCGACGTCGACGACTCGCTGCGCTCGCGCGTGGCCGCGCTCGGCTGGAGCGGGAAGGGCTCGACCCTCGTGATGGTCGGCACCACGACCTCACCGCTCGACGACGTGCGCGCCGCCGACCTGCGCCGGGCCACCCGCCGTGCCGCGGAGGACGCGCTCGTGGGCATCCAGGGCGACCGCCTGGTCGTCTTCCTGGGCGGAGAGGGCGACCTGGCCGCGGCGGCGGGCACGCTGCTCCCCAAGTTCGGGCCGGGCCCGGTGGTCATCGGGCCAGCGGTCCCGCACGTCGTCGAGGCCGCCCGCTCGGCGCGCGCCGCGTTCGCGGGCCTGCTGGCAGCCGCGGCCTGGGAGCAGGCGCCGCGCCCGGTGCAGGCTGACGACCTGCTGCCCGAGCGGGTGCTGGTGGGCGACGCGGACGCGCGCCGGATGCTCGTGGCGCAGGCGTACGTGCCGCTCGCCGCGAGCACCGGGTCGCTGCTCGAGACGCTCTCGGCGTACCTCGGCGCGGGCCGCTCGCTCGAGGCCGCGGCGCGCACCCTGTACGTGCATCCCAACACCGTCCGGTACCGCCTGCGCCGGGTGGCCGATGTGACCGGATGGGACCCGCTGGACCCGCGTGAGTCCTACGTGCTGCAGACCGCGCTCGCCCTCGGCCGGCTCGGCGGAGACGGCCCGGCGTAGGGCCCTCGCAGCCGCTTTGTAGGGTCGACACAACCGCCCGACCGAAGGTTGGTGCGCGTCGTGGGGACCGCCCGGACGCCCACGACCGGCATAGTCGACACGTGCTTGCCATCGTGTGCCCAGGTCAGGGCTCCCAGACCCCAGGAATGCTCGCCCCGTGGCTCGACGTGGCCGGCGTGCCCGGGCGTGTCGCGGCGTTCTCCGAGGCATCGGGGCTTGACCTGCGGTCGCACGGGGTCGACTCCGACGCGGAGGCGATCCGGGACACGGCCGTCGCCCAGCCGCTCATCGTGGCGATGTCGCTGATCGCCCTGCGCGCGATCCTCGACGGCCAGGACGCGGCGCAGGTCGCGGGAGCCACCGCTGGCCACTCCGTCGGCGAGCTCGCCGCCGCGGCCGTCGCCGGTGTGCTCACCGACGAGGACGCCGTCAGCCTGGTGACCGTGCGCGCCTCGCTCATGGCCCAGGCAGCCGCCGCCGAGCCCACCGGCATGAGCGCCGTCGTCGGGGGCGACCCGGAGCAGGTGCTCGCCGCGATCGCCCAGGCGGGCCTGTGGCCGGCGAACGTCAACGGCGGCGGCCAGGTCGTCGCCGCCGGATCCCTGGAGGGCCTCGCCGCCCTCGCCGCCGAGCCGCCCGCCCGGGCACGGGTCATCCCGCTCCAGGTGGCCGGAGCCTTCCACACCCCCTTCATGCAGTCCGCCCTCGACGGATTCGCGCCGGTCGCCGCGGCCCGCCCGGCCGACGACCCCCGCATGGTGCTGCTGTCCGACGCGGACGGCGCCGCTTACGGCGACCTCCCCGGCGAGCACGGCCGGTTCGGCGCGGCGGCGGACGTGCTGGACCGGATCGCCCAGCAGATCGTCGCCCCCGTGCGCTGGGACCTGTGCCAGGAGGCGTTGCTCCGCGTGGGCGTCACCGGGCTCCTCGAGCTGGCGCCGGGCGGGGTCCTGACCGGGCTGGCCCGGCGTACGCTGCCCGGTGTGGAGACGGTCGCGGTGAAGTCCCCCACCGACATCCAGGCCGCACGCGACCTCATCGCCCGCCACGCTGCCCCGCTCAGCCAGGAGACCCCCTCGTGACCCGACCCACCCTGACGCAGTCCACCGGCCCCGCGCACTCCCGCATCCTGGGGCTCGGCGTCATGCGCGGCGAGCGCGTCGTGACGAACGACGACCTTGCCGGCCCCATCGACTCGTCCGACGAGTGGATCCGCCAGCGCACGGGCATCGTGACGCGCCGCCGCGCCGCCGAGGGCACCGGTGTGCTGGACCTCGCCGAGGAGGCCGCGAACGCGGCGATCAAAGACGCCGGGCTCACCGGCGCCGACATCGACGCGGTGCTGGTCTCGACCGTCACCCACTTCCACCAGACGCCTTCGGCCGCCGCGTTCCTCGCCGAGCGCGTCGGCGCCACCCCGGCGGCCGCCTACGACATCTCGGCCGCGTGCGCGGGCTACTGCTACGGCATCGGCCAGGCCGACGCGCTGGTCCGGTCTGGCGCGGCGCGCAACGTGCTGGTGGTTGGCGCCGAGAAGATGAGCGACTTCGTCGACCCGACCGACCGCAGCATCTCGTTCCTGCTCGGGGACGGCGCCGGCGCCGTGGTCGTCGGCGCGTCGGACTTCCCCGGCATCGGCCCCACGGTCTGGGGCTCCGACGGCTCCCAGGCCGAGGCGATCCGCCAGACGCACTCGTGGCTCGAGACCCGGGACTCCGACGCGGGTTGGCCGACCTTGCGCCAGGAGGGCCAGAGCGTCTTCAAGTGGGCCGTGTGGCAGATGGCGCCCGTCGCGCAGCGCGCCCTGGACGCCGCGGGAGTGACCGCTGACCAGATCGACGCGTTCATCCCCCACCAGGCCAACATGCGGATCATCGACCAGATGATCAAGCAGCTCAAGCTCCCCGAGTCCGTCGCGGTCGCCCGCGACATCGCCGACACCGGCAACACCTCCGCGGCCTCCATACCGCTCGCGACCGAGCGCCTTCTGCGCGAGGGTCAGGTGTCGAGCGGCGCGCTAGCCCTGCAGATCGGCTTCGGCGCCGGCCTCGTCTACGCCGCCCAGGTCGTCGTCCTGCCGTGACCGCCCCGGCGCCGCCTGGCGCCCGGTAGCGTTCAGCCCCGTTCCGCCCCGCACCACCTAACAAGGAGAACACCGATGGCGCACAGCGAGCAGGAGATCCTGGCCGGACTGGCCGAGATCGTCAGCGAGGAGACCGGGCTTCCCACCGACTCCGTCCTGCCCGAGAAGTCCTTCACCGACGACCTGGACATCGACTCGCTGTCGATGATGACGATCGTGACCCTCGCCGAGGAGAAGTTCGACGTGCGGATCCCCGACGACGAGGTCAAGAACCTCGCGACCGTCGGCGACGCCGTCACCTTCATCACCAAGGCGCAGGGCTGATCCTCGCCCGCACCACAGGCTCGAACGCGTCCAGGCCTGGCCGTCGCGGCGCCGCCCACCGGCGCCATGACGGTCAGGCCCTGGCCGCTCACCCCACCGAACTGGAGCAGCCATGACCCCCGTCACCGACGTCGTCGTCACCGGCCTGGGCGCCACGACCCCGCTGGGCGGGGATGTGGCCAGCACCTGGCGCGCTGCCCTCGCCGGTGAGTCCGGCGCCCGGCACTTCGACAACGACTGGGCCGAGACCTACGAGCTGCCGTTGACGTTCGCGGCGCAGATCAAGGTCGCCCCCTCCGAGGTGCTCCCGCGCCAGGAGATCAAGCGGATGGACCCCTCCGCGCAGTACGCCATCATCGCCACCCGCGAGGCCTGGGACGACGCTGGCAGCCCGGAGGTCGACCCGGAACGCCTGGGCGCCGTCGTGTCCTCGGGCATCGGCGGCATCTGGACCACCCTGGACGGCTGGGACACGCTGCAGGAGAAGGGCGCGCGCCGCGTCCTGCCCATGACCGTCCCCATGCTGATGCCCAACTCCCCCGCCGCCTACGTGGAGCTCGAGCTCGGAGCCCGCGCCGGGGCCCACGCCCTGGTCTCGGCCTGCGCGTCCGGCGCCGAGGCGATCGGCTACGCGGTCGAGATGATCCGCTCGGGCCGGGCCGACGTGGTCGTCGCTGGGGGAACCGAGGCGGCGATCCATCCGCTGCCGGTGGCCGCCTTCGCGGCGTCGCGCACCGTGTCGCTGCGCAACGACGACCCCGCGGGCGCGTCACGGCCCTACGACGTCAACCGCGACGGCTTCGTCCTGGGAGAGGGCGCCGGGATCGTCGTCCTGGAGAGCGCCGAGCACGCCGCTGCCCGCGGGGCGCGGGTGTACGCCCGGATCGCCGGGGTGGGGCTCAGCAGCGACGGGTACCACATCACCTCCCCCGAGCCGAGCGGCCGTGGCCAGATCGCGGCGATGAGCCGCGCTTTGGCCGACGCGCAGGTCACATCGGCCGACGTGGTCCACGTCAACGCCCATGCCACCTCGACCGTGGTCGGGGACCTCATCGAGGCGCGGGGCGTCCGGGACGTGTTGGGCGCCGATGCGGACCAGGTGGCGCTGTCCGCCACGAAGTCCATGACCGGGCACCTGCTCGGTGGCGCCGGCGCGTTGGAGACGATCTTCACGGTGCTCGCGCTGGCGGAGCGCACCGCTCCCCCGACGATCAACGTCACCGACCCTGACCCCGAGCTGGTCCTGGACCTGGTCCGCGACAAGCCGCGAGACCTGCGCTCGGGCCAGGTGGCGGCGATCAACAACTCCTTCGGGTTCGGCGGCCACAACGTCGCCCTGGTGGTCACGAGCGCCTGACCTCACGCACGACGAAGGCCCCGACGCGGTCACGTCGGGGCCTTCGTGTCGTCCGGGCGGCTCAGCCGACGCGGTGCAGCCAGCGGACGGGCGCCCCGGCGCCGGCGTACCGGAAGGACTCCAGCTCGTCGTCCCACGCCTGCCCCAGGGCGAGGTCCAGCTCGGCACAGAGCCTGGCGGGGTCTCCCGCGTGCACGAGCGCCGCGCGTATCCGGTCCTCGGGCACCACGACGTTGCCGTGCACGTCAGTGGCCGCGTGGAAGATGCCGAGCTCAGGGGTGTGGCTCCACCGGGCGCCGTCGGAGCCGTGGCTGGCCTCCTCCGTCACCTCGTACCGCAGGTGGGTCCAGCCACGCAGCGCGGAGGCGAGCTGCGCGCCGGTGCCCTGCGGGCCCTGCCACGAGTGCTCGGCGCGGTACATGCCCCGGGCAGCCGGCTGCGGCGTCCAGTCCATGGACACGCGGGTGCCCAAGAGATTGCCTGCTGCCCACTCCAAGTGCGGGCACAGCGCACGTGGAGCTGAGTGCACGAAAAGTACACCGCGGGTGATCGCACCTGCCATGTCGCCCTCCTGACGGATCGAGGTTCGCCTTCCCCAACGACCTCAGCCCGTTTCCGGAAGTTGCACACGGTCTCGCGGCGTGCTGGGGACAGCATGCCCGACTGCCGACGGCTCGCGCCAGCCGTCGGGCGAATCACCCCGATTTCAGGGCCGCGCAGATCAGGCCAGCTGTTCCCGGATCGCGCGCATGGCCTTCTTGCGGACCGCTCGGTCGAGCCGGTCCAGGTAGAGCATCCCGTCCAGGTGGTCCACCTCGTGCTGCAGGCAGCGCGCCATGAGCTCGGTTCCCTCGACCACGACCTCGTCGCCGTCGAGGTCGACGCCGACGACCCGGGCGTACCAGGCGCGACGCGTCGGGTACCACAGGCCCGGCACGGACAGGCAGCCCTCGTCACCGTCCTGGTAGTCGTCTGAGAGCTCCACGATGGTCGGGTTCAGCACGTAGCCGACCTCGTCGTCGATGTTCCACGAGAAGGCGCGCAGGTTCACACCGATCTGGTTGGCGGCGAGGCCGGCCCTGCCATCGTGGTCCACGGTCTCGACCAGATCCGCGACGAGGGAGCGCACTCGCTCGTCGACAGTGGTGATCGGGTCACAGGGGGTGCGCAGGACCGGGTCGCCGACCGTGCGGATCTCTCTCATCGCCATGGACGGATTGTTTCATGCGTGGACGGCCCGCGGTCCGCGTCGCGGCCCGCCAGGCCCAAGCGCCCTGCCCGGAGGTCGGCACGGGACGCGGAGCACCGATGTCCAGCCACCCGGCGCTCGTCCCCCGGGCACGACAAAGCCCCGGGGACCCAGAGTCCCCAGGGCTTCGTGCGGTGCGTGCTTCGCTCAGCTCTCGCTGCGCTGCTGCGGGACGCCCGTCAGCAACTCGCGAACCTCGGCCTCGTGGAACCGGCGGTGGCCGCCGAGGGTCCGCACCGCGGAGAGCTTGCCCGCCTGGGCCCACCGCGTGACCGTCTTCGGGTCGACGCGGAACAGGACGGCCACCTCACCGGGGGTGAGCAGCGCACCCGGCATCGGGGTCGCGGACTCGTTGCGGTTTGGGGTGGTAATGGCCATGACTTCGACTCCTGTCGTTCGGTAGCTCGGCTAGCCGTGTAGGCCCCGTGGCTTTGCGTCCCCACCTTGCGGCGGGTTTGCCGTTCTCGCTGACGAACAGAACTATGCAGGAAACTGGACAAGCGTGCAACAACCTCATCGGGTGAAAACGGAAGGTCTCCGGAATATCTCCCCCGAACCGCCAGGTCCCCGGTCGAGCCCGGAGGAACCAGACAGCAGCGACGCATCTGCTGCGAGCGCGACATCGCGGCCCTATGCTCGCGACAACGTCCAGGCGCGAGCGGGACGCCGTGGCCAGTCCACAGCAGGCGAGGGCGCCTCATCCTGTGCGGGTGAGGCGCCCTGTCTCGCCGCGACCGCCGCGGGCACGACCACGCGGACGCCCTGCATCACGCGGCTGATCGGCGAATACCGGTACCCTGTCCCGTCGCGGGCCAGTAGCTCAGCCGGTCAGAGCAGCGGACTCATAATCCGTCGGTCGTGGGTTCAAGCCCCACCTGGCCCACCACCGCAGCAGCACGACTACCGTGGCCTCGTGCCCCTGTTCTCGCGCCGCCCGTCCTTGCCTGCCCCGATCCGCTCGCGGCTGGCCCTTCCGGCCCATGACCGCGCTCTCGCGGTCGTCGAGCTCGCCGATGGCCGCTGGGCGGTCGCCACGCGACGCGCGCTGTGCGTGGTGTCCACGGACAGCGTCGAGCGGCGCCCGTGGATGGACGTGGACCGGGCGAGCCTGACCGTCGAGACCTCGACCATCACCGTGCACTGGGTGGACGGCTGGGCGCAGGAGCTCGTGCTCACGGAGCGGGGCGCGCCGGCCTTCGCGCAGACTCTGCGCGAGCGGGTGCAGTCGTCCGTGGTGCATGCGGAGACCGTCACCCTGCCGGGCGGCGCCACAGCACGCGTGGCACTGCGCCGCGCCGAGGACGGCGACCTGGTGTCCCAAGTCATCGGGGACGGCGCGATCGACCTCACCTCGCCTGCGGTGGCCGCCCAGGTGGACGCCGCCGAGGTCCGGGTCCGCAGGGCCGCAGGGCTGCCGGACTAAGGCCCAGCCGGGTGGAAGCCGGGTGCGGAGGCCCCTCCCGGCGCCGATTTCGGACCACCCTCAGACGGCTGCTAGAGTCGTCTCCGCCACGATCCCTCGTAGCTCAATTGGCAGAGCATCCGACTGTTAATCGGACGGTTACTGGTTCGAGTCCAGTCGAGGGAGCACAGGCTCCACCAGGTCAGGCCCCCTCTCGAGGGGGCCTGACCTGTTTCACGCCCATTGGGGCACAATGGCGCGACGCCCGGCGCAGCCCCACACTTCATCTGCGCACGGGTCCCCGACGATCCGGGCGCACCCTGTGCCAGCCGTGCCCCTCCCGAAAGGTCGTGACTTCGGTGCTGGAGGACGTTCTTCCGTGACCTGCACGATGATCTCTGTCGCGCCTGGCGCCGTGACCCTGACCGACCGCCGCACCAGCGCAAGCTGGCCGGTGGAGATCAGTGCGTACGAGATGTCGGCGACGCCCGTCACCCGGGCCTACTTTCACCGAATCCTGAACCTCCCGCCGCCGCCTGCGGACGAAGGGCGGCTACCGGTGACGGAGATCTCCTGGTGGGAGGTGGCAGAGTTCTGCAACACCCTGTCACGGCACGAAGACCTCACTCCTGCCTATCGGCTCGACCCCGCCGATGAGCACGTCGAATGGAACCGGTCAGCGGACGGCTACCGCCTGCCTACCGAGGCGGAGTGGGAGTACGCCTGTCGCGCCGGGACGAGCGGCCCGCGATACGGACCGCTAGCGGTGAGCGCCTGGTACCGCGCCAACTCCGGCGAACGGCTGCACGCGGTCGGCGGCAAGGAGCCCAACGCCTGGGGCTTCTACGACACCCTCGGCAACGTGTGGGAATGGTGCTGGGACCTCTACGACCCCGAGGTCTACGGCACGTACCGGGTGCTGCGCGGTGGCGGCTGGTTCGACGAGCACTGGAGCTGCCGCGCCTCCGTGCGCCGGCGCAGCCATCCGACTCTGCGGATCGACGATGTCGGGTTTCGGATCGCTCGCCACCTGGCCTAACCCAGGGAACGGACGGTTACTGGTTCGAGTCCAGTCGAGGGAGCACAGGCTCCACCAGGTCAGGCCCCCTCTCGAGGGGGCCTGACCTTTTTCAAGCCCACGGCGCCCACTGGCGCAGGGCTTCGCGCAGCCCCACACTTCATCTGCGCGCGGTACTCGACGGGCCGAGCGCGCCCTGTGCCAGCCGTGCCCTCCCGAAAGGTCGTGACGTCGGTGCTGCGGACCGTCACCTCCCACCTCGAGCTCGACGTGCTCGGGCCCAGCGACCTGTACCTCGCCCTGGCGGTCGCCGACGGCGCCTACGACTGCCAGGAGCGTCTGGCCGTGTCTCATGCGGATGAGCCGCTCGACGTCGTGGAGCTGAAAGGCCCCCACGGCTCGCGCGTGCACCGGGTCGCCGCTCCCCCGGGCGCGGTCGTCGTGGACTACTGGGCACAGGCCTCCGGCCTCGACCTCCCGCCGGCCGTCGAGGAGAACGACGTGCTGGAGTCGCTGCGGCCCAGCCGCTACGCGCAGTCGGACAAGCTGCTCGCGTTCGCCCAGGACCAGTTCGGGCCACTGGCCGGCAGGGAGCTCCTCGGGGCCGTCGTGCGGTGGGTGCGGGGGCACGTCACGTACCTCTCCGGCTCGAGCGGGCCGACCGACGGCGCCACGGACACCGTCCTGACGCGCCGCGGGGTGTGCCGCGACTTCGCGCACCTGGTGATCGCCCTGCTGCGGGCACGTGACGTCCCCGCGCGGCTGGTGTCCGTCTACGCCCCCGGGCTCAGCCCCATGGACTTCCACGCGGTCGTCGAGGCCTTCGTGGACGGCGCCTGGACCGTCGTCGACGCCACCGGCCTGGCGCCGCGCGCGTCGATGCTGCGGATCGCGACAGGCCGGGACGCCACCGACACCGCGTTCCTGTCGAGCTACGGCGGGCAGGTCGTGCTCCAAGCACTCACCGTGACGGCCACCGTGCAGGGCGATCTGCCCACGGACGACGGGGTCTCCCCCACCACGCTCCGCTGAGGGGGGTCAGGCGCTGTCGCGCAGCGTGCGGCGCCGTGCCTCGACCGCCACGAGCTCGGCGAAGGCGGCCTGGTACGCCTCGGGGTCCTGGGCGCCGTCCATCCGCTGCAGCCGCCCTCGCAGGTCCGCGATGTGGCGGGTGAAGCCGATCTCGACCAGCGCCAGCACCACGCCCCGGACGTAGTCCGCGAGCGCCGTCGGGCGGTCCTCGGGCAGCGGCGCCACCGCGAGCTCCGTGACCAGCCCGGAGACCGGCCCGGCGGCCTCCTCCTGGACGCGGGCGACCCAGGCGGCGGCGTTCCCCGAGCCGGTGCTGGCGAGCGCCTCACGGGCCCCCTGGAGCCCTCCTGCGGCCCGGACGGCCTCGTGCACTGCGCGGTAGGCAGGCGCCGTGAAGGCGTCGGCCTGGAGCTGGTCGAACTCGGCGGGCACGAGGTGGGGGTGCTGGAGCACCACCTCGAGCGCGGTGCGCTCGGTGCGGGCCACCGGGTCACGGCGGTCGGGCTGCTGCATCCGGGCCACGGGCACGGGCTGCCCCTCGGGGACGCGCTCTCCACGCTGTGGGCCGCCACGCGAGCCGTCGGGCCGTCCGCCTCGCGAGTCCTGGCCCCGCGCGCCGCCGCCCTGCCTGCCCGCGGAGCGCACGGCGTCGCTCACGGAGGCCTGGTCCATGCCGAGCCACCCGGCCAGCAGGCGGGTGTACTCGGGGCGCAGCGCGGTGTCGCGGATGCCGGCGACGACGGGCGCGGCGGCCCGCAGCGCCCCGACCCGGCCCTCCGCGGTGCCGAGGTCGTAGGCGCGCAGCGTCGCGCGGATCACGAACTCGAAGAGCGGCTGGCGCCCGGCGACCAGTGCGCGCACCGCGTCCGGGCCCTGCGCCTGACGGAGCTCGCAGGGGTCCATGCCGCTGCGCTCGACGGCGACGAAGGTCTGCGCGGTGAACGTCTGGTCCTCGCCGAAGGCTCGCAGGGCGGCCTTCTGGCCGGCGGCGTCCCCGTCGAAGGTGAAGATGATCTCGCCGCCGACCGAGGCCCCGGACGCGAGCTGCACCCCGCCGCTGGAGCCCGCGTCGCCGACGAGCCGGCGCACGATCCGCGCGTGGTCCGGCCCGAAGGCCGTGCCGCAGGTCGCGACAGCCGTGCCCTCCCCCGACAGGTGCATCGCCATGACGTCGGTGTACCCCTCGACGACCACGACCCGCTTCTCCTTGGCGATCTCCCGCTTGGCCAGGTCGATGCCGTACAGCACCTGGGACTTGCGGTAGAGCGGGGTCTCCGGGGTGTTGAGGTACTTGGGGCCCTGGTCGTCCTCGAAGAGCTTGCGCGCGCCGAAGCCGATCGTGTCGCCCGTGACCTCGCGGATGGGCCACACCAGGCGGCCGCGGAACCGGTCGTACACCCCCCGGTTGTTCTGGCTCACCAGCCCGGACGCCGTCAACTCGGCCTCGGTGAACCCCTTGCCGCGCAGGTGGCGCAGCAGCGAGTCGAACCCTTGGGGCGCGTAGCCGACGCCGAACTGCTCGGCCGCCTCACGGCCGAAGCCGCGCTCGGCGAGGAACTGTCGCGCGGTGGCCGCCCCCGGGGTGGTCAGCTGCTCGACGAAGTACGCCGCGGCGACCCGGTGCGCCTCGAGCAGGCGCTGGCGCCGACCGGGCTCCTCGCCCGGGCGTGGCGCGCCGCCCTCCTCGTACCGCAGCTGGAGCCCCACCTTGCCAGCCAGGTACTCGACGGCCTCGGCGAACGGCAGGCCGTCGATCTTCTGCACGAACGAGATGACGTCGCCGCCCTCGCCGCAGCCGAAGCAGTGCCACAGGCCCACCTGGGGGCGGACGTGGAACGAGGGCGAGCGCTCGTCGTGGAACGGGCACAGGCCCTTCGCGGAGCCGACGCCCGCCGACTTCAACGTCACGTGCTGGCCGACGATCTCCTCGATGTGGGCGCGCTCGCGGACCGCCTGCACGTCCTCCCGCCGGATCCGTCCTGCCACGCCCGCAGTCTAGGCGAGCGGGCTGCCCCTCCAGGGCCACCCCTGCGGGCCGCGGCGCGAGGGCGGGCGCCGCCGGTGTCGCGCTGCGCAGACCACGACGGCGGGCGTCAGCGACGCGGTGGCCGCACCAGGCGCCCGTGCAGCTCGGCGGCCGAGACGTCGGTGAGCGAGGCGACCTGGTCGATGACCACGCGCAGGCGGGCGCCGTCGTCGGCCGCGGCGTTCCAGTCGGCGGCGAACGGCGGCTCGAGGCTGACGGGGGCGCGGTCGGCCATCACCTGGACCAGGTCCGCGAGGATCTCCCGTTGCCGGTGGTAGAGCGGCTCGAGCTCCCGGGGCGCCATCACGTAGGCCACGGCGAGGCCCTTGAGGACGAGGATCTCGGCGGCGGTCTCCGCGGGCACCACGAGGTTCGCGGCGTAGCGGGTGAGCGGGCCGTCCCCGTAGAGCGCGCGGGTCGCGGCCTGGGCGGCGCCGGCGAACCGGCCGATGAGCTGGCTGGTGGCGTCCTTGAGGACCGCCAGGGCGCCGCGCGACCCGTCGAACCCGTGCGCCCACAGCCCTGCGGCGTTGAGGCGGTCCATCGCGTCCAGCAGCCCGTCGCCGTCGATGTCGTCGCCGTACCAGGCCTGCACCCCCTCGACCACACGGGCCCGCTCCTCGGCCTGCGTCAGCACGACCAGGTCGAGGCGGCCCCCGACGACGGCGTCCTCGACATCGTGCACCGAGTAGGAGATGTCGTCGGCGAGGTCCATGACCTGCGCCTCGAGGCACTTGCGGCCTGCCGGCGCGCCGTCGCGGAGCCAGGCGAAGACGGGTTGGTCGTCGCTGTACACGCCGAACTTGTGCGTCGGACGGCCGTCGGGCATGAGCGGGCCCTCGCCCGCGGCCCAGGGGTACTTGGTGGCGGCGTCCAGGCTGGCCCGAGTCAGGTTCAGCCCGACCGCGCGGCCGTCAGGGCCGATCACCTTCGGCTCCAGGCGGGTGAGCAGGCGCAGCGTCTGCGCGTTGCCCTCGAACCCGCCGATGCCGCGCGCCAGCTGGGCCAGGGCGCGCTCGCCGTTGTGGCCGAACGGCGGGTGGCCCAGGTCGTGCGCGAGGCACGCGGTGTCGACGACGTCCGGGTCGCACCCCAGCGCCTTGCCGATTTCGCGGCCCACCTGCGCCACCTCGAGCGTGTGGGTCAGCCGGGTCCGCACGAAGTCGTCCGAGCCGGGGCCGAGCACCTGCGTCTTGGCGCCGAGCCGCCGCAACGCCGAGGAGTGCACCAGGCGCGCGCGGTCCCGCTCGAACGGGGACCTGGCCCGCGACTTGGGCGCCTCGGCGACCCAGCGCGCACGGTCCACCTCGGTGTATCCGTCGATCAGGGTCTGCACAGTCACGCGCTCACCCTAGTTGGCCGCGCTGCGGCGGGTCGGAGGGCTCCACAGGCGGCCCGCCGCAGCGCGCCGCCCTCATGCCAGGCGCCACACCTGGACGCCCGGCCCGTCCCCGGGCAGCTCGATGGCGTCGGGCCGCAACGACAGCGCCGCCCCGCCGTAGAGGTTCTGCGCCTCGCCGCCCGCGGGGACGAGATGCCGGGGCAGCGTGGCGCCACCCCACGGCGCCCGGGCCACCAGGACCAGGACCCGCTCGTCGGCCGTCTCCCGCAGGTACGCGACGGCGTCGGGCTCGACCACCGCCCACCGGATGCCGCCCTCACGCAGCGCGCGCGAGGACCGGCGCAGCGCGATGAGCGAGCGGTACACGTCGAAGGTCGCCGCGTCCCAGCGAGGTCCGCCGCCCGCGTCGATCGACGGCCACGGCATGGGCGCCCGCCCGTGCTCGCCATTGACCCCGGTGAGCCCGCCCTCGTCCCCGGCGAACATCACCGGGGTGCCCGGGTACGTGAACAGCAGGCCGGCCGCGACCTCGACCATCGCGCGCGAGCCCACCACGGTGCGCAGCCGGGGGGTGTCGTGGGAGCCGAGCATGTTCCACTGGTGCGTCGTGATGGACCACGGCACCGCGGCGTCGAACTCCCGCATGGTGGCGACCATCGACCCGCCGTCGCGGCGAGGGATCGACGTCGGCAGCCCGAGGAAGCCGAGCTCGTTGTCGGGGTCCACCAGCCACGTCCACACCGGGCGCGTGAACGCCGAGTAGTTCATGTTGGTGTGCCAGCCGCCGGCGCGCAGGTCCAGGCCGGCGTCGTGGAAGTGCTCGGAGACCAGCACGGCCTCCGGGTTCAGGTCCCGCATGGTCGCCCGGATGGCCCGCGCCACCTGGTGGGTGAAGTCGTCCGCGCCGTGGCGCCCGGTCATGTTGGCGACGTCGATCCGCCACCCGTCGAGGCTGACGGGCTCGCGCAGCCACCGGCCGATGATCGAGTCGGGCCCCTCGACCATGCGCTCGGCCAGCGCCGGGGCGTTGTAGTTGAGCTTGGGCAGCGAGTCGTGCCCCAGCCAGCCGACGTAGCCCGGCGCCTCGTCCTGCCAGTAGTAGAAGGACGCCTCCGCGCTCGCACGGTCGGCCTGCGCCCGCGCGAACCACTCGTGGCCGGCGCCCGTGTGGTTCGTGGTGAGGTCTCCCAGCAGGCGCATGCCCCGGGAGTGCAGGGCCCGGCTGAGCGAGACGAGGGCCTCGTCGCCGCCCAGGACGGGGTCGACGTGGTCGAACGTGCTCGCGTCGTACCGGTGGTTGGACCGCGCCGGGAAGACCGGCGTCAGGTACACCGTGTCGACCCCCAGCCGCTGCAGGTGGTCCAGCCGCTGCTCGATGCCGCGCAGGTCGCCCCCGTAGAGCTGCCGGGGCGTCGAGGGCCCGGAGCCGATGGACTCGTCGGCCCAGTCCGCGGGCTCCGCCCAGTCCGGGAGCTCCCCCGTCGGGCGGCCGGTGTGCCCGCTCGAGCGCGCGAACCGGTCCGGGAAGATCTGGTAGACGACCGCGTCGTCGAGCCAGGCCGCCGCGGGCTCGTGCGCCGAGAGCCGGAAGTCGTGCGTGTCGGCGACGTCCCGGCTGTGCACGCCGGCGCCGTTGAGCCAGCGGTACCCGCCGGGCTCGTCCAGCAGCGCGCGGTAGCTCGTCACCGGGTTGTGCATCGGGATGTCGGCGACGTACCAGCGCTCATGCTCGTCGGCGTGCTCGAGCCGGGCCGGCTCCATGCGCGGCTCCGCGTCCCGGACGGTGCGCACCCACACCGCGCGCTCCGACCCGGTGGCCGGCACGCGGAAGCGCACCGGCACCGTGTCGCCGAGCCGGGGGGCGCCGTGCGGGACGTACAGCTCCGACCCGTCGTGGTGCGGCTGGTCGAGGAGTCCTGCCACGGCTCAGCCCTTCACAGAGCCCGCGGTCAGGCCGCCGACGATGTACTTCTGCAAGAACAGGAACAGCGCGAGCACGGGGATCGCCGAGATCACCGCGCCTGCCGCGAACAGGCCCCAGTTGGCCTCGAGCAGGTCCGAGACCCAGTTGTACAGGCCGACCGCGAGTGTCCAGTTCGCCTCCGACTGCAGCACCGTGCGGGCGATGATGAACTCGCCGAAGGTGCTGATGAACGACAGCAGGCCGACGACCGCCAGGATGGGCGCGACCAGTCGCAGGATGATCGTCCAGTAGATCTGGGTGTGCGTGGCGCCGTCGATCTTGGCGGCCTCGTCGAGCTCGCGCGGGATCGTGTTGAAGAACCCGTACATGAGGAACGTGTTCACGCCGAGCGAGCCGCCCAGGTAGATGCAGATCAGCGCGATGCGGCTGTTGAGCCCCAGGCCGGGGATGACGTTGCCGAGCGCGATGAGCAGCAGGAAGATCGCGACGAAGGCCAGCATCTGCGGGAACATCTGGATGATCAGCAGGGTGGTCAGGCCCACCCGTCGGCCGGAGAACCGGAACCGCGAGAACGCGTAGGCCGCGGCGGCGCCCATGAGCACGGTGCCGATCGCCGTGATGCTCGCGATCACGACCGTGTTGCCCACCCACTCCCAGAACCGGGTCTGGCCGAGCTGGGTGTAGTTGGCGAGGCTGACCTGCGAGAACAGCGCGTTGGACCCGGTCAGGGTGCCCTTCTCGCTGAGCGAGGAGGAGATCACGTAGACGATCGGGAAGCCGGCGTAGACCACGGCGATCACACCGATGAGGTGGCGCCAGCCGAGCTCGCGCGCCCAGCGCCGGAAGCCCATGCGCTGCGAGAGCTCCGCGGTCGCCTCGGGGGCGCTGGTGGTGAGGATGTCGGTGGCCATGTCAGCTGATCTCCTCGAGCTTGCGGGTCCGACGGAACGCGATGGCGGAGACCACGCCGACGATGATGAAGATGATGATCGACAGCGCGCTGGCGAGGCCGAAGTTCTTCGAGGCCGTCCCGTCGATGCCGGAGACGGAGTAGACCATCGAGATCAGGATGTCGGTGTGCCCCAGTGGCACCGACGCGTCCGCGAAGCGCGGCCCGCCGCCGGTGAGCATGTAGATGAGCGTGAAGTTGTTGAAGTTGAACGCGAAGGACGAGATGAGCAGCGGCGCCGTCGAGACGAGCAGCAGCGGGAGCGTCACCGAGCGCAGCGTCCGCCACCGGCCCGCGCCGTCGATCTTCGCCGCCTCGAGCACGTCGCCCGGGAGCGACTGCAGGGCGCCGGTGCAAATGAGGAACATGTACGGGAAGCCGAGCCAGAGGTTGACCCCGAGCACCGCGACCTTGGCGAGCACCGGGTCGGTCAGCCAGCCGATCTGCGCTCCTCCGAGCAGCACCTGGTTGACGAACCCGTAGCTGCGGTTGAGCATCCCGGACCACAGCAGGGCCGCGAGGAAGCCGGGGATCGCGTACGGCAGGATCATCAGGGTCCGGTAGACCTTGCGCCCGCGGAGCCGCTCGTCGTTGAAGACGATGGCCAGGAAGAGGCCCAGCGCGAACGTGGTGGCGACCGACAGGATCGCGAAGGCGAACGTCCACAGCAGGATCTTGAAGAACGGCTGCGCGTAGCGGCTGTCGGAGAACGCGGTGGTGAAGTTCTCGAACCCGACGCCCACGCGCCAGCCCACGCCGAGCTTCGCGCCCGAGTCGGCCTCGAACTCGCCGCGGTCGTTGGGGGTGTACACCGTGCCGGTGGCGGCGTCGGTCATGGCGTCGGCGGTCTCGTCGTAGACGAGGGTCGAGGTGTAGGCGTACCCGGTGCGGGCGTCCTGGGTGCGGATCGAGCCGTCCTCGGGGTCGTCGGAGATCGGCACGCGCAGGTTCGTCACGTCGTTCTGGCGGGCCAGCACGGCCTGGCGGTCGAGCACCTGGTAGCCGGGGACCTCGGTGACCGTTCCGCCCTGGACGACCGCGTCGTCCACGGTCTCGAGGGGCTCCTCGGCGCTGCCGACGCGGACGTCGCCGTCCTCGGTGCGGATCGCGAAGGCGAGGTCGTCGCCGTCGGCGAGCACCGTCAGCGGGTACGAGGCCGAGCCCTCGACGCGCCGCTCGTTCTGGATGAGCAGGGCCTCGATGGCCTGCTCCTTGGTCGAGTTGTGCCCGTCGCCGTAGTTGGTGAACGCGACGTAGCCGGTGTACGCGACCACGTAGATCTGGAAGACCAGGAGGAACGCGAGCCCGGGGAGGATGTACTTGAGCGGCAGCGCCCGACGGGAGAAGTACACCCAGTTGGCCACGAGGACCAGCGCGGCCATCGCGGCGAAGATGCCCCAGGCCTCGGCGTTCCAGGCGGCGAAGAGGGCGTAGACGCCGAGGGCGTCGATGACGGCCATGAGCACGAGCTTGACGACGAAGCCACGGGAGAAGTCGCGCGCATGGGATCGGTCGGCGGTGCGTGGACGCCGCTTCGTGGGCGCGTCCCCGCCGTCGCGTGATCCGGCGGTGGCCGTGTCGACGACCGCAGGCTGGGGGGTGGACATCTGTGCCTCCGGGGCTCGAGTGCTCAGTGGGCGAGGAAGGGAGGGGCCGTCCTCGCAGGAGAGCCGGTGGCGCGCGGCACGCGCGCACCACCGGCTCGGTGCGGTCTCACGACCGCGGGGGGATCACTTGCCGATCGCGCCCTGGATGTCCGTGACCATCTTGTTCCAGGCGTCCGCGGGAGCGGCCGCGCCGGAGATGATGTTCGCCTCGGTCACGCCCCAGAAGGCCCAGACCGAGTTCATGGCCGGGATGGAGGGCATCGGGGCGGCGGTGGCGCCCACGGTCGAGAAGCCGGCCATGATCGGGTCGTCGGCGAACTTCTCGGCGGCGGAGAGGAACGCCGGCGGGCGGTTGCCCGCCTCGGCCAGCGCGACCTGCGCGTCGGTCGTCGCCATGTAGTTGGTGATGAAGTCGTTCGCGAGGAGGGCGTTGTCGCTCTGCGCGCTCACGTAGAAGCCCTGCACGCCGGCGAACATCTCGGCGGGCTGGCCGCCGGCCGACGGGATGGCGTCGATGGCCAGGTCCAGGCCCTCGAAGGACTCGATCATCCACGGGCCGCCGATGATGAAGGGCGACTCGCCGTTGGCGAAGGCCTCCACCGCGATGTCGTAGGTGATGTCGGTGCTCAGCACGCCAGCGGCGCCCTGGGCCTGGAGCCACGTCGCGTACGCCACGCCGGCCTCGCCGCCGAGGGTCAGCTCGTCGGTGTAGGAGCCGTCCTCGTTCTGCGCGAAGACCGGGGCGCCGAAAGAGGTCTGCAGCGGGTAGTACGTGTAGGGGTCGCCCTCGACACCGGTCTGGACGAGGATCGGGTACCGGGTGCCGGCGGCCTGGCCCGCGGCCACGGCCTCGTCCCACGTCGCGGGAGCGGACGCGGCGAGCGCGGTGTTGCGGATCAGCGCGATGTTCTCGACGGCGTACGGGACGCCGTAGACCTGGCCGTCCTGGGAGAAGGCCTCGATCGACGTGGAGACGAACTCGCTTGCCTTGTCGCCGAGCTCGACGGGCGCCACAACGCCGTTCTGCAGGAAGGCGCCCAGCCAGTCGTGCGCGCCGACCGTGACGTCCGGGCCCTCGCCCGTCGGCACCTGGGCGATGAAGTCCGCCTGGATGTCGCCGAAGTTCTTCAGGACCAGCTCGACGTCGGTGCCGGTCTCGGCCTCGAACGCCTTCGCAGCCTCGGCCACGGCGTCCTGGCGGGTCTCGTCGACCCAGACGGTCAGGGCGTCCGAGGAGGGCGTGGCCGTCGCGTCGGCCGCGGGCTCGTCGGTCGAGCCCGCGCACGCGGTGAGGGTCAGCGCGAGGCCGAGAGTCGCCGCGACTATAGGGATGCTCCGTCGCATCGTCATGTCTCCAAATCGAAGGGGAGATGCCAAGGCGGAGGGGTGTCCCACCGACGCTGGCTTGGTGTGGCGTGACGCTAACGCCTTTGCACGGCCCCTTGCAAACCGTTACGGTAACTTTCAGGCAACAGTTGCAAGGTCGGCTACGCGGGCACTCTCCGTGCGCTCATACCCCGGACGAGGAGGTCCCATGTCCCCTACGCTGCCTCACGTGCGCACCCGTCTGACCGACCTGGCCGATCACGCAGGCGTCAGCACGGCCACGGTCTCGCGCGTGCTCAACGGCAAGCACGGCGTCTCCGCGCAGACCCGGCAGGCGGTCCTGGCCGCCCTCGACCTCCTGGGCTACGAGCGCCCCGAGAAGCTGCGCACCCGGTCCGCGGGTCTCGTCGGGCTCGTGGTGCCCGAGCTGTCCAACCCGGTGTTCCCCGCCTTCGCCCAGGTCATCGAGACGATGCTGTCGCAGCGCGGCTACACGCCCCTGCTGTGCACCCAGTCCCCCGGCGGGACCACCGAGGACCAGTACGTCGAGATGCTCCTCGAGCACGAGGTCGCGGGCATCGTCTTCGTGTCCGGCCTGCACGCCGACACCTCCGCCAGCTCTGAGCGCTACCACCGGCTGCGCAGCCGGGGCGTGCCGATCGTCCTGGTCAACGGGCACTCCGCGGGCGTCGACGCCCCCTCGGTGTCGAACGACGACCTCGCGTCCATGGAGCTGGCCTTCCGGCACCTGACCTCGCTCGGCCACCGGCGCATCGGCCTCGCCATCGGGCCGGACCGGTTCGTCCCCGCCCAGCGCAAGGTCGAGGGGTTCGCCCAGAACCTCGAGAAGCACTTCGGTGAGACGGACCCCTCCGCGCACGTCGTCACCACGCTGTTCACAGTCGAGGGCGGGCAGGCGGCGGCCGGGGAGCTCATCGACGCCGGTCACACCGCGATCATCTGCGGCTCCGACCTGATGGCGCTGGGCGCCATCCGGGCAGCCCGCCAGCGCGGGCTCTCGGTGCCGGGCGACCTGTCGATCGTCGGCTACGACGACTCCCCGCTCATCGCGTACACCGACCCGCCCCTGACCACCGTGCGCCAGCCCGTGCAGGCCATGGGACACGCGGCGGTGAGCGCCCTGATGTCCGAGATCGCCGGCACGAACGCCTCTCGCACCGAGCTGCTCTTCTTCCCCGAGCTGATCGTGCGGTCATCCACGGGCGCAGCCCCGGTGACCGCCCCCACCACCCCCTGAACCGCCCCCTGCGCACGGCCGCCACCGGCGTGCGCCTGTTTCCGGGCATGGCCGCCCACCCCTCATGAATCGAGGCATTGACGTGACACTCGCCGACCCCCACGGCCGCACCACCACCACCACCACGCTCGTCCACGCGCCCAGCGACACCGCGGGCGAGTGGTGGCGGCACGCGGTGATCTACCAGGTCTACCCGCGCTCCTTCGCGGACGCGTCGGGCGACGGGATCGGCGACCTGCCGGGCGTCACCTCCCGGCTCGACCACCTCGCACGCCTCGGGGTCGACGCAATCTGGCTGTCCCCGTTCTACCGCTCGCCGCAGGCCGACGCCGGGTACGACGTGGCGGACTACCGCGCCATCGACCCGCTGTTCGGCACGCTGGCGGACTTCAACGAGCTGCTCGAGCGCGCCCACCAGCGCGGCATGCGGATCATCGTGGACCTGGTCCCCAACCACACTTCTGACGAGCACGAGTGGTTCCAGGCGGCGCTGGCCGCCGGTCCTGGCAGCCCGGAGCGCGAGCGCTACATGTTCCGCGAGGGCAAGGGCGAGCACGGCGAGCTGCCGCCCAACAACTGGGAGTCGATCTTCGGCGGCCCGGCGTGGACCCGCACCACCGACCCCTCCGGCGAGCCGGGCCAGTGGTACCTGCACATGTTCGACACCCGCCAGCCCGACCTGAACTGGGAGCACCCGGAGGTGCGGGCCGAGTTCGAGGACGTCCTGCGGTTCTGGCTCGACCGCGGCGTCGACGGCTTCCGCATCGACGTGGCGCACGGCATGGTCAAGGCCCCCGGCCTGCCCGACTGGCACGGCTCGGTCTCGATGATCGACGGCTCGCACGACGAGGCCGGCTCCACGGGCGCCGGCAACTCGGGGCCCATGTTCGACCAGGACGGCGTGCACGACATCTACCGGGCCTGGAACAAGGTGCTCGCCGAGTACGACGGCGACCGCGCCCTGGTCGCCGAGGCCTGGGTCGAGCCGCTGTCCCGCCTGGCGCGGTACGTCCGCCCGGACGAGATGCACCAGGCCTTCAACTTCTCGTTCCTCAGCACCACGTGGGACGCCGCCGCGCTGCGCACCGTCGTGACGGCGTCGCTCGCCGCGAACGACAACGTCGGGGCGCCCACCACCTGGGTGATGTCCAACCACGACACCGTCCGCCACGCGTCGCGCCTGGGTCTTCTCGAGCCCAACTCGCGCCCCAACGGCATCGGCCACGGCGACGAGCAGCCGGACGAGGAGCTCGGCCTGCGCCGCGCCCGCGCCGCGAGCCTGATGATGCTGGGCCTGCCGGGCTCCGCGTACATCTACCAGGGCGAGGAGCTCGGCCTGCCCGAGCACACCGCCCTCGACGACGACCTGCGCCAGGACCCGGCGTGGTGGCGCACCGGCCACACCGAGCGCGGCCGCGACGGCTGCCGCGTCCCGCTGCCCTGGAAGGCCGGCGAGCCCGGATTCGGCTTCTCCCCCACCGGCGCCACCTGGCTGCCGCAGCCGGACTCGTGGTCCGCGTACGCCCTCGACGCGCAGAAGGGCGTGCCGGGCTCGACGTACGAGATGTACCGGGAGGCGCTGCGCGTCCGCCGCGAGTTCCACCTCGGCTCCGGCTCGCTGGCCTGGGTGGACGGCGTGGGCGACGAGCAGGCGGCAGTGGTCTTCGCCAACCGGGACGTGCTGGTCGTGACGAACCTGGGCGACGAGCCCGTCGTCCTGCCCGAGGGCGCCACCGTGCTCCTCGCCAGCGGCGACCTGGTCACCGAGGACGGGCGCGTCAGCGTCCCGACCGACGTGGCCGTGTGGGCGCGTCTGTCCTGACCTCCCGCGACACGCCAGGAGCGTGAACGCCCCTGGCGGGGCTCGGATGCGTGCGAGAGTGCGACCGGCGCCGGATCGTCCCGATATGATCCGGGCGCCGGTCGCACTCGCGGCGCCAGCACCGAGCCACAGGAGGCCGACGTGGGATCGTGGCGACCCGCGACGATCAACCTGGTCGCGGCGCGCGCAGGGGTGTCCCGCGCCACGGTCTCTCGAGTGATGAACGGCAAGTCCTCGGTGGCCCCGGAGCTCGCCGCGCGCGTCCAGGCCGCGGCCGCCGCCCTGGAGTACCGGCCCAGCATCGTCGCGCGGGGCCTCGCGGGAGGACGCACCTCCACGGTGGCCCTCGTGGTGCCCGACCTCGCCAACCCCTTGTTCCAGGGGATCCTGCGCAGCCTCGGCCAAGCCGCCGGGCGCGCCTCCCACCGCCTGCTGGTCGCGGAGTCCAACGAGGACGCCGCCGCCGAGATCGAAGTCGCGCGCGAGGCGCGCCGACGCTGCGACGCGCTGGTGCTGTGCGCGCCGCGCATGCCCGCCGACGTCCTCGCCCAGCTCGCCCCCGAGCTGGAGCCGCTCGTGCTGCTCAACCGCGCCGTGCCCGAGGTCAGCTCCCCGCAGGTCACCGTCGACTACGCCGCCGGGATCCGCGACCTGGTCTCACACCTGGAAGGGCTGGGCCACCGACGGCTCGCCTACCTGTCCGGTCCCGCCACGAGCGCGTCCAACGCGCTCCGCGCGCACGCGCTCGACGAGCTCGTCCAGGCGGGCCGCCTCAAGCTCGACGTGCTCGGGTGCGGCCCCTCCTTCGCCGACGGCCACGCCGTCGCCGGGGCCGCGCGCGAGACCGGCGCCACCGCGGTCGTGGCCTACAACGACCTGGTCGCGCTGGGCGTGCTCTCCGGGCTGCACGCGCTCGGCGTGCGGGTCCCCGAGCAGATGTCCGTGGTCGGCTTCGACGACATCCCGTTCAGCGGCTACGCCACCCCGACGCTCACCACGGCCTCCGTCCCCACCGACGAGATCGGCGAGCACGCGTGGCTGCGGGTCCGCGCGCTGCTGGACGGCTCGCCCCCGCCCGAGGACCTGCGCCTGCGGCCACGGATCGTGGTGCGCGGCAGCACTGCGCCGGCGCCCTGAGGGCCCGGCGACCGCGGCCGGTCAGCCGCCCGAGATGCTCAGCTCGGCCTCGTGCAAGGCCCGGCGGAAGTCCTCCGACAGGTCACGCGAGTCGAGCCAGCCCTCCGGGAGGATCGGCCGCTTGGGCGACCCCGCCCGGCCGCGCTGGCCCTCGGCGGCCGCACCGGGGTACGGCTGGTCGAGGTCGAGCGCCGCCAGCCTGTCGTCCAGCTCCGCGAGGGTCGAGACCAGGCCGAGCGCGGCGCGCTGCTCGCCTCCCACCACGTACCCCTTGAAGTACCAGGCCATGTGCTTGCGCATCTCGCGCAGCGCCTTCTGCTCCTCGCCGAAGTGCTCGATCATCAGCTCCGCGTGACGGCGCACCACGGCCGCCACCTCCCCGAGCCCAGGCCGCACGCGCACGTCGGATCCCGCGAACGCCGCGGCCAGGTCGGCGAACAGCCACGGCCGCCCCTGGCACCCGCGCCCCACGACCACGCCGTCGCAGCCGGTCTGCTGGACCATCGCCAGGGCGTCCTCGGCGGACCAGATGTCACCATTTCCCAGCACCGGGATGTCCGTGACCGTCTCCTTGAGCCGGGCGATCGACTCCCAGTCGGCGGTGCCGGAGTAGTAGTCGGCGGCCGTCCGCGCGTGCAGGGCGACCGCCGCGGCGCCCACCTCCTGCGCGACCAGGCCCGCCTCCAGGTAGGTCAGGTGCGCCTCGTCGATGCCCTTGCGCATCTTCACGGTGACCGGCACGCCGTGCGGGCTGGCCGCGTCGACCGCCGCGCTGACGATCGAGCGGAACAGGTCCCGCTTCCACGGCAGCACCGCTCCCCCGCCGCGCCGGGTGACCTTGGGCACCGGGCAGCCGAAGTTCAGGTCGATGTGGTCCGCGCGGTCCTCCGACGCGATGAGCCGCACCGCGGCGCCCACAGTCCCGGGGTCCACCCCGTACACCTGCACCGAGCGGGGCTTCTCGTCCGGCTCGTGCGAGATGATCCGCATGGACTCCTCGCCGCGCTCGACCAGAGCCCGCGAGGTCACCATCTCCGCGACGTACAACCCCGCCCCGGACTCCCGGCACAGGCGCCGGAACGCGGCGTTCGTGACGCCGGCCATGGGCGCCAGCACCACGGGGGTGTCGATCGTCAGGGGCCCGATGCGCAGCGGCGGGAGCACGGGCGCCGGGATGGCGCCCACGGGGGGCACGGAGGTCTGGGTCAACGGCGGCACCCCTTGATTGTCCCCCACCGGCGCGTCCTGCCCACCGCGCGCCGTGCCGGCCCCGCGCAGCGGGTCCGGGACAATCTCCCGGTGCCCGCCCTTCGCCGTCCCCGCCGGACCACCCTGATCCTCGCCGCCGTCCTGGCGCCGATCGGCCTCGCCGCCCTGGTGGGCATGCTGCTGAGCTGGCCGGGCGAGCCGCGGGCGACGCACGGGACGGTCGTGGCCGTGGACGTGGAGCACCCGACGGCCCGCGTCGACTCCTCGGCCACCGCCCGCTGCGAGGGGACCGTGGAGGACATCCGCCCCGACGGGTCGGTGCCCGCCTCGGTGAGCTGCTTGACGGTCCGGGCGACTGTGACGAGCGGCTCCCAGGCCGGCGCCCAGATCGAGGTGTGGGCCACTGCCACGCTGACCCCGGACGACGTGCCCGCCGGGACGCGCATCGTCGTCCAGCGCTACCCGGGAGCGGACGGCGAGCCGGACGTGTGGGCCTGGCACGACTTCGAGCGCGGCCTGCCCCTCATGACGCTGGCCCTGGTCTTCGCCCTGGTGACGGTGCTGGTGGCGGGCATGCGAGGTCTGCGCGCGATCATCGGCCTGGCGATCGGATTCGCGGTGCTCGGCGCCTATGTGCTCCCCGCGCTGCTGGCCGGGTCGGACGCCCTGCTCATCGGATTGTGCGGCTCGGGCGTCATCATGTACGTGGTCCTGTACCTGGCCCACGGGTTCTCGGAGCGCACCTCCACGGCGCTGCTGGGCACCGTCATCGGGCTGCTGGTCACCGCGGGACTCGGGATGGCCGCCGCACGCTGGGCGCACCTCTCGGGCGTGGTCAGCGAGGACACCTACCAGCTCGCCGGGCTGCTCGGCGACCAGGGCGCGAGCGCCCTGCGTGGCGTGTTCCTGTGCGGGGTGGTGCTCGCCGGGCTCGGCGTGCTCAACGACGTGACGATCACCCAGGCCTCCGCCGTGTGGGAGCTCCGCGCGTCGATGCCGGGCGCCACCCGCCAGCAGCTGTTCCGGCGGGGAATGCGGATCGGCCGCGACCACATCGCGTCGACGGTCTACACCATCGCGTTCGCGTACGCGGGGGCGGCGCTGCCGGTGCTGCTGCTCGTGCAGGTCTACCAGTTCTCGCTCGGCCAGACCCTGACGAGCGGGTCTTTCGCCGAGGAGATCGTGCGCACGCTCGTGGGCTCGATCGGCCTGGTCCTCGCCATCCCGATCACGACCGCGGTGGCCGCGGTCGTGGTGAGCGCCTCACCCGTCGACGTCGCCGCGGACGGGGCCGATGTCACGGCTGAGGATGGGGTCGGGCTCCGTCTGCGCGGCCGCGGGGCGGGGCGCGTCCACGCCGGTCACGGTCACGGCGGGCACAGTCACTGACCGGCGCGCGCTGACGACCATGGCGGCCACGGCCGTGGTCAGCGGGATCGCCAGCACGAGGCCGATCGACCCCACGAGCGTGCGGACCACCTCCTCGGCGATCTCCCCGCTGGTCAACGACGCGAGCAGCGGACGGTCGGACATGCTCACCAGCAGGATCAGCGGCAGCGACGCGCCGAGGTACGCGAAGGCCACCGTGTAGACGGTCGAGGCGATGTGGTCGCGCCCGATCCGCATGCCGCGGCGGAACAGCTCGGCGCGCGACATCGTGGGCACGCCGGCGTGCAGCTCCCACACGGCCGACGCCTGGGTGATCGTCACGTCGTTGAGCACGCCCAGGCCCGCGAGCACGATGCCGCACAGCAGCACGTCGCGGAGCGTCACCAGGGGCGCGTAGTGCTGCAGGTCGAGCGAGTCCTGGCCGACCAGCCCGGTGAGCTGCGCGGCGCCCGTGGCCCAGGCGGCGAGTGCCGAGGTGGCGACCAGGCCGCCCAGTGTGCCGACCAGCGCGGTCGAAGTGCGCGCGGAGAACCCGTGCGCGAGGTAGAGCAGCACGAACATGAGCCCTGTGGCCGTCACGAGGGCCACCGGCACGGCGGGCCGGCCCTGGAGCAGGGCGGGGAGCATGAACGCGCCGATGCCGGCCAGCGAGACGCCGAGCCCCGCGATCGCGGCCACGCCCCGCCATCGCGCCACGGCCACCACCAAGACGGCGAAGACGGCGGCGAGCACCGCCATCGGGGGGCCTCGCACGAAGTCCACGAAGACGTGGGCGGTGCCCACGGCGCCGTCGGCGTCCGTCATGGGGAGCCGCATCACGACGAGCATGTCGCCGGGCTTGATCTCGGGCAGTTGCTCGGGCGGCACGAGAACGGCCGTCGGCTGCCCGTCGGGGCCACGCGCGCTGACCTGGTCCTCGGCTGCGACGGCCGGGTCCACGGCGAGCACCTCGACCCGGGCATAGCTGGACCCGGGGGCGAGGGTGGTCAGGGTCGGCGACTCGGCGTCAGGCCAGAGCAGCCACGCCCCGAGCAGCGTGAGGGCGAGCGCCGGGGCCAGCACGGCCGCGAGCACCGCCCGGACCCGGCCGTCCACGCGGACGCCCTCGCCGGCGCCGCCGTGGGCGTGCGCGTGGGCGTGCGCGAGGGGCCGGCCAGGGCTCTGGGCGCCGGGCACAGGGGTGGGGTGGGACGGAGTCGGCACGCTGTCTACTCGCCGACCTGCCCGTCGACGGACTCTCGGAGCAGGTCCGCGTGGCCGTTGTGGCGCGCGTACTCCTCGATCATGTGGACCAGGATCCAGCGCAGGCTCGGCGTCCTGCCGTCCTTCCAGGAGCGCCGCGCCAGCGTGTCGAGCCCGTCATCGGCGAGAGCCTGGGCGGTGAGCTCGCGGGAGCGGGCGACCTCGCCCTCCCACAGCGCCAGGAGCCGCTCGGGGGCGTCGTCGTCGGCGGTGCGCCACTCCCAGTCCGGGTCGGAGGCCCAGTCCACCGACCCCCACGGCTCGCCCCGGTCCAGCCCGTGCAGGGACCGCGAGAACCAGTCGTGCTCGACGAGCGCCAGGTGCTTGAGCAGCCCGCCCAGCGTCATCGACGAGGCGCCAGTCGTGGCGGTGAGCGCGTCCGCGTCGAGGCCCGAGCACTTCCACGCGAGGGTGGCGCGCTGGAAGTCCAGGAAGCCCAGCAGCGTCGCCACCTCGCCGTCGGCCACCGGCGGCTCGACGCGCCCCTGCTCGTCCACGTGATCGTGCGCTGCCATGCCGGCGAAACTACCCCAGGGGACGACGTGAGGGGCGCGCCGCAGATGCGGCGCGCCCCTCACATCCCGCGTGTCAGGCCCCGACGAGCCGGGTGGCGAGGTACGTCGTGACCTGGTCGAGCGCGACCCGCTCCTGCGTCATGTCGTCGCGGTGGCGGATCGTCACGGCCTGGTCGTCGAGCGTGTCGAAGTCGACCGTGATGCAGAACGGGGTGCCGATCTCGTCCTGACGGCGGTACCGGCGGCCGATGGCGCCCGCGTCGTCGAAGTCGACGTTCCAGTTGCGCCGCAGCTCGGCCGCGAGGTCGCGCGCCTTCGGCGAGAGGGACTCGTTGCGGCTGAGCGGCAGCACCGCGGCCTTGACGGGCGCGAGGCGCGGGTCGAGCTTGAGGACCGTCCGGGTGTCGACGCCGCCCTTGGTGTTGGGGGCCTCGTCCTCGGTGTAGGCCTCGACGAGGAACGCCATGAGCGAGCGGGTCAGGCCGGCCGCCGGCTCGATCACGTACGGGACCCAGCGCTCGTTCTTGGCCTGGTCGAAGTACGACAGGTCCTGGCCCGAGTGCTCGGTGTGGGTCTTCAGGTCGAAGTCGGTGCGGTTGGCGATGCCCTCGAGCTCGCCCCACTCGCTGCCCTGGAAGCCGAACCGGTACTCGATGTCGACCGTGCGCTTGGAGTAGTGCGAGAGCTTCTCCTGCGGGTGCTCGTAGTGCCGCAGGTTCTCGCGCTGCAGGCCCAGGTCGACGTACCAGTCGGTGCGGGCGTCGATCCAGTACTGGTGCCACTGCTCGTCGGTGCCGGGCTCGACGAAGAACTCCATCTCCATCTGCTCGAACTCGCGCGTGCGGAAGATGAAGTTGCCGGGGGTGATCTCGTTGCGGAACGACTTGCCGATCTGGCCGATGCCGAACGGCGGCTTCTTGCGGCTGGTCGTCACCACGTTGGCGAAGTTCACGAAGATGCCCTGCGCCGTCTCGGGGCGCAGGTAGTGCAGCCCGGACTCGTCCTCGACAGGGCCGAGGTACGTCTTGAGCATCATGTTGAAGTCGCGCGGCTCGGTCCACTGGCCGCGGGTGCCGCAGTTCGGGCACGCGATGTCGGCGAGGCCGTTCTCGGGGGCGCGGCCCTTCTTCTCCTCGAACTCCTCGAGCAGGTGGTCCTCGCGGAACCGCTTGTGGCAGCTCAGGCACTCGACGAGCGGGTCGGTGAACACCCCGACGTGGCCCGAGGCGACCCAGACCTTGCGCGGCAGGATCACCGACGAGTCCAGCCCGACAATGTCGTCGCGGCCGGTGACCATCGTGCGCCACCACTGCTTCTTGATGTTCTCCTTGAGCTCGACGCCCAATGGCCCGTAGTCCCAGGCGGAGCGGGTCCCGCCGTAGATCTCTCCGGACGGGAAGACGAAGCCCCGGCGCTTGGCCAGGGAGGTGACGGCGTCAAGACGGGACGGGGCCACAGCTCACACTCACTTTGGTTCGCGTGCCCCCGCCTGGCTGGTGGAGGCTCCGGGACGAGGTTACCGGGGCGCGGTGGGGGTGGTCGCCTCCGCGGCTGCAGGTCCGGGCCAGATTGACAATGATTCTCACACTAATGAGAATGATCGTCATGCTCTCCCGACGCGGCCTGTTGGCCCCCACCTGCGGCCTCACGCTCGCCGCCCTCGCCCTCACCGGATGCGCCGGGCCGGAGGGCTCGGACGGCCGGCTCTCCGTCTCCGCGTCGTTCTACCCGCTGCAGTTCGTCGCCCAGGAGGTCGGCGGCGACCGTGTCGACGTGTCCTCGCTGACCCCGCCCGGCGCCGAGCCGCACGATCTCGAGCTGTCCCCCAGCCAGGTGAGCTCGCTGCGCTCGGCCGACCTGGTGGTCTACCTCTCCGGATTCCAGCCCTCCGTGGACGAGGCTGTCGAGTCCGCTGGCCCCGCGCACGTCGTCGACGCCGCGGACGCCACCACGCTGGTCCCGTTCTCCGAGGAGAACGTCGAGGAGGTCGACGAGCACGGCCACGAGGCGCACGCCGGCGAGGACGAGCACGACCACGCGCACGACGGCCACGACCACGGCGACCTCGACCCGCACTTCTGGCTCGACCCGACGCTGCTCGCGCCGGTGGCCCAGGCCGTGGCGGCCCAGCTCAGCGAGCTCGACCCCGACGGCGCCGCCGAGTTCGAGGCGAACGCGGCCGCGCTGGCCTCGCGCCTCGGGGAGCTCGACACCGCCTTCGAGGAGGGCCTCGCCGCCTGCGAGCGCCGCGTCTTCGTGACCACGCACACCGCCTTCGGATACCTCGCGGACCGATACGGCCTCGAGGAGGTCGGGATCTCCGGCGTCGACCCCGAGGCCGAGCCCTCCCCGGCCCGACTGGTGGAGATCCACGACGTGGTCGAACGTGAGGGAGTGACCACGATCTTCTTCGAGGCGCTCGTCAGCCCCAAGGTGGCCCAGACGCTCGCCACCGACCTCGGCATCGAGTCGGCAGTGCTCGACCCCCTGGAAGGCGTCAGCGGCTCGCAGACCTACTTCTCGGTGGCCGAGGACAACCTCCAGGCCCTGCAGACGGCGCTGGGCTGCTCATGAGCACCGCCCCGGCCGAGCCCGCCCGCGCCGACACCCCGGTCATCCAGGTCGAGGGACTCGGGGTCGCCCTCGGCGGCCAGCAGATCCTCAGCGGGATCGACGTGGCCGTCGGCCCCGGGGAGGTCGTCGCCCTGCTGGGCGCCAACGGCTCCGGCAAGTCGACGCTGGTGCGTGCCCTGCTCGGCATCGTGCCCGTCGACTCGGGGACGGTGCGCCTCTTCGGCCAGCCGCTCGGCGCCGGCGTCCCGTGGAAGCGGGTCGGCTACGTGCCGCAGCGACTGCCCGCGGCCACGGGCGTCCCCGCCAACGCGATCGAGGTCGTCACCTCCGGGCTGCTCACGGGTCGGCGGCTGCGGCCCCCACGGGACGCCCGGGCCCGGGCGCAAGCCGCCCTCGAGCAGGTCGGAATGGCCGACAAGGCCCGCCGCCCCGTGCACGAGCTCTCCGGCGGGCAGCAGCAGCGCGTGCTGATCGCGCGCGCACTGGTGCGCTCCCCCGACCTCCTCGTCCTGGACGAGCCCACGTCCGGCATCGACATCCCCACCCAGCAGACCTTCGTCGACACCGTCCAGCGGCTACACGCGGACGGCGCGACGGTGCTGGTGATCCTCCACGAGCTCGGGCCCTTCGCGCCCTTGATCCAGCGCGCGCTGGTCCTGCGGCACGGCAGGCTCGTGCACGACGGCGCGCCGCCCCACGCCCGCGACGAGCACGCCGAGCCCGGGCACGACCACACCCACCCCCACGCGGACCCCGAGACGCCCGGCGCCGGTCCCACGATCACCATCGAGGTCACCCCATGACCTGGCTCGACCAGATCATCACCATGCTCGAGTGGCCGCTGATGCAGCGGGCGCTCCTCGCCGCGCTGCTCGTCGGCGCCGCCGCTCCCGTGGTGGGGACGTTCTTGGTGCAGCGACGCCTCGCCCTGATGGGCGACGGCATCGGCCACGTGGCGCTCACCGGCGTCGCTCTCGGGTGGCTCGTGGGGAACTGGGCGAACCTCGCCCAGGACGACACGCTGGCGGTGCCCGGCGCTGTGGTGGCGGCCGTCGTGGGCTCGGTGGTCATCGAACTCGTGCGGGAGCGCGGCCGCACGAGCGGCGACCTGGCGCTGGCCATCATGTTCTACGGCGGCATCGCGGGCGGCGTGCTGCTGATCAAGGTCGCCGGGGGCACCAACGCGAACCTCATGGCCTACCTGTTCGGCTCCATCTCGACCGTCTCGGGCGGCGACCTGTGGTGGACGGCAGGGCTGGCGCTCATCGTGCTGGCCGCGGGGGTCGGGCTGCGCACCGCACTGTTCTCGGTCAGCTACGACGAGGAGTTCGCACGGGGCTCCGGGCTGCCCGTCCGGTTCCTCAACATGCTCATCGCCACGGTCGCCGCGCTGACGGTCACCATCGCGATGCGCGTCGTCGGGCTCCTGCTCGTCAGCGCCCTGATGATCGTCCCGGTGGCCATCGCGCAGGTCTTCGCCCGCTCGTTCGGCCGCACCATGGCCCTGGCCAGCGCGATCGGGGTGGCGGTGAGCGTGGTCGGGCTGTCCGTCACGTACTGGCAGGACTACCCGCCCGGCGCGACGATCGTCGTGCTCGCGATCGTCGTGTACGCCGTCGCCGCGACCCTGCGCCCGCTGATCCACCGGCCCGCCCAGCGCGAGGACCCGCACCCAGAGGTCGAGGACGACGTGGTCCTGGCGTCCACGGCAAGAGACTGAGGGCCCAGGCCGCCGCACAGGCGCGGCTCGTAGACTCGACGCCCGTGACCGACGTAGCCGAGGCGTACGGCCTGGGCGGGCGACCGTTCTGGGTCGTCATCATGGTGCTCACCGTGATCGTGTTCGCCCGCTCGCACCTGACGTACTGGGCGGGCCGGGCCGCGTCCGAGGGCGCCGGCCGCCTGGCCGCGACAGGCCGGGGCCCGCGCTGGTGGGCCGTCGCCCATGCCCGCACCGCCGACTGGGGCTCGACGGTGTCCGCGCAGCGCGCCTCGCGCGCCGTGCACCGCTGGGGCCCGCTCGCCGTGACCCTGGCCTACCTGACCGTCGGCGCGCAGACCGCCGTCTTCATCGCCGCCGGGATGGCCCGCATGCCCTACGGCCGATTCACGATCGCCTCGCTGCCGGGGTGCGTCGCCTGGGCCTTCATCTGGGGGACGGTCGGGCTCGGCGCCGTGTGGGCCGCGGCGGCGCTCGCCGCGGAGTCCCCGTGGGGCCTCGCCGCGGCGGGCCTCCTGCTCGCGGCCGGCGCGTTCTGGTGGTCCCGACGCCGCGCGGCGCGCCGCGACGGCGCGGTGCCGGCCGGGCAGCGCACCGGCGGCTGACCGCTCAGGAGTGCGGGCCCGAGACGCAGAACTGGTTGCCCTCGGGATCCGCGAGCACCGTCCACGCGAAGCCGTCCTCGCGGTGGTCGGCGACGAATGTCGCGCCGTCCCCGGTCAGGCGGGCGACCTCTGCCGCCCGGTCGGGCGCCGAGAGGTCGACGTGCACGCGGTTCTTCCCGCGGGTCGGCGACGCCACCTGCTGGAACCCGAGGTTCGGTCCTCCGGGCGTCCCAGGGCTGACGACGACGAAGGGGGCGTCGGGCTCCCCCTGGACCACCCCTCCGGTCTGGGCCGCCCACCACCGGGCGAGCATCGGGGCGTCCAGCGCGTCGAACGTGACCATCTCCACCGTGAGCGTCATGTCCAGCACACTAGCGGCGCCCGCCGACGCCTACGCGACGGGCTGGTCGACCGCTCCCCCGTAACGACGGTCGCGCCGTGCGTACGTCTCGACCGCCCGCCACAGGTGTCGGCGGTCGACCTCGGGCCACGGCTCGTCCAGGAACACCAGCTCGGCGTACGCGGACTGCCAGAGCATGAAGTTGGAGGTGCGCTGCTCCCCCGACGTGCGCAGGAACAGGTCGACATCGGGCAGGTCGGGCTCGTCGAGGTGCCGCGCGATGGTCTTCTCGCTGATCTTCGACGGGTCCAGGCGGCCCGCCGCGACCTCACGGGCGATGGCCTGCACCGCGTCGGTGATCTCCGCGCGGCCGCCGTAGTTCACGCACATCGTCAGGGTGCACGTGTCGTTGCCGCGCGTGAGCTGCTCGGCCGTCTCCAGCTCCTTGATCACCGAGCGCCACAGCCGCGGCCGGCGCCCGGCCCAGCGCACCCGCACGCCCCAGTCGTTCATGGTGTCCCGCTGGCGGCGCAGCACGTCCCGGTTGAACCCCATCAGGAAGCGGACCTCGTCTGGCGAGCGCTTCCAGTTCTCGGTGGAGAACGCGTACGCGGAGACGTGCTTGACGCCGATCTCGATGGCCCCCGCCACGACGTCGAGCAGCGAGGCCTCGCCGGCCGCGTGGCCTGCGGTGCGCGGCAGGCCACGGGCGTTGGCCCACCGGCCGTTGCCGTCCATGACGATCGCGACGTGCTGCGGCACCAGCTCCGCGGGGATGGCAGGGGGACGTGCGCCGCTGGGGTGCGGCGGCGGTGCGATCGGCATCAGACCCTCTCGACCATGGGCAACGAGCGCAGCTGGCGCTCGAGGTGGAACTGGCAGTATGCCGCGACCAGGCCGTCGGCCTCGCGTCGGTGCCGCTCGGCGCTGGCCTCCGCCACGTCCCACTGCCCCGCGAGCAGCGCGGCGAGCAGCGTGAACGTCTCGTTCGCGGGCGAGGTGGCGCCCGGCGGCCGGCAGGCCTGGCACACGGCGCCACCCTGCGCGATGGCGAACGAGGTGTGGGGCCCCGGGCGGCCGCATCGAGCGCAATCGGCGAAGCTCGGCGCCCACCCGGCGATCGCCAGGGCGCGCAGCAGGTAGGAGTCGAGGACCAGGCCGGGGGCGTGCTCACGGGTCGAGAGCGAGCGGACCGCTCCCACCAGCAGCCAGTACTGCTGCACGGAGGGCTCGTGCTCGTCCTCGACCAGCCGCTCCGCGGTCTCGAGCATCACCGTCCCCGCGGTGTAGAGCGCGTAGTCCTCACAGATCGGCCGCCCGTAGGGCCCGATGGTCTCGACCTGCGTGACCAGGTCGAGAGACCGGCCGGTGTTGAGCTGCACGTCGATGTGCATGAACGGCTCGAGCCGGGAGCCGAACCGCGAGGACGTGCGGCGCACGCCCTTGCCCACGGCACGGACCTTGCCGTGGGCGCGGGTCAGAAGGGTCACGATGCGATCGGCCTCACCCAGCTTGAGGGTGCGCAGCACGATGGCCTCGTCGCGGTAGAGGCTCACCCGGACATTATCCGCCGACGACGACCACCTGGTCACGTCCGCCACGCTTCGCCTCCCGCACAGCCTGGCTCAGGCCGTCGAAGAGCGCCTCCGCGGTCTCCACCCGGGCCACGCCGACCGAGAGCGTCACCGACAGCCCAGGCGCGAGGGCGTCCCAGTCCGCAGCTCGCGCCCCGGCCAGGATCCGACGAGCCAGCCGCTCGAGGGCGAGCGCCGTCATCACTGTGCCCGGCGCCGGCAGGATCACGAACTCGTCGCCGCCGAACCTCGCGACCAGGTCCTCGTCGCGGGCGTGCTGGCCCAGCAGCTCGGCGATGCGCACCAGCACCGCGTCCCCCACCAGGTACGAGTGCTGGTCGTTGACCCACTTGAAGTCGTCCACGTCGATGAAGACGCCGGCGACCGGGCCCTCGGCGCCGGACACGAACTCCTGGATCGCCCGGCGGTTGCCAACGCCCGTCAGCTCGTCACGCGAGCTCAGCGCGGTGGCGCGGGCGCTCTCCTCCACGAGCTCCTGGATCCGGACCTTGCTGAGCAGCGCCTCGAAGCGCTGCTCCCGGTCGATCCAGGTGCGGCGCGCGACCCGTCGGAACATGGCGATGGCCTGCGTGGCCGCCGGATGGTCCCCGAACCGGGCCCGGGCCGCCTGCAGCAGCACCGCGTCCACGGCGGTCTGCCACACGTCCCGATCGCGGGTCAGCGTCTCCGGACGGACCTCCGCGACAACGGCCTCCGCCTCCGCGTGCCTGCCCACGACGGTCAGCGCGAGCCCGCGCGCGCAGGTGGCCGCCAGCCACTCCGGCCGCCCCCGGTAGGCCTCCAGGGCTGGGCCGACCCGCTCGGCCAGGGCCAGCGCGCCCTCGGGGTCGCCGAGGCCCACCATCGCGACGATCTCCGCGGAGTCGGCCGCCAACCCGTTCTCGCCCGGGGCGCCGTGCGACATCCGACGGAGCAGCAGCACCCGCGAGGCCAGCTCGGCGAAAGTGGCTGTCGCCTCCCGGTCGTGCCCCAGGATCAGCAGGCGGGCGCCCCATTCGCACAGGTTGCGCATGGACTGCGCGACGACGTTGACGTCGAAGCCGGGCGGCACCAGCCGGTGCAGCCGCCGGGTCAGCGCGTGGCTCTGCTCGTAGAGCTCGGCCGTGCGCAGGCCGTTGGCCAGCACGGCGACGGCAGAGGCCTGGTTGTACCGCCGGCCGTCCGGCTCCCCGACCAGGCTCCACACGCGGGCGAGCAGGTCCACCACCTCGATGACTGCGCCGGCCCGGATCCTCGCCAGGGCCCGGACAGCGAGGGCCTTGGCCTCCCAGAACGGGGCCTCGTCGTGCTCGGTGCGCGCCAGCAGCTCGTCCGCGCACACGACGGCGGCGTCGACCTGCCCGGTCTCGATCAGGCACCGGCCCCGGGTGTACAGCAAGAACCGGACGGTCGCCTCGTCGCCGGCCCGCTCGGCGACCGCGATCCCATGCGCGCAGAGCGTCAGGGCGGCCAGCCGGTCGCCGTGCTGGTACTGCCAGAACGCCCGATCGGCGATGAGGTCGAACACGCCGAACTCGGACGTCGCCACCATCTCGCCGCCGATGGTCCACCCCGCCTCACGCATCGCCCCCCGTGCACTGCTGCACTCGTCCGGGGTGCCCATCGGCCATCGGCCACGACTGTGCAGCGCCTGCGCCGAACGTCACTCGAATGAGTGGGCGGCTGCTCCATGCGGCGCCACCGGGCACGGCAGAGGCCGCCGGTCGCGTGGGGCGTCCGGCGGCCTCCGTCGACGAGGAGCCGTGGTCAGCGCTGCGCGCGGTTCACCGCGGAGATGATCGCCTTGAGGGAGGCGGTCGTGGTGGACGGGTCGATGCCGACGCCCCACAGCGTCTGGTCGCCGACCGCGCACTCGACGTAGGCGGCGGCGGTCGCGTCCCCGCCGGACGAGAGGGCGTGCTCGGCGTAGTCCAGCACCATCACCGAGATCCCCAGGCCGCCGAGCGCGTTCAGGAAGGCGTCGAGCGGGCCGTTGCCGGATCCCTCGATCGTGCGCGGCTGCCCCCGGTCGACGACGTCCGCGGAGAGCGTGACCGAGCCCTCGTCGGACGTGGTCATGCTCATGCCGCGCAGGCGCAGCCGGCCCCAGGGCGCCAGCGGGCCGCCCGGCTCCACCGGCAGGTACTCGTCGTTGAAGATGCGCCACAGGTCGTCGGCCGTGACCTCGGCGCCGTGCGCGTCGGTGTGCGACTGCACCACGTGCGAGAACTCGATCTGCAGCCGGCGCGGCAGGTCCAGGTCCCGCTCCGACTTCATCAGGTACGAGATGCCGCCCTTGCCGGACTGGGAGTTCACCCGGATGATCGCGTCGTACGAGCGGCCCACGTCCTTGGGGTCGATCGGCAGGTAGGGCACCGCCCACACCAGCTCGTCGACCTCGCGCCCCGACGCCGCGGCCTCGTCCGCCATGGCGTCCAGGCCCTTCTTGATCGCGTCCTGGTGCGAGCCGGAGAACGCCGTGAACACCAGGTCCCCGCCGTACGGGTGCCGCTCGTTGACCGGCAGCTGATTGCAGTGCTCGACGGTGCGGCGCACGTGGTCCAGGTCGGAGAAGTCGATCTCCGGGTCGATGCCCTGGCTGAACAGGTTCATGCCGAGGGTCACCAGGCACACGTTGCCGGTGCGCTCGCCGTTGCCGAACAGGCAGCCCTCGATGCGGTCCGCGCCGGCCAGGTAGCCCAGCTCGGCGGCGGCGACGCCCGTGCCGCGGTCGTTGTGCGGGTGCAGCGAGAGGATGACGTTCTCGCGGTAGCGCAGGTTCCGGCCCATCCACTCGATCGAGTCGGCGTACACGTTCGGCGTGGCCATCTCGACGGTGGCGGGCAGGTTGATGATGACCTTGCGCTCCGGCGCGGGCTCGAGCACGTCGAGCACCGCGTTGCTGATCCGGGCGGCGAACTCGAGCTCGGTCCCCGTGTAGGACTCCGGGGAGTACTCGTAGAACACCTCGGTGCCGGGCACCGTCTGCTCGTACTTCTTGCACAGCTGGGCGCCGGACACGGCGATGTCGATGATGCCGTCCTCGTCCGAGCGGAAGACGACCTCGCGCTGCAGTGTGGACGTGGAGTTGTACAGGTGGACGATCGCCTGCCTCGCGCCCGCGATCGCCTCGTAGGTGCGCTCGATGAGGTGCTCCCGGCACTGCGTCAGCACCTGGATGACGACGTCGTCGGGGATCCGGCCCTCGTCGATCAGCATCCGCACGAAGTCGAAGTCGGTCTGCGAGGCCGAGGGGAACCCGACCTCGATCTCCTTGAAGCCCATCTGGACGAGCAGCTCGAACATCTGCAGCTTGCGGGCCGGGCTCATGGGCTCGATCAGCGCCTGGTTGCCGTCACGCAGGTCGACCGCGCACCAGCGCGGGGCCTTCGTGATGCGCCGGGTGGGCCAGGTGCGATCCGGCAGGTCGACGGTGATCTGCTCGTGGAACGGCCGGTACTTGTGGATCGGCATGCCGGACGGGCGCTGAGGGGTGCGGTCGTGATAGCTCATCGTGATCCTTCGCTGGTCGGTGGGAAGCAGCCGGCACACCGAACACCGCGGCGAGGATGCGGCCTACAAGGCCTCGCCGCGGCGACGAAGGAGGAGCAGCTCGAGCTTCAGCACGTCGCCACTGTACTCCGCGCTCCCCGGGAGGGCCCACCTGCGGCGCGCCATGGCGTCAGCCGAGCGCGACGAGCTCGTGAGCGGTCCGGGCCAGGAGGGCGCCGCCCTCCACGACCAGGGACGACGTGCCCGCCGGCAACGGCCGGGACCAGTACTCCACGCCGTCCTCGACCCCGCGGGCGGTCAGGACGGGCGCGCCGTCCGCGCCCGGCTCGGCAGTGAGGACCAGCGCGCCATCGGACACCAGGGCGAACGCGCCGGCCCGGGTCGCGACGTCCCACGCGACCTCCCCGGTGTGGGCGTCGACGCTCATCTGGCGCCCCGGCGCCGCGAGGACGAGGTGGCCGGCGACCACCAGCGCGACCTCGAGGTCGGTGTCGAGGGTCCACAGCGGTGTTCCCGTGTACGCGCCGGCCGCGCTGAGCTCGCGGCCGGTGTCCAGGACCACCACGTCGTCCGCGGTGCCGTCGTCGACGGCTGGCCGCACCGGCAGGGCGGGCAGGTCCCGCAGCTTGCGCCCCGACGCGCCGTGCAGGGCGCCGCCGCGAGAGGCCGACCAGGTGCCGAACCGCTCACTGTCCGATCGCGTCAGCACGAACGAGAGGTACCGCGCCCAGAAGAGCTCGGCGCCGTCGTCGAGGTCGAGCACCGCGGTGCCGTAGCCGCCGAGCAGCAGATGCTCGCCGGTGGCCTCGGCGCTCGCGACGTCCACGTAGCCGTCCGAGCCCACCGCCTGGCGCGCCTCGTACGACCAGCGGGTGGCGCCGGTGAGCGCGTCGTGCCTGGCGGCGTGGACGATGCCGTCCGGGTCCTCGGTCACCAGCACCACGTCGTCGCCCCGGCGCGCCACGCTGACGACGGCGTCGCCGACCGCCCACTCGCCGGCCACCGTCCCGTCCGCGGAGTCGAGCGCCACGATGCGCGCGGCCCCTGGCGCCGCGGCCAGGGCGTCGGCGTACACCGGCGCCGGGGCGCGCACCAGGCACACCAGGAGCTCGCCCACGTCGGCGCCGCCCGGGCAGACCACGGCGCCAGCCTCGACCGCGACCGACGCGACGCGGGTGAGCCGCGTCGACCAGCGCTCGTCACCCGTGCGGGCGTCCACCGCCGTCACACGCCACACCCCCTGGCGGTCGCCCACCACGGCCACTCCGCCGCCAGCCGCGACCACCTGGTCGCCGGGGCCTGCCGGAACCCGCCACAGCTCGCTCGGGGCGCCGTCGAGCGGCCGCACCATGCCGGGGACGGCCGCGACGCGATCGGCGCGCGCCCTCTCGCGCTGGGCGGAGACTGCCGAGCCGGCGGCCACGACGAGGACCAGCGGCAGAGCGATCGGCCACCATCGCCGGACGGCGCGGGCGACGCCGCGGCGCGCAGCCCCCGGCGGCGCCTCCGAGCCCGGGGGCGGCTCCTCGGCCGAGGGCCGTGCCGTCTGCCCGCCCTTGCGCCCGCCCACCGTCGTCGGGCTCGTGGGGAGGTCCTCCTCGACGAGCTCGACCGCCTCCATGCGGTGGGACGGCGTCGGCGCCATGGCGCGATCTTAGGCCTGCTGGCGGGCTCGCGGGCCTCGGATCAGCCGCAGACCGCAGTTGCCGAACGAGACCGTGGCCCCGACCGGTAGACGCACGTGCTGCTCTGGCCCGCAGACGATCTGCTGGCCGTCGGCGAGGGTCACCAGGGTGCCGTTGGTGGAGCCCCGATCGGCCACCCAGACCGCGTCGCCCTCGACCCCGATCTGCAGGTGGGTCTTCGAGACCGACCTGCCCGGGTCGACCACCCGCACCACCTGCACACCGTCCACAGCCACCGGGTTGCGACCGACCACCGCCGCGCTGGCCACCCGCACCAGCCGGCCGTCGTGCAGCTCGATCTCGGCGACGGACGGGTCTCCGGAGGGCTCGGGAGCCGCCAGCGGCTCGAGGGCGCGCGCCGGCGCCCGGTGCGTCAGCTCGAGCGCTGGATCGAGGGAGTCGTCGACAGGCTGGCCGTGGGCGGGCTGGCGGTCGGCGACGGCATCTCGACGGGCGGCGGCGTCGCCAGCGAACTGGACGGGGCGCACGACCGCCATCATGCGGGTGTCGACATCCGGCGACACCCCCGGCTCGCGCAGCGGCGGCAGCACCAGCCCACCGGTGGCAGGCCGGCGATCGGCCAGCAGCGCGTCGAGCCGGCGGGCGGCGGCCGCGTGGGCGTCCTGCGCCCGGGGCTGCCCTGCCGTCCGCGGCAGGGCAGCCGGGCCGGTGGGCTGCTCGACGCGGCCTGCCCCACCGGGCGCCGCAAGGTGCTCCACCGAGACCGGCTCGAGCTCGACGTGCTCGGGGCGCCGGCCCCTCGCTGGCCCACTCCGGGCCGGGCGACGAGTCGTCGCCCGGCCGCGCACATCCACGACCTCCGCGCCGGTGAGCCGGTCGTGCCAGCCGCGGCCCCTCCCCGAGCCGTCGAACAGCGGCGAGGCCAGCACCAGGAACTGGCCCACCAGGCAGGCGAGGGCGCCGCCCGCGATCAGCACGGTCCGCTGCAGGGCACGCCACATACCGATCGGATCACCTGTGCGGACGTCGACCGTGCGCAGGCCGGTCAGCCGGCGGCCGATCGTCCACCCGTGGACGCCGTGGGCCCACCACTGCACCACCCCGAGGGCGCCGCCGAGCGCCGTCGCGACGGCCATCGTGCCGAGCGCGCCCGGCGGGCTGTCGACCGCGTCCCACCCCGAGTCGGTCAGCTGCCGCAGCCACTCGGCGAGCACCGAGCCGAGTGGCGCCACGGCCACCGGGACGAGCAGCACGGCGTCAACGAGCGAGGCGAGGGCGCGCCGACCCAGCGGCGCGGACGGCGCGGGCACCAGGTAACGGGGTGCGGCGGACGTCATGGGATGCGTACCTCCTGGTCGACGAGCGTCCTCGTCCGAGACTCGTGCGTGGCGGCGGCTGGGCCGTGCTGCGGGCGTGACCTGGGCATGGGGCGGGCGGACGGGCTGGTGCGCGCCCGGCGCCGGCGCTCGCGCGCCGAGGCGAGCGACACGCGCGCACGCCACCAGCGCCGCCGGGAGACGCTGGCCCGCAGGTGCGACAGCGCGGCGTCCACCCGTGCCCAGTAGGCGGTGGCGACGTTCTCGCCCGGCGCTCCGGGCCCGAACACCACGGCGTCCGCCTCCTCCGCGAGCACCCGCACCACGGCCGCGACCCGGTCGCCGGAGCGTGCACGGGCGTCGTCGAGGGCGCCGGCCAGCGTCCGCGCCGTCTCCCGCCGGGTGGCCAGCGGCGACGTGGCGAGGCCCAGGTCGTGGGCCACGTCGAGCACCTCGTCCCAGCCGCCGGCGACGCTGGCGACCGGGTCGGGGGACGTGCGGCGCCGACGCCGGCGGCGGAGCTTGACCGCGACCACCAGCAGGAACGGCAGCGCCAAGAGCAGCAGCGGCACGGCGACCGCCCCGGCCACGATGGCCACCCTCAGCCACAACGGCCGGGCGTCGGGCGCGGCCTCGGGGTCCTGCGCCTGGGGCTGCTCGGTGTCGTCCTCGGGCGGCGACTCGGGCTCGGGCACCGGCGGCGGAGGCTGCACCACCTGGGGCTCCGGGTCGGACGGCGACGTCGTCGAGTCCTCGTGCGGGGTCTGCGTGCGCGGGGGCGTCGGGTCGAACGCGACCCAGCCATGCCCCTCGAACGCGATCTCCACCCACGCCTCGACGTCGTCGCCGGTGTACGTGACCTCGTCGGAGGGCTCGGCACCCTCCTCGTCCTCACTGGACGGCTGGCCCGCGCCGTCCTCCTCGCGGTCCTGTGACGCGACGAAGCCCATCACGACGCGCGAGGGCAAGCCCATCTGGCGGGCCATCAACGCCATCGCGGAGGCGTACTGCTCCCCGTCGCCCACCATCAGGTCGCCGCCCAGCAAGGACGTCAGACGGTCGGCGCCGTGGCCGGACAACGACGGGTAGTCGCCGCCGAGTCCGTGGCTGAAGAAGCCGTCCTCCGCGAGCGCCTTCTGCAGGCTCCGCGCGATCTCCACCGGCGTGCCGGCGTCACGGGCGACCGAGGCGGCGGCTACCGCCACCGCGTCCGGAACGGCGACGGCGGTCGGCACCACCACGGAGGCGGTGGAGGCGTCGCCGATCACCTCGTCCGACGGCTCGTCGGGGATCACCACGTCGAGCGTGTAGGCGAGGCCGGGCCGCAGCCCGCTGGTGAGCACCGCGGAGCCGGTGGCGTCGTTGTAGCGGACGTCGGCGGCAGCGGAGCCGTCGACGTCCACCGCGCGGGCCTGGCCCACCGTCGGCAGCCACACCCCTGTCAGGTCGTGGACCTCGACCTCCACGCGTGCCCGCTCGCCGCGGGCTGTCGTCTCGATGCTCTGCCCGACCCGCCGGTACTCCCCCGACGCGGCCGCGGAGCCGTCGCCCGCGACGTTCCACACGACGCCGTCGAACCGGTCCATCGTGGCCAGGCGCACCCGGGCACCCGGGGGAAGGCCGCGCACGGTGAACAGTGCGACGTCCTCGTCCTTGACGTGCTTGCGGAACGCCGACAGCGGGCTGGGGTAGTCGCTCGGGTCGAAGGGCGGCACGAGCTCGTCGCGGAGCACGAACCGGGGCGTGTCCCCGACGACCACCGGCCCGCCGAGCAGGCCGCCGGCGACCGTGAGCACCACCATCGACGACACCGCGGCCACCCGGCGCGCGCGCAACGCGCCTGACCGCCACGCGGCCCAGCCGAGCATGGCCAGGCCGAGGGCGACTCCACCGGCCACCGGCGCGACCGTGGTCCGGGAGCCCAGCAGCACCGCCAGCGGCAGGACCGCCACCGGCACGACGGCCGCCACGGCCGCGACGGCGGGACGCGCGCGCAGCGTCAGGGCCACCGCGGTCGCGGAGCCGGCCAGTGCCAGCAGGAACGGCACGACGAGGAAGTTGGAGGCGGCGCCGAGCGGTGGCTGCAGCGTCAGCATCTGCTTCCACGAGGTCGCGGCGCCCGCCACGAGCGACGAGAACGTGCCGAGGGTGGGCAGCACCCCGGCGACCGTGGTCGACGGGGCCGCGAACGCACCGCCGCAGACCAGGTACGCGAGGACGAGCCCGGCCACAACGGTGATCGCCGACCAGCGGCGCAGCGCGCCGAGCACGGCCACGCCGGAGCCGAGCACCAGGCCGCCGGCGATGGCGGGTGCGGCGGCCGATGCGCCGTACACCGGGGCCAACGGGACGAGGGCAGCCGCGAGGGCCGCCACGAGCACGAGCACGTCGACCGCGGCCCGCCAGCCGGCGCGGGGAGCCAGGGCGCTCATCCGAGCGCCCTGCGCAGCACACGGGGCAGGTCGTCGAGCCGGCCCAGGACGCCGAGGGTCAACGAGCCCTGGGTGCGCACCTCGACGTCCGCGCCCAGCGCGCAGGTCAGCACCACCGTGCGGGTGCCCACCGGGACGTGGCGCACCCCGGCGCGCAACTGGCCGACCGTCGGGGTCGAGCCGGCGACCAGCAGGGCCACCGACGCCTCCGGGGCGTCGCGCGCGATCCGCCTGCCGAGGTCGCCCGCGCCCGCTGTGCCGAGCGCGAGGCCCAGCGCCGCGCAGTCGTCGAGGAGCCGCGGCGGGGTCTCCACGCGCAACCGCCCGGGCCCCGCGAGGACGGCGAGGTCACGCTCCTCGCGCAGCACCTGGACGCCCAGGGACGCGGCCGTCGAGACCGCCAGCTCGAACTCGTCGGCGTCGGCGTAGTCGCGAGGGTCGGTGGACAGCGCCACGACGGTCTGCGTGCGCCGCGTGTCCTCGAACTGCTTGACCATCAGCACCCCGCGTCGCGCGGTGGTGCGCCAGTGGATGTACCGGCGGTCGTCGCCCGCGACGTAGTCGCGCAGCGCGTGGAACGACAGGTCGGAGTCGGACAGGTCGCGGGTGGACTGCCCCTCGAGGTCGCGTAGCAGCCCGGAGCTCGCGCCCGTGAGCGAGACGATCCGGGGGTGCACGAAGAGCTCGACGGGCTCCGTCCAGCGCAGCCGACGCCGGGCCAGGCCCAGCGGGTCGCCGCGCACCGAGCGCACCGGCCCCACGACGACGACCGCACGGCGGGACGTCGGGATGGCGAAGAGGTCCTCGTGCTCCTCTCCGCCGGACAGCGAGGGCAGCGGCAGCTCGGCGGCGCCCGTGCCGACCGGGAGCTCGATCCGGGCGGGCAGCGAGCGCCGCCGGGACGCGTTGCGCACGGTGAGGCGGCCGACGGCCCGCTCCCCGACCCGCACACGCCGGTCGGCCAGGTACAGGTCCACCACGTACCGGTCCCGCCCGACCGTCATCACCAGCGAGACGACGACCGCCACGCCCAGCGCCGCCCCCAAGGCAGCGAGCTCGAGCCAGCCCAGCCACCGGCCGAGAACGAGGCCGGCCAGGGCGCCGATGACGGCGCCCCAGCCGACAGGGCTGATGCGTGGCAGCACCGTCAGACCGCCCGCAGGGCCGGGGGCTGGGTGTCCGCGACGATCCGGTCGAGCACGTGGGTGGTGGTCACGCCCGCGAACTCCGCCTCGGTGTCCAGCATGAGCCGGTGCGCGAGCACGGGCGTGGCGAGCGACTTCACGTCGTCCGGCACGACGTACGCGCGGCCCTCGGAGGCCGCCCAGACCTTCGCGCAGCGGACGAGCGCCAGGCCGCCGCGCACGCTGGCGCCGAGCGAGGTCTGGGCGTCCTCGCGCGTGGCCTCGAGCAGGCGTGCCACGTAGTCCAGGACGGCGGCGTCGATGTGCACCGTCGTGGCCAGCTGGGCCATGTCCCCCACCGCGTGGGTGGTGATCTTCGGCTTCAGCGTCGTGGTGCGGTCCTTCGCCCCCGCGAGGATCTCGACCGCCGCCACCCGGTCCGGGTACCCCAGCGACGTCTTGATCAGGAACCGGTCGAGCTGCGCCTCGGGCAGCCGGTAGGTGCCCGCCTGCTCGATGGGGTTCTGCGTGGCGATGACCATGAACGGGCGGCCCACCGGGTGGGTCACCCCGTCCACCGTGATCTGGCCCTCCTCCATGACCTCGAGCAGCGCGGACTGGGTCTTGGGCGAGGCCCGGTTGATCTCGTCGGCCAGCACCACCGAGGCGAAGATGGGGCCGGGGTGGAACTCGAACCGTCCCGAGCCCTGGTCGTAGATGGTCACGCCGGTGACGTCGCTGGGCAGCAGGTCCGGGGTGAACTGGATGCGGTGGTGGGTGCCCTGCACCGTGGCCGCGATGGCCTTGGCCAGCGACGTCTTGCCCGTTCCCGGCGCGTCCTCGAGCAGCAGGTGGCCCTCGGCGATCATCGCCGTCATGGCCAGGCGCACGGCGTGCTCCTTGCCGAGCAGGGCACGGCCCACGTTGTCCACGAGCGCGCCGAAGGTCTCGGCGAACCAGGTCGCTTGCTCAGGTGTCATCGGGATGCTCTCTCTGGGTGGGGCTGGTTCAGCGAAGGTCTCAAGGCGGCGCGCCCTGGCACGGCGCGGCCGCGGACGTCTAGCGGCTCATCCGGCTCATCCGCTCGTGGCCGGGACGGCGATCTCGGCCGACGTGGCCCAGGCGCTGGGCCCGACGGCGTTGACGGCGCGCACACGGACCGTGACGGCGCCGCCCCCGGGCACGGTCTCCCGGGCCACGCCCAGGACGCCGGCGCCCACCGAGCCACGCTTGAGCACCGCCGCGCCGCGGAGGATCTCCCACTCGTAGCCGGTGACCGGCCGCCCGTTGTCGACCGGCGCCGTCCAGGCGAAGTCGAGCACCTCGGCGCCCGGGGAGGACGCGGTCAGCTGTCCCGGGGCGTCGGGGACCGCTGCCCGGCCCGGCTGGGCCGTCTGACGGACCGGCTCAGACCAGCCGACGGCGTTCCCGACCCGGTAGTCGATGGTGACGTCTCCGCCCGCCTGCCCGTGCACCGCCGGAGGCGCGCCGGTGACCCAGTCCCGATCGTCGCCCAACGCGCGGCTGCTGTTGACCCGGTGCTGCCGCCGGTCGATCGGCGATCCGCCGTCCGCGCCGTCGGCGACCACGATGGAGACCTGGTCGACTGCTCCCGCCGCGACGGTGAGCCTCGGCTGCTGGGGCACTGTCCGCACGGTGACGCCGGTGAACGTCGCCCACTCGCTGGCCAGGTCGCGCGTGTTGACGGCGCGGATCCGTGCGGTCACCGTCGTGCCGCCCGTGGCGGGGATGGTGAAGGCGCGGGAGCTCGTCGTGCCGTAGCCCTCGATCTCGTAGTGCTTGATCGACATGCCTCGGCCTCCGGCGTCGGCGGGCGCCGTCCATGCCAGCACCACGGCGCCGGCGCCGAACGCGGTGCCCGACGTCGTCGCCGACAGCCCCTTCGGGGTGTCCGGCGCGCTGTACGTGGTGCCCGTGACGACCCCCCAGGCGGACTCGCCCGCCCGGTTCACGGCGCGGACCCGGATCTCGTAGGTCTTGCCGCGCTCGGCCTCGGCGATCACGAAATGGTTGGACGTCCCGTTGGCCACGGGCGGGCCCCCGTCCACGGAGACGTGGTACCCGGTGATCGGCGCGCCGTTGTCCGCCGGGGCGTCCCAGTCGACGTCGATGCGGCCGGTGGTGCCGAACCACCCGGTGACGGTGCCGACGGCACGCGGCATGGGCGCCTCCGGGGCCTTCGCCGGGGTGGCCGGCGCCGACGGCGTGCTCCAGGCGCTGGGCTCGGGGAGCCTGTTGTAGGCGCGCACCTGCACGGTGTACGCGGTGCCGTTCCGCAGACCGTTGAACGTGGCGCCCAGCGACGAGGTGGTCTGGGTGGCGCTGCCGCTGCCGGGCGCCGGCGAGATCATCACGTCGTACCGGGACACCGGCGAGCCAGGGCTCGTCGGCGCGGTCCACGACACGCTGACCTGCCCGTCGCCCGAGACGAGCGTCGGCGGCTCGGGCCTGTCCGGCACGGCGTCGGGCCGCGCCGTCGCCGACGCCGGGCTCGGCTCGGACCAGTCCACCGCGTTCAGCGCGGCGACCGTGAAGGTGTACTCGACGTCGTTGGTGAGGTTGTCGATCGTGCACGTGGTGCTGGCGCACTGGCGCGACCCGGCGCCGGCGGCCGGGGTGGGCGTCACGCGGTAGCCGGTGATCCGCTCACCGCGGTCGTCCGGGGCGTCCCAGCTGAGCACGACGGTGCGGTCGCGGACCTCGACGACCCGCGGCGCCTTGGGGGTGGCCGGCTTGCCGCGCACGACCACGGTGATGCGGCCCTCGACCTGCCGGTCCGGGTCGCCGGTGGCGTCGCGCACGCCGAACCGGACGACCATCTCTCCGACGAAGTCGGTTCCCGGCCGCACCACGACGTTGGCGCCGGACAGGGACGCCGTGCCGGAGCCGGGCGTCTCGACGACGGCCTCGACGATGGTCAGCGGGCTGTCCGGGAAGGGGTTGCGCGCCCCCGCGAGGGCGTCGACGGTGACCTCGCGCCCCTGCACCCCGTCCGTGATGCGGCGGTCGAGGACCCGGGGCATGGCCCGGGTGCTCGCGGTCGTCCGCAGGTCCACCGTGACCTCCATCGACCCCGCCCGCCCATAGCCGAGCGTGAGGTCGATCGAGCCGATCGTGCCCTTGGCGGTGGTGCGGCCCGCCGCGACGCGCAGCACCGAGCCGTCCAGGGTGGCGGTGAACCCGGAGGGGACGGCGGAGCGCAGCTGGTACGAGTACAGGTCCGCGCTGCCGGTGGCCCCCTCGGGGCCGGTGGTGAGCGTCCGCAGGTCCACCGCCACCGGCTCCTCGCCCGGCGCCACGGCGATCGTCGGCGCGATGAACTTCGGGGGGTGGTCGTCCACCGCGTACACCGTGATCGACAGGGTGATGACGGAGGTGCGGCCGGTGGTGTCCGAGACGCTCGTCCGGTCCGTCACAGGCACCGTGATGGACGCCGGGCCGGCATACCCGGACGCCGAGGTGAACACCAGCGTCGTGGCGTCCCGCACCAGGTGGGACCCGTCGGACTTGGTGGCCTGCACCGCGGACGGGTCCGCGATCGTCGCGACGCGCCCTGGCGCCACCTGCACCTGCTCGTCGAGCGGGATCACGATCTGCTCGCCGGACGCCACCCGCAGCTCGGGCGCCTTGGGGCGTGGCGTCGGCGGGAAGAACCCCAGCGCGGGCACGGTGATGAACGCGTACGTCCGGGCGGTGCTGCGCGCGGTCGTGTTGGTCAGCAGGTACGGCACCGTCTGGGCGTGCTCCCCGAGCGTGATGACGACGCTGCCGGTGGGGGTGACCGACGCGACGCCCGCCGCCGAGTCGGGCACCGACACCTCGAGGTCGCTCAGCGGCCCGCTCGGGTTCTGCGCCACCGCGAGCACATCGACCTCGACGCTCTCCCGGCCGAGGGTGTCGATCGCCGGCACCACGACGTCACGGGCCACCGGAGGCAGCACGGGCGCGTCCTCGAGCACGTTGACAGTGAGCACCGCGGAGTCCCTGCCGCCGCGGCCGTTGGTCACCGTGTACGCGATCTGCAGGACGCCGGGGCTCGGCGGCGCCTGGACGATGATCCGCCGGCCCTCGACCTTGGCATCGATGCCCTCGGCCATGTCGAGCTCCTCGGCGAGGGCGAGCTCGCCACCGCTGGCGTCGATGTCGTTGGCCAGCACGCGCACCTCGACCCGCTGGCCGGGCCGCACGGTCACGTCGTCGTTGCGGGCCACGATCTGGGCGCTCTCCGCGGGCCGGGGGCTGATGCCGACCCGGATGGTCGCGACGGCCCGTTGCCCGGTCCAGTCCTCGACCGCGTAGGTGAACGAGTCGGTGCCCGTCTCGTTGGGCAGCGCCTCGTACTCGAGCCAGTCGGCCCCCGAGTCGATGACCCGCCCCTTGGTGGGCGCCACCGCCACGCCGAGCAGCGTCACGCCGTCGCCGTCGTCGTCGATGCCCACCAGGGGCACCGCGATGCGGATGGCCTCGCCCTCGAAGACTCGGGCGGTGAGGTCGCGCGGGCGGGGCGGCGACTTGCTGGTGGCGTCCGACGCGTGCACCCGCACCGTCAGGGTCGCCGCGGTCTCGTTGCCGGTCTCGTCGCGGACGACGAAGGTCGCGTGGGCGGTGAGCGGGGTCGCGGGGGCCTGGTAGCGGAGCACGTCGCCCGAGACGAAGAGCAGGCCCTCGCCCTCCCCGAGCGGCTCGGCGAGGGCTGGCACGACGGAGAGCGCGTCGCCGTCAGGGTCGTAGGCGTGGTCGAGCACCCGCACCGTCACGACTCCCCCGGTGCGCACGCTCACCTCGAGGTTCTCCACGACGGGCGGTTGCGCGACCGCGGACGCGGGCACCGGGTGGACGGCGATCTCCCCGACCGCCGACGCCGCGCCGTTGGACACCGTGTACGTGAGCGACACGGGGGCGGTGAGGGTGCGCGTCGCGGAGATCCGCACGAGCTCGTGGTTGAGGATGGCGACCCGCAGCCCGGAGTCCTCGGGCGTGTCCACGGACTGCAGCACCAGCACCCCGCCGGCCGGGTCGGAGTCGTTCGCCAGCGGCGCCACGGTCACCTCGCGGCCAGGGGCCAGGGACACCCGGTCCCGCACCGCCACGGGCGGCTCGACCTGCGACGGCCACTCGAGCACGTCCACCCGGGCCAGGCCCGTGGCCTGCTGCGGGGCCGCCACCACGACGAAGCTCACGTAGTAGGTGCCGGGGCGCGGGGCGCTGAACGTGAACGTGCCGGCGGCGAGGTCGGTGGTGATCTTGGCGCCGGGCAGGTCGTCGACCCCCGCGAGGCGCACCGGCTCCTTGCCGCTGGTGCGCACGGCGTCGAGCGGCTGCAGCCGCACCGGCTGGTCCACGTAGGTGACCGCGTGCACCGGGTCGATCTGGGGCGCCAGCGAGCCCGCGGCTCGGATGTCCACGACGAGCGTGCCCTCGACGGTCTCCTGGCCGTCCGAGACCAGCAGCCGGACCTCGGTGCGGCCCAGCGTCCCGCCGTCCGCCTGATACGTGACGATCCCGTCCTGCCGGAACCGGACCGTGCCCGACGTCGCCGTCGCGTCGACCAGCGTGAGGTCGTCGCCGTCGGGGTCGGTGAAGTCGGCCAGGGCGTTGTACTGCGCGTGCGCATCCTGCTCGACGCTCAGCGAGCCGATCCGGCTCTGCACTGGCGCGTCGTTGATGCCCGGGTCGCGGACCGTGAGCTGCACGTCGGCCGTCGACGGGGCGCTGGTGCCCCGCCCGTCCGAGATCGTGTACGTGAAGACGACAGTCCCCGCGGCGTCGGGGTTGACCCGGACCTGCAGCGCGCGCCCTCCGTAGATCGCCTGGAGCGTGCCGAACTCCTCGGGCAGGGGGTCGAACTCGCTCACCGCGAGGATCCCGCAGTCCGAGGAGGAGTCGTTGTCGATGACCGGCAGGATCATCGTCCGTCCCGGGCGCACTCCGAAGACGTCGTCTTGGGCCTGCGGGGCGGACGACTCGGCGCCGCACTCCGCGAGGAGGTCCTGGGTGGTCGCGGCGCCCTCGGCCTCCTCCTGGCTCTCCTCAGGCTCGTCCTCGGGGACGATGTCCTGCCAGTTCGGCTCGCGGAGCGCGACGTCCTCCATCGGCATCCACAGCCGGCCGCGCAGGGTGTCGTTCAGCACCACGACGCCGCGGTTGACCCGGAACGTCAGCTCGTCGCTGGTGGTCATGCCCTCGAGGTCCAGCACCTCCGGCTTGCCCTCGCCGCAGCGCCGCAGGTACGAGCCGGAGCCCGAGGCCCAGGCGCCGTGCGCACAGCCGTCGAGCCGCACCGGCGCGGCAGGCACGCCCTGGCCCGTGGTGGCATGACGTGCCACGTCGCCACCGCCGAGCGGCGCCTCGAGCAAGGCGTCCCGTGTCGCCACCAGCACCGTGTCATGGGCCGGGCCGGGCTGCTGCAGGACCACGTCGCGCCCGCCCTCGAGCGGCACAGCCGCCCGGCGGCTGCGCACGGTGTCGCTGCTGAGGCCCACCGGCTCGTCGCCCACCGCGGTGAGCTGCTCGACCGGGGCCCCGAGCGTCCCCGCGGGCTCGGCCTGCGGCTGCCCGTCGACCAGTGCGACCCGCGTGACGTCGCCGGTCTCGGCGTCCACGCCGTAGGCCACCCCCGAGTCGGTGACCACCACGCGGCCACCCGCGCCGAGCACCATGTCCGGCGTGTCCGCCGCGGGCGCGAGCCCGCCGAGCTGCGCGACGGGACGCACCCACGCGTCGCCGTCCGGGTCGACCAACGCGATCGTCCCGCCGCCCATCGACACCTCGGAGCCCGAGGGCACGGCGACCTGGGCGGCGAGCGTGACCGTGGCCGGGTCCACCAGGGACACGGTGACGGGCTCGACCAGCAGCACGTCCGCGCCGTCCTGCAGCACGTCGAAACGGCTGCCGGTCGTCACCAGTCCCGCGTTGAGCTCCTCGACCTGCGCGTTCAGGCGTCCGAGCCGCAACGACTCGGTGGCGGTCAGCCACACGCCGGCGTCATTGAGGTCGACCCGGGCGAGGGGGAAGCCGGGGTTCACCAGGGCCAGCACCAGGAGCACGGCAGGGGCCGTGACGAGGGCGGCCGCCTGGGCGACGCGACGGCGGGCTGCGAGCAGTCTCATGACGCGCAGGCCTCCGCGGGCGACGCCGAGGACGCGCGGTTCGCTCGGACGATCGACACCTCGACGCACACGGTCTCATCGGCCGAGGCCGGGACGGACACGCGACGCTCCCCCACGAGCTCGAGCTCGGCCCCGCCGGTCGCGGTCCGCACCCCCCACAGGTACTGGTCGCCCTCGGCCGGGTCGGGGTTCGTCCAGGTGAACTCGACGCCGCTGGGGGTCCGTCGGCCCACGAGGTCGGCGGGCGCGGGCACCACGGAGGACACCCCGCCGAGGGTCGGGCGGGCGAGCTCGCTCACAGTCGGCATCGGCATGGGCCTGGGCGGGGCGTCGGCCCGGCCGCCGAGGGTCAGGGCGGCGACCCCGGCGAGCGCCGCCACGACGAGAACGCCCGAGACGGAGCTGACCGCCACGCGCCTGCGGCGGCGGGCGTCAGGCGCCGCGGGGTCGGACTGGCCCGCCGCGGGCGCCGCGTCAGCGCCGGGGCGCGCTGCACCCTCGCCGCCGGGCGTCGGGACCGGGGCCGCCGCGCCGGGGATCCTGGCCGTCTGCGGGAGGTTCAGCCGCACCTGGGAGGGCCCGTCGAGCTCGGGCAGGGGCGCGCCCGCATGGGTGCGCGAGGACATCTCCGCCGGGAGCCCGGACGCGTCGATGCTGATCACCGGGCGGAGCCGGGTCGCGTCGTCGCCCGCCGGCGCGTCCTGCGCCGACGTCAGGTGGGCGGGGTTCGGGGGCGCCAGGCGCGCGTCGTCGGGCAGGTCGAGCGGCGTCACCGCGAAGCCGAGCGACGCCTCGACCTGCTGCAACGCCCGTGCGAAAGCGGCCGCGCTGGCGAACCGCTCGTTCGGGTCCTTGGCCATCGCCCGGGCCAGCACCGCCTGCAGCGACGCGGGGACATCCTCGCGGCCGGTCGGCTGCAGAGGGCTGCGCTCGATCCGGGCGACGACGTCGGCGGCCCCGTTGGGGCTGCCGGGCACCTCGAAGGGGGTTCGGCCGGCCAGCAGGGAGTACACCGTCGCCGACAACGAGTACACGTCGGAGCGGGCGTCGCCGTGGGGCTGCTGGGCGAGCAGCTCGGGCGGCGACCACGGGATCGACATGCCGAGCGCGGCCCCCGCGCCGGCGCCCGTGGTGGCGGCGATCCCGAAGTCGGTGAGCGCCGGCCAGCCGAAGTCCGTGGTCAGGACGTTGGCTGGCTTGATGTCGCGGTGCAGGATGCCCGCGCGGTGCGCCGTCTCCACGGCAGAGCCCAGCCGCACGCCGATGCGCAGGGCCTCCGGCACGGAGATCCGCTCACGCCGGTAGCGCTCGGCGAGGGCCGGCCCGGAGCAGTACTCCATGACCAGGTACGGGCGGCCGTCGCGGGCGATGTCGGCGTGGTGGATCGTGACGATGGACGGGTGGTGGGACAGCTGCGCCATGAGGTTGGCCTCGGTGCGGAAACCCGAGCGCAGGTCGTCGTCGAGCGAGCCGGCCAGCAGCACCTTGACCGCCACCGAGCGGCGCGGCAGGTCCTGCTCGTACAGGAAGACGTCGGCGAACCCGCCGAGCCCCAGCACCCGGACGTACCGGTGGCCCGCGATCTGCGGTGGCGTCGACGCCTCGCGGCGTGCGGTCACGTACCCCGCTCCACCGTGAACGTGACACCGTCCCCGAGGTCGACGAGCTCACCGGGGCGCACGACCGTCGGCTCCCCCGGGTGCAGGCGTCGCGCGCGCTCGCCGTCGCGGGACACGAGCACGCCGTTGGTGGACTGCAGGTCCGTGACCAGCACGTCCTCGCCCTCGGCGCGCACCTCGGCGTGCGTGCGCGAGATGTCCTGCTGCGGCGAGGGGACGCTCACCAGGCGGGGTATCTCGCTGTTGGTGACCCGCAGCACCTGCGGGGCGCGCCCCAGCAGGACGGAGCGGTCGAGCGGGACGACCGCGCCCGTGGACAGCACCAGGCGGGACACCGCGGGGGGCGCCGGGGCCACCACCCGGAACGGGCCGGGCACCTCGTCGCCCGCCCACGACGGGAGCTGGTCGCGGATCGCCACGAGGTCGCTGCTGAGGATGGTCAGCCCGTCGTGGTCGTCCGGCGGGACCTCGCCAGTCGCGACGGCTCCCTGCTGGGCGTGCAGCACGGCCTCGGCCTCCGCCACCACCGACTCCTGGCCGGGCATGGGGAGGTGGGCCGTGGCCGGCTCCGACCCGCCGTAGGCGTCGGTGGCGGGCGCCTGCGGCGCGCCGCCGACCTGGTCGAGCGGGGCGTCCAGTGCGGACGGGGCGGCAGGAGCGTCGAAGGCGATGCTAGGGGCGGGCTCCTCGGCGGGCGGCAGCAGCCAGGCGGGCGCGCCCTCGATCAGCCCTCCGGCGTCCGCGACGGGGTCGGCCGCCCGATGGCTGCCACCCTCGAGCTCGGAGGCCCACACCACGGCCTCGCTGGCGAGCGTGGGCTCCACAGGCGCCGGCTCGTCCGACACGGCGGCCTCGGGCTCGGAAGCGGGCTCGGGCTCGGGCGCAGGCAGCGGCTCGACAGCGGGCACGGGCTCGCCGGGCAGCGGCTCGCCGCCCAGCGCGCCGACGCTCGCGTCGACGGGCGACGCCACGACCGGAGACGCGAGGCCCGCCTCGGAGGACGCGGCCAGCGCGACCCGCACGCCGTCGGCGCGCACCACCCCGGTGGCGATCGGCCAGGCGGTCGTCCCGGACCACGTCGGCGCCCCGCTGACGCGCACCGTCATGACATCGGCGCCCTCCGCGACGCGCTCCGACCAGGTGGTGACCTCGCCGGCCGTGAGCACGCGGGCGCCGCCCGCTCCGCTGACCTCGACCTCGACCTCGCCGCGCAGGGCCGCGTGCACGCGCCCGGACGTGACGTCGACGAGGGCGAAGGGCTGCAGGCCGCTGATGCCGCCGCGCAGCAGCACCTCGAGCTGGTCGGCGATCCCGCCGTGCGTGGGCGCGGCGTCCCACACCGCGCGGACCGTCTCGGCAGGGGTGGACGGAGCCAGCAGCGCCACCATCCCGTGCGCGACGACGGCGTGCCATGTCCCAGGGGTGTACTCGGGCACGTTCACGTCAGATCTCCCTCGTCCTGGCACGCGGCACGGTGGCGCCGTCGAGCATCTCGTCCCAGGCTCCCGGGCCGAGGCCCGCCCCCGCGCGTGGGACCGTCATGTGGGTGTCGCCCGCGTCGGCGGTGGCGACGTCCACCACCACCGTGCTGACGTTGTCGTGGCCGCCCGCGTCGACGGCCAGCCGCACGAGCTCCTGGGCCGCCTCCTGCGGGTCGGCGAAGAGCCCGAGGACCTCGCTGATCGCCGCGTCGGAGAGCTCGCCGGTCAGGCCGTCCGAGCACACCAGCACCCGGTCGTGGGGCCCGGCGGGAATCATCCAGTAGTCGGGCTCGGGGCTGGCGCCGCTGCCGAGCGCGCGCGTGAGGACGTGGCGCTCAGGGTGCGAGCGCGCCTGCTCCGCGTCGAGCGCCCCGTTGTCGAGCATCTCCTGGACCACCGAGTGGTCGACGCTGATCTGGCGGAGGTGGCCGTCCACCCAGCGGTAGACGCGGGAGTCGCCCACGTTGAACACCAGCCAGTACGAGCTGCCCTCGTGCTCGGCGACTGCCACCCCGGAGACCGTGGTGCCGCACGGGCGCCCGTCGAGGGCCTCCCGGATCCGCTCCGCGGTGCGGGTGAAGCAGGCGTGCACGTCGTCCGAGGTGGCGTGCGGCTGCCCGGCGAGCTGGGCGAACTCCTCGACCGCCAGCCTGCTGGCGACGTCGCCAGCGTCGTGCCCGCCCATGCCGTCGGCCACGAGGAACACCGGCGGGTAGGCCAGCAGCGCGTCCTCGTTGACCGCGCGCACGAGCCCGCGATCGGTCGCGGAACCCCACGACGTGCGCAAAGACTCACCCCCACGAACTTGTCCGGGGCGGCACGCGCCCCCGATCTTGATGTATCGGCCCACATCGTGCCTTAGTTGAGAGGCAGATGCGTACCACCGCCCACCGGGTCAGATGCCCAGCTGGTAGACCCCCCAGTAGGCAAGGACGACCAGCAGCACCGCCGCGCCCAGCACCGTCGTCGCGAACGACCCGATGGCGACCGCGCCACGGGCGATCGCGGCGCCGGACTCCCGCACGCGGCGCGCCCGCTCGATGAGCAGCACCCCCGCCACCACGGCGGCGATCCCCAGCACGCGCACCGCCAACCAGCCGCCCTGCACGATCCAGACGTTGCGCTCGTAGCCGAGGGCGAGCCGCGCCACGGCCAACAGGTACCAGATGAGCGCGCCCACGGTCAGCAGCGACAGCACTCCCAGGAGCCACGTGCGGAGTGCCATGCCCGGCGCGATGGCGCTGTCGGAGGGCTGTCCGCGGACGCGCCGGAGGGCTGCCGCGACGAGCAGGATCACCGGGCCCAGGGCGACGAGGCCGGCCCCGACGACCGCGACCCCGAGCACCACGTCGCCGTCGCCGAGCCAGCGCGGTGTCGGCACCGGCGCCGCCGCGTAGAGCTGGACCGGGTCCGCGCCGGCGATGCGCGGCGCCGCGCCGGCGGTGGACGGCAGTCCGGCCACCCAGTCCGCGAGGTCCCGCAGGAAGACCGACGAGACCTTGCCGTCGACCTTCAGGCCGTGGTTGGCGTTCTCGTAGTACCGGACGGTGATGTCGGTGTTCCCGACGATGGCGGTGTCGCGGATGATCTGCTCGGCGCCCTGGACCATCGGCATGGACAGGTCGGCGGTGCCGTAGACGACGAGCACCGGCTGGGTCATCTGGCGCTGGAACGGCGCGACGTCGAAGTCCACGTACTCGAAGTCGCCGCCCGGCAGCGAGATCCCGACGGCGCGCGGGATGGCGCGGAAAACCCCGCCAGGCACCCCGGTGTTGCGCAGGTAGGCGTCGGTGGCGAACGCGGCCTGCTGGCGCGGCGGCACGACGGGCGCCGAGACGAGCACCACGAAGGCGACCTCGGGATCGCGCGCGGCGATCACCGGCGCGATCCAGGCGCCCTCGCTCTCGCCGTAGACCCCCACCTTGCCCGGGTCGACGCCGGGCACCTCGCGCAGCGCCCGGACCGACCTCTCGTAGTCCGCGGCCATCTCCACGTAGTCGCGATGGCTCGTCGAGTAGGTGTCCAGCCGCTTGCTCGGCACGAGCGTCACCACGCCGGCGGCCGCGAGCGCCTGGGTCTGGGCGCCGAACGCGCTCTCGGACTGCCCGGTGCCGGCGCCGTGGACGAACACCACGCCGGGCCTGCCCTCGGGAGCCCCGACGGGCTCCATCAGCCGGGCGTCGACGCTGGAGCCGTCCAGCTCGACGGTGATCTGGCTGACCCGCACGTCGTACTGCTGGCGTGGGAGCGCGCCGCCGATCGTCGTGGACACCCGTTCGCGGGGCAGGGCCTCGCTCAGGGGCGCCGGGTCCCACTGGGGGCCCATGATCGCGCCGATGAAGGCCAGGATGAGGATGCCCACCGCGGTGCTCCCTGCGATGCGGAAGGGCATGGGGCCAGTATCGCGCACGACGCGATCCGGCACTGGGGACAGGTCGTGCCCCGGTGCGTGGGAGGACATCGACGCGTCAGAAGCCGAGGCGGCCGAGCTGCTTCGGGTCCCGCTGCCAGTCCTTGGCGACCTTCACGTGCAGGTCGAGGAAGACCCGCGTGCCGAGCAGGGCCTCGATCCCCTGACGGGCCTGCGTGCCGACCTCGCGGAGCCGCGAGCCGCCCTTGCCGATGATGATCGCCTTCTGGCTGTCGCGCTCCACGAACAGGTTGACCCGGACGTCGAGCATGGGCCGCTCCTCCGTGGAACCCTCGCGGGGCAGCATCTCGTCGACCACCACGGCGAGCGAGTGCGGAAGCTCGTCGCGGACGCCCTCGAGCGCGGCCTCGCGCACCAGCTCGGCGACCATCACGGCCACGGGCTCGTCGGTGAGCTCGCCCTCGGGGTACAGCGCGGGGCCCTCCGGCAGGTGGCCCACGAGCACCTTCTCGAGCACGTCGACCTGGTAGCCCGACTCGGCGGACACCGGGACGATGTCGGCCCAGTCCCCCAGCTGCGAGATGCCCAGCAGGTGCTCGGCGAGGCGCTGCTTGCCCACCAGGTCCGCCTTGGTGGCGATCGCCACCACCGGCGTCCTCCCCGGGCCCTGCGCCAGCTCGCTGAGCTGCTCGGCGATGTACCGGTCCCCGGGCCCGACCTTCTGGTCGGAGGGCAGGCAGAAGCCCACGACGTCGACCTCGGTGAGGGTGTCGCGGACCAGGGTGTTGAGCCGCTCCCCCAGGAGGGTGCGGGGGCGGTGCAGGCCGGGGGTGTCCACCAGCACGAGCTGCGCGTCGTCACGGTGCACGATGCCGCGCACGGTGTGCCGCGTGGTCTGCGGGCGGCCGGAGGTGATCGCGACCTTCTGCCCGACGAGCGCGTTGGTGAGGGTGGACTTGCCGGCGTTCGGCCGCCCGACGAAGCAGGCGAATCCTGAGCGGAAGGTCATTCGGGTGGCTCCAGTGTCAGCGTCGTGAGGGGAAGTCGTCATGGTCGTCGGGCTCGTCGGCCTCGTCGTCTCGGGTGATGCGGCTCGCGAGGATGGTGATGATCTGCTTGCGCCGGCCGCCAGCCTGCTCGGCGACCAGGTGCAGTCCGTGGATCTCCCCCACCGACCCGGGCAGGGGGACCTTGCCCAGGGCCTTGGCCAGGAGGCCGCCGGCGCTGTCGACGTCGTCGTCCTCGACCTGCAGGCCGAACAGCTCGCCGAGCTCGTCCTTGCCGAGCCGCGCGGGGACGCGGATGACGCCGTCGCCGAGGTCCTCGACCGCGGGCCCGGAGCGGTCGTGCTCGTCGGTGAGCTCGCCGACGATCTCCTCGAGGGCGTCCTCGATGGTCACGAGCCCGGCGATGCCGCCGTACTCGTCGACGACGATCGCGATGTGCGACGAGCCGGCCTGCATCTCGCGCAGCAGCTGGTCGACGGGCTTGGACTCGGGGACGAACACCGGGGGCCGGGCGATCGACGCGGCGGGCGCCGACGCGGCTTGGGGGTCGTCGGCGAGCCGCCGCACCAGGTCCTTGAGGTACAGCACGCCTCGCAGGTCGTCGACCGAGTCGCCGACCACCGGCACCCGCGAGTAGCCGGAGCGCAGCAGCAGCGACTGCGCCTTGCGCAGCGGCGTGTCGGCGCCGGTGGTCACCATGTCGGTGCGCGGCACCATCACCTCGCGGGTGAGCGTGTCGCCGAGCTCGAGCACCGAGCGGAACATGTCCCGCTCGTCGTCCTCGATCACGTCCGACTCGCTGACCCGCTGCACCATGTCACGCAGCTCGTCCTCGGCCTCGACGGTCCGGCCCGCGGGCGCGGCACGGGCGAAGCCGCCGACCACCGTCGAGACGACGAGCAGCAGCCGCGAGAACGCGACAAGCACCGTGACCGGGTGCTGGCGCCCGAGCGTGCGCGGGCTCACCCGCACCAGCAGGTAGGCCACCAGCGCGCACAGCACCCCCGCGACGATCAGCACGGTCCACCACGGCCAGCCGCTGGACGCCACGATCAGGGTGAGGCAGACGGTGGCGGTCATCTCGCAGAGCAGGCGCACGAACGCCGCCGACGAGGAGACGCGCACCGGGTGCTCGACGACCTTGCGGACGCGATCGGCTGCGGCGTGGCGCGTGCTGTACAGCTCGGTGACGGCGGCGCGGGTCACCCGGAGCACCGCCACCTCACTGGCGCTCAGCGCGGCCGCCAGCAGGATCCCCACCACGGCGAGGACGAGCAGGAGCCCGACGGGCGGTTGCGTCATCGACCGGCCAGGAACGTCAGAAGGAGCTGGCGCTGCAACGCGAACATCTCCTTCTCCTCCTCCGGCTCGGCGTGGTCGTACCCCAGCAGGTGCAGGATCCCGTGCGTGGTCAGCAGCAGGAGCTCCTCGGCCGTGGAGTGCCCGGCCACCCGGGCCTGCTCGGCAGCCACCTCGGGGCAGAGCACCACGTCGCCAAGCAGGCCGGCGGGCGTCTGCTCGCCCTCGCGCCCGGGGCGGAGCTCGTCCATCGGGAAGGAGAGCACGTCGGTGGGGCCGGGCTCGTCCATCCACTGCACATGCAGCTCGGACATGACGTCCGTGCCGACGAGCAGGATGGACAGGTCCGTCTGCGGGTGGACGTGCATGGCATCCAGCACGTAGCGGGCGAGCGCGGCGAACTCCGCCTCGTCGACCTCGGCGCCGGACTCGTTGTTGACCTCGATGCTCATGACCTGTCCCAGCGCGCGTACGCGTCGATGATGTCGCTGACGAGCCGGTGACGAACCACGTCGGACGACGTCAGCCGGCAGAACTCGACGTCGTCCACGTCGGCGAGGACCGACTCGACCGTGCGTAGCCCGGAGGCCGTCGCGGCGGGCAGGTCGACCTGGGTCACGTCTCCCGTGACCACCACCTTGGAGCCGAAGCCCAGGCGGGTGAGGAACATCTTCATCTGCTCGGTCGAGGTGTTCTGCGCCTCGTCCAAGATGATGAAGGAGTCGTTGAGGGTGCGGCCGCGCATGTACGCGAGCGGCGCGACCTCGATGGTGCCCGCCTCGATGAGCCGCGGGATCGACTCGGGGTCGATCATGTCGTGCAGCGCGTCGTACAGCGGGCGCAGGTACGGGTCGATCTTGTCGTTGAGGGTGCCGGGCAGGAACCCGAGCCGCTCTCCCGCCTCGACCGCCGGCCGGGTGAGGACGATCCGGTTGACCTGGCGCGCCTGCAGGGCCTGCACCGCCTTGGCCATCGCGAGGTACGTCTTGCCGGTGCCGGCCGGCCCGATGCCGAACGTGACGGTGTGCCGGTCGATCGCGTCGACGTAGTCCTTCTGCCCGGCGGTCTTGGGGCGGATGGTCCGGCCGCGCGAGGAGAGGATGTTGAACGAGAGGACGTCGGCGGGACGGCCCACGACTCCGTTGGCGAGCATCTCGACGGTCCGGGACACCACGTCGGGCGTCAGCGGCGTCCCGCTGAGGGCCATCTCGACCAGCTCGTCGACCAGGCGCGCGACGAGGGCCACGTCGCCGGCGGGCCCGGCCAGGGACACCTCGTTGCCGCGCACGTGGATGTCGACGCCGGTGAAGCCAGCCTCGATGGCGCGCAACACCTCGTCGCGGAGCCCGAGGAGCTCGACCATCGACACGGCAGGCGGGACGGTGATCCGGTGCTCGACCCGGGCGCCGCCCACGGTGCTCGCGCGCGGTGCGGATGTGCTCTCGGCCATGTGCTCGGCTTTCGCCGCTGCTCTCCTTCGGTCCAGGTGTCGCTCGACCTCCCCATCCTACCGATCACTGCGCGCCCTGACGCGCCTCGTCGGCTGGCGACGGCGGGCCGTCAGCCCCAGCGCCCGAGGCGCTGCGCGAGCATCGCCAGCGCGACCGGCCCCGCGGTGGAGGTGCGGAGCACGTGCGGGCCGAGCCGCACGGCGACGGCTCCCGCGTCGCGCAGGGCGCCCAGCTCAGCGGGCGAGATGCCGCCCTCGGGGCCGACCACCACCAGCACCTCGGGCGCCGGGGCGCCGGGCTCGCCGGCCGTGGGCAGCGGAGTGTCGGCGAGCGGCGCGCTCGCCTCCTCGTGCAGCACGAGCGCGACACCGCCGGCGGCGACCGTCGCCGCGACGCGAGCGGCCAGCGCCCGCCCGTCGACGGCCAGCCCCACGTCGGGGACCCGCGCGCGCCGCGACTGCTTCGCCGCCGCCCGGACCGTGCCGAGCCATCGCGCGCGGCTCTTGGCGGCGCGGTCGCCGCGCCACACCACGACCGACCGCTCGGCCTGCCACGGCAACACCGCGTCGACGCCCACCTCGGTCGCGGCCTCGATCGCGAGCTCGTCCCGGTCTCCCTTGGCGAGCGCCTGGACCAGCACCAGGCTCACGTCGGGGGCCGGCTCTCGGACCACGTCGACCACGTCGAGCCGCACGCCCTCGCCGCCCACCGCGGCCACGGTGCACTCGAGCCGGACGCCGGCGCAGTCGACGACGTCGACGCGCTCACCAGCGGCCCGGCGCTGGACGACGCCCGCGTGGCGCGCCTCGGCGCCCTCGAGCGTGTACGTCCCGCCAGGGGCGACGTCGTCCAACGAGCCCGGCGGCGCCAGGAAGACCGGAGCGCTCACCCTCAGCGCCCGGCGAGCTTCTCGCGGAGCTTGGAGAAGACCCCCGAGTGCGAGGCCGCGAGCCGGGTGTCCGGCCGCTCCTCGTCGCGAGCCATCGCCAGGCGCCGCAGCAGGTCCACCTGCTCGTCGTCCAGGTCGGTGGGCACCCGCACGTCGACGTGGACGTGCAGGTCGCCGCGACCGCCCACGTGCAGCCGCCCGACGCCCAGCCCCTTGAGGGTGACGACCTGGGCGGGCTGCGTGCCCGGTCGCAGGTCGACCTCGCGCGGGCCGTCCAGGGTCTCGAGGGTGAGCATCGTGCCGAGCGCCGCGGCGGTCATCGGCACCTCGAGCGTGCAGTGCAGGTCGTCCCCGCGCCGCACGAAGGTGTCGTGCTTGCGCTCCCGGATCTCCAGGTAGACGTCGCCGGCGGGTCCGCCGGCCGGGCCGACCTCGCCCTGGCCGGTCAGCTTGATCCGCGTGCCGGTGTCCACGCCCGCCGGGATGTCGACCTCGAGCGTCCGGCGCGAGCGGACCCGGCCCTCGCCCGAGCACTCCGGGCAGGGCTCGGGGATGACGGTGCCGAAGCCGTGGCACGCCGCGCAGGGCTGCGAGGTCATGACCTGGCCCAGGAACGAGCGCGCCACGCGCTGCACGCTGCCCCGCCCGCCGCAGGCGTCGCAGGTGCGCGGCGAGGTACCCGGCCGGCAGCACGAGCCCGAGCAGGTGGGGCACAGCACGGCCGTGTCCACGTGGACCTCGCGGTGGGCGCCGAACGTCGCCTCGGCGAGGTCGACGTCCAGGCGCACCAGCGCGTCCTGGCCGCGGCGGGCCCGCGGGATCGGCCCGCGCTGCGCGCTCTGGCCTGCGGCCGCGCCGAAGAACGTCTCGAAGATGTCCTGGAAGCCGAAGCCGCCGCCCATGCCGCCGCCGGGAGACGAAGGGTCGGCGCCCAGGTCGTACATCCGCCGCTTCTCGGGGTTCGACAGCACCTCGTAGGCGCGCGAGACCTCCTTGAACCTGTCCTCCCCGGCGCCCTCGCCCGCGACGTCCGGGTGGTGCTCGCGCGCGAGCCGCCGGTAGGCCTTCTTGATCTGCTCGGGGCTCGCGTCACGCGGCACGCCGAGGATCTCGTAGTAGTCGCTCACTGATCGCTTTCTGTGGGAGGCGGGGAGAAGTCAGCCGGCGAGGATGCGCGACAGGTATCGCGCGACCGCGCGCACCGACGCCATCGTGCCGGGGTAGTCCATGCGCAGGGGGCCGATCGAGCCGATCCGCGCCACCGTGGTCCCGTCCGCGCCGTAGCCGGTGGTGACGAAGCTCGTCTCGACGAGCCCCTCGTGCTGCGTCTCGCGCCCGATCCGGACCGAGACGGCCTCGGCGTCCTCGGCCATCTCGCCGAGCAGCCGCAGCAGCACCACCTGCTCCTCGAGGGCCTCGAGGACAGGGCTGATGGTGTGGGCGAAGTCCATGCCGCCGCCCCGGGCGAGGTTGGCCGTGCCCGAGAGCACGATGCGCTCCTCGCTGTCCTCGGCGAGCGTCTCCTCGACGATGCCGACCACGGCCCGGACCAGCTTCTCGTCGGCGAGGGCGAACGCGTCGGGCAGCCCGGACAGCACCTCGTCGAGGTCGGCCAGCCGGTGCCCGGCAGCTGCCACGTTCAGCCGGATGCGGAGGCGGGCGACCACGGCCTCGTCCGCCGGGGCCTCCAGCTCGATGGTCCGCTGCTCGACCCGCCCGTTGTCCGTGATGATGACCACGAGCAGGTGGCGCTCGCCGACCGGGACCAGCTCGAGGTGCCGCAGCGCCGAGCGGCGCAGCGACGGGTACTGCACCACGGCGACCTGCTGCGTCAACTGCGCGAGCAGCCGCACGGCGCGGTCCACCACGTCGTCGAGGTCCACGGCCTCGTCGAGGAAGCCCTGGATCGCGCGCTTCTCCGGCGCGGAGAGCGGCTTGACGGTCGAGAGCCGGTCGACGAACAGCCGGTACCCCTTGTCGGTCGGCACCCGTCCGGCCGAGGTGTGCGGCTGGGCGATGTACCCGCCCTCCTCGAGCGCGGCCATGTCGTTGCGGATCGTCGCGGGCGAGACGCCGAGCGCATGCCGGTCCGCGAGCGCGCGGGATCCGACGGGCTCGCGCGTGGCGACGTAGTCCTCGACGATCGCGCGCAGCACGTCGAGTCGACGGTCCTCGTTCATCTCACCTCCTGGCGCCTCGTGGGTAGCACTCCTGGGGCACGAGTGCCAATTCTACGCGGTCGCGCGAGCGGCGGTCCCGCCCTGCGGCGCGCCGCCCGTCGAGCGGGTGCGGGCGTCCACCAGGGCCACGACCAGGGCGACCGCGACCAGCGCCGACGTGACGAGGAATGCGCGCCCGACGGCGAGCCCACCGGCTCCGCCCGCGGCCAGCGTGGCGTAGAACACAGCGACGTTCACCGCGACGCCGAGCGCCGACCCGACCCGCTGGCCGAGCTGCAGCATGCTCGCCGCGACCCCCGCCGATCCGACCGGCACCCGCTCGAGCGTCAGCGTCTGGTTCGGCGCGATCACGAGCCCGCTTCCCGCGCCGGTGACGAGCTGGGTGGCCGCCACGACCCAGCCCACGGTCGCCCCGTCGAGCGTGCGGAACGCCAGGTCGGTGGCGGCGAGGCCGATCAGCACGAGGATCAGCCCGAGCACCACCACACGGCGCCCGTGCTTGACCACCAGCCGCCCGGACAGCGCCGCGGTCCCCGCCGACGCGATGGCGAACGGCATGCCGACCAGTCCCGCCTGCAAGGCCGTGTAGCCGAGGATGGTCTGCAGGTACAGCGTGATCACGAGGAACACCGCGGTGAACCCGGAGAAGTAGGCGAAGCCGAGCAGCGCGCCGTTGCGGAACGACCGTTGGCCGAGCACCGCCGGGTCGAGCACCGCGGCGCCGGTGCGGCGCTGGTACCGGCGCTCCCAGGCGACCGCGCACGAGCCCACCACCGCGGCCGCCGCCCACCACCACCACCGCGCCGGGTCGTCGCCCACGCCCGTGGTGGTCACCAGGGGCAGCATGAGTCCGACGGTGGTCAGGCCGATGAGCGCGAGGCCGACGTGGTCGAACCGCGCGGACCGCCGGGGCGCCGCGCGCGGCAGCCACCGCCAGGCGAGGGGCAGCACGACCGCCATGACGGGCACGTTGACGAAGAACACCCACCGCCATCCGGCCTCTGGCCCGGCCGCCTGGATGATGAGGCCGCCGATCAGCGGGCCCAGCGCGGTCGAGACCCCGATCGTCGCCCCGAACAGCCCGAAGGCCCTCGCCCGCTCGCCGCCGCGGAACAGCTCCTGGATCAGGCCGGTGACCTGGGGGTTGAGCACCCCCGCGCTCAGCCCCTGGAGCAGCCGCATCACCGCGAGCGCCCCGCCCGACGTCGCCAGGCCGGCGCCCAGGCTGGTCAGCGCGAAACACACGAGCCCCCCGATCAGGAGCGGCCGCCGCCCGCGCGCGTCGCCCCACCGGCCGGCGGGGACCAGCGCGAGCCCGAACGCGAGGGTGTAGCCGGCCACCACCAGCTGGAGCTGGCTCGAGCTCGCGCGCAGCGCCTCGTCGATCGACGGGAGGGCGACGTTGACGATCGACACGTCGAGCATCGTCATGAAGCCGACGGCCAGGCACACCGACAGGGCTCGCCATCGGCGGGGGTCCGGCGCGGGCTCTCCGGCGGACTGCGTCACCCGCCCAGTGGATCACAGGGCGGCGCGGCGGCGCCCTGCTGGACGAGGCATGCCGACGGCGCTCCGCCACCTGGGCGCGCGCCGCCCGTAGGCTCGTCCGGTGACCCACGACCGCTACGGCCAGGACGTCCTGTCAAGCGCCCAGCGCCCGACCCACCACCGCGCGCCCCGCGCCTCGACTCCGCAGGCCGCCGAGCCAGGCCTCGTGGTCGAGGAGGTCACCACCGGGTGGGTGGGCGCCGTGGTGCGGGTCGAGAAGTCCGGGGGCCAGCACGTGGTGGTGCTCGAGGACCGCAAGGGCCGCACCCGCACCTTCCCGCTGGGCCCTGGCTTCTGGGTCGACGGCGCCCCGGTGCTGCTGACCCCTCCGGCCACGGCGCCCGCGCCGGCGCGCCCGGCGCGGACCGCGTCGGGGTCCGTGGCGGTGCACGGCGCCCAGGCCCGGGTCGCACGGGGCAGCCGCCTGTGGGTCGAGGGCAAGCACGACGCCGAGCTCGTCGAGAAGGTGTGGGGCGACGACCTGCGCCTCGAGGGCGTCGTGGTGGAGCTGCTGGACGGGGTGGACAACCTGGCGGACGCGCTCGCCGATTTCCGGCCCGAGCCAGGCCGCCGGGTCGGGGTGCTCGTCGACCACCTGGTGCCCGGGTCCAAGGAGCAGCGGATCGCCGACGCCGCCCTGCGCACCGTGCGCCCGGGCACCGTGCTCGTGCTCGGCCACCCGTACGTCGACGTCTGGCAGGCGGTGCGCCCCGAGCGGATCGGGCTGCGCGCCTGGCCCACGATCGAGCGGGGCACGGAGTGGAAGCTGGGCATTCTGCGCGAGCTCGGCTGGCCGGCGGACGAGCAGGCCGATGTCGCTCGGGGCTGGCAGCGCATCCTGCGATCGGTGCGCTCCTACGCCGACCTCGAGCCGTCGCTGCTCGGCCGCGTCGAGGAGCTCATCGACTTCGTGACGGCTCCCTGACCCGGGACGCCGTCCTCACCCCGCGACGGGGGCGCCGAGCAGCCGCCGGTAGAGGTACGTCTCGGCCAGGACCACCAGCGGGATGGCCACGATCAGGCCAACCCCGCACAGCAACGCGCCGACGACCAGCGCCAGGAGCGCGGCCAGGCTGAACAGCACCATGGTGCCCGCGTTCTTGGTCACGAGCTGCGCGCTCGAGCGCAGGGCGTCGACGGCGTTCTGCCGCACGTCGATCACGAAGAACAGCGTGAACTGCAGGAAGAACCACACGACCAGCGCCCCGATGCCGCACACCAGCGACCCGAGCGACGTCAGCACGCCCACCAGCAGCGCGGCGAGCAGCACGTCTCCGAGGTTCGGGAACGTGAACATCGTGCGCAGCTCGAGACGCTCGCCGTAGCTGATCGCCAGCGCCCCGCGCACGATCGCCGCCTGGAGGATGTACGTGACGACCACCACCACCAGCGACACCAGGACGCTGCCCAGATACAGCCCGCCGCCGGCCGCCCAGGCGAGCCCGTCGGCGCTGGACCACCGCAGGCCGGCGTCCCCAGCCGAGAGCAGCAGATTCCACACCAGCGAGATCAGCAGCCCCGCCACGAGGTAGCCGATCACCGTGAGGAGGATGGGCCCGAGGTTCGCGCCGAATCCGCGCCAGCCCCATGCGAACGCCTCGCCCACCGATGGCGGCTGCTGGCCAGAGCCTCCGCGGCCCGGACCGGGCTGCTGCGGCGCGCTCCCCCACGGCCCGCCCGGAGGGGGCGGGTTCCAGGACCCGCCGTGCCCGGCTGGCGGTGGCGGCGGAGGCGGCCCGTACCCGCCCGGTGGCGGGTAGCCCCCCGGTGGCGGGTAGCCCCCCGGTGGCGGGTACCCGGGCGGCGCGGGCCGTTCCCCGGCGGCCCCCCCGTCGTGCGGGCGAGGGGCGCCAGGCTGGTCCGGGTCGTCCGGGGCGTCGGGGGTTCGCTCGCTCATCGTCAGCCTCCGCGCGGCCTCGCCGGATCGGGGAGCGGGCCGCACTCAGTCGGCCCAGGCTTCTCAACGTACGCCCGGGGCAGGGGTCGCGCCCGGTCGTGCCGAGCCGCCGGCCCACGGTGAGGCGACTCCGCACGCCGGGGCGCGCGGCCTCGGTAGAGTCCTGCCGCCGGGGGCGCTATGTCCCCGATCCCCCCATGCCGGGCAGCCCGGCCACCCAGGAGCAACCATGACGAGCGACTATCCCCCACCGCCGCCGCCCGGCACGCCCCAGGGCGTCTCCGAGAGCGAGGCGCGCACCTGGTCGGCCCTCGCCCACCTGGGCGGCATCTTCGCCTACCTCTTCATCGGATGGCTGCCGGCACTGGTCATCTGGCTCGTGTACCGGGACCGCAGCAACCACGTCGCGGTGGAGTCGAAGGTCGCGCTGAACTTCCAGCTCACGCTGCTGATCGGGCTGGTGGTGTGCTGGGTCCTCGGGCAGATCCCCCTGATCGGACTGATCGGCTTCCTGGGGCAGATCGCCCTGGGCGTCGCCAGCCTGGTGTTCTCGATCCTCGCGTTCGTCGCCGTCCAGCGCGGCGACCGCTACCAGTACCCCTTCTCCCTGGCCCTCGTCCGATGAGCGCCCACCAGCCGTTCCCCGGCCAGCCTCCGCACTACGGCCCGATCCCCCTGCGTCCTGACGAGGAGCGCACCTGGGCGATCGTCGCCCACATCGGCGGGCTCGTCCTCGGGTTCGTCGCCCCGCTGGTCGTGTGGCAGGTCTTCAAGGGCCGCGGCCCTTACCTGGAGAACCAGGCGAAGGAGGCGCTGAACTTCCAGATCACCCTGGCCATCGCCTACGCCGTCGCGATCCTGCTCGCGATCCTGACGCTGGGACTTGCCTCCCCCCTGGCCCTGGGGGTGAGCCTCGCCGGCCTCATCTTCATGATCCTCGCCGCCGTCGCCGCCGGACGGTACGAGTGGTACCGGTATCCGGCGACTCTGCGCCTGGTCTCCTGACCGGGTGGGCGGCGGGTCCCGGCGAGCGAGCCGGCCCCGCCGCCCCGTCGCTGGTCAATCAGCCAGTCGGTCAATCATTCAATCGGTCAGAGTGCGGACCACGGCGTCGGCCAGCAGCCGTCCGCGCCGGGTCAGCAGCGCCCGGCGCGGTCCGCCCGCGCCGAGGGCCGCGGCGCCGTCCAGCAGCCCGTCGGCCACCAGGCCGGCGACCGAGGTCCGGGCCTCCGGGCCCAGGTCGGCCAGCGGAAGGCCCTCCGCGAGCCGCACCCCCAGCATCACGCGCTCGAGCTGGGCTGCCTCGCCGGCGACGACCTCTCGGCCAGCGGAAGGGCTCAGGCCCCGCTCGAGGCGCTCGGCATAGGCGCGCGGGTGCTTGACGTTCCACCAGCGCACACCGCCCACGTGGCTGTGCGCGCCAGGACCCACGCCCCACCAGTCGTCGCCCCGCCAGTACGCCAGGTTGTGACGGCACCGGTCGGCGTCGGAGCGCGCCCAGTTGCTCACCTCGTACCAGCGCAGCCCGGCCGCGGCCAGCAGGTCGTCGGCCAGCTCGTACTTCGCCGCCTGGTCGTCCTCCGAGGGAAGGTCGAGCAGCCCACGCCGCACCTGCACAGCCATCTTCGTGCCGGCCTCGACCACGAGGGCATACGCCGAGACATGGTCGACGCCCGTCGCCAGGGCCGTCTCCACGCTGGCGCGCCAGTCGTCGAGCGACTCACCGGGAGTCCCATAGATCAGGTCGAGCGACACCTGCAGGCCCGCGTCGCGCGCCCAGCGGACCACGTCGGGGATCCGGGCGGGATCGTGCGTGCGCTCCAACGTCGCGAGCACGTGCGGCACGGCCGACTGCATCCCGAACGACACCCGGGTGAAGCCCGCCGCGGCGAGCGCCGCGAGCGACTCGGGCGTCACCGAGTCGGGGTTCGCCTCGGTGGTCACCTCGGCGCCGGGGGCCAGGCCCCACGTGGAGCGCACACCCTCGAGCAGCCGCGCCAGGTCTCCCGGCGGGAGCACCGTCGGGGTGCCGCCGCCGACGAACACCGTCGAGGCAGGCCGCGGGGGCAGCCCCGCCAGGACCCGGCCGCCCAGCTCGATCTCGCGCAGCGCCGTATCGGCGTACGAGGCCTGGCTGGCCCCGCCCCCGAGCTCGGTGGCGGTGTACGTGTTGAAGTCGCAGTACCCGCAGCGCACCGTGCAGAACGGCACGTGCAGGTACACCCCGAACGCGCGCTCGGCCGCCCCCTGCGCCGCCGATCCCGGCAGCGCGCCGTCGTCCGGTGGAACGTCTCCGTCAGGCAGTGCGGGTGACACGCGCGATCACTTCTTCGCCTTGTCCTTCGTCTCCGTCTGCTCCGAGGTGAGCGCGGCGATGAACGCCTCCTGGGGGACGTCCACGCGACCGATGGTCTTCATGCGCTTCTTGCCCTCCTTCTGCTTCTCGAGGAGCTTGCGCTTGCGGGAGATGTCACCGCCATAGCACTTGGCCAGCACGTCCTTGCGGATCGCGCGGATCGTCTCGCGGGCGATCACGCGCGCGCCAACGGCAGCCTGGATCGGCACCTCGAACTGCTGGCGCGGGATGAGGTCCTTGAGCTTGCCCGTCATCATGACGCCGTAGGCGTAGGCCTTGTCCTTGTGCACGATGGCGCTGAACGCGTCGACCTGCTCGCCCTGCAGCAGGATGTCGACCTTGACCAGGTCGGCCGCCTGCTCGCCGGTGACGTCGTAGTCGAGGGAGGCGTACCCGCGGGTCTTCGACTTGAGCTGGTCGAAGAAGTCGAACACGATCTCGGCGAGCGGGAGCTGGTAGCGCATCTCCACCCGCTCGGCCGAGAGGTAGTCCATGCCGAGCAGGTCGCCACGGCGCTGCTGGCAGAGCTCCATGATCGCGCCGATGTACTCGGACGGGGCCAGGATCGTGGCGCGCACCACCGGCTCGCGGACCTCGCCGATCTTGCCGCCCGGGAACTCGCTCGGGTTCGTGACCGTGACCACGGACTTGTCCTCGAGCGTGACGTCGTAGATGACGTTCGGCGCAGTCGAGATGAGGTCCAGGTCGAACTCGCGCTCGAGCCGCTCGCGGACGATCTCGAGGTGCAGCAGCCCCAGGTAGCCGACGCGGAAACCGAAGCCGAGGGCCACGGACGTCTCCGGCTCGTAGACCAGCGCGGCGTCGTTGAGCTTGAGCTTGTCGAGCGCGTCGCGCAGCACCGGGTAGTCCGAGCCGTCGATCGGGTACAGGCCCGAGAACACCATCGGCTTCGGGTCGGAGTACCCGCCCAGCGGCTCCGTGGCAGGCTTCGCCAGGTTGGTGACCGTGTCGCCGACCTTCGACTGGCGCACGTCCTTGACGCCTGTGATGAGGTACCCGACCTCGCCGACGCCCAGCCCCTTGGTGGGGACCGGCTCGGGGGACGTCACGCCGATCTCGAGGAGCTCGTGGGTGGCGCGGGTCGACATCATGACGATGCGCTCGCGCGGGCTCAGGCTGCCGTCCACGACGCGCACGTACGTGACCACGCCCCGGTAGGTGTCGTAGACCGAGTCGAAGATCATCGCCCGGGCCGGCGCGGCCGGGTCGCCGTGCGGGGCGGGCACCGTCTGCACGATGCGGTCCAGCAGCTCGGTGACGCCGACGCCGGTCTTGCCCGAGACCTTGAGCACGTCCTCCGGCTCACAGCCGACCAGGCCGGCGATCTCCGCGGCGTACTTCTCCGGCTGCGCGGCGGGCAGGTCGATCTTGTTCAGCACCGGGATGATCTGGAGGTCGTTCTCCATCGCCAGGTACAGGTTGGCCAAGGTCTGGGCCTCGATGCCCTGCGCGGCGTCGACCAGCAGCACGGCGCCCTCGCACGCCGCCAGCGACCGCGAGACCTCGTAGGTGAAGTCCACGTGCCCCGGCGTGTCGATCATGTTGAGCGCGTACGGCGTCAGGGCGCCGGCCTCGTCCTCGACCGCCCACGGCATGCGCACGGCCTGCGACTTGATGGTGATGCCGCGCTCGCGCTCGATGTCCATGCGGTCGAGGTACTGCGCGCGCATCGCCCGCGAGTCGACCACGCCGGTGAGCTGGAGCATGCGGTCGGCCAGCGTCGACTTGCCGTGGTCGATGTGCGCGATGATGCAGAAGTTGCGCAGCAGCTCGGGCGGGGTCGCTGCCGGCTGGATGCGCTGCATGCTCGTGGCACTGGGAATCGGGGACAAGACGTGTGCGCTCCGGGTTCGTGTGGGCAGGGGACGGCTGCCCCCATCGTCCCATGCGCGCGCGGCTGCCCGACCCGCCCGCTCCCGACGCCCGGTGCCGAACCGGTTCGATGACTTCGCAATCGGGCTTCATGTCTGCGGCAGAACGGCCGATACGAACCTGGTGACCCCTCAGGACGAGCATCCGGTGGCCCGAGACGCCCCCAGCTCCCCCCTCGCGGCCCGGCTGACGCTGACCTCCGACCTCGCCGACGTGCTGCCACAGGGAGTGCTCCTCGTCGGGGCCGACGGCGCGGTGCTGAGCGCCAACGCCGCGGCCCGCGACCTGCTCGGCGACGCCTCGACCGACCTCGGCGCCGTCGTCCTCGGGGAGCCCGACCTCGAGCCCTGGTCCCCTGATGGCGTGGCGATCTCCTGGGACGAGCTGCCTGCCGCCTCCGCCCTGCGCACCGGCGTCCCCGCGAGCGCCGTCGTCGGCCTCGGACGCGCCGAGGCCGACCCCTCCTGGCTCCGGGTCACCGCGACGCCGCTCGAGCAGCCCACGCAGGACGCCGCGCTCCTGGTGACGGTCGACGACGCCGGCCCGGAGGTCGTTCAGGCCCGCGCCCTCGCCATGCACGCCGACATGGTCCGGGTGACCTTCGAGGACGCGGCGATCGGGATGGCGCTCGTCGACCTCGACGGCCGGGTGATCCGCGCCAACGCCGCGCTCGCCCGCTCCTTCGTGATGACCCACGCCGAGCTGCTCAGCCGCCCGCTCGACGACCTGGCCCACCCCGAGGACCGCGAGCAGGGGCGGGCGGAGATCGCCCGGCTGCTGGAGGGCGCCGCCGGCGGGCCCACGTCCGCGACCATGGGCCGCCGCTTCATCACGGGCACCGGCACGCTGCTGCACACCCGCCTCACCGTCACCGTGGTGCGCGACCCCTCCGGGAAGCCGTTGCACCTGTGGCACCAGATCGAGGACGTCACCGAGATGCGCCGCGCGCAGGACCTGCTCGAGTGGCGCGCGCTGTACGACCACCTCACCGGGCTCGCCAACCGGCGCCTGCTGCTCGACAGGCTCGCGCACGCGCTGCAGCAGCACGCGCACGCGCCCGGCCACGTCGCGGTCGTCTTCGCGGACCTCGACGACTTCAAGCGGGTCAACGACTCGCTCGGCCACGACGCGGGCGACCTGCTGCTCCGGGTGGTCGCCGACCGGCTGCGCTCGGCCATCCGTCCCGGGGACACCGTGGCCCGGGTGGGCGGCGACGAGTTCGTCATCGTCTTCGAGAAGGTGACCTCCGCCGAGCATGCCGGCGAGCTGCTCGACGCGGTGCTCGCCGTGGTCCACGCGCCGGTCCATGTGGGCGGGCACGACGTGGTCCCGCGCCTCAGCGCCGGGCTGACCGTCAATGACGGCTCACGCGACGCCGAACGGGTGCTGCGCGACGCCGACACCGCCCTGTACGTGGCCAAGCAGTCCGGCCGCTCCCGCTGGGAGGTGTACCAGGACGAGTACCGGCGCGAGGCGCTCCACCGCATCTCCGTGGAGGCAGAGCTGCGCGGCGCCGTGCAGCGCGGAGACTTCGTGCTGCACTACCAGCCCATCGTCGACCTCTCCACCAGCGAGGTCATCGCGCACGAGGCCCTCGTGCGGTGGCAGCACCGCGAGCGCGGGCTGCTGCTCCCGGGCGAGTTCATCCAGGTGTGCGAGGACACCGACCTGATCGTCGGGCTTGGCGCCTGGGTCATCGAGGAGGCCGTGGCGTTCCTCGCCCGCCATCCCGAGCTCCCCGGCCGGGTGTACGTCAACGTCTCGCCGCGGCAGATCGGGCGCAGGGACGATGGCGGGAGCGGTTCTCGCGGGCTGGCCCAGACCGTCGCCGACGTCCTCGCGGCGACGGGGGTCTCCGGCGAGCGCCTGGGCATCGAGATCACCGAGAGCGGGGTGCTGCAGGCCACGGACCTGGCGCGCGCCGACCTGGACATGCTCACCGAGCTGGGCGTGGTGCTCGTCCTCGACGACTTCGGCACGGGGTACTCCGCTCTGTCGTCGGTGCTGTCCGCCCCCATCCGCGGGCTCAAGCTCGACCGCTCGTTCACGATGCGGCTCGGCGACAACGGCGCCTGCGACCGGATCAGCACCGCGATCGCGGCCCTGGTCGACTCGTTGTCGAGCCACGGGGTCGTCGAGGGGATCGAGACGGAGGACCAGCGCCAGCTGGCCCTCGCGCACGGCTGGACGCACGGGCAGGGGTGGCTGTTCGGCCATCCCGAGCCGGAGCACGCGCTGGACCTGACGTCGCCGGGCCACCCGCCGACCGTGCCCGGCACCCGCCGGGCACTCAGGACTCGCGTGTGATCCGCACCCGCACGTCCAGGTCCTGCGTGCTGGCGCCGGCGTAGATCCCCCGCAGCGGCGGCACGTCGTCGTACGAGCGCCCCCTCGCCAGCACCACGTGGTGCTGGCCCGCGCGGGTGCGGTTGGTCGGGTCGTAGGGGTGCCAGTCACCCGCCCACCACTCGATCCACGCGTGGGACTCCCCCACCAGGGTCTCGCCGACGGCGCCGTCCCCGCGGGGGTACAGGTAGCCCGAGACGTACCGCGCGGGCAGCCCGACGCTGCGCAGCGCCCCCGCCGCGAGGTGTGCCATGTCCTGGCACACGCCGCTCCGCGCCGCCCAGGCCTCGCTGGCCGGCGTGTGGGCGGACGTCGTGCCGGGCACGTACTCGACCTCCGACCGCAGCAGGTCGCAGATCGCCGCGGCCGCGTCGAGCGGCTCACGGCCGTGCCTGGCCCGGGCCGCGAGCTCGGCGACCTCGGCGGGCGCGGCCGTCGTCGTGGTGTCGGCGAGGAACTCGGCGAGCTGGTCCCGCAGCTCCGCGCTGGCCAGCGTGTCCCACGAGCACGGCGGGCGCGGCGCGGGCCGGTCCGTGACCTCGATGCGGTGCTCGGCCGTGAGCTGCAGCGACTCGTGCGGCACGAGCACCTCGAAGGCGGTCACCGCCGTCCCCCAGTAGTCGCGGTAGTCGTGGGACCAGGTCATGGGCGAGACGTCGAGCCGGGACTCCAGCACGGCCTGGCCCGGCTGCGACAGCGGCGTCATCCGCGCCTCGTTGTACGAGGCCGTGACCGGGGACGCGTAGTGGAACGACGTCGTGTGCACCACGTGCAGCCGGCTCACAGCGCCTCACCCACCCAGGTCGTCAGGTGGCCGGTCGGGAAGTACCGGCCACGGATCGCGTCGCTCGCCGCCGAGCAGGCGCGCTGCACGCGCTCCATCTCCATGGGCAGCCCGTCGAGCACCTCGAGCAGCGGGCGGTACTCCAGGCTGGTGCGCGCCAACCCCAGGTGCCGGCGCGCGTCCTCCACGGCCGAGCGGTCGGCCACCGGCTCGAGCGCCGCCAGGCAGGCCTCGGCCTGGCCGAGCGCGTGCACCACCGATCGGGGGAACAGCCTGTCGAGCAGCAGGAAGCCCGCGGCCCGCTCGTCGGAGGCGATGCCCCGGTAGGTGCGCAGGTACGCCTCGTGGGCGCCGCAGGAGCGCAGCAGCGTGGTCCACCCCGGGCCTGACGCCCCGGCCAGCGCGCGCGTGGTCAGCAGCCGGGCGGTCATGTCCGCGCGCTCGAGGGAGCGTCCCAGCACCATGAACTGCCAGGTGTCGTCCCGGGAGGTGACCGAGTCGACGAGCCCCGCCACGATTGCCGCGCGCTCCCGCACCCAGGTGAAGTAGTCGTGCGGCCGGCCGGGCCGCACCTGGGCCGGGAGCTGGTTCCAGGTGGTGTTGAGGCACTCCCACAGTTCCGTGGACACCGTCTCGCGCGCCCGGCGGGCGTTCTCCCGGGCCGCTGTCAGCGCCCCGGCGATCGAGGCGGGCGCGCGGCGGTCGTAGGCCAGCACGTCGAGCACCAGCTCGCGGCCGACCCGCACCTCGGCGGGGAAGTCGGTGCGGTCCATCACGGACAGCAGGGAGCGGCACGCCAGGTCCTCCTCGGACCACGGGTCCTCGAGCAGGTTCTGCAGGTGCACGTCCAGCAGCCGCGCGGTGTCGTCCGCGCGCTCGACGTACCGGCCGATCCAGAAGAGCGACTCGGCGATCCGGCTCAGCACGGCGCCTCCTGGGTGGCCGGGGGCGAGGCGAGGGCCTGCTGCTGCTGGCTCGCCTGCGCACGGAGGTCGTCGGTGGGGTTGGCGTCGATCGGCACCGGGGAGGACGCCTGCGCCTGCGGCGTGGCCGGCGCCGGGCGCTCGCTCGGCCTCCCGCGGCGGGCGGCCGCGTCGCCGAGCACCCAGGTGTCCTTCGACCCGCCGCCCTGGGAGCTGTTCACCACCAGCTGCCCCTCCGGCAGCGCGACCCGGGTGAGCCCGCCGGGCAGCACCCACACCTGCTCGCCGTCGTTCACCGCGAACGGGCGCAGGTCCACGTGCCGGGGGCGCAGGCTGTCGCCGACCAGGGTGGGCACTGTCGAGAGCTGCACCACCGGCTGCGCGATCCAGCCCCGGGGGTCCGCGATGAGCCGGGCGCGCAGCTCGTCGAGCTCGCGGCGGCTCGCCTGCGGGCCGACCACCAGGCCCTTGCCGCCCGAGCCGTCCACGGGCTTGACCACCAGCTCGTCAAGCCGGTCGAGCACCTCCTCGAGGGCGCCGGGCTCCTCGAGGCGCCAGGTGTCGACGTTCGCGAGCAGCGGCTCCTCGCCGAGGTGGTAGCGGATCAGGTCGGGCAGGTAGGTGTAGACCAGCTTGTCGTCGGCGACGCCGTTCCCCACGGCGTTCGCGATGGTCACCGTGCCTGCGCGCGCGCAGGTCATGAGGCCAGGGCTGCCGAGCAGGGAGTCGGAGCGGAACGCGACCGGGTCGAGGTAGTCGTCGTCGACCCGCCGGTACACGACGTCGACGCGCCGGCGCCCCTTCGTGGTCCGCATCCACACCCGCCCGCCCGCGCAGAACAGGTCGCGGCCCTCGACCAGCTCGACGCCCATCGTGCGCGCCAGCAACGAGTGCTCGAAGTACGCGCTGTTGTGCACGCCGGGCGTGAGGACCACGACCGTCGGGTCGTCCACCCCGGCCGGCGCCGCGGCCGTCAACGCCGAGAGCAGGCGCCGCGGGTAGTCCTGCACCGGGCGGATGCGCAGCGTCGCGAACAGCTCGGGGAAGGTCCGCGTCATGGCCCGGCGGTTGGACAGCACGTAGCTGACCCCGCTGGGCACGCGCACGTTGTCCTCGAGGACCCGGAACACGCCCGCCTCGTCGCGGATCAGGTCGATCCCGGAGACGTGCACGCGCACGCCGTTGGGCGGCTGTATCCCGCGGGCGGCGCGATGGAAGTGCGTCGAGGAGACGATCAGCCCTCGTGGGACCACGCCGTCGGCCACCGCCTTCTGCGGCCCGTAGACATCGGCGAGGAACGCCTCGAGCGCCCGGACCCGCTGGGCGACGCCGGGCGCCACCTGGTCCCACTCCTGGCTGGTGAGCACCCGGGGCGCGACGTCGAGCGGGAAGGGGCGCTCCTCCCCGGCGAGGTCGAACGTGACCCCCTCGGCGAGGTAGGAGCGGGCGAGCGCCTCGGCGCGGGCGCGCAGGTCCTCGGCCGAGAGCTGCGCCAGGGCCGAGTGCACGTTCCCGTAGGCGGGGCGCACCTCGCCGCCCCGGTCGAGCATCTCGTCCCAGGCGGGGCCGGCCGGGTAGTCGTCGAACAGGTCCGCCATGTCCGGAACCTACCGCGGTCAGATGTCGGGTGTGTGACATGGCGCACCCTGCGCCCCCGCTTCGCGCCTCCCGCTCCCCGATCGAGCCCTTCGCCGCGCGCCGCAGCCGCGACAGCGCGCGGGACTCCCCGCCCCGCGCGCGAGAGCCGCCGTAGGGTGTGCGGGTGGCCAGCGGACGGTGGGGACGGGCGATCCGCGCGGTGCTGCGTCGCGCCGACGCGAGCGTCCGCGCCAGGCCCGAGCGCGGACGCGCCGCGCAGCCCGCCGCACGCCAGCCCGCCCCGCGCCAGCCCGCCCCGCGCCAGCCCACCGCGACGGCGTGGACCGCGCCCGGCGACCACACCGGCCCGGTCCGCGCCGAGTACACCCCCCGGCTCGACGGCGACGCGGACCCCGGCGAGGTCGTCTGGACCTGGGTCGCGTACGAGGACGACCCCTCGCGCGGCAAGGACCGGCCTGTGCTCGTGATCGCCCGGGACGGGCGCTGGCTGCTGGGCCTCATGCTCACCAGCAAGGACCACGACCTGGACGCGGCCGACGAGGCCCGGCATGGACGCCGGTGGGTCGACATCGGGGCAGGGGCCTGGGACGCGCGGGGACGGCCCAGCGAGGTGCGGCTGGACCGCGTCCTGCGCATCGACCCCGCAGCGGTGCGGCGCGAGGGCGCCGTGCTGGACCGCGCCGTCTTCGACCGCGTGGTGCGCGCCTTGTGACGTGTGGTTCGACTGCTAGGATGGGCAGTCGCGTGTCCGCCCAGGTCGGCGGGCACTCGTCCAGTGCCTCTCCGCGGGTATCCCCACGCCCAAGTCCCGGTGCTGGACAAGCCCTCTACGACCTCATCGATCGCTCAGGCGAACACACCAGAAAGTCCTCACGTGGCGAACATCAAGTCTCAGATCAAGCGCATCGGCACCAACGAGAAGGCGCGCCTGCGTAACAAGGCCGTCAAGTCGGAGCTCAAGACGCACATCCGTCGCGTCCGCGAGGCCGTCGCCGGCGGCGACAAGGAGGCCGCCTCGGTCGCCCTCGTCTCCGCGTCGCGCAAGCTCGACAAGGCTGTCTCGAAGGGCGTGATCCACGCCAACCAGGCCGCCAACAAGAAGTCCGCGCTGGCGAAGGCGGTCTCGTCTCTCTGACGAGCCCCTAGGACCAACGAAGGCGTCACCCCCCCTGCGGGGTGACGCCTTCGCCATGTCCGGCGGTCGCTGGGCTCACACCCCCGCGTTCCACACCTCCCGCAGGACAGCTGGAACGGCGGGCCTGATGCCCGCCTCACGGAGCGCGCGGTCGAAGGCGTTGGCTGCACCCGCGACGTCCCCGTTGCCCATGAAGCGGTCGCCCAGCTCGCGCCAGGCCGCAGCCGATTTGCGGTTCGCGGACATCATGCCGAGCATGTCCGCGGCCCATCGGTACGCCCGCGTCGCCCCCGCGACGTCCTCCCGGGCGTAGAGCGCATCCCCCAGCGCGAGCTGGGCGACCGCGGTCTCGAGCCGCGGCTGGTCGCCCAGCCGCGCGATCGCGTCCCGGGCGCACGCCTCGGCGAGCACCGGGTCCTCGAGCAGGAGGTGCGCGCGCGATCGCTCGACGTCCACGCGGGAGAGCTCGATCTCGGAGCCCCCGGCGATCAGCTCGGGGATGGCCCGGTCGAGTTGGAGCAGCGCCTCGTGCGGCTCCGCGGGCTCGCTGCGGAGCAGCAGCCACGCGTAGTTCAGCCGGAGCCGCGGAAGGTCGCGACCACTCTCACCCTCGCCGAGCAGCGCGAGGGCCCGCTGGGTGTACCGCTGGGCGAGCTCGTAGTCGCGGCGGTGCTCGGCGACCACGGCGGCGTTCCAGTAGACGCTGCCCCTCCCTCGCGGGCTGCCGATCTCCTCGGCCTGCCGGATCAGCTCGGCGGCGCGGTGCGTGGCGTAGAGCAGGTCCCCGCGCTCGACGTAGGCCCAGAGGACCGTGGACGCGAGCCGCAGGTACTCGTCGGACCCGGTGAGCGCCGCCCCGTCGAGGTCGCGCAGCGTGCGCTCGCCGACTTCGACGGCACGGTGCAGGTCGCCGGCCTCCAGGTAGGACGCGACGAGCCCGGTGGCCACGACCGCGGCGTCCATGTGGTGCCCGCGGGCCCGGGCGTCGGCGAGCAGCGGCTCGAGGATCGCCACGGCCTCCTCGAGCTGGCCGAGCGACTCGTGGGCGCGCGCGAGGGTCAGCAGCCCGTCCACCCGGAGCGCCTGCGTGACGGTGGCGAGGTCGAGCCGCGAGAGCCGCGCCCTGGCAGCCGTCGGCTCGCCGGACGTGAGCTCGAGCTTGGCGTAGTCGATCTCGAGCTTGGTCCGCGCCTCGTTGGGGCCGTCGTCCCCATGCTTGAGATACTCGACCGTGGAGCCGAGCCTGGAGGCCAGGACGGCGAGCGCGGCGTCGGTGGGTTCTCGACGCCCGGCCTCGATCAGCGAGATGTAGCTCGGCGAGAACGCGTCCCCTGCGAGCGCGGTCTGCGAGAGTCCCGCGGCGAGCCTGGCCTGGCGCACGCGGTCAGCGATCGTGGTCATAGCGAGTCACTGTACCTGTGACGTCCGGGTCCGTCGGCCCTCTTCGAGGGATTGTTACTGGACCGGAACAGAAACGGGCGCCGACACGCGGTCGGCGCCCGTTTCTCGCGGTCGCGTCAGCGAGCCGCGCCAGGTCACTTCATGATGCGGCAGCATCCCGTGGCGCCGGAGGAGACCGTCACCTCGCCCGCGTGCGCGGCGACCGAGCCGCCGAGGGTCAGGACGGCGGCCACGGCGAAGACGGAAACGGCCTTCAGGGTGCGAGTCACGAGAGTTCTCCTGTCACAGTTGGCTGACTTGCTGTCAAACATATGATGACCGTCTGACCAGCATGAAGCCAGCGGCGGCGCGCGTCTGGGGTGAACTGCACCCCGATGAGGTGAGTCCCTCACACGCCGCCCGCCGAGGCGCTCGCCGCTTCCCGTCGGGCCCCGATCCCCGTCACGCGGAAGAGCGAGTGTCATAGGCGTCTGTATGTGCTGTCATAGTACGCATGACCGACGACACGCATCGCACCGCCCTCCTCGGCGCGGCAGTGGACGAGGCTGTCCCCGCGGGACTCCGCGACGAGTGGGAGCGCCACGTGGCCCGGGAGCAGGTGCTGGTCGGTCGGCAAGGGATCTTCACCACGCGGCTGCGGCCCTTCGGATACGAGTTCTCATTCCGCAGCCCCAACCCCGAGCACTCCGCGCGCGCGTGGACCGAGTTGCAGCACGAGCGGGCCACCGCGCACGTCCTCCGCGCCACGTTCGGGCGTGCCGACCTCGAGAAGGCGGCGCACGGCCGGTGGCTGTTCATCCGCATGCCGCGGGCCCATCTCGTCGGCGGGCTGCCGATCCCAGCACGCCCCGACCGGCTCGTCATCGAGGTCGCCGACCACGTCCACGTGGACTCGGAGGTTCTCGCCGGCATCCAAGGGCTGCGCGAACGCGGATACCGGATCGCCATCCCCGGGTTCGTCAGCAGGCCCGGGCAGCGAGAGCTGCTGCCGTACGCCGACTTCGTGAAGATCGACGTCCGCGACCTCGACATCGAGGGAAGGCCGGTGGTCGAGCTGGCCCGGTCCCACGGGGCGCTGCTCATCGCCGAGTTCGTCGAGCGGCGGTGGATGCTCAGTCACAGCCGCGACCTCGGCTTCGACTTCTTCCAGGGCAACCTCCTGGAGCAGGCCACCGTCCTCGACCGGTCGACGGCGCCATGGGGCAGCCACGCAGGTTGAGCCAACTGGGTGAACATCGCCCACGGCGCGTCACGCCCTCGTGTGACACACGTTCTCAGGATTGGTGACCCGATCGGACCTGGCGCCCAACGACACGCGCGGCCATCGGTCCCTCGCGCCCCTACGGGCGGCCGCCGCAGCGGCCGGCCCACCCTGCTCGGCAGCAGGCACATCGTCGCGCCCGACGGTGTCCCAGTCGGCTTCGAGTTCCTCTACCGCTTCCCCACGCAGCGTCCCCTGAGGTTCGACACGTGGACTCCCGAGCACCAAGATCGAGCCACCGCGATCGTGCTCGCGCAGGTCGTCGACGGCGGCGCCGAGCGGGTGGCCGACGGACGGCTCACGGTCGTGAATATCACCCGCTCGCATCTCGTGCTCCGACTACGTCAGATCGACTACCGCGACCGCGAGCCCTCCGGCGCCAGCCTCGTCGACCTCGCGCCTGTTCTCCGCCACATCGGTGCTGGACCGCACCACGGCGGCGCCGTCACCGCGATCCGGCTGACGCGATCCGCAGCACCGCGCGCTCGACGGCGAACTCGCGGTCACGCCCGGCGCCCTTGACCTCCGCGTCGGCCTGGGCGACCGCGGTGATGGCCTCTGCCAGTCCCTCGGGGGTCCACCGCTGAAGGTCCTTGAGCGCCCGGTCCACTTGCCACGGCGCCAGGCTCAGATCACGCACGGAGGCGCCACCGCGGCCACGCGTCGCCGCCACCTTCGCGAGGGTGCGCAGCTTCATGGCGAGAGCGGCCACGACGGGCACCGGGTCCACGCCGGTCGCGAGCGCATGGCGTAGGAGTGCCACCGCCTGACCCGCGTCGCCCTCGATCGCGGCATCGGCCACCCGGAACCCGGTCGCCTCGATCCGGCCGCCGTAGTACCGCTCGACGACCTCAGACCCGATCACCCCCGTCGTGTCCGCGACGAGCTGGGCGCACGCGGCGGCGAGCTCGCGCAGATCGGCGCCCACCGCGTCGACGAGCGCGCGCACCGCGCGGGGATCCGCCCGGCGCGAGGCGCGCCGCAGCTCCGCCGAGACGAACGCCGCCTTGTCGGAGTCCTTCTTGACCGGCTCGCAGACGACGACCGGCGCCCCCTGGGCGCGCACCGCGTCGAGCAGCTTCTTGCCGCGCTGGCCACCGCCGTGGCGAAGCACCAGGACGACGTCGGGGGCCGGCGAGGCGAGGTAGGCCAGGGCGTCCGTGAGCAGCTCGTCGGTGGCACGCTCGACGCCCTCCACGACCACCACGCGGTCCTCGTCGAACAGCGACGGGCTGGCGACGACCCCGAGCATGCCGGAGCCGTACAGGGCGCCGTCCAGCGTCGTGACCTCGACCCCGGGGTCACGCTCCCGCGCGAGGCCCACGAGCCGGTCCACGGCGCGCTCTGCGAGGAGCCCCTCGGCGCCGGCGACGAGCACCACGGGCGCGAGCTCGACCTCGTCCCAGGCGATCCCCGCCGGGGCCGCGCGTCCAGCGCCCCGGGAGCTCCGACTGGTCGAGCGAGGCGTGGGAGGCATGCCACAAGCCTGCCACGGACAACCCACCAGACGGGCCACCGGCACCCCTGTCGCCCCCGCCACCGCCGGCCGCGCCCGGGAGGTCGGAGCCGAGGGCGGCTTCCGAGTCGCGGGAGCCGAGGAGCAGCACGAGGGCTGCCGCGGTCGCCGCGGCCAGCAGCAGGGCGCCCGGCGCTCCCCCGACCCACGCCACCCTCGAGCCGGGCAGGCCTTCCGCCGTGCGGGCCACGGCGCCCACCCACCAGCACCCGGCGCCAGCCACCTGGGCGAGGATGGTCGCGCCCTGCGTCCATGCGGGCGCCAGGACCGCCGCACCGAGCCCGGCCACGGTGATCGGCGCGACGACCGGCGCCACGAGGAGGTTCGCCGCGACCGCGTAGGTGGACACCGACGGCGTGAGGAGCAGCACGACGGGCGCGCACGCGCTCTGCGCGGCGAACGGCGCCGCGACCGCGTGGGCTGCGGTGGTCCGGCCCGTCCTGGTCCACCGCGCCGCCAGCGGCCCGGCGAGCAGCACCAGGGCGGCCGTGGCCAGGACGGACAGCACGAACCCCACCTCGCGGGCCAGCCAGGGGTCGACCACGAGCAGCGCGACCACCGCAGCGGCGAGGGCGGGGAGCGCCCGCGCCGGGCGCCCGAGCAGCAACGCGCACAACCCCACCCCTCCCATCACCGCCGCTCGGAGCACGCTGGGGCTTGGCTCCACGAGCACGACGAAACCGGCCAGCACCGCGGCGGTGAGACCCGCCCTCGCCGGGCGCGGCAACCCGATGACCGCCGCGGCGCTCAGCACCGCCGCTCCGACCAGGGAGAAGTGCGCTCCCGACACCGCCGTGAGGTGGGTCAGACCGGAGGCCCTCATCGCGTCGGCCAGGTCCACGGGGAGCCGTGAGGTGTCCCCCACCGCCATGCCGGGAAGCAGGGCGCCCGCGTCCCCGGGGAGCCCGGCGGCGAGGGCGGCGAGCCCGCCGCGCACCCGAGCGGTGGCGGTGAGCAGCGCCGACGCGTCCGACACCACGGTGGGCGGCCCGGGTGCGATGAGCACCGCGGCCTCCCGCCCGGTGGCGTCCGATGGCAGGAGCCGCCCAGCGGCCCGCACGCTGACGCCCGCCGGCAGGGCGTCCCACCCTGGCCCGCCCAGCACCGCGAGCTGGGCGGCGGACCGGGACCGCACCCCGCGAACCTCGACCGACTCGATGTGGAGCATCGTGCGGAAGCGCGGCTCGGCGCCGCGCCACCGGCTGGCCGTGGCGATCGGCGCGGTGCGCACCGTGCCCACGACAACCACCGTGGCCTGGTCGATCGCGAGCGCCGCCAGGCCGCTCGCCTGCCGTGCGTGCAGCTGGGAGGCCGCCGCGCCGAGCACCACCGCCACAGCGACCGCGGCGAGGAACACCGACCCTGCGACGCGGGCGTGTCGCTCCCTCTCGACGCGTCCGCGGCCGCCCCGGCTGCCACCGGCGCCGGCGACCGCCCACGCCAGGACCAGCACCGCGGCGGCGCTCGCCGCCCCGGCGGCCAGAGCAGCGGTCCCAGCCGGCATCAGCACCGCCACGGTCGCAGCGGCCCATGCGGCTCCCGCGGCGGGAACGAGCCTGAGGTCGACGGGCGCGCGCACCCGGTCAGACCCGCACGAGCGCCCGCAGGCGGCCGAGCAGCGTCGGGCCGATGCCGGACACCTCGCCCAGCTCGTCGACGCTCGTGAATCGGCCGTTCTCCTGGCGCCAGGTGACGATGCGCTCGGCGAGCACAGGCCCGATCCCAGGCAGGGCGTCCAGGGCGGCGGAGTCAGCCGTGTTCACGTCGACCAGCGCGCTAGCGGGGCCGGGCCCGCCGCCACCGCCCTGCGCGGCGCCCAGGGGGGCGGGGACCTCCTGCCCTGGCAGCGGCACAAGCACCTGCTCGCCGTCGACGAGGTGTCGCGCGAGGTTCACGGCGGCCAGGTCGGCGGCGCTCGTGGCACCGCCAGCGGCCGTCAGCGCGTCGGCGACTCGCGCGCCGGCAGGCAGCTCGACGAGCCCTGGCGCGAGCACCTCCCCGACCACGTGCACCACCACGGAGGAGCCGCCCTCCTCAGGCGCCGCACCGGTCCTCGCTGCGGCGCCGCCGCCGGGCACGCCGCCCGGGGACGGCGAGTCGTCGCCCGCGACGGCTGTCGAGGAGCGAGCGCCGGAATCCGCGCCGGCGTCCTGGGCGCCACTCCGACCCGGGGCCGCGGCCTCGGGCAGCTCCGCGGCGAACTCTGCGCCTCCCGACGCGGACAGCGCCCGGACCGCCACCCCTCCTCCCAGCAGCGCGAGGGCGACCGAGGCGGTGACGGCGAGCCGGAGCGAGACCGCCCACCGCCGTCGCGGGCGGTCGCGGGCGACATGGTCGAGGGGCGTCCCGTGCGCGTCGGCGTACAGCTCGCCCACCCTCGCCAGGGCGCCTTGCCGCCACCGCGCGGCGACGTCCGAGGCATCCTCGAGGAGCCACGACCCGTCCTCGGGGTCCTCGGAGCGCTCGGCGCCCGGCCACGCAGGCGCCTCGCCCTGAGCGGCGCGGACAGGCCTGGCAGGCGCGTCGAGGGCGGCCTCCGCGGCCAGCGGCCTGCCGCGTGGCGTCCAGGCCGGCGCTCCGGGTTCGCGGCTGCCGTCGGTCGGCTCGGTCATGCCGACGAGCCGGGCACGGGCGGCGTTGTCAGCAGGAGCAGTCATGCCGGCACGGTAGGCGCCGCGGCCCGGGTGGTGGCGCGGTCCTGGCCAGCGCAGTCGATGAGGGCTCCAACCCCAGGGCTGGGGGTGGCGCGCGAGTCAGGAGTCGGCGACGACCACGGCGAGCAGGCCAGGGCCGACGTGCGCTCCGATGACGGCGCTCACCTCGCAGACCTCGACGGCTCCCACGAGGTCGCCGAGCCAGGCCTCGAGCTGGTGCGCCATCTCGGCCGCCACGTCGGGCTGGCCCAGGTGGTGGACGGCGACGCGCGCCCCACCCCGGCGCCGGACCTCGGCAACCGCGACCGCCTCGAGCCTGTCGCGGGCCGCCCGCCGGGTGCGGACCTTCTCCGCGACGTCGATGCGCCCGTCGCGGAGCGTGAGGATCGGTCGCAGCCCCAGCACCGTGCCCAGTGCGGCCGCGGTGGCGCTGAGCCGGCCGCCGCGACGCAGGTGCTCGAGCGAGTCGACCAGGAACCAGGCACTGGCCTGCGAGCCCACCTGCCGGGCGCGCTGCGCCACCTCGACGGCGTCCACGTCCGCCTCAGCCCGCTGTCTGCGCCCCACCATCTCGCGCAGCCGGCGCGCCCGGCTGCCGTCGACGGGATCGCCGGACGTGGACGCCGCCACCTCGCCGGGCTGCAGCCCGCGCACGGCCTGGGCGGCGGACAGCACGGCGAAGCCCAGCCCCATCACCACCGAGCGGGAGTCGACGACGTGCACCGGGATGGGCGCCGCCAGGGCTGCCACTTGCGCCGAGCGCACGGTGCCGGAGAGGTCGCCCGAGAGGTGCATCGAGACGATCTCGCGGGCGCCTGCCGCCGCCAGGCGCGCGTACACGTCTGCGAACGCCGCGGGAGCGGGCTGCGAGGTCGTCACCCGCGCGCCGGACTCGAGGGCCGCGGCCAGGTCGGCCGAGGCCAGGTCCACGCCTTCCCGGCGCCGCTCGCCGCCGATCACCACGTCGAGCGGCACCACGACCACGCCCCACTGCTCCGCGACCCGGGGGGGCAGCGACGCGGTGGAGTCGGTGACGAGCGCGACGTGCGGGCGGCCGTGCCGGCCGGGGCGGCGGGCGTCGCGGTGCGGGCTCAGGCCGGCACCACGTTGACGAGCTTCGGCGCGCGCACGATGACCGTGCGGACGCCCCGGCCGTCGAGGGCCCGCTGCACGCCCGGATCGGCCAGGGCGATCTCCCGCAGCGCGTCCTCGGTGACGTCGGCCGGCACCTCGGCGCGGCCGCGCACCTTGCCCTGCACCTGCAGCACGCACGTGACCGTGTCCTCGACCAGGTACGCCTCGTCGGCGACCGGGAACGGCTCGTCGGCGAGGGACTCGGGATGGCCCAGCCGCGACCACAGCTCCTCCGCCAGGTGCGGCGCCACGGGAGCCGTCATCAGCACCAACGGCTCGAGGGCGGCGCGCGGCGTGCGCGGCAGCGTGGTCAGGTGGTTGTTGAGCACGATGAGCTTCGCGATAGCGGTGTTGAGGCGCATGGCCTCCATGTCCGCCTGGACGTCCGCGATCGTGCGGTGCAGCACCCGCAGCGTCTCCTCGGAGGGGGCCTCGTCGGTCACCGCGAGCTCGCCCGTGGACTCGTCGATCGCGTTCCGCCACAGCCGCTGCAGGAACCGCTGGGCGCCGACCACCGCGCGGGTCTCCCACGGGCGGGACAGGTCGAGCGGTCCCATCGACATCTCGTAGACGCGGAGCGTGTCGGCGCCGTACTCCGCGTACAGCTCGTCAGGCGTGACCGCGTTCTTCAGCGACTTGCCCATCTTCCCGTACTCGCGGAAGACCTCCTCGCCGTTCCAGGAGTACCCGCTCGGGACCGACTCGTCCGCCACGACCTCGGCGGCCGGGACGTAGACCTCACGCGCGTCCGTGAAGGCGTCAGCCTGGATGTACCCCTGGTTGAACAGCGTGCGGAACGGCTCGACGCTGCTCACGTGGCCCAGGTCGTAGAGGACCTTGTGCCAGAACCGGGCGTAGAGCAGGTGCAGCACGGCGTGCTCGACGCCGCCGACGTACAGGTCGACGCCGCCCGCCCCGTGCGTGTCGGCGGGGTTGTGGCCAGGGCCCATCCAGTACGACTCGAGCGCGGGGTCGACGACCTGGTCACGGCTCTGGGAGTCGAGGTAGTGCAGGTAGTACCAGCAGGACCCGGCCCAGTTGGGCATGGTGTTGGTGTCGCGGCGATATGTCTTGGGCCCGTCGCCGAGGTCCAGGGTCACGTTGACCCAGTCCTCGTTGCGGCCCAGCGGCGCCTCGGGCGAGGAGTCGGCGTCCTCAGGGGCGAAGGTGCGCGGCGAGTAGTCGGGCACCTCGGGCAGGTCGACCGGCAGCGCGGAGTCGGGCAGCGCGATCGGCAGGTCGTTCTCGTCGTAGACGATCGGGAACGGCTCGCCCCAGTAGCGCTGGCGGCTGAACAGCCAGTCGCGCAGCCGGTAGGTGACCGTGCCGGTGCCGAGCCCCTTGGCCTCGAGCCACTCGGTCATGGCCCGCTTCGCGTCGACGACGCCCAGCCCGTCCAGGCTGATCTCGTCGTTCGCCGAGTTGATCGCCACGCCGTCGCCGACGTACGCGTCGCCCTCGAAGCCCTCGGGCGGCTGCACGGTGCGGATGATCGGCAGCTCGAACCGGGTCGCGAACTCCCAGTCGCGCACGTCCTGCGCCGGGACGGCCATGATCGCGCCGGTGCCGTAGCCCGCCAGGACGTAGTCGGCGATGAACACCGGGACGGTCGCCCCGTTGACCGGGTTGGTGGCGTGGATGCCGGTGAAGACGCCCGTCTTCTCCCGGCCCTCGCTCTGCCGCTCGATCTCGGTCTTCGCCGCCGCCTGGGCGCGGTACGCCTCGACGGCCTCGGCGGGGGTGGCGTGCCCACCGGTCCAGGCGTCCTTCGTCCCCTCGGGCCAGGCCGCCGGGACCAGGGTGTCGATCAGGGCGTGCTCGGGGGCCAGCACCATGAACGTGGCCCCGAACAGGGTGTCGGGCCGGGTGGTGAAGACCTCGATCTCGGCCACCGAGGCGTCGCTGCCCGGGCGCGCGACCGGGAACCGCACCTGGGCGCCCTCGGAGCGGCCGATCCAGTTCCGCTGCATCGCGGTGACCTTGTGCGGCCAGTCGATCAGGTCCAGGTCGTCGGCCAGGCGGTCGGCGTACGCCGTGATGCGCATGTTCCACTGCCGCAGCGTGCGCTTGAACACCGGGAAGTTGCCACGCTCGGAGCGTCCCTCGGAGGTGACCTCCTCGTTGGCCAGCACGGTGCCCAGGCCCGGGCACCAGTTGACTGGCGTCTCGGAGACGTAGGCCAGGCGCTGCTGGTCGATCACGCGACGACGGGCGACGTCGTCCAGGTCGGCCCAGGCCACCCCGGCGGGCACGCCCTCGACGCCCTCGGGCACCGCGCGCTCCCCCGTGGCGTACTCCTCGACCAGCTCGCTGACGGGCCGGGCGCGCCCGCGGCCGCCGTCCGGGCGGATCGCGTCGGCGTCGTACCAGGACTCGAAGATCTGCAAGAAGATCCACTGGGTCCAGCGCACGTAGTCCGGGTCGATCGTGGCGAAGGTGCGCCGCGAGTCGTATCCCGTGCCCAGGCGGCGCAGCTGGCGCGCCATGATCTCGATGTTGGCCTCGGTGGTGATCCGCGGGTGCGTGCCGGTCTGCACCGCGAACTGCTCGGCCGGCAGCCCGAACGCGTCGTAGCCGAGGGCGTGCAGCACGTTGTCGCCGAGCATCTTGCGGTACCGCGCGACCACGTCGGTGGCGATGTACCCGAGCGGGTGGCCGACGTGCAGGCCCGCGCCCGAGGGGTACGGGAACATGTCCATCACGAAGTACGGCCGCGCCTGGGGGTCGGCGTGCCGGCCCTTGCCGTCGGTGAGCGGGCCGGACGGGTTCGCGGCGAAGAACGTGCCGCGCTCCTCCCACCGGTCCTGCCAGCGGAGCTCGATCTGCTCCGCCATCGCGGCGTCGTAGCGGAAGGGCACGTCGTTGCCAGCGCCGGAACCGACGGTGGGCTGGGAGGGAGCCTGCGAAGTCACCCCGCGAGTTTAGCCCCGCTGGCCTCGACGGCCGCCCTCCCAGCGGCGATGCTCAGCGGACCGAGCGGAACTCCGCGGTGAGCGGGCACTGGAACGGGTCGCGAGCGGCGAGGCCCACCTCGTTGAGGTACCGCACGACGATCCGGTACGAGTTGATCAGTGTCGTCTCGGTGTAGGTGATGTCGCGCGCCGCGCAGAACTCGCGCACGATCGGCTGCACCTTGCGCAGCGAGGGCCGCGGCATGCTGGGGAACAGGTGGTGCTCGATCTGGTAGTTGAGCCCGCCCATGAACAGGTCGGTGAGGCGCCCGCCCTTGATGTTGCGGCTCAGCAGCACCTGGCGGCGCAGGAAGTCGATCTTCATCGAGGCCGGGATGATCGGCATGCCCTTGTGGTTGGGCGCGAAGCTGGCGCCCATGTACAGCCCGAACAGCCCGAGCTGGACGCCCAGGAACGCGAAGCCCATGCCGACCGGCAGCACCCAGAACACCAGGGCGACGTAGCCGACCAGCCGGAACGTCACGAACGCGATCTCGACCGGGCGGCGCTTGACCGGGCCGCGGCCGAAGATCGTCTTGACCCCGGAGATGTGCAGGTTGAGGCCTTCGAGGAGCAGCAGCGGGAAGAACAGCCACCCCTGCCGCTTGGCGAACCACGCGGCGGCGCCGGTGCGCGCCTTCGGCAGGTCCTCGGTGGTGAACACGAGCACGCCCGAGCCGATATCCGGGTCGGCGTCGACCGTGTTGGGCTTCGCGTGGTGACGGCTGTGCTTGTGGCTCCACCAGCCGTACGACATGCCGGCGTACAGGTTGGCGACCACGAGGCTCGCCCAGTCGTTCCACCGGCCCGAGACGAAGATCTGGCGGTGCGCGGCGTCGTGCCCCAGGAACATGACCTGCCCCAGCAGCACGGCGAGCACGGCGGCCACGACCAGCTGCCACCACGACTGCCCGATGAGCACGAACGCCGTGACCGTGCCGCCCAGCAGCAGGGTGAGCACCGCGAAACGCGTCCAGTAGTAGCCGTACCGTCGGCGCATCAGCCCGGACTCCTGCACGGTGCGCATCAGGTCCGTGAACTCGCTGACCTGGCGCTCGCGCGGCGAGCCGGCGGCGGTGTCGGGGCGGGGGGCCTTCTCAAGGCCGTCATCGGTCAAGGTTTCTGCCACGTGGGGACCCGTCTACGTCGGCGGGGACGGAACGCGGAGGGCGGCCCGTCCTGTCGGTTCCGCCCACACTAGCGGCCTCTGGGCGATCCGGCGTGAAGGTTCCGTGGAGTGTGGCCGACCGGGGCGCGGCACGCCCGGGAGGGGCGGGGCCGCGCCTGTGGCAGCATGCCGGCACCCGACCAGTGGAGGCCTCCGCGATGCCCGTTCTCACCGCCGTCCAGCAGGACCGTGCCGCTGGCGTCTTGATGGCCATGGCCTGCGGTGACGCGCTGGGCGCGCCGCACGAGTTCGGGCCGCCGCTGCCGCGCTCGACCGAGCTGTCGATGTGCGGCGGTGGCCCGTTCGACTGGGCGCCGGGCGAGTGGACGGACGACACGCAGATGGCCGCCGTGCTGGTCGACGCGGCCGAGCGCGCCCACGCGGGCGGACGGCGCCTGCTCGACGAGATGGACGCCGTCGCCCGCGGCTGGGCGGAGTGGTCCACGACCGCCGCCGACGTCGGGGCCCAGACCGCGGCCGTCCTGGCCGCCGCCGCGGCGGCGGGTCCGGTGACAGCGGCGTCGGCTCGTGCGAGCGCCGCGGACCTGCACGCGCGCACGTCGCGCACGGGCGGCAACGGCTCCTTGATGCGCACCGCGCCCGTGGCGCTGGCCTACCTGCACGACAGGTCGGCGCGAGCCGAGGCGGCTCGCGCCATCAGCGAGCTCACGCACGCCGACGGCGACGCGGGGGACGCCTGCGTCCTGTGGTGCGCCGCGATCGCGCACGCCGTGATCACCGGGTCGGCCGACGCCTCTGTGGGCCTGGACGACCTCCCCCCGCGCAGCCGCGACCTCTGGCGGGACCGGTTGGCGGTCGCCGAGTCCGCGCGGTGCGCCGACTTCACGCAGAACGGCTGGGTCGTCGAGGCGCTGCAGTCCGCGTGGTGCGCGATCTCCACGACCCCTGTGCCGAGCGCCGAGCCGAGCGCGCACCTGCGGGCCGCGCTCGAGACGGCGGTGCGCGGCGGCCGCGACACCGACACGGTCGCGGCGATCGCCGGCGCCCTGCTCGGCGCCAAGTGGGGGGCGTCCGCCATCCCCGGGGAGTGGGCGGCCGTGGTGCACGGTTGGCCGGGCACGGATGTGGCGACGCTGGGCGCGCGGGGGGCGGGCCTGGCGGCCTGACCGCTCGTGCGAGCGGTCGACCGGTTCGCGCCAGAGCGTCGGGCGCGGTCTGGGCGCCCGTTGGTCAGGGCCGGGCAGGCGCCGGGCCGCGCCCCGCCGTCACGACGACCAGCAGGCCGGCGGCCGTGAGCACCGCGCCGACCCATGCGGGGGCCAGGTGCCCGAGGCCCGCCGCGATCACCAGGCCGCCCGCCCAGGCGCCCGCGGCGTTCCCGACGTTGAGCGCGGAGTGGCACAGCGCGGCGCCGAGCGACGGCGCGTCGGGCGAGAGGTCGATCAGCCGGGACTGCAGGCCGATCCCGAGGACCTGCGAGGTGACGCCGAGCGCCACGATGGCGCCGACCGCGACCACCGGATGGCCTCCCCCGGTGAGGCCGATCGCGACCAGGGCGACGATCGTGGACGCGAACCCGACGTGCATGGCCGCGGGCACGGAGCGGTCGGCGAGCCGGCCGCCGGCCACCGTCCCGATGGTCATGCCGACGCCGAACAGCGCGAGGACGAGCGGCACCGTCCCGATCCCGAGGCCGGTGACCTCGGTGAGCAGCGGGGAGATGTACGTGTAGACGGCGAACATGCCGCCGAAGCCGATCCCGCCGGCGCCGGCGGCGATCCAGAGGGACGGGTTGCGCAGCGCGCTGACCTCCCCGCGCACCGTGGCCCCCGCGGCGACGGGGACGGCCGGCGTCCAGCGGATCAGAGCCAGCAGGGTGAGGACCCCGAGCACGCCCACGCCGACGAAGGCGGCGCGCCAGCCGAGCTGCTGGCCCATCCACGTCGACGCCGGCACCCCCACGATGTTGGCGATGGTCAGCCCGGCCATCATGGTCGCGACGGCGCGGCCGCGACGGCCGGGGCCCGCGACGTGGGCGCCGAGCACGGCTCCGACGCCGAAGAACGCCCCGTGCGGCAGCCCGGCGACGAACCGGGCCGCGACGAGCCACCCTGCGCTCGGCGCGACCGCCGCCAGGGTGTTGGAGACGGCGAAGGCCGCCATCAGCCACAGCAGCAGGGTGCGGCGGTCCATCCGCGCGGCCAGCGTGGTGAGCAGCGGCGCGCCGATGACGACGCCCAGCGCGTACGCGGTGATGACGTGCCCGGCGGCTGGGATGGAGATGTCCATGCTGCCGGCGATCTCGGGCAGCAGGCCCATGGTGGTGAACTCTGTGGTCCCGATCGAGAACCCGCCGAGGGCGAGGGCCAGGAGCGCCGCGCGCGCTCCGGAACGCTCCGCGCCCGCGGCCGCGGGGGCCGTCCCCAGACTCGGCTCAGTGGCTGCCCTGGCCATGCGTGTCGCCTCCCAGCGGGTCGGACGTGGGGGCGCGGCCATCGGCCTCGAATCGATTCGACGGCGCGTCGCAGATCGCCGTCGACCACGTGCGGTGATGCCGGAAGCCTAGCCTGCGGGGACCAGCCAGATCGCCGATGCCGCCTTCTCGCCCAGCTCCACCGGGCGGTGCTTCTCGGACTCCGCCGACTCCCCGGGCTCCCCCACTGGCGGCCGCACCCGCACCGCCGTCACGCCGGCGACGTGGCGCCGCTCGGCGACCTCCACACGGGCGTCGAGCACCAGGCCCACCGACTCCAGGTAGCGGAGGAGGTCGGGGTCGCTGTCCGCGATGCGCGCCACAACCCACGCGCCCTCGGCCAGCTCCCACAGCACCCGGGCCGCGGGGGTGGGCACCTGCCCGTCCCGGGTGGGGATCGGGTCGCCGTGCGGGTCCCTCGTGGGGAACCCCAGACGCTCGTCGATGCGGTCCACCATGAGGTCGGAGACCGCGTGCTCGAGCACCTCGGCCTCGTCGTGCACCTCGTCCCAGCCGTAGCCGAGCACGCTGACCAGGAACGTCTCGATGAGACGGTGGCGCCGCACCATCGCCAGCGCGTGGGCCGCGCCCTCCGGCGTCAGCTCGATGGCCGCATAGGGGGCGTGAGTGACCAGCCCTTGGTCGGCGAGCCTGCGCACGGTCTCCGAGACCGTCGACGGGCCCACGCCGAGCCGCTCGGCGAGCATCTTGGTGGTCACCGGGGCCTGTGACCACTCCCCCGCCGTCCAGATGACCTTGAGGTAGTCCTGGGCGACAGCCGTCAGCGCGCTGGGGTCCGGGGAGCTCACGCGCCCACCCTAGGCGACCCCTCGGCGCCCACCGAAGAGGGCGCCCCCGCATCGCCCGGAGCCCCCGGGAGCCCTGCGCCCTCGCCGCCACGCCCGCGGATCCGGCGCAGGACGCCCCGGCGCGGGGCCAGCAGGAACACCCCGGTGAACACGATCCCCTGGGCCAGGACCACCATGCCGCCACTCGAGGCGTCCAGGTGGTAGCTCGCGTACAGGCCCGCGAGCGCGCAGGCCGCCGCGATCGACGGGGCGATGACCAGCATGGCGCTCATCCGCTCGGTGAGCAGGAACGCCGTGGCCCCGGGCGTGATGAGCATGGCCACCACGAGGACGACGCCGATGGCCTGCAACGCCACCACCACGGTGAGGGCGAGCACCCCGAGCAGCAGCGCCGCGAGCACGCGCGGGGAGATCCCGACGGCGTGCGCGTGCGTGCGGTCGAACGCGTACAGGGTGAGGTCCCGCCGTTTGAGCACGAGCACTGTGAACGCCAGGACGCCGAGCACCACGACCTGCGCGATGTCGGCGTCGGAGACCCCGAGCACGTTCCCGAACAGGATGTGGCCGAGGTCGACCTGGCTGGGCGTGACCGACACGAGGACGATCCCGAGCGCGAACAGGGTGGTGAAGACGACGCCGATCGCGGTGTCCTCGCGGAGGCCCGACGTCTCGCGGACTGCCCCGATGAGGGCCACCGCGCCGAGGCCGAAGACGAGCGCCCCCACCGCGAACGGCACGCCCGCCAGGTAGGCGAGCACGACGCCGGGGAGGACGGCGTGCGCGACCGCGTCGCCCAGCAGCGACCAGCCGATGAGCACCAGCCAGCAGCTCAGCAGGCCGCAGACCACCGCCGCGACGACCGTGACCAGCAGCGCGCGCTGCATGAACTCGTACTGCCAGGGCTCCGCGAGCCATTCCAGGACCGTCATGGGGCTCCTCCGAACGCGAGCGCGAGGTTCTCGGGCCGTAGCACGTCGTGCGGGGCGCCAGCGGCCAGCACGCGGCGGTGCAGCAGGACCGCGTCGTCCGCGAGGGTGGGCAGCGCGGCGAGGTCGTGGGTCGAGACGAGGGCTCCGACCCCGTCGGCGACGAGCTCGCGCAGCAGCCCGGTGATCGCCGCCTGCGATGACACGTCGACCCCGGCGAACGGCTCGTCCAGCAGCAGCACTCGGGCCTCTTGGGCGAGGCACCGCGCGAGGAACGCCCGTTTGCGCTGCCCCCCGGACAGCCGGCCGATCTGCCGATCGGCGAGCTCGCCCAGGCCCACCCGGTCGAGTGCCTCCTCGACCGCCGCCCTGTCCACGGCCCGGGGCCGGCGCAGAGGCCCTAGCCGCCCGTACCGGCCCTGGGCCACCACGTCCCGGACGGTCAGCGGGAACGACCAATCGACGTCCTCGGACTGCGGCACGTAGCCGATCAGCGCCTCGCGCCGCGCCTCTCGGGACGCGCGGCCGAGCACCCGCACCTCGCCCGCGTCCGGGGTGACGATGCCCATGATCGCCTTGAGCAGGCTCGACTTCCCCGAGCCGTTCATGCCGAGCAGCCCGGTGAGCCGCCCTGCCGGGACCGTGAGGTCCGCGCCGTCGAGCGCGAGCACGTCGTGGTAGCGGACGGTCACCCCTCGGACCTCGATCGCGGCGGCGCTCACCGGGTGGCGTCCTCGACGCCGGTGAGCCCGGCGATGATCGTCCGCACGCCGTGGGCGAGCAGCTCGAGGTAGGTCGGGACCGGGCCGTCCGACTCGGACAGCGAGTCGACGTACAGCACCCCGGCGAACCGGGCTCCCGCCTCCTCGGCCACCTGCTCCTGCGCGGTCGAGGAGACAGTGGACTCGCAGAAGACCGCGGGCACCTGGTTGTCGCGCACGAAGTCGATGGTCGAGGCGACCTGCTGCGGGGTGCCCTGGCGCTCCGAGTTGACGGGCCAGAGCCAGGCCTCGGCCAGGCCGGCGTCGCGGGCGAGGTAGGAGAACGCCCCCTCGCACGTGACCAGCGCGCGACGTGAGGGCTCGAGCGCCGCGAGCTCGCGCTCGAGCTCCGCGCCGAGGTCCGCGATCTGCGCCGCGTACGCCTCCGCGTTGGCGCGGTAGTCGGCGGCGTTCTCCGGGTCGAGGGCGGCGAACGCGGCGGCGGTGTTCGCCACGTAGACCTGCGCCGCGGCGGGCGACATCCACGCGTGGGGGTTCGCGTGGCCGCGCGACTCGCCGCCGGTGATGGGGATCGTGTCGACGCCGTCGGAGAGGGTCGCGTGGGGCGCGTCGAGCCGGTCGATGAACTTGTCGAACCACGCCTCCAGGCCGAGGCCGTTGTCGAGCACCAGGTCGGCGTTCGCGGCGCGGCGCAGGTCGTCGGGCGTGGGCTCGTAGCCGTGGATCTCCGCGCCGGCCTTCGTGACCGACTCGACCCTCAGATGGTCCCCGGCGACGACCCGGGCCATGTCGGCGATCACGGTGAACGTGGCGAGGACGACGGGGCGGTCGTCGTGCTCCGACCCCGTGGGGCCCGCAGCCTGAGACCGCCCGGAGGACCCCGCACAGCCGGTGAGCAGGAGCGTCGCGAGCACCGCCGCCACCAGCACCGTGGGACCTCGAAGATAAAAGTTCGGCACACCGAACATGCTGGCGCCCGAGTCGGCGTCGGGCAAGAGCCCAGCGCGGCGCGAGGCCTCAGTCCAGCGGCACGAGGAGCGGGGAGCGGGGCTGCGACTGCAGCGGGGAGCGCGACGGCCACGCCGCCCGCGGCCCCACCTCGACGGACGCGTCCGTGCGCACCTGCACCACCTGGTAGTCGAGCATCTGGCGGCGGTCAGGGTCGAAGCGCAGCACCGTCATCTCGGCGACGCCGTTGAGCGGTCCCACCGTCGCCTGGCCCGCAGACGCCCCCGCGGTGCTCGAGCTGATGTAGCGGACCCCCTCGCCCACCAGCGCGGGACCCCCCCGGCGGTGCAGGTGCCCCGACACCTGCGCGGGCACGCAGCCACCGTCCAGGGCCGCCTGCCCCACGCGAGGGGTGTGGATGAGCAGCAGGTCGACGCCGTCCTCGTCGGCGCACGCCGTCTCGGCCAGCCGGGCGCCCATCTCCGTGGCGGTCTCCGCGTCGGCCGTCGACGTGCCGGAGCCGAGCCGGGTCTCGTTCGGGTCGCGGTCGCCGAGGATCCGCACCCCAGCCACCTCCACGACGTCGCCGGCGAGCACCGTGGCGCCAGACCGCCCGTACATCGCGGACGTCTCCCGGGAGTCGTGGTTGCCGGGCGAGGTGACGACGGGCACGCCGCTGGGCGCCGCCTGCGCGAACGTCGTCACGCAGTACTGCTCGACGGCCGTGCCGTTGATGGACGTGTCCCCCGCGTCGAGGATCACCTGGGCGTCGGAGAGCTCGGCGAGCGAGCGGATCACCGGAGCCATGCCCACGTTGCAGTGCAGGTCCGAGATCACGAGCAGCACCACCGGATCCGCCCTCTCCCCGCTCGGGGTGGGGTTCGGGCTGGGGGTCTGGCTCGGCGTCGCGGCGCCCGGAGCCGCCTCGGGCAGCCCGGCCTCCGCGCCCGACAGCGCCCCGTCCTGCGCCGAGCCCGCCTCAGGCGCCGGCTGCACCCCGGGGTCGGTGCGCACCGACGGGCCGGCCCTCACCTGCTCGGCGGCCTGCGCGATCGCGGCCTCCCGCTCGCGCCAGGCGGCCTGCAGCGAGCGCTCGGCCGTCTCGTAGAAGGCGGCGTTCGAGCGGTACGCCTCGACGACGTAGCCGCCGTAGGTGTCGATGACCCCACCGAGGCGCCCGGTCACCCGGGCTCCCTCGAGCGGCGTGCCGTCGAACACGGCCGAGACGTGCGCCTCCTCCGCCGGCCGGGCGTCCTCGCCCAGGCTCGACGTGAGGACGCCCAGCCCTAGCCCGGCCACCAGCACCGAGGCGGTGATCTGCCGCGCGTGGGGGGCGATCGCGTCGGCCAGCTCGTCCCGCCGCGCCTGGCCCATCAGCCACCGCACACCGAGCCAGCCGAGCGCCAGCACCACGAAGGCGCTGGCCGCCCGCCACGCCGCGTCGGCGATCAGCGCACGGGTCGCGTCATGGACCGTCGCCTGGGGGCCCGCGAAGAACTGCAAGTAGCCCTGGAGGTCGCCGCTGAGCGCCTGCAGGGTGGTCGCGGCGTCGACCGCCGTGAACGAGTCGGGGATCTCCTCGACGGTGACGTGGACGCCGAGGGTGAGCGGCAGCGGGGAGGCGAGCTGCAGCGTCCCCAGCGGGCCGAGGTCCACCGTGACGAGGCTGTCAGTGGTGACGTCGTAGCGGGCCTCGTGCGGCCCCAGGCTCAGGTCAGCGGTGGCGGTGGTCACCCCGAAGACGATCGAGATGAGGAGCGCGACCAGGGCGGGGAGGCTGATCGTCCACCATCGCGAACGCGGGCGCCGCTGTGGGGCGGACGCGTCGTCCACCGGGTCCTGGGGGCGCTCGGAGGGCGCCGACGGCTCGCTCATCGCCCGAAGCCTAGGTCGCGAACCTGCGGGTCACGACCTCGCGCGCGGGTGTCGCCGCGCGCCGCCGCCACGGTCCGCCATGGTTGGGCGGATATGTCACGATCGCCCCGCGCCGCCACGGCGGGGCGCAGGCCGCGTCAGGGCCTGACGGCCCCGCGCTACTGGTACGTGACCAGGTCGGGGACGGGCTGGACCTGGTAGGTCTGCACCGGGTCGAGCATCGGGACGTCCTCGTCGATGAAGTTCTTCCACCCCCAGCGCACGCCCGCCGGGGCGCCGGCCCGCAGCGCGGCCCAGGTTCCCGCCTTGGCCGGCTGCGACCCCTGGCCGTCCACGTGGATCAGCAGTGCCAGCTCGTCGCGGCTCGTGTCCAGGCGCTCCCGCTCGCTGATCATCCGCAGGGAGAACTGGTGCAGCACGAGCATCTTCTGCGGCAAAGCGCGCTCGCGCGTGAAGTCTGCGAGCCAGGCGACCACGGCGTTGACCTCGTCGATGCCCACCGAGCCGATCTGGCGCAGGTGCACCTGGTCCGGGGCCAGGCGCCACTCGGGGTCGAGGGCGAGGCTCACGTGCGGCAGGGCGAGCAGCTCGGCGTACTGCTGGGCCTGGGTCACGAAGTCGGTGCGGCCGGGTTGCAGGTCGAGCACCACGGCGATGCCCGCGTCGCCGGCCGCCTCGACCAACGGGCGCAGCTCCTCGATAGGCCGCATCCGCGAGTAGCTGCCGTCCTCGGGCCCGGCCGAGGCGATCGTGGCGATGACCTCGAGCATGGGGACCACGGTGTCGGCGGTGAGCGCCTGGTACTCGGCGGCGAGCTGCTGCGCGCGCGCGATCGTCGCCGGCACGTCCTGCTCGCCGAGCAGGCCCAGGGCGGCCGTGCCGGGCGTGCCGTACAGCGCGACGTACTTCTTGCCCGGGGCGCCCGGCGCCGCGGGGAACACGAGCTGGCCGCCGCCCGGGGCCTGGACGCCGGTGGAGACCGCCGCGAGCCGGGCGGCGAGGACCTCCGGGGACCCGAACGCCGGGCCGAGCGCGAGGACGGGGCCCACCCCGGCGAGCGCGTCGACCGTGGCGGCCGAGGCGCGCGGGTCGCCACCCGGCGCGAGGACCACCGGCATGCCCGCGGCGCGCGCGGTCGCGACAGCGGCGAGATGCGCGCGGCTGCCGTCGGTCAGCACCGTCGTGGTCGCGGCGGGCTCGGGCGGGCTGACGCGCGGCAGCCGGGCCTCGGACGCGCTGGCCGCGGGCGCGGGCGTATCGGCGGGCTCGGGCGTCTCGGCCGCGGGCGCGACGGCGGCTGCCGACGACAGCACGGTGGTCGTCGGGCGCCCGAGCGCTGCGACAGCCACGAGCTCCTGGCCCTCCTCCACGGCCTGGGCGTCGCCGAGCCGCAGCCCGGTGGCGCCCGCGAGGGCGTCGGCGGCCCGGCCATCGGCGGTGACCGTCACGACGCCGAGCCCGGCGTCGAGCCAGGCCGGAGTCGCGGCGGAGCCGACGACCAGGACGGCCGTCGCGCCGAGCCGCTCCAGCTCGGCGGCGACCTCGCCGTCGGCCGGTCCGCCGGTGAGGAGGAGCGGGACGCCGAGTGCGACGGCGGCCGAGGCCCCGACGAGCTGGTCAGCGTGCTCCGCCGCGGACGCCAGCACCACGACAGGCCCCCGCTCGTACAGCGCTCGGCTCGCCGCGAGCGCCACCGCGTCGGCCTCCTCGACCCCCACGAGGGCCAGCTCCGCCGCGGGGGCGGTCACCGCCGCGAGCGCGGCCGGGCTCGGCGCCGTCGTGGCGACGGGGGTGGGCTCGGGGTCCGGGGCGGCGACGCAGGCCGTCACGACCAACCCCAGGACGACCGCGGCTCCCATGACCAGGCGGTGGGGCGGGACGGCGCGGCGGGCAGGACGGGAAGACACAGGGCTCCTGAGTTCGGCGAGGGACCTCACACCTTAGGCGCGGGGCGCGGCGGCCGACCGGCGTCCAGCGCGGCCCCGGCGGTCCTGGGGCGGCGGCCCGATGACGGACACGGCAGGATTCGGTCTATGACAGACGAGGTCAGCACCGCCGGGGCGTACGTGACAGCAGGCGCGGAGTTCACCCGCGACGACCGCTACATCGCGACGCGGATCACAGCCGACGGCCGGGACGGCTACCCCGTCGAGGCCGGCCGGTACCGCCTGGTCGTCTCGCGCGCATGCCCGTGGGCCAGTCGCGCGGTGATCGTGCGCCGCTTGCTGGGGCTCGAGGACGCGCTGTCGATGGCGGTGGCCGGCCCGACGCACGACCGCCGCTCGTGGACCTTCGACCTGGACCCGGGCGGGGTGGACCCGGTGCTCGGCATCCCACGCCTGCAGGACGCCTACTTCGCCCGGTTCCCGGGCTACCCCCGGGGCATCACGGTGCCGGCCATCGTCGACATCGCCACGGGCCAGGTGGTGACGAACGACTACGCGCAGATGACCCTCGACCTGGAGACCGAGTGGACGGCGCTGCACCGGCCCGGCGCCCCGGACCTCTACCCCGAGGCCATGCGCGCCGAGATCGACGCGGTGTCCCGCGACGTCTTCCGGGACGTGAACAACGGTGTGTACCGCTGCGGCTTCGCCGGGTCCCAGCAGGCGTACGACTCCGCCTACCGCCGGTTGTTCGCCCGGCTGGACTGGCTGTCCGAGCGGCTGGCCGGCCAGCGCTACCTGGTCGGGGACACCATCACCGAGGCGGATGTCCGCCTGTTCACCACGCTGGTGAGGTTCGACTCCGTGTACCACGGGCACTTCAAGGCCAACCGCTCGAAGCTCACCGAGATGCCGGTGCTGTGGGCGTACGCGCGCGACCTGTTCCAGACCCCCGGCTTCGGCGACACGGTCGACTTCGAGGACATCAAGCGGCACTACTACGTGGTCCACGAGGACATCAACCCGACGCGGATCGTCCCTCAGGGGCCCGACCTTCGCGGTTGGCTGGACCCGCACGGCCGCGAGGAGCTGGGCGGACGGCCGTTCGGCGACGGCGTCCCGCCCGGCCCCGTCCCCGAGCCCGACCGGGTGCCGGTCGAGCACACGGCCGCCGCGATGCGGGGCTGAGCCCTCGGCCCACGACCGCCGGCCCACCCGAGCGGGCCGGCGTCGGCCAGATGACGGGAGACGCGCATGATCGACCTCGCGGCGGGAGACGAGACGGCGGGTGACGGGAGGGCGGTCGACGCCGGTCGACTGGTGCAGGCCTACCTCGCCGACCAGGTCGAGGAGCTCCTCGCCCACGAGCCCGGGGTCCGCGCGGGCGACGGGAACGCCGTGCACGACATGCGCGTCGCCACCCGCAGGCTGCGCAGCGCGCTCGCCACCTTCCGCCCTGTGCTGCGGCGCGAGCGCACCGACCCGCTGCGCGACGAGCTGCGGCGCCTCGGCCGCCACCTCGGGGAGGCCCGGGACGCGGACGTGAGCGGTGACGGCCTGCTGGCCCTGCTCGAGGAGACGCCCGAGGGCCTCGTCCTGGGACCCGTGCGGGCCCGGCTCGACGGAGACCGTCGCGCGGCCTTCGACGTCGCGCTGTCGCAGCTCGTCGCGGTGCTCGACAGCCCGGCCTGGGCGGGGCTGAGCGCGCGCCTCGGCGGCCTCGCGACCGATCCGCCCGTGGTCACGGAGTCCGCGGGCGCTGTCGAGGACCGGCTCCTGCCCCGCGTGGACAGGGCCTTCCGCCGGTTGCGGCGGGCCTGGCGGGCGGCGCGCGCCGAGGCCCCGGGCGCGCTGCGTGACATGGCGCTGCACGAGGCGCGCAAGGACGCCCGCCAGGCCCGGTACGCCGCCGAGGCGCTGGCTCCCGTGATCGGCCCGGCGGCCACCCGCAGCGCGCGGGCCGCCGAGCAGGTGCAGGAGGTCCTGGGCCACCACCAGGACCTGGTGGTGGCGCGGGCCGTGCTCCGGCGGGTGGCTTTCGACGCGCACGCCGCCGGGGAGAGCGCCTTCACCTACGGGCTGCTGCACGAGCGGGCCGCGGCCCGCTCGGTCGCGCTCGACCAGCGGCTCCCTCGCGTCGCCCGGCGGGCCACCGCGCGGGGCCGGCACGAGTGGATGCGCTGACCGGCATCCGGACACGGGCTCGCCACGGTCGCCCGGCTCCGGCTAGCGTCGAGGAGACAAGCCCCCGGGGAGCGCAGGAGCGCTGAGAGTGCGGCCGGACGAGAGTCCCACCCGCAGACCCGTGGAACCTGATCCGGTTCACACCGGCGTAGGGAGCAGGGCATGTGTCGTCGGGCTCCCCCGTCGCCGCGTGGCCGGCGGGCTGGACGGCGACCGCTGTCCGACCCCGTCGTCCGCATCGTCGTGAGGGCCCGGCGGCCGCGTGCGGCTGCCCGGGGGTCCGACGACGGACGAGAGGCCCTCTGATGACCACCACCGACCAGCACGCCGCCGCGCCCGACGCGGAGGGCAGGGCCGAGCCCGACGCCCTCGGAGTCGGCGCGCGCCTCTCGCTGCACCCCATGACCTCCGATTTCGCGCCGCTCATCCTCGATGCCCTGCGGGCGGCCCGACGGCCTGGGGTCGAGGTTGTCACCGACGACGTGTCGACGTTCCTCCGGGGCGACGAGCAGGACGTCGTGGCTTTCGCGCAGGCGGCGATCGCGAGCGCAGCCGCCTCCGGCGCGCACGTCGTCGCGCACCTGCACCTGTCCCGGGGCTGCCCCGGCGAGGTGTCGTGCGCGGTGGACGACTCGACCCTGCTGCGCCCCGTGGTTCTGGAGCCGCTGCCACGCAGCGGTCAGACGGCCAGCGCCCACTGGGCCCTATACCCGCTCGACGACGGCGGGCCCGACCGTCCCGGCGACCACATGGCCGGCATCCTCGCCGCGATCGAGCACGCCCGCGGCCTGGGGGTCGTGAGCGGCACGGAGCACTTCGTGACCCGGCTCGACGGCGACCTCGCCGATGTCCTGACCGCCGTGGCGCAGGGCTGGCTGCTGGTGGGCCGTGAGGTCCGGCACGTCGTGTCGCACGCCACGATCTCGCTCAACTCGCCGTCCACGCCTGCTCGCGCGGCGTCCGGCTCCGCGGCGGCGGCCCGATGAGCGCCGCACGGCGCCGGGCCGCGCTGACCCTGCACGAGCTGGTGCTGCTGGCCGCGCTCGCCGTGGTGGCCGGGTTCCTCTACTGGGCGCTGGTGCAGGGGTGGCTCGCGCTGCAGGTGGCGATGGGCCCGTTCGGGGACCTCGCGCAGAACGCGCTGGCCGGCGGCTGGATGGTCGTGGCGCCGCTCGCCGTGTTCATCATCCGCAAGCCCGGCGTCGGGATCGTCGCCGAGGTGGTGGCCGCCCTCGTCGAGGTCGTGTTCCTCGCCTCGCCCGTCGGCCCGATGCTGATCCTGGTGGGCGTGGTGCAGGGCGCCGGGGCGGAGCTGGCGTTCGCGCTCACCCGCTACCGCAGGTACGGGTGGGGCGTGTTCGTCCTCTCCGGCCTGACGGCGGCGGCGGCGAACCTCGCGATCGGGATGGTGCGGTTCGGGTGGGCCACGCAGGACTGGTTCGCGTTGCGCGTGGCCCTGCAGGCCGTCAGCGGCGTGGTGCTGTGCGGGCTGCTGGCCCGGGTCACGGGCGAGGCGCTGCTGCGCACGGGGGTGCTCGACGACCACGCCGTGGGCCGCGAGCGGCTGGCCGCGCCCGCTGCGCCCGCCGGCGGCGGTCCCCCAGCCGGCGCCGACGCGGTCACCGGCTCCCCCGACGCGAGCACGCCGTGATCCGCGTGCGCGGCCTGGCGGTCCGCTACCCCCGCGCCGCGCGCCCGGTGCTCGACGGCCTCGACCTCGACGTGGGACCGGGCGAGCACGTGCTGCTGCTCGGGCCGTCCGGGGCCGGAAAGAGCACCGTCCTGCGCGTCCTGGCCGGGATCGTGCCCCAGTCGATCGGGGCACAGGCTGACGGCCAGGCGCGGGTGGCAGGCCTCGAGGTGCTCGGGCCCGGTCCCGTGGTCGACGTGCCGACGCTGGCGATGCGGGTGGGCACCCTCACCCAGGACCCGGTCGACCAGCTCGTGCTGCCGACGGTGCTGGACGAGGTCGCCTTCCCGTTGGAGAACCGCCGCGCGCCGCGGCACGAGATCGGGCCGCGCGTGGAGCGCGCGCTCCGGCTGGTCGGCGCTGGCGGGCTGATCGGCCGCCGCACGAGCGAGCTGTCGGGCGGGGAGGGCCAACGGGTCGCGCTCGCGGCGACCCTTGTCGCAGACCCGCACGTGCTGCTGCTCGACGAGCCCACGGCGCTGCTCGACCCCGTCGGCACGCGGCAGGTCGCCGCCGCGGCGCGGGCTGCCGCCCAGGGACGGGCGAGCGTGCTGGTCGAGCACCGGCTCGACGAGATCGGGGCGCTGCCCCCGCGCGTCGTGGTGCTCGACGAGCGCGGCCGGGTGCGCGTCGACGGCCCGACCCGCGTGGTCCTCGACGAGCGCCCGGAGGAGCTGGTGGGCCTCGGGTGCTGGCTGCCCGCGACCGCCGAGCTGCGGGCCGCCGGTTTCGACTCCCCTGCCCGGGTGGCCGCGGCCGCGCGGCGCGGGCCGCGAGCCGCCGCTGCCCGGCCCGGGGAGGTCGTGCTCGAGGCGCGGTCGGTCGAGGTGCGGCGCGCCGGTCGCGTGGTGGTCGGCCCCGTGGACCTGACGGTTCGAGGCGGCACGGTGACGGCGGTCGTCGGCGTCAACGGCTCGGGGAAGTCCTCCTTGCTCCTCGCGCTGGCCGGGCTGCTGCCGTGCGAGGGCACGGTGGCCGGGGGCAGCGTCGGGATGGCGTTCCAGCATCCGGAGCACCAGCTCCTGACCCGCAGCGTCCGCGCCGAGCTCGCGTACGGGCCGCGCGCGGCCGGGCGGGTGGACGCGCTGTCCGTGGCCGACCGGGCGCTGTCCGACCTGGATCTGCGGGGCCTCGCCGAGCAGGACCCGTTCCGGCTCTCGGGGGGCCAGCAGCGGCGGGTGTCGTTGGCCGCGATGACGGTGTGCGACCACGACGTGCTGCTCGCGGACGAGCCGACGTTCGGGCAGGACCGGTCGACCTGGGGCCTGGTCGCCGCGGCGCTGCGCGGGCTCGCCGAGGAGGGGCGCGGCGTCGTGCTGGTGACGCACGACCTGAGGCTGGTGGGATCGCTGGCCGACGAGGTGGTGATGCTGGGCGGCGGCCGGGTCCTGGCGGCCGGCCCGCCGGACCGCGTGCTGTCCGACGAGCCTCTGCTCGACCGCGCCGGCCTGGCGCTCCCGCCGGTCCTGGGCGCATGGCGGGCGTCGGGCGCCGCGCTCCGCGACTTCCTCGACGCCCTGGACGCCGGCGTCCGCGCCTCGTCGGCCCTGCGTGGTCCCGCGGCGTCGGCCGTGCCGCGGTGAGCGGGCCCGGGCTGGGCCGGGCCCTGGCACACGACTCGCTGCTGCACCGTCGCAACCCCACCGTGAAGCTGGTGGTGCTGCTGCTCGTCACGGGCGCGCTCGTCGCGGTGCTCGACCCGTGGACGCCCCTCGCCCTGCTCCTCGTCGCGGGCCCGGCCGTCACCCTGGCCGGAGGCCTGCCGTGGCGCACGGTGCTGCGGGCGCAGTGGGCCTTCACCCCGTTCGCGCTGAGCATCTTCATGGTCAACGCCGTGACCCGCCCGGGACGCGTGCTGGCCGAGGTGGCGGGCCTCGAGATCACCGACGTCGGCGTCTCGGTGGGCGCCTCGCTGGGGTGGCGGACGGTGCTCGTCGGGACGCTCTCCACGGCGTTCGTGCTCACCACGGACGGCGCCCGGCTGATGACCAGCCTGCACCAGCACGCCCGCCTGGGTCCCCGGGTGACGTTCGCGGTGCTGGCGGGCTACCGCATGCTCGAGCAGCTGCCCGAGCGCTGGTCGACCATCCGCCAAGCGCAGGCGGCACGGGTTCCGCCCGCCCGCCGCGGCCACGACCGGGGTCGCGCCGCGGCGCGCGCGGCGTTCACCCTGCTGGTCGTGACGCTGCGGCAGAGCCAGCGCATGGCGGTGGCGATGGAGACCCGGGCGCTGGGCGCGGGTCCGCGCACCGTGCACCGCCCGGCGCCGCTGGGGCCGGCGGACGCGGTGTTCGCGGGAGTGGTGCTCGCCGCGTGCGCCGCGGTGGTGGGGTTGTCCGCCGCGGCGGGCTGGCTCTCGTCCTTCGGCGCGTTCAGCGGGGGCGTCAGCCCGCCGTGACCTTGATGACGTTGCGCCACGGGTCCTCGAACGTGAGGGTCAGCCCGTCGTGGCGCGCCTGCACCCGGGCGTGGGCCAGCCGGTCGCCGAGCGCGGCGACGTCGTCGGCGGTCGGCACGACGATGCCGATCTCGCCGAGGCCCAGCGCGGAGGCGCGTGGGCCCGCGCCGGCGCTGTTCCACGTGTTGACGGCGATGTGGTGGTGGTACCCGCCCGCGGCGACGAACAGCGCCCCGTGGAACTCCGCCATCACGTCGAAGCCCACGGCGTCCACGTAGAAGTCGCGCGCCGAGGGCACGTCGCCGACCTGCAGGTGCACGTGTCCGATGGACGCGGCGCCGGGCGCCGTGGCGGGGATCGCCGCGTCGCTCGGCGCCGGCTCGGCCAGGTGCTCGCGCAGGAAGTCGTTCGGGTCGAGCCGCAGCGAGTCCATCCGGACGTGGCCCTGCCCGTCGAAGCCCCAGTCGGCGCGCGCGCGGTCCCAGTACAGCTCGACGCCGTTTCCCTCGGGGTCCGTGACGTAGAAGGCCAGCGAGACCAGGTGGTCCGCACTGCCCACGTACTGCTGGGGCGCTCTGCGCGCCACGGAGGCGAGCGTGGCGGCGAGGGTGGCGCGGTCCTCGAACAGGAAGGCACTGTGGAACAGGCCGGCCTGCCCGCGCTGCTGCGGGGGGAGGTCCGGGGTGTGGCGGAGCACGACCAGCGGGACGCCGTGGCGGCCGAGGGTGACGACGTCGGGGCGCCCGGAGCCGGCCAGCCGGTCGATGGGCTGCTCGATCACCTCGAACAGCAGGACGTCCCGGTAGAACCGCACCTGCAGGTCGAGGTCGCCCACCAGCAGGGTGACCGCGTCCATGCCGGAGCCCGTCGCGATCGCGTCTCGGCGGGCCGGCTCGGACGTCGTGCTGATGGTGGGGACGGCGTTCATGGGGACTCCTCAGACTGGTGGACTGCCCTCAATGTAGTTGATCGTTCAACTTAAAGCGAGCCGCGGCTGTTCCCGGTGCTCACCGCGTCCGGCACCGGCATGCTCGATCGATGGACGTGACGACGAAGCGGATCTACTCCCCCGTCGCACCGGACGACGGGTACCGCGTGCTGGTCGACCGGCTCTGGCCGCGAGGGGTCAGCAAGGCAGAGGCCGACCTCGACCTCTGGCTGCGAGACGTGGCGCCGAGCCCCGAGCTCCGCACCTGGTGGGACCACGACCCGGACAAGCTCGCCGAGTTCGCCGCGCGGTACGACGCCGAGCTCGACCACAACCCGGCGGCCACCGAGCTGCGTCTCGTGACGCAGGAGCGCCCCCGGGTCACGCTGCTCTACGCGGCGCGCGACCCGCGCGTGAACCACGCGCAGGTGCTGCTGGCCTACCTGGAGGCCTGAGCCCGGAACACCGCCCAGGCGTGCGGCGGCACGACGCCCTCAGGGCCCTCGGCGAGGTCGAGGCCGCCCGAGCGCAGCAGCCGCTCGCCGACCCCCTCCTGCGGCGCGAAAGGCTCGTCCCCCAGGTTGAGGACCAGCCGCAGGCGCTCCGTGCCGTCGGGCGACGCCGACTCGAGCACCAGCTGCTCGTTGGCCACCTGCACCGTGCTCCCCGGCGCCCGCACCAGCCAGGGGTGGCGCCGGCGGAAGCCGATCAGGCGCTGGTGCTCGCGGTAGACGGGCCAGCCGTCGGGCGCGAGGTCCCCCGGGCTCGGCGGGAACTCCGGCCGGATGGCGTCGTCGCCGCCCGCCCGGTCCTCCTTCACCCCGCGGAAGCCCTGCTCGTCGCCCGCGTACACCGAGGGGGTGCCCGCGACGAAGAACAGCACCGCGAGCGCGTGCGTCACATGACGGGCGTCCCCCACCTGGTCGGCGATGCGCGTCACGTCGTGGTTCCCCACGAAGGTCTGCGGCAGGAACACGTCCAGGAACGCCCGGTGCCGGTCCAGCGCCCATGCCAACTCGTAGAAGTTCCGGTCGGCCAGCGAGCTCCAGACCGCTTTCCACAGCTCGTACTGCGTCACCGAGTCGATCCCGGACTCCGCCACGTACGCGGCGTAGTCGCCGTGGATCATCTCCCCCAGCACCCACGCCTGCGGATGGCGGGCGCGCACCACCGGCAGCACCGACCGCCAGAACTCCGGCCGCACGGCGTACGCGGCGTCGAGGCGCCAGCCGTCGGCGCCCCGCTCCAGCCAGTGCGACATGACCTGGGCGACGTGCTCGGCCACCTCCGGCTGACTGTGGTCGAGCACCACGAGCTGCCCGTGGCCCTCGAACACCTCGGGGACCGCTCCGTCGCCATCGCCGGTCCAGCGCACCCACCGGCCCGCCTCGGTGCCCGGCCCCGCGGCGAGCGCCGCCCGCGCCCGCGGGTGGTCCCGGCCCACGTGGTTGAACACCCCGTCCAGCACGAGCCGCACCCCGCGGTCCCGGGCCGCCGCGACGAGCGCGTCCCAGTCCTCGTCGCCGCCCAGCCGCGGGTCGAGCGCGAAGTGGTCGATGGTGTCGTAGCCGTGGGTCTGCGCGGCGAACACCGGCCCCAGCAGGAGCCCGTTGCACCCGAGCTCGACGACGTAGTCCAGCCACTCGGCCAGCCGGCCCAGCCGGTGGCGGACGCCCGGGTCCGCGTCGGGGCCATGCACCGGAGCCCCGGTGAACCCAAGCGGATAGGCGTGCCACCAGATGGCGTGGTCGACCCAGTCGGGCATCAAGGCTCCTCGGTGCGGTGGCACGGTGCGGCGGCCTCCCCGCGTCGCCGCGGGCTGGCCGCCCTGATCCTCTCGCGCCGACGCGGCTCACCGCACCACTGCGAACCCGCCAGTCCAGCGGATGCGCTCGGCGGTGGCCAACGAGATCTGGAAGAACCCGAGCTGCTCGAGCTGCTGCGCCCGGCTGAGCGGGCCCGCGTCCAGGCCTACCAGGCCGGCCGCGTCCAGGAGGTCGGTGAGCTGGCGCTTGGCGGCTGGGTCGTCGCCCGCGACCAGCACCGTGGTGGGCAGACCACCCACCGTGCCCGATTCGAGGGTCGCGGCGAAGTTGGTGTTGAACGCCTTGAGCACATGAGCATCGGGCGCCCACACCGCCACCTGCTCGGCGGCCGAGCTGCCCTGCGGCACGACCAGGCCGTCGAGGGTGGCGAAGTCGATGGGGTTGCTGATGTCCACCAGCGTCTTGCCGCCCAGCTCCGGCGTGTACTGCTCCACCGCGCGCGACAGGCCGGTGTACGGAAGCGCGAGCACCACGATGTCCCCGGTCAACGGGTCGCCGAGCTGTCCGGGCACGACCTGCTCGCCGAGGTTCGCGGCGATCTGCACCCCCTGGTCGATGTTCCGCGACAGGACCTGCACGCTGGCGCCCCCGTTGACGCCCACGGACGCGATCGCGGACGCCATGGTGCCGGCGCCGATGATGCTCACAGTGGTCATGACTACCTCCGCCAGGTGGCCGCGAGAGCCGCGGCACGGATGTGGTCCTCCCACTGTCCGCCGCCCGCAGGGGGCGCGCCCACCGAGCGGGGCCTACCGCTCGAAGCGGTTGATCCCGAGGCCGTGCAGGAACCGCGGCCCCTGGGACGCGAGCTCTGCGGCGTAGGCGGCGGCCCACCCGGAGAACGGGGCGCCCGACAGCGCGTCGTTCGCGAACCGCCGGTCTCCGGTCACCTCGCTGACGCAGAACGCGGGGATGGTCAGGTCCGTCACCGGGCCGCCGCGCTCGCACTCGGCGATGACCAGCGGGCGGTTCGCTCCGCCGAACACGTCGATCACCCAGCCGTCTCCACCAAGCCACAGCGAGTACCTGTTCTTGACGATGCGGGCGCCACCCCGGCGGATCATCTCGACGCCCACGCTGACGTCGATCTCCCGCTCCGCCTCGTAGCGCGTGCCCTCGATCATCGGGCCCTTGGCCGTCAACGCGCAGAAGTCGAACTGGTCGGCGAACTCGTCGAGCACCTCGAGCACGTCCTCGGAGCCGTCGAGCTCGAGCCGCGCCGTCGAGGACTGCGCCCGCAGGCGCAGGGCGTAGCCGTGGTCGGCCAGGTAGTAGCTCTGCACGATGAGGACGGGATCCGGCTCGGCGAGGGCCTCCCTCGGAACCTCCCGGACGAAGAAGCGGCGCTCGAACTCGAAGTCGCCGTTCCCGCTGTCGCTCATGGCCGGCTCCTCTCGCGCGGCCAGCCCTGTGGCTGGGCCCTGGGCACGAGCGTAACGTCGAAGGCGACCCCGAACCGGGACCGCGCGAGATCGGGCCAAGGGGCAGCCGTCCTCACGCAGGCTCAGGAGCAGCGATGACAGGGTTGACGGTCGACGTGCTGGACTCCTCCGAGACCACGCTGACGAAGACGAGCACGCTGGTCTACGGCGACGAGGCGCTCATGGTCGTCGACGCGGGCTTCACCCGGTCGCAGGCCCACCGCATCGTGGCGGCTGCCCTCGACACCGGCAGGCCCGTCACGAACGTGCTGATCAGCGGCGCGGGCCCGGACTTCTACTTCGGCTCGGGCATCGTCGCCGACGCGTTCCCCGACGCGCACATGTTCGCCACGCCGCGGGTCGTCGACCACATCCTGCGGACCTACGAGCGCAAGCGCATCCAGTGGGAGCGGCTCGGGCGCAACCTGCCCACCCGCAGGGCGGTGATCGACCCGTGGCCCGACGACACGTTCGAGTTCGACGGGTTCCTGTTCGAGCTGCGCGCGGGCGGCGACCCGCTGGCGTGGCGCGGCGACTACCTCTGGCAGCCGCAGACCCGGACGGTGCTCGGCGGCGCGCTGCTGTTCGGCGGCGATCACGTCTGGACGGCCGGGACGCCGACGAAGGCAGACCGCGCGGCGTGGGCGGCCCGCCTGCGCGGCGTCCAGGAGACGGGCGCCCGGAAGCTGGTCCCCGGACATCGCAAGCCGGGCTGGCAGGGCGACCCGGTCACCTGGACGTTGCAGTACCTGGACGTGTTCGAGGAGGTGGTCACCGCGACGAGCGACCCGGGCGTAGCGGCGAAGGCGCTGCGCGAGAGGTTCCCCGACGCCGGCTTCCTCGCAGCGGTCGACATCGGGGTCAAGGTCGCGTTGGGCGCGCTCTCGTGGGACTGACAGCCCGCGACCGCCTCACGCCTCGGCCGGCTCCAGCTCGTCGGGCAGCCCGAACGCGCTGAACAGCCGCGGCCCGAACCACGCGGTCACGCGGCCGACCCCTCGGTCTCCGACCTCGAGCACCTGCACCTGGAACGGCCGGTGCGCGCCGTCGGCCCCGGCCATGTAGAGGCCGTACGCCGGCGCCCCGTTGGCGGCGGTGGGGACCATCCGCATGCTGCCGGGCCCGCTGGCGGGGCACCACGTCGAGATGAGCGCCGCCACGTCCGCGGGCCCGGCGTACCAGCCGGGGAACGGCGGCATCTCCCACACCACGTCCGCGGCCATCAGCTCCACGATGGCCGGCACGTCGTACGCCTCGAACGCGGCGACGTAGGCGTCGAGCAGGCCTCGCAGCCGCTCCCCCTCAATCTCGCCGGGCGCCTCGCGGTCGAGCCGCGCGACGTTCGCCCGGGCCCGCTGCAGCGTCGAGTTCACGCCCGCCACGGTCATGTCGAGCGCGTCGGCCACCTCGGCCGCGCTCCAGGCCAGGACGTCGCGCAGCAGCAGGACGGCGCGCTGCCTCGCGGTGAGGTGCTGCAAGGCCGCCACGAAGGCGAGTCGCACCGACTCGCGGTCCACCGCCGCCACAGCCGGGTCGGTGGTCGGGTTGCCCCACACCACCGTGTCGGGCAGCGGCTCGAGCCACGTCACCGCCTCGTCCGGTCGGGGCTCGTGCGCGGGATCGGCGGCGGCCGCCCCGAGGCCGGTGGGCAGCGGGCGCCGCGAGCGCGCCGCCAGGTGCGTGAGGCACGTGTTCGTGGCGATCCGGAACATCCAGGTGCGCAGCGACGACCGGTTCTCAAACCCGTGCATCGCGCGCCACGCGCGCAGGTACGTCTCCTGCACCAGGTCCTCGGCGTCGTGCACCGAGCCCGTCATCCGGTAGCAGTGCGCCATGATCTCGCGCCGCATGGGCTCGACCAGGGCCGCGAAGTCACGCTCCAGCCCTCCGTCCGACGCCGCGGAGGATCCTGTGACGGAGGTCATATCCCCACCGTAGCCACGGCCGCCCACACGCGACAGGGCGAGGCGCGGGCCCCGCCAGGGCGACGAGTCTGGGCCCCGGGCCCAGTCAGTACCGGCGTCAGCAGATCGCGCAACCGGAGGAGCCAGCACCATGGAACGCATGATCTTCGTGAACCTGCCCGTGGCGGACGTGACCGCGTCCCGCGAGTTCTACACCGGGCTCGGGTTCAACGTGAACGAGATGTTCAGCGACGCGCAGGTGACCTCGATCGTCGTCTCGGACGCGATCGTCGTGATGATCATGGAGCGCGACCGCTTCGCCGACTTCGCGGAGGCGCCCGTCGCCGATCCTCGCGCCACGGTGCAGGTCCTCAACGCGTTGTCCGCGAGCTCCCGCGAGGAGGTCGACACGCTGGTGGGCAACGCCGTCGCGCACGGCGGATCGGTGTACGGCAAGACCCAGGAGGACGGCCCGATGTACGGGCGGGCCGTGACCGACCCGGACGGGCACGTCTGGGAGTTCGTCCACATGGACATGTCGGCCGTCGGCTGACGAGCCCGTCCCGTGCCCAGCCCATGACGACGCGGCCCGGTGGCGAGGGAGTCCTCGCCACCGGGCCGCGTCGCGGGCGCCGCCTCAGGAGTCGGCCCGCAGCGCCTCCCGCACCGTGGTGCGCCCGCCCATCCGCAGCAGGGACCCGGAGTAGATGCGCGCCGCGATGGCCGTGACGACCAGCGTGCTCGTGATCAGGATCCCCATCGACAGGAGCGGCTCCCACCACTGGGCCTCCCCCAGGAACAGCCGCACGGGCATCCCCACCGTGGCGCTGAACGGCACGTACGACATGACCGTCATGGCGAACGCGTTGTCGTTGAGGAACAGCACCAGGAAGTACGGGATCATCACGAGCGTCATCACCGGGGTCAGCACTGAGCCGACGTCCTCCTGGCGTGACACGAGCGACGCGCTCGCCGCGAAGATCGCGGCCACCAGCACGAACCCGACCACGAAGAACACGACGAACCACACGATCGCCGAGCCCAACACCCCGAGCAGGTCATCCTGGGCGGTGACGACCAGCCCGATCACCGCGACGACGGCGATCGCCACCGTCTGGCCGAACGCGACCACTGAGTTCCCCAGGATCTTCCCCGCGAGGAGCGCACGCGACGGGACCGCCGAGAGCAGGATCTCCACGATCCGGGTCTGCTTCTCCTGCACGGTGTTCTGCGCGATCATGCTGCCCGACCCCATGGCCGACATCATGAACACGAACCCGAAGGCCAGGGACACCAGCATCCGCAGGCCGTCGCTCGTCCCGTCGCCCTCGAGCACCTCGACGGTCGGCGACACCGACAGCGCGCCCACCACCTCGGACGGGGCACTGGTGAGGCCCACGACCGTCAGGCCCACCGCGCCGCCACCGGGCAGCACTGCCGCCTCGACCTCCTCGTCGGCGACGAGTCGCCGTGCCTCGTCAGCGTCATCCGCCAGCACCGCCTCCAGGCCCTCGGCGGACTCCACGACGGCCGAGGTCGACGCGACCACGGCGACCTTGGTGGCGTCGTCGTCCGACCCGAACAGGGAGGGGGCCACGATCCCGGCCAGGACGAGGACGAGAGTGATCGCGGTGGACACGAGGAACGCCTTGGTGCGGACCTGGGTGGTGATCTCGCGCTCCGCGACGAGGAGCGTGGAGCCCCACATCGAGGGCACGGCAGGGCGCTGCGCGCTCATCGGGCCATCTCCTTCTGGTTCGCGAGGGGTGCGGTGACGTCGCCGGCGTGGCCGGGCTCGTCTGTGGGCTCGGCGACGATCTCGCGGAAGATCTCCCCGAGGGTCGGGCGCTGGGGCCCGAAGGTGGTCACCGGGCCCCGCTCGAGCGCCGAGCGCAGCACGGCCTGCGCGGCCTCGGGCTCGGCCTCGAACAGCGCTGAGCCGCCGTCGAACTCGACGACGCGCACGCCGCGCTCGCTGCGCAGCCACCCGATGTCCTGGGTCGCGGCGATCTCGTAGCGGGTCGAGCCGAACTCCTCGTGCAGGGCGGCGCGCGATCCCGCGGCGCGGATCTTCCCGCCGCCGATGATCACCAGGTCGTCGCACAGCCGCTCGACCACGTCGAGCTGGTGCGACGAGAACAGAACCGGGACTCCTGTCGCGGCCTTCTCGGCGAGCACGGCGAGGACCACGTCCACGGCCATCGGGTCCAGGCCCGAGAACGGCTCGTCGAGGATGAGCAGCTGCGGGTCGTGGACCAGCGCGGCGGCCACCTGGGCCCGCTGCTGGTTGCCCAGCGAGAGGCTCTCCAACGCGTCGTCGGCGCGCTCGCCCAGGCCCAGGCGCTCCAGCAGGTCGCGGGCCCGGTCCATCGCTGTCGCCTTGTCGAAGCCGTGCAGCCGGGCGAGGTAGGCGAGCTGCTCGGCGATCTTCATCTTCGGGTACAGGCCGCGCTCCTCGGGCATGTACCCGAACGAGCGGCGCTGGACGGTGTCCAGGGGACGCCCGTCGATGGTGACCGCGCCGGCGTCGGGCGAGAGCACGCCCAAGATGATCCGCATGGTGGTCGTCTTGCCCGCGCCGTTGGCGCCGACGAACCCCGTCAGGCGGCCGCTCGCGACCGTGAAGGACACGTCGTCGAGCACGCGACGATCTCCGAATGACCGGGTGATGCCGTCGAGCTGCAGCATGTCGCCCTCTCTCGAGTTCTGGTTCGGGCTGTTGCCCCGCTGCCCTCGAGATTACGGACGTCGCCGCAGGTCCCACCTCCGGCGCGAGGTGGAAATCGCGTCTCCGCCGCGAGGCTGAGTCAGTCGCTGGAGACCAGGCCGTGCTGGTGCGCGAACACCACCGCCTGGACCCTGTCGCGCAGGGCGAGCTTCATGAGCACGTTGGACACGTGCGTCTTGACGGTCGCCCGGCCGACGACGAGCTCCGCGGCGATCTCGTCGTTCGACAGCCCGCGGGCCAGCAGCCGGAGCACGCCCAGCTCCCGGTCGGTGAGGGCCGACACCTCCGCGGGGAGGCCTCCGCCGTGCGGCGGAGCGGCCCGCACGCCGAGGTCCCGCCCGGCGGCGGCGCCCTCGAGCGCCTGCCGGATCACCGCCCGGGTCACCTCGGGCGCCAGCAGCGCGTCGCCGGCCGCGAGCGCGCGCACCGCGTCGACCAGCTGCGCGGGACGCGAGTTCTTCAGCAGGAAGCCGCTGGCGCCCGCGCTCAGCGCCTCGACCAGGTAGTCCTGCCGGTTGAACGTGGTGAGCATCAGCACGCCGGCGCGGATCCCGGGGTCGGCGACCACCTGCCGGGTGGCCTCGAGGCCGTCCATGTCGGGCATCTGCACGTCCATGCAGATCACGTCGGGGTCGAGCCGGCGCGCGGCGGCGACGCCCTCGGCCCCGGTGGAGGCCTCCCCCACCACGGTGATGTCGGGCTGCGCGTCGAGGATGGTCGCGAACCCGCCGCGCACCAGCGCCTGGTCGTCGACCAGCAGCACCGTGATCTGCTCAGACATCGGCGGTCTCCCGTCGGGCGTCGGCGGTCTCCCTGCGCAGCGGCACCTGGGCGCGGACCACGAACCCGCCGAGCCGCCGTGGCGCCGTCAGGAGCTCGCCGCCGTCGGCCGCCACGCGCTCCCGCATGCCCACCAGCCCGAGCCTGCCCGCGGCGCCGTCGGACGACGCCCGGCGCAGCCCCACTCCGTCGTCGGCGACCTCGAGCTCCACCGCGTCGGTCAGGTACCGCAGGCGCACGTCGGCCTGGGCGCTCGCCCCGGCGTGCTTGCGCACGTTGGTGAGCGCCTCCTGCGCGATCCGGTACAGGTTGAGCGACGTGACGGGCGGCAGCGGCGCCGGCTCGCCCACCACCTGGTAGGTGGCCCGCACCCCGGCCTCGCACGCGCCCTCGACCAGCTCGGGGATCCGGTCGACGCCGAGCGAGCCCACCGCCTCCTGCGGGCCGCCCTCCGACTCGTGCACCCGCAACGTGGTCAGCAGCCCGTGGAGCTCGTCGACGGCCTCGCGCGCGGCGTCCTCGACGTGCTCCATGGCGGCCGCCGCCCGCTCACGGTCGACGTCGAGCAGGGTGCGCGCGGCGGCGGCCTGCACGCCCATCAACGACACGTGGTGGCCGACGGAGTCGTGCAGCTCACGGGCCAGGCGCAGCCGCTCGATGGTCACCGCCTGCGCCTCGACGCGGAGCCGCTCGACCTGCAGCTCGCGCGTGCGCCAGCGCATGCGGGCCCGGTCGCGAGCCGAGGCCCACGCATGGTCGCCGAACCAGTACGCGCCGGCGAAGTACAGGACGTTCGTGAGCAGCTGGATGAGCATGTACGCGACCATCGGGGAGAGCACGCCCGCCCCGTCGAACTTCTCGAGCATCTCCTCGTCGGTCGAGGCTTGGAACAGCGACACCAGGAGCCACACCAGCATCCCGATGATCACGGCGACGCGCACCCACGTGGCCCGCCGCCGCGACGGCTCCCAGGCGCCCACCGAGTACAGCGCCATGAACAGCGCGATGTTGACGACCAGCAGCTCCGGCACCGACAGCGTGGCGATCAGCACGAACGCCGTGGCCACCGCGGCGCCCACTGCCGCCGGCCACCGCCTGCGCCACGCGAGCGGCAGGGTCGCGCCAGCGAGGCAGAGCAGGGACACCGGCCCGGAAGCGGGGTCCTCGTAGATCCCGGCGGTCCGGTACAGCACCCAGCTCAGCACCGCGCCCGCGAAGAGCGCGACGGCCATGCCCACGTCGGCGCGCCCCTCGGCGGCGGTCGGGAGGCGGCGCCGCCAGGCGGTGCTGTCGGGGTCGATCGGCTGCTCGGTGGCGTCGTTGCTGCTCACGGCGCCACGGTAGTGGGCCTCAGCGGCCCGAGGGGGCGAGCGCTCGAGCCCGCGCGGCTCAGCACCGCCGTCACTCGCCCTCGTACGCCTGGAGCCAACGCGTGAGGATCGGCTCGAGCGCCGCCTGGTCGTCGGGCGACAGCTGGTCCACGAGCCGCCGCTCGTTCTGCATGTGCTCGGCGAACGCGGCGTCGATCACCTCGAGCCCCGCCGGGGTGAGCGCGACGATCCGGCGCCTGCCGTCGCCCTCGGCGGGCCGGCGCTCCACGAGCCCCGCGGCCACGAGCCGGTCGACCCGCTTGGTCATCGCACCGGTGGTGACCATGGTGTGCCGGGCGAGGTCGACCGGGGCGCGCTCGTACGGGGCGCCCGCCCTGCGGAGCGCCGCGAGCACGTCGAACTCGCCCTCGCCCAGCCCGTGCCTCTCGTAGACGGCGACCAGCTCGGCGGTGAGGCGCCCGGCGAGCCGGTGCAGCCGCCCGATGACCCCCTGGGGCGCGACGTCGAGGTCGGGCCGCTCCCGACGCCACTCCGCCTGGATGCGGGCCACCCGGTCGCTCGGCTCTGCCATGCGACGACTATATCTTCCCTGGAAGCTATTATCGCTTCCATGGAAGCAAAATGGCGGTGGGTCCTCGTCACCGCGATCGCGCCCGTGGCGTGGGGCTCGAACTACTACGTGACCCGCCAGTTCCTGCCCCCCGAGTCGCCGCTGTGGGGCTCCGCCCTCCGCGCGCTGCCGGCCGGAGTCCTGCTGCTGCTCCTCGCGCGCAGGCTCCCCCGCGGCTCGTGGTGGTGGCGGTCGCTCGTGCTGGGCGCGCTCAACATCGGGGCCTTCTTCGTCCTGGTGTACGTGGCCTCCCAGCTGCTGCCGTCCAGCGTGGCGTCCACGATCATGGCGACCTCGGCGCTCGCCCTCATGCTGCTCGCCTGGCCGCTGCTCTCGGAGCGGCCCGCCGCCCTCGGCGTCCTGGGCGCCGTGACCGGCGTCGCGGGCGTCGGAGCACTCCTGCTCGGACCGGGAGCCCCGGTGCGCGGCTGGGGCGTGGCCGCGTCGATCGCGGCCATGGCGATGTCGTCGATCGGCTTCGTCCTGACCAAGCGATGGGCGCCCACGGAGTCGACCGTCGCCGTGACCTCCTGGCAGCTGATCGGCGGCGGCGCGCTGATCCTGCCCGTCGCGCTCGTGGTCGAGGGCCCGCCACCGCCGCTCGGCGGCCCCGCGCTCCTGGGATTCGGATACGTGACGGTGGTGGCCACAGCGCTCGCCTACGTCGCCTGGTTCGCGGGCCTGCGCCAGCTGCCCGCGGGCGCCGTCGGGGCGCTCGGTCTGCTCAACCCGGTCACCGGGATGCTACTCGGCGCCCTGGCCGCCGGGGAGGCCTTCGGCGCCCGCCAGGCGGTGGGCTCAGGGCTCGTCCTCCTCGGCGTGCTGGTCAGCCAGCAGCGGAGCGGAGCGGGCGTTCTCCGCACCGCTCCCCCGTGGCGGCGCAAGATGGAGCCATGCGCCCTTCCATGACCATCGGCGACTTCTCCCGGGCCACCCACCTCAGCGCGAAGGCGCTGCGCCTCTACCACCAGTCCGGGCTGCTCACCCCCGCCGCCGTCGACGCGCACAACGGCTACCGCAGGTACGCGCCCGAGCAGCTGGCCGACGCCCGGGTCATCCGCGAGCTGCGCGCACTCGGGCTGCCGGTCGACGTGATCCGCGACGTGCTCGCAGCCCCGGCCGTGGCCACGAGGGCGGAGCTCGTCTCCGAGCACCTCGAGCGCATGGAGGCGCGACTCGAGGAGGCCCGTGCCGTGCGGAGCCTGCGCGGCCTGCTGGACGAGACGTCGGCGCCCATCCCGATCACGCACCGCAGCGTGCCGGAGACGCTGGCTGTGGCGATCACCGAGACCATCGCGCTGGCCGATCTCGGCACGTGGTTCCAGCGGTCGGTGGCCGAGCTGACCGCCCTCGCCGACGGCGGCGCGCTGCGCCGGAGCGGGCCCTACGGCGGGGAGTGATCCACTGAGCTCTTCCTCGACGAGAAGGGCTCCGCCTCCGTCCATGTCCCCGTCGCGGCGGAGCCCGAGGACTGGGCTCTCGAGGGGCGCGCGAGGGTTGTGCGGCTCCCGCAGGTGGAGCTCGCCGTCGCCACCCACCGCGGCGCCGACGAGACGACGCCGCACGTCTACGCGGCGCTCGGCGAGCACGTCGCCCGCCACGAGCTCTCAGTCGACGGGCCCATCCGGGAGTCCTACCTCGAGGGGTTCCCCGGGATCGATCCGCACTCCGTGACCGAGATCGGGTGGCCCGTCTTCCGGATCTCCCGCTGAGGAGCCCTGGTCGCCGGTGGACCTCGCCCCTGGGGCAGGGCGCACAGTCCACGGCATGACGAGCACGCGACAGGACCACTCGACGACCACCACGGCGCACCAGCCTGAATCGCTGCCCGAGCCGGTGCGGCGGCGCCTCGAGGGCCACCAGGTCGCACGCGACGCGGACAGCGCCGCTGGATCGTCCTGTCGCACCTCGAGGCGACTTCCCGGGCGGAACGGTCGACCTCCGGATGCGCTTCCGCCTCGAGGACGGCCTCATCACGGAGCTCGTGATCGCTCCCTGATGACGCGAGGGCGGCCGGGTCAGGGGCGCCCTCATGCCGCCCGCCCTCGAGAGCACCAGAGCAGCCGCATACGACGAAGAGCGCCCGACCAGTGGTCGGACGCTCTTCGTCTTCGGTGGAGCTGAGGGGATTCGAACCCCTGACCCCCTGCATGCCATGCAGGTGCGCTACCAGCTGCGCCACAGCCCCGTGAGACCAACCAGAAACGTGTTCCGGGCGGATCCCCCGTGCCCTTGCGGGCGTGGATAACTGTAGGTCAGAGAGGCCCCGAATGGCTAATCGGGATCTCTGACCTGCTGATCGGGTCCCGCGTTCCAGTCCGCCGAGGCGTCTGTGGGGCCCAGGTTGTAGCCGGTGAGCCGCCACGCCCCGCCGTGCGAGAGGCGCCCCGCGTGCAGCTCCGCCCAGTGGGCGTTGCTGGGACCGGTGATGCCCCGCCAGTCGGAGGGCAGCCCGAGGAGCGCGCCCACGGCCAGGCTGATCGCCGCGCCGTGGGTGACGACCACGAGGGTGTCCCCCGCGCCGAGCCCGGCCGCGTGCTCGCCCACTGCCTCGCGCATGCGCTCCGCCACGTCCGCACGGCTCTCGCCGCCAGGACGGTGCGGCTCGCCGCCCCGCGCCCACGCGGCGTGCTCGTCGGGCCAGCGCGCCGCGATCTCGTCGGAGGTCATGCCCTCCCAGTCGCCGAACGAGCGCTCCCGCACACGCGGGTCGAGCACGAGCTCGAGCCCGACCTGCGCGGCGAGCGCGCCGGCGGTGGCCCGTGCTCGCGAGAGGTCCGAGCTGACGACGCGCGTGGGCCGGTACCGGGCGGCCAGCGCGGCCGCCGCGGTCCGGGCCTGCCACAGGCCCACGTCATCGAGCGGGATGTCGACCTGTCCCTGCAGACGCCCGGAGGCGTTGTGCGCGGTGCGCCCGTGCCGCCAGAGCAGCACGCGCCCCGCGGTCATCCGGCGGTTCCGTCCTCGACGGTCTCGTCGGCGGTGGTGCCGTCCCCGCTGCGGATGTCCGCCGGGAGCTCGATGGCCGGGCAGTCCTTCCACAGCTTCTCGAGCGCGTAGTACACGCGGTCCTCGGCGTGCTGCACGTGGACCACGATGTCGCCGAAGTCCAGGAGGACCCAGCGGCCCTCCGACTTGCCCTCGCGCCGCACGGCCTTGGAGCCGGCCTTGTGCAGGGACTCCTCGACGGCGTCGACGATGGCGCCGACCTGGCGCTCGTTGGTGCCCGACGCGATGACGAACGCGTCCGTCAGGACGAGCTGCTCGCTCACGTCGAGGGCGATGATCTCTTCAGCCTTGAGGTCGGCTGCGGCGCGGGCTGCCAGGATGGCGAGCTCGACGGCGCGTTCGGTTGCCGGCACGGGACTCCTTTGTGATGGGCGGCTGCGGGCGCTCGTCAGAGCGCGCGCAGGCCGGTCGATAGGTCGACGGCAGCGGCGGCGGCCATGTGCGTGGCCACCGGTCCGGCGGCGGAATCGTCGCCGCCCGCCGCCTTGCTGCCGAGCAGCATGATGAGGAAGCCGAGGACGAACGCGACCAGCGCCAGCACGATCAGCTGCAGCCAGGTGTACGGGTGCGAAGGACGCTCGTCGTACTCGGCGTCCTCGTCGTCGTCGTGACTAGCGTACGTCGTGGTGCTGGGTCCAGGCTCCGGCCCGTCCTCGCTGTCGGCCCGCGTCGAGCGGGACAGGGCGCCCCACGGCGGGGCAGCCGGCTCATCGGCGGGCGCGCTGGGGGCCCAGGCGGGAGTGGCCGCGGCCGCGGGGGACGGCGCGTCGACCGGCGCGACCGGCGGAGCCGTGCGTGCCTGCGGCGGGGAGCCCGGCGCGGTGCTCGCCCAGGACGGACCGCTGGGGCTCGCGGTGGGCCGCCAGCCAGGCGCGGCCGCCGGGCTCACGACAGGCGCGGCGGTCCCGGCCTCCGCGGCCCCGCCCCACACTGGCGGGCGGGCGCTGGTCCGTGAGGGCGAGGAGCCCTGCGGCGCCGCCGGACTGGGCTGGCCGAACGGCGCCGCCGGCGCGGGAGCCGCGGAGGCAGGGCTGGCGCCCCAGGCCGCGGGGCCGCTGGAGGTCGGCGCCGGGGCGCCCCACGGGCGAGACGGCTCGGGCTGGCGGGGGGCGGGCGGCGGGGTGGACGACGGGCGCGCTGCGGCCGGCGGGGCCGAGGCGGCGCGGTCGGCGTAGGTGGGCCGGGCCGGCGGCGGGGCGGCTGCCGGCCTCGCCTCGGGCCGGCCCTGCGTCGGCGCGGACGGCTGTCCTGGGTGCGAGGCCCAGGAGGGCGAGCCGCTCGCCGCCGGGCGGGCGGACGGGCCCTGCCCAGGCCCGGACGGCTCGAGGCTGGTGTCGCGGATGGCGCGGCGCGAGCGCATCGGGCTCGGCGGCTCGGGCGCCAGGCCAGGCACCTGGTAGGGCCCTTGCGCCCCGGCGTGGCCGTCAGGCCCGACCGACTGGACGGGTTGGCTGCGCAGCGCCCGACGCGACATCGGCGTGCTCTCGGCGCCTGCGGAGCCGCCGGGGGCTCCGAGGGCTCCGGCCTCGTCCGGGCGCGCCATCTCTCGACGGCGGCGCCGCTCTCCAGGTTCACTCATCGTTACCTCGATACAGACCGTGCTTCGCGATGTACTGGACCACCCCGTCGGGGACGAGGTACCAGACGGGCTGACCGGCGCGCGCACGCGCGCGGACATCCGTCGAGGAGATGGCCAGCGCAGGGATCTCGTGCTGGCTGACCCGGTCCGCGGGCAAGCCGGCGATGGACAACGTGTGACCTGGGCGGGTCACGGCGACGAACTGTGCCATGCCGAAGAGCTCGTCCGGGTCCTTCCAGGTGAGGATCTGCTCGACGGCATCGGCGCCTGTGATGAAGAACAGATCGGCGCCCGGGCGCTGCGAGTTGAGGTCGCGCAGCGTGTCGACGGTGTACGTCAGGCCTGGGCGGTCGATGTCGACCCGGCTCACCGTGAACCGCGGGTTGGACGCGGTCGCGATGACCGCCATGAGGTACCGATGCTCTGCGGCGGTGACGTGCTGGCCCTGCTTGAACGTCGGCTGCCCGGTGGGGACGAAGATCACCTCGTCCAGGTCGAACTCGGCCGCCACCTCGCTCGCGGCGACCAGGTGGCCGTGGTGGATCGGGTCGAACGTGCCGCCCATCACACCGAGCCGGGGCCGTCGCGGCGTCATCGGCTGCACCCTCACTCTCGTCCTCGTCGTGCGGTGGCGCGGCGCTGCGCTCAGTGGCGCGTGCCCACGCTCCGGAACGCGTATGTGGCTGCGAGGAGCGCGAGGAGGCACGCCAGCGTGATGCCGCCGTAGACGATGGGCGGGAACTCCAAGTGGTTCACGACGTCGTCTTCGACAGCAGCAGTGAGCAGGGCAGCCAGCACGGCATCCTCCAGTCAGGTCTCAACAGAGCGGCTCAAGTGTCGCACGTCGGTCGTGCGCTCAGGCGCGGACGTGCCCGTCTCCGTGGACGACCCACTTCGTCGTGGTCAGCTCGGGGAGGCCCATCGGACCCCGCGCGTGCAGCTTCTGCGTCGAGATCCCGATCTCGGCCCCGAGCCCGAACTGGCCCCCGTCGGTGAACCGGGTCGAGGCGTTGACGATCACCGCGGCCGAGTCGAGCTCGGCCACGAACCGCTCGGACGCCGCGAGGTCGCGGGTGACGATGGCCTCGGTGTGCCCCGACGACCACGTGCGGATGTGCTCGATCGCCGCGTCGAGGTCGTCGACCACCCGCACCGCCAGGTCGAGCGAGAGGTACTCGGTGGCCCAGTCCTCGTCGGTGGCCGGGACGACGTCGACACCCTCGGGCGCGAGCGCGGCGGTGGCCTCGTCCCCGTGGACCACCACGCCCTCCCCCGCGAGGGCGACGAGCGCGGCCGGCAGGAAGCCGGCGGCGGCGTCGGCGTGCACCAGCAGCGTCTCGGCGGCGTTGCACACGCCGACCCGCTGCGTCTTGGAGTTGAGCAGGATGGGCAGCGCCATCGCCGGGTCGGCTGTCGCGTCGACGTACACGTGGCAGTTCCCGACTCCCGTCTCCACGACGGGCACCGTGGACTCGCGCACGACCGTCTGGATCAGGTCGGCGCCGCCGCGGGGCACGAGGACGTCCACCAGCCCTCGGGCGTGCATCAGCGCGACGGCGCCCTCGCGCCCGTACGCGTCGATCGACTGGACCAGGTCCGCGGGAAGCCCTTGGGCGGCGAGCGCCTCGGCGAGGACGCCGACGATGACCTCGTTGCTGCGCGCCGCCGCGGAGCCGCCGCGGAGCACCACGGCGTTGCCGCTCTTGAGCGCGAGTCCGGCGGCGTCCACGGTCACGTTGGGGCGGGCCTCGTAGATCATGCCGACCACGCCCATCGGCACCCGCACCTGGCGCAGGCGCAGCCCGTTCGGCAGCGTGGAGCCGCGCACGACCTCGCCCACCGGGTCGGGCAGCGCAGCGAGCTCGCGCAGCGCCTCGGCGATCGCGACGATGCGGGCGTCGGTCAGCGCGAGGCGGTCGAGCAGCCCGGGCGAGGTGCCGTTGGCGCGCCCGCGCTCGAGGTCCTCGGCGTTGGCCTCGAGGATCTCGTCGGTGCGGGCGACGAGGGCGTCGGCGAGGGCCTCGAGCGCGCTGTCCTTCGTCGCCCTGGTCGCCGTCGCGAGCACGCGCGCCGCGGCCTTCGCGCGGCGCGCCGCGTCGAGCACCCGTTCGGCCACGTCAGAGCCCGGTGCGCTGACGTGGGACGACGTGGTCGCGACGGTGTTCTCGAGCGAGGCTGTCATGGAGCCAATGTAGTCCGGCCCTCCCCGCGCATCGAGCCCCGTCTCGACCCGGCGGAGGGCCTCAGCCCTGGCTCGGGGGCGCGCCCGCCTCCACGGGGACGTCGATGCCGAAGGCGAGCAGCAGCCCGCCCTCGAACACGCGCTCCTCGCGATCGGGCAGCCGGGCGAAGCCGAGCCGCGCGTAGAGGCGGTGGGCGGGGGCCATGTGCTCACCGGAGTTCAGGACCACCCTGCGCAGGCCACGCTCGCGCGCGAGGTCGATCGCGTGCCGGGTGAGCAGCGCGCCGATCCCGCGGCCTCGCGCGCCCGGGTCGACGGCGAGGTGGCGGAGGCCGAGCTCGCCCTCCCGCGCGACCACCGAGAGGCGGGCCCCGGGGCGGGGCGTGGTGACCGCGCCGAGCAGGGCCCCGGTCGCGAGGTCCTGGGCGACCCACACCTGGTGCTCCCGCGCGCGGGTTGCGACGTCCTCGAGCATGCCGCGGTAGCGCTCGGAGATCTCGTAGTCGTGGCTGTACGCGGCGACGGTGAGCTCGGCGACCCGGTCGTGCTCGTGCGCGGCGACCAGGCGGACCAGGACGCCCTCCCGGGCGAAGTCGTAGCGGTAGACGACCAGGCGACCGACCCCGTCCACCATCGTGGTCTCGCGCTGCTGCTCGCGGACGAACCCGAGCCGCTCGTAGAGCCGCTGCGAGGCGGCGTTCGCGGGCCCGGTGTCCAGCACGACCGCCCGCATGCCCCAGTCCCTCGCCCGCGCGAGGGACTCGAGGGCCAGCGCGGCCCCGACCCCGCGGCCCCGGCCCTCGGGGGCGACGGCCAGGAGCCGGAGCTCGGCCTCGCCGTCCTGCGCCTCACGGGAGTGCGCCGTGCCCGCCCGCACCAGGCTCGCCGTGCCGAGCAGGTCGCCGCCGTCCACGGCCACGAGGAGCTCGCCGGCGGCGGCGCGACCGGCGGCGTCGTGCAGCGCCCGCAGCCTGTCGGGGTTCGTCGTCGGCCCGTACGCCCCGGTCGCGAAGCCGCGCTCGGTCAGCCGCCCCACAGCCGGGTGCTCGTCGATCCGCGCGGCGCGTATCTCGATGCCCATCGTCACGTCCCTCGTCGGACCGCGTCTGCTCCGCAGCGCGGTGGCGCCTTCTTCCCTGGGTGGATCGCCTCAGTCGAAGTAGCCGGGCACGTCCACGATCCCGCCGCCGTCCTCGAAGTCTTGACGGACGGCCTCCCGCAGCCGCGGATCGGCCAGGTAGTCCAGGGCGGTCAGCGCCAGGCCCACGGCGCCGTCGACGGCCGCCCGGTCCCCGGCCGGGCCGCCCGCGGCCTGCGCGAACTCACGGGTGTGCAGGGCGACATCAGGCTCGCTGACCGCGATCATCGGGTGGATGCCCGGCAGCCGCTGGCTCACGTTCCCGAAGTCCGTGGACGCGGCGAGGATCTCCGGCACGATGCCGCCGGCGAGCGCGGTGCGCCCCTGGGCCGCCTGGTGCTGGGCCCAGCGCTCGGCGAGCGGGGTGTTGGTGCGCAGCGGGAGGCTGAACGGCACAGGGTCCCAGGTGACCTCGACCGTGGTCCCGGTGGCGAGCGCGACCCCGTGGGCGATGTCCTCGAGCCGTTGCGACAGGTCCCGGAGGGTGGGGGCGTGCGCGGACCGCACGTAGTACTCGAGGGCGGCGCGCTCGGGCACCACGCTTGGCCGCTCGCCTCCGTCGACCACGATGCCGTGCACGCGGTCGGTGGGCGGGATGTGCTGGCGCAGAAAACCAACCGCCTGGTAGTTGAGCGCGACGGCGTCGAGGGCGTTCCTGCCCATGAACGGGCTGGCCGACGCGTGCGCCGCCACCCCGTGGTAGGTCACCTGGAGCCGTCGCCGCCCCAGGAACGGGTGGTCGATCACGTCGTAGCCGAAAGGGTGGACCATGATCGCCGCGTCGACCCCGTCGAAGAACCCCGCCCGGGCCAGGATCTCCTTGCCGGAGTTGCCCTCCTCGGCCGGTGTGCCGAGGAGCAGCACCCGCCCCGGCAGCGCCAGGCCCTCCGCGACCGCGCGGCGCAGCGCGAGGAAGGCGCCCACGCCGGCGGCAGCGATCACGTTGTGCCCGCACGCGTGCCCGATTCCCGGCAGCGCGTCGTACTCGGCGAGGATCGCCACGGTGGGCCCGGCTGCGGTGTCCGGGCCTCCGGCGTCGGGACCCTGGGCCGTCAAGCCGGCGCGCACCGCCGTGGCCAGCCCGTGCGAGCCCACCGTGGCGGGGACACCGTGCCGTGCGAGCAGGTCGGCGATCTCCGCTGCCGCCCGGTGCTCGCGGAACGCCTCCTCGGGGTGCGCGTGGATCACCCGCGCGAGACCCACCACGTCGTCCCGCAACGACTGCGCGGCCGACCGCACGAGAGCGACGTCCTGCTCGTCGGCGCCCTCGAAGGGCGACTCGACTGGCACGAAGGCCGCCCGGCGACGCTCGGTCTGCGCCCGCAGCTCGTCCAGGTAGGCGGTGCTCGGCGCCGCCGGACGAGGACCCTCAACGGCCGACATCAGGCGTCCCTCCCGCTCCGCGGCTCGTCGCCGAGCCGATCGCGCGAGGCGGTGGGCTGGCGAACGGTCATGGTCGGTCTCCCTCGATCCTGGGTCGGAGCCCGGCGGCTGCCCCGGGCACGGGACGCGGGTCCCCTGCCACCAGGATGACGGCCCAGCCCGCCGCAGGTCGAACCGCGTCCACGCCCGGCCACGCCGAAGAGACGGTCAGCGCCGGCGCCGCACCAGCACCAGGTCGTCCCGGTGCACCAGCACGCGGCCGTACTCCGGGCCGAGGTCCGCGCGCAGTTCGGACGTCGTGTGGCCCAGCAGGCCCGGGACCTCCTCCGAGGAGTAGGCGACCAGGCCACGCGCCACGACGTCGCCGTCGGGCCCGCACAGCTCGACCGGGTCCCCGGCCTCGAACGTGCCCTCGGCGCGGGTCACACCGGCGGGGAGCAGCGACGTGCGCCGGTCCACCACCGCGCGCACGGCGCCCTCGTCGAGCACGAGCCGGCCCCGGGTCCGGGCCGCGTGCGCGAGCCACAGCAGGCGGGTGGAGGCCCGCCGTCCGGTGGCCGCGAACCAGGTGCCGACGTCCTCGCCGGCCAGTGCCGCCGCGGCGTTCTCGGCCGACGTCAGCACCACCGGGATGCCTGACGCCGTCGCGATCGCCACGGACTCGAGCTTGGTGACCATGCCGCCCGTGCCCACCGCGCTGCCCCGGGCGGTCACATCGATGCCCTCGAGGTCGCGCGGGCCCCGGACCTCGGGGATCCGCACCGAGCCAGGCCGTGACGGCGGCCCGGTGTGCAGCCCGTCCACGTCGGTGAGCAGCACCATCGCGTCAGCGCGCACCAGGTGCGAGACCAGCGCCGCGAGCCGGTCGTTGTCGCCGAAGCGGATCTCGTCGGTCGCGACGGCGTCGTTCTCGTTGATCACCGGCACCACGCCGAGCTCGAGCAGCCGGGTCAGGGCGCGCTGCGCGTTGCGGTAGTGCGTGCGCCGCACCGTGTCGTCCGCCGTCAGCAGCACCTGGCCGACCCGCAGCCCGTGGTCCCAGAACGAGCGGGTGTAGTGCGCCACGAGCAGGCCCTGCCCGGCCGAGGCGGCAGCCTGCTGGGTCGCCAGGTCGCGTGGCCGCGACGACAGGCCAAGGGGGCCGATACCGGCCGCGATCGCGCCGGAGGACACCAGCACGACCTGGCCGCCCGCGGCACGCCGGGCGGCCAGCACCTTGACCAGCGCGTCGAGACGCTCGGGGTCGAGATGGCCGTCCTCGTCCGTGAGGGACGAGGACCCGACCTTGACGACCACGCGCGGCGCGTCGACGAGCTGGCGACGGTCGAGCAGTGCGGCTGCGCTCACAGGGTGCATCCTCCCCCGCGACGGCTTGTCCTCGCCGGGCTGCCCGCCCCCCGGACCGCGGCCATGTCAGTCCTCGTCCGTCCAGAGGCCTGCCTCGCGCTCCGTCCACAGCTCGGCGCGCGCCTCGGCCTTGGCGTCCATGCGGTCCTTGTACTGCTCGCGCTTCTCGCCGCGGGTGGGCCGCGACCGCTCCTCGATGCGCATATCGGTGCCACGCGGGCCGGCGAGCAGCTCGGAGCCGGTGAGCAGCGTGGGCTCCCAGTCGAAGACCACGCCGTCCGGGCCCGCGCCGATGACGACCTCCGCCCCCGCGACGGCGCCGGCGGCGAAGAGCTTCTCCTCGACGCCCAGCCGGGCCAGGCGGTCGGCGAGGTAGCCGACGGCCTCGTCGTTGCGGAAGTCCGTCTGGCGGACCCAGCGCTCGGGCTTCGAGCCGATGATCTGGAAGTAGTCCCGGCCGCCCTCGGTGCGGCGCGTCACGGTGAAGCCCGTGTCGTCGACCGCCTTGGGCCGCAGCACCACGCGGGTCGGCTCGGGAACCGGCGCCTCGCGGCGCGCCCGGTCGATCAGCTCGCCCAGCGCGAACGTGAGCGGCCGCAGGCCCTCGTGGCTCGCGGTGGAGATCTCGAAGACCTGCAGGCCCCGTGCCTCGAGCTCGGGGCGCACCATCTCGGCGAGCTCGCGCGCCTCGGGCACGTCGATCTTGTTGAGCACGACCAGGCGAGGACGCTCGTTGAGCGGCACGCGGCCGCCCTCGATGCCGAGGTCGCCCGAGTACGTGGCCAGCTCGGCCTCGAGGGCCTCGAGGTCGCTGATCGGGTCGCGGTCGGGCTCGAGCGTCGCGCAGTCGAGCACGTGCACCAGCACGGCGCAGCGCTCGATGTGCCGCAGGAACTCCAGGCCCAGCCCCTTGCCCTCGCTGGCGCCCGGGATCAGGCCGGGCACATCGGCGACGGTGTAGCGGGCCGAGCCGGCCTGCACGACGCCCAGGTTCGGGATGAGGGTGGTGAACGGGTAGTCCGCGATCTTGGGCCGAGCGGCCGAGATCGCGGCGACCAGGCTCGACTTGCCCGCGCTCGGGAAGCCCACCAGGGCCACATCGGCGATCGTCTTGAGCTCGAGCACCACGTCGCGGGCCTCGCCGGGCTCGCCCAGCAGCGCGAAGCCGGGGGCCTTCCGGCGCGGGGACGCGATGGCCGCGTTGCCCAGCCCGCCGTGGCCGCCCGCGGCGATGACGTACTCGGCGCCGGCGCCCACCAGGTCGGCGAGCACCTCGCCGGTGGTCGACTTCACCACCGTGCCGTCCGGCACAGGCAGCACCAGGTCCTCGCCGGAGGCGCCCTGGCGGTGGTCTCCCATGCCCTGCTTGCCCGAGGAGGCGTGCCGGTGGGGGGCGTGGTGGTAGTCGAGCAGGGTGGTCACCTGGGGGTCGACGACCAGGGTGACGCTCCCGCCGTGGCCTCCGTTGCCGCCATCGGGCCCCGCCAGGGGCTTGAACTTCTCACGGTGGATCGAGACGCACCCGTGGCCACCGTCACCGCCGCTGGCATGCAGGACGACGCGGTCGACGAAGGTCGCCATCGGTCACCACTCTCCTCGAGCCGGCACGTGCCGGCCACTCTCCACTGCCGCGAATGCTGGCAGGCCATGCTGTGCGTCGCCCGCACCGCGTGCGCGCTCTGCTTCTGCCCGCGCCCTGCTCGGCGCCGGCAACGACGAAGGGACGCACCGCACCGGTGCGCCCCTTCGACGAACGAGATGGGACGGGGTCAGACCGCCGCCGCCACGATGTCGATGACCTTGCGGCCACGACGCTGGCCGAACTCCACGGCGCCCGGCGCCAGCGCGAACAGCGTGTCGTCCTTGCCACGGCCGACGTTGATGCCGGGGTGGAAGTGCGTGCCGCGCTGGCGGACGATGATCTCGCCGGCCTTGACGACCTGGCCACCGAAGCGCTTGACGCCCAGGCGCTGCGCGTTCGAGTCGCGACCGTTGCGCGACGAACTCGCGCCCTTCTTGTGTGCCATGACGAACCTGCCTTCGTGCTCAGATGGATGACGCCCCGCGGACCACGCCGCGGCGCAAGATCAGTTGATGCCGGTGACCTTCAGGCGGGTCAGCTTCTGGCGGTGGCCCTTGCGGACGCGGTAGCCGGTCTTGTTCTTGTACTTCAGGATGTCGATCTTCGGGCCCTTCTCATCCCGGACGACCTCAGCCGTCACGGTGATCTTGGCCAGGGCCTGAGCGTCGTGGGTGACCTTCTCACCGTCGACGAGCAGCAGAGCGGGGAGCTCAACCGTCGCACCAGCCTGTGCGGAGAGGCGGTCGACGACGACGACGTCGCCCACGGCGACCTTCTCCTGGCGGCCGCCAGCCTTCACGATCGCGTACACCACGTTGCTGCTCATCTCTGCTCGTCGAACTTCAGTCAGGGGCGCGCTCTACGTGATGGACACGGGTGTTGGCCCTCACATCACGGACGCGCACGTCGGTGCTCCCAAAGGCACCGACGCTCAAGAGTACGGAACGCCTCTGGCTCGGTCAAATGAGCCGGAGGCGCCCCGGACCCGTCAGGCGGTCGGGGATTCGTCGTCCCCGTCAGCCTCGAACACCTCGGGCGCCACAGGGGTCAGGGCGAGAGCCTCGACCACCTCGGCCTGAGCCTCCTGCGCCTGCACGGACTCCTCCGCCGCGACGACGTCCGTCGCCTCGCCGGAGGGCACCGCGAACGCCGCCAGCACATCGAGCACCGGAGGAGCCTCTGCTGCCTCCGCTGCCACGTCCAGCACGGCGGGCGCGTCGGCCTGCCGCTCCGGGGCGGCAGGAGCCTTCGCGCCCCGGGCAGCCGGGGCCAACGCGTCGAGCTGCGCGGCAGTGGCGCGGGGGGCGCCCTCCTCGCCGTGCTCGTGCGCGTGCGCAGCGGCAGCCGCGATGGTCGCGAGAGTGGCCTTCACGGCCTCCCTGGCCTCCGGGAGCACCGGGACCGCCGGCAGGGCGGAGGCAGCCGCCGGAGCGGCCTCCTTGGCGCCGCGCTTGCGACGCGCGCGCTTGGGCTCCGCCTCGGCGGGAGCGGCAGCGGCCTGCTGGCCCGAGCCCGCGTCGGATCGCCCGCCACGCTCGATCGGGTCCGTGTGCACGATGAACCCGCGGCCGTGGCAGTGCTCGCACGTCTCGCTGAACGCCTCGACCAGGCCCTGGCCCACGCGCTTGCGGGTCATCTGCACCAGGCCGAGCGAGGTGACCTCGGCCACCTGGTGCTTGGTCCGGTCCCGGCCCAGGCACTCGACCAGGCGACGCAGCACCAGGTCCCGGTTCGACTCGAGCACCATGTCGATGAAGTCGATGACGATGATGCCGCCGATGTCCCGCAGCCGGAGCTGGCGGACGATCTCCTCGGCCGCCTCCAGGTTGTTGCGGGTCACGGTCTCCTCGAGCGTGCCGCCGGATCCCGTGAACTTGCCCGTGTTGACGTCGACCACGGTCATGGCCTCGGTGCGCTCGATGATCAGCGAGCCGCCCGAGGGCAGCCAGACCTTGCGGTCCATGCCCTTGGCGAGCTGCTCGTCGACACGGTGCGCCGCGAACACGTCGCCCTTGCCCGTCCACCGGGTGACCTTCTCGGCCAGGTCCGGGGCCAGGTCGCCGATGTAGCCGGAGATCGTCGCCCACGCCTCGTCGCCCTGCACCACGAGCGAGCTGAAGTCGTCGTTGAAGATGTCGCGGACCACGCGGATGGCCATGTCGGGCTCACCCTGCAGCAGCGCCGGCGCGGACGCCGACTTCGCCTTCTTCTCGATGGCCTCCCACTGCCCCTGCAGCCGGGCGATGTCGGCGCGGAGCTCGTCCTCGCTGGCGCCCTCGGCCGCGGTGCGCACGATGACGCCCGCGGAGTCCGGGACGATCTCGCGCAGGATCTTCTTCAGGCGCGAGCGCTCGGTGTCGGGGAGCTTGCGGCTGATGCCGGTCATCCCGCCGCCGGGCACGTACACCAGGTACCGGCCCGCGAGCGTGATCTGCGACGTCAGGCGGGCGCCCTTGTGCCCGATCGGGTCCTTGGTGACCTGGACGAGCACCGAGTCGCCGGACTTGAGCGCCTGCTCGATGCGGCGCGGCTGGCCCTCGAGGCCCGCGGCGTCCCAGTTGACCTCGCCGGCGTACAGCACCGCGTTGCGACCCTTGCCGACGTCCACGAACGCCGCCTCCATGCTGGGCAGGACGTTCTGCACCCGGCCGAGGTACACGTTCCCGGCCATCGAGACCTGCGCCTGGCGGGAGACGTAGTGCTCGACGAGCACCCCGTCCTCCAGCACGGCGATCTGCGTGCGGCCGTCGTCCTCCCGCACGACCATCGAGCGCTCGACGGCCTCGCGGCGGGCCAGGAACTCCGACTCGGTGATGATCTGGCGGCGGCGGCCGGCATCCCGGCCCTCGCGGCGGCGCTGGCGCTTGGCCTCGAGGCGGGTCGAGCCGCGCAGTGCCGTGACCTCGTCGCTCGACGTGCGCGAGCCGCGCGAGCGTGTCGGCGCCGACGGCTCCGGCTCCCCCGACTCGCCCCGCCCGCTGCGGCGGCGACGCCGGCGACGACGGCTCGAGCCGCCCTGCTCGTCGTGCTCGCCCTCGCCCTCGCCCTCGCCCTCGGCGGCCTCGGACGCGGCGTCCTCGTCGTGCGAGTCGTCGGCGGAGTCGGCGTCGTGCGACTCGGCGGCGTCGGCCTGCTCCTCCGAGCTGCGGCCACGACGGCCACGGCCGCCACGGCGGCGGCGGCGGCGCTGCGCGGACTGCTCGTCGTCGCGCGACTCGTCGTCCTGCGAACCGTCCGCCTCGACGTCGGAGAGGTCCTCGTCAGCGGGCGCCTGGTCGACGACGTCGGACTGCTCGTCCTCCTCCAGCTCGACCGCCTGGGGCGCGCGACGGCCGCGGCGGCGCGAGGGCCGCTCGGGAGCGGCGGGCGCCTCCATGGGTGCGGCGTCCGTGGACTCCTCCTCGACGCTCTGCGCGACCGCGGCCTCCGAGACCAGCTCGGGGGGCCCGGCGGGCGCCTGGGCACGGCGACGGCGAGGGCGGGCGTCCGGGTCCGGGGCCTGGAAAAGCAACGCGGTGGTGGCCATCCGCGACGTGGCGCCGCGGGGCTGCTCGGCACGCGCCTGCTCAGTGGGCTCGACGGACGCGGTCTCCTGCGGAGCGTCGCCAGCGGCCTCGGACCGCGGCGCGCGGGAGCGGCCGCGTCGCGACCCGGTGGCCGTGCGCGCGTCCGCCGGGGCCTTGCCGGTGGCGGCGAGCTCGGCGAAGACGTCGAGCCCGCCCGCGGCGGCCGGGCTCTCAGCGACGTCCTCGTCCTCTTCCTCGTCGGCGGCGACCTCGGCCTCGACCTCGACGACAGGCTCCGGGGCCTTGCGGGCGCGACGCGTGCGCTTCGGCTTCTCGACCGGCGCGGCCTCGTCCTGCTCGGGCGCCTCAGCCGCTGTGGTCTGGGCGTCCGCGGCGACCAGGTCCGCCGCCGGGGCGGTCACCGGGCGGGTGGAGCGACGGCTGCGCGTGCGGGCCGGCGCGGGCTCTGCGGCGACAGGGGCCTCGGCGGCAGGGGCGGCCGCGGCAGGGCTGCTCGTCGCGACGTCGCCGGCCGTGGCGCCGGTGGCGGGCACGACCGCAGCGGACGCCGCGGGCCGGACCGCCCGGCGGGACCGGGTGGCACGCGCGGCCGGGGCCTCCGCGGGGGCGGGCTGCGCCGGCTCGACCGCCGAGGGCCCGGCCGCCACCTCGACTGCGGGAGCGGCCGCCGCAGCGGGCTTGGTGACCCGACGCGAACGGCTGCGGGGGGCCTTGGCGGGCTGCGGCTCGACGGAGGCCTCGGCGGCGGCCGTCGGCGCGTTGGCCGGCGCGTCCGCCGTGGAGGACGCGGTCGCGGCGGTCGACGCGCTGGTCACAGCCGCCCCGAACGTCGCGCTCTCGAGCGTGGGCCCGTCGGACGGCGGCGCCGTCTTGCGGGTCGCACGGCGTCGTGCGGGCTTGCTGGGCGCGGTGTCGGGAGCAGAGCCCCCGGCATCGACCTTCGTGGTGCTGTCGCTGTTCGCGGGGGTGATGTCGAACGTCACGCGTGGTGCTCCTGCATGCCCCTCGGAGCCGGCCACACTCCTCGGCGCCCCAGGGGCGGTCGGTCGTCGCTCGCGCTGTGCGCTGCGACGGAAGTCGTCGGTGGCGGCTGCTGCACCGCGGTCAGCGCCATCGCCAGCCAGCATGTCGTTCGAGAGCCCCACGGTGGGGATCGGTCACATCCGGCGGCGCCTGGCGAGCTCGACACGCTAGGTACTGCGAGCACGGTCACGGAATCAGAACGGTGTGGTCGCCCTGGAATCCGCTGTCAGTATCGCACAGGAGCCTTGAGACGGGGAGGCGACACGGCGGGTGCACCATGGAACCGGGCTCGCGGTGTGCGCGCAATGGCCCGGGACCTAGGTCCCGGGTGCCCCGCCCACGCCCACCTACCGTTCGGACAGGGAGCGTCGGCCCGAACCCCCGTAGCCAAGCACGTGACGGAGTCATCCCGTGGAAGCCCTCGACCTGGCCAGGTGGCAGTTCGGCATCACCACCGTCTACCACTTCATCTTCGTCCCGTTGACGATCGGCCTCGCCCCTCTCGTGGCCCTGATGCAGACCTTCTGGGTCCGCACTGGCAACGAGCGCTGGCTGCGCCTCACCAAGTTCTTCGGGAAGCTGCTGCTGATCAACTTCGCGATCGGCGTCGCCACCGGCATCGTCCAGGAGTTCCAGTTCGGCATGAACTGGAGCGAGTACTCGCGCTTCGTCGGCGACGTCTTCGGCGCCCCGCTGGCGATGGAGGCCCTGGCCGCCTTCTTCGTCGAGTCGACGTTCCTGGGGCTGTGGATCTTCGGCTGGGACAAGCTGCCCAAGAAGATCCACCTCGCGTGCATCTGGGCCGTGGCCATCGCCACCAACTTGTCGGCCTACTTCATCCTGGCCGCGAACTCGTGGATGCAGCACCCCGTCGGCACCGTGTTCAACCTCGAGACGGGCCGTGCGGAGATGGTCGACGTGTGGGCGGTGCTCACCAACAGCACCCTGCTCGCAGCGTTCCCGCACACCATCACCGCCGCGTGGCTCACCGCCGGCACCTTCGTCGCCGGCATCGCCGCCTGGTGGATGGTCCGCCTGGTCCGCAACGGGCAGGCCGAGAAGGCGCGGGAGGTCTACCGACCCGCGGTCGTGCTCGGCATGGTGACGATGCTCATCTCCGGCGTGGGGCTGGGCCTGTCCGGCGACATCCAGGCGAAGCTCATGTTCGAGCAGCAGCCGATGAAGATGGCCGCGGCCGAGGCCCTGTGCGAGAGCACCGACGGCGCCGCCTTCTCGATCCTGGCGATCGGCGACATCAACGCCGACTGCGACGGGGTCACCCACCTGATCGAGCTGCCCGGCGTCACCTCGTTCCTCGCCTCGAACGACTTCACCGCGCACCTCGAGGGCGTCAACCAGCTGCAGGAGCGGTACGAGGAGCTGTACGGCGAGGGCGTCGACTACACGCCCGACCTGGCCATCACCTACTGGAGCTTCCGCCTGATGATCGGCCTGGCGGTCGGATCGGCCGCGCTCGCCGCCGCGTCGCTGTGGCTGACCCGCAAGGGCCGCGTCACCGACAACGTCTGGTTCTCGCGACTCGCGATCGCCGCGATCCCCATGCCGTTCCTGGCGAGCTCGTTCGGCTGGATCTTCACCGAGATGGGCCGTCAGCCCTGGGTGGTGGCCCCCAACCCGACCGGCGTGGACGGGGTGTGGCTGCTCACCGCGCGCGGTGTCTCCGAGGTGGTGAGCCCGACCTCCGTGATCATCTCGATGGTCGCCTTCACGGCGCTCTACGGGGTCCTCGCGGTCATCTGGTACAAGCTCATGCACCGCTTCGCGGTCGAGGGCGTGGCCGACACCGAGCACGACCCGAGCCCCGACAGCCCTGACAACCACCGACCCGACGACCACAGCGGCGACGCGGCCGACAAGCCGCTGTCGTTCGCGTACTGAGGCAGGAGTCATGGAGCTCACGACAGTCTGGTTCCTGCTGATCGCCCTGCTCTGGGCCGGCTACCTCGTCCTCGAGGGGTTCGACTTCGGGGTGGGCATGCTGCTCAAGCTGCTCGGGCGCGACGACAAGGAGCGTCGCGTCATGATCAACACCATCGGCCCGGTGTGGGACGGCAACGAGGTGTGGCTGCTGACGGCGGGCGGCGCGACGTTCGCCGCCTTCCCCGAGTGGTACGCCACGATGTTCTCCGGCTTCTACCTGCCGCTGCTGCTGATCCTGCTGGCCCTGATCGTCCGGGTCGTCGCCTTCGAGTGGCGCGGCAAGATCGACGACGACGCCTGGCGCAACCGCGCGGACTGGGCCCTGACCATCGGGTCCTGGGTCCCCGCGATCCTGTGGGGCGTCGCGTTCGCGAACCTGGTGCGCGGCGTCGAGCTCGACGCGAGCCACCAGTACGTCGGCGGGTTCTTCGCACTCCTCAACCCGTTCGCCCTCGTGGGCGGCGTCACCACCGCGCTGCTCTTCGCCACGCACGGCGCCGTGTTCCTGGCCCTGAAGTCCGACGGCGAGGTGCGCCGGCGCGCCGGCGCGCTCGCCTCCCGGCTGTCCGTGGTCACGCTCGTCGTCGCCGCCGCCTGGGCGATCTGGGCGCAGGTCGCGTACTCCGTGGCGTGGACGTGGGCCGCCGTCGCCGTGGCCGCGGTCGCCCTGGTGGCGCTCGTCCTGGCCACCCGCGCCCGCCGTGAGGGCTGGGCGTTCATCGCCTCGGCCGTGACGCTGGTCGCCGCGGTGGTGCTGATCTTCGGCTCGATGTACCCCGACGTGATGCCCGCCTTCAACCCCGCCAACTCGCTGACCATCGACAACGCCTCGTCGTCGTCGTACACGCTCACGGTGATGACGTGGGTCGCGGTGTGCCTGGTGCCCGTCGTCCTGCTCTACCAGGGCTGGACGTACTGGGTGTTCCGCAAGCGCATCTCGTCGGAGCAGATCCCCGACTCGATCGGCCTGACCTTCGCCCGTGTGAAGGCCGCCGCCTGGGGCTCGGACAACGGCAGCGGCTCGCACCACGGAGCGGCCACGGACGACGGCCCCGTGGCCTCGGGCTCGCGATCGGGCGGCTCGTCGTCGTGAGGCGCGTCGGGCTGTGAAGCCACTCGACCCCCGGCTGCTGCGCCACGCGCGCGCGGCACGGCGGTACGTCGGCCTCACGGTGGTGCTGGGCCTGGCCGTCGCAGGCCTGGTCATCGCCCAGGCGTTGCTGCTCGGCCAGGCGCTGGGCTCCGCCGTCCAGGACGGCGCCGACCTGGCCGAGCTGGCTCCGCTGATCGGCTGGCTCGTCGCGGTGGTGGCGGCGCGCGCCCTCGTCGCGGGCGCCCAGGAGCGGTACGCGCACCGGGCCGCGACCCGTGCGATCGGCGAGCTCCGCGCGCAGGTCGTCGAGCGGGCCACGGCCCTCGGCCCGCGCTGGCTCGCGGGCGGCGCCGGCCCTCGGGTGGTCACGCTCGTGACGCGAGGGCTGGAGAACCTCGAGCCCTACTTCGTCAAGTACCTCCCCCAGCTGGTGCTGGCGGCGACAGTGACGCCGGCGACAGTGCTCGTGGTGCTGGGCCTGGACTGGATCTCCGCGGCCATCGTGGTGGGCACCATCCCGCTGGTCCCGCTGTTCATGGTGCTGGTCGGCCGGCTCACGCAAGGCCGGTCGGAGCGCGGGCTGCGGGTCATGCAGCGGCTCGGCTCCCAGGTGCTCGACCTGCTCGCCGGGCTGCCCACCCTGCGCGGCTTCGGCCGGGAGCGCGGGGCCGCGGGGCGGGTCGCCGACCTGGGCCGGGCGCACCGCCGGGCCACGATGGGCACGCTGCGGATCGCGTTCCTGTCCGGGATGGTCCTCGAGCTGCTCACCACGCTCGCCGTCGCGCTGGTGGCCGTCGCGATCGGCATGCGGCTGGTCTACGGCCAGATGGACCTGGTCACCGGCCTGACGGTGCTCGTCCTGGCCCCCGAGGTGTACCTGCCGCTGCGTCAGGTGGGCGCCCACTTCCACGCGTCGACCGACGGGGTCGCCGCCGCGGAGCAGGTCTTCGAGGTCCTGGAGACCCCGCTGCCCGAGCAGGGCTCCCAGCCGTGCCCCGACCTGCGGACGGCAGCCATCAGGCTGCGGGACGTGAGCGTGCGCGCCCCTGGACGCGACGTCCTGGCCCCAGCGGGGCTCGACGTCGAGCTGCGCCCCGGGCAGGTGCTGGCCCTCACCGGCGCCAGCGGGGGCGGCAAGACCACGGCGGTGTCGGTGCTGCTCGGCCTGCTCCGTCCGGACACGGGCGCCGTCGAGGTGATCCCCGCCGTCGGTGACGCGCTCCCACTGGCCGACGTCGATCTCGCCACCTACTGGAGCCAAGTGTCGTGGCTGCCGCAACGGCCGGTGCTCGAGCCGGGCACGGTCGACGAGGTCGTGTGGGGCGGCGCGCTGCCCCACACGGGCGCGGGCGACAGCCGGGCGAGCGACGCCCGCACGAGCGCCCGGGACCGGGCTGCGGCCCTCACCGGGCTCGACGCGGTGGTGGCCGCGCTGCCGGAGGGCTGGGACACGCCCCTGGGCCGCGGCGGGAGCGGGCTGTCCGTGGGGCAGCGCCAGCGGGTCGCGCTGACCCGCGCGCTGCTCTCCGACGCCCCCCTGGTGGTGCTCGACGAGCCCACCGCCCACCTGGACGCCGCCTCGGAGGACGTCGTGCTCCGGACCGTCGAGGCGCTGCGACGCGACGGTCGGACCGTCCTGCTGGTCGCGCACCGCGCGTCGCTGACGACCCTGGCCGACCAGGTCGTCGAGGTCCGGCCCGCTGACGTCGACGATGCCGTGCGCGCCGGTGAGGAGGTGGCCGCATGACCGCCGCGACCACCGCCCCGACCGTCCCCCCCACGCCCTCCACGCTTCCCGCCTCTCGCGCCGCCGCCACGGACCGCCGGCAGAGCCGGTGGGCCCGGAGCGACGACCCGCTGTGGCGCGCGGTGGCGCTGCTGGGAGTGCGCCCGGCACGGGTGGCGCTGGCCGTCCTGCTCGGCGTCCTCGGCCTGGGCTGCGCCGTGGCCCTGGCCGCGGTGTCCGCCTGGCTCATCGCCCGCGCGTCGCAGATGCCCCCGGTGCTGGCCCTCTCGGTGGCGACCGTGGGGGTGCGGGCCTTCGGCATCGGCCGCGGGGTCTTCCGCTACGTCGAGCGACTGACCTCCCATGACGTTGCGCTCCGCGGCATGGCGAACCTCCGCACCGCGCTGTACCGCCGCCTCGCGGTGGGCAGGCCCGAGGCGACGCTGCGCCTGCGCCGCGGCGACCTGCTGACGCGCGTGGGGGCAGACGTCGACGCGGTGGGCGACGCCGTCGTGCGAGGGCTGCTGCCCATCGCGGTCGCCGCGGTGCTCGGCGTGGGCACCGTCGTCGCGATGTCCCTGTTCCTGCCCGCCGCGGGCCTGAGCCTCGCGGCCTGCCTGCTGCTGGCGGGCGTGGTGGCGCCCTGGCTCGCCGCCCGCGCCGCCCGCACCACCGAGCAGCGCGCCGTGCACGCCCGGGCCGCCCTGTCCACCGTGGCCCTCGGCCTGCTGGACGACGCCGGGCCGCTGACCGTGCAGGGCCGCGCGCCCCAGGAGCTCTCCGCGCTGCGCGAGGCCGACCGCGAGCTCGCCTCGGCCGCCGACGCCGGAGCCCGCCCGGCTGCCCTGGGCGCGCTGCTCGGGTCGCTCGCGACAGGCCTCGCGACGCTGGCCGCGCTGCTGTTCGGCGTGCCGGCCGTGCAGTCGGGGGCGTTGGCCCCGGTGGAGCTCGCCGTCATCGTGCTGACCCCGCTCGCCTCGTTCGAGGCCGTCAACGTGCTGCCCACCGCGGCGATCCAGCTGCAGCGCTCGCGCGCCGCCGCCCGGCGCATCATGTCGCTGCTCGACTCCGCGGCGCCCGACGGCGGCGTCCCGGTCGAGCTGTCGGAGGAGCCAGACCTCTCCCCCGCCGCCTCCTCCGCCCCGCAGGACCCGCCGCCCACGGACCTGGTCGCCCGTGGCCTGGCGTGCGGGTGGCCCGGCCGGGCCCCGGTCGTCGACGCGCTGGACCTCGACGTGCGGCCCGGTCGGTCGATCGCGGTGGTCGGCCCCAGCGGCGCTGGGAAGACCACGCTGCTGCTGACACTCGCCGGCCTGATCCCCCGCCAGGGAGGCAGCCTCGAGCTCGGCGGCCTCCCCCTCGACGGGCTCCCCCACGACGAGATCGCGCGCAGCGTGGTGCTCACCTCCGAGGACGCGCACGTCTTCGAGACCTCCGTCCTGGAGAACCTGCGCGTGTCCCGAGGCGACGTGACGCCCGAGGAGGCCGTGGCGGCGCTCGAGCGGGCGGGCCTCGGCCAGTGGCTGGCGGCCCTGCCCGACGGCGTGTCCACCGAGCTCGGCCCGGACGCGCAGAGCGTCTCCGGTGGCGAGCGCCGGCGCCTGCTGCTGGCGCGGGCCCTGCTCTCCCACGCGCCGCTGCTCCTGGTCGACGAGCCAGCCGAGCACCTCGACGCCGAGACCGCCGACCGGCTGGTGCGCGACCTGCTCTCGCAGGGCTCCGACGACACGCGCCGGGGTGTGGTGGTGGTCACGCACCGCCTGTCGCCGCTAGACGCCGCAGACGAGATCCTGGTGGTCGAGGGCGGTCGCGTGACCGGTCGCGGCAGCCACGGGGATTTGCTGGCCTCGCATGCGGGCTACCGTGATGGCTTCGCACGAGAGCACGAGGCACCGGAGGAACAATGACCGACCGCCCGAACCGCGGTGGCGCCGCAGTCGAGGACGCCCCGACCGGCGACGGCCTCACGGAGCTGCTCAACGCCGTTCTCTCCGTTGCGAGCGACCTCGACCTGACCGGGGTGCTCGAGCGTTTCGTGCATGTCAGCGTCGAGCTCACCGGCGCGGCGTACGGGGCCATCAACGTGCTCGACAAGCGCGGCACGTCGACGACCTTCGTGCAGACCGGGGTGCCCGCGGCGGTCGCCGCGATGCTCGGGCACCCGCCGCACCGTGTCGGCGTGCTGAGCAAGATCCCGGCCACCGGAGTCCTGCTGCTCGACGACCTCATCCAGCACCCGGCGTTCGAGGGCTTCCCGCCCGGGCATCCCCCCATGGGCTCGTTCCTGGGCGCGGCCGTGCGCGTGCGCGACCAGGTGTACGGCTACCTCTACCTCTCCGACAAGCCCAGCGGGTTCACCGAGGACGACGCCACGGTGGTCGTCGCGCTCGCCGCCGCCGCGGGTGTCGCCGTCTCCAACGCCCAGCTCTACACCGAGGCGGCGCGCCGGGAGCACTGGCTGCGCGCCGGGCAGGACATCACCACGATGCTGCTCTCGGGCGTCGACGAGGAGGACGCGCTCGCGCACATCGCCGCGACGGCGCGCGACGTGGCAGACGCCGACACCGCCGCCCTGGCGCTGCCCGGGATGGGCGGCGAGCTCATGATCGAGCTCGCCGACGGCCACAACGCGGACAGCCTGATCGGCGAGATCATGCCGCGCGACGGCCGGTCGTGGTCCGTGATGACCGAGGGTCGCGGCTTGCTGGTCGAGTCCCTATCGAGGTCGCGCGTGGTGCGGGTGGTGCCGATGCGCGCGTTCGGGCCGGCCCTGTTCGCCCCGCTGCAGACCTCCGGGCGCGGGGTGGGGGTGCTGATCCTGCTGCGCCGCATCGGCAGCCCGACGTTCGACCCGAGCGACCTCGTGACCGCGGAGTCGTTCGCCTCCCAGGCTGCCCTGGCCTTCGTCCTCGCCGAGGCCCGCCACGCGCAGGACGTCGCGGCGCTGCTCGACGAGCGCGAGCGCATCGCCCGGGACCTGCACGACCTGGCCATCCAGCAGCTCTTCGCCACGGGCATGCAGCTCGAGACGGTGCGCCGCCGCGCGGCGCGGGGCGTCGACCCCAGCGAGCTGACGAGCATCGTGGAGGAGGCGCTCGACAACGTCGACGGCTCAGTGCGGCAGATCCGTCAGATCGTCTACGCCCTGCGGGACCCGGATGCCGCCACCGGACTCGTGGAGCGGCTGCGCCGGGAGACCAGCCTCGCCCGCACCGGGCTGGGCTTCGCGCCGTCCCTGGTCGTCTTGCTCGACGACGTTCCGGTGCCCGACGGCGACTACCTCGAGGCGGACCAGGTCGACGCCCGCGTCGGCACCGACCTGACCGACGACGTCGTCGCCGTGGTGCGCGAGGGGTTGGCGAACGCCGCCCGCCACGCCCACGCGTCGGGCGTCACCGTGCGCGTGTCGGTGCGCGGCTCCGGCCCCACCGGCACGGTGCTGGTCGAGGTCGAGGACGACGGGTCCGGCCTGCCAGCCGTGCGCGACCGTCGATCGGGCACGGGCAACCTGGCCGCACGCGCCCGCCAGCACGGCGGCGCGTTCAGCCTGGGCGTCTCCCCGAGCGGCGCGGGGACGCTGCTGAGCTGGTCGGCGCCGCTCGGCTGAGCCCTGCGGCGATAACGGGCTGGCCGAGGCTCCCTCGGCCAGCCCGTTCTGCTGGATCGCTCAGCGGCCCGTCTCGGCGCGCCAGCCGCTGTGCTTGCGCGCCGACACCCAGGCGGCGACCTGGGTGCGACGCTGCAGCCCCATCTTGGCGAGCAGCGAGGTGATGTGGTTCTTGACGGTCTTCTCCGCGACGCCGAGGCGCTCGGCGATCTCCCGGTTCGACAGGCCCTCGCCGATCAGGTCGAGCACCTTCATCTCGCTCGGCGTGAGGTTCTCCGTGGGGTCGTCGTGCCCCGCCCGCCGGCGAGTCACGGTCCGCTCGTCGAGCAGCGTGCGGCCCGACGCGACAGCGCGCACCACGTCGGTGATCTCCGCGCCGCGCACACTCTTGAGCAGGTAGGCCGAGGCGCCGGCCTCGAGCGCCGCCGTCAGCGCGTCGTCGTCGTCGAAGGACGTGAGCACGATCGCGCGGACGTCCGGGTGCAGCTTGCGCACGGCGTTGATGAGGTCGATCCCCGTGCCATCGGGCAGCTGCAGGTCGACCAGCAGGATCTGCGGTTGGACCAAGGTCGCGCGGCGGACGCCATCGGCGACGGAGCCCGCCTCGGCGATGACGGTCATGCCGTCGGCACGCTCGACCACCTCGGCGATACCGCGTCGGACCACCTCATGGTCGTCGACGATCATCACGGTGATGGGGCCGGTGCGCTCGGGCTTCGATGCGGAGTTCGTGGGGGGCACACCTCATCGTATCCAGGGAGGGGGCACATCCGGTCGAGACCCACCGGCCGCACGACATCCTGACCCCCGGACTGCGGGCGAGGGATCTACCAACGGGCGTTGCGCGGGCGCGGCTGGCACCTGGGACAGGTGTAGGAGGAGCGGTTCATGAACGTGTCCCGGCGCACGAGGGCGCCGCAGCGCGGACATGGGCGCCCCTCCTGGCCGTACACCGCGAGCGACCGGTCGAAGTAGCCCGAGGCCCCGTTCACGTTCACGTACAACGCGTCGAAGCTCGTCCCGCCCTGCGCGAGGGCCTCCCGCATGACCTCGGCGGCGCCGTCGAGCGCGCGCTCCACCTCGGCCCTGCGCAACGTCTCGGTGGGCCGGGCGTAGTGCAGCCGTGCGCGCCACAGGCCCTCGTCGGCGTAGATGTTCCCCACGCCCGAGGCCAGGGTCTGGTCGAGCAGCGCCCTTTTGAGGCCGGTCCTGCGCGCGCGGATCCGGGCGACGAGCCCGTCGCGGTCCAGGGCCGGGTCCAGCAGGTCGCGTCCGATGTGGGCCGCGGGCTCGGGGATGAGCGGCAACGGCGACCCCGCTCCCCCGGGCGCGCCGTCGGGGGTCGGCACGAGCTCGACGACGGAGAGGTGGCCGAAGGTCCGCTGGTCCACGAAATCGAGGGCTCCGCCGCCGTCCAGCCACAGCCGCACCCGCAGGTGGGGGTGCGGCTCGGCAGCGCCGGCGTCCTCGGCCGAGCCACGGACCAGGAGCTGCCCGCTCATGCCCAGGTGGGCCATGAGCGCCGCGTCGGGCAGCTCTGTCCCGGGCGCGTCGAGCAGCAGCCAGAGGAACTTGCCCCGGCGGGCGACGGCGTCCAGGCGGCGCCCCCTCAGCCGCCCGGCGAAGTCGAGCGGCCCGCCCTCGTGCCGGCGCACGCTGTAGTCCCGGCGCACCTCGACATCAGCGACGGTGCGCCCGACGATGTGGCGCGCCAGCCCGTCGCGGACGGTCTCGACCTCGGGCAGCTCCGGCAAGGCGACCCGTGCCAGGTCAGGCCGACGGGGCCGTCGAGCGTGGGAGGGCGTCGAGCGCGCCGTAGGCGTCGGCCGCGGCCTGCTGCTCGGCGAGCTTCTTCGCGGGGCCGGTGCCGGTCCCCCGGGCCTCGCCCCCGACGATCGCGCGGGCGGTGAACGTGCGGGCGTGGTCGGGGCCCTCGCCCACCACCTCGTAGACCGGGGCGCCGAGGCCGAGCTCCGCGGCTAGCTCCTGCAAGCTGGTCTTCCAGTCGAGCCCGGCCCCTAGGTCGGCCGCGGCCTCGAGGGTGGGGCCGACCAGGCGCAGCACGACTCCCCGCGCCTCCTCGAGCCCATGGGCGAGGTAGACGGCCCCGAACAGCGCCTCGAGCGTGTCGGACAGGATCGAGTCCTTGTCATCCCCGCCCGTCGCGAGCTCCCCCTTGCCGAGGAGCATGTACGACCCGAGCTCGAGCTCGCGGGCCACCGCGGCCAGGGCGCGCTGGGACACCGTCGCGGCGCGCATCTTGGCGAGCTCGCCCTCGGACAGCGTCGGATGAGTGCGGTAGAGCGTCTCGGTCACGACCAGGCCGAGCACCGTGTCCCCGAGGAACTCCAGGCGCTCGTTGGTCGGGATGCCGCCGGCCTCGTGCGCGAAGGACCGGTGGGTCAGGGACAGCACAAGAAGCTCGGGGTCCAGTTGGACCCCGAGCTTCTCGATGAGCGGTGTGGCGGCGTCGTTCATGACCAGGTCAGACGGCGCGCGCGCAGCATGCTGGTTCTCACGGTCAGACGACCGCGGCTCAGCGAGCCTCGTGCTCGGTGCGAACCGCCTCGGCGTAGCGACGGTTGTTGTACGCACCGCACGACGGGCAGGCGATGTGCGGCTGCTTGTCAGCCTTGCACTGCGGGCAGGTGCTGAGCGTCGTGGCAGTGGTCTTCCACTGCGACCGACGCGCACGGGTGTTGCTGCGCGACATCTTGCGCTTCGGAACAGCCACGGCTAGCTCTCTTTCGTCTCGTCGAACGTGCCCTGGAGGCGCCCGAGGGCAGCCCACCGAGGGTCAAGGATCTCATGCGTGTGGTCCGGGTCGTCCACCAGGCGTGCACCGCACTCGGAGCACAGGCCCGGGCAGTCGGGTCCGCACAGCGGTTGAAAGGGTAGCGCAGGCACCACCGTGTCCCGAAGCGCGGGCTCGATGTCGACCAGGTCGCCGTCGAGCTCGCGCACATCCTCCTCGGTGTCGCCGTCCTCGACCGCGACCACCGCGCGCTCAGGGTAGACGTACAACTCCTGGAAAGGCACGTCGATGTCCTCGACGACCTCTTCCAAGCATCGCACGCACTCCCCGACCGCCCGGCCGCGGACGGATCCGGTGACCAGGACCCCTTCCATCACAGCCTCGAGCCGGACTTCCAGCTCCAGGTCGCTCCCGGCAGGGATGCCGATCACCTCGGTGCCGAGGTCCTCAGGGGCGGGCACCGTCCGCTGCACGGTCCGCATCGATCCCGGACGTCGTCCGAGCTCGTGGGTGTCGAGCACGAAGGGCGAGCGGGGATCGAGGTGTGTCGCGCGCTGCACGGTCCAGGTTCCCGTCATGAGGAGTCTCGGTCCGCACGATGACCGGCAGGACCAAAGAAAGATCCTACGTCACCCCGGGCCGCGTCCCAAACCGAGTCGTCAGGCGCCGTCGGCGCCCGCCAGCCGCCCGGCGAGCTTCGCCCTGCCGGCCTGGACCTGGCTGAGGACCTTGCCCAGGTCGATCTCGAAATCGGCGAGCCTGCGGTCGCAGTAGTCGTCGGCGTCGCGGCGCAGCCCTTCGGCCGTGTGCTCCGCCTCGGCGATCAACTCGCCGGCGCGGACTCGCGCCTCCTCGACCACCTGCTCGCGCTCGACCAGCCTGGCGGCCTGCATGCGGGCCTCCCGGAGCATCGAGTCGGCCGAGGCCTGCGCCGCCTCCTGGGCGGCGGCCGCGTCGGCCAGCACGGCGTCGGCGCGCACCAGCTGGCTGGGCAGCGCGGCCATCGCCTGGTCCACGAGGTCCAGCAGCTCGGCGCGGTTCACCAGCACCGACGAGGACATGGGCATCGCCCGCGCGGACTCGATCGAGGCCGCGAGCGCCTCGAGTATCCCCGTGAGCCCTTCGGGCCGGGTGCGGTCCTCGGCGTCGTTGTGCGCGTCTGCGGTCGTCATCTGCTGCCTCCCCCCGCCGGGCCTGCGCCCAGCGCTTCGCGGACCGCCCGGCCCACGCCGGGCGGCACCAGGTCGTCGATCTCCCCTCCGAACCGGGCCACGTCCTTGACCAGCGAGGACGCGATGTGGGCGAGGGCGGTGTCGCCGATGACGAACACCGTCTCCACCCCGGTCAGGTGGCGGTTCATGAGGGCCATCGGGGTCTCGGCGTCGAAGTCGGCGCCACCCCGCAGGCCCTTGACCACGGCGGCGGCGCCGACCTCGCGCACGAAGTCGGCGAGGAGCCCGGGGATCACCTCGACCCGCACCCCGTCGATGCCCGCCAACGCCCCGCGGGCCAGCTCGACCCTCGCCTCGGGCGTCAGCAGTGCTTGCTTCGACGAGTTCCGGGCGACGCCCACGACGACCTCGTCGAAGAGGCTGCGCGCGCGCCGCACCACGTCCAGGTGGCCCAAGGTGATCGGGTCGAAGGATCCCGGGCAGACGGCGGTGGTCACGGGTGCCAACCTACGCGAGGGCGTCCCCGGACGGCTGCGTGACAGGCTGGGCGCACCAGACCCGGGTCTCGCCGTGCGCCCGCTCGTCGAACCGCTCGAGCCCCGCGGGCCACGTGGGCTCGGGGCTGCGCGCCGAGCGCTCCACCACCACCACCGCGTCGGGAGACAGGCTCCCCTCAAGCCCGGCGAGCACCACGGCCAGGTCCTTCTCGGGCACGTCGTACGGGGGGTCCAGGAGCACCAGGTCCCACGGCTGCGCGGCGCCCCGGGCGGTGAAGCGCTCGGCGCGGTCCGCGACCACGGCGACCTCGCCGGCCAGCCCGAGGGCGGCCACGTTGCGCCGGCACACCTCGACCGCGGCGCGCGCCGCCTCCACGAGGGTCGCGTGCGCCGCGCCCCTGCTGACGGCCTCGATCCCCAGCGCGCCCGAGCCGGCGTACAGGTCGAGCACGCGGGCGCCGTCCACGGCGCCCAGGTGCTCAAGGCGGGCGAACAGCGCCTCGCGCACGCGGTCGCTCGTGGGCCGGGTTCCCTTGGCGGGCACCTGCAATGTGCGCCCGCCGACTGTTCCCGCCACGATCCGGGTCATCGGCGCACCGCCCCGCCGGGCTGGGCCGGGTCCTGCCCGAGGGTGTCCTGCATGCGCTCCATCAGGGTGCGGGTGCCGCCGGACACGGCGACGACGATCACCGAGAGCACCATCTGGACGCCGAGCAGGATGGGAAGCACCGAGCCCAGCAGGATCGCGATGGCCACCGGGATCATCCCCAGGATCACCACGTCCGGCCCTCGGGCCAGCACCGAGGTGACACCCGACGGCAGCGCGCCCATGGGCGTGGACACGAGCGGGCCCGCCCAGTTCGGGGCGGGCCGGTAGGCCGAGCGGATCGCGGCGCCGGCCCACACGGGCGCCGAGGCGATCCCCAGGGCAAGCCAGGAGGCCACGTCGCCTGCCCAGGCCCCGATGGAGCCGAAGGCGGCCACCGACCACAGCAGCATCACCACGCCCGGCACGATCATGCGCCAGCGCCGCACCTGGCCCGCGGGCAGTGGGAGCAGCCGGTCCAGCACCGGGGCCATCTCCGCCCGCCGCGCGCCCTCCCCCGTGGCGGTCATCGCGGCATAGCCGCCGACGAGGATCGCGAGCAGGAACCCGACCGGGCCGGCGAGCTGGGGGACGAAGGCCACGAGCGCGGGGACGAGCGCGGCGACGACGATCTGCACCACGTGCCGGGTCGAGCGCAGCAGCACCGTCACGTCGGCCGTGAGGAGGGCCGCAGGGGCCCCGGAGACGCCGCGGAACCGCCGGGAGCCGCGCCGCCGCGTCCGGGCCGCGCCGTCCGTCAGGGCGCGGCCCAGCTCGCGGGAGTCGAGGGAGACCATGGCGCCCACCGCCTGGCTCGCCACCGAGCCGCTCTCCCGCAGGGATCGAGACGGGATGCGGTCCAGCCGGCGGTCGAGGAGCCACGCGAGCAGGCCCGCGGCGACCGCCAGCAGCGCGAGCAGCCAGGCGGGCGCCGTGGGAAGCGCGTCGAGGCTCCATCCGGCGACAGCGCCGACCAGGGCCAGGACGGGCGCCGCGGCCAGCACCAGGTCTCCGACCAGCGCCGTGGTGCGACGAGAGACCTGCAGCGTCTGCCCGATGCCCGCCGCCAGCACCACCACGGCCGCGCCGAGCGCTGCTCCGAGGCCGGCGCGCAGCACCTGCGCCATGTCCTCCCCGCCGAGCAGCCCCGCGTCGAGGAGGGCCACGATGACGGCGCCGGCGGCCGCCCCCAGCAAGGGCAGGCGCCGGGACGCCGGACGCAGCAGGCCGCGCCGGTCCACCGGCAGCGACAGCCACCAGGCCGCCTCGGCGCCGCCCGCCCCGACGGGGCCGAGCCGCCCGGCGAGCGACAGGAGGACTCCCGTCAACGCCACCACGACGACGGCGACGAGCGCCGGCAGGCTGATGCCCGCGTCGACGCCGCCGGTCGGCGGCTCGGGCAGCGCCTCGCGCAAGGAGCCCGTGATGCCCAGCGCCATCCCGATGCTGATGGCCAGGGAGATGACCGCGTAGTACACGTCGTTGAGCAGCTGCCCGAGGCTGGCCCCACCGCGCTGGTTGGCGGCCGCGGCGGTGTATCGGCGGATCGACCGGCCGGACGGCGCGGGGCCCCGGTCCGAGGGGCCGACGAGGACCGGCTCGAGCCCGTGGGCCGGGTCGAGGCCGCCGGGCTCGACGTGTGCGCTCACAGCACGCCCGGCGCGATCGCGGCGGCGGCGTCGTCGGCGCTCAGCAACTCGCACTCGTCATCGGCGATCAGCACGGCCCGGTCGGCGACGGCGCGCAGCAGCACCGGGTCGTGGGTCGCGAGGAGCACCGAGCCCCCGGTGGACTTCTCGGCGACGAGGCGCTCGGCCAGCCGGCTGCGCATCGTCAGGTCGAGCCGCTGCTCGGGCTCGTCGAGGACCAGCAGGGCGCGCGGCCGCACGAAGCCCGCGGCCAGGAGCAGCCGGCGCCGCTGGCCGGAGGACAGGGCCACGGGGAGCGAGGCGCCGTGCTCGGTCAGCCCGAAGGCCTCGAGCGCGTCCGCGACGACCTCGTCGGCGCCGCGCACCCCGTGCCCGCGGGCCGTCAGGTACAGGTGCTCTTCGACCGTGAGCGCCGGGAAGTAGGCGTCGTCGTCGAGGACGCTCGCGACCTTCGCGCGGAAGCCGGCCTCGCGCTCGTCGACCGGGCGGCCGAAGACCTCCACGGCGCCCCCGGCGGGCTTGAGCAGGCCCAGCACGGCACGCAGCACCGTGGACTTGCCCGAGCCGTTCGCGCCGACCAGGGCCAGCACACGGCCCGGCCCGAGGGTGAAGGTGACGGGAGCGCACACGGGCTCCCCGCCGTACCCGACGAGGAGGTTGCGGGCGCGGATGACAGGGGCCTTGGACACGCGCGCCAGAGTACGCGGCCTCCATGCGCGCCCCGCCGCCCGACTCGGACCGCGGACCCTCAGGCGCGGTCGAGGAACTCGTCCCGCTCGCCGGCGAGCTGCCTGTCGATCGCGTCGCGCAGGGCCGGCCACCCGACGAGCTCGGGGTCGGCGTCGACGAGCTCGCGCGCGTCGGCACGGGCGTCGGCGATCACGTCGGCGTCGCGGGTGACCCGCAGCAGGCGCAGCGAGCTCGTGGCCCCGGACTGCGCGGCGCCGAGCACGTCGCCCTCACGGCGCAGGCCCAGGTCGGCCGCGGCGAGCTCGAAGCCGTCGGAGGTCCCCGCGAGGGTGGCCAGCCGCGTGGCGGCGGGGGTCCCCTCGGGCGCCCTGGCGACCAGCAGGCAGAGGCCGGGGGCCGAGCCGCGGCCCACCCGGCCGCGCAACTGGTGCAGCTGGGAGAGGCCGAAGCGATCGGCGTCGAGCACCACCATCACTGTCGCCTCGGGCACGTCCACGCCGACCTCGATGACGGTGGTGCACACCAGCACGGGGACTCGGCCCGAGGCGAAGTCGGCGAGCGCCCGCTCCTTCTCGTCGGGGCTCATGCGCCCGTGCAGCTCGCCCACCTGGAGGCCCGCGAGGGCAGGGCGGGCGCGCAGCTCGGCGGCCACGTCGACCACCGACCGCAGCACCCGGGCGGGCGGGCCGCCATCGCCGGGCCCACCGTCGGCCGCGCTCCCGTCGAGGGCGCCGAGGTCGTCGGCCAGCAGGTCCGCCCCGTCGCCGTCGCCGTGCCGCCCGGCGCCCCGCCGGGACCCCTTGGCCTGCTCGTCGTCGGGCTCGATGCGCGGGCACACGACGTACGCGCGCCCGCCGCGCTCCACCTCCTCGCGCACCCGCTGCCAGGTGCGCTCGACCCAGGCGGCGTTGTCTGCGGGGACCACGTGCGTGGTGACGCCGCTGCGGCCCGCGGGGATCTCGCGCAGGGTCGAGGTCTCGAGGTCCCCGAACACGGTCATCGCGACGGTGCGCGGGATGGGCGTGGCCGTCATCACGAGCAGGTGCGGCGTCTGGGCGGCCTTGGCGCGCAGCAGGTCCCGCTGCTCGACGCCGAAGCGGTGCTGCTCGTCGACCACCACCAGGCCGAGGTCGGCGAACTGCACGGTCTCGGTGAGCAGCGCGTGCGTGCCGACCACGATGCCCGCGCGACCGCTCGCCGCGTCGAGGAGGTTCTCCCGGCGGGCAGCCGCGCCCTGCGAGCCGGTGAGCAGCGCGACCCGGGTGCTCAGGTCCGCGCCCCCGAGGAAGCCGCCCTCGGCGAGCTCGCCGAGCAGCAGGCGCAGCGTGCGCACGTGCTGGGCGGCGAGCACCTCGGTGGGGGCCAGCAGCGCCGCCTGGCCGCCCGCGTCGACCACCTGCAGCATCGCGCGCAGCGCCACGACCGTCTTGCCCGATCCGACCTCGCCCTGCAGCAGGCGCTGCATGGGGTGCGCGCCGGCGAGCTCGCGGGCGAGGGTCTCCCCCACCTCGCGCTGCCCGGCGGTCAGGGCGAACGGCAGCCGCTCGTCGAACTGGTCAAGCAGCGCCCCGGGGACCCGCGGGCGCGCGACGGCCTCCTGCTGCGCGGTGCGGGCCCGGCGGCGGGCCAGCTCGGCCTGCAGCACGAACGCCTCCTCGAACCGCAGCCTGTCCTGCCCGCGGCGCCACTGCCCGTCGTCGTAGGGCTCGTGCACGAGCCCGAGCGCCTCCCGCAGCCCCACCAGGCCGCGACGCGCGCGCACCGGCTCGGGCAGCGGATCGGGCAGGTCCGCGTCCGTGAGCGGGTCCAGGACCGTCCGCACGCAGCGCTGCACGCGCCAGGTGGGCGCCCCGGCCGAGGCCGGGTAGATCGGGATCGGCCGGCTGGCCTCCACGAGAGCGGCGGCCTCGTCGTCGGCGTCGACGCCGATGAGCTGGTAGTCGGGGTGGGTGAGCTGCCGCTGGCCTCGGTAGTCGGAGACCACGCCGGTGAACATGCCCGTGCGGCCCGGCAGCAGGCGCTGCTCGTGCACCCGCAACGCGCCGCGGCGCTTGGCGAAGAACGTCAGGTGCAGCGTGCGCGAGCCGTCCGTGACCACGGCCTGCAGCATCGCGCCGCCCCGTGAGCGCATCTCCCGGACGGTGGCCTGCTGCACCTCCGCCATGACGGTCACGTGCTCGCCCACGGTGAGGCTCGCGAGGTCGGTGAGCGTGCCGGGCTCGGAGTACCGGCGAGGGTAGTGCCGGAGCAGGTCGCCCGCCGTCCGCAGGCCCAGCTTCGCCAGCGGGGCGGCGCTGCGCTCCCCGAGCACCCGGGCCAGCGGCTCGTCCTGCCGGGCGCCAGGGCGCACCACGGCGTCGTCGGGCACGCTCATCGGCGCTCCTCCACGGCGCTCGGCCCCTCGGCGTGCGCGGGCACGGCCATCAGTCGACCCCCAGCCAGACGCCGGGCAGCGTCTCAACGGGCCCTGCCACGACCGTGGCGAGCCCGGGGTGGCGGTCCGCCGCGTACGCCTCCAGCCCGGCTGCCAGCACCTCGTCGACCGTGTGCCCGAGCAGCACGGTGAGCGACTCCGGCTGGGCGCCGTGCTCGTCGACGAGCCGGTCGAGCGCCGCCGCGAGGGACGCCGCGTCGGGGTCGTCGACGCGCGCCGTGCGCAGCCGCGCCAACGCCGCCGCGCATCCGGCGAGCCGCGTGCAGCCGTCGCCCGGGCCGCCCTGCAGGGCGAGGAGCCCGACGAGCACCCGAAGGTCGTCGAGCGCCTCGACGACCTCCACCTGGACGCCGGGCGCCAGCCCATGGGCGGCCGACCTGGCCTGCTCGGCGGTGGACGCATCACCGGGCAGCAGCACGACCCGGGACGCGCTGGCGTCGGTCAGCGCGCGCTGCAGGTTCCGGCCGCCGACCTCGGCGCCGTCGCAGCGGACCAGGACGACTGCTCCGCCCGCCGCGAGCGCCGCGGCGAGCTCGGGGGACGCGGTGCACGCGACGACCCCGGGCGCGGGCGCCACCGGCTGCTCCCCGGCGCGCGCTCCACCGCCGCACCCCGGATCTTCGGGGCGGAGCAGGCGGACCACCACCTGGTCGCGCGCGCCCACTGCGGCCTCGGCGATCGCCCGCGCGGGGTCGTCGGTGTGCACGTGCACGTTCCACAGGCCCTCGGCGCCCACCACGGCGACGGAGTCCCCGACGGCCTGCATCCGCGCGCTCAGCACTGCCCCGAGGCCGCCCTCGAGCCCGGGGCCCGGGCCCTCCCCCGACCCGCCCTCATGCCGGGGGCGCACCAGCAGCATCACCTCGTACGCCCCTCCGCCCTGCGGGGCTGGGTGCGGCTTCGGCCCCGAGGCGGGCAGCCAGTCCAGGTCGGCCGGCTCCTGCTCCTGGCCGGCGGCGACCCGCGCGAGCGCCTGCACCAGGACCAGCAGGCCGCAGGCGCCGGCGTCGAGCACGTGGGCCGCCCGCAGCTGGGGGTGCTTCGCGCTGATCGGGCCGAGGCTCGCGCGGCCCTGCTCCGTGGCGGCGCGCAGCACCGCCGCGACGTCCGCGGGCCCCGTGCCTGGCGCGCACGACGCCGACACGGCGGCCTCGCCCATCACCCGGGCGAGGGTCAGCACCGTGCCCTCCTGCGGGTCGGCGACGGCTCGCATCGCCGCGGTCGCGGCCGCGCGGAGCGCCTGGGCGACCTGGGCGCCGTCGGCTCGGGCGGGAAGCGCCTCGGCGAGGCCCGCGAGGTACTGGCTGACGATGACGCCGGAGTTCCCCCGCGCGGCGAGCAGGGCCCCGCGCGCGAAGGCCCGGGCCGCGACGTCGGCGCCCTCGTCGGCCCCCTCGCCCGGCAGCGCGGCGACCTCGGCGGCGCCCCCGGCGACGGTGAGGTGCAGGTTGGTCCCGGTGTCCGAGTCGGCCACCGGGAACACGTTCACCGCGTCGATGCGGTCGCGCGCACCGGCCAGCGCCTCCTGCGCCGCGAGCGCCCAGGCGCGCACAGCCGTCCCGTCGAGCAGTCTCACGCGGTTCCGTCCTCCATCCGATCCAGCCCACACGATGCCGCATCCCGCCCACGTTTGGGCCCACCGGGGAGGTGGGCTAGTCTGTAGCGGTTGCCCGGCTGCGTCCGGGCACGGGTCGCGCCCCATTCCGGGTTGTGCGCCCGCCCCCGGACCAGAACTTCGCCGCGCTGCGGCGTGTCAAGACCGAATCAGGAGAACACCGTGGCTGCCAACTGCGAAGTCTGCGCCAAGGGCCCGAGCTTCGGGCACAGCATCTCGCACTCTCACGTGCGGACGAAGCGTCGCTGGAACCCGAACATCCAGCGCGTGCGCGCCGTCGTCGCGGGAACCCCGAAGCGTCTGTACGTCTGCACCTCCTGCCTCAAGGCCGGCAAGGTCCAGCGCGCGATCTGAGCCCTTCCCGCAGTGCGCGAAGGCCCGTGAGGAGATCCTCACGGGCCTTTGTGCTGCTCAAGGACTGATGGGCCGTGGGGTCGTGTGGCAGGGTGAGGGCATGCCGGACGATCTCGACGAGGTGACCATCCGCACCGCCCAGGTGGACGACGCCCCCGCGATCGCGCGTGTGCACGTGCGATCCTGGCAGGAGGCCTACGAGAGCATCGTGCCCGCCGCGCACCTGGCCTCACTCGATCCGGAGACCCGCGCCGACGAGTGGGCCCGGAACCTGGCGAACGGCCCGCACGACCACGTCCGCACGTGGATCGCGGCGCTCGAGGGGGCCCTGCTCGGGTTCGTGACCGTCGGACCGAGTCGGGACGAGGACGCGCGACCGCGCGAGCGCGAGATCTACTCGATGTACCTGGACCCGGGGACGTGGGGGCACGGCGTCGCCCGCCACCTCGTCCGGACGGTGGTGCACGAGCTCGGGGAGTCGGCGCCCCTATCGCTGTGGGTGCTCGCCGAGAACGAGCGCGCCCGCCACTTCTTCCGCCGCACGGGCTTCCAGCCCGACGGCACCGAGCGCTTCGAGGACGTGGGCGGCGCCGAGCTGCTCCAGGTCCGCTACCGCCGCGGCTGACGCCCGGCGCGGGCGGCTACCGCGCGAAGTGGTCCCACCCGACGCCGGACACTTCGGGCGCGCCACCGCCGACCGTGACCGCGGGCTCATCCTCCGAGGCCGCGAGCACCCGTCCCACGACCCGGAAGGGCGCCGGCAGCGGCGTGCGGGCGGGGAACGTCGCCAGCAGGCCGTGGTCCTCACCGCCGGTCAGCACCCAGGCCCGGGGATCGGCCCCCACGGCGCGCGCCGCCGCCGAGACCCGGGCCAGGTCCTCCCCGAAGGCCACGTCCACCGGGTCCAGGTCGATCCGCGACCCGCTCGCGGCGGCGATCCGCCCGGCGTCGCGCAGCAGCCCGTCGGAGACGTCGAGCATCGCCGTCGCCCCCGACGCGGCGGCCGCGGCGCCCGCGGCGATCGGGGGGTCGGGGCGCAGGTACGCGGCGACCAGCGTGGGGTCCAGGTCGGGCAGGCCCGCGCCGAGCAGCGCCAGACCGGCGGCGGAGCGCCCACGGACTCCCGCGTGCGCGACCACGTCGCCGGGCCGCGCCCCGGAGCGCAGCACGGGCACCCTCCCTTCCAGGTCTCCCAGCACCGTCACCGAGACGACCACCACCGGGCCTCCGGACAGGTCGCCGCCGACGACGCCCGCGCCGTGCGGGCCGCAGGCGCCCGCGAGCCCGCGCGCGAGCCCTTCCACCCACGAGGCGGGCAGGTCCGCCGGGGCGACGAGCGCCACCACCAGGGCCGTGGGGCGGGCGCCCATCGCGGCGATGTCGGCGAGGTTCTGCGCAGCCGCCCGCCAGCCCACGTCGGCGCCGCTCGACCACTCCCGGCGGAAGTGCTGCCCCTCCACCAGGACGTCCGTCGAGACGACCACACGACCGTCCTGCGCGCGCACCACGGCCGCGTCGTCGCCGGGCGGCACGACGGTGCCGGGTCCCTGGGGCAGGTGGGGGAAGATCCGGGCGAGGATCGCGTCCTCGGACAGGTCGGCGACGGTCGGGTCGTCGGAAGCGCTCACGGCGCCACGGTATCCCGGACACCCGGCGGTGGTCGCTGGCCGGCGCCGCGCCGGGTTAGCGTGGCGGCGTGAATCCCGCATCCCGCGCGCGACGGCCCCTCAGCGTGGCCGCCGCGGCCTCAGCGCTCGGCCTGCTGCTCGCGGGCTGCACGTCGGCGGTGTCGGTGGCCAGCGCCCCCCACGCCGCGGACCCCGCCTGCGCCAGCGTCGTGCTGGCCCTGCCCGAGGTGCTCGGCGACCTCGAGCTCCTCGACACGACCAGCCAGGCCAGCGCCGCGTGGGGCTCGCCCGAGGCCGCCGTGGTGCTGCGCTGCGGGGTCGACGCCCCGCCTCCCACCACCGACCGCTGCGTCACCGTCGAGACCCCGGGCGGGCCCTCGGTGGACTGGGTGACGGTGGCCGGCGAGCCGGACGCCGACGGCGCGACCGACTGGACGTTCACCACCTACGGCCGCGAGCCCGCCGTCGAGCTGCTGGTGCCGGCCGCGGTCACCGCGGGCCACTCGACGAGCTTCGTCGACCAGCTCGGCCCAGCCATCGCCCTCGTGGAGCCCACCCGCTCCTGCCTGTGACCGCCGGGCCCGACGGCTCGACGCGGGCTGTTGCGCTCGAAGCGGCCTCGCGCCTCAGCGCAGGCCGGTGGGCCGGTGCAGGGCCAGCTGGAGCAGCTCGTCGACGAGCTGCGAGTACGGCAGGCCCGAGGCCTCCCACATGCGCGGGTACATCGAGAACGGCGTGAAGCCGGGCATCGTGTTGATCTCGTTGACGACGACCTCGCCCGCCTCCGTGACGAACACGTCGACCCTGGCCAACCCCTCGCAGTCGACGGCCTCGAAGGTGCGCACGGCGACGTCCCGCACCCGCTCGATGATGTCGGCGGGCAGGTCGGCGGGGCAGCTCAGCTCGACGTCCGCCTCCGCCAGGTACTTCGCCTCGAAGTCGTAGAAGTCGTGCCGGGCGTCGGTGACCACGATCTCGCCGGGCAGGGACGCCCGAGCACGCTGCGCGCCCGGGCTGCCGAGCACCGCGCACTCGATCTCACGGCCGACGATGGCCGCCTCGATGATCACCTTCGGGTCGTGGCGCTCGGCCTCGGCCACCGCGGCGGGCAGGTCGGCGAGGTCGGTCACCCGTGTGATGCCCAGGCTGGAGCCCGCCCGGGCCGGCTTGACGAACAGCGGCAGGCCCAGCGGCTCGAGGCGCGCGCGCACCCCGTCGGGGTCGCGGTCCAGCTCGCCGGGCCGCAGCACCGTGTACGGGCCGATCGGCAGCCCCTGGCCCGCGAGGACCAGCTTCATGAACTGCTTGTCCATGCCCACCGCGGACGCGAGCACCCCGGCTCCGACGTACCGCAGGTCGGCCAGCTCGAGCATGCCCTGCACGGTGCCGTCCTCGCCGAACGGGCCGTGCAGCAACGGGAACACCACGTCGATCCGCCCCAGGTCCCGAGGCGGCAGGCCGTCGGCCAGCACGTGCGCCGACCGCTCGTCAGTGGACTGAGGCAGCAGGACGCGCTCCGGGGCGTCCGCGACCTGCGGCAGCCTGCCGTTGGTGATCGACCACGCGTCCGGGTCCGGATCGACGCCCACCCACCGGCCGCTGGGGGTGATGCCCACCGGGATCACGTCGTAGCGGTCGCGGTCGATCGCCCGCAGCACGCCGCCCGCGGTCGCACAGCTGATCGCGTGCTCCCCCGAGCGGCCGCCGAAGAGCAGCAGCACCCGAGGGCGCCCGGCCGGGGTGGACGTCGGGGCAAGGTCCTGGGGGCGCGGGGTCGTGTCCATCGCGTGCGACCTTACCGCGCGACCTCGTGCCCCCGGCGTCCGTGGGGCGGCCCGTGGGCCCCGTTGGACGCCCCCGCCTGGACACGCGGGCCGTGGGTAGCCTGCTGCCATGTCGCACGAGCCCGCAGACCAGGCCCCGTCCACCCTCGCCGTGACCGCCGGACGGCCTGTCCGCACGCAGGGCTCACCGGTCAATCCGCCGCTCGTGCTGTCCTCCACGTACGTCTCAACGGGCGTGCCCGGCCCGGGCGAGCTGCTGTACGCGCGCGCCGGCACGGAGACGTGGCAGCCGTTCGAGGAGGCGCTGGCTGCGCTCGAGGGCTCCACCAGGCCCGGGCTCGTGTTCGGCTCGGGCATGGCGGCCATCGCCGCGGCGTTCTCCCTGATCCCCGTCGGCGGCCGCCTCGTGATGCCGCGCCACTCGTACCAGGTGACCCTCGCCTTCGCGCATGAGCTCGCGGAGCGGTCGGGCGTCGACGTCGTGCTCGTGGACATCGACGACACCCCCGCCGTGCTCGCCGCGGTGGCCGCCGCCCCGACGTCCATGCTGTGGGTCGAGTCGCCCACCAACCCGATGCTCGAGGTGGCGGACCTGCCCGCGCTCATCGCCGGAGCCCACGCGGAGGGCGCCCTGGTCGCGGTCGACAACACGTTCGCCACGCCGCTGGGGCAGCAGCCGCTGTCCATGGGCGCGGACCTGGTGGTCCACTCCGTGACGAAGTACCTCGCGGGGCACAGCGACGTGGTGCTCGGCGCCGCGCTCGCCGACGACGCCGAGCTGCACGGCCGGCTGCTGGCGCACCGCACCCTGCACGGCGCGATCGCCGGGCCGTTCGAGGTGTGGCTCGCGCTGCGCGGGCTGCGCACGCTGGCATTGCGGGTCGAGCGCTCGCAGGCCACCGCGGCCGAGCTCGCCCGGCGGCTGGCGGAGCACCCGGACGTGCTCGAGGTGCGTCACCCGAGCCTTCCGTCCGACCCTGGCCACGAGCGGGCGGCGCGCCTGATGAACGGGTTCGGCTCGATCATCGGGGTGCGTCCCCGCGGCGGGTCGGACGCGGCCGACACGGTGACGCGGGCGGTCCGCCTGTGGGCGCCCGCGACGAGCCTGGGCGGCGTCGAGTCCACCCTGGAGCGGCGTCGGCGGTTCGCCACCGAGTCCCTCACCGTGCCGGAGGACCTGCTGCGGCTGTCGGTCGGCATCGAGGACGTCGAGGACGTCTGGCGCGACCTGGACCAGGCGCTGCGCGCGGCGCACGCCGCTCCGGCGGCCAGCGCGGAGGCGCTCGCCGACGAGGTCGCGGGCGCCTAGGCCCGCGAACGCCCCGGGCACACCGCAGCCGTCAGACCCGCTCAGCCTTGTGCGGGCGGCCCAGCAGCAGCGGCGCGAGGTCCTCGACGGGCAGCCCCTCGTGCAGCACCTGGACGACGGCGGACGTGATGGGCATCTCGACGCCCACGGAGTGCGCGAGCTCGAGCACCGACCGTGAGCTCTTGACGCCCTCGGCGGTGCCGCCGGTGGCCGTGAGCGCCTCGTTGAGCGTCATCCCCTGGCCCAGGTGCACGCCGAGCTTGTGGTTGCGGGAGTCGGGCGAGGCGCAGGTCGCCATGAGGTCGCCCATGCCCGCCAGGCCCGGGAACGTGGCCGGCTGGGCGCCGAGCGCGAGCCCCAGGCGGGTGATCTCGACCAGCCCTCGCGTGATGACGGTGGCCATGGTGTTGTACCCGAGCCCGCGGCCCTGCGAGATGCCGACCGCGAGCGCGATGACGTTCTTGACGGCCCCGCACAGCTCCACGCCGACGACGTCGTCGTTGGTGTAGGGCCGGAAGTACGCGGACGCGCAGGCGCGCGCCACGAGCGCGGCCGTCTCCGGGCTGGTGGACGCGACCACGGTGGCGGTGGGCTGGTGCTCGGCGATCTCACGGGCGAGGTTGGGCCCGGACACGACGGCGACGCGGTCGTCGGGGAGCGCGAGGGCCTCGGCGACGACCTGGCTCATGCGCCGGTCGGTGGCGAGCTCGACGCCCTTCATCAGGCTGACCGCCACAGCGCCGGCGGGGAAGGCGGCGCGCAGCGGCTCGAGGGTGGCGCGCACGCTCTGCGAGGGGATCGCGATGGCGACCAGGTCGGCCCCTTCCAGGACGGCCGACGCGTCGGTCGACGCGCGCAGGGCGGGCGGCAGGTCGACACCGGGCAGGTAGCGCTCGTTGCGGTGCTTGAGGGTGATCTCCTCGCACGTCGCGGTCGTCCGGCCCCAGAGCGCCACGTCGCAGCCCGCGTCGGCGAGGACCGCGGCGAACGCCGTCCCCCAGCTCCCGGTGCCCAGCACCGCGGCCCGCAGGCCCGCGCCGGCGCTCACGCCTGGGCCTCCGGCCGTGCGCGCCGCGGGTCGAAGACCTCCGCGGGGGCCTTCTCGCCGCGGATGTCCTCGAGCAGCGCGGTGATGGCCGCCATGACCCTGCCCGTGGCCTCGCGCAGCGTCGCGGTGTCGAGCGGGCGGCCGTAGAGGTCGTCGAGGGCAACGGGCGGCCCGGCGACCACCGTCACGAGCTTGCGCGGGAAGGGCCGGAACACCTTGCCGTAGCGCCCCAGCACGTTCTGCGGGCCCCACTGGGCGACGGGGATGACCGGGACGCGGGTGGTCAGCGCGAGCCGGGCGATGCCGGTCTTGCCGACCATGGGCCACAGGTCCAGGTCGCCCGTGAGGGTGCCCTCGGGGAAGACCGCCACGCACTCCCCCTTGACCAGCGCCTCGACGGCGGCGTCGAGCGACTGCCCCGCTTGCACGGTGTTGCGGTGCACGGGGATCTGGCCCGTGGCGCGTAGGAGGCTCCCCATCACGGGGATCCTGAACAGCGACGACTTCGCCAGGACCTTGGGCGCGACCCCGTTGTCGTACAGGAAGTGCGCGAAGGTCAGCGGGTCGAAGTTCGTCATGTGGTTGGCCGCCGCGATGTACCCCCCCGACGCGGGGAGATGCTCGGCGCCCCGCCAGTCGCGCCGGGTGATGGCCCGCAGCAGCGGCCGGATCACGCGGGCGATGTTGCGGTAGGCGCGGTTCGATCGCTCCGGTGCTCGCACGGTCAGGGATGCTACCCGCCCGGGCCGGGAGACCTCATCTGGTCCCAGGGCTGACCGTGGCGGGACCGACCATCACCTCGTCGCCTTCGTCCAGGAGCGCGCCGGCGAGCAGCTCCACGTAGCCGTCGCGCCGCTCGCCCAGCTCGACGGCGACCCTGCGGGCGCCCTCCTCGCCCGCCGCCATCACGTACTTGCCGTCCTGGTCCTCGTGGACGGCGTCGAGCGGCACCACGAGCCGGGGGGCCGGAGCCCGCCCGCCCGTCAGGGTGACCACGACCCGGGCGCCGTCCGCGATCCCGGCCTCCGCGGCGCCGGGCGCCGCGATGGCCACGGCTCCGCCGGGATCGGCCGTCGCCCCGCCCGCCCCCGGGTCTGAGGCGAGGGCCGAGGCGGTGGGCAGGATCGTGCCGGGCACGGCGTCGTCCGAGCCGACCACCCGCACCTCGACCGCGGCGCCCGGCTCGAAGGCGTCTCGCCGGGCGGCTGGCCCGCTCACGGTGAGCAGTGGCGTCCCGCCGACCAGCTCTGCCACCGTGGCCTGGTCCGGGGTCAGCACGGCGCCCAGCTCGGTGATGCTCGTCACCATCGCCCCCTCGCCCGGCACGTGGGCGATCTCGGCAGGCGGCAGCCACACCCCGGCCTCGTCCCTCGCGCGGACCAGCGCCCGCTGCGCCTGCGTGACGTCCGCGGCCGACGGCTCGCCCACCCCGTCCTCTGCGGCGTCCTGGGCGGCCTGCAACGACGCCCAGCGGTCCTCGGCCTGCTGCAGGGCCGCCGTCCGCTGGGCGTCGGGCGGCGCGGTCTCGTATCCCGCCTGCGCGTACAGCGCGGCGACCGCGTCGGCCGTGAGCGGCCCGAAGAGCCCGTCCAGGTCGCCGGTGTACAGGCCGAGCTCGGCCAGCGCGGCCTGCAGCTGGCGCACGTCCTCCCCGGTGTCGCCGGCGCGCAACGGGCGGTACAGGGGCACCTCGGTGGCCAGGGCGATGATCGGGCGCCCTGAGATCCCGATCACCACGTTCCCGGACGAGACGACCGTCCCGACGTCCGCGGGGGCGTCCGTCACCACGAGCCGCTCGATGGGAGGCGCCGCCGCCGGCGCCGGGACGGAGATCCGGGAGGCGAGCCGCACCGTCCCCCGCAGCGTGGGCGCCTCCCCGCCGAGGGCTCGGCGCTCCACCACCGCCCGGGTGGCCGCGGTGGGCTCCGGCTCCCGCTTGCTCGGCGCGGAGCGCGTCGTGGGCGTCAGGAGGGCGACGACGAGCACCGCCGCGACGGCCGCCGCGAGGGCTGTCGCCACCCACCACGCGCCCGCGCGGGGCCGCTCGGACCGGGCGTGCGTCGGGCTGGCGCGCCTCATCGTGGCTCCCGTGCGGCCGACCCCGGGTCGTGCGCCTCCGCGGGGCGGGCGCGTCCACGCGAGGGGCCGCCACGGGTCGTCTGCACGAGGCCTCCCCCCACACCGGAGCGCATGAACGCGGCCGGGGGGACGCCACGTTCGCACGCTACCCCCGAACCCACGGCCCGGCTCTCCCAGGGCGCCACCTGCGAGGACCCGCCGACGGGCCCTGGGGAACCCGCACGCTCAGGGAATGAGGACCTTGAGGTGCTGCACCAGGCCCACCTGGGCGCCGCCCACCTCGCGCGTGCTGCGCAGGTCCGTGCTGTGCCAGCCGGAGCGGGCGTAGAACCGCCGGGCGCGGGCGTTCTCCGGGATCACCCACAGCACGGCCACCCGGTGGCCGAGCAGCACCAGCTCGTCCTCGGCCGCCGCGAGCAGTGCCGGCCCCACGCCGGTCCCCCAGGCCTCAGGCAGCACGTTGATCGCGTACAGCTCGCCGTCGGGGACGCTCTCGAAAGCCGGCCCGAGGTTCGCGAAGCCCACGACGCGCCCGTCCAGCTGCCCGACGAGGGTGTGGGGCCGCAGGCCGTCCTCGAGCAACGACCGCCATCGGGCGCCGGCGACGTCCGCGTCCATGCCGTCGAGCAACTCGTCCGGCAGCATGCCGCGGTAGGCCGCTCGCCAGGCCCCGACGTGCACCTCGCCCAGCGCGGACGCGTCGGCAGCCGCCGCGGGGCGCACGAGCACGCTGCCGCGGCGGCCCACGCCGGACGGCCGCGGCGACGGGCCAGAGTCCTCCACAGGGTGGTCCGGGTCGCGCGCGGCGGCGGTCACGCTGGGCTCAGTCCCGGCTGAACTCGGCGCCCAGGGCGCCGAGCTTGTCCATGAAGTGCTCGTAGCCGCGGTCGATCAGGCTGATCCCCCGCACCGAGGACGTGCCCTTGGCGGCGAGCGCGGCGATCAGGTGCGAGAAGCCGCCGCGCAGGTCCGGCACCACGATGTCCGCGGCGGCGAGCGGCGTCGGGCCCGAGATGACGGCCGAGTGGTAGAAGTTCCGCTGCCCGAAGCGGCACGGCCGCCCGCCGAGGCACTCCTTGTACACCTGGATCGTCGCGCCCATGCCGCGCAGCGCGTCGGTGAAGCCGAAGCGGTTCTCGTAGACCGTCTCGTGCACGATGGACAGGCCCTTGGCCTGCGTCAGCGCCACGACGAGGGGCTGCTGCCAGTCCGTCATGAAGCCCGGGTGCACGTCGGTCTCCAGCACGATGGAGCGCAGGTCCCCGCCGGGGTGGAAGAACCGGATGCCCTCGTCGTCCACGGCGAACTCCCCGCCCACCTTGCGGAACGTGTTGAGGAATGCCGTCATCTCCGGCTGGGTGGCGCCGCGCACGTAGATGTCGCCGCCCGTGGCCAGCGCGGCCGACGCCCACGACGCGGCCTCGATCCGGTCCGACAGCGCGGTGTGCTGGAAGCCCACGAGGCGGTCGACGCCCTCGATGCGGATCACGCGGTCGGTGTCGACTGAGATGATCGCGCCCATCTTCTGCAGCACGTTGATCAGGTCCATGATCTCGGGCTCGATCGCGGCGTTCGCGAGCTCGGTGATGCCCTCGGCGCGCACCGCCGTCAGCAGCAGCTGCTCGGTGGCGCCCACGCTCGGGTACGGCAGCGCGATCTTGGTGCCCTGCAGCCGGCGCGGCGCCTCGATGTGGATGCCACCCTCGCGCTTCTCCACGACGGCGCCGAACTGCCGCAGGATGTCGAGGTGGAAGTTGATCGGCCGGTCGCCGATCCGGCAGCCGCCCAGGTCGGGGATGAACGCCTCGCCGAGCCGGTGCAGCAGCGGCCCGCAGAACAGGATCGGGATGCGGCTGGAGCCCGCGTGGGCGTCGATGTCGGCCACGTGCGCCGACTCGACGTTCGACGGGTCGAGCACGAGGGTGCCGTCCTGCGCCTGGACCTCGACGCCGTGCAGCTGGAGCAGACCGGTGACGACGCCCACGTCGCGGATCTGGGGGACGTTGCGCAGGGTGCTCGGGGTCTCGCCCAGCAGGGCGGCCACCATGGCCTTCGAGACGAAGTTCTTGGCCCCTCGGACGGTGATCTCACCCGACAGCGGGGTGCCGCCGTTGACGTACAGCAGGTCGCTCATGCCCCCATGGTGAACCATCAACATGGTCTGGACGTAACGGGCGGCCCGCCGAGCCGTCCCCTAGCGCCGAACCTTCACATCGTCACGCGCGCCGGAGCTCGATGTGGGCCCGGCGATCGGCGCTCGGGCTCCCGTCCCCCGGACGCACGACAGGCGGCCCCCGGCGTGGGGGCCGCCCGTGGCGCGAGCAGGGCAGGTCAGGACGTGCGCGTGGCCCCGAGGTCGACCGGGACGCCGACGGGACGGGCCGCCTTGATCTCGACGGGCGGCAGGTGCTTGGCCGGCAGCGTCTTCGGGCGCCACCCGGCGCGCGACTTCTCGAACTCGGTGATGTCGGCCTCGTGCTGGAGGGTCAGGCCGATGTCGTCGAGGCCCTCGAGCAGGCGCCAGCGCGTGTAGTCGTCGACCTGGAAGGGGACGACCACGTCGTCGCACGTGATGGTGCGGCTCTCCAGGTCGACGGTCACCTCGGTGCCCGGGCGGGTCTCGAGGATCTTCCAGATGAGCTCGATGTCCTCCTGCGAGGCCTGGGCGGCGAGCAGCCCTTGCTTGCCGGAGTTGCCGCGGAAGATGTCCGCGAAGCGGGCGGACACGACGACCTTGAAGCCGTAGTCCTTGAGCGCCCACACGGCGTGCTCGCGCGAGGAGCCGGTGCCGAAGTCGGGGCCCGCGACCAGGACGGAGCCCGAGCGGTACGCGTCCTGGTTGAGGACGAACGACGGGTCGCCGCGCCAGGCCGCGAACAGGGCGTCCTCGAACCCGGTGCGGGTGACCCGCTTGAGGTACACGGCGGGGATGATCTGGTCGGTGTCGACGTTGCTGCGACGCAGCGGCACCCCGACGCCGGTGTGCTGGGTGAACTTCTCCATGATGGGTCTCTCGTTCTCGTGGTCCGTCGGGGTCAGACGAGCTGCAGGTCGTCGAGCGGGCTGCCGTCGGGGGCGACGACGTCGGGGCCCAGGTCGGAGACCGACGAGAGCGTGCCCCGGATGGCCGTCGCGGCGGCGACGAGCGGCGAGACGAGGTGCGTGCGCCCGCCCTTGCCCTGGCGTCCCTCGAAGTTGCGGTTCGACGTGGACGCCGAGCGCTCCCCCGGCGCCAGCTGGTCGGGGTTCATGCCCAGGCACATCGAGCAGCCCGCGTTCCGCCACTCCGCGCCGAAGTCGAGGAAGATCTGGTCGAGGCCCTCGGCCTCGGCCTGCAGGCGGACCCGCGCCGACGCGGGCACGACCAGGACGCGCACCGAGTCGGCCTTCTTGCGGCCCCTGACCAGCTTGGCCACCGAGCGGAGGTCCTCGATCCGGCCGTTGGTGCACGAGCCGATGAAGACGGTGTCCACGGCGATGTCGCGCAGCGGCATGCCGGGCGTCAGGCCCATGTACTCGATGGCCCGCTCGGCGGTCTGGCGCTCGTCCGCGTCGGCGATCTCGGCCGGGACGGGGACGCTCGCCGACAGCGGCAGCCCTTGGCCCGGGTTGGTGCCCCAGGTCACGAAGGGCTCCAGGTCGGCGGCGCGGAGCACCACCTCGGCGTCGAACTGCGCGTCGTCGTCCGAGCGCAGCGTCTTCCAGTACTCGACGGCCTCGTCCCAGTCGGCGCCCTCGGGGGCGTGCGGGCGGCCCTTGAGGTACTCGAAGGTCGTCTCGTCGGGGGCGATCATGCCCGCGCGGGCGCCGGCCTCGATGGACATGTTGCAGATCGTCATGCGGGCTTCCATCGACAGCGCCCGGATCGCCTCGCCGCGGTACTCGAGCACGTAGCCCTGCCCGCCACCGGTGCCGATCTTCGCGATGATCGCCAGGATGATGTCCTTCGACGTGGCGCCCGCGGGCAGCTCGCCGTCGACGGTGATGGCCATCGTCTTGAACGGGGCCAGCGGCAGCGTCTGGGTGGCGAGCACGTGCTCGACCTCGCTGGTGCCGATCCCGAACGCGAGGGCGCCGAACGCGCCGTGCGTCGAGGTGTGCGAGTCGCCGCACACGACCGTGAGCCCGGGCATGGTCAGCCCGAGCTGCGGTCCGACCTGGTGCACGATGCCCTGGTCCGCGTCGCCCAGGGAGTGCAGCCGCACGCCGAACTCGGCGGCGTTGTTGCGCAGCGTCTGGATCTGCGTCCGGCTCGTGACGTCCGCGATGGGGCGGTCGATGTCGAGCGTGGGGGTGTTGTGGTCCTCGGTCGCGAGCGTCAGGTCGGGCCGCCGGACGGGGCGCCCCGCGAGCCGGAGTCCTTCGAACGCCTGCGGGCTCGTGACCTCGTGCACGAGGTGCAGGTCGATGTAGAGGAGGTCGGGCGCGCCGTCGGCGCCGCGGCGCACGATGTGCGCGTCCCAAACCTTCTCTGCCAGCGTGCCGGCCATGTCGTGTCCTCTCGGTGTACCCCGATGGGTGGTTACGGGGTGGTATCTACTCGACTCACTTGCATCTCAGTGTGCGAGACGGCAATATCGACCTATGGACAACTCTAGCGGAGTCGGCGTCCTGGACAAGGCAGCGTCCGTCCTCAGCGCCCTCGAGGCGGGACCGGCGACCCTCGCCCAGCTCGTCACTGCCACTCACCTCGCACGCCCGACCGCCCATCGCCTGGCTGTCGCGCTCGAACACCACCGGCTCGTCGCCCGCGACATGCAGGGCCGGTTCGTGCTCGGCCCGCGCCTGTCGGAGCTCTCCACCGCCGCCGGGGAGGACCGGCTGCTCGCGGCCGCCAATCCCGTCCTCACGGCGTTGCGCGACCACACCGGTGAGAGCGCGCAGCTCTATCGCCGCCAAGGGGACCAGCGTATCTGCGTGGCCGCAGCGGAACGCCCGATAGGCCTGCGCGACTCCATCCCCGTGGGCGCCACCCTGACGATGCAGGCCGGCTCCGCCGCGCAGATCCTGCTCGCGTGGGAGGAGCCCGACCGGCTGCACCGCGGCCTGCAGGGCGCGAAGTTCACGGCGACGATCCTCTCGGGCGTCCGCCGCCGCGGCTGGGCGCAGTCGGTGTCGGAGCGCGAGGTCGGCGTCGCGTCCGTCTCGGCCCCGGTGCGGGGGCCCTCAGGCCGCATCGTCGCCGCGGTGTCCATTTCCGGCCCGCTGGAGCGCCTCTCGCGCCAGCCCGGGCGGCTGCACGCGGGGGCCGTGGTCTCCGCGGCCAACCGGCTCACCGAGGTGCTGCGCCGCACCGGCGAGTAGCGCGCGAGGGCGCGCGACGCGCCACGATCCACCGACGGGACCAGAGGACGGCTGAGGCCGGCCACTGGTCCCGTCGTGCTTCCCCGTCGTGCGGCACGGACGGGACGCGCGGACGATGGCGGGAACAGCACCCAGCCGGAGGTGGGAACCGTGACCGAACGCCCTGAGCGCCCCCAGTCCCCCGAACCCGAGCCGCGGGCGCCCGACCCACACGCGCGGGCCACCGTGGACAGCGCGCTGCGACTGGTCAAGGGCTTCAGCGATGCCGACCGCGCCGAGATCGTCGCCGATCTGCACCGCCTCGAGCCGTTCCTCGAGGGCTACACCGCCGAGCAGGTGGACCTGGCCCTGGACCGCAAGGACGAGACGCACCGGGTCCAGACCGTCACGCTGGTGCTCAGCGTGGCGGGCGAGCCCGAGCTGGTGGCGAACGCCGAGGACGCGGACCCGCGACGGGCCCTGCACCACGCGCGCGACGAGCTGGCCGCCCAGCTCCGCACCCGCAAGGGCCAGCGCGAGCAGCACCAGCGCGACCCTGGCCGGAGGTGACGGACGCCACAGTCGCACTCGGTGGCCGATCGTCGGTCCTGTGACGCAGGACACGCGGGCATCGCCGCCTGTGTCGACGACAGACGAGCGTGTCGGCGTCGGCGTCGCACCGAGTTCCCGGCAACGAGAAAGGCCCGGCCACCTGACGGTGACCGGGCCTCTCGACGTACCCCCGACCGGATTCGAACCGGCGCTACCGCCGTGAGAGGGCGGCGTGCTAGGCCGCTACACAACGGGGGCCTGTGACACTTGAGCCTGCATCCTCCGAGTTGCCTCGGTGGCTGCCGGGTGACGAGTCTACCGGATGTTCTCCGGGAGCCTTGCCAACCGCTGGGGTACCAGGACTCGAACCTAGACTAACTGAACCAGAATCAGTCGTGCTGCCAATTACACCATACCCCATGGGGTATGACTCCCACGCTGCCATCCGCTCCTGACCTGCCCTGAGACCGGTCCTGTGCGGGTTTCCCGTGGTTGCCCTACCGCCGGGAAACACTACCCGACCGATCGGGCCGCTCCAAACCACGACGTCGAGGCGAGCCTCACACGAGCCTTTCGCACCCCTCTCCCAGGGCCGACGGCGGGGCGGTGCTACAGCCCGAGCACGGAGGGCAGCTCGGCCAAGGATCCGATCACGACGACGCCGGCCGCGGTCGCCGCGTCCACGGCCTCGTCGGCGAGGGGGCGTCGGCGTGACCCTGGCCGGTCCACCCACACGCCCAGCAGCCCCGCGCGGACGGCTGCGACAGCGTCCACCTCGAGCTCGTCTCCCACGTACGCGGTGCGCGACGCCTCCGAGCCCAGCCGCCGGCACGCCTCGAGGAAGACCTCGGGGCGCGGCTTGCCGAAGCCGAGGGTGTCGATGCCGACCAGCATGGGGACGGTGTCCCCGAAGCCGGTCCTGGCGAGCTTCGCAGCCTGGTAGGCGGTGCCGGCGTTGGACAGCGCGCCCACCGCGACGCCCGCGTCGAGCAGCGCGCGCACGGCCTTCTCGGCGTCGTCGAGCGCCCGCCACGAGGACGAGAACCCCTCCTCGAAGAGCGCGTCCCAGGCGTCGTACCCGGTGTCGTCCAGCACCGGCCCGCCGAACGCCGCGTGGAGCTCGTTGGCCCGGGCCATGCGCTGGCCCCGGTAGGTGGCCTCTCCGCGGGTGTAGGCCGCGTAGTGGTCCCCGGCGTCACGGCGCCAGGCGGCCACCACCTCGTGATGGCGCTCGGGCCCGAGGTGGGGCAGGTAGTGCCGGGCCGTGCGGGCCAGGGCGCTGGTGAAGGCGCCCCGGGTGTCGACGAGGGTGTCGTCGATGTCGAACAGCACTCCGTCGACGCTCATCGCGCCTCACCTCCGGTCGTTCCGTGTCCCGGCCCGGGGGCTCCCGGACGAGGGGTTGCAGCGGGCGGCAGGCCGCGGCCCGGCCAGCCGCCGAGGACCTGCCGCTGGACCCCCGCCCGGTCGGCATGGCGGACCACCACCCACCCCGCCGTGGCGAACGCGGCGACGTCGAGCAGCACCACCCATGGCGACGCGGACGTGACCCCCAGGGACGCCTCGAGGTCCCCGTAGGCGATCGCCACGGCGAAGGCCACCACGTTGTTCACGGCGTGCACCGCGATCGCCCCCTCCAGGCCGCCCGTGCGCCACACCAGGACGCTCGCCACGAGCCCGAAGGCGAACCGGTCGGCGAACAGCCACGGGTCCTGGGCGCCGTGGGCCAGCGCGAACAGCGTCGCCGAGACCAGGGCGGGCAGCACGACGGCGACGCGGGGGCTGGCGCACCACGACCCGATCGCCTGGCTGAGCCAGCCGCGGAAGAAGTACTCCTCCCCCGCCGCCTGCAGCGGGGTGGTGAGCAGCACGACCAGGGCCAGGGCGGGCCACTGCGGCTCGGGGGCGAAGGAGGCCAGGTCGCCGAGCGCGCCCGACGCCGCCGCGTCCACCGCCACCCCGATGAGCAGAGCGGGCACCAGCACGAGGGCGGCGCGGGTCGTGGACGCCAGCAGCAGCGGCCAGCGCACGCGGCCCGCCACCGAGGAGACGAACCCCGGGCGCCACCGCTGCCCGGCCCACACGGCCAGCCCTGCCACGGGGATGCCCGCCGCCAGGAGGAGGTTGGTCGAGAGCAGCCCCCACGGGCTCACGAGCCACGCGTCGTCGAGCATGGACGGGCTGCCGGACGCACCGCCCATCTGCAGCAGGGCGGACACCGCCAGCACGAGGGTCAGCGCGATCAGCCCCACCAGGCCGACGCCCAGCACCACGGCGACGCCCAGCAGCGGGCGCCACCAGCGGTGCCAGGGGCCGCGCAGGGCCTGCGGGTACGGCCGCGGGCCCCACGCCTGGGCCGGCGCCCCCGGGGCCACGGGCAGAGCAGGGCCCGGCCCGGGCGGGCCGACGGGCGGCGGCCCGCCGGTCACCGACACCCTCCGGTCATCGACGCCCGCCCACGCTCACAGGCTCGAGCGGAGCGCGGCGATACGGGCCAGCGTGGACTCCTTGCCGAGGATCTCCATCGACTCGAACAGCGGCGGGGACACCCGGCGGCCCGAGAGCGCGGTGCGCAGCGGCGTGTACGCGAACCGGGGCTTGATGCCCAGCCCGTCGACCAGCGCGGCCTGCAGCGCCGCCTGGGTCGCCTCCGTGGTGAACGCGTCGGCCGGGATCGCCTCGAGCGCCGTCGTCGCGGCGTCGAGCACGGCCGGGGCCTCCTCGCGCAGCCCGGCCCGGGCGTCATCCTCGACCACCACCGCGTCGTCGGCCACGAAGAAGAAGCCGAGCATGCCGGGCGCCTCGCCGAGCAGCGTCATGCGCTCCTGGACCAGGGGCGCCGCCACGTCGAGCAGCGCGCGGTGCTCGGGCGCCAGATCCGCGTAGGACGACGCCGGCACCAGGCCCGCGGCGTGCAGGTACGGGACCAGCCGGTTGCGGAAGTCGTCCGGCGCCAGCAGCCGCAGGTGCGCGGCGTTGATCGCCTCGGCCTTCTTCAGGTCGAAGCGCGCGGGGTTCGGGTTCACGTCCGTGATGTCGAACGCGGCCACGAGCTCGTCCACCGAGAAGATGTCGTTGTCGGGCGAGATCGACCAGCCCAGCAGCGACAGGTAGTTGAGCAGGCCCTCCGGGGTGAAGCCGCGCTCGCGGTGCAGGAAGAGGTTCGACTCCGGGTCGCGCTTGGAGAGCTTCTTGTTGCCCTCGCCCATGACGTAGGGCAGGTGGCCGAAGGCCGGCATCACGGTGGCGACCTCGATGGCCAGCAGCGCCCGGTAGAGCGCGACCTGCCGCGGGGTCGAGGACAGCAGGTCCTCGCCGCGCAGCACGTGCGTGATGCCCATCAGCGCGTCGTCCACGGGGTTGACCAGCGTGTACAACGGCTGGCCGTTGCCGCGCACGATCACGTAGTCGGGCACCGAGCCCGCCTTGAACGTGATGTCGCCGCGGACCAGGTCGGTGAAGGTGATGTCCTCGTCGGGCATCCGCAGCCGCAGCACGGGCTCGCGGCCCTCGGCGCGGTAGGCGGCCTTCTGCTCGTCGGTGAGGTCGCGGTCGAAGCCGTCGTAGCCGAGCTTCGGGTCGCGCCCGGCGGCGCGGTGGCGGGCCTCGATCTCCTCGGGGGTCGAGAACGACTCGTACGCGAAGCCCGCCTCGACCAGGCGGCGCGCCACGTCACGGTAGATATCCATGCGCTGCGACTGACGGTAGGGCTCGTGCGGGCCGCCCACCTCGACGCCCTCGTCCCAGTCCAGCCCGAGCCAGCGCAGCGCGTCGAGCACCTGGAGGTAGCTCTCCTCCGAGTCGCGCGCCGCGTCGGTGTCCTCGATGCGGAAGACGAACGTGCCGCCCGTGTGCCGCGCGTAGGCCCAGTTGAACAGGGCCGTGCGGATCAGCCCGACGTGCGGGGTGCCCGTGGGCGAGGGGCAGAAGCGGACACGGATCGCGGAGCCGGTGGGGGCGTCGGAGGCTGCAGAAGTCACGACGCCCAGCCTATCCGCGTGCGCTGCCACCTCGCCCCGGCCGCTTGAGCGCACACAGGGCCACCTCCCGAGACAACGACGGGAGGCGGCCCCTGTGGCACGTCAGGCGCGGCGCAGCACCGGGTTGCGCAGCACGCCGATGTCCTCGACCTCGACCTCGACGATGTCGCGGTCCTCGATCCGGCTGACCCCGGCGGGGGTTCCGGTGAGGATCACGTCGCCGGGCAGCAGCGTGAACACCTCGGAGATGTACGAGACGAGGTACGCGACGTCGAAGATGAGCTGCGAGGTGCGGCCGTCCTGCTTGAGCTCGCCGTTGACGCGCGACCGCACGGCCAGGTCGTCCACGTCGAGGCCGGGCACGATCCAGGGGCCGATGGGGCAGGACGTGTCGAAGCCCTTGGCCCGCGTCCACTGCGAGTCCGATCGCTGGGCGTCGCGCGCCGAGACGTCGTTCGCGACGGTGTAGCCGAACACCTGGGCGAGCGCGTGCTCGGGGGCCACATTCTTGGTGACCTTGCCGATCACCACGGCCAGCTCGGCCTCGTGGTCGACGTGCTCGGTCCACTCGGGCAGCACGATCGGGTCATCCGGGCCGATCACCGCGGTGTTCGGCTTGAGGAAGAGCAGCGGCGCCGGGGGCAGCTCGTTGCCCATCTCGGCGGCGTGGTCGGCGTAGTTGCGCCCCACCCCGACGATCTTGGACCGCGGGATGACGGGGGCGAGCAGCCGCACCCCGTCGTCGTCCAGCGGGATCCGCTCACCGGTCGGCTGTACCGGGGTGTAGATGGGGTCTCCGGTGATGACCAGCAGCTGCTCCGAGCCGGGCTCTCCGTCGACCAGGGCGTAGCGGGGGTCGTCCCCCGTGGTGAACCTCGCGATGCGCACGAGCCAACCCTAGATCAGGCATGGCGCCTCAGCCGCGCCTGATCAGCCAGCCGGTCAGACGCGGGCGATGACCTCGCCGTGCAGGATCGTGAACCAGCCGTCTTCGGCCCGGCCCCACTCGCGCCACGCCTCGGCCAGGTGCTCGAGGCCCACGTCGTCCGCGAGCCCGTACTCGATGGCCTGCGCGGCGAAGTTGGACGCGACCGCGCGATCGGCCCACAGCTCGGACCACCACGTGCGGTCCTCGGGGGTGGCGTAGCACCACACGCCCGCGCCGGGCTCGATGCCGGCCGGGTCGAATCCCGCCTCCCGGACCCAGCTCTGCAGGCGGCGGCCCGCGTCGGCCTCGGCGCCGTTGGCCTGGGTGACCTCGTGGTAGAGCGCGAGCCACTCGTCGAGGCCGGGCGACTCCGGGTACCAGGTCATGGCGGCATAGTCGGCGTCCCGCACGGCGACGACGCCGCCGGGCTTGGTCACCCGCTTCATCTCCCGCAGCGCGGCGACGGGGTCGGTGAGGTGCTGCAGCACCTGGTGCGCGTGCGCCACGTCGAAGGCGCCGTCCGCGTACGGCAGCTCGTAGACGTCGCCCACCGTGAACTCGGCGTTCTCGACGCCCGCCTCGGCGGCCGCCTCCCGCGCCGCGTCGATGACCGCGGCTGACCGGTCCAGCCCGATGATCTGGGCGGGCGCCACACGACGGGCGAAGTCGATGGTGATGGTGCCCGGGCCGCAGCCGACATCGAGCACCTTGACGCCGGGCTGGAGGTGCGGCAGCAGGTAGGCGGCGGAGTTCTCCGCGGTGCGCCACCTGTGCGAACGCAGCACGCTGTCGTGATGCCCGTGGGTGTAGACGTCTTGCTTGGCCTGGGTGCTCACACGCCACTGTAATCCGGACACGCTCCCCCGTTTCAACCGCTGGACCTGATCGTCTTCAAGGATGAGATCTTGCGCCTGGCCGGTCGCCGTCGGCGGACGGGCTGCCGCGCCGCGCCGCCTACCCTGGAGACGTGAGACAGCCCGTGCACGCCGAGCAGCTCGCGGCGTCCGAGTGGCGCCGCCGCGCCATCGCGCACCAGGCGCGGGCCGACGCGCTCACCGCGCCGCACCGCACCCGCAAGGCGAGCGGCGAGCGGCACCCCATCGACGACTTCCTCTACGACTACTACACCGTCAAACCCTCGCTGCTGCGCCGCTGGCACCCCGGGCCCGGCATCGTCCTCGCCGCCGCCCAGGACGGCCCGGCCGAGCACGCTGGCTGGCGCTGGTACCGGGCCGACGACGATGGCGCCGTGGCGCTCGACGTCGCGGCCTTCCTCGCCGATCGCGGCGACACCGTGGCCCACATCCACGAGCTGCTCGCGGCCACCGCGGCCCGCCCCGCCCACACCGGGTGCTTCGGCCTGCACGAGTGGGCGATGGTCTACCGGCAGGACGACACGCGCCGCCGCCACTCGCTGCCGCTGCGCCTCGGCCGCGAGGGCACCGACGCGGTCGTCGAGAGCCACCCGCTGCGCTGCACCCACTTCGACGCGTTCCGCTTCTTCACCCCCGACGCGGTCCCCCGCAACCGCGACCTGCTGAGCCGCGACACCCAGGTGGCGACCGAGCAGCCCGGCTGCCTGCACGCCAACATGGACTGCCTCAAGTGGGCCCTCAAGCTCGGTCCCGCGACGCCCGGCGACCTGCTGCTCGACTGCTTCGAGCTCGCCCGCGACATCCGCACACTCGACATGCAGGCCTCCCCCTACGACGTCTCCTCACTCGGCGAGCCGGCCGTCGCGATCGAGACCCCCGAGGGCAAGGCCGAGTACGTGCGGCGTCAGCGGGACTTCGCGGCGCGCGCGAACGTGCTGCGTGCTCGACTGCTGGCCTCATGCGACCGCGCCCTCCACCCGTTCCACGCCGGCGCCGCCCTGCGGCAGGGCGGCTAGTCGGGGTACTCGCCCTCGGGCACGAGGTTCGCGCCGAGCTCGACGGCCAGCATCCGCAGCGGGGCGATGAGCCGTTCCCAGGACCGGGCAGTGGGGTCAACGGGCTGGATGTGCACAGCACGCACAGCGCCGTCGTGGGTCGCGACCATCACGTGGGCGACGCCGTCCGGGTGCTCGAACTCGGCTCCCCCCAGGAGGGTCGCCGCGTCGAGGCCCTTGAAGCCGCCCTCGGCGAGAGCAGCGGCGATGCGGTCGGCCGACAGCGGGTCAAGCAACCACGGCTCGTCCTCAAGCCCTGCCCCGGGCCCTCTCGCGAGGATCAGGCTCTCCCAGTCCTCGTCACCCTCGTCGTCCGCACCGCGCGCCCGCGCCCGAGCCGGGGGCGGGGGCGGGGGCGGCTCGTGCAGCCACGCCTGGGCAGGGGTGACGCGGGCGATCATCGGCATCGAAGGCAGCGCCAGGTCCAGGTAAGGGCGAAGCACCGAGGCCAGGCGCTCCTGACGCGCGGGAACCAGGCCCCGGGGGCAACGTGCAATCAGGGCGCTGCGCAGCCGGTCAGGCTCGACCGTGCCCTTCCTCACGTGCGCGCCCGCGAGAGCGCCCAGAGTGGCGGCGAAGATGACCGACCACTCGCCGCGGCGGCCCGGCCCGGACGGCCACCCGGGAAGGAAGACCGCCGGTTGGTGATGGAGATTGTCGATGACCCCAGGGCTTCGGTAGACGCCCCAGTACGACTCGGGAACAAGCCGCGCCAAAACCAACCGGACGTAGTGCACCAGCCGGTCGCCACCCACCAGCGATTGCCGGGATCGTTCCAGTTCTGCCGTGAGGTCAGGCCCGCTGATCTTGGGGAACAGCGAGGGCACCAGCCCTTCCGTGAGACCGAGGAAGTCCGCCCGCGCAAGGTCCAGATACCACTCCAGCAACGGGACCAGAGAGTCAACGGAGGCGTCCATCTGGTCGAGTGGCCCGCCCGTCTGGTCCATCCACGACGCCAGTTCCCGCAGCAGGTAGGGCTCACGAGCGACCACATGCTCACAGAACTGTGCCGCCTGCGCTGACGACAGCTCATCGAAGTCCATACTCACCTCGGCGAATGGCGCACATAGGGGACGTCTGACTTGTGAAGGTTGCCCAGGAGCCCTTGTCGCAGACCGACGACCTTCAGGACTCAGTCGGTCTCGTCGACAGCGAACTTGAGGTGTTGCGGATTCTGCCGTCGGCGGCCCACCGGTAGCGTGCGCAGCGTGGAGCGTCTCTGGGGGGTCGACGTCGCGCGGGGCCTGGCCGTGCTGGGCATGTTCACCGCGCACTTGGCGCCCGGGCGCGCCGGGGACCCCTGGCCGCTGGGCGCCGTGCAGGTCGCGGACGGCCGCTCAGCGGCGATGTTCGTGGTGCTCGCGGGAGTGTCGGTGGCGTTGCTGTCGGGTGGCGCGCGGCCCGTGGAGGGCGAGCTGCTCGCGCGGGCCCGGCAGCGCATCGCGGTGCGAGGCGCGCTGATGGTTCCGATCGGCCTGGTGCTGGAGCTGCTGGAGGCCCCGCTGGCGCTGATCCTGCTGCAGTACGCGCTGCTGTTCGTGCTGGTCCTGCCCTTCCTGGCCCTTCGCGTGCCCGCGCTGCTGGCCCTGGCCGGCGTCGTGGCGCTGGTGGCCCCTCCCCTGGTCTTCGCCGCCCGTGACCGGCTCGCGGCCGCCCCGCTTGGCGGCGAGGCCGTCACCGACCTGCTGGTGGGGCCGTACTACCCGGTGGGGGTCTGGTTCGCGTACCTGCTCGTCGGGCTGGCCGTGGGCCGCTTGGATCTGCGTGAGTCCGCCGTCCGCCGACTATTGGTCCTGGTCGGAGCGGCGATGGCGGTGGGCGCGCACACCGTGTCGTGGGCGTGGCAGCAGGCGGCGCCGTCGGGCGACCTGGTCCGGCTGATCACCACCGAGCCGCACGCGAGCACGACGTTCGAGGTCGTCGCGAACACGGGGGTCGCCCTCGCCGTGCTGGGCATGTGCCTCATGGCGCAGGACGCCGCGCCCCGGCTCCTGACGCCCATCGCCGCCACGGGCGCCCTCGCGCTGACGGCGTACGTCGGGCACGTGGTGGCGATCGGCGTGCTCGGCAGCGCGGTGGTGTGGCAGCCGCGCGCCTCGACGTGGGCGGCGTTCATCGTGGTCGCGGTGGTGCTGTGCACCGCGTGGCGGTCGTGGCTGGGCCGTGGGCCGCTCGAGCGGGTGCTGCACGAGGTCTCGACCCGTGTGGCGGGCGGCGTCGAGCCCTGCCCCGACGGGGTGGCCGCCCCCGCGGCGCCGCGGCAGGGCTGAGCGCGTCCAGGCCTGGTCGGCTGCGGGTCTCGAGCGCCCGGGCGTCCCCCTCGGCCGCCCGGGCGCTCAAGACCAGTCGAGGAGGCGCTCCCCCTGGTCGACCCGGCTGCCCGGATCGACGTGCCGCGCCACGGACTCGGGCTTCCCCTCGAGCACCACCACGGGGCACACCGACGACCGGCCTCCGCGCTCGACCTCCGCGGGGTCCCACGTGACCAGCGGCTGGCCGGCCGTGACGTCGTCGCCCTCGGCCACGTGCAGGGCGAACCCCTCCCCCGCGAGCTGCACGGTGTCGATGCCCAGGTGGACGAGCACTGCGACGGCGCCGTGCGCCTCGTCCCCCTGGACCACGAAGGCGTGCGGGTGCAGCTTGACCACCCGCCCGCTGACGGGAGACACCACGGCCGCGCGTCCAGCGAGGTCCGGCCTGATCGCCACCCCGGGCCCGACGAGCTCCTCGGCGAAGACGGGGTCCTCCACGTCCGCGAGCGCCATGACCGTCCCCGAGATCGGCGCCAGGATCGTGACGGCCATCAGCGCAGGTCCTCGATGTCCGAGGCGAGCGTGTCGGCCTCCGGGCCCACCACCACCTGCACCACATTGCCGGATGCCACGACCGCGATCGCCCCGGCGGCGCGCAGGGCGCGCGAGTCGACCCGAGACCCGTCGACCACCTCGACCCGCAGCCGGGTGATGCAGGGCTCGAGGTCGAGGATGTTGGCGTCCCCGCCGAGCGCCTCGACGATCCGCACCGCCTTGCTGGTCGCCACTGGCTCACTCATGTCCCGCTCCCTCTCGCTCGGCGCCGCCCAGGGGCCAGCTCACATCAGGTCCTCGAGGTCCGAGGCCAGGGTGTCGACCCCAGGCCCGACCACCACCTGCACCACGCGTCCGGAGATCATCACGCCGTAGGCCCCGGCGGCCCGCAGCGCAGCGGCGTCCACGCGGCCGGGCGACTTCACGAGGGATCGCAGCCTGGTGGTGCACGGCTCGATCTCGTCGATGTTGGCGATCCCGCCGAGCGCGGCCAGGATCGCTGCCGCCTGCTCGCGCTGGCTCCGCGGTCCGTGCATCGTCGTCACCTCGTCCTCCTCGGCGTCCGGGTCGACAGCATCTCTCACGCCTCGGCCGGGGCGGGCTGGCGTGGCACCAGGACCTTGGTGGGCGTGCCCAGGGGGACCCAGACGCTGTACCGGTCGCCGCGGTAGCAGGCCCGTGAGTAGGCGCAGGGCCCGGACTCGCTATAGGTGCGGCGTTCCGCGCGCATCACGGCACGCCGGCCCCTCATGCTGAGCAGCGCGGACTCGCGCTCGTCGGCCTCGGAGGCGGCGAGGGTCTCCTCGCCCCACGCGGGGTCGAGGCCGAACCTGCGCAGCGCCTCGTACACGCTTCCGGGCGCGCCGTGCTCGAAGAGGTCCGGCACGAGGGCGACCGGCACCCAGGTCTGCTCGATGCTCATGGGGGTGCCGTCGGCGTAGCGCACCCGGCACAGGTAGTGCACCAGTCGGCCCGGCTGGATGCCGAGGGCCTCGGCGACGTCGGCGGGGGCCGGGACCTTGTCGGCGGCGAGCACCTTGCTGTCGGGCCGCATGCCGCGTCGGCGCATCTCCTCGCCGAACGTGGTGAGCCGCATCTCGAAGTCGACTCGGCGCGGGGCGACGAAGGTGCCGCGCCCTTGCTCGCGGACCAGGATGCCGTCCGCCACCAGGGCGTCGACGGCTTGGCGGACGGTCATGCGGGCCACGCCGAACCGCTCGGACAGGGCGCGCTCGGAGGGGATGGCGTCTCCCACGTCGAGCTCGCGGGCCACGAGGTCGCTGACGTACTCGCGGACCGCCACATGCTTGCGCCCGCTGCCGTGCGTGGCGGGGGCGCCCGGGACGCTCGCGCGCCCGGTGGGTTCAGCCATGCGAGCCGCCCCTCCCCTCACCTGGTGGATATGACCCCTTGACACCATCATGAGGTCTAGACCAATGTGGCCGCAACTGGCTCAGACCTGCTGTTCTCGCCCATCGGCGCGGGGATCGTCACCCGCCGATCGGCATCGGGAGCGCGCACCACCGCGCCGCCACCCGCATCGCGCCGGACGTCAGCACCAGGAGTGCCCATGACTGCCACCGCCGCCAGCCCTGCCACCCATTCGCGCGGCGTCCCCGGACTCGCCCAGCTCCAGCGCATCGGGCGCTCGCTCATGCTGCCCATCGCCTCGCTGCCCGCGGCCGCCCTCCTGCTGCGACTCGGACAGGCGGACATGCTGGGCGAGGACGGGCTCGGGGCGCACGCGCCGTGGCTGCTGCCCGTGGCCGACGTCCTCGGCGCCGCCGGCAACGCCTTGTTCAGCAACCTCGCCCTGCTCTTCGCGCTCGGTGTGGCGATCGGGTACGCGCGCAAGTCCGACGGATCGACCGGCCTGGCGGCGCTCGTCGCCTACCTGGTCTTCTCCGGGGTGTCGGACGCCCTCTCGCCGTACGTGCTGGGCGAGGCCCCCGAGGGCGAGCCCCAGGAGCTCATCAACTACGGCGTGCTCGGTGGCATCGTCATCGGCCTGGTCACCGCGCTGCTCTACCAGCGCTACCACCGCATCACGCTGCCGCCCTACCTGGCGTTCTTCGGCGGTCGGCGGTTCGTGCCGATCGTCGCCGCGGTGGCCGCCATCGGCATCGCGGTGGTCGGGGCGCTCATCTACCCGGTGTTCAGCAGCGCCCTGACCGCGGTGGGCGACTGGGTCACCGGCAGCACCATCCTGGGCGCCTTCGTCTACGGCACGCTCAACCGCCTCTTGGTGCCGTTCGGGCTGCACCACCTGCTCAACTCGCTGCCGTGGTTCCAGTTCGGCTCCTACACCGACGCCGATGGCGAGGTGTGGAACGGGGACATCGCGCGGTTCCTGCACGGCGACCCGACCGCCGGCGCGTTCATGACCGGGTTCTTCCCCATCATGATGTTCGCGCTGCCCGCCGCCGCCCTGGCCATCGTGCACACCTCGCACGCGAAGAACCGCAAGCTCATCGCGGGGATCATGGGATCGGCGGCCCTGGTCGCGTTCGTCACCGGCGTCACCGAGCCGCTCGAGTTCGCGTTCCTCTACGTCGCGTACCCGCTGTTCGTGATCCACGCGGTGCTCACCGGCACCTCGCTCGCGCTCGTCAACGCCCTCGGCATCCGGGACGGCTTCGGGTTCTCGGCCGGGGCGATCGACTACCTGCTGAACTTCCGCATCGCCGAGCGGCCCCTGCTGCTCATCGTGGTGGGCCTGGGGTACGCGGTCGTCTACTACGTGCTCTTCCGGTTCGTCATCACCCGGTGGAACCTGCGCACCCCGGGACGCGAGCCGGACGAGGACGCGGACGGCGACGCGGCTCCAGCCCAGGACGTCGTGCTCCCGGAGCAGGAGACGGCGGGAGACGCCGTCGCCGCCACGAGCAGCCGCGCGACGGCCGACCGGCCGGGCCCTGACCGGGGCGGCGCGAGAGGCGCCCCCCGCCAGAGCGCAGACCCGGAGGACGAGCCGTCGTCCTGACCCAGGGGCCCGGGGACCTCGCGCCCACCCGGGCCTGGGACACTGTGCCGGTGCCCGAATCGCGTCTGACCCTCACCGAGCGGATCCCCGCCGACCCCCACGACCCCGACGCGCTGTACGAGGCGTTCACGGGCTGGGCGGCCGACGAGGGCCTGGACCTGTACCCGCACCAGGCCGAGGCGCTGCTCGAGCTGGTCAGCGGCTCGCACGTCATCGTGTCCACGCCCACCGGGTCCGGGAAGTCGCTGGTGGCCGTCGCCGCCCACTTCGTGGCCCTCGCGCAGGGCAGGCGCACCTACTACACGGCCCCGCTCAAGGCCCTGGTCAGCGAGAAGTTCTTCGCCCTGGTCGCGGCGTTCGGCTCGGAGAACGTCGGCATGATGACGGGCGACTCGGCGGTGAACCCGCACGCGCCGATCATCTGCTGCACCGCGGAGATCCTGGCCAACACCGCCCTGCGCGAGGGTCCTGACGCGGATGTCGGCCAGGTCGTGATGGACGAGTTCCACTTCTACGCCGACCCGCAGCGCGGCTGGGCGTGGCAGGTGCCGCTGCTCGAGCTGCCGCGCGCGCAGTTCGTGCTGATGTCCGCGACGCTCGGCGACGTCGCGTTCTTCGCCGAGGACATCGAGCGGCGCACGGGCCGCGAGGTCGCCGTCATCGCGAACGCCGAGCGCCCGGTGCCGCTCACGTTCGACTACGCCGTCGAGCCGCTGCACGAGCTGCTCGAGGAGCTGGTGCAGACGAAGCGCGCGCCGGTGTACGTGGTGCACTTCACGCAGAAGGAGGCCGTCGAGCGCGCGCAGTCGCTGCTGTCGATGAACCTCGCGACGCGTGAGCAGAAGGACGCCATCGCCACCGAGCTGGGCGCCTTCCGGTTCGGCCCCGGCTTCGGCAAGACGCTGTCGCGGCTGCTGCGCCACGGCATCGGCATCCACCACGCGGGGATGCTGCCGAAGTACCGCCGCGTGGTGGAGCGCCTGACGCAGAAGGGCCTGCTCAAGGTCGTGTGCGGCACCGACACCCTGGGCGTGGGCATCAACGTGCCGATCCGCACCGTGGTGCTGACGTCGCTGGTGAAGTACGACGGGGTGCGGATGCGCCACCTGTCGGCGCGCGAGTTCCACCAGATCGCCGGGCGGGCGGGCCGCGCGGGGTACGACACCGTGGGCGAGGTCATCGTGATGGCCCCCGACCACGTGATCGAGAACCGCAAGCTGCTGGCCAAGGCCGGCGACGACCCGAAGAAGATCAAGAAGATCGTCCGCAAGAAGGCGCCTGAGGGCGCGGTCAACTGGACGGACAAGACCTTCGAGCGGCTGCGCGACGCCCCGCCCGAGCCGCTGACGTCGAGCTTCGCGGTGAGCCACGCGATGGTGCTCAACGTGCTGGCCCGCGAGGGCGACCCGGTGGCGGCCATGACCCGGCTGCTGACGGACAACCACGAGCCCGAGGCGCACCGCTCGGGCCACATCCGCCGTGCCATCTCGATCTATCTGTCGCTGCGGACCGCCGGGGTCGTCGAGCGGGTGGCCCTGCCGGACGACGGCTCCGGCCGACGCCCCACCCCGCGCACCGTGCGGCTCACCGTCGACATCCCCGCGAACTTCGCGCTCAACCAGCCGCTGTCCCCGTTCGCCTTCGCGGCGCTCGACCTGCTGGACCGCGAGGACCCGTCCTACGCGCACGACGTCGTGTCCATCATCGAGGCGACCCTCGACGACCCGCGCCAGGTCCTCGCCGCCCAGCAGAACAAGGCCCGCGGCGAGGCCATCGGCGCCATGAAGGCCGACGGCATCGAGTACGACGAGCGGATGGCGCTGCTCGAGGAGGTCACGTATCCCCGGCCGCTCGCTGAGCTGCTCGGCGCCGCCTTCATGACGTACCGCAAGACCAACCCGTGGATCGCCGACCACGAGCTCTCCCCCAAGTCCGTGGTCCGGGAGATGCACGAGAAGGCGATGACGTTCGCCGAGTACGTCTCGGCGTACTCGCTCGACCGCACCGAGGGCGTGCTGCTGCGCTACCTGGCCGACGCGTACCGGGCCCTGCGCCAGACGGTGCCCGACGACGCCCGCACCGAGGAGCTCCACGAGATCGTCGAGTGGCTCGGCGAGCTGGTGCGGCGCACCGACTCGAGCCTGCTCGACGAGTGGGAGCGGCTGCGCAACCCCCTCGACGAGGAGGGCACCGACGCCCCGGGCGCCGTCGACGACGACACCCCGCCGCCCGTCACCGCCAACCCCCGGGCCTTCCGCGCCCTGGTGCGCGGCGCGATGTTCCGGCGCGTCGACCTCGCCGCGCGCGAGCAGTACGGCGCCCTCGCGCTGCTGGGCGACCTGGACGCGGACGGCACGCCCTGGGACCGGGACCGGTGGGCGGAGGCCCTCGACCCGTACTACGACGACCACGACGAGATCCTCACCGGGGGCGCGGCGCGCGGCCCGGCGCTCTTCCAGGTCACCCCGGGCGCGACGACGTGGCAGGTCCGGCAGACGCTCGAAGACCCCGAGGGCGACCACGACTGGCGCATCGACGCCGTGGTCGACCTGCCCGCGTCGGACGCCGCCGGCGAGGTCGTGCTCCGTGTCACGGAGGTCGGCCCGCTCTAGGCTGGACAGGTGGCGAAGAGCTCCAAGCACGGCCCGACCGGCACCCCCGCCCTCGTGACGCTCGCCGAGGCGGGCGTCGCGCACACCGCGCACCCGTACGAGCACGACCCCACCGGCGACGTGGGGTACGGCCTGGAGGCCGCCCAGGTGCTCGGCGTCCCGCCCGAGCAGGTCTACAAGACCCTCATGGCGTCGGTGGACGGCGTGCTGACCGTCGCAGTCGTGCCGGTGACCGGCAAGCTCGACCTCAAGGCGTTGGCCCATGCCGTGGGCGGCAAGAAGGCCGTCATGGCGGACAAGGCCGCCGCCGAGCGCGCCACCGGGTACGTGGTGGGCGGCATCTCCCCGCTGGGCCAGCGCCACGCCCACCCGACGGTCGTCGACGAGACGGTGTGGCTGTTCGACACGGTCTTCGTCTCCGGCGGCCGCCGAGGCCTCGACGTGGAGCTGTCCCCCGCCGACCTGGTCCGGCTGACGTCCGCCACCGTGGCCGAGATCGGCCGCGAGGACTGAGCCGTCGGCTCAGGAAGGCGTCAGCGGCCGTAGCCCGCGAACGACCGGTCGGTGCTGACGATGTCCTTGCCGAGGGGCATCAGCGAGATCGGCACCATCTTGAAGTTCGCGATGCCCAACGGGATGCCGATGATCGTCACGCACTGCGCGATGCCCGTGAGGATGTGCTCCAGGGCGAGCCACCAGCCCGCCACGATCAGCCAGATCACGTTGCCGATCGTCGACATGGCGCCCGCGGTCGGCTTGTCCACCACCGTGCGGCCGAAGGGCCACAGGACGTAGTTGGCCATCCGGAACGAGGCGATGCCGAACGGGATGGTCACGATCAGCACGCAGCAGATGAGCCCCGCCACGACGTACCCCACCGCGAGCCAGAAACCTGCGAGGACCAGCCAGATGAGGTTGAGCAGCGTCTTCATTCCTCCAGTGTCCTCTCCTGCAGCGCTCCACGACATCGGGGAGGGCCCTGAACCACCCCTGAGCCGGAGCCCCAGTACCTCGGGTTAGGGTCCTGGGCATGAGCGCGGAGCACCTGGACGACATCGGCGCACGCCTCGCGGCCGCACGGGCCAGGGTCGCGGCGGCCGAGCACGACGCGCACCGCGCCCCCGGGTCGGCGCGCCTCCTCCTCGCCACGAAGACCGTCCCGCTCGACGGCGTCCGGTCGGCCCTGCTCGCCGACGCCGCAGCGCGGGCGGGCGACCCCGCCGCCCCGGCTCCGGTGCTGGTCGGCGAGAACCGCGTCCAGGAGCTGGTGGCGAAGGCGCCACACCTGGCGGACCTGGCGCCCGAGGTGCACCTGATCGGGCCGTTGCAGTCCAACAAGGTCAACCAGGCGCTCGGCGTGGCCGGATGCGTCGAGACCGTCGACTCGGTGGCGCTCGCCGAGAGGCTCGCCACCCGGTGCGCCGCGTCAGGACGGGTGCTCGACGTCCTGGTGCAGGTCAACGTGTCGGGCGAGGAGACGAAGCACGGCGCCCATCCCGACGCCGCGGTCCGCACAGCCCTCGACGTCGCGGCCCTGGACGGGCTGCGCCTGCGCGGCTTCATGACCGTGGGCGCGCGCTCCTCCGACCCAGCGCGGGTGCGCGCCGGGTACCGGCTGCTGCGGGAGATCCGCGACGAGGTGCGCGACTCGGGCGAGCCGGGCGCCGAGGGCGCCATCGAGCTGTCGATGGGCATGAGCGGCGACCTGGAGCTGGCCGTCGCCGAGGGCGCCACGATCGTCCGGGTGGGCTCCGCCGTGTTCGGGGCACGCCCGCTCTGAGCGATTGACAGCCCGTCCCCCGGGGCCGACGGTGGATCATGGCCGCACCCGAGGGGACGCCCCCGCCGCCCGACCGCGCGTGGCCGGCGCTGCGGGCTGACGCGTGGGCGGACACCCGCGACACCCTGCACCTGTGGACGCAGATCGTCGGCAAGGTGCGCCTCGCACAGGAGCCCATGCTCAACCACTGGTGGCAGACCCCGTTCTACGTCACCGCCCGCGGGCTCACGACGTCCGCGTTCGCGAACGGGTCCGAGCTGGTCGACGTCGAGCTCGACCTCCTCGAGCACGAGCTGCGGGCGCGCTCGACCGACGGCCGCGCGAGCTCCGTCTCGCTCGCCCCCAAGTCGGTGGCGCAGTTCTACGACGAGACCCTGGCGGCGCTGCGGCGCATCGGGCTCGACGCGCGCATCGACCCCGTGCCGAGAGAGGTCGAGACCCAGGCGCCCTTCCCCCAGGACGAGCACCACGCGTCCTACGACGCCGGCGCGGTCGAGGCGTTCTGGCGCCAGCTCATCGCCGCGCACCGCGTGATGCGGCGGTTCCGCTCGCCGTTCATCGGCAAGGCGAGCCCTGTGCACTTCTTCTGGGGAGGGTTCGACCTGGTCGTGACCGTGTTCTCCGGGCGTCCGGCGCCCACCTGGACGGGGACCCCGCTGCACGTCTCCGCGTCGGTGATGGCCGAGGCCGAGTCGCACGAGAACAGCAACGCCGGTTTCTGGCCGGGAGGCGACGGCGAGGGCCAGTTCTACGCCTACGCCTACCCGGAGCCCGCGGGCTACCCGGATCGCCCGGTGCTCCCGGAGGGCGCGCACTACGACCCCGATCTGCGCGAGTTCCTGCTGCCCTACGAGGCGGTGCGATCGGCGCCCGACCCTGACGCCGCGTTGCTGGCGTTCTACCGGACCACCTACGACGCGGCCGCCGAGCTGGCGGGCTGGGACCGTGCCGCCCTGGAGACGGCCTGGCCGGCGCGAGGCTGACCTGCGAGGGGTCTCAGACCGGCACCGCGCTCCACGCCCAGGCCAGCGCGGTGTCGACCAGGTCGACGCGGCGGCCGTCCACGACCGCGCCGAGGTCGACCCACTCGGCGCCTGAACCCCACGCCGTGACGTCGTCCACCACGAGGTTGCCCATCACCCGCGCGGCGTAGACGATCCTCAGCAGGTGCAGGTCGGTGGGGCCGCGCCGGCCGACCGGCGCGATACCGGACCCGCGCGAGGAGTCGACGCCGAGCAGCGGCCCGATCTCCACGACGAACCCGGTGGACTGCAGCACCTCGCGACGCGCGGCGTCGGCGGGCTCCTCCGCGAAGCCCAGCCCTCCGCCCGGCAGCGTCCAGGCCAGCCCCTGGCCGCCGCGTCGACGGGTCAACAACACCTGCCCGCGGTCGAGGCACAGCACATGGGCCGACACCCGCACCGCGCGGTGCTGGTTCGAGACGTGGGACATCCAGGCTCCTCCCGGTTCCCCCCCGGCACGGAGCATCCGCGTGACGAACGGTAGCAAACCCACCGGTAACGCACCGCCGTCAGCCGCAGAGCACGTCGTCCGGGTCCTCGGCGGTCCGCGGCGTGACGGCCGGCTGCGGGACGTCCGTCCCGGCCGGGGGCGGGACGCCTCCCGGCGTCGCCTGGTCTCCCGTCGCGTCCGGAGCCGGCGTGGACGTGGAGCCCGGCGTCGGCTCGGGCGCCACCGGCTCGTCCGCGGCGATGCGCTGCCACAGGAGGTCCGCGTCGTCGGTCCACAGCACCCGGCCGGCGGACCCCGGCTTGGGCCCTGTCGGGACGGTCACGAACGTCACCTGCTCCGGGTCCAGCCCTCGCATGCGCCACCCCAGCCCGGCGAGGCTCCGCATCGAGGCCAGGTCCCCCGAGAGGGTCAGCGCCCGGGTCCCCTGCTCGAGGAAGCCCGCGATGCTGCGCGGGCTGGTCAGCACGTCGGACGAGGTCACCTTGCGCACGACCGCCCCGATGAACTTCTGCTGGCGCGGGATGCGCTGCGTGTCGGAGTTGTCGGAGCCGGTGACGTAGCGGGCGCGCACGTAGTCGAGCGCCTGCCCCCCGGTGAGGTCGTGCCATCCGGCGTCCAGGTCGAGGTCGGTGTTGCGGTGCGTGTCACGGATCGCCTCCGGGACGCACAGCCGCACCCCTCCGATCGCGTCGACCATGCCCTCGAAGCCGGCGAAGTCCACGATCGCGAAGTCGGCGCCCACGTCGATGCCCGTGTTCTCCGCCACGGTGGCCGCGGTGCACAGGCCGGCCAGCCCTGGATCGCCGGAGGCGCCGCCCAGCGAGAACGCCGCGTTGAACTTGTCCTTCGTCGGCTCGGACATGCGCCCAGCAGGGTCGCGGTCGAGGTGGCATGCCGGGATCCGCACCTCGGAGTCGCGCGGGATCGAGACGACCTCGACCCGGCTGCGGTCGGCGGCGACGTGCACCAGCAGCGCCGTGTCCGAGCGCATGCCGCCCACGACCCCGCCGATCTCCCCGTTGGCGCCTCCACGGTCGTCCGAGCCGATCACCAGGAAGTTGAGCGGGCGCCCCTCCCACGCGTCGGTGTCCGGCGTGGCCGTCGAGCCCCCCTCGTCGTCCCGCGCGATCAGCGCGCCCAGGTCCCCGACGGTGCGCACGTTGCCCTGCAGCCGCAGCACCCCGAACCCCGCGAGCGACCCGGCGAACGCCAGGACGGCGACCAGCACCAGGCTGAGCGTCCACGACGTCGAGCGCGGGCGCGCCGGCGACGACGCGTGGCGTGGGGCGAGGCGGCGCCCAGGCGGCTCGGCGCCACCGGCGCCCGCCGGGTCCGGCATCGCTGAGCCAGGGTGCGGCGCGTCAGGGTCCACAGCGCAACGCTAGGCGCCACAGGCCGTTCCCGCCCGGCGCTGACCGCCGCCTCAGGCCGGCGTGCGAGCGGCGCGGCGTGGGCGGTCGCAGGTCAGGGGACGCGCGCGGTCCACTCCGGGTCGGCGAACTTCGTCTCGACGAGGTGGCTCGCCCGCTCGAGCTCGTCGGGGGTGAGCGTGGAGTCCACGGTGCGGTAGCGCGCGCGAAACGACTCCTTGAACGCCTCGATGACCTGCTCCCGGGGCATCCCGGTCTGCGAGCGCACGGGGTCCACGCGCTTGTTGGCGCTCGTGGTGCCCTTGTCGCTGAGCTTCTCCCGCCCGATCCGGAGCACCTCGAGCATCTTGTCCGCGTCGATGTCGTACGCCATGGTCACGTGGTGCAGCACGGCGCCGCCGGCGAGCCGCTTCTGCGCGGATCCCGCCAGCTTCCCCGCGGGCGAGGCGATGTCGTTGAGCCCCGAGGTCGTCGCCTTGACGCCGACGTCCGCCAACGCCCCCAGCACCCAGTCGTTGAGGAAGGCGTAGGACTGCTCGAAGGTGAGCCCGTCCACCAGGGAGGCGGGCACCACGAGCGCGAACGTGATGCAGTTGCCCGCCTCCATGAACATCGCGCCGCCGCCGGAGATGCGCCGCACCACCGTCACCCCGTGGCGGCTGGCGCCCTCGGGGTCCACCTCGTTGCGCAGCGACTGGAACGAGCCGATCACCACGGCGGGCTCCACCCACTCCCAGAACCGCAGGGTGGGCCCGCGCCGCCCCGCGGCGAGCTCCTCGGTCAGCACCTGGTCGAGGGCCGCGTTGAACGCGGCGGTCTGCGGGGCCTCGTGGATCAGCTCGAAGGTGTGGTCGTGCCAACCTGTCGCGTGGCCCAGCGCCCTGCGCACCGCGATCGCCACGGACTCCGCGTCGAAGCCGACCAGCGTGGCGCCGCCAGGCAGCTCGCCGTCGGCCTCCGCCGCCGCCAGCGCGGCGTCGATCCGCGCGACGAGCTCGGTGACCCGCGTGGTGTCGGGGAGGCCCACGAGGGACCGCTCGATCACCCCGAGGGCCTCGTCGGGCTCGAGGAAGAAGTCGCCGCTGACGGTCACCTCCGCGAGCGCGCCGTCCCGCGCCTCGACGTCGACTGCCACGAGCTTGCCACCGGGGACCTTGTACTCACCATGCACGGCCTCAGCCTACGGCTCGCCCCCGGCGAGGCCGCCCTGCCCTCACGGCAGGGCGACCGCGGCCGCCCGTGCCCGCGCCTGCACCATGGCGTCGAGCGTGGCCTCGGCGCCGAGCCGCTCGCGCGCCTGGTCGGCGTCGCCGTCAGCGGGTGTGCTCGCGGTCCAGGTGAGGATGGCGTTGCCCACCAGCAGGTGGCCCCGCACCTGGGCCTGCGTGCTCGCGTCGGGGCGGGCCACCTCGGCGTGCTGCGCGAGCGAGGGGAAGTACCCCTGGTCCTCGATCGCCGGCGACGTGCTCACCTGCGCTGACTCGCCCTCGGGCCCGAGCAGGCTGTACTCGGGGCAGGCGTCGACGACTGTGACCAGGGTGCGGAAGGCGTCCTCGGCGGCGTCGGTGGACGCCAGCAACGTCACCTGCTGCTCGAACGTCACCTCCGCGTTCCCCCACGCGCGCATCGCGTACTCGACCGGCGGCTCGGCGACGACCGTGGCCGCCACGAGGCACTCGGGCGGCGACACCGACGTCCCTGGCTTGAGGCCCCAGGCCGCGTCGTCGCCCAAAGTGAGGGCCTCGATCCCGTCGGCCGCGGCCGGCGCCGCGTCCTCGAGGTCGCTCGCGGTCACGAAGAGCGCACCCAGGTCCGCCGCGTCGAAACTCGGCGCCGTCGGCGGGGCCGAGGGCGCCGGGCTCACCAGTCCCGCGCCCGAGTCGCTCACGCCCGGGGGCGCTCCACCGTCCCCGGCGCCCCAGGCCTGCACCACCAGCACGGCCCCGACCAGCAGGACCAGCACCGCGACCACCCAGCGCCACCGCCGTGCGGAACGGCGCGTGACCGCCGGGGCGTCGCCGTCAGCCAGCGCGTGCGGCTCGGGGACGTTCGCGGACACCGGGGGCTCCCTGCCTCGAAGGGCTCTTCGACCCTAGGACTCCTCGCCGGGCCGGTCGAGCCGAGGCGCTCAGCGCGGGGCGACCCCGTGGTGCCGAAGGCCCCAGATCGCCGAGTCCGTCAGGGCCTCCCACGACGCCTCGATGACGTTGGGCCCCACGCCCACCGTGCTCCACGACGTCTGCCCGTCGGTGGTCTCGATGAGCACGCGGGTCACCGCGTCGGTGCCGTGCATGGCGTCGAGGATGCGCACCTTGAAGTCGATGAGCTGGAAGGCCTCGAGCTCCGGGTAGGCCCGCACCAGGGCCTGGCGGAGCGCCTGGTCGAGCGCGTTCACGGGGCCGTTCCCCTCCCCTGTGCTGACGATGCGCTCGCCGCCGGCCCGGATCTTCACCGTGGCCTCGGCCGTCGCGGGCGTGCCGCGGCTGCCCGCGCGCTCCACGATTGCTCGCCAGCTCTCGACCTGGAAGTACCCCGGGCGGGCGCCCTCGAGCTCCTCGACGAGCAGCAGCTCGAACGACGCGTCGGCGGCGTCGAAGGTGTACCCGTTCGCCTCGGCCTCCTTGACGCGGTGGGTCACCCGGGTCAGCACCTCGGCCTGCCCGGCGAGGTCGAAGCCGAGCTCGCGGCCCTTCAGCTCGATGGTGGCGCGGCCCGCCATGTCGGAGATCAGCATCCGCATGTCGTTGCCGACGGCGACGGGGTCGATGTGCTGGTACAGATCGGGGTCGACCTTGATCGCGCTGGCGTGGATCCCGGCCTTGTGCGCGAACGCGCTGGCGCCGACGTACGGCTGCCGGGCGAACGGCGCGATGTTGGTGATCTCGCTGATGGCGTGCGCGATGCGGGTCATCTCCCGCAGCCCGCCGGCCTCAGGGCCGTCGGTGGCGAGCAGCTGCCGCCCGCCCTTGAGCTCGAGGTTCGCGACCACGGCCAACAGGTCGGCGTTGCCGGTCCGCTCGCCATACCCGTTGACCGTGCCCTGGACGTGGGTGCACCCGGCGTCCACGGCCGCGAGCGAGTTCGCCACCGCGCAGCCGGAGTCGTTGTGCGCGTGGATGCCCAGGATGGCGTCCGGCCCGACGGCGGCGCGCACCTCGGTGACGATCTGGCCGACCCAGTCGGGAAGCATGCCGCCGTTCGTGTCGCACAGCGCGACCACCTCCGCGCCCGCCTCGAACGCGGCCAGCACCGCGGACAGCGAGTAGGCCGGGTCGTCCCGGTACCCGTCGAAGAAGTGCTCCGCGTCGATGACGACGCGCCGCCCCTCACGCGCGAGGAACGCGACCGTGTCCGTGATCATCGCCAGGTTCTCGGCGCCCGTGGTGCGCAGGGCCCGCTCGGCGTGCCGCAGGTCGCTCTTCGCGACGAGGGTGACCACCGGGGCCTCCGAGTCGAGCAGGGCCCTCACCTGGGGGTCCTGCCACGCCTCGGCGCCCGCCTTGCGGGTGGCGCCGAAAGCGGCCAGCACGGCGTTGCGGAGCGTCAGCTCCTTGGCGGCGCGAGCGAAGAACTCGGTGTCCTTGGGAATGGCGCCGGGCCAGCCGCCCTCGATGAAGCCCACGCCCAGCTCGTCGAGCAGGGGGGCGATCGCCAGCTTGTCGGCGACGGAGAGGTTCATGCCCTCCTGCTGGGCGCCGTCGCGCAGCGTCGTGTCGTAGACGTGGAACGGGAGGCCGGGGCCGGTGGTGAAGCTGCTCACGGTGGTCTCTCTCCAGGCGAGTGGCGGGTGGCGGCGCGTGCGGACCTGGTGGTCAGGCCCGCGCGTCGCTCCCGGGACGGTGCGTCACTCCAGGATGGTGCGTGGCGGTCGCGCGCGGGATGGTGCGCGACAACAAAAAAACCCCCCGAAGGTGCGGGAGGTTGGCGCGTCTGCGGGTGGGCAGACGCGCTACGCGATGGCGCGGCGGTACGAGGCGTGAGGTGTCACGGGCGCCATCTTGCCACACCGGCCCCGGCAGCGGGCCCGAAACGCTGCCGCGCGCGCTCGGGGCCGCCGACGAGTCGTCGGCGGCCCCGAGCCTCACGCGAAACGGCGTCTCAGAGCAGGCGGTGCAGCCAGCCATGCCGGTCGGCCGCGCGCCCGTACTGGATGTCGGTGAGCTCGGCGCGGATGCTCGACGTCACCGGCCCTGCCTCCCCGTCGGCCACGGTGAGGTCGAACCCCACCCCGCCGAGGCGTCCGATGGGGGTCACCACAGCGGCGGTGCCGCAGGCGAACACCTCGGTCACCGAGCCGTCCTCGAGGCCGGCGCGGAGCTCGGCGAGCGGGATCGGGCGCTCGCGCACCTCGTGCCCGGCGTCCCGCACGAGCTGCAGGATGGACGAGCGCGTGACGCCCTCGAGGATCGAGCCGGACAGCTCGGGGGTCGACACGCTGCCGTCGGCGTGGACGACGAACACGTTCATGCCACCGAGTTCCTCGACGAGCGTGTTCGTCGACGAGTCGAGGAAGCACACCTGGTCGAAGCCCAGGGCCTGCGCCTCCTGCTGGGGCAGCAGGCTCGCGGCGTAGTTGCCGCCGCACTTGGCGGCGCCAGTGCCCCCCGCGCCGGCGCGGTGGTAGTCCTCGGCCACCCAGATGGACACGGGCCGCACGCCGCTGGCGAAGTACGGGCCCACGGGCGACGCGATGACCAGGTACTCGGCCGCGGCCGAGGGCCGCACCCCGAGGAACACCTCGGACGCGTACATGAACGGCCGCAGGTACAGGCTCGTCTCCTCGCCCGTCGGGATCCACGCGGAGTCGGTGGCGACCAGTGCGGCCAGCGAGTCGAGGAAGTCCTGCTCGGACAGCACCGGCAGCGCCAGGCGGTGCGCCGAGCGGGCGAACCGCTGGGCGTTCGCCTCGGGCCGGAAGGTCCACACCGAGCCGTCCGCGTGCCGGTAGGCCTTCAAGCCCTCGAAGATCTCCTGGGCGTAGTGCAGCACGGCCGTGGCGGGGTCGAGCCGCAGCGGCCCGTACGCCTCGACGCGCCGGTCGTGCCACCCCTGCTCGGCAGTCCAGGAGATCCGGGCCATGTGGTCGGTGAACGCCGTGCCGAACCGGGGCGCGGCGAGCGCTGCGGCGCGGTCCTCGTCCGAGGTGGGCGTGGCAGTGGGGCGGATCTCGAAGTTGGCGAGGGAGGTGGGGGACGTCGTGCTCATGGTTTGGCCTTTCACCAGGTTCTGCTCTGACGTTACCGGGTGAGGACGGCCGTGGTGACAGGTGCGCGGTCAGCCGGCGATGCGGTCGGCCAGGTCCTTGCCCACCTCGGCCGTCGACCGTACTCGCCCGCCGAGCGACGCGCGCTCGGCGATGTCGGCCGCGACCGCGGCCTCGACCGTCGCGGACGCGTCGGGCAGGCCCAGGTGGTCCAGCAGCATCGCGACGGACAGCACCGTGGCCGTCGGGTCGGCCTTGCCCTGGCCAGCGATGTCCGGGGCGGAGCCGTGCACCGGCTCGAACATGCTCGGGGTGGTGCGCTCGGGGTTGATGTTGGCCGAGGCCGCGAGCCCGATGCCGCCGGTGATCGCGGCGGCGAGGTCGGTGATGATGTCGCCGAACAGGTTGTCGGTGACGATCACGTCGAACCGCGACGGGTTGGTGACCATGAAGATCGTGGCGGCGTCGACGTGCAGGTAGTCCACCGTGACGTCGGGGAACTCCGCGTTGACGGCCTCGACCGTGCGGCGCCACAGGTGCCCGGCGTGCACCAGCACGTTGTGCTTGTGCACGAGCGTGAGCTTCTTGCGGGGGCGGGCCGCGGCCCGGGCGAAGGCGTCGCGGACCACGCGCTCGACGCCGAAGGCGGTGTTGACGCTGACCTCGTTGGCGACCTCGGCGGGGGTGCCCACCCGGATCGCCCCGCCGTTGCCGACGTAGGGGCCCTCGGTGCCCTCGCGGACGACCACGAAGTCGATGTCGCCCGGGTTACCGAGCGGTGACGCCACGCCGGGGTACAGGCGGCTGGGCCGCAGGTTGACGTAGTGGTCGAGCGCGAAGCGCAGCTTGAGCAGCAGGCCCCGCTCGAGCACCCCGGACGGCACCGTCGGGTCGCCGATGGCGCCCAGCAGGATGGCGTCATGGGCGCGGATCGCGTCGAGGTCCGTGTCGGTGAGGGTCTCCCCCGTGGTGTGCCAGCGCCGGGCGCCGAGGTCGAAGTCCGTGGTGCTGACGCGCACGTCCGTGCCGGTCAGGGCCGCCTCGAGGGCCAGCAGGCCCTGCTCGACGACCTCGGTGCCGATCCCGTCGCCCGCCACGACTGCGAGGCGGACATCCCGTGCTGCGTTGTTCTCGACCATGGGTGCAGGCTACCGCTCTGTCTCACGAGTCGGGACCTGCATCTCATTTTCCGGAACGGCCGCCTGGCGGTACAGGACCTCGAACTCCTCGAGCAGCACCGGCATCTCGGCAGAGAAGGGCTGGCCGCCCTCCGTCTGCGCGAGCCGGCGCCAGTAGGCCTCGTGCTCGCGGCGCCACGACTCGAGAGACCCGTCGTCCTCGCCCTCGGCGGCCGCGAACTCCGCGTCGACGTCGCAGAACCGCTCGACCCGCACCGCCGTGGTGCGGATCAGCGCGCGCGGCCGCCCCGCGCCGTCCAGCACGATCGACAGGTCCCCGGCGTTGGGCCGCGGCTCGTCGCCCACCTCGAACTCCCAGAGCGCCGTGGCGGTGGCGCGCTTCTCGCCGGACAGCACCAGGTCGAGCAGTGCGTCCGCCAGCGCGGGCGAGTCCCCGAAGGACCAGGCCGGCGGGACGACGGCGCCGAGCGCCGAGGCGCCCACCACCACCCCGATGCGGTCGATGCCGGCGCGGACCCGGGCGATCTCCCAGAACTGGGCGAGGGCGCCCTCGTCGGGGAGGCGGTGGTCGGTCGAGGTCATCTCGCCCTCCTGGGGATGAGTGTGGGTGGCGGTCGAGTCTCGCAGGTCACACGCGCGACGCACGCGGGAAGCGCGACAGCCCGGGCCCCGTCGACGGACGGGTCCCGGGCTGTCGACCGCAGGTCAGCGCGCCGCGCTGCCCTCGACGTAGTCGCTCTCGGACGGCTTGACCCAGGCGAACATCTTGCGCAGGTCGCGGCCGGTGGCCTCGATCGGGTGCGCCTCGCCCTTCGCGCGGAGCTCGGTGAACTCGGGGGCGCCCGCGTCCTGGTCGTCGATGAAGCGCTTCGCGAACGCGCCGTTCTGGATGTCCGCGAGGACGGCCTTCATGTTCTCCTTCACGCTCGGGTCGATGACCCGCGGCCCGGAGACGTAGTCGCCGTACTCGGCCGTGTCGGAGACGCTCCAGCGCTGCTTGGCGATGCCGCCCTCGACCATCAGGTCGACGATGAGCTTGAGCTCGTGCAGCACCTCGAAGTACGCGACCTCAGGCTGGTAGCCCGCCTCGGTCAGCGTCTCGAAGCCGTACTGGACCAGCTGCGAGGCGCCGCCGCAGAGCACGGCCTGCTCGCCGAACAGGTCGGTCTCGGTCTCCTCGGTGAAGGTCGTCTTGATGCCGGCGGCGCGCAGCCCGCCGATCGCCTTCGCGTAGGACAGCGCGAGCTCCCACGCCTGGCCCGACGCGTCCTGCTCGACCGCGACGATCACCGGCACGCCACGGCCGTCGACGTACTCGCGGCGCACCAGGTGGCCCGGGCCCTTGGGGGCGACCATGACGACGTCGTGGTCGGCCTCGGGCGTGATGTAGCCGAAGCGGATGTTGAAGCCGTGCCCGAAGACCAGCGCGGCACCCTCGTTCAGGTGGGGCGCGATCTCGTCGCGGTACAGGTGGCGCTGGACCTGGTCCGGCGCGAGGATCACGACGACGTCGGCCTCCTTGACCGCGTCCACCACGGAGAGCACGCGCAGGCCCTCGTTCTCGGCCTTGGCCCGCGAGGCGGAGCCCTCACGCAGGCCGACGCGCACGTCGACGCCGGAGTCGCGCAGGTTCAGCGCGTGCGCGTGGCCCTGGCTGCCGTAGCCGATGACCGCGACCTTCTTTGAGGCGATGATGGACAGGTCGGCGTCGTCGTCGTAGAACAGCTCAGCCACGGTGGTTCTCCTTGTGTATTCGGTGGTGATGGACGTCTGTGGTCGCTCGCGCGGGGCGGTCAGGCAGACCGGCTGACCCGCTCGAGCGCGCGGTCGGTGATGGAACGGGAGCCGCGGCCGATCGCGACCGTGCCGGACTGCACGATCTCACGCACGCCGAACGGCTCGAGCGCCGCGAGCAGCGCGGCGAGCTTGTCCGGGCCGCCTGTCGCCTCGATGGTCACCGTGTCCGGCACCACGTCGACGACGTGCGCGCGGAACAGCTGGACGACCTCGAGCACGTGGGTGCGCTGGGCGGCCTCGGCGCGGACCTTGACCAGCAGCAGCTCGCGCTGCACGGACGCGCTGTCCTCGAGCTCGACGATCTTGATGACGTTGATCAGCTTGTTGAGCTGCTTCGTCACCTGCTCGAGCGGCAGCTCGGCGACGTCGACGACCACCGTGATGCGCGAGATCTCCTCGCGCTCCGTCGGGCCGACCGCGAGCGAGTGGATGTTGAACGAGCGCCGGGCGAACAGCCCCGCGACCCGGGTGAGGACACCCGGCTTGTTCTCCACCAGCACCGAGAGCGTGTGCCTGGTCATGCTGCACCTTCTTCCAGGGACGAGGCCTGCGGCGCGAGGGCCGCGTCGAGGAGGGCGTGGACGTGCAGGGCCGTGCTGTCGAGCACGGGCACGGGGCTGTGCGCGGGGTCGTCGGGCGAGATGAGCATCGACAGCTCGGTGCACCCGAGGACGATCGCCTGCGCGCCCTGCTCCACGAGCCGGCCGATGATCGCGACGTAGGCCGCGCGGGAGGAGTCGAGCACCTGGCCGAGCGCGAGCTCCTCGTAGATCACCCGGTCGACCTCGGCGGCGTCGGCGCCCGTGGGCATGAGCGTCTCCACGCCGCGGGCGGCGAGGCGGGCGGGGTAGAGGTCCGAGGCCATCGTGAAGCGGGTGCCGAGCACCCCCACGCGCTCGACGCCCAGGGCCTCGACCGCGTCCGCGACCACGTCGACCACGTGCACGACCGGCAGCCCCGAGCCGCGCGCGACATGGTCGTGGAGCAGGTGCATCGTGTTCGCCAGGATGCCCACCAGCTCGGCGCCGGCCGCCCGCAGCTGCTCGGCCTCGCGCTCGTACCGCTCACCGAGCGCCGCCCAGTCGCCGGCGCGCTGCAGCGCCTCGATCTCGGCGAACTCCACGGAGCGCAGCACCAGGTCGGCCGAGTGCAGTCCGCCCAGGCGGGCCTGGGCGCCCTCGTTGAGCTGGGCGTAGTAGTGCGCCGACGACTGCCAGGACGTGCCGCCGAGGAGCCCGATCCGTCGCACTCAGTCCTCCCGGTCCCACGCGGGCGTGATGCCCCGCGCGTACAGGATGTCGTCGTTGCTGACCCCGGACGGCACCATCGGCCACACCATCGAGTCCCGCGAGACAGTGAAGTCCACCACCACGGGCTGGTCGTTGATCTCCATCGCGCGCTTGATGGTGGCGTCGACGTCCGCCTGGGTCTCGCAGCGCAGGCCGACGCAGCCGTACGCGTCGGCGAGCTTGACGAAGTCCGGGATGCGGCGCGTGCCGTGGCCGGTGTGCAGGTCGGTGTTCGAGTAGCGGGACTCGTAGAACAGCGTCTGCCACTGGCGCACCATGCCGAGCGACGAGTTGTTGATGACCGCGACCTTGATCGGGATCTCGTTGATCGCGCAGGTGGCGAGCTCCTGGTTGGTCATCTGGAAGCAGCCGTCGCCGTCGATCGCCCACACGGTGCGGCCCGGCTCCCCCACCTTGGCGCCCATGGCGGCGGGCACCGCGAATCCCATGGTGCCCAGGCCGCCCGAGTTGAGCCACGAGTTGGGGCGCTCGTAGCGGATGAACTGCGAGGCCCACATCTGGTGCTGGCCGACGCCCGCGACGAAGATCGAGTCCGGCCCGGAGATGGCGCCGATGCGCGAGATGACGTGCTGCGGGGCGAGGTGGCCGTCGCTGGGCTCGTCGTACCCGAGGGGGAACGTCTCGCGCAGCTTGTCGAGCTCGCTCCACCAGGCGCCCAGGTCCGGGCGGCCGTGCTGCGTGTGCTCGCGGGCGAGCTCGGGCAGCAGGTCGGCGATGACCTCGCGCAGGTCCCCGACGATCGGCACGTCGACGGCGCGGTTCTTGCCGATCTCGGCGGGGTCGATGTCGGCGTGCACGATGGTCGCGTTCGGCGCGAAGCTCGACAGCTTGCCGGTGACGCGGTCGTCGAACCGCGCGCCCAGGCTGACCACCAGGTCGGCCTTCTGCAGGGCGGCGACAGCCGCGACGGTGCCGTGCATGCCGGGCATCCCCAGGTGCTGCGGGTGCGAGTCGGGCAGCGCGCCGCGGGCCATCAGCGTGGTCACGGCCGCGGCGCCCGAGGCGTCGACGAGCTGGCGCAGCTCGGCGGACGCGCCCGAGCGGATCGCGCCGCCGCCGATGTACAGGACCGGTCGGCGCGCGGTGGCGAGCAGGCGCGCGGCCTCGCGGATCTGCTTGGCGTGCGGCTTCGTGACCGGGTGGTAGCCGGGCAGGTCGAGCTCCTGGGGCCACGAGAACGTGGTCTGGGTCTGCATGGCCGACTTCGCGATGTCCACGAGCACCGGCCCGGGCCGGCCCGTCGAGGCGATGTGGAAGGCCTCGGCGATGACCCGCGGGATGTCGGCCGGGTCGGTCACCAGGAAGTTGTGCTTGGTGATCGGCAGCGTGATGCCGACGATGTCGGCCTCCTGGAACGCGTCCGTGCCGATCAGCGACGCGCCGACCTGGCCCGTGATCGCCACCATCGGGATCGAGTCCATGTTGGCGTCGGCGATGGGGGTCACCAGGTTGGTGGCGCCAGGGCCGGACGTCGCCATGCAGACCCCGACCCGTCCCGTGGCGTGCGCGTAGCCCGACGCGGCATGACCGGCGCCCTGCTCGTGCCGCACCAGGATGTGGCGGAGCTTGGTCGAGTCCATCAGGGGGTCGTAGGTCGGCAGGATCGCGCCGCCCGGGATCCCGAAGACGACCTCGGCCCCGGCCTCCTCGAGCGACCGGACGATCGACTGGGCGCCCGTCACCTGCTCCGGCACGACCGTCCCCTGCTGGACGGGCTGGTGCGCGCTGGCGAGCCGCGGCTCGACCGTGGCGCGCACCGAGGCGGGCGTGGCGGCCGTCGTGCGCTGAGGTGCGGGGTGGGTGCCCTGGACCATGGTTTCTCCCTGGCGTCGGTGCTGGAGCTGGGTGCTGCTGGTCGATCGTGGCGCCGCACGGTGGCCCGTGCGGCTGGCATAGAAAAACCCCTCGGCCCTAGAGGGCTGGACGAGGGGTGCGCGCGCGGACGAGGTTCCGGGGAGGTGGCCTCAGCCTGCGCGCCCGGGAAGTACTACAGCGAGGATCGTCTGCACGGACAGGACTGTACGCCGGTCGCTTGGGGAATGTCACGCCCTTCCCCCGCTGTCTCACATCGTGGTGCACGCGTCCACTTCTCGGACGAGGCTCGTGCCCCACCTGGGCGGACGCCGCGCGTCGTCACCCGAGCACGGCCCCCACCGAGGCGGATCGCACCAGCTTCACGTACTTGCCGAGCACCCCGCGCGTGTACCGCGGCGGCAACGGCTCCCAGCCTGCGGCGCGCGCCGCCAGCTCCTCGGCCGGCACGAGCAGGTCCAGCGTCGCGTTCGCCACGTCGAGGCGGATCCGGTCGCCGTCCCGCACGAACGCGATGGGCCCGGCGTCGACGGCCTCCGGCGCCACGTGGCCGACGCACAGACCCGTCGTCCCGCCCGAGAACCTCCCGTCGGTGAGCAGGAGCACGTCCTTCCCCAGCCCGGCGCCCTTGATCGCGCCCGTGATCGCCAGCATCTCCCGCATGCCCGGGCCGCCCTTGGGGCCCTCGTACCGGATCACCACCACGTCGCCCCCGGTGATGGTGCCGTCCTCGAGCGCGTCCATCGCCGCCCGCTCGCGGTCGAAGACCCGCGCCGTGCCCTCGAACACGTCCGAGTCGAACCCCGCCGACTTCACCACGGCGCCCTCCGGCGCGAGCGAGCCCCGCAGGATCGTGATCCCGCCCGACCGGTGGATCGGGTCGCCCATCGCCCGCAGGATCTTGCCGTCCGGGTCCGGTGGCGCGACGTCCGCGAGGTTCTCCGCGACCGTCCGGCCCGTGACCGTCAGGCAGTCTCCGTGCAGCAGGCCGGCGTCGAGCAGGGCCTTCATCACCACCGGCACCCCGCCGACCCGGTCCACGTCGGTCATCACGTACCGCCCGAACGGCTTGAGGTCTCCCAGGTGCGGCACGCGCGCGGCGACCCGCGCGAAGTCGTCGAGTGTCAGGTCGACCTCGGCCTCGTGCGCGATCGCGAGCAGGTGCAGCACGGCGTTCGTCGAGCCGCCGAAGGCCATCACCACCGCGATCGCGTTCTCGAAGGCCCGCTTGGTCATGATCTGCCGGGCGGTGATCCCGCGGCGCAGCAGCTCCACGACGGCCTCGCCGGACTGCCGCGCGTAGACGTCGCGGCGCCGGTCGACCGCCGGTGGCGCCGCCGAGCCCGGCAGCGACATCCCCATCGCCTCCGCCACCGAGGCCATCGTGTTCGCGGTGTACATCCCGCCGCACGCGCCCTCCCCCGGGCAGATCGCGCGCTCGATGCGGCCCACGTCCTCGCGGCTCATGATCCCGCGCGCGCAGGCGCCGACCGCCTCGAAGGCGTCGATGATCGTGACCTCCTTCTCGGTGCCGTCCTCGAGGGTCACGAAGCCGGGGAGCGTCGACCCCGCGTAGAGGAACACGCTGGCCAGGTCGAGGCGGGCCGCCGCCATCAGCATGCCCGGCAGGGACTTGTCGCAGCCCGCGAGCAGCACCGAGCCATCCAGGCGCTCGGCCTGCATCACCACCTCGACCGAGTCCGCGATGACGTCGCGGCTCACCAGCGAGAAGTGCATGCCCTCGTGGCCCATCGAGATGCCGTCCGACACCGAGATGGTGCCGAACTCGAGCGGGAACCCGCCGGCCTCGTGCACGCCCTCCTTGACGGCCGTCGCGAGCCGGGCAAGGGACAGGTTGCACGGGGTGATCTCGTTCCACGAGCTCGCGACGCCGATCTGCGGCTTGGCGAAGTCCTCGTCGCCGAGTCCGACAGCGCGCAGCATCCCCCGCGCGGCGGTGGCCTCGAGGCCGTCCGTGACCTGCCGCGACCGGGGTTTGACGTCGACCCCGGGAACCGTCGACCCCGCCTGGCTCTCCGCGTCAGTGGCCATGCCTCGGAGTCTAGGACCGGGCGTCAACGGCACGTCAGTCCCGGGCCTGCCACGTGCAGACGCACACCTCGTTGCCCTCCGGGTCGGCCAACACCCAGAACGAGGGCGCGCGGTCGCCGCTCACCAGATGCCCTCCGGCGGCGATGGCCTCCGCCACCCGCTGCTCGGCCACGTCGTGCGGGACCGTCACGTCGAGGTGGATCCGGTTGCGCTGCGGGCGCGGCGCGTCCATCTGCTGGAACCAGATGGAGGGGCCGATGCCCGCCGGGTCCTCGAGCGCGTCCTGCGTGGTCGCGTCGTCGCGGTAGGCGAACACGGCCCGCCAGAACGGCAGGACGGCCGGGATGTCGAGCGCGTCGACCGCGATCTCGGTGACGCCGAGCACCGGCACCTCCGACTCGATGCCCAGCTCGTCCGCGATCTGCGAGATGACGGCCGCGAGCGCGATGTCGCGGTCGGTCACGCCGTGGACGTCGTGGCTGGTGAGGCGCACCCGCAGGCGGTCGTACGTCAGGTGCAGGTCCGGGTGGTGCTGCACGGCCTCGGCGGCGATCGTGATGCGCTGGGCCAGGAGGAAGCCGCGGGTGAACGTCTCGGTGCGGAACGAGGCGTGGATCGTGTTGAGGAGCACGCGCCAGTGGCGTGCGTCCGTGCGGGCTGTCACGTCGGCGTGCGTCAGCAGATCGCTCATGGGCACAGCGTGGCGCCGGGCGCCGACATCTGCCTGTCGGGCCCGGCGCCACCGGCCTCAGCGCGCCGAGACCGCCGTCCAACGGTCGCTGCCCGAGTCGACCCGGTGCACGGGCCCGGTGAGCGTCGTCCGCGCCTCCGTCTCCCGCACCGCGCACGAGGGCCCGACCCACAGCTCGAGCTCCCCGGGCTCCACGACGCGGCGCATCTCCCGGTCGGTGAACGCGAGCCGCGCGGGCGGGGCCGAGAAGGACACCACGACGGACTCCCCCGGCTCGAGGTGGACCCGGTGGTAGCCGATGAGCTGCGCGACCGGCCGGGTCACCGAGCCCACGACGTCGCGCGCGTAGAGCTGCACCACGTCGTCGCCCGCCCGCTCCCCCGTGTTGGCCACCCGCACCGAGACCTCGACCGGGGCGTCCGTGGCCACCTGCGCGGGCGCCTGCAGGCCGGTGTGGGTGAACGTCGTGTACGACAGCCCGTGGCCGAACGGCAGCGCGGGCGTGCTGCGCAGGTTCGTGACGTCCCCGTCCCCGCCCAGCGGCGGGTGCAGGTAGGAGTACGGCTGCGCGCCGGCCGACCGCGGGATGCTCACCGGCAGCCGGCCCGACGGGTTCACCCGCCCCGACAGCACCCCCGCGATCGCCGGGGCGCCCTCCTCCCCGGGGAAGAACGCCTGCACGACCGCCGCGCAGCGCCCGAGCGCCCAGTCGATCGCGTACGGCCTGCCGGTGAGAAGCACCAGGACCACCGGCGTCCCCGTCTCCAGGACTGCCTCCACCAGCTCGCGCTGCACGCCGGGGAGCTCGAGGTCGTCCCGGTCGCACCCCTCGCCCACGGTGCCGCGGCCGAACAGGCCCGCGTGGTCTCCCACCACGAGCACGGCGACCTCGGCGTTGGCCGCCGCCGAGGTCGCCGCGGCGAAGCCCGAGCGGTCGTCGTCGTCGATCGCGCAGCCGAGGGCTGTGACGACCTCCGCGTCGGGGAGCGCGGAGCGGAGCGCCTCGACCACCGTCGGGATCTCGATGCCCACCTCGACTCCGGGGTGGTGGGCGAGCACGTGGTTGAGGAACGAGTAGCAGCCGAACAGGGCCGCGACCCGGTCGGCGTTGGGGCCCGCCACCGCGATGCGGGCCGGCGCCCTGAGCGGCAGCGTGCCGTCGTTGGCGAGCAGCACCACCGACTCCTCGGCGAGCCGTGCCGCGATCCGCCGGTGCTCGGGGCTGTCCAGGTCGACCGCGGTGGGCGGCTCGTCCTCGAAGGTCGCGTCGAGCAGCCCCAACGCCTCCTTCTGCTCGAGCGCCCGCAGCACCGCGCGGTCCACCAGCGCCTCGTCGACCCGCCCGGACCGCACCGCCGCGGCGAGCGGCCCCAGGTACGCGTCGCCGGTCGGCAACTCGATGTCGACCCCCGCGGCGAGGGCCAGGCCGGCGGCCTCGCCCAGGTCGGCGGCGACGGCGTGCAGCAGGTGCAGGAACGCCACGCCGAAGTAGTCCGCGACGACGGGCCCCTCGAAGCCCCACCGCTCGCGCAGCACGCCGGTGAGCAGCTCGGGGCTGGCCGCGACGGGCACGCCGTCGATCTCGGCGTAGGAGCTCATGACCGAGCGCGCCCCGCCGTCCAGCAGCGCCATCTCGAACGGCGGCAGCAGCACGTCCTCCACCTCGCGCCGGCCGGCGCGCACGGGCGCGAAGTTCCGCCCCGCCTGCGAGGCCGAGTACCCGGCGAAGTGCTTGAGGGTGGCGTGCACGCCGGCCGACTGCAGGCCGCGCACGTACGCCGTGCCGAGGGTGCCCACCACGTACGGGTCCTCGGCGATGCACTCGTCGACCCGGCCCCACCGGGGGTCGCGGATCACGTCGAGCACCGGCGCCAAGCCCTGGTGGACCCCGAGCTGGCGCATCGAGCCCCCGATCGCCGCGCCCATCTCGGCCACGAGCCCCGGGTCGAACGAGGCGCCCCAGGCCAGCGGCGTCGGGAAGGTCGCGGCCTGCCACGCGGTGAGCCCGGTCAGGCACTCCTCGTGCACCAGCGCGGGGATGCCCAGCCGGGTGTCGCGCACGAGGGACCGCTGCTGCGCCCACAGCCAGCGGGCCCGCTCCACCGGGTCGACCGGCCGCGTGCCGTACACCCGGGTGAGGTGGCCCAGGCCGTGGCGGGTCGCCTCCGCGAGGCCGAGGTCGTGGGTGAAGTCCCCTTGCAGGGGCGCCACGGCCTCGCCGTCGGCCTTCTCCCAGAACCCGGTGATCTGCGCGAGCTTCTCCTCGAGTGTCATCTGCGCGAGCAGCGCCCGCGGGCGGGCGCCGACCTCCGACCCCAGCGGCTGGGCGGCCGTCACCGGGCCATTGCCCTCGTCGTGTCCTGTCGGCATGGTCCGGGCCGGAGCGTCGGCGCTCGCCCGCGGGGCGGCGCTCATCCCTTGACCGCGCCCTGGAGGCCGTTGACGATCCGCTTCTGCATGGCGAGGAAGAACACCAGCGCGGGGATCATGGCCAGCGAGGTGAACGCGAACACGCCCGCCGTGTCGGAGGAGTACTCGGAGGAGTAGTCGGCGACGCCCAGCGGCAGGGTCTTCATCCCTCCCTGCAGCAGGAGCAGAGGCAGCAGGTACGCGTTCCAGGAGCCGACGAACGCGAGCACGCCCACCGTCACCATGCCCGGGCCGGAGAGCGGCACGAGGATGCGCCAGAAGAACCCGACGCGGGAGGCGCCGTCGAGCAGCGCCGCCTCCTCGAGCTCGTCGGGCAGCGCCTGCAGGAACGGCCGCAGGATGATCACCGTGGTCGGCAGCGCGAACGCCGCCTGCGGCAGCGCCACCCCCCACCAGGTGTTGCCCAGCTGCAGGTCCTTGGTGATGAGGATGAACAGCGGGATGATCGCGACCGTCGCGGGGAACAGCAGTCCTGCGACGAACACCAGGAACAGCTGCTCGCGCCCACGGAACCGGTACCGGGCGAGCGGGTAGGCGGCCATCATGCCGAAGACCACCACGATGGCGGTGGTGACCAGGGCGATCACCGTGGAGTTGAGCGTGTAGCGCCAGAAGTCCGGGTTGGTGAGCACGCCCGAGTAGTTGCTCAGCACCCATGGGCTCGGGAGGCCTGCCGGCGTCTCGGCGAGCTGCGCGTTGGAGCGGAAGCCGCCCAGCACGCCGTAGAGCACGGGGCCCACGGTGAGCGCGACGACGACAAGGGCCAGGCCGTAGACGAGCGGCGAGCCGCCGCCCGGGCGCTTGGGGCCACGCCGCCGCCTGGCCGCTGTCGGAGGCTGGCCGGTCGACGCTGACGTGAGGGTGCCGGCGCTCATCGGTGTGCCTTCTTTCGCGGGGCCGGGTCGTGGGTGTCACGACGCATCACGAACCGCTGGTAGAGCAGCGCGAAGGTCAGGGCGACCACGAAGAGGATCACCGAGGCCGCCGACGCGATGCCGAAGTTCTGCCGCTTGGTGCCCTCCGTGACCAGGAAGGTCACCATGGTCGTGGTGGCGTTGGCGGGGCCGCCCTTGGTCAGGATCCAGACCATGTCGAAGAGTTGCAGCGAGCCGATCATCGACAGGAAGGCCCACGTGCGGACCGTCGGGCCGAGCAGCGGGATGGTGATCCTGCGCTGCGTCTGCCACCAGCTGGCGCCGTCGAGCTGCGAGGCCTCGTACAGCTCCTCGGGGACACCCTGGAGGCCGGCCAGGAAGAGGATCACGGCCAGGCCCAGGTACTTCCAGGTGAGCACCGCGATCACGGCGATCATCGCCTTGTCGGGGGTGCCGAGCCAGCCCTGCGGCGGCCCCTCGAGGCCGACCACGCCCAGGACCGCGTCGATCACCCCGTACTGGGGCTGCAGCAGCTGGAACCACACGACGCCGGCGATGACCTCCGCCAGCACGTACGGCACGAAGATGATGGTCCGCAGCACCCCCTGGCCCCACAGCCGGCGGTTGAGCAGCAGCGCGATGGCCAGGCCCAGCGGGAGCTGGATGAGGATCGAGAAGACCACGATGGTGAGGTTGTGCTGGAGCGCGTCGGTGAAGACGTCGTTCTGGAGCACGCTCACGTAGTTCCTGAGGCCGACGAAGTCGACGAGCGGGCCGAACCCCTTCCAGCGGTACAGCGAGAACTGCACAGCCTTGACGATGGGCCAGACCACGAAGAACAGGAACAGCAGGAGCGCGGGCGCGACGAAGAAGACGATCTCCGCGCGCTTGCGCCAGGCGGGGCCCGGCCCACGGCGTCCGCCCGCGACCCGGGCCGTCGGCCGCGCTGTGGCGCGACCGACGACCGGGGCCTGGGTGGTGGACGTCGCAGGCGAGACGGTGGCGCCCCGGGGGGCGGTCGTGTCGTCTGCCACGTCGGTCACTTCTCCGCGTCAGCCGCCGACTGGGTGGCGTCCACGATGTCCTGCGCGGACCCGCTCGAGGCGAAGACCAGCGCGATCGCGTCGTTCATCGCGCCACCGACCGACGTGCCGAACGCCGTGTCGAAGTAGAGCTGGACGAACGGGGAGCTGTCGCGCACCTCGAGCAGCGCCGCGAGTGCCGGGTCCTTGACGAACTCGACGGCCGCGGGGTTGGTCGGCAGGCCCATGTCCTGCTCGGCGAAGCCCTGCTGGACCTCGTCGGACAGCAGGTACTTGACGAAGTCGACGGCCACGTCAGGCGCGCCCTCGGACACCGCCCACGCGTCGCCGCCGCCGAGCACGGCCGCTGGGTCGCCCTTGCCCCCGGTCACGGCCGGGAACGGGAACCAGCCGGTGTCCTCGCCCAGGCCCTGCTTGTCCTCGGTGAGTCCCTGCATGACGCCGGGCTCCCAGTGGCCCGCGAGCTCCATCGCGACCTTGCCGGTGGCGAGCAGCGCCGAGGCGCTCGTGGGGCCCTTCTGCGCGGGGGTCGACAGGAAGCCCGCGTTGAACGGCTCTGCCGCGACGAGCTTCTCGAGGTTCTCGCCGGCCTTCGCGAAGCACGGGTCGGAGAAGTCGAGGGTGCTGACGCCGTCCTGCAGGACCTTCTGCGAGCACTCGCGGAGCACGAAGTAGTACCAGTAGTGCGCGGCCGGCCACTTCTCGCCGACGCCCACCGAGATGGGCTCGATGCCGGCGGCCTTGAGCTTGTCGATCACGGTGTAGAACTCGTCCCACGTGGCCGGGGCCTCGGTGACGCCGGCCTGCTCGAAGAGCGCCTTGTTGTACCAGAAGCCGACGACGCCCATCGAGAACGGCAGGCCGTAGGTCTGCCCGTCGATCTGCCAGCCCGCGACCGAGCTGCCGAGCGTGGAGATGGTGTCCGCCGCCACGTCGGAGAGGTCCTTCGTCAGGCCGGCCTCGACGTGGGCCTGCATCTCGCCGCCGCCGCGCTCCATGTAGATGTCGGGCGCGTCGCCGCTCTGGAAGGCCGCGTCCAGCTTGGTCACCATGTCGTCGTGCTGCATGGCGCTGACTTCGATCTGCACGCCGGGGTTGGCCTCGGAGAAGTCGGCCGCGACCTTCTCGTAGTAGTCCTTGCCGGGCGCGGTGTTGGAGTTGTGCCACCAGGTGATGGTGGTGCTGTCCCCGGTGTCCCCGGAGGTCTCCTCAGCCTCGCCCGTCCCCCCCGAGCTGCAGGCGGTCGCGAGCAATGCCACCCCGAGCCCCAGGCTCAGGGTGCGCAGTGCGGCAGTCCTGGTCTTCGTCTTCATCGTCGAATCTCCTCGTCGTCACTGACAGGGCTGGACGGCGCCAGGCTGCCAGTAAAGAGGACAATCGCGTCAAACGTTGTCGATATCGTTATCGAACTGATGCTCTATGCTTCCCACGTGGACACGACCCCGCGGGTGAAAATGGCTGATGTGGCCCGCACCGCGGGCGTCTCCGTGGCCACCGTGTCCAAGGTCGTCAACGGGCGCTACGGGGTCGCGCAGAGCACCCTCGCGCGGGTCCAGGAGGTCATCGACGACCTGGGCTACGAGGCCAGCCTTGGCGCCCGGTCGCTGCGGCGGCACCGCACCAACGTGCTCGGCATACTCGTCGCGGAGTTCGAGCCGTTCAGCACCGAGCTCCTCAAGGGAGCTTCGGCCGCGGTGGCGGCCACGGGGTACGAGCTGCTCGCCTACTCGGGCGGCGGCCGTGGCGGCGACGTCGGCTGGGAGCGCCGGTACCTCTCGCGCCTGTCGGGAACCCTGATCGACGGCGCCATCATCGTCACGCCCACCGTGGTCGCCGCCAACCACGGCGTGCCCGTCGTGGCCGTCGACCCGCACACCGGCCCGTCCGGCACCCCGACCATCGACTCCGACAACCGCGCCGGCGCCGTCCTGGCCACCGAGAGCCTCATCGCGCTCGGCCACCGGCGCATCGGCTACCTGGGGGGGCGCGTGGACCTCGACTCCGCGCAGCAGCGTGAGGACGGGTTCCGCCACGCGATGGCCGCCGCCGGCATAGCCGTCGACGAGTCGCTCGTGGCCATCGGCGGCTACCGCCCCGAGACGGCCGACGGCCCCGCCCGCGCCCTGCTGGACCGCCCCGAGCCGCCCACCGCGGTCTTCGCCGCGAACGACCTCTCGGCCATCCAGGTGATGACCGTCGCACGCGGGCTCGGCATGACCCTGCCCGACGACCTCTCGGTGATCGGGTTCGACAACGTGCCCGAGTCCGCGCTGGCCTTCCCCCCGCTCACCACCATCAACCAGCCTCTGCAGCAGATGGGCGCCGAGGCGCTCCGCATGCTGGTCGACCTGATCGACGGGCGCGAGCGCCCCTCGCACGTGCGGCTGTCCACCGAGCTCGTCGTGCGCGCGTCCTGCGCCCCGCCGCGCGCCTGACCGCTCCGGCGGCCCCGCGCGCGGCGCGCGGGACCGCCCCCGGCCTCACTCCTGGATCGCGGCCTCGCGGGTGCTCTCCGCCCCCGCCTTGATGTGCCGCGTCACCCATGGCGACAGCGCGAACATGGCGACCGCCGGGATCAGCGCGATCGCGCCGATCCACCCGAAGTAGGCCGTCTCGCTCACCCCCGTGGTGGCCGTCAGGACCTGCGCGGTGATCGCGTTCCCCGCGGCCGGCGCCAAGAACCACAGGGCCATCGCCTGGCTGCGGAACGCCTCGGGCGCCAGCAGGGTCGTCGCCGCGAGGCCGATCGGGGACAGGCACAGCTCCCCCAGCGTCTGGAGCACGTAGGTGGCCACGAGCACCCACGCCGGGGTCTTCGCGTCCCCGGCCAGCGCCGACGCGCCCGACAAGAACAGGAAGCTCGCCGCGGCCAGCGTCAGGCCGATGGCGAACTTCACCGCGGTGGGCGGGCGGTTGTTGGTCTTGAGCCACAGCCACGCGAAGACCGGCGACAGCAGCACGATGCCCGCCGGGTTGACCGACTGGAAGACCTCCGGGGCCAGGGTGAACCCGAGGAGGGACAGGTCCGTGCGGTTCTCCGCGTAGGCCGCCATGGTGCTGGCGGCCTGCTCGAAGATCATCCAGAACACCATGGCCGTGATGAACAGCGGCACGTACGCGGCCAGCCGCGAGCGCTCGTGCGAGGTCACGCGAGGCGAGCGGAACATCACCACGAAGTACACGATCGGCGCCGCGAACGCCAGGTACGACAGCGCGTCGATCATGGTGCCGATGCCGGTCGCGTCCGAGGTCCACGACGCCACGAGCACGGCGACGGCCACGGCCGCGGCCACCAGCAGCCCGGTGCGGGCCACCGACGGGCCGTCGGAGCGGGTCAGCGGGTTGCCCGGCTGGTCGCCGGCCTTGCCCAGCAGCGGGCGGCCCACGACGAAGAAGGCCAGCGCGATCGCCATGCCGACGGCCGCGACCGCGAAGCCGGCGTGGAACCCGCCCCACGCGCGCGCGGCGCCCACCACGAACGGCGCCGCGAGGGAGCCGATGTTGATGCCCATGTAGAAGATCGAGAACGCGGAGCTGCGGCGCGAGTCCTCGCGGTCGTAGAGCTCGCCCACCATCGTCGAGACGTTGGGCTTGAGCAGCCCCGTGCCCATCGCGACGCACGCGATCCCCGCGAAGGAGAAGGCCGCCGTGGGGATGGTCAGCAGCACGTGCCCCGCGGCGATCACGATGCCGCCGTACAGGGTGGCCCGGCGGGCGCCGATGACCCGGTCGGCCAACCAGCCGCCGACCACCGAGAGCAGGTACACCGCGGTGCCGTAGATGGCGACGAGGGCCGCGCCGGTGCCGCTGCTGATGCCCAGCCCGCCGTCCCGCGTGGCGGCCGTCAAGTAGTACAGCAGGATGGCGCGCATCCCGTAGTAGCTGAACCGCTCCCACAGCTCAGTGTTGAAAAGGGTGAAGAGACCCAGCGGGTGCCCGAAGAAGGCACGGTCGCGAGGCACGGGCGGCTGGTGATCAGGCCGGGGCTCGGCCTGGGAGCTGCTACTCATCCCCATATCGTGCAACGACTCGCTGGAACCGGCGCAGGCTCATAGTCCTGTCACCAGGACGAACGGCCCACACCTCGCGGCAAGCCACGGCGCATCCTGGACCGAGCCGGACGCCCCGCCTGGTCAGGGCCACCAGTCCCTGACGACGCATGGCGCACCGGGTGCGGACCACCAGTCCGCCTGCTGACGCCTGGCCCTGCTGATCCTTGGTCAGGTACCCCCAGCCGGGCTGCCTGCCTCGTCGCTCGACACGACCGGCAGGCGGCCCGGCGCCGGGGCGGCGGCCGTCGTCCGATCCCGCCCGCGTGGACGGCCCGCGTCGGTCAGTCGAGCTGTGCGGCGCGGAACTCGTCCTCGAGCAGCCCCATCACCAAGCCGTCGCACCACCGTTCGCCGTCGCGGTACGCGTCCCGCAGCCGGCCCTCGACCCGGAAGCCCAAGTTCTCGTACAACGAGCGCGCCCGGGGGTTGATGCTCAGCACGTCCATCTCGACGCGGTGCAGCCCCAGGCCGTCGAACGCCATCCCCAGCATGAGCTGGATCGCCTCGGTGCCGTAGCCGCGCCCCCGGTAGGCCGGGCGCATCACCAGGCGCAGGTTGCCGCTGCGCACCACCTCGTCGATGTCGTTGAGCACGATCTCGCCCAGGTACTCGTCGGACCCGTTGGCGGTGATCGCCAGGTCGACGCGCCCGTCCTCCTCCGCGATCGTCGCGCACCAGGCGTCGATCTGCGGGCGGGTGAAGACGGTGGTCGTGCCGGTCAGGCGGATGCCCTCCGGGTCCTGCACCATCTCCCACATGGCGTCCGCGTCATCGGCGCGGACCGGCCGCAGCCGGATCATCTCCCCCTCGAGGGTCGGCTTCCTCATAGCGCTCCTCTGATCACGCCTCCGAGCCTACGTGCCCGCCATGTCGCCGACGTTTCCAGGACGCTCCTCGCGGCTAGCGTGGCGAGGTGACCGCCATCCACTGGTTCCGCCGCGACCTGCGCCTCGCGGACAACCCCGCGCTGCTGGCCGCGGGCGCCGGCGGCGACGTGGTCGGTGTCTTCGTGCTCGACGACAGGCTGTGGCACGCCGCCGGGGAGCCCCGCCGCGCCTACCTGCTGCGGAGCCTGGCCGCCCTTGACGCCAGCATGGACGGCAGGCTCCTGGTGCTGCGCGGCTCCCCCGTCGACGCCATCCCCCGGCTGGCGCGCGACCTCGCGGCCGGGGCCGTGCACGTGGCGGCCTCGCACGAGCCGTACGGCCGGCGGCGCGACGAGGCTGTCGAGGAGGCGCTCGCGGGCGCCGGGGCGCGACTGACGCCCACGGGCTCGGCCTACGCCGTCGAGCCCGGCCTGCTGCGCACCCGCTCGGGGGACCCCTTCCAGGTCTTCACCCCGTTCCGGGCGGCGTGGCTCGAGCACGGGTGGCCGGGCCCGGCGGGCGACGCCTCGCGCACCCGGTGGCTGGACGCCGGCCGGGGGGATCCGCTCCCCGCCGAGCCCGACCTGGGCGGGCTCCGGCTGCCCGCCGCCGGGGAGGACGCGGCGCGGGCACGCTGGGCGGCCACCCTCGCCGACGTCGTGCCGGGCTATGCCGAGGAGCGCGACCGTCCCGACCGCGAGGGCACCTCGCGGATGTCGGCCGCCCTCCGCTGGGGCGAGACGCACCCGCGCACGCTGCTCGCGGACCTCGGGCGGCTCGCCGGCCCTGGCCCGGCGATGTTCCGCAGCGAGCTCGCGTGGCGCGAGTTCCATGCGGACGTGCTGCACCACGTGCCGTCGGCCCGCGTGGAGTCGTTGCGGCCTGTGGCGCCCGAGGACGCCTGGGCCTCGGGCGAGCAGGAGCGCGCAGGCCTCCGGGCCTGGCAGGACGGACGCACGGGCTATCCGTTCGTCGACGCGGGCATGCGCCAGCTGCGGGCCGAGGGCTGGATGCACGGACGGCTGCGCATGGTGGTCGCGTCGTTCCTGGTCAAGGACCTGCACATCCGGTGGCAGCGGGGCGCCGAGCACTTCATGAGGTGGCTGGTGGACGCCGATGTGAGCCAGAACCAGCTGAACTGGCAGTGGGCCGCCGGCACCGGCCGCGACGCCGCGCCGTTCTTCCGGGTGTTCAACCCGGTGGCGCAGGGCCTGCGGTTCGACCCCGAGGGCGACTACGTGCGCCGGTGGGTCCCCGAGCTGCGCGGCATCGCGGGCGCCGCAGCCCATGAGCCGTGGCTGCTGCCCGCCGGGGCGGCGCCCGGCTACCCGGACCGGGTCGTCGACCACGCGGTCGAGCGGCGCGTCGCGCTGGCCGACAACAAGCGCGCCAGGGCGGCACGATGACGGGCTTGCGCTTGACGTAGCGTCAACTTCTAGCGTCGGCCTCGATGGCGGAGAGCCCGCCGTCCGGAGGGACGACGCAGCGGGAGGCAGGCCATGCCGGGACGCGGACCGCGGCCGGAGCGCGACGAGACGTGGACCATCGACGAGGTGGCCCGCCTGTCGGGGACCACGTCACGCGCCCTGCGGCACTACGACGCGATCGGCGTGCTGGCGCCCCGGGGCACGGCGGCCGGAGGACGGCGCCTCTACGGGCGTGCCGAGCTGGTGCGGCTGCAGCAGATCCTCGTGCTGCGCGAGCTCGGGGTCGACCTCGCCACGATCGGCGACCTGCTGCGCGCCGAGGACGCCGACAGCCCCGAGGCTGCTCGCCGGGCGCGGCTCGACCTGCTCCGTGAGCACCGGGAACGGCTGCTCGCGGAGAGCGACCGCTTCGCACGGCTCGCAGCCACCGTCACCTCCACCCTCGAGTCCCTGGAAGGGGGCAGTCCTATGGAAGCCCGAGACCTGTACGCCGGGTTCGACAACAGCCAGTACGACGCCGAGGCGCGCGAGCGCTGGGGCGACGCGGCGGTGGACCGGAGCAACGACTCCTGGACGCGGCTCGGCGAGGACGGCCAGGCGCGGCACCTCGCGGAGCAGGACGCCGTCAGCCGCGGCCTGGCCGAGTTCCTGGCCGCGGGGGTGCCCGTGGACGACGACCGCGTGCAGGCGCTCGTCGCGCGGCACTACGCGGGGATCTGCGTGTCCTGGACCCCCGGGAGGGAGTCGTACGCGGGCCTCGGCGACATGTACGTGGAGGACGCGCGCTTCACCGCCGTCTACGACGCGTACGCGCCAGGGCTCGCGGTGTACCTGCGCGACGCGATGCGGGTGTACGCCCAGGCCGTCCTCCGCTGACAGCCCACGGCGGCTGACAGCCCGCGCGCCACAAGAGACCGCGCCCCGGGAGGACGGGCACAGCGGGGGGGAGAACGCACAGCGGGGCGCGGCCCGCAGGCCGCGCCCCGCTGTGCGTCGCCGTGCGCGGAGAGCGCACGGCGAGCGGTCAGCCCTCGCTGAGCCGCTCCAGCACGAGCTCGCGCACCCGGCCGGCGTCGGCCTGGCCGCGCGTGGCCTTCATCACCGCGCCGATGATCGCGCCGATGGGGCCCTGGTTGCCGGAGCGGATCTTCTCGGCCAGGTCCGGCTGGGCGGCGAGGGTCGCGTCGATGGCCTCGAGCAGCGGGCCGTCGTCCGAGACGACCTCGAGCCCACGCGCGACGACGACCTGCTCGGGGTCGCCCTCCCCCGCCAGGACGCCCTCGAGCACCTGGCGCGCCAGCTTGTCGTTGATCCGGCCCGAGTCGACGAGCGCCTGCAGCTGGCCAATCTGCTCGGGCGTGATCGGCAGGTCGCCGAGCTCGACCTCCTGCGTCTTCGCGGTGCGGGCCAGCTCGCCCATCCACCACTTGCGCGCGGCGGCAGGGGACGCGCCCGCGGCCACCGTCGCCTCGATCAGCTCGATGGCGCCCGCGTTGACCACGTCGCGCATCTCCGCGTCGGCGAAGCCCCAGACGCCCTGCAGGCGGCGACGGCGCGCGGCCGGCAGCTCGGGCAGCGTGGCGCGGATCTCCTCGACCCACTCGCGGCTCGGGTTGACCGGGACCAGGTCGGGCTCCGGGAAGTACCGGTAGTCCTCGGCGTCGGACTTCACGCGCCCGGCCGTGGTGATGCCGGTGTCCTCGTGCCAGTGCCGGGTCTCCTGCGTCACCGTGTCGCCCGCGTCGAGGACGGCCGCCTGGCGCGACACCTCGTAGCGCACCGCGCGCTCGACCGACCGGAACGAGTTCACGTTCTTGGTCTCGGTGCGGGTGCCGAGCACCGACTCGGGCGTCGGGCGCAGCGACAGGTTCACGTCGGCGCGCACGTTCCCGCGCTCCATGCGGGCCTCCGAGACGCCGAGCGCCCGGAAGATGTCCCGCAGGGTCTGGACGTAGGCGCGCGCCACCTCGGGCGCCCGCTCCCCCGCGCCCTCGATGGGACGCGTGACGATCTCCACCAGCGGGATGCCGGCGCGGTTGTAGTCGACCAGCGAGTACTCGGCGCCCTGGATGCGGCCCGTGGAGCCGCCGACGTGGGTGTTCTTGCCCGCGTCCTCCTCCATGTGGGCGCGCTCGATCTGCACGCGGAAGATCTCCCCGTCGTCGAGCTCGACGTCGAGGTAGCCGTCGAAGGCGATCGGCTCGTCGTACTGCGACGTCTGGAAGTTCTTCGGGACGTCCGGGTAGAAGTAGTTCTTCCGGGCGAAGCGGCAGGACTCGGCGATCTGGCAGTTGAGCGCCAGGCCGATCCGGATCGCGTACTCCACCGCCGTGCCGTTGACCACGGGCAGGGCGCCGGGCAGGCCGAGGGACACCGGGGTGACCGCCGTGTTGGGCTCGTCGCCGAACGTCTGCGGCGCGGCGTCGAACATCTTGGTGCGGGTGCCGAGCTCGACGTGCACCTCGATGCCGATCACCGGGTCGTACCGGCGCACGGCCTCGTCGTAGTCGACCAGGTCCACGGTCTGCGCGCTCACTTGCCCACCTCCAGCTCGGGCGCCTTGGCCAGCAGCGGGCCGCCCCAGTTCTTCTCCAGCAGCGCCTCGAGCGCGGCGCCCACGCGGTACAGCCGGTCGTCCGCCTTGGCGGGGGCCAGCACCTGGAAGCCGACCGGCAGGCCGTCGTCCGACAAGCCGTTCGGCAGCGACATGCCGGGCACACCGGCGAGGTTCGCCGGGATCGTGGCGACATCGTTGAGGTACATCGCCAGGGGGTCGTCGAGCTTCTCGCCGAGCTTGAACGCCGTGGTCGGCGCCGTCGGGGAGACCAGCACGTCGGCCTGCTCGAATGCGGCCGCGAAGTCGCGCTGGATCAGGGTGCGGACCTTCTGCGCGCTGCCGTAGTAGGCGTCGTAGTAGCCCGCGGACAGCGCGTACGTGCCCAGGATGATCCGGCGCTTGACCTCGTCGCCGAAGCCGGCGCCGCGCGTGGCGCCCATGACGCGCTCGGCGGTGGCCGGGCCGTCCTCGGGCTCGACCCGCAGGCCGAACCGCATGCCGTCGAACTTGGCGAGGTTGCTCGACGCCTCGCTCGGCAGGATCAGGTAGTACGCGCCGAGCGCGTACGTGAAGTGCGGGCACGAGACCTCGACGATCTCCGCGCCGGCCGAGCGCAGCAGGTCGAGCGACTCCTCGAACCGCGCGAGCACGCCGGGCTGGTAGCCCTCGCCCTGCAGCTCGCGGACCACCCCGACGCGCACGCCGGACAGGTCGCCGGTGGCGCCCTGGCGGGCCGCCGCGACCAGGCCCGGCAGCGGCTCGTTGATCGAGGTCGAGTCGCGCGGGTCGTGCCCGCCGATGAGCTCGTGCAGCAGGGCCGAGTCCAGCACCGTGCGGGTCACCGGGCCTGCCTGGTCGAGCGACGAGGCGAGCGCGATCAGGCCGTAGCGGGACACCGAGCCGTAGGTCGGCTTCACGCCGACCGTGCCGGTGACCGCGCCGGGCTGCCGGATCGAGCCGCCGGTGTCGGTGCCGATGGCGAGCGGGGCCTCGTACGCCGCGACAGCTGCGGCGGAGCCGCCGCCGGAGCCGCCCGGGATGCGGTCCAGGTCCCACGGGTTGTGGGTGTTGCCGTAGGCGGAGTGCTCGGTGCTCGACCCCATGGCGAACTCGTCCATGTTCGTCTTGCCGAGGATCGGCAGGCCCGCGGCCTTGATCCGCTCGACCAGGGTGGCGTCGTACGGCGGCACCCAGCCCTCGAGGATCTTCGAGCCGGCAGTAGTCGGCAGGCCCTTCGTGACGATGATGTCCTTGACGGCGATGGGCACCCCGGCGAGCGGGTGCAGGTCGGCGCCCGCGGCCCGGCGCTCGTCGACCTCGCGCGCGGTGGTCAGGGCCTCCTCGCCGGAGACGTGCAGGTATGCGTGCACGGCAGGCTCCACGGCGGCGATGCGGTCCAGGTGGGCCTGGGTGGCCTCCACGCTGGTGACCTCGCGCGCGGCGAGCTTGTCGGCCAGGTCGGCGGCGGACAGGCGGGTCAGGTCGGTCATGTCACTCCTCCCCGAGGATCTGCGGGACGAGGAACTTGCCGTCCTCCGACGCGGGGGCGCCGGACAGCGCCTGCTCCTGCGTCAGCGGCTGCTCGGGGACGTCCGAGCGGAACACGTTGGTCATCGGCAGCGGGTGGCTGGTGGCAGGCACGTCGGGCGTGGCGACCTCGCTGACCCGGGCGACCGACTCGACGATCACGTCGAGCTCGCCCGCCAGGCGGTCGAGCTCGGTGGGCGTCAGGTCGATCCGGGCCAGGGCTGCCACGCGCGCGACCTCGTCGCGGGAGAGGGTGGACATGCCTCGAAGTCTAGGCGTTCGACCATGGGCGCTGCGACGAGCGCGGCGGTCAGCGCACCCGGTCCACGGCCGCCGCGACCAGGGCGAGCAGGGCGTCCGCGTACACGTCAGGCGCCGTCGGCGCGCGGAACGACTGCTCGGGGCGGCCGGGCAGCTCGACCACCACCTGGTAGTCGTCGATGCCTCGGGACAGGCTGCGGAAGGTGCCGCCGAGCATCTCGCGGAGCTGGCCCTCGCTCGGCAGCCACAGCGCGTCCTCCTGGGACACCGAGTCCAGCGCCCACTCGGTCGTCCCGTTGAAGCCGAGCACTGTGCCGGTGGGGTACTCGTGCGCCTCGATCATCATGTCCGAGATCGTGAAGACCTCGGTCGACAGCCCGGGCTGCAGGATCGTGAACCGGTCCCCGGCACGCGGACGCCAGCTCATCCCGGCGGCCCGGAGCCGCAACGCGCGATCGACGGAGACCATGCGCCCAGTATCGGCCGGGTCGGGTGGCCGGGCACGTCGGCGCCGACGACGGCCCCGAGCCGGCGGCATGGCCACCCGGAGCCCGGGCCGCGCCGGTCACCGCTGGTCAGCGCGCTCGAGGTACCCGTACCTGTCGGCGGCCTGGAAGCCGAGGCCCGCGTAGAGCGCCGCGGCGCCGGTGTTGTGGACCTCGACCTGGAGGAAAGCCCGCGCGGCCCCGTGCGCGCGCGCCGCGTCCAGCGCCGCCGCCGTCAGCGCGCGGCCGAGCCCGCGCCGACGGGCCTGCGGCTCGACCACCAGGCACGACAGGCCGACCCAGTCCGCGGCGAACGCCGCACGTATGACGCCCGACACCCCCGCGCGGTCACGGACCGTGAGGTACACGGCCGGCGCGCCCTCGAGGATCGCCCGGGCGAGGCCGTGGTCCGCCCCTCCGCCGGCCTTGACCCCGAGCCAGCACGCCAGCCAGTCGTCGGCGGGCGCGGCAGAGACGTCGATCCGCGTGCCGTCGGGGCCCGGCCCGTGCGGCTCCTGGCCGCGGGCGGGGTCGGCGGCGTCGCGCACCAGCACGTCGGTGAGTGCGACGCGCCTGTACCCCCGCTCCTCGAGCACCGCCGCCAACCCTGCCGGCCGGCTCTCGCGGCCGACTCGCACCACCGTGGGCAGGCCCACGGCCCTGTACCTGCGCTCGACCTCGACGACCGTCGCGAGCACGTCGGCCGGCTCGGCGAGCGGCAGGGCGCTGTTGGCCCGGCGGGTGAGCCCGCCCGAGAAGCCCAGGCGCCACCCGTCCACCTGCTCGACCTCGAGGGGCGGCCAGGTCGCCACCTCGACCGCCACGCCCGGCGCCGGGACTGGGCTGGGCGGCTCGACCGGCGAGGCCTGCGCCGCGCCGCGCCGCTCCCTCGTCATTCGGCGTCTGCCGCAGCGTCGCCAGCGGCGTCCGCAGGCTCCTCGCGATCCGCGGGCTCCTGGGGATCCGCGTCGTCGAACGCCGCGGGGCCGCCGGCGAGCAGCCGGACGAACCCGGCCTCGTCGAGGATCCGCAGCCCGAGCTCGCGCGCCTTGGCCTCCTTGGTCCCCGCGTTCTCCCCCACGACGACGAAGTCCGTCTTCTTCGACACGCTGCCCGATGCCTTGCCGCCGCGGGAGATGATCGCCTCCTTCGCGCCGTCCCGGCTGAAGGCCTCGAGGCCGCCCGTCACCACGACCGTGACGCCCTCGAGGGTGCGCGGGGCGGACTCGTCGCGCTCATCGGCCATCGAGACGCCCGCCGCCCGCCAGCGGTCCACGATCTCGGTGTGCCAGTCGGCGCCCTCGCCGTGGAACCACTCCTGCACCGCGGCGGCGATCGTGGGACCCACCCCGTCCACGGCGGCGAGGGCCGCGGCGTCCGCGTCGCGGATCGCGTCGAGCGAGCCGAAGGCGCCCGCCAGCGCCCGCGCGGCCGTCGGCCCCACGTGCCGGATGGACAGGGCCACGAGCACCCGCCACAGCGGCTTCGTCTTCGCGAGCTCGAGCTGCTCGATGAGTTTGTGCGTGGTCGCCGTGGGAGCCGAGGGCTTCTTCGCGGTGGGCCTCGAGTAGAAGTACGGGATCTGCTCCCACACCCCGGTGCCGACGCCGGACTTCTTCCTCTCGCGCCAGACCCGCACGTCGGCGAGGTGCTCGGCGCGCAGGTCGAAGAGTCCCGCCTCGGTGCTGAGCACCGGAGTCTGCGGCTCGCCCTCCGCGTCCTCGGGCCGGTTGAACTCGGGATCGACCAGGGCGATCGCGGCCTCCCAGCCCAACGCCTCGATGTCCAGGCCGCCGCGGGAACCGATCCCGAACACCCGCTCGCGCAGCTGCGACGGGCAGGACCGCGCGTTGGGGCAGCGGATGTCGATGTCGCCCTCCTTCGCGGGCGCGAGCGGAGTGCCGCACGAGGGGCACTCGGTCGGCATCTCGAAGGCCCGCTCAGTGCCGTCCCGCAGCTCGACGACGGGCCCCACGATCTCGGGGATCACGTCGCCGGCCTTGCGGAGCACCACCGTGTCGCCGATCAGCACGCCCTTGCGGGCGACCTCGCTGGCGTTGTGCAGCGTCGCCATCTCCACCGTCGAGCCCGAGACGCGCACCGGCTCCATCACGCCGAAGGGGGTCACCCGGCCGGTGCGGCCGACATTCACGCGGATGTCCAGGAGCTTGGTGTTCACCTCCTCGGGCGGGTACTTGTACGCGATCGCCCACCGGGGGGCCCGGCTCGTGGAGCCGAGCCGGCGTTGCAGCGCGATCTCGTCGACCTTGATGACGATTCCGTCGATCTCGTGCTCGACGTCGTGCCGGTGCTCGCCGTAGTGGTCGATCATCTGCTGCACCTCGGGCAGGCCGGACGCGACCCGGCTGTGGGACGAGACGGGCACCCCCCACCCCTCGAGCAGCTCGTACACCTGCGACTGGCGCTCGAGGCCCTCGCCGCCCGAGCCGTCGCCCCACCGCAGGGCGCCGATCCCGTGGGCGTACATGCGCAGCGGCCGGGAGGCGGTGACCCGCGGGTCCTTCTGCCGCAACGACCCCGCCGCCGCGTTGCGCGGGTTGGCGAACGGCGCCTTGCCCGCCTCGACCTGCGCGGCGTTCAGCTCCGCGAACGCCGCGACGGGCAGGAACACCTCGCCCCGCACCTCGATCAGCTCGGGGTGCCCCGCGGGGTCGCCGGCCAGCACCTGGGGGATCGTCGAGATGGTCCGCACGTTCAGGGTGACGTCCTCGCCGGTGCGCCCGTCGCCGCGCGTGGCAGCACGCACGAGCCGGCCCCGCTCGTAGAGCAGCGCGATGGCCAGGCCGTCGATCTTGAGCTCGGTGAGGTAGTGCATCCCGCCCGGGCTCTCCCCCACGTCGCGGGCCACCCGCTCGGCCCAGGCGGCGACGTCCTCGGCGGAGAACGCGTTGTCGAGCGAGAGCATCCGCTCGACGTGGTCCACCGCGGTGAACTCGGTCGAGAACGTGCCGCCCACCGTCTGGGTGGGCGACTCCGGCGTGCGCAGCACCGGGAACGCGTCCTCGAGCGCCTCCAGCCGGCGCATCGTCACGTCGTACTCGGCGTCGCTGGCCAGCGGGGCGTCGCGCACGTAGTACGCGAACTGCAGGTCGCGGACGCGCTCGGCGAGGTCCGCCCACAGGTGGCGGGCGCCGACCTCGTCGAGGTCGGCCGGGAGCGTCGTTCCGTCGGGCGTGGCGGTCGGCGAGGTGACGGGATCAGGTGCAGTGCTCACGGGCACATCATCGCGTGTCCCGCCCACAGACGCCTCGCGCCGCCGCCGCGCCTCCCGGGCGCGCGGGAGGCGCGGTCAGGCCACCGGGGCCACGCGCCGGCGCCGCGTGAGCAGGCCGACCGCGACCGTGGCCCCGGCGCCGAGCACCGCCGCGGTCATCCCGGCCGCGAACGCGGCAGGCGCCATCTCCCCGACGACCACCTCGTCGCCGCCCTCGTCCCAGGCGCACACGGCGCGCGGCGGGAAACCGGTGAACTGCACGGTCGCCTGCTCCTGGTCATAGGCGACCAGGCACGGCTCGTCGCTCGTGGCCGCGGACCCGAGCGTGGTGACGCCCAGCCCGATCCAGCCTGCGACGAGGATCCCGAGCCCGACCAGGGCCACCCCCGAGCCGGCCAGCAGCGCGAGCAGCTGCCCCCGGGTCCGTCCTGCCATGCGTGCCATCGATCAGCCTTCCGCTCGTTCGGCGACCAGCTCGGCCGCCCGCACCGCTGCGGCGAGCGCCGCGCGTGCGTGATCAGGGGTCGCCGACGCGTCCGGGGGCGGCGGGAGGAGCGTGACGCGGCCCAGCCCGGCCGCCGGCAGGCCGACCCGGCGCCAGGGCACGGTCAGGGCGTCCGCCTGCGCCCGCAGGTCCGGCCCGGCGCACTGCGACGAGGTCAGGGGCGGCAGCTCCCCCCACAGTGAGGCGCCATCCTCGACCGCCCCGGCGACGGCCTCCCACGCGCGCTCGTCGAGCGCGGCGAGCGCGAGCGCGACGCCGTCGGCGCCCGAGCCCACGATGGGCCGCAGCGTCGTCCATGCGGCTCCGCCGTGCACCACGACCTGACCGGCGCCCGGCCGCGCGCCGCGCACCACCACACCGAGCAGCTCGGTGGCGACGGGCGCCGGGACCGCCCGCAGCGCGCTGTAGCCGGAGAAGCTGGGCAGCACCCCCGCGACAGCCTGCGCCAGCAGCGGCTCGTGCAGCAGCACGACGGGCTCGGCCCCCGGCACGAGCCGCCGCACGTCGGCCAGGTGCTCGGCCACGCCGGCGGCGAGCGACCAGGCGAGCTCGTCGAGCGCGCCACGGTCTGCCAGGACCCGGTCCCCGCGTGCCAGGTAGAGCCGCGCCGCGAGCGTGAGCGGCCCGGTCACGGGGACCACGAGCGGCCCGGCGTACCCGTGCGCGGCGACGGCGAGCGCGTCGAGGTCCTCGCGGCGCAGCGCCTGAGCCCGCGCGAGGTCGCCCCCGGGCCGGTCCGCGAGCTTCCAGCCGTGCGGGCCGAGCTCGGTGGGCAAGTCCGCGAGCAGCACCGCCGCGCTGCCGGTCGGTCCGCCCCACGGTCCGCGCTGGGGCAGCCGCACGGCGAAGGGCATGCCCGTGACGCCGGCGGGGGTCTCGGCGAGGTCGCCGACCACGACGGTCTGCGCCTCCAAGACGTCGTCACCGGGCCACGGACCGGATCCCGTCACCGCGGTCACGGCCGGGCCGCCGGGCTCGTGGCGCGGACGGTGGCCTGGGCGAGCACCCGCGTGCCGTCGTAGAGCACGAGCGACTGGCCGGGCGCCACGCCGTGCAGCGAGGACGCCGCGGGGTCGAGGCGGACCTCGATCTCGTCGCCCGTCGCCCGGGCCCGAGCGGGGACAGCCTCGCCGTGCGCGCGAACCTGGACCGCGCACGCGAACCAGGCGTCGTCGGCGGGCGGGGCGAGCCACACGGCGTCCTCGCCGCGGATGCCGCCGACCCGGAGGTCCTCGGAGGACCCCACGACCACGGTGTTGCTCACCGGCTCGATCGAGAGGACGTAGCGCGGCTTCCCGTCCGCGGCGGGGCGCCCGAGGGCCAGCCCCTTGCGCTGCCCGACGGTGTACGCGTAGGCGCCCTCGTGCGCGCCCACCACGGCGCCCGTGGTGTCCACCACGTCGCCGGGCCGCGTGCCGAGCCGCTCGCGCAGGAAGCCCTGGGTGTCGCCATCGGCCACGAAGCAGATGTCGTACGAGTCGGGCTTGGCCGACACGGACAGCCCACGGGCGGCCGCCTCGGCGCGCACCTCGTCCTTCGACGCGACGTCGCCGAGCGGGAACATGGACCGCGCCAGGCGATCGGGCCCCATCACCGCGAGCACGTAGGACTGGTCCTTGGCCGCCTCCCGCGCCCGGTGCAGCTCGGGCGCGCCGTCCGGGCCCCCGTGCCGCTCGACCCGGGCGTAATGGCCGGTGCAGACCGCGTCGAAGCCGAGGGCCAGCGCCTTGTCCATCAGCGCCTCGAACTTGATGTGCTCGTTGCAGCGCACGCACGGGTTGGGGGTCCGCCCCGCGGAGTACTCGGCGAGGAAGTCCGCGATGACGGTGTCCTCGAACCGCTCCGACAGGTCCCACACGTAGTACGGGATTCCCAGCACGTCGGCGGCGCGGCGGGCGTCGCCCGCGTCCTCGATCGAGCAGCAGCCGCGGGACCCGGTGCGCAGCTGCGCGCGGGACCGGGACAGGGCCATGTGCACGCCGACGACCTCGTGCCCGGCGTCCACCGCGCGCGCCGCGGCGACGGCGGAGTCCACGCCACCGGACAGGGCTGCGAGGACGCGCATCAGCGGGCCCCGGCCCGATGGCGGCCGGACAGCCCGGCGGCGTGCGCCCGTTCGACGGCGCCCGGGAGCACCGCGATCAGGGCCTCGACGTCGGCTGGCGTGGACGTGTGGCCGAGGGTGAACCGCAGGGCGCCGCGTGCCTCGTCCTCACCGGCTCCCATCGCGAGCAGCACGTGGCTGGGCTGCGGGACGCCCGCCTGGCAGGCGGAGCCTGTGGAGCACTCCACGCCGGCCGAGTCGAGCAGGTACAGCAGCGAGTCCCCCTCGCAGCCCGGGAACGTGAAGTGGGCGTTGGCGGGCAGCCGCAGCGCGGGGTCCGCGGGGCCGCGCAGCACGGCGTCCGGGACGACGCGGCGGACGTCGGCGATCAGCCGGTCCCGCAGCGCGGCGATCCTCGGGGCGGTGGCAGGCAGCGCCCCGACCGCGGTCTCGACCGCCACCGCGAACGCCGCCACCGAGGGCGTGTCCAGCGTGCCGGAGCGCACCCCGCGCTCCTGTCCACCACCGTGCAGCACCGGTGTCAGGTCGAGCCCGCGCCGGGCCAGGAGGGCGCCCACGCCCATCGGGCCGCCCACCTTGTGGCCGCTGACGGTCAAGGCGTCCAGGCCCGAGGCGGCGAAGTCCACGGGCGCCTGCCCCACGGCCTGCACGGCGTCGGCGTGCACGGGGACACCGTGCCGACGTGCGAGCGCCACCACCTCCGCGAGCGGCTGCAGTGCGCCCACCTCGTTGTTCGCCCACATCACCGACAGCAGGGCAGCCGCGTCGCCGTGCGCCTCGAGCTCCTCCGCGAGCGCGTCCACGCGCAGCACGCCGTCCGAGTCGACGGGCAGCAGCACGATCTCGGCGCCCGCGTGCTCGGCCATCCAGAAGGCCGGGTCCAGCACCGCGTGGTGCTCGACCGCGGAGACGAGGATGCGACGCCGGGCGGGCTCCTGCGCGCGGCGCGCCCAGAACAGGCCCTTGACGGCCAGGTTGTCGGCCTCGGTGCCGCCCGCGGTGAGGACCACTTCGCTGGGCCGGGCCCCGAGCGCGCCGGCCAGCCGCTCCCGCGCCTCCTCGACCGTGCGGCGGGCCGCGCGACCGGACGTGTGCAGGGACGAGGGGTTGCCGGTTCGGACCAGGGCCTCGGTGAAGGCGCTGACGGCTTCGGGGAGCATCGGCGTGGTCGCCGCATGGTCCAGATAGACACTCACCGCGTCATCCTACGAAGCCGCACTGGCAAGATAGGCACGTGAGTGCCGACGACGTCATGGGATCCCCGCTCGCCTTCAGCGGGCAGCGCCTGGACTGGCGCGACCTCCCGCGCGCCGTCCGGACCCGCATCGCAGCCCTCGCCGGCGCCCAGGTGACGGCGGAGATCAGCGCCAACACCGGGTTCAGCCCTGGGTTCGCGGCCGTCTTGGAGCTGTCCGACGGCCGTGGCGTGTTCGTCAAGGCCGTCTCCCCCGACCAGAACCCCGTCTCCCCCGAGCTCGCGCGCGCGGAGATCCGCGTCGCCCCGTCGCTCCCGCCGCAGGTGCCCGCCCCGCGGCTTTTGTGGTCGGACGACGACGGGGAGTGGGTGCTGCTGGGGTTCGAGGTCGCCCATGGCCGGCCTCCGGAGACGCCGTGGCGCCCGGCCGACCTCGACCTCGCACTGGACGCGCTGGCGGTGCTGGCGGACGCCGCGCCGCTGCCCGGCCACCGGCTGCCCAGCACCGACGTGTCCCTCGCCGCCGACTTCACCGGCTGGCGCACGATGCTCGCGGCGGCGCCGGGGGTCCGCATGGAGGCCGCCGAGCGCGCTGGCGAGCTCGGCGGGTGGGCGCTCGAGAACCTCGAGCAGCTCGTCCGCTGGGAGCAGGACGCGCTGCGGGTGAGCGCGGGGACGTCACTGGTGCACGGCGACCTGCGCGCGGACAACATGCTCATCGACCACGAGCACGCCAAAGTCGCGCTGATCGACTGGCCGCACGCGAGCATCGGCGCGCCCTGGCTGGACCTGGCGTTCATGCTGCCGAGCGTGTCCATGCAGGGCGGCGGCGACCCGCAGCACCTGTTCTGGTCGCACCCCGTCTCAGATGGGCTGCCGATGGACCACCTGCGGGCGGCGCTCACCGGGATGTCGGGGTTCCTCGCCTACGCCTCGATGCAGCCCTCGCCGCAGGGCATCCCGAACCTGCGCCGGTTCCAGCGCGCGCAGGCCGAGGCGGCGCTGCGCTGGCTGCGCGAGATGGCCTGACGCCCGGCCCCTTGGCCGGGCGGCAGGCCATCTCGCGTCAGCCCTGAGCGGCCTTGATCCGCCGCAGCTCCTGCGTGGCCTGCGGCAGCACGGTGAAGAGGTCTCCGACGATGCCCAGGTCCGCGATCTCGAAGATCGGGGACTCCGGGTCGGAGTTGACCGCCACGATGACCCCGGACGCCTGCATGCCGCCGCGGTGGTGCACCGCGCCCGAGACTCCGGCGCCGATGTACAGCCGCGGGGCGATGGTCACGCCCGTCTGGCCGATCTGGGCGTCGTGCCCGATCCAGCCCTCGTCCGTCGCCACCCGGGTGGCGCCCACGGCGCCGCCGAGCACGTCGGCGAGTTCCTCGACCGCGGAGAAGTCCCCGTCGGTGCCCCGGCCCCCGACGACCACGACCTGCGCCTCGCCGAGCGCGGGACGGTCGGACCGGGTGCGCTCCTGGCGCTCGACGACGACGGCCTGCCGGGCGTCGTCCGCGAGCGTCACCGGGTGGGCGACCACGGCGGGCTGGGTGGGCGAGGCCACTGGCTCGGGCTGCGCGGAGTTGGCCTTGAGCGCCACGACCGCGAACGGGGTGCGCACCGCGCAGCTCGTGGTCCAGGTCCCTGCCAGGACGGTCTTGTCCGCCACGACGCGCCCGTCCACGACGCGCGCGTCGGAGGCGTCGACCACCACGCCGGCGCCCGACCGCACGCCCAGTCGGCCGGCGACCTCCTTGTTGTCGAACGACGAGGTCAGCAGCAGCGCCGCCGCGCCGAGGGCGGCGGACAGGTCGGCGAGCGCGTCCGCGACGACCGGGGTGAGACGCGCGTCGGCGCCGCCCAGGTCGAGCACGTCCACCACGTCGACGCCGTAGGCGCCCAGCGCGGCGAGCACGTCTCCGCCGGGGCCCTCGGCGCCCAGCCAGACGCCGTGCACCGAGCCGAGCCGGCGGCCGAGGGTCAGGAGCTCGAGGACCGGGGCGCGCAGCGTGCCGTCCGGGGCGTGGTCGAGCAGCACCAGCACAGGGCCGGCCAGGTGGTTCGTCATCGTCAAGGTCCTCCGGTCGCAGCGCTCAGACGAGCTTGTTCTCGACGAGGTAGGCCGCCAGCCGCAGGCCCGCCTCACCGTCGTCCGTGACGAGCACGCGGTCCTCGCGCGGGGGCCGCGCCGCCGCCTCCAGGACCTCGGTGCGGGCTCCCGCGGCGCCCACGGACTGGGGCTCGATGCCCAGGTCCGCCAGCGTGAGCACGTCGACGGGCTTCTTGCGGGCGGCCATGATGCCCTTGAAGTTCGGGTAGCGCGGCTCGTTCGCCTGGTCGGTGACGGAGACGAGCGCGGGGAGCGGGGCCTCGAGCACCTCGGTGGCGTGGTCCAGCTCGCGGCGCACCCGCACGGCGCCATCCTCGACGCGGACCTCGGCGGCGAGCGCCAGCAGCGGCAGGCCCAGCTCGGTCGCCAACGCGGACGGCAGCAGCGACGTCAGGCCGTCGAGCCCCGCCATGCCGGTCACGACGAGGTCGACCGACTCCTGGTCGCCCAGGCGCCGCACCACGGCGGCGAGCACGGTGGCCGTGCCGAACACGTCGGATCCGGCGATCGCGTCGTCGAGCACGTGGACCGCCTGCTCGGCGCCCATCTGCAGGGCCCGCCGTGCCGCGTCCACCGCGTCGTCCGGGCCGACCGTCACCGCGACGACCTCGCCGCCGTGCTCCTCGACGAGCGCGAGGGCGGCCTCGACGGCGTTCTCGTCCAGCTCGTTGAGCGTGCCGTCACCACCGTCGCGGACCATGCGCCCGTCCGCCTGGAGGGAGCGCTCTGACTGGATGTCCGGCACGTGCTTGACGCACACCACGATTCTCACCCGCGGAACGTTACCGTCCGCCGCGCCCGGCACCCAGCCCGTGCTCGTTTTTCGCGCTGGGCCCTCCCGACCCGCCCCGTCCACCGACCCCTCGTGGAACGGCGGCCGTGCCGCTGCCAGATCAGGCAAGAATGGCGGGGTGAATCCGGGCGACGCGCATCAACGAGTGCCAGACCTCGGCGTCCGCGTGACCGACGCCGGCATCGAGGCTGCCGTCCTCGCCTCGCACGCGAGCGCGGTGGACCTGTGCCTGCTCGACCCGGGGCCCCCGGGCCCGGACGGCCCGACCTGGGTCGAGCGCCGCATCGCGATGCGCGGCCCGCACCTGGGCGTCTTCTGGGTCGAGGCCCCCGGCGTGCGCCCCGGGCAGCACTACGGCTTCCGCGCCCACGGGGAGTGGGATCCCGCCGGGGGCCTGCGCTACAACCCCGCCAAGCTGCTGGTCGACCCGTACGCGCGCGGCCTGGACGGCGACCTCGAGCTGCGGCCCGAGGTGTTCGGGCAGGTGGTCGACGACGAGCTCCAGGGTGACCCGTACGGCCCGGCCGACGGCCGCGACTCCGCCGCGCACGTGCCGCACTCCGTGGTGGTGGACACCCGCGCGCACGGCGGGGCGCCGGCTCCCGCCGCGAACCGCCCGCGCACCCCGTGGTCGCGCACCGTCGTCTACGAGGCGCACGTGCGCGGGCTGACCCAGCAGATGCCCGACCTGCCCGAGGCGCTGCGCGGCACCTACGCCGGGCTGGCCCACCCCGCGACGATCGGTCATCTCCGCGCGCTCGGGGTCACCGCACTCGAGCTGCTGCCCGTGCACGCCTCCGCCTCGGAGCCCCACCTGTCCCGCCACGGGCTGTCCAACTACTGGGGCTACAACACGCTCGGATTCTTCGCCCCGCACGCCGCCTACGCGACCCGCGAGGCGCAGGCACAGGGTCCCGCGGCGGTGCTCGCCGAGGTCAAGGCGGCGGTGCGCGCGCTGCACGCGGCCGGCATCGAGGTGCTGCTCGACGTGGTGCTCAACCACACGTGCGAGGGCGGTATCGGCGGCCCGCAGATCGGCTGGCGCGGCCTCGACCCGAGCGTGTACTACGCGCACGACGGCGGCTACCCGGCGAGGCTGGCCGACTTCACCGGGACCGGGAACGCGCTCGACTTCCGGCGCACGCCCGTCATCAGGATGGCCCTGGACTCGCTGCGCTACTGGGCCGACGAGGTGGGCGTCGACGGGTTCCGCTTCGACCTGGCGGTGACCCTGGGCCGCGGCCCGGCCGGCTTCGACCCTCACCACCCGTTCCTGGTGGCCCTCACCACCGACCCGAGCCTGCGCGACCTCAAACTCATCGCCGAGCCGTGGGACGTGGGCCCGGGCGGATGGCAGACCGGGCAGTTCCCCCCGCCGTTCGCGGAGTGGAACGACAAGTTCCGCGACGCCGTGCGCTCGTTCTGGCTGGCCGACCCGGGGCGCGCGGCGCACGGCCTGCCCGGGCACCGGGTGCGCGAGCTCGCCACCCGCCTCGCCGGCTCCGCCGACCTGTTCGGGCACACCGACCCGCCGCTCATGCGCGGGCCGCTGGCCTCGGTCAACTACGTCACGGCGCACGACGGCTTCACGATGGCCGACCTGGTCGCCTACGACCACAAGCACAACTCCGCGAACTGCGAGGACAACCGCGACGGCACCAACGACAACCGCTCGTGGAACCACGGCGTGGAGGGGCCGCTCGAGGGGGACTCGATCGCCGCGCCCATCCTCCCGCTGCGGCGCCGGTCGATCCGCAACCTGTTCGCGATGCTGCTGCTGTCGGCCGGCACCCCGATGATCACCGCGGGCGACGAGATGGGCCGCACGCAGCGCGGCAACAACAACGCCTACTGCCAGGACAACGAGACGTCGTGGGTGTCGTGGGAGCTGTCGCCCTGGCGGGCGGACCTGCTGGCCACCGTGCGGCACCTGCTGCGGCTGCGACGCGAGCACCCCGCGCTGCGCAGCCAGCGCTTCTTCACCGGGAGCCCGGCGGCCCCCGGCGCGCGTCCCGACCTGGCCTGGTACGGCCCCGACGGCGTCGCGCTCGACCACGGGCGGTGGCACGACCCGGACATCCGCACCCTGCAGATGGTGCGATCGCTGCCCTCCGAGGGCGGCCCCGCCGGCCAGGGCGGCGCGGAGCCCGCGGACGACACGGTCATGCTCCTGGTCAACGGCGCGCTGGACCAGGTCGAGGTCGTGCTCGCGGCCGACCGCCCCACCGTGTGGGAGCTCGCCTGGGACTCGACGTGGGAGAGCCCGCGCGAGCTGCGGGCCGCGGCGATGAGCTCGGCGCTGCGCACGCCGTCCGGGGACCGCACCGTCATGGCGCCGCTCAGCACCCGGGTCTATATCGCGCGCTGACGCGCCGCTACAGTGCGGCCATGACCGACAGCGCCGTCAGTCCGCAGCACGTCCCGCCGCACGCCACCGACGTGATCGTCGTCGGGGCGGGCCTCGCCGGCCTCGTCACCGCCGCCGAGCTCACCGCGGCGGGACGGCACGTGACCCTCGTCGACGCCGAGGGCCCGGCCGCGCTCGGGGGCCAGGCCTGGTGGTCGTTCGGCGGGCTGTTCCTGGTGGACTCACCCGAGCAGCGCCGGCTCGGCGTCAAGGACTCCGCCGACCTGGCCCTGGCCGACTGGCTGGGCTCCGCCGACTTCGACGGGGGCGGCGCGCCGGGCAGCGGCGACGAGTGGTCGCGCGCCTGGGCCGAGGCCTTCATCGACTTCGCGGCCGGCGAGATGCGGCCGTGGCTGCACGCGCAGGGTGTGCGCTGGTTCCCGCTGGTGCAGTGGGCCGAGCGGGGCGGCTACCTGGCCGACGGGCACGGCAACTCGGTGCCCCGGTTCCACGTCACGTGGGGCACCGGGCCGGGCGTTCTCGAGCCGTTCGTGCGGGCGCTGCTGGCCGCGCGGGCCGCAGGCCTCCTCACCGGGCTCTTCCGCCGCCGGGTGACCGGGCTGGTGCTGACCGACGGCCGGGTCACCGGGGTGCGGGGCGACGTGCTCGCGGCCGACGGCGCAGCGCGCGGGGCGCCGAGCTCCCGCGAGGCGGTCGGGCAGTTCGAGCTCTCCGCGAGCGCCGTGGTGCTGGCCACCGGCGGCATCGGGGCGAACCACGACCTGGTGCGCGCCACCTGGCCCGCGCCGGCGGGACGCATGCCGGACCGGATGCTCTCAGGGGTGCCGGACCACGTCGACGGCTCGGGCATCGAGGCGGCGCGGGGCGCGGGGGCGGCCGTGGTGCACGAGGACCGGATGTGGCACTACCCCGAGGGCGTGGCCAACCACTCGCCGGTGTGGGGGCGGCACGGCATCCGCATCCTGGCGGGGCCGAGCTCGCTGTGGCTCGACGCGGACGGCCACCGGCTGCCCGCGCCGCTGTTCCCGGGCTTCGACTCGCTGGGCGCGTTGCAGCACATCACGCGGCGCGGCGACGACCACTCGTGGTTCGTGCTGGACAAGACCATCCTCGGCTCGGAGTTCGCGTTGTCCGGCTCGGAGCAGAACCCGGACCTGACCGGCAAGGACCTCGGGCTGCTGGTCCAACGGGTGCGCTCGGGGGCGGTGGGCCCGGTCGAGGCCTTCGCGGACCTGTCCGACGAGTTCCTGTGGGCAGAGAGCCCCGCCGGGCTGGCCGCCCGGATGAACGCCCTGAGCGGCGAGGACCGCATCGACGCCGGCGCGCTCGAGCGCACCATCCGGGACCGCGACCGACAGGTGCGCACCGGTCTCGGCAAGGACCTGCAGGTCACGGCGACCGCGATGGCCCGCCGGTACGTGGTCGACCGGCTGATCCGGGTGGCCAAGCCGCACGAGCTCCTGGACCCGGCGCACGGCCCCCTCCTCGCGGTGCGCCTGTCGGTCCTGACCCGCAAGACGCTGGGCGGGCTGCTCACCGACACCGACGGCCGGGTGCTGCGGCCGGGCGGCGGGACGCTGCCCGGCCTGTTCGCGGTGGGCGAGGCGGCCGGGTTCGGCGGCGGCGGCGCGCACGGGCGGCGTGCCCTCGAGGGCACGTTCCTCGGCGGGTGCCTGTTCACCGGTCGCACCACGGGCCGGGCCCTCGCCGACCAGCTGGGCGGCTGACGGCGCCCTGGGGACTGGCAGCACGACGGGGGCGGCGCGCCATCGGCGCGCCGCCCCCGTCGTCAGTCCGTCAGCCTGCCGCGTTGGCGACCAGGCCCACGTCGGCGACCGACGTCAGACCACGGTGCCGGGGAACGATCCGCACGGTGTAGCCGAAGGGGCCGGACGCCTCGAGCCGCACGACTCCCGCGAAGGAGTACCGGCCGAGCTCGAAGGTCTCGGCCACGTCGAGGGCCGCCACCGAGAAGGTGGTGAGCTCGTCGTTCTCCGTGACGCGCCCGTGCAGCACCTGGACCTCGACGTCCTGCGGGGTGAGGTCGCCGAGCGAGATGTACGCCTTGACATGGAGCTCGTCGCCCACCTGCGGCACGTCGCTGACGCCGCCGGACTCGACGTGGTCGACGCGGACGTGGCTCCAGCCTGCACGCACCCGCTCCTTCCAGCGCGCGAGCTCGCGGGCGCCGGCGAAGTCGTCCTCGTCGAGGTCCCGGCCCGCCACGGCTGCCGGGACGTAGAGGTGGCGCACGTAGTCGGCGACCATCCGGGTGGCCTGCACCTTCGGGCCGAGCGTGGCCAGCGTGTGCCGGACCATCTCGAGCCAGTGCACCGGCAGCCCGCGCTCGTCACGGTCGTAGAAGCGCGCCGCGACCTGGTGCTCGATGAGGTCGTACAGCGCCGCGGCCTCGAGGTCGTCCCGGCGCTCGGCGTCGTCGACGCCGTCGGCGGTGGGGATGGCCCAGCCGTTCTCCCCGTCGAACCACTCGTCCCACCAGCCGTCCAGCACCGACAGGTTCAGCCCGCCGTTGAGAGCGGACTTCATCCCGGAGGTGCCGGACGCCTCGAGCGGGCGCAGCGGGTTGTTGAGCCACACGTCGCAGCCGGGCAGCAGGGTCTGCGCCATCCCGATGTCGTAGTTGGGCAGGAAGACGATGCGGTGGCGCACGTCCGGCTCGTCCGCGAAGCGCACGAGCTGCTGGATGAGGCGCTTGCCCTGGTCGTCGGCGGGGTGCGACTTGCCGGCGACGATGAGCTGCACGGGGCGCTCGGGGTCGGTGAGCAGGGCGCGCAGCCGGTCGGTGTCACGCAGCATCAGGGTGAGGCGCTTGTACGTCGGCACCCGGCGCGCGAAGCCGATGGTGAGGACGTCGGGCGAGAGCACGTCGTCGAGCCAGCCGAGCTCGGCGGGGCTCGCGCCGCGCTGGTGCCACGAGGACCCCACCCGGGCGCGCGCGTCGGCCACGAGCTGGGCCCGGAGCTCGTGCCGGACCTCCCACAGCTCGGCGTCGCTCACGCCGTCGGGGCGCAGCCAGCCGGACCCGGTCGCGATCTCCTCCGGGGTGAGCCGGGAGGCGGCCAGGTCGGCCAGCTTGCGGTCCACCCAGGTGGGCGAGTGCACGCCGTTGGTGATCGAGCCGATCGGCACCTCGGCGGAGTCGAAGCCCTGCCACAGCCCGTTGAACATGTCACGCGACACGTCGCCGTGGAGCAGCGAGACGCCGTTCGCGCGGCCGCCCAGGCGCAGGCCCATCACGGCCATGTTGAACAGCAGCGGGTCGCCGCCCTCGTAGTCCTCGGCCCCGAGCTCGAGCACCCGCTCGACGGGGATCCCGTCGACGGCGTTGTCCCCGCCGAAGTACTGGGCGACGAGCCGGGCCTCGAAGCGGTCGATGCCGGCCGGCACGGGAGTGTGGGTGGTGAACACGGTCGACGCGCGCACCGCCTCGCGCGCCGCGTCGAAGTCCAGGCCCCGCTCGGTGACGAGCTCGCGGATGCGCTCCACGCCCAGGAACCCGGCATGGCCCTCGTTCATGTGGAAGACCTCGGGCGCGGGCGCGCCGGTGAGGCGCGACCAGATGCGCAACGCGCGGACGCCGCCCACGCCCAGCAGCAGCTCCTGCTGCAGGCGGTACTCGCCGCCGCCGCCGTAGAGCCGGTCGGTGACCTTGCGCGCGAGCTCGTCGTTGTCCGGGATGTTCGAGTCGAGCAGCAGCAGCGGGATCCGCCCGACCGCGGCCGACCAGATGTTCGCGTTCAGCGTGCGGCCGCCGGGCAGGTCGATGCTCACCCGGGCCGGGGAGCCGTCCTCCTCGCGGACGAGCGTGAGCGGCAGGCCGTCGGGGTCGAGCACGGGGTACGTCTCGAGCTGCCAGCCGTCGCGGGTGAGCGACTGCTTGAAGTACCCGGAGCCGTAGAGCAGCCCGACGCCCACGATCGGCACGCCGAGGTCGGAGGCGCTCTTGAGGTGGTCCCCCGCGAGGATGCCGAGGCCGCCCGAGTACTGCGGCAGCACCGAGGTGATGCCGTACTCCGGCGAGAAGTACGCGATCGACGCCGGGAGGTCGGCCTTGTCCTGCTCCTGGTACCAGCGGGGCGCGGTGAGGTAGCGCCGGAGGTCGGCGGCCGCGGCGTGGACCCGCCCGACGAACGCCTCGTCCTGCGCGAGCGCGGCGAGGCGTTCGGGGCCGAGCGCGCCCAGCAGGGCGACCGGGTCGCCTGCCACCTCGGCCCACAGCGCCTCGTCGACCGAGGCGAACAGGTCGCGGGTGGGCGCGTGCCACGACCAGCGCAGGTTGTGGGCCAGATCGTCGAGATCGGCGAGCTCGGCCGGCAGGACAGTGCGGACGGTGAATCGTCGGATCGCTCTCACCTGCCCGACACTACGCAGGTCAGGCGGCTACGCACACCCGAACGGCGATTCGATCGTCCGGCGTGGGCGCGTCGTGGCCAGCAGATGCTCTGACCACCGCCGAGTGGATAGGTTCGGACCGTGACGCAGACACCACCGCACGTCCCCCCGGCGACACAGCGTCGCGCCCGACCCTCCGCCCCCCGCCGACCGCGAGCTGACGGACCTCCCATCGGGCGCATCCCTGTCGTCGACGTCTCCCCCGTGGTCGACGCCGGACGGTGGCCGGCGAAGGCCGTCGTCGGCGAGGCGGTCCCGATCCGCGCGACCGTCTTCCGCGAGGGCCACGACGCCGTCGCGGCGACCGCCGTGCTCGTGGGCCCCGACGGCCGCGACCGCGCGCGCACCCGCATGGTCGACATCGCCCCGGGCTTGGACCGGTTCGAGGGGCGGCTCGTGCCCGACTCCCTCGGGCTGTGGGGCTTCCGCGTCGAGGGCTGGTCCGACCCCTACGCGACGTGGGCGCACGACGCCACGATCAAGGTCGAGGCCGGGATCGACGTCGAGCTGATGCTCACCGAGGGCGCGCTGCTGCTCGAGCGCGCCGCCCGGCGCACCGGCCGGGAGAAGCCGCCGGCCGAGGCCGCCGAGGTCCTGCTCGCGGCCGTGACCGCGCTGCGGGACACCGGGCGTCCTCCTCAGGCGCGCCTCGCGGCGGCGCTGAGCGACGAGGTGCGCGCGGTGCTCGACGAGCACCCGCTGCGCGACCTGGTCACCCCCTCCCCCGTGTACCCGTTGCAGGTGGACCGCGAGCTGGCCCTCGCGGGCGCCTGGTACGAGATGTTCCCCCGCTCGGCGGGGGCCGTGCGGGACCCGGACACCGGGGAGTGGACGTCGGGCACGCTGCGCACCGCAGCGCTGGAGCTGCCCCGGATCGCGGGCCTCGGCTTCGACATCGTCTACCTGACCCCGGTGCACCCGATCGGCACGACGTACCGCAAGGGGCGGAACAACTCGCTCACCGCGCTGCCGGGCGACCCCGGCTCGCCGTACGCGATCGGCTCCCCCGACGGCGGGCACGACGCGATCGACCCCGCGCTGGGCACCTTCGAGGACTTCGACGCGTTCGTGGCCACCGCGCGCGGGCTCGGGCTCGAGGTGGCGCTGGACCTCGCGCTGCAGGCGTCGCCGGACCACCCGTGGGTCACGGAGCACCCCGAGTGGTTCACCACCCGCGCCGACGGGACCATCGCCTACGCCGAGAACCCGCCGAAGAAGTACCAGGACATCTACCCGCTCAACTTCGACAACGACCCCGAGGGCATCTACCAGGAGATCCGTCGGGTGCTGCAGGTGTGGATCGACCACGGGGTCACGGCGTTCCGCGTCGACAACCCGCACACCAAGCCGCTGACGTTCTGGGAACGGCTGCTCGCGGATGTGCGCGCCACGCACCCCGAGGTCATCTTCCTGTCGGAGGCGTTCACCAAGCCGGCGATGATGCTGAACCTGGCGCGCATCGGGTTCCACCAGTCGTACACGTACTTCACGTGGCGGAACTCGAAGACCGAGCTCGAGGAGTATTTGCGGGAGGTGTCCGGCGAGCAGGGCTCGTGGATGCGCCCCAACTTCTGGCCCACGACGCACGACATCCTCCCGCCGTACCTGCAGCACGGGGGCATCGCCGGGTTCGCCGTGCGCGCCGTCCTCGCGGCCCTCGGGTCGCCCAGCTGGGGCGTCTACTCCGGCTACGAGCTCGTGGAGAACGTGCCCCGGCCGGGCGTCGAGGAGCAGATCGACAACGAGAAGTACGAGTACAAGCCGCGCGACTGGGCTCTGGCGGACGACCTCGGCATCGCGCTGCTGATCGGCCGGCTCAACGAGATCCGGCGCCAGCACCCGGCGCTGCGCCAGCTGCGCGACCTCACCGTGCACCCCACGTCTGACGACGCGCTGCTGTGCTTCTCGCGGAGCCTCGACGCCGAGGACTCGCCCACAGGGAGACCTGACACCATCATCGTCGTGGTGAACCTCGACCCCTTCCAAGCGAGGGAGGGCTTGGTCTACCTCGACTTGGCCGCCCTCGGGCTGCCTCGACCGGGCAGCGCCCCCACCGGCCTCTTCGTGGCCCACGACGTGCTCTCAGACGAGACGTACGCCTGGGGCTCGACGGTCTACGTCCGCCTGGACCCCGCCGTCCGGTGCGCCCACGTCGTGCAGGTGGACCCGGCATGACCACCTTCCCCCCTGGGCCCCCGAAGGCAGGCCTGCCCACCGGCCCCGAGCACCCCGCCCGCGGCGCCCTGCCCAACCGCCCCCAGCCGCTGGTGCCCCGTCCCCGCGCAGACCGCCCAGGGCTGTCCGACGACCCGGACTGGTACCGCACCGGTGTCTTCTACGAGGCGATGATCCGAGCCTTCTCCGACGGGAAGGGCGACGGCAGCGGCGACCTGATCGGCCTGATCCAGCGGCTCGACTACCTGCAGTGGCTGGGCGTGGACGTGCTGTGGCTCCCGCCGTTCTACCCGTCGCCGTTGCGCGACGGCGGGTACGACGTCTCGGACTACACCTCGATCGCGCCCCAGTACGGCACCGCGCAGAACTTCATCGAGCTGATCAACGCCGCGCACGAGCGCGGGATCCGCATCGTCATCGACCTGGTGATGAACCACACCAGCGACGCCCACCCGTGGTTCCAGGCGTCCCGCTCGGACCCCGACGGCCCCTACGGCGACTTCTACGTGTGGAGCAACGACAACACGCGCTACCAGGACGCCCGCATCATCTTCGTGGACACCGAGACGTCCAACTGGACCTTCGACTCGGTGCGGCGCCAGTACTTCTGGCACCGCTTCTTCAGCCACCAGCCGGACCTGAACTTCGAGAACCCCCGCGTCGTGGACGCGATGATAGACGTGGCCCGGTACTGGCTGCAGATCGGCGTGGACGGCTTCCGCCTGGACGCGGTGCCCTACCTCTACGAGGCCGAGGGGACCAACTGCGAGAACCTGCCCGAGACGCACACGTTCCTGCGCCGGCTGCGCAAGATGGTCGACGACGAGTTCCCCGGCCGCATCCTGCTGGCCGAGGCGAACCAGTGGCCCGAGGACGTCGTCGAGTACTTCGGCACCGAGGAGGAGCCGGAGTGCCACATGGCGTTCCACTTCCCGGTGATGCCGCGGATCTTCTACGCGATCCGCGACCAGCGGGCCACGCCCATCGTGGACATCCTCGCGGACACGCCGCCGATCCCGAAGGGCGCGCAGTGGAGCACGTTCCTGCGCAACCACGACGAGTTGACGCTCGAGATGGTCTCGACCGAGGAGCGCGCCTCGATGTACGGGTGGTACGCCCCGGACTCCCGGATGCGCGCCAACATCGGCATCCGGCGCCGCCTGGCGCCGCTGCTCGACAACTCCCGCAGCGAGATCGAGCTCGCGCACGCCCTGCTGCTGTCCCTGCCCGGCAGCCCTTGCCTGTACTACGGCGACGAGATCGGGATGGGCGACAACATCTGGCTCGCGGACCGCGACGCGGTGCGCACGCCCATGCAGTGGACCCCCGACCGCAACGCCGGGTTCTCGACGGCCGACCCCGGCAAGCTGTACCTGCCGGTGATCCAGTCGCTGGTGCACAACTACAGCAACATCAACGTCGAGGCCCAGCTGGCGCAGCCGACGTCGCTGCTGCACTGGGTGCACGGGATGCTCGCCATCCGGCGGCAGCACCGCGCTCTCGGGCTCGGCGACCTCACCGTGCTCAAGGTCGACAACGACGCGGTGCTCGCCTTCCTGCGGTCCACGGACGACGAGACCATCCTGGTGGTCGCGAACATGGCGTCGACGCCCCGCTCGGCGACGGTGCGCGTCCCCGGCCACGAGGGCGAGCCCACCCAGGACGTCTTCGGCGGGGCCGAGTTCCCCGCGGTGTCCGCGGATGGCTCCATCCAGCTCACCCTGGGCTCGCGCGACTTCTACTGGCTACGGATCGGGGACTGATGACCACAGTCGGCGACGCCCAGGATCTCGCGGACGGCGAGATCGTCAGGCTGCTCGCCGACTGGCTGCCAGGCCTCCGCTGGTACCCCGTCAAGGGAGTGGTCGCGGCCCTCGAGGTGGTGGGCTCGCGCGAGCTCGCCGACCCCCGCGGCGAGGCCGGGGTGCGGATCCTGGTCGTGCGCGCCACCGCGCCGGGCGCCGACGTGGTGCTGCAGATCCCCGTGACCCTGCGCTCCCCCGGCGCGGTGGGAGCGCCGGCCGGCGCCGCGGTGATCGGCGTGGCTGGCGTCCCGCCCGTGGAGGTGCGCGACGGCTGCGGAGACCCGGCGTTCCTGCGCGCCTGGCTCGCCGTGGCCGACGGGCCGGGCGCCGCCGTCGACGCGGACCGTGCCCGCGTGCTCACCGGCGAGCAGTCCAACACGTCCGTGGTGCTGCCCGCCGCGCCTCAGGCCGACGGCCCACCCGCGACCCCCGGCATCCTCAAGGTGTTCCGGACTCTGTCACCGGGCGACAACCCGGATGTCGACGTGCCGCGGGCCCTCGCGGCGTACGGCTGGCAGCACGTCCCCCGCCCGCTCGGATGGCTCGAAGGCAGCTGGACTGACCGCGACGAGACCGCTCGCGGCCACCTCGCGGTGCTCAGCCAGTTCCTGTCCGGGGCGGAGGACGGTTTCGAGCTCGCCTGCGCCATGGCTGCGCGGGGCGAGTCGTTCGCCGAGCACGCACGCGAGCTCGGCGTGGTCATGGCCAGCATGCACGCGGCCCTGGCCGCCGCGCTTCCCGTGCCGCCGCCGCCGCCCACAGTCCACCGGGCCAGCTCGGTCGCGCAGGCAGTGCGGGACAGGTTCCGCTGGGCGGTGGCCGCCGTCCCGGAGCTGGCGCCGTTCGCCGCCGCGGTGGAGGACCTCGCCGTCCGCACCCAGCACCTGGACCGGCTGCCGGCGCCGCAGCGGATCCACGGCGACCTGCACCTGGGCCAAGCCCTCTACGCGCACGAGGCGTGGTTCATCACCGACTTCGAGGGCGAGCCACTGGCGCCCGTCGCGGCGCGGACCCGCCCGGACCTGGCCCTCCGGGACGTCGCCGGGATGCTGCGGTCCTTCGACTACGCGGCGGCAGTAGGCGCGGTGACCGGCGGCGGCATCGCGGACGACGCCGCGGCCCAGGAGTGGACGGACGCGGCCCGCGCGGCCCTGCTGGCCGGGTACCGGGACGCCCGGCTGGCCGCCGGACCACACCCGGGGACCGACGAGGACCCCACCGACATCGGCCACGAGGCGCGTGCCCAGGTGCTCCGGGCCCTCGAGCTCGACAAGGCGCTGTACGAGGCGGTCTACGAGGCGCGCAACCGCCCGGCTTGGCTGTCGATCCCGCTGCGGGCGATCGCTCGGCTGCTCACCTGAGCACCGGCCTCGTCGGCGCGTGCGCCTCAGCCCAGCGCCGCGGACGGCTTGGCGCCGTCGGACTCGGCCAGGAGCGGGGCCGGGAGCCGTAGCCCGGACTGTCGAGGCGCCAGCTCGCTCTGCAGGACGAGCGCCGCGGCGCCCACCGCCGCCGCCTCCGAGGCGTTCGACGAGATGGTCACGCGCACCGCGTGGCTGCCCCGGGCGAAGAACGACCGGCCGAGCTGCTCCTCGACGGTGGGCAGGTAGATCGAGCCGGCCACGGCGAACGACGGCCCGGTGAGGGCCACCAGGTCGACGTCCATGATGTTCGCCAGCGTCTGCGCCGCGACGCCGATGTACCGGGCCGAGCGCTGCAGGATCGCCTGCGCGGCCGCCTCGCCTCGCAGCGCGGACCGCGCCACTGCCGCGAACTGCTCGGCGACGGTGCGATCGGGCTGGCCCAGGTCGAGCCCCTCGGCCTGCGCGGCTGCCACGACGGCCGCGGGGCCTGCGAGCGCCTCGACGCACCCCCGGCTGCCGCACCAGCACTCCGGGCCGTCCACGTCGACGCAGATGTGGCCGATCTCCCCGGCGTTGGAGGACGAGCCGCGGTACACGGCGCCGTTCACCAGCACCCCGGCGCCGATCCCGGTGCCCATGTACAGGGCGGCGAACGCGGACGTCTTCTCGATGCCCCCGGCCCAGTACTCGCCGATCGCGGCGGCGGTGGCGTCGTTGTCGAGCAGCACGGGGACCCCCACCGCCTCCTCGAGGGCGTCGCCGAGGGGGTAGTCGGCCCACCGCTGCATGATCGGCGGCGCCAGCACCATCCCAACAGAGGCGGTGATGGGCCCGGGCGACACCACGCCGACGCCGAGGACGCGGGCGTGGTCGACGCCGGCGCGGGTGACCATCGCGTCGATCTCGCCGACCATCCGGGCCACGACCTCCTGGGGGTCGTCAGACCCCGCGCCGGACTTGCGCCACCGGGCGACGATCGCCCCGCCGAGGTTCGCCAGCACGTACGTGATGCCCGCGTGGTCGAGGTGCACGCCGACGGCGTACCGGGCGTTGGGGTCGAGCTGCAGCAGCCGGCGGGGCTTGCCCCCGGTGGACTCGGCGCGCCCGGCCTCGACGACGAGCCCCTCGTTCATGAGCCGCCGGACGACGGTCGAGATGGTGGCCCCGGTGAGGCCGGTGGCATGGGTCAGCTCGACCCGGCTGATGGTGCCGGCCGCCCGGATGACGTCGAGGATCGCCGACCGGCTGCTGGTGTGCGCCATGCCGAGGCTCGTGCTGCTCACGCTGGGTCTCCTGTCCGGTCGGGCGCGCGCCCTGGTCCCCGCGCCGCGCCGACCGGGCGACGGCGTGGTCGCGCCCGGGGCCCGCGGCTCGCCCGACTGTGCTCGCTCGCCAAAGAGTGCCACAGGATCGTGACGTCCCTGCCGTGTTCGCCCGGCGCCCTCGGCCGCGCGCCGTCAGGCCGACGCCGACAGCTCGCGCAGGCGACGCTCGGGGTCGGGCGCGGCCTCGGCCAGCAGCCGGGTGTACGCGTGCTGCGGGTTGAGGATGACATCGTCGGCGGGGCCGCGCTCCACGATCTGGCCCCGGTACATCACCAGGATCTCGTCCGAGAAGTGCCGGGCTGTGGCCAGGTCGTGGGTGATGTAGAGGACGCCCAGGTTCTCCTCCCGCTGCAGGCCCGCCAGCAGGTTGAGCACGCCGAGCCGGATCGAGACGTCGAGCATGGACACGGGCTCGTCGGCCACCAGGATGCCGGGCTCGGGGGCCAGCGCCCGCGCGATCGCCACGCGCTGCCGCTGCCCGCCGGAGAGCTCGTGCGGGCGCCGGCGGGCGAACTCGTCGGACGAGTCCAGGCGCACCCGCTCGAGCAGGGAGCGCACCTTCGCGCGCACCTCGTCGGCCGAGAGCCCTCGCTGGTGGAGCCGGATCGGCCGCTCCAGGTGGTGCTCGATGGTGTGGTACGGGTTGAGCGAGGCGAACGGGTCCTGGAAGACCATCTGCACCTCCTTGCGGTACTCCCGCAGGCCGGCGCCGCGCCGGCGCACCGGCTTCCCGTCCATCACGATCTGCCCGCTGGTGGGCCGCTCGAGCTGCATGAGCAGCTTCGCGATGGTCGACTTGCCGCTACCCGACTGGCCCACCAGGGCGACCGTGCGCCCCGGCGCCAGCGTGAAGCTCACGTGGTCCACGGCCGTCAGGGTCGACGAGCGGAAGCCGCTGCGCAGGTGGTACTCCTTCACCACGTCACGCACCTCGAGGGTGGTCATCGTGCCTCCTCCTCGTCGACGCCGGCCTCGACGAGCACGTGCTCGTCGACGCCCGAGCGGATGAACCCGCCACGGGCGCCGGTCAGGCTCGGGAAGGACCCGAGCAGCTTCTTGGTGTACTCGTGCTGCGGCCGGGTGTAGAGCGTCATCGCGTCCGCCAGCTCGACGACCTCGCCCTCGCGCATGATCGCGATGCGGTCGCTGATCTCCAGCAGCAGCGGCAGGTCGTGCGTGATGAAGATGACCGCGAAGCCCAGCTCGGACCGGAGCCGGGTGATCTCGCGCAGGATCTCGCGCTGCACCACCACGTCGAGCGCCGTGGTGGGCTCGTCCATGATCATGACCTGCGGGTCGAGCGCCATGGCCATCGCGATCATCACGCGTTGCCTCATCCCGCCCGAGAGCTCGTGCGCGAAAGACGAGAGCCTGCTGCGGTCCACCCCGACCCGCTCGAGCAGCTCGCCGCACCGCTCGACCCGCTCGGCGCGGCCCATGTCGGGCCGGTGGGTGGTGAAGATGTCCTCGAGCTGGGCCTGCACGCTGATCACCGGGTTGAGCGAGTTCATCGCCCCCTGGAACACCATGGCGATCCGGTCCCACCGGAAGGCCCGCAGGTCCTCGCCGTGCAGGGCGCCCAGGTCGATCTCGTACCCCTCCCGCGAGTGGAACACCGCGCGGCCGCTCGTGATCACCGCGGGCGGCTTGAGGAGGCGGTTCACTCCGTAGGCGAGGGTGCTCTTGCCGCAGCCGCTCTCCCCCGCGAGGCCGAGCACCTCGCCGCGGCCCAGCGACAGGGTCACGTTCCTCACCGCGTGCACCACCGGGTCCACGAGGTAGTCGATGCTCAGGTCCTCGATGGTGAGCACCGGGTGGGGCGACGTCCCCGCCGGGGTCCGGGCGGGCGCGGAGGCGGGCGTGGTCGTCACAGCGTGGACTCCTTCGCGCTCTGGAGCTGGGCGCGCGACATGCGCCAGGAGCGCCGCACCGCGCGAGTCTGCGAGCGCAGCTTGGGGTTGATGATCTCGTCGATCGAGAAGTTGATGAGGGATAGCGCTGCGCCGAACAGCGCGAGCATCAGGCCGGGCGGGATGAACCACCACCAGGCGCCGAGCCGCAGCGCGAGCCCGTTCTGCGCGTAGTAGAGCATGGTGCCCCAGGTGAACGAGCCCGAGGCCCCGAGGCCGAGGAAGGACAGGCCCGCCTCGCCGAGGATGGCGAAGATGACGGCGAACACCACCTGCGACGCGAGCAGCGGGATCAGGTTGGGCAGCACCTCGACGGTGAGGATCCGCCAGGACCGCTCGCCGCTGACCCGTGAGGCGAGCACGTAGTCGCGGTTCCGCAGCGAGAGCGTGAACCCGCGCAGCACGCGCGCCGAGCCAGCCCAGCTGGTCAGGGCGAGCACGAACGCGATCAGCCACACGCTCTTGTCCGGCACGTAGCTCGAGATGACGATGACCAGCGGGAGGCCCGGGATCACCAGCATCACGTTGCTGAACAGCGAGAACGACTCGTCGACCACGCCTCCCACGTAGGCGCCCACGACACCGAAGAACGTGGAGAGCACAAGGGTCAGCACACCCACCACGAGCCCGATGGTCAGCGAGCCCCGCGTCGCGTGCGCGAGCTGGGCGAAGACGTCCTGCCCGGTCTGCGTGGCGCCGAGAAGGAAGCCGCCACCGGGGGCGCTCAGGCCGATGTTGTCGACCCTGGAGGGGTCCCCCACGAAGTACGGCCCGATGAGGCCGAACAGCGCGATCGCGCCGGCGATGGACAGCCCGATGCCGAGCTTGAGGGTCATGGGCGGCAGCGAGCGCCTGCGCGTGCGGCCGCTGGGGGCTGGCAGGTGCGACTCGCTCTCCGCGATCGTCGGGTCCTGGGTGGTCAGTGCCATGAGAGCTTCCTCCTACGCCCGGGCCCGCGTGCGCGGGTCGATGATCGTGTAGAGCAGGTCGACCAGGAGGTTCGCTCCGAGGACGGACAGGGTGATCACCAGGAAGATGCCCTGCATCAGCGCGTAGTCGTTGCTGTTGACGGCCTGCAGCAGCGCGGACCCGATCCCCGGGTAGGAGAAGACGGCCTCCGTGACGATCGAGCCGGCCACCACGAAGCCCAGCGAGATCGCGAAGCCGGCGATCGACGGGAGCACCGCGTTGCGGGCGGCGTAGGTGCGCATGATGCGCCCCGGCTTCAGGCCCTTGGCCTCGGCGGTGAGGATGTAGTCCTCTGACAGGGTCGAGACCATCATGTTGCGCATCCCGAGCATCCAGCCGCCGATCGACGAGATGACGATCGTCAGCGCAGGGAGGGCGCCGTAGTAGAGCACCGACGAGATGAACGGCCAGCTCAGGCCTATCGACGTGGTGTACACGTCGTAGCCCCCGTTGAGCGGGAACACCTGCCACACGCTGCCGAACGCGAAGAGCAGGATGAGGGCGAGCCAGAAGTACGGCACGGACTGGAGCATCGTCGTCACGGGGATGACGTTGTCCAGCCACGAGCCGCGCTTCCAACCCGCCAGCGTGCCCAGCCCGATCCCGACCAGGAACGAGATGATCGTGGCGATCCCGATCAGGCCGATGGTCCACGGCAGGGTCTGCGAGATCACCTTGGCCACCGGTGTGGGGAAGTAGACCACCGAGGTGCCGAGGTTCCCGGAGGAGATCTGGCCGAGGTAGGCGATGTACTGCTGCCACAGCGGCTGCTGCGAGTCGGTGCCGAGGAGGAGCTCGATGGCATGACGGGTGGACGGCGTGACCGGCCCCCGCGTCGCGAGCTTCGAGATCATGATGTCGACGGGGTCGCCCGGCATCCACCGCGGGATGAGGAAGTTCAGCGTGAGCGCGGCCCACAGGGCCGCCACGTAGAACCCCAGCTTCTGCAGGACGTATCTCATGTCGCTCTCCCTCGTCGACGGCGCCCCTCGGCGCCGACTCGCATGCGTCGTGCGGGTGGGGCTACTTGGTGACGGGCGTGATCGTCTTGAGGATGATCCCGTTGTCCCAGGCCTTCCAGGACGCCGCGAACGCGTACTTGTCGTCGTTCGTGGGCCAGCCCTCCGCGCGGCTCGTGTTGAACTCGGTGAGCGTCGAGTTGATGTAGATGGGGATGTACGGCAGGTCGTTCACGATCTGCTCCTGCACGATCGCGTACTGCGCGAGCTGCTCGGCCTCGTCGTTGGTGGATCCGGCGGCGCGGACCGCCGCGTCGACGACCGGGTTGGAGTAGCGGGCGAAGTTGCCGGAGATGGCGGACTCGCCCACCGGGGTGGTGTTGTCGCTGTGGTAGCGCTGGTTGTACGGGTAGTACGGGTTCGGCGAGGCGTAGAGGCCGATCGAGTCGAGCGACAGCTGGAAGGTGCCCCCGGTCTGGTTGGCGTTCCACTCGTTCCACGAGAGCTGGGTCGGCGTGAGGTCGATGCCGACCTCCTTGAGCTGCTGCCTCATCGCGTCGTTGAGCGAGATGTAGTCGCTCCAGCCGGTGACCGTCTGGATGGTGAGGGCGAGCTTCTGGCCGTCCTTGACGCGGATGCCGTCGGCGCCGAGGGTCCAGCCCGCGGCGTCGAGGATCTGGTTCGCCGTGGCCGTGTCGGCCGTCTGCGGGGCGACCTTGTGCTCGGGGTCGACGATCCACTTCGCGTCGCGCTCGGGCAGCAGCAGCGTCGGGCTGCCCTCGCCCGCGAACCCGCCGCCGGCGAGGTTGTTGAGCTGGGTGCGGTCGATCGCGTGGTAGATGGCCTGGCGGACGGCGACGTCGGTCTGCGGGCCCTCGCACCCGAGCTCCGCGTTGGAGCAGGTGTAGATGGACGTGGTCAGCGCGGGGGTGTTGACGTAGGCGAGGTCCTCCTGGTCCTTGAGCAGCTGCTCGAGGCCCGGAAGGAAGGCGCTCATCCAGTCCACCTGCCCGGCGGTGAGCGCGGCGCTGGCGGCGTCGGCCGTCTCGAGGGAGATGTAGCGCACCTCGTCGATGGCGGGCTTGCCCTCCTCCCAGTAGTCGGCGTTCTTCTCGAGCGCGTAGCTCTGCGCGGAGAAGCTCTTCACCTTGAAGGCCCCGGTGCCGACCGGGTTGGAGTTGACCTCGGTGACCGGGTCGGCGACGTCCTTCCAGATGTGCTCGGGGACGATGCCGCGGTTGCCGAGGATCTCGGGCTCCTGCATGAAGGACTGCTCGGCGAACGAGAGCACCACGGTGTTCTCGTCGGTGGCCTCGGCGGTGGCGGCCAGGCCGGTGGTGTTGAGCTCGGGGGTCTCGTTGACGAGGTTGAACGTGAACGCGACGTCGGCGGCGCTGAACGGCTCGCCGTCGTTCCACTTCACGCCCTCGCGCGTGGTGATGGTCAGCTCGGTGCCGTCCTCGTTCCACTCGTGGCCGGTGGCCAGCATGGGCGTGGGCTCGGACTCGGAGGCGAGGTTGTACCAGTAGAGCGACTCGAAGATCACGCCGAGCGTGGGCTGCAGCGCGGTGGGCGAGAACGGGTTGAAGTTCTCGGTGATGGTGCCGGTGGCGCCGTTGAAGACGGTGATGGCGGATCCGCTTCCCCCGTTGGCGCCGGCGGGGTCGGATCCGGAGCAGGCGCTCAGGCTGAGAGCGGCGACCGAGGCGACGGCGGCCGCGGTCCAGGCCAGGCGCCTCCCGGGGCGCCGAGTGAAGAGGAGCATCTGTGATCCCTCGGTCTGGTCGTCACCACGTCGTGACGAGGTTGTGCTGAGACCTTCCGCGACGTCCCTGTCGGCGGCGCGGCACTGCGTCGGGCCACTCAGCGGTTACTTTCTTAACTGTCCAAAGTATCGCTGTCAAGGATTGTGTCCTCTTTGTGACCTGCCCTGCGTGACCTGGGCAATCAGTGCGGATCACCCACGGGTCGCGCGCAGCAGCACCAACCGCTCCGGGAAGAGCACCGGCGCCTCCACACCGACCTCCGCGAGCACGCGGCCCGGCAGCCACACCCCCTCGGGGGTCCACCACGGCAGCACGAGCGAGCCGCTCGCCACACCGTCCACGACGTCGCCCGGAGCCTGCGGGCGCAGGTGGTACGAGGCCTCCGGGTCGAGCCCTGGGAAGGTCACCCGGCCGGTCGGATAGGCCGCCGAGGTGGCGGTCGCGACCACGGCGAACAGCGCGTCCGAGCCGTCCTGCGCCACCACGCCGTGCACGTCGTAGGCCGGGTCGGCCACGTCGGCGTGCACCGCCACGCCGGTGTGCAGCAGGGAGCGCACCTCCTTGTACAGCCCGATCCACGCCGCGAGCTCCGCGCGCTCGTCCGCGTCGGCCTCGCGCAGGTCCCACTCGACGCCCAGGTGCCCGAACAGCGCCGTGCCCGCGCGGAAGGACAGCGGGTGGCGGCGCCCGGTCGAGTGCGCGGACCCCGACCCGACGTGCGCGCCCATCACCTCGAGCGGGACCAGCAGGTTGGTCCAGCGCTGGATCTGCTGGCGCTCCAGGGCGTCGATGCAGTCGCTGGTCCACACCCGGTCGGTCCGCTCCAGGATCTCCAGGTCGACACGGCCGCCGCCGGACGAGCATGACTCGACCTCGACACCAGGGTGCAGCGCGCGGAGCTCGTCGAGCAGGCGGTAGACCGCCCGGGTCTGCCCGTGCACGCCGCCCACGCCGCGCGAGCCGTGGCCCGCGTCGACCAGGTCCCGGTTGTGGTCCCACTTGAGGTATGCGATGGGGTACTCCGTCAGCAGCGCGTCAAGCCGCTCCAGGATGTACGCGAACGCCTCCGGGCGGCCGAGGTCGAGCACCTGCTGGTGGCGCGCCTCGCGCGGGAGGCGGCTGGGCGCACGGAGCATCCAGTCCGGGTGCGCGCGGGCCACGTCCGAGTCGGGGTTGACCATCTCCGGCTCGACCCACAGCCCGAACTCCATGCCCAGCCCAGTCACGTGCTCCACGAGCGGCCCGAGGCCGTCGGGCCACGCCTCCGCGGAGACGAACCAGTCGCCGAGCCCTGTGGAGTCGTCGCGGCGCGAGCCGAACCAGCCGTCGTCGAGCACGAAACGCTCGACGCCGACGGCCGCCGCCGCGTCCGCCAGGTCCGTCAGCCGCTCGAGGTCGTGCTGGAAGTACACCGCCTCCCACGTGTTGGCCACGACGGGGCGCGGGCGCCGTGGGTGCTGCGGCCGGGCGCGCATCCATTCGTGGAACCGCGCCGCGAGCGCGTCGAGCCCGTGGCCGTGGGAGCCGTACAGCCACGGCGTCGTGTACGACTCCCCCGGCGTCAGCCGCACCTCCCCGGGCAGCAGCAGCTCGCCGCCGCCCAGCAGCCCGGGGTTGTAGTGGCTGCGCTCGGCGAGCGAGCGGTGGTTGCCCGACCACGCGACGTGCACGCCCCAGACCTCGCCGTGCCGGTGCGCGAACCCCGCCACGCCCGCCACCAGCACGTGCGCGGCGTCGTAGCCGGTCCGCCCGCGCCGGTTCTCCCGGAGCCGGGCGCCGTGCGTGAAGGCCGTCCTCTGAGGGCTGCGCTCGCGCAGGTGCCGGCCGGTGAAGTCGAGCAGCTCGGTGGCCCGCGCCGGCACGGGCAGGGTGAGCAGCAGCCCGTCCACCGTGAAGACGCCGCGCCCGGTGCTCGTGAGCCGCGCCTGCTGCCGCACGAGGCCTTGCGCGGTGAGCTCGAGCACGAGCCGCAGCTCGAGGCCGGCGTGCTCGTCCGCCGCGTCGACGACGAGCCGTTGCGCGCCGTCCGAGCCGTGCTCTAGCCGGGCGGCGGCGACCCGGAAGGCCGTGGAGAAGTCGGCCCCGTCACGGTGACCGGACAGGCCGGGGGCGCCCAGGTAGCCGGCGGACTGCTCGGGCAGCACCGCGATCTCGACCTCGCCGTCCACGGGGAAGCCGAGGGGCGTCGGCCGGGCGCCGGTGCGCAGGGCGGCGAGGGCGCCGGGGTCCAGCGGGCCGAGGTCGGCGCCCCAGTGCAGGACGCGTGGCAGCGTGCCGCCGCCGAGGTCCACCACCACGCCGACCCCCGCGGCGCGGAGCTGGACGATCGAGCCGCCGACGTCGACCCCCGGCGGCCGGCCGTGGGCTGGCGTTCTGCGCGGTGTCATGGTGTGTTGGTGCACAGCGTCGTGCGTTGTCACAGGTCGGCTCCCTCGTCGGCTGGATGGCTCGACGATAGGGCAGAAGGGATTGACTTACTTTGTTCAGTTGCCTAAGAATGCGTCCACCAGGGTCCTCGCCTCGATGACCGAGGGCGCGCGCGACGATGCGCGCGCCGACGCGAGGGCCCCCAGAGGCAGGGAGCGCCCCGGATGACCGCACAGGACCTGCACGACGGATGGACCCTGCGGGCCACGGCCGGGCCCGTCCCCGCCGAGCTCGCGGGACGAGAGGTCGCCGCGGAGGTCCCCGGCACCGTCCACACCGACCTCCTCGCCGCAGGCCTCATCCCCGACCCCTACCTGGACGAGAACGAGACGGCGCTCGCCTGGCTGCACCGCGCCGGCTGGCGGTACACCCGCCCATTGACGCTCGCCCCCGCGGACGACGACGAGCGCGTCGACCTGGTGTTCGAGGGCCTCGACACGGTGGCCGACGTGCGGCTCGACGACCGCCTGGTCGGCAGCACCGCCAACCAGCACCGCTCCTACCGCTTCGACGTGCGCGACGCCGCCGACGGGACGCCCCGCACCCTCGTCGTGGACCTGGCCTCCGCGCTCCAGCACGCCGAGGCCCTCGAGGCCCGGCTCGGGGCCCGCCCCGCCGCCTACTCCCACCCCTTCAACATGGTCCGCAAGATGGCGTGCAGCTTCGGCTGGGACTGGGGCCCCGACCTGCAGACCGCCGGCATCTGGAAGCCCGTCCGCGTCGAGCGGTGGCGCACCGCCCGCCTGGCCGAGGTCCGCCCGCTGGTCACCGTCGACGCCGAGGGGTTCGGGCGCGTCGCGGCGCACGTCCGGGTCGAGCGGTCCGGGCTCGGCGGCTCCGCGGACACGACGCTCGTGGTGCGGGCCCACGTCGCGGACGTCGAGGCCCAGGCGGTCCTGGCCCTCGGCGAGGACACCGCCGTCGTCCACCTCGCCGTCCCGCACGCGCCCCTGTGGTGGCCGGTGGGCCACGGCGCCCAGCCGCTGCTCGACCTGGACGTCGTCCTCGAGGCGGTGGGCGCGGACCAGGACGCCGCCCCCATCGCGCTGGACGCCTGGCGCCGCCGCATCGGGTTCCGCACCGTCGAGTTGGACACCCACCCCGACGAGTTCGGGTCCTCCTTCACGCTCCGCGTCAACGGCCGCTCGATCTTCGTCAAGGGCGCCAACTGGATCCCCGACGACCACCTGCTGACCCGGGTCACCCGCGCGCAGGTCGCCCGCCGGGTGGACCAGGCGGTCGGCGCGAACCTCAACCTGCTGCGCGTCTGGGGCGGCGGCGTGTACGAGTCGGAGGACTTCTACGACGTCTGCGACGAGCGGGGCGTGCTCGTGTGGCAGGACTTCCTGCTGGCGTGCGCGGCGTACCCCGAGGAGGACCCGCTCTGGGACGAGCTCGAGGCGGAGGCCCGGGAGAACGTCGCCCGGCTGACCCCGCACCCCTCGCTCGTGCTGTGGAACGGCGGCAACGAGAACCTCTGGGGCTTCGAGGATTGGGGCTGGAAGGACCGGCTCAACGGCGCGACGTGGGGTCGGCGGTACGCGACCGAGCTGTTCCCCGCCGTCGTCGCCGAGCTCGACCCGACGCGCCCCTACATGGACGGCAGCCCGTACTCCCCCGCCGCCGCGCCCGAGGGCACGCACCCGAACGACCCCGACCACGGCACCCACCACGAGTGGGAGGTCTGGAACCGGGTGGACTACACGGCGTACCGCGACGCGGCGCCAAGGTTCTGCTCGGAGTTCGGCTTCCAGGGCCCCCCGACGTGGGCCACCCTGCAGCGCGCGGTCCGGAACCCCGACGGGTCGCCGCTCGCCAAGACGGACCCGGTGTTCCTGCTGCACCAGAAGGCCGACGACGGCAACGGCAAGCTCGACCGCGGCCTGGCGCCGCACCTGGGCGTCCCCGAGGACTTCGCCGACTGGCACTGGGCCACCCAGCTCAACCAGGCGCGGGCCGTGCGGCACGCCATCGACCACTACCGGTCGTGGTGGCCGCGCACCACGGGCGCCATCGTGTGGCAGCTCAACGACTGCTGGCCGGTGACGTCGTGGGCGGCGGTGGACTCCGACGAGCGACGCAAGCCGCTGTGGCACGCGCTGCGGCACGCGTTCGCCGACCGGGTGCTCTCGGTGCACGAGCGGGACGGCCGGCGCGTCCTCGCGGTGGTCAACGACAGCCCCGAGCTGTGGCGTGGCGTGGTGGCCCTGCGGCGCGAGCTCTTCGACGGGACGCCGCTCGCCGCGGCGTCCCAACCGGTGAGCGTCGGCGCCCGGTCGGTGGCCCTGATCCCGCTGCCCGAAGAGGTCGCCACCCCGGGGGAGCCTCGCCGCGAGGTGCTCGTCGCCGAGCTCGACGACGTCCGCGCGGTGCACCTGTGGGCCGAGGACCTCGACCTCGACCTTGACCCCTCGCCGGTCGAGGCCGTGGCCACGCCGGCGGACGGCGGGTACCGGGTGGACGTCACGGCGCGCTCCCTCGCACGCGACGTCACGCTGCTGGTGGACCGGCTCGACCCGGACGCCGTGGTGGACGACGCCCTCGTGACCCTGCCGGCTGGCGCCCGGGCCACGTTCTGGGTGCGGACGTCGGCGCGCCTCGACGAGGACGCCCTGGTCGCGGCGCCGGTGCTGCGGACGGCGAACGACCTGCGGGCGGTGGGGCTGGTCGGGGACGCGCCGCTGGTGGGCACGCCCGCCGACTGACCCGAGCGGCCCGCCGACCGAGGCGATCGGGCCCCGCGGGCGCCGCGCTGGTGTAGCGTGCGGAGTACGTACCGTCCAGTCGGTATTGCGCTTCGTCCTGATATCGGGACAACGGCGCCCGTGGGGCACGACGTCGTGCCCGCTCGGACAGGAGCCACGCGATGCAGATCCTCGGCGCCGTGCTCGAGTCGGTGGGCGCTCCGGCGCCGTACGCCGCATCCAGGCCGCTCGCCGTGGGGCCGCTCGAGCTCGACCCGCCCCGCGCCGGCGAGGTGCTCGTGCGGATCGAGACGGCGGGCGTCTGCCACTCCGACCTCTCCGTGGTGGACGGCGCGCGGGCACGGCCCACCCCGATGCTGCTGGGCCACGAGGCCGCGGGCATCGTCGAGGAGCTGGGCGCGGGCGTCGACGGCCTCCAGGTGGGCGATCGCGTCGTCATGACGTTCCTCCCCCGCTGCGGGCGCTGCGCCGCGTGCGCGAGCGACGGCCGGCTGCCGTGCCCGGCCGGCAGCGCCGCCAACGGCGCGGGCGCGCTGCTGGGCGGCGGCGTGCGGCTGCACCGCGACGGGCAGCCGGTCGCGCACCACCTCGGCGTCTCCGCCTTCGCGTCCCACGCCGTGGTCGACCGCGCGTCAGTGGTCCGCGTGGGCCCCGACGTGCCGCCCGACGTGGCCGCGCTCCTGGGATGCGCCGTCCTCACCGGGGGCGGGGCGGTGGCCAACGCGGCACGGCCCGCCCCGGGCGAGACCGTCATGGTCGTCGGGCTCGGCGGCGTCGGCCTCGCGGCGGCGCTCGTGGCGCGCGCGCTCGGCCACCACGTGATCGGCGTGGACAGCAACGACGCCAAGCTGGCGCACGCGCGCGCCTGCGGGGTCGAGGAGGCCCTCTCCCCCGAGCAGCTCCTCGACTCGGGCCGCGTCACGCCCGTCGTGATCGAGGCCGCCGGCCACCCGCGCGCCTTCGAGACCGCGCTGGCCGCCACCGCCCCGGGCGGGCGCACCGTGACGGTCGGGCTGCCCTCCCCCGACGCCCGGGCCGCCGTGTCGCCGCTCCTGCTCACCGCCGAGGCCCGCACGATCATCGGCAGCTATCTCGGCTCCGCGACGCCCGAGCGCGACGTGCCCCGGTACGCGCGGCTGTGGCGCGAGGGCCGCCTTCCCGTCGAGCGGCTCATCTCCGCGCGCATCACACTCGAAGGCGTCAACGAGGCGATGGACGCGCTCGCCGAGGGCCGCGCTCTGCGCCAGCTCATCCACCTCGACGGCCACGCCGGCGAGCATCCCGATCCCGAGCGGAAGGACCTGCACTCCCATGGCTGAGACACGAGTCGCGATCGTCACCGGGGCAGCACGCGGGATCGGCGCGGCGATCGCCCGCCGCCTGGCGGCCGACGGGAGCCACGTCGCCGTGCTCGACCTGCGCGAGGAGGACACAGCCACCACCGTCCAGGCGATCGTCGACAAGGGCGGGCGTGCCATCGGCATCGGCGCGGACGTCGCCGCGGGGCCCGACGTGCGGGCCGCCGTGGCACGGACCGTCGAGGAGCTCGGCGCCCCCACGGTGCTCGTCAACAACGCGGGCATCCTGCGGGACAACCTGCTGTTCAAGATGGCCGACGAGGACTGGGACGCCGTCGTCTCCGTGCACCTGCGCGGCGCGTTCCTCATGGCCCGCGAGGTGCAGCGCCACCAGGTCGAGGCGCGGTGGGGCCGGGTGGTCAACCTGTCGAGCACCTCCGCTCTCGGCAACCGCGGGCAGGCGAACTACGCGGCCGCCAAGGCGGGCCTGCAGGGCTTCACCAAGACGCTGGCCATCGAGCTCGGCCCGTTCGGCATCACGGCCAACGCCATCGCCCCCGGCTTCATCGCCACCGACATGCTCCGCGCCTCGGCCGCCCGCCTGGGCATCACCTTCGAGGAGTACCTCGACGCCGCCGCGCGGCAGATCCCCGTGCGGCGGGTCGGCCAGCCCGACGACATCGCGGCCGCCGCGTCGTACCTCTGCTCGGACGAGGCGTCGTTCGTCTCGGGCCAGGTGCTGTACGTGGCCGGCGGGCCGCAGGGCTAGGGGGCCCGCCGTGCGCGCCTTCGCCAGCCCTGCCGCCCTGCTCGACGCCGCGGGCGCGGACCTCGGCGCCGGGGAGTGGCTCCCCGTCGAGCAGGACCGCGTCGACGCGTTCGCCGCCGCGACGGACGACGAGCAGTGGATCCACGTCGACCCCGAGCGCGCGGCCGCGGGCCCGTTCGGCGCCCCGATCGCGCACGGCTACCTCACGCTCTCGCTGCTGCCCGCGCTGACCTCGTCGCTCCTGGTGGTCGAGGGCGTCACGATGGCTGTGAACTACGGGCTCGACCGGGTGCGGTTCCTCCAGCCGGTGCGCGTCGGCTCCCGGGTGCGGGCCACCGGCACGGTGGCCGACGCGCGGCGGGTGGACCTCGGAGTGCGGCTCACGCTCCATGTGGCGGTCGAGATCGACGGCGCCGAGAAGCCCGCGCTGGTGGCGGACGCGATCTCGGTGCTCGCCGGCTGAGCCTAGGGCCGAGCTCCGCCCGCGTGGCCAACCGGGTCAGCGGAGCCGCTCGATCACCATCGCCATCCCCTGGCCGCCGCCCACGCACATCGTCTCGAGGCCGTACCGCCCGTCCGTCGCGGCCAGCCCGTTGAGAAGGGTCGCGGTGATCCGGGCCCCGGTCATGCCGAACGGGTGCCCGACGGCGATGGCGCCGCCGTGGACGTTCAGGCGCTCCGGGTCGACACCGAGCTGCCGCGCGGAGGGCAGCACCTGCGCGGCGAACGCCTCGTTGACCTCGACCAGGTCCATGTCGTCGATGCCGAGCCCGGCCCGGGCGAGGGCCTGCCGGCTCGCCTCGACGGGCCCCAGGCCCATCACCTCGGGCGAGAGCCCGCTGACGCCGGTCGACACGATCCGGGCGAGAGGCGCGAGGCCCAGCTCGTCGGCGAGCCTCTCGCTCATGATCACCAGGGCTGCCGCGCCGTCGTTGAGGGCGCAGCAGTTCCCCGCAGTCACTGTGCCGTCCGGCCGGAACACCGGGTCCAGGCCGGCGAGCGAGTCGACGGTCACCCCGGCACGCGGGCCGTCGTCGCGCGCGACCACGGTTCCGTCCGGCCGCAGCACCGGCGTGATCTCCCGTTCCCAGAACCCGCTGGCCAGCGCGTCCTGGGCGCGTTGCTGGCTGCGGGCCGCGAACTCGTCCTGCTCGTCGCGGGTGATCCCGCACAGCTCGGCGACGTTCTCGGCGGTCTGGCCCATCGCCACGTACACGTCCGGCAGGTCGCCCACGGCGCGAGGGTCCGCCCAGCGCCCCCCGCCGGCTGCGAGCTTGTCGCTGCGCGCCATCGCGTCGGCGAGCCGCGGGTTGCGCAGGTCCTCCCCCGGGATGTGGTCGCTCGTGCCGCGGGTCGAGCGGCTGACCGTCTCGACTCCCGCGGAGACGAACGCGTCGCCCTCCCCGGCCTTGATCGCGTGGAAGGCCATCCGGGTGGACTGCAGGCTGGACGCGCAGTAGCGGGTGACGGTCGTGCCGGGCACCGTGTCGAGCCCGAGCAGCACGGCCACCACACGGGCCATGTTCATGCCCTGCTCGCCCCCGGGCAGGCCGCAGCCCAGGATGAGGTCGTCGATGCGCTCGGGGTCCAGCGCGGGGACGGCCGCGAGCGCGGCGGCGACCATGGTGGCGGCCAGGTCGTCGGCGCGGACGTCGGCGAGGGACCCTTTGAAGGCCCGGCCGATGGGCGACCTGGTGGCGGAGACGATGACGGCTTCCGGCTGGGCTGGCGCGGGCATGGCGGAGTCCTCTCGGGCGGTGGCTGGGCGCTACGCGAACGCGGCGTGGCCGGTGATCGCCCGGCCGACGATGAGGCTGTTCATCTCGCGGGTGCCCTCGTAGGAGTAGATGCCCTCGGCGTCGGCGAAGTGCCGGGCGACGTCGTTCTGCAGCAGGATCCCGTTGCCGCCGAGGATCTCCCGCGACCAGGCGACGGTCTCGCGCATCCGGCTGGTGGCGAAGGACTTGGCGAGTGCCGCGTGCTCGTCGAGCTGGCGGCCCTCGTCGAGCAGGCGTGAGACCTGCATGCACAGCGCGATGCTGGCCGTGATGTTGCCCAGGCACCGCGCGAGCAGGTCCTGGACGAGCTGGTGGGCGCCGATGGGCCGCCCGAACTGCTCCCGCTCCCTCGCGTAGGCGACTGCCGCCTCGTACGCGCCGATCGAGTTGCCGACGGCCTGCCACGCCACCTCGGCGCGGGTGAGCCGCAGCACGGTGGCCACGTCGCGGAAGGACTCGACGCCGGGCAGCCGGAGCTCGTCGGGCACCACGACGTCCTGGAGGGTGATGTCGGCGTTCTGCACGATTCGCAGGCTCTGCTTGCCCTCGATCTTGGCGGCGGCGAACCCTGGGGTGGCGGTGGGCACCAGGAAGCTCTTGACCTGCCCGTCCGCGGCGTCGCGGGCGGCGATCACCACGATGTCCGCGAAGGTCCCGTTGCCGATCCAGCGCTTGGCGCCGTTGAGCACCCAGCCCTCGCCGCGCCGTTCGGCGGTGGTGCGCAGGCCGCGCGCTGAGTCGGAGCCGGACAGCGGCTCGGTGAGGCCAAAGGCGCCGACGACCTCGCCGGTGGCCATCTGGGGCAGCCACTCCTGGCGTTGGGCGGGCGAGCCGCCGTTCGCGATGGACCCCATGGCGAGCCCGCTCTGCACGCCCACGAACGAGGACACCGACGCGTCGACGCGGGACATCTCGAGGGCGATCCAGCCGCGCCACTGGGCCGAGTTCTCGAACTGCCGGGACTCCTCCCAGGCGGCGCCGAGCAGGCCGAGCCCGGCGAGCGGCTTGACGAGGTGGCTGGGGAACTCGGCGCGCGCCCAGAAGTCGTTCACGATGGGACCGACCTCGGCCTCGAAGAAGTCGCGCACGGCCAGTGTCGCCTCGACCTCCCGCGGGCTGAGGCTGTCCTGGAACGAGTAGAAGTCGCTGCTCAACAGGTCTGACCGCATCCTGGGCTCCATCGCTCGGGGGTGTCGTTCCCGCCACTATGCATCATTCTGCAGAATGTTGCACCCGTTCTGCCCGGTCGTTACTGTGCGGGCATGACCTCGACCGCCACCTCGACCGCCACGGCGCCCCGGGTCCCGGGCCTCGGGGACCTCGGGGCCGCGCTCGCGCCGAGCCGGCTGTCCCGGCGGCTCGAGCAGGGCCCCGACGGGCACCCGGACGCGCTGCGCGCCTTCCTGCTCGCCCGCAAGACGTTCGTGGCAGGCGAGCGCGTCGACATGGGCGACCTCGCGGCCAGCCTGGGGGTGGACCGCACGTCGCTGTTCCGCTGGGTGGGCAACCGCGACGCCCTGCTCTCCGAGGTGCTGTGGTCGCTGGCCGTGCCGACGCTGACCCACGCCGACACCCTCGCCGCGGGGCGCGGCGCCGACCGGGTCGTCGCCCTGCTCACCGAGTTCGTCGACGCGCTCATCTCGGCCGACTACTTCCGGGCGTTCCTGCGCCGCGAGCCCGCTCGGGCGCTGCGCCTGCTGACCACCAAGGAGAGCCAGGTGCAGCGGCGCTACGTCGCGGTGACCGAGCACGTCCTCCGCGCGGAGTCCGAGGCCGGCTGCCTGACGCTCGGGCTGCCCGCCCACGACCTGGCCTACCTGCTGGTCCGCATCTCCGAGTCGTTCACCTACGCCGACCTGGTGACGGGCGAGGAGCCCAGCGCCGAGCGCGCGCACGCCGCGTTCTCCTACGTCCTGCGGGGCACCTGACCGAACACACGATCCGCACCCACGACGAGGTGGAGACATGGACGAGTACGGGCACCTGGCGTCGTTCGCGACGCGCTGGAACGACAACGACGTGTACGGCCACGTCAACAACGCCGTCTACTACGAGGCGATGGACACGACCATCAACACGTGGCTGATCGAGCACGGCGGCCTCGACCTGGTGGACGGCCCCTCCATCGGGGTGTGCAAGGCCTCCTCGTGCGAGTACACGGCGTCAGGGAGCTACCCCGACGTGCTGGTGGTGGGCCTGCGCGCCGGGCGGCTCGGCTCGACGAGCCTCACCTGGGAGACCGGCATCTTCCGGGAGCGGGACGGCGAGCTGCTCGCCACGGGCCGCTTCGTGCACGTCTTCGTCGATCGGGCCCACCGCCGGCCCGTGCCGATCCCGGCAGCGCTGCGCGCCGCGGTCGAGGCCCGACTCGTCGCGTGACGCCCGGGCTCCCGGTCGCGGTCCAGCCACCGCCATCCACCAAACCGACTGGCCGGTATGTTACGTTGGCGCTCCAGGGCCACCGCCCCACCGGGGCGCGTCGCCACGACCTCAGCGGAGAGACGCCGACTGTGAGCGAGCACCCGACCGACCCGGTGGGCCTGTCCACCGCAACGCTCGAACGATGGCTGCGCGCCGTGCGCCCCGACCTCGTCACCGCCGCCCCGCTGCGCGCCACCCTCCTCGACGGAGGGCGCTCCAACCTCACCTACCGCCTGGACGGCGCCGCCACGCCCCTGGTGCTGCGCAGGCCACCGCTCGGCCACGTGCTCAGCACCGCCCACGACATGGCCCGCGAGCACCGCGTCATCGCCGCGCTGGCGCCGACGTCGGTGCCGGTCCCCCGCGCCGAGCTCCATCACGACGACGCCGACGGCGCAGCCGGCGTGGGCACGCCCTTCTACCTGATGCGGCTCGTCGAGGGCGACGTGCTGCGCACCCCCAGCGACAACGCCGGCTTCACCGCATCCCAGCTGCGGGGTCTCAGCCTCGACCTGGCCGCCACGCTCGGCCGGCTGCACGGTCTCGACCCGGCCGCGATCGGGCTCGGGACCCTCGGACGCCCTGACGGGTTCCTCGCCCGGCAGGTGCGACGCTGGGGCGCGCAGTACGACCTGTCCCGCAGCCGTCCGATGCCCGAGCTCGACCACCTCCAGGACCGGCTCCGCACGAGCGTGCCCGCGACCACCCAGGACTCCCTGCTGCACGGGGACTACCGCCTCGACAACGTCATCGTCCAGGTCGGCGCCGACGGCGCGCCCCGCCTCGCGGCGGTCCTCGACTGGGAGATGGCCACCCACGGCGACTCCCTCACCGACCTCGGGCTGCTGGCCCTGTACTGGGACATCCGCGCGATCGGCGGAGACTCGCTCGGCATCGCCACCAGCGCCGTCGACACCACGGCGGGATACCCCGCGTTCGACGAGCTCGTCGACGCGTACAGCGCCGAGAGACGCGTCCGGGTCCCCGAGCTGTCCTGGTACCGGGCCTTCGCCGCGTACAAGCTGGCGATCATCCTCGAGGGGGTCCACTACCGGCACCGGGCGGGCGAGACCGTCGGGCCCGGCTTCGACACCGTGGGCGCGCTCGTCGCCCCGCTCGCCGCCCACGGGCTCGCCTGCCTGGGCACGACCAGCGCCACCGCCAGGTAGGAGACGACATGGACTTCGCCCCCGACGCCACCGCCTCGAAGCATGCGGACCTCATGCGGGACTTCCTGGAGGACTGCGTCTACCCCGCCGAGCCCGTCCTGCGCCGGGAGGTCGCGCAGACGCCGGACGTGTGGTCCCTGCGCCCCGTCGTGGGCCTGCTCCGCGACGACGCCCGCGAGCGCGGCCTGTGGAACCTGTTCCTGCCCGGCGAGCACGGCGACGGCGGCCGCGGGCTGACCACGCTGCAGTACGCCCCGGTGGCCGAGCTGAGCGGCCGCAGCCCCCAGCTCGCGCCGGTCGCGATGAACTGCGCGGCGCCGGACTCGGGGAACATGGAGCTCCTGCACGAGTTCGGCACTCCCGCCCAGCGGGAGCGCTGGCTGGCCCCCCTGCTCGCGGGGTCCATCCGCTCCGCCTTCTGCATGACCGAGCCGGACGTCGCGTCCTCGGACGCGGCCGGCCTGGCCACCCGCATCCGCCGGGACGGCGACTCCTACGTCGTCACGGGCCGCAAGTGGTGGTCGACGGGCGCGATGAACCCCGACGCGGCGCTCCTGGTCGTGATGGGGACCACCGATCCCCAGGCGGCTCGGCACCGGCGGCAGAGCATGATCCTGGTGCCGCGTGACACCCCCGGCGTCCGGGTCGTCCGGCCGCTGAGCGTCTTCGGCTACGACGACCGGGACCACGGCGGCCACGCGGAGGTGGTGTTCGAGGACGCGCGCGTCCCGGTCGAGAACCTGGTGCGGGGCGAGGGCGACGGGTTCGCCATCGCGCAGGCGCGGCTCGGGCCAGGGCGCGTCCACCACTGCATGCGGGCGCTGGGCATGGCCGAGCGCGCCATGGACCTGATGGGCGCCCGAGCCCGGCAGCGCGTCGCGTTCGGCCGCCCGCTCGCGGCCCAAGGAGTCGTGCGGGAGTGGCTCGCGGAGTCGCGCTGGACCATCGAGGCCCTGCGCCTCCTCGTGCTGAAGACCGCGTGGCTCATGGACACCGTGGGCAACCGCGCCGCGATGACGGAGATCCAGGCGATCAAGGTCGCCGTGCCGGGCGCCGTGCAGCAGATCCTGGACCGCGCCATGCAGCTCTTCGGCGCCGCGGGGCTCGACGACGACGAGCCCCTCGCCGCGATGTTCGCCGCCGCACGGGCGCTGCGCCTGGCCGACGGGCCCGACGAGGTGCACCGCGCCTCGCTCGGCGCCGCCGAGGCACGCCGCACCGCCACACCCGACGAGGCCGATGCCCTCGCGCCCTGAGCTGTCCCACCGGTGGTGTGCCACAACACCGGAGCACGTCGACCACGACGATGAAAGGAAGGGCAACGATGTCGACACCCCAGTCCTCGCCACCGCTCGAGTCCTCTCCACCGCTCGAGCCCTCACCACACCTCGACCCCTCTCCCCCGGCCGCCCAGACCGCGCCGGACCCCACGCTGGCCGGGCTCGGCCACGGCAGCCTGTCGGTGGCCTCGATCCTCGCCGAGCAGGCCCGTCGCACCCCCGACCGGACGGCGGTGGTCTGGGCGGGCACGTCCACGACCTACCGGGACCTGTGGGCCCAGGCCTGCGGCTACGCGGGCGCGCTGCGGGCCCGCGGCATCGGCCCGGGCGACCGCGTGGCGATGCTGGTGCCGAACGTCCCCGACTTCCCGCGCGTGTACTACGCGGTGCTCGCGCTCGGCGCGGTCGTGGTCCCCGTCCACCTGCTGTTCAAGGCGGAGGAGATCGAGCACGTGCTGCGCGACAGCGGCGCCCGGGTCCTCGTGGTCGCGGCGCCGCTGCTCCCGGTGGCGGCGCCCGCCGCAGCCGCCGCCCGCGTGCCGATCGTGTCCGTGCTCCTCCCGGAGGCGCTCGCAGCGCAGAGCGGCGTCCCCCGCCTCGAGGACGAGGCCTCGGTCGCCGAGCCGATCAGCCGTCTCGAGCCCGTCAACCCGCTGGCGGCGGCGACGGTGCTCTACACCAGCGGCACCACCGGGCGGCCCAAGGGCGCCGTGGGCTCGCACCTCGCGCTGGTCGAGCAGGTGCACGTGGCGCTCATCGACACGTTCGACATGACCGCCGACGATGTGGTGTTCGGCGGGCTCCCGCTGTTCCACAGCTTCGGGCAGAGCTCGGTGATGAACACCGCGTTCCGGCGCGGCGCCACCGTGCTGCTGATCCCCCGGTTCGACCCGGTGGAGGCGCTCGACCTGATGGTGCGGCACGGGGCCACGGTGTTCACCGCGGTGCCCACGATGTACGTGGCGTTGCTGGCGGCCGCCGCCGAGCACCCGGGGCGGCCGCCGCTGCGGTACGCGGTCTCCGGGGGGTCCGCCCTGCCGGTGGCGGTGCTCGAGCAGTTCGAGGCGACGTTCGGCGCCTCGGTGCACGAGGGCTACGGGCTCACCGAGACCTCCCCGACGGTGTCGTTCAACTACGTCACCGAGCCGCCGCGCCCGGGCACCGTGGGACGCGCGCTGTGGGGGGTCGACGTCGCGATCGCGGACGCCGCGGTCGAGGACTCGGTCGAGCTCCTGCCGCCGGGGGTCGTCGGGGAGGTCGTGGTCCGCGGGCACAACCTGTTCAAGGGCTACCTGGGCCGGCCGGAGGACACGGCTGCGGTGATGGTGGACGGCTGGTTCCGCACGGGCGACCTCGGCACGCAGGACGCCGAGGGCATCCTCACCATCGTGGACCGCAAGAAGGACATGCTGGTGCGCAGCGGCTACAACGTGTACCCGAGCGAGGTCGAGCAGATCCTGGTGCGCCATCCCGGCGTCGCCATCGCGGCCGTCTTCGGGCTGCCGGACGCGGCCCGTGGGCAGGAGATCCACGCGGCCGTGGTCGCCTCGCCGGGCGCCAGCCTCGACGGCGAGGACGTGGTGGCGTTCGCCAAGGAGCGGATCGCGGCGTACAAGTACCCGCGCCACGTGCACGTGGTCGACGCGCTGCCCGTGGGGGCGAGCGGCAAGGTCCTCAAGCGCGAGCTCGTCGCGACGTTCACGCCCGAGGCCTGAGACGCCTGCGGCGCCGCACGGCACAGGTCCTGTGCCGTGCGGCGCCGCGGGTGTGCGGGCCGCGCCGGGCGGTGTCAGGACGTCGGGACGCCGTCGTCCTCGAGCGCCACCGGGCCGCCCGTGTACGGCGCCACCGGGCCGTCCCCCGCCTCCGCCGTGTACGGCTCGCCGACGTACTCCTGCACCCCGCCCGCGACCACGGTGACCTGGACCCCCTGGTAGGCGCCGTTGTTCGTCGTCGAGAGCGCGAGCGGCACCACCCCGTTGCCGCGCAGGTCCCCGGACGTCACCGCGTCGACGATGCCCTGCCGGGTCGGCGTGCCACCGGCGTTCGCCAGCGCCTCGGCGAACAGGTAGCCCACGGACATGCCGTACACGGTGTTCCCGTCGAACGGCGCCCCCTCGTTGTACTCGTCGTTGATCTGGCGGAACAGCGTGGTCCACTCGTCCGTCTCGCTGAAGTGGGACGGCAGGTAGTTGGCGCTGACGAAGCCCTCGAGCAGCGCGGCGTTCTCCCCGAGGTACTGCGAGACGGTGCCGTAGTCCCCGCCCACCGACGACGACAGCCACTGGGGCTGGTAGCCGAGCTTGGCGGCCGTGCCGACCGCCAGGGCGCTGAACGCGTTGATCGCCGCCAGGAACACCACCTCGCAGCCGGCCTGCTTCATCGCGGCCACCTGCGCCGAGACGTCGGGGTTGGACGTCGTGTAGGCCTGCTCGGAGGCGAGGCCGTCGTCGCCCAGCACGGTGCGCAGGCCCGCACCGAAGTCCTCGCCGAGGTCGTCGTCCTGGCCCAGCAGGCACGCGGTCGCGCCGGGGTGCTGCTCCTGGGCGTACGTCGCGAGCGCCTTGGCCTCGGCGGTGTAGTCCGCGTTGAACCCGAAGGTCCACGGGTACTTCTCGGGCTGGTTGAAGATCGGGCTGCCGGACGCGACGAACAGGTCGGGCACCTCGTTCTCGTCGAGGAAGTCCAGCACCGCGCTGTGCGGCGCCGTGCCGAGGCCGTTGAGCACCGCGAACACACGGTCCTCGAGGACCAGCTCGCGCACCACGGACTGCGTGGTCGCGGGGTTGTAGCCGTCGTCCTTGACGATGTACTCGATGCTGCGGCCGTTCACCCCGCCGTTGTCGTTGAGGTACGCGAAGTAGGCGCTGGTGGCCGCGGAGATCGACGCGTAGCCGGCCGCCGCCGGCCCGGTCAGCGGGTGGTGCGTGCCCACCACCACCGTGGTGTCGGTGACGCCGGGCGCGGGCTCCCCCTCTGCCGCGCCCTGGTTCGCGCCGTCGTCGGCGTCCCCGCTGCACGAGGCGAGCAGCGGGGCGAGGAGCGCGGCGACGCCGAGCGCGGCGACCACCTGGACGATCCTGGGACGTGTCATCGGTGACACCTTTCTCTCGGGTCTGTCAGGGTCGGTTCGGACGTCTGGGGTCGGGCTGACGGGCCGGGGCTGACGGGAGGCGGCTCACCCCGTGGTCGGCGCGCGGGCAGCCGCGCCCTCGGGGACGGGCGCGGGGGCGGGCGCCGGGCCGCGCGCGCTCCACCGGCGCCGCAGGGCGCCCCGGGCGCGGGCGAGCGCCCCGTGGATGCCACGCGGGGCGACGATCATGAGCACGATGAGCAGGAGCCCGAAGACGAGCAGCGCGAGGTTCCCCTCGAGCCGCTGGGCGAGCGTCGGGGAGACCGGGAGCGTCTCGGCGATCGAGGTGGTGGCCTCGGGCAGCGCGACGAGCAGCAGCGCCCCCCAGAACGCCCCGGCGAGGGACCCGAGCCCGCCGATGACCACGGCCACCACAAGGAACAACGAGAAGACGAGCGAGTAGGCGCCTGGGTTGGCGATCTGGGTGACGTACGCCAGGACGGCGCCGCCGAGCCCCGCCGCGGCGGCGCTGAGGGTGAAGCTGACGACCTTGACGCGGGTCACGTCGATCCCGGCGAGCCTCGCCGCGGCCTCGTCGTCGCGCACCGCGGCGATCTGGCGGCCCGCGCTGCCCGAGGCGAGGTTGCCGAGCACCAGCAGCACCAGGGCGGCCGCGGTGATCGCGACCCACGCCTGCCACTGCTCGGCGCCGACCCATGGGCGCAGCGCGTCGGGTCGCCGCTCGATCTCGATCCACAGGCCGCGGTCACCGCCGAGGGTCCGGGAGAACGTGCTGGTGATCGCGGGCACGGCCACCACGACGGCCAGCGTGAGCCCGGCCAGGTACGGGCCCCGCAGCCGCGCCCCGGCGGCGCCGAGCAGCGCTCCCAGGGCCGCGGCGGCGAGGACTCCGGCGGCCAGCGGGACCACCAGGCGGACGGCGCCGCTCGCTCCTGCGGCGCTGAGCGCGTTCGAGGAGAGCCCGAACCCGTACGCCCCGGCCGCCATGAGCGCGGCGTGCCCGAGCGACAGCTGCCCGCCCCTGCCCACCAGGAGCGTCAGGCCGGCAGTGGCGCACAAGTAGGCGGCGACGATGGCGACCTGGTAGGCGCGGTACGGCTCGAGCACGAAGGTGGCGCCGATCGCGAGCGCAAGCCCCGCCACTGTCAGGCCCAGCCGTCGCGTCGCCGGACCGGGCCGCCGCCAGGAGCCGTGGACGTGGACGGGGACGTGGGCGCTCATGCCTGCCTCACCTGCCTCGCGCTGAAGATCCCTGAGGGCCGCGCGATCAGCACGACCACGAGGAGCGCCAGCACGGCGATCGGCGCGAGAGTCGAGCCGAGGTAGCCGGTCACCATGCTGAGCAGCACCCCCACCGCCAGACCGCCCAGGGCCGCGCCCACCGGGGAGTCGAGGCCCCCGACGATCGCCACCGTGAACGCGTAGACGAACAGGGTGTCGGTCGCGTGGGGGTTGAGCCCCAGCTCGGTGGGGATGACGAGCACCGCGGCGAGGGCGCCGACGGCTGCCGAGAGCGCCCACCCGAGGGTGAGCATCCGCGAGACGGGGACGCCGAGCAGCCGGGACGTCTCCGGGGCGAAGGCCGCGGCGCGCATCCGCAGCCCCACCGACGTCCGCGTGAACAACAGCCCGAAGGCCACGAGGAGCACCGCGACGGCGCCCAGGACGTACAGGTCGTAGGGCGACAGCAGCGGCGTCCCGGCCACCCACAGCGGCTCCATGCTGAACGGCACCGCCATCGGCTTGTAGTCGTTGCCGAACGCGATGCCGAGCACCGCCTGCAGCACCATCACCACGCCGAGCGCGACGATCACGCTGTTCAGCGGGGATCTTCCAGCCACGTGCCGCATCACCCCGCGCTCCACGGCGAAGCCGAGCGCCGCCCCGCCCAGCACCGCCGCGCCGAGGCCCAGCCAATAGCTGCCGGTGGCCGTCGTGACCGCGAAGGCGACGTACGTGGTCGCCGCGGCCATGGCTCCCTGCGCGAAGTTGACGATGCGCGCCGCCCGCCAGATGAGCACGAGGGCCAGGGCGAAGACGGCGAACACGGCGCCGCGGGCGAGCCCGCTGCTCAGCAGGTGCAGGAAGTGGTCCATCAGAACCCCAGGTAGGCGTGGCGGAGCGCGTCGTCGTGGAGCAGCGAGCGCGCGGGGCGGGTGGCGACGACCTGGCCGAGGTGCAGCACGACGCCGTGGTCGGCGACCGACAGCGCGCTGCGCACGTTCTGCTCGACGAGCAGGATGGTGAGCCCGCGCTCGTCGCAGAGCCGGCGCAGCATCGTCATGATGTCGGCGACGACCCGGGGCGCCAGGCCCAGCGAGGGCTCGTCGAGCAGGAGCAGCCGCGGGCCCGCCACCAGGGCTCGTCCCACGGCGAGCATCTGCCGCTCACCCCCGGAGAGCTGGTGGCCCGGGCTGGCGGCGCGGCGGGCCAGCGGCTCGAACAGGGCGTAGACCTCGTCGACGGCGGCCCGCAGGTCCCGTCCGCCGGCGCGCCACAGGCCGCCCAGCCGCAGGTTCTCGTCGACGGTCAGCTCGACGATCACACCGTGCCCCTCGGGGACGTGGGCGAGGCCGGCGCGGACCCTCTGCTCGACGGGCGCCGCGAGCAGGTCCTGCCCGTCCAGGAGCGCGGTCCCCGCGGTGGGCCGCACCAGTCCGGACAGCGCGCGCAGGAGCGTCGTCTTGCCCGCGCCGTTCGCCCCCACGACCGCGACGATGTCGCCGGCCGGCACTTGGAGCGTCACGTCGCGCAGCACCGGGGAGGCGCCGTACCCGGCGGTGAGGCCGGCGACGTCGAGCAACGGATGCCCGCCTCCCGTCCGCCCGCCGCCGGGCGCCGCCGTCGGCGCGGTCATCGTGGTCCTCCCCCGCCGTGCGGGGCCACGTCGGCCTCGATCCCCAGGTAGGCCTCGACCACGGCGGGGTCGGATTGGACCTCGGCGGGCGTCGCGTCGGCGATGAGCCGTCCGAAGTCGAGCACAGCGACGCGGTCGCACAGCGACATGACCAGGTCGACGTGGTGCTCGACCAGCAGGATCGCGCACCCGCGGGTGGCGGCGAGATCGCGGACGGTCTGCGCGAGCTCGGTGATGTCAGCGGCGCCGAGGCCGCCGGCCGGCTCGTCGAGCAGCAGCAGCGCCGGATCGCTGACCAACGCGCGGGCCAGCGCGACGCGCTTCCGCACGGGGTACGGGAGGTCCCCTGGCAGCCGTCCCGCGGTGTCGCGGATGCCGAGCGCGTCGAGGGCGTCATCGGCCCGCCGCTCCGCCGTCCGCTCGTGCCTGGCAGCCCGTGGAGCCCCCAGGGCGGCGGCGAGCATGCCGGGCGCCGCGGTGCTGAGCCCTGCCATGACGTTGGCCCGCACGGTCAGCCCGGCGAACAGCCCGAGCCCTTGCAAGGTGCGGGCCACGCCGTCCCGGACGAGCCGGTGGGTGACCGGCGGCCGCGACGAGGCGCCGATCCGCACCTCGCCGGAAGTCGGTCGCACGATGCCGCACACGACGTTGAACAGGGTCGTCTTGCCGGCGCCGTTGGGCCCGATGAGGCCGACCACCTCGCCGTCCGAGACGGTCAGGTCCACGTGGTCGAGCGCCACCACGCCGCCGAACCGCACGCTGACGTCGTGGAGCGAGAGCCGTGTGGTGGCGGCTGTGGCCGGGGCCGCGCTGCGGGACATGAACACCTCGTCGTGTCGGTCGTGGGCCCACCCTAGCAAGAAACCGACTAGACGGTATGTTGTCGTGACCGAACCGTGCCCTTCGCGCCGGAGGGCCGGACGGTCGGACGGTCGGGCGACAGCCCTTTAGCGGTGCCCGACCCCGGCGACGAGCCCGCCGTCCACCACGAACTCGGCCCCCGTCGAGTACGAGGACTCGTCGCTCGCCAGGAACACCACCGTCCCCGCGACCTCCTCGGGGGCCGCCGGCCGGCCGAGGGGGATCGGCAGGTGCTCCGGGTCGAGCCGCTCCGTCATCGCGCTGGTGATGAACCCCGGGTGGATCGAGTTCACGCGGATGCCGTGCTTCCCCACCTCCATCGCGACGGACTTGGTCAGCCCGCGCACCGCGAACTTGCTCGCCACGTAGCCGTGGAGCGCCGCGCTCCCCCGGAGCCCCTCGACCGAGGACACGTTGATGATGGAGCCGCGGCCCAGCCCCTTCATGCCGGGCACCACCGCCTTGACGCCCAGGAACACTCCCGTGACGTTCACCGCCAGCGTCGCGTTCCAGCTCGCGAGCGAGTACGACTCGATCGACCCGGCCGTCGCGATCCCGGCGTTGTTGACCAGCACGTCCGCCGGCCCCCACATCTGCTCGACGGCCCGGACCACGGCCGACCACCCGGCCTCCGCCGTCACGTCGAGGTGGTGGAAGATCGCCGCCTCGCCCAGCTCGTCGGCGAGCAGCTTGCCCTCGTCGTCGAGCACGTCGGCCACCACCACCCGGGCGCCCTCCCGGACCATCGCCCGGGCGTAGGCGGCCCCGAGCCCGCGGGATCCCCCCGTCACGATGGCGACCTTGCCGTCGAGTCGTCCCACTGCGCACCCCTCCCGGTTGGTCGCGGCGCGCCCTGACCGGGCCGCCGTCGTCGTCACGCCACGGCGATGACCACCCGGCCGACCGTCGTGCCGTCTGCCAGCTGCTGGATCGCGTCCGCGGCCTGCTCGAAGGGGACGACCTGACGCACCACCGGCCGCACCAGCCCTTCGGCCGCCAGGCGGGTCAGCTCGCGATGCGTCGCGGCGACCAGGTCGGGGCGGCGCTCCGCGTACAGCCCCCAGTAGAGGCCGAGCACCGCGTAGTTCTTCAGCAGGGCGTGGCTCGGCCGCATCGTCTGGATCACGCCGCCCGCGAAGCCCACCACCACGATCCGCCCCTCGAACGCCACGCACCGCGTCGACCGGTCGAACGAGTCCCCGCCCACCGGGTCGTAGACGACATCCGCGCCTCGTCCCCCGGTGGCCTCCCCGACCGCCTCGACGAAGTCCTCGGCGCTGCGGTCCACCACGACGTCCGCGCCCGCGGCCCGCGCCACCTCGACCTTGGCGGCGTTGCCGACGACGCCGATCACCTGGGCCCCGGCCGCCTTGCCGAGCTGCACGGCGGCCGTGCCCACTCCCCCTGCGGCGGCGTGCACCAGCAGCGTCTCGCCGGGCTGGATCCGCGCCCTGCGGTGGAGGCCGAAGTGCCCGGTCTGGTGCCCGATGTACAGGGCTGCCGCCTCGGCGTCGCTCAACTGCTCGGGGGCCGGGAACACCAGCGCCGCGTCGAGCACGGCGTACTCCGCCAGCACGCCGATGCGCGACCCCACCACGCGCTGCCCCGGCACGAGATGTCCCACCCCGTCCCCGGTGGCCACGACCTCCCCGCACAGCTCGATACCGGGCACGAACGGCAGCGCCGGCCTCACCTGGTACTCGCCACGGGCGAGCAGCACGTCGGGGAAGTTGGCGGCCACGGCGAGGGCCCGCACCAGCACCTGGCCAGGGCCCGGCGCCTGGCGGTCGACGTCCACCAGACGCAGCACGTCGCGCGGCTCGCCATGGGCCTCGACCCGCCAGGCGCGCATCATCGCCGCCGGGCTGGCGCGTCGGCGCTGAGGCTGTCCAGGAAGAGGTCGGTGATCTGTGCGGCGATCTTGCCCTTGCTCTCAGGGCCGGCCGGCGAGTACCAGTGCGACAGGTAGTGCACGTCGGAGAAGAAGTGCGCCACTAGGACGGCTCGCGGCACGTCGGCCCGGTAGACGCCCTCGCGCTGACCGCGCTCGATGATGGAGGAGAAGTCGTCGTGGTACTTCCGGCGCCTGCGCTTGACCTCCTCCTGCCGCTCGTCCGAGAGCATGTGGACGGACCGGAAGAAGACGGTGCCCTCGGGCAGGTAGTCGATCGACGTCTCGATGACGTCGACGCACACCGCGCGCAGGGTCTCCTGGGTCGGCAGCCCGCTGTCGACGATCTGGGACAGGCGCTCGCCCTGCAGCGTGAGCAGCTGCTCGTAGATGGCGAACAGCAGGTCGTCCTTGGAGCGGAAGTAGTGGTACATCGCACCCTTGGTGACGCCCGCGGCCTCGACGATCTGCTGAACGGAGGTCGTCGCGTAGCCCTGGGTCGCGAACAGGTCGACAGCGGCCTTCTTGACGCTGTCCTGGACGCTCGAGTTCTTCACGGGGGTTGTCCTTCCTCAGGAGACCGGGCTGATCGAGCCGCCGCCGTCGATGACGATCGTCTGCCCGGTGATCCAGCCGGCGTCCCGCGACAGCAGGAACGCCACGGGCCCCGACACGTCCGTCGGCGTCCCCAGCCTGGCAAGAGGATAGGACGCGGCGACCTGCTCCTCCCGTCCTGCGTACAGGGCGCGGGCGAAGTCGGTCTTGACCACCGCGGGGGCCACGGCGTTGACGCGCACCCGCGGCGCGAGCTCGAAGGCGAGCTGGGTGGTCAGCGAGATGAGCGCGGCCTTGGACACCCCGTAGAACGCGATGCCCGGGCTGGCCGTGAGTCCGGCGATCGAGGCGATGTTGACGATGGCGCCCCCGTCCCCATCGGCCAGGCCGTGCGCCACGGCGTCACGCGACCACTCGAGGGCGCTCACCACGTTGACGTCCAGGATCTTGCGGACCACCGCGGAGTCGATCTCGAGCGCGGGCCCGTAGGCCGGGTTCACCCCGGCGTTGTTCACGAGCAGGTCGAGCCGCCCGAGCTCCCGGTCCACGAGGTCGAGCACGGCGGCGCGGTGCTCCGGGTCGTCGGCCCGACCGGCGACGTGGTGGACGGCCTCCGGGGCGCCGAGGCTGACCGCCGCCTCGCGCAGCGCGCCCTCGTCTCGTGCGGTGATGACCACCTGGGCGCCCTCGGAGACGAGCCGCTCCGCGATGCTGAGCCCGATGCCCCGGCTCGCGCCGGTCACGACGGCGACCTGCCCCTCGAAGCGTCTCACCGGGCTCCTCTGCTCAGCGGCAACAAACCGACTGTTCGGTATGACCGGAGTGTAGCGCACGGCTGCCGCACGCGATCCTCCGGCGGGAACCTTGGCCCAGGCGCATCCCGGCGTGCGACGTCGCGGCCGGGCCATCAGCACGAGCCCTGGCACTAGGCTGGCGCGCGTGACGAGCAGGGCGGACGCCGTGGGCCTGGTGCTGGCTCGACCTGCCCGGATGCTCGGGCTCGAGCCCTTCTTCATGGAGCTGATCGCCGGCATCGAGGAGACGCTCGGCTCCGACGACCGCTCGCTCCTGCTGCACGTCGTGCCCGACCACGACGCCGAGATCGCCGCGTACCGCCGGTGGGGCAAGGGCCAGATGGTCGACGCCGTCGTGGTCGTCAACGTCGTGGCCGACGACCCGCGGCTGCCGGTGCTCGCCGAGCTGGGCATCCCCGCCGTGGTCATCGGCGGCCCCACCCGCGACCTGCCGTTCTCCAACGTCTGGATCGACAACGCGCAGGCGATGCGCGACGCCGTGGCGCACCTCGTCTCGCTCGGCCACCTGCACCTCGCCCGGGTCAGCGGGCCCGCCGCCCTGGCGCACACGCAGACCCGCACCGAGGCGTTCCTCTCCGAGTGCACCCGCCGGGGCGCCGAGGGCACCGTGGTCGAGGGCGACTACACGGAGCTCTCCGGGACACGGGCCACCCGTGCCCTCCTCGGCCGCCGGGGCGCCCCGTCGGCGATCGTCTACGACAACGACGTGATGGCTCTCGCGGGGCTCGGCGTCGCGCAGGAGATGGGCGTCTCGGTCCCCGAGCGGCTGTCGATCCTCGCGTGGGACGACTCCGCCCTGTGCCGGCTCGCCCACCCGCCGCTGTCCGCGATGAGCTTGGACGTGCACGCGATGGGCGCCCAAGCCGCCGATTGCGTGCTCAACCTGCTCGCTGACGGCCCTGTCGCATCGCACATGGCGCCGCTCCCCCGCCTCGTCGCGCGCGGGTCCACCGCCACCTACACGCCCTGACCTCGTACTTCCCCGCGTGGAGACGGTGCGGACGGCCCTTCCTGGTGGTTGGGTAGGGACATGAACCGGCAGGCCGAGCTCGTCCCCGTCCCCGTCGACCCGGCGCGCCTGCACGCGGTCGCGCGGGGCATGTCCCACGAGCCGCACTCCGTGCTCGGGCCCCACGTCGACAGCGGGCGGACGACGATCCGCGTGCTGCGGCCCTTGGCCGACGCCGTCGAGGTCGTCACCCAGCAGGGCTCGTTCCCCGCCACCCATGAGGTGGACGGCGTCTGGTTCGTGGTGCTGCCCGGCGACCAGGTGCCGGACTACCGGCTGGATGTGACGTACGCCGGCCAGACCACCCGCACGGACGACCCCTACCGGTTCCTGCCGACGGTCCACGAGCTCGATCGCCACCTCATCCGCGAGGGCCGCCACGAACAGCTGTGGACCGTGCTCGGCGCGAACACGCACACCTACCCGAGCATGCTCGGCGAGGTCCGCGGCACGGCGTTCGCCGTCTGGGCGCCCAACGCCGTCGCGGTCCGGGTCGTCGGCGACTTCAACCACTGGCAGGGAACCCAGAACGCCATGCGCTCACTGGGCGACCGCGGCGTCTGGGAGCTCTTCATCCCGGGCGTCGAGGCAGGGGCGCGGTACAAGTACGAGATCCTCGGGCGCGACGGCTCGTGGCGGCAGAAGGCCGACCCCTTGGCCAAGGGCACCGAGGTGCCCCCTGCGACCGCGTCTGTCGTGGTCGAGAGCCGCCACGAGTGGACCGACGACGCCTGGCTCGCGGGCCGCTCCTCGCGTGACCCGCACACCGGCCCGGTGAGCATCTACGAGGTGCACCTCGGCTCGTGGCGGGCCGGCCTGTCCTACCGGGAGCTCGCGACACAGCTCACCGAGTACGTGCTGGACCTGGGGTTCACCCACGTCGAGCTGATGCCCGTGGCCGAGCACCCCTTCGGCGGGTCCTGGGGATACCAGGTCTCCTCGTACTACGCGCCCACCTCGCGGTTCGGCCACCCTGACGACTTCCGGCACCTCGTGGACACCCTGCACCGCGCCGGGATTGGCGTGATCGTCGACTGGGTGCCCGCCCACTTCCCCAAGGACGAGTGGGCGCTGGCCCGTTTCGACGGCACCCCGCTCTACGAGCACCCGGACCCCCTGCTGGGCGAGCAGCCGGACTGGGGCACGTTCGTCTTCAACTACGGACGGCTCGAGGTCCGCAACTTCCTCGTGGCCAACGCGACCTACTGGCTCGAGGAGTTCCACGTGGACGCGCTGCGCGTCGACGCTGTGGCCTCGATGCTGTACCTGGACTACTCCCGCCAGCCGGGGCAGTGGCGCCCGAACATCCATGGTGGCCGGGAGAACCTCGAGGCCATCGGCTTCCTCCAGGAGGCCAATGCCACGGCCTACCGGCGCACCCCCGGCGTGATGATCATCGCCGAGGAGTCGACCGCCTGGCCCGGAGTGACCGCCCCGACTGACCAGGGCGGGCTCGGGTTCGGGTTCAAGTGGAACATGGGCTGGATGAACGACACCCTGCGCTACATGGCGGAGGAGCCGATCAACCGGCGCTACCACCACAACGAGGCCACGTTCTCCCTCGTGTACGCCTTCACCGAGCACTTCATCCTGCCGATCAGCCACGACGAGGTCGTCCACGGCAAGGGCTCCCTCATGGGGAAGATGCCGGGAGACGACTGGCAGAAGCTGGCGAATGTGCGGGCGCTGCTCGCCTACCAGTGGTCCCACCCGGGCAAGCAGCTGCTCTTCATGGGCTCCGAGTTCGGCCAGGGCGCGGAGTGGTCGGAGTCGCGCAGCCTCGACTGGTGGCTGCTCGACAATCCGCTGCACGCGGGGGTCCATCACCTGGTGCGCGACCTCAACCGCCTGTACCGCGAGACTCCGGCCCTCTGGGAGCTCGACGACTCGCCGCAGGGCTTCGAGTGGATCGACTCGAACGACGCCGACCACAACGTCCTCGCCTATCTGCGCCGTGACTCCGCAGGCCGCCAAGTCGCGGTGGTCGTGAACTTCGCCGGCACCCCGCACGAGGGATATCGGCTCGCGCTGCCCAGTGGCGGGCGCTGGATCGAAGCGCTCAACACTGACGCCACGGTGTACGCCGGCTCTGGTGTGGGCAATCTCGGCGCGGTCGAAGCCGTTCCCGAGCCGCACTATGGCCGTCCGTTCTCGGCGACCGTCCGCGTTCCTCCGCTAGGAGCCGTCTACTTCATCGCGGAGTGAGGAAAGCGACGCCGGGAGCGACAAGCTCCCGGCGTCGAACGCACTCTGGCCTGCCTCGGCGGCCCTTCGGGATCGTCCGAGACAACCTCGAGCGCAGGGCGACGCAGCGTCCCGCGCCCCGAGACGCCGCCGTGCGGGCTCCCGGGATCGGGGACGCGGGGGCGTGTCATGTGGGCAAAACAGAAAGAGCCATCCCCATAGGGGATGGCTCTTCCTGAATGATGTTCCGGCGGCGACCTACTCTCCCACACCCTGGCGAGTGCAGTACCATCGGCGCTGAAGGGCTTAGCTTCCGGGTTCGGAATGGGACCGGGCGTTTCCCCTTCGCTATGACCGCCGTAACTCTATGGAGATATGAATCTCGGGATGATTCCCGTTCGTATCTCGGGAACCGCACAGTGGACGCGTAGCAATGTAGTGTGGTGAAGTCATCGGCTTATTAGTACCGGTCAGCTCCAGCAGTCTTTCGTCCTGCCTTCCACATCCGGCCTATCTACCCAGTGGTCTAGCTGGGAGCCTCTCGGGGCACTAGTCCCCATGGAAACCTCATCTTGAAGCAGGCTTCCCGCTTAGATGCTTTCAGCGGTTATCCCTTCCGAACGTAGCCAACCAGCCGTGCTCCTGGCGGAACAACTGGCACACCAGAGGTTCGTCCGTCCCGGTCCTCTCGTACTAGGGACAGCCCTTCTCAAGTTTCCTGCGCGCGCAGCGGATAGGGACCGAACTGTCTCACGACGTTCTAAACCCAGCTCGCGTACCGCTTTAATGGGCGAACAGCCCAACCCTTGGGACCTACTCCAGCCCCAGGATGCGACGAGCCGACATCGAGGTGCCAAACCATGCCGTCGATATGGACTCTTGGGCAAGATCAGCCTGTTATCCCCGGGGTACCTTTTATCCGTTGAGCGACGGCGCTTCCACAAGCCACCGCCGGATCACTAGTTCCGACTTTCGTCCCTGCTCGACCTGTCAGTCTCACAGTCAAGCTCCCTTGTGCACTTGCACTCGACACCTGATTGCCAACCAGGCTGAGGGAACCTTTGAGCGCCTCCGTTACATTTTAGGAGGCAACCGCCCCAGTTAAACTACCCACCAGGCACTGTCCCTGGTCCGGATGACGGACCGAGGTTAGATATCCAGAGCGACCAGAGTGGTATTTCAACGTTGACTCCACCGACACTGGCGTGCCGGCTTCACAGTCTCCCACCTATCCTACACAAGCCGCACCGAACACCAATACCAAGCTATAGTAAAGGTCCCGGGGTCTTTCCGTCCTGCTGCGCGTAACGAGCATCTTTACTCGTAGTGCAATTTCGCCGAGTTCGCGGTTGAGACAGCGGGAAAGTCGTTACGCCATTCGTGCAGGTCGGAACTTACCCGACAAGGAATTTCGCTACCTTAGGATGGTTATAGTTACCACCGCCGTTTACTGGGGCTTAAATTCTGAGCTTCGCCTTGCGGCTGACCCGTCCTCTTAACCTTCCAGCACCGGGCAGGCGTCAGTCCGTATACATCGTCTTGCGACTTCGCACGGACCTGTGTTTTTAGTAAACAGTCGCTTTCCCCTGGTCTCTGCGGCCGTCCACGCTCCCCCAGCAAGTGGGATCACGCTTCGGGCCCCCCTTCTCCCGAAGTTACGGGGGCATTTTGCCGAGTTCCTTAACCACGATTCTCTCGATCGCCTTAGTATTCTCTACCTGACCACCTGAGTCGGTTTAGGGTACGGGCGGCTAGAACCTCGCGCCGAGGCTTTTCTTGGCAGCATAGGATCACCCAATCATCCCGCATTCGCGGTCACCATCAGTTCTCAGGCTATGTGAGAGGCGGATTTGCCTACCTCTCGCCCTACAACCTTGGACGTGGACTACCATCGCCACGCTGGGCTACCTTCCTGCGTCACCCCTGTTAATGCGCTTACCTACTGCCGGCTCGGGTCGCGCGCTCCCCCGCCCGGTGTCCCCGAAGGGACGATGGACGGCTTCGGGCGCTTAGCATCACCGGGGTCGGTATGGGCGGTTCTTCGCCGGTACGGGAATATCAACCCGTTGTCCATCGACTACGCCTGTCGGCCTCGCCTTAGGTCCCGACTTACCCAGGGCGGATTAGCCTGGCCCTGGAACCCTTGGTCATTCGGCGGACGGGTTTCTCACCCGTCTTTCGCTACTCATGCCTGCATTCTCACTCGTGTGGCGTCCACCGCTGGGTCACCCCGCGACTTCACTCGCCACACGACGCTCCCCTACCCATCCACACGCCTGAACCACGAAGGCTAAGCTATTGTGTGAATGCCACAGCTTCGGCGGTATGCTTGAGCCCCGCTACATTGTCGGCGCGGAATCACTTGACCAGTGAGCTATTACGCACTCTTTCAAGGGTGGCTGCTTCTAAGCCAACCTCCTGGTTGTCTGTGCAACTCCACATCCTTTCCCACTTAGCATACGCTTGGGGGCCTTAGCTGGTGGTCTGGGCTGTTTCCCTCTCGACTACGGAGCTTATCCCCCGCAGTCTCACTGCCACGCTCTCACTTACCGGCATTCGGAGTTTGGCTAACGTCAGTAACCTTGTGGGGCCCATCGGCTATCCAGTAGCTCTACCTCCGGTAAGAAACACGTGACGCTGCACCTAAATGCATTTCGGGGAGAACCAGCTATCACGAAGTTTGATTGGCCTTTCACCCCTAACCACAGGTCATCCCCTCGGTTTTCAACCCAAGTGGGTTCGGTCCTCCACGCGGTCTTACCCGCGCTTCAACCTGCCCATGGCTAGATCACTTCGCTTCGGGTCTAGAGCACGCGACTGTATCGCCCTATTCGGACTCGCTTTCGCTACGGCTTCCCCACACGGGTTAACCTCGCCACGTACCACTAACTCGCAGGCTCATTCTTCAAAAGGCACGCTGTCACCCCTGCTAGGGAGGCTCCAACGGATTGTAGGCACACGGTTTCAGGTACTATTTCACTCCCCTCCCGGGGTACTTTTCACCTTTCCCTCACGGTACTTGTCCGCTATCGGTCACTAGGTAGTATTTAGGCTTAGCAAGTGGTCTTGCCGGATTCACACGGGATTTCTCGGGCCCCGTGCTACTTGGGATCCCCCTCGGGAGGCCACGTCATTTCGTCTACGGGGGTCACACCCTCTGTGCCGGGCCTTTCAATGCCCTTCGACTATAACGCGGCTTTCTGACTCCCTGCTGATTCGGCAGAACCAGCTGAAAGGTCCCACAACCCCGCACACGCAACGCCTGCCGGCTATCACACGCATACGGTTTGGCCTGATCCGCTTTCGCTCGCCACTACTCACGGAATATCTCTTCCTGTCGGTACTGAGATGTTTCACTTCCCGACGTTCCCTCCACACACCCTATATATTCAGGTGCGGGTCACTGGACATGACTCCAGCGGGGTTTCCCCATTCGGAAATCCTCGGATCACGGTTCGTTTGCCAACTCCCCGAGGCTTATCGCAGGCTACTACGTCCTTCATCGGCTCCTAGTGCCAAGGCATCCACCCTGTGCCCTTAAAAACTTGACCACAAAATTCTACAAAGATGCTCGCGTCCACTGTGCAGTTCTCAAGCTACGAACGATCCCCGCGCTGACACCGGCGCCTACCCAGAACTGGGCGGTTCGACCGATCACACGGACCCGTATCCAGCCACCCCACCGCAACCCATCCGAAGACGAGCCAGCGGGGCAACCCGAGACAACAACCTTCCGGCTGTTCCCTCAGGACCCAACAGCGTGCCCAGCCGACCCGATCAGACCCCCTCGTGTTCCAGACCCGGGCGAACCCGAGACGTACTAGAAGGAGGCCAGCGCGAAGCCGGCCATAGTCGATGTTCCACCCTTGAGCTCCACCCCCGGCTCGTTCGGCCAGGGACATGGGCCTGGACCCGGCCCCCGAAGAGACCTGGCCAGATGCTCCTTAGAAAGGAGGTGATCCAGCCGCACCTTCCGGTACGGCTACCTTGTTACGACTTAGTCCCAATCGCCAGTCCCACCTTCGACGGCTCCCCCTCTTGCGAGTTGGGCCACCGGCTTCGGGTGTTACCGACTTTCGTGACTTGACGGGCGGTGTGTACAAGGCCCGGGAACGTATTCACCGCAGCGTTGCTGATCTGCGATTACTAGCGACTCCGACTTCATGGGGTCGAGTTGCAGACCCCAATCCGAACTGAGACCGGCTTTTTGGGATTCGCTCCACCTCGCGGTATCGCAGCCCTTTGTACCGGCCATTGTAGCATGCGTGAAGCCCAAGACATAAGGGGCATGATGATTTGACGTCATCCCCACCTTCCTCCGAGTTGACCCCGGCAGTCTCCTATGAGTCCCCGGCATGACCCGCTGGCAACATAGGACGAGGGTTGCGCTCGTTGCGGGACTTAACCCAACATCTCACGACACGAGCTGACGACAACCATGCACCACCTGTACACCGACCTTGCGGGGAGCACATCTCTGCACTTTTCCGGTGTATGTCAAGCCTTGGTAAGGTTCTTCGCGTTGCATCGAATTAATCCGCATGCTCCGCCGCTTGTGCGGGCCCCCGTCAATTTCTTTGAGTTTTAGCCTTGCGGCCGTACTCCCCAGGCGGGGCACTTAATGCGTTTGCTGCGGCACGGAACTCGTGGAATGAGCCCCACACCTAGTGCCCAACGTTTACGGCATGGACTACCAGGGTATCTAATCCTGTTCGCTCCCCATGCTTTCGCTCCTCAGCGTCAGTTGCGGCCCAGTGACCTGCCTTCGCCATCGGTGTTCCTCCTGATATCTGCGCATTCCACCGCTACACCAGGAATTCCAGTCACCCCTACCGCACTCTAGTCTGCCCGTACCCACTGCAAGCCCGAGGTTGAGCCTCAGGTTTTCACAGCAGACGCGACAAACCGCCTACGAGCTCTTTACGCCCAATAATTCCGGACAACGCTTGCGCCCTACGTATTACCGCGGCTGCTGGCACGTAGTTAGCCGGCGCTTCTTCTGCAGGTACCGTCACTTTCGCTTCTTCCCTGCTGAAAGAGGTTTACAACCCGAAGGCCGTCATCCCTCACGCGGCGTCGCTGCATCAGGCTTGCGCCCATTGTGCAATATTCCCCACTGCTGCCTCCCGTAGGAGTCTGGGCCGTATCTCAGTCCCAGTGTGGCCGGTCGCCCTCTCAGGCCGGCTACCCGTCGTCGCCTTGGTAGGCCTTCACCCCACCAACAAGCTGATAGGCCGCGAGCCCATCCTTGACCGATAAATCTTTCCAGACGCTACAGATGCCTGTGCGTCTCGTATCCGGTATTAGCCGCCGTTTCCCGCGGTTATTCCAGAGTCAAGGGCAGGTTACTCACGTGTTACTCACCCGTTCGCCACTGATCAGACAGGGCAAGCCCTGTCGTCACCGTTCGACTTGCATGTGTTAAGCACGCCGCCAGCGTTCGTCCTGAGCCAGAATCAAACTCTCCGTAGATGTCTCATGGCACCCCACCACCGAAGCGGCAAGGAAACCGACACACGAAACAGCCCCACCCGAAAGCAGGGCCAGTTAATTCGGCTGATTCGAAGACGCCACCCACGGGGTGGACAACGCCTCCATGTCAACCAAGACTCACCAACCAGCAACCCCCCACCAAAAAGCGGGGAACCACCAGACGATGAACCATCTTGGCATCGACTACTTGGCACACTGTTGAGTTCTCAAGGAACAGACGCGCATCCGTTCGGGCCTTGCAACCCGTCTGGAGGCAACCGTTCTAACTTAGCGGAGTCGCTTCCCTCCGTCAAGTCCCTCTTTCGAGGGACTCGTGGGAGGAGACTCGTCTCCACCCCGCGCCACAGTCTCACGACGGACGAACCGCCGTGATCATGAAGTGTGGGTGGCTGCTCCGTCGAGCGGCCACCGAGGTTCTTCCCTTGGTGTCCGCCTTCCGCCCGGAGGCAGCCGTTGAAACTTAGCCGAGCCGCTTCCTTCCGTCAAACCCGCTGTTGCCAGCTGATCTGGGGTGGATACTGCGCCTCCGCCGGGCATCTCTCCTCGACCGCGATCGTGTCGCCGTCGTGGATGACGCCCTGGTGGCCGCTCCGCGGGACCGGCCTCCGAGGTTCACTCCTCGGTGTCCGTTCCTCCCTGCCGGGCGACGTCCAGAACATTACGAGCGCCCGGCGCCGAGCGTCAAGCGAGCGACCCGTGATCTGAGTCACGAGGGCCCGGCGGCCACGGGAAGGCCCCGGTGGGCGCGGATGCGCGGAGGGCCGGCCCCGCGTGATGACGCGGGCCCGGCCCTCCATGCACGACGACGCGCTGCCGTCGGTCGGTCAGTACAGGGCGTTGGCGAGCGACCGCCGGGCAGCGACTACCCGGGGGTCGTCCCCGCCCACGACCTCGAACAAGTCCACGAGCCGCTGGCGGACCGACTCCCGCTCGTCGCCCGCGGTGATCCGCACGACGTCGATCAGGCGGGCGAAGGCGTCCTCCACCTTGCCGCCCAGCACATCGAGGTCGGCGACCAGGAGCTGCGCCGCGACGTCGGACGCGTCCGCGGCGGCGGCGTCGCGGGCAGCGGCGAGATCGGCGTCGCGGGTCCGCTCGAGCAGGCCGACCTGGGCCAGCCCGGCGCGCGCCATGTCGTCCCGGGGGTTCTCGCGCAGGGCCTGGGCGTACGCCTCCTGGGCGGCCGCGAGGTCGTCGCGCTCGATCGCGTCGAAGGCAGCCTGGTGCAGAGGCGGCAACGGCGGCTCCTCCTCCTCCTCGGGGGCGTCAGCCGGGGCCTGGTCGGCCAGCGGCGCCGTTCCGGTGATCCCGTTCGCGGCGGCGGCGGCGAGCACCTGGTCGAGCACCCCGCGGACCTGGTCGCCCGGGAGCGCGCCCTGGAACAGCGGCAGCGGCTGGCCGGCGAGCACGGCGACCACCGTCGGCACCGACTGCACCTGGAAGGCCTGCGCGATCTGGGGATTCGCCTCCACATCGATGCGGGCCAGCAGGAATCGCCCGCCGTACTCCGCGGCGAGGGCCCCGAGGTCGCGGGCGAGGCCGGTGCTCACCTCGCTCCAGGCGGCCCACAGCAGGGCGACGACCGGGAACTGGGTGGACGACTGGACCAGTGCGGGGAAGTCCGCCTCGCCGACGTCGACCACGTAGGACCCGGCGGCCGGGGGGCCGCCTGGCGCGCCGGGCGGCGGGGTGGACGGCCGCGCGAGGGCGGAGAGGTCGATCGCGCCCCGGACGTCGAGGGGCGGGCGCTGGCTCGGCGGCTGGCTCATCGTGGGTTCTCCTGCGTAAGCGTCGAGTTCACTCGCCGGTGACGGCGGTGAGTGCGTGCTCGGCGGCGAGCACCTGGACCTGGGGCGTCACCGAGCCTGCGGGCGGCACGTAGAAGACGATGACGTCTGACCACGTCCTGGACAGATTCTTGCCGACGCTGGCCTTGCCAGCCAACGCCACCTCGAACGGGTCGGTGAGCGTGAGGCTGCCCTGGCTGATCGCGAGGGTGGTCACGGTGCTCATCTCGGCGACGACGAGGGCCCCGCCGTCCGCGGTCGACAGCGCGATCACGTCTCCCACGGGCGTGTAGGACTCGGCTGCCGTGCCGACGGCCTGCACGCTCGCCTGCGACTCGGCCCGGCGGCCCTCGATCGTCGTGCGGAAGAAGTCAGGGCCGAAGGTCGCCGCGTGCGGGGAGGCGTCCCCGTTGGTGAGCACGTCCGCGTACAGGCCCATCAGGTCGGCCGGCTTCACGAGCAGCGACTCGTCGTCGAGGGCGACCGGCTGGCTGCCCAACGCGATGTCGGCAGTCGGCGGCATCTGCACACCGCCGCCCAGGCGGGCCCACCCCCACAACTTGTACGGCTCACGGGGCGAGGCCTGCTGCAGCACCAGGATGCGCGGGGCCTGCAGGTCCTCCGGCTGCTCGGTGACCACCAGCTGGGTCCGGGGCCACTCCGTCGTGTCGGGGACCACGCTCGACTGGGCCGTCACCGGGAGCGCCGTGGGCGGCTTCGCGCCGGCGGTCGCGCTGGCGCGCACGTACTCCGCGCCGCGCATCGCCAGCGCCGGGCCGGAGACCCGCTCAGCCAGTAGCGCGGGGTCGAGGGCGGCGTCAGCCTGCCCCAGCACCTCCCCCAGCCGTTCCAGCACGGTCTCGGACTGCGCGGCGGTGAGCACCGGGGGCGCCACAGCCTGGGCCGGCTCGGGGGCGGGCTCGGGCAGCGAGCCCGAGCAGGCGCCGAGCGCGAGGCAGCCGGCCAGGACCACGGCGCCTGCGCGCGCGCGGCGGATGGGGGACGTCATCTGCGCTCACTCTCCTCCGGGTCGCGGCCCGGCTCGTCGTCGGCCGGAGCCGTCTCCCCCGGAATGCCCCACGCGCGGCGCCAGGCATCGGCCCGCGGCGCGGCGCCCTCGGCGGCGCCGACGTGCGACCACGTCGGCTGGGGGGTCGTCACCGGCCACGCGGTACCCGCGGCGGGCCCTGGGCGGGCGGCGGCATCGTCGGGGCGCGCGCCTGTCGGCGGCACAGGACCGCGAACAGGCTCGGGCGACGCCTCAGGTCGGGAGCCCCAGCCCATCGACCGTCGGCCGTCGCCTGCCCCACGCCGGAGCTCGGCGCGGGACGTCGGCCTCGCGGGACCGTCGGCCTGGGCGGCGACGTGCGGCTCGGCGGGGACGCCCTCGGGCGAGGGCACGGGACGCTGGCGCTCGGCCCCGCGTGACACCCACCGGCTGCCGAGCGTCGGCAGGTCGCGTCGGCGCCGCGACTCCTCGGGCGCGTCGGACGCCGCGCCCGAGCCGGGCGCTGGGCGCGCGCCCGGTCCGTTGACGTGGGCGGGGGGCGGCACCGACGCCGCGGCGGGCGCCTCGTCGGCAGGGCGGCCCTGCAGCCACGACGGCCGACGAGACCGGTCCGCCGACGGGGCCTCGGGCGAGCGGGGCGCGTGAGGCGCGGCGGACGAGGCCGCGGCTGGCGAAGGCGCGGCGGGCCGTGCCGGGCCGGCGTCGACCTCACGGCGACCAGGCGCCGCGCCCCAGGGCGTTCCCGCGGGCGTCGCCGGGCTCGACGAGGACGCGGGAGTCGACGGGGAGGACGCCGAGGTGGCGCCGGGCCGGTCTGCCCATGCGGACGGCTGCGCGGAGGGTGACGCGGCGGGGGCCGACGGGCCGGGACGAGTCGCGGCCTCGGAGGGCTCCTGGCGCTCGTCTCGGGCGCGCACGCCCGGACCGGCGGCCTGGAGCTCGCGCAGCTGTCGGCGCGTCAGCGCGGTGGGGGCCTGCGAGCCGACCGTCCCCGTGACGGCCGGGATCGCGCCGGTGTGCACCGGGTGCCACTCGGCCTCCGTCGCCCCGCGACGGCCACGGCGCCACTGCCGCACACCCAGCAGGATCCCGACGACCAGCAGAAGCCCGCCGACCGCGAGGGAGGGCACGAGCCACGGGGTGGTCACGGTGCGCGGCCAGGACAGGGTGAGCGTGGGGGGCTCGGATCCGACGCTGGCGACGAGCAGGCTCCAGCGCCCGGGCTCGTCGGTCCACGTCAGCGTGGCGGAGCCGTTGCCGCTGGCCTCGGCGACCCACAGGTCGGAGCCGCGCGGGTCCGCCGCGGGCACCGCCGGCTCGGCGGCGGCCTCGTCCGCTGGCGCCGCCTCGACGCCCTCGGCCGGCGGGGCCTCGGGCTCTTCGGCGACGTCCTCCGCCGTCGGGGCCGGGGTCGAGCCCTCGACCTCCTCGGTGCGGAGCTGGTCCCAGGCGGCGAGGCCGGTCACGCGCAGGTGCGCGTCCTGCCCCACCCAGCCGGCGACGTCGGTGTCGCGTCCGATCGCGATGGCAACGGGGGTGTCCCCCGATGCCTCGACCGTCACGGTCACCGGGTCGCCCGCCATCTCGAGCACGCCGGGGTCGGCGACGAGCAGCTGGGTCCCGTCGTCGGGCGTGGCGGTGGCGACGAGCACGTCGTCGCCGCGCCACACCGTCGCGGACGCGACGCCGAGGCCCATGACGAGCAGGCCAAGGGCGCTAAGAACGGCGGCAGTTAGTCGATGGAGCACGCAGGATCCTCCCGGACGTCGACGGCCAGGGTAGACGAGAGCGCTGAGGGCGACCGGACGAACCCGTCACAGCCGGACCTGGCTCGCCATCCGCCGCCGTGTGGAGGGCTCGCCCCGAACCGGCCAGTATCCTGGCGCCCGGACTACCGGCCGACCGCGCCGAGCCTTGATCGAGGCCGTCCCGGAACCGGCGCTCGAGCGCCCAGGAGGATCCCCGTGGCAGAGGACCGTTCACCCTTCCCCGTCGTCAATTTCCGCGGCTACGAACGGGCGCCGGTCGATGCCCGTATCGAGGCCCTCGAGAAGGCTCTGGCTGACGCCCGTGCCCAGGTCGAGGCGCTGGACTCCCGCACCATGCAGGTGTCCGGCGAGCTCTCCGAGGCGCACCGTCAGCTCCGCGAGGCCGAGCGCCCCACGTACTCGGGGCTCGGGTCGCGCATCGAGCACCTGCTGCGTTCGGCCGAGGAGCAGTCCTCCGACGTCGTCCAGCAGGCGAACGCGCAGGCCTCCGACGCGCTGGCCCGCGCCAAGCTCGCCGCCGGCCAGCTGCGCGCCCGCGCCGAGAACGAGGTCGCCGAGCTGCTCGCCACGGCCCGCCGTGAGGCGGAGGAGGTCCGCAGCACCGCGAACACCGAGGCCGAGAGCGCCCTCGCCGCCGCCCAGCGTCGCGCCGAGGAGCTGGTCGGCTCCGCTGAGCGCGAGGCCGCCCGCATCCAGAGCGCGATCACCACCGAGGAGAGCGAGCGCCGGAGCACCCTCGAGCGCGAGCTCGGGACGCTGCGCGCCACCGTCGAGCGCGAGGCCACCGAGCTGCGCATCTCGACCGAGCGGGCCGCCACCGAGCTGCGCACCCGCACCGAGGCCGAGACGAGCGCGGAGCGCGCCGAGGCCGAGCGGTACGCCGAGGACCTGCGACAGACCGCCGAGGCCGAGACCACCGCGCTGCGCCAGCGCGTGGACGCCGAGCTCGCGACGCTGCGCACCGAGGCCGAGCGGTTCGCGGCCATGCAGCGATCGGTCGCCGCCACCGAGGTCGCCGAGGCGCGCCAGGCCATCGCCGCCGAGGTCACCTCCCTGCGCGCCGAGGCCCACGAGTACGCCGACAACGTCCGATCGAAGGCCGAGCGCGAGTCGACGGCGCTCGAGCAGCGCGTCGCCGCCGAGGTCACCGCGCTGCGTGCCGAGGCCGAGCAGTACGCCGGCTTCGTGCGGGCCAGCGCCGAGCGCGAGACGGGCGAGCTGCGGGCCGCGACGGCGGACGAGGTCGCCGCCGCCCGGTCCGAGGCCGAGCAGTCGATCACCTCGATGCGCCTCGAGGCCGAGCACTACTCGGTCGAGGTGCGCGCCCAGGCCGAGCGCGAGACCGCGGAGCTGCGCGAGCGTGCCGAGCACGAGACCCAGCACCTGCGGGCCGCCGCGGAGCGGGAGAGCGCCGAGCTGCGCGACACCGCCCAGCGCGAGGCCGCCGAGCTGCGCGAGCTGACCGAGCGGGAGACCGCCGAGCTGCGCGAGACCACGCGTCTGGAGGTCGAGCGCATGCTCACCGAGACGCACCGCACGGTCGCGGAGATGACCGCGTCGGCCAAGGCCAGCGCGGACGCGCTGGTGCGGCAGACCGAGGAGGCGCTGACCGACGCGGAGCTGTCGATCGCCGCCCGCCGGGAGGCCGCCGAGCGCTCCGACGCCGAGCGCCACGAGGTCGCCCGGCAGGAGACCGAGCGCCTGGTCCGGGACGCCGAGGCGCATGCCAGCGAGGCGGAGCAGCGGGTGGCGCGGGCCCTCGAGCAGGCGGAGAAGGTCCGCGTGGACTCGGAGTCGCACGCCAAGGAGCTGCTCACCAACGCCCGCCGCAATGCGGACCGCGTGGTCGCCGAGGCCCGGGAGCACGCCGAGAAGCAGCTCTCGGAGGCCATGACCGAGGCCGAGCGCGAGCGCACCTCCGCGCAGCGCCAGGTCGAGGACCTCAACCGCCAGCGCGAGTCCATCACGTCCTACCTGGACGAGCTGCGGAACCTGCTCGGCAACGACCCGGTGCCCACCCGCAAGACGCTCGAGCAGGCGGAGAAGGCGGAGGCGCAGTTCGCCGCCCAGCAGAGCGACAAGCCGGCCGGGTCCCGACCCGACGCGCCGACCCCGCCCAGCACCGGGACGCTGCGCAGCGTGCGGCCCGTCGGCAAGGTCCGCCCGGCGCCGGTCTCCGCTGCCTCCCAGGCGGCGCCCCGCGACGAGAAGCCCGCGGGGGGTCAGGGAAAGGCCGCCGCGAAGGCCGAGGCGGCCCCCGACGCCGCCCCGGCGACGCCCGCTCCGCAGAAGGCCGCGGCTGACGCCGAGGCCGCCCCGAGCGCGAAGGCGTCCGCGGCGAAGGGCTCCGGGCCCGCCAAGGAGCCGGCGCCCGCAGAGGGTGGCGCGGCGCCGGCAGCCGTGTCAGGGAAGTCGAAGGCGGGCACGTCCGACCCGGCTCCGTCGGGCGACGCGTCCCAGGCCTGACCAGCGCGAGGAGCAACGAGATGAGCACACCGGACCCGGCGAGTTGGCGTGAGCAGCGGCGCGAGGCCGCCGCCGTGCACGCGGAGGCGCTCGAGCGCCGCCAGCTCGCCGAGTCCGCCCGCGCCCGTGGGCTCATCGCCGAGTTCGTCAGCGAGGCGCAGGCCCGCGGTGTCGAGCCGACGCCGCTGCGGGCGCGGAGTTATGACGGGCGGCACCGCTACCGCACCGACCTGCGCGGGTGGTACCTGCGCCGGGACGAGAGCGTGGCGGTGGGCGACGACGGCGAGTTCTACGTGCTGAGCGTCCCCGCGTCGCTGCGGTCCGCGCTGCGCGGCGCCTCGGTGCCCCCGCGTGACCCCCCGCTGGTCATCGGCGCCGGCGGCAAGGACGGCGAGTCACTCGACCTGCCGGTCGCGTTGGCCCGGGCGCTGGGCGACGACAGAGCCGGCTGACGGCCGCTCAGCCCTGCTCGACCAGCGCGTCGACCCGCTGCGCCAGGTCGCCGAGGGCGGCGCCGACGGCCGACGGGTCCTCGACGGCGGTCATGTGCCCGCTGCGCACCACCACGACGAACTGGCTGGCGGCCAGGGCCTCCGCCATCGCCTCGGCCACGGCCGGGGGCGTGACCTGGTCCTCGTCGCCGACGAGCACCAGTGCGGGGCCCTGGAAGCCCGCGAGCAGGCCGCTGCGGTCCGGCCGTGCGGCCATCGCCCGCTGGGACCACGCCACGCCCTCGGGCCGCTGCCCCGCGATCCAGGCGGTCAACGTGTCGGCGAGCGTCGGGCGGGACGCCCGGGTGGACTCGCCCAGCAGCGTGCCGCCCATGGGCAAGACCTCCTCGACGGCGCCGGCCATCTCGACGGCGTCGGCGATCCGGAGCCGGTTCGCGCGCGCGTCGTCGTCGTCCGCGGTGGCCTTGGTGTCCAGCAGTCCGAGCCCGGCGACCAGGCCGGGGTGGCGTTCGAGCAGCGCGAGCGCGACGTAGCCGCCCATCGAGAGCCCGGCGACGACGGCGCTCTCCACGCCCCGGTCGGCGAGGGTCCGGGCGACCGCGTCGGCGGCGTCGTCCAGCGAGGGCGGCGAGGGCAGCGGGAACCCCGCAGAGCCGCCGAGCCCAGGCAGGTCGACCGCCAGGATGGCGCGCTCCCCCGGCGCCTCGGCAGCGGCCGCGTCCCACATGCGCGAGTCCACCGGGAACCCGTGCAGCAGCACCAGCGGGACGGCGTTGTCCGAACCCTGGCGGAGCTCGCGGACCGCGAGCAGGTCGTCACGCACGGGGGCCTCGCCTGGCGTCGCGGTCATGGGGTCTCCTCAGGGTCGTCCGGCCGCCGGGGCCGACGTCGGCAGTCGGTCGCGTCGACGGCCGGCGAAGTCGGGCCAACCGGAGATGCTCATCGCCGACGAGACTATCCGTGCCGGGCCAGGGCTTCGAGTGCGGCCTCGAGCTGCTGGGCGACCCCGTCGTCGTCGTTCGCGGCGCAGGTCCACGACGCGGCGGCCCGCACGGCGGGGTAGGCGTTCGCCACGGCGAAGGACTGCCCCGCCCAGGCGAGCATCGGCAGGTCGTTGGGCGCGTCGCCGAAGGCCCAGACGTCCGCCGGCTCGACGCCGTGGCCCGCCGCCCAGTGCGCGAGGGTCGACGCCTTGGTCACCCCGGGCCCGGTGATCTCCGCCAGGCCCTGGGCCCCGGAGTCGGCGACGATGGCGCGCTCCGCGAGCGAGGCGTGGACCTGGTCGAGCAGCTCGACGGGCCCGAGCCGGGTGGACCGCACCAGGAGCTTGAACGTCGACCCGTCCAACGCGCGCGCCACGTCTCGCGCGGGCGCGGCGTCCCACGGTGGGGCCTCGTCGGCGCCGAAGGCTGGCTCGGCGACGAGCCCGCGGACGCCCTCGACGGCGAAGGACGCCCCCGCGACGGATCGCCGGAGGTCGTCGACCAGCTCGGCCACCAGCTCCGGGCCCATGCCGCGGTCGAGCAGCACGCGCCGCTCGCGCACGTCGTAGACGGCCGAGCCGTTGGCGCAGATGGCGGCGCCGTGGCCGCCGACGGCCGCCCGCAGCCCGTCCACCCAGCGGGGCGGTCGGGCGGTCACGAAGACCACGCCGATCCCGGCCTCCTCGACGGCGCGCAACGCGTCGCGGGTGCGGTCGGAGAGGACGCCGTCCGACCGCAGCAGCGTGCCGTCGAGGTCGGTGGCGATCAGGCGGGGGGCGCGGAGGTGCACGGGCCCGACCCTAGCCGGGTTGTCTGCCGCTGATCGGGGACCCGTGGGTCAACGGGTCGGACGCCGCCGGCCGCGCGCCGCCCAGCAAGCGCTGTGCCAGTGCCGGCGGTCGTCGAGGGCCGCCGCGGGGCCGAACATCCCATCGGCGGCCCAGGCGACGACGTGCGTGGTGCCGGGGGCGACGAGCTGGTCGCATCCGGGGCAGCGGTAGGGCCGGTCGGAGCCGCGCACGTCCTGCACGGTCCACTCGCCGTCGGCCCCGTGCTCGGTGCGGCGCCCGCCGCGCAGGCGGTCAGGGTCCAGGGGGATGTGCTCGGTCCCGTAGGGCCGTTTGGTCGATCGGCGTCCGCTGGGCACCCGTCCATCCTCTCTCACCCGTCTGGCGTCGAGCGCACGCTGCCGGGCACGCAGACGGCCGCCCTCCCCGGTCGGCGGGACCGGGGAGGGCGGCCGGGTCGTGGGGTCAGCCCAGCTCGGGCGCGGACTCGACCGACGGGATGGCGCCGGTGCGGACCAGCTCGGCGTACCAGTACGACGAGTCCTTGCGGGTCCGCTCGAGCGTGTCGTAGTCGACCCGCACGATGCCGAAGCGGCGGTCGTAGCCGTAGGCCCACTCGAAGTTGTCGAACAGCGACCACACGAAGTAGCCGCGCACGTCGACGCCCTTGTCCATGGCCACGCCGACCGCGTCGATGTGGTCGTGGAGGTAGCTCACGCGGCGCTCGTCGTGCACGCGGCCGTCGGGGGTGACCTCGTCGTCGAAGGCGGCGCCGTTCTCGGTGATCGCGAGCGGCAGACCCGGGTAGGCGGCGTGCAGGTCGAGCAGCAGCTCGGTGAGCCCCTCGGGGTCGATGTTCCAGCCCATCGCGGTGTGCGGGCCGGGCATCGCCATCCACTCGATGTCGTCGGTGCCCGGCCACGGGCTGAGCGGCGAGGACTTGTGTCCGTCAGGACCGGGGGTGCCGTCGCCCGGGACCCGCGGCGTCTGCGACTTCCGCACCATGCCGGTCGAGTAGTAGTTGACGCCCAGCACGTCGATTCCCGTGTTGATCGTCTCGAGGTCGCCGTCCTGCACGAAGGACCAGTCGGTGATCTCGGCGGTGTCGGCGAGCACGTCGGCCGGGTAGGCGCCGTCGAGCAGCGGGCCGAGGAAGACGCCGTTCGCGAGGCCGTCGATCCGCCGCTTGGCGTCGATGTCCTCGGGAGAGGTGGACGCCGCGCGCGTCACGTGCAGGTTGAGCGTGATGGACAACTGCGTCTCGGCGCCGACGATCTCACGCACCGCACGGCCGCCGAGCCCGTGGGCGAGGTTGAGGTGGTGCACCGCGGCGAGCGAGTCCGCGTGGTTCTCCCGGCCGGGGGCGTGCACGCCCGAGGCGTACCCGAGGTAGGCCGAGCACCACGGCTCGTTCAGCGTGGTCCAGATCTTCACGCGGTCGCCCAGCGCCTCCGCGACGACGGCCGCGTAGTCGGCGAACCGGTAGGCGGTGTCGCGCGCCGGCCAGCCGCCCGCGTCCTCGAGGGCCTGCGGGAGGTCCCAGTGGTACAGCGTGACGACGGGGTCGATGCCGGCCTCGACGAGCTGGTCGACGAGCCGGGAGTAGAAGTCCAGGCCCTTCTGGTTCACGGCGCCCGAGCCAGTGGGCTGGATGCGCGGCCACGCGATCGAGAAGCGGTAGGCGTGCAGGCCATGCGCCTTCATCAACGCGACGTCCTCGGCCGTGCGGTGGTAGTGGTCGATGGCCACCGCACCGGTGTCGCCGTTCAGCACCTTGCCGGGCGTCGCGGAGAAGGTGTCCCAGATCGACGGCCCACGGCCGTCTTCGGCCGCCGCTCCCTCGATCTGATAGGAGGCGGTGGCGGAGCCCCACAGGAAGTCGGCGGGGAACTGCCTGCCGGACGGGCGCGAGGTGGTCATCGTCGATCCTTCGTGTGTGGGGCGTCCGGCGCCATCTCAGGCGCCTCAGGACCGCGGCGGGCGGCGCCCGGGGTCGAATCGATACGATACAACACGGCGTGCGCCTGTGCGAGGCTCTGCCCAGGTGGCGGCCACCCAGGGCAGGGCCTCGCACAGGAGCTCAGAGCCGCAACTCCAGCAGATCGTCGCCGGGCGCGGCGTCAGCCCGCGGGCCACCGGCGACCTGCGCCGACCACGGACCCCGCGCCCCCGTCGCCACGACGCGCACGAGGCCCCCCTCGCGCGTCACGGTGAACCGCGCTCCGCCCTCGCCGCCGAGGTCGGGCACCCAGGTGGTCGACGTGTGGCCGTCCTCCAACTCGAACAGGTGCAGGGTCACACCGTCGGAGTAGTCGTAGTCCGGCCGGTCCGAGCGGGCGCCCACCGGCAGCACCGTGCCCGGGCGCACCAGCAGGGGCAGCGAGTCGAACCCGTGCCGCTCGCGAACCCACCGGGGGCCGGTGACCCGCTCCCCCGTGAGCAGGTGGGTCCACGTCCCCTCCGGCACATAGACCTCGACGTCGCCCTCGGCGCTGAACACCGGCGCGACCAGCAGCGCGTCACCGAGCATGTACTGCGTGTCGACGGTCGCGGCGCCGCGGTCGTCCAGGAACTCGAGGGCCATCGGGCGCATCACCGGCACGCCCTCCTGGTGCGCCTGGGCGCCGATCCGCGCGAGGTACGGCATGAGCGCCAGCTTGAGGCGGGTGAACCGCCGGGTGACGTCCACGGCCTCCTCGTCGAAGGCCCACGGCACCCGGTAGGAGTCGGAGCCGTGCAGCCGGCTGTGCGAGGAGAGCAGCCCGAACGGGAGCCACCGCTTGAACACCGCGGCGTCCGGGACGCCCTCGAAGCCCCCGATGTCATGGCTCCAGTAGCCGAACCCCGACATGGCCAACGACAGGCCGCCGCGCAGTGACTCGGCCATCGACACGAACGTCGACTCGCAGTCGCCGCCCCAGTGCACCGGGAACTGCTGCCCCCCGGCGGTCGCCGAGCGCGCGAACAGCACCGCCTCGCCGGCGCCCTTCTCCGCTTCGAGCAGCTCGAAGACCGCCTTGTTGTAGAGGTGCGTGTAGTAGTTGTGCATCCCGGCCGGGTCCGACCCGTCGTGCCAGACGACGTCCGTGGGGATCCGCTCGCCGAAGTCCGTCTTGAACGCGTCGACCCCCATGTCGAGCAGCCCGCGGAGCTTGCCCTGGTACCAGGCGGTGGCCTCGGGATTGGTGAAGTCCACCAGCGCCATCCCGGCCTGCCACATGTTCCATTGCCACACCGAGCCGTCCGGGTTCTTCACCAGGTACCCCCGCTCGCGCCCTTCGGCGAACAACGCCGAGCGCTGCGCGATGTAGGGGTTGATCCAGACGCAGATCTTGAGCCCCTTGGCCTTGAGCCGGGCGAGCATCCCCTCGGGGTCCGGGAACGTCGCCGGGTCCCACACGAAGTCGCACCAGTGGAACTGCCGCATCCAGAAGCAGTCGAAGTGGAAGACCGACAACGGCAGGTCGCGCTCCGCCATGCCGTCGATGAAGCTCGTGACCGTCGCCTCGTCGTAGCTGGTCGTGAACGACGTGGACAGCCACAGGCCATACGACCACTCCGGCACGCGCGCCGGGCGCCCGGTGAGGGCCGTGAACTTGCGCAGGATGTCCTTGGGCGTGGGCCCGTAGATCACGAAGTAGCGCAGGGACTGGCCCTCGACGCTGAACTGGGCGCGCGAGACGACCTCCGTGCCGACCTCGAACGAGACCCGCTCGGGCTGGTCCACGAACACGCCGTAGCCGGCGTCGGTCAGATAGAACGGCACGTTCTTGTAGGCCTGGTCCGAGGCGGTGCCGCCGTCCGCGTTCCAGATGTCGACGGTCTGCCCGTTCTTGACCAGCGCGCCGAACCGCTCCCCCAGGCCGTAGACGTGCTCGCCGACGCCGAGCGTGAGCTGCTCGCGGACGAAGTGACGGCCCTCGGCGTCGGTGATCACGCCGACGCTGCGCGGCGTCGAGGAGGTCAAGGTGCGCCCGTCGGCCTGGAAGTCGACGGTCCACTCCCCCTCCGTCGCGACGCGCGCGGTGAGCGCTCCCGAGCGGAACGTCGCGGCCGCCTCGCCCGACATGTCGGGGCCGGACACCTTCACGTTCGCGACCGCGCTCGCCAGCTCGAACCGCGGTCCCCGCTCGACGCCGCCCTGGAAGTGCTCGATGGTCACACCGATCACGTCGTCCATCGGCGTGTGGAACGACACCGTGATGAGCGGGCGGTTGAGCGTGTCGCCGCGGGTGGCTAGGGGCCCGGTCGCGGCGTACAGCGTGAGCGTGTCCGTGCCGGCGACCACGTCGTCGACCGCCTGGGGGCGCAGGATGCTGACGCCTGGCAGGACCTGCCAGTAACCGTCGGTGAACTTCATGGGGTCCTCTCGATCAAGGCCACGGCGCCCTCCGCGGGGAGGCGTGCCGTGCTGGTGTGGTCGTCGCCGGTGAGCAGGTCGCGGAACGGCCCGGGCAGGGCCACGACACGCTCGTCCGGGTTCGCGTTGAGCAGGAAGAGCACGGGTCCGCGCCGGACGGCCTCGACGCCCTCCGGTAGGTCGTCGAGCACGCCGCGCACGCCGGCCGCGTGGGCGCACTGCCGCACCACCGCGTCGAGCACCTCCTGCGGGGGCGTGGTGGCCACGTACCAGGCCTGGCCGCCGGAGGGGTGCTGCCGCCGGACGATCGCCGGGCAGCCCTCGAGGTCCGCGCCGGCGAACTGGGCGACGGCCTCGCCGCCCTCGAGGCGCAGCCGCTCGGCCCAGGTATACGCCGTGAAGTCCCAAAGCGCCTCCGACACGACGGGAGCGCCGGCGTCCGGGAGCGGGCAGTACTCCTCGCCGGAGGCGCCCACCAGGTCGGAGAACGGCGCCGGGAACCGCCCGGGGCGCACGTGGCCGTCGCGGTCGGCGACTGCCGAGAAAGGGCCCAGCAGCAGCACGCCGCCGCGCTCGACCACCCCGCGGAGGCGCGCGGCGTCGTCGTCCTCCACGAGGTACAGCTGTGGCGCGACGACCAGGTCGTACCCGTCCAGGTCCGCGCCGGGGCCGACCACGTCGACGGCGATGCCCGCCTGCCACAACGGCTGGTAGTACGCGTGCGCCTGCGGCAGGACACGGAGCCGGTCGGAGGGCTGGGCGGGCTCCTCAGCCGCCCACCAACTCGACCAGTCGAAGACGATCGCCGCGCGCGCCTCGACGCCGGTCCCCACCACGGACGCCAGCCGGCGCAGCTCGGCGCTGTGCGCCTGGACCGCGCGGTGCAGGCGGGTGTCGGCCCCGGCGTGTGGCAGCAGCGCCGAGTGGAACCGCTCGGCGCCGAAGGCCGAGGCGCGCCACTGGAAGAAGCAGGAGCCGTCCGCGCCGCGGGCGATGGCCCGCAGCGAGTCGAGCCGCATCCGCGCCGGGGACTTCGGGACGTTGTGCGGGCGCCAGTTGACGGCGCCGGCCGCCTGCTCCATGACCATCCACGGCTCGCCGCCGGCCAGCGAGCGCATGAGGTCATGGGTCAGCGCCAGCGCCGCGGGGGACCGCGGGTCGGCGGGGTCGCCATAGACGTCGTCGGCGACGACGTCGACCTCGGGCGCCCAGCGCCAGTAGTCGGTGGCGTGGTGGAACCCCATGAAGTTCGTCGTGACGGGGGTCCCGGGCGCGAGGCGCCGGATCACGTCGCGCTGCTCGCGGTACACCGCGAGCAGCTGGTCGGAGGCGAAGCGACGGTGGTCGAGCACCTGGGTCGGGTTAAGCAGGTAGGGCGCTGCGCGGGGCGGGACGATCTCGCGCCAGTCGTCGTAGCGCTGGCCCCAGAACGCGGTGCCCCAGGCCCTGTTGAGCTCGGCGATCGTGCCGTGCCGGCGGCGCAGCCACGCCTGCAGCTCGGCCCCGCACAGGTCGCAGTGGCACACCTGGCCGTACTCGTTCCCGACGTGCCACATCCGCACCGCCGGGTGCGCGCCGTACCGCTCGGCGAGGGCGCGGGCGATCGCGAGCGCCCGCTCCCGGTACACCGGGGATGAGGGGCAGAAGTGGTTGCGGGACCCGTGGCTGAGCCGGACACCGTCCTGGGTGACCGCGCGGGTCTCGGGCCACCGCAGGCCGAGCCAGGGCGGCGGCGAGGCGGTGGGCGTCGCCAGGTCGACGGCAATCCCCGCCGCGTGGAGCAGGCTCAGCACCTCGTCGAGCCAGGCGAAGTCGTGGTCGCCGGGCCGTGGCTCGATCCGGGCCCAGCTGAAGACGCCCAGCGTGACGAGGTTGACGCCAGCCTGGCGCATGAGGGCGACGTCCTCCCGCCAGACGTCGGGCTCCCACTGCTCGGGGTTGTAGTCGCCGCCGAACAGGATCCCGAGGTCGCGCGTCAGGGCGCCGAGGCCCGTGCGCCCCGTAGGCGCCAGCATCCCGGCGGCCGACGGCCTGTCCTGGGTGGTGCTGTCCACATGCCCTCTGTCCCTGCCCGCGCCCGTGGGCGAAGGCTCATCGAAGCGGTTCAACACGATAATCCGATCTCGGTGAGCGAGTCCAGCGGCAACTGTGGACATCACCCGTCACGAAGCGCCCAGTGATCGTCGAAGCGCTTACGCATACGGACGGGCGAACGGATCCGTCCAGTGCACTAGTCACGGCCCCCGCCCCGCTAGGGTGAGCGCAGTCGAGGCGCAACGGCCCGATAGTCCACCCGACAACCGGACCGGAAGGGGGCGCCCCGTGGCGACCATCGACGACGTCGCACGAGCGGCCGGCGTCTCCACGTCGACCGTCTCGTACGTGCTCTCTGGCAAGCGGCCGATCTCCGCGCCCACCCGGCAGCGCGTCGAGCGGAGCATCCGCGACCTCGGGTACCGGCCGCACGCCGGCGCGCGCGCCCTCGCCTCGAGCCGCACGAACGTGCTCGCCCTGATGGCGCCGTTGCGCGCGGACGTCAACGTCAGCGTCATCATGCAGTTCGTCACCGGCGTGGTCACCAGCGCACGGGCGTTCGAGCACGACGTGCTGCTGCTCACGCAGGACGACTCCGCCGGGCTCGAGCGGGTGGCCGACGGCTCCATGGTCGACGCCCTGATCATGATGGACGTCGAGGCCGACGACCCGCGCGTGCCGGTCCTGGTGGGGCTGCGCCAGCCCGCAGTGCTGATCGGGCTGCCGCAGGATCCCGAGGGCCTGTCCTGCGTCGACCTGGACTTCGAGGCCGCAGGGCGGGTCGCCGTCCGGCATCTCGCCGAGCTCGGGCACCGCGAGATCGCCCTGATCGGGTCCCCTCGGGCCGTCCTGGAGCGGCACACCTCCTACGCGGACCGGATGCTGCGCGGCTTCAGCGGCGAGGCGGCGTCGTTCGGCCTGGACGCGACAACGCAGTCGTGCGAGTCCTCGCACACCGGCGCGGTCGAGGCCGTCGACGCCGTGCTCGCGGCCATGCCCGGGATCACCGGCATCGTCGTGCACAACGAGGTGGCGCTGCCCGCGGTCCTCGCGACGCTCCGCGAGCGCGGGCGCCGCGTGCCAGAGGACGTCTCGGTCGTCGCGATCTGCCCCGAGGACGTCGCTGTCGGCCAGCCCACCCCGCTGACCGCCGTGGACATCCCCGCGCACACCATCGGCCGGGTCGCGGTCGAGATGGCGATGGCGCGGGTGGAGGGCGAGCAGCCGGCCGAGACGCGCCTGCTGGCGCCCGTGCTGACGGCGCGCGCCACCACCGCGGCGCCACCGACGGCCGCGGCGCACCTCAACCCTTGATGGCGCCGAAGATGACGCCCTTGGTGAAGTGCCGCTGCACGAACGGGTAGACGAGCAGGATCGGCACCACCGCGAGCACCATCACGGCCATCTGCACCGGCAGGCCCGTGACCACGCCCGTCGCGACGTCCACGGTGCCGGTGCCGCCGCCGGGCAGCGAGACGCCCTGCAGCACGTACGAGCGCAGAACCAGCTGGATCGGCCACTTGGCGTTGTCGTTGATGTACAGCATCGCGTTGAAGAACGCGTTCCAGTAGCCCACCCCGTAGAACAGCGCGACCACCGCCACCGCCGCCTTCGACATCGGCAGCACGATGGCGCCCAGGATGCGCCAGTCCCCCGCGCCGTCGATCCGCGCCGCGTCGATGATCGCCGGCTCCACGCCCATGAAGAAGTTGCGCAGGATCAGCACGTTGAAGGCCGACACCGCGCCGGGCAGGATCAGCGCCCAGTACGAGTCGATCAGGCCCAGGCCGCTCACCAGCAGGTAGGTGGGGATCAGCCCGGCCCCGAAGAACATCGTGATGAGGAAGACGAACAGGATGGGGCGGTGCAGGTACGAGCCCGGCCTGGACAGCCCGTAGGCCGCGAGCACTGAGACCACCGTCGACAGCACTGTGCCGACCGCCGTGACGCCCACGCTGACCAGGGCCGCGCGGGTCACGACCCCGCCCGAGAGGATCTGGGTGTACGCGTTGAGGGTCAGCTCGCCCGGCACCGTCACCAGGCCGCCCGCGCGCAGCGTCTCGGCCTGCGTCGACAGGCTCGTGAGGACCACGGTGTACAGCGGGAACACCACCGCGAGCACCACCACGGCCAGCACGACGACCTTGGAGACGGCGCCCGCCTTGGACGGCGGCTCCTCCCATGCCGGCCGGTGCCTCGAGCGCCTCGGCCGCGCTCGCGGCGGCGGGGCGTCGGGGAGGACGGGGGGCATGGGAGCCGCTCCCGGGGTCAGCTGTGAGACCTGTCCGCTCATGCGCGCTTGTACACTCCCGACTCCCCGAAGACGTGCGCCAGCTTGTTCGCCCCGAGGACGAGCGCGAGGCTGACGACTCCCTTGACCAGGCCGGCGGCCGCGGCGAAGCTCCAGTCGCCGTAGACCACGCCCTGGTAGTAGACGTACGTGTCGATGACCTCCGAGACGCCCACGCCCACCGCCCCGCGCTGCAGGATCAGCTGCTCGAACCCGACGGTGAGCGAGTCGCCCAGCCGCAGGATGAGGAGCAGGATCACGACGGGGCGCAGCGCGGGCAGCGTGATGTGCCACATCCGCCGCCACCGGTTCGCCCCGTCGACGGCGGCCGCCTCGTACAGCTCGGGCGACACGGTGCTGAGCGCTGCGAGGAAGATGATGATCCCCCAGCCGGCGTCCTTCCAGACCGACTGCATGGTGATGAGCACCAGGAACGTGTCCGGGTTCGTCATCAGGTCGAAGCCCGCGTAGCCGTGCTGGCGCAGCGTCTGGTTGAGCAGGCCGGCGCCGCCGAACATCTGCTGGAACAGCGTGACGACCAGCACCCACGAGAAGAAGTGCGGCAGGTAGACGATCGACTGGATGGTGGTGCGGACCCGCGGCGACATCACGCTGTTGAGCAGCAGTGCCAGGAAGATCGGCACCGGGAAGAAGAACACGAGCTGGAAGGCCGTGATCGCCAGGGTGTTGCCCACCGCGTTGAGGAACAGCGGGTTGCTGAACACCCGCTCGAAGTTCTCCCAGCCGACCCACGGGCTCGAGAAGAACCCCTGGTACGGCGAGTACGACGACCACGCCATGATGTTGCCGAGCATCGGCACATAGGCGAACACCGCCAAGAGCACGACCGCGGGGAGCACCATCAGCAGCAGCGATCGGTCGCGCGCGATCTGCGCCCGACGGCTCAGCCGTCGAGGCGGCGGCCCCGACGGCGCGGCCACGCCGTCGGGGCGTTCAGGCGCCGGCTCGGCCCGCCGGCGGTGCAGGAGCGGGATCGTCACGCGTTGTCCAGGATGTCCTGGTAGAAGGCGCGGAGCTCGTCACCGCCCGCGGACTTCCACGTCTGGACCGCCACGTCCAGGTCGTCGAGCGACTTCCTCCCACGGGAGATGTCCTTCTCGAGGTCCTGGAACGGTTGCCCGATCGAGGCGTACTGCTGGGGCTCGGAGATCTGCTGGCCGAAGAACAGCGGATCGGTGAGGTACTGGGCCGCGTCGGCCTGCCAGGCGGAGGACGCCTCGACGTAGCCCGGGTACTGCACCTTCGCGTTCACCACGGGCCCGCTCAGCAGGAAGATGTAGGTGGGCTGCACCTCGCTGGCGGCCAGTTCGGTCGGGACCGGCAGGCCATCGGCGTCCTTCGTGTAGTGCACGCCCTCGACGCCGTAGTTGACCAGGTCGAACTCCGCCGTGCCGAACGGCCCCGCGAGGGCGTTCGCCAGTGCGAGGAGCTCCTTGACCTTGTCCTCGTCGTCGGTCTTCTTGAGGAACGAGGAGATGTTCGCCGGGTTGCCCTTGTACAGCACGGGCGTTCCGCCGTCCGCGGCGAAGGGCGCGAAGGGCTGCTGCCAGAACGCCGGGTTCGCGCCGAGGTTGTCGCGCAGCGCCTCGTTCCAGCTCCCCAGCCCGTCGGCCATGATGAGCGACCGCCCTGACTGGAAGCGCTGCTTGGCGTCGCCGTCCTGGGCGGCGACCGCGTCGGGGTGCACGGCGCCGGACGCGAAGAGCTTCGCGTTCCAGGCCAGCGCCGCGCGGTACTCGTCGGTCTCGATCCGGTGGACCAGCGAGCCGTCGTCGTCGAGCCGCCACTTCGGCGGCACGCCGTGGATGATGGCGGCGGTGGTCCACAGGTCCTCGGCGCCCCACCGCCCCGAGCCTGCGTCCGTGAGCTCGAGCGCGAGCGCGAGCAGGTCGTCGCCGTTCCTGACGTCCGGGGTGATGCCGAGCTGGTCGAGCACGTCCTGCCGGTAGAACGTCGCGTCGGTGAGGATCTCCCCCGGCATCGGCAGCCCGTACAGCCGCCCGTTGAACACGCAGAACTTCCACACGTCGGACGGGATGTTCGCGAGGTTGGGATACGCCTTGACCTTGTCCCCGGCCAGGTAGGGCGTGAGGTCCTGGAAGACGTTGCCGACGATCTCGGTGGCGAACCGGGGCGGCAGGTTCCAGTTGGGCACGCACACCCAGTCGGGAACGTCCTTGGACGAGGCGAGCACGGTGGCGAGCTTGTCCCCGTAGGTGTTGCCGTCGGCGATCTGGAACTCGATGGTGGAGCCGAGCATCTCGTTGACGGCCGCGTAGTACTGGTTGCCCTTGGCCTGGGGGATGGTGCCCCACAGCGGGGTCATGGCAGTGAACACCGCGCCACTGCCGGGCGGTGTGGGCACCGACGTCACCAGGGTGTCCGGCAGGCGGCTGAAGCCAGGCGTGGAGCCGTTGACGCTGGGGAAGTCCGGGTCGACGTAGTCCGTCGGGATGTACGTGGGGATGGCGTCCTCGATCGGGAGCGCTGCGGCTGCTCCGCCCTGCGGGTCGCTCGGGCTCCCGCAACCGGTCAGCAGCGTGGGGACCCCGACGACGGCGGCGCCCGCTGCGACCAGGCCCAGGAAGGACCGCCTCTCGAGGGCGACGTCCGCGACCCGGCCGGCGTGGCGGAGGTGTGTGGTGGTGTTCATCAGCGCCCTTCACTCCCTTGTGGAAACGCACCTGCGGAGGGGACCGCCGTGCGCGGTGGCACGGCCGGGATGAGCTCCGGGCTGATCGACAGTGATCGGATGACCCGGGACAGCAATGTCAGCCACCTCGACCATCGACATCGAAGCGGTTCGACGGGCCGACTCTAGGGCAGGGTGAGCGAATCTCGCAATACCCCTTTTTACACGGATCGCGCATGACGGATTTTCGGCAGTTGCTCCGGATCAGCGGTGCAAACAGTCCCGTTTCGCGTACGGTTGGTGGCGCGGGCAGGCCTGGCTCGATCCGTCGAAACGGTTCGACCACACAGCATCGGCCCGCCCATTCATCCGATCACCAGCACCGAAGCCGAGGACCTTCCGTGGCCGACGACGATGTCCAGCCCACCCAGCCCGACGCAGCGGCCCTCCGCGCGGAGCGCGCCCGATCCCTGCTCGCCGAGCTCGCGCTCCCAGAGAAGATCGCGCTGCTGCACCAGCACGCCCCCGCCGTGGAGCGCCTCGGGCTGCGCGCGTTCCACACCGGGGCGGAGGCGCTGCACGGAGTGGCCTGGCTCGGCGCCGCCACCGTGTTCCCCCAGCCCGTCGGCCTCGCCGCCACCTGGTCCTCCGAGCTGCTCACCCGAGTCGGGGAGGCGGTCGGCGTCGAGGTCCGCGCGAAGCACGCCGAGGACCCCTCCGTCAGCCTCAACGTGTGGGCCCCGGTGGTGAACCCGCTGCGCCATCCACGCTGGGGACGCAACGAGGAGGGCTTCTCCGAGGACCCGCACCTCACCGCCGAGCTGGCCACCGCCTACGCCCGCGGGCTGCGCGGCGACCACCCGGTGTACTGGCGCACCGTCCCCACCCTCAAGCACTTCCTCGCGTACAACAACGAGACCGACAGGGCGCTGACCAGCTCCCGGCTCCGGCCCCGGGTGCTCCACGAGTACGAGCTGCCCGCCTACCGCGGACCGGTCGAGGCAGGCGCCGTCGGGGCGGTCATGCCGTCGTACAACCTGGTCAACGGCCGCCCCAACCACGTCGCCCGCGAGCTGCTCGATGAGCTGCGGAGCTGGACCCCCGCGTCGCTGCTCGTGGTCTCCGACGCCGCGGCGCCGGGCAACCTGGTGACCTTCGAGCGCTTCTACCCCGACCACGTCGCGGGCCACGCCGCCATGCTGCGGGCCGGGGTGGACTCGTTCACCGACAACGACGCCGACGCCCAGCCGACGATCGACCGGATCACCGCCGCCCTGGAGCGCGGACTGCTCACCGAGGCCGACATCGACCGCGCCGTGCGGCGCCACCTCGAGTTGCGCCTCGCCACCGGCGAGCTCGATCCGGGCCTCGACCCGTACGCCGGCATCGGCCCGCAGGACATCGACCTGCCCGAGCACCGAGCCCTTGCCCGGGAGGCCGTCGCGCGGTCCGTGGTGTTGCTCGCCAACGACGGGGTGCTGCCGCTGGGCGCGGGCCAGCGCGTCGCCGTGGTGGGCCCCCACGCCGACCGCGTCCTGCACGACTGGTACTCCGGGACGCCCCCGTACACGGTGGGCATCGCGACCGCGCTGGCCGCGCGGCTCCCCGGCGCGGTGACGATGGCCGAGGGCGCCGATCGCGTGGCGCTCCGCTCCACGACCACCGGCGGATACCTGCGCCCTGACGCCGACGGGACGCTCCTCGCAGACGGCCCGGACGCGCGCGCTGCCGCGCAGATCGACATCACCGCGTGGGGCGACGGGGTCGTGACGCTCCGCTCGGCCCAGACCGGCGCCCTCTGGTCCGCGGCGGGCTGGGTGGTCCGCGCCGACGCCGAGCGGGTGGGCGGATGGGTCGTCCAGGAGAGCTTCCGCCTGCACCGCCACGACGACGCGACGTGGTCGATCCTGCACCTGGGCAGCGGACGCTGGCTCCGGGTGCAGCACGGCCACGGACAGGTCGCCGCCGACGCCGCCAGCCTGTCCGGCGCCGAGCGGTTCACCCTGCGCACGGTCCGCTCCGGACTGGCGCAGGTCGCCGAGGCGGCCCGTGCCGCGGACGTCGTGGTGGTCGCCGTCGGCAACGACCCCCATCTGCTGGGCCGCGAGACGGAGGACCGCCCCCACCTGCGCCTCCCCCACGAGCAGGCCGAGCTGTGGCGCGCGGCGCGCGACGCCAACCCGCGGGCTGTGCTCGCCGTCGTGTCCTCCTATCCGTACGTCCTGGGCGACGTCGCGGACCAGGCCGCGGCGGTCGTGTGGAGCTCGCACGGCGGCCAGGAGCTCGGGCCGGGGATGGTCGACGTGCTCGTCGGGGACCGCGAGCCGTGCGGCCGCCTCGCGCAGGCCTGGCCGGCTGACGAGTCCCACGTCGGCGACCTCCTCGACTACGACGTGATCGAGGCCGGCGCGACGTACTGGTACGCCGAGCACCCGGCGCTCTACGCCTTCGGCCATGGCCTGTCCTACACCGACGTGGAGTACACGGGGCTTCGGCTGGACGGCGCCGACGTCGGCCCGGACGCGGTGGTCCGGGCCCAGGTCACGGTCGCCAACCGAGGGGCCAGACCCGTCGACGAGCTCGTGCAGCTGTACGGGGCGTCACCGGGCCACCGCCTGCAGGTCCCCCGCCGACGGCTCGTCGCGCACGCGCGCGTGCCGCTCGCGCCCGGCGAGACTCGATCCGTCGAGCTCGAGGCCCCGGTCGCGCGCCTCGCGACCTGGGACGTGACCCGGAGCCAGATGGTGGTCGAGCCTGGCCTCCACGAGTTGCACGCGGGCCCGTCGAGCGCCGTGCAGCCGCTGCGCGCCGAGTTGCGCGTGGGCGGGCCACCCGTCCCGCCCCGGGCTGCCGTCGGGAGGCCGCTCCGGCTGGCTGACTACGACGAGCAGCACAGCACGACGCTCGCCGAGCGGACACGCGAGGCCGGTGACGTGGTGCAGCCCGCCCCCGGCGCGCGGAGCGGATGGGTGCTCCTGCGGTCCGTGGACGCCCAGGGCTCCGACAGCCTGCGGATCACGCTGGCCCGCACCGGCCCCGGCGAGGCACGCGCTCGAGTCGAGGTCCGGGGGGCCGAGGACGCGGCCGGTTTGGCGCGTGGCCACGATGGGGCGTGGCAGGTGGCCGGGACGGCCGAAGCGCCCACCGACGGCGGGCGCTACGACTGGTGGGACGTTCCCGTGGCCGCCGGCCCAGGCTGGGAGTCGCTCGTGGGGAAGGTGGTGGACGTCCGGGTGGTGCTGACGGGACCGGTCCGCGCAGGCGAGCTGACCGCGGTTGGGGCCTCGCCCACTCCCTGAACCAGCCGCCCCGCTCGCCGCACCCGGACCGGGCGCAGCGCGTCGTCGACCACCAGGATGTCCGCGCGCCGACCGGCGACCAGGGCGCCCAGGTCCGGGCGCCCGAGCACCTCGGCGGGAGTCGTGGCGGCCGCGCGCACCGCGTCGACGAGCGGGACGCCGCCCCGCACCGTCGCGCGGACCACGTCCAGCAGATGCGCCGTCCCGCCCGCGATGGCGCCCGGGCCCTCCGGAGACGCGAGCCGCGCGACACCGCCCACCACCCGCACAGCTAGCGCGCCCAGCTCGTAGTCGCCGTCCGGCATCCCCGTGGCGGCCATCGCGTCGGTCACCAGCGCGATGGCGCCCGGACCCACCAGGTCGAACACCGCACGGACGGTGGCCGCGTCCAGGTGGACGCCGTCCGCGACGAGCTCCACCACGAGCTCGCCGCGCGCCGCCGCGGCGAGGCAGGCGGCAACCGGTCCGGCATCCCGGTGGTGCGGCGGTCGCATCCCGTTGAACAGGTGGGTGGCCGTCGGGCGAGCCGACCGCGACCCGTCCGCCCCGAGCAGCCCGATGGCCCGCGCCACCCCCACGTCGACCTGCTCGGCGCTCGCGTCGGTGTGGCCGAACGACGGCAGTGCGCCCACTCGCGCCAGCGCCGCCACGACGTCGTCACCGCCGTCCACCACCCCGAGGACCTCCGGCGCGATCGTCATCGTCACCAGCCCGCCGCGGGCCGCCGTCGCGACCGACTCGACGAGCCGCGAGTCGCCGGGCGTCATCGCGCGCGGGTCTTGGGCGCCGCACCGCCGGGCGGACAGGAAAGGGCCCTCCAGGTGGATCCCCGCCAGCTCCCCCTCCTCCACGAGGTCTGCGAGCAGCGCTGTCCGGGCCAGCAGCACCTCCGGGGGGGCCGTCACCAGTGACGCGACGACGCTGGTCGTGCCATGGCGCAGATGCTCGCGCGCGGCCCTGCGGGCCTCGTCGGACGTCGTCGCGTCCGGGAACCCGGCGCCCGCGCCGCCATGGTTGTGCAGGTCCACCAGCCCGGGCAGCACCGAGCGCCCGGGCCCGGGCGCCGTCTGCCTGACCAAAGCCGCCCACCGGGGCGGCGCCTCAGCCGCCGGCCCGACCCACGTGATCAGCCCATCCTCGACGACGACCACGCCGTCCGGGATCGCGCCTGTGGGGGTGATGACCTGTCCGCGCTCGGCGGCGGGCTCCTCGGAGGTGCTCACGAGGCCATCTTGCCGTGCGCGGGCTAGAAGAGCCGGGAGTCCACGTCGTCGACGCCGCGCATCGCGTCGTAGTCGAGCACGAGGCAGCCGATGCCGCGGTCCTGCGCGAGCACCCGCGCCTGCGGCTTGATCTCCTGCGCCGCGAACACACCTCGCACCGGGGCGATCAGCGGGTCCCGGTTGAGCAGCTCGAGGTAGCGCGTGAGCTGCTCGACGCCGTCGATGTCACCGCGCCGCTTGATCTCGACCGCGACAGTGCCGCCGCTCGCGTCGCGCGCCAGGATGTCCACCGGCCCGATGGCCGTCGGGAACTCGCGTCGGACGAGCGTCAGCCCTGCGCCGAGCAACTCGATCTGCGCCGCGAGCATCTCCTGCAGGTGCGCCTCGACCCCGTCCTTCACCAGGCCCGGATCCACACCGAGGTCGTGCGCCGAGTCGTGCAGCACATCGAACAGCTCAATCTCGAGCCGGTCGTCGCTCTTGGCGTGCTGCACGTGCCACACCTGCGTCACGCCTCGTTCGCGCGCGGCCTCGTCGACCTCGCGCTCGGCGAGGACGCACGGCGGGCTCATCCAGTTCAGCGGCTTGTACGACCCGCCGTCGGAGTGCAGCAGCACGCTGCCGTCGGCCTTCACGACGATCAGCCGTGTGGCCTCGGGCAGGTGCGCGTTCAGCCTGCCGCTGTATCTCGCGGCACAGCGTGCGACGACCAGTCGCACTCAGATCACCCTGCCCACCGCGGCCGGAGCCGCCTCGATCCATGAGGTGAGGCCCGCATAGGCCTCGCGTGACATCGTCAGCTCGAACGTCTCGCCTCCGGCCCGGCACGTCACGAGCACCCGCCCGGGCTCGTCCATCGGCTCCCGGGAGACGATCACCAAGGCCCTGCGTGCCCAGCACCGGGACGGTCGCAGCGCCAACGACCACGACCGCCACCAGTAGAGCTTCTCCGCGCCGTACTGCCCGATGCCGGCCACCCAGCCGGCGGACGGGCCGTCATCCGTGCGGGCGCCGCACTCGAACGATCCGACGCGGCCGGAGAGCGTCCGCATCCGGGACGTCCACACGGCGCCCAGGACGACGGCGGCGAGCAGCAGCCCGCCGAGGATCAGGCCGAGCCACAGCCCCATCCTCGCCTGCCGTCAGTGCGCGGCCGGGGCGGGGGCGCCGCCCGAGACCTGCTCGACGGAGTCGACGACGACCGTCACCTGATCGGCGTCGACCGAGAGGAAGCCCCCCTCGACGATCCAGCGGAGCGGGGCTCCGCCGGCGCGCGCGACCCGCAGCTCTCCGCGCCGGAGCACGGAGAGCAGGGGGGTGTGGCCCACACGGATGCCGATCTCGCCGTCTGCGGCGGGCGCACTGAGCTGCTGCGCCGTGCCCGACCAGATCTTGCCGTCGGGGGCGACGATGTCGACCTCGAGCTCTGCCACGCTCACTCCTTCACAGATGGGGGGACGGGGGAATGGGACGTCGTCAGACGCCGTACTCCTTCTGGATCCGCGCCCAGTTGCGCTCGAGGTCCTCGAGGCCGCCGATGTTGAAGAAGGCCTGCTCGGCGACGTGGTCGAACTCGCCGTCCGCGATCTTCGAGAACGCCTCGACGGTCTCCGAGACCGGCACCGTCGAGCCGACGACGCCCGTGAACTTCTCCGCCATGTACGTGTTCTGCGAGAGGAACTGCTCGATCCGGCGCGCACGCGCGACGACCGTCTTGTCCTCCTCGGAGAGCTCGTCCACACCGAGGATCGCGATGATGTCCTGGAGCTCCTTGTTGCGCTGCAGGATCGACTTCACGCGGGTGGCCGTGTCGTAGTGCGCCTGGCCCACGTAGCGGGGGTCGAGGATGCGGCTGGTCGAGGCCAGCGGGTCGACAGCCGGGTAGAGGCCGCGCGAGGCGATGTCACGGCTGAGCTCGGTCGTCGCGTCGAGGTGCGCGAACGTCGTGGCCGGGGCCGGGTCGGTGTAGTCGTCGGCGGGCACGTAGATGGCCTGCAGCGACGTGATGGAGTGACCACGCGTCGAGGTGATGCGCTCCTGGAGCATGCCCATCTCGTCGGCGAGGTTCGGCTGGTAGCCGACCGCGGACGGCATGCGGCCGAGCAGCGTGGAGACCTCGGAGCCGGCCTGCGTGAACCGGAAGATGTTGTCGATGAAGAGCAGCACGTCCTGGTTCTGCACGTCGCGGAAGTACTCCGCCATGGTGAGGGCGGACAGCGCCACGCGAAGACGCGTGCCCGGCGGCTCGTCCATCTGGCCGAAGACGAGGGCGGTCTTGTCGAAGACGCCCGCCTCCTCCATCTCGACGATGAGGTCGTTGCCCTCACGCGTGCGCTCGCCGACGCCGGCGAACACGGACACGCCGCCGTGGTCCTGCGCGACGCGCTGGATCATCTCCTGGATGAGGACCGTCTTGCCGACGCCCGCGCCGCCGAAGAGGCCGATCTTCCCGCCGAGCACGTACGGCGTGAGCAGGTCGATGACCTTGATGCCGGTCTCGAACATCTGCGTCTTCGACTCGAGCTGGTCGAAGGCCGGGGGCTTGCGGTGGATGGGCCAGCGCTCGGTGACCTCGAACTTCTCGCCCTCGGCCAGGTTGAGCACCTCGCCGGTCACGTTGAAGACGTGGCCCTTGGTGATCTCTCCGACGGGGACGCTGATGGGGGCGCCCGTGTCGGTGACCAGCGCGCCGCGGACCAGGCCGTCGGTGGGCTTGAGGGCGATCGCCCGGACGAGCGAGTCACCCAGGTGCTGGGCGACCTCGAGGGTCATCGTGAACATGCCCTCGCTCTCGCCCTGCGAGGACAGGTCGATGTCGACCGTGAGGGCGTTGTACATCTCGGGGATCTGGTCCGACGGGAACTCGATGTCCACGACGGGGCCGATCACGCGGGCGACCCTGCCCACTCCGGGCGCGCCGGAGTCGGTCGCCGTGGCGTCGACGGTGGTGGCGGTCATGTCTGGCCTCGCTTCGCTCGACCGGAGCGTGCTCCGGCGTGGGAATGGTGGTGCAGTCTGATCAGGAGGCGAGTGCGTCGGCGCCCGACACGATCTCGCTGATCTCCTGGGTGATCTCGGCCTGGCGCGCCTGGTTGGCCAGCCTCGTGTACATGCGGATCAGGTCTTCGGCGTTCTCGGTCGCGGTGTGCATCGCGCGCTGGCGTGAGGCCAGCTCGGATGCCGCGGCCTGCAGCAGGCAGCTGTAGATCCGGCTGCGCACGTAGCGGGGCAGGAGCGCGTCCAGCACCTCCTCCGGGCTGGGCTCGAAGTCGTAGAGCGGCAGCACGTCGTTCGTGCCGGCCGCCTCGACCCCCTCGACGACCTCGAGGGGAAGCATCCGGATGACGCGAGGCCGCTGGGTGACCATGTTGACGAACTGCGTGTAGACCACGTGCAGCTCGCCCACACCGCCCTCGTCGTGCTCGGCGTCGAAGGCGCCGAGCAGCGCGTTGGCGATCTCGTCCGCGATCTCGGCCGTCGGGGCGTCCGAGCTGCCGACCCACGAGCCAGCGAGCTGGCGGCCGCGGAACGTGTAGTACGACACCGCGCGACGCCCGGTCGCGTAGAGCGCGACCTCCTTGCCCGCAGCCTCGAGGCGCTCGACCACGCGCTCGGTCTCGCGGATGACGCTCGCCGAGTAGGCGCCCGCCATGCCGCGGTCCGAGGTGACGACCAGCACGGCGACCCGGTTGGTGTCGGTGCGCTCGTTGAGCAGCGGGTGCTGGACGTTCGAGTGCGTCGCCAGTGCCGAGACGGCCCGCGTGATGGCCCGCGAGTACGGGGTCGCCGCGGTCACGCGCTCGCGCGCACGACCGATGCGGGACGCCGCGATGAGCTCCATCGCGCGGAAGATCTTCTTCAGCGACTGCGTCGACCGGATTCGCTGCCGGTAGACCCGCTGGCTGCCGGCCACTCTCAGCCCTTCTTCTGTCGGACGATCTGCTCCTGCTCGACGGGGGCGGCCTCGTCGGCCGGCTCCTCGCCGATGAGCGGGGTGCCGTCACCCTTGAGGAAGCCGGCGCGGAAGTCGTCGATCGCCGTGGCGAGCTCCTTCTCCACGTCGTCGTCGAGCTTGCCGGTCGCGGCGATCGTGCTGAGCACCTCGGTGTTGCGGCGCAGGCTCTCGAGCAGCTCGCTCTCGAAGCGCCGCACGTCCTCGAGCGGGACGTCGTCCAGCTTGCCCTTGGTGCCGGCCCAGATCGACGCGACCTGGTCCTCGACCGGGTACGGGCTGTACTGGCCCTGCTTGAGCAGCTCCATGAGGCGCGCGCCACGCGTGAGCTGGCCGCGGGAGGCCGCGTCCAGGTCGGAGGCGAACATCGCGAAGGCCTCGAGCGAGCGGAACTGCGCGAGGTCGATCTTCAGCGTGCCGGAGACCTTCTTCATGGCCTTGACCTGAGCGGCGCCACCGACGCGGGACACCGAGATGCCGACGTCGACTGCGGGGCGCTGGTCGGCGTTGAACAGGTCCGACTGGAGGAAGATCTGGCCGTCGGTGATCGAGATGACGTTCGTCGGGATGTACGCCGAGACGTCGTTGGCCTTCGTCTCGATGACCGGAAGGCCGGTCATCGAGCCGCCGCCCAGCTCGTCCGAGAGCTTCGCACAACGCTCGAGCAGACGGGAGTGCAGGTAGAAGACGTCACCGGGGTAGGCCTCGCGGCCCGGCGGGCGCCGCAGCAGCAGCGACACGGCGCGGTACGCCTCGGCCTGCTTCGACAGGTCGTCGAACACGATGAGGACGTGCTTGCCGCCGTACATCCAGTGCTGGCCGATCGCCGATCCGGTGTAGGGGGCGAGGTACTTGAAGCCAGCCGGGTCGGAGGCGGGGGCCGCGACGATGGTCGTGTACTCGAGCGCGCCGGACTCCTCGAGAGCGCTGCGCACGGCGGCGATCGTCGAGCCCTTCTGGCCGATGGCGACGTAGATGCAGCGGACCTGCTTGGTCGGGTCGCCCGTCTCCCAGTTGGCCTTCTGGTTGATGATCGTGTCCACCGCGATGGCCGTCTTGCCGGTCTGGCGGTCGCCGATGATCAGCTGGCGCTGGCCGCGGCCGATCGGGATCATCGCGTCGATGGCCTTGAGGCCGGTCTGCAGCGGCTCGTGCACGCTCTTGCGGTCCATGACGCCGGGGGCCTGCAGCTCGAGCGCGCGACGACCCTCCGTCACGAGCTCGCCGAGGCCGTCGATCGGCTGGCCGAGCGGGTCGACCACGCGTCCGAGGTAGCCGTCGCCGACGGGCACCGACAGGACCTCACCGGTGCGGCGGACCTCCTGGCCCTCCTCGATCCCGGTGAACTCGCCGAGCACGACGACGCCGATCTCGCGCACGTCGAGGCTGAGCGCCAGGCCGAGCGTGCCGTCCTCGAAGCGCAGCAGCTCGTTGGCCATCGCGCCGGGAAGTCCGGACACCTGGGCGATGCCGTCGCCTGCCAGCGTGACGCGCCCGACCTCTTCGGTCACCGCGCCGTTCGGCTCGTAGGACTTCACGAAGCTGTCCAGAGCGGACCGGATGTCCTCCGGCCGGATCGTCAGCTCAGCCATTGCTCTTCTCCTGTCATGACTGCACTGTGCGTGCGGTCGAACACGTTCTCGGGACGGCGCGTCGGGTGGACGCGGGCGTCAGCTGGCAAGTCGTCGTCGGGCATCGGCAAGCCGGGACAGGACCGTCGCGTCCACGACCTCGGGACCCACCTGGACCCGGAGGCCGCCGATGACGTGCGGGTCCTCGATCACGTTGAGCTGCATCGGGTGCCCGTACGACTGCTCCAGGATCTGGACCAAGCGTGCGCGCTGGGCCGTGCTGAGCCCTGTCGCGGTGGTGACCGTCGCGACCTGGCGGTTGCGACGGTCGGCGATCAGGTCGGACAGGTGGTCGAGCGTGGCCACGTACCGCCGACCGCGGGGCGCCGTGGCGGCCCGCCGGGCGAGGATCTCCGTGGCCGGGGCTCCCTGGCCCCCGAGCAGCTCGTCGACCACGGCGCCACGACCGGCGGCGCCGATCTTGTCGTCGAACAGCGCCCGCCGGAGCTCACGCTGTCCCGCGAGGGCCTTGCCGATCGTGAAGAGCTCCTCCTCGACCTGCTCCAGGCCTCCGGGGGAAGCCTGCGCCGAGGCGAGCACCGCATGGAACGCGAGGTGCTCGACCGCCTCGGCCAGGTCGGCGTCCGCCGACCAGCGCGAGCGCACCAGTCCGTCGACCGCTTCGATCGTGCGCGGGTCGGCTCCAGCGAGTAGCTGGCCCACCAGCCGTGCCTTGGCGTCGCCGTCGACCGACGGATCGGCCAGGGTGCGCCGGAGCGAGCCGGATGAGTCCAGCGCGTCCACCAGGGCGAACAGCTGCTCGCCCAACGTCGACGCCTGGGCGCCCGCAGCGCGCAGCACCGGCTCGAACCGGGCCTCCGCGGCCTGCAGCGACACCTGACTCGTCCCGCGCATCAGTTCCCCTTACCGGCGTTCGCCGTGGTGCTGGCCTCGAGGTCGTCGAGGAAGCGGTCGACGACGCGCGACCGGCGCGCCTCGTCCTCCAGCGATTCTCCTACGATCTTCGACGCGAGCTGCGTGGCCAGCGAGCCGACATCGGCCCGCAGCGACACGGCCGCCTGCTGGCGCTCCGCCTCGATCTGCTTGTGCGCGGTCTCGACCAGGCGCGCGGCCTCGTCGTTCCCCTTGGCACGGAGCTCGGCCACGATCTGACCGCCCTCGACGCGCGCCTCCTCGCGGATGCGCGCCGCCTCGGCGCGGGCGTCCTGCAGCTGCTGCTTGTACTCGGCGAGCACCGCGTCAGCCTCGGCCTGGGCGGTCTCCGCCTGGGCGAGCCCGCCCTCGATCAGGGCCGTGCGCTCGTCGAGCACCGCGTTGAACTTCGGCAGCACGAACTTGTAGAACGCCACCGCGATGACGACGAGGACGACCGTCGACCACAGGATGTCGTACGGGGCGGGCAGCAGAAGCTCGTAGCCCTTGGGCTCCCCACTCGTCTCCGCGGCCGTCAGGACAGCCGCGGACAGTGCCGCGACAGACATCAGAACAGGAACCCGGTGATGAGGCCGAGCAGACCGAGGACCTCGACGAAGCCGATGCCGATGAACATGGTGGTGCGCAGCTGGCCGGCGACCTCGGGCTGACGCGCGATGCCCTCGACGGTCTTGCCGATGAGGATGCCGAGGCCGATGCCCGGGCCGAGCACCGCGAGGCCGTAGCCGACGGTCGCGATGTTGCCCTGCAGCTCGGCGAGGACGGTGGTGGTTTCCGTGATCACGGTAGCTCGTTCCTTCCGTTGGGCCCTCGGCCGGACGGCCGAGCGCTCATTCAGTAGTGGGGATCGCCCGGATCCCCGGCGGGTCAGCGAGAGATCAGTGCTCGTCCTCGATCGACAGGCTGATGTAGACAGCCGCGAGGATGACGAAGATGTAGGCCTGCAGCGCTGCGACGAAGAGCTCGAAGAGCGTGATGGCAAACCCTCCCACGAAGGTGAGGGCGCCGAACGCCTTCATCGCGGGACCAGCCTCGAAGATGAAGTACTGCGTGGCCGAGAAGCAGAGGACCAGCATCAGGTGGCCGGCGACCATGTTGGCCATGAGCCGGATGGCCAGCGTCGCGGGCCGCAGGATGAAGACCGTCAGGAACTCGACGGGCGTCAGCAGCACGTAGAGGAACGGCGGCACCCCGGGCGGGAACAGGCTGGTCTTGAGGAAGCCGCCCAGGCCGTGGGCCTTGACGCCGGCCCCGAGGTACATCACGTACACCCAGAGCGCCAGCACGATCGGCAGGCCGACCAGCGACGTCCCGGCGATGTTCAGCCCGGGGATCACGCCCGTGAGGTTGAACGCCAGGATCGCGCAGAAGATCGTCGTGAGCAGCGCCGTGTACTTCGGCGCCTTCTCCTTGCCGAGGATGTCCTCGGCGACGTTGACGCGGGCGAAGTTCAGGACGAACTCGATGACGTTCTGGAAACGTCCCGGGACGAGCTTCGCGCGGCGTGCCGCGACCACGAAGATGATGATGAGCGCCGCTGCCGCGATGAACCGCACGAGCTGCAGGCGGTTGATCTCGAAGAACGTGCCCTCGAAGAAGATCGGAGCCGGGAAGAAGTCAGCGATGGAGGGCGCATGGAAACCGCCGTCGCCCTCACCCGAGGCGAGGCGGAGAATCGTCGCTACGTTGGACAGGGCGCTCTCCCGGTGCTCGACGGTGCCGGCCAACCGCGTCAATGCGGGCACGCCGTCGGCACCAGGCCGTCATGGATGTGTGGAGCCTAACCTATGGCTGGCCGTTATCTGAACGATCGTCCGCTCGTGAGACGGTCTGCGAGACGGGCTCCACATAGGGCACCCGGCCGCGTGCCACGGCCCGGTAGTCGAGTAGCGCCGAGCCGATCACGCCCACCGCGACGACGACTGCCAGGACGCCCCGGTTGTAGAAGTCCATGTCGCGCAGGATCGCCAGGACGATGATCACCACGACGATCTTGCCGAGCCAGGCGCCCATCACCACGGCTGCCATGGTGGAAGGGCTCGCCCCGGAGGTCCGCAGCATCGACAGCACCGTGGTGCCGGAGAAAACCAGCACGAGTCCGACGCCGATCAGCGCCCCCCAGACGCCCGGCGTGCCCGCCACCAGGGCGCCGACGCCCACGCCGAGGACGCCCACGAGGGCGAGGAGCAGGAGCATGCCGCGCAGGGCGGCGCGGAAGACGTCGTCGGCGGCGGAGCGCTCGCTCTTCGGCGCCACAGGCTGGGGCTGGGGTGCGGTGGTCACGCGGGGTCCTCCGAGACGATGGGCGCGGCACGCTTGCCGCGCAGGGGGCCGAGGGTCAGCAGGATCGCGACCACGACGCCGACGCCGAGCGCCCACAGCGCCGTGGTCGTGGACACCACCACCAGGGCGGCGGCGCCGAACGCGAAGACAGCGGTCCAGATGTACATGATGCCCACCGCGCGGCGGTGCGAGTGGCCGAGGCCGAGCAGCCGGTGGTGCAGGTGCATGCGGTCCGGGTGGAACGGCGAGTTGCCCTTGCCGACCCGTCGGATGATGGCCAGCCCCATGTCGAGCAGAGGCAGCAGCAGCACGGCCACCGGCAGCAGGATGGGCAGGAACGCGGGGAAGAACTGCCGGGTCGAGACCACGCCGGGGTCGATCTGGCCGGTGATACGGATCGCCGCGACGGCGAAGACCAGCCCCAGCAGCATCGAGCCGGAGTCGCCCATGAAGATCCGCGCGGGATACACGTTGTGCGGCAGGAAGCCCAGGCAGATGCCGACCAGCACCGCCATGACCAGCGTGGCCAGGCTCGAGTAGTCCATCGAGCCGGCGTTGACGGTCAGGAGGTACGAGTAGAGGAAGAACGCCGTGCCGCCGATCGCGATGACCCCCGCGGCGAGCCCGTCGAGCCCGTCCACGAAGTTCACCGCGTTCATCGCGACCACCACGGTCAGCACCGACAGCAGGAAGGTGGTGCGGCCCGAGTAGACCATCACCCCGGCGATCGGGAGCTGGTAGAGCTGGACGCCGCTCCAGGCGACGAGCCCGCCGGCGAGGATCTGGCCCATCAGCTTGGTCAGCCAGTCGAGGTCCCAGATGTCGTCCGCGACCCCCAGCAGGCACACCAGGGCCGCTCCCCCCACGATCCCGAGGATGGGCGCCGGGTCGGCGTAGACGTCGGACAGGAAGGGCAGCCCGCTCGCCATCGTGAACGCCACGACGAGCCCGATGAGCATCGCCAGGCCGCCGAGCCTCGGTGTGGGGATCGCGTGGACGTCGCGGTCGCGCACCGCGGTGATGGCCCCCCAGCGCAGCGCGCACCAGCGGGCCAGCGGCGTCATCAGGTACGTCACCGCCGCCGCGACGATCAGGACCAGGAGGTAGGCCCTCACCTCTCGTGCTCACCCTCCGCGATGTCGGGGGCCTCGCCGGCGGTGTCGGCGCCGGTCGTCGCGGCGCCATCGGGCGCGGCCGTCTCGGCGGACGGGTCGACGACCTCGGCGACCTCGTTGAGCTCGGCCAGGCTCAGCGCGCCCAGCCGCACGACGCGCAGCGTCGGGCCGGTGGCGTCCACGATCGTCGAGGCCACCTGGCCCGGGGCCTGGCCGCCGTCGAGGAAGACGGGCACCGACGCGCCGAGCTGCTGGTACGCCTCCTGCGCCGTGACCGTGGCCGGCTTCCCGGTGAGGTTGGCGCTCGAGACGGCTAGCGGCCCGGTGCGGCGCAGCACGGCGAGGGCGACGGGGTGGTCGGGCATGCGCAGGGCGACAGTGCCGTGGGTCTCCCCCAGGTCCCAGGCCAGCGACGGTTGCGCCCGCAGGATGAGCGTGAGCCCGCCGGGCCAGAAGGCCTCGGCGAGGTCCCGCGCGCCGTCGGGGACGTCGGTGGCCAGGCCGTCGAGGGTGCGCACGTCGGGGATGAGCACGGGCGGCGGCATCTGCCGCCCGCGCCCCTTGGCGTCGAGCAGCGCCTGGACCGCCTCGGGGGTGAACGCGTCGGCGCCCACGCCGTAGACGGTGTCGGTGGGCAGCACGATCAGCTCGCCGCGCGCGATGGCGTGGACCGCCTCGTCGATGGCAGGTCCCCACGTCTGGGGGTCGGTGGCGTCCTTGATGCGAATCAGACTCACGGCTGCGAGTCTCCCACGCCGAGGGGGCCGTCCACACCGCCGCCGTCCGGCTGGCGGCGGGCCAGCACCATGCGCGCGCGGCCGGTGAGGTCGGTTTCGGTGCGCACCTCCGCGAACGCCCCGGTCGCGACGACCAGGGCTCGCGCGGCGGCGTCCTGCACCTCGGCGTGCTCCATGACGAACAGCCCGCCCGGCCGCAGCAGCCGCGCGGCCGCGGCGGCGATCCCGCGCGGCACCTCCAGGCCGTCGGCGCCGAGCCCGTACAGCGCCACGGCCGGGTCGTGCTCCGCGACCTCGGGGTCCACCGGCACCGCGCCCGGCGGCACGTACGGGGGGTTCGAGACGACCACGTCGACCGTGCCGTCCAGCTCGCGCAGTGCGGTGCGGGCGTCGCCGCGCAGCAGCCGCACGCCGGGCGCGACGGCGGCCACGTTGCGGGCCGCCCAAGCGTGCGCGGCGGCGTCGAGCTCGACGGCGTGCACCTCGGCGCCGGGCGCCTCGTGAGCCACGGCCAGGGCGATCGCCGCCGAGCCGGTGCACAGGTCGACCACCCGGGCCCGGGCGCCACCCGCGAGCAGCGCTTGCGCCTCGCGGACGGCGTGCTCGGCGACCTGCTCGGTCTCCGGGCGGGGCACGAACACCCCCGGCCCCACCGACAGCACGAGCCCTCGGAACGCGGCCGAGCCCACCAGGTGCTGCAAGGGCTCCCGCGCGGCCCGGCGGGCGACCAGCTCGTCGAGGCCGGCCGGCGCCGGCCGACCCAGGATCGCGGCCGCCTGCACCTCGCCGCGGCTCATCGCGCGGCCCGCCTCGATCCCGAGCAGGTGCGCCGCGAGCAGCTCGGCGTCGACCCGGGGACTGGGCACCCCCGCCGCGGCCAACGCGCGCTCAGCGGCGCGGAGCGCCTCCGGGAGCCTGGCGGCGTCGTCGCCCATGGTCAGTTCCCCGCGGCCTCGAGCCGCGCGGCCTCGTCGGCCTCGATGGCCGAGCGGACCACCGGCTCGAGGTCGCCGTCGAGCACCGCGTCGAGGTTGTAGGCCTTGTAGCCGGTGCGGTGGTCGGCGATGCGGTTCTCGGGGTAGTTGTACGTGCGGATCCGCTCCGAGCGGTCCACCGTGCGCACCTGCGAGCGGCGCGCCTCGCTGGCAGCGGCGGCGGCCTCCTCCTGCTGCGCGGCGAGCAGCCGGGCGCGCAGCACCCGCATCGCCTGCTCGCGGTTCTGCAGCTGGGACTTCTCGTTCTGCATCGAGACGACGATGCCGGTGGGCACGTGCGTGATCCGCACTGCGGAGTCGGTCGTGTTGACCGACTGGCCGCCAGGCCCGGACGAGCGGAACACGTCGATTCGCAGGTCGTTCTGGTCGATCTGGACCTCGCCGGCGTCCTCCGCCTCGGGCAGCACCAGCACGCCGGCGGCCGAGGTGTGGATCCGCCCCTGCGACTCGGTGACAGGCACGCGCTGCACCCGGTGGACGCCGCCCTCGTACTTGAGGCTGGCCCACACGCCCTGGGCGGGGTCGGTCACGCCCCGGGCCTTCACCGCGACCTGCACGTCCTTGTAGCCGCCCAGCTCGGAGTCGGTGCTCTCGAGGATCTCGGTGCGCCAGCCGCGCCGCTCCGCGTAGCGCAGGTACATGCGCAGCAGGTCACCGGCGAACAGCGCGGACTCCTCGCCGCCCTCCCCCGCCTTGATCTCCAGGATCACGTCCCGGGCGTCGTCGGGGTCGCGCGGGATGAGCACGCGGCGCAGGCGCTCGGCGGCGGTGTCGGCCGCGGCCTGCAGCTCGGGCAGCTCGGCGGCGAAGGCCTCGTCGTCCTGCGCGAGCTCGGTGGCGTCCGCGAGGTCGTCGGCGGCGGCGCGCCACGCGCGGTAGGCGGCCACGACCTGGCCGAGCTCGGCATACCTGCGGCCGAGGGTGCGCGCGCGCCCCGCGTCGGCGTGCACGTCCGGGTCGGCCATCTGCCGCTCGATCTCGGCGTGCTCCTCGAGCAGGGCCTCAGCGGCCCCGAAGTGCTCCGTCATCGCCGGTCTCCTCTAGTCCGTCCAGCTTCTGCCCACCGGTCGGCGGGCACGACAACGCCGGTGGGCCGGGACTCGTCGTGACGAGAACCGTCCCACCGGCGCAGGAGGACTAGTTGGCCTTCTTGCCGTACCGGGCCTCGAAGCGGGCCACGCGGCCGCCGGTGTCGAGGATCTTCTGCTTGCCCGTGTAGAACGGGTGGCAGGCGCTGCACACGTCCGCGCGGATCTCGCCCGACGTCTCCGTCGAGCGCGTCGTGAACGTGTTGCCGCACGTGCAGGTCACCTGGGTGACCACGTACGCGGGGTGGATGTCAGACTTCACAGGGATTCTCCTTGACTGGGATGCCTCCGGGTCGGCAAGCGCAGGCGCGCCTCCGTGAACCGCAGACCGAGGGGTCATTCTGCCAGAACTGCGCCAGGCCTCGAAATCTTCCGGCTGACCTGGCCGGGAGCGTGCCCCGCCCCGCAGGACGAGGCACGCTCGTCGGCTCACGTGTCGGTCGGGCCGCCCGTGCCGGGCGTGGTCTTCTGCACCTGCAGCAGGAACTCGACGTTCGACTTGGTGTCGCGCAGCTTGCCGAGCAGCAGCTCGATGGCCTGCTGCTGGTCGAGGGCGCCCATGACGCGACGGAGCTTCCAGACGATCTTGAGCTCGTCGGGCGACATGAGGATCTCCTCGCGGCGCGTGCCCGAGGCGTTGACGTCGACCGCCGGGAAGATGCGCTTGTCCGCGAGCGAGCGGGTGAGCCGGAGCTCCATGTTCCCGGTGCCCTTGAACTCCTCGAAGATGACCTCGTCCATCTTGGACCCGGTCTCCACGAGCGCCGAGGCGAGGATCGTGAGCGACCCGCCGTGCTCGATGTTGCGCGCGGCGCCGAAGAACCGCTTGGGCGGGTACAGCGCCGAGGCGTCGACACCACCCGAGAGGATCCGGCCCGAGGCGGGGGCCGCGAGGTTGTAGGCCCGCGACAGCCGGGTCAGCGAGTCGAGCAGCACGACGACGTCCTGGCCCAGCTCGACCAGGCGCTTGGCGCGCTCGATCGCGAGCTCGGCGACGATCGTGTGGTCCGAGGCGGGGCGGTCGAACGTCGAGGCGATGACCTCGCCCTTGACCGTCCGCTCCATGTCGGTGACCTCTTCAGGCCGCTCGTCCACGAGCACCACCATGAGGTGGACCTCAGGGTTGTTGGTCGTGATGGCGTTGGCGATCTGCTGCATGATGATCGTCTTGCCAGCCTTCGGCGGCGACACGATCAGTCCACGCTGGCCCTTGCCGATCGGCGCGACGATGTCGATGACGCGCGGGGTGACCTGGCTCGGGTCGTGCTCGAGGCGCAGGCGCTCCTGCGGGTACAGCGGTGTGAGCTTCGAGAACTCGGGGCGCTGGCGCGCCTCCTCGGGAGACATGCCATTGATGGAGTCCAACCGGACCAGCGCGTTGAACTTCGATCGGGCGCTGTTGCCCTGCGGCTGCGGGTCGCCATCGCGCGGCTGGCGGACGGCGCCGGTGATCGCGTCACCGCGGCGCAGCCCGGCCTTCTTGACCTGGCCCAGCGAGACGTACACGTCGTTCGCGCCCGGCAGGTAGCCGCTGGTGCGCACGAACGCGTAGCTGTCGAGGATGTCGAGGATGCCCGCGACGGGCAGCAGCACGTCGTCGGCGCTGACCTCGACCTCTTCGTAGCCGGCGACGTCTCCGCCGGCGACGCGCCCGCCGCGCGAGCGGCCCTTGGTGCGGTCGCGGTCGCGGTAGCGGTCACGCGAGCGGCGGCGGCGACCGCCGCGCTCGTCGTCCTCGTGCCCGGCGTGGTCGCGCTGCGCGTTCTGGCCCGCGCCCTCACGCTGCTGGCCGCCGTCACGCTGCTGGCCGCCGTCACGCTGCTGGCCGTCGCGCTGCTGGCCGTCGCGCTGCTGACCGTCACGCTGCTGGCCGTCACGCTGGGCGTCCCGCTGCTGCCCGTCACGCTGCTGGCGCTGGCCGCCGTCGCGGTGCCCGGACTGCTCGGAGCGCTCGCCGCGCGGGGAGTCGTCCGCCTGCTCGGCGGGCTCGTGCCGGAGGGCGGCGTCGACGGCCTGCTCGGCGGCGTCACCGCGGGGCGCGCCGGCTCCACGGCCGGAGCGACGGGAGCGACGCTCCCCGGTGACGGAGCCGACCGCGTCGGCCGCACGGGCGGCGCGGTCGTCGCGGGTCTCGCTCGCGGCGTGGCGCTGGTCGAGCGTCCGCTCGACGGCCTGCAGCTCGGCGGCGATGTCGGGGCGGCGCACGGGGGCGTCGTCGGTGGAGCGGGGCGCGCGCTTCGGCTCGACGTCCACGCGGACGTCCGGGATGACCGGCGCCTCCGCGGCGGTCTCGGCACGACGGGCGGACGTGGGCGCGGAGCCTCCCCGCTTGGCCTTGATGGCCTCCACGAGGTCGCTCTTGCGCATCTTCGACGTGCCCGTCACCCCGAGCTCGGCGGCGAGGGCCTGGAGCTGCGGAAGACGCAGCGCGGAGATCGCTCCGGTGGTGCTCGGCGCGTCGGAGCTCTTGCTCCCGGCGGCCTGGATGGTGTCAGTCACGAAGGACCCTTCCCCCTCGTCGGTGGCGGCGCCCCTGGCGCGGCCTACGCCCGGCCATTGCGGTCGGATCGGTGTGGTGAAGCAGCACGTGCGTACGACGACGTCTGCACACGTGGGCTGGATCGTTCCCGGCTCGTCAGTTCTCATCAGAACTGTGCGGCTGTACACGCGGGGCATCGCCATCGCGGGTAGGCACGAGGCCGGGGAACCCGTTCATCCTAGCACCGCGCCCTCGTCCGGACGTGAACCCCGTCCGTTCACCCGAAGGGCTGAATCGAGGCCTGGTCAGGCGCCCGACCGGACCTGGCCGCCCTCGTCGTCCACCCCGGGACGGAGCAGCCGCCACGCCCTCGCACGGGTCGAGAGGGCACGGGCGAGCGCCTCGTCGGCATCCATGCCCTCGCCGGCCCGCCGGGTCAGTGCCAGCACGGTCGGCCCCGCGCCGGAGACGACGGCCGCCACGCCCTGCGCGCGGAGCTCGTCGACCAGCGCGAGCGAGTCCGACATGACCTCCCGCCGGTGCTCCTGGTGCAGTCGGTCCTCGGTGGCGGGCAGCAGCAGGTCGGGTCGGCGGCCCAGCGCCTCGACGAGCAAGGCCGCCCGTCCGGCCTGGAACGCGGCGTCCCTGTGCGTCACGACCGCGGGCAGGACGCTGCGCGCGTGCTGGGTCGAGAGCCGCTCCTGCGGGACCAGCACCACCGGGACCACCTCCTGGTGCACCGGGAACCGGACTGCGCGGGGCCTCGGCGCCGTGCCGTCGGCCTGCTCGACCCAGGCGATGGTGGCGCCGCCCAGCAGAGCGGGCGCGGCGTTGTCCGGATGCCCCTCGAGGCGGGTGGCCAGGGCGAGCACGGTGTCGTCGTCGAGCGCCGCCGGATCGGCCAGCAACCCCCGGGCGAGCAGCAGCCCGCCCACGGCGGCGGCCGCGGAGGAGCCCAGGCCCCGACCGTGCGGGATGCGGTTCACGCAGGTCAGCGCCAACCCGGGCTGCGGGGCTCCCACGTGGTCCAGCGCCAGGCGCAGGGCGCGCAGCACCAGGTGCTGCTCGCCGTCGGGCACCTCGCCCGCGCCCTCACCCGTGACCTGCACGCTCACCCCGGAGGGCAGCACGCGCACCTCGAGGTCGTCGTGCAGGGCGAGCGCGAGGCCGAGCGCGTCGAAACCCGGGCCCAGGTTCGCGCTGGTGGCCGGGACGCGGACCCGGGCCTGGTCGTGGCCGAGTGCCATCGCGCTGCTCAGCCGAGCTCGAGCGCGTCAGCGATCGCGACGACGTCCGCGGTCACACGCTGCGGGGTCACGTCCGAGCCGTCGGCGTTGCGCAGGGCCCACTGGGGGTCCTTGAGGCCGTGGCCGGTCACCGTCACCACGATGCGCGCGCCCGCCGGGACCTGGCCCCGCTCGGCGCGCATGAGGATGCCCGCCACCCCCGCCGCCGAGGCGGGCTCGACGAAGACGCCGACCTCGCTCGACAGGATCCGGTGCGCGGCGAGGATCTGCTCGTCGGTGACGGCCTCGATGACCCCGCCGGACTGGTCCCGCGCCTGCTCGGCCTGCTGCCACGAGGCCGGGTTGCCGATGCGGATGGCCGTCGCGATGGTCTCCGGGTGCGTGATGGGGTGGCCGGCGACGATGGGCGCCGAGCCCGCGGCCTGGAAGCCCCACATCGCGGGGGTGCGGGTCGCGACGGCCGGGAGGTCACTGCCGGCGTCCAGGCCCGCGTACTCGCGGAAGCCCTTCCAGTACGCGGTGATATTGCCGGCGTTCCCCACAGGCAGCGCGTGGATGTCCGGGGCGTCGCCCAGCGCGTCGACGATCTCGAAGGCGCCGGTCTTCTGGCCCTCGATGCGGTCCGGGTTGACGGAGTTCACGAGTTCGACCGAGTAGACCTCGGCCAGCTTGCGGGCCGCGACGAGGCAGTCGTCGAAGTTGCCGTCGACCTGCAGCAGCTTGGCGCCGTGCGCGATGGCCTGGCTGAGCTTGCCCATCGCGATCTTGCCGTCCGGCACGAGCACGACGCACAGCATCCCGGCGGCGGTGGCGTAGGCGGCCGCCGAGGCGGACGTGTTGCCCGTCGACGCGCAGACCACGGCCTTCGCGCCGCGCCCCGCCGCCGAGGACATCGCCGTGGTCATGCCGCGGTCCTTGAAGGAGCCGGTCGGGTTCATGCCCTCGACCTTGACGAAGACCTCGGCGCCCGTGCGCTCCGAGAGGGCCGGCGCGGCCACGAGCGGCGTGCCGCCCTCCCCCAGGGTCACGACCCTCTCCTGCACGTGGGCGGGCAGGCGGTCTGCGTACTCGGCGATGATCCCCCGCCACTGGTGCGCCATCAGGCTCCCTCGACTCTCAGCACAGAGATGACCCGACGCACCGCGTCGAGGTCGGCGACCGCCGCCACGGTGGCGGCGAGCGACTCCTCCGACGCCTGGTGCGTCGTGAGGATCAGACGGGCGAACCCGACGCCGTCCGGGCCGAGCGGGGCAGGCGCCTGGCGCATGGCCTCGATCGAGACGTCGTGGCTCGCGAACACGGCGGCGACGGTGGCGAGCACGCCGGGGCGGTCGTCCACGTCGACGCGGACCTGGTACCGGGTGCGGGCAGCCGAGGCGGGCAGCACGGCGAGCGCCGCGTACGACGACTCGACAGGACCCTTGCCGCCGAGCACACGGTGCCGTGCCACCGACACCACGTCGCCGAGCACCGCCGACGCGGTGGGCGCGCCGCCGGCGCCGCGGCCGTAGAACATGAGCTCGCCGGCGGCCTCGGCCTCGACGAACACGGCGTTGTAGGCGCCTCGCACACCGGCGAGCGGGTGGTCCAGCGGCACGAGGGCCGGGTGCACGCGCACCTGGACGCCGTCGCCGCTGCGCTCGGCGATGGCCAGCAGCTTGATCGCGTAGCCCGTGCGCTGGGCCCAGACGACGTCATCAGCGGTGATGGCGGTGATGCCCTCCCGGTCGACGTCGTCGATCGACACCCGGGTGTGGAAGGCCAGCGACGCGAGGATCGCCGCCTTCGCGGCCGCGTCATAGCCCTCGACGTCCGCGGTGGGGTCGGCCTCCGCGTAGCCGAGCGCCTGGGCCTCCTTGACGGCGGCGTCCAGGTCCAGGCCCTCGGTGGACATCTTGTCGAGCACGTAGTTCGTGGTCCCGTTGACGATCCCCAGCACGCGCTGCACCCGGTCGCCCACGAGCGACTCGCGGACGGGGCGGACGATGGGGATGGCGCCGGCGACGGCCGCCTCGAAGTAGAGGTCGACGCCTGCCGCGTCGGCCGCGGCGTAGAGGGTGGGACCGTCTTCCGCGAGGAGCGCCTTGTTGGCGGTCACGACGGCGGCGCCGTGCTCGATGGCGCGCAGCAGCAGCGTGCGGGCGGGCTCGATGCCGCCCATCACCTCGACCACCACGTCGGCCCGTTCGACGAGGCCCTCGGCGTCGTCGGTGAGCAGCGCGCGGTCCACCACGGGGTCCCGGTCCACGGACGTGTCCCGCACCGCGACGCCGACCAGCTCGAGCCGGGCGCCCACCCGGGCGGCGAGGTCGGCGGACTGCGTGGTGAGGAGCCGGACGACCTCGGTGCCCACGACCCCGCAGCCGAGCACCGCGACGCGCAGCGTGCGCCGCGTCTCGGTGGGTGCGGTCTCGGTCAGCGCGGCGGCCTGGGCCGGCGCGGCGTCGTCGGGTCGGGGCTGCTGGGGCACTGCCACGGGTTGCCGCCTCCTTCAAGGGCCCGGTGCGCGACCGGGAGTGGGACGCGAGCGAGGTCGTCGCTCGGCGCCCTCAGGGTAGTGCGCCGCCACCAGCGCCCGGACGCGGGTCCGGGTGCTGGGCGGGCGTTGGATCGGCGCGTCAGCCCTGGTCGAGCGCGAGCAGGTCGTCCTCGGTCTCCCTGCGGACGATGACGCGCGAGGAGCCGTCCCGCACCGCGACCACGGGCGGGCGCGGCACGTGGTTGTAGTTCGAGGCCATCGACCGGCCGTAGGCGCCCGTGGCGGGCACGGCCAGCAGGTCCCCAGGCCGGACGTCGCCCGGCAGGCGGACCTCGTGGACCACGATGTCACCGCTCTCGCAGTGCTTGCCGACCACGCGGGCGAGCACCGGCGCCGCGTCGCCCGTCCGCGAGGCCAGGTCGGCGTGGTACGCCGCGCCGTACAGCGCGGGGCGCAGGTTGTCGCTCATGCCGCCGTCCACCGACACGTAGCGGCGGGTGAACGGCTGCTCGCCGTCCACCGTGACGTCCTTGACGGTGCCGACCGTGTACAGCGTGAGGGTGGTGGGCCCGACGATGGCCCGGCCCGGCTCGATCGAGATCCGCGGCAGGGGCGTGCCGAGGGCCGCGCAGGCCCTGGCCACCGCCGAGGCCAGGTCGTCCGCGACCCGCGCGGGGTCCAGCGGCACGTCCTCGGGCAGGTAGGCGATGCCGAAGCCACCGCCCAGGTCCACCTCGGGGACCAGGACGCCGGTCTGCGACAGCAGCGCCGCCCGCAGGCCCATCACCTTGTGCGCCGCGACCTCGAACCCCGACGGGTCGAGGATCTGCGAGCCGATGTGCGAGTGGATGCCGAGCAGGCGCAGCTCGGGGCGGTCCACCACCGCGCGCAGCGCCGTCAGCGCCGGGCTCAGGGAGCCGTCGTCAGGCTCGGCCATCGACAGGCCGAACTTCTGGTCCTCGTGCGCGGTGGAGATGTACTCGTGGCCGCCCGCGTGCACGCCCGTCGTCACGCGCACCATCACCGGCGCGGGCTCGCCGCCACGGGCGCGCACCGCCGCGGCGACGCGCTCCACCTCGCCGAGGGAGTCGACGATGATCCGCCCGACCCCGGCCGCCAGGGCGCGGTCGATCTCCGCGTCGGACTTGTTGTTCCCGTGCAGGCCGATGTCCGCGCCGGAGAGCCCGGCGCGCAGGGCCACCGCGAGCTCGCCGCCGGTGGCGGTGTCGACCCGCAGCCCCTCCTCGTGCGCCCAGCGGGCGACGGCCACCGAGAGGAACGCCTTGCCGGCGTAGTACACGTCGACACCCGTGCCGATCCCGGCGAACGCGTGCTCGAAGGCCTCACGGTAGGCGCGGGCCCGCGAGCGGAAGTCCGCCTCGTCGAGCACGTAGGCGGGCGTGCCGTGCTCAGCCGCGAGCGCGCGCAGGTCGATCCCGGCCACGCTGAGCGCGCCGTCGGGCGTGCGCGTGGCGCCGCTCGACCACGGCTGCCCGAGCGCGTGCCCGGGCGCGCTCACTTACGCTCCGGCGCGGTCACTCCGAGCAGGTCGAGGCCATTGGCGAGCACCTGGCGCGTCGCGTCGTTGAGCCACAGGAGCGTGCGGTTCAGGTCTGTGACTTCCTCGTCGCCGAACGGCGTGACCCGGCGCTGGTCGTACCACTTGTGGTAGCTGCCGGCGAGCTCCTCGAGGTAGCGCGCGACCCGGTGCGGCTCGCGCAGCTCGGCTGCCTGGACCACGACGCGCGGGAACTCGGCAAGCAAGCCCAGCAGCTCGGTGTCAGCGCGGTGGTCGAGCAGCGCGGCGTCGAAGCAGTCCTCCCGCCTCACGCCGGAGTCGGCGGCATTGCGGCCAACACTCACCGTGCGGGCGTGGGCGTACTGCACGTAGTGGACCGGGTTGTCGTTCGACGCGGTGACCAGCAGGTCCAGGTCGATGTCCAGGCTCGAGTTGGCGGCCGAGCGGGCCAGCGAGTAGCGGGCGGCGTCGACGCCCACCGCGTCCACCAGGTCGTCGATGGTGACGATCGTGCCCGCGCGCTTGGACATGCGGACCGGCTCGCCGTTGCGCACCAGGTTGACCATCTGGCCGATGAGGATCTCCAGGTTGACCCACGGGGTGTCCCCGAAGGCCGCGCACATGGCCATCATGCGCCCGATGTACCCGTGGTGGTCCGCGCCCAGCATGATGATCGCCCGGTCGAAGCCGCGCTCGCGCTTGTCCAGGTAGTAGGCGAGGTCGCCCGAGATGTACGCGCCCTGGCCGTCGGACTTGATGATGACGCGGTCCTTGTCGTCACCGAAGTCGGTGGTCCGCAGCCACAGCGCGCCGTCGGCCTCGAACATGTGGCCCAGCCCGCGCAGCCGCTCGACAGCGCGGTCCACGGCGCCGGACTCGTGCAGCGAGTCCTCGTGGAAGTACACGTCGAAGTCGACGCGGAAGTCGTGCAGCTTGCCCTTGATCTCGCCGAACATGAGCTCGACGCCGCGGCTGCGGAAGACCTCCTGCGCCTCGGCAGCGGGCAGCGTGCGCGGGTCGGGCTCCCCCGCCGCGATCGCCTGCGCGATGACGGCGTCGGCGATGTCGCTGATGTACTGCCCGCCGTACCCGTCCTCCGGCGCCTCCTGGCCCATCGCGCGCGCCAGCAGCGACTGCGCGAAGCGGTCGATCTGCGAGCCGTGGTCGTTGAAGTAGTACTCGCGGGTCACGTCGGCGCCCGCGGCCTGGAGCACTCGGGCCAGGCTGTCGCCCACGGCGGCCCACCGCACCCCGCCGATGTGGATGGGGCCGGTCGGGTTCGCCGAGACGAACTCCAGGTTGATCTTCTCGCCCGTGAGCGCCTCGGAGCGGCCGTAGGCCGGGCCCGCGTCGACGATGCCGCGTGCGAGCTCGCCCGCCGCGGCCGCGTCGAGGGTGATGTTGAGGAAGCCGGGACCGGCGACGTCGACCTTCGCGATGCCCGGGGCCGCCTTCAGGCGCGAGGCGAGCTCCTCCGCGAACGCGCGCGGGTTCGTGCCGGCCTTCTTGCCGAGCTGCATCGCGATGTTCGTCGCCCAGTCGCCGTGCTCGCGCTGCCGGGGTCGCTCCACGTGGACGGTGGTAGGGATGTCGGCGGGGTCGAGGGCGAAGGCGCCGTCGGACACCGCTGCCACGAGGGCGTCACGGAGGGCAGCAGAAAGCTCAGCGGGAGTCACCGCACCAGGGTAGCGAGCGCCGCCTGGTGCCCCGCACGGATATCCAGCGCGCGTGGCGCCCGGCATGCCCGATGCGTGGTGGATCGGGAGGGGCGTCGCGGTCCAGCCGCGTGCCGCCGGAGCGCAGACATGGGACGTTGGTCTGGCGGCCGACGCCGTCGGCGGTGTTGACTGCTCCGACCACGTGCCGACAACGACGTCCGCACCGTGGCCGCCCGGGACTGGGCGACGACGAAGGAGGACTCCCCACATGCGGCGACGCACAGGCCTGATCGACACCGCCGTCGACGGGATCCGCGAGCGCATCACCTCTGGCCGCTGGCCGGTCGGCACCCGCATCCCGCCCGAGCCCGCCCTCGCCGAGCTGCTCGGCGTGGGCCGCAACACCGTGCGCGAGGCCGTCCAGTCGCTCGTGCACGCCGGGCTGCTCGCCCGCCGCCAGGGGTCCGGCACCTATGTGCTGTCCAGCTCCGAGCTAGCCGTGACCATGGGACGCCAGATCGCCGACGCGCACCAGCGCGACGTGGTCGAGGTGCGGCGCAGCCTCGAGGTCGAGGCAGCCCGGCTGGCCGCCCGCCGCCGGACCACCGCCGACGTCACCGCTCTCGAGCAGCTGCGCGACCAGCGGGCCACCGCCTACTCGCTGGGCGACTTGGACGCGATGGTCGCCTCCGACCTGGCCCTGCACCTCGCGATCGCGCGCGCCGCGCACAACCCCGTGCTGCTCTCGCTCTACGAGAGCCTGCTCGACGCGATCACCGAGAACATCCGCTTCAACTTCGAGCGGCCCGTCGACGACGACCCCGGCCACGACGACCTCGTGGCCGCCATCGCGGCAGGGGACGACGTCGCCTCGATGACCGAGGTGGACACCTACCTGTCGCGGCTGATCGACGTCTCCTGAGGCATTCGGTTGGCGGCGACGGCCGCGGTTGCTGGTAGTCTCGTGACCTGCGCCAGCAACTAGCGCACGCCCGCGTAGCTCAGTGGATAGAGCGTCTGCCTCCGGAGCAGAAGGTCGAAGGTTCGAGTCCTTTCGCGGGCACCACAGAAGGCCCGGTCCCCTGCGGACCGGGCCTTCGCCGTTCCCCGGCTCCCGCGGACCGCGCACCCTCGCCCCGCGCCCCCTCCTCCACTACGTTGTGGCGCATGAGCGCGATACGCCGTCGGGCGGCTGCCTCGGCTTGTGCCGTCGTCGTGCTCGTCACCGCCGCTTGCGGCCCAGGGCAGGCAGCCGACGCCGGGCCGCCCGCGGAGACCTCGCCGCCGTCGTCCGACATCGAGTGCCCGATGGAGCCGACGGACCCGGTCGGCGCCGAGCAGGCGGCCACGTGCGTGTACCGGGCATGGATCGCTGACGACGAGACGCTCGAGAGCGCGTACGGCGCCGAGGGCGTGACCGACGAGCTGCCGTTCGTCGCCGTGGAGCCTGAGATGACGTTCAACGGCTGCACGGAGGGCGGCGGGACGGTGCTGACCGGCCTCGTCTGCTCGTGGACCGGTGTGGACATCGAGCCCGACGTGACCCTCGAGATGGCGCTCTCGGGCAGCGCGGTCGAGGGTTTCCGCGTCGCCGAGGTCGAGGCGGTCCGCTCCTGAAGCCGGACGCGACCTGCACGGGACGCGCACGACTCACGCGTCGCCGGCGGGAGCCGTCGCCCTAGGGTGCCCATGTGCCCCCTGCCCCGCGCCGCCGAGCGACGCTCATCCTGCTCGTGCCCGTCGTCGTCGGCGCAGGGCTCGTGGCCACCCGCGCCGTGGACGGCCTCGCGGGCGACCTGCTCGGCGGGGCGCTGTACGCGGCGCTCGTGTACGTGCTGCTCGGCGCGGTGCGACCGTGCTGGCGGCCCACGGTCCTCGCCGGTGTGGCCACCGGGATCTGCGCCGTCGTCGAGCTCGCGCAGCTCACCGGCGTGCCCGCGCAGCTGGTCGACGCGTTCGGCCCCGCCCGGTATGTGCTCGGCTCCACGTTCGCCGCGCACGACCTGCCCGCGTACGCCGTGGGCGCGCTGCTCAGCGGCGCCCTCGACCACGCGCTGCGCGCAGGCCGAGACGCGGGCCTCGGTCAGCGGTAGTTTGCGAGCATGACGAAGACGTCGGACGACGCGGCCCCCGCCGAGCGGGCGACGAAGAGGTCGGGCAAGAAGAAGGCCAAGGCCGCGCGCCCGGCCAAGATCCCGAACGCCGTCTACGAGGCCGAGCTGTTCCGGTTGCAGGCCGAGCTGGTGAAGCTCCAGCTGTGGGCCCAGGCCACCGGGGCGCGCGTGGTGGTGATCTTCGAGGGGCGGGACGCGGCGGGCAAGGGCGGCACGATCAAGCGCATCACCGAGTACCTGAGCCCCCGGGTCGCGCGGATCGCGGCGCTGCCCACGCCCACCGAGCGCGAGCGCACCCAGTGGTACTACCAGCGCTACATCGAGCACCTGCCCGCGGCCGGGGAGATCGTGCTGTTCGACAGGTCCTGGTACAACCGGGCGGGCGTCGAGCGGGTGATGGGGTTCTGCACCCCGCAGGAGTACGCGCAGTTCATGCGCCAGACGCCGATCTTCGAGCAGATGCTCGTCGAGGACGGGATCCTGCTGCGCAAGTACTGGTTCTCGGTCTCGGACGACGAGCAGCTCAAGCGGTTCCGCTCGCGGCTCGGCGACCCGGTGCGCCAGTGGAAGCTGAGCCCCATGGACCTCGAGTCGATCAACCGCTGGGAGGACTACTCCCGGGCCAAGGACGAGATGCTGGTGCACACCGACGTGCCCGCGAGCCCGTGGTACATCGTCGAGTCGGACATCAAGAAGCACGCCCGGCTCAACATGATCTCCCACCTGCTCTCGACCATCCCGTACACGGACGTGCCGCACGCGAAGGTGGAGCTGCCCGAGCGCCCGGCCGCGTCGAACGGGTACGTGCGCCCACCGCGGGAGCTGTCCACGCACGTCGACGACCACGTGGCCGCGCTGATGGGCGACCCCGAGAAGTACGCCTGACATCGGTCAGACCGCGGCGGCGTCCTCGCCCTGAGCCGCCGCCCGCACCGCCGACCCCCGTCCTGTCACCAGGTACAGGACGACGCCCACCCCGACCAGCGCTCCTGCCAGGAGCCAGTGCCGGGCCTCCTGCCGGGTGAGCAGCAGCACGCACGACGCGATGGCCAGCACGGGCAGCACGGTCCAGGCGCGGAAGTGGGGGTGCTCGACGGCGTCGCGGCGCAGCACGAGCACCGACACGTTGACCATGAGGAAGACGAGCAGGAGCAGCAGCACCACCGTCGACGCGAGGGTCACCAGGTCGCCGATCGCGGTGAGGCCCATCGCCACGACGGTGGTCACCACGATCGCCGCCCAGGGAGTCCGCCGTCCGGGGAGGACCCGGCTGAGGGGCGACGGCAGCAGGCGCTGGTCCGCCATGCCGTACACGAGCCGGCTCGACATGATCATGGTCAGCAGCGCCCCGTTCGCCACCGCCACCAGGGCCACCACCGCGAACACCTCGGTCGGCACTCCCCCGGCGACGCGCACCACCTCGACCAGCGGGCCAGACGAGCCCTCCAGGTCGGCGGGCGCCACCACAGCGGGCGCCACCACGCCCACCAGCAGGTACACCACCCCCGCCGTGAGCATCGAGGCGAACAGCGCCCGCGGGTAGATCCGGCTCGGCTCGGTGAGCTCCTCGGCGATGTTGGCCGACGTCTCGAAGCCGACGAACGAGTAGAACGCGATCAGGGCGCCGGCGAGGGTGGCGCCGGCGAGCGTCACGTCCGTGGGCAGCTCGAGCACGCGGCCCAGGTCGCCGTCACCGCGGCCCAGCACCACGGCGCCCAGCACGACGACGGTCAGCAGGCCCGTGAGCTCGATGGCGGTCATGACGGTGTTGGCCCGCACCGACTCCTTGATGCCGCGCGCGTTCAGCAGCCCCACCGCGGCCAGGAACACGATGGCCACGGGGACTGGGGGCAGGTCCAGGAACTCCCCGAGGTAGTCCCCGGCGAACGCCAGGGACAGCGCCGCGGCGGACGTCACCCCCGCGGCCAGCATGCAGAACCCCGCGAGGAACGAGGCCAGCGGCCGGCCGAACGCCCGCTGCACGTACACAGCCGACCCGCCCGCCTGGGGGTACTTGGTCACCAGCTCGGCGTACGACGCCGCGGTGAGCATCGCCATGCCCAGGGCCACCAGCAACGGGAGCCAGATCATGCCGGCCGCGGCGCCGGCCATCTCCCCCACGAGCGCGTAGATGCCCGCGCCGAGGACGTCGCCGAGGATGAACAAGTACAGCAGCGGGCCGGTCACGGCCCGCCGCAGCCGTCCGGATCCCTGGTCGGTGGTCGCCATGAGGGGAAGTATGGAGAGGACCCACCCTCTTCGCGCGGCGAGATGCGGCGCTCTCCTCAGGCTGCGGCCCAGGGGCGGCACTGGCACGCTGGCACCCAGCGGATCGAGCAACCAGACGAGAGGTCGACCGATGGAATCTCGCGACTGCCCGCCGACCACCTCCGCCGGCCATGGCTGAGCGACAGCCGCCGTCGGACCCGCCGACCGACCCCCCACCCGAGGACACGAGCGGCCTCGGGCACGGCGGGTCCGTGCACCCCGGCGACACGCCGCCAGCGGAGGCCTCGGCCACGGGCGGCGTCTCGTTCCGCGAGCCGAAGGGCCTCGTCAGCGGACGCTCCACGCCCCGGAATCGGGCCATGATCGTCGCGGGCGTCGTGCTGGTCGTGGTCCTCGCCGCGCTGGCGGCCGCATGGGGCGCGGGCTGGCTCTGAGCCCGCTCAGTCGTCCTGGTCGCGGCGGGACATCCCCGCCGGGTCGTGGTCGCGCTCGTGTCGGCGCTGCGCGTCGAGCATGCCCTCCGCGCGGTCGCCGGCGGGCTCCTGCGCCAGACCACGGCGCGTCTGGTCCACCTTCTCCTGCAGCTGCCGGGGCGCCAGCAGCGGGACGTCCGGGTCCACCACCGCCTCGATGAGGCACGGGCGGTCCGCCGCGAGCGCCTCACGCCATGCGCCTGCCACGCCGTCGGGAGAGTCCACCCGGATGCCGCGCAGCCCGAGCAGCTCGGCGTACCCGGCGTAGGGGAACGACGGCACCTCCTGCGAGGCGGGCAGGCGCCCGTCGCCCTCCATCTCCCGCTGCTCCCACGTCACCTCGGAGAGGTCGCCGTTGTGCAGCACCAGCACGACGAACCGGGGGTCGGCCCATTCACGCCAGCGCGCGGCGACGGTCACGAGCTCGGACAGGCCGTTCATCTGCATCGCCCCGTCGCCCGCGAGCGCGACCACCGGCCGGTCGGGGCGCAGCAGCTTCGCCGCGATCCCGTAGGGCATCGCCGAGCCCATCGAGGCCAGCGTCGACGACAGGTGGACCGGCACACCGGCGGGCAGGAGCAGGTGCCGTGCGTACCAGTACGTCACCGAGCCCACGTCGACGGCGACCTGGGCGTCGGCGGGCAGCTGCGCGGAGAGCTCGCGCACGACGAGCTGGGGGTTGAGCGGCTCGGCGGGCTGGCTCGCCCGGCGCTCGGCGATGTCGCGCCACGCCGTCACGAAGCCCTCGACCTCGTCGCGCCAGCCGGGCCCAGCGGGCCGCAGCCGCGGCAGCAGCGCGTCCAACGTCAGGGCGGCGTCGCCGGGCAGCGGCACGTCCACCGGGTGCTTGGCGCCGATGTTGCGCGCCGCCAGGTCGATCTGCACGGTGCGGGCCTGGCCTGGCGCTGGATAGAACTCCGTCCAGGGGTCGCTGCTGCCGACGATGAGGAAGGTGTCGCAGCTCCCCAGCAGATCAGCGGAGGCGATGGTGCCGAGGTGCCCCATCACACCGCAGTTCCACGGCAGCGACTCGTCGAGGTGCGGCTTGCCGAGCAGCGACGTCGTGATCCCCGCGCCGAGCCGCCCCGCCACCTGCTCCACCTGGGCGGCGGCTCCCGCGGCGCCCTGCCCGACGAGCAGCGCGACCCGCTCGCCAGCGCTCAGCAGCTCCGCCGCGCGATCCAGGTCCGCGTCGTGCGGGACGACCCGGGGCCGGGCGAACGCGGTCGAGGTGGAGACCAGGCCGTGCCCGTGCTGCTCCGCCTCGGGGACCTCGGCCTTCTGCACGTCGTGGGGGACGATCACGCAGGTGGGGCTCGAGGTGGCCAGCGCCGTGCGGATCGCGTCGTCGAGCACGAGGGGCAGCTGCTCGGGCCGGGTGACGGTCTGGACGTACTGGCCGCACACGTCCTTGAACAAGGTCTGCAGGTCGACCTCTTGCAGGTAGCCGCTGCCCAGGGCGGTGCTGACCACCTGCCCCACGATCGCGACCACGGGCTTGCGGTCCAGCTTCGCGTCGTACAGGCCGTTGAGCAGGTGGATCGCCCCCGGGCCCTGGGTGGCCAGGCACACGCCCACCTCACCGCTGTACTTCGCGTGGCCCGTGGCCATGAACGCGGCCATCTCCTCGTGCCGTGCGGTCACCAGCTCGACGCGGTCCTCGGCGCGTCCGATCGCCGCCAGGATCGGGTCGATGCCGTCCCCCGCGTACCCGAAGACGCGCGAGACGCCCCAGTCGGAGAGCCGTGCCACCATCGCGTCCGAGACGTTCGTCATGGCGGCGCCTCAGCCCTTCCGGCTCCGCGCGGCCCGCGTCTTGGAGTCGTTCGCCCTCTGGATCGCGTCGACCAGCTCCCCCTTGGACATCGACGACCTCCCGGCGATCTCCAGCCGCTTCGCGACGTCGTACAGGTGCGCCTTGCTCGAGTTGGCGTCGACCCCGCCCGAGGTGGCCGCCCTCGCCTGACGGCCGCCCGCGGCCTTCGCGTCGGAGGGGCCCTTGGCGCCCTTGTCCTTGCGCTTCCAGCGGTCGCCGATCTTCTCGTGGGTGTGCTTGAGCGCCGAGTATGCGACCCGGTACGCGCGCTCGCCCTCGCCGTACTCGTCGGCGGCGGCGTCATGCGCCTTCGCGAACGTCCGTTGCGCCTTCTTGCTCGAGCGCGCCACCGTGCTGGGCAGCTCGCGCTTCTTGACCTTGCCCTTCTTGTCCGTCATCGGCATGGCAGGCCTCCCGTCGGTCGTGACGTGTGTCGTGGGCCCATGCTCGACCGGTCCAGCGCGGCGCGCATCCGCACAGGGCGCCGCCCGGGACCGGCTCAGACCGGCTCGGCGTACACCACCACGTTGTCGCTGTAGTGGCCCGTCCGGGCGTCGAAGGTCCCTCCGCAGGTGATGAGCACGAGCCCTGGAGGGCCATCCACCCGGAAGAGCCCGCGGGGAAGCGCCGCCTTGTCGAACTGCTCGCGGCCCGTGACCCGGTAGCCGAGGACGCCGCCCGCCTCGTCCACGACCTCCACGACCGACCCCAGCGGCAGGTCGAGCACCTGGCGCATCGCGCCGGCGCCCGCCACGGTGTCGACGTGGCCCGCCAGGACCACGGCGCCCTGCGTGCCACCCGGCGCCGCGCCCGAGGACCACCAGCCGACCACCGCGCCGTCGGTCGGCACCTGCAGCGCGCCCGACGGCTCCACCCCCACCGGGACCACGGCGGCAGGTCGCGGCGCCGCGGCGCCGTCCCCCGGGGCCGGCAGCCGCAGCTCGACCGGGGCGCGGCCCGGCGCCGGTGCCGCCGGTGGCGCCGCAGTCGGCGGAGACGGGCTCCCGCCCGCCACGGGCTGCGGCGGGAGCGGCGCCGCCCCCGCCTCGGCGATGTCGAGCCGGGCGGGCTGCGACGCCAGGTAGGCGCCCGTCCCGACGGCCGCCAGTCCGACGGCGACACCGAGCACGAGCGCCAGGCGGGCGATGCGAGACCACGCCCGGGACGCCCCGCGACGCGCGCCCCCGAGGACGCGCGTCACGAGGCCCGTCCGAGGGGTCACGCGCGTGCGCGCCGCACCAGTGCCGCCCCGGACAGCACGATCACGAGCAGCCCGCCGGCGGCCAGCCCCACGCCGAGGCCGAGGCTCGAGCCGGCCTCGGACCCGCCGTTCCCGGCCGCCACCGACGTCGGCACGCCATAGGCCTGCGCGAGCGCCAGGGTCATGTCCAGGTGCGCCTGGATGACGGGCGCCGCGGCGGCCGCGAGCGCCTTGACCGCCGGGTCGGACCCGGACGCGACCTCCTGCTCGCCGGCGGCGAGCGCCTGCCGGTGCGCGGTGATCTGCCAGGCGATCCAGGCACGGTCGAACTGCTCTCCGGTGAGCCCGGAGACCTGCGCGAGCTCGGCCTGCTGCGTCGCGTTCGGCGTGCCCGGGAGGGTCACGCCGAGCTGCCCCGCGGCGGCCGTGACGTCAGCGTCGAGCCGCTGATGGTCGTCGATGATCATCTGCCCGAGGTCGCGGACCTCGGCATTGCTGGACTGCTGCAGCGCGGCCTGGCCCGCTGCGATCTCCGCGAGGTTGCCCTGGTGGGCGGTGACCAACCAGTTCTGGTCCTGCTGCGACGGTGCTGCCTGGGCCGGAAGGACGGCCAGGACCACGATCCCCAGCGCGGCTGCCAGGGAGATGAGGGTGCGACGGGCCACATGCATGTGAGTCCTCCTGTGCGAGTGCGTGCCGGACACTGCAGGGGGGATTCCACTGTCTCCCGCACCCCGGGCTACCGCACGACGGAGCACCGGGGGCGGTCTATCGACGCGCCCTGGCCGAGGTCAGTAGTCGCGGAGCTCTCGCCGGCTGGACCGCCGCTCGAAGACGGCCGGGTCCAGCACCTGGGTCTCGTCGGCGGCGCCGGCGCGCGGGTCCTGGTCGTACAGGCCGGCGAGCTGCGCCGGGGCGTAGACCTGGGTCTGGTCGGGGGCCGCGCCTCCGCCGAGCCACTGGTCGGGGGCCGATGCCTGCGGGGCGGGCGCGGCGGCCGCCCGCGGGACAGCGCTGCGGCGCACCGGCAGACGGCTCTCGGCGGGCTGGGCCTGCTCCGCGCGGGACTGGTGGGCCGGGCCGGGCTGGTAGGCAGGACCCGGCTCCGGGACGGGGCTGGGCTGCAGGGCTGGGCTGGTGTGCGGAGCAGGGCCGGTGTGCGGGGCAGGGCCGGTGTGCGGGGCAGGGCCGGGCTGCGCGGCGGCGTGCTGCGGCTCGACAGCCGGCTGCGCGACGGGCTCGCGCGCGGTCGAGCGGCTCGTCGTGGGCGTCGCGATCGCCGCAGCCGTCTGCCGCCACGCGCTGGACGTCGTGGCGCTGGACGTCGTGGCGCTGGACGTCGTGACACTGCTCGCCGCGGTCCCGGCCCCCCACGCGCCCGCCCCCACGCCGACCGTCTGGGGGCTCGTCGCCGAGAGCCATCCCACGAGCGACTCCCGCACGTGCTCGCGCAGCGCGAGCAGCGAGGGCCCGTCGGCCGCGCTGGCCTCGGCCCGCACGCGCACGTGCGCCCCGACGGCGTCGAGCACCCGCAGCCGCACGACGTGGCCGTCCCACAGCGGCGTCCCGTCGAGCACCTGCTGCAGCTGCTCCCGCACGGCGTGCAGGCCCACGTCGCGCGGGACGTCCAGCGCGACCTCCCCCACGATCTCCGCGGCGCCCCGGGTGCGGTTCTCGAACCGCCCCGTGGCCACCTGCGACGCGGGCAGCGGGACGTGCCGGTCCTCGCCCAGGCGCACCGTCAGCGTCGTCAGGGCGACCGACTCGACCAGGCCCCAGTCGCCGTCGAGCACCACCACGTCGCCGACCCGCACCGCGTCGGTGTACGCGAGGCGCACGCCGGCGACCACGTCGGCCAGCAGCTCGCGGGCAGCCAGGGCCAGCACCACAGCGGCGACGGCCACGAGCCCGAGCAACCCGACGCCCACCGGCCGCACCACAGGGAACACCAGCAGCGCGGCGCCGGCGCCGGCGCAGCCGAGCGCGGCGCGCGTCGCGCCCCGCAGCAGCGAGCGCACCCGGGTCTGCAGCGCGAGGGCATGCGGGTCGAAGCCCGCCTCGTCCTGCCCGCGCGCGTCGAACGCGACGGCTTGGTGGTGCGCCAGGGCGGCGTCCTCCAAGCGCAGCACGACGGCGGTGAGCAGCCACGCCAGCGCCAGGATCAGCGCGGCGAGGAGCAGGGACTCGAGGACCAGGACGGCCGGTGTGGGATCCGCCGAGGCGCCCAGCGCGATCCACGCGGCGGCCGCCACGAGCGTGACGCGCAGCGGGCGGCGGCTGACGTCGACGAGGGCCACGGCGAGGGGTGAGCGGCGCACAGCCCGGTGCACCAGCGTGGCGACGAAGATCTCCGCGACGAGGGCCAGGACGACGGCGACGAGGATGACGAGAAGGGGATGCACGCGGACCAGGGTAGACAGGTCCACGGTCCGATTCGTCCGAAACCGAGGCGCAGCGCCCTCGTCCAGCGCTCCGGCGTACCGTCGTCGTCATCCTCCCCCGCACCGAGAGGCCCCGCCGATGCACGCGAACGGGATCTTCGCGCTCGTGTCGAGGTGCTCGTGGAGCGCCGTGACTCGGGCCAGCTCGACGAGGCGGTGATGCAGCGGGTGCTGCGCGAGCTCGACCTCGAGGAGGAGCGGATGTCCGCCTCGTGGGTCACCCGGATCTGAGCCCCCGCCTCCCCGGCCCACGCCGCTCGCCGTGCGCGAACACGGCGATGCCCGCGTAAAAATCAGGACCTTGGGCACAGGTCCCATGACTTTTCGCCTCCTAGCGTGTGAACCGAGGTCAACGGCGACTTCTCACACTCACCGCGACCCGAGGGAGAACCTCCCGTGAGCACAACTGCCCGCCCCGACACGACAATTGGCGGCGCCATCGACGGACTCGTCGCCAACGCCGCGAAGGCCCTCGCGGAGTACGCGCGATTCACCCAGGAAGACGTCGACCACCTGGTCAAGAAGGCGGCCGTCGCCGCGCTCGACCAGCACGGCGAGCTGGCCCGCCACGCCGTCGAGGAGACCGGCCGCGGGGTGTTCGAGGACAAGGCCGTGAAGAACATCTTCGCGTGCGAGCACGTCACGAACTCCATGCGCTCGCTCAAGACCGTCGGCGTGATCAGCCGCGACGACCTGAGCGGCATCACCGAGATCGCCGAGCCCGTGGGCGTCATCTGCGCGATGACCCCGGTGACCAACCCGACGTCGACGGCGATCTTCAAGGCCCTCATCGCGCTGAAGACCCGCAACCCGATCATCTTCGCGTTCCACCCGAGCGCGCAGGCGTCCTCGGTGGCCGCCGCCAAGGTCGTGCGCGACGCGGCCGTCGCCGCCGGCGCCCCCGAGCACTGCGTCCAGTGGGTCGAGCAGCCGTCGATGGAGGCCACCGGCCTGCTGATGAACCACCCGGGCGTCGCCCTCATCCTCGCCACCGGCGGGAACGCGATGGTCCGCGCCGCCTACTCGTGCGGCAAGCCCGCCCTCGGCGTCGGCGCGGGCAACGTCCCGGCCTACATCGAGAAGTCCGCGAAGCTCAAGCGCGCGGTCAACGACGTGGTGCTGTCCAAGTCGTTCGACAACGGCATGATCTGCGCGTCCGAGCAGGCCGTCATCCTCGACGACGAGATCTACGACGCGGCGATGGCCGAGTTCGCCACGCTGCACGCGTACCGGGTGAACGCCAAGGAGAAGGCCCTCCTCGAGAAGTTCATCTTCGGGGTGCAGGCGCAGGGCAAGAACTGCGGCGAGGCCAAGCTCAACGCCTCCGTCGTCGGCCAGACGCCCGCCTGGATCGCCGAGCGCGCCGGCTTCACCGTCCCGGCCGAGACGTCGATCATCCTGGCCGAGGTCAGCGGCGTCGGCCCGCAGGAGCCCCTCACCCGCGAGAAGCTCTGCCCCGTCCTCGCCGTGCTGCGCGCGGGCTCGACCGAGCAGGGAATCACGTACGCCGAGCAGATGGTCGAGTTCGACGGCCTGGGCCACAGCGCCGCGATCCACACGCAGGACGAGAAGCTGACCGAGGTCTACGGCAGCCGCGTCAAGGCGATCCGCGTCATCGCCAACGCGCCGTCCTCTCTCGGCGGGATCGGCGACATCTACAACGCCTTCATCCCGTCCCTGACCCTCGGCTGCGGCTCGTACGGCCACAACTCGGTCTCCAACAACGTCTCGGCGGTCAACCTGGTGAACATCAAGCGCATCGGCCGCCGGAACAACAACCTGCAGTGGTTCAAGGTCCCGGCCAAGACGTACTTCGAGCCGAACGCGATCCGCTACCTCGCGGACATGGCCGACGTCGAGCGCGTGACCATCGTGACCGACGCGACCATGACGAAGCTGGGCTTCGTGGACCGCATCATCGAGGTCCTGAACCGTCGGCCCAACAAGGTCGCGCTGCAGATCATCGACCAGGTGGAGCCCGAGCCGAGCGTCCGCACCGTGAAGGCGGGCGCCGAGCAGATGCGCCACTTCCGCCCGGACACGATCATCGCGCTGGGCGGCGGCTCGCCGATGGACGCCGCGAAGGTCATGTGGCTGCTGTACGAGCACCCGGAGATCGTGTTCTCCGACCTCAAGCAGAAGTTCTTCGACGTGCGCAAGCGCGCGTTCAAGTTCCCCGTGCTGGGCGACCTGGCCAAGCTCGTGTGCATCCCGACCACGTCGGGCACGGGCGCCGAGGTCACGCCGTTCGCGGTCATCTCCGACCCCGACGCGGGCAAGAAGTACCCGCTCGCGGACTACGCGCTCACCCCGACCGTCGCGATCATCGACCCGGTGCTGACGTCGAAGATGCCGCGGTCGCTCGCCGCCGACTCGGGCTTCGACGCCCTGACGCACGCCACCGAGGCGTACGTCAGCGTCTACGCGAACGACTTCACGGACGGCATGGCGCTGCACGCGATCCGGCTGATCTTCGAGAACCTGGCCGCGAGCGTCAACGGCGAGCCGGGCACCCCGGAGACGGCCGACGCCCGCGAGAAGATGCACAACGCGGGCACGATCGCCGGCATGGCCTTCGGCAACGCGTTCCTGGGCATCGTCCACGCCATGGCGCACGTGGTGGGCTCCACGTTCCACCTCGTGCACGGCCGCACGAACGCGACCCTGCTGCCGCACGTCATCCGCTACAACGGCACGATCCCGACCAAGCTCACGAGCTGGCCGAAGTACGAGCACTACGTCGCTCCGGAGCGGTTCCAGCAGATCGCCCAGACCCTGGGCCTGCCGGCCGAGACGCCGGAGCAGGGCGTGGAGTCGTACGCGCTGGCCGTCGAGTCGCTGCGGGCGAAGGTCGGCATCCCCGCGTCGTTCCAGGCGCAGGGCGTGGACGAGCAGGAGTTCATCGGCCGCCTCGACGAGGTCGCGATGGGCGCCTACGAGGACCAGTGCGCGCCGGCCAACCCGCGCATGCCGATGCTGGCGGACATGAAGGACATCATGGCCGCGGCGTACTACGGCACGTCGATCGAGGACATCCGGAGCCGTCGCGACGCGAAGGCGCCGGCCAAGGGCTCGGCCGTCGCGGAGCCGGTGGCCGACGAGGCCGCCGCTGGCGAGGACGAGACGGTCACCGCCTGACCCTCGGCGCCCGACCGGCCCCGCCGGTCATGCGCTGACGACGCCCCGCCCGCGTGCTCCACGCGGGCGGGGCGTCGCGCTGTCCGGGCCGCCCGGCCGCCCGCCGCCCGGTTCCTCCGGTGTCGTCCTGGTCTCCTTCAGGTCACACTGGTGCCCCGTCCCCCCACGCGAGGAGTTCCCATGCGCATCCCCCGAGGCCTCCCCCGCCCCCTCTCCCGCCCTCTGGCGGTCGCCACGGTCGCCGCCCTGGCGGTCGGGCTCGCCGGATGCTCCGAGGCGTCCACCCAGATCGACGAGGCGCGCGATGGCGCCCAGGGCGCCGTCGACGGGGCCCGGGACGCCATGGACGAGGTGCGCGCCAAGGTCGACTCCGCCCGGGACGGCCTGGACAAGGCCCGCACCGCCGCGGAGGACGCCCGTGCACAGCTGCAGCAGCTCGACGCCAACGCGCGCGGCGCTGCCGAGGACGCCGTCGCGAGCGCCAGCTCGGCGATGGACGAGGCCACCACCGCCTTGGACGAGGCGGCCACCGATGGATCGGCCACGGCGAAGGAGCAGCTCGCCGAAGCCCAGTCGACGCTGGCCGACGCGCGCGCGAACGTGGAGAAGGCCGCCGGCACGGCAGACGGCTCAGCCCGCGCCGCCCTCGACGAGTTGTCCGCACGGGTCGAGGAGCTGCGCCAGAAGGTCGAGGAGGCGGCCGCCCGATAGGGCGGCGCGCACCCGCCGCCGTCGGATCCCGGCCGAGGGCGACGGGGATACTTCACCTCGGACGCGGGCACAGAGGAGACCTCGACAGTTCACGGAACCGCCCGCACCTGCCGATCAAGGGGCATGGGAGTCCCTCGGACGGAGCGGGTCGTGCGGCGTCGGCACGTCGACTGGTGGGTGCTCGGCGCCTGGCTGTCCCTGGCGTTGCTGGTCCTCGCCGGGCTCGCGGCCGCCGCCGGCGTCGGGGTCTGACCCCTCAGGAGCCGTCGCGCAGGTCCCCGAGCCGCGAGGACGTGAAGGCGACCTGCTCGAACGCGACCGCGCAGCCCTCGCCGGTGGGCGACTGCGCCTCGAGGCCGAGGGCCACCGCCCCTGCGGGGTCGTCGAGCGCGAACGACCGGATCAACCGCCACGCCTGCCCGTCGAGCGACGCGTGGTAGGCGAAGGCGTGGTCGATGCGGGACACCCGCAGCCACACCGAGCGCCCGTCGACCACGAACCCGTTGGCGTCGTCGCTCACTCCCCGGTTCACCACCGAGACGACCATCGGCTCCCCGTCGGGCGAGTACTCGAAGCACAGCTTGGCCCAGTGCCGATCGTCGATCCACAGCAGCAGGACGCCGGCGTCGAAGGTCGCGGCGAAGTCGACGCTCACGCGCGCGCTGAGCTGGAAGTCGCCCGCGGGCGGGGACCCGAGGAGCGTCGCGGCGTCGAGCACCGGCTGCACCTCGAGCGGGGACGCGGCGGGGTCGATGAAGATGTCGGTGCGCGGCAGCGCCGTCGACCGGACCGTGCCGGTGGCCAGGTCCACGGCCCACGACGAGCCCGCCGAGGCGGTCAGCTCGAACGGGATGCCGGGGATGTGGTGCGCAGTGGTCATGGCGCCGCTCTCGATGGTCGGGGACCGCACGACGACGCCGCGCGGGCAGGCTCCTAGGTGGTCCAGCCGCCCGCACGGTACGCGGGAGTCGCCAGCGCGAGCACGATGAACCCGATGGTCGCGGATCCTGCCATGACCGCCGCCATGGCCACGACGTCGCCGCCCAGCACGCCGACCAGGGGGCTGACCGTGCCGGAGACCCCGGCCTGCGTGGCGCCGATGAACGCGGCCGCGGTGCCGGCGATGGCGCCGTGCCGGCCGAGCGCCAGCGCGGAGGCGTTCGGCGGTGTGAAGTTCACCAGGGCGAGCAGCATCCACATCACCACCAGCAGTGCTGGGAGCCCGCCGAACCCGGTGAGCGCGAGCGCGAGCAGCGCGAGGGTGAGGGTCACGGAGAGCGGCAGCACGATGCGGATGATCCGGATGGGCGCGTACCGGCGCACGAGCGAGGCGTTGACCTGCGCGCCGAGCACGAGCCCGGCGCCGTTGACGGCGAAGATGAGCGCGAACTGGTTGGCGCTGAGGCCGTAGCCCTCGCGCAGCACGAACGGCGAGCCGACCACGTAGCTCATCAGCACCGCGGCGCCGAAGCCGGGCAACACGGCCAGGGCGACGAAGTGCCGGTCCCGCAGCAGTGTGGCGTAGCCCGCGATCGCGGCGCGCAGGCCGCCGTCGCGGCGCCGCTCGGCGGGCAGCGTCTCCGGCATGCGCCGCCACACCACCACCCACAGGCCCGCCCCGAACACCGCGAGCGCCACGAAGACACCGCGCCATCCCGCGAACCCGGCGATGAGGCCGCCGATGGTTGGCGCGAACAGCGGCGCCACGCCGATCACCAGCATGAGGCGGGACAGCAGCCGCGAGGCGTCGGAGCCGACGAACCGGTCGCGGATGAGCGCCATCGCGACCACGGAGGCCGACGCGTTGAAGAACCCCTGCAGGACGCGGAGCGCGATGAGCGGCACGATGCCGGGGGCCAGCGCGCACAGCAGCGACGTGACGACGTGCAGCGCGATGCCGATCAGCACGGGCAGGCGCCGCCCGAGGCGGTCGGAGGCCGGCCCGATGACGAGCTGGCCGACGGCGCCGCCGAGCAGCATCCCCGTCATGGTGAGCTGGGCGCCGGTGGCCGTGGCGCCCAGGTCGCGCGCGACGTCGGGCAGCGACGGGAGGTAGATGTCGGTGGAGACGGCGGGGAGCGCGCACATGGCGCCCAGCAGCAGCACGTACTTCGCGTTGGGGACGTAGGCGGGGGCATCAGTGCTGGCGGGCGCCCCGGTCGGCTCAGGGGGCAGGGCGGGGGTCGGGCGGGAGTTCATCACCTCCATGCTCGCACCGGGCCCACCCTGGAGCGAATCGATTCGACACCGTGTCGTGGGCGGTGTCCGTCACACTGGGGGGATGTGTGGTCGATATGCCTCCTTCCGCCGGGTCCAGGCCCTCGAGGACGCGTTCCGCATCGCCGAGGTCGCCCAGGACGCCCGCCTGCTCCCTGAGTCGTGGAACGTGGCGCCCACCGACCCCGTGCGCATGGTCGTCGAGCGGGCCGACCGCGAGACCGGCGAGATCACCCGCCAGCTGCAGGCCGCGAAGTGGGGGCTGGTGCCCTCCTGGGCCAAGGACCCGTCTGTCGGCAACCGGATGATCAACGCCCGCGCAGAGACCCTCCTCGACAAGGTCGCCTACCGCAAGGCCTTCGCCCAGCGCCGCGCCCTGCTCCCCGCCGACGGGTACTACGAGTGGCTGCGCCCGCGCCCCGGAGCGCTGACCAAGGCCAAGCAGCCCTTCTACATCCACCCAGCCGTCGACGAGCCGCTCGCCCTGGCCGGCCTCTACGAGTTCTGGCGCGACCCGTCCAAGGCCGCGGACGACCCCGCCCGGTGGCTGGTGACCACCACCGTGGTCACCACCGACGCGAGCGAGCCGCTCGCGCACATCCACGACCGGCAGCCGCTCATGCTGCGCCCCGACGCGTGGGACGCGTGGCTCGACCCCGCCGTGGGCGCCGAGGACGCCGCCGACCTGCTGCGGGCCCCAGCCCCCGAGCTCGTGGCCACGGAGGTCTCCACCCGTGTCAACAAGGTCGGCAACAACGGGCCAGAGCTCATCGAGCCCCAAGGGCCGTCCACCCCCGCCCCCTGACGGCCCTCCCACGCCGGTGAGCCGCCGGGCGCGCCCGCCCGGCGCGTCGCCCGCTGGTCAGGCTTCGCTCAGCAGCACGGGCGCGATGGGCCCGATGCCCGCGAGGTCACGCGTCGGCTGCTGCACTGCGCGGAACCGCCGGTCGTCTGCCAGCAGCGCCGCCGTGGAGCCGTCGGTGAGCACCGAGCTGGGGTCGGCGATGTCCGTGAGCCGGGCCGCGAGGTTCACGGACGGCCCGAACACGTCCCCGAACCGGGACAGCACCCGCCCCCAGACGAAGCCGACGCGCACGGGGGTGACGCCCCGGGCGCCCTCGGCCAGGCCTCCGGCCTCCTTCTCGCGCTCGACGTCGAGTTCGCCGCCCAGCACGCGGGCCAGGCCGAGGGCGACCATCGCGCCCGTCTCCACGTCGTCCGCGACGAACAGCACCGCGTCACCGATCGTCTTGACCACCCGCCCACCGGCGTCGGTGACCACGTCCCGGGCGACGGACTCGAAGCGCTGGACGAACTCGGAGAGGTCCGTCGAGCCGAGCCCCGCAGTGCGGCGGGTGAAGGAGACCATGTCGGCGAAGCCGACAGCCCGGGCGAGCGGCAGTGCAGTCGGGTCGGGCCGCTCGTCACGCTGATGGGCGAACTCCGCCGACAGCCGGCCGGCGATGGCCGCGAGCTGTCGCCGCCACGAGTGCACCAGCTGGGACTCGAGCAGCGGCGCGATGTCGGCCAGGCGGTCCAGGACGAGCAGCCGCGCCGACGTGTCGTCGAGCTGGTGCCGGCGGCTGAGGTCCTCCACAAGCGCCTCCACCTGCCACAGGGCGAGGCGGTCGCTGGTGTGGCCCAGGGCCCGGGTGAGCGAGATGGCCGTCCGCCGGTCCACGCCGTGCTCGCGTTGCAGGTCGGCCCAGCGGCGCACCGCCTCCGCGTCCTGCTGCGTGAAGACGACCTCGTCCGCCGCGGGGTGCGGCAGCCCGAGGGTCTGCCAGTACAACCGCACCAGGTCGAGGTCGATGCCGACCTGTTCGGCGAGGTCCCGCAGCGTCAGCGTGCGCGGGCCGCCGAGCAGCGCGTCGTCCAGCCCGTCCAGCGTCGAGGAGCGCCCCGACGCTCCGTCCGCGTCATGCTCGACCCTGTCCGCTGCCACGGGGTCGAGCGTAGATCACCCGGCTGCCCGGATGTGGCGCACGTCACCAGCGAGCACGTGGTGCTCGTCCCCGTGGTCGTCGACCACCACGAGCCCGCCGTCCCGGTCCAGCCCGCTGGCCAGGCCGACCACCTCACCGCCGCCCGGCAGCTCGACGCGCACGCGGTCCCCGATGGTCGCGCACACCGACACGACCTCGTCGGCGAGCCCGGCGGCCGCGGCGTCACCCCCGTGCGCACGCCACCGTCCCAGCACCTCCGCGAGCGAGGACACCAGGGCGACGAGCAGCAGCTCGCGGTCCGGGTGCGCGCAGCCCGCTGCCACGAGCGACGTCGCGCTCGGCGTCACCAGCTCGTCGGGCCGCTGGGAGACGTTGATCCCCAGGCCCACCACGACCACGTCGCCGGCGGGGGTGCGCACCATCTCGGTGAGGACCCCGCCGAGCTTGCGCAGGTCGCCCCACCCCGGAACCTCGCTGCCGTCGGACGCCCGGACCATCACGTCGTTCGGCCACTTGAGCATGGCCGCCACACCGGCGGTGGCGCGCAGCGCGTGCACCGCCCCCAGCCCGGCCACCAGCGGGATCCATCCGTACGACTCCGGCGGCGCCGTGGGCCGCAACGCGAACGAGGCGGTGAGCGCCGCGCGCGGCGGCGTCTCCCAGGTGCGGCCGGCCCGGCCCCGTCCCTGCTCCTGGTGGTCCGCCACGAGGAGGCTGCCGTCCGGCCACGCGTCGGGATCGGCGCGCACGGCCGCGACCAGGTCCGTGTTCGTCGACCCGGCGCGCTCGACCACCTCCACGCGCGCCAGCGGGCCGGCCGGGGCCAGCAGCAGGTCGCGCAGGACGGCTGCCCGCAATGGCAGGCGCTCGGTCTGCTCAGCCATCGGTCCTCCATGCATGGGCCCATCATGGCTCGCCGAGCGCCGGGCGCCCAGACGGTGGGCAGCCCAGACGGTGGGCAGCCCAGACGGTGGGCAGCCCAGACGACGCGCCGCCCGGGCCGCGAGGCGCGCTCCATGCGCCGTGTTGTGGGAACCCGACGACAGGACGCGCGCATCCCGGTCACCGGCCTGCACGTGCCGGACCCGTCGTGCCCTCTAGTCTCGGTCGGGTGACGCAGACCGACCCGACCTCGCCTGGCGCAACGACCGACCAGGTCCCCGGCTCCACCGCCGCCCGCCTCGCCGACCTCGAGCAGCGCCACCGGGCCGGCGACGACGCCGCCCACGCCGCCGCCGAGAAGCAGCACGCGCGCGGCAAGAAGTCCGCCCGCGAGCGCATCGACGCCCTGCTCGACCCCGGCTCGTTCACCGAGATCGACGCGTTGGTGCGGCACCGCTCGACGAACTTCGGCCTCGACAAGAAGCGGGTCCCCGGCGACGGCGTGGTGGTGGGCCACGGCACGATCGATGGCCGGCCCGTCGCCCTCTACTCGCAGGACTTCACCGTGTTCGGCGGCTCCCTCGGCGAGGTGCACGGGCAGAAGATCGCGAAGGTCATGGACCTGGCCCTGCGCACCGGGGTGCCGCTGATCGGCATCAGCGACGGCGGCGGCGCCCGGATCCAGGAGGGCGTCGCGGCCCTCACGCAGTTCGCGGAGATCTTCCGGCGCAACGTCGCGGCCTCCGGGGTCATCCCGCAGATCTCCTTGATCCTGGGCCCGAGCGCGGGCGGCGCGGTGTACTCCCCCGCCCTCACGGACTTCATCGTGATGGCGGACGGCACGTCCAACATGTTCATCACCGGCCCGGACGTGATCCGCGCGGTCACGGGCGAGGAGGTAGGGCTCGAGGAGCTCGGCGGCGCCACGACCCACAACACCCGCTCCGGGGTGGCGCACTACATGGCCTCCGACGAGGACGACGCGCTCGACTACGTGCGCTCGCTGCTCTCGTACCTGCCGCAGAACAACCTCACCGACCCGCCCGTGTTCCCGCACGAGACCGAGGTGTCGGTGACCGACGAGGACCTCGAGCTCGACACGCTCGTGCCGGACTCGGACGCCCAGCCGTATGACATGCGCACGGTGGTCGAGCACGTCCTGGACGACGGGGTGCTGCTCGAGGTGCAGCCGATGTACGCGCAGAACGTGCTCATCGGCTTCGGCCACGTCGAGGGCCGCCCGGTGGGCGTGGTCGCCAACCAGCCGCTGTCCATGGCCGGGACCCTGGACATCAACGCGGCCGAGAAGGCCGCGCGGTTCGTGCGCACCTGCGACGCGTTCAACATCCCGGTCCTGACGTTCGTCGACGTGCCCGGGTTCCTGCCCGGCGCCGACCAGGAGTGGAACGGCATCATCCGGCGCGGCGCCAAGCTCATCTACGCGTACGCCGAGGCCACGGTCCCGCTCGTGACCGTGATCACCCGCAAGGCGTACGGTGGCGCGTACATCGTGATGGGGTCCAAGCAGCTCGGCGCCGACGTGAATCTCGCATGGCCGACGGCGCAGATCGCGGTCATGGGGGCGGGGGGCGCGGTGAACATCCTGCAGCGCGGCGCCTTGAAGGCCGTGGCGGACGCGGGCGGCGACGTCGAGGCGGAGCGCGCCCGGCTGACCCGCGAGTACGAGGAGGCGATCGTGAACCCGTGGGACGCCGCCGATCGCGGCTACGTGGACGCGGTGATCGCGCCCGCGCAGACCCGCTCGGAGATCACCAAGGCCCTGCGCCTGCTGCGGACCAAGCGCGCCAGCCTGCCGCCCAAGAAGCATGGGAACATCCCCCTGTGACCGGCCACGACGAGCACGAGCACGAGCACGACCAGGCCTCGCACAGCAGCGAGCCGCTGGGCGGGGTGGATCCCGCCGAGCTGCGGGCGGTGGTCGACGACCTCGCCGCCGCCCTGCGCGACTACGTCGACACGGCGGTGGGCGTGCGGGCGGAGTTCGGCGCCCACGAGGCCGACGAGGACCCGCGCATCCTGGCCCTCGAGTCACGCGTGGCCGGCCTCAACGCGTCGCTCTACGACCTGCTGCACGAGCGCCTCGGGCTGCACTCGGACCTCACGGGCATGACGTGGGACGACGAGGACGAGGCGGCCCCGCATAGCCGCACAGACACGTTCCACCTGGGCTTCGTGGTGGGGCCCCCGCAGGGCACCAGCGACCTGTCGATGGACTCGGTGCTCGGCATCGTGGACGACGCCGGCGAGGAGATCGCCCAGCGCCTGATCGGCAGCGGCTTCGACGTCAGCGAGTGGGGCACGTCCCGGGGAGTGCCGGTGGTGTTCGACCTGGACGAGGAGGGCGACGACGAGTGACCTCCGCCCCGCTCGACGGCGTCGCCCGCTCGGCCGCGCACGTGCACGTGCTGCGCGGCGACCCGGACGAGGCCGAGCTGGCCGCGCTGGTCGCCGGGATCGTGGCGGCCCGGCAGCAGGACGCCCCCGGAGGGCTCGTCTCGCTCCGCGACGACGACGCGCCGGCCTGGTCCGACCGCTCCCGCTCGCTGCGCGGGCCGGGGGCTGCCCCGTCGCGCGCGGGCGACGCCTGGCGGTGGAGCCTGCACCCCTGAGCGTCCCGGCGGCGCGATAAGGTGCCGCGGTGACCACGACCTCCTCCCTGAACGGACAGCTGGGTCATCGCGACCCGTCCCCCATCGACGCGATCGCGGACGCGCACGTCGCGATGGCCGCCCAGCTCGACCCGCTCGACGCCACCTCGATGGGCATCGCGGGCCACGACCACGAGATGACGGACCTCTCGCCTGCGGGCCACGAGGCCCGCGCCGAGGCCTCCCGCGCGACGCTGGTGGCCCTCGACGCCCACGCGCCGTCGGACTCCGTGGACGAGGTCACCGTCGCCGCGATGCGCGAGCGCCTGGGCCTCGAGCTCGAGCTGCACGAGGCGGGCGAGCTCCTGGCCTCCCTGAACAACATCGCGTCGCCGGTGCAGGCGTTGCGCGACGTCTTCGACATCATGCCGACGGGCGACCCCGAGGCGTGGGAGAACATCGCCGCCCGCCTCAACGCGCTGCCCGGCGCCGTCGACGGCTACGTGGAGTCCCTGCGCGAGGCCGCGAGCCGCGGCCGGGTGGCGGCGGTGCGCCAGGTGCGTGAGGCCGTCGCCCAGGCCGCCGAGCTCGCCGACCCGTCCACGTCGTTCTTCACCGGGCTGGTCCAGGGCCCCACGGTCGACGCCGCTCTCGACGGCTCGGCCGCGTGCCAGGCCATCCGCGGCGAGCTCGAGCTGGGCGCCCAGGCCGCGCGCCAGGCGTACGCCACCCTCACCTCCTTCCTCTCCGACGAGCTGGCCCCGCAGGCGCCGCAGGCGGACGCTGCAGGCCGCGAGCGCTACTCGCTGTGGTCGCGCTACTTCCTGGGCTCCACGGTGGACCTCGAGGAGACCTACCAGTGGGGCCTCGAGGAGCTCGCCCGGGTGATCGACGAGCAGGAGCGCGTCGCGGCGCAGATCTCCGGGCCCGGCGCCACGGTCGAGCAGGCCGTCGCCGACCTGGACGCCGACCCGGCGCTGGTGCTGCACGGCACGCAGGCGCTGCAGGCGTGGATGCAGGAGACGTCGGACGCGGCCATCGCGGCCCTGGACGGCGTCCACTTCGACATCCCGGGGCCGGTGCGCACCCTCGAGTGCATGATCGCCCCGACGCAGAACGGGGGCATCTACTACACCGGGCCGAGCGACGACTTCACGCGCCCGGGCCGGATGTGGTGGTCGGTGCCGCCGGAGGTCACCACCTTCAACACGTGGCGCGAGAAGACGACCGTCTACCACGAGGGCGTCCCGGGCCACCACCTGCAGGTCGGGCAGGCCGTGCACAGCCGCGCGACCCTCAACTCGTGGCGGCGGCTGGGCTGCTGGGTCTCGGGACACGGCGAGGGCTGGGCCCTGTACGCCGAACGGCTCATGGCCGACCTCGGGTTCCTGGACGCGCCGGGCGACCGGCTCGGCATGCTCGACGGCCAGCGCATGCGCGCCGCCCGCGTGGTGCTCGACATCGGCGTGCACCTGGGCCTCCCCGCGCCCGCGCGCTGGGGCGGGGGCACGTGGGACGCCGACAAGGCATGGGAGTTCCTCCGCGCCAACGTCAACATGCCCGAGCAGTTCGTGCGCTTCGAGCTGAACCGCTACCTGGGCTGGCCGGGCCAGGCGCCGTCGTACAAGATCGGCCAGCGCCTGTGGGAGCAGGCCCGCGACGACGCCGCGACGGCCGCCGCCGGCCGCGGCGAGGTCTTCGACCTGCGCCAGTTCCACGCCCGGGCCCTGGGCATGGGAGCCCTTCCGCTCGACGTGCTGCGGTCCGCCCTGGTCTGAGGACCTCCCGCACAGACAGCAGCGCCCGCCCTCGTCTCCGAGGGCGGGCGCTGCTGCGTGCGGCGGGTAGGGCGAGGGCCGGGTCAGGCGAAGACCGCGGCCCCGTACTTGAGGAGCACCAGCGCCACCAGCACGACGAGCCAGGCCGCGACGATGATGACGTCGTTGTCGGCGTCCACGAACTCCCGAGCGCTGCGCTGCGCCCGCGGCGGGAGGTACAGGTTGCCCTCCCGGATGTTGAAGTGCGTGAGCGTCGCGAACACCAGCGTGGTGGACAGCGTCACGAGCAGGCACCAGGGGCACAGCGCGCCGATCACCATCATCGACTGCTGGAAGAGCCAGTACGCGAACACCAGCCCGATCGTGTAGACGACCTGCGCGGAGAACATGAACCACCGCGGGAACCGGACCCCGCCCAGGCTGGCCACCGCGATAGTGATCACCACGGACTCGGCGATGAGGCCCAGGAACGCGTTCGGGAAGCCGAGGAGGCTGGCCTGCCAGGACAGGCCGACGGTCCCGCAGCTCACCACGGCGTTGAAGTCGCACGAGAGCTCGGCGGAGGGGTCGGCCGCGAGCGCCAGCGCCTCGACCGACAGCACGAAGGAGGCCGTCAGGCTGATGAGCGCGGAGAACAGCATCGTGCCGAAGATCCAGCCGCGGGAGTGGCGCAACGCGCGCAGGCGGCTCATCGGCCGGGTCTCTGGCTCCATCAGGTCGGTCATGGCGTCGGGGTCCTCGGGGTCGGGTCGGGATCGCACGGTTTTCTCCGATGATCGTCGTGTTCCGAGGCCCGCGGTGGGGACGTACGTCCCCGGGTCGGGAGCCGCCGGACAGCCTCGACGATAACGAGCCGTCGACCCGGTCCACCATCGCCTCGCCCCCAGCCGGGGGTCGGTAGGCTCGCTGGCCGTGACCCGACTGCTGCTCGCCTCCGCCTCCCCCGCCCGCCTCGCCACGCTCACGGCCGCCGGCATCGACCCCCTCGTCCGCGTCTCGCAGGTGGACGAGGACGCGGTGCTCGCCGCGGCGCGCGAGCGATTCGGCGCGCTGGAGCCCGCGGACGCTGTGCTCGTCCTCGCGCAGGCCAAGGCGGAGGACGTCGCCCGCGCGCTCGCCGCCGAGGACCTGGGCGCGGCGCCCGAGGACGGCCACGGCCCCGACGGCCTCCTGGTGCTGGGGTGCGACTCCATGCTGGAGATCGACGGCGAGGTGCTGGGCAAGCCCCGCGACGCCCGTGACGCGGCAGAGCGCTGGCGGGCGATGCGCGGGCGCTCCGGCGAGCTGCACACGGGGCACTGGCTGATCGACGAGCGCACCTCGCAGGCCGAGGGCGGCTCCGGCACCGGTGGCACCCTCGGGGCCGTGTCCTCCACGGTCGTGCACTTCGCGGACCTCTCCGACGCCGAGATCGACGCGTACGTCGCCACCGGGGAGCCGCTGGCCGTCGCGGGCGCCTTCACGCTCGACGGGCTGGGCGGCGCGTTCGTGACGGGCGTCGAGGGCGACCACCACGGGGTGGTGGGGCTGAGCCTGCCGCTGCTGCGCGAGCTGCTGGCCGAGGTCGGCGTGCTGATCCCCGAGCTGTGGCGCCCGGGCACGGCGCCCGCGCCGCAGCCCTCCTGAGCCGCGCTGCGCGCTGCCTTTGTCCGCATCTGACAATCGGCGCCGGGCGGAGCGGACACGTCGTCCACGTCCTCGTCGGATCCCTACAACTGCCCCGCGACCTGACTGGGCAGTTCCCCAATCTTCGGCCGGGAAGCGTGGCACGGCGGAGATGCCGACGCGGCTCGCGTTACGGTGAGCCGTGCCTGCCATCTCGAAGGTCCTCATCGCCAACCGCGGTGAGATCGCCGTGCGCATCGCCCGGGCCTGCCGGGACGCCCGCATCGGCTCCGTCGCCGTCTACGCCGACCCCGACCGGGAGTCCCTGCACGTGCGCCTCGCCGACGAGGCATTCGCGCTCGACGGCTCCCGCGCCCAGGAGACGTACCTGGACATCGGCAAGCTGCTGGACGTCGCGCGCCGCGCCGGCGCCGACGCCGTGCACCCCGGCTACGGCTTCCTCGCCGAGAACGCCGACTTCGCGCGGGCGGTGATCGACGCGGGGCTGGTCTGGATCGGCCCGCCCCCCACCGCCATCGAGCAGCTCGGCGACAAGGTCAGCGCGCGCCACATCGCGCTGCGCGCCGGCGCGCCGCTGGTGCCCGGCACCCCCGACCCGGTGGCCCACGTCAGCGAGATCCACGCCTTCGCCGAGCAGCACGGGCTACCCGTCGCGATCAAGGCGGCGTTCGGCGGCGGCGGCCGCGGCCTCAAGGTCGCCCGCCACGCGTCGGAGATCGACGAGATGTTCGAGTCGGCGGTGCGCGAGGCCACGGCCGCCTTCGGGCGCGGCGAGTGCTTCGTGGAGCGCTACCTGGACTCCCCCCGCCACGTCGAGACCCAGTGCCTCGCGGACGCGCACGGGACGGTCGTGGTGGTGTCGACGCGCGACTGCTCGCTGCAGCGCCGCCACCAGAAGCTGGTCGAGGAGGCCCCCGCGCCGTTCCTCACCGCCGAGCAGCGCGAGCAGCTCGTGACGTCGTCGGTCGCGATCCTGCGCGAGGCGGGCTACGTGGGCGCCGGCACGTGCGAGTTCCTCGTCGGGGTGGACGGCACGGTGTCCTTCCTCGAGGTCAACACCCGCCTGCAGGTCGAGCACCCGGTCACCGAGGAGATCAGCGGCGTGGACCTGGTCCGCGAGCAGCTGCGCATCGCCGCGGGAGAGCCGCTGGGGTACGACCATGTGGAGACCCGCGGGCACTCGATCGAGTTCCGGATCAACGGCGAGGACCCGTCGGCGGGCTTCCTGCCCGCCCCCGGGCGGCTGACCACGCTCCGCTTCCCGTCCGGGCCCGGCGTGCGGGTCGACTCCGGGGTGGTCGAGGGCGACACGGTCTCCGGGGCCTTCGACTCCATGATCGCCAAGCTCATCATCACGGGGGCCACGAGGTCGCAGGCCCTCGAACGGGCCCGCCGCGCCCTCGCGGAGCTCGAGGTGGTCGGCATCCCCACCGTCGTCCCGTTCCACCGGGCGGTGCTCGAGGACGAGGCGTTCGCGCCGGCCGACCCGGCCGTCCCGTTCAGCGTGCACACCCGCTGGATCGAGACGGAGTTCGCCCACCGGCTGCCCGGGCTGGCCGCGCCCGGCGCGCCCGCGTCGAACGGCGCCCCGTCGGAGGCCCAGGACGAGCCGGTGGCGCTCGAGCGGGTCATCGTCGAGGTCGGCGGCAAGCGGCTCGAGGTGGTCATCCCCGCCTCGCTCGCACGGAGCGTGGGCACGGGCCGGCCGGCCACGGCCAACCGGCGCCCGGTGCGGCGCGCCGCCGCCCGCGCGGTCGGGTCCAACGGCGTGACCCTGGCCTCGCCCATGCAGGGCACGATCGTCAAGGTGGCCGTGGCCGACGGCGCCGAGGTCGCAGCGGGCGACCTCGTGGTGGTCCTTGAGGCGATGAAGATGGAGCAGCCGCTGCTGGCCCACCGCGCCGGGCGCGTCACGGGGCTGTCGGCGGGCGTCGGGTCGAGCGTCAGCGCCGGCACAGCGATCTGCGACATCGTCGGCTGACGACCATGGGGCCGGACAGTCTCCGCAAGGCGCACCACCCCCAGCCGGGCGACGGGTGGGTCGAGTGCGACTGCGGGCGCCGACACTGGGGGCTGCACGGCGCCGCCGGGCTGCTGGTCGCACGCCCCGCGCACGGGCCGGTCACGGACATCGTGCTCCAGCACCGCGCGACGTGGAGCGACGAGGGCGGAACGTGGGGCGTCCCGGGCGGGGCCCGGATGCCGGGCGAGACCGCCGCCGCCGCGGCGCTGCGCGAGGCGGGCGAGGAGGCGGGCATCGATCCAGCCGCCGTGCGGGTGGTCGGCGAGCACCTGCTCGACCACGGGCCGTGGGGCTACACGACGGTGCTCGCCCGCGCGATCGCCCCGTTCGAGCCCGCCGCCACGGACGCGGAGAGCCTCGAGGTGCGCTGGGCGCCCGTCGACGAGGTCGAGGGCCTGCCGCTGCTCGGCGAGTTCGGGCGCGCCTGGCCGCTGCTGCGCGCCCGGCTCGAGGAATAGCCGCCCAGCCCTGGGAGGGCTCGCCGCCAGGCCTGACACGGCGTCACGCGCCAGCACGGCGGTGCTCGCTGACCTGGGCCCTCGTCCCGGCCCGCGTCCGCCGCGAGGTACCGTGGCGGCCGTGACGAGCCCTGACCGCACCAGCCCTCCCGACGCCGGGACCCCCACCCGGGTGGTCCTCGTCGCACTGCTCTCCGTCCTGGCCATCGAGGCGGTCCGCGCGAGCGGGCCGCTGCTCGACCGCGCCTTCGCCTCGGGCGTGGTGACGGTTGGCGTCACGGCCCTCACGACCTACGCCGCGGTGGGACTGGTGGTCGCCGCCCTCCTGCTCGGGACCGGCCGCCTCGCCGCCGGCGCCCCGTCGGGCCGCACCGTGCTCGCGGGTGCTCTGCTGCTCGGGGTGGCCCGCCTCGCGGTCCAAGCCCTTGAGGGCGCCGCCCGGTTCGCTGTCGGCCTCGGGACCGCCGCCGTGGCCGTGGCGGCGCTCACGCTCGCGGTCGCCTTCGTCGCAGGGCGGCGGCACGGAGCCCGGGAGGCCGCCATCGGGCTGGCCCTGGGCGCCGGGCTGGCCGCTGCCCTGCAGCTCGCGCTGGGCACCTGGGACGCCTACTGGCGGCACGGCCCGCTCGGGTGGGCGATCACCGTGGCCCTCGTGCTCGGGACCGTCGCCGTGGCCCGCGTCGTGCGCCACGAGGTCGTGGACATGCGCCCTCGCCGCCTATGGGTGCTCGGCCCGTTCCTCGCGATCGCCGTCATGGTGCTCGCCAACCCGGCCTTCGCCGCCTCCCAGTCCGGGTCGCGGCTCGACGTCGCCGGGCTGGTCGTCGTCGGTGCCTCCACCGTCGCGGTGTGGCTGATGCTCGACCCGCAGCGGCTCAACGGCGAGACCCGTGTGCTGGCGGCCGTCACCACACCCCTCGCGCTGCTCGCCGCCTTCCTCACCCAGGGGACCAGCGCCCTGGTCGCCGTCGCGGCACTCGGCGTCGCCGCGCCTGTCGTCCTCGTGACCGCCCTCAGCACCCGGCGCCCCGCTCCGCGGGGCGGTGTGCGGATGACGCTCGCCGGAGCCGTCGTGGGCCTCGCCCTGATCCTCCCGCTCGCGCTGTACCTGGTGGACTACGACGTCCCCCTGGGGATCGACAACGCGTGGGTGCTCGTCGGCGCCGGTGTGGCGCTGGCGTGCGGTGGCCTCCGCCGCAGGCTTCCCCCGCCGCCCGGAACGGATCCAAGGGCCTCCGAGCCGGAGCCGGAGGCCCCGCGCTCGAACCCGGTGCGGGCCAACGCACTCCGGCTGCTGGTGATCCCGGCCGTGGTGCTCGCGCTGGTGGGCTGGGTCCCGTCGAGCCCAGGATCAGCCTCGTCGGAGCGGGCGCGCTCCGACGAGCTGGTGCTGCTCAGCTGGAACCTGCACTACGGCGTCGAGCCGGCCACTGACGTGGACCTCGAGCGCATCGCCACGGTGATCGAGCAGCAGGACCCCGACGTCGTCGCGCTCCAAGAGGTCTCCCGCGGCTGGGTGCTGGGCGGTGGCGTTGACATGGCCACGTGGCTGTCGCACCGGCTCGGCATGGAGCTGGCCTACGCTCCGGCGGCGGACGCGCAGATGGGCAATGCCCTGCTCTCCCGGTCCGCGCTGGCCGACCAGGTGGCCACCGCGCTGCCGATCGGCGCCGGCCCGCAGCGGCGGTCTGCGATCACGGCCACCGTGACACTCGCCGGCGGCGACCCGATCCGGCTGACGTCCGTCCACCTGCAGCACCGTGAGGAGAACACCCCCACGCGCATCGACCAGCTCGAGACGCTGCTGGCGGCCGTCCCGCACGGCGGCGAGCCCGCCGTGATCGCGGGCGACCTGAACGCGGAGCCGGGATGGCCCGAGATCGAGCTCCTGGAGGACGCGGGCTGGTCCAGCGCGATCGACTCCGCGGGCGACGCGGACGCCCTCACGTTCCCCAGCGACGACCCGCAGGTGCGGATCGACTGGGTGCTGGGGGCGCAGGTCGCCTTCAGCGACGTGCGGGTGCTCACCGGGCTCGGCTCGTCCGACCACCTGCCGATCGTGGCCCGGGTGCGGCCCGCGGGCTGAGCCGCCTAGCCCTCCTGGACGTTGTGCAGCATCCGCGCCACCTCGGCGATCGACCCGGTGATCGACGGGTAGACGGTGAACGCGCTCGCCACGTCGTCCACGGTGAGGCGGTGCGTCACCGCGAGCGTGATCGGGAAGATGAGCTCGCTGGCCCGCGGCGCCACGACCACTCCTCCGAGCACCTGCCCGGTGGGATGGGCGAAGAGCTTCACGAAGCCGTCCCGCAGGCCGAGCATCTTGGCGCGGGGGTTGTGGGCCAGTGGCAGCATGCTCGTCACATAGACCTCGCCCCGCGCGTCGAGCGCCGCCTGGCTGGCACCGACCGTCGCGATCTCGGGCGCCGTGAAGATGTTCGCGGCCACCCCCGGCAACGAGAGCGGGACCACGGCGTCGCCCAGCGCGTGCGACATCGCGATGCGGCCCTGCATGGCCGCCACCGAGGCCAGCGGCAGCACCCCCGTCACGTCGCCCGCCGCGTACACGCCCCGCGCCGACGTCCGCGACACCTTGTCGACCTCGATGTGCCCGCTCGGCGTCAGCCGCACCCCGGCGGCCTCGAGCCCCAGCCCGGCGGTGCTGGGAACCGAGCCGACGGCCATCAGCGCGTGCGAGCCCTCCACGGTGCGTCCATCAGTGAGCGTGACCAGCACGCCGTCTGCCGTCCGTCGCACGGACTGCGCCCGGGAGCGCGCCATGACCGTCATCCCACGGCTGCAGAGCACCTCCTCGATGAGCTCGGCCGCGTCGGCGTCCTCCCCCGGTAGCACCCGGTCCCGGCTGGAGACCAGCACCACGTCAGAGCCGAGCGAGACGTACGCGCCAGCGAACTCGGCTCCCGTGACGCCCGAGCCCACCACCACGAGCCGCTCTGGGAGGGCCTTCAGGTCGTAGAGCTGGGTCCAGGTGAGGATCCGCTCGCCATCCGGCTGGGCGTCGGGCAGCACGCGGGGGGTGGCGCCGGTCGCCACCAGCACGACGTCGGCCTTGAGCGTGTGCTCGCCGCCGCCGTTCTCCTGCGCGATCACCCGCTGCCGTCCGTCGAGCCGTGCCGTGCCGAGCAGTACCCGGACGCCCTCGCGGTCCAGGCGTGCGCGAATGTCCTGCGACTGGGCCGCGGCGAGCGCGAGGACCCGGGCGTTGACGTCGTCGAGGTCGACGTGGTGGCGGTCAGACTCGGTCGGGTGGCGGTGCTCCGGCAGCGTGGCGTCGGCGACGCCCGGCACGTCCAAGCGGATGCCCAGGTCCGGGGCGCGGTCCGCGATGGTCATCCACTCCGCTGTGGCGATCAACGTCTTCGAGGGGACCGCATCGGTGAGCACCGCGGCGCCGCCGAGCCCGGCGCGCTCCACCACCGTGACGTGCGCGCCGAGCCGTCGTGCGACGAGCGCGGCCTCGTATCCTCCGGGGCCGCCGCCGATGACGACGACACGGCTGGCCTGCAGGTCGTGGATGGGGGTGTTCACGCCCCCATTGTGCCGTGGCGCCCGACCTGGGGGGCCTCGACCCGGCGTGTCTGGGTCTTCGGTCCCTTCACGGGCGCCCTCGGGCGGCGCCGTGGCGGCACGCCCTGGCCGGCCCTGCCCCGCGCGTCCCCCGTGTGCGGGCTCGACCCTCGATGGCGGTTAGCCTCGGGGCATGCCTGAACTCGACGACCCCCGCACCGACCCCTTCGACGTCGCCCGGCTCGCCGCCGCCCATCTGGCGAGCGCCACCGGCGTCGAGCGCCATGACATCGCCCTCGTGCTCGGCTCGGGCTGGGGCGGCGCCGCCGACCTGCTCGGGGAGACCATCGCCGAGGTCCCCAGCCACGAGATCCCCGGGTTCTCGGCCCCCGCCGTGCCCGGGCACGTGGGCACCACGCGCTCGATCCGGGTCGCCGGCGAGAACGGCGCGCCAGACCGCCACGTGCTGGTGATCGGATCGCGCACCCACCTGTACGAGGGCCGCGGGGTGCGCCGCGTGGTGCACGGGATGCGCACCGCCGCCGCCGCCGGCGCGCACACCGTCGTGCTGACCAACGGCTGCGGGGGGCTCAACCTCGACTGGGCGCCCGGCACGCCCGTCCTGATCCGCGACCACATCAACCTCACCGCCACCTCTCCGCTCGAGGGCGCGACGTTCGTCGACCTCACCGACCTGTACGCCGAGCGCCTGCGCCAGGTCGCGCGCGCCGTCGACCCGACTCTCGCCGAGGGCGTCTACGTCCAGTTCCGCGGGCCGCACTACGAGACCCCCGCCGAGGTGACCATGGCCGGCCGGATGGGCGGCGACCTGGTGGGCATGTCGACCGCCCTCGAGGCGATCGCGGCGCGTCAGGCGGGCATGGAGGTCCTCGGGCTCTCGCTCGTGACGAACCTGGCCGCCGGCATCAGCCCCGTGCCGTTGTCCCACCAGGAGGTCATCGAGGCCGGCCAGGCCGCCGGCCCGCGCATCAGCGCCCTCCTCGCCTCGATCGTGCGACGCCTGGACGACGCGTCGACGACCACGTCGGTAGATTGAGCGTCATGGCGACCGCCGACACATGGCCCGAGATCCAGGATCAGGCTCGCGCATGGATCGCTGACGATCCAGATCCCAGCACCGCGGCCGAGCTCGCCGACCTGCTCGCGCGGGCGACCACGTCCCTGGACGAGGTCGAGGCCGTGCGCGGCTCGGGCAGGCCGCTGACCCCCGAGCAGGAGCGCCTCTCGGCCGACGTCGAGCAGGCCCGCGCCGAGCTCGAGGACCGCTTCGCGGGGACCCTGCAGTTCGGCACCGCCGGACTGCGGGGCGCCATCGCCGCAGGCCCGAACCGGATGAACCGCGCGGTGGTGATCCGGGCCGCCGCGGGCCTGGCCGGGTACCTGAACGCGCAGCTGCCGGGCGCCAAGCCCGCCCCGCGGGTGGTCATCGGGTACGACGCGCGGCACCGGTCCGCGGACTTCGCGCGTGACACCGCGGCCGTCATGACGGCCGCGGGCATCGAGGCGCTGCTGCTGCCCTCCGCGCTGCCGACGCCCGTGCTGGCCTTCGCGGTGCGGCACCTGGGAGCCGAGGCCGGGGTCATGGTGACCGCCAGCCACAACCCCCCGCAGGACAACGGCTACAAGGTCTACCTGGGCGGCCGCGCGGCCGGGGGCGGGGCGCAGGGCTCGCAGATCGTGCCGCCGGCGGACGCGGCCATCGCCGCCGAGATCGCCCGCGTCACGTCCGTCGCGTCCGTGCCGCGCGCGGACTCCGGTTGGACGGTGCTCGGGCCTGACGTGCTCGACGCGTACGTCGCGTCGGTGCTGACGCTGGCAGACCCGAGCGACGCTGCGCGGATGCGGGCGAGCGGGCTCAAGGTCGTCCTGACGCCGCTGCACGGCGTGGGCGGGGCCGTGGCCACGCGCGTCCTGGCGGCCGCCGGTTTCGGCGACGTGACCCTGGTGCCGGAGCAGGCCGAGCCCGACCCCGACTTCCCCACCGTGGCCTTCCCGAACCCGGAGGAGCCCGGCGCGATGGACTACGCGCTCGGCCTCGCGGCGGCGGAGTCGGCGGACCTGGTGCTCGCCCTAGACCCGGACGCCGACCGGTGTGCGGTCGCCGTCGACGACCCGATGTCGCGCTCCTACCGCGGGCCGGACACCGCCGCGGCCGACGGCTGGCGGATGCTGCGGGGTGACGAGGTGGGCGCGTTGCTGGGGGCCTTGGCGGCGGGCCGCATCGCGGGCGCCGGCACGTTCGTCGCCAGCACGCCGGACGAGCGCGAGCTCGTGTTCGCGAACTCGATCGTCTCGTCGCGGCTGCTGTCGCAGATCGCGCAGGCCGCGGGCGCCCGGCACGAGGAGACCCTCACGGGCTTCAAGTGGATCTCCCGCGTGGACGGCCTCGTGTTCGGGTACGAGGAGGCGCTCGGGTACTGCGTCGACCCGGCGCACGTGCGGGACAAGGACGGCATCTCAGCGGCGCTCGTGATCGCGCAGCTCGCGGCCACGTTGAAGGCCGACGGCCGCACCCTCCTCGGGGTGCTGGACGACCTGGCCCGCGACCACGGCCTGCACATGACCGACCAGCTCTCGGTGCGGTTCACGGACCTCGCCCAGATCCCCGCGACGATGGCGCGTCTGCGGGACAACCCGCCGGCCACCCTCGGCGGCTCGCCGGTGACCAAGGTCGTCGACCTGGAGGCGGGCACCGACGCCGAGCGCGGCGGCCTGCCGCCGACCGTCGGGCTGCGACTGCTCGCGGAGGACGGCACCCGGGTCATCGTGCGGCCCAGCGGCACCGAGCCGAAGGTCAAGTGCTACCTCGAGGTGATCGTCGAGGTCGGCGAGCACGCGAGCGAGCCGAAGGTCATGAGCGCTCGGCGGCACGCGCGTGATCGGCTCGACGCGGTGCGCCGCGACACCGAGGCGGCGCTGGGCATCACCGGGGCCTGACCGGGCCCGCACGCGAGGAGACAGGTGGTTCCGGAGGGAACCGCTCGAGCAGCACCGAAGCTCCCGGTCAGGGTTGTCTGACCGGGAGCTTCGTGGTTCTCCGGGGTCTGCTGGGCCGTTCTGAGTCGCTCGCGGACGCCGACGAGGTGGCCCGGCGCGCGTCCCGGCGGTGGCCGGGTGAGGTGGTCGTCCGGGCTCACCGGGTCGGAGCCGGCGCGCCCAGGAGCTCCAGCAGGCCCAGGGCCGCGTCGCGCATGCGGTCGTCGACGTCGTGGGTCGGGTCCCACGAGGCGACGGTCGCCGACGCGAGCGGGAGCCGGGCGACGGCGTCGAGCACCGTGGCGCGCACCTCGTCGGGCGTGAGGCCACCCGGCGCGGCGAAGGAGTTCGCCGGCGGGAGGGACGTGTCGTGCACGTCGAGGTCGACGTGCACGTGCACCGCGTCCGCGTGCGCGGCCACCCGGTCGAGCACGCTCCCCGCCCGACCCGCCCGGACGTCGGCCACGGTCAACCACGTCGGTCCCGGGCCATCCAGGAGCCGGCGCTCGGCCTCGTCGACCTGGTGGCCGCCGACGAGCACCGTGCGGTCGTCGGGCAACGGCGCGTGGCCGGGCACGCTCGCGGCGAGCTCCTCCCAGCACCGACCCGTGGTCATCGCCAGGCTCATGCCGTCGAAGAACCCGGTCGCCGAGGTCGCGGGCGTCTGCAGGTCGCCGTGGGCGTCAAACCACAGGACCGCCACGCACCGCTCGGGCGCGAGGGCACGCAGGCCGGCGACGACTCCGAGCGTCGCCCCGCAGTTGCCAGCGAGCACCACCGGCAGGTGGCCGGCGTGGGCGGCGACGTCCTGCGCGACGAGCCGCATCACCTCGGCGCCCGCGGCGGCCTCGACGGTCGGACCGGGGTTGGCTGCGAGCCGGATGCGCCCGTGGTCGACGACAGCACCGTGGCGGGCCAGCCGCTGAGCAGCACCTGCGGCGACGAGGGCGGTCGGGCCGGCGCCGAGGCGCACATCCCGGCAGCCCGAGTCGTAGGGGACCTCCAGCAGGCGTATCTGGGCGGACATGGCATCCACTATGCCCGTGGGCACATGGCGGTGGGGCCGTCCGAGCCGATCCCGCGCTCCCCCGCCACCGGTGCGTGTCACATGGTGGACGCCACTCTGCGCGCAGATCGGGTGGCGGCGCTGGGACAGTCCCTGGAGGTGCGCCTGGCGCCGAGGGGCGAACGCGTCGCGAGGTCAGCGGGTTCGGACAGCACCCAAAGAGACGGCGGGCTCCCCTCGGGGAGCCCGCCGTCTCAGCGGTCTAGCCGTCTAGCCGTCTGGCAGGAGCTCAGTAGCCCGCGTCGGCCTCGAGGCCGGCCAGGACGGCCGCGGTGCCCGACAGGCCCAGACGGGTCGCCCCCGCCTCGATCATCGCCAGCGCGTCGGCGCTCGTGCGGACGCCGCCGGAGGCCTTGATGCCCAGCCGCCCCCCGACGGTCGCGTGCATCAGCTCGATGGCGTGCACCGTGGCGCCGCCGGCGGGGTGGAACCCGGTCGAGGTCTTGACGAAGTCCGCGCCCGCGGCCTCGGCGGCCTGGCACACCGCGACGATCTCCTCGTCGGTCAGCGCCGCGGACTCGATGATGACCTTGAGCACGACGGGGGCCGGCGTGGCCGCCCGGACAGCCGCGATGTCAGCCTGCACCGCGGCGAACTCGCCGGCCTTCGCGGCGCCCACGTCGATGACCATGTCGACCTCGTCAGCGCCGTCGGCCACCGCGCGAGCGGCCTCGGCGGCCTTGACCTCGCTGTGGTGCTTGCCGGACGGGAAGCCGCACACGGTCGCGACCTTCAGGCCGCCCGCGTCGAGGGGGAGGAACGACGGCGACACGCACACCGAGTACACGCCCAGCCGCTGCCCCTCCGCGACGAGGTCGGCGACGTCCTGCGCCGTGGCCTCGGGCTTGAGGAGGGTGTGGTCGACGTACTGGGCGAGGGTCGTGGGGTCGATGTGGTGGGTCATGCGCGGTGCCTCCCGCTGCCGTTCTGCGAATACGCCGGGAGGATCACCCGGTCGATCAGCTCGCGCCGCTGCGGCAGCGCGAGGAAGGAGTGCTCGGCGGCGGTGACGGTCACGTCCCGCACGTCGTCGAGGGTCCAGCCCGCCTCCTTGGCCAGGAGGGCCAGCTCGCGGGTCAGCGTGGTGCCGGACTGCAGGCGGTTGTCGGTGCTCACCGTGACCGCGAAGCCCAGCGACCGCAGCACCGTCACCGGGTGCTGGGCGATCGACTCCGCCGCGCCTGTCTGCAGGTTCGACGAGGGGCACAGCTCGAGCGGGATCTGCCGGTCGAGCACCCACTGCGCCAACCGCCCCAGCCGGGCGCCCGGAGCGCCGTCCAGGCCGGTCGTGACGGTGATGTCGTCCATGATCCGCACGCCGTGGCCGAGCCGGAGGGCGCCAGCGACGTGCAGCGCCTCGGCGATCGACTGCAGGCCGTCCGCCTCGCCCGCGTGCACGGTCACCGGGAAGCTGGCCGCTCGCAGGGCGCCGAACGCGGAGGCCTGCCGAGAGGGCGGGAAGCCCTTCTCGGCGCCGGCGATGTCGAAGCCGACCACGCCCCGATCACGGTTCGCCAGTGCGAGCGCCGCGATCTCGTCGCCTCGGTCCGCGTGCCGCATCGCGGTGAGCAGCGTGCCGACCTGGATCCGGCGGCCCTGCGCGGCGGCCTGGGCCACCCCCTCGGCGAACCCCTCCTGCACGGCGTCGACCACCTGCTGCAGCGTGAGGCCGCCCTGCTGGTGCTGCTCGGGAGCGTAGCGCTGCTCGGCGTAGACGACGCCGTCCGCGGCCAGGTCCAGCACCGACTCCCGGGCGACCCGCCGCAGGTTGTCGGCCGTCTGCATCACGGCGACGGTGTGCGTGAAGGTCTCGAGGTACCGCTCGAGCGAGCCGGAGTCGGCAGCCGCGACGAACCAGCGTCCCAGCTCCTGCGGGTCCGTGGTCGGCAGCGGGTGGCCGGCCACCCCCGCGAGCTCGACGATGGTCGCCGGCCGCAGTCCGCCGTCGAGGTGGTCGTGAAGCAGCACCTTGGGCAGGGCGGCGATCTGATCGGCGGCGAGGGTCATGGTCCCACCGTAGTGGTCGGTGGGGACTACTCCGATCAGGGGTAGTCGTCCCGCTCGTCGGGCGGTACCTCACGGGTCTGCTCGGTCACGTCGGCCACGTTCGCCTGGTCGTCGAGGTCGGGCCGTGGCGCGCCGGGACGGTACTCCTCGACCACATCGGCGGCAGGGTCGACGACGGCCACGTCGGTGTCCGCCTCGTCCTCGCGCAGCTCGTCGGCGGCTTCCGCGTCACCGAGCTCGTCGAGCTCGAACGGCGCGGGTTCCACCTCGGCGGCATCCCGCAGTGAGGGCTTGGTCAGGCCGGCGTCGCGCCAGGAGTCCTGGCCGGGCACGGTGCTCATAGTTCCTCCCGGGGGATGAGGATGGCTCGTGCGATTCCATCGTGGACCGCGGCGGGGGCCGTTGCCAACCGGGCGGCCTGCCTCCCCCGGGAGGCGCCGGGCTCAGGCCTCGTGCCGCGCGGCAGGCTGCGCGGGGAGCAGCGCCCAGCACACGTGCGACCAGCCGCCGTAGGCCGCGCGCGGGGCCCCGCCGTCGAGCAGCGCGTGCTCGGCGAGCACATGCTCTCGGCCGCTGGACGGCTCGTAGACCCGCAGGCCAGCCGTCTCCGCCGTGTCCGCTGCCGTGTCGAGGCCGGTGAGGAGGACGACGTGGCGGGGCACGGCCGCGGCCCAGCCGTCCGACGTGTCACCGCCGGTGTACAGCGGCACCGGGACCCCCTGCGCGAGCGCGCAGCGCACGCGGGCCAGCATGCCGCCGATCTCGTCGGGGCGGGTGTCGTCAAGCATCACCGACCGGTAGGAGGTCGACCGCTGACCGCCCGCCCGCGCGCCGAGCTCGCTGGCGACGCGCGCCGCGCCCCACGGCGGGGTGCCGAGCGCCGTCGGCCATGGGAGGACGCCGAGCACCGCCCGGCGCGTGCTGCGCACGTGCAGAGCAGCCTGCAGCCCGGCCAGGCGCCCGGCGGGCCCCGTGGACGACCCGAGCCCCTCCAGCACAGGCGGCCGGCGGCCGGGCACGTCCCCTGTGACAAGCCACAGCGCGACCGCCGGGTCGGCATGCGCCGCGATCATGGCCAGCACGGCCGCTCCGCAGGCCGTCTCGTCGACTTGGCGCGCGGCCGCGGTGCCGAACCGCAGCACGCCAGTTCCGGGCGCCGGGCGCAAGGGGTCGACAACCTGCCACGCCTCCCGGTCGGAGAGCCCGTCGACCCGCGCGACCAGGTCCGCGGCGGCCGCGGCGGGAAGCCCGCTGGCGCGCTCGCGCACCTGGTCGGGGCACGGCCGGGAAGGCCTGGCCCCGACCGGTCCGACGGCGTCGTCAGCGGACGGGCGCGGGCCCGCCAGGTCGAGCGGGACGGCGCCTCCGCGCAACGCGCGGAGGACGCTCGTCAGCTGCACAGCCGCTGGCGTCACTCGCCGATGCGGTCGAGGACCAGCGGACGCGGGGCCGCCGCGGCGGCGCCCTGGTCGATGCGCACGGCGCCCTCGAGCGCCTCACGCGCCCGGCCGAAGCGCTCCGGGGTGTCGGTGTGCAGCGTGAGCAGCGGCTGGCCGGCGCGCACCCGGTCGCCCGGCTTGGCGTGCAGCTCGATGCCGGCGGCAGCCTGCACCGGGTCCTCCTTGCGGGCACGCCCGGCGCCGAGCCGCCACGCGGCCACCCCGACGGCGTAGGCGTCGAGGCCTGTCAGGACGCCGTCGGACGAGGCCAGGACCTGCTCCGTCTCCTTCGCGACCGGCAGCGGCGCGTCCACGTCGCCGCCCTGGGCCGCGATCATCCGGCGCCACACGTCCATCGCCCTGCCGTCGGCGAGCGCGGCCGCCGGGTCGGCGTCCGGCTGCCCGGCAGCCGTGAGCATCTCCCGGGCCAGCGCCACGGTCAGCTCGACGACGTCCGCGGGGCCTCCCCCGGCGAGCACCTCGACCGACTCGCGGACCTCGAGGCCGTTGCCCGCGGTGAGCCCGAGGGGCGTCTCCATGTCGGTGAGCAGCGCGACGGTCCGCACCCCGGCGTCCGTGCCGAGCTCGACCATCGTGCGGGCCAGCTCGCGAGCGCGGTCGATGTCCTTCATGAACGCGCCCGAGCCGACCTTGACGTCGAGCACCAACGAACCGGTGCCCTCGGCGATCTTCTTGCTCATGATCGAGCTCGCGATCAACGGGATGGCCTCGACCGTCGAGGTGACGTCGCGCAGCGCGTAGAGCTTGCGGTCCGCCGGCGCCAGGCCGGAGCCGGCCTGGCAGATGACGGCGCCCACGTCCTCGAGCTGGGTCATCATCTCGTCGTTGCTGAGCGCGGCGCGCCAGCCGGGAATGGCCTCGAGCTTGTCGAGCGTGCCGCCCGTGTGGCCCAGCCCGCGGCCCGAGAGCTGCGGCACCGCGACGCCGAACGCGGCGACCAGGGGCGCCAGCGGCAGCGTGATCTTGTCGCCGACCCCACCGGTGGAGTGCTTGTCGGCCGTCGGGCGGGACAGGCCGGAGAAGTCCATCCGCTCGCCGCTCGCGATCATCGCGCCGGTCCACCGGGCGATCTCGGCCCGGTCCATGCCGTTGAGCAGGATGGCCATCGCGAGAGCCGCCATCTGCTCCTCGGCGACGACGCCACGGGTGTACGCGTCGACCACCCAGTCGATCTGGGCGTCCGACAGGCGGCCCTTGTCCCTCTTCGTGCGGATGACGTCGACCGCGTCCAGCTGCTCGCTCATCGTGCTGCCCTCTCCACCAGGTCGTCCGGCCCGAAAGCGTCGGGCAGCACCTCGGTCATCGGCTTGATGCCGCTGACGGTGTCCACCAGCAGCGACGGCCCGCCGTGCTCCCACAGGAGCTGGCGGCACCGCCCGCACGGCATCAGCGCGTTGCCGTGCTGGTCGACGCAGGCGAACGCCACCAGGCGCCCGCCGCCGCTGACGTGCAGCCCGGACACGAGCGCGCACTCCGCGCACAGCGTCAGGCCCAGCGACGCGTTCTCCACGTTGCAGCCCACCACGACGCGGCCGTCGTCCACCAGGGCGGCGACGCCGACCGGGAACTTGGAGTACGGCACGTAGGCACGGGTCATGACGTCGCGCGCCGCGGCGCGCAGGGCGTCCCAGTCGATCTCGGGGGTCTGGCTCATGTCGATCACTCCACTGTCGCTCACTTGACGTACGGGATGCCCTCGGCGGCGGGGGCGCGCACGCGGCCCACGAGGCCGGCGACGGCGAAGATGGTCACGACGTACGGGGTCATCAGCATGATCTGGCTCGGGATCGGGGTGCCGATGATGCCCAGGACCACCTGCAGGTTGTCGGCGAAGCCGAACAGCAGGGCGGCCGCGAGGGCGCCCGTGGGGCTCCACCGGCCCAGGATCATGGCGGCCAGGGCGATGAAGCCCTTGCCACCGGTCATCTCCTTGCCGAAGGCCAGTCCGGCGGCGACGGTGAAGAACGCCCCGCCCAGCCCGGCCACGGCGCCGCCCAGCATCGTGGCGCGCACCCGGGTGCGGTTGACCTTGATGCCGACGGTGTCAGCGGCCTTGGGGTGCTCCCCGACGGCGCGCAGGCGCAGGCCCCACCGGCTGCGGAAGACCATCACCTGCAGCAGCGCGACGACCACGTACATCAGGTACACCAGGGCCGTCTGGCGGAACAGCACCGGGCCGAGCACCGGGATCTGCGAGAGCAGCGGGACCTCGATGGTGGGCAGCTTGGGCGGCGAGTTCCACGTCGAGGCGTTGACCTTGAGCACCGTGGAGAACAGGTAGCTGGTGACGCCGACGACGAGCACGTTGAGCACCACGCCGACGATGATCTGGTTGACCAGGTACTTCACCGAGAAGTACACGAGGATCAGGCCCACGAGAGCGCCGGCGATCGGCGCGGCGATCAGGCCCGCGTACGCGCTGTGCGTCAGCGACGCGATCACCGCGGCGGCGAAGGCCCCCGCGAGGAGCTGGCCCTCGATCGCCACGTTGATGATGCCGGAGCGCTCGCACAGCACGCCGGCGAGCGACCCGAACACCAGCGGGATGGCCAGGAACAGCGACCCCTGCAGCAGGCCGGTCACCGGCAGCGGCTGCGCCTTGCCGGCGACCGCCCAGGTGAGGAACGCGAGGACGACGGCCACGCCGAACAGCGCGGGCAGCCAGACCCCCGTCTTGCGGCGCTCGCGCGTCGCCCACAGCGACACCCCGGCCAGCGCCAGCGCGACCAGCGACAGGATGATCGCCGCGGTCCGGGACGGCACGGTCACCGGGTCGATGTGGAAGAAGTCCTTCGACGTGGAGAACGTGAACGTCGTGGTCCGCCCCCCCGCGGGCAGCAGCCCGAAGAGGACCAGCGCCACGAGGGCGGTCACGCTGTAGCCGATCGGGGCCTTCCAGCTGATGGGCGGCAGCGGCTTGCCCGTCTCCGGGGGGACGGGGCTCGCGGCGGGCCGCGAGGGTGCGGTCACGGCGCTCACGCTGCGGCCTCCTTGGTGGCGAGGACGCCGGGTCGGACGGCCCCTGGTGAGGGCAGTCGGAACACGGCGCGGACGAGCGGCGGCGCCGCGATGAACAGCACGATGAGGGACTGCACGACGAGCACGATGTCGATCGGCGTGCCGGTGCGGGCCTGCATCGAGTACCCGCCCGCGCGCAGCGCCCCGAAGAGCAGCCCGGCGAACACGGTGCCCAGCGGCTTGGACCGGCCCAACAGGGCGACGGTGATGGCGTCGAAGCCGAAGCTGGCGGCGACGCCCGCGGTGAGGACCTTCTCGGTGCCGAGCACCTGGGCGGAACCGCCCAGCCCGGCGAGCGCCCCAGCGATCACCATGACCCACACGTAGCTCGCCTCGACGGACATGCCGGCCGTGCGGGCGGCGTGCGGGTTCGACCCGACGGCGCGGAACTGGAAGCCCATGGTCGACCGGTTCATCAGCCACCACACGCCCACCGCCGCGGCGATCGCGAGCAGGAACCCGGCGTGCAGCCGGAACCCCGTTCCGAGCAGCAGCGGGTAGACGGCGTTGGCGTCCACCGCCGGGGAGATCGGGTTGTTGCTGTTGCCGCGCTGGAACGGCGACGTGGTGAGCAGGTACCCCACCAGGTAGATCGCGATGTTGTTGAGCATGATCGTGACGATCACCTCGTTGGCCCCGGTGCGGGCCTTGAGGACGCCGGCGATGCCCGCCCAGATCGCCCCGCCGAGCGCGGAGCCGATCACCGCGAGGAGCAGGTGCAGCCCCACCGGCAGGTCGAGGGCGAAGCCGATGTAGCCGCCGACCACGGCGCCCATGATGATCTGGCCCTGGGCGCCGATGTTGAACAGGCCGGCGCGGAAGCCGATGCCGAGGCCGAGGCCCGCGAAGATCAGCGGCACGGAGACCGTCATGGTCTCCGTCAGCGGGCGGAGGGCCTTGGCGAACGTCGTGGCGCCGGGGTCGACGATCGATCCCTGGAACAACGCGATGTACGCCTGCGCCACCGCGCTCCAGGCCGAGCTGAGCAGGTCCATCGGCCGGGCGAAGAAGTACGCGGCGGCTGCCTGGACGTCGGCGTCGGCCGCGGCGATGAGCACGGCGCTGATCACGAGTGCCAGCACCATGGCCAGCGCCGTGACGAGCCAGCTGCTCTCGAGCATCTCCCGCAGGGCGGTCTGGCCACGGGAGGGGCGCGTCTCGACGCCGGTGTCTCCCGGGACCGGGACGGCCGCGTCGCGGAGCGGAGCGGACTCGCTCACGTCAGGTCCTCCTTGGAGGGGTTGGCCTCGGCCGCGGAATCCGCCTGGCCGAGCGTGGTGTGGTGGGCCGCGGCCTGGGCCCGGGCCTCGTCGAGCGGGACGCCGGCCATCATCAGGCCGAGCACGTCGCGGTCCGTCCCGCCCGGCACGATCCCCACGATGCCGCCGCGGTACATCACGAGGATGCGGTCGGCGAGCGCGAGGACCTCGTCGAGCTCGGTCGAGACGATGACGACGGGGGTGCCGAGGTCGCGCTCAGCGACGATGCGGCTGTGCACGAACTCGATCGAGCCGACGTCGAGGCCGCGTGTGGGCTGCGAGGCGATGAGCAGGCGCAGCGGCCGGGACATCTCGCGGGCGAGGACCACCTTCTGCTGGTTCCCACCCGAGAGCGTGCCCGCGAAGGCGTCGACCGACGGCGTGCGGACGTCGAACTCGACGACCCGCTCGCGCGCGCTGGCGGCCACCTTCGCCGGGTCGAACGCGATGCCCCGCGCGTAGGGGGCCTGGTCGAACAGGTCGAGCACGAGGTTCTCCGCGACCGAGAAGTCCGCGATCACGCCGTCCGCCGTGCGGTCCTCGGGCACGTACCCGACACCCGCGTGCAGCACCTCGCGCACCGATCGGCCCACGAGCTCGGCGCCGTCGAGGAGCACCGAGCCGGCCACCGGCTGCAGCAGCCCCATGAGCACCTCGGTGAGCTCCGTCTGGCCGTTGCCCTGCACACCGGCGACGGCGAGGATCTCCCCGCGCCGCACGTCGAAGCTGACGTCGTCGACCTGGCGCACGCCGGCGGGGTCGATCACGGTCACGTCCTGCACGTGCAGGGCGACCTCGCCGGGGGTCGCGGGCGCCTTGTCCACGCCGAGGTCGACCGACCGGCCGACCATGAGCGCGGCTAGCTCCGTCTCGGAGTCGCTGGGGGCGGCGGCGCCCACCACCGCCCCACGCCGGATGACGGTGATCCGGTCAGCGACGGCGCGCACCTCGCGCAGCTTGTGGGTGATGAAGACGATCGAGGTGCCGGCCGCCTTGAGCTGCCGCATGATCTCGATGAGCTCGTCGGTCTCCTGCGGCGTCAGCACGGCGGTGGGCTCGTCGAGGATGAGCACGCGCGCGTCCCGGGAGAGCGCCTTGATGATCTCGACGCGCTGCTGGGCGCCGACGGGGAGGTCCTCGACGAGCGCGTCCGGGTCCAGGTCGAAGCCGAAGCGGTCGGAGATGTCACGGACCCGCCTGCGTGCCTCGGCGGTGTCGATGAGCCCGCCGCCGCGCACCGGCTCGTGCCCGAGCGCGACGTTCTCCGCGACGGTGAAGACGGGCACGAGCATGAAGTGCTGGTGCACCATGCCGATGCCGGCGGCCATCGCGTCGCCGGGCCCGGTGAAGGCGACCGGCGCGTCGTCCACGAGGATCTCGCCGCCGTCGGGCTCGTAGAGCCCGTACAGCACGTTCATGAGTGTGCTCTTGCCCGCGCCATTCTCACCGAGCAGCGCATGGATCTCGCCGGGCTCGACCACCAGGTCGATGTGGTCGTTCGCCACCAGGCTCCCGAAGCGCTTGGTGATCCCTCGCAGTTCCAGCTTCACGTGCCCCGGCTCCTTCAGCGTGGTTCGTGGTGGTCGACCCTAGCCACCGGGCTCGGTGGGAGGGCCGGGACTTCAGGCCGATGGCCCGGGCTGTCGTTCCGCCCGGGCCATCGGTGAGTGAGATCGTCGTCAGCTGTTGGCGGACGGCGAGTCGACCGTGAGGTCGCCCGCGATGATCGACGCCTTGAGGGCCTCGATGTTGTCCGCGAGCTCGGACGGCACGGCCGTCTCGAAGTCGTGGAACGGGGCGATGTCGATGCCGGCGTTCTCGAGCGTGCCGACGTAGGCCTCGGAGGAGAAGTTGCCGGCGACAGCCTGGTCGACGGTGTCGAAGACGGCCTGGCCGATCTCCTTGATGACCGAGGTGAGGATGATCGACGAGTAGTCGGGAGCCGTCTCGAACCAGTCGGCGTCGACGCCGATGATCATGACGTCACCGGCCTCCTGGGCGGCAGCCGCGGCGCCGAGCCCGACCGGGCCGGCCACGGGCATGATGACGTCGACACCCTGGTCGATGAAGCCCTTGGCGAGGTTCTGGCCGTTGGCCTGGTTCTCGAAGTCGCCGGTGAACGAGCCGGTCTGCGCGTCCTTGTCCCAGCCGAAGACCTCGACGTTGGCGCCGTTGTCCTCGTTGTACTCCGCGACGCCGTCGGCGAAGCCGTCCATGAAGATCGAGACGGAGGGGAGCTGGATGCCGCCGAACGTCGCGACCTTGCCCGTCTTGGACATGCCGGCCGCGGCGTAGCCCGCGAGGAAGGCAGCCTCCTGCGTGTCGAACAGCAGGGGCTTGGCGTTGTCGTACGTCACCGGGTTGAAGTCGGCGTCGCTGAACCCGGAGTCGACGAGCGCGAACTCGACGTCCGGGTTGGCCACGGCGGCCTCCTCGATCGCGTCCTCGAGCATGAAGCCGACGCCGATGACGAGGTTGCAGCCCTGGTTGACGAGGTTCGTCACGTTGGGGCCGAAGTCCGTCACAGCCTGCGACTCGACCAGCACCGTCGTGATGCCGAGCTCGGCCTTGGCGCGCTCGAGGCCCTCGGCGCCCGACTGGTTGAAGGACTTGTCGTCGAAGCCACCCTCGTCGGAGACCATGCAGGCCTTGAAGTCGCTGCTGCCGGCGCCGGCCGTGGCCGTCGCGTCGTCCTCGGGGGCGCTGCCACAGGCCCCGAGGGTGAGGGCGAGCGCTCCACCGAGCGCTGCCACACGGATGATCTTCTTCACGCGACACTCCTGTTGTTGAATCGAGATGCTGCTGGTGACCTGCGATCCCGCTCGGCATGAGACGCGGCGCGGGCACGGGCCCTCCGTCGACACCCGCACGGGCATTCTAGGGACCCCTGCTTTCGGTCTAGTTACCAGCGGGTAGGCGATCGGTTTCCGTTATCCAGTTGGGACATTGCTCCGAGATACGGGACGGGCCGTCCCAACTCGCGGTCAAGAGCCGCCTCACTCGGCCGTCCGGGCCATCGCGGCGCGCGCGAGCAGCAGCACTCCGGCGTCGATCGCGCGCTCGTCGACCTGGAAGTCGCCCTGGTGCAGGTCGAACGAGCGGCCTCCCGGCGTCCGCGTGCCCAGGCGCGCCATGGCCCCGGGCACCTTCGTCAGATACCAGGCGAAGTCCTCGCCGCCCAGGGACTGCTCCGTGAGCTGCACCGCGTCCGCGCCCAGCACGTCGCGCGCGGCGGACTCCAGCACCGCGACGCTCTGCTCGTCGTTCTCCACCGGCGGCACCCCGCGCTGGTGGCGCACCTCGGCCACGACGCCGTAGGGCGCGACCACCTGCTGCACCGCGTCGTGGAAGACGGCCGAGGCCCGCTCCCAGGCGCGCACGTCCAGGCAGCGCAGCGTGCCGCGGGCCGTGCCCGCGGACGGGATCGCGTTCGGCGCCGAGCCCGCCTGCACGGCGCCCCAGGTGAGGTTCACGCCCGATCGCGGGTCGAGCCGGCGCCCGAGCACCGCGGGCACCTGCGTGATGACCTGGGCGAGCGCGAAGACCACGTCACCGGTCCGGTGCGGGCGCGAGGTGTGCCCGCCGTCGCCGCGCAGCGTCACCGTCACCTCGTCGGAGGCGGACGTGATGGGCCCGATGCGCGTGCCGATCCGCCCGACGTCGACCCGCGGGTCGCAGTGCACGGCGTACACGCGGCTCGCCCCGTCGAGCACGCCCTCCGCGATGGCGTCGAGGGCGCCGCCCGGCTGCACCTCCTCGGCCGACTGGAACAGCAGCCGCACCCCGCGGTCGAGCGTGCCCTCAGCGGCCATCTGAGCCAGCACGAGGCCAGCGCCGAGCACCACCGTGGTGTGCACGTCGTGGCCGCAGGCGTGCGCGACGTGGGGCACGGTCGACGCCCAGGGGACTCCCGAGGTGTCGGGCAGCGGCAGCGCGTCGAGATCGGCGCGCAGCACGACGCGCCGGCGGTCGCCCTCGGCGAGGCCGGGGCCGATGTCGCAGATCAGGCCTGTGCCGGGCAGCAGACGGGGGGTCAGGCCAGCGAGGCGCAGACGGTCCGCGACCAGGCGCGTCGTCCGCTGCTCGAGGCGCGAGAGCTCCGGGTGCGCGTGCAGGTCCCGCCGGATCTCGACGAGCTCGGGGCGCAGGGCGGCGACACGGTCAGCGAGGTGGAATTCGTCTACAGGCACGCCGCGAGGGTAGACCGCCTGCCTGGACCAGCGCCGCGCCAGCCACCGGCGCGACGTCGTCCCCCAGCGCGCCGTGCGTCAGCGCGCGTCGCCTCAGAGGAGGTCGTCGCGGCCCCGCGCCCGCCAGCCGTCGACGCCGCCCTTGACCTGCTGGGCGCAGGCGCGCGTCGTGACGAGGAGCGCGTCAGGGGTGTCCACCACGACCGCGTCCGGCACGCCGATCACGGTGACGGCACGGCCCGAGGACGGCACGACCAGGGCGCCGGTCGCGTCGATGCGCAGCACCAGCGCCTCCTCTCCCAGGGTCCGGGCGCCGTCGCCCTCCGGGGCCTCGGGCAGCAGCTCGGCGAGCGAGGCGAAGTCCCCCACGTCGTCCCAGGTGAAGTCGCCCGGAACCATCGCCACGCCACCCGCCGCGGCGACGGGCTCGGCGATCGCGTGGTCGATCGCGATCCGGGTGAGGGTCGGCCACACGCGGGCGAGGACCTCATCGCGCTCCGGGGCGTCCCACACCGCTGCGATCTCCCGCAGGCCGTCGTGCAGGGCCGGGAGCTGGGCTGCGAGGTGGTCGAGAAGCGTCCGGGCGCGAACGATGAACATGCCCGCGTTCCAGCGGTACTCCCCCGTGGCCAGGTACGCCGCGGCGGTCTCCGCGTCGGGCTTCTCGGTGAAGCCCAGGGCGTGGCGCACGCTGGGCGCGCCCGCGATCCCCAGCGGCTGACCGGAGCGGACGTAGCCGAACGCGGTGGACGGGCCCGTGGCGGCGATCCCCACCGTGACCACGTGGCCCGCCCGGGCGGCCTCGACGCCCTCGCGCACAGCCCGGCCGAACTCCTGCGCGCCGTCGATCACCTGGTCCGCCGCGAACGACCCGAGCACGACGTCCCCATGCCGCTGCTCGAGCACCGCGGCGGCCAGGCCGATCGCGGCCATGGAGTCGCGCGGCGACGGCTCGGCGAGGACGTCCTGCGGGCGCACCTCGGGCAGCTGCTCCTGCACAGCCGCCTGGTGGCGCGCGCCCGTGACCACCAGGACGCCGCCCGGCCCGGTCAGCGGCAGCAGGCGGTCGACGGTGCCCTGGAGCAGCGTGCGCCCGGAGCCTGTCAGGTCGTGCAGGAACTTGGGCGCGCCAGCCCGCGACAGCGGCCACAGGCGGGTGCCCGCGCCGCCGGCGGGGACGACGGCGTAGAAGCCGGGGATCGCGTCGGTCATCGGGCCAGGGTAGCCATGACCAGCGGCGCGACGGCCGGGCCTACTCCGCTGTGGGTTTCGTCACATTCGGTCAGATCCCTCGCGTCACAGGCGGCAGGGCGGTCGACCGTGAGGCACAAGTCACTAGAGTGGACAGCGAAAAGGACAGTGCTGTCCCTCATCCGACTGCCAGGAGGCTCTCCACGTGCCCACCGCACCGGCCGGCACGCTCTACCGAGGGCGTGAAGGCATGTGGTCGTGGGTCGCGCACCGCGTGACCGGCGTCCTCATCTTCTTCTTCCTGCTCGTGCACGTGCTCGACACGGCTCTCGTGCGCGTCTCCCCGGAGGCGTACAACGCGGTCATCGGCACGTACAAGAACCCCATCATGGGCATCGGCGAGGCCGGCCTGGTCGCGGCGATCGTCTTCCACGCCTTCAACGGCATCCGGATCATGCTCGTGGACTTCTGGGCCAAGGGCCCGCGGTACCAGCGCGTGATGCTGTACGTCGTCCTCGGGCTGTTCGTCGTGACCATGGCGGGCTTCCTGCCGCGGCACCTGGGCCACGTCTTCGGGGGCGCCTGATGACCACGATCGCTGAGCCGAGGGCGCCCCGCGCGCCCCGCAACCGCCGCAGCACCCGCGGCAACTTCGAGCTGTACGGCTGGATCTTCATGCGGGTGTCCGGCGTCGTGCTGCTGGTGCTCATCTTCGGCCACCTGTTCGTCAACCTCGTCCAGGGCGAGGGCATCAGCGCCGTGGACTTCGGTTTCGTCGCCGGCAAGTGGGCCTCCCCGCTGTGGCAGGTCTGGGACCTGCTCATGCTGTGGCTCGCGATGATCCACGGCGCCAACGGCGTGCGCACCATCATCAACGACTACGCCGAGCGGGACAGCGTCCGGCTCGCGCTCAAGACGGCGCTCATGGCCTCGCTGGTCGTCGTCGTGGTGCTTGGCACGCTCGTCATCTTCACGTTCGACCCGTGCCCGGTCGACAGCCCGGCGAACCTCCTCCCCTCGTTCTGCTCCGCCTGACCGCTGGCCTCGCCCGCCCATCGCGGCGGGCGCGGCCAGCGCGTCTCGCGCAAATCCGCCTCAGGAGGCATCGAGCCCGATGCAGACCCATCAGTACGACGTCGTGATCGTGGGCGCAGGTGGCGCCGGGATGCGCGCCGCCCTCGAGTCCTCCGGCCGCACCCGCACGGCCGTCATCTCCAAGCTGTACCCGACGCGCTCCCACACGGGCGCCGCGCAGGGCGGCATGTGCGCCGCCCTCGCGAACGTCGAGGAGGACAACTGGGAGTGGCACACCTTCGACACGGTCAAGGGCGGCGACTACCTCGTCGACCAGGACGCCGCCGAGGTCATGGCCAAGGAGGCCATCGACGCGGTGCTCGACCTCGAGAAGATGGGGCTGCCGTTCAACCGCACCCCCGAGGGCAAGATCGACCAGCGCCGGTTCGGGGGGCACACCCGCAACCACGGTGAGAGCGCCGTCCGCCGGTCCTGCTACGCGGCGGACCGCACCGGCCACATGATCCTGCAGACCCTGTACCAGCAGTGCGTCAAGCAGGACGTGGAGTTCTTCAACGAGTTCTACGTTCTCGACCTGCTGCTCTCGCACGACCTGGTGGACGGCGACGTCCCCAGCGGCGAGGACGTCAGGGTCAGCGGCGTGGTCGCCTACGAGCTCGCCACCGGCGAGATCCACCTGTTCCGCGCGAAGTCCGTGGTCCTCGCCACGGGTGGCGCGGGCAAGATCTACAAGACGACCTCCAACGCGCACACCCTCACCGGTGACGGCATGGCCCTCGCCTACCGCCGCGGCCTGCCGCTCGAGGACATGGAGTTCTTCCAGTTCCACCCGACCGGCCTCGCGGGCCTGGGCATCCTGCTCTCCGAGGCCGCTCGCGGCGAGGGCGGCATCCTGCGCAACGCGGACGGCGAGCGGTTCATGGAGCGCTACGCCCCCACCATCAAGGACCTCGCGCCGCGCGACATCGTCGCCCGGTCCATGGCCCTCGAGGTGCGGGAGGGCCGCGGCGCCGGCCCGAACAAGGACTATGTGCTCCTCGACCTGACGCACCTGGAGCCGGCGCACATCGACGCCAAGCTGCCGGACATCACCGAGTTCGCGCGCACCTACCTGGGCATCGAGCCGTACACCGAGCCGATCCCCGTCTACCCCACCGCGCACTACGCGATGGGTGGAGTGCCGACCAACATCACGGCCGAGGTGCTGCGCAACAACACCGACACCGTCAAGGGCCTGTACGCGGCCGGCGAGGTCGCCTGCGTGTCGGTGCACGGCTCCAACCGGCTCGGCACCAACTCGCTGCTGGACATCAACGTGTTCGGCAAGCGGGCGGGCATCGCCGCGGCCGAGTACGCCGTCAACGCGGACTGGGTCGACGTCCCCGTCGACCCCGAGGGCGGCGTCGTGGCCGAGCTGCTCGAGATGCGCGAGCGGCCGTCCGGCGAGCGGGTCGCGGACGTGCGCCGCGACCTGCAGCAGACCATGGACGCCAACGCCCAGGTGTTCCGCACCGAGGAGTCGCTGCTCCAGGCCCTCGCGGACGTCCGCGACCTGCAGAAGCGCTACCGGAACGTGTCGGTCCAGGACAAGAGCAGCACCTTCAACACCGACCTCCTCGAGGCGCTCGAGCTGGGCTTCCTGCTCGACATCGCCGAGGTCGTGGTCGTCGGGGCCTTGAACCGCAACGAGTCCCGCGGCGGCCACTTCCGGGAGGACTACCCCAAGCGCGACGACCAGGGCTACATGCAGCACACGATGGCCTACCGGCGGCGCCCCGGGGTGCTGGCCCCGTCGGAGCCCGTCGCCGTGGCCATCGCGGCCCCGGAGGCCACGGGCAGCGCGGTGGTGGCGCCCGATCAGGAGGGCGAGCTCGTCGGCGTCCTCAGCGGGCCCGGATCGGCCGCGCCCGGCACGTTCGACGTCAGCCTCGGGTACAAGCCCGTCGTCATGACCCGGTACCAGCCGATGGAGCGTAAGTACTGATGACTGCCACCCTCGACGCCACCACGGAGTCCGAGACCTCCGAGATCGGCGTGGTGCCCAGCTTCGACGTGACGCTGCGCATCCGCCGGTACCTGCCCGACTCCCACGGGGACGAGGCGTACTGGGAGGAGTTCACGGTCACCGCGCACGGCACGGACCGGCTCCTGGACGCCCTGCACAAGATCAAGTGGGAGCACGACGGGTCGCTCACCTTCCGTCGCTCGTGCGCCCACGGGGTGTGCGGCTCGGACGCCATGCGGATCAACGGCCGCAACCGCCTCGCCTGCAAGGCCCTGCTCAAGGACCTCAACCCGGGCAAGCCGATCCTGGTCGAGCCCATCAAGGGCCTTCCGGTGATCAAGGACCTGGTCGTGGACATGGAGCCGTTCTTCGCCTCCTACCGCGAGATCATGCCGTTCCTGATCACCGAGGGGAACGCGCCGACCAAGGAGCGCCTGCAGTCCGCCGCGCAGCGCGAGCGCTTCGACGACACCACCAAGTGCATCCTGTGCGCGGCGTGCACGTCGGCCTGCCCGGTGTTCTGGACCGACGGGCAGTACTTCGGGCCGGCCGCGATCGTCAACGCGCACCGGTTCATCTTCGACAGCCGCGACGAGGGCGGGGCCCAGCGGCTCGAGATCCTCAACGACAAGGAGGGCGTGTGGCGCTGCCGCACCGCCTTCAACTGCACCGAGGCGTGCCCTCGCGGCATCGAGGTCACCAAGGCGATCCAGGAGGTCAAGCGGGCGATGATCACCCGCGCCTTCTGACGCCCGCCCCCGGGCGCCCCGAGAGCGCCGTCCCCACAAGGGGGCGGCGCTCTCGCCGTGCATAGGCCCTTCGCCCGCGCGCGCACGCCTCAGGGCCTACGCCCCCGGCGCCAGCCCGTCGCCCGGCTCGGCGGCCGTCACGCGTGGCGGGTTGGCCGTCCACGCCGCCGCGAGCAGCACGATGCGGGACATGAGGTTGATCCACACCAGCAACGTGACGATCGCGGCGAAGGACGCCAGGAGCGCGTTCCGCTCGGCCCCGCTCGCCACGAGCGAGGTGCCCGCGATCCGCATGGCGCCCAGTCCCACCGCGGCGATCACGGCGCCCCCGAGCAGGTCGCGGAACGGCGGCCGCTGCCCGGCGAGAACCCGCACGATGAGCATGAACGTGCCCACGTCCACGACGAACCCCACGACGACCACCAGCGCGCGCACGAGCGTCCCCGTGCCCTCGGCGACGCCCAGCGCGTGGAGCGCGCTGTCCGCGAGGGAGGACGCCGCCAGGCTCAGCACCGCCGCCACCAGCACCGCCAGCGCGAGCCCCACGAAGCCGGCCAGGTCCCGCAGCTTGCTGAGCGCCGCGTTCTCGGGCAACTTGCCGGCGTCGAACATGGCGCGGACCGCGGTGCGCAGGGAAGACAACGCCGACGTCGCGCTGACCAGCAGGACGACGCCTGCCACGATGCTCGTGACGTTCAGCCCCACGGTCAGCCGCAGCGAGTCCGGGTCCAGCACGCCGTTCTCCGAGCCGGTGTCGATCAGGCCGGGGAGGTTGGCCGCCACAGTGGCCAGCACGTCCTCCCGAAGGGCCTGGTCGCGGCCCAGCACCGCCATGAACGCCGTGTAGCCGATCGTCAGGCCCGCGAAGACGGAGAACAGGGTCGCGTAGGCGATGCCCCCGGTCAGCACTCCCCCACCGGCGGCGCCGAACCGCGCGTTGGCCCGTCCCGCGCGGCTCTGGTTCCACCACTCGACGACGCGCTTGGCCCAGGCGACCACCGCGGCGACCCTGGCCCGCAGCCCGCCCTGCCGGGCCTCGACGGAGCCCTCCGTGGCCGCCGCCTTGGCGTGCGCCCGCCCTGCGCCGACCGGCGCGCCAGGATCGGGCTGCGCGATCATCCCCCGACCCTAGGAGTCGAGCGCCCGCGAGGCATCCTGGGCTGCGTCGCCCGTCGGGGTCCGGGGGCAGGGCGGCGACGTGGCCGTGCTGCCCGCCCGGCGTGCCGGGGCCCCGGATCCCGACGACACCGCCCCCGTCAGCGGGTACTCGCGCACCGGGCGCCAGACCTCGTCGTCGCAGTGCTCGTAGGAATGGAACGCGCTCACCACGAACGTCGCCTCGAAGTCGACCAGCTCCTCGAACGCGCGGTCGAGATCGGGCTCCGGCACCTCGTGGGCCACCGTGACATGCGGGTGGTAGTAGAAGTTGAGGCTCTGCTCCAGGGGGCCGGTGCGGACCTCCCGCTCGAGCGCCTCGCAGCTGGCGATGCCGTCCACCACCTGAACGAACACCACGGGCGACACCGGGCGGAACGTGCCCGTCCCCCGCAGGTGCACCACGAACGGCCGGTGGCGGGAGGCCGCCGCCGTGAGGTGCCGCTCGACCTCCTCGAGGTCGGAGGGCTCGAGCACCGTGGGCCCGAGCAGCGTGATGTGCGGCGGGATGAACGGCGCCGCGGGATCGCCGAAGCGCCCGCGGGCGGCCTGCAGCAGCGGCCCGTACGGCTCGGGGATGGTGATGGCCACCCCGATCCGCAGCTGGTCGCCCTGCCGGGCCGGCAACCTCATGCCCGGCCTCGCCGCGGCAGCAGGCCCATCCGGTCGTAGACCCGGTCGAGCATGCCCGACGCTAGCTCCTGCGCCCGTTCGGCCCCGTCGGCCAGGACGTCGTCCAGCGACGCCGGGTCGGCGAGGTAGCCGTGCACCCGCTCCTGGAACGGCGTGAGGAAGTCCACCACGACGTCCGCCAGGTCCTTCTTGAGGTCGCCATAGCCCTTGCCCTGGTACTCCGCCTCGATGGCGAGCACGTCGCGGCCGGTCAGCGCGGAGTAGATGGTCAGCAGGTTCGCGATGCCCGGCTTGGCCTCGGGGTCGTACCGGATCTCGCGCTCGGCGTCGGTGACGGCCGAGCGGATGCGCTTCGCCACCACCTTCGGGTCGTCGAGCAGCTCGATGATGCCGTTCGGGCTGGCGGCCGACTTGCTCATCTTCGCGGTGGGCTCTTGCAGGTCGTAGATCTTGGCGGTCGCCTTGACGATGTGCGCCTCCGGAACCACAGCGGTCCCCGCCCCGAACCGGGCGTTGAGACGCTGGGCCAGGTCGCGGGTGAGCTCCAGGTGCTGGCGCTGGTCCTCGCCCACCGGGACGAGCGCGGTGTCGTACAGCAGGATGTCCGCGGCCATGAGGACGGGGTACGTGAACAGCCCGACGGTCGTGCCCTCCTGGCCGTACCGCGTGGACTTGTCCTTGAACTGCGTCATGCGGCTCGCCTCGCCGAACCCCGTCTGGCAGGACAGCAGCCACGCGAGCTCGGAGTGCGCCGCCACGTGCGACTGCACGAACAGGATCGATCGCGCCGGGTCGACGCCCGCGGCGAGGTACTGGGCGGCTGTGCGACGGGTCCGCTCGCGCAGCACCGCCGGGTCGGGGCCAACGGTCAGCGCGTGCAGGTCGACCACGCAGTACAGCGCGTCGTAGGACTCCTGGAGGGCCACCCACTGCGTGAGCGCGCCCAGGTAGTTGCCGAGGTGGAGCGAGTCCGAGGTGGGCTGCATCCCGGAGAAGATGCGCGGACGCTGAGGCGCGGGTGCCATTCGACGAGTCTCTCTTTCAGGACGTGCGGGGGGCGGGGTGCGTGCGTGGCTCCCGGTCAGGTGGCCTCGTCGTCATACGGGGCGGGGGCGCCGTCGGCGGCGACGGGCGGGGCGGGAGCGGGGGTCGACGCCCGCCAGGAGGTGCCGGCGGCGGCCACCGGCGCGGCTGAGGCCCGTGCCCGCTGCGCTGTCGACTGCGCGGGGGCGACGTCGTCGAGCAGGGCCTCGCGCACGATCCGCCGCGGGTCGTAGCGCCGCGGGTCGAGGGCGGCCCAGTCGACGTCCTTCAGGTCGTCGCCCAATTCCGTGTCGACACGCGACTTGGTGTCCTGCACGAAGCCGCGCGCCTGGCGGGCCCATTGGCCGAGCTGCTCCGCGTACTTGGGCAGGCGCTCGGGGCCGATCACCAGGACAGCAACGACCAGCAGGAGGATGAACTCACCGCCGTTGATGTCTAGCACGGGGCCAGGCTACCCGTCGCTCACGAGCCGGAGGACTCGTCGAGCACCACGCGCACGTCGCGCTCGTCGGTCCCGGTGCGCACCCGCAGCACCACCGTGTCCCCGGGAGTCTTCGCGCGGATGGCCACGATGAGCTCGTCGGGGTCGGTGACCGGGCGGCCGTCGATGGCCAGGATGACGTCGCCCTCGCGGATGCCCGCAGCGTCGGCAGGCCCGCGCGGCGTCACCGGGGCGGAGCCGCCCTGCATCTCCGTCGCGACCTGCACCCCCTCGCCGGCGTACCGCTGGTCGAGCAGCACGCCGATGATCGGGTACGTGGCGCGACCGGTCTCGATGAGCTGCTCGGCCGTGCGGCGGGCCTGGTTCGAGGGGATCGCGAAACCGAGCCCGATGCTGCCGCTGGCGCCTCCGAACGAGCCGGGCGGCTGCGCGATCGCCGAGTTCACCCCGATCACCTCGCCCGCGGCGTTCACGAGCGGGCCGCCGGAGTTGCCCGGGTTGATGGCCGCGTCGGTCTGGATGGCGTTGATGAAGGCGGTGTCCGAGTCTGCCCCGCCGGCTGAGACCGGGCGGTTCAGCGCGCTGACGATCCCGGTGGTCACCGTGCCCTCGAGCCCGAGCGGGGCGCCGACGGCGATCACCGGGTCCCCCACCACCGCGAGGTCCGAGTCGCCGAGAGCCAACGGCGCCAGGCCGGTGCGCTCGACCTTCAGCACCGCGAGGTCGTAGTCGGCGGTCTGGCCCACGACGGTGGCGGACTCCTCGGTGCCATCGCCGAACAGCACCACGGTCGTGGCTCCGGCGGCCGTCGCGTCGGCCACCACGTGGTGGTTGGTCAGCACGTAGCCGTCCTGGCGCAGCACGAACCCGGACCCGGTCGCCGTGCCGTTCGGACCGGACACCTGGATGGACACCACGCTGGGCAGCACCGCCGCGGCGATGCCCGCGACGCTGTCCGGCGCCCTGTCCCCCGCGCCGGCGCCCACTGCGACGGGCAGCCCGGCCTCGGCGAGCCGGCCGTCGTCCAAGACCCGGCTGCTGACGACCCCGCCCACGGAGCCCGCGACGAGGGCGAGCACGACGAGGAGGACGACCCAGCCGAGCGGCAGGCCCTTGCGCCCGGGGGCAGTGGGACCCGCGGGGGGCGCGGTGGCCACCGGCGGCGGGCTTCCCCAACCGTCGCCCGGCCACGGGTCACCGAGCGCCTGCGCGGGCGCCCCGACCGGGGCTCCATACAGCTGCCCGCCGTGGGCGGGACCGTACGACGGCGCCGCGAAGGGGTTGGGCGCCTGAGTGGGCGCGGCGAAGGGGTTCGCCTGCGGCGGGCCGAAGGGCGGCTGCTCCTGGCCAGGACTGCCAGACGGGAATGGGCGCTCGGGATTCGTCATCGCTTCTGCAACGCCTGGGTCACGGTGTCCCATCCTCGAATGATCCTGGCCTGCAGGCCGTCGTCGAAACGTCCACCGGGGAATCCGGCCACCACAGAGTGCACCGTCTCCGTGCCGGAGGTGGCCACCACCTCGACGACCAGGTCGTCGGCCTGCCATGCAGCGTGCCAGGGCTGCTCGGAGAGCACGTACAGCGTCCGGTCCCCGAGAACGAGCTGGGTCGTGCCCTCGAGCGCCTGCGTGTCGAGCCGCCCGGGCTGCTCGGTGAGGACCGCCGTCATGCCCGGACCCGCGAGGTCCACCTCGAGCCGCGAGCCGTCAGGGCTGACGTGCGCGTCGGTCACCGTCCATCCCTCCGGGAGCGCCACCGGGCACTTCCAGCCCGCGACGCTCAGGGCGGACCACAGGTCGCCGGCGGAGGGGTCGATCTCGGAGGCCGTCGGGGCCGCGCCGGCAGACGACCCCGGGAGCATCGCGGCGAGCCCCAGGTGGGCGGCGCGCGGCTGGTCCCACGACTCCGCCGAGTCGTGGCCCAGCAGCGCCAGGGCCTGCGCCGGGTGGCTCGACGGGAGCACCGACGGCCTGTCGCCCAGCAGGAACAGCCCTCCGCAGACGAGCCCCACGCACGCGGCCGCGGCGGCCGCCACCCGCACCGGACGGCGGCGCGCAGTCAGGTCCCCGGTCATCGCATGGGGAGCGGTGTACGCGGCTGCCCTCGCGTCGGCGCCCGACGAGCCGGGCTGTGCGAACGGGTCGCGGCGCGGCGTCGGAGGCTCGGCGGGCTGGCAGCCGGCGAGGGAGAGCAGCCGGGCGGTCAGGTCCGGGTTGGGCGGGACGTCGCACGCGGCCGCCAGGGCGCTGCGCGCTGTGCGGGCGGCGCTGAGCTCGGCCGCGCACTCGGGGCAGCCCGCGACGTGGGCCAGGGCCCGCTCCGTGGCCCCGGGCGGGAGCTGGCCGTCGACCAGCGCCGAGATCTTGGTCCCCAGGTGCGCGGTCATCGGGCGACCGCCCTCTCGCCGAGCCCGTCCAGGCCGAGGACCGGCGCGTCGAGGTCGACGCCGCCGTCCTGCCGGGCCGGGTCCCGATGCTCGAGCGCGACCCGCAGCCTGGCCCGTGCGCGATGGATCCGGGAGCGGACCGTGCCGAGCTTGATGCCCAGGGTGACGGCGATCTCCTCGTAGGACAGCCCTTCGATGTCGCACAGCACAACCGCCGCGCGGTACTCGGGGGGCAGCGCGTCGAGCGCCCGCTGCACGTCGTGGTCGAGGTTCTCGTGCTCGTACGCCCGCTCGGGCGAGTGCCGGCCCTCGACGGCGGGGTACCGGTCGGCCTCCTCCCCCATGGCGTCCATCCGGATGCGCTGCTTGCGCCGCATCTGGTCGAGGAAGAGGTTCGTCGTGATCCGGTGCAGCCACCCCTCGAACGTGCCGGGGGTGTACGTCGACAACGAGCGGAACACCCGCACGAAGACCTCCTGGGTGAGGTCCTCCGCGTCGTGCTGGTTGCCGGTGAGGCGGTAGGCGAGCCGGTACACCCGGGCGGAGTGGTCCCGCACGATCTGCTCCCACGACGGCGCCTGCCACGGCTGCTCGGTCACGGGGCTCGTCATCGCGGTCCTCTCCTGCTCGTCGCGGCATGGGTCGTCCACGCGCGCGCCTGCGGGACCCAGTGTCCCAGGCTCGCGCCGAAACGCCGAATGTCGAGGCCCAGATCCCGCTGCCGTGCTGGCCCGGCACTAGGCTGGCGTCCGTATAGCACCACCATCGCGCGCCTCAGGAGGCAGCCATCTCGACTGACAAGGCCCAGAGCTGGGTGTACTCCGAGGGTTACCTCACCGAGGACGACACCGTTCTGCGCGCGCGCGAGCGCGCCGCCCAGCTCGGGTGCACCCCCGTGCTGCCGGGCTCCGGGGCCGTGCTGCGGCTCCTCGCCGCGGCTGCGCAGGCCCGTGCGGTCGTGGAGATCGGCACCGGCGCGGGCGTCAGCTCGCTGTACCTGCTGCGCGGCATGCCCGACGAGGGCGTCCTCACCACGATCGACGTCGAGGTCGAGCATCAGCGGGCCGCGAAGGAGGCCTTCGGCGAGGAGGGCCTGCGCAGCACCCGTACCCGCACGATCTCCGGCAGGGCGCTCGACGTGCTCCCCCGGCTGACCGACGGCGGCTACGACCTGGTGTTCGTCGACGCGGACAAGGAGTCCTACGCGGCATACGTCGAGCAGGCCCTGCGGCTGCTGCGTCCCGGCGGGGTGCTCGCCGTCGACAACGCCCTGTGGCACGACCGCGTCGCGGACCCTGCCCGTCGAGACGAGGTGACCACGATCATCCGCGAGGTCGGCCGCCAGGTGCGGGACGACGTGCGCCTGCTGCCCGCGATGATCCCCAGCGGAGACGGGCTGCTCACCGCGGTCAAGCGCTGACGCCGCGAGGCCGCGCTCGCGGACCGGGGCGGCGCAGCCGATCGCGCCCGAACACCGAGGGGCGACCGAAGGGCCGGTCAGCGCAGCGCGGCCAGGTACCGCAGCAGGAGCCGGGCTCCGTACCCGGTGGCGCCCTCGGTGACCTCGTGCTTGTCCGACGCCGAGCGCGCCGGTCCGGCGATGTCGAGGTGGGCCCAGACTCGGCGCCCGACGAAATCCCGCAGGAACAGCGCCGCGGTGATGGACCCACCGCCGAACTGGGAGCCGTCGATGGGCACGTGGCGCAGGTCCGCGACGTTCGAGCGGACCGCGGGCTGGTAGTCCTCGACGAGGGGCATGTGCCACACCGCCTCGCCCGACTCCTGTGCTGCGGCCTCGAGGGCGGCGACGACACGCGAGTCGGCCGAGTACAGCGCCGCGTGCTGGCGGCCGAGGCCCAGGCTCGCGGCGCCGGTCAGCGTCGCGACGTCGATCAGGACGTCGGGGTCCAGCTCGGCGTCCGCCCAGGCGAGGGCGTCGGCGAGCACCAGGCGCCCCTCGGCGTCAGTGTTCGCGATCTCCACGGTGCGGCCCCCGTACATGCGGAGCACGTCTCCCGGGCGGTAGGACGAGCCACCGAAGTGGTTCTCGGCCAAGGGCAGCACGGCGGTCACGCGGTGCTGGCTCCCGGCGGCGGCGGCCCCCAGCACGGTCGCCAGGGCGACAGCCGCCCCAGCCATGTCGGTCTTCATCGGGACCATCGCCTCGCGAGGCTTGATGGACAGGCCCCCCGTGTCGTACGTGATGCCCTTGCCGACCACGACCACATGACGGCGGCCTCGCGCGGGCGCGTCACCGGAGGGCGTGTAGTCGACCGTGACCAGCCGCGGCGTGGAGGCCGACCCGGACCCGACTGCGAGGATCCCCCCGAAGCCCTCGGCCGCGAGCTCCCGCGGCCCGCGGACCTGGACGGCGAGCCCGGCCTGCTTGGCCAGGCGGGCCGCCTGGTCGGCGAGCCAGGCGGGGTTCTTGGTGCTGGACGGCGTGTTCGCCAGGTCCCGCACGAGCCACGTCGCGGTGGCGTCCCGGACGGCCTCCTCGAGCGCCGTCGCGACGCGCGCTCCATGGCGACCGAGCAGGACGAGCTCCTGCGCGGGCCGCTGGCGTGCCGCCGTCGCCGGCGCCACCGTCGCGGAGGTCGGCGTGGCGTAGGCGGCGAGCAGATATCCCTCGACGAGGGCCCGCACGGCACGGGGTGCGCCGGGGCCGCCCTCGGAGCCGATCGAGGTGACCACGCGGTCGAGCCCGCGGGTGGCGCGGGCGAGGGCCGCGCCGGCCCGGCGCAGCTCGTCGGGCGTGCCTGATCCGACGCCCACGAGGACGACGCGGCTGGGCAGCCCTGCCCATGGCAGGTCTGCCCCACGGCCGATGGGGCGCGGCAGCTGGAGGGTGTAGGCCTCGCCCGCGGCTCCGGTCAGGCGGCCTCGCTCGGCGGCCTCGGCCAGGTCGAGCCCGTAGCGGGCGGCCGCGTCGGCGGTGCCCGCACGGGGCTGGAGGTCGGTCTCGTCGGGCGCGGACGGGGCGACCGGGAGGGCGATCGCGTCGACTCTGGGGTCGGCCAACAGCTCCGTGCTCGCCACCGTTCCGGTGGCGAGCACGACAGCAGGTGGTGTGCGCCCGGGCGCCGTCTCGACGGCCCGGGACTCTCGACGGGCCAACGTCAGCTGACGACCGAGGTCAGCGCCTCACCCAGCTCCTGGGCCTCGGTCGCGTTCAGCTCGACGACCAGCCGGCCGCCGCCCTCGAGAGGAACTCGCATCACGATGCCACGACCCTCCTTGGTCACCTCGAGCGGGCCGTCACCTGTCCTCGGCTTCATCGCGGCCATGCGGGGCTCTCCTTCGCGTCGTTCCTGACCGACCGAACGTCGTCGCGCGCGTGCCGAAGCACGCGCCGCTGCGAGCTGCGGGGCCGGATGTCCGGGATCATTCTAGGTCACCACGCCCCACAGTCGGGCAGGTCAGCGCGCCGGGTGTGCCGAATCGGTCACGGCGGCCATCCTGAGGGTGGCGTCAGCCGCCACATCTGGGCCACCCAGACCACCTGCAGGACGAGCATCAGGACCACCACCGCGACGAGCCAGGCCCGCCGTGCGAGGGCCGGACGGCGCACCACGCCGGCGGTCACCGCGCCCAGCGGGAAGGCCAGCAGCAGGAACCGGGCGAGGCTCGAGCCAGGCTCGATCGCGGCCGCGAGGTAGAGCGGGTACGCCGCTGACCACACGTGCAGCTCGTTGCCCAGGCGCCACGCGGCGGGGACCAGCAGGCAGGCGGCGAGCAGGCCGAAGCCCCCGAGCAGCACCCAGGGCGCCGCCTCCCCGAACCAGAACCGCGACACGTAGCCCCAAGGCTCGAACGGCACGATCTCCCGGACGCCACGCCACGACCCCTGGGTCAACAGGTACCCGTCAGGCTCTCCCGTGGCCCAGCCGCAGATCAGCGGCCACGCCACCCCCGAGACCGCGGCCGTGACCCCCAAGCCGCCCAGGCCCACCAGATCCCGGGCCGTGAGCCGGTCCTCGCCGCGACGGCTCTGGCGCCAGCGCACCAGCGCGTGCACGACGACGACCGCGGCCATGGGCAGCGCCACGGCGCGGGTGAAGCCCAGCGCGAGGACCGCGAGCGCCGCCCAGGCGTAGCGCCGCTCCACGACGAGCAGCAACGAGGTCGCGACGAGGAGCACCGCGAGCGACTCCGTGTACGCCAGCTGCATGACCACAGCCGTCGGGAACACCGAGACGAGCGTGACAGTGGCCAGCGGGAGACCCGGGCGCGCTGCCACAGCGCGCGGCGCCCCGCGCTCCACGAGCCGGCGGATCACGACCGCCGCCCCGGCGCCGAGCGCGAGGGCGAGCAGCGGGGCGATCGTCGGCCAGTCGCCGCCGGTCAGGCGCATCAGGGCCCGCACCAGGTACGGGAACAAGGGGAAGAACGCCCACGGGTTCTGCTGGACGAGCCCGTCCTCGCCTCGCGGCAGCTCGGCGGGGTACCCGGTCTCGGCGATCTGCTGGTACCAGCCGGCGTCCCACATCAGGCCGGTGAACTGCAGGTAGGACGGACTCGCCGGGGTCCAGTAGTTGGCCTCCTGGGTGCGGGCGACGATCAGCAGCACCACGGTGGAGAAGGCCCGCGCGGCCAGGTACACGCCCAGCGCCTGCGCCCAGCCGGGCCAGCGGCGCGGGTCCGCGGTCGGCCGACGGGCAGCCCCCGCGTCGTCCGGCCCGCCAGCAAGGCTGTCGGGACGCTGTGCCGTGAGGTCCGTGCTCATCCAGCTGCTCCGCTCATGCCCGCCCTGGTCCGCTCACGCGATCCCCTGCCCGTTCACGCGAGGCCTCGGACAGCACGAGCCGGCGCGAGGTCGCCTCGGATCGTAGCGACCATGTCGAGCACGCGTCTCGTGGCCAGCACGTCGTGCGCGCGGAACACGCGGGCGCCCAGCCAGGCGGCCACCGAGGTCGCCGCCAGGGTCCCCTCGAGCCGCTCCTCCACCGGCAGGCCGAGCGACTCCCCCACGAAGTCCTTGCGGGAGAACGCCATCAGCGTGGGGTGCCCGAGGGCGACGACGGCCTCGGTGCGCCGGACGAGGTGCAACGAGTGCCACGTGTTCTTGCCGAAGTCGTGCGTCGGGTCGACGAGCACCGAGGCGGGGTCGACCCCCAGGCTGACGGCCCGGGCCGCCGCCGCCCGCAGCGTCGCGACGACGTCGTCGACGACGCCGTCCAGCGGATCGGCGCCGGGGGCGTGGTCCCCGGCGGCGCCGTAGGCCACGCGCAGCGGGTCAGTACGGGGCGCCGCTCCCCCGGTGTGCGAGCACACCACTCCCACGCCGTGCTCGGCCGCGACCTCCACGAGGGCTGGGTCGTGCCCGGCCCACGTGTCATTGATCAGGTCCGCGCCCGCGCGGGCCGCCGCCCTCGCCACCTCGGCGCGCCAGGTGTCGACGCTGACCAACAGGTCCGGGTGGCGGGCGCGCACCCGCTCGACCAGGGGGATCACGCGGGCGATCTCCTCCGCGACGTCCACCCGCGGACCGCGGCCGGCGCGCACCCCGCCGAGGTCGACCAGGTCCGCGCCCTCCTCGGCCGCCCTGGCCACCGCCGCGTCCGCCCCCGAGTCGTCGAACCTGGCCGCGGGATAGAACGAGTCGGGCGTGCGGTTGACCACCGCCATCACGAGCGGGCGCTCAGGCCCGAAGGTGCGACCGCGGAGCCGGAGGTCCGCACCGGCGACCGGCACGCCCGCTCGGGTCACGACACGGCGCTCTCGGAAGCCTCCCGCTCGGCGCGGGTCGCCTCCTCCACGGCTGCCTGCTCGGCGGCGCGCAGCTCGGCGCCGCGCTCGCAGACAATCCGCACGGCCTCGTCGGCGCCGTCCACCAGGTGGATCAGGTCGAGATCGGCGGCCGCGATCATGCCGCGTCCCAGCACCGGCCCGCGCAACCACTCCAGCAGGCCGGACCAGTAGTCGACCCCCACCAGGACGATGGGGAACTCGGTGACCTTGTGCGTCTGCACCAGTGTGAGCGCCTCGAACAGCTCGTCGAAGGTGCCGAACCCGCCCGGGAGCACCACGAACCCCTCGGCGTACTTCACGAACATCGTCTTACGGGCGAAGAAGTAGCGGAAGTTGACCCCCAGGTCGACCCACTGGTTCATGCCCTGCTCGAACGGGAGCTCGATGCCGAGCCCCACCGACAGGCCCCCCGCCTCGCTGGCGCCCTTGTTCGCCGCCTCCATGATGCCGGGCCCACCGCCGGTGATGACCCCGTAGCCGGCCTCGGCGAGCCCACGACCGACGGCCTCGCCGATCAGGTAGTCGGGCGAACCGGCGGGCGTCCGCGCGGAGCCGAAGACGCTGACGGCCGGTCCCACCTCGGCCAGGGCGCCGAAGCCCTCGACGAACTCGCTCTGGATCCGCATCACCCGCCAGGGGTCGCTGTGCAGCCAGCCGGCGCCGTCCGCGCCGGAGAGCAGGCGCTCGTCGGACGTCGTGGCGGGGATCTGGTCGCGTCGCAGCTGGAGCGGGCCCTTGCGGTAGACGGAGCCGTTGGCCCCTCGGTCGTGACTTCTCATGGCCTCGACTCTAGGAGGTCGGGCGGGAGCCTGCGGAGGACTCCGGCGACAGCGCGGCGGCCCGCCCGGGTCAGCCCAGCCAGGCGCCCAAAGCGTCGTAGCAGGCCTGGAGCTGCCATGCGGGGCACCGCTCGTCGTCCTTGTGCGCGAGCAGCGGGTCCCCCGGGCCGAAGTTGACGGCTGGCATCCCGAGCTCGGCGAAGCGGGCGACATCGGTCCATCCGTACTTCGGCGCGGGCACGCCGCCGGTCGTCGCCAGCACCGCCGCGACGAAGTCGGCGGCGGTCGCGTCGTCGAGCCCGGGCCGGGCCCCGGCCGCCGCGTCGGTCACGGTCACGTCGTAGCCGGTGAAGACCTCGCGGACGTGCGCCTCTGCCTCGGCGACCGACCGGGACGGGGCGAAGCGGTAGTTGACGGTGACCGTGCACGCGTCGGGGATGACGTTCGTCGCGACGCCGCCGCGGATGCCCACCGCGTTCAACCCCTCGCGGTAGACCAGGCCATCCACCTCGACAGAGGCGGGCTCGTAGGCCTCCAGGCGCCGGAGCACCTCGCCCGTGGCGTGGATCGCGTTGACGCCGATCCACGCCCGCGCCGAGTGGGCCGCGACGCCGGGGACGCGGACCTCGGCCCGCAGCGTGCCGTTGCAGCCGCCCTCGATCCCGCCCGAGGTCGGCTCGCAGAGCACCGCGAAGTCCCCGGCCAGCCACTCCGGGTGCTCCCGCGCCACACGCCCCAGGCCGCTGAGGTCCGCCGCGACCTCCTCGTGGTCGTAGAAGACCCACGTCACGTCCCGGGCGGGGGCCGCCAGGCGCGCCGCGAGGGCGAGCTGGACGGCCACGCCGCCCTTCATGTCGACGGTGCCGCGCCCCCAGATCTCCGCGTGCAGGCCCTCCCCGATGAGGCGGGTCGGCAGGTTGTCCGCCACGGGCACGGTGTCGATGTGGCCTGCCACGACGACGCGGGCGGGCCGGCCGAGCCGGGTGCGGGCGACCACCGCGTCGCCGTCGCGCAGCACCTCCAGGTGCGGGACCGTCGACAGCGCCGCCTGGATGGCGTCGGCGAGCGGTCGCTCCTGCCCGCTCGGCGAGGCGGCATCGCACAGCGCCCGCGTCAGCGTGACGAGATCGCCGTGCAGGTCAAGGGCGGGGACGACGCCGGCGTCGGGGGCCGCCTGGCTCGGGGTGGACGGGTTGCTCGCGGGCTCGGTCACAAGACGAACCCTAGCGAGGCTCCGTCTAGGCTGAGGAGATGAGCGCGCGCACGGCCTGGGGGTTCGGCCTGTCCACTGTGACCGATGACGACGTCACCCTCGACGTCTGGTACCCGGCCCCGAGCCTGGGCCTGGTCGACGAGGACGCCGCAGCCCCCGAGGAGCTCCTCGCCGCCGAGGGCGCGGATCCGGCGCGCCGGGTCAGCACCCGGGTGGTGCGCACCGTCGTGGACCTCGACGCCCCGCCCGCGGACACCGCCGACGCCTACCTGCGCCTGCACCTGCTGTCCCACCGCCTGGTGCCGCCGCACGGGCAGAACCTGGACGGCATCTTCGCGGTGCTGCCGAACGTCGTCTGGACGGACCGGGGTGCGTGCTCTCCGGAGGGCTTCGAGTCGACGCGCGCCCGGCTGCGCGCCGCGCACGGCGTGCCCGTCACCGTGTACGGCGTCGACAAGTTCCCCCGCATGGTCGACTACGTGCTGCCCCCCGGCGTCCGCATCGCCGACGCCGACCGCGTGCGCCTCGGCGCGTACCTGGCCCCCGGCACCACCGTGATGCACGAGGGCTTCGTGAACTTCAACGCCGGCACGCTCGGCACGTCCATGGTCGAGGGACGCATCTCCGCGGGGGTCACGGTCGGCGACGGCAGCGACATCGGCGGCGGCGCCTCGATCATGGGCACATTGTCCGGTGGGGGCCGCGAGACGGTGTCCATCGGCCGGCGCACCCTGCTGGGCGCCAATGCCGGGCTCGGCATCCCGCTGGGCGACGACTGCGTGGTCGAGGCAGGCCTGTACCTGACGGCCGGGACCAAGCTGGTGCTGGTCGGCGCCGAGGACGGCGCGCCTCCGGTGGTCAAGGCCAGGGAGTTGGCGGGGGCCGACAACATCCTGTTCCGGCGCAACTCGCTGACCGGCGCTGTCGAGGCCGTCGCCCGCACGGGCGCCGGGGTCCGGCTCAACACCGCGCTGCACGCCAACTGATCCATGGCACGGCGGCACCGGCACCGTTGGGGTCAGCGCCTCGCCCGGGGGGTGGGCGCCGCGCTGGTGCTGCTCGCGGTGCTGGCGGCGGGGATCGTTGTCGTGGTGCTGGTGCTCGTGCGGTCCGAGCCCCCCAAGGTCACCGCTGAGCGCTGCGTCGTCCAGATCGACGGCACGTCATGGGTCCTGTCGCCCGAGCAGGCGGGCAACGCGGCCCTGCTGTCCTCCACCGCCATCCGCCGTGGGCTGCCTGCCCGCGCCGTGACCATCGCCATCGCGACCGCGTTGCAGGAGTCCCGCCTGATCAACATCGACTACGGCGACCGGGACTCGGTCGGGCTCTTCCAGCAGAGGCCCTCGCAGGGCTGGGGCGCCGTCGAGCAGATCATGGACCCCGTCTACTCGACGAACGCCTTCTACGACGGGCTGGTCAAGGTGCAGGGCTACGAGCAGCTGCCCATCACCGAGGCCGCCCAGGCGGTGCAGCGCTCCGGGTTCCCGGACGCCTACGCCCAGCACGAGGGCCGCTCCCGGGCGTGGGCGTCGGCCCTCACCGGCTTCTCCCCCGGGGCCCTCACGTGCACGCTGCGCGAGCCCAGCGGGCCGGGCTCGGCGCCGGCCTTCACCGCCCGCGTCGAGCGTGACTACGGCGCCCTCCCGGCCTCCTCGTCCACGGGTGAGGACGGCATCACCACGGTAGTGCTGGACACGACCCCGCTCGCCCACGGCGTGACGGGCGACCAGGAGCGGTTCGCGTGGGCCGTGGCCCAGTGGTCGGTGGCGGTGGCGGCCGAGCAGCAGGTGACCCGGGTGTCTGTCGACGGGGAGACCTGGTCGCGTGACACGGGCGCTTGGGCGCCGGCAGGCCGGGTGCTGCCCGCCGGCGAGGTCAGGGTGACCCTCGCCGGCGACGCCTGAGGTCAGCGGGCGTCAGGGGCCACGTAGTCGCGCACCGTGGCGCCGGTGTAGATCTGGCGCGGGCGCCCGATCTTCGTCTGCGGGTCGTTCATCATCTCGCGCCACTGGGCGATCCAGCCGGGCATCCGCCCCAGGGCGAACAGCGGCGTGAACATCGACTCCGAGAAGCCCATCGCCTTGTAGATCAGACCGGTGTAGAAGTCCACGTTCGGGTAGAGCTTGCGCGAGATGAAGTACTCGTCGCTCAGCGCGATCTCCTCGAGGCTGCGCGCGATGTCGAGCAGCTCGTCGTTCTTGCCGAGGGCCGCGAGCACCGCGTCTGCGCTCTGCTTGACGATCGCCGCGCGAGGGTCGTAGTTCTTGTAGACCCGGTGGCCGAAGCCCATCAGGCGGACGCCGTCCTCCTTGTTCTTGACCCGGGTCATGAAGTCGGTGGCGTCGCCGCCGTTGGCCTGGATCTCGCCGAGCATCTTCAGCACGGCCTCGTTGGCCCCGCCGTGCAGCGGGCCGGAGAGCGCGTTGATGCCGGCCGCGACGGAGGCGTACAGGTTGGCGTGGCTCGAGCCGACGATCCGGACCGTCGACGTGGAGCAGTTCTGCTCGTGGTCGGCGTGCAGGATGAGCAGCTTGTCGAGGGCGTTGACCACCACCGGGTCGGCCTCGTACTGCTGGTACGGCACGGCGAACGTCATCCGCAGGAAGTCCTCGACGTACCCGCGGGAGTAGTCCGGGTACAGCAGCGGCTCGCCGTGTGCGGTGCGGTGCAGGTAGGACGTGATGGTGCGCGTCTTGGCCAGGATGAGCACCGTGGCCAGCTCGACCGTCTCGGGGTCGAACGGGTCGAGGCTCTCCGGGTAGAACGTCGCGAGCGCGTTGATGGCGGAGGACATCACCGCCATGGGGTGCGCGTTGCGGGGGAAGGTCCCCATGAACGTGCGGAAGTCCTCGTGGACGAGCGTGTGGCGGTTGACCCGCTCGACGAACGCCTCGAGCTCGGTGGGCGTCGGCAGCTCGCCGTGCACCAGCAGGTACGCCACCTCGAGGAACGTGGACTTCTCGGCCAGCTGCTCGATGGGGTACCCGCGGTAGCGCAGGATGCCCGCGTCGCCGTCGATGTACGTCACCTGGGACTCGCAGGACGCGGTGTTCATGAACCCCGGGTCCACCGTCACCATCCCGGTGTCGCGCAGCAGCGTGGAGACCACGATGCCGGGGTTCCCATCGCTCGCGGGAACCACGGGAAGCTCAAAGCTCGTGCCGTCCACGGTCAGCTGGACGGGAGATGCACCGGCGTCGGGCATGGCGTTCCTTCCTGCGACGACAGGTAACGCCGGGCGGGCGTGACCGATTCGTCGTTGATCGCGACCGCTCGGGCCGGCTGTTCGACCGTCTTTGGCCAGCCATGACGGTACCTGCGGCGCGCGCGTGCTGACCAATCTCAGAGGGCATTTAGTCCCTGGTGTGAGAACCATCACAGTCGTAGGTCACACTTGCCGCCTGGACGCTTGTGACCTCTCCCGCGCCGTGTCGCGCGCTTGTGGCGGCCGTTCAGCCGGCGACAAGGCGTCGCGCCGCCTCGTCGACCTGCTCGTCGGTCGCGGTGAGGGCGACCCGGACATGGCCCGCCGCCGCTGGCCCGTAGAAGGCTCCGGGGGCCACCAGGATCCCGCGTTCCGCGAACCCGGAGACCGTCGCCCAACAGTCCTGCGGCAGCCCTTGCGGCCGCGTCCAGAGGTAGAGCCCCGCGTGCGAGCCGTCCACCACGTGCCCCGAGCGCTCCAGGGCGGCTCGCAGCACCTCGCGCCGGCCGCGGTACAGCTCGCGCTGCGCGGCGACGTGCTCGTCGTCCCGCAGCGCGACCGTCATCGCCGCCTGCACGGGCGCGGGGACGATCATCCCTGCGTGCTTGCGGAGCTCGAGCAACCGGCCCACCAGAACCGGGTCCCCAGCCGCGAACGCCGCGCGGTACCCGGCCAGGTTCGACTGCTTGGACAGCGAGTACACCGCCAGCAGGCCCGTCAGGTCACCGCCCGCGATGCGCGGGTCCAGGATGCTCGGCACGCCCTCGGAGGCCCACGGCTCATCCCACGCGAGCTCGGCGTAGCACTCGTCCGAGGCGATCACGACCGGCTTGCCCGTGCGGTCCTGAGCGGCCCGGGCAGCGGAGACGACCGCTGCCAGCTCCTCGATACCGAGCACCCGGCCGTCCGGGTTGCCGGGCGAGTTCAGCCACACCAGGCGCACGTCGTCGGCGCCGGGGGCCCCGGGAGCGAGCCGCTCCACGACGTCGTCCGCCGCGACCGGCCGCGCGCCCGCCAAACGGGCCCCCAGGTCGTACGTGGGGTACGCGGTGGCCGGGTGCAGCACCACGTCGCCGCCGCCCAGGCCGAGCAGCGCCGGGAGCCAGGCGACGAGCTCCTTCGAGCCGATCGTCGGCAGCACCCCCGCGGGATCCAGGCCGGGGACCGCCCTCCGCCGGGCGAACCAGTCGACGACGGCGCCCCGGAGCTCGGGGGCGCCATGCGTCGTCGGGTAGCCGGGGGCGTCCGAGGCAGCCGCCAACGCGTCGCGCACGAGCTTCGGCGTCGGGTCGACCGGGGTGCCGACCGAGAGGTCGACGATGCCCCCGGGGTGCGCGCGGGCGGTGGCGGCGTACGGGCCGAGGGCATCCCAGGGGAAGTCCGGCAGCGCGCCGGTGGCCAGGCCCATCGAGTCAGTCCGTGTGGATCTGGAGCGGCAGCGTCGCGATGATCGGGTGGTCCTTGTCGATCTCGCCCATCTTGGCGGCGCCACCTGGCGAGCCGAGGTCGTCGAAGAACTCGACGTTCGCCTTGTAGTACTCCGACCACTGCTCGGGGACGTCGTCCTCGTAGTAGATGGCCTCCACCGGGCACACCGGCTCGCACGCGCCGCAGTCCACGCACTCGTCGGGGTGGATGTACAGCGACCGCTTGCCCTCGTAGATGCAGTCCACGGGACATTCCTCGATGCACGCCTTGTCCTTGACGTCAACGCAAGGCTGGGCGATCACATACGTCACGGCTGTCCTCCACGGACCGAGCAGGGTCGACGGTTCTGGCGATCATGCGGCGAGCGGCGCCCTGCGCGCCGTCCGACCTAGTATCCCCCAGGTGAGCACCGAGACGAAGTGGCGTCCGCCACGTGGGGCACGACGATGAGCCGCCAGGACCAGCGGGCATGGCGCGCCTGGTCGCCGGGGGTGCGCGTGGTGGTGCGGCGCACCCTCCCCGACGACGACCCGCAGCGGTGGACCGACGTTCTGGGGGACCTGGTCGCCGTCGACGACGAGGGGGTCAGCGTGCTGACCCGCCGCGGCGACACCGTGCGGGTCCCGGCCGGGGAGATCGCGCTCGCGAAGATCGTGCCACCGGCCCCCGCCCGCCGGCCACGCGCGCGATGAGCCCTGGGGCCGGCGGCGTGGGCCGCCGGCCGCCTGGTCACTCCGTGGGCGGCGGCCCGCAGACGATCTTGTTCGCCGCCTTGTAGGTCGTCGTCTTCGACTCGGTGCTCTTGACCTCGCCGTTGAGCGACACCTTGCGGGTCACGGTGACCGAGAAGCCGCCGCTGCCCGCGGACTGCGGCTGGCAGGTCGGCGACGAGCTGTAGCTGACCCCGGCGGGCTTGACGTTCGAGCGCGCGCTGGTCGTCGACTCGACGGTCCAGTACTTCGTGCTCCACGCGGCCACGTTCACGTGCCCGTCCGCGATCCATGCCTGGAGGACGACGCCGTACGGCGTGTTGTTCTTCCACTTCATATCCACAGACGGGGTGTAGAGGGTGGCCTCCCTGCCCTCCGGGTAGCGCGAGATCCACTCGGAGTGCGGCTTGTGCTCCACATCCTCGAACCCGGCCTCGTGGCCGACGTTGAACGTCGTCGTCGCGAGCTGCGACAGCCCTCCACCCATGCCGTCGACGTGCTCGCCGTTGTTGATCACGCCGGCGGCGATGTAGCCGCTGGCGGCGGTGACCGGCCCGACCGTCTCGGCGAGGCTGAAGACCTCGCCCGGGAGCACGACCGTGCCGTTGACGCGCGAGGCGCCCAGGGTGATGTTCTTGGTGCGCTTCGGCTCGGAGTTCAGCGGCGTCCTGAACTGCGCCACGACCTCCTTGACGCCGAGCGCCTCGAGCTTCGCGGTGGACTGCTCCGGGTCGGACGGGACGAGCTCGACCGTGGCGCTGCGCACGTCCGCCACCGCGGCGGCGGCGACGGCGTCGGCGACCGCCTGCGGGTCCAACGTGGTCCCGGGCTCCCCCGGGATGACCTGGGGCGCGCCGTTCACGAACTCGAAGTGCGCGTCCGCGGACTCCGTCAGCAGGTCCGTCGTCTGCTCGAGGACTTCCGCCACGAGCGCGGCCCCGTCCATCTGCAGCGTCAGCGACGAGCCGTCGGGCGCCATCGTCGAGACAGCCGCGAGGGTGTCCGGCGAGAAGTTCACCACCTGGTCCGCGACCTGGAGCGACACCGGCGCCGCCACCACGCGCCGGGCGACGGTCTGCAGCGCCGTGTCCGTCTCCTCCTGCGTGATGTCGGGGGCGACGACCGTCGTGGGCAGCTGGAGCGGGCGGTCCGCGGTGAGCCATCCTGCGCGCAGGACCTCCGCGGCGGCGTCGACGTCGAGGGACAGCCCGTCGACCGCGTCGGTGGCATGGGCGTCGCCGTCCACGAACACGATCGCGCCGTCGACCGGCGCGAGCGCCAACGCGTCGTCCAGGCCCTCGACCGCCGTGTCGAACGCCGACTCGTCGACCGCCGTGACCGGCTGCTTGTCGTCAACCCCCACCAGGTGCTGCCACATCCGCGCGGGCGACAGGTCGACTCCGGTGAGCGAGTCGACGGTGGCCGCGATGTCCAGGGTCAGCCCAGCCGACACCGGGTCGAGCGTCGCGCTCTTCTCGCCCGCGGCGACCGGAACAGCGGAGGTCGACAGGTCGGCCAGGCCGGTCCGCAGCGCGTCCTCGGCCGCGCCCGCGTCCATCCCGCCGATCTCCACACCGGCGACCGTGGCGCCCCGCGGGACCCTGCCCCCGAGCGCGTAGGCGGCCGCCACATAGGCGCCGCCCAGCACCACGGCGACCAAGCTCGACACGAGCAGCACCCTCGGCCACCGCCGCGGCCGCTCCGGTGAGTCGAACTGGTCGAGCGGCGAGGCGGCGGCCGGCGGCTCCTCAGACGCGGAGGTCGCTGCGGCGGCGGAGCCGGCGGCCTGCGGGCGGGACGGCCCGGGGGCCGCCTCGGGCGCCGCGAGGGCTGGCTGGGCGGAGGCGCTGTACGGGGCGGAGGGTGCGGGGGCACGGGTCGACGCCGCCGTTCCCGCGACTGCGGCCGCACCGGCGGCGGTCGCACCGGCGGCGGTCGACGAGCCGGCCTCCGTGGCCTGCGCCTGCGTGGCCTGCGCCTGCGTGGACGGCCAGCCCTGCCAGCCGCCGGCTGCGGCCGGCGCTGCTGGCGCTGCTGGCTCGATGTCCTGGCGGGGCGGCACGACAGAACGGCGCACCGGGGCGGCGCCCGTCGGGGCTGGGGCTGCGGGAGGCAGCACCTGGGTGGCGCCCGCCGCCGCTGCTGCCGCCACGACCGGCGTCGCTGGAGCAGAGGGCGTGACCTGGGTCGGCGCGTCCACGGCGGGCGGCCGCGGGGCATCGGACACGGGACCCGCCACGGGAGCGGAGCCGCCGCCGGTCGGCGCGGCGGAGGTCGGCGCGGCGGAGGTCGGCGCGGCGGAGGTCGGCGCGGCGGAGGTCGGCGCGGCGGAGGTCGGCGCGGCGGAGGTCGGCGCGGCGGAGGTCGGCGCGGCGGAGGTCGGCGCGGCGGAGGTCGGCGCGGCGGAGGTCGGCGTCGCGACGGGCAAGCCGTCGCTCGCCTGTCGCGCCTCCGCAGCGGCGTCCTCGTCAACGGGCCGCGCGTCAGGCGCGTGGCCGTCGGCGGCCCGCTGCTCGTCGTGCGGGACGGCGGGCACGGCGCGGGGGGCCGCTCGGTCCTCGCCCGGCTGCGAGGCGCCGCCCACTGAGGGCTCGGCGTCCGCGGGTCGGGCCACGGGCGCCGCGTCACCAGCCGCGTCCTGGCCAGTGCCAGCCGCGTCGTCCTGTCCGGCCGCGCCGCCCTCACGTGCCGGGAGGTCGTCTGGCGCGTCGCCGACGTTGGCAGTCGCGGCAGCCGGCACAGCCGCTCCGCTCGCCGGCGGGGTCGGCTCCGACGCTGTCGTGGCGCTCGCCGCAGCGGGGCTCTCGGGAGTCGCCGGCGCGAGCTCGTCGTCCTGGGTTCTGGCTGCAGCCTCGGCGGCGCCGTCGCTCGCGTCCGTGTCGCCGAGGGCGGGGGCGCCCGTCGGCGCGTCGTCCTGGTCCAGTGCCACCGCGTCGTCGTCCCCGGCCTCCGGCACCCCGACCACCTCGGCCTCCGCCTCAGCGGGGTCCACGTCGGCAGCGTCGTCGGGCGCCGCGTCAGGCACAGCCTCCTCTGCGTCGGCACGCTCCACGACGGCCTCGGGCTCGGCGTGGGCGACCGCGGGCGCTGCCTCCGCCGCGGAGTCTGCCTCGACTGGCTCGACCGGCTCGACCGGCTCAATCGCGCCAAGGCCCGCGCCGGGCTCAGCCGCGGCCACGACGGGCTCGGCCTCCAACGCGGCGAGCTCTGCATCGGCGTCGACGGCGGGGGCTGCGTCTGCGTCGTCAAGGTCGGCCTCGACGGAGGGCTCGTGGGCAACGGGCTCCTCGTCGACGGCGAGGGCGCCCGCCGCGGACGCCACGTCGTCGGCGTCGGCGCTGCCACCGGTGGCGCCATCCGCTATGCCGGAGCCGTCGACCCGATCCTGCCGGTCCGGCACGGGGGTGTCGGCGGCTTCTGGCGCATGCTCGTCGACCTGCTCGTTCGTGCCCATCGGTGGCTCCCCCTGCTGCGTGGTGATGCGGGTGATACAGCGGCAGATTCTACGTGCGGCGCACGTATGCACGGCCCAAACGTGGGCGCGTCACCGTGTCTGCGCAGGATCCGCACGCGTGCGGCAGGGCTCAGCGGACCCCGTGGACGCGCCCGCGCAGGTGGACGAGGCCACCTGCGTCCGCGGCCCCTTGCTCGGCGGTGATGACCGTGCCCACGACGATGTCGTGGTCGCCGGCCGGGTGGATGGCGGCGGTGCGGCACTCGAGCCAGGCGGCGGCTCCGTCGATCCACGCCGCGCCGGAGCGCGGAGCGGTGCGGTGCGGGACCCGGGCGAGTTGCCCGACGGTCGGCCGCCCGGGGGACGCGAGCCAGTCGGCGACCGGGCCGGAGGTGTCGGCGAGGACGCTCACCGCCCACCGGTCGACGTCGTCGAGGGCGTCGCGGAGGCGCGAGTCGTTGTGCACGCAGAACAGCAGCATGGGCGGCTCGAGGGAGACCGACGCCAGCGAGCTGACTGTGGTGGCGTGGTCCGTCCCCCGCCAGCGCAACGAGACGACTCCGACGCCAGAGGGCAGGCGGCCGATCGCGGCACGGTAGACGACGGGATCGACTGGCGTGACGGCCGAGTCCTCGTCGGTCACGGTGTGTCCGGCCCGTTCCGGCGGCTGCGGGCGCCGCGCTCTCGGGGCGCGTCGCTGAACAGCCGGCGGGGGGCGAAGGCCGCCACGGCGATCGCCAGCCCTGAGCCGATGAGCCACCACCAGCCGAAGGAGTCCCCGGCGGGGACCAGCACGTCGCCGCCCGGACCGGTCTGCGCGAGGAGCTGGACGATGAAGTACATGCCGCCCGCATAGCCGACGAAGGTGACCCACCCGTCCCAGGCGCGAGCGGCGATCGCGGCGCACAGCACGAGGGCGAGCGCGAGCACCATGCCCCAGGGGGCCTCGGAGCGGTGCATGACCGTGCCCGTGGCGCCGACGACAGCACCGAGCAGGAGGGCTGCCGCACCGCGCAGGATCACCGCGCCGGTCAGAGGTTGCACGGCCTCAGGCTACCCGTCGCACACCGGCGGGCCAGGTCACGGCGTCGGCGTCGGAGCCCGGCGCCAGCCGGTAGCCCTCGGTGGACAGCAGCGGGGCCAGGATGTCGTTGCTGAGGGCGTAGCGGCCCAGCACAGCGGGGTCCGCGCCGGGCTCGACGCGCGCGAGCGCGTGCACCTGGGTCGCGTGCGCGCGCAGCGCCCCCACCACGGCGGGCAGCACAGGTGCGACGTCGACCACCACGTCGAGCGCGGCGTCGGGCGTCGCGACCGAGGGCAGCGGCCCGTCGGGGTCAGGCGCCACCAGTCCAGCCTCAGGGCCCGAGGCTGCCTGCTCTGCGGCCAGCGCGGCGTAGGCCCGGCGCAGGGCGGCCTCCCCCTGCGCCGCCCACAGCACGGCGGCGACAGTGTGCGGGGCCCCTGCCGCGGGCTCCCACGCCGGATCGGCCGCGAGGCGCACCGCCTCGGCCGCCACCTCGTGGGCGCGCACGTGGTCGGGGTGGCCGTACCCGCCGCCGGGCTCGTACGTGGCCAGGACGGCGGGGCGACGGCTGCGGACCAGCCGCGCGAGCCGCCCAGCTGCTTCGTCGGCCGGCGCGCCGACGAAGGCGTCCGGGGGGAGGTCCTCGAGCCGGCCCGCGCGGCCGACGCCCGCCCAGGCCATGCCGGAGTCGGCGTACCGCACGTCGGACGGGGCTCCGTCAGGGCCGGGGACCGTGTCGAGGAAGACGTGGTCGCGCACGCCGAGCTGGGCCAGTGCCGCGGCGAGCTCTCCGGTGCGGTGCGCGGCCAGCGCAGGGCCGTCCCCCTCCAGGTGCGCGAGCGAGGAGCCGATCACCTCGCCGCGCTCCCCGCGGGTGCAGGTGACCACGGTGACGGGGGCGCCCGAGGCCGCCCATGTCGCGAGCAGCGCCCCGGTGGCCAGGGTCTCGTCGTCGGGGTGCGCGTGCACCGCGAGGAGAGGGCCCAGAGCCACCGGGGTCATCGTGCGCTCAGGCGCGCTTGGTGCGGGCGAACGCGCGGGCGCGCTCGGTCTGGTCGAGGATCACCTTGCGGATGCGCACGACCTCCGGGGTCACCTCCACGCACTCGTCCTCGCGAGCGAACTCCAGGCTCTCCTCGAGCGTGAGGTGCCGCGGCGGAGTGAGGTTCTCGAACGTGTCGCTGGAGGCAGCGCGCATGTTCGTGAGCTTCTTCTCCTTGGTGATGTTGACGTCCATGTCCTCGTTGCGGGAGTTCTCGCCGACGATCATGCCCTCGTAGACCTCCTGCGTGGGGTCGACGAAGAAGGAGCCGCGCTCCTGCAGGTTGATCATCGCGAACGGCGTGACGACACCGGCGCGGTCGGCGACGAGCGAGCCGTTGACCCGGGTCTCGATCGGCCCGACCCACGGCTCGTAGCCCTCGGCGATCGAGGACGCGATGCCGGTGCCGCGCGTGTCAGTGAGGAACCGGGTACGGAAGCCGATCAGGCCACGGGCCGGGACCACGAACTCCATCCGGACCCAGCCGGTGCCGTGGTTCGACATCGTCTCCATGCGGCCCTTGCGCTGCGCGAGCAGCTGCGTGACCGAGCCGAGGTACTCCTCGGGCACGTCGATGGTCATGCGCTCCATCGGCTCGTGGCGCTTGCCGTCGATGGTGCGCGTGACGACCTGCGGCTTGCCGACGGTGAGCTCGAAGCCCTCGCGGCGCATCTGCTCGACGAGGATGGCCAGCGCCAGCTCGCCGCGGCCCTGCACCTCCCACGCGTCGGGGCGCTCGGTGGGGAGCACGCGCAGCGACACGTTGCCGATGAGCTCCTTGTCGAGGCGGTCCTTGACCTGCCGCGCGGTGACCTTGTGGTTCTTGCCGCCGCGGCCGGCGAGCGGGGACGTGTTGATCCCGATCGTCATGGAGATCGCCGGGTCGTCCACCTTGATCAGGGGCAACGGGCGCGGGTCGTCCGGGTCGGTGAGCGTCTCGCCGATGGTGATGTTCTCGATGCCGGCCACGGCGACGATGTCGCCCGGGCCCGCCGAGTCGGTGGGCACGCGGTCGAGCGCCTTGGTCTCGAGCAGCTCGGTGATCTTGACGTTCTGCAGCGTGCCGTCGGCGCGGGCCCACGCGACCGTCTGGCCCTTGTGGATCGTGCCGTTGAAGATGCGCAGCAGCGCGAGGCGGCCGAGGAACGGCGAGGCGTCGAGGTTGGTGACGTGCGCCTGGAGGGGGGCGCCCTCCTCGTACGTCGGCGCCGGGATCTTCTCGATGATCGTCGCGAACAGCGGCTCGAGGTTGTCGCTGTCGGTGGGCAGCGTGCCGTCGGCCGGCTGGACGGTCGAGGCACGGCCGGCCTTGGCGGCGGCGTACACGACGGGCACGTCGAGGATCGCGTCCAGGTCGAGGTCCGGGACCTCCTCGTGCAGGTCGCTCGCGAGGCCGAGCAGCAGGTCGGTGGCCTCGACGACGACCTCGGAGATGCGCGAGTCAGGGCGGTCGACCTTGTTGACCACGAGGATCACGGGCAGCTTGGCCTCGAGCGCCTTGCGGAGCACGAAGCGCGTCTGGGGCAGCGGGCCCTCCGACGCGTCGACCAGCAGCACGACGCCGTCGACCATGGACAGGCCGCGCTCGACCTCGCCGCCGAAGTCGGCGTGGCCCGGGGTGTCGATCACGTTGATGGTGATGCCGCCAGGCTCGCCGGCCGCCGCCGCCGCGGGACCCGTGTACCGGATCGCCGTGTTCTTGGCGAGGATCGTGATGCCCTTCTCACGCTCGAGGTCCCCCGAGTCCATCGCCCGTTCGTCGACGTGGGCGTGGTCGCCGAACGACCCCGCCTGCCAGAGCATGGCGTCGACGAGGGTGGTCTTGCCGTGGTCGACGTGGGCGACGATCGCGACGTTGCGCAGGTCGGAGCGCACAGACATGGGGAACTCATTTCGCATGATGGGGAGAGCACCCGTCAGCGGGCGCCGAGTAATCTTACCTGCCCGCGCTAGCGAGAGTTCCCAGACCGCGTGTCAAGGGCCCTTGGTCAGGCAGGAACTCCCTGGCCAGAGCCGCCGAAAATGTCCAGCGCCGCGCCCGGGATCGCCGCCAGCAGCTCGCGTGTGTACTGCTCGCGCGGGTGGTCGAACACCTCGTCGGTGGTGGCCGCCTCCACGATCCTCCCGCTGTTCATGACGCACACCTCGTCCGCGATCTGGCGGACCACGGCCAGGTCGTGCGTGATGAACAGGTAGCTCAGGCCGAGCTCCGCCTGCAGGTCGTTGAGCAGGGTGAGGATCTGCGCCTGGACCAGCACGTCGAGCGCCGAGACGGCCTCGTCGCACACGATGACCTCGGGGTCGAGCGCCAAGGCGCGCGCGATGGCGATGCGCTGGCGCTGCCCCCCGGACAGCTCGTTGGGGTACCGGCGCATCGTGGAGGCGGGCAACGCGACGAGGTCCAGCAGCTCGCGGACCTTCGCCGCGCGGGACTTCTGGTCGCCGATCTTGTGCGTGCGCAGCGGCTCCTCGATCGTGCGGTAGATCGAGTACATCGGGTCGAGCGACCCGTACGGGTTCTGGAAGATGGGCTGCACCCGGCGGCGGAAGTCGAAGAGCTGGGCGCGGTCGAGCGTGCTCAGGTCCGTCCCGTCGAACAGGATGCGGCCGCTGGTGGGCTCCAGGAGGTTGAGCACGATGTTGGCCACCGTGGACTTGCCGGACCCGGACTCCCCCACGAGCGCCATGGTGGTGCCGCGCTTGATCGCGAACGACACGTCGTCGACCGCGGTGAACTCCTTGCGCTTGCCCGGCCGGCCGCCGCGCAGGTGGAACGTGCGGGTCAGGTGCTCGACCGTCACCACCTCGTCGCGGGCCGAGCTGACGCCGTCGCCGCCGGTGGGGGCCAGCAGCTCGGTGGTCGCGACGCCGCGCTCCTTGGCGCTCTGGATGCGCTGGGACGCGAGCGACGGCGCCGAGGCGACCAGCCGCTGCGTGTACGGGTGCTTCGGGGCGCTGAGGATCTCCCGGGCCGGCCCGGACTCGACGACCTTGCCCCGGTACATCACCACGAGGTGCTCGGCCCGCTCCGCGGCCAGGCCCAGGTCGTGCGTGATGAACAGCACAGCGGTGCCGAGCTCTTCGGTGAGGCCCTGCAGGTGGTCCAGGATCGTCCGCTGGACCGTGACGTCCAGGGCCGACGTCGGCTCGTCGGCGATCAGCAGCTTGGGCCGCGCCGCGAGGCCGATGGCGATGAGCGCGCGCTGGCGCATCCCGCCGGAGTACTCGTGCGGGTACTGCTTCGCCCGGCGGGCGGCGTCCGGCAGGCCCGCCTCGGTGAGCAGCTCGGCGACGCGCTGGTCGGCTGCGGAGCCCCTCGCCACGCCGTTGGCCTTGAGGGCCTCCTTGACCTGGAAGCCCACCGACCACACCGGGTTGAGGTTGGACATCGGGTCCTGCGGGACGAGGCCGATCTCCTTGCCGCGCACCGCGACCATCTCGCGCCGGCTCAGCGCGGCCAGGTCCCGGCCCTCGAACATGATCGAGCCGCCGGTGACCTTCCCCGTGCCGGGCAGCAGGTCGATGATCGCGTGCGCGGTCGTGGACTTGCCCGAGCCGGACTCCCCCACGATCGCGACCGTCTGGCCCGGGTAGACCGTGAGGTCCACGCCGCGCACGGCGCGCACGTCACCGGTGGCGGTGGTGAAGGAGACCTCGAGGTCCCGGATCTCCAGCAGCGGCTGCTGGGCGCTGGGCGCAGCGGCGCCCGTCGATGTCGGCTGGCTCATCGCTTGCGTGCCTTCGGGTCGAGGGCGTCACGCACGGCGTCGCCCATCATGATGAAGCTGAGCACGGTCAGGGCGAGCGCCCCGGCCGGGTAGAACAGCACGGACGGCTGGCTGCGCAGCGAGGTCTGGGCCTTCGAGATGTCGGCGCCCCACGAGGTCACCTCGGGCGGCAGGCCGATGCCCAGGAAGGACAGCGTCGCCTCCGCGACGATGAACGTGCCCAGGGCGACCGTCGCGTACACGATCACCGGCGCGGCCGCGTTCGGGACGACGTGCCGCACCAGGGTCTTCACGCGGGAGGCCCCGAGGGATTTCGCCGCGGTGACGAAGTCGGCGTTCTTGACGCTCATCACCGCGCCGCGCATGACGCGGGCGAGCTGCGGCCAGCCGAAGATCCCGAGCACCACCACGACGGTGAGGATGTTGCGGCTCTCCTTGAACATCTGCATCACGACGATCGCGGCGAGCACCAGCGGGATCGCGAAGAAGATGTCCGTCACGCGGGACAGCACCGCGTCGAACCAGCCGCCGAAGAACCCGGCGATGGCGCCGATCAGACCGCCCACGATCGTCACGACGATGGTGGTCAGGACGCCAACGAGCACGGAGGCCCGGGCGCCGTAGATGGTCCGCGCGTAGATGTCGCAGCCCTGCCGGTCGAAGCCGAACGGGTGTCCGCCGCTGGGACCGTCGAGGCTGTTCTTCAGCTCGCAGAACCGGGGATCGGTCGACGTGAACAGGCTGGGGAAGGCCGCGGCGGCCACGACCAGCAGGATCAGCGCCGCCGAGATCCAGAACAGCGGGCGCCGGCGCAGGTTCTGCCAGGCGTCGGCCCACAGGCTCGCCGGCGCAGCGCCCTCGTCGATCGAGTCCACGACCTGCAGGGGCGCCTGCTCGGGGCTCGCGAAGAAGTGGCCCTGGTGCGGGCGGGTGGTGGTCTCAGGCATAACGGATCCTCGGGTCGAGTGCCGCGTAGAGGAGGTCGACGAGCAGGTTCGCGACGATGTAGACGATGACGAGCACGGTCGTGATGGACACGACCGTCGTGGACTGCCCCTGCTGGATCGCGCGGAACAGCGTGCCGCCCACGCCGTTGATGTTGAAGATCCCCTCGGTGATGATCGCGCCGCCCATCAAGGCGCCCAGGTCGGCGCCGAGGAAGGTCACGACGGGGATCAGCGAGTTGCGCAGCACGTGCACGTTGACGACCCGGCCACGGGACAGGCCCTTGGCCGTCGCCGTGCGGACGTGGTCGGCGGTGAGGTTCTCGGCGACGGAGTTGCGGGTCAGCCGGAGCACGTAGGCGAACGAGACGGCGCCCAGCACGATCGCCGGCATGATCAGCGACTCGAAGCTGACGTCGCTGCCGACGGCCGTGGGCAGCCAGCGCAGTTTCACGCCGACCACGAACTGCAGCACGAAGCCGATGACGAAGGTCGGGACGGCCACCACGAGCAGGCTGACGACCAGGACGGTGGCGTCGAACGCCTTGCCCTTGCGCAGGCCGGCGATCAGGCCCGCCGCGACGCCGAACACGGCCTCGAAGACCAGCGCCATCACGGCGAGCTTGATGGTGACGGGGAAGGCCTCCGCCATGACGCTGGTCACGGCGCGACCGGAGAACGTGGTCCCCAGGTCGAGGGTGAAGATGCCCTTGAGGTAGAGCAGGTACTGGACGAGGAACGGCTGGTCCAGGTTGTACTCCGCGCGGATCTGCGCTGCCACGGCGGGGTTCAGCCCCCGCTCGCCACCGAGGGCGGCGACGGGGTCCCCGGGGAGCAGGAACACCATCGCGTAGATCAGCAGCGTCGCCCCGAGGAAGACCGGGATCATCTGCAAGAGCCTGCGCCCGATGTACCAGGCCATCAGGTCTCCTCCTCGTGTGGTCCCCCGCGGACGTGGCCGCGGGGACAGGTGGTCGGAGCCGGCGCCGGACATCCCGGCGCAGGCGCGCTGTGGGGGCGGGACCTCGCGGCCCCGCCCCCACGGCGTCAGGCGAGGTCAGCCCTTGGTGACCTCGTAGAGGAGCGGGACGCCGTTCCACCCGAACTCGACGTTCGAGACGGTGTCAGCGGAGCCGCCAGTGACGTTCTGGTACCACAGCGGGATCTGGGGCAGGTCCTGGAGAAGGACCTCCTGCACCTGCGTGAAGTACTCGTTGGCCTCGTCCACGGACGACGCCGCGGAGCCCTGGGCCAGCAGCGAGTCGACCTCGGGGCTCGAGTACCCGGCGTCGTTCGAGCCCGCCCCGGTGCCGAAGATCGGGCCGAGGAAGTTGTAGAGGCTCGGGTAGTCGGCCTGCCAGCCGGAGCGGAACGCGCCGGAGATCGTCCCGGCGGTGACGTCAGCCCGCAGGTCCTTGAAGGCGGGGTACGGGTTGCCCTCGGCGGAGATGCCGAGCGTGTTGCGCAGGCTGTTCGTCACCGCGTCGACCCAGGCCTGGTGGCCGCCGTCGCTGTTGTAGCCGATCGTGAACGTGCCGGTGTACGGCGAGATCGCGTCAGCCTCGGCCCACAGCTCCCTGGCCTTCTCGGGGTTGAACTCGAGCACCTCGACGCCTGCGACGTCGTCGGACCAGCCGTCGATGACCGGCGACGTGAAGTCACGCGCCGGGGTGCGGGTGCCCTCGAAGATCGCGTCGGTGATCTCCTCGCGGTTGATCGCCATCGAGATCGCCTGGCGGCGCAGGACGCCCTCCTCGCCGGAGAAGTGCTCCAGGTCCATCGGGATGGTGAGGGTCTGGTTCAGGGCGGCGGGCTGGTTGATCGCCCGGTCGCCCAGCTCGTTCTCGACGGTGCTGAAGGCGCTGTCCGGCACCTGGTCGAGCACGTCGAGCTGGCCGGCGAGCAGGTCGTTGTACGCGCCGTCGACGGTCTCGTAGAACTTGATCGTCACGCCGCCGTTCTGCGGGACGCGCTCGTCCGTGTAGTCCTCGTTGGGGACCAGCGCGATCTCGACGTTGTGCTGCCACGCGTCGTCCGAGGCCACCTTGTACGGGCCGTTCCCGATCGGGTGCTCGCCGAACGCGTCCATGTCCTCGAACGCGGCCTGCGGCAGCGGGAAGTACGCCGAGTAGCCCAGGCGCAGCGGGAAGTCGGCCTCCGGCTGCTTGAGCGTCACGGTGAAGGTGGTGTCGTCGACGATCTGGAGCCCGGTGAGCTCAGAGTCCTCGTCCCAGGAGAAGCCCTCGATCATCTCGAAGAAGTAGCTCGACAGCTGGGCGTTGCTGAGCTTCGCGCCGTAGTTCCAGGCGTCGACGAAGCTCTCCGAGGTGACGGGCTCGCCGTTGGAGAACGTCCAGCCCTCCTCGAGCGTGATCGTGTAGGTCTGCGCGTCGTCCGTCTCGATGGACTCGGCGACCTCGTTGTGCGGGGCGCCGTCGGCGTCGTAGTAGACGAGCCCGGAGAAGATCAGGTCGATGATCTTCCCGCCGCCCACCTCGTTGGTGTTCGTGGGGATGAGCGGGTTCTGCGGCTCACTGCCCCAGGCGGTGACGATGCCGCCCGCGCCGTCAGTGGTGGCTTCGCCACCCGTGGACCCCGAGCTGCTGCACGACGTCAGGGCGAGCGCGCCCACCGCGACGGTGGCTGCGAAGCCGGCGAAACGCCTGATCTTCATTCTTCCTCCAGTGGAAAGCGGCACAGGTCCGGGCTCGCGTCACCACGTCATGCGCGGCAGGCCGCGAGCGATCCGCGGGCGATGGGCGCCGACCGGAGAGATCCGGCTCGGAGGCCCTCACCGCGCGCGGTCGACCCCGGATGGCTGCCCTGCGCGACCTCAACGGTCAGAGCCCGTCAGTGCGATCGCCGCACGGCGGGTTGCAGAGCCGAACGCAGTCCACATTCACCCGTTAGAGCCAATTTGGACCAATGCCTCCGCAGAACAGCCTGGCACATGGTATACGCCGAATCGGAGAGTCTCGGACACGCGTCCAGGGGATGGCCGCCGGGGCCTGCCACCCCAGGCGCAGCACGACGACGGGGTCGGCGCGAAACTCGCGCCGACCCCGTCCGACCACCCGTGCTCAGAGAGCGTTGGGCGGCACCCTGTCCTCGCCGATCCCGTCGAGCCGTGCAGCCGACTCCCGCGCCAGCGCGGCGCGCTCGATCTCGTCCTGCTCGTGCGCCGCCTGCGCCAGGAGGGCGGCCCGCGCCTCACGGCGGGTGCGCTGCTCAGCAGGGTCGGGCACCGGCACCGCGGCGAGGAGCCGCTGGGTGTAGGCGTGCTGCGGCGCGTGGACGACCTGCTCGGTGGCCCCGTGCTCCACCAGCTTGCCCTGGTGCATCACCGCGACCTTGCTCGACAGGATCTCCACGACGGCCAGGTCGTGCGAGATGAACAGGCAGGCGAACCCGTGCTCGCGCTGCAGCTCCTGGAACAGCTCCAGCACCCGCGCCTGCACCGAGACGTCGAGCGCCGACGTCGGCTCGTCCGCCACCAGCAGCTTCGGCTCGAGGGACAGCGCTCGCGCGATGCCCACCCGCTGCCGCTGGCCTCCCGAGAGCTCGTGCGGGTACCGGTTGCGCATCGCACGGGGCAGGTGGACCTGGTCCAGCAGCTCCTCGACCCGGCGGCTGAGCTCGGCGCCCTTGGTGCCCGTGTGCAGCATGAGCGGCTCGCCGATCGACTCCCCGATCGGCAGGCGCGGGTTGAGCGAGGAGCCCGGGTCCTGGAACACGATGCCGACCTGGTGGCGCAGCGGCGCGAGGTCCTTGCGGGACGCGCCGACCATGTCCACGCCGGCGACTCGGAGCGACCCGCCCGAGACCGGCAGCAGGCCCACGACGGCGCGGCCGATGGTGGTCTTGCCCGAGCCGGACTCCCCCACCAGGCCCACGACCTCGCCCTGGTGCAGCGTCAGGTCGACGCCGTCCACCGCGCGGAACCCCGGGGCGCGACCACGGCCCGGGTACTCGATGACCATTCCGCGGGCTTCCATCACCACCGGCCGGTCGTCGACAGGCTCCGACGCGGCGGCTGCGGGCTCCGGCTCGGTCACGACGACCCTCTCCTCGCGCGCCGCGCCCAGGTGCGGCACCGCGGCGAGCAGCGAGCGGGTGTACGGGTGCTGCGGGTTGGCGAAGATCTGCTCAGCAGTGCCCTGCTCGACGACCCGGCCGTCCTTCATCACCAGGATCGAGTCGGCCAGGTCGGCGACGACGCCCATGTCGTGCGTGATCAGCACGATGCCGGAGTCGATGCGTGTGCGCAGGTCCCGCATGAGCTGCAGGATCTCGGCCTGGACCGTGACGTCCAGCGCTGTCGTCGGCTCGTCCGCGATCAGCAGGCGCGGGTCGCATGCCAGGGCCTGCGCGATCATCGCGCGCTGCCGCTGCCCGCCCGAGAGCTGGTGCGGGTAGGAGTCGAACCGCCGCTCCGGCTCGGGGATCTCCACCATGGTCAGGAGCTCGATGGCGCGGGCCCTGGCCTCCTTGGGGCCCATCGGGAAGTGCGTGCGCAGCGTCTCGACGATCTGGAAGCCCACCGTGTACACGGGGTTCAGGGCGGTCATCGGCTCCTGGAAGATGACCGCGACCTCCTTGCCCCGCACGTGGCGGAGGCGCCCCGGCGACATGCCGAGCAGCTCACGGCCGTCGAGCATGGCGCTGCCGTAGGCCCGGCCGTTCGGCGGGAGCAGGCCGATCAGCGACATCGACGACTGCGTCTTGCCGGAGCCGGACTCGCCCACGATCGCGAGGACCTCGCCCGGGCGCACGTCGTAGCTCACGTCGACGGCGGCGGGGAACCACTCCCCGTCCACGTAGAAGCTGACGCTCAGGTCCCGGACGGTCAGGACCGGCTCGGCGGGCTGCGCGACGGGCGCCTCGACTGCGGTTTCAGTGGCCACGGGTGATCTGGTCCTTCCGGGGGGTCCTGCGGACGCTCAGTGCTGCGACGGGGGTGCTCATCGCGTCTGGGAGCATGGGCGCATGGATGCTGCGCGGGTCTTCAGGTCGATGCCAGGTCGCGTGCTCACGGTCGTGACCGCGGTCGCTGGGCTCGCCTGCCTGGCGGCGATGGCGGCAGGCGGCAGCACCGAGCTGCTGCGCTACGGCGCCGTGCCGCTGCTGGTGGTGCTGGTGGTGTGGGCGTCGTTCTGGCGCCCGCAGGTCGAGGTCTCCGACGGCGGCATCGAGCTGCGCAACGTGCTGCGCACCGTGCACGTGCCGTGGCCCGCGTACCGCGGCGCCGACACCCGGCTCGCCCTGACCATCGAGACGACGGCCGGCGAGTACACGGCCTGGGCGACCCCGGCGCGCAGCGGCCCCGCCGCGCGCCGCGACCTGGCCCGCGGCGCCGAGGCGCGCCGTGCCACCGGCGCCACCGCGGACGCCGCCGCCCTGGAGATCGCGGCACGGCACGCGGCCCTGCGCGAGGCCGGGCACCTCGACCATGTCCCCGCGCAGGGCGTGCCCGCCCCGACCGTCCGCTGGCACTGGCGCCTCGTGGCGGGCTGCGCGACGCTCAGCGCGCTGGCTGCCCTCGGCGCGCTCGCAGGCTGAGGTTCCGGCAGGCGGGGGCCTGAGCAGGCCCCGCATCAGAGGGCCGGTTCCGCGGCGGCGCCGTTCGACGCGGCGCCGTTCGAGCCCGAGCCGGTCGAGCCGGTGGAGGCGGAGCCCGTCGACCGCGCGGCACGGGCCGCGGCGCGGTCCATCTTGCGCTGCGACGGGATGCGCTTCTGCCGGGGGTCGAACGCGTCCCGCAGGCCGTCGCCGATGAAGTTCACCGTGAGGGCGATCGTCACGATGAGCAGGCCGGGCCACCAGAACAGCCACGGTCGCGTCGCGAACGCCTCCTGGTACTGGTTGATCAGCTGCCCGAGCGAGACGTTCGGGTACCGGATGCCCAGGCCGACGAAGCTCAGCGCCGTCTCGAGCAGGATGGCCGAGCTCATCAGCAGCGTCTGGTTGACGATGATGACGCCGATCGAGTTCGGCAGCATGTGCTTGAAGATGATCCGGCGGTCGCTGGCGCCGGCCACACGGGCCGCGTCCACGAACTCGCGCTCGCGCAGCGAGAGGAACTCACCGCGCACCAGCCGGGCCAGCGTGGTCCACGACGCGAGGCCGAGGAAGATCGCCAGCAGGTAGGCGCCACCCGCGCCCGCGGCGAGGCTGCCCAGGATCGCGCCCAGGACCAGCACCGGGATGGTGATGACCAGGTCGGTGAACCGCATCAGCCAGCTGTCCAGGGCGCCGCGGTAGTACCCCGCGAGGGCGCCGACGAGGATGCCGACCATCGAGGCGACCAGGCCGACGACGACCATGACGATCAGCGAGGTCTGCGTGCCGCGCATGACGCGGGCGAACACGTCACGCCCCGCCTCGTCCTGGCCGAACGGGTGCTCCCCGATCGCGAAGCCCGACCCGCCAAGCCAGGTGGGCAGGCTCATCGTGGGCGAGCCACCCGGGTTGGTCAGCGGCCCGGTCTGGTTCGGGGTGAAGGACCACCAGCCCGGGATGGGGCCGACGCCGATCGACGTGAACGCCAGCAGGACGATGCCGACGAGCACGACCATCGCGCCCACGGCTGCCCGGTGCCGGAAGAACCGGCGCAGGACGATCTGGTTCTGCGAGAGCCCTTCGACCTCCCTGAGCTCGATGGCGTTCTCGACCACCTCCTCCGCGGGCGTCTCGTCGAAGGTCCCGCGGGGGGTGGGGGACGGTGGCGTGCTCATGCGTTCACCCGGATTCGTGGGTCGAGTGCGGCATAGATGAGGTCGGCGAGGATGTTCGCGAGGACCGCGAGCCCTGCCGTGATCACGAGGTAGGCCATGATCGGCTCGATCTCCGCGTTGTGCAGCGACTTGATGAAGAGCTGCCCCATGCCGGGCCGTCCGAAGACTTGCTCGGTGATGATGGCGCCCCCGAACAGGGCGACCACGTCGAGGGGGACGATGGTGGCGAGCGGGATCATCGAGTTGCGGAACCCGTGCCGCATCACGACGGTGCGCTCGGACAGGCCTTTGGCGCGGGCCGTGCGGATGTAGTCCTGGCCCATCACCTCGAGCATGCTGGCGCGGGAGAACCGCGTGTAGCCGGCGAAGCTGATCAGCAGCAGCGCGAGCGTGGGCAGCAGCAGGTGCGTGTACATGTCGAGCGTGCGCACCCAGAAGTCGCCGCCCAGGTTCGGGGTGCGGTCGCCCACCGTGGCGATCGGACGGCCCTTGATGGACCCGGCCGCGAAGTACTTGGGCCAGACCTGCATGACCCGGTCGATGAACACCATGGCCGACACGACCACCGCGGTCAGCGCGGCGGTCCGCGCGGACTGGCCCCAGTCCGGGCCGCCCCACAGGCGGCCGACGAGCCACCCGGAGCCCGCTGCCACGAGGCCCAGCACGATCGCCAGCGGCCAGCTCATGCTGATGCCGGCGAAGAGGTACTGCAGGGGCGTGTAGAGCACGACGCCGAGGACCACGACCGAGACGGCCGAGCCGAGGGCTCGGCGGTTCTTCAGCCCGGTCGAGAGCGCGGTGATGCCGAACGCGACGCCGGCGCCGACCACGGCGATGAGCACCGGGCCGAGGTGCGGGGTGCTCCACCAGCCGCTGAGCGACAGGTAGGCCAGCACGCCCGTCGTGGCGAGGAGCCCGATCCCGAAGGCGGTGGCCCGGCGACGTGCGTCACCGCCCATGGCCAGGGTCGCGACGGCGCCCATCACCACTCCGGCGCCGATCATGGCAGGCCAGGACTGGGAGGCGTCCGCGAGGAAGTCGTTGAACCCGATCGCGCCCCACTGCTTGAGCAGCACCGCGACCCAGAAGGCCGGCAGGGAGTAGAGGACGAACGAGACGAAGGTGATGAGGTAGTCGAACGACGTGTACTGCCGCAGCGCGCTGACGATGCCGACGGCCACCCCGAAGAGGATGGCGAGCAACGTCGCGGCGCCCACGAGCTGGAGCGTCGAGACGACGGCGCCGCCGAGCTTGTCGTTGACCGCCTGACCGCTGACCCAGGCGGTGCCCATGTCGCCGGTGAGGAAGTTGCCGAGCCACGTGAAGTAGCGCATGACCACGGGCGTGTCCAGGTCGAGGAGCTCGATCCGCGCGGCGATGAGCTGGGCCTTGTTCGGCGACGTGCTCTCCAGCAGGTCGTCGAGCGGGCGGATCGACACCGACACGAGCAGGTACATCAGGAAGCTCGACGCCAGCAGGGTGGCGAGCCCTTGCAGGATGCGTCGCGATATGAAGGTGAACATCGAAAGCGATACCTCGCAGTGACAGCGGATTCCCCCCGTGGCCGCGCCAGCGTACGCGTTTGTGCGCTGCGATTCGAAATGGCGCGGATTCACCGGGAGGCCCGCCCCGGCCGTCAGAACGGGGGCGGGTGAGAAGGGGACGCGGCTGCGATGACGACCGATGGGGCACGGAACCGCGAAGCGCGCCGGAACATGAGGTTCCGGCGCGCTCCGCGGTGTGCCCAGACTGCTGTCAAGCCTGGTCAGACGTGCAACCGAGCCGAGTGTGGCCGATCACTGGTCACCCACGGTCAGGCCGCGGACTCCCAGTTCCAGAAACCCGCGAAGATCGTGGGCGAGATGGTGATCGACTCGACGCCCGTGACGTTCTTCCAGGCCTGGATGGCCGGGAACTGGAAGATCGTGGTGCCGAACGCGTCATTCCACAGGATCTTCTCGACCGCGATCTGGATGGCGAGCTGCTTCTCCGGGTCCGTCTCGAGCTGGAGCTCGTCGAACAGCGCGTCGACCTCGGGGTTGGAGTACTTGCCGTAGTTGTTCACGCCGCCGGTGCGGTAGTTGGCATCCGACTCGGTCACAGCGGTCGAGGTCGACTGCCAGCCGAACAGCGAGGCGTCGTACTGGTCCTGGCCGGAGGAGAGCAGCGTGCCCCACTCGGCGGCCGGCTTGCTCGCGTCGACCAGCGTGAAGCCGGCCGCGGCGGCCGTCTCCGTGATGAGCGCGAACTGCGTCTGACGACGCGCGTTGTCACCGTTGAAGGCGAAGCGGACGTTGATCGGCGTGGTCACGCCGGCCTCGGCGAGCAGCGCCTTGGCGCCCTCGATGTCCTCTTCGGCCGTGTAGGCGTCCGAGCCGTTGCCCTCGACCATCGCGTCGTAGTCGGCGGAGCCGGGGATGATGATGAAGGAGTTGCGCACCTCGGCGTCCGGGTTCAGCGGGACGATGAGGTTGTCGACGATCTGCTGGCGCGGGATCGCCTTGAGGAACGCCTGGCGGACCTTGAGGGCCTTCGTGGCGTCGCCGCCGTAGGTGTTCGGGTCGAACGGGCCGCCGTTGGCGAAGACCAGGTCGACGTGCTCGTACGTGCCCTCGATGCCGTTCTGCGACTCGACGCCGTCCAGTGCCTCGATCGCGGCGCGGACGTCAGCGGTGGCCTGCGGGCCGATCAGGTCGACCTCGCCGTTCTGCAGGGCCGTGACCTGGGCCATCGGGTCGTCGATGTAGCGGACCGTGACGCTGTCGACCTTCGCCTTGCGCGTGCCCTTGTAGTCCGGGTTCGCCTCGAGCGTCAGGTACTGGTTCTCGACGTACTCCTTGAGCAGGAACGCGCCGTTGGAGACGTACAGCTGCTCGTTCGACGGCAGGCTGGTGAACTCGAAGCCGGAGTTCCAGACCTTCGAGATCTTGCTCAGCGCCTCGACGTCGTTCTCCTGGATCGCGGTCACGACGGCGGCCTTGGCCTCGTCGGCGTCCTCGATGCCGAGGGCGACCTGGCCCACGACGTGCGCCGCGATGTCGGCCTTCTCGAAGTCGGACTCCCAGTCGGCGAACGCCTTGGAGTAGACGAACGTGATGGTCTTGCCGTCCTCGGAGATCTCCGGGGTCTCGGTGATGAGCGCGCGCCCGGGGACGTTGCCGTCGAAGTAGACGCCGGCGTCGATCGCGTCCTGGTTGAGGATCTCGCCCGTCTCCGGGTCCTCCTCGGCCACGACGTTGTTGAAGACGTTCGAGGTGGCAGCCCACTCCAGCAGGAGGTCAGCGGCGTCGGTCGCGGTGCCGTCGCTCCACTTGACGTCGTCCGCGAAGGTGTACTCCACGGTCAGCGGGTCGTCGCTGGTCTTCTTGAACGTGCCGAACGACTCGTCGTGCGTGAGCTCGAGCGCCTCGTTGTAGTACCAGAACGAGCCGTTCATCATGTAGGTGATGACCGCGTTCTGCGTGGCGTTGCCGTTGCTCGAGCTCGTGTTGAGCTCGTTGAGCGGGGCCTCCCACGCGACGGTGATCGAGCTGGAGTCGGAGATGCCGGAGTCCTGCTCGGCGGGGCCCGAGCATGCCGCGAGCACGAGCGAACCCGCAGCCAGCGTGGAGACGGTCGCAACCGCTCTCATCGTCTTCAATGTTCCTCCTGGGAAAGTGACGAACCCGCCGCGCACTGCGGCGCGGTTCGGACACCGGGCGGTCTCGAGCCTGACTCAGGCAAGGCCGCCATGGGATGTGGAGCCACGCTAGCCATGTCGGACGGGACAAATCGGACCGTCGCGTTGCGGAGAGCGGATCGTTACCGTATCGATACTGGACAGTAGCGTCCACGATATGAGATGGCGACCGGCGGAAACATCGCCGTAACACGGGAGTGACGCCCACAGGCCACCAGATCGGCGCATACCGCGGGCAGGATCCCCACGGACGTGCTATTGGGCCGCGCCGACGCCTCGCGCTCCGATGCACGGCGCCCCGGCGCGGCCGCCTGCACAATGAGCGCCATGAGCGCATCCCTCGAGCAGTGGGAGACGACCGTCACCGACCTCTGGGCGCGGTTCGACTCCTTCGCGCGCGACGAGGGCGTCGCTGCGATGCGCGACGTGGCAGCGACCTGCCCGGCCAGCGACGGAAGAGCAGCGTTCGAGCTCGCCAGCATGTACGACTCCATGGGATTCGAAGCCGAGGCCGGCGCGGAGTACGAGCGCGCTCTCGAGCTCGGTCTCGACGAGGCGCGCCACGCGCGGCTCGCGGTCCAGTACGGATCGACCCTGCGCAACCTCGGCCGCCTCAACGAGGCGATCGCCATCCTCCGCGCTGCTCCGACCCACGAGTCCACGGGTTCCGCGCCCCGCGTCGTCTTGGCCCTGGCCCTGCACAGCGCCGGGCGCAAGGACGAGGCGCTGCGGGTCGCGATCGAGGCACAGATCGAGGTCCTGCCCCGTTACCAGCGCTCGATGCGCGACTACGCCGTCGCGCTCACCGAGCCGACGGGCTCAGGAGGTCCCGAAGGACGTTGAGGCGCGCCACGTCCTCAGCCGCTGGACAGTGGTGCCGGGCAACCCCGCCGCAGACAGGAAAGCGTCGATGTCCAGGCCACCGAGTGCGTCACGGAACGCGTCCTCGGTGCTCGATCCACGACGGGCCAGGATCGCCTCGCGCACCGGCTCGTCGTTCTCGCGCCCGGCGGCCCGAGCGAGCGCGTCGGCGTCGCGCACCGTCTCGAGGTAGTCGTCGACGATCGCGTCCGGATCCGCACCCGACCAGGCTGAGCAGGAGCATCGCGACGAGGCCGGTCCGATCGCGTCCCGCCACGCAGTGGAAGAGGACGCCTCCCTCGTCGGCGTCAGCAACGGCGGCGAGCGCCGCGCCGGCCCGCTCGGGCATCGCCGTGAGATGGGGAAGTACGCCGCTGTCCCCCACAGACCGTTGGCCGAGTAGTCCCGCCAGAAATCGACGTTCTCCAGCCCGTCCAGGTCGACGTGCACGGTGACCAGCCAGCCGGGCCGACGGCTCCGATCCCGCGGCGCCTGCCGAGCAGGGACACTGCAGAGGAAGACCACCCGGCTACACGTTGAAGCGGAACTCCACCACGTCGCCGTCGTGCATCACGTAGTCCTTGCCCTCGATGCGCGCCTTGCCGGCGGCACGAGCGGCGGCCACCGAGCCCGCCTCGACCAGGTCCTCGAAGCCGATCACCTCGGCCTTGATGAAGCCCTTCTGGAAGTCGGTGTGGATGACGCCCGCGGCCTGCGGGGCCGTCCACCCCTGGTGGATCGTCCAGGCGCGCGACTCCTTGGGGCCCGCCGTGAGGTAGGTCTGCAGGCCGAGGGTGTGGAAGCCGACCTGGGCGAGCTGCTCGAGGCCCGGCACGTCCTGGCCGTTCTCGGCGAGCATCTCCTTGGCCTCGTCGGGCTCGAGCTCGACGAGCTCGGACTCGAACTTCGCGTCGAGGAAGATCGCGTCGGCGGGCGCCACGAATGCGCGCAGCTCCTCCTGCATGGCCGTGTCGGCGAGCCCCGCGTCGTCGGTGTTGAAGACGTAGATGAACGGCTTGGCCGTCATGAGCTGCAGCTGGGCGAGCTGCTCGGGGTCGATCCCGGCGGCCTTCGCGCCCTGGAACAGCGTCTGGCCCTGCTCGAGCACGGCCTGGGCCTGCTGGGCGGCGGTGAGCAGCGCCTGCTCGGCCTTCTTGCCCCGGACCTCCTTCTCGAGGCGGGGCACCGCCTTCTCCAGGGTCTGCAGGTCCGCGAGGATCAGCTCGGTGTTGATCGTCTCGATGTCGTCCTTGGGCGAGACGCGACCGTCGACGTGCACCACGTCCGGGTCGGCGAACGCGCGGGTGACCTGGCAGATCGCCTCGGCCTCCCGGATGTTCGCGAGGAACTTGTTGCCGAGCCCCTCCCCCTCGCTGGCGCCCTTGACGATGCCGGCGATGTCGACGAACGACACCGTGGCGGGCAGGATCCGCTCGCTGCCGAAGATCTCGGCGAGCTTCTCCAGCCGCGGGTCGGGCAGCGGGACCACGCCGACGTTGGGCTCGATCGTGGCGAACGGGTAGTTCGCCGCGAGCACCTGCGCGCGGGTCAGGGCGTTGAAGAGGGTGGACTTGCCGACGTTGGGCAGGCCGACGATGCCGATGGTGAGTGCCACGTCGGGCAATGCTACGTGGCCGCGCTCGATGCCGGGCCGCGACGCGGTCTCTCAGGGCGTCGCCAGCGTCACTCCGGCGTCAGGCGAAGCCGCGCATCGTCGTCAGCAGGTCGGGTGCGCGCCGGTCGTACTGCGCGCCGCCCAGCCGCACTCCCACCCTCAGGAAGACCGCCCCGAGCGCGATCGAGACCACGAGCGTGACGACTCCCAGCACGACCGAGCCGGTGAGCGCCGCCGCGACCGCGAGGCCCGCGCTGGGCAGGAGGAGGGCGCACAGGGCGACCATGCCGACCATCTGCGAGATCATCGCCGCCGTCTGGCTGCCCTGCGGCGTCGAGAACGGGCTCTCCCCCGGCTTCGGCACCGGGTACACCACGCGCGCCGAGACGAAGCTCGACGCGCCCAGCGACGTGGCCAGCACGCCCAGGCTGAAGCCGAGCAGCGGGACCGTCAGCCCCCAGCGCCCGCTCACGGCCAGCGACACGACCGCAAGGACGAGCGTCCCGGGGATCCCGATGGCCAGCGCCGCGCAGACGCGCCCCCACCGGTCGACGGCCCCCGTGATCGGCGCCGCGACGTGCGTCCAGAACGCGGTGCTGTCGTAGGCCACGTCCGCGGAGATCGCCCACCCGAAGAGCAAGGCGCCCACGGGCGCGGACAGGAGCAGCAGCAGGCTGTCGGCGCCGCCGAGGAAGGCCAGCATCACCGGGACCAGCGGCACCACCACCACCGCGCCGGCGTAGCGGGGGTCGCGCAGCCAGTAGACGAGGCTCCGCGCGGCGACGGCGCCGACCGGGGTCGCGGGGACACGGCCGAAGATCCCGAGCCCTCGCACCTTGGCCTGAGAGCCCTCACGCTGCTCGCCGCCCGTCAGCGCGCGGGTCAGCGCGCGGTCCCACACCCAGGCCAGCCCGGCCAGCGTCGCGACGGCGATGACCAGCTTGGCGACAGCGGGCCCCCAGCTCCCCGCCGCGACATCCGCCGGGAGGGCCCACGGCGCCCCGAACGGCGTCCAGCCCACCACCCGGGCGATCTCGGGCAGGGAGTCGGACACGCTCGACAGCCCGGACCCGACCGCGGCCATGATCGGCCCGAGCATGAACAGCGGCACCAGCACCACGATGGTGCCGATCTCGCGGACCTTGCGCCGGGTGACCAGCGGGGCCAAGGCCGTCGTGGTGGCCCGCGAGCCGACCACGCACACGGCCACTGCGAGCGCCGCGCCCACCACGCCGGCCGCCACCGCGGCCGGGTCCCGCCACCAGACGGCCGCCGACGTCAGGGCGACCACGACCGTGACCAGGCCGGGCACCCCGACGAGGCCCGCGAGCGCCAGCCCGACGAGGAGCTGGCGCCGGGGAATCCCGAACGTGGTGAACCGCTGCGGGTCGAGGGTGGCGTCCACCCCGAAGGCGACGAGAGGGATGAGCCACCAGCCCAGCACCAGGAGGCCGCCGCACAGCACCAGCGTGGTCGCGGCGACCTCCTGGTCGCCCTGCACGGCCAGCACCACCAGCCCGACCACGAGCAGCGCGGCGAAGCCCAGCCCGTACAGCAGCCCGATGACCAGGCCCACGACCTGCCAGGCGGAGCGGCGCAGGCCGTTGCGCAGCAGCGCGAGCTTCAGCGTGACGAGGTGTGCAACCACTCGAGGCCCTCCCCCGTGCTCCGGCCCCCGACGAGCTCCACGAACCGGTCCTCCAGGCTCGCGCCCGCCCGCACCTCGTCGACGGTGCCCGCAGCGAGCACGTGCCCCTGCGCGATGACGGCGACGTGGTCGCACATCCGCTGCACCAGGTCCATGACATGGGACGAGACGATCACCGTGCCGCCCGAGGCGACGTAGGACGTGAGGATCTCGCGGATGTTCGCCGCGGACACGGGGTCGACAGCCTCGAACGGCTCGTCGAGCACGAGCACCCGGGGCGCGTGCACGATCGCGCAGGCCAGTGCGATCTTCTTGGTCATGCCCGCCGAGTACTCGACCACCAGGGTGCGGGCGTCGCCCGTCAGGTCGAGGGCCGCCAGCAGGTCGGCCGTGCGCGCCGCCACCGTCTCGCGCTCCAGCCCGTGCAGGAGCCCCGCGTACATGACGAGCTGCTCGCCCGTCAGGCGGTCGAACAAGCGCACGCCGTCCGGCAGGATGCCGAGCAACGACTTCCCGCGCACGGGGTCGGCCCACAGGTCGTGGCCCAGTACGCGGACCTCGCCGAAGTCGGGTCGCAGCAGGCCCGTCGCCATCGACAGGGACGTGGTCTTGCCGGCGCCGTTGGGGCCGACGAGCCCGTAGAACGATCCGGCCGGGACGGTCAGGTCGATGCCGGCGACGGCCACCTTGGGACCGAACTTCTTCCACAGCCCGCGCAGCTCGAGCGCCGCGGGGGCGGTGCTCGCGGCGGGAGCGGCCTCGGGTCCCGGGGCCGGCGGCAGGGCGGTCTCGGGTACCGGTGGCGCGGCGGTCTCAGGGCCCGGGACCGGGGCGGTCTCTGGGCCCGGTGCGGGCGGCGGCGGTGTCGCGGGCTCGTGGTCGCTCGAGGTCACCCAGCCAGGCTAGTGGCGCTGCCGCCGCGGCGGGAGCCCTGACCAGCACGCAGATCCCTCCCCGATGGCAGGGCGTGTCGGCGGTCCGTGAAACTGTGGCGCCATGGAGATCCTCGCCGCGCTGGTCGCGCTCGTCGTCGGTGTGCTCACGGGAGCCCTCGTGGCCTCCCGACGGTCAGCCGGCCAGGTGGAGTCCGCGCGCGTCGAGGCGGCGCGCGCCAGCGGCCAGCTCGTCGCGGAGCGCGCCGCCCACGCCGAGCGGCTCGACGGCGTCCGCGAGGACCACCAGCGCCTCGCGGAGCAGTTCCGCGCCCTCGCTGCGGACGCGCTGGCGAGCAACAACGAGCAGTTCCTGGCGCTCGCCCACCAGCGCCTCGCCGCGAGCCAGCAGTCGCAGGTCGGCGAGCTCGCGCAGCGCGAGCAGGCGGTGCGGGCCCTGGTGGAGCCGCTGAGCCGCACGCTCGACGCGGTGCGGCACGAGCTCACGACGGCCGAGAAAGCCCGCCTCGAGGGGCAGGCCGCGCTGGGCGAGCAGGTGCGGGCCATGCGCGCGTCCTCCGAGCAGCTGCGGGCGGAGACCTCGCAGCTGGTGACGGCGCTGCGCTCCTCGCAGGTGCGGGGCCGCTGGGGCGAGCAGCAGCTGCGCCGGGTCGTCGAGTCGGCGGGCATGCTGGCGAACGTCGACTTCGTCGAGCAGGACCAGGTGCGCACCGACGACGGCCTGCTGCGCCCCGACATGGTGGTCAAGCTCGCCGGCGGCAAGAACGTGGTGGTCGACGCGAAGGTCGCCTTCCTGGGGTTCCTCGAGGCCAGCCAGGCCGCCGACGAGTCCGTGCGGGCCGCCCGCCTCAAGGCGCACGCCCGGCACGTGCGGGCCCACGTCGACGATCTGGCCGCCAAGCGCTACTGGGACCAGTTCGCGCCCGCGCCCGAGTTCGTCGTCATGTTCGTGCCCGCGGAGGCGTTCCTGCACGCTGCCGTCGAGGAGGACCCGACGCTGGTCGAGCACGCCTTCGAGCGCAACGTCGTGATCGCCACCCCCATGACGCTGCTCGCGATGCTCCGCACGATCGCGTACGCCTGGCGCCAGGACGCCCTGGCGTCGAACGCGCAGCAGGTGCTGACGCTCGGCAAGGAGCTCCACGGCCGGCTCGCGACGATGGGCTCCCACCTCGCCAAGCTGGGCCGCGCGATCGACTCGGCGGCGGGCGCGTACAACCAGACGGTCTCGTCGCTCGAGACCCGGGTGCTGGTCAGCGCACGACGCTTCGCGGACCTGCAGGTGGTGGACGCCGACCTGCCGACCCCGCCGCCCGCGAACCCGCAGCTCAGCGCCGTCAGCGCCCCGGAGCTGCTGGCGTCCGCGAGCGACCGCTACGTCGCGTTCGACGAGCGCGGGACCGCGAGCACGCGACTGGCCGCCGCGGACGCGATGCCGTCGGCCGACTGAGCCGGCGAGCCGCGACGGGTCAGAGCGGCTGGATGCTCAGAGCGGCTGGATGCTCAGGTCGCGACGCGTCCCGCGGCGGGGCGTGCTCACGTTGACGCCCATCCGCTTGAGGTCCGAGGCGAGCTCGCGCGGCAACGAGAACATCAGGTCCTCGGTGGCCGTCCGGACCTCCTCGACCTCGCCGAAGCCGTGCTCGGCCAGCATGTCCAAGACGTCCCGGACCAGGATCTCGGGCACCGACGCGCCCGACGTGACGCCGACGGTCGTGGCGCCCACCAGCCAGGCGGGGTCGATCTCCGCGGCGCGGTCCACCCGGTAGGAGGAGCGGGCGCCGGCGTCCAGCGCGACCTCGACCAGGCGCACCGAGTTCGACGAGTTCGCCGAGCCGACGGTGATGACCACGTCGCACTCGGGAGCCAGCTTCTTCACCGCCACCTGGCGGTTCTGGGTGGCGTAGCAGATGTCGTCCGAGGGCGGGTCCTGCAGGGTCGGGAACCGCTCGCGCAGGCGGCGGACGGTCTCCATGGTCTCGTCCACGGACAGCGTGGTCTGGGAGATCCACACCACCTTGTCCGGGTCCCGCACCACCACGTCGTCGACGTCGTCCGGGGAGTTCACCACCTGGATGTGCTCGGGCGCCTCGCCCTGGGTGCCCTCGACCTCCTCGTGGCCGGTGTGGCCGATCAGCAGGATGTCGTAGTCGTCGGAGGCGAACCGCACGGCCTCCTTGTGCACCTTCGTCACGAGCGGGCAGGTGGCGTCGATGGCCTGCAGCGAGCGGGCCTCCGCCGCGGCGTGCACCGCGGGCGAGACGCCGTGCGCGGAGAACACGACACGGGCGCCCTCGGGCACCTCGTCCGTCTCGTCCACGAAGATCGCGCCCCGGGACGCGAGCGTCTCCACGACGTACTTGTTGTGGACGATCTCCTTGCGCACGTAGATCGGGGCGCCGTAGTGGTCGAGCGCCTTCTCGACCGCGATGACCGCGCGGTCGACGCCGGCGCAGTATCCGCGCGGCGCCGCCAGCAGCACGCGCTTGCGGACGGAGGGGGACGTCGAGGTGGTCACGTCCGCCAGTCTAGGCAGGCCCCCGGGGCGCCTGTCCCCCCGGCCGCCGACGGTGTCCCCGGCTCGTGACAGGCTGGTCGGGTGCAGACCACGGACGCAGGACAGGAGCACGGCGCGTGAGCGCAGGCGAGGACCAGACCACCCCGGCGCTGCCCGCGAGGGCGCTGGACACCACCGCGGAGAACCCGTGGCCGGTGCGCCTGCTGTCGTCGAAGATCGCCGACTACGTGGCCCGGATGGCCCCCGTGTGGGTCGAGGGCCAGGTGGTCCAGCTGAACCGGCGCCCCGGATCGGGGATCGCCTTCCTCACGCTGCGCGACACGGACGCCGACATGTCGCTGCCCGTCTCGATGCCCGCGGGCGTCCTCGCGGCCGCCACCACCTCCGTCCAGGAGGGCGCCCACGTGGTGGTCCACGCCAAGCCGGTGTTCTGGACGAAGCGCGGCACGCTCCAGCTCAACGCGGACGCCGTGCGCGCGATCGGCGTGGGCGAGCTGCTCGCCCGGATCGAGCACCTCAAGCGGGTGCTCGCGGCCGAAGGGCTCTTCGACGCCGACCGGAAGGTCGCGCTGCCGTTCCTGCCGCGCGTGGTCGGGCTGGTGTGCGGTCGCGAGTCGAAGGCCGAGCACGACGTGGTCGTCAACGCCCAGGCCCGCTGGCCGCAGGTCGAGTTCGTCATCCGCGAGGTGGCGGTGCAGGGCGTGGGGGCCGTCGCGCAGGTCAGCGCGGCGATCGCCGAGCTGGACGCGCGCCCCGACGTCGAGGTGATCGTCGTGGCCCGCGGCGGCGGCGCCGTGGAAGACCTGCTGCCGTTCAGCAACGAGACGCTGGTGCGAGCCGCGGCGGCCTGCCGCACCCCGCTGGTCAGCGCGATCGGCCATGAGACGGACACCCCGCTGCTGGACCTGGTCGCGGACTACCGCGCGTCCACTCCCACTGACGCCGCCAAGCGGATCGTGCCCGACGTCGGCGAGGAGCGTGCCCGCCTGGCACAGGCCCGTGGTCGGATGCGGGCCGCCTTGACGCACCGCGTGGTGCGGGAGCGGGCAGGGCTGGACGCGCTGCGGTCCCGTCCCGTGCTGGCGCGCCCGACCACGCTGGTGGACGTGCGCGAGCACGACGTGCACCGCGCGCGGGACACCGCCCGGCACGCACTGGATCTGCTGCTGAGCCGTGCGGCAGGGCAGACGGAGCGGCTGGCCGCCCAGGTGCGGGCGCTCTCCCCCGCCGCGACCCTGGAGCGGGGGTACGCGGTGGTGCAGCGGGGCGACGGCGCGGTGGTGCGTGATCCGTCCGAGGTCGCCGCGGGAGATCCGCTGCGGGTGCGGGTGGCGCGTGGGGAGCTGCGCGCGGCGGTCCAGGCCGAGGCGTGACGCCTGCGCGCGGGCCGCGGCCCCTCGGTCCGCTGCGCAGCATGGCCGGAGGTGGGTGGGGGCTGGTTGACTGGTGCTGTGCCCACGCCGAACGGATCCGCCCCTGCCCCCGATGACGCCCTCGCGGCCGATGACGCCCTCGCGGCGCTGAGTTACGAGGAGGCGCGGGACGAGCTGATCGCCGTCGTCGCCCGACTCGAGGCCGGGGGCGCGAGCCTCGAGGAGTCGCTCCAGCTGTGGGAGCGCGGCGAGGCACTCGCGAGCCGCTGCCAGCAGTGGCTGGACGGCGCCAGGGAGCGGCTCGCGGCGGCCCAGAGCCAGGAGCGATCCGGCGAGGATGTCCCGGGCGAGTCGCGATGAGCCAGGCGCGGGCCCTCGTGGTGGGCGAGGCGCTGGTCGACATCGTGCGCCGGACCGACGGGTCCGTGAGCGAGCACGTCGGGGGGAGCCCCGCGAACGTGGCCCTCGGGCTCGCGCGGCTCGGCCGCCGGGCGGACCTCCTCACGTGGCTGGGCGCCGACGCCTACGGCGCGCTCGTGGTGCGCCACCTGGAGGCTTCGGGGGTGTCCGTGCTGCGCGGCGCCGAGACCGCCATCTCGACGCCGATCGCCACCGCGCACCTGGACGCCGAGGGCGCCGCGACGTACGACTTCGACCTCGTGTGGGACCTGCCCCACTCCTGGGACGAGTCGGCCGAGCCGCCGCTCGTGCTGCACACCGGCTCGATCGGCGCGGCGCTGCAGCCGGGCGCGCAGAAGGTCGCGCGGCTGGTCGAGGCACGCCGCCCAACGTCGACGATCACCTACGACCCGAACCTGCGGCCGGCCCTGATGGGCTCACCGCAGGACACCCTGCCGCTGGTCGAGTCGCTCGTCCTGCAGTCCGACGTGGTCAAGGTCAGCGACGAGGACCTGGCCTGGCTGCTGCCGGGTGTCGCCCCTGCGGAGATCGCGGAGGAGTGGACCCGGCGCGGGCCCTCGCTGGTGGTGGTCACCCACGGCGGCAAGGGCGCCTTCGCCTCGACCCGCTCGGGCGCGCGGCTCATGGTCGCCGCGCCTGCGGTGCAGGTCGCGGACACCGTGGGCGCCGGCGACTCGTTCATGTCGGGGCTCATCGACGGGCTGTGGGATGCCGGTCTGCTCGGCGCCGACCGCCGAGAGCAGCTGCGCGACGTCGACCCGGGCACGGTCGAGGCCATCCTCGAGCGCTGCGCCCGGATAGCGGCCATCACCGTCTCGCGGCCGGGCGCCAACCCTCCGACCCGCGGCGAGCTCGACCACGGCTGAGCGCCGAGCCCGTCAGTGCGCCGACTGCTGGCCCTCGTCGAGCTCGACGAGGGCCAGCAGGACCAGCGCCGATGTCCAGGAGAGCGGCGCGACGGCGGCCGGTCGGCCGTCCCACAGCACCTTCTCGGGCAGCGAGCCGGCGTCGGTGCGGTGCTCGTCGAGCCAGGTGAGCCATCCGGTGGCGCGCTCGTGGTCGCCCGCCGCCGCCGCAGTGAGCGCGAACAGGGCCGTCTGAGGCGTCCACGAGATGCCGTCCGCGCTCCAGCCCTCTCCAGGCGCGAGCCCACCGGCGGGCCGGCCCATCCCCACCGCGGCCCGCTCCCACGCCTCGACGACACCCGGATCCGCAGGGGCGAACGGCGGCATGAGGAACGCCACGCCCGCGTCGAGCAACGCGCCCCCGGCATGGCGGGGGTATCCGTGCGTCGCGAAGTCGCGTTCCACGGCCTGCTCCAGCTTGACCTCGAGCGCGGCGCCCCGGCGGGCCAGGTCCGCCGCCCAGAGCCCGGCGATCCCCCGCGGCATGTCCCCCGCGAAGTCCTGGATCGCGCGCGCGCCCAGCAGCAGCGCGCTGATCGAGCCGAGGGTCACGCGGGTCTCGCGGACCTCCCAGTAGTCCGGGCTCACCGCCGGGCTTCCCGTCTCGGGGTCGGTCACGTGCTCGATCGCGTCGAGCGCCCGGATCAGCGCGGGCCGCAGCTCCGCGAGCACTCTCGACGGGTCGCCGTCGGCGTGGCGGAGCCACTCGGCGGCCGCCCAGAGGAACCACCCGTCCCCGTCGAGCTGGATGCCCCGGTCGTCCGGCGGCAGGCCGCTGCCATCGGGCAGGTAACGAGCCTGGAACGTCCCGTCAGGGGACTGCAGGTCGGCGAGGTGGAGCAAGATCCGTGCGGCGTCCTCGGTGTGGCCGGTGCGGGCCAGCGCGACCGCGGCGAAGCTGGCGTCCCGCGGCCAGGTGTACCGCCACGCCCCGTTCGGGGCGGCGAGCAGGGCGCCGTCCTCCAGCAGCAGGGTGTCCAGGTCGAGCAGCGCCTGCCGGGCCATGTCCCCGTACTCCTCGGGCCCCGGCACGAGGCCGGAGGCCAGCCACCGGCGTTGCGCCGCCGCGAGGGCCAGCGACTCCTCGTGGTGCTCGTCGCCCTCCTCGGTGAGTCGGACATTGCTGCCCTCGAACCGCCCGACCACATCGTCGGCGCGCACGGTGACGACCCCCGACGGTGTGAGCACCGCGGTCTGGGAGGTCAGCGGGCGCTCGGCGTACCGCGAGCGCTCGGACGGGGTCGGGGAGCCTGCGACCACCAAGGCCATGGCGATGCCGCTGGCGACCAGCAGATGTCGGGTCGTGCGAGCTGTGGGCGCGCGACCGCGCACCACGACACCGACCGGCGACCCCGGAGGCGTCGACGCGCTTCGTCGCCCGACCATGCGGGCACTCTATCCGCGCCGGGCCTGGCGCCCGACGCCCCATGGTCCTGGTCCGCGAGGTGGTGGCCGCCCGACGCCCCACGTCGGCGGCGCGTCGCCGCGCGCCCGCTCAGGTCGAGGCGGCGGCCAGCCGCGCGGCCGCCCGGTCCAGCGCAGCCCTGCGGTCCTGCTCGTTCTGCTCGTCGAGGACCCGGGCGGCGTCCTCGTCGTAGGTGAGGTTCGTCCAGGACTCCGGGTCGAACACGAGCATGCGGGCCGGGTCGAACCAGAGCTGGTGCGTGTCGCCGTCACGGACCTTGGACTCGGAGCTCAGCGCCGCGACGAGCTGGGTGCGCATGCTCTCCCCGTCCAGGTCGCGGTCCAGCTCGTCGAGTTTGCTGGCCACGTCCGGGTGGGTGTCGAACGGGATGTACGCGTACTGCTCCGAGCCCAGCCACTCGACGACGTCCACCGCCGCGTCGAACGTGACGCCCGCGCCGCGCTTGTGGTCCTCGAGGAGCGCCGCGTCGGCGAAGTGGTCTGGGCGGATGCCCACGATCACCAGCTCCCGGTCGCCGAGCCGCTCGCGCAGCGACGGAGTGAGCGGGACGTCCGCGATGGGCAGCCGGAGCACGTCGCCCACCACCTCTCCGGGCAGGAAGTTCATGGGCGGCGAGCCGATGAAGCCGGCCACGAACAGGTTGACGGGCTGCTCGTAGAGCCCGCGCGGGCTCGCGATCTGCTGGAGCTCGCCCTTGCGGAGCACCGCGACCCGGTCGCCCAGGGTCATCGCCTCGGTCTGGTCGTGGGTGACGTACACGGTGGTGGTGCCCAGAGAGCGCTGCAGGCGGGAGATCTCGGTGCGCATCTGCCCGCGCAGCTTCGCGTCGAGGTTGGACAGCGGCTCGTCGAACAGGAACGCGCGCGCGTCGCGCACGATGGCCCGTCCCATCGCCACGCGCTGCCGCTGGCCGCCGGACAGGTTCGCGGGCTTGCGGTCCAGGTGGTCCTGCAGCTCGAGGGTCTCGGCGGCGAAGCGCACCTTCTCGCGGATCTGCTCCTCGGTGAACTGGCCCTTCTCGAGCCGCAGCGGGAACGCGATGTTCTCGAAAACGGTCAGGTGCGGGTACAGCGCGTAGTTCTGGAACACCATCGCGAGCCGGCGCTTGCGCGGCGCCTCCTCGTTGACCCGCTCGCCGTCGATGAGCAGGTCGCCCGAGGTGATGTCCTCGAGGCCGACGATCATCCGCAGCAGCGTCGACTTTCCGCAGCCCGACGGGCCGACGAGGATGACGAACTCCCCCTCGGCGATGTCCAGGCTCACGCCCTTCACCGCCAGGTAGCCGTCGCCGTACACCTTGACGATGTCCTTGAGCGAGATGGAGGCCATGTGCTTCTCCTCGGGAGGGGGCGGGCGCGTCAGCCCTTGACGGCGCCCTGGGTCAGTCCAGCGACGATCTGGCGTTGGAACAGCAGGACGAGGATGACGACGGGGATCGTGACGACGACCGCGGCCGCGGAGATCGCACCGGTCGGCTCCTCGAACTGCGAGGCGCCGGTGAAGAAGGCCAGGGCTGCGGGCACCGGTCGGGCCCGGTCGGTGGATGTCAGCGAGATGCCGTAGACGAAGTCGTTCCAGGCGATGAAGAAGGCGATCAGCGCCGTGGTGAACACGCCCGGCGCCGCGAGGGGCACGATGGCCTTGCGGAACGCCTGCCAGCTCGTGGCCCCGTCCACCTGCGCCGCCTGCTCCAGCTCCCAGGGGATCTGCCGGAAGAAGGCCGCGAGCGTCCAGATGGAGATCGGCAGTGTCAGCGACAGGTACGGGATGATCAGGCCGAGCCACGTGTCGTACAGGCCGATGTTGCGCCACAGGTTGAACAGCGGCGTGACGATCGAGATGGCCGGGAAGATCGACACCCCGAGCGCGGCCGTGAGGATCAGCCGCTTGCCGGGGAACTCCAGGCGCCCGATGGCGTAGGCCGCGAGGGTGGCGAGCACCACCGCGATCGCCGTGGCGATCAGCGAGATCCCGATCGAGTTGCGCAGCGACGACAGGAACAGCGTCTGGGCGTCGCCGACGAGGATCTGCTCGTAGTTGGAGGTCGACCAGGTCTTGGGCCAGAACAGTCCCAGGTTGAGCTGGCTGGGGAGCTTGAAGGACGTCGCGAAGATCGACACCACGGGGAACAGCGCCCACACCAGGACGAACACCGAGATCACGGCCCACCAGAACCGTTGGCGCCCCGTCAGTCTGCCGGTCATCGCTACTCCCCTCTCGCGCTGGCGAGATCGACCTTGAAGAGCTTGATCGCGACCCAGCAGATGAGGATCACGCACAAGAACAGCAGCACCGAGATCGCGGAGCCGAGCCCGATCTCCAGGCGGCCGATCGAGGTCTTGTAGGCGAGCAGGGACAGCACCGTCGTGCCGTTCGCGCCGTTGGTCATGATGAACACGTTGTCGAAGATGCGGAACGCGTCCAGGGCCCGGAACAGGACGGCCACCATGATCGCGGCCTTCATGTTCGGGATGATGACCCGCCGGAACCGCTGCCACGCGGTGGCCCCGTCCACCTCCGCCGCCTCCTCCAGGTCGCTGGGCACCTGCGCCAGTCCAGACAGCAGCAGCAGCGAGATGAACGGCGTGGTCTTCCAGATCTCGGAGGCGATGATCACGAACAGGCTGGTGCCGGTCTGCGCGAACCAGTTGAGGTCGGTGGAGATGCCCGGGACCCAGCCGAACCAGTGGTTGATGTAGCCGGAGTTGATGTCGAACGCGTAGAACCACGCGAACGCGGAGACCACGGTGATGATCCCGTAGGGCACGAGGATGGCCGTGCGCAGCAGCCCTCGCAGCCGCCGGATCGCGCGGTGCATCACCAGGGCGAGCGCGAACCCGAGGATCAGCTCGACCACCACGGTGACCAGGGTGATGAGCACCGTGACCGCCACGGACTGCCAGAAGAACCCGTCGCGCAGGATCACCCAATAGTTCTCGACCCCGATGAACGCCCTGTCGTCGGGCGTCGTCAGCCGGTACCGGAACAGGGAGTCGTAGAAGGCCTGCAGGATCGGGTACAGCGTGACGGCCAGCATGATCACGAACGCCGGGCCGGCGAGGTACCAGCCGAGCCTCGCCTCCGCGCGCGTGCGCTCGCTGTGCGCGGCCCTGGCCTGCTTGTCGGCGTCGTCACCGGCGCCCCGGCGCCGACCGCGCTCTCGTGTCGCCTCAGTGGTCACAGCAGTCGCTCCCCTCGCAGCACGGCCGTGATGAAGTCGGTTGACCTCTGGGGTGTCGAGTCGGGCGAGACGGAGGACGGCGGGTGCCAGGTCTCCTGGAGCCCGATCGACACGTCGTTGTAGTACGGCGTCTGCGGGCGCGGCACCGCCTGCTCGAGGGACTCGCGGATCACGGGGGCCATCGGGAAGGCCTCGAGGACCTGCGGGTCCTCGTAGGCGTCGGTGTTGGACGCCGGGTTGCCGTTCGCCGCGAAGTAGTACGCCTGGTGCTCGGGCGTGACGATGCACTCGGCCGCCTCGAAGGCCAGGTCGGTGTGCTCGCTGTAGGCCCCGACGCCGAGGTTGATGCCCCCGTACGGCGTGCCCGCGGGCGTCTGGGCGTCGACACGCGGGTAGATCGCCCAGCCGATGTCATCGAGCAGGCTCTGGTCGAGGGTGCCGTCCTCGACGCCCGCCTTGGTGGCCGACCACACGAACGGCCAGTTCACCATGAACGAGCCCTTGTCCCCCTGGAACACCGACAGCGACGCGTTCTCGTCCTCGGTGGGGAGCCCTGGGCCGGCGAGCCCTTCCTTGCCGATGGTGCCCATGATGCGCGCGGCCTCACGGCCCGCGTCGGTCTCAAGGCCGAGCTCGACCTCCGCGGCGTCGGCCGTGGGGTTCTCCACGATCTCGCCCCCCGAGGAGGAGACGAGCGCGTTGATCCACACCGTGAGGGACTCGGACTTGATGCCCTGCACCGCGAGGTAGACGTCTTGCGTGCGGACCGCGTCGATGAGCTGGTCCCACGTGACGGGCTGGGTCATGTCCAGGCCCGCCGCCGCGGCCACGGACTTGCGGTACCAGAGCAGCTGGGTGTTCGCCCAGAACGGCACCGTGACCAGCTCGCCCTTCCACGTGGCGCCCGCGAGGGCGCCGGCGACGACGTCCTGGGTGACGCGCTCCTGCACGTCCTCCGGGATGGGCGCCAGGAAGCCGGGCTCGGCCACCTCGGGGATGAAAGGCGGGTCCAGGCTCATCAGGTCGATCGAGGAGTCCTTCGCGGCGAGCCGCCGCGCGAGCTGCTCGCGCTGCGCGCTGGCGTCCCGGGGGAGCACCGATGTCTCGATCGTGTAGGCGCCGTCTGCGGCCTCGGTGCACTCCGAGGCGATCTGCGCCTGCCCCCCGTCGTCGGGGTTGATGTACCAGGTGAGCGTCGGAGCGCCCGAGCCCGATCCCCCGCATGCCGCGAGCCCTCCGGCGACCGCGAGCGCGAGCACCGTGCCGACCAGCCGTGTTCGTCTTCGCACGCTGCCCCCCCCATACCCCGCCGCGCGGCCCTGGCCACCAGGACTACACCCCGCCGTACCCCCCTGCCACTCGGGCGTCCGCCCCGGTGGACCACTCCGTGACCGTCGCGTCGCCCGCTTGGCAAGGCCTGCCAAGATGTCGCCATGTCCCGACCCACGACACCTGCCCAGGCCTGGACCGCGCTGCGGGAGGGGAACGAGCGATTCGTCCGCGGCGAGATGGCCCATCCCGCGCAGGGCATCGACCGACGTGCCGAGCTCAGCGCCGCTCAGGCCCCGTACGCGGTGATCTTCGGATGCTCCGACAGCCGGGTCGCCGCCGAGATCATCTTCGACCAGGGGCTCGGCGACGTGTTCGTGGTGCGGACGGCCGGCCACGTGCTGGACACCACCGTGATCGGGTCCATCGAGTACGGGGTGGACGTGCTGGGCGCCTCGCTCGTGGTGGTCCTGGGACACGACTCGTGCGGGGCGGTGGCGGCGGCCACGACGGCGCTCACCACCGGCGTCGTGCCAGACGGGTTCGTGCGCGCGATCGTCGACCGCGTGATCCCCAGCATTGTGACGCTGACCGGGGCGGCGCAGGGGCCGGGGATCGCCAGCGTCTCCGCCGCGGAGCTGGGCCATGAGCATGTGCGGCACACCGTGACGATGCTCCAGGGCTACTCGCGCTCGCTCGCGGACGCCGTCGCCGAGGGACGCTGCGCGATCGTCGGCGTCGAGTACGCGTTGGCCGAGGGTGACGTGCAGCTCACCAAGGCCATCGGCGACCTGGGCGAGGGCACGCCAGAGGTCCCCTGACACACCTGACCGCGGCGGCGGCGCGGTGAGAGGATGCGCGCATGAGTGAGCACGCCAATGACGCCGCCGCCCCCATGACCACCACAGCTCCCGCGGGGTTCCGCGTCGAGCACGACACAATGGGCGAGGTCCTCGTCCCCGCCGACGCGCTGTACCGGGCGCAGACCCAACGGGCGGTCGAGAACTTCCCCATCTCCGGCACACGCCTCGAGCGCGGCCACATCGAGGCCCTGGCCAGGATCAAGAAGGCCGCCGCCCTGGCCAACGCCGAGCTCGGGGTGCTGGACGCCGACGTCGCCGCCGCCGTCGCCGCGGCGGCGGACGAGGTCGCCTCCGGCGCCCACGACGCGCAGTTCCCCATCGACGTGTTCCAGACCGGCTCCGGCACGTCCTCCAACATGAACACCAACGAGGTCCTCGCGACGCTGGCGTCGGCTCGCCTCGGGCGCCCGGTGCACCCCAACGACCACGTCAACGCCTCGCAGTCCTCGAACGACGTGTTCCCCACGTCGGTGCACGTCGCGGCCACCGCCGCGGTGGTCCGCGACCTGGAGCCCGCCCTCGAGCACCTCGCCGAGGCGCTCGAGGCCAAGGCCGCGCAGTTCGCCACGGTCGTGAAGTCGGGACGCACGCACCTGATGGACGCGACGCCGGTGACGCTCGGGCAGGAGTTCGGCGGGTACGCCGCCGCTGTCCGGTACGGGGTGGAGCGGCTGCGCGCGGCCCTGCCCCGCGTCGCCGAGGTCCCCCTGGGCGGCACCGCGGTGGGCACCGGGATCAACACCCCGGCCGGCTTCCCGCAGCGGGTCATCGAGCTGCTGCGCGAGGACACCGGCCTTCCGCTCACCGAGGCGCGCGACCACTTCGAGGCGCAGAGCTCCCGCGACGGGCTGGTCGAGCTGTCCGGCGCGCTGCGGACCATCGCGGTGAGCCTCACGAAGATCTGCAACGACCTGCGCTGGATGGGCTCGGGGCCCAACACCGGCCTCGGGGAGATCTTCATCCCCGACCTGCAGCCCGGCTCGTCGATCATGCCGGGCAAGGTCAACCCCGTGATCCCCGAGGCCGTGCTGATGGTGGCGGCCCGCGTGATCGGCAACGACGCGACGGTCGCCTGGGCTGGCGCCAGCGGGTCCTTCGAGCTCAACGTGCAGATCCCGGTGATCGCCCTGGGGGTCCTGGAGTCGGTCAGGCTCCTCGCCAACGCCTCGACGGCTCTGGCTGACAAGACGATCGCGGGCATCGAGGCGAACGTCGAGCGCACCCGCGCGTTGGCGGAGTCCTCCCCGTCGATCGTCACGCCCCTCAACCGGGTGATCGGCTACGAGGCCGCCGCGAAGATCGCCAAGCACTCGGTCAAGCACGGAATCACGGTGCGAGAGGCCGTCGTCGACCTCGGCTACGTCGAGCGGGGAGAGGTCACCGAGGAGCAGCTCGACGCCGCGCTGGACGTGCTCGCCATGACCCGTCCGCCGCGGGCCTGAACCCCCTTTTCGCTCAAGTTTCATCCCCCTTCCCCCCAACGATTCGCGACGCCGCCGTGACCGAGGTCACGGCGGCGTAACGATGTCCGCACCGCCCGCCTGAGTACCGCGGAACCGCTCCCACAACGCGGTTGCCAGCGGTTACGTTCAGCCTTCCACCTCCCCGGCGGGAGGTGGCGCCCCGGCTCTCCCCCGGTGGCGACGGCTGGGTCAAAGGGGATCAGCGTGCGGTGGGCGACCAGGCTCGTTCTACGACGGGCGGCTACGCAACGCGTCGTCCTGGCGGCGGTGCTCGCGGTGGCGGTCGTCGGCGCGGGCCTTCTCGGCACGTTCGCGCTGCTGGTCTCCGCGAGCGACGACCGCGCCGTGACCGCAGACCTCGCCCGGCGCCCCGCGTCCGAGCTCGAGGTCGAGGCGGTCCTCACCATCGGCGCGAAGGACACCGACGCGGCCATCGAGGGGGCGGCGAAGGGCTTGACGGCAGCCCTCGGGGGCATGCCTGCCATCCGTCACGAGTGGCTCACGTCCGTCGACTACCGGTTCCCGTCCCCCCAGGCGGGCAGCCTTGACGTGCTACTCCGGCTCGCGGCGTTCGACGGCGCCACCGAGCACGCGCGGCTCGTCGCCGGGTCGTGGCCGAGCGCGAGCCCCGCGGACCGGATCGAGGTGGCGGTGCCCCGGGTCGCCGCCGACGAGCTCGGGCTGGCCCCCGGCACAGCGGTGAGCCTGCGCGCCTTCACGTCCAGGGACGTCGTCGACGTCGTCGTGGTCGGCGTGTACGAGGCCGAGCACTCGGCGTCCTACTGGTCCCGTGACCCGATGCGGGGCCGGCCGGTCGACCGGGGCGTCTCGATGCCGGGCAGCTTCGGTTGGCTGACCACCGACGCCTACGGCGCCCTGCTGACCACGCCCGCCGCGATCCGCGACGACCGGGTCACTGTGGAGGCCGCCAACGTCGTGCTGCGCCCGGACGTCCTCGGCGCGGACGGCGCCCAGCTGGCGGCGACCCGCGCGCACCTCCAGGACGGCCAGGTCGAGCTGGCCAGGTCGACGGCGTCCCTGCTGCAGAGCGCGCGCTTCGCGAGCGGCCTGCCCGCGGTGCTCGACGGCGCCCTGTCGGCGCTGGCCGTGACGCGCGTCGCGCTGACCGTGCTGGGCCTCATGCTGCTGGCCCTCTGCGCGAGCGTGCTGCAGCTGGGCGCCCGGCTGCTCACGGAACGACGCACTGGCGAGGCGGCGCTGCTGACGTCCCGCGGCGCGTCGAGATCGCAGCTGGTGCGGCTGGGCGCCCTCGAGGCGGCGGGAATCGCGGCCGTGACGATCGTGGCGGCCCCCTGGGTCGCCCGCGGGCTGTACGGCCTGCTCGCCGCCGAGTCGGGCTTCACCGCCGCGGGCCTCGACGCCGACCCGGGCCTCCCGGCCAGCGTGTGGCTCACCTGCTCGGGGGCCGCCCTGTTGTTCGCGGCCGTCTTGGTGGCGCCCCTGCTGCGCGGCGGGGCCAGCGTCGTCGACTCCGAGCAGAGCGAGATCCGGCAGGACCGCCGCACGATGATGACCCGCTCGGGCATCGACCTCGCCCTCGTGGCCCTCGCGGTGGTGGCCTTCGTCCAGCTCCGGCAGTACCGCTCCCCCGTGCTCCGCTCCGGCGGGGTGGACCCGGTGCTGGTGGCCGGTCCCGCGCTGTTCCTGCTGGCGGGGGCCGCCCTGGCGCTGCGGCTCCTGCCGCTCGTCGCCGGCCTCGCGGAGCGTCGCGCGCTCCGCAGCCGCTCCCTCGCGGCGCCCTTGGCCTCATGGGAGGTCGGCCGGCGCCCGCGGCGCGCGGCGGGCGCCGTGCTGGTCCTCACGCTCGCGGTCGCGATCGGGGTGTTCGCCCAGTCCTTCCTGGCCACGTGGTCCCTCTCGCAGTCGGAGCAGGCCGCCGCCCGGGTGGGCTCGGACCTGCGCGTGGAGCGGCTGCCGCTCGAGCCCTTCGAGCAGTCGTCCGTCATGGCCGGGCTGGAGCACGTGGGCGCCATCTCGCCCGTGCTCAACCGCACGGTGGCGCTCGGGCGCATCGCGTCCACCGGCCCGAGCTACTCCACCCGGACACGCCTGGTGGCCATGGACGCCTCGATGGCCGAATCGATCGTCCGGTCCCGCGAGGACACCTCGGACTGGGCGGCGCTGCTGCGCCCGGCCGGGCTCCAGGAGAACCTCGCAGTGCCCCTCTCGCCCGGCGTGCGCTCCCTGTCCGCGGTCGTGACCGGCACGGGCGCCTCCGAGGACCGAATCGGCGACCTGGGCCTCAAGCTCACCGTGATGGTCATGGACGCCCACGGCATCACCACCACGGCGGCTGTCGAGGGGCCAGCGCTGGTACCGCTCGACGGCGAGCCGCAACCCGTCACGCTGCGGCTCCTCGGGGACGACATGCGGGTGGCCGAGCCGTTGTCCCTCGTCGGCTTCTTCGGGACGCTGTACGGCCGGGCGGGCACCGACTACGACCTCGACGCTCGGATCCCCGGGGATCTCGACTTCGAGATCGCGGTCTCGGAGCTGGCGGAGGTCGACTCCGCGGGCGCCGCGACGCCGATCGAACTCGACCTGGGCGCCTGGTCCGCCCAGACCAACCCTGACCACGGCGACCCGAGCGAGCCGGTCCAGGTGTGGGACGGCGGCGCCGCGCACGGCCTCGGCGTCCGCTACGAGAGCCCGGGCTACCGCTACGGCACGCAGACGGGGTTCGCGGCCACCGCGACGTCAGGCCAGCTCGATGTGCTGCCCGCGCTCGCCACCCAGCGGATGCTCGACAGAGAGGGCCTCGAGGTCGGCGACACGGCGATCATCGGCATCTCCGACGTCCCGGTGCGCATCCGCGTGGAACGGGCGCTCCCCGAGATCCCCGCGGCGCCGGGCGCCGAGGCCGTGCTCGTCGACCGCACCGCGCTCGTGCACGCGCTCGCGGCCGGCGGGGCGCAGCACAACGCCGTCGACGAGTGGTGGGCCGAGGCCGCCGACGACCACGCCTCCGAGGCAGCGGCCGTCATCCGCGAGAAGCACGCCGGCACGGCCGAGGCCCGCGTCGACGTCGAGGAGTCGTTGTCCCGCGGGCCCCTGCGGCTCGGCGTCACCTCGGCGCTGCTGCTGATCACCCTGGCCGCCGTCGCCCTGGCGGTGGCCGGCCTCACCATGAGCGCCACCGTCTCGGTGCGCCAGCGCAGGCTCGAGCTGGCGCGGCTGCAGGCGCTCGGCGCCGCGCGCTCGACCCTCGTCCGGTCGGTCCTGGCCGAGCACTCGCTGCTCGTGCTGATGGGCATGCTGGGCGGCGGGGCGCTCGGCGCCCTGATGGCACGGCTGGTGGCGCCGCTGCTGACCCTGGGGGCCAACGGGCGCCCGCCCACTCCGACCGTCCAGCTCGTCTGGGCCTGGACGAGCCAGACGACGCTGCTGGTGACCCTGGCGGCCCTGCTGGCGGTCGCCGTCACGTGCACGGCCACCGCGCTCATGCGGCGCGCGTCCGCCGAGCTCCTGAGACTGGGGGACGACCGATGACCTTCCTGGCTGATCGCCGCGCCGTGGTGCGCGCCGCCCGGTCCACCGTGGGCGGGGCGCGGCTCGTCGTCCCGCGGCGCTCACTCGCCGACCGGGGCCTGCTCGTCGGGCATCTGGTGCTGATCACCGTCCTGTGCTTCCTGACGCTGATGGGACCGCGCCTGCTGGTCAACGGCGCCGACGCAGGGCTGCGCGGAGCCGCGGAGGACGCGGGGCCCTCCGCCGACCTGATCGCGCGCCTGCCCGACCCGTTGGCCGGCGCCGAGCGGTACCGCGCGTCCGGCGCCGCCAACCGGCTCAAGGCCAGCGCGACCCGCATGGCCGAGGCGCTCCCCGCCGACCTCAGGGCGCTCACCGACGCGCCCCGCGCCGAGTTCACCGGACAGTCCCCCGTGGCGATCGACGGCCGGCAGACCATCGTCACGTACGCCTGGTGGTCGAGCCTGGACCAGACGCCGGTGCGGTGGGTGCACGGCGGGCCCCCGGCCGCGTCCCCCGAGCCGTCGGACGAGCTCGACCCCGACATGGACGTCGAGGCCCTCGCCGCCAACGGGTTCGAGGCCGAGCCTCCCCCCGGGCGCATCGAGGTCGCGGTGTCGCGGGCCAACGCCGATCTGCTGGGCCTCACGGTGGGCCAGGAGATCGCCGTCGTGCGGAACACGACCCAGAAGACGACGCTGGTCGTCGCGGGCGTCTACGAGGCGGACGACCCCACCGACCCCGCTTGGGGGACGGTCGACGGGCTGCTGGAGGCGAGGACGACGCGCGGTGCGGCCGGCACGCAGGTGCTCGGCGTGATGCTCAGCGACGAGTCGCTCCCCGACGCCGCCCTCTACCTCATGCCCGTCGCGCAGACCCTCGAGGTTCGGTTCCCGCTGGCCGTGGATCGGCTGCGGAGCACCGACTCCGCCGAGATCGAGACCACGCTGCGGCGCACCATCGTGAACAGCTCGGAGCTGCAGACCCGGTGGGGCGTGCCGACGGTCAACAGCGCGCTCACCGAGATCCTGCCCGGGTTCCGCGTCCAGCTCCAGGGTGCCCAGGCCCAGGCCTTCGTCATGTTCTTCGGCGTGGTCCTCGTGGGGGCTCTCGCGCTCATCCTCACCGCCCGGCTGGTCCTCGAACGGCGCCGGGCGGTGCTGATCGCCGAGCGGGCCCGAGGCGCCTCCGTGGCGTCTATCGCACTCAGGCTCGGCCTGGAGTCGGCGCCGATGGCGTTGGCGGGCTTGGCGTTCGGGGCACTCGCCACCCTGCCGTTCGCCCTCGGCGCGGCCTGGACGTGGACCCCCGCGCTGCTCGTCTCCGCGACCGCCTCCCTCGCGACCCCGCTCGGCGGGGCATGGATCGCCGCCCGCGCGTGGGGCGGGCGGCACGTGCCCGCGAACCGCAGCGACCGCGAGCGCCTGGCCGCCCGGCGACGGGCCCGCCGCCTGGTCGTGGAGCTCGCGCTCATCGTGCTCGCTGGCGGCGCCGTCGCCGCAGTGCGCGGCCGTGGACTCCTGCAAACCCAGTCCGCCGGCCCCGATCTGCTGCTCTCCGCGACCCCTGGCCTCATGGCGGGCGCCGCCACCGTCGTCGCCCTGCGGGTGCTCCCGCCGGTGCTCCGCCTGGCCGGGCGCCTCGCGACCCGCGGGCGTGGGCTCGTCGCAGTGGTCGCCAGCGCACGCGCGGCCCGGGCGACCGGCGGCGGCCTCCCGCTGCTGGCTCTCGCTGTGTCGATCGCGATGATGGTCTTCGCCGGGAGCATCGCCACCACCATCGACCACGGGCAGGTGCGGGCCTCCGCGCAGCAGGTGGGCGCCGAGGTGAGGGTGGACGGCGCCATCCCGGAAGGCGTGGCGTCCCAGCTCCTCGCCGAGCCCGGGGTGAGCGCCGCCGCGACGGGGGTGCGGACGTTCGAGCGCTCCCTCAACCGCGGGTCCGGCGTCAAGGTGACGTTGCTCGTTGCGGACGCGGCGCAACTCGACACGATCCTCCGCGCGCACGACGACCGCTACCAGGGCGAGCTCGACCTGATGGCCGCTGGCGGGTCCGGCGCCCCGAAGGCCCTGGTCTCGCCGGGTCTCGTCGACGTGGTCGAGAGGGCGGGCGCCTCCGTGCTCCAGGGCAAGCACTTCGTCCAGCTCGACGTCGTCGGCGTCACCGGGCTGGCAGAGCCCGACGAGCACCTGGTCGTCGTGGACCTCGCCCAGATCGAGGCGGCATCCGGCGAGCCTGCCGAGCCGGACACGCTCTGGGTGGACGGACCGGGGGCGAGGGCGGCTGTCACGGCGGTCGGCCTCGACACCAACCCGCGCGTCACTGTCACCAGCCGTGCGGAGTGGCTCGCGGAGACCCGCGACGCGCCGCTCGGCTCTCGCCTCGTCGACCTGCTCCTCGCGTCCGCGGTGGTCCTCGCCGCCTTCGCGTCGCTGACGATGGCGCTGACCGTCGTGGCGAGCGCCCCCGAGCGCGGCAGGACCTTGTCGGCGCTGCGCACGCTCGGGCTCGACGGGAGGCTGGCCCGGCGCATCACGCTGGGCGAGCTGCTGCCGGTGTCGGTCGCGGCGGTGCTGATCGGCGTCGGGCTGGGACTCACCGTTCCCCCGGTGCTGCACGGCGCGCTCGGCCTGAGCGAGGTCACGGGCGAGCTGCGCGCCGGGCCGGTGTCCGTCGCCCCCGCCTCCATCGTGCTCGCCGTCGGGGCGACAGCCGTCGCGCTCGCGGTGAGCATCGCCGTCGAGGCGGCCGTGCGGCGGCGCGACAGGCTGGGCGACGTGCTTCGGGTCGGTGAGCGATGAGACGGGAACGACCAGCAGGGCAGGCGCCAGGCGCCATCGTGACAGCACGGCCGACGACGGGAGACGACCGGTGAGCAGCACCCAGACCGACGACCTCGACACCCTCGAGACGTTGGAGAGCAGAGCACGCCAGCGCCCTGAGGAGTTCGGCCACAACGCGCTGATCGCGTGCGACAACCTCGTGCGGATCTACCAGTCCGAGGGCATCGAAGTGCAGGCGTTGCAGGGCCTGGACCTCCTCATCGAGGCCGGCGAGGAGGTCGCGATCATCGGCGCCTCGGGGTCCGGCAAGTCGACGTTGCTCTCGGTGCTCTCGGGCCTCGACGTGCCCACCGCCGGCCGGGTCCGGGTGGGCCCCTGGGACCTGATGGCCATGACCGCCCGCCAGCGGGTCGAGTACCGGCGCACCATGGTGGGCTTCGTGTGGCAGCAGACGGCTCGCAACCTGATGCCGTACCTCGAGGCCGCCGAGAACATCGAGCTGCCGCTGGCCATGGCCGGGGTCGGCCGCCGTGCCCGGAAAGCCCGGGCGAGCGAGCTCCTCGCCATGCTGGGCGTGGGCTACTGCGCCGAGCGCCGTCCGTCGCAGATGTCCGGCGGCGAGCAGCAGCGGGTGGCGATCGGCGTGGCGCTGGCCGCCTCCCCCCAGGTGCTCTTCGCCGACGAGCCGACGGGGCAGCTCGACACCGCCACCTCGGTCGAGGTGCTCGAGTCCCTGCGCTCGGTGAACCGGGAGCTGGGCGTGACCGTCGTGGTGGTCACGCACGACCCCTCGGTCAGCGAGCACGTGCAGCGCACCGTGTCGATCCGCGACGGACGCACCAGCTCCGAGGTGCTGCGCCGCACGCACACCGACGAGCACGGCGACGAGTCGGTCGTCGCCGAGGAGTACGCGGTGCTGGACCGCGCCGGACGGGTCCAGCTCCCCCGCGAGTACCGCGAGGTTCTCGAGCTGAGCGACCGGGTGCGGCTCGCGCTCGAGCAGAGCCATGTGGCGATCTGGCCGGACCGGTCGCCGAGCCCGGCGCCACGCCAGGCGCCCGTTCCCACCCAGGCCGAGGAGTCGTCGTGACCAGCACCGCCCACACCACCGCCACCACCTCGCCGGCCGCCGCCACTCACGAGCCGATGGTCCGGGTGGAGGGCCTCTGCCGCGCCTTCGGCAGCGGCGCCGCCGCCGTCCACGCGGTGCGGGACGTGTCCTTCACCGTGCAGCCCGGCGAGCTCGTCGCGCTGGTGGGCAAGTCCGGCTCGGGCAAGACGACGCTGCTCAACCTGATCGGCGGCCTGGACCGGCCCGACGCCGGACAGGTGGCGGTGGACGGCCGCGACGTGACCAGCCTGGACGAGCGCGGCCTGGTCGAGTTGCGCCGGGACGTCATCTCGTTCGTGTTCCAGACCTTCGGGCTCGTCCCGGTGCTCTCCGCCGCCGAGAACGTCGGGGTGCCGCTGCGCCTGCGCAAGCTCCCCCCTGAGGTCCGGGAGGAGCGCGTCGCCCTGCTGCTCGAGCTGGTGGGGCTGCGGGACCACGCGCTGCAGCGGCCCGGGGAGCTCTCGGGCGGCCAGCAGCAGCGCGTCGGGATCGCGCGCGCCCTCGCCAACTCGCCCCGACTGCTCATCGCTGACGAGCCCACCGGCCAGCTCGACACCGAGACCGGCCTGGCGATCATGGCCCTGCTGCGGGCCGTCGTGCAGGCCGAGGGCATGACGGCCATCATCTCGACGCACGACCCGCTGATGATCCAGCTCGCCGACCGCGTGATCCGGTTGGCTGACGGCCAGCTCGTCGACGACTGACCTGCCACAGCGCGCGCCGGGGCCCTGAGCGACGAGGGCCCCGGCGCCTCGCCCGGCCCGGGTTCAGCCCTCGATCCCCTCCAGCATCTCCGTGACGAGCGCCGCCACCGGCGACCGCTCGGACCGGGTCAGGGTGATGTGCGCGAACAGCGGGTGCCCCTTGAGCGCCTCGATCACGGCGGCGACGCCGTCGTGACGGCCCACCCGCAGGTTGTCGCGTTGCGCCACGTCGTGCGTGAGCACCACACGAGACCCCTGGCCGATCCGCGACAGCACGGTGAGCAGCACATTGCGCTCGAGCGACTGCGCCTCGTCGACGATCACGTACGCGTCATGCAGCGAGCGCCCGCGGATGTGGGTGAGCGGTAGCACCTCGAGCAGGTCGCGGGCCATCACCTCGGCCACCACGTCGGGGCTCACCAGGGCTCCCAGCGTGTCGAAGACGGCTTGTGCCCAGGGGCCCATCTTCTCGGCCTCGGTGCCGGGCAGGTACCCGAGGTCCTGGCCTCCCACCGCGTACAGCGGCCGGAACACCATCACCTTGCGATGCTGGCGGCGCTCGAGCACGGCCTCCAGCCCGGCGCACAGCGCGAGCGCGGACTTCCCGGTTCCGGCGCGGCCGCCGAGGGAGACGATCCCGACGGCCTCGTCGAGCAGCAGGTCGATGGCGATGCGCTGCTCGGCGCTGCGGCCGTGCAGCCCGAACGCCTCGCGGTCCCCCCGCACCAGTTGCACCCGCTTGTCCGCCGTGACGCGGCCCAGCGCCGAGCCCCGGGGCGAGTGGAGCACCAGGCCGGTGTGGCAGGGCACGTCCAGCACGGCGGGGTCGGGCGCGGCCTCCGCGCCGGGCCCGACCGCGCCGGCGGCGCCCAGCTCGGCGAGCGCCAGGCCCTCCTCGTCCCACAGCCGGGCCATGTCCTGCTCGGTCAGGTCGAGCGTGTCCATGCCGGTCCAGCCCGAGTCGATCGCCAGCTCGGCGCGGTACTCCTCGGCGCGCAGGCCGACCGCTGAGGCCTTGACCCGCATCGGCAGGTCCTTCGAGACCACGGTGACGTCCCGCCCCTCGGCGGCGAGGTTGGCCGCGACGGCGAGGATGCGGGTGTCGTTGTCCCCGAGCCGGAAGCCGGCGGGCAGCGCGGCCAGGTCGGTGTGGTTGAGCTCGACGCGCAGCGTCCCGCCCTGGCGGCCCAGCGGGATGGGCACGTCCAGGCGGCCATGGGTGACCCGGAGGTCGTCGAGCATCCGGAGCGCGGACCGCGCGAAGTACCCGAGCTCGGCGTGGTGGCGCTTGGCCTCGAGCTCGGTGACCACCACGACGGGGAGCACCACGTCGTGCTCGGCGAACCGGTGGATGGCCTGCGGGTCGGAGAGCAGTACGGACGTGTCCAGCACGTGCGTGCGCCGACTCTCGTCCGGGGAGGCCCCCGGGCTCGTCGGTGCGGGGGTTCGCTGCTCCTGGTTGGCCACGGCTGGCTCCCTCCGGCGCCTCAGCGACGCCGTGTCGGGCCCCTCGTGCCGTTCCACCCTGGGCGTAGGCGGCGGGTGGCGCGGCACGCGGTGACGGGTTGAGGGCGGCCGGCCGCGGTGGGCCGGGTCCGGCCCTCCTCCTGGAGCAGGTGCTCCATGGGCAGGCCTCCCGTGGACGGCGGATGCCGTCCGTCGCAGTGAACGTTACGCCCGGTCTGCGCGGGTTCGACCCGGACACGCGCCCGTGCGCGGGATTCACCGGATCGTGGCGGCGGCGCGCCCGGTGGAGCCGTCGACGCCCCAGGACCGGGGCCGGCGATGGCGGCGGCTCGACCGCTCCTACCGGCCGAGCCGGCGCTCGCGCGCCGCGTAGGCCCGCACCGCGCGCAGGAAGTCCACCCGGCGGAAGTCCGGCCAGTACGCCTCGCAGAAGTAGTACTCGGAGTGCGCGCTCTGCCACAGCAGGAAGCCGCCGAGCCGCTGCTCCCCCGACGTGCGGATGACCAGGTCGGGGTCCGGCTGCCCCTTGGTGTAGAGGTGCTCGGCGATGTGCTCGACGCTGAACGACTCGGCCAGCTCGTCGAGGGTGGTGCCGGCACGGGCGTGCTCGCGCAGGATGGACTGGACCGCGTCGGCGATCTCGCGCCGGCCGCCGTACCCGACGGCGACGTTGACGTGCAGTCCGGAGACGTCGCGCGTGCTGGCCTCGGCCTCCTTGAGGGCCTGCACGGTCGCGGCGGGCAGCAGGTCGAGCGACCCGACGGCCTGGACACGCCACCGCCCGGTGCTGGCGAGATCGCGCACGGCGTCCTCGATGATGCCCAGCAAGGCCGTGAGCTCCTCGGCGGAGCGGGAGAGGTTGTCCGTGGAGAGCATCCACAGCGTGACCACCTCGACGCCGATCTCCTCGCTCCAGGTGAGCAGGTCGGCGATCTTGTCGGCGCCCCGCTGGTGCCCTGTGGCGGCAGAGGTCCCGGCATTGCGCGCCCAGCGCCGGTTACCGTCGAGGATGACGCCGACGTGGCGCGGGACCTGCTCCGGCGAGAGCGACGCCGCGATGCGTCGCTCGTACAGGGCGTAGACCGGATGGGGCAGGCGCACGCGCGGGACGCTCCTTCATGGTGCTGAGGTCGTGAGGGCACACACGGTACTCGCCCGCACGTCGCCCGATGACCGATCCGCCCCACATCGACCAGTACCTACGCACGCGTAACTTACGGTGACGTAAGTTATGCTCCTGCTGCCCAGACCACGCTCACCAGAAATGCACAGGACGGACGCACGTGGACACCCCGCAGACCCTCGAGGACGTCGCCACCGTGATCAAGCCGCGGCTGCGCGGATGGCTGCACGCCGGGATGTTCCCGGTGGTCGTCGTGGCCTCGATCCTCCTCGTCGCCACCGTCCCCACCGACACCGCGCGGTGGTCCTGCACGGTGTTCGGCATCACGTCGGTGCTGCTGTTCGGCACCAGCGCCGTCTACCACCGCGGGACCTGGTCGCCGCGCGTGACCGGCATCCTGCGCCGGCTCGACCACTCGAACATCTTCCTCATCATCGCCGGCACCTACACCCCGCTCGCGGCGATCCTGCTTCCGCCCCGCACCCGCGACATCCTGCTGATCGTGGTGTGGTCCGGCGCCGTCCTGGGACTGCTCGCCCGGGTCATGTGGCTGGGCGCCCCCCGATGGGTCTACACCCCCCTCTACGTCGCCCTGGGCTGCGTGGCGCTCGGATTCCTGCCGCAGTTCGCCGAGGGCCCTGGCGGCGTCGCGGCGGTCTGGCTGATCGCCGGGTGCGGCGTCGCCTACATCACCGGCGCCGTCGTCTACGCGATGAAGCGGCCGAACCCGAGCCCTCAGTGGTTCGGGTTCCACGAGGTGTTCCACGCGCTGACCATCATCGGCTTCAGCTGCACGTACGTCGCCGTGGCCATCGCCGCCCACGCCAGCGCCTGACACCGGCAGAGCCCGGTCACGGAAGCGGGACGACCCCGTACCTGCGGTGCCGCAGCGCGGGGTTGCGGTCCCGGACCGCCGCCAGCGCCCCGCCGTCGATGTCGGCCGTGCGGATGCCAGGCTTGTCGTCGAGCTCCAGCCCCACCACGCCGTCCGGCGCCACCAGCAGGGACCGTCCCACGACCCCACGCCCCGCCTGGCCCACGGCGACGACCGCCGCCGTGTTCTCGATGGCGCGTGCGATCGCGAGCGTGCGCCAGTGCAGAGCCTTGAGGTCGCCCGCCGCCCACGCCGCGGGCACCACGAGCGCGTGGGCCCCGGCGTCCACCACCCGTCGGGCCGACTCCGGGAAGCGCAGGTCGTAGCAGGTCAGCACGCCGAAGCGCAGGCCCTGGACCTCCATCACCACGGGCGCCGCGTCCGCCGGCCCCGCCTCGAGGCGGTCCGACTCGCGGTGGCCGAACGCGTCATACAGGTGGACCTTGCGGTAGACGCCCACGAGCCCGCCGGCGGCGTCGACGGCGACGACCGCGTTGACCGCCCGCGCAGGGGTGGCGCCGGGCAGCATGGTCCCCGCGATGACGGCCACACCGGTCGCGGCGGCCCGTTCCCGCAGCAGGGTGACGAACGGCCCGTCGAGGCCCTCGGCGTGCTCGGGCCCGGCACCGCGCGGGTCGAACCCCGACGCGTACTCGGGAAGCACCAGCAGGTCCGCGCGGGCCCGCGCCGCGGTGCGCATCGCGTCGGCCACCGCGAGCCGGTTGGCGGTGTGGTCCGGGCTCACCGTGAGCTGGCCCATGGTGACGCGCACCGCAGGGCGCACCGGCGGCTCGGGGCTCATCGCCGCGACCACCCGGCGCCGGACGCGGCCACGCTCACGGCCGTGGCGCCCCGGGGCCGTCGGGGCCGTCACCCGGGCCGCCCGGCGCTCCCGGCGCCGCGCCCGGGCCCTGCGGCGGCGCGTCCGGGGCCTCGGCGCCCGGCCACGGCCCGTCCACCCGACGGCGCCCCTCGAGGCCCATCTGCTCGGCACGGTGCTCCATCCTGCGGAGCTGACGCGTCAGCCCGAAGAACAGCCCGATGGCGGCGAGCGCGACGGCGAAGGTCACGATGAAGCCCAGGATGCCCGGGGAGCCGGCCTGCGAGCCGGCGACCTCGGACGTCGGGGACGGGCTCGGGGTGACGGCGAGCACCAGCACTGCGGGGACGTTCACGCGACCACCTCTCGCACGCCGGCGAACAGGTCGTCCTCCGGCACAGACGTCGGCACGCGGGACTCCGCGAGCTCAAACTCCTCGAACGGCCAGTCCTCGCGCTCCACGTCGCGCGGGATCGCGAAGAAGAAGCCCGTGGGGTCGATCTGCGTGGCGTGGGCGCGCAGGGCGGCGTCGCGCGCGTCGAACCAGTCGGCGCACACGACGCGCGTGGTGACCTCGCGCTCCGGGATCTCGCGGGCGGCACGGGACTCGACCCACTCGCCGAACGGCGACTCCAGGCCCCGGGCCAGCAGGGCCTCGTGGGCGCCGCGGATCCGCGCCATGGAGAACCCGTGGTTGTAGTAGAGCTTGAGCGGCGTCCACGGCTCGCCCGAGTCCCGGTAGCGCTCCGGGTCGCCCGCGGCCGCGAAGGCCTCAGCGGAGACCCGGTGGGTCATGATGTGGTCCGGATGCGGGTAGCCGCCCGTGGGGTCGTACGTGGTGATGACGTGCGGCCGGAACTCGCGCACCAGCCGGACCAGCGGCTCGGCCGCCTCCTCGAGGGGGACCAGCGCGAAACAGCCCTCCGGGAGCGGCGGCAGCGGGTCGCCCTCGGGCAGGCCAGAGTCGACGAAGCCGAGCCACTGGTGGCGGACGCCGAGGGCCTGCGCGGCCGCGGCCATCTCGGCGCGGCGGATGGCGTTCATCTCGGCGGGGCCACCCGTCACCGGCGGGTAGTGCGGGTTGAGCACGTCGCCCCGCTCGCCGCCGGTGCACGTCGCCACGAGGACGTCGACCCCCTCGGCGGCGTAGCGCGCCATCGACGCGGCGCCCTTGCTCGACTCGTCGTCGGGGTGGGCGTGCACCGCCATCAGGCGCAGCCGTTCTCCGGTCACCGCATCCTCCTGTGGGACGACCCGGCGCTCGGCGCGCGGCGGGCGAGAGACAATGATCGCGCACGCCGGAGACGTCCGGCGCCCCGAGCCCCCGCGAGGAGCACCGCTGTGAGCGAGTCGACCCCCATCCGGCCACCCGCCGGCCGCTACGGCCGCGCCCCTCGGGTACGCCGCTGGCCAGCGTGGGCGCTGCCCGCGGCCGTGATCGCCGTCGTGGCGGTGCCCGTCGGCGTGTGGATCGGCGTCGCCACCCTCAACGACCCTGTCCAGTGGAAGACCGTCGGGTTCTCGGTGACGGGCGACGACAACACCGACATCACCTTCGACGTGACCCGCGGACCGGGCGTGACCGTCTCGTGCGCCGTGCACGCGCTCAGCGTGTCGTACGCCGAGGTCGGGGTCCGCGACGTCGTGGTGAGCCCCTCGGACGAGCGCACCGTGCGCGTGCGCGAGCCGATCCCCACCGCGGAGCTCGCCACCGCGGCCGAGGTCACGAGCTGCCGGGTCGTCGACCCCGACGCCGCCCCCGCCGACTGACCAGCTGGCTGACGCGGCGGCGCTCCGCGCGCGGGACGAAACGCCGTCTCCGCGGCTCTGCAAGGGTTCTCGTGTTGCTATCCTGGACGATTCACGCGCCACGTCGGTCAGGCGTGACCACAGGTCGACGCGATCGAGCGAGAGCGGCACACCCTCATGGTCCACAGGTTCCGTGCCGGACGTGTGCACCCCGATGTTGCAAGGAAGGAGCGATCGTGACCGAGACGACTCAGGCCACCTGGTTGACGCAGGAGGCCTACGACCGACTCAAGAGTGAGCTCGCGCGCCTCGAAGACGAAGGCCGCGCCGAGATCGCCGAGCGCATCGCAGCGGCGCGCGACGAGGGCGACCTCAAGGAGAACGGCGGCTACCACGCCGCACGCGAGGAGCAGGCCAAGCAGGAGGCCCGCATCCGCGAGCTCAAGCAGAAGCTGCGGAACGTGCAGATCGGCACGCCGCCGGACGACGGCGTCATCGAGCCGGGCATGGTCGTCACGGCCGTCGTCGCGGGCGACGAGATGGTCTTCCTGCTGGGCTCGCGTGAGATCGCGGGCACGGCGGACATCGACGTGTTCTCCCCCACGTCCCCGCTGGGCGCCGCGATCAGCGGCCGCACCGTCGGCGACACGGTGAGCTACGAGGCGCCGAACGGGTCCGAGATCCCCGTGGAGATCAAGGCCGCGAAGCCCTTCCAGGGCTGACTCGGGAGATGCGCTAGCCGCGCTCACGCGGACGGCACAGGGCGAGGGCCCCGCACCATCATGGCGCGGGGCCCTCGCCCTGTCTGCTGTCGAGCGGGCACGTGGCCCGGTCAGCCCTCGACCAGCCGGAAGCCGGCGTCGAGCACGTGCTTGCGGACCTGCGCGCAGTGGTCGGGGCCCTTGGTCTCGACCTGCACCTCGATCTCGACCTCGTCTATCGCCAACCCCGTGCCCGTGCGCACGTGCGACACGTGCATGACGTTCCCGCCGGTCGCCGCGAGCTCGCCGAGCAGTCCCGCGAGCGCGCCCGGCGAGTCGTCCACCTTGACGCGCAGCTGCAGGTACCGGCCGGCGGACGCCAGGCCATGCCGCACCACCCGCAGCAGGACCAGCGGGTCGATGTTCCCTCCGGAGAGCACCGCCACCACCGGCCCGGCGAACGTGCCCTCGGGGGCCGCCATGAGCGCCGCCACAGCAGCCGCGCCCGAGGGCTCGACCAGCAGCTTGGCGCGCTCGGCGACCAGCAGCAGCGCCCGGGAGAGGTCCTCCTCGGTGACTGTCCTGATCTCACTGCCAAGCCGGTGCAGCACTTCGAACGGCACCAGGCCCGGTGTGCCCACCGCGATGCCGTCGGCCATGGTGCGCACACTGGTGGCCGCGATCGGGCGCCCGGCCGCCATCGACGCCGGGTAGGCCGCGGCGCGGGCCGCCTGAACCCCCACAACGCGCACCTCGGGCCGGAGCTCGGCGATGGTGGCCGCGACGCCCGCCGCGAGCCCGCCGCCGCCCACCGGCACGAGGATCGTGGCAACGTCCGGGACCTGCTCGAGGATCTCGAGCGCGATGGTGCCCTGGCCCGCCACGACGTCGCGGTGGTCGAAGGGGTGGATGAGCACCGCGCCGGTCCGCTCCGACTCGGCCAGTGCCGCGACCAGGGCCTCGTCCACGCTGGTCCCGTGCAGCCGGACCTCGGCGCCGTAGTCCCGGGTCGCGGCGACCTTGGGCAGGGCCGCGTCCACCGGCATGTACACGACGGCGTCGATGCCCAGCAGGCGGGCGGCGAGCGCGACGCCCTGGGCGTGGTTGCCGGCGCTGGCCGCGATCACCCCGCGGGCCCGCTCCTGCGGGGTGAGCCGGGCCATCCGCACGTACGCGCCTCGGATCTTGAAGGAGCCCGCGCGCTGCAGGTTCTCGCACTTGAGCCAGACGTCGGCGCCCGCGGCCTGCGACAGCGCGCGGCTCGCGTCGACGGGGGTGCGCGTCGCGACGCCGTCCAGCAGCGCGGCCGCCCCCCTGACCTCCTCGATCCAGGTCACGGGCGCTCCTCGCCGGCTGTGTCGGGGCCGACGGCGACTGCCGTCGCCTCGGGCGGGTCGGCTGGCGCGCTCTGCGGCGAGCTCCCGTGGAACGCGTCCTCGTCGCCCAGCGTGGGGAACTTGTCATGACCGCTGAGGTACAGGATCACCGTGTTGAGCACCGCGACCACCGGGACCGCGAGCAGGGCGCCGACGACGCCCGCCAGGAACGAGCCAGAGGCGACCGCGAGCAGCACCGCCACGGGGTGCAGCGACACCGCGTGGCCCATGAGCAAGGGCTGCAGGACATGCCCCTCGATCTGCTGCACCACCAGCACGATGACCAGCATGATGATCGCCGCGCCGGGGCCCTGGGACACGAGCGCCACGAGCACCGCGATCGAGCCGGTCAGGACCGCGCCCACGAACGGGACGAACGAGCCGATGAACACCAAGATCGACAGCGGCAGCGCGAGCGGCACCCCGAGGATGGCCGCCCCGGTCCCGATGCCCACCGCGTCAACGAACGCGACGAGGATCTGCGTTCGGGTGTAGGCGCCCAGAGTGACCAGGCCGCGGCGCGCCGCCTGATGGGCGCGGGCGCGGGCCTGGCCGGGCAGCAGGCCGACGCACCAGCGCCAGATCGTGCCGCCGTCGAGCAGGAAGAAGAAGGTGCAGAACAGCGCGATCAGCGCGCCTGCGGCGACGTGGCCGAGCGTGGTGGTCACCGACAGGGCCCCGGAGACCACGCCGCCGCTGTTCGCGCTGACGGAGCTGCCGATCTGGTCGATGTAGGCCTCGATCTGCTCGGCGGAGAGGTGCAGGGGGCCCTCGGCGAGCCAGAGGGTCACTTCCTCGACGCCCTGCGCGGCCTGGTCGCCCAAGTCGCTGAAGCCGCGGACCACCGAGTTGCCCGCGATGGTCAGCAGCCCGCCCACCAGGCCCAGCAGGCCGATGAGCGACGCACCCGCCGCGAGCGCGCGCGGCAGCCTCAGCCGCTCGCGCAGGAACCGGGCCACGGGCGCCAGCAGCACCGCGAGCAGTATGGCGATCGCCACGGGCACCACGATGGTCTTGAGAGCGCTCACCGCCCAGACTCCCACCGCGGCGGCCGCCATGATCAGCAGCACCCGCCAGGCCCACGCGGCGGCCAGTTGCACCGGGCGCGGGATGGAGGCCTCGACCGGCGACGCCTCACGCGGCGTCGGGTCCGCCGCGTCGCGGGACGCCTGCGCGACGGCTGCGGGACCGCGCGCCGTCACCTCGTCGACGGGGTGGTCGGACGCAGGGGCGCCCGGACGAGCCGATCCGCTCATGCGAGTCCTTGCTCCAGGTCTGCCAGCAAGTCCGCCAGGTCCTCGATGCCCACGGAGAGTCGCACCAGGTCCTCCGGCACCTCGAGGGCCGTGCCGGCCACCGAGCCGTGCGTCATCTTCCCGGGGTGCTCGATGAGCGACTCCACGCCGCCAAGCGACTCGGCGAGGGTGAACACCCGGGTCTTCGCGCAGACCGCCAGCGCCGACTCGAGGCTCCCGGTGCGGAACGAGACCATCCCGCCGAAGCCGCTCATCTGGCGCGCGGCGACCTCGTGGCCCGGGTGGGACGCGAGCCCGGGGTAGATGACCTGGGTGACCCGGGGGTGGGCCTCCAGGTAGCCGGCCACGGCTGTCGCGTTCGCGACGTGCCGGTCCATGCGCACGGCGAGGGTCTTGAGGCCGCGCAGCGTCAGCCACGAGTCGAACGGCCCGGCGACGGCGCCCGAGGAGTTCTGGTGGAAGCCGATGGCGTCGACGAGGGCCGTCGTGCCGGTGGGGCCGGTGAGGCCGACGGGCAGCTGGGCGCCGTCGGCGGTCACGAGGGCCCCGCCCACGACGTCGCTGTGGCCGCCGATGTACTTGGTGGTGGAGTGCACGACCACGTCCGCCCCGAGCGCGAGGGGCTGCTGCAGGTAGGGGGTCGCGAACGTGTTGTCGACCACGAGCAGCGCCCCGGCCGAGCGGGCGTGCGCGGCGAGGGCCGCGATGTCGGCGATGCCGAGCAGCGGGTTCGTGGGCGTCTCGACCCACACGAGCTTGGTGCGGCCGGGCTGGATCGCGTCGAGCACCGCGCGCGGGTCGGCCAGGTCCACCGGCGTGTGGTCGACGCCCCACGGGCCGAAGACCCGGGCGATGAGCCGGTACGTGCCGCCGTAGGCGTCGTCGGGCACCACGACGTGGTCGCCGGGCCGGAGCACCGCGCGCAGCAGCGTGTCCTCGGCGGCGAGTCCCGACGCGAAGGCGAAACCGGCGCCGCCGCCCTCAGCCGCGCGCAGCGCCTCTTCCAGCGCGGCGCGCGTGGGGTTCGCCGACCGGGAGTACTCGTAGCCGCCGCGCAGGCCGCCCACACCGTCCTGCTTGTACGTCGAGACCTGGTAGATGGGCGGCACCACCGCTCCGGTGGCGGCGTCGGGGTCCTGGCCGGCGTGGATCGCGCGGGTCGAGAACCCGGCCGTGTCCCAGTCGTGGCCGGCGGGCTGGTCAAGGGCGTGGGGGTCGGTCGTCACGGGGAACAGGCTAGGCGGTGCGGCTGCCAGTGACGCGCGGGAACACGGCACGGCTCCCCTGCTGTTGCACGGGGTGACCCCGAGGAGAGTGACGAGATGGCCGGATGGCTGTTCGGTTCTGCGATGAAGTCGACGATGGTCACGCCCGACCGGGCGCTAACTGGCCGTGAGGACTACGCCTACCCGGTGCCCGAGCGGCACGCTGTGCTGGGCACCCCGCTGCAGGGCCCGTGGCCCGAGGGCACCCAGGTCATCTACCTGGCCCTCGGGTGCTTCTGGGGCGCCGAGAAGGAGATGTGGCAGCTGCCCGGGGTCGTGACCACGGCCGCCGGCTACCAGGGCGGGTTCACGCCGTACCCGACGTACGAGGAGACGTGCACCGCGCTGACCGGCCACACCGAGACGGTGATGGTGGCGTACGACCCTGCGGTGCTGCCCACCACCGAGCTGCTGCGCACGTTCTGGACGCTGCACGACCCGACGCAGGGCTTCCGGCAGGGCAACGACGTGGGCACCCAGTACCGCTCGGCGATCTTCACCACCACGCCCGAGCAGGCGGAGGCGGCCCGGACGACCCGCGACCTGTACGCGCCAGAGCTCGCGCGCAACGGCTACGGGGAGATCACCACGGAGATCCGCGACGCGGCCGAGGCGAGCCCGTTCTACTACGCCGAGGAGTACCACCAGCAGTACCTGCACAAGGTGCCGAACGGGTACTGCCCCGTCCACTCGACGGGCGTGGCCTGCCCGGCGCCCTGAGAGGGCCCGTCCAGGACGTCCAGCCAGCGGGTCTAGCCTCGCCCGCGTGGGACGACGCGAGGACTACCGCGGGGCGATCGCCGGGTTGGCCGACGAGGCGCTCGAGGCCTATTTAGACGAGCGCTCCGGGCTGCCCGGCCCCCGCGCCAACCTGGAGCTCGCCGACGCGGTCGCCGACGTGGTCGACGCGGCCACCGCGTACCGCCTCGCCGGATCCGACCACGAGTTCGTGCGGTTGTGCGGCGTCTCCGCCCTGGGTGCGGTGGCGGCCCGCGAGGACGGGGCCGCGCGCGAGGAGGCCGTCGAGCGCCTGCACGACGAGGCGCGCGACGATCGGTGGCGGGTCCGGGAGGCTGTGGCGATCGCGCTGCAGCGCATCGGCGACGTCGACCCGGCGCTGCTGCGCGCCGTGGTGGGCGCGTGGCTGGCGGATGACGACCCGCTCGTGTTGCGGGCCGCGCTGGCCGGGGTGTGCGAGCCTCGCCTGCTGCGCGACCCCGAGACCGCGGCGCTCGCGCTCGACACGTGCGAGCGGGCCACCGACCGCCTCTGCCGGTACTCGCCGTTCGCGCGTCGCAGCCCGCGGGTGCGCGCCATGCGCCAGACCCTCGGCTACTGCTGGTCCGTGGCGGTGGCCGCCGACCCCGACCACGGGCTCGAGAGGTTCGGCCGGCTCAACAGCTCGAGCGACCCCGACGTGCGCTGGGTGGATCGCGAGAACCGACGCAAGCAGCGTATGCGCCGCCTGCTCTGACGTATGCGCCGCCTGCTCTGACGCGAGCGCGCCGCGCGCCGGTGCGCCGGTGCGCCGGTGCGGCGGTGCGGCGGGTTTTTACCGACACAGCGTCGGGATGTACCGTCGGAAGCGCAGAATTCCACTCGCACCCCTGGAGCACCCGTGACCGACGCGACCTCGTCCAGGCCGTCCACCCCGCCCGAGTCCCCGGACAGCCCGCCACGACCGCGTTGGCTCGCGATGGGGACGCTCTCGCTCGGCGTCTCCCTCGTGATCATGGACGCCACCATCGTCAACGTCGCGCTGCCGGTCGTGATCGAGGACATCGGCCTCGACGCCTCAGGGGCGCAGTGGATGAACGCCGTCTACTCGCTGGTCTTCGCCTCGCTCATGCTCGCCGTGGGCCGCATCGGCGACCTCTACGGGCGTCGACGCCTGTACGCGGTCGGCCTCGGGATCTTCATGCTGGCCAGCCTCGTGGCCGGGAGCGCCCAGACCCCGGGGATGCTCATCGGCGCGCGCGTCGTGCAAGGGTTGGGCGCCGCGATGGTGCTGCCGGCCACGCTCTCGACGCTCAACGCGATGTTCTCGGGCCGCGAGCGGGGGATCGCGTTCGCGATCTGGGGCTCGACGATCGGCGGCATGGCCGCGATCGGGCCGCTCCTGGGCGGCTGGCTCGCGACCGACGTCAGCTGGCGCTGGGCGTTCTGGCTCAACATCCCGTTCGGGCTGCTGGCCCTGTGGGGCATCCGCCGCACGCTCGAGGAGACGCGGGACACGAGCCTGCGCCGAGGGACCGACATCCCCGGCGTGGTCCTGTCGACCCTCGGGGTGGGCGGCATCGTCTTCGGCCTCATCGAGGGCCAGTACTACGGCTGGTTGACCCGGGACACGGGCTCGCTGTCGCCGGTGCCGGTGGCGATCGTCGGGGGCGTCGCGCTGCTCGCGCTGTTCGTGGCGCACGAGCTGCGCCGCGTGCGCACCGGCGGGGTCGCGCTCGTCGACCTGAGCCTGCTCGCGATCCCGACGTTCCGATACGGCATCATCGCGGCGCTCGTCGTCTCGCTCGGCGAGTTCGGACTGCTGTTCACCCTCCCGCTGCTGCTCGAGGGCGCCCTGGGCTACACGGCGCTGGGCGCGGGCTGGCTGCTGCTGTGGCTCGCGCTGGGGACGTTCCTCGTCTCAGCCGTGACTCCGCGCCTGACCGCCCTCATGGGCCAGCGGGCCGTCGTCCGCACCGGCCTGGTCCTCGAGACGCTGGCCGTCGGCGGGCTCGCGGTCGTCCTGAGCGACTCGATCGCAGCGTGGACGCTCGCGGCGCTGCTGTTCGTCTACGGCATGGGCGTGGGACTCGCGACCGCGCAGCTCACAAGCCTGATCCTCACCGACGTGCCGGTCGCCGCGAGCGGACAGGCGTCGGGCTTCCAGACGACCGCCCGCCAGCTCGGCTCGGCCCTCGGGGTCGCGCTCCTCGGAGGGGTGCTCGTCGCGAGCCTCACGAGCACGGCCACCACGCGCCTCGAGGCCTCCGACATCCCGCCCGCACAGCAGGAGCACGTCGTCGCCGCGGTGCGGGGCTCGGTCGGCGCAGCGATCCCCTCCCTCGCGCAGGACCCGGCGACCGCCGACGCGGCGACGGTCGCGGCCGACTCGCTCGTGCACGCCAGCAAGGTCACCACGGGCATCGCGGCGGGGGTCCTCACGCTCGGGCTGCTGGCGACGCTGGCCCTGCCGCACGTGCCGCACCCGGTCGAGGAGTCCCGCGGCACGCGGCGCCCCGCACGGCCCTCGAAGGGCTGAACGCGAACGCCCGGCCGTCGCACATCCGTGCGCCGGCCGGGCGATGGCGTTCAGGCCACGTAGGGTCAGTTGACCCCGACGATGTCCACGACGAAGACCAGGGTGCTGTCGCCCTTGATGCCCGCCTGCGGCACGCCACGGTCGCCGTAGCCCAGGTGCGGCGGGATCGAGATCAGCACACGGGAGCCGATCTGCTGCCCGACGAGCGCCTGGTCCCAGCCGCCGATGACGGCGCCGACGCCGATCGGGAAGTTGATCGACGTGCCCCGGTCGTAGGAGTTGTCGAAGATCGGGCCGTTCCAGAGCTGGCCCAGGTAGTTCACCACGAGGTCGTCGCCGGCCTCGACGAGCGGCCCGTCGCCGCGGCTGAGCACCACGACCTCGAGCTCGGCGGGCGCCGCCGCGTCGGGGAACGTCAGCGTGGGCTTCTCGCCGAACGATCCGGTCGCCTCGGGAAGCTGTGCGGTCATGGGGTGGTCTCCTCGGATGGACGTCAGATCCCCTCATCCTCCCCTGTCAGCGGCGCGGGTGCGCGCACGGCTCCCCGGCCGGTCGGCAGGATGTCGACCCTCGATGGCTGGCGGGGCGGTTCCGCCGCTGGCTCCGCCGCGCCAGGCTCGGCGCATGCCTGGCGACCTCGAGCCCCTCGACCACGACGCCGTCCTCATCGTCATCGACGTCCAGCAAGGGTTCCGCGACCCCTCCCGCGGCCCGCGCGACAACCCGCGGGCCCTGGCGAGAATTGCCGCGCTCGTCGACGCGTGGACCGGCGCCGGGCGCCCGGTCGTGCGGGTGCGGCACGCGTCCACCACCCCGACCAGCTCGTTGAGCCCTGGGAGCCCGGGGTACGCCTTCGAGCCGTTCGTGGCCGAGATCGACCCGTCGCTCGACGTCGTCAAGCAGGTGCACTCCGCCTTCGGCGGCGACGTCGACTTGCACGCCTGGCTCACGAACCGGGGCATCAGGCAGGTCGTCGTGTGCGGCATCCAGACCAACATGTGCTGCGAGACCACCAGCCGGGTGGCCGGGGACCTGGGGTACGAGGTGGTGTTCGCGCACGACGCGACGCACACCTTCGACCAGGTCGACCCGGCCACGGGCCAGGTCGTGCCCGCCTGGCAGCTCGCGCTCGCCACCCGGAGCAACCTGGCGAACGGCTTCGCGACCGTTGGCCGCCACCGTGGACGTCCTCGCGGCGGCCGGGGTCGCGGCGCCGCCCTACGAGGGTGATCCGCCCGGCGCCGTCCGGGGAGCCAGCCACGCGACCTGACGGCTGAACTGGAACCCCTGGCCGCCCTCGTGCTGGTTGAAGGGGTAGACGACGATCTCCTTGTCCTCAACCCCGGCCAGCTCGCCGTACCGGTTGTAGGCGGCGTACACGGTGGACGGCGGGCACACCGGGTCCATCAGCGCCACGGAGAACAGCGTCGGGGCGCTCGCGCGCCGGGCGTGGTGCGCGGAGTCGATGTAGGACAGGGTCCGGAACGCCTGCTCCTCGGCGCCGCGGTGCACCGAGAGGTACCGGGTGATCTCCGCGTACGGGTCCGCATCGGTGATCTCCACGGCGCGGCGGTAGTGGCACAGGAAGGGCACGTCGGCCATGACGGCCGCCAGGTCGTCCACCAGCCCGGCCACGGCCAGCGCCAGCCCTCCGCCCTGGCTGGCCCCCACCACGGAGACCCTCGCCGGGTCCACGCCCGGGACGGCGCGGATCGCGTCGACCGCACGCGCCGCGTCGGTCATGACCCGGCGGTAGTAGCTCTCCGCGGGGTCCAGGATGCCGCGGGTGAGGAAGCCGGGGCCGGCGGGGCCCGAGCCCACCGGGTCAGGCGTGTCCCCGCCCGAGCCCCACACGCTGCCCTGGCCACGGGTGTCCATCAGCAGGTGCGCGTACCCCGCCGCCGCCCAGCCCAGGCGCTCGTGGGCGAAGCCGCGACCGCCGCCGTACCCGATCAGCTCCACGACCGCCGGCAACGGCCCGGCGGCGCCCGCCGGGCGGGTCAGCCACCCCTTGATGGGGTGGCCGCCGTACCCCGCGAACGTGACGTCGTGGGTCTCGACGAGCGTCAGGCCGGTGTCCACCGGCTCGAGCCGCAGCGCGAGGTCGTGGGACCGGGCCTCGGCGAGCGTGCCCCGCCAGAACTCGTCGAAGTCGTCGGGCTCGTCGAGGACGGGCAGGTACGCCTCGAGCTCGGCGCGGGGCAGGTCGAAGAGGGGCATGTCAGCACTCCTTCAATACGGGCGACAGCGGTGTCGTGGTGGGTCGGTGGATACCTCGGCGGTAGATCAGTGCGTGAGGAAGCCGAGCAGGTCGTGCCTGGTGAGCACGCCCACCGGGTTGCCGTCGTCGACGACCATCAACGCGTCGGCCTGCTGGAGCGCCGCGCGGGCCGCCTCGACCGACTCCCCCGCCCCGATCAGCGGCAGCCGTTCGGACATGTGCCGGTCAACCCGGTCGGAGAGCGCCGCCGCGCCGGAGAACACCGCGTCCAGCAGCGCCCGCTCGCTCACCGAGCCGGCCACCTCGCCGATCATCACCGGGGGCTCGGCGCCGACCACGGGCATCTGCGACACCCCGTACTCGTGCAGGATCTCGATGGCGTCGCGCACCGTCTCGTTCGGGTGGGTGTGCACCAGCGCGGGGATCTGGCCGCTCTTGCCGCCGAGCACGTCGGCGACGGTGGCGCCCTCCTCGGCGGGAAGGAAGCCGTACGAGCGCATCCACGCGTCGTTGAAGATCTTGGACATATACCCGCGGCCGCTGTCCGGGAGCAGCACCACGATCACCGCGTCGGCGGCGGCCTGCGGGTCCTCGTCCTGCAGGCGCTGGGCCAGGCGCAGCGCGGCCACCACCGCCATGCCGCACGAGCCGCCCACCAGCAGGCCCTCCTCGCGGGCGAGCCGGCGCGTCATGGCGAACGAGTCGGCGTCGGAGACGGCGATGATCTCGTCCGGCACGGCCGGGTCATAGGCGGTGGGCCAGAAGTCCTCGCCGACCCCCTCGACCAGGTACGGCCGGCCGTCGCCGCCCGAGTACACCGAGCCCTGCGGGTCGGCGCCCACGATCCGCACCGGGCCGCCGTCCTGCTCGCCGCGACCGGCCGAGGCGTCCTTGAGGTACCGGCCGGTGCCCGTGATCGTGCCGCCCGTGCCCACCCCGGCCACGAAGTGCGTCACCCGGCCGTCGGTGTCGTTCCAGACCTCCGGGCCTGTCGACTCGTAGTGGCTGGCGGGCCCGTTGAGGTTCGCGTACTGGTTGGGCTTCCAGGCGCCGTCGATCTCCTTCACCAGCCGGTCCGAGACCGAGTAGTAGGAGTCGGGGTGGTCCGGGGCGACGGCGGTGGGCGTCACCACAACCTCGGCGCCGTATGCGCGGAGCACGTCGCGCTTGTCCTGGGAGACCTTGTCCGGGCACACGAAGACGCAGCGGTAGCCCTTGCGCTGGGCCACCAGGGCCAGGCCCACGCCGGTGTTGCCGCTGGTCGGCTCGACGATCGTCCCGCCGGGCTGCAGCTCGCCGCTGGCCTCGGCCGCCTCGATCATCTTCAGCGCGATGCGGTCCTTCGCGGAGCCGCCAGGGTTCATGTACTCGATCTTGGCGAGGACCGTCGCGGACAAGCCCTTGGTCACGGACGTGAGCTGGACGAGGGGGGTGTTCCCGACGAGCTCGGAGATGTGCTGCGCGTACTTCACGGTGGCGGTGCTCCGGTGGTGGGCGACAGGTGCGGACGACGTGCTGCGCGAGGGCGGACGCCGTCGTCTGGGCGATCATCCCACCCGTCGGGCCGGTGGCGTAGCCGCACGGGGCGGCGGGCCGGAAACGCGAACGCCCGGGCGCGTCAGCGCCCGGGCGTCCTGTCGTCGTGCGAGGCGGTCAGTCGCCCCGGAGGATCGAGAGCAGGCGGAGCAGCTCGAGGTAGAGCCACACCAGGGTCACGATCAGGCCGAACGCTGCGGACCACGCGAACTTGGCGGGCACGCCCTGCTCGACGCCGCGCTTGATCGAGTCGAAGTCCATGATCAGCGACATCGAGGCCAGGCCCACCGCGAGGAGGCCGACGCCGATGCCCAGCGCGCCGCTGCGCAGCGGCCCGAACTCGCCGCCGCCCACGCCGACCAGCATGAGCACCACGTTGATCAGCGAGTACGCGAGGTAGCCGACCATCGCCACGATCAGGAACCGCGTGAACTTGGGGGTGACGCGCACCTTGCCCGAGCGGAACAGGAACAGCGCGGCGCCGAACACGGCGAGGGTCGCGAGGACGGCCTGACCGACGACGCCGTCGTAGCGGGACTCGTAGATCGCGCTGATGCCGCCGAGGAACACGCCCTCGGCCACCGTGTACGCGACGATCAGGGCGGGGCTCGGGTTCTTCTTGAACGCGTTCACCAGGCCGAGCACGAGGCCGACGATGGCTCCCACGAAGAACAGGCCCGGCGCGATCATCCACGTCGCGGCGCCCACGACGACCAGCAGGGCGAGCAGCCCGCCCGTCTTCATGATCACGTCGTCGTAGGTCATCCGGCCGGTCTGCACCGTGGTCGCGGCAGGGGCCTCGTACAGCTGGTTCAGCGACGCGGCGTCGACGGGGGCGTTCCCATAGGCGGCCTGCTGCCCGTAGGGCGACGGCGCCGTGGCCGTGCCGGCGCCCTTCCGTGCCTTCGCGCGCTCTCGGGGGTCACCGAAGATGTCGCTGTTGCTGAAGACGGGATTGCTCAATGTCTTCCTCCTGGTCGCGGCGCCCCGGGAACCCCTCGGCGCGGTCGGTTCGACGGCCGGTCCGCCTCTCGGCAGAGCCGCTGGCCCTCTCTACAGTACGCAAACGCACGGACCTCGCGGTTCGTTCCCGCGCCGCGTCGGCGTCCGCGCCGCGGCTCGGCACGCCGATGGTCTCAGGGTGGGTCGTCCTTGTGGCGTATCCCCGCCGTCGCGGATCTCCGCCTCGCGACGGTTATCCCGGCGGGGCCCGCGGCCGTAGGTTCACGGTGTCAGCTTCCACACCCCCGCACTTGAGGACGTCACATGATCGAGGCACGCGGCCTGACCAAGAGGTACGGGTCCAAGACAGCCGTCGACGACATCACCTTCTCCGTCCAGCCGGGCAAGGTGACCGGGTTCCTCGGCCCGAACGGCGCAGGCAAGTCGACCACGATGCGCATGATCGTGGGCCTCGACCGGCCGACGGCTGGCAGCGTCACGGTCAACGGGCGCCCCTACGCCGAGCTCCGGGAGCCGCTGCACGAGGTGGGCGCCCTGCTCGACGCCAAGGCAGTCCACACCGGGCGCAGCGCCGCGAGCCACCTGGCCGCGATGGCCGCCACCCACGGCATCGGCAAGGCCCGGGTCCGCGACGTCATCGAGATGACCGGCCTCGCCGGTGTCGCCAAGAAGCGGGTCGGCGGCTTCTCGCTCGGCATGGGGCAGCGCCTGGGCATCGCCTCGGCGCTCCTCGGCGACCCGCGCACCCTGATCCTGGACGAGCCCGTCAACGGGCTCGACCCCGAGGGCGTGCTCTGGGTGCGCAACCTGGTCCGGTTCCTGGCATCCGAGGGCCGCACCGTGTTCCTGTCCTCGCACCTCATGAGCGAGATGGCGCTCACCGCGGACCACATCATCGTCATCGGGCGCGGGCGCATCATCGCCGACGCGCCCGTCCAGGACATCGTCGCCCGCGCCACCGGCACCACGGTCCGGGTGCGCACCCCGCACGCGACCCAGCTGGTGGAGCTGCTCCGCGGCCCGGACATCACGGTGTCCACCTCGGAGCCCGGCCTGCTCGAGGTCACCGGCTCGACGGCCGCGACCATCGGCGAGACGGCCGCCGCCGCACAGCTCGTGCTGCACGAGCTGACTCCGATCGCCGCGTCCCTCGAGGACGCCTACATGTCCCTGACCGCCGACTCCGTCGAGTATCACTCGACCTCGACCGGGCTGCCCACGCCGGTGGGCGCGTCGGCCGGCGTCACCTCTGAGGAGAACTGATGAGCACGACGACGCTGCCCGCCGCGACGCCCACCCTCCCCGCCGCTCCCCGGCCCACGCGCAGCGGCCTGACCTTCGGGCGCCTCGTCGCGTCGGAGTGGATCAAGTTCCGCTCGCTCCGCTCGACGTGGTGGACCTTGGCGTTCGCCCTCGGTGGCATGGTCGGCATCAGCCTGATCTTCGGCATCGGGATCCGGGCCAACGCCGTCAGCGCCACGGACGAGGACAGCATGCTGGGGGTGCTCGGCCTGACGTTCGGGTACACCGCGGCGCAGCTGGCCCTCGCGGTGCTGGGCGCGCTCACCATCACGGGCGAGTACTCGACGGGCATGATCCGCTCGACCCTCGCGGCGGCGCCTCGCAGGCTGCCGGCCCTGTGGGCCAAGCTCCTGGTGCTGACGATGGTCACGGTGGCGGTCTCGTTCATCGGCCTGGCGCTGTCCTACCTGGTGACGCTGCCGTTGCTGTCGGGCACGGGGGTGACCGTGGACCTCGGCAACGACGAGACCGTCCGCGCCCTGCTCGGCGTGCCGCTCTACCTCACCGCGATCACGCTGATGGCCTTCGCGATCGGCGCGATCGTCCGGCACTCCGCCGGGGCGATCACGACCACGCTCGGGATCATGCTCGTGGTGCCGATGGTGTTCAGCATCCTGGGCATCTTCGCCTCCTGGGCTCCCCGCGTCGGCGCCTACATGCCCACGACGGCAGGCGAGCAGATCATGTCGTTCGGCGGCATCGCCGGAGCGGGCATGGTCTCCGACCACTCACTCTCACCCTGGGCCGGCATCGGCCTGCTCGGCGGCTACGTCGTCGTGCTCCTCGCGGTCGCGGCCGTGCTCATGCGCCGGAGGGACGCCTGAGCGACGTCGCGCCCCTGGCGCCGGGTCGGGCTCAGCCCGGCCCGGCGCCCTCGCACATCCCCAGCCGCACGGCGGGGGCCCACGCCCCGACCGTGTTCAGCGAGCAGCACGCCCGGCACGGGGGCCCCGTCCGACGCTGGATCTGGCGCCATCCGGTGGCGGTGGACTGGCTGGTCGCCGGGAGCTTCGCGGCGGCGGGCCTCCTCGACTCCGTGATGCTCGACGGCGCCCAGGCCGCCGCGATGGCCCCGGTGATCGTGATCGGGGCCGCCGCGCTCCTGCTGCGACGCCGGCATCCCGAGGCTGTGCTGGGCGTCCTCACCCTGCTGGGCGCGGTCGCCCTCGCCCTCACCGCGTCGCTCTCCGGGTTCGACCTCGGGGCCGCCTTCGCGCTCTACGCCGTCGCCGCCGCACGGACCCCCCGGGTCGCCTGGACGGCGTTCGGCCTCTCGGCTGCCGCCATGGCGTTGTGCGTGGCGGCCTTCGCCCCGGCGTCCGAGTTCTCCGGGGAGACCGGCGCCCTCATGGTGCTCGGGCTGGCCGCCATCGCCGTCGGCGCCTCGGCCCGCAACCGGCGCCTGCACGTCGCCGACCTGGTCGAGCGGGCCAACGCGATCGCCCGCGAGACGGAGCAGCGGGCCCAGCTCGCCAGCGCGGCGGAGCGGGCGCTGATCGCCCGGGAGATGCACGACATCGTCGCGCACAGCCTGTCCGTCATGGTGGCGCTCGCCGACGGCGCCGGCGCCGCCCTCACGCGGTCCCCCACGAGCGCCCAGGCGGCCATCGACCAGCTGTCCGAGACGGGCCGCGCCGCGCTGGCCGACATGCGCCGCGTGCTCGGGGTCCTCCGGGAGGACGACGCGCAGTTCGGCCCCACGCCGGGCCAGACCGACCTGGACGAGCTGGTGGGCCGGTTCCGGCTGGCGGGCATGCACGTCCAGCTCTCCGTCTCCGGTGACCAGCTCCCCGCGGACACCGGGCTCCAGCTCGCGGTCTACCGCATCGTGCAGGAGTCGCTCACCAACGCCCTCCGGCACGCCCAGGCCGGCCACGTGTCCGTCTCGATCGCCCGCACCGACCAGGCCGTCGTGGTGGAGGTCGCCGACGACGGCGGGGCGGGGACCCCCCGCAGCGGCCGCGTGGCCGAGCGCGGCGGTGGACGCGGCGTCATCGGCATGCGTGAGCGCGCGACGATCTACGGGGGCACCGTCGAGGCCGGGCCGCACGCCTCTGGCTGGAGGGTGCGCGCCGTGCTGCCCTGGGAGGCGCCGGCCAAGGACGAGCCCGTGACCATCGGGCCCACAGAGGATGAGGGGACGACGTGACGCACGAGGACCAGACCGGGGGGCCCGTCCGGGTCCTGCTCGTGGACGACCAGGCGCTCATGCGCATGGGCTTCCGGATGGTGTTGGACGCCGAGGACGGCATCGAGGTGGTCGGCGAGGCGAGCGATGGCGCCAGCGCGGTGCGCCAGGCGTCGGTCCTGCGCCCGGACGTCGTGCTGATGGACGTCCGGATGCCCGGGATGAACGGCATCGAGGCCACCGAGCAGGTTGTCGCCGCGGCCACCGGCGCCCGGGTGCTCATCCTCACCACCTTCGACCTCGACGAGTACGCGTTCGCCGCGCTGCGCGCGGGCGCGAGCGGCTTCCTCCTCAAGGACGCCCGGCCCGCCGAGCTCGTCACAGCGATCCGGGCCGTCTCCACCGGGGACGCCGTGGTCTCCCCGCGGGTCACGCGCCGCATGCTGGAGATGTTCTCCGACCGGTTGCCCGACGGCCACGCGGGCGATGGCGCGGCGGCCGCCGCCGACCCCCGGCTCGCCCAGCTCACCGCCCGCGAGGCCGAGGTGCTGCGCACCGTCGCGGAGGGGATGTCGAACGCGGAGATCGCCGAGCGGCTGTTCCTCTCGGAGGCCACCGTCAAGACGCACGTGGGCCGGATCCTCGCCAAGCTGCAGGTGCGCGACCGGGTGCAGGCCGTCGTCCTCGCCTACGAGACAGGGCTTGTGGGGCGTTGACCCGGAGGGCGGCGCCGGGCGCCCGGCCCGCCTAGTCTCTGTAGGCGCACCACCGCCCCCTGCTGAGACGAGTACGACATGACGGCCACCCCCGCCTCCCGCCCGCGACCGAACGCCCTGTTCGCCACCGTCCTGCGCGCCGAGCGGCTCACGCCGGCGATGGTCCGGCTGGTGCTGGGCGGCGTCGGCCTGTCGTCCTTCGTCCCGTCGCCGCACGCGGACTCGTACGTCAAGCTCGTGTTCCTGCCCGAGGGGTCTGCGGGCGAGCTGCCGCTGGCGGCCGACGGCCGGGTCGACCTCGACGCGGTGCGCGCGTCGTCCCCCGCCGACCAGCAGCCCCGGCTGCGCAGCTACACCGCGCGCGCCTTCGACCCGCAGACGCTCGAGCTCACGATCGACGTGGTGGTGCACGGCGAGGAGGGCCTGGCGGGACCGTGGGCCGACGCCGCCCAGCCTGGCGACGAGATCCTCGTGCTGGGCCCCGGCGGCGCCTACTCCCCCGCCGCCGACGCCGACTGGCACCTGCTCATCGGTGACTCGAGCGCACTGCCCGCGATCGCGGTGGCCCTCGAGAGGCTCCCCGCCGACGCCCGAGGGCACGCCTTCGTCGAGGTGCACGACCCGCACGACGAGATCCCCCTCACGGCCCCCGACGGCGTGCAGGTGCACTGGGTGCACCGGGGCCACGGCGTCGTGGGCCTGGCGCTCGTCGAGGCCGTTCAAGACCTGGCCTGGCCTGCGGGCGTCCCGCACGCCTTCGTCCACGGCGAGGCGGGCACCGTCAAGGAGCTGCGCCACCACCTCCGGCTCGAGCGAGGCCTGCCACGGGCCCGCCTGTCCATCTCCGGCTACTGGCGCCTGGGCGCCACCGACGAGGCGTGGCGCGCGGCCAAGAAGGACTGGGCGCGCACCATCGAGGCGGACGAGCAGGCCGTCGGCCTCGACTGACCAGGCCGTCAGCCGCCGGCAGCCCTTCCCCACGGGCAGATGGATGACGCCGCCGGTCGGGTCCCCGAACCTGTGACGGGCCGAGGCTCCCTCCCCTAGGGTGCCGTGCAGGATTCCGACGGCCAGCCGGCCGTCGCCCACGAGGGGATCACGATGCTGCGCTTCCTGCCGGTGCTGGTCGAGGTCGCCGTCCTCGTCTTCTGCCTGATCGACTGCGTGCAGTCCGACCCGGGCCGCATCCGCAACCTGTCCAAGACGGGGTGGATCCTGCTCATCATCATCGTGCCGGTGGTCGGGGGCGTCGCGTGGCTGGTCGCGGGCCGCCCGCAGGGCCCGTCCCGATCCCGCGCTCCGTGGCCCTCGACCGCCACCGCGGGCTTCCCCGAGTACGAGCGCCCGCGCCCGGTGGCCCCGGACGACGACCCAGAGTTCCTCGCCGGCCTCCGCCGGTCCGATGCGGAGCACGAGAAGATGCTGCGCGACTGGGAGGCCCAGCTCCGCGATCGGGAGGAGCAGCTCAAGCGCTCCGAGCCCGAGGACAACCCGCCCCGTCCGGCTGCCTGAGGGCGAGGCCAGCCGCCGACGGAGCGGTCCGCCCACCGGCGGGCGAACCATGGGCCGGCGACCGTCCGGCAGGTGCCCCCGGCGGGTTTCGAACCCGCACTGGACCGGGTTTAAGCCGGTTGCCTCTGCCGGTTGGGCTACGGGGGCGCGCCCCACATCCTGCCAGGCGGAGGCTTCCGGTCAGACGCTGGCGGGCTTCGCCTCCGGCGCGGGCTCCGCGGGGAGGACGGGCTGGACGGGCTTGGGCGGCACAGACGCGGCGCGGAACTCGGCGCGCGGGTCGTGCAGCGAGCCGAGCGAGACGACCTCGCGGCGGAGCAGGAGCGACCCGGTCCACCCGGCCATGATGCGGACCTTGCGGTTGAAGGTCGGCATCGCCATCACGTGGTACGTGCGGTGCAGCACCCACGCGAGGAAGCCGCGCACCTTGATCCGGCCGAACATCTGGGCGACGCCCTTGTACATGCCGAGCGACGCGACGGCGCCGACGTTCTTGTGCTTGTACGGCGTCGGCTCGGCGCTGCGCAGCACGGCTGCGAGGTTGTCGCCGAGGTGCTTCGCCTCGCGCAGGGCGTGCTGGGCGTTGGGCGGGCAGAACTTGCCGGGGTTGAACAGGTCGGGCACGGCGGCGCAGTCGCCGGCGGCGTAGGCGTCCGGCACCACGGCGCCGTCCGCGTCGACGACCTGGAGGGTCGCGGAGCAGGTCACGCGGCCGAGCTGGTCGAGCGGCAGGTCGGACTGCTGCAGCACAGGGTTGGCCTTGACGCCGGCCGTCCACACGATGGTGTCGCTGTCGAATTCGACCTTGTTGGACAGCACCACGTGGCCGCCCACGCAGGAGTTGAGGAACGTCGAGAGGTGGATCTCGATGTCGCGCTTGCGCAGCTGCTCGAGGGTGTAACCGCCCAGCTCGTCGCTGACCTCGGGGAGGATGCGCGGCGAGCCCTCGACGAGCACGAAGCGCAGCTCGGACTGCTCGATGCCTGTGTAGTAGCGGACCGCGGCCCGCGCCATGTCCTCGACCTCGCCGAGCGCCTCGACGCCGGCGAACCCGCCGCCGACGAACGTGAAGGTGAGCAGGCGACGGCGCAGCTCGGGGTCCCAGGTGGACGACGCGACGTCGATTCGGTTGAGCACGTGGTTGCGCACGGCGATGGCCTCTTCGACGTTCTTGAAGCCGATGCCGACCTCGGCGAGCCCGGGGATCGGCAGCGTGCGCGCCACCGAGCCGAGACCGACCACCAGGTGGTCGTAGGTGATCCAGTACGGCTCCCCCTGCTCGGGGACGATCTCGACCGTGCGGTCCGCGTGGCGGATCTCGTTGACCTTGCCCTGCAGCACGTCCACTCCCTTGAGCGCGCGGCGGTGCGGGGCGACGATGTGGCGCGGGTCGATCGAGCCGGCCGCGGCCTCGGGGAGGAACGGCTGATAAGTCATGTACGGGCGCGGGTCGATCACGACGATCGCGGCCTCGCGGCGCCCGAGGCGCTTGCGCAGGCGGCGGGCGGAGTACAGCCCGACCGTCCCGCCTCCCAAGATCACGATGCGGGGGACCTTGCGCGGACGGGGCGCGGGGGCCTGTGCGCGGGCAGCATCAACGGAGGCGACGACCTGAGGCATGGATCGAGGTTAAGCCCGGTCACGAGCAGTGGAAACCGAAACCGACGTGATCCCGCGCACATGCGGTCGCGCTCCCACGGGCGCCGCGGCGCGACGGCCCGCCGAAGCCCCAGGTCGGCATCCCAGGCCCGCGCAGATCAGGCTGAGCCGCCGTCCGGCGAGGTCGGCGTGAGACGCCTCACTGCGCCGCCTCTGCCCCCTCCACGGCCGGCGCCTCGGGCTCGGCCGAAGGGCCTGTCGGCGCCGGGCTGGCCGGGTCGGCGGGGTCGGCCGGTCCAGCACTCGGCGCGGCCTCGGGCGCCTGCGCACGGCCCGGCACCGCGGGCGCCTTCGCGAACGGGCGCGGCGGCGTGCGCATCGTGGCCCCTGGCGACGGCGACGGGCGCCCCTCGGCGTCCCACTCGTCGAAGTCGCTCATCGGCGCGCCGACCAGCGGGTACACGTTCCAGCGGGTGCGGCCGTCCTCGTCCTCGACGGACGTGAACTGCCACCGCTCGTCCACGCCGTACAGCGACCACCCGTCGTACCTCCCGTACGAGTCGGCCTGGATGGTCTCCACGGGGCGCCCGCGGTCGTCGTAGATCTGCACGCCGTCGAGCGGGTTCCCCTCGGCGTCGTACACGTAGAGGTTGCTGACGGCCATGCCGCCGACCACCACGCCGTCGGCGACGGGGGCCGCTTTGTCGACGTACTCGACCACGGTCGAGTACCGGTACTCGACGTCGTGCGACGCGAGTGTCCCCATGATCGGGAGCGCGGCGACCAGGGCCACGACAGTCGTGAGCCTCGGCAGCCTCCGCAGCCGCCCGGTGGGCAGCCACAAGCCGCGTCCCCACTGCACGCTCACCAGGATCGCGGCGAGCATGGCCACGAAGAGGGCGGGGTTGCTGAAGGGCGCCCAGCTGAGCCGCGGGCCTGTCGCGTACACGCCGGCCAGCGCGGCCACGAGCTGGTAGGCCAGCCAACCGCGCAGCACCCACGCGACGGGCAGCAGCACGGTCAGCAACTCACCCACGGGCGGCCACCACGGCTGCGACCGCAGCACGTCGAGGCCCTCGACGCACGCCTCGTAGGCAGCGCGGACGGGGAGCGTGACCCACCGCCAGAATCCCCTGCGGCGCTCCGGAGCTGCGGCTCCGTCGGGCATCCCGGCCGCGGCGCGCAGCTCGGCGGCGTAGGCGCTCGGCTGGCCGAACCTGCCGACCAGGTCGTCGGTGCCGGGCGCGTCGACCAGCGCCTCCCCCAGATCGGCCTCGAGCCCGTCGGTCAGGTCGTCCACCTGCTCGGGGGTGAGGCCGACGAGGTGGCGCCGCACCTCGGCGGCGTAGGTGTGGGCGTCGGTGATGACGCCGTGGCCTGCGTGGGTGCCGCTCATCGGGAAGTCTCCGTCTCCAGCAGTCGCGACATGGTGCCCGCGAACTCGAACCAGTCCTTGCGCTGCGCCGCGAGCATCGCCCGGCCCTGCGCGTTGATGCCGTAGTACTTGCGGTGCGGCCCCTCGTCGCTGGGCACGACGTAGGACGTCAGCGCCCCCGACGAGTACAACCGCCGCAGCGTGCCGTACACCGACGCGTCGCCGACCTGCTCGAGCCCGCCGGCCCGCAGCCGACGCAGGACGTCGTAGCCGTAGCCGTCCTCCTCGGCGACGACCGCGAGGACCGCGACGTCGAGGACCCCCTTCAGCAACTGGGTGGTGTCCATCGGTGCCTCCTGGCGATTGTCGTCGCGGGAGCCCGCCCCTCCGCGGGCTCCCGCGACACGCACGGTACTACGGATCGCGCAGTACCGGGCACAGTGAAGTACTTCGCCGATCGGATTCACCCGTCCGGGTGCGCGCGCGCCGGCTCGGGCCCGCACGGGCGCGAGGCAGACGGGCCAGGCGGCGCCGTCCCGTCCTCAGGTCAGGCGATGCTCCAGGCGATCCCGTCGAGGATGTCGTGCTCCGAGGTGACGACCTCAGAGAGGTCGCGGCCCTGCGCCCGCACCGCGTCGCGCACCCGCGCCACGACGTCGTGCCACACCAGCGCGCCGGCGCCGATCACGTCGACCCGGCCCGGGTGCATGAAGCCCAGCGCGGCGCGCGATCCGCGGTCCCGCGCCAACAGGTCGTCGCACGCGGCGAGGACCGTCTCGACGGGCAGCACGGCGCCGTCGATGCGCCGAGGGTCGTACGCCTCCAAGCCCAGCGCGTGCGCCGTGACGGTGGTCACCGACCCCGCCAGGCCGACCAGCGTCACCGTGTCGCCGAACGGCACGGTGAGCGCCGCCTCGTCCAGGGCCGCCGCCACGTCCGCGTGCGCGGCCGCCCGCTGCCCGGCGGTGGGCGGGTCGGTCAGCAGATGCCGCTCGGTGAGCCGCACGCAGCCCACGTCCATCGAGAACGCGGCCTCCGGGGCGCTCGTGCCGATCACCACCTCGGTCGAGCCACCGCCCAGGTCGACCACCAGGAACGGCCCGGGCCTGCGCGCCGCGACCACGCCGGTGGCGCCGCGGAAGGACAGCGCCGCCTCCTCCTGGCCGCCGATGACCTCGGGCTCGACGCCCAGCGCGGCGCGGACGCCGTCCACGAAGTCCGACCGGTTCTCGGCGTCGCGAGACGCGCTCGTCGCCACGAACCGGATGCGCTCGACCCCCAGGTCGCCGCAGACCTTCGAGTAGCGGGCTGTCGCCTCGAGCGTGCGCTCGAGGGCCTCCGGCGCGAGCCTCCCCGTCTTGTCCACGCCCTGCCCGAGCCGGACCACCTCCATCCGGCGGTCCAGGTCGACGAGGGTCCCCGCCGCGGGGTCGACGTCGGCGACCAGGAGTCGGATCGAGTTCGTCCCGCAGTCGATGGCAGCCACACGCGTCATGGCGCTCATCCTTCCACCACCACGCCGTCGCCCCCGCCCTCGGTCAGCAGCTGCAGCGGTCCGGGCGCCACACGTCGCGCAGCAGCCCCAGCGTCTCGTCGCCCACCGGGTTGACCCCGGGGCCAGAGGCCAAGGCGTGCCCGACCAGCACATGCAGGCACTTCACCCGGGTGGGCATACCACCGGCGGAGATCCCCGCGATCTCCTCCACGTGCGCCAGCTCCTCACGCTGTGCGAGGTACGCCACATGGGCCCGCTGGTACGCGGCCGCGAGCTCCTCGTCCTCCCGCAGGCGCGCCGTGAGCTCCTTCATCAGGCCGCTGGCCTCGAGCGTGCTGACCGCCGCCACCGCGGGCGGGCATGTCAGGTAGAACGTCGTCGGGAACGGGGTGCCGTCGTCCAGGCGAGGCGCCGTCCGCACCACCAGGGGCCGGCCGCACACGCAGCGCGCCGCGACCGCGACAACCCCGCGCGGGGGCCTGCCGAGCTGCTCGCGGAGCACCTCCAGGTCGCCGTCGGTCACGACGGGGTCATCGGTCCTCGCCAGGGGGATCTCGCTCACTGCACGTCCGTTCCAGAGAGTGCCCGCGGGTCCGCGGGACGGTGGTCCTTCGCCCGGCGCACGGCCAGGCCCGGGCCATTCTCCCGCAGCCAGATGGCCACGCCGTCAGCGCGGCCGCGTCGGCGCGCCCCGGCGGCGCGCGGCTGTCAGGGCGCCGGGTCGTCCACTGCGGGGCCGAGGTCGGCCACGCCCGCCGCGCGCACCGACTCCCACACCGTCGCGTACCAGGGCAGCGGCGCGTCCTGCTGCTCGCCCCCGGCGGCGCCGCCACTCGGAGGGGTGGCCGTCGAGGCGGGGGCGCTCTCGGGATCGGCCACCCGGTAGGCGGTCTCCCCGGGCAGCACGTAGCCCAGCCGGGCACGTGCCTGGGCCACGACGTACGCGTCGTCGCTCCACCTGTCGACCGCCGCCACGAGCTCGTCGTTGCGCAGCCGCGCCGCCTCCGCCTGGGCGGTGAGCTGCTCGAGCTCGACCCGCTGCGCCAGGTAGCTGCGCAGCGTGGGGAAGACCAGCACGAACGCGATCATGGTGACGACCCCGAGCACCATGACCCGCACGGTGAACAGCCGTGGGACGGGCGTCTGGACCGCCTCGGCACGGGGCACGCCCCGCGGCGGCGTCGTCCCGGAGGCGCGGGCCGCCGGGCGCGCGGACGCCGGCCGGGTGGCCGACGGGCGCGGGGCCGAGGACCGCGGGGACTTGCCGCGGCCCGTGCTCACCCGCGGCGTGCTCCCGGTGCGCGGCCCACCGCTCCCCTGGCGCGACCCGCCCGCGCCTTGGCGCGGGGAGGGAGGGCGTCGGGCGGAGGGCACGCGACGATTGTGCCCCGCGGACCGCAGATCGGCGCGCAGGAGGGCGGGCCGCGTCGCGATGCGATCAAGACCTTCACCAGCCCTCCGCAGGGGGCCGGACGCACCGGAGGCCGGCGACCATGACGGTCACCGGCCTCCGAGAGCGACGAGGGCTACGCCCTGGTCAGGCCTGCTTCCACCGCGGGAAGGCGGTGGCGCCGGCGTAACGGCCGGCGTCGTCCAGCTCCTCCTCGATGCGGAGCAGCTGGTTGTACTTGTTGATGCGCTCGCCACGGGCGGGGGCGCCCGTCTTGATCTGGCCGGCGTTGGTCGCGACGGACAGGTCGGCGATCGTCGTGTCCTCGGTCTCGCCGGAGCGGTGCGAGGTCATCGTGGTGAAGCCGTTGCGCTGCGCCATCTCGACAGCGTCGAGCGTCTCGGTGAGCGTGCCGATCTGGTTGAGCTTGACCAGCAGCGAGTTCGCGGCCTTGAGCTCGATGCCCTTGGCCAGGCGGACCGGGTTGGTGACGAACAGGTCGTCGCCGACGATCTGCACGCGGTCGCCGACGACGCCCATGAGCGCAGCCCAGGAGTTCCACTCGTCCTCGGACAGCGGGTCCTCGATCGAGACCAGCGGGTAGTCGCGGACGAGGCCCTCGTAGTACTCGATCATCTCGGCCGGCGTGAACGCCCGGCCCTCGAACTGGTACGCGCCGTCCTTGAAGAACTCGGTCGCCGCGACGTCGAGCGCGAGCCCGACGTCCTTGCCGGGCATGAAGCCGGCCTTCTCGACGGCCACGAGGATCAGGTCGAGCGCCTCGCGGTTGCTGCCGAGGTTGGGGGCGAAGCCGCCCTCGTCGCCCAGGCCCGTGCTCAGGCCCTTGCTCTTCAGCACGGACTTGAGGGAGTGGTAGACCTCGGCGCCGGTGCGCAGCGCCTCGCGGAACGTGGTGGCGCCGATGGGCGCGACCATGAACTCCTGGATGTCGACGTTGGAGTCGGCGTGCGACCCACCGTTGAGGATGTTCATCATCGGAACGGGCAGGATGTGCGCGTTCGGGCCGCCGACGTAGCGGAACAGCGGCAGGTCGGCCGAGTCGGCCGCGGCCTTGGCGACGGCGAGCGAGACGCCGAGGATGGCGTTCGCGCCGAGCTTGCCCTTGTTGGGCGTGCCGTCGAGGTCGATCAGGGCCTGGTCCACCAGGCGCTGCTCGGAGGCCTCGAAGCCGATGATCTCAGGGGCGATCTCGTCGATCACCGCGTTGACGGCGTCTTCGACGCCCTTGCCCAGGTAACGGCCCTTGTCGCCGTCACGGCGCTCGACGGCCTCGAACGCGCCGGTGGACGCGCCCGAGGGCACACCCGCGCGGGCGATGGTGCCGTCGTCGAGAGCGACCTCGACCTCCACGGTGGGGTTTCCGCGCGAGTCCAGGATCTCCCTGGCTCCGACGGCCTCAATGCTGGCCATGGTGGCTCCTTCGACGAAAGGTGGGGTTGCGACCTCAGCCTAGTGGCGTGGGCCACGGGGCGCGGCGGGACCTTCGGCTCCTGGACAACGGCGCCGGTGGACTAGCCGCCCAAACCCGGTCGACCCGCCCACCAGGCCGGTCGCCGCCCGCCAGACGCGACAGGCGCCCGCCCTGCCTCCAGGGTCTCCCCGGAGCGGGTCGGGCGCCTGCCGGGCGGCTGACGTCGGCGACGGCGGCTCAGAACGCCTGGATGATGTTCTCCACCTGGGACTTCGCGTCACCGAAGAGCATCGCGGTGTTGTCCCGGAAGAACAGCGGGTTCTGCACGCCCGCATAGCCGGTGGCCATCGACCGCTTGAACACGATGACCTGGCGCGAGCCCCACACCTCGAGCACCGGCATGCCCGCGATGGGCGAGCCCGGGTCCTCCAGCGCCGCGGGGTTCACGGTGTCGTTCGCGCCGATCACCAGCACGACGTCGGTGTCCGCGAAGTCGTCGTTGATCTCGTCCATCTCGAGCACGATGTCGTACGGCACCTTGGCCTCGGCCAGCAGCACGTTCATGTGGCCGGGCAGGCGCCCCGCGACCGGGTGCACGCCGAAGCGGACGTTGACGCCCTGGCCGCGCAGCCGCTGGACCAGGTCCGCAACGGGGTACTGCGCCTTGGCCACCGCCATGCCGTAGCCGGGGGTCACGATGACCGAGCGGGCGTTCTTGAGCATCTCCGCGACCTCGGCGGCGCTGACCTCGCGGTGCTCGCCGTAGTCCGTGTCGGAGGCCACGACCGTGCCGCCCTCGGCCCCGAACCCGCCGAGGATCACCGAGACGAACGAGCGGTTCATCGCCTTGCACATGATCCAGCTGAGGATCGCGCCGGAGGAGCCGACGAGGGCGCCCACCACGATGAGCAGGTCGTTGCTCAGCATGAAGCCGGCCGCGGCGGCCGCCCACCCGGAGTACGAGTTGAGCATCGAGACCACCACGGGCATGTCCCCGCCGCCGATGGACGCGACCAGGTGCCACCCGACGAGCAGCGCGATCACCGTCATCGCGACCAGCGGCGCCAGCGAGGCGTCCGCGATGAACCAGCCCATCAGCCCCAGCGAGGCGACCACCGCGCCCAGGTTGAGCCAGTTGCGGCCCGGGATCATCATCGGCGCCGAGGAGATCTTCGCGGCGAGCTTGAGGTAGGCCACGATCGACCCGGTGAAGGTCACCGCGCCGATGAACACCCCGAGGAAGACCTCGACGAGGTGCACCGTGTCGGGGGTCTCCGTCAGGTAGGAGTTGAAGCCGACGAGCACCGCCGCGAGGCCCACGAAGCTGTGCAGCATCGCGATCATCTCGGGCATCTGCGTCATCTCGACCTTGCGGGCCTGCCACGTCCCGACGGTGGCCCCGATGAGGAACACCAGCGCGATGAGCATGAGGGTCACGAAGACCGGGCGCTCCGAGCTCTGCGCGGCGAGCAGGACGGTGGCCATCAGGGCCAGGCCCATGCCGACCATGCCGAGCACGTTGCCGCGCCGTGCGGACTCGGGCTTGGAGAGTCCCGCGAGGGACAGCACGAACAGGACGGCCGCGACGAGGTACACGGCCTGGGCGAGCGACGTCAGCATCAGGCGTCCTTCCTGAACATCCCGATCATGCGGTACGCGACCAGGAACCCACCGAAGATGTTGATGCTGGCCACGGTCGCGGCGACGAACGCCAGCGTCGAGACGATCCAGCTCTCCGAGCCGATCTGCAGCAGCGCCCCGACGAGGATGATCCCCGAGATCGCGTTGGTCTGGGCCATCAGCGGCGTGTGCAACGAGTGGCTCACGTTCGAGATGACGTAGTAGCCGATGATCACCGCGAGGACGAACACCGTGAAGTGCCCGAGGAACGCCGCGGGGACGAACATCAGCGCGAGCGCGAGCAGCACGGCGCCGAGGCCGGCCATCGCCATACGCCGCTGGCCGCGCGCCTGCGCGGCCCGGGCGGCCTCGGCGGGGTCGACCGCGGCGGGGGCGGGTGCGGCGGGCTGGGCCGACGGCGCGGGCGCGGCGGAGACCTGGACGGGCGGCGGCGGCCAGAGGACCTCCCCCGACCCGACGACGGTCATGCCGCGCTGGACCACGTCCTCCAGGTCGAGGACGAGCGTGCCGTCCTTCTCCGGGGTGAGCAGCGCCATGAGGTGCACGATGTTGGTGCCGAACAACTGCGAGGTGTGCTGCGGCATCCGGCTCGTGAGGTCGGTGTAGCCCAGGATGACGACGCCGTTCTCGGTGACCACGCGCTCGCCGGGGACGGTGAGCTCGCAGTTGCCGCCGCCCGAGGCCGCGAGGTCCACGATGACCGAGCCGGGCCGCATCGCGGCGACCATCTCGGCGGTGATGGTCGTCGGAGCCTGGCCGCGCACCAGCGCCGTGGTGATGACGATGTCCGCCTTGCGGGTCTCCTCGGCGTACATGCGCGCCGTGAACTCCTCCTGCTCGGCGGTCAGCGCGCTCGCGTAGCCGTCGGAGCTGACCTCCTGCTGCGCGGTCTGCGCCTGGACGAACTGCGCGCCCATCGACTCGATCTGCTCGCCGACCTCGGGCCGCACGTCGAACGCGCGCACCTGGGCGCCGAGGCTGCCGGCGGCGCCGATCGCCGCGAGCCCCGCGACCCCCGCGCCGATCACGAAGACATGCGCGGGCGGCGTCTTGCCGGCGGCCGTGACCTGGCCGGAGAACATGCCGCCGTACTCCTCGGCGGCCTCGATGACGGCCCGGTACCCGGCGACGTTGGACAGCGTTGAGAGCACGTCGAGGGCCTGCGCGCGGGAGATGCGCGGCACGGCGTCGAGCGCCAACGCGTTCACCTCGCGCGCGGCCATCGCAGCCAGCAGCTCGGGGTGCGTGGCCGGGGCCATCATCGACACCACCGTGGCGCCGGGCCGCAGCGCCTCGAGCTGCGCCTCGCCGGGGGCTTCGACGGCGGTGACGACGTCGCTGGACCACACGTCGGCGAAGGCGCCGATGCTGGCGCCCGCCTCCTCGTACGCGGTGTCAGGGAAGTTCGCCGCGGCTCCGGCCCCCGACTCGACCACGACGTCGTAGCCCAGCTTGACCAGCTGGGCCACGGTCTTGGGAGTCGCGGCGACAAGCCGCTCGCCCGGGCGCTGCTCGCGCGGGACGCCGATCCTCATCATCTGGCCCTTCGTCTCGTCCAGTGGGTTGCCATCAGGCAACAGCTACACATTCTCGTGAGGCGCACGCTCCCCGACCACGGACCTTGGGCCTGATCCCCGCTCCCAAGCGTCCGCGTATCGAGACGTTCCTGCTCACGTCTGCGGGCGTCGCGCCTCGGCGCCACGAACCCGCGACTCCAGCTCCCGGGTCGCCGCGCGCAGCTCCTGCTCCGCGTCGACGCCCGCGGCCTGCGCCTCGGCCACGAGGTCCAGCAGCCGCTCGCCCAGGCTCTCCGCCCGGGCACGCGCGTCCACCGAGACCAGGTCGTCGTGGCCCGAGCGCCGGGCGCGGCCCACGACCTTCTGCGCGCGGGCCACCGCGCCCAGGGTCGCCGGGATGCCGTCCAGCACCGAGGCCCTGCGCTTCTCCTCGGCCTTGATCCGATCCCACTGGACGTGCAGGTCCTCGAGGGAGCCGGCCCCAGACGCGTCGGCGAAGACGTGCGGGTGCCGCCGGACCAGTTTGGCGGTGATGCCACGCGCGACGTCGTCGACGTCGAAGGGGTCGTCCGGGTCCTCCTCGGCGATGCGCGCGTGGAAGACGACCTGCAGCAGCAGGTCGCCGAGCTCCTCGCGCATGCCCGCGCGATCCCCCTGCTCGATCGCCTCGGCGACCTCGTGGGCCTCCTCGAGCACGTAGGGCACGAGCGAGCGGTGCGTCTGCTCCGCGTCCCACGGGCAGCCGTCCGGCGAGCGCAGCCGGTCCATCACCTCGACGAGCGCGCGCAGGCCGGAGCCGGGCTCGTCGCCCGGCCCGCCCGCGTCAGGACCCGCCGAGGCCTGGCTCATCCGCCCGCGGAGTCCTGGGACAGGACGAGCCAGTCACGAGCGGGCGCCACCAGCTGGTTGTCGGCCGTCACGTCGGCGTACCGAGGGCTGACCTCGACGTCGGAGGAGGCCACCTCCTCGGTGAGCTGGGCGAGCACGTCACCGGCGTTCGGCAGCGACTGGAGCGCGTTGATCTCCAGCGAGTACCGGGCGACAGCCCGGGCGCCGTCCCCGAAGGACAGGTCGGTCATCCCCGCCTGCGCCGCGATGTCTGACAGCAGCGCGTCGGCGTCCGCGTCGGAGGCCGCCACGCCGTTCTCGGCGGCGACCCGGTCCACCGCCGGGGTCTGCACGAGCACCGTGAGCACCGTGATCGGGGTCGCGCCCTGCAGGAACGGGCCCACCTCGGCGACCGCGTCTTGGAGCTCGGCCGCGGAGATCTCCTCGCCGTCGACGACGGCCGCGGCTCCGGGTTGGCCGCTGCACGCGCCCAGCAGGCTGGCGACGGCGAGCGCTGACGCCGCCACCGCCGCCCGACGCGGCCGGGCCGACCGGGAAATGTTCGCCGTCACTGTGGAGACCTCCTGCGTCGTCGCATTCCAGACCGGCCCATCGTAGGCGCTGCCGATCCGACGCCCAGCCACCTCACCGCCGAGCCGCGCCGGTGCCGACCTGCGCGGCGGCCGACACGTCCCCGCTGATCACCGCGTCGATGAGCTGGCGTGCCCAGGCCAGCACCTCGTCGCCGTGCAGCGGGCGGCCGCCGATCCGCGCCGTCGTCGGGAACGGCACCAGGATCGTGCGGACCGCCGGCTTGAGCACCGTGCCGGGGTAGAGCCGCTTGAGCCGCAGCTGCGCCGACTCGGGCAGGTCGACGGGGGCGAACCGCACGAACTTGCCCTGGGCCGTGATGTCCGCGAGCCCGGCGGCGCGCGCGTGGGAGCGGAAGTCCGCCACCTCGAAGAGGTTCGCCACCGCCTCGGGCACCGGCCCGTACCGGTCGACCAGCTCGGCGCGCACCTCGGCGAGGGCGGCCGAGTCGGAGGCAGCGGCGATCTTCCGGTAGGCCTCGAGGCGCAGCCGCTCGTGCGCGATGTAGTCGTGCGGGATGTGCGCGTCGACCGGCAGTTCGATGGTGACGTCCGGGGCCTCCTCCTCGGTGTCGCCCCGGTAGCTCGCGACCGCCTCCCCGACCATGCGGATGTACAGGTCGAAGCCCACGCCCTCGATGTGGCCGGACTGCTCGCCGCCCAGCAGGTTGCCCGCCCCGCGGATCTCCAGGTCCTTCATGGCCACCGCCATCCCGGCGCCCAGGTCGGTGTTCGCGGCGATGGTCTGGAGCCGGTCGTGCGCGGTCTCGGTGAGGGGGCGCTCGGGCGGGTAGAGGAAGTAGGCGTAGGCCCGCTCGCGCCCGCGGCCCACACGGCCGCGGAGCTGGTGCAGCTGGGACAGGCCCAACAGGTCCGCCCGCTCCAGGATGAGGGTGTTCGCGTTCGAGATGTCCAGGCCGGTCTCGACGATCGTCGTGCAGACGAGCACGTCGAACTTCTTCTCCCAGAAGTCGACGATGACCTGCTCGAGCTGGTTCTCGTGCATCTTGCCGTGGGCCACCGCGATGCGGGCCTCGGGCACGAGCTCCGCGAGGCGGGCCGCGGTCCGCTCGATCGAGTCGACCTTGTTGTGCACGTAGAAGACCTGCCCCTCGCGGAGCAGCTCGCGACGGATCGCCGCGGAGATCTGCTTCTCCTCGTAGGGGCCGACGAAGGTCAGGACCGGGTGCCGCTCCTCCGGCGGGGTCGCCAGGGTGGACATCTCCCGGATGCCGGTGACCGCCATCTCGAGCGTGCGCGGGATGGGCGTGGCGCTCATCGCCAGCACGTCCACGTTGGTGCGCAGCGCCTTGAGCGTCTCCTTGTGCTCGACGCCGAACCGCTGCTCCTCGTCGACGATCACCAGGCCCAGGTCCTTGAACCGCACGTCGCCGGTGATCAGCCGGTGCGTGCCGATGACGATGTCGACCGACCCGTCCTTGAGGCCCTCGACGACCGCCTTGCTCTCCGCCGCGGTCTGGAACCGGGACAGCGCCTTGACCGTCACGGGGAACGGCGCGTACCGCTCGAGGAACGTGTCGAGGTGCTGCTGCACCAGCAGCGTGGTCGGCACCAGCACGGCGACCTGCTTGCCGTCCTGCACCGCCTTGAACGCCGCGCGCACCGCGATCTCGGTCTTGCCGTAGCCGACGTCGCCGCACACCAGCCGGTCCATCGGGACGGGCTTCTCCATGTCGGCCTTGACCTCGTCGATGGTGACGAGCTGGTCGGGCGTCTCGACGTAGGCGAAGGCGTCCTCGAGCTCGCGCTGCCACGGGGTGTCGGGCCCGAACGCGTGCCCCGACGTCGCCATCCGGGCCGCGTACAGGCGGATCAGCTCGGCGGCGATCTCCTTGACGGCCTTGCGCGCGCGGCTCTTGGTCTTCGCCCAGTCGCCGCCGCCCATCTTGCTCAGGCCCGGCGACTCGCCGCCCACGTACTTGGTGACCTGGTCGAGCTGGTCGGTGGGCACGAACAGGCGGTCGCCCGGCTGCCCGCGCTTGCTCGCGGCGTACTCGACCACCATGTACTCGCGGGTCGCGGCGCTGGCGCCGGAGCCGATGGTGCGCTGCACGAGCTCGACGAACCGCCCGACGCCGTGCTGCTCGTGCACCACGTAGTCGCCGGGTCGCAGCTGCAGCGGGTCGACGGTGTTGCGCCGACGGCTCGGCATCCTGCGCATGTCGCGGGTGGAGGTCCCGGCCCGGCCGGTGAGGTCGGACTCCGAGAGCACAGCCAGGCCGAGGTCCTCGAAGACGAAGCCGGGGCCTGCGGGGGCGGGCACGACCAGCACCACGCCGGGCTCCGGCTCCTCGGGGATCTGCGGCACCAGGCGGGCGGGCACGTCCGCCGCCCGGAGCTGCTCGGCCATCCGCTGGGCCGGGCCGTGGCCCTCGGTCGCGAGGACGACGCGCCACCCCGCCTGCTGGTGCTCGCGCAGGTGGGCGACGGCCCGGGCGACCTCGCCGCGGTAGCGCTCGACCTCGCGGGCCGCCAGCACCAGGGTCTCCCCCGCGTCGGGGTCCACGAAGGGCGTCATGCCGGGCTCGGCGGCGCCGGCCCCGTCGACGTCGAGGGTGAACGGGCTGAGCGTCCACCAGCCCAGCCCGCGCACCTCCGCGAGGGCGCGGACCTCGGCGAAGGTCGCGAACGAGGCCGCGGACAGGTCGAGGGGCGTCGCGGCGCCGGCTGCCGCCGACGTCCAGGCGGCGGCGAGGAACTCGTCGGTGGTGGCCGCCAGGTCGTGGGCCCGGCGGCGGACCCGCTCCGGGTCGGCCAGCACGAGCAGCGAGTCGTCCGGCACCAGGTCGAGCACGGGGACCATCTCGTCCACGAGCACGGGCGCGAGGGACTCCATGCCCTCGACCGCCACCCCGGCCGCGAGCTTGGCCAGCATCTCGGCGGCCGCGGGCAGCTCGTCCACGAGCGCGGCGGCGCGCTCCCGCACGTCGTCGGTCAGCAGGATCTCCCGGCAGGGAGGCGCCCACAGGCCGTGCGTCGCCACCTCGAGGCTCCGCTGGTCGGCCACGGAGAACCAGCGGATCTCCTCGACGTCCTCGCCCCAGAACTCGATGCGCAGGGGGTGGTCCTCGGTGGGCGGGAACACGTCGAGGATGCCGCCGCGCACCGCGAACTCCCCGCGCTTCTCGACCATGTCCACGCGCGAGTACGCCGCGGCGACGAGCCGGTCCGCGATCTCGGCCAGGTCGACGCGGTCGCCGACGGCCAGCGAGACGGGCTCGAGCTCGCCGAGCCCCGCCACGACGGGCTGCAGCATCGCGCGGACCGGCATGACCAGCACCCGGATGGGCCCGGCGAGGTCCAGGTCCGAGCTCGGGTGCGCCAACCGGCGGAACACCGCGAGACGCCGTGCGACGGTGTCGCTGCGCGGCGACAGTCGCTCGTGGGGCAGCGTCTCCCAGGCCGGCAGCACGGCGACGTCGTCGTCCGGCAGGTAGCACCGCAGCGCGCTGGCGAGCTCGTCGGCGTCGCGCCCGGTGGCGGTGACGACCACGAGCGGGCGGGGGCGCACGGCGGGCGCGGAGACGCCTGGCTGGTGGGCGCCCGCGAGCGCCGCGAGCAGCGGCGGCCGGATGCCGGCCGGTCCGACGACGTCGACCTGCCCTCGGGCGGGCGCCAGCTCGAGCGCTCGGGCGGCGGCGGGGTCGGCGAGGAAGGCGGGCAGGATTCCGGTGAGGTCCATGGTTCCCTTCGGCCTTGCCCGGGGCCCGTCCGCGCGCACGGCGGGCGGCCGGGCGAGGGGCGCGGCAGCACGAGAGCCCCGGATCCTGCGGGATCCGGGGTGCGTCCGCATTCTACGGGCGGGGCCTGACACCGCCCGGGGCGGGACGACTAGCCGCGTGCCGCCACGCGCAGCGCTTCGACGACCCGGTCCTGGTCCGCCTCGGTGAGGTGCTGGTGCGCCGGGAGGACCAGCGTCGAGTCGGCGAGGCGCTCCGTCACCGGGAGCGGGACGTGGGCAGAGCCCGCGTACGAGGGCTCCCTGTGAGCCGCCGTGGCGCCGCGCCGCGCCGCGACGCCCGCGTGCGCCAGGTGGGCCAGCAGTCCGTCACGGTCGAGCGGGAACCCGTCCTGGACCTCCACACGGTAGGCCTGGCCATTGCTCGTCCCCCACGGCGGGTCCTGGACCGGCCGCAGCGCGGGGATGCCGGCGATCTGCTGGGTGTACGCGGCGGCGACCGCGCGGCGGCGGGCGACCACCTCCCGCAGGCGCCCGAGCTGCGCCAGGCCCACGGCGGCCTGCAGGTCCGTCATCCGGTAGCCGAACGCGGCCTCGGGGTGCTCCTGAGTGGTCGTGGGGACCCCCGTGTGCCGCTCAGCGGCCGCGGCGCTCGCCGCGTCCCCGCGCAGGCGCCGGGCGCGTGCGGCCCACTCGGGGCGCACCGTCGTGACCATGCCGCCCTCGCCGGTGGTGAGCAGCGCGTGCGGGTGAAAGGACCACGCGGCGATCTCGGCGCCGGCGCCGACGGGCCGCCCGCGGTACCTCGCCCCCGCGCCGTCGGCCGCGTCCTCGACGACGACGACGTCCACCGGGTCGCAGACCAGGCGCACGTCGTCCAGGTCGACCGGGATCCCGTCCACGTCGACGGCGATCACGGCCCGGGTTCGCGGCGTCAGCGCCGCGGCGACGTGGGCGCCGGTGAGGGTGCCGGTCACCGCGTCGACGTCGGCGAAGATCGGACGGGCGCCGACGCGCGCCACCGCGTCCGCGGTGGCGCTGAGGGAGGAGGAGGGCACGACGACGTCGTCCCCCGGGCCGACCCCCACCGCCGCGAGCGCCAGGTGCAGCGCGGCGGACCCGGAGGAGGCGGCCACCGCGAAGCCCGCCTGCTGCGCGTCCGCGAACTCCTCCTCGAACTGCGCCACCCGGGGTCCCTGCGCGAGCCAGCCCGAGGCGATGACGTCGGTGACCGCCGCGACCTCCTCGGGGCCGAACCAGGGCCGCGTCGCCTCGATCCGGCCGAGCACCGCTCCCGGCCCGTTCATCGGGCTCCGCCGAGCAGCTCCAGGAGTGACGTCGCGCGGGCGCGGCCCGGGCCCCTGTGGCCTGCGCCGGCGGCGCGCAGCGGTGCGTGGACGTCCATGCGGCTCCTCCGGTGGGTGTGTCGCCATTGTGGCCCCAAATCATTCCAGTTCGGGTCAATCCGGGCACGTTTCACCCCCTCGGGCGCGCGTCGGCGCCTCGGGGGCGACAGTCCCCCGGAACCGGACAGACGGTGTGAGAAGGTGAGGAAAAGGACGCTCTGCGCACGGACGATCCCACCGCCGCTCCCGCGTCCGCCCCGCACCACCCAGCTGATCGCCCAGCATCTCGTCCGGCACGGAGGCACACATGACCACGACGTCCGAGCACGCCGCCGGAGGACCGGCCCGCGCCCCGCACGACACGCCCGAGGGCGTCACGTCCGCGATCGGGCGGCACAGCGCGCTCGTCGAGGCGCGGACGGCTCGACCGTGACGCGGGTCGTGGTGGTGGGCGCCGGCATCGTCGGCCTCGCCGTGGCCGCGCGCCTGGCGGGGCGCGGCGACGAGGTGGTCGTGGTGGACAAGGAGCCGGACGTCGCACTGCACCAGACGGGGCGCAACTCGGGCGTCATCCACTCAGGGCTGTACTACGCGCCGGGCAGCTTCAAGGCCGCCATGAGCGCCGCGGGCGCGCGGTCCATGACGGCCTACGCGCGCTCGCGCGGCATCCCCGTGCAGACCTGCGGCAAGCTCGTGGTGGCCACCGAGGAGCACGAGCTGCCCGGGCTGCACCGGCTCGCGCAGCGCGCCGAGGCCAACGGGGTGGACGCCCGACTGGTCACGCCCGCCGAGGCCCGCGACTACGAGCCGCACGTGCGCTGCGTGGGCGCACTGCGGGTGGAGAGCACCGGCATCGTGGACTACCCCGGGGTGTGCCGCGCGCTGGTCGAGGACATCGAGGCGGGCGGCGGTCGGGTCAGGCTCGGCGAGGCCGTCGTCGCCATCCGCACATCGGGGCGGCGGGTGCACGTGCGCACCGACCAGGCCGACCGCGAGGCCGACGCGGTGGTCGCCTGCGCCGGGCTGCACGCCGATCGGCTGGCGCGGGCCTCCGGGATCGACCCCGAGGCCCGCATCGTGCCGTTCCGCGGCGAGTACTTCGAGCTGACGCCCGGGGCGGCAGGGCTCGTGCGGGGCCTGGTCTACCCCGTGCCCGACCCGCGGTTCCCGTTCCTTGGGGTGCACCTGACCCGGATGATCGACGGCGCCGTGCACGCGGGCCCGAACGCGGTGCTCGCGCTGGCCCGCGAGGGCTACACCTGGTCGACGGTCTCGACCCGCGACGTGGTCGACGCCGCGACGTGGCCCGGGATGTGGCGCCTCGCCCGGCGCAACGTGGCGCCCGGCGCGGCCGAGGTGCTCCGCTCGCTCTCGGCCCGTGCGTTCGCGCGCAGCCTGGCCCGGCTGGTGCCCGCGATCACCGTCGCCGACCTGCGCCTCGCGCCGGCCGGGGTGCGCGCCCAGGCCATCCGCCGGGACGGGACGCTCGTCGACGACTTCCTGGTGAAGTCGGCGCCGCGCCAGGTGCACGTGCTCAACGCCCCCTCGCCCGCCGCGACCGCGTCGTTCGAGATCGCCCACCACGTGGTGCGGCGCCTGGACGCGGTGCTCGCCTGAGCGTCTCCCGCCCCAGCCCGGACGGTCCACCGTCGTCTCGTCGGCGACGGCGGTGACGTGCTTGCCGAGACCCGCTCGCCCTCCCGATGCCCTCTGTCCACGATTCATCCGACACCCTTGCCTGGCCCCGACGCCTGTGCCACGCCCACCGGACCGCTGCGGCCACCGTGCCGCACATCGCCGTCACGGTCAGCCGCAGACGGCGCGCCCGCAACGAAGCACGCGCCCGCAACGAAGCAGGGGGACGGAACATGAGTCACAGGGAGAAGACCGCGCTGACAACCGGTGCGGCCGTGCTGGCGCTCGGGCTGGGGACGGGCCTGCAGCCCGCCACGGCAGCGGGGGCGCTGGCGCTGATCGTCGCCGCCTCCACGGTCCTGGTGCGCGCAGGATTGCGGGCGTTCGGGCAGCACACGGGTCCGTCGCCAGAACGGTGACCGGCCGTCGACGACCGGAGCCCGCGCCCGACGAGGGCGCCCGAGCGACCGGGGCGGTTGGGCCGGTTGGGGCGGTTGGGGCGGTTGGGCCTCAGCCCATCAGGTCGCGCAGCACCATGCGGATACGGGGATGGGCCGCGACCAGCTCGCCGACAGTCTGGAACGTGTAGTCCGGGGCGCCGTCGAGCAGCCGGCGCAAGACGTCGGCGCGGTCGAAGTGAGGGAGCTCCTCGTCGGGCCCCGCGGTCTCCGGATCGCCGCGCACGTCGTGCAGGAGGAGGATCCCCCCCGGGGTGAGCGCGGCGATCGCGCGCGCCGCGACCGCCTCCTCCTCGTCGTGGCGCCAGTCCTCCGCCCACCCGGACCACAGCACCACGTCGAGCCCGAGGCGGGACCAGCCGCGGAGCTGGGCGGGGGTGTGCGCGCCGTACGGCGGTCGGAACAGCCGCACCCGGACGCCTGACAGCTGTTCGACCTCGTCGCGCGCGGCGGCCACGCGGCCCACGGCCTCCCCGGTGGGCAGCCCTCCGAGCCGCCGGTGGTCCCACCCGTGCAGCGCCAGCTCGTGCCCGTCCGCGACGATCCGGCGGACGAGCCCAGGGTGCGCCTGTGCGGCGGTGGCGAGTACGAAGAACGTGGCGCGCACCCGGCGCTCGGCGAGCACGTCGAGCAGGGCGGGGGTGTGCGCCGGGGAGGGCCCGTCGTCGAACGTGAGCGCCGCCACGCGCCCGGTGGTGGCCACCGCCACCGTGCACGTCAAGGGGCGCACCATCCACGCCACCGGCTGCAGGACGGCCCGGCGGCCGGGCACGCGCGGAGACCCGAAATGCCCCAGGTCGCGACGCAGGACCAGGACGTCGTCGTCAGGCCGCACGGGACTCCTCCGGGGGGATCGCCACGGGGACGGGCTGCGGCCCGCGGCCGAGGGCGAAGCCCAGCCCCCAGGCGGTGGACCAGCACAGCGCCTGCAGGTCGCCACGCCCCCGCACCCGCGCCAGCTCGGCAGCGATGGCCGACACCCGTCGCAGCACCCTGCCGACCTGGCGTCCGGCGGACGGTCGGGGACCGGGTCGGCGCGCGGCAGCGCCGCCGTTGGGCGGGCCGCTGTCGGGGACGGCGGCGAGCCGCTCGGGGCGGGCCGTCACGGCCCTCGCGACCGCCGCGTACCGCTCGGCGAGCCAGCGCTCCCCCGCCCCGTACTGGTAGCCCTGGCGGGCGGTCACCCGCAGCCCTTCGCGCAGCCGGGCGTGGACCACGGCGTCCTCGACGTAGACCAGCCGCACCCCGACGAGCCCCATGCGCCAGCACAAGTCGGTGTCCTCGAGGCAGCGCGCCGACTCATCGAAGCCGCCCATGCGGCGGAACAGGTCCGCCCGCACGCCCATGTTCCCGGCGCCCGCGTGCCACAGCCCCGGAAGCAGCGCGGACTCCTGCAGTCCGCGGGACTGCGGCAGGGTGCGTGACGCCCGCACGTCGGGCGCATTGAGGCGCCGCCCGTCGAGCCGCCCGGCCACGAAGTCGTGGCGGCGCAGGGCCTCGTGCATCGCCTGCAGCCAGCCCTCGCCGACCACGTCGTCGGCGTCGCAGAAGACCACGTGCCGACCCCGGGCAGCGCGGACCCCGGCGTTCCGCGCTGCCGCCGGGCCCCGGCGCGCCGACGCGTCGACGACCCGGAGCGCGGGCAGGCGTGTGGCGAAGGCGAGCGCCGCGTTGACGGTGCCGTCGCGCGACCCGTTGTCGGCGAGGACCACCTCCCAGGCGCAGCTCGTGCGCTGGCCCGCGAGCGCGGCCAGCTGCTCCGGCAGCGTCGCCGCGGCGTCGAAGGCCGCGATCACCACCGACAGGTCGACCTCGCCATCCGGCACTCCCATCGTCATCCCCCGGTTGTCGCACGGCCACGCCGCGTCGAGCGCGAGGCGAGGTTCACATCCGTGTGCGGACGCGGCACGAAGGCCGCGAACCAGACAAATCGTCATCCTGCCCGGTCAGGGGGGTCAAGAGGGACGGGGCGCGTCTGTCCGTTTTCATCCGCTCGGGCATGATTTGATAGCAAACGGCCCGGTACTCTCGTGCCGTTGCGCACGCCCGCCCGCCTGCCGCTAGGAGGCCTCATGAGCGCCGATCCCGCCCAGATTCCCGTCGTCATCTTGTGCGGGGGAATGGGGACCCGCCTGCGCGAGGCGAGCGAGAAGCTGCCCAAGCCGCTGGTCGACATCGGCGGCCGCCCCATCCTCTGGCACATCATGAAGGCCTACGGCCACCACGGGTTCCGCAGGTTCGTGCTGGCCCTCGGGTACAAGAGCGACCTGATCAAGCAGTACTTCCTCGACTACCACCACCTGACCTCGGACTTCACGCTCGACCTGCGCCGCCCGCAGGCGGCGGTGTTCCACAACACCGCCGGCGACGAGGACTGGGAGATCACGTTCGTCGAGACCGGCCTCACCACCGGCACCGCGGCCCGGATCCGTCGCGTCGCCGCGCACCTCGACACCGACCGCTTCGCCCTGACGTACGGCGACGGCATCAGCGACGTGGACATCTCCGCCGCCGTCGCGCACCACCTCGCCCACGGCCGGCTGGGCACGCTGACCGGCGTGCACCCCTCGAGCCGCTACGGCGAGATGCGGGTCGAGGGCGCCACCGTCGTGGAGTTCAACGAGAAGCCCACCCTCGCCGACGGCTGGGTCAACGGCGGCTTCTTCCTGTTCGAGCGCGAGTTCGTCGACAAGTACCTCGACGACGACCCCGCCGTGATGCTCGAGAGCACGCCCCTGCAGCAGCTGGCCCGCGATCGCGAGCTCTCCGTCTACGAGCACGAGGGGTTCTGGATGGGCATGGACACGTTCCGCGACTGGACCGAGCTGAACAGCCTCTGGGACAGCGGCCGCGCGCCCTGGAAGACGTGGGAGGACTGAGCATGCGCGTCCTGGTCACAGGGAGCGAGGGATACCTCGGCAGCCTGCTGGCGCCCACGCTGATCGCGCGGGGCGACCAGGTCACAGGCCTGGACACCGGGTTCTACCGGTCGGGCTGGCTGTGCCACACCGCCGGGGAGCAACCCCGCACGCTGGTCAAGGACGTCCGCCACGTCACGCCGGAGGACCTGGCGGGCCACGACGCCGTCGTGCACCTGGCCGAGCTGTCGAACGACCCGATCGGCGACCTCATCGGCGAGGTCACCGCCGACATCAACCACCACGGCACGGTCCGCCTGGCCCGCGCCGCCAAGGCGGCCGGCGTCGAGCGGTTCGTGCACATGTCCTCGTGCAGCGTCTATGGCGTCGCCCAGGGCGTGGTCGACGAGGAGAGCCCGATCGACCCGCAGACGGCGTACGCCCGATGCAAGGCGCTCGTCGAGCGCGACGTGAGCGCGCTCGCCGACGACTCGTTCAGCCCCACGTTCCTGCGCAACGCGACGGCGTTCGGCGCCTCGCCCCGGATGCGGTTCGACATCGTGCTGAACAACCTCGCGGGCCTCGCCTGGACCACGCACCGGATCGCGATGACCAGCGACGGGACGCCGTGGCGCCCCCTGGTGCACGGCCTCGACATCGCCAAGGCGGTGCGGGCCGTGCTCGACGCGCCGCGCGAGGCCGTGCACGGGCAGGTGCTCAACGTCGGCAGCGAGCGCAACACCCGCACCGTCCGCCAGATCGCCGAGGCCGTTGCGGACAAGTTCCCTGGCTGCGAGCTCGCGTTCGGGCCGCCGAGCGCGGACAACCGCAGCTACCGGGTCTCGTTCGAGAAGATCCGCGCGGTGCTGCCCGGCTACGACGCTGACTGGGACGTGGCCGCGGGCGCCGCGCAGCTGCACCGGGTCTTCGCCGCCGTGGACCTCGACCACGAGGTCTTCACCGGGCGCGGTCACACCCGGCTCAAGCAGATCGAGCACCTGATCAAGACCGGCCAGGTGGACGAGCGGTTGTTCTGGACGGGGGCGCTGTGAGGTACACGAGCACCGCGGTCGAGGGGGTGCTGATCGTCGAGCTCGAGCCGCGCGCCGACGAGCGCGGCTTCTTCGCCCGCACCTTCGACGCCACCGAGTTCGGCCGCCACGGGCTCGACCCGCACGTGGCGCAGGCCAACGTGTCGTTCAACCACCGCGCGGGCACCGTGCGCGGCATGCACCGGCAGGTCCCGCCGCACGCCGAGGGCAAGCTCGTGCGGTGCACCGCGGGGGCGATCGTGGACGTCGCGGTGGACGTCCGGCCCGACTCCCCCACGTACGGGCGCCACGCGATGGTCGAGCTGAGCGCGCGGAACCGCACCGCGCTGTTCGTCCCGCCGTACGTCGCCCACGGGTACCAGACCCTGGTCGACGACACCGAGGTCGTCTACCAGGTCAGCGGGCCGTACGTGCCGGGGGCCGAGCAGGGGTTCCGGCACGACGACGAGGCCTTCGCGATCAGCTGGCCGCTGCCGGTGACGACGATCTCGGCCAAGGACGCGTCGTGGCCGCTCGTCGGGGAGCAGGTGGCCTTGTGATCGTCGTCGACACCCTGCTCCGCCAGCGCCACGTGGACGGCCGGCCCGTGCGGGTCGCGATCGTCGGGGCCGGGTTCATGGGCCGCGGGCTGGTCAACCAGATCGTCAACTCCGTCCCCGGCATGCGGGTCTCCGTGATCGTCGCGCGCCGGCCCGAGCAGGGCGTCCGGGCGTTCGCCGAGGCGGGGATCGACCGGGTCCGCGAGGTGGACAGCCCTGCCGCGCTCGACCGGGCGGCGGCCGCGGGCGTCCCCGCCGTGACCTCCGACCCCACCACGGCGACGCGCGCTCACTGCGTGGACGTGGTCGTGGACGTCACCGGCGCCGTGGAGCACGGCGCCCGGGTGGCGCTCGAGTGCATCGCCCAGGGCAAGCACCTGGTGCTGATGAACGCCGAGGTCGACGCGACCGTAGGCCCCGAGCTGGCCCGGCGCGCCGAGGCTGCGGGCATCGTGCTCACCGGCTGCGACGGCGACCAGCCGGGCGTCCAGCTCAACCTGCACCGGTTCGTGCGCGGGATCGGGCTGACCCCGCTGGTCTCCGGCAACGTCAAGGGCCTGCAGGACCCGTACCGCACCCCCACCACGCAGCGCGGCTTCGCCGAGCGATGGGGGCAGGACGCCCGGATGGTCACGAGCTTCGCCGACGGCACGAAGATCAGCGTGGAGCAGGCGATCGTGGCCAACGCCACGGGGATGACGGTGCACCGCCGCGGCATGCTCGGTCGCGACCACCCGGGCCACGTCGACGAGCTGACCACCCGCTACGACATCGACGAGCTGCGCGCCATGGGGGGCGCCGTGGACTACGTCGTGGGCGCCCAGCCCGGCCCCGGGGTGTACGTGCTCGCGACCCATGACGACCCGCGGCAGCGGCACTACCTCGAGCTCTACAAGCTGGGCCCCGGCCCGCTGTACAGCTTCTACGCGCCCTACCATCTGTGCCACTTCGAGGTGCCGACCACCATCGCCCGGGCCGCGCTGCTGGGCGACGCCACCATCCGGCCCTTGGGGCCGCCCGTGGTGGAGGTGGTGGCCACAGCCAAGCGGGACCTCGCAGCGGGCGAGGTGCTGGACGGCCTGGGCGGCTACGACTACTACGGCCAGGCCGAGACGGCGGCGATCACCCGGTCCGAGCGCCTGCTGCCGGTGGGCATCGCCGAGGGCTGCGTGCTGCGCGAGGACGTCAAGCAGGACGCCACGCTCACCTACGACGACGTCGACCTTCCGCCCGGGCGGCTCGTCGACCTGCTGCGCGTCGAGCAGGCCGCGATGGGCGAGGCGGGGCGATGACCGCCCCTCGCGCCCGCGCGGTCGCGTTCTACCTGCCCCAGTACCACCCGGTGCCGGAGAACGACGAGTGGTGGGGCGCCGGCTTCACCGAGTGGACCAACACCGCCCGCGCCCGTCCGCTGTTCCCCGGGCACCGCCAGCCCACGCTCCCCGCCGACCTCGGCTTCTACGACCTGCGCCTGCCCGAGGCGCGCGCCGCGCAGAGCGCGATGGCCCGCGAGCACGGCGTCGAGGCGTTCGTGTACTGGCACTACTGGTTCGGCAACGGCTCGCGCATCCTCGAGCGGCCGTTCGCCGAGGTCTTGAAGACCGGCGAGCCGGACATCTCCTTCTGCCTCGCCTGGGCGAACCAGACCTGGAGCGGCATCTGGCACGGCGCCAGAGATCGCGTGCTCAAGGAGCAGCTCTACCCCGGGCTCGAGGACGAGCGCGCGCACTTCGAGGCGGTGCTGCCCGCGTTCCGCGACGACCGGTACCTGCGCGTTGACGACCGCCCGGTGTTCTACGTGTTCCGCCCCGAGGACCTGCCCGACGCCGCCGGGTTCGTGGACCGCTGGCAGGAGATGGCACGCCGTGCGGGACTGCCCGGGCTCTACCTGGTGGCCGAGGTGGCCGACCTGCTGGGCTTCGGCCCGAAGTTCGACGGGGTGGACTCGGCAGGCTTCGACGCCGGGGCGTACATCCGCATGCCGGTCGACGCCACGCGCCTCGCCACCCTCCGGATGCGGGCGGGCCGCAAGCTGCTCCGCTGGCCGGAGATCTACCGGCACGCCCCCGAGCACGCCGGGCTGCCCGCCTTCTCGGCCCGGCTGCAGCCGTCCGTGTTCCCCAACTGGGACAACACCCCACGCTCGGGCCGGCGCGGGCTCGCCATCACCGGCTCCTCCCCGGAGGTCTTCGAGCGGCACGTGCGCCAGGCGGTCGCCAGCATCGCGGACCGGCCCGCCCAGGAGCGGTTCCTGTGGGTCAAGTCATGGAACGAGTGGGCCGAGGGCAACCACCTCGAGCCGGACCTGCGGCACGGCCGCGGCTGGCTCGAGGCGCTGCGGGAGGGGGTGGCGGGTGGGTGAGCCGCTGCGCATCGCGATGATCAGCTACTACCTGCCCTCGGGCAGCAAGATCGGTGTCGGGTTCCAGGCGCACGAGCTCGCCAGCGAGCTGGCCCGCCGCGGCCACCACGTCGACATGATCAGCGAGTGCCCGCCCGTCCCGGGGGCGCCGTACGGCCACCGGCACGTGCGCGTGCCCGGGTCGCTGCGCACGTTCCGCTTCGCGCTCGCGGTGCGCCGCCTCGACCTGTCCGGCTACGACGTGCTGCACGCGCACGGCGACGACTACTGGCTGTGGCGGCGGCGGGCCAGGCTGCACGTGCGGACCGTGCACGGCTCCTGCTTCGAGGAGGCCCGGCGGATCCGCGGCGCGAAGGAGCGGCTGCGCATGGTCCTGCTGGGGCTCAGCGAGGTGCTCGCCGCGGTCGTGGCCGACCGCACCGTCGTGGTCTCGCCGCAGACCCGCCGGTGGGTGCCGCGCTCCGACGCGACGATCCCCAACGGGGTCGACACCCGCCGGTTCCACCCGGCCCCGGCGCCGCGCGCCGACCACCCGGTGGTGCTGTTCGTCGGGACGTGGCACGGGCGCAAGCGCGGCGCCGACCTCGCCGACGCGTTCACCAGGCACGTGCTCCCACGGCACCCCGACGCGGAGCTGTGGATGGTCACCCGGGACGCGCCTGACGCCCCGGGGCCGGGGATCCGCGTGCTGGGGGCGCTCACCGACCAGGAGCTGGCCGACGCCTACCGCGCGGCGTGGCTGTTCTGCCTGCCCTCGTCCTACGAGGGCTTCGGCATCCCGTACGCCGAGGCCATGGCCTCGGGTCTGCCCGTGGTGGCCACCGACAACGTCGGCGCCCGCTACGTCACGGACCACGGCCGCGCTGGCGTCCTCACCGATCTGCCGCGCCTGGGCCCGCGGCTCGCCGACCTGCTCGCCGACGCCGAGGCCCGGGCCGCGCTCGCCGCCGCCGGGCAGGCTCGAGCCGCCGAGTTCGCGCTCTCCCACGTGGCCGACCGGTACGAGGCGATGTTCGCCGAACGCCCCTGGACGGCCCGCCTCCGCGCGCCGCTGCGGAGCCGGGCCGCATGAGCGGTCGCCTGCGCCTGGGCGCTTACCTGCTCGCGGCCGACCCCACCTGGGTGCGGTCGAGCCTGCTGCGCTACTACGAGCGACTCGACGTGCTGGTGGTGTCCGTGCCCGTCGACGGCCGAGGGTGGACGGGCGCGCCGGTGTCCTCCCAGGCGGTGCTCGACCTGGTCCGGCAGATCGACACCCGTGGCATCGCGCGCGTGGTCACCGGGTCGTGGGTGCGGCCCGACGACCCGCTGTCGGGCGACACCGCCCAGCGCAACGACGCGCTCGCGGCGGTGGGCACGGACGTCGACTGGGTGCTGCAGCTCGACACCGACGAGCTGCTGCCCAGCATCGACGCCCTCGAGCGCGTGCTGCGCGAGGCCGAGGGGCGCGGCGTGGACGCCGTGGAGTGGCCGATGCGGGTCCTGTACAGGCGCCTCGCCGACGGCGGGTACCTGCAGGTGGTGGGGTCCGACGGGTCCGCCTTCCACGAGTACCCGGCGCCCGTCGCGGTGCGGCCCGGCACCCCGCTGACGCACTGCCGCCGCACGGGCGGCCCGTTCCTGCGGCCGGTGGTGCGCGGCGACACGACGTCCGTCCAGGTGGCGCGCCCGCCCGAGCCCGGCGAGGTCCGCGCCGAGCTGCTCGACCCCGCCGAGGCCATCGTGCACAACTCCTGGGCCCGGACCCCTGCGTCGGTGCGGCGCAAGATCGCCTCGTGGGGGCACCACGAGGGGTGGCGCACCACCGCCTACTACTGGACGCGCTGGTGGCCCGCGGCCTGGTTGTGGCGCGGGCAGCGGCGCATGCACCCGTTCGAGCCCGGGCTGTGGCCGCGCCTGGCCGCCGCCCCGGCGGACACGGGCGCCCTGCTGGTGGAGGCCGACCGGTGACGGGCCTGCTGCCGGACCCTGCGCCGGCCCCCGCCGTCGAGAACGCGCCCGCCACCGACGGGCTGCACGTGGTGATCCTCAGCTGGCACGGGCGCGAGGACACGCTGCGCTGCGTCCGCTCGGTGCTGGCGGACGGGCTGGCGCCCGCCCAGGTGCTCGTGGTGGACAACGGCTCCGGGGACGGCCTCGGCGACGCGCTGCGCGAGCTCGCGCCCGAGGTGCGGTTCCGGCAGACGGGGGCCAACCTCGGCTTCACCGGCGGGATGAACCACGGGATCCGGGCGTGCCTGGCCGAGGGCGCACGGCACGTGTGCGTGCTCAACAACGACACCGAGGTCACACCCGGGATGTTCGCCGCGCTCGTCCGGCACGCCGCGCCCGGCACGGCGGTGAGCCCCGAGGTCCGCTACCTCGACGAGCCCGAGACGGTGTGGTTCGGCGGCGGCGCCGTCGAGGCGGACCGCGGCTGGCCCCGCCACCTCACGCCAGCCGAGCTCGCTCGGGACGACGCCGCCGATCCCGACCGGGTGCTGCGCGAGTCCGCGACCCTCGCGGGCTGCTGCGTGCTCGCTCCCGCCGCCACCTGGCGCCAGGTGGGGCTTTTCGACCCGGCGTACTTCCTGCTCTTCGAGGACGCCGACTGGAGCGCGCGGGCCCGGGCCCTGGGCGTGCGGCTCGTGGTGGCCCGCGACGCAGTGCTGCTGCACGCCGTCTCGGCGTCGTTCACCGGCCCGAGCCGCCTGCTGTCGTCCTACTACTACGCGCGCAACGCGATGCGGTACACCCGCACCCGGGTGACCCGCCGCCCAGCGCCCCGGCTCCGGTTCGTGCGGGACCAGCTGGCCCGGCCCGCCCTGCGCCGGGTCCGCTCGGGCGCCGTGCGCGACGGCGCGCTCGAGGCGCTCTTCACCGCCGCGGGCCTGGTCGCCGACGCGGTGCGGCTGTACGGCCCGGCGCCGGCCGCCGTGCTGCGGAGCGCGCGGTGGGCGGCCCGGCCCCGCCCGGCCCCTGCTCCTGCCGACCACCCCCACCCTGCCGCCGACGACGGGACGAGGACATGACGTCGCCCACCAGCACCGCACCCGCGATCCAGGTCCGTGGCCTGTCCAAGCACTACCAGATCTCGCACGACGACGACCGCCCGTCGACCGCGGGCGAGGCGCTGCTGCGCCGCCTGCGGAACCCGTTCCGACGGACCACGCACGAGCGCTTCACCGCCTTGGACGGCCTGGACTTCGACATCCCGCAGGGCGCCGCGGTGGGGATCCTCGGCCGCAACGGCGCCGGCAAGAGCACGCTGCTCAAGCTGCTCACGCGCGTCGCCGCGCCCTCGGAGGGCCAGATCCGGCTACGCGGGCGGGTGGGCAGCCTGCTCGAGGTCGGCACCGGGTTCCACCCCGAGCTCACCGGCCGGGAGAACGTCTACCTCAACGGCACCCTGCTGGGCATGCGGCGCGGTGAGATCCAGCGGCGCTTCGACGAGATCGTCGACTTCTCCGGGGTGGAGAAGTTCCTCGACACCCCGGTCAAGCGGTACTCGTCGGGCATGTACGTGCGCCTGGCGTTCGCGGTGGCGGCGCACCTGGACACGGAGATCCTCGCCATCGACGAGGTGCTGGCCGTGGGCGACGCCGAGTTCCAGGCCAAGTGCATCGACCGGATGCGGCGCTCCGCGCAGGACGGGCGCACCGTGCTGTACGTCAGCCACCAGGTGCAGACCGTCACCGCGCTGTGCTCCACGGCGCTGTACCTGGAGAACGGCAGGCTGGTGATGCAGGGCGACGTCGACGAGGCGATCGAGCTGTACCGCACCAGCCGCGACCGCGCCGTGCTGGCGCCCACGGACATCGAGCACCGCGCGGGCACCGGCGAGCTGCGGATCACCTCGGCCACCGTGTCCAGCCCGCTGTACCGGACCACCGAGGACAAGACGATCGAGCTGGTGGTGGGCTCGAACCCGTCGTTCATCGGCAAGTACTTCGTCTCGTGCCACGTGAACGACCGCAACGGGACCACGATCCTGCAGTGCGACTCGCGCGTCAGCGGCCTGTGGCTCGACGCGGGCCTCGACCAGAAGATCGTCCTCACCATCCGCTCGCCGTGGCTCAAGCCCGGCGAGTACACCGTGGACCTGTTCGTGTGCAGCAGCGGCGTGCTCGACGCGTTCGAGGGCGCCGCCCGGTTCGAGATCCACCCCGTGCTGCCCTACGAGCACGCGGTGTCGGACGAGGGACTCGCGAGCGGGCTGGTGCTCGCCGACTTCGGCTACGAGAGGCGTTGACACATGCCCCGCACGATCGTCATCAACCCGCCCGGGCGCCTGCCGCTGCCCAGCCGCCGCGAGCTGTGGGAGGCCCGCGAGGTGCTCTGGCGGTTCGGGGTGCGCGACCTCAAGCTGCGCTACCGGCAGACGGCCCTGGGAGTCGGGTGGGTGGTGCTGCAGCCGCTGCTCAGCGCGGGCATCTTCTCGATCGTGTTCGGCGGCATCGCCTCGCTGCCGAGCGACGGGGTCCCGTACTTCGTGTTCAGCTTCGCGGGGATGCTCTGCTGGACCCTGTTCAGCGGGATCATCAACCGGGCCTCGCCGTCGCTGGTGAGCAACCAGGCCCTGGTGTCCAAGGTGTTCTTCCCCCGCGTGCTGGTGCCGCTGTCCTCGGTGATCTCGGTGGCGGTGGACGTGGCGGTCGCGGGCGTGCTGATGGCGGGCATGCTGGCGGTGACGGGCATCTGGCCGGGCTGGCCGCTGCTGGCGCTGCCGTTCTGGCTCCTGCTGGTGGTGCTGCTCGCCTCGGGCGTCGGCCTGGCCGCGTCGGCGCTCATGGTCACCTACCGGGACATCCAGTACATCGTCCCGTTCGCCCTGCAGACCCTGCTGTACGCGAGCCCACTGGCCTACTCGCTGTCCGCCGTGGGGGACGACATCCGGTGGCTGTTCGACCTCAACCCCCTGACCTGGCTGCTCGAGGGCTTCCGCTGGTCGCTGCTGGGCCTGGCCCAGCCGGCGCCCTGGCAGATCGTGGCGGCGGTGGTGACCAGTGTCGGCGTGTTCATCGGCGGGATGCTCGTCTTCTCGAAGATGGAACGCGGCTTCGCGGACGTGATCTGACGTGACGGCGGCTCCCGAGCGGGAGGCGGGCCAGGACCGGGACCGACGGCGGCGCGCGTCGGCCGCGCTGGTGCTGGTCCTGGCCCTGGTGGGCGCGGGCGCCTGGCAGCTGCGTGGAGCCGCGCCCATCACCAGCCCGACGACGGTCGCGGCGCCCGGGCAGGAGGCCGCGCCGCTGTGCGGGGTCGCGGACGTGGGCCGCTACTCGGCGCTGGCCGGGACGCCCTCGACCGACGTGGTCGAGACCGTGGTCGACGACCTCGTGGGCGACGGCCCACCGCTGTCGGCCCTCGCCGCGGACGGCGACGAGCTGCTCGCCCTGGCCGGCGACGACGACGGCCTCGCCGTGACCCGGATCGGGCCGGGCGGCGAGGCGCGGGGCCGGTTCGCCGTGCCGACGCCGGATGGCGGGCGCACCCCGTGGACGTTCGCGCCGGTGGGCGACGGCGTCGTGATCACCCCGACCAGCCGCGCCGACCAGACCGCGGTGGTCGGGCACGGGCGGGACGGCGCGACCCTGTGGACGCTGGCCCTCGGGTCCCTGGGCCGTGGGCAGGTGTCCGCGGTCGTCGATTGGGCGGCGGGCGTCGACGGCGCGGCGGCCGCCGTGGCCTTCGCCGACTCCCCGCGGCTCGCGCTCGTCGGCGCCGACGGCACGCTCGTCGAGCCCGACGGGCCGGAGATCACCGGCGACGCGTTCTTCCCGCAGGTCGACGGCACCCTGGTGACCCGCGCCGACGACTCGGAGGACCGCGTGGTGCTGAGCCGCTGGTCGGCGCAGGGCGACCTGGTGCGGGAGTTCGCCGGTCCCGTGGAGGGCCGCGGCAACGGCGGCCCGGCGGAGCTCGAGCGGCCCACCGGGGTCGTGGTGGGCCCGCATGGCGGGCTGCTCGTGGCCGGCCCTCGGTACCGGGTCGTCGAGGTGGGCGACGACGGCGTGTGGCAGCGGGTGGCCCTGTCGGAGCAGGGCGAGGCGGCGGCCTTCGCCTTCGCCGAGCAGAGCCCCCTGGTCCGGTCCGGGGACGACTTCTACTTCCTGTCCCCGGGCGAGGACGGGGACGTCAGCCTGTCCCGGGTGGACGGGCCGGGCATGGACGCGCTGCTGGACTCGCCGGTCGTGCACGACCTCGGGCACGCGTCGAGCCTCGACCGGCTGGGCTTCGGCGCCGGGCTGGCCACCGACGCCCCCTACGACTACTTCGCGCCCGGCGAGCAGCCCGCGGTGAGCCTCGAGCTCGACCCGTGGTGGGGCTCGGTCGCGGCCGACTACGAGTTCCGCTACCGGGTGACCGGCGACCCGTGGGCTGACCCTCCCATCGAGGCCGTCTCCGGCTCGACGGCCCTGCCCGAGGGCGGGGGCAGCGTCGACCTGGACCTGCCGCCCGCCCGTCCGGGCCCCTACGACGTGCACGCCGAGCTGGTCGACACGGTCACCGGCGAGGTGCGCACCGCCACGTGCCTGCGGTACGCCGTGGGCGGGCCCGGCTCCACGTTCGACCCGGCAGGACTGGCCGAGGGCGCCGACTGGGGAGGCCCGCAGCCGTTGCGCGGAGTGCAGATCGCCGATCAGCTGGGCATCGGCTCGTACCGGCTGCAGCTCGCGTTCGGCGACCTGGTGCCGGATGTCTCCGCCACGCCGTCGGCGGCCGCCCTCGACCTGGCGCGTCTGCCGGGGGCGACCCGGGGCGACCCGTTCGCTGAGGTCGCGGCCGCGGCGGCCCTGGCAGCGGACCGCGACGTGCGGTTCTACGTGCAGGTCGGCCAGGGCGGGGACGCGGAGCAGCAGGCGGTGCGCGACGGGACCTGGGGCGCCTGGGCCGGCGCCCTCGCCGAGGCCTTCGCGGAGGGCGCCCCCGACGTGCGCCTGTGGGCTCCGTGGAACGAGCCCAACAACACGGGCTTCGGCGACGGCGGCGACTACGCCCGCGACGTGCTGGCGCCGTTCGCGCAGGGGGTCAAGGGGGCGGCGCCCACCGCCCGGGTGATTGGCGGCAACGCGCTCAACCTCGTGGTGCCCTGGTACCAGCAGCTCGTGGACGCGGGCGGCTGCGACTCGCTCGACATCGTCGGCATCCACCCGTACACCGGGTTCAACCGGTCCTGGGACGAGGAGGGCCAAGGCGGGCCGTTGGGCCAGGTCGCCGGGCTCCACGAGGTGCTCGAGGCCTGCCCCGCCGCACCGCCGGTGTGGAACACCGAGTCCGGCTGGTGGTCGGACGGCCCGGGCAACCACTGGGCGCAGGCGCACGACGTGGCCCGCACGCTGCTGTGGCAGCGGGCGCTGGGCGTCGACGAGTGGACCTACTTCTTCAGCGAGGGGGGCTGGGGCGAGGGCGGGTTCTCGTGGTCGCTGCTGCAGGTCGACGCGTTCGTCAAGCCGGGCGCCCTGGCGATGTCCACCGTCACCGGGCTCCTCGAGGACCGGCCGCCGCCCTCCGTGGTCGAGTCCGGCATCCCGCACACCCACGTCATGCGGATCGGCGAACGCCCCGGCGGGGACGACGTGCTGACGGCAGTGTGGACCGACGACCTGCGCACGACGGTGCAGGCCACCGCCTCCCAGGACGCGACCCTCACGCTCACCGACGTGTACGGCGCCGTGCGCGAGCAGGACGCGGCCGCCGGGCAGCCGGTCGAGCTGGCCGTCAGCGGATCGCCGGTCTTCGTCTCGGCCTCGGCGGCCGCCGAGGTCACGATCTCCGCTACCGAGCCCGGCGGGCCCGACCTGCTGCAAGGCGGCCGGGCCAGCGCGAGCTCGAGCGCCGACGACGCGGACCCCGCGGCGGTGCTCGAGCCGGGCGGCGGCGTGTCGCCGTGGCGCGCCGGGACCCGCGCCGCGGACGGCTCGCTCGACCTCAGCCCGTGGCTGCAGGTCGACCTGCCCTCCCCCGCCGTCATCGACCAGGTCACGGTGCAGAGCGCCGGGCTGCGCTGCTGCACCTCGAGCCTGCGGGACTACACGGTGAGCGTGCAGGGCGTCGACGGCGCGTGGACCGAGGTCGGCTCACGCCGGGGCCTGTTCTTCGAGCGCACGTCCGTGGTGCGCTTCGATCCCGTCGAGGCCCGGGCGGTGCGCGTCCAGGTGCCCACGACCACCGAGCGCGGGGTGCGCGTCCCCCGGCTCAACTACTCCGGGCAGACGGCTGGGCTGCACCCCGCCTGGTCGCCCGTGGTCCCCGAGACGAGCTGGACCGCGTCCGTCGTCTCCCTCTCGGCCCAAGGGCCCGCCTCGTGACCCTCGAACCCCGGCGACAGGACGGCGACATGGCAGCGACGAACGGGATCCGCGCGACGGTGGGCGTCCCGGTGTTCAACGGCGAGCGGTACCTGCCGCAGGCGCTCGCCTCGGTGTGCGCGCAGGACGAGGCGGACCTCGACATCGTGATCTCCGACAACGGGTCCACCGACGGCACCGAGGAGATCTGCCGCGAGGTGGCCCGGGCCGACCCGCGGGTGCGCTACCACCGGCACGAGGTCAACCGGGGCGGCGCGTGGAACTTCAACACCGTGCTGCGGCTCGCGCAGGGGCCGTACTTCACCTGGGCCGCCGCCGACGACATCCGCCGCCCGGGCTTCGTGCGGCGCTGCCTCGAGGTGTTCGCGGAGTCCGACCCCTCAACGGTGCTGGTGTACCCCCGCACGCAGATCATCGACGCCCGCGGCCAGGTCACCGAGGACCTCAACGACGCCGACCTGGCCTGCGACGAGCCGACGCCGCACGAGCGCATCGGGCACTTCCTGCGGGCGCAGGCCGCGCACATCTTCTACGGGCTGCACCGCACCGACGTGCTGCGCAGCACCCGGGGCATCCGGCGGACGGTCGGCAACGACATGGTGGTCCTCACCGAGCTGGCCTGTCGGGGACCGTTCGCGCTGGCGCCCGACCAGCTGTTCTGGCAGCGGCGGCACAGCGAGCAGTTCTCGGTGCGGCTCGCCGGGCAGGTCGCCTGGCACGCGCCCGGCGCCGACGTGCGGTTCGCGTTCCCGCACACCAAGGTCAGCTGGGAGCTGTGCACCGCGATCACGTCCTCGCCGATCCCGGCCGCCGAGAAGGCGCGCTGCCTGGCGACGGTCCCGGTGGCGTGGACCCTGCCCCGCTGGCGCGGGCCCGCCTCGGACGTGCGGAACGCGCTCGGCGTGCCGCCCCTCAGCGCCGTCCGGGCCCGGGGCGCGCGATGACGGCCAGGGTGGACGTGCACGTGCTGACGCCGGGCGACCACTTCTCCCCCCGCACCGGCTCGGCCATTCCCACCGTGGTGGACGGCCTGTGCCGGGCCGTCCAGCCGGGAGCCCCGCGCCCGCGCGCGGTCGTCGCGCGCGGCACCTACCCGGAGCGGTACTCGAGCGCAGAGGTGGTCGACTACGCGCCCGTCGGCCCGCGGCCCTGGGACAGGTATGCCGACCTGGCGCTGGCCCGGGCCGCCGGAGCGCGGCCCGGGGCGCGCCGCCTGCTGCGCCCGACCGTCGCCGAGCAGGCGGGCTGGCCCCCGTCGGTGGTGCTCGCGCACAACGCGCCCCAGCTGGTCCCGCTGGTGCGCGAGCCGCACCGCGCGGTGCTGTACGCGCACAACCTGCTGCTGCGCACGTACTCCCGTCGCGAGGCCGCCCGGGTGCTGGGCGGCGCCCGCGCCATCGTCTGCGTGAGCCGCGCGCTCGCCGAGCAGACCCGCGACCGGCTCCCCCCAGGACTGGCCGACCGCGTCCACGTGGTGCGCAACGGCGTCGACACGCGCCAGTTCCATCCGCGCGCGGACCCGGCGCGCGGCGAGCGGCTGCGCGTGGTGTTCGTGGGCCGGATGATCCGCGACAAGGGCGCCGACGTGCTGCTCGACGCTGCGGGGATGCTCCGTCGGCGGGACGTCGAGGTGACGTTGGTGGGCAGCCAGAACTTCGACGCCGGGGCGGCGCCGTCGGCGTACGAGCGCGAGCTGCGGGCCCGGGCGGCGGGGTTGGGCGACCGTGTCCGCCTGCTGCCGTTCATGCCGCGGGTCCAGGTCGCCGCGCTGTGCCGCGCGTCGGACGTGCTGGTGGTCCCGTCCCGGTGGGCCGAGCCGTTCGCGCTCACCGTCATGGAGGGCATGGCCAGCGGGGTGCCGGTGGTCGCGAGCCGCATCGGCGGCATCCCCGAGGTGATGGGTCCGGCGGGGCTGCAGGTGCGGCCCGGCGATCCGGCGGACCTGGCCGAGGCGATCGACGCGCTCGCGTCGGACGAGCCATGGCGGCTGCGGCTCGGGATCGAGGCGCGCGCCTGGGCCGAGGCGCACGACTGGTCCTGGGCACGCAGTCGCCTGGACACCGTCCTGACGGGGATCGACTGATGGCCCGGCGCCCGGTCAGGCCTGGCCGAGCCCTGCGATCGGCGTCCGATCTGGGGCATTATGTCCCGATGAGAGTCCTGCGGATCTCGCACAGCGCCGTGGTCGACGAGTGGCGGCACCGCGAGCGCGCGATCCGCTCCCACGGCCTGCGGGTCCACCTCCTCTCGGCGCGCCGCTGGGACGAGGGCGGCCAGGTCGTGCCGCTCGAGCCCCGCCCAGGGGAGGACGTGCGGGGCGTCCGGACCCTGGGCCGGCACCCGAACCTGTTCGTGTACGACCCGATCGCGCTGTGGCGCGCCCTCGGACACCGGTGGGACGTGGTGGACGTCCACGAGGAGCCGTACTCGCTGGCGACCGCCGAGGTGCTGGCGCTGCTCGCACTGCGCCGACGCCGCCCGCCAGTGGTGCTCTACTCCGCGCAGAACATCGCCAAGCGGTTCCCCCCGCCGTTCGGCTGGCTCGAGCGGCGCGCCCTGCGGCGGGCCGCTGCCGTGGCCGTGTGCAACACGCAGGCGGGCCGCATCGCCCGGTCCCGTGGGCTCCGAGGGCCGGCACGGCTGATCGGGCTCGGCGTGGATCTGGCCCGGTTCAGCCCGGCCGAGGACCCCGGGACGGGCCCCGGGGCCTCCGGACAGGACGAGTCGTCCGGGGCGACCAGCGCCGCCGGGCGCGAGCGGGGGGATCTCCGCGTCGGCTATGTCGGCCGGCTGGCGCCGCACAAGGGCGTCGACGTGCTGCTCGAGGCCGCGGCCCTGGACCCGGGAGTCCGGGTCGAGATCGCGGGGGCGGGCCCCTCCGAGCCGGCGCTGCGGCTCCGGGCGGCGCAGCCCGACCTCGCGGGGCGGGTGCGCTTCACCGGGCACCTCGCCCCAGAGGGCCTGTCCTCCCTCTACCGCAGGCTCGACGTGGTCGCAGTGCCGTCGCGGCCCACGCCCGGTTGGCTCGAGCAGTTCTGCCGGGTCGCCGTCGAGGCGATGGCCAGCGGGTGCGTCGTCGTCGCCTCGGACACCGGCGCCCTGCCCGACGTGCTCGACAGCGCCGGGATCCTGGTCCTGCCCGGTGACCCCGCGGCGCTGCGGGCGGCGCTGGACCGGGTCGCGTCCGACCCGGGCCTCGCGCGCTCGCTGCGGTCCCGTGGCCTGGCGAGGGCACAGGCGTTCTCGTGGGAGCGGGTGGGCGCCCACTACGTCGAGCTGTACGCCGAGATCACGGGCCGCGGCGGACCGGCCCGGCCCGACGGACCGACGCCCGCAGCCGCCGCGCCGGAGCATGACGTGACGGCCCGCGACGTGCCGACCAGCGACGCGGGCCTGCCGCCGGCGGGGGGCCCGCTGCCGCAGGTGGTCGTCGTCGCCTACGGCGCGCCGGACCTGCTCGCGCGCTGCCTGCGCGCCCTGCGAGGCCCGGCCGGGACCTGGGCCGAGGCGGAGGGCGCCCACGTCTGGGGCGGGCCGCCGCCCGACCTCGACCCGCACGACGTCGATCACCCGAGCCTGGGCCTGCCCGTCCTCGTGGTCGACAACTCGGGGGACCCGCAGGTCCGGGCCGTCACGGAGGCCGCGGGCGCCGAGTACCTCGACCCCGACGCCAACCTGGGCTTCGCCGGCGCCGTCAACCTGGCCCTCGCCCGCCGCCCGCGCGGCGCGGACGTGCTGCTGCTCAACCCGGACGCCGCGATCAGCGCCGCCGGGGTGCGCGAGCTGCAGCGCGCCCTGCACGGCGAGCCGGGCCTCGCCGCGGTCGCGCCCGCGCAGCACGACGACAGCGGAGCCCCGGCGCAGGTCGCGTGGCCGTTCCCGTCGCCCGCCCGGGTCTGGCTGCAGGCGATGGGCCTGGGACGGGTGGCGCAACGCGCGGACTTCGTCATCGGCTCGGTGCTGCTGCTCAACGGAGCCGCCCTCGACGACGTCGGCCCGTTCGACGACGACTTCTTCCTGTACAGCGAGGAGACCGACTGGCAGTTCCGCGCCCGCCAGGCGGGCTGGCGGGCCGCGCTGGTCCCGTCGGTCGTCGCCACCCACGTCGGCGGTGGCACCAGCACCGACCCGCTGCGCCGCGAGGCGCACTTCCACGCCTCCCAGGAGCGCTACCTGCGCAAGCACCACGGGCGACGGGGGTGGGCTGCGGCACGCGGCGCGGTGCTGGTCGGGGCGGCCGCCCGGAGCGCTGTGCTCCGCGGCGCCCGTGGCGAGGAGGCGCGTCGGCGCGGGGCGCTGTACCTGCGCGGCCCGCTGCGCGTCGAGGCGGCGATGCTCGCCGGGCGCTCCACGACGGTGGGATCGTGACGGCCACCGAGGCGCGGCCCGTCGGCGACGCCGCAATCGAGGCCGTCCGGCGCCACGACGCGAAGGCAGCCGGGCACGCCACCGGGAGCCGTCGGCGCCTGCGCCTCGCCGCGGTGGCGGGCATCGTGACGCTCGGGGTGGTGGTCAGCGCGGTCACAGCGGAGCGCCCGTGGCTCATCCTGCTCGTCGCGGCGCTGGTGCTGGCCGTGGGCCTGACCCTGCGCGAGCCCGCGGCCGTCCCGGTGGTGGCCGTGCCCGCGCTCATCGTCATCAACCGCGTCGGAGGCGAGGCGGGCGGGCTGTCCGTCTCCGACCTGGTGCTGTTCATCGCACTGTGGCCGGCGCTGCTCCTCGGCGCACGCCCGTTCAGCACCCCCCTGCGCTCGCTGCTGTGGGGATCGGCGGTATACCAAGCCCTGGTGCTCTTCACCGTGGTCGCCAACCCGTACGCGGCCAACGCCACGGAGTGGTTCCACTCCTGGCTGCTCGTCGCGGGGGCGCTGCTGGTCGGTTGGGCTGCCGGCGCGGCGGGGCACGGGCGGCTCGCGCTGGGGCTGTACGTCGCCGCCGCCGCCGTGGTGGCGGTGGTCACGTGCGCCACCTGGCTCCTCGCGGCGGCGGCGGGCCGGTTCGACCCGGTGTACCTGGACCAGCCGCTGATGATGCACAAGAACTACCTGGGCTGCGTCCTCGCCTTCGCGGCCCTGATCGTCTACGCGCGGCCGTCCTGGCTGCGGTGGAACGACGCCTGGTGCATGGCGCTGCTCGGGCTGTTCGTGGCGGCGGTCCTCGCCTCGCAGTCCCGGCAGGCGATGATCGGCCTCGCGCTGGCCGTCGCCGTCGTGTCGCTGCGCCCCGACCCTGCACGGCGCCGGTCGAAGGTGGTGCTGGTCGTGGTGCTGGCCGTCGCCGTCGTCGTGGTGGCGCTCGTGCGGGACCAGATCGACTCGGGCGACCAGCACAACTCCGCCAACCAGCGGCTCACGTGGTTCGGGCAGTCGCTCGCGATCTGGGAGCAGTACCCGGTGTTCGGCGCCGGGCTGCGCTGGTGGTACACCGACCGGTTCCCGGAGCGCTTCCAGCCGCCCAACGCCGAGTTCGAGGTGCTGTCCTCCGCCGGCGTCGTGGGGCTGGTGGGCTTCGGCATCCTGGTGCTGGTCAGCCTGGTGGTGCTGTGGCGCGTCGATCCCCGCTTCGGGACGCTCGCCTTCGCGATCGTGCTGATGCGGTTCACGCAGGGCCAGTTCGACCTGTTCTGGGTCGCCGCCCAGGTGTCCATCCCGTTCGCCGTCGCGGGGGTGTGCCTCGGCGCCCAGGCGCACGCCGGGGCTCACCCGCCCGGCCGGCACGCCCTCCCGATCGACGCCCGGCTCGAGGCCGCACGGTGAGGCCCGTGGTGGACGTGGCGCACGTGGTCTGCACCGCGGCGTTCGCCGGCGTGGAGCGCTACGTCGTCACCCTCGCCCAGGAGCAGGACGCCCGCGGCATGCGGGTGCACGTGCTGGGCGGGGCCCCCGAGCGGATGCGCGCCGAGCTGGCCGGCACCGGCGTCCGGTGGTCGCCCGCCCCCACGCCGTGGCACGCCGCGCGCGGGCTGGTGGCCCTGCGCGGCCTGCGGTTGGTGCACGCGCACATGACCGACGCGGAGTCGGCCGCCGTCGTCGCCGCCCGGGCGCCGGTGGTCGCCACCCGCCACTTCGCCGGCCGCCGCGGCTCGAGCGCTCCCGCGCGGCTGGTCGGCCAGTACGTGACCCGGCGCGTCGCCGGCCAGGTGGCGATCAGCCGATTCGTGGCACGGCGCATCGAAGGCCCGTCCACCGTGATCCACCCCGGTGTCCTCCCCCGGCATCAGCCAGCGGCCGCCCGAGAGCCGGTGGTGCTCGTGGCGCAGCGGTTGGAGGCGGAGAAGCGCACCGACCTCGCGCTTCGGATGTGGGCCGCCTCCGGGCTGGCGGACCGGGGATGGCGGCTGCAGGTCGCGGGCGGCGGAGCGCAAGCGGATGACGTGCGCCGGCTCGCGACGCGCCTGGGCATCGAGGGGTCGTGCGACCTCCTGGGCCCGCGCGCGGACGTCGACGAGCTCATGGCCCGGGCCGCGGTGTTCCTGGCGCCCCGGCCGGATGAGCCGTACGGCCTGTCCGTGGTGGAGGCGATGGCTCACGGCACGCCGGTCGTGGCAGCCGCGGGCGGCGGGCACGACGAGACCGTCGGGGCGAGCGAGCTCGCGGTGCTCGTCGACGTCGCGTCCCTCGAGGAGGCGGCGACGGCGCTCAGCACCCTCGCGCTGGACCCGCGGCTCCGTGACGAGTACGGGCGGGACCTGCGCCGGCTGCAACGCGAGCGGTTCACGGTCGAGGCACACGCCAACCGCCTGGAAGGCGTCTACCGCGCGGCGGTGCTCTCGTGAGCGCGGGCACCGACGCGCGGGGCGCGGGGGCGACGCCCGGGGGCCTGGACCTGGTGGTCGCGTCCCTCGAGCCGTGGGACGAGGTGTGGCGGCGCAACCAGCACCTGCTGGCCGGCCTGCTCCGCGCGAACCCCGGGCTGCGGGTGCTCCTGGTCGAGCCTCCCGCCGACCCGCTGCACGACCTGCGCCGCGGGGCGCCGGTGGGCCGTGGCCGGCGGCTGCGCGCGATCGGCCCGGACGAGGGCGGCGTGGAGGGCCGGCTGTGGGCGCTGCGCCCCACCAAGTGGCTCCCGCGCCGCGTCGACCCGTGGGGCGACGGACGCCGGGCCCGCACGGTGCGGGCCGCCGCGCGCCGGCTCGGGATGACGCACCCCGTGCTATGGGTCAACGACCCCGCCGCTGCGACGCTGCTGCGGGCGACGGCGTGGCCGGCGCTCTACGACGTGACCGACGACTGGCTGCTCGCCCCGCGGACCCCTCGCCAGGCGGCGATGGTCAAGGCCCACGAGGACGTGCTGCTCGAGCGGTGCGCCGAGGTCACGGTCTGCTCCCCGGGCTTGGCCGCCAGCAAGGGCGCCCGTCGGCCCGTGACGCTGATCACCAACGGGGTCGACGTGACGCGGTACCGCGCGCCCGTCGATCGGCCCCCGACGCTGCCTGACGGGCGGTGCGCGGTGTACGTCGGGACCGTCCACCCAGACCGGATGGACGTCGGCCTGTGCGTCGACCTGGCCCGGCGGATCACCCAGGAGGGGGTGGGCGCCCTGGTGGTGGTGGGCCCCGTGCTGCTTGACGCGCCCGACGTGGCGCGCCTCGAGGAGGCGGGGGCGCGGCTGCTCGGGCCCCGCCCGTCCGACCAGGTGCCCGGCTACCTGCAGCACGCCGACGTGCTCGTGGTGCCGCACCTCGTGGACGGCTTCACCGATTCCCTCGACCCGCTCAAGCTGTACGAGTACCTGGCCGTCGGGCGGCCCGTGGTGAGCACGCCGGTGGCCGGCTTCCGGGACCTGGGCCCGTCCTCGCGGGTGCGGGTGGTCGAGGGCTCCGGGTTCACGGCCGCCGTGGTCGAGGCGCTCCGCACAGCGACGGGGAGCCCCGGGCCTGAGCCGACCGCCGACCTGGATCCGGTGCCCACGTGGGACCAGCGGGTGCAGGAGATGGCGGAGGTGCTCAGCCGCGTCGCCGCGACGCGAGCAGCTCCCACACGCGTGTGACGTCCTCGGCCGTCCGGTCGATCCCGAGGCGCCCGCGGACGCCCTCCCATGCGGCGCGTGCGCGCGCCCGGGCGGCGGCCGGGTCGCCCAGCACCTCGGCGACGGCCCGTGTCAGGCCCGCCACGTCCCGCGGCTCCACGAGCGCGCACCACGGCGACCCGTCGACCCCGGAGGCGATCTCCTCGACCCCTCCCCCGCGTGTCGCCACCACCGGGACCCCGCGGGCCATCGCCTCGGCGATGACCTGCCCGAACGGCTCCGGGACCGGCGAGGCGTGCACCAGCACGCTGAGGCGGTCCATCTCCCGGACCGGGTCGTCGACCCAGCCGGTCAGCTCGAGCCGGTCGCCGAGCGCCAGCCGGTCCGCGAGCCCGCGCACCTCGGCCTCGTAGGCCTGCTCCGCGAACAGCGCGGCGCCGACCACGCGGAACCGGGCGGTCGGGTGGTCGGCGGCAAGCCCTGCGCACGCCTCGATGAACTCGAGCTGGCCCTTGGTGGGGCTGACCCGGCCCACCAGCCCCACGACGGCGGGACGCGGCTCCTCGCGCGCGTCCGGGTCGGCAACGAGCTGCTCTGGCGCCAGCCCCGGGTGCGCCAGCGTCCACCCGCGCGGCAGGGGCAGCAGGGTCGCGGCGGTAGCCCGCGAGTTCACCACGACGTGCTGCGGCCCGCGGCGCGCGAGCCACCGGAACCAGCTGGCCAGCCGCGCCGGCAGGTAGTCGTCGCTGATCCGGTCGTGCACGTGCCACACCAGCGGGACCCGCGCGAGGCGCGCTGCGGGCAGGGCGAGCAGGTCCGCCTTGAGCGAGGTGGCGTGCACGACATCGGGCCGCAGCGCCCGCAGCCGCCAGGCCAGGCGGAGGACGAAGGGCAGGGTGCGCGCTGCCGACACGGCGGCCCGCCACACCGAGCGCCCGGCGCTGCCGCGGTCTGTGCCCGCCAGCGCGGGGGCCAGCGGGAGCACCCGCACCGGCACGCCTGCCCGTTCCAGGCGCGTCCTCAGCGGTCCGTCGGCGAACAGCACGACGACGACCTGTACCCGCGCCGGGTCGAGCGCCGCGCACAGCCGCGCCAGCGCGAGCTCCGCCCCGCCGAGCTGGCCGGTGTGGTCCAGCACCACGACCCGCACTGGCCGCGTGTGCCGTCCGCCCGGCTCCCGTCCCGCGTGCGCACCGCTCATGGGGTGTCCAGCAGCACCGCGTCCCGCTCGCGCGCACGACCCGGCCGCACGTCCTCCGGCAGCTGGTCGCCGGTGAACTGGTAGGTCACGGTGTAGTCCGAGCGGCGGACCCCGGCGCCGCCCTCGAGCACGATGCCCAGCAGGCGCGCGTTCGCGGCCCGCAACCTGTCCGCGGACTCCTCGAGCGCCGTGACCTCGGTGTGCCCCAGCGTCGCGGCGAGCACCACGCCGTCCGCGTAGGCGCCGATGATCGTGGCGTCGGCCGCGACCAGCATCGGCGGGGCGTCGATGATCACCACGTCCACGCTCTCGCGCAGCCGCTCCACGAGGTCGCGCACGGTGTCGCTGGCGAGGTAGTCGGCGGGGTCCAGCTCGGTGCGGAGCGCCGGCAGCACGCGCAGGTGCGGGATGCGGGTGCGCAGCGGCGTCCGCTCGCCCAGGTCGAGATCGAGCCCGTCGTGCCAACCCGGATCGCCCTGCGCCGCGGGCAGCAACGCGTTCAACCGGGGCTGGCGCAGATCCCCCGAGAGCGCCACGACGCTGCGTCCACTGAGCGCCCAGGAGGCTGCCAGGTTCGCCGCGATGAAGCTGCGCGGGACCTCCAGGTCGGCGGCGGTCACGACGACCACCATGCCGGGGCTGCCCTCGACCGCGGCCTGCACCGCGGTGCGGAGCTCGCGGACGGACTGCGTGTACGGCGTCGCCTCGCGCAGCGCCACCGGCAGCTCCCCGCTGCCCGCGTGCGTCCGGTGCGCTGACGTGGCGCCGGCGAGGCGCGCGAGGACGGGCGCCCCGGAGGCGCGTCGCGCGCCGCCCGCCGAGCGCACCTTGGTGTCGAGGGTCCGCCGCGCGACGGCGAGGCCCACGCCGAGGAGCAGCCCGGCGAGCAGCGCGATCGTGTAGACCAAGGAGGGTGGCGGGCTGGCGAGCTGAGCCGCGACCGCGTTCTGTCGGATCGTGGCGGGCGTCGCGATGAGCTGGGCCTGCGAGACCTGCGCGGAGAGCGTCTGGTACTGCTCCATGCTCGCCGCGTACTGCGCCTCGAGCAGGCCGTCGGCGGTGTTGGCCAAACGGGTGGCGTTGACCGCCCCCTGCCGCTGGGCGATCGACTCGCCCAGCGCGGCGAGCCGCTCCTGCATGGACGCCACACCGTTGTCGTACTGGGCCTGCAGCGCCGCGACGTACGCCTGGGCGACGGCGTTCGCGGTCTCGACGGCGTCACCCGGCGCGCTGTTCGACGCCTCGACGGCCACCCGGTCGGCGACATCCAAGAGGTACCCGCCGCTGACCTCTCCCGCGATCTGGTCGGGGCGGACGCCGCCCCCCAGCTCCTGGGCCGCCTCCAGCGTGACCGCGGGGCTCGCCACGAGGCTGGGGTCGCTGTCCAACCGCACCCCCGCAGCGGTCAGTGTGTCGGCGTCGACGAGCTGCACGGTCGCGGTGGCGACGTGCACGGGCACCTGGCGGTCGACGTGCCACCACGCCCCGAGGAGCGCAGCGCCCACCGCGACCAGCACGAGCCACCGGCTGAACCAGATGGTGCGGAACAACTCCTGCAGTGTCATGGAGAACCTTCCTGGGGTGACGGGGGCGCGCTCATAGCTGGGACAGCTCCTCCTCGACCACGGCCTGCAGCCGGGCCACGAACCGTGGGAGGGCGAACGCCTGGGCGTGGTCCCGCAGCTCGCCCTCGCGCCAGGCGCGGCGGAGCGCGCGCTCGATGGCAACGGCGACCTGCTCGGGCTCGGGCGCGTCGAAGAACTCGCCGGTGACGTGCTCGACCACGGTGTCGAGGTACCCGCCGTCGCGCAGCACCACCGCGGGCCGCCCGAAGGCCGCGCCCTCGAGCGGGGACAGGCCGTAGTCCTCGTAGGACGCGGCCACGACCGCCGCGCAGCTCGCGTAGAGCCAGCGCAACTCGTCGTCGGGCACCCGGCCGAGCATCGTCGCGCCGGGCGTCGTCTGTGCGATCCGGTCCAGGCGAGGCCGGTCTGGCCCGTCGCCCACGACCACGATCCGGACGCCGTCGAGCAGCCGCGCGGCCCGCAGCACCACGTCGACGTTCTTGTAGGGCAGCAGGCGGGCGACGCACAACACGAACCCGGGCTCGATCCCGAGGATCGGCCTGGTGGCCCCGCCGGGCAGCAGGGCGGGCGGCGGCGGGAGCACCTCGGCCTCGATGCCGTAGGCCTCCCGGACCGCGCGCGCCGTGACCGTGGAGTTCGCCAGGTACCGGTCGGCGCTGAGCGCCGCGCGACGGTCCCATGCGCGCAGCGAGGGGCCGAGCGCGTCGAGAGACCGTGCGGCGACCCACCGGCGCGCCCCCGTCCCGGCGTCCGCCGCGCCCAGGTACCGCTCGGACTGGTAGAGCCAGCGCGCCGGGGCGTGGCAGTAGACGACCTTGCGCCCGGTCGAGCGGAACCCGTGGGCCCAGCCGGTCGAGCTGGCGAGCAGCACCGCCGCGTCGATCGGCGGCGTGGTGGAGACAGCCCCCGCGAGGAGCGGCAGCGCGAGCCGGTGGTTGCGCCGGAGCACCGGGAACCGGTCGAGCACCGTGGTCCGCAGGTCCATGGCGCCGAACTCCGGGAAGGTGCGCTCGGGGTCGTACAGCGAGGTGTGGAGGGACGCCCCGGGGAAACCGTGCGCCATCGCCAGAGCGACCCGTTCGGCGCCGCCGCGCTGCGTCGCGTAGTCGTGGGCGAGCGCCACCCGGTCAGCGCCCACCGCGCCCGCTCACCACGACGTTGACGGTCTTCCACAGGATCATCAGGTCGAGGGCGATCGACCAGTTCTCGACGTAGCGCAGGTCGAGCTTGACCGCCTCCTTCCACGGGAGGTCCGCGCGACCGCTGATCTGCCACAGGCCGGTGAGCCCTGGCTTGACCAGCAGCCGCCGGCCCACCGCGTCGCCGTACTGGGCCACCTCGTGCGCCAGGGGCGGCCGCGGGCCCACCAGGGCCATCTCCCCGCGCAGCACGTTGATCAGCTGCGGAAACTCGTCGATCGAGTGCTTGCGCAGGAACCGGCCCACCCGGGTCACCCGGGGGTCGTCGTCGAGCTTGAACAGCGGGCCGTCCGCCTGGTTGTGGTCGTGCAGACCAGCCTGCTGGGCCTCTGCGCCCACCACCATGCTGCGGAACTTGAGCATCTTGAACTCGCTGCCCTCCTTGCCCACCCGGGTCTGCCGGAACAGCGCCGGCCCCGGGCTGGTGAGCCGCACGACGGCGGCCACCGCCAGTAGCAGCGGCGCGAGCAGGACGAGGGCGACGACTGCGCCGCCCAGGTCGAACAGCCGCTTGAGGGCCACGCGCGGGCCGCGGGACTCCGCGGGGCGCACGTGGATCAGCGAGAGGCCGGCGGTGGGCTCCAGCATCACCCGGGGCCCAAACACCTCGACGAGGCCCGGCGCCACCACCAGGGACGCCCCGGTCTGCTCGAGGGCCCACGACAGCCGGCGCAGCGCCTGGCCGGTGAGGTCGGATCCCGCCACGATCACCACGTCGAAGTCGCCGTCGACCACGACCTGCGGGATGTCGGACAGCGACCCGAGCACCGGGACGCCGACCTCGGGCCCGGGCTCCGCGAGGGCGGGGACGCACACGCCCGCGATCTGGTAGCCGTGCTGGGGCGCCGCGCGCAGGTCCGCGACCACCCGGTCGATCGCGGCGGAGTCGCCCACCACGAGGGTCCGCCGCATGGCCTCGCCGTCGCGCCGTCGCCGGTGCAGCCCGCGCCGGTTGAGGTGCCGTGCGACGGCCAGCGCCCCCATCATCAGCGGGAGCGCGCCGAACACGACGGTGCGCGGGACGTCGGCGTCGAACCCGACCGCGAACAGCGCGAGCGTCGCCGAGGTCAGCACGCCGCCGCGCAGCACCGCCTGGAACTCGAGCGGACCGTCGCCCAGGTTGGCCCGTTCGTAGCCCCGCTCGACGCCGACCATGACGACGAACACCAGGCCGATCGCCGCCCCCCAGCCCAACTGCAGCAGCGTGAAGCCGTGCATGACGAACAGCAGCACGGTGGGGATCACGGTGCACAGCAGCACGTCGCGGGCAACGGTGGACCACTGGTAGGTGGTCTGCTGCTCACGCCACTCGAGCCCGTGGCGTCCTCCCCGGCCCGGCTCGCCCCGGGTCCCCGGGCCGCGACGGACGAACGGCTGGCTTGATGCCCAGGAGAGTCGTGGCCCGGCGGCGACCCGGCGTCGTTCCTCAGACGCGATCTCTACGGCGCGTGCGGGTGGCACGTCCCGGTCGTCGATCAGGCTCATGCGTGGCCCCCCGGCTCCTGGTGTGCCTTGAGGGTATATGCCCCGATTCGATCGCGTAACACCCCATTGCCCGAATTCACCCGAATCCGCGTGCGCGTCACCCGGCGGGCGTCGCGCCGCCAGGAGTGCGAGGCTCAGGGGAGCGTCGACCCCGCTACGCGCGGGTGTGGTACTTGAGCTGTGCCCGCTCGAGCCCCTCCGTCACGACCAGCTCGACGGCGTCGGCCGCGGCGTCGACCAGCCAGGGCAGGTCTTTGCGCTCCGGCCCCGTGAAGTCCCGCAGCACGTAGTCCGCGGGGTCCATCCGCCCCGGTGGTCGGCCGACGCCCACGCGCACCCGCACGTAGTCCTTGGTGCCGAGCGCCTTGGTCGTGTCACGCAGGCCGTTGTGGCCGCCCTCCCCGCCGCCGATCTTCAGCTTGATCTCGGCGAACGGGATGTCGAGCTCGTCGTGGACCATGACCACCCGCTCGGCTGGCACGCCGTAGTACTGGGCCAGGGAGGCGACCGGGCCGCCGGAGACGTTCATGAACGTCGTGGGCTTCGCCAGCACCACGCGCGGTCCGGGGGCGCCGCCGGGCAGCACGCCGAGCCGGGACTCGGCCACCGCCGCCTGCGGGCGACGCGAGAGCAGTCCGCCACGGGAGCCGAAGGTGGCCCCGGTGCGCCGGGCCAGCTCGTCGAGCACCATCTGCCCCACGTTGTGCCTGTTGCACGCGTACTGCGGGCCCGGGTTGCCGAGCCCCACGATGAGCCAGGGTCCCTCCGACATGCGCTTCCTCTCGTTCTGGGCGTGGACACGACGACGCCCGGCACCGTCGAACGGTACCGGGCGTCGCTGCGCCTGCTGGCCGACGAGCGGCCGGCGGGAGGTGTCAGGCCTTCTCAGCCGCGGACTCCGCCGACTGCGCGGCGGACATCTCGGCGACGGCGGCGTCGTTCGCGATGTCGGCCGCGGAGACGTGCGGCGACGTGACGGAGATGATCGCGGCGTCGGGGTCCGTGACGAGCACGGCGCCCTCGGGCAGCTTCACGTCGCGGGCGAAGATGATCTGGCCGGCCGGCACGCCGGTCACGTCCACCTCGATCTCCTCGGGCAGGTTCGTGGCCTCGGCCTCGAGCGCCAGGGTCTGCAGGTCGAAGACGTGGATCGTGCCGGGCACGGGCTCGCCCACGACGACGACGTGGACCTCGACGGAGACCTTCTCGCCCTTCTTCACGATGAGCAGGTCGACGTGCTCGATGATGTTGCGGACCGGCTCGCGCTGCACGTCCTTGGCGATCGCGAGGGTCTTCTCACCGTCGAGCTCGATCGCGAAGAGCGCGTTGGCGTGCTTCAGCGCGAGCATCGTCTCGTGGCCCGGGAGGGTCACGTGCAGCGGGTCGGTGCCGTGCCCGTACAGGACGGCGGGGATCTGGTTCGCGCGGCGCAGGCGGCGCGCCGCCCCCTTGCCGAACTCGGAACGGGCGGTGGCGACGAGCTTGACCTCGGACACGATGACTCCCAGAAAACAGACGAATGAATGGGGACGAAGCTGTGTGGTGGCCTCGACGCGGGGCGCAGGACGGGCACGCGGAGGCGGCAACCGCCCAGTCGATCACGGACCCGGAGGCCGGTCTCTGCGACTCCCGTGCAGTGCGTGAGCACTCACGGGCGACTCGCGGAACCTGGCCTTCGGCGTCCCTCGCCGGGGCAACCTGATGATCCTACCCGGCCTGGGGGCTTCCTCCCAAGCCGGGCGGCGCCGCACGAGGCGGCGCCGTGGCCCGGACTAGGCCTGGCCGTCGAACAACGACGTGACGGAGCCGTCGTCGAAGACCTCGCGGATGGCGCGCGCCAGGAGCGGCGCGATGGACAGGACCGTCAGGTTCTCGAACCGGCGGTCCTCGGGGATCGGGAGGGTGTCCGTGACGATCACCTCACGGGCGCCGCACTGCTGCAGGCGGTCGACGGCGGGGTCGGAGAGCACCCCGTGGGTCGCGGCGATGATGACGTCCTTCGCCCCGGCCTCGAGCAGCACCCGCACGGCGCCGGCGATGGTGCCGCCGGTGTCGATCAGGTCGTCGACGAGCACACAGCTGCGCCCCTCGACGTCACCGACCACGCGGTTCGCGACGGTCCGGTTCGGGCGCGAGATGTCGCGGGTCTTGTGCACGAACGCGAGCGGCCCGCCGCCGAGCTTGGCCGCCCACTGCTCGGCGACCCGGATGCGGCCGGCGTCCGGGGAGACGACGGTCACGTTGGAGGTGTCGACCCGCGTCCGCACGTACTCGGTGAGGATCGGCATGGCCCACAGGTGGTCGACGGGGCCGTCGAAGAAGCCCTGGATCTGCGCGGCGTGCAGGTCCACGCTCATCAGCCGGTCGGCGCCGGCCGTCTTGAACAGGTCGGCCATGAGGCGGGCCGAGATGGGCTCGCGGCCACGGTGCTTCTTGTCCTGGCGGGCGTACCCGTAGAACGGCGCGACCACGGTGATCGTCTTGGCCGACGCGCGCTTGAGGGCGTCGACCATGAGCAGCTGCTCCATGATCCACTGGTTGATCGGAGCCGCGTGGCTCTGCAGGACGAACGCGTCCGAGCCACGGATCGACTCGCCGAAGCGGACGTAGATCTCGCCGTTCGCGAAGTCGTACGCGGTCGTGGGGACGAGCTCGCTTCCCAGCGCCTCGGCGACGGAGGCGGCGAGGTCGGTGTGGGCTCGACCAGAGATGAGGACGAGCCTCCGTTCACCGTCGGGGGAGACGATCCCGGTCATCGTGCGGAGTCCTTCGTGTTCGATGGTGCGTCAGGCAGCTCAGCCGGTTGGTCGGGCAGCGTGGGGGGCGGTGTGGGCACAGGCCCGGTCGAGGCGTTCTGGGCACGGTCGCGCTCGGCCCGCGCCTGCGGGGAGAGCTCGTCAGGCTGGCCGCCGAGCGCGCGCTCCGCCGCGGCGGCGGCGGGCGTGCCGGCACGGGCACGCAGCACCCACCCCTCGATGTTGCGCTGGGCGCCGCTGCTCACCCCCAGCGCGCCGGGCGGCACGTCGCGGCGGATGACGCTGCCCGCGCCGGTGTAGGCGCCGTCGCCGATGGTGACGGGCGCCACGAACATGTTGTCTGAGCCGGTGCGGGCGTACGAGCCGATGGTCGTGTGGTGCTTGTTCACGCCGTCGTAGTTGACGAACACCGACGCGGCGCCGATGTTCGTCTCCTCGCCGATCGTGGCGTCGCCCACGTAGGACAGGTGGGGCACCTTCGAGCCGGCGCCGATCTGCGCGTTCTTGGTCTCGACGAACGTGCCGATCTTGCCGTTGGCTCCCAGGACGGTGCCGGGCCGCAGGTAGGCGAACGGGCCCACCGTGGCGCCCGCGCCGATCACCGCGAGCGAGCCGTGCGTGCGCACTACCGTGGCGCCCTCGGCCACCTCGACATCCGTCAGCGTGGTGTCGGGGCCCACCGTGGCGCCCTCCCCCACCGATGTGGCGCCGTGCAGCTGGGTGCCGGGCAGCAGGGTGACGTCCCGGGCCAGGTCCACGTCCACGTCGACCCAGGTGGTGGCCGGGTCGACGACGGTGACCCCGGAGCGCATCCAGTCGTCCAGGATGCGGCGGTTGAGCTCGGCCCGCAGCGACGCGAGCTGGACGCGGTCGTTGACGCCCTCGACGAGCAGCGGGTCGTCGGTGCGCAGCGCGCGCACCCGGCCGCCGTCCTCGCGGGCGATGGCCAGCACGTCGGTCAGGTAGACCTCGCCCTGCGCGTTGTCGCGGCCGAGCCGGCCGAGCGCCCCACGCAGCACCCCGGAGTCGAAGACGTACACCGAGGAGTTGATCTCGCGGATGGCGCGCTGCTCGGCGTCGGCGTCCTTCTCCTCGACGATGCCCGTGACGTCGCCGGTCGAGGCGTCGCGCAGCACGCGGCCGTAGCCGGTGGGCTCGTCGACCTCGGTGGTGAGCACCGTCACAGCGTTGTCGTCCGCCGTGTGGGCGGCGAGGAGCTCGGCGAGGGTGGCGCCGTCGAGCAGCGGGATGTCGCCGGCGAGGACCACGATCGGCCCCTCGACGCGCACTCCGCCGGCGACCCCGCCGGTCTCCGGCAGCCCCTCGGCGGAACGCGCGGCGTCGGCCTGGGCCGCGGCGTCGAGCACGGACAGGGCGCACTGGACCGCGCGGCCGGTGCCCGGGACGTCGTCCTGGTCGGCGAGCAGCACCTGCGGGTCGATCTGGCGGGCGTGAGCCGCGACGAGATCGCGCTCGTGGCGGACGACGACCGCGACGCGGCCAGGGTCGAGCTCTCGAGCGGCGGTCAGGGCGTGGCCGAGCATGCTGCGGCCAGCCAGAGCGTGCAAAACCTTGGGTGTCGCCGAACGCATCCGTGTGCCCTCGCCGGCGGCGAGGACGATGACGGCTGCTGGGCGGGGGGTGGTCACCTGTGGGTGCTCCCGTCGGATCTGCCCGAGAGCTGTCGGGCGGCGGATCTTGCGCAGCAGCACTCTACCGCCGCGAGGACAGAGGCTCGTCCAGCCACCGGACCGGTGGCGTGAGACTCCCGCCACGGCCAGGCGTGATCGGCGTCCGGGCGCCGCTCGGCCCTGACGCCCACAATTGTCCCGATTTAGGCCGGGTGCTACGTTGAGTTCCAGCGGCTGCCGGCTCCCCCCATGAGCGGCGCGAACGAGGCAGTCCGCCGCCGCGACGCCGTCCATCGTTGGGCGCGCGACGCTGCAGGCGCCCGTCAGGCGCGAGGGCCCGCGAGGCCCCGCACCCAACTCCCCCCATCTCTCAGCGTCGGGCACGTCGAGCCCTCGCGGGACCGCGCCCGACGAAGCCGTCGGCCACCACGGGTGGCCGCGATGCGCCGTCCCGGCGCGCTGGAGGTCTGGCGATGGAGCCACATCTGTCCCACGTCACGGCGGCGCCGCCCGCCCAGCCGCACCCACAGCGGGGCCGTCCGGCCCGTCGGCTGCTGGCAGCCCTGCTGAGCGTGGTCGTGCTCGTGACCGGCCTGTCCGCGGTGGCCACGTCCGCCGCCGCACAGGACGAGCCGCCCTGGATGAACACCGACCTGACGCCCGACGAGCGCGCCGACCTGCTCGCCGAGGCGATGACCCTCGACCAGAAGCTCACCCTGTTCGAGGGCAGCGGCAGCGGCGCCACCGCGATCCCCGAGCTGGGCATCCCGGCACGCCGGGAGATCGACGGCGCCTCGGGCGTGGTCATCGCCGACGCGCCGACCACCGCATTCCCGGCCGGCTACGCGGTCGCCTCCACCTGGAATCCGGATCTGGCCCAGGCGTTCGGCCGACAGGCGGGGTTGGAGACGCACCTGACCGGTTTCTCCGGCTGGGCCGCCCCGTCCACCGACCTGGTGCGGACCCCGTTCTTCGGCAGGCAGTTCGCCACCTACGGCGAGGACCCGCTCCTGGGCGGCCTCATGCCCGCCGCAGTCACCACCGGTGTCAACCAGACGAACGACACCAACGGCGTGTACTCGCTGCCGAAGCACTACGTGGCGAACAACCAGGAGACGCAGCGCACCACGCTCAACGCCGTGCTGGACGAGCGCACCCTGCGGGAGACGTACATCCGGCAGTGGGAGATCCTCATCCAGGCGGAGCCCGGCGCGGTCATGTGCGCGTTCCCCCGGGTCAACGGCACGCACGCGTGCGAGAACCCCCACCTGCTGTTCGACATCCTCAAGGGCGAGCTCGGGTATCCCGGCTGGGTGTCCTCGGACTTCAACGCCTGCACGACCATCGAGGCGTACAACCTGGGCGCCGACGTGTGCGGCCCTGCCTTCCCCGACTTCGCGACCTTCACAGCAGCGGTCGAGGACGGCACGATCGCGCCGGAGCGCTTCGAGAACATGGTGCACCGCATCCTGCGGACGTACTTCAAGGACGGCATCATCGACAACCCGCCCGTGGGCAGCCTCGAGAACCCGAAGCCCGCGACGCCACCGCTTCCCGACGACGTCATCGCGGAGAGCGACCAGACGGCGTACGACATCGCCGTCGACGGCTCCGTGCTGCTGCGCAACGAGGGCCAGGCGCTGCCGCTCGCGGCGGACGACCTGGACTCGATCGCCGTGATCGGCGAGGCCGCCGACCGGTACATCAGCGGTTTCGGCAGCGACATCGTGGTCGACCCCACGCAGGTGACCACGATGGTCGACGGCATCACCGCTCGGGCGGGCGCCGGGGTGGAAGTCACCCACGTCGACGGCGCGGACCCGGTGCGCCCGGCCGACCTCATGCCCGGGGACCAACCGGTGCCCTCCGGCGTGCTGCAGCCGTCCACCGGCGACGGCGACGGGCTCTGGGCCGAGTGGTTCACCAACTCGGACTTCAGCGGCGACCCCAACACCTCCCGAGTCGAGGACCAGGTGAACTGGGGCGAAGGGCTCGCCGCGGTGTTCGGCGGATTCGGCTACAACCCCACTCCGGCGCCGAAGCTGCCGGACGCGTTCCTCGCCACGCCGAACCCCTCGGTCCGGTGGACCGGCACGCTGAACCCGACAGAGTCCGGCTCCTACCAGCTGGGCCTGACCGTGCTGGGGCAGGTCACGCTGTGGGTCGACGACCAGGTGGTGCTGACCGCCGACGCCGACACGATCCAGACAGTGGCCGCCGACCTCGCGCTCACCGCGGGGCAGAGCTACGACATCCGGATCGACTATGTCGCAGACGCGCCCAACCAGTGCTGCCCCGCGACGAGCTCGAGCATCGGACCGGCGATCCGGCTCTCGTGGGTCCCGCCCAGCGGACAGGCGTCACCGCAGATCCAGGAGGCGGTCGAGGCGGCGGCGGCGGCCGACGTCGCGGTCGTCATCGCGAACGACTACATGGGCGAGTCGCTCGACCGCGGCCACCTCAACCTGTTCCAGAACATGGACCTGCTCATCGAGGCCGTGTCCGAGGTCAATCCGAACACCGTGGTCGTGCTCGCCACGGGCGCGCCGGTGGAACTGCCCTGGCTGGACAGCGTTCCCGCGGTGCTGGAGGCCTGGTACCCCGGGCAGGCGCAGGGACGTGCCGTCGCGGCGCTGCTCTTCGGTGACGAGGACTTCTCCGGACACCTGCCCATCTCGTGGCCGGCGACCGAGGAGCAGGTCACCGAGGGCCTCGGCCTGGCGAACCCGTACTACGACGTCAACGTCCCGAACATCGACGTCGACTACACCGACGGCGTCTTCGTCGGGTACCGGGCGTACGGCGAGCTCGGCATCGAACCGCTCTACCCGTTCGGCCACGGCCTGTCGTACACGTCGTTCGAGTACAGCGAGCTCGAGGTCCAAGGGCCCCGCGCACGTCAGAACGAGGGGCCGGACACCTCCGAGACCGGGCTGGCGCGCGTCCAGGTGACGAACACCGGGACGTCCACCGGCACCGAGGTGGTGCAGGTGTACAACGGCAGGCTGCCCACCGACCGCGCGGAGACACCGCCGCAGGCGCTCCTCGGGTGGGACCTGGTGACGCTCGAACCCGGCGAGTCCGCCACGGTCGAGGTGCCGATCGAGCTCTACACACCCGAGCACGTGCTGGCGTACTGGGACACGGAGTTCGGCTACTGGATCACCCCCACCGGGACGACCGACCTGTTCGTCGGCCCGTCGTCCGGCGACATCAGGCTCGCCAGCACGCTCGAGGTCCGCGAGCCGCTGGCGCCCGACACCACCCCGCCGAACTTCGAGCTCACCGGGCTGACCGACGGCGGGATCTACGGCGTGGGCGGCACGATCGACTGGGGACTGACGATCGACGACCCGACGGCCACCGTCGTCGCGACGCTCGACGGCGCCCCGCTCGACCTCGCGGCCCCGCTGGAGCTGTGGACCCTGGACCTCGGCCAGCACACGGTGGTCGTGACCGCAACGGACCCGGCGGGCAACTCGACGACCACGACGTACCGGTTCTACCTCAAGACATCGCTGCGGGACATGGACATCATGCTGCGGAACTTCGAGGCCTCCGGTGTCGTCGATCCCGTGGACGTGGTCGCCCTGCGCAACACCCTCTTCAGCGTCCGCGCCCTCGAGGCGCGGGGCAACGACGCGGGCGCCGTGGCCCAGCTGCGGCAGATGCGGACCCAGGTGCTGGGCCTCAACCTCGATGAGGCTCCCGAGGCGGCGCTCCTGCGCAGCATCGACGCCATGATCGTCGAGCTCGGCGGCACCCCGCCGGGCGCCGGGGCGGCTGCGCGGGCACAACTCGACAACCTGGCCGTCGTGCCGGAGGAGGAGGCCGACCTGCTCCGGGAGTGAGAGGGCGGACCGGGCCGGGGAGGACGCGTCCGCGTCACCCCCGGCCCGGGCACGCTCGCTCCGCCCCCAGGATTCGAACCCGGACCGCAAGGCACCAAAGGCCTGCGTGCTGCCGTTACACCAGGGCGGACCGGCGCGCGCCACCGCCCGACAAGGGGGTGATGTGCGCCAACGCGGACCAGTCTGCCAGGCCCCGCACGGCATGATGTCCTGGTGGCTACCGAGGCGAGACGACAGACCCGCCCCCGGATGACCGGGGTGGAACGACGAGAGCAGCTGGTCGACGTCAGCCGGGTGCTGTTCGCGGAGAAGGGCTTCGACGGGACGAGCGTCGAGGAGATCGCCTCCCGGGCCAAGGTGTCCAAGCCGGTCGTGTACGAGCACTTCGGCGGCAAGGAGGGCATCTACGCCGTGGTCGTGGACCGGGAGATCCAGCACCTGACGAGCGCGCTGACCTCGGCCCTGGACGGTGGCGGGCACCCCAAGGTGCTGGTCGAGCGGATGGCACTGACGCTGCTCACCTACATCGAGACCTCGACCGACGGCTTCCAGATCCTGGTGCGGGACTCCCCCGTCGCCCAGGCCACCGGCACGTTCTCGAGCCTCATCGGGGACGTCGCCACGCAGGTCGAGCACATCCTGGCCAACGAGTTCAAGAAACGGGGCCTGGACCCGAAGGCGGCGCCGATCTACTCGCAGATGCTGGTCGGCATGGTGGCGCTCACCGGCCAGTACTGGCTGGACGCGCGCAGCCCCGACAAGGCCGAGGTCGCGGCCCACCTGGTGAACCTGGCCTGGAACGGGCTCTCGAGCCTGGAGCGCCGCCCGACGCTGACGAGGGAGACGTGAGCCCGCGCCCCGGTATCTCGACGGCGAGTAATCTCGAGGCATGGCGGCACGCAGCACACCGGCGGACGACGCCGCGCACGGTCACGGCTCTGACCGGGCAATGGAGCGGCCGGTGACCGGGCGACCGGCGGCGGACGTCGCGACGCACGACCCGGCCGGGGTGCATGACGAGGTCGACCGCATCGTCGAGGCGTGGGAGCGGGAGCGACCCGACCTGGACGTCACCCCGCTGACCGTGCTGTCCCGGGTGAGCCGGCTGTCGCGGCACCTGGACCTGGCCCGGCGGGCGGTCTTCGCACGGCACGGCCTCGAGACGTGGGAGTTCGACGTCCTCTCCGCCCTGCGTCGGGCGGGGGCGCCCTACCGCCTGTCCCCCGGCGCCCTGCTCACACAGACCCTCGTGACCAGCGGCACGATGACCAACCGCATCGACCGGCTCACGCAGCGCGGGTTCGTCTCGCGGCTGCCCTCCCCCGACGACCGCCGCGGGGTGCTCGTCGAGCTCGCGGACCTGGGCCGGACCCGCGTGGACGGCGCCCTGGCCGACCTGCTCGACGAGGAGCGCACACTGCTCGCCGGGCTCCCCGACGAGGACCGCATCCGCCTCGCGGACCTGCTGCGCAGCGTCGTCGCCCCGTTCGACGCGCACTGAGGCTCGACGGGCACGAGCAGGGCCCTCCCCTCCTCAGCGCCGCCCGCCGTCGCGGCGCTCAGGGGAGCCGGGTCCACAGCCCGGCGTAGTGGTTGCGCCCCACCTGGACGAACTCGGCGCGGAGCCACTCCTCGAGCGCCGGGCTCATCTCGTTCGCCGAGCTCTGGTGGGCGAGCAGTGCCGCCTGGGAGTCGGCGAGCTGTGCGGCGATGATCCGCTCGTCGGCCGCGAGCCCGCGGGGGATCCCCGCCCCGCTCGCCGCACGGGCGTCCGCACGCGCCAGCTCGGGCGTCGGCTCCCCCGCGGCCAGCGCGAGCCGCACCCCGAAGACGTCCACCACGTCGGGGCAGCCCGCGCGGATCTGCCGTCGGCCCGCGTCGGCGGCCGCCAGCAACGACGGCGTCGCACTCCAGACGCAGCGGTGCTCGCGGGCGAACGCCGCGAGGGGCCCGTTGTCCAGCGGGCGCCCCCAGCCGGGGGCCACGACCCCGGACACCACGATCGGCACCGCCAGCACGGCAGCGCCGGCGACGGCCCACGGGCGCCCCGGGGCGGGCATCGTGCGGGCGGCGCGGCCCGCGGCGGCCCCGACAAGCAAGCACAGCGCCGGCCCGACCGACGCGGTGTAGTGGGTTCCCCAGCTGGGCGCTGCGAGCAGCAGAGCGAGCTGGGCCAGGCCCAGCAGCCCCCACCACACCGGGTCGCCCCACGCGGTGGGAGCCTGCCGGGCGGCGAGGGCGCGGACCAGCGGCGCCGCGCACAACGCCATGAGCAGCAGCCCGCCCGCGGTGGCGAGCCCGCGCCCGATGGTGGGGTCGGTGAGCGCGGCCGGCGCCACCAGCGTGCCGATCCGATCGAGGACGCCGGTGGGGTCGGCCGGGCGGGCCTGCTGCACCACGACGATGTCGCGCCACGCGGCCGCGGGGTCCGCCGCGGCCAGCGCCAGCGCCGGGCTGAGCCCTGCCACGCACCACAGCGCGCCGCGCCCGACCGCCCGCAGGCCCGCGCGCGCCCACACCAGCGCCCCCAGCACCAGCACGTCCACGGCGCCCCACAGCTTGAACGAGACGGCGAGCCCTGCCATCACCGCCGCCACCCGCACCGCCCGGGCCGCGGGGCCGGCCAGCCCTTGGCCTGGGGGCCGACGCAGCGCGAGGAGCGCGACGAGCACGCACACGTTGAGCAGGGGCTCCAGGTACGCGGTGCGCTCGGCGATCGTGATCGTGCCCCACGTGGCGTACAGCACCCCGCCGACGACCGCCGCCGTCCAGCCGCGCGGGCGCAGGATCGCGGCGACCAGCACCGCGTTCAGGGCGGCGACCAGCACCGTGGCGACGCGGGCCGCGGCCATCGCCCACGAGTCGCCGACCAGTCCGGCCAGCGCCGCGAAGGGCGCGAGGGCCACCACGACGCCGCCCGGCTGCAGGAACGTGAAGTCCGCGTACGGCAGGCTCCCGGCCAGCAGGTGCTGCGCGGCGGCGAGGTGCACCCCGTCGTCGTAGCCGATCACCCCGCGCAACGACGACCGGTGCAGCACCGGGCCCAGGCGCACAGCGACGGCGAGGCACCCGAGGAGCACGGCCAGGAGGACGAACCTGCGGCTGCCCGTCCGCGGGAGCGTCGCGGCTACCCGGCGGTCTCCGCCGCCGCCAGCCACAGCTCCTCGAGCGCGTCGCGCTCCTCGGCGAGGGCCCGCAGCTCGGTGTCGAGCTGCTGGACGGCCTGGTGGTCGGTGGCCTGCGCGGCCATCTTCTCGTGCAGGCGGGCCTCGAGCTCGGCGATCTTGCCGAGCCTCCGCTCGACGCGCTGCACCTCCTTGCGGGCCGCGCGCTGATCGGCCGCGCTCGCCGCGGGGGCGGCGTCGCCCGCCGCGGTGCTCGGGGCGGACGCCGCCGGGCCGGTCGCCGGCCGCGGCGCGTCGGAGGCGGAGCGCCGCAGCTCGAGGTACTGCTCGACCCCGCCGGGCAGGTCGCGGATCGCGCCATCGCCCAGCAACGCCACCTGCCGGTCGCACACCCGCTCCAGCAGGTAGCGGTCGTGGGAGACGACGATGAGCGTGCCGGGCCAGCCGTCGAGCAGGTCCTCGAGCGCCGCGAGGGTGTCCGTGTCGAGGTCGTTGGTCGGCTCGTCGAGCAGCAGCACGTTCGGCTCGCCCACCAGCAGGCGCAGCAGCTGCAGGCGGCGGCGCTCCCCGCCCGAGAGGTCCCGCACCGGCGTGCGCGCACGGTCCTTGGTGAAGCCGAGCCGCTCCACCAGCTGGGCCGCCGTCAGCTCCTTGCCGCCGGCCACCACGGTGCGCTTCTCCTGCTCGATCACCTCGACCACGCGCAGGTCGGCGACCTCGTCGAGGTCCTCCACATCCTGCGTGAGCTCGGCCACCTGCACCGTCTTGCCCCGCTTGACCCTGCCGGACGTGGGCTCCAGCCGCCCGGCGAGCAGCCGGAGCAGCGTCGTCTTCCCCGCGCCGTTGACGCCCACGACCCCGTACCTGTCCCCAGGCCCGAGCCGCCAGGTGACGTCGTCCAGCAGCGCGCGGCCGCGCACGGCGGGAGCGTCGGCCGTGGCCGGCTCGTCGAACCGGACGGTGACGTCCTCGAGGTCCAGCACGTCCTTGCCGAGCCGGCTCGTGGCCATCCGGGTCAGCTCGAGCTGGTCGCGGGGCGCCGGCTCGTCGGCGATCAGCTCGGTCGCCGCGTCGATCCGGAACTTCGGCTTCGAGGTGCGCGCCGGCGCGCCGCGGCGCAGCCAGGCGAGCTCCTTGCGCAGCAGGTTCTGCCGCTTCTCCTCGGTGACGGCCGAGGTGCGGGCCCGCTCTGCGCGCGCCAGGACGTACGCGGCATACCCGCCCTCGTAGCCCTCGACGGCGCCGTCGTTGACCTCCCACATGCGCGTGCACACCGCGTCGAGGAACCACCGGTCGTGGGTCACGACCACGAGCGCGCCGTTGGTCCGCGCGTAGCGGTCGGCCAGGTGCTCCGCGAGCCACGCGACCCCCTCGACGTCGAGGTGGTTGGTGGGCTCGTCGAGCGCCAGCACCTCGTCGTCGCGCACCAGCAGCGCGGCGAGCGCCACCCGCCGGCGCTGGCCGCCCGACAGGTTCGCGACGTCCTCCTCGAGTGACAGGTCGCCGAGCAGCCCGGCGTGCACCGAGCGGATGCGGGGATCGGTGGCCCACGTGTGCTCGTCCGCGTCGCCGTGCACCAGGTCGCGCACCGTCTTGCCCGGCGGCAGCTCGTCGCGCTGGTCGAGCATGGCGACCCGGACACCGCCGGCGCGGGTCACCCGGCCCGCGTCGGGCGACTGCAGCCCGGCCAGCACCCGCAGCAGGGTGGACTTGCCGGCGCCGTTGGGGCCGACCACCCCGACGCGCATGCCGTCGTCGAGCCCCAGGCTGACCTCGTCGAGCAGCGTGCGGGTGCCGAGCGTGAGGGACACGGAGTCCGCTCCGAGCAGGTGGGCCATACAGCTCTTTCCATGGGACGGGAGTGCGGGAGGGCGGGACGCCCGGCGGCGATGCTACGGCGCTGGGCTGGTCGTCAGGGTGGGCTGGTCGTCAGCCAGGGCTGGCCACGAGCCGGGCGCCCGGGACCGGTCCGACGGCCGTGAGGGCTGTGTCGGCGACACCGGCCGCCGTGAGCGCCGTGGCTATCGCCTGGGCGTGCGTGCGGCTGCGGGCGAGCGCCGCCACCGTCGGACCGGACCCGGACACGATGACGCCCAGCGCGCCGACGTCGTCGGCGGTGGCGAGGGTCTCGGCCAGCTCGGGGGCCAGCTCGAGGGCCGCGGGCTGCAGGTCGTTGCGCAGCGCGCGCCCCAGCGCCAGGGCGTCTCCCGCGCGCAGCGCCTGCAACAGCTCCAGGTCGCTGTCCGGGCCGAGGGACGCGGCGCCGGCCCCGGTCATCGCGTCGAACTCCGCGTACACCCGGGCGGTCGACAGCCCGGAGTCGCGCACGGCGAAGACCCAGTGGTACTCGCCGCGACTGAGCGCCGGGGTCAGCACGTCCCCCCGGCCGGACCCGACTGCGGTGTGCCCCACCAGGCCGAACGGCACGTCGGACCCGAGGCTGGCCGCGAGCTCGTGCAGCTGCTCACGGCTCAGCCCGGCGCCCCACAGCGCGTCGCAGGCCAGCAACGCTGCGGCGGCGTCGGCGGATCCGCCGGCCATCCCGCCAGCCACCGGCACCGACTTCTCGATGTGCAGGTGCACGCCCGCGTCGATCCCGGCGTACTCGGCGAGCGCCTGGGCGGCGCGCAGCGCGAGGTTCGTGCCGTCGGTGGGCACCAGGTGCGCCTGCGGCCCGCTGACGGTCAGCGTCATGTCGTCGCTGGCGGTGGCGACCACGTCCTCGTACACCGACACCGCCTGGAACACGGTCACCAGCGGGTGGTATCCGTCGGGCTCCCGCGGGCCCACGCGCAGCCCGAGGTTGACCTTCCCGGGCGCGCGCACCCGGATCTCCGGCGGCCCGTCGTGGTCGGCTCGAGGTTGGGTCACGGCTCCACTGTGCCAGGTCCGACCACGGGCGGCTCGGAGCGCCCGTCTGTCGCGCCCTGCCCGCGTGCGAGCACGGCCGGCAGCTCGTCGCGCCCGGCGAGGAGGTGCTCCGCGATGCGCGCGAAGCCGTCGATGTCGACTCGCTCCCCCCGGGTCTGCGGGTCGATGCCCGCCGCCTCAAGCGCCTGGACCGCGGCCTCGGAGGATCCTGCCAAGGGCGCCAGCGCCGCGCGGAGCATCTTGCGGCGCTGCGCGAACGCCGCGTCGACCACGGTGAAGACCTGGCGCCGCGTCGCCGACGTCGTGGGCGGCTCGCGGCGGTCCATGCGCACCAGCGCCGAGTCCACGTTCGGCACGGGCCAGAAGACGCTGCGCCCGACGGTGGCGGTGCGACGGGCCGAGGCGTACCAGGCGACCTTCGCGGACGGCACCCCGTACACGCGGCTGCCTGGCGGCGCGGCGAGGCGGTCGGCCACCTCGGCCTGGACCATCACCAGCACGCGCTCGAGCGTGGGGAACCGCTCGAGGAAGGTCAGGAGCACCGGCACGGACACGTTGTACGGAAGGTTCGCCACCAGTGCCGTGGGCGGCGGCCCGGGCAGCTCGTGCACCTCGAGGGCGTCGGCCCCGACCACGGTGAGGTCCGCGCCGTCCGGGACGTGGTTGGCCACGGTGCCTGGCAGCAGCCCTGCGAGCACGGGGTCGATCTCGACCGCGACGACGCTGGCCCCCGCCTCGAGAAGTCCGAGGGTCAACGAGCCTAGGCCCGGTCCGACCTCGACGACGCGCTCGCCCGCGGTCACGTCGGCCTGGCGGACGATCTTGCGGACGGTGCCGCCGTCGAGCACGAAGTTCTGCCCGAGCGTCTTGGTGGGGCGGATGCCCGCCCGAGCGGCCAGCTCCCGGATCTCCGCGGGACCGAGCAGGGGTCCGGCGGTGGCAGTCATGCCCCAGAGCCTAACGGCCCTCGCCGGACCCGGACGCGCGGCGAGCGCGCGCCCGGGTGGGGCGCGCGCTCGCCGCGGTCGGTGCTGAGCGGTGCCCGATCAGCCGAACAGGCGCGAGCCGCAGTGCGGCCACTGCCCGGCGCCGGACCGGTTGTAGAGCATCTTCGCGCGGGCGGTCTGCTCGTCGGCCGAGGCCTGGGAGGGCACTCCGGCGCCTCCGACCGCCTGCCACGTGGCGACCGAGAACTGGTACAGCCCGTGGTACTTGCCGGTCGAGGAGACGATCGACGCGTTGCCGCCCGACTCGCACTGCGCGAGCGCGGCCCAGTTCAGCGAGTCGGCGGCGCCGCCCGCGGAGATCGCCCCACCGGAGGCGGCGGTGGCGGCCGGGCGCTGCTTGGCGCCGACCTTCACGACCTCGTCCACGGGAGCCTGGGTGACGGTGTCGGAGAGCGTCTCGCGGGCCGTCTCCACGCCGTCGACGGTGGTGACGCGGTCCAGCACGGTGCGCACCCCCGTGACGCCTCGCGTCACGACTGCCTTCTGGCCGACGTAACGCGACGGGTCGTCCTGCGTGACGGTCGCGAATGCGACCTCGCTGGTGGTGGCGACCTCCTGGACCAGCACGCGGCTGACGACGACGGACACGCGCCCGGTCTCGGGGGAACGTGCCACGGTGACGGTGTCCAACTCACCGAGGGTGACGCCCAGGTGCTCGAGCGCCTCGCCGACCGTGGTCGAGCCGTCGTCCACGGTGTGGGTCTGCCCGTCGACGACCACGTCGGCAGGGCCGTCGAGGGTGAGCTCGAGGGCGAGCTCGGGGCGGCCGTCGGCGGCCGAGCGGGAGGCGACCAGCCGCACGTCGCCGCCGCGCGACGCGAAGGCGGCCAGCGCCTCGTCGGCGGTCAGCGCTGTGGTCCAGACGCTCTCGGCGGACCCGTCGGTCTGGACGTCGATGAGGCGTGCGTGGCGGACGACGATCTCGGCGCCATCCTCCAGCTTGCCGACGGGGGCGACCAGGTCGCGGTCGGTCACCTCGACGTCGTTCTCGTCGAGCAGGCCGTGGACGCTGCCGGACCAGGTGGTGACGGAGGTGGTCTCGCCGTCGATATCGAGGGAGACGGTCTTGTGGGCCGCGGAGGCGACCGTGGCGCCGGAGCCGACAAGCAGGACGGCGGTCACGGCGACGATCGTGCGGAGCCGGGCGGAGCCCGAGTCGGCGGTGGTGAGGCGGGTGCGGAGGGTTTGACGGTGGGCAGCGCCCGAGGCGTCAGTGGGACGGGCCGAGGAAGTCACACGGTTCCAGACGTCAGAGGTCCCGGGCACGGGGGTGCGGTGGCCTCGCAGGCCCCAGCAGCGTCCCGGGCCGATGAGCCCCACGACGACGTGCGTCCTCGTGGAGGCTGCACCCGCTGGTCCGGATCCCCGATCCGGCAGTCACGGCTCGCTGCGACATCCCCCTACGAGCCGATGTCGCCCGACGACACGGCCACCGGAGGGGCGGCCGCGGCGTTCAAGCGACACGAGACCGTAACTCTTGCGTGACAGATGTGCCAATCGGCGAGTGTCACCGCAGGTGGGCGAAGTGTCAGTACCAGCCCTTGGCCTGTGAGGCGGCCCAGGCGCCGCACGGCGTCCCGTAACGGCCCTCGATGTAGTTCAGCCCCCACGTGATCTGGGTGGCGGGGTTGGTGCGCCAGTCGTCCGCGACGGTGGCCATCTTGGATCCCGGGAGCGCCTGCGGGATGCCGTAGGCCCCCGACGACTTGTTCTCCGCGTTGACCCGCCAGCCGCTCTCCTTCTTCCACAGCGAGAGCAGGCAGGCGAACTCGTCGTCGCCGTACCCGCGGGCCGCGGCGAGCTGCTTGCCGAGCTCCTGCGCGCTGCCCGGCTCGACAGCGACGATCGACGGGTCGGGGAGCTCCTGGGTGCCGACCCGCACCACCTGGGTCACCGGTGCCACCGTGACAGCCGACGCCACGACGGTGCGCTCGACGACGGCGCCGCCCACGATGGACAGCGCGTACGTGGTGGTCCGGACCCCGGCCTTGCCCTTCGTCTTGACGACCGTGTTGCCCTTGACGAGCGACGGGTCCTCGATCTCCTCGACCTCGAACGGCACGGCCTCGGTCTGCGTCTCGCCGCCCGTGCTCGCACGGGTCACCAGCACCACGAGCCCGTCCACCGCGGTCGCGTCGAGCGGGACGGAGAGCTGGTCGCCCTCCTGGAGGACGAGGCCGATCTCCCGCAGCGCCTCACGCACGCTCGGGGCGCTCGTGACGCCGTCGATGACCTGGCCGTCGACCACCAGGTGGATGGTCTTCTGGGTCGAGACCCGCAACGGCTCGCGCCCCAACGAGGCGGAGCGGGAGGCCGAGAGGAGGGTGTCCCCGCCTCGCAGCCCCATGCCGTCCACTGCCTCCCCGACGGTCAGCGCGGTGGTCCACACACGCTGCTCCGAGCCGTCGATCACCACGTCGAGCTCGCGGCCGTGCCGGACCACGACCTGGCCGTTGTTCGACACCGGCTCGTCGAGCCCGGGCGCCACCAGGTCGCGCTCCCCCACCTCGATGCCACCGCCGGCGAGCACGTCGCCCACGGTCCGGCCGAAGGCGCTGACCTCGAGGGTCTGGCCGTCGACGTCGACCGTCACGGTCTTGTGCAGCACGGCGAAGGCGCTGGTCCCGCCGGCGACGAGGGCCAGCACGAGTGCCTGGGCTCCGAGTCGCGCGGTGCGGGATATGCCGGAGGACTCCCGCGCGGTGCGCTCCTGCGCCTCGCGCAGCGCCGCGCGCTCGCGCCGCGTCTGCGGCAGTGCGTCAGGCTGGGGCACCGTGCTCCTCGTGCTCGGGGGTGTCGACTGCTGGGGGTCGGCAGCGGTCCGCGCCGACAGTCAGCAGCCCCGACCGTAACCGATCTGTGACGTCCACGGGTAGCCGCCCCAGGTCCCGGCGGCGGGTTCTCACCCGCTTCTCACCCTCGTGGCGGCGCCGTGCGGCCCTGCGAGAGGACGCGCGGACCGCCGCTCACCACGGGCCGTAGACGTCCTCAGAGGTCGCCGCGAGCGCGGAGCAGACCTCGCCCAGGTCCCGGCCCAGCGTCTCGGCGACCTGCCGGACGGTGTGCGGCAGCAGGTACGGCGCGTTGGGGCGCCCGCGGAAGGGGTGCGGGGTCAGGTACGGGGCGTCGGTCTCGACGAGCACCCGGTCGAGCGGTGTCTCGCGCAGCGCGGCGCGCAGCCCGTCGTTTGCCTTGAACGTCACCGGGCCCGCGAACGAGAGGTACCAGCCGTGCTCGGCGCACACCCGGGCCATCTCCGCGTCCCCCGAGTAGCAGTGGAACACCGTCCGCTCCGGGGCGCCGTCGCGCAGCAGCACGTCGATGACGTCCTGGTGCGCGTCCCGGTCGTGGATCTGCAGCGCCAGGCCCAGCTCCTTGGCCAGTGCGATGTGCTGGCGGAATGCCTCGACCTGCGCCTGCCGCCCCGCGGGCCCGGCCCGGAAGTGGTCGAGGCCGGTCTCGCCGATCGCCCGGACGCGGCCGTTGCCCCGGGCCAGCGCGGCGATGCGGGCGATCGCGGTGTCGAGGTCCACCTCGTGCCGCGGCTCGGGCGCGGGCTCGAGTCCGTCGGGCGCCACCTCACGGATACCGGCGTGCAGGACCGCCTCGTTCGGGTGCACCGCGAGCGCGCCGAGCAGCGAGCGGTCGCCGACGGCGGCCCGCTCGCGCAGCAGCGCGTCGGTCCAGGCGGCCGCGTCGAGGTCGCAGCCCACCTGGACCATCCGGGTGACCCCGGCCGCCGCGGCCCGGGCCAGCTGGTCGTCCAGCGTGCGGGGCTCCTCGTCCGGCGTCTCGAACGACAGCACGCTCTCGAGGTGCGTGTGGTTGTCGACGACGGGCACGGGCAACGGCTCGGGGTCGGCCGGCCAGCCGCGCTCCCGGGTGCGGCGGCTCACGACGCGGCCGGCTCCTCGATCCGCGGGAACAGCGAGGCGCCCTTGGTGACGACCGTGCCCGCGGGCAGCTGGCCCCATCGGGCGGCGGCGTCGACTGGCTGCAGGGCGAGCGCGCCGAGCGCCGGCTCGGCGCCCAGCGACTCCCACAGCGCCGCCGCGGCCTTCGGGGTGACCGGGTTGAGCAGCACGGCGAGCGCCCGCAGCGCCTCGGCAGCCGTCACCAGGATGGTCGCGAGGCGACCGCCCTGCACCGCGGCGCCGTCGGGCCCGACCTCGGCGGGGTCCTTCGCGACCTTCCACGGCTCCTGCTCCGTGATGTACCCGTTGGTCGCCTCGACGAGCGTCCACACGGCAGAGATCGCCTCGTGCAGCGCGAGCCGGTCCATCGCGTCCTCGGCGTCGGTGACCGCGCGGGCCGCGACGGCCGCGAGCGTCTCCTCGGCGTCGGTCTGCGGACCCGCCTGCGGCAGCACGCCGCCGTAGTACTTGCCGATCATCGCCGCGACGCGCGAGGCCAAGTTGCCGAAGCCGTTCGCGAGCTCGGCCTGGTACCGCGCCGCCAGGTCCTCCCAGGAGAACGACCCGTCCTGGCCGAACGCGATCGAGCGCAGGAAGTAGTAGCGGAACGCGTCAGAGCCGAAGGTGTCGATGATCTGGCTGGGCGCGATGCCCGTGAGCTTCGACTTGCTCATCTTCTCGCCGCCCACCAGCAGCCAGCCGTGCGCGAAGACCTGCCCCGGCAACGGCAGCCCGGCGGCCATGAGCATGGCCGGCCAGATCACCGCGTGGAAGCGCAGGATGTCCTTGCCGACCAGGTGCACGTTCGCGGGCCACGTCCGCTCGAACCGAGCCTTCTCCTCCGGGTCGTCCGAGTCGACGCCGATGGCGGTGGCGTAGTTGAGCAGCGCGTCGAACCACACGTAGAGCACGTGCGAGGTGTCCCACGGGATCGGGATGCCCCAGTCGAACGTGTTCCGGGAGATCGACAGGTCCTGCAGGCCCTGCTTCACGAACGAGATGACCTCGTTGCGCGCGCTCGCGGGCTGCACGAACGTCGGGTTCTGCTCGTAGAAGTCCAACAGGCGCTGCGTGTACGCGCTCATCCGGAAGAAGTAGTTCTGCTCGGAGAGCATCTCGACGGGCGTGCTGTGGATCGCGCAGACCTTCTGGCCCTCGTACTCGCCCGTGCCGTCGACCAGGTCGCCGGGGAGCTTGAACTCCTCGCAGCCCACGCAGTAGGGACCCTCGTACGAGCCGGCGTAGATCTCGCCCTTGTCCTTGAGGTCCTGGATGAACGCCTGCACGCGCTCGGTGTGGCGCGCCTGCGTGGTGCGGATGAAGTCGTCGTTGCGCACGTCGAGCGTCTCGAGGACGGGCTTCCAGGCGTCCTCGACCAGGCGGTCGGCCCACTGCTGCGGGGTGACCCCGTTCGCCTCGGCGGTGCGCATGACCTTCTGGCCGTGCTCGTCCGTGCCCGTCAGGAACCACACGGGCTCCTGGCGCTGGCGATGCCAGCGGGTGATGACGTCCGCCGCGACCGTCGTGTACGCGTGCCCGATGTGGGGTGCGTCGTTCACGTAGTAGATCGGCGTCGTCAGGTAGAAGGTCGAGCTCGCGTCGGGCATGGGTTCATCGTAGGTCCGCGCCCGGGGCTGGTCGCAGCCCATTCCGCACGGTGGGGTCGCGCCGTCAGCCGGCGACGGGCGCCAGGGTCACGCGCAGCAGCCGGTCGTCCCCCGGACGCGCGTCACCGCGCCCGTCGGTGTTGCCGGTGAGCACCCACAGCGTGCCGTCGGGCGCGACCTCGACCGCGCGCAGGCGCCCGTGCTCGCCTTCGAGCAGCGCCTGGGGCTCCCCCACGCCGTCCTCGGTCAGCGGCGCCCGCCACAGCCGTTCGCCGCGCAGCGCCGCCACGTAGACCGCGTCCTCCGTCACCGCCAGGCCCGAGGGCGACGCCTCGCGCGTGGTCCACGTGACCACCGGGGCCACCGTGCCTTCGTCGGCCCCCGGGTCGCCCTCGTGGGCGGGCCACCCGTAGTCGCCGCCGGGCACGATCACGTTGAGCTCGTCCCACGCGTCCTGGCCGAACTCGCTCGCGAACATCCGCCCGTCGGTCGCCCAGCCCAGCCCTTCGACGTTGCGGTGGCCCGAGCTCCACACCGGCGAGGCCGGGTCGGGGTTCCCCGGAGCCGGGTCGCCATCCTTCGTGACCCGCAGGATCTTGCCCGCGAGCGAGGCTGGGTCCGGCGCGTCGTCTCGCTGCCCCGCGTCGCCCGTCGCCACGTACAGGAAGCCGTCCGGGCCGAACGCGAGTCGGCCGCCGTCGTGGTTCCGCGCCGCGGGGATCCCGTCCAGGACGGTGTCGAGCGGGCCCAGCGCCGTCCCGTCCAGTGCCGCCCGCACGACCCGGTTGTCGCGGCCCGTCGTCACGTACAAGAACAGGTGCTCGCCCGTCGGCCCGACGGCCACCCCCAGCAGGCCGCCCTCGCCCTGCGCGTGGGTCAGCTCCCGCAGCTCCTCGGCGCCGGTCCCGGTCGCCTCGACGACCTCGCCGTCAGCCCCGACCAGCACGATCGTCCCCGCGTCACGCTGCGTGACGACCAGCCGCCCGTCGGGCAGCAGGCCCATGGCCCAGGGCGTCTCCAGGTCCGAGGCGACCTCCACGACCCCGGTCACCTCAACCGGCGTCGCGGGTCCCGGCGCCGACGAGGCGGTCTCCGTGACGGTCGAGCCGCCCGCGGACTCGCTCGTGCCCGTGCCGGCCCCGCACCCCGCGAGCGCCACCGCCAGCACGGCCCCGCACAGCCGGGGCAGCATGCGGCGGCGCGACGGTCCAGCCTCCCTGCGGCCCATCCCGACAGCCCATCACGCAGCCCGTCCCCGCGCCAGACCGCGCTGCGGGCGACCGTGTCAGAGGCGTTCCAGGCCGCGCCGCAGCCCACGGACGGCCTGCGCGATGCGCTGCTCGTTCTCGATGAGCGCGAACCGCACGTGCCCGTCCCCGCCGGGGCCGAAGCCGACGCCCGGTGAGACCGCCACGTCGCACTCGCGCACCAGGTGTTGCGCGAACTCGATCGACCCCATGTCGGCGTACGGCTCGGGGATCTTGGCCCAGGCGAACATGGTGCCCCGGGGCCGCAGGATGTCCCAGCCGATGCGGGCGAGGCCGTCGACGAGCGCGTCCCGTCGCGCCTCGTAGACCTTGTTGAGCTCGCTCGGGTACTCGGATGCCTCGTTGAGCGTCACCGTCGCGGCGATCTGGATGGGCTGGAACGTGCCGTAGTCGAGGTAGCTCTTGAGCTTGGAAAGGGCGTCGACGACGTCGCGGCGCCCGACGAGGAACGCGACGCGCCAGCCGGCCATCGAGAACGACTTGGTCATCGAGTACAGCTCGACGGCGACCTCCTTGGCGCCCTCGCACTGCATGATCGACGGCGGGCTCCAGCCGTCGAAGCACATGTCGCCGTAGGCCAGGTCGTGCACGAGGACGACGTCGCGCTCTCGGGCCCAGTCGACCAGGCGCTGCAGGTCGGCGAGCTCGACGGTGGTCGTCGTGGGGTTGTGCGGGAACGACAGGACCACCACGCGCGGCTTGGGCCAGCCGAGCTCCCACGCCTCCATGACCCTGTCGATGTACCCCGCGCCGTCGGCCCCGTCGCCGATGGGCACCTGGCGCGCGTCGGCCCCCGCGAAGTACGGCCCCCAGATGTGGATCGGGTAGCTCGGGGTCGGCACGATGGCCGCGTCGCCGGGCTGCAGCAGCACCCACATGAGGTGGCTGAACCCCTCCTTGGCCCCGATGGTCGAGAGCACCTCGGTGTCGGGGTCGAGGCTCACACCGAACCGGCGCAGGTAGTGGTCGGCCGCGGCCTGTCGCAGCTTGGGCAGCCCACGCGAGGACGAGTACCGGTGGTTGCGGGTGTTCTGCGCGGCCTCGGCGAGCTTGTCCACGGCGATCTGCGGGCTGGGCAGGTCCGGGTTGCCGAAGCCGAGGTCGATGACGTCGCGCCCCTCGCGGCGGGCCTCGAGCTTGAGCGAGTCGATGATCGTGAACACGTAGGGCGGCAGGCCCGGGATGCGACGGAACTCCATGGCCGGACGCTAGACCCGCCGATGCCCCGGCGCCCAGGTCATTCGCGCTAGAGGTCGTGATGGGACGAGGGCTGACTACCGGCCCCGAACCTGCGAGGCTGGTCGCGGACGTCCGCACCCCTCAGGAGAACCCATGGCCGGCACCGCCCCCGCCCCTCGCAGGCCCACCCACCGCGCGCTGGTGGTGGTCGACGTGCAGCCCACGTTCTGCGAGGGAGGCGCGCTCGCCGTCCAGGGCGGCAACGCCGTGGCGGAGGCCATCGCCGAGTACGCCGCGGGCAACCGCGACCGGTACGACCTGGTCGTCACCACCCAGGACTGGCACATCGACCCGGGCCCGCACTTCAGCGACTCCCCGGACTTCGTGGACACCTGGCCTCCCCATGGCGTCGCGGGCACGGCGGAGGCCGACCTGCACCCGGCGCTCGCGTCGCTGCGGCCCGATGCCAGCGTCAAGAAGGGCGAGTACGCGGCGGCGTACTCGGGCTTCGAGGCCGTGGACACCCAGGGGCGCTCTCTCGCGGCGCTGCTGGAGGCTGGCCAGGTGACCGACGTGGACGTGGTCGGCATCGCCGAGTCGCACTGCGTGAAGGCGACGACGCTCGACGCCCTGACCCTCGGGCTGCGCGCCCGAGTGCTCACCGACCTGACCGTGCCGGTGACTCCCGAGCAAGGCCTCGAGGCCCGGCAGGTGATGGTCGCCGCTGGCGCCGAGCTCGTCGCCTCCCAGGACGCCTGACGCCGTCTCTGGAGCCGGCCGGTCAGCGCTTGCGGGCTGCCAGCGCGGCCGCGTACAGGTCCCGCTTGGGCACCTGCGCGGCCTCGGCGACCTCGGAGACCGCGTCCTTGAGCCGTTCGCCCGAGTCCGCCCGGGCCAGCACCTCCGCGACCAGGTCCGCGGTCGACACGGGGGCCCGGTCAACGTCGCCGCCCACCACGACGGCGATCTCGCCCCGCACCTCCCCGGCCTGCGCCCACGCGAGGAGCTCGCCGAGCGGCCCGCGGCGGACCTCCTCGTAGGTCTTGGTCAGCTCGCGGCACACCGCGGCCGGCCGTTGGGCGCCGAACGCCTCCGCCATGGCCGCCAGCGTGTCGGCCAGCCGGTGGGGCGCCTCGAAGAAGACGAGCGTGCGCCGCTCCGTGGCCAGCTCGGCCAAGGCCCGTGCGCGCTCGCCCGGCTTGCGGGGCGGGAAGCCCTCGAAGCAGAACCGGTCTGTCGGCAGCCCGGACAGGGCCAGCGCGGTCAGCACCGCGCTCGGGCCAGGCGCGGCCGTCACCGGCAGGCCGGCCTCGACCGCCGCCTCGACGACCCGGAAGCCGGGGTCCGAGACCGCGGGCATGCCCGCGTCGGTGACCACCAGCACGGTGCCGCCGCCCGCGACCACCTCGAGCAGGTCGCCGGCCCGCTCCGACTCGTTGTGCTCGTGGTAGCTGATGACCCGACCGCCGATCACCACCCCCATCCGCGCGGCGAGCGCCCGCAGCCGTCGGGTGTCCTCCGCGGCGACCACGTCCGCCTCGGCGAGCAGCCTGCGCAGGCGCAGGGAGGCGTCCTCGACATCCCCGATGGGCGTCGCGGCGAGCACCAGGCGGCCTGTTCCGGAGGAGGTGGAAGGGCTCGTCGGCGCGGGTTCCAGGGGAGAGGTCACGCCCACCAGCCTGCCACCTCGCCCGGCGCCCGCGGTCGCCACCGGCCAGGGCAGGTCGGCCACTGCCCGGCCGGTGCCCCGCTGCTTCCGCGCTGACACTGTCGGCGCGCCTCTCCGCGCCCCTAGCATGACCGCGTGCCACGTATCCCAGCTGACGACGACGCCACCTCGGACGGCCACTCGCCGACCGGCCCCGCCGCGGCCCCCACAGGGGCGGAGGTGGGCGTGGACGTCTTCGTGGACCAGTCGCCTCGCGGGACCCTCGAGCGAGACGACGATGCTCCACGGGAGGGCGGCTCCCCAGCCCTGCCCGAGTCGGGGGAGCCCGAGTCGGAGGCGCCCGTCTCGACGGTCGAGCGCCTCACGCAGCGGCTGCTGGGCGCGCGGGCGGCGGTGCTCGACGCCACCCCGCGGGCCCGGCTCACCGGCTGGCTGTGGGCCCTGGGCGTCACCGCGCTGGCCGCGGTACTGCGGTTCGTGCGGCTCGGCACCCCGCACCACCTGGTGTTCGATGAGACGTACTACGTCAAGGACGCGTTCTCCCTGGTCACCCGCGGTTACGAGGCGCAGTGGGGAGACGACCCGAACCCGTCCTTCGAGGCGGGCGACACCAGCATGCTGGGGGTCGACCCGGCGTACGTCGTCCACCCCCCGGTCGGCAAGTGGCTGATCGGCTGGGGAATCGAGCTCGGAGGCGGCGCGGCCAGCTCGTCCGCGTGGCGGCTGGCGGCAGCGATCGTCGGCACGTTGAGCGTGCTGCTCATGGTGCGGATCGCCCGCCGGCTGTTCGCCTCCACCGCGCTCGGCGTGGTGGCCGGGCTGCTGCTCGCGGTGGACGGCTCGGCGATCGTGCACTCCCGCATCGGGCTGCTGGACGGCTTCGTGATGTTCTTCGCGCTGGCGGCGTTCGGGGCCCTGCTGCTGGACCGCGAGCAGGCGCGGCGCCGGCTGGCGGTGCGCGCGGCGGCGGTCCTCGACGCGGGCGGCGTCCTCGGCTGGGGGCCACGGCTGGGCGTCCGCTGGTGGCGGGTCACGGCGGCGGTGCTGCTCGGCCTGTGCATCGGCACCAAGTGGTCCGGCGTCTACTTCCTGGCGGTCTTCGGGCTGCTGACGGTCGCGTGGGACGCGACCGCCCGGCGGGCCGTCGGCGTCCGCGACTGGCCGCTGGCCACGCTCGTGCGCGACGCGGTCCCCGCGGGCGTCGGCATGGTCGGCATCGCCCTCGTCACGTACGTGGCCTCGTGGGCGTCGTGGTTCCGCTCGCCGCGCGCCCACCTGCGCCAGTGGGCGGCCGAGAACCCGGACCTGGGCGTGCAGTGGCTGCCGGAAGCCCTGCGGTCGCTGTGGAAGTACCACCAGGACATGTGGGGCTTCCACCGCGGGCTCAGCTCGGAGCACCCGTACTCGGCGCACCCGCTGGGCTGGATCGTGCAGTGGCGCCCCACGTCGTACTACTACCCGACCGAGGTCTCGTCGTTGTCGGGCGAGGCCGCGCGCGAGGCCTGCGGCGCCGACGCGTGCGCCCAGGCCATCACCTCGCTGGGGAACCCGCTGCTCTGGTGGGCGGGCGCCGCGTCGATCATCGTCGCGGTGGTCTGGCTGCTGTGGCAGCGCGACTGGCGGGCGGGCGCGGTGCTGTCGGGCATCGTCGCCGGGTGGCTCCCCTGGTTCGCCTACACCGACCGCACCATCTTCACGTTCTACTCGGTGGCCTTCGTCCCGTGGGTGGTCCTCACCCTGGTCTACGTGCTGAGCCTGGTGATCGGCCCGCCCGAGGAGGACAAGCGCTCCCGGCGACAGGCGATCGTCTGGGTGTCGGCGTTCGTGGCGCTGATCGTCGCGGTGAGCGCGTTCTTCTACCCGATCTGGACGGGATGGGTGATCCCGGTCGACTTCTGGCGCCTGCACATGTGGACGACCACCTGGGTCTGACGGGCTGCCCGCCGGCCCGGTCGGCCGCGGCGCCCGGTCAGCCCCGCCCGCCCCACTCCACCTGGGCCGAGGGGTGCCACGGGAAGCCCGCCCGGTCCCAGAACTCCGGCTGCCTCGCGACTCGGGCGCAGAACCCCTCCCACGAGCGCCGCTCGGGAACGGTCCAGGCCACCTCCGCCACGGCGGCCAGTCGGGGCAGCAGCATCGCCAGCAGGGTGTCCATGTCGTGGAGCGTCTCGCTCCACACCGCCGCCTCGACTCCGATCACGGCATCCGGGTCGGCGCCCTCCACCACGGTGGACGGCTCCCAGTCGTACGCGTCGCGCACCTCGACGTGCCCGGCCCACTCCAGCCCTGCCTCGGTCGAGGCGTCGTACTTCATGTCCAGGTAGACGCGGCTCGCCGGCGACATCAGCAGCCGGGCGCCCGCGCGAGAGGCGTCCCGCACGGCCGCCAGGCTCGGACGGGTGTCCCACACCTGGACCACCGTGCCCGGCTCCAGCGGCATCTGGGCGATCTCCTGCCACCCGACCACCGTCTTGCCACCGGCCCGCACTGCCTGGGCCGCCGCGCCGACCAGCTCGGAGTACTCGGCGCGCTCCATGGTGAGCACCTCGTCGCCGCCCACGTGCACGTACGGCCCCGCGGTGAGCCGGGCCATGTCGCCCAGCACGTCTTGGATGAAGCCACGCGTCGCGGGCAGCGCTGCCGTCAGGCGGCTGAAGCCGACCTCGATGCCGGTGTAGCGCGGTGGCGCCACGCCGTCGGGGTTGAGGTCCGGGTAGGCGCGGAGGGCCGCGTTGATGTGCCCGGGCAGATCGATCTCCGGCACGATCGTCACGCCCCGCGCCCACGCGTAGGTGGTCAGCTCCCTCAGGTCGGCGACGGTCAGCGACCCGCCGCGACCGCCGGCCACCGCCCCCTCCGCCGCCTCGCGGGTCAACCGGGGACGGGAGGGCATCTCAAGCCGCCAGGCCTGGTCGTCGGTGAGGTGCAGGTGCAGCATGTTGAGCTTGTACTGGGCCATCAGCGAGGTGACGACCTTGAGCTCCTCAAGCGTGAGGAAGCTGCGCGCGACATCGATCGACAGGCCTCGCCACCGGTAGCGCGGCACGTCCTCCACGTGCACGGCGGGCACCCGCTGCACGCCGTCCGCCCCGGCGTGCAGCAGCTGCTTGAAGGTCAGGAACCCTGCCACCAGCCCTGCGGTGGTGGGCGCTGAGACCTGCGCCCGGCCGGGCCCGACCTCGAGCCGGTAGCTCTGCGCGGTCACGGCCTCACGGTCGGGAGCGGGGGTGCTCGCCGGGGCCGGCACGGCGGCGTCCGCCGCCAGGCGGAACACCAGCACGTCCTCGCCGCGCAGCGCGCCACCGTGCCCGCGCACCTCGACCGGCCGGCCGGTCAGGCGCCCCAGCAGGTCCGCGGCCAGCACCCCGACGGCGAGCTCGTCCGGGGTGTCCCCGACGAGGACGGCTGGCCGGGCGCCGAGCACGAACGGATCGGAGTCGAGCGGCTCGCAGCGGAGCGGCTGGGGGACGAGCTCGATGGCCTCGGGCTGCACGTGGCTCCTTCGGTGGGTGCGCGCGTCGGACGGGCCGCGCCCTGCCCCGTCATCCTCCCACTGCCCGCGCCACAGAGAAAGGGCGGCTGGCCCGCGTTTCCGCTGACCAGCCGCCCTTCGTGGTGGAGCTGAGGGGATTCGAACCCCTGACCTTCTCATTGCGAACGAGACGCGCTACCAACTGCGCCACAGCCCCTCGAGCGGGTCAAACATTAGCACCCGCGCAGGGTGCATCGCGAACTCGCGTCACTCCCCCACAGCGCGGCGGCGGGCGAGGATCTCGTCCAGGTTCATCGAGCCGGTGGTGGTCGCAGGCTGCTCGATGGGCGGGCGCGGGCCCTCCTGGCGCTCGCCGTCCGTGCTGGCGGACCGCGTGACGCCGTCGGCGTCGAGCGTCGTGGCCGGCTGGGTGGCGACGCCCACGGGCGATGCGGCGGCGGTCGATCCCTCGACGTCGCCGAGCGGCGCGGGCTCCCGGTGCGGAGCCGCGGCCTTGAGCGTGTACGTGGGGCGCGGCACCGGGACAGGCGACCAGGCGTCGGCCTGCCCGCTGTCAGACCCGGCGTCCGCCTCGGCGGCGCGGGCGCTGCGGCGCACCACCGGGATGGTCCCGGACGCGGCGCTCGGCGCCTCCGCAGGGCCGTCCACCGTGTCGAGGATGCGCGCGAAGACCTCGGTGTGGGCGTCGGAGGGGTGCACCGCGCGGCCCGTGACCGCGGGCGCCAGCGGGGTGGCGCGTGCCGGGGGCAGGGCGCTCTCACGCAGACGACGCTCCCACTCGGCGTCGGCGGCCCGCCCAGAGAGCACCGCCCGACGGCCGAGCACCAGCACCGACCCGAGCAGCACCGTGGGCGCCACGCCGGCGAGCACCGTGACCGCTGTCAGCCCCGCGACCGCCCAGCCGACGGCGCTGGCGACGAGCAGCACGAAGGCGAGCGCTGCCCGACGGCGCGCGGCCGCGCCACGGCGGGCGACGGCTGCGGCGTGCGCGGCCCGGTGCTGCGCCGTGCGTCGCGCCTTGTCGGCGCTGATCCTGTCCTGCGTCCCGTGAGGTCGATCCACGGCCATGCCTCCGTTCGCACCGCCGGACGTCCCGAGCGGGAGCCCCCGGCCCGGGGTGAGCAACCTGACCCGCGGCTCCGCGGGTGTCGAGCAGTCGGCCGAGGCCGTGAGCAGAGCGGGCGCCGTGCGCTTCCTGGGCTGCCGTCGACGACCAGGCCGGTCGGCGACCGCCAGGACGCGCAGCGCCCCCGAGTGCCGATCGTCGATCCGTGCCTCGACGAGCTGCTGACGATGCCGCAGGCGGTGCGGCATCAGATACGCGCCCCACAAGCCCACCACCGCGAGGGTGACGAGGCCGGCAGGAGTGTCCACGTCATGACGGTAGGGGCAGGCCCGTCGCCGCTCCGGGAGCCCTCTCGGCGTGTCGCCCTCCGCCTCCGCGGGGACCGGGCCCGCGCCGTTAATGCGCTGGTTCAGCGTCGGCTGCGCCACCGGGCGAGGAGCCCACCGGGCGGCAGCTCGTCGACGGTCAGGGCGAACGACCGGTGGTCGCACCACTCGTCCCCGATGTGCAGGTACCGCTTGCGAACCCCCTCCTCGCGGAAGCCCAGCTTCTCCACGACCCGGAGCGACGGGAGGTTCTCCGGCCGGATGTTGACCTCGACGCGGTGCAGCCCGAGCACGCCGAAGCAGTGGTCGGCTGCCATCGCGACGGCTGTCGGCATGATGCCGCGCCCGGCCACGTGCCGCGACACCCAGTACCCGATCGAGGCCGAGCGCAGCGAGCCGTAGGCGATGCCCGAGACCGTGAGCTGGCCGACGAGCACGCCCTGGTGGTCGAGGGCGAAGGGGAGCGCCGACCCGGACCTCGCCTGGGCGTTGAGCGAGCGCACGAACTCCCCGAAGCTCGGGCGGGGCCCGCGCACGGGCACCGGCGATGTCGCGTCCCACGGCTCGAGCCAGGAGGCGTTCTGCGCGCGCAGGATCATCCACGCCTGGTTGTCGCGCCGTCGGAGCCGCCGCAGGCGGACGTCCCCCTCGGTGAGCACCACCGGCCAGCCCGGGGCCATCAGCCCTCCAGCACCAGGCAGTGCACCCGCTGCCCGGGATGCACGGCGAGGTCCTGCTCGCCGACCACGGCCAGGGCGTTCGCCCGGGACAGCGCGGTGACGGACGGCGTGCCTGGGTCCCCCACGGGCGTGACCTGGTAGCCCTCGTCCGGGGAGCCCACGACGAGCGCCGGGACGAACTGCCGCAGCCCTGGCGGCGAGCTCCACCCCTCGGTGGCCTCAGCCGTCACCGACGGGCGGAACAGGTCGGCGTGGCCGGCCATGGCCCGCAGCGCCGGGCGCACGAACACCTCGAAGGACACCTGGGCGGCCACGGGGTGGCCCTGCAGCGCGAAGATCGGCACCGCGCCGTCCCCGCCCAGCCCGGTCACCGTGCCGAAGCCGTGCCGGTGCCCCGGGGTCATCGCCACGTGGTCGAACCGCACCGTGCCGAGCGGCGCCAGGACGTCCTTGACCGTGTCATGCGCGTACTCGCTGAGCCCGCCCGTGGTGAGGATCAGGTCGGCGCGCACCAGCTGGTCCTCGAGGGCCTCGCGCAGCGTCGCACGGTCGTCGGAGACGATGCCGACCCGTCGCGCCGAGGCGCCCGCGTCCCGTACCGCCGTCTCGAGCGCGTGCCCGTCGGCCTCGTACACCGCGCCCTCACGGCGTGCCGAGCCCGGCTCGACCAGCTCGTCGCCGACGGACACGATCACCACACGCGGCGTGGGGTGCACTCGCAGCCGGCCATGGCCGAGCGTGGCGGCGAGCGCGAGCTGCCGCGCTCCGAGCCGGATGCCCTCCGCCAGCACCAGATCGCCCGCGCGGGCGTCCGAGCCCGGAAGCCGCACGTGCTGCCCGGGGTGGGCCGGGCGCTGCAGCGCCACCCTCGCCGCGCCGCGGTCGGTCTCCTCGACGGGCACCACGGCGTCGGCTCCCTGCGGCAGCCGCGCTCCGGAAGCGATGCGCACAGCCTGCCCGGGCGCCAGCCGCAGCGTCGACGGCGCAGCGACCACGACGTCGTGCGCGACCGGCAGCGTGCGGGTGCTCGTCGGGCCGGCGTCCGCCGTGTCGTAGGAGGCCACGGCATAGCCGTCACGGGCCGCGACGGGCGCGGGCGGCACATCGTGCTCCACGGTGACGTCGGTGGCGAGGATGCAGCCGACGGCATCGGCGAGGACGACGTCGAGCGGCGCGACGGGGCCGACCGAGCCCAGCACCGCGGCCAGATGGTCCTGGACGGATCTCATCTGCGCATTCTGCCTCGACGGCGGCCCCGAGAGGGCCCGGGGCCGCCGTCAATCACGCTCAGTCCTTGAGCGTGGGGGTGAAGTTGACCAGCCACTCGCGGAAGTCCGGGCCCAGGTCCTCGCGGTCTGAGGCGAGGCGCACCACGGCCTTCAGGTAGTCCAGCCGGTCCCCGGTGTCGTAGCGGCGACCGCGGAACACGACCCCGTAGACCCCGCCGCCCTGCTCCGCGGGCAGGTCCGCGAGCGTCGCGAGCGCGTCCGTCAGCTGGATCTCGCCGCCGCGGCCCGGCGCGGTGCGCTCGAGCACCTCGAAGACCGCCGGGCTCAGCACGTAGCGCCCGATCACCGCGAGGTTGCTCGGCGCGTCCTCGGCCGCTGGCTTCTCCACGAGCCCGGTCACCCGCACCTGGTCCTCGGGCCCGTCGGGCAGTGCCTCCACGGCCGCGGCGCCGTACAGCGAGATCTGGCTGGGCTCGACCTCGAGGAGGGCGACCACGGACCCTCCGGTGCGCTGCTGCAGCTCGATCATGGTGGGCAGCAGCGGGTCGCGCTCGTCGATCAGGTCGTCGCCCAGGAGCACCGCGAAAGGCTCGTCGCCGACGTGGTGCTTGGCCTGCAGCACCGCGTGGCCCAGGCCCTTGGGCTGGCCCTGCCGCACGAAGTGGACGTGGGCCAGCTCGCTCGAGCGGCGCACACCGTCCAGGCGCGCGTCGTCGCCCTTGGCCTCGAGGGCGCGCTCAACCTCGGGCGCCGAGTCGAAGTGGTCCTCGATGGACCCCTTGTTCCGCCCGATCACCAGGAGGACGTCGTCCAGGCCCGCCGCGGCGGCCTCTTCGACGACGTACTGGATCGCCGGCTTGTCGACGACCGGGAGCATCTCCTTGGGTGTCGACTTGGTGGCGGGCAGGAACCTGGTGCCGAGGCCTGCCGCGGGGATGACCGCTTTGTGGAGTGTCATGCCTGATCACGCTAGTGGCGGACGGCCAGATCGGCGCGCGACATTCGTCACATTCGCACGGTTCACCCCAGTTGTGCGTGAGACTTAGGCCACACGTGTCCGAGGTCCCAGATCACGTTTGCGAGAATGGTCCACATGCGCAGCGCTGCACAGCCGTATCCGCCCGCCTCCGACGGCCTGGAGGTCGAGGACCTCAAGGACTATCTGCGCAGGTCGATCCGGGCTGCTCGAGCCGCTCGGTCCCCCCGCCGCCGCGAGGAGGCGGCGGCGGCGCTGGCCTCGGTGGTGGACACCGTCCCCGAGGTCGCCGAGGCGCGGTGCGTGTCCGTCTACGCCGCACGGTCGACCGAGCCCGGCACCGGCCCGCTCCTTGAGCGGCTCGCCGCACGAGGCGTGCGCGTGCTGCTGCCCGTGCTCGGCGCGGGCCTGCAGCGCGACTGGGCCGAGTACGCCGGGGCGGAGGACCTGCGCCAGCGTGCTCCCGGCAGGCCGCCCGAGCCGAGCACCCCCGCGCTCGGCCCTGAGGCGATCGCGGACGCTGACGTGATCGTGGCGCCCGCCCTCGCGATCGACACGGCCGGCACCCGGCTCGGGCAGGGCGGCGGCTGGTATGACCGCGCGCTGCTGCACGCCCGGCCCGGCGTGCGGGTCATCGGCCTGGTCTTCCCCGAAGAGGTCTACGACGCCGGCACCCGGCCACTCCCCCGCCAGCCCCACGACCGCACGGTGGACACCGTGGCGACCCCGGGGGGCTGGCGATCGCTGCGCCCCGGCGACGCCCGGGCGGGCTGACCCGCGGTCGACGCCCGCCCGGGCCCGCTCAGTCCTTGCCGCGGGCGGGCGCCAAGGTCAGCCGGTCCGCGGCGGCCCCGTCGACGGCCTCGGCGGTGAACGGCCACGGGTAGCTGGAGCCCTCGGCCCACGCGCCGAGCTGGTCGGCGTAGTGCGCGCTCGCCGGGTGGCCTGACGCCCCGGTCAGCGTGACCCAAGTGCTCGAGTCCAGGTCGCCGAGGTCGACGACCATCCGCATGGACGGCGCCGCCCCCACCCCGTAAGACCCCGAGCCCGCGTCCCACGACGTCGCGTTGACGATCGAGGAGCCGCCGCTCACCTGCACCGGCCCCGGGTTGACCAGGCGGCGCACGATGGCCGGCATCGACTGGCCGCCCAGCGGGGAGTGCGTCGGCGCGGCGGTGTGCAGCCGGCCCCACGTCCACTCGCTCGCGTCCCGGCCCATCGCCACGGTGAGCTCGCGGCGCGCGGTGACGAGGGCGCGGGTCAGGATCTCGTCCCGGCCCTCGACGATGCCCACGGTGGTCCGGTCGTCCCACCACGGCGACTGCGGGTCGTCGAGCATCCCCGACACCACCGTCAGCCACCGCGAGCCGCCGCTCGGCTCGAAGCCGTCGGGCAGGTCGTCCCAGAAGGTCAGCCGCAGCACCGTGGACCACACCGACGCGAAGTACGCCGCGGCCGCGGAGTCCGCGTCCGAGCGCAGGTCCCAGCCGCGGAGCAGCTCCTGGCCGTCGTCGTCGAACGCGTCGTCGACGTTCATCTCGAGCAACGTGGGCACCAGGGCCTGCGCGAACGGGTTGAGGTCGTCGAGCTGCAGCTCCTCGGTGCTGGCGACGTCGATCTTCTTCCCGCCCTCGATCTGCGCGACCAGGCCGTCGCGGATCCGCTGGGAGCGGTAGCCGTAGTCGAAGTCGTTCGTCATGAACGGGCCGGCGCCGACGCCGGTCACGGCCTGGTTCGCCGCGACGATGTAGCCCTCTGCCGGATCGAGCGCGGCAGGCAGCTCCTCGGCAGGGACGTACCCCTGCCAGTCGTACGCGCTGTCCCATCCGGGCCGCGGCCACGAGCCGTCCGAGGGGAGCGCCGCGCCCACGACCTCGTTGCGGATCGGGACCAGACCGGGCGCCTGGTAGCCGATGTGCCCGTCGACGGTCGCGAACACGATGTTCTGCGCGGGCGCCGCGAACTGGGCGGCGGCCGCGGCGACGTCCTCCGCGTCCTTGGCCACGTTGAGGGCGAGCAGCGCGTCCACGGTGGCCGAGGGCTCGAGGGCCGTCCAGCGCAGGGCGACCTCGTAGTCGCCCCACGGGGTGTCCTCGGCAACCGGCGCCTGGTGGGCCTCTCCCACGTTCAGCACGTCGGAGATGATCGGGCCGTGGACGCTCTCGCGCACGGCCAGGTCGACGTCCTCCCCTCCGTTCACCTTGATGGTCTCCATCCGGATCTGGAGCGGCACCCGTTCGCCGTCGAGCAGCGTGGTGCGCTCGACCACGCGTTCCAGGAACAAATCAGTGACATCGGCTGCCATGTTGGTCAGCCCCCACGCGAGCTGCGCGTTGTGGCCGATGACCACGCCGGGCATGCCGGCGAACGAGAATCCCGACACGTCGTACGGGCACTCGTCGGAGACCTCGGCGCAGGTGAGCGAGATCTGGGACCAGATGCCCGGCGCCGAGATCCCCAGGTGCGGGTCGTTGGCCAGGATCGGGTTGCCGGAGGCGGTGTGGCTCCCGGCGACGACCCAGGAGTTCGAGCCGGTGCCCTCGCCGTCGGCGAGCAGCCGGGGGACGGCGGCCAGAGCGGCGTCGACGGAGGCGAGCGCGCGCTGCAGGCTCGCGTCGGCCAGGTCAAGGTCCCCGCCCTCGGCGGTCGCGCTGACCTGCTGAGCGGTCGACGCGTCGAGGATCGGGAGGTTCACCTGCTCCGGGTAGGCCGGGAACAGCTCCTCGACCCGGGCGACGTCGCCCACGCTCGCGTAGGCGGTGGCCCGCTCGATCTCCTCGGAGTAGTTGGACCGCAGGTCCCAGGCCATCGCCTTGAGCCACGCCAGGGAGTCGACCGGCGTCCACGGCTCCGGGTCGGCCACGTCGAGCCGCAGCCCGAGGATCGTGTACTCGACGGCGATCTCCCCGGGCTCGCGGTCGGCCAGGTACGCGTTGACGCCGTCCGCGTAGGCCTGCAGGCTGTCGCGCGTCGACTCGGAGAGGATGTCCCACTCCTGCTCGGCGACCCGGCGCCAGCCGAGCGTGCGGATCACCTTGTCGGCGTCCAGCGCCTGCTCGTCGGCGCCGACGAGCTCGGACAGCCGGCCCGCGGTGACATGGCGGCGGTAGTCCATCTCGAAGAACCGGTCCTGCGCGTGCACGAAGCCCTGCGCCCGGAACAGGTCGTCAGAGGTCTCCGCGGTGATGTGCGGGATGCCCTGCTCGTCACGCACCACCGTCACCGACCGGTCCAGGCCGGGGACCTCGACCTCTCCGGAGACCTGCGGCAACGGTCGGCGCACGAGCGACGCGGTCACGACGACCGTGGCGACGAGGGCGAGTGCGATGACCGTGGCGATGACGGCGAGGACGAGGCGGCGAGCACGACGACGGGGCACGGTGCGAGGGTAGCCGGTGGGCGACTGCGACGACCTGCCCCTGCGTCCGCGTAAGATTGGCACTCGAACTTGGAGAGTGCCAGCCGCTGACCGGCGGACGGCACGTCGGTCGACCGGGGAGAGACAGTGCCCACCTACGCCTACGCCTGCACCGAGTGCGGACACGCCTTCGACATCCAGCAGTCCTTCAGCGAGGACTCGCTGACCCGCTGCCCGGAGTGCGAGGGCCGCCTGCGCAAGGTCTTCTCGGCTGTCGGAGTGGTGTTCAAGGGCTCGGGCTTCTACCGCAACGACTCGCGCAGCACGAAGACCTCGTCGTCGCCCGCCAGCCCGTCGTCGTCGTCGAGCTCCGCGTCGAGCGATTCGAGCACGAGCACCTCGACGGCCCCCAGCACGTCGGGCTCGTCCACGTCCGGCGGCTCGTCGTCGGGCGGGTCGTCAAGCGCGTCGTCAAGCGGGTCGTCGTCGAGCGGGTCGTCGACGGGCGGCTCGTCGTCGGGCGCCGCGAAGGCCACCGCGTCGAAGCCCGCCGCCGCGAGCTGAACAGCCCCACCACCCGCCCACAGCCGGGAGACCCGCCGCGTCGCCCCGTGACGCGGCGAACCGTCACATCGGCGGCGACCTGCCCGCCTACCGTCCGGGCATGGCCACCTCACGACCGTTGACGCCTGCCCGCTCTCGGCCACGGTGGCTGCGCACCCGCGTGCTGCTGTGGCGGCTGCGCGTGCCGCTCGCCGCCCTGCTCGTGGGCGCGGCGGCGGCCGTGACAGTGAGCCAGCTCAGGCCGCCGCCGGTCGCCACCATCGCCGTGGTCGTCTCGGCCCGGGCACTGCACGCGGGCGCCGTGCTGGCGCCGGGAGACCTGCGCGCCGCGGAGCACCTCCCCGAGACCGCCCCCGGCGGCACGGCGGCCACCGCCGACGAGCTGGTGGGGCGGGTCCTCGCCGTGCCCGTGCCCGCGGGCCTGCCGCTCGTCGAGGGGGTGGTGGCGCCCACCGTCATCGCCGGCCCGCCGGGGACGGTCGTCGCGCCGGTGCGCTTCGCCGATCAGGGCGTGGCGGCGCTGCTGACCCCCGGCTCCCGCGTCGATGTGCTGGCGGCCGCGGGCGACGGCTCCGACCAGGACGGACGCTACCTCGCCCGCTCCGCCCTCGTCCTGGCGGCCGCGCCCATCGCCGCTGACGCCAGCGGACCGCTCGACCTGGCATCCAGCAACCCAGGGGCTCCCCCCGTGCTGCTCGCCGTGTCACCGGACGACGCCGCCGCGCTCGCCGGCGCCGGATCCTGGGCCTCGTTGAGCCCGGTCATCGTGCGATGATTCCGGCGCCCAGTTCCCAGCAGGAGGCGTCATGAAGAGTGTGCTGACCGGATTCAAGGACTTCGTGGCCCGTGGCAACGCCATCGAGCTCGCGGTGGCGGTGGTCATCGGCGCCGCGTTCAACACCTTCGTGTCGTCGCTGGTCGAGGGGTTCATCGGTCCGCTCATCGGCTCCATCTTCGGTGGGACCGACCTGAGCGGCCTGTGGAAGTTCACGATCCTCGGCGGCGAGTACAAGTTCGGACTGGTCGCCGACGCGGCGCTGCAGCTGCTCATCACCGCGGCGGCGCTGTACTTCGTCATCGTGCTGCCGCTCAACCACCTGGCCAAGCGGCGCCGAGCCGGGCTCGAGGACGAGCCCGCGGCGCCGCCCGAGGACCTGCTCGTGCTGCAGGAGATCCGTGACCTGCTCGCGCAGCGTGTCACGCCCGCGGTCCGTAACGACGCCGGGTCCGCGCCGCGGGCCTGACACGCCGGCCGCGGCCCGTGGTGCTGGGACCTCAGCGCACGGGCCGCGCGGTGGCCGCCACGGCGGGGGCGGACGCCCCGCGCGCTAGGTCACCAGTGCGGGGGGACGTCCCGGCGCAGGCGCTCGTCGTTGGAGTCCGAGCCGTCGCCCCACCCGGTGTCGGAGTCGTCGGCGCTGCGCTCGGGGATCAGTGGCGTGTCGTCGATGACCCGCCTCACCGGGGGCGGCTTCGGCGGGTCGACGGGTTCGCCCGAAGCGGGCGGGCTGCTCTGGTTCACCCGTCCATGATCTCACCGGCTCCCTGAGCGGCCGGAGCCCGCTGCCCGCCTGTCGCGGCCCGATACCGGTCGCTCAGCGCGGCGCGCGACGCACTGCGGAGGCGATCACCGCGTCCACCCGGGAGCTGCGGCGGGTGATGCCCAGCTCTGCGCGGACCTCGGCGGCCAGCTCGTCCCGGGAGCGCTCGGCGCCGTCCGAGACCAGCCAGGCCACGACCTCGTCGATCTCGTCGTCGCTGTACGCGCTGATCGGGAGCCCGCTGCGCACAGGCGGACGCGGACGCGCCCGCACCGGGAGCGCCGGCTGCTCCGCGCCGCCGCCGCCGGTTGTCGGGGCGCCGGACCCGTCGAGCCCCCACGTCACGGTGGGGCCCGGCGCCGCGCCGGCGGCCTCGGGGTGCTGCCCTGCGCCTGCCGTCGCGGGCCCCGCGGACGCGGCGGGGGCGGGATCCGCCACGACGGGGATGGCCCCGGTCAGCGAGTGCGGGTCGAGCACGAAAGGCAGGGCGCCCGTCTGCGGGGCGTACTCCACCACGCGTCCGACCGGCAGCCGCTGCGGGAGCGCCGCCTGGGCGACCGGCTCCACGGGCACCCGGGGCGCCTGGACGGGCGCGGGGCGGGAGGCCACCAGCCGCGCCTGGACGACCCGGCGGATGCGGTCCACCTCGGCCTGCGGATCGAGGAACGCGGCAGCCGACCAGACCTGCACCGTGCTCCAGCCCAGCCGCTCGAGGCGATCGGCGATCTGCCGGTCACGCACGCGCACGCTCTGCTCGGCGACATAGGCGTCATCGTCGGTGAGCACCGCCACCAGCATCTCCCCCGGCAGCTCGGGGTGTCCCACGACCAAGGGGATGCGGGTGCCGCCCGGCAGCCCGTGGTCCACCTCGACCAGCAGGCCATGACGCCACAACCGCTCGGCGAGGTCCAGCACCAGGCGGTCGGACTCGTTGAGGGCGGCTGCCGGCGCCGGGCGGGGGTTCGCCGGGGCGGCCACCGCCGCGTCGCGCGCCGTGGCGTCAGGCTGGAGGGCGGCCGGCTCGACCGAGGCGTGCTCGGCGCCGCCCGTCGACCCGTCAGCTCCCGGGCCTCCGGTCAGCGACGTGGTGTCGCCGCTGCCGCGTCGCGCGGCGAACTCGAGCAGGGCCAGCAGCAGCTGGGCGCCAGGCCCCCGAAGCCGGTCGCGGTCCAGGTCGTCGGCGCCGAAGCACGAGACGACGTGCAGCCGGTGCCGCGTGGCGCCCAGGGCGTCGAGCAGCAGGGCGTCGCCGCCGGGCGCGCTGATGGGCCCGAACCGGTGCAGCACCCGCCCGTGGGGCGTGCGGCCGTACCCGAGGGACAGCAGGACGGCGTCCCGGCGCAGGCCGGCCACCCCGGCCAGATCGGCGACGACGAACGGCTCGGGCCGTCGTGCGTCGAAGAACACCGCGAGGGCGGGGTTGTCCCGGACCTCGGCGAGCACCCGCTCCCGCACCTGCTCGGCGTGCAGCGGCGACGAGGTGATGACCGCGAGCGACTCGTCGGGGTGCATCAGCGCGTGGGTCAGCACGGCCTCGAGGACGTGCTCCACCTCGGCGCGGGTGCTGTCGACGGTGCCCGTCTTCGCGTCGGGCATGCCCGTCCCCTCCACCACGTCCAAGCGCACCAGGGGGGCGCTGTGCGGCAGCGGGGTGGGGCTGAGCACCCCGGCGTACCCGTGGTCGGCGAGGAACTGGGTCAGGTAGGGGTCGCGACGCGAGGCGTCGGCGCGCAGCGCGACGACCGGGAGCACGTCGGCGAGCTCCCGCACGGCGGTGCCGGAGGCGCAGCGCGCGTCGCCCACCACGACCACCTGCCGCCCGCGGGCGATCGCCGCGAGGGCGATCTCGATGGGCAGGTGCGCGGCCGCGTCGATGACCACCAGGTCCACGGTGCGCCCGGCGGGGAGCACCTGCGGCACCAGCATCGGCGCGGCGGCGAGCACTGGGCGCAGCTTGCGGACCAGGTCCGGGTAGCGCGCCACCGTGTCGCGCAGGCTCGTCATGCGGTCCCCGATGAGCTCGGCGAACAGCGACTCCGCCTGGTCGCGGTAGGCGCGCAGAGCTGCGGAGACGTGCCCGACGACGGCGCTGCGCACCGGGCCGGGCAGGCTGGCCACGTGCTCCCGGTCGAGCGCCGCGTACTCGGCGCTCAGGGCCCCGAGGGCCGCGCCGTCGTACCCGGCGAGGGCGGGGTCGGCGGTGAGGATGTGCTCGAAGACGGTGCTCCACCACGCGAGCTCGAGCTCAGGTCCCGCCATCGCGGGGTCCAGCCGGCGGGCGATGAAGTCCTCGACGAGCCCGCCCAGCCCTGCGCCCACGAGCTCGGCGAGCGTCGAGGTGCGCTCGGGCAGGGTCTCCAGCGCGGCCGCGTCGTCCTGCAGGCGCTGCAGGCGGTCCACGAGCTCGGCGAACGGGATCTCGGCCAGCCGTCCCCCGCCGGGGGTCGCTGCCAGCACCTGGTCGAGCGCCTCGATGTCGGCCAGCACGTCGCGCAGCTCGGCTTCCATGGTGGTCAAGCCCTCGGGCAGGCGGGGCCAGCCGCCGGCCGGGCAGTGCGCCTGCCAGATGTCACGCTGCACCTGGACTTCGATGAGCGCGCTGTGCAGGTCGGCGACCGGGCGGCCGGGCCGCACCATGTCGCGGGCCTGCTTGCGCAGCCGGCGCCGCAGCCAGAAGCCCATCGGCATCCCGCGGTCGGCGCGCCACTCCTTGGTGGCGGTGGCCGCGACCAGGTCGGCGGCGGTCCGCTCGAAGATCATCGGCTGGAACACGTCGAGGGCGCCACGGATGCCAGCGAGCATCACCAGCTGCTCGCCCCATGCCGTGAGCGAACCGGCCTCGAGCAGGCCGGTGGTGTCCGCCACCTCCCGCACACGCCGGGTGACGCCGGGCAGGCCGGTGGTCAGCAGCCGGTCGAGGCGCGCCAGGGTCTGGGCGGCGGCCTCGGCGGTGCGCAGGTCGGCGCTGTACCAGGGGGTGTCGGTGGGCCGCAGCGTGAAGGCCCCGAGCCGGGCGGCCCGTTCCAGCGTGCTGGCGAGCTGCTCGCGACGCGGCGCGTCGAGCGCCCGGGCGACCTCCACCGGCAGCCGCACCCGCGTGCGCGGGGCGGGGCGGGTGGCCGTCAGCCGGGCAAGGGCCTGCTGCGCGTCGTAGGCCGACGCGCCCCAGGGCAGCCGAGCGGCGTGCAGCGCGTCCACGTAGGCGCGCAGCTGCTCGCGGTGCGCGACGAGGTCGCGCCGGAGGGCGCTGAGCCGCGCGGTGTCGATCGGGTCGGCCCCGAGGGTCATGGCCGCGAGCAGGCGCCGACCGGCAGCGGTGCGCCACCCCGCCTCGGGCGCCACGTCGAGCAGCAGGTCGCTCAGGCCCAGCTCGTCCAGGCGCCCGCTGAGCGCGGCGGCGGCCCGCCGGTGCCCGGGGACGTACAGCACCGACCGCCCGGAGGCGGCCGCGTCGGCGACCACCGCGGCGAGGGTCCCCGTGACGTCGCAGCCGGTGGGGGCGTCGATGAAGAGGTGCTCCCCTGTGGCGAGCACGTCGAGCACGTGCTGCTGCGCCGGGTCGAGGTCGCCGACGCCGCGCTCCAGGTCGGGGTCGCGATCGCCGCGCACGGGATCCGGCAGCGGCCGGGCGAGCCGGACCCGCGCGTCGGGGACCCCGGCGAGCGCCGCGACGACCTCGTGCCGGTCGAGCGTGCCAGCCAGGCTGTCGAGATCGTCCACGAGCACCTGGCCGGGATGCACGAACGTGCCCACGACGAGGCTCTCGTCGAGCCGGAAGTCCTCCAGCACGGCCTCGCCCAGCGACATCAGGCGCTGCAGCGCCGGTCGCGGCTCGAAGCCCGTGCCGGTGAAGGCGCCGCGTGCCACGGCGCCGGGGTCGAGCAGCGCGCCGCGGCTGCGCAACGCCCGGGCGATCACGGGGTTCACCTCGAGCGACGGCTCGAGCGTGAGCTCGTAGTCGCTCTCGCCGCTGCCCCGGGCGCGGAGCGACACGGGCCGGAGCAGGACCGGTGCCCGGACCGTGCGGGCGGTGGGCGCGCCCTCCTCCCCCTCGGCATGGTCGGAGCGCGGAGCGGGGACGTGGGGGCGGGTGACCGCGGCGAGGGCCGCGACGTCGTCCGCGGCAATGTCAGGGGTGGTGCGCTCGGTCCACGTCGCGACGCCTATGGCCAGGTACGTCGGGGCGATGCCGTACCGCTGGGCGTACCGCTCGGCCCGCGCGCTGACCGCGCGGGCCCGCCGCTTGGCGCTGGCGAGGGCTCCGCCCTCGCGCACGAGGTTGGACAGGCGCGTCTCACGTCCGGCGAACAGCTGGGCGATGCCGGACGGGTGGGCTGCCGAGAGGTCGAGCGCGGCGTCGCCGAGCAGGTCGACGTCGACCAGCGTGGATCCGCCCGCGGCTTCGACGAGCGCGGCGCGCCACGCGGCGAGCGCGCTGCCGAGCAGCTCGGCGGCGGTGGAGGGCTCGACCACCGCGGGCCCCGGCGCCGAGGGCTGGGCAGGCACGCCGAGGCGCGGGGCAGCGTCGGATGAGGCAGGGTTCGGGGTCGCGTCGACGGCGGGATCCACGTCGGGTCCCGAGCCGGGTGCGCGCGCGGGAACGTTCACCCGCCGAACGCTAATGCCCTGCGGCCTCGATGGCCCTGCGGGCGCGCCGGGACCGCGCGCACAGCGAGATACGCCACAGCCACGAAGACTGGGGAGGGAGGAGAGAAGGAGCGCTCGAACCCGAGATCGGGGAGCTGTCACGGGTCCTCGGGCGGGGGCTTCTCAGCCGCCCGCCCGAGCCCGGACGAAGAACAGTGCGCACCGCGCAGGGGGCAGGCGATGCGCACTGTCGAGTACCAGTGTGCCTCGCGCGAGCGGCGCTGGTCAAATGTCCAGGGAGGCGCATCTGGGTGATGAGACGGCCGATAAAGGCGGTGAAAACGGGATAGTCACGCGGAATCCGGCGATGTGCGCGGCACTTTCGCACGCATCCGAGGGCGCCTCCGCGCGGGCCCGGCACGGCGTCCTCGACGGTGGGCCATGGCCTTCATCACATCCTCGTGTCTCAGGCCCCGAGCCTCGCGTCGACGAGGTCCCGCTCGACGGCCGACAGGCTCGAGGTGACGATGAGAGGGACGGCAGCACCGGCGCGACACGAGGGCGGGGCCATGCACGAGGCACGCGCGGACATCCACATCAATGCGGCACCGGAGGCGGTCTGGCGGGCGCTCACCGACCCGGCGCTGGTGCGGCAGTACTTCTTCGGCACCGAGCTCACCACCGACTGGCGGGTCGGCAGCCCGATCCGCTACCAGGGCGAGTGGCAAGGACAGGCCTATGAGGACCGTGGCGTCGTCCTCGAGGCCGACCGGCCCCGGCTCATCGTGACCGACTTCTTCAGCCCGTCCTCGGGGCTGCCCGACGAGCCGGAGAACCACCAGACCGTCACCTACGAGGTCGAGGCTGAGGACGGCGGCAGCCGTGTCACCGTGGTCCAGGACGGCAACCGCGACGAGAGCGGCGCCCAGCACGCCGCCGCCAACTGGCACATGATGCTCGACGGGCTCGCGGCGCTCGCCCCCACCGTCGACACGGTCGTCGCCCGGTTCGACGTGGACGGGTGGGACCCCGCCGCTCTCGGCGGGATCGTCGGCGACTGGCTCGACGCCGTGGTGATGCACAAGACGTACACCGCGGGCATCCTCGGCACGAGCGTCGCGCACTTCCTCTCCTCGGGCGAGGAGGAGGGCCGCCGCGGCTACCTCGCCGCCGAGCGCATCGACGGCGTGCTCGACGACGGCAGGACGGGCGCGTTCACCGTGCACCACGGCGGGCTCGAGCTCGGCAACGCCAGCGCGTTCGCGCATGTGGTGCCGGGGTCGGGGACCGGCGACCTTGTGGGGCTCACGGGGAGCGGGCGCATCGAGCACGACGACGCTGGCCCGTACTTCGTGCTCGACTTCGACTGAGGACGTGACGCTGGCTTGCCGTCGGTTGGCCGGGCGCGCGTGATGCGCCTGCCGCGCGAGGTCACGACGCGTCAGCCCAGCGCATCACGCGGAGCGCGCGCAGGGTGATCCAGCGGCTCGGCTGCCCCTCGGCCTCGCCCAGGTCGACGTGCAAGGCCGAGTGATAGGCGTGCTCGAGCGGCCACCAGCCCTGCGGGTCGCCCTTCGACGCGAGGATGTCGATCGCCTCGGTCATCCGCTCGTCCGGCGCGGAGCGCGTCTGCCGCAGGTAGTCGAGCACCCGGCCGACTTCGTAGTGCCAGCTGTTGGGGAACCCGACCGCCAGCCAGCGGGCCTGCGGGATCTGCCCGTCGGACAGGCGGCGCAGCAGCCGTCTGTCGAGCAGGTACTCCTCGCCGCGCAGCCGGGCGGCAGCGACGTCGGGGTCCGGCCCGGTCGAGCGCTCGAACTCGAGCAGCCCTTCGAGCACGTTGAGTGTCGTGTCGAACGAGCCGCGCGTCGAGCCCCTCTCCTGCTCGCAGTTCCACCCGCCGTCGGCCATCTGCTCGCCCAACAGCCGGTCGACGATGCCACGGACGTCCTGGCCGAAGTACGAGCCGATGGCCACGGCGCGGCCGTTGATGCAGGGCTCCACCTCGCCGTCGAAGAAGCGCATGCCCGGGTCGTACTCCCAGCGGGCAGCCTCGTGGACCGGCGCGATGGCCCGCCGCGCCTCGTCGGAGGCGGGGTCCAGGCCGAACCGGTACAGCAGGCGCAGCGACGACTCGGTCGAGGTCCACTCGGGGAAGAACGTGCCACCTCCCCACCGCCCGTCCGGCTCTTGGGCGGCGAGCAGCTGCGCACCCCACCCCTCACGCGCGACGCGCGACCGCTCGGCCGCGACCTCCTCCGCTGGCGCGTCCGTCAGGTCGCGCAGCACCTGCCAACGGAGAGCCGGGTCGGAGTCGAGCAGCCAGCCCATGACGTCCATGCAGAGATCCTGCACCCGGGATCCGACATTCGCCGGGATCGGGGGCGACGCGCGATCAGGGCGCGACAGGCAGGACGATCCGCGATGCGTGGCGGCCGTCGTGGCGCACCTGCTGATGTGCCACCCGGAACGCCGATCGGGCGGTGACGCCGGTTCCCTCGCCCGTCCCCGGATTCGGGTCGAAGCGGGGGAAGTTGGAGCTCGAGACGTCCACCCGGAGCCGGTGGCCGGCGAGGAACGTGTGCGCGGTGGCGCCGAGGTCCACGGCGACCTCCCGCACCTCGCCGGGTGGGACCAGCTCTCCGAGCACCTCGCGGGCCCGGGAGATGCCGTCCAGCACGGGGAGCGCCGTGCCGTCGGGGTGCACGTCGACCAGCTTGGCCGCCCAGTCGGCGTCCAGCGCGTCGGTGGCCGCGCACAGGTGCGCGACAACGTCCCCGATGACGGTGAGGTCGGCGGCGAGGGGCGCGGACACGAAACGCAGCACGTCGGCCCGGCCATCGAGGGGGCGCTGGTCCCAGGGCCCGGTGGCCCGCGCAGCGTCGCCGCGGGGGAACAGGTTGGGGCCGCCGATCGTCGGCACCGGGTCGGCCGGGTCGTGGACGAACGTGGAGGGCTCCGCCTCGCCGTGGACGGGATCGGGCTGCAGCGTCCCACCGGGGGCCAGGTGCCATGGCGTCGGGACCGTGTCTGCGGGGGGCCACTCAGCAAGGTCGCGCCACGTGTTCTCGCCCATGACGAACACGCGGACCCGCGGACCGGTCACCGCGCCGAGGGCGGGCGTGGCGTCGGCGGGGGGCGCGGTGGCGTGCTCCACCAGGAACTCGACGGCCTCCGCGCCCAGCTCCTCGGCGCCACGGGCGGCAGCGCGCCCGTAGTCGACCTCCCCCATCGCCTGCGCGGGGGCGCCATGGCCCCAGGGACCCACGACGAGCCGTGACCCCGGGTGCTGCGCCTCGGCGAACTGCCGCAGCGTGAGGTCCCGGAAGATGTCGTGCCACCCCGCGACGAACAGCGTCGGCACGGCGGGCCGGGGTGGCAGCGCCCACTGCCCCCACCACGGGTCGCTGGCCGGGTGGGTCATCCACTCCTGCCACGCCGGGAACCGCCGGGCGAGCAACGGCAGGCCGGCGAGCGGCGCCGTCCGGGCGGCGGCGTCGGGGTCGGCCGCGAGCGCCTCCCACTCCTCGAGCTCGGCCGTGACGTCCTCGCCGCGTGCGGCGGCGCGCATCAACTCCCCGCGCGTCATCGCCGTGGCCCAGCCGAGCGCGGAGCCCAGCACGACGGCCCCACCCCGGTAGATGATCTCGACCGGGTCGCCGGGGCACACGCCCAGGTGCATCGCACGCAGCGCGGGGTGGCCGGTGGACGCCAGGTACAGCTGGGCCTGCGCCAGGTAGGAGCGCCCCCAGCCGACCACCGCCCCGCTGGCCCACGGCTGGCGCGCGCACCAGTCGACCACCGCGTGCGCGTCCTCGGCATGCCGCGCCCACGGCACGAACACGCCCTCCGAGGCGCCGGTGCCGCGCAGGGCCACGACGACCACCGCGAGGCCGCGGGCCACCAGCTCGGACTCCCCCATCTCCTGCCGGGCCGCGTCCACGGGGTACGGGGTGAGGGCCAGCACGACCGGCGCGGGTCGCGTGGTCTCCGGCCGGTGGACCGTGGCGCGCAGGGTGGTCCCATCGGGCAGCGTGATGGGCTCGTGCTGGACCTGGCTCATGGGGCTCCTTCGTCGCGCGCTTGTCTATCTGCACAGGTGCGGCGCCGCAACGACGCGCGCCGAGATGACCCTGGTGGGAAGGCCGCGCGGCTGGAACAGTGGCCCACCGAAGAGGCGCGCCGACCGCGCCCGGAGCCTGGGAGGCGCGCGGTGGAACCGCCGGTGGGCAAGCGCAGGCGCATGGCGACCATGAGCGACGTCGCGCGGCTCGCGGGCGTCTCCACCATGACGGTGTCGAACGTGCTCAACGACCGGCCTCGGGTGGGCGACGAGACGCGTTCGCGCGTGCTGACGGCGGTCGACGAGCTGGGCTACGAGGTGAACCTGACCGCCCGCCGGCTGCGCGCCGGCCGGGTCGACACCGTCGCCCTCATCGTGCCGAGCTTCGACCACGCGTACTTCGCCGAGTTGGCGGCGGGCTTCGCGACGGAGTTCGCCCGTCACGGCCGGCACCTGGTCGTCACACAGTCGGGCGCCAGCCGGGAGGGCGAGCTGTCGGCGTTGTCGCAGGCCCGGCTCGGGCTGTATGACGGAGTCATTCTCAGCGCAGTGGGCCTGGCGTACGAGGAGGTCGACGCGCTGCGCAGCGCCCAGCCGCTGCTGCTGCTCGGCGAGCAGCCCGTGCCGCCCCGCTTCGACCACGTGTGCATCGCGAACTCGGAGGGGGCGCGCCTGGCGGTGCGGCATCTGCTGGACCGCGGGGCCCGGCGGGTCGCCGTCGCGGGCGGGGTGGCGGTGGGCCGCGGTGACGGCGCCCCCGAGCCGGACTCGATGGCAGGGCTGCGCACGCAGGGGTGGTACTCCGCGCACGAGGAGACGGGGGTCGTCCCGGACGAGCGGCTGCTGCTGGGCGGGGCCCGGTACGCGGCGGCCGACGCCCGTCGCGCCGTGGCGGGGGCGCTGGCGGACGGGCTCGTGTTCGACGCCGTCTTCGCGATCACCGACGAGATCGCCCACGGCGTCCTCGCGGCCCTGCACGACGCGGGGCTGCGCGTGCCGCAGGACGTCGCCGTGGTGGGCTTCGACGACCTGCGGATGAGCGAGTTCGCGACCCCGGCGCTGTCCTCGGTGAACGTGAGCCGCGACTGGATCGTGCGGCACGCGGTGTCCGTGATCGAGCGCAGGATCTCCGGTGACGACGGGGAGCCGGTGCGGTTGACGGCGCCGGTGGGCTTGGTGGTGCGCGGCTCGAGCGCCTGACCGTGGCTTCACCGGCGCCGCGGGGAGGAAACGTTTCACGGCTGGAAGCGCGCCGAGCGCGGCGCCAATGTGAGCGCTCACACGGCTATCGAGATCGTCTCCTCCACGCACCACCGCAGCCGTGCGGGCGGTCGACGACGACGCCCGCACGCGACGGTCCCACCGGCGGGCATGAGCGTGCCGCGCCGGCGCCCGCTGCGGTCCGCCCGCGCGGACGGCACGGCTCGGTCGGCCCCGCCCACCTGTCGGTGACGCCAGGTGCTCTCAGAGAGGCGACCCATGACCACCACACCGCAACGGAGGCGACGAGCTCTCGCCGCCACCACACTGTCGGCGGCCCTCGCGCTCGCCGGCCTCTCCGCGGCCTTCCCCGCCCAGGCCGCCGCCAGCACGCTGGGCGAGGCGGCCGCGCAGAGCGGCCGCTACTTCGGCGCCGCACTGGCCGCGGGCCGGCTGAACGACTCGACCTACACGACCATCGCGAACCGCGAGTTCACCATGATCACGGCCGAGAACGAGATGAAGATGGACGCGACGGAGCCGTCGCAGAACCAGTTCAACTACTCGAGCGGCGACCGGATCGTGAACTGGGCGCGGCAGAACGGCAAGCAGGTCCGAGGGCACGCGCTCGCCTGGCACCAGCAGCAGCCGGGGTGGATGCAGAGCATGTCCGGGACCGCGCTGCGGAACGCGATGCTCAACCACATCACCCAGGTGGCCACCTACTACAAGGGCAAGATCCACAGCTGGGACGTGGTCAACGAGGCGTTCGCGGACGGCGGGTCGGGCGGCCGCCGCGACTCCAACCTGCAGCGCACCGGCGACGACTGGATCGAGGCCGCGTTCCGCGCCGCCCGGGCCGCCGACCCGAACGCCAAACTCTGCTACAACGACTACAACACCGACGGGATCAACGCGAAGTCGACGGGCATCTACACCATGGTCCGGGACTTCAAGGCCCGCGGGGTGCCCATCGACTGCGTCGGCTTCCAGAGCCACCTCGGCTCCACGATCCCGGGCGACTACCAGGCCAACCTCCAGCGGTTCGCCGATCTGGGCGTGGACGTGCAGATCACCGAGCTCGACGTGGCCCAGGGCGGCAACCAGGCGAGCATCTACCAGAGCGTGACGCGGGCCTGCCTGGCCGTGACGCGGTGCACCGGCATCACGGTGTGGGGCGTCCGGGACAGCGACTCGTGGCGCACCGGGGAGAACCCGCTGCTGTTCGACAGCTCGGGCAACAAGAAGGCCGCCTACACCTCGACCCTCAACGCGCTCAACGCGGCCACCCCGACCCCGACGCCCACCACCACGACGCCCGGGCCGACGCCCACCACCCCCGGCCCGAGCACGGCCCCAGCACCGGGCACGGGCAGCGGTTGCACGGTCACGTACTCCGCGCCGAGCCAGTGGCCCAACGGCTTCACCGCCAACGTCAAGATCACCAACCACGGAGCCTCCGCGATCAACGGCTGGACCGTCACATGGGCCTTCCCCGGCAACCAGACGGTGCAGCAGGCGTGGAGCGCCACCGTGGCCCAGAGCGGCAACCAGGTGACCGCGCGGAACGTCGACTACAACCCGCAGATCCCCGCCGGCGGCTCGGTGGAGTTCGGCTTCAACGGCGGGTTCAGCGGAACGAACACCAATCCGACGGCCTTCAGCCTCAACGGGTCCCCGTGCAACGGCGCCGTGAGCCCGCCGCCCACCACCACGACCCCCACTCCCCCACCGACCACCACCACCCCGACGCCGCCGCCCACCACGGCCCCGACCGGGTCGCTCCCGTCGAGCTTCCGCTGGTCGTCGAGCGGCGCGCTCATCGGCCCCAAGCCGGACGGCTCGCACGCCGCGACCTCGGTCAAGGACCCGACGGTCGTGTACGCCAACGGCAAGTGGCACGTGTTCGCCACGGTCTGGGCGGGCAGCTACCAGATGCAGTACACGAGCTTCACCGACTGGTCGCAGGCCGCGTCAGCGACGCCGTACTACCTCGACCGGTCCGGCATCGGCGCCGGGTACCGGGCGGCGCCGCAGGTGTTCTGGTTCGCCCCGCAGAACCAGTGGTACCTCGTGTACCAGACCGGCGCGGGCGGCTCGTACTCGACCACCACCGACATCTCCAACCCGGCGTCCTGGTCGGCCCCCAAGAACTTCTACTCCTCGCAGCCGCAGATCATCCGCGACAACATCGGCGACGGGTACTGGGTCGACTTCTGGACCGTGTGCGACACCGCGAAGTGCTACCTGTTCTCCTCCGACGACAACGGGCACCTGTACCGCTCGGAGACGACGGTCGCGAACTTCCCGAACGGGTTCACCAACACCGTCATCGCGATGCAGGACTCTGACCGCTTCCGACTCTTCGAGGCCGCGAACATCTACAAGATCGCCGGTCAGAACAGCTGGCTCATGGTCCACGAGGCCATCGGCACGGACGGCAAGCGGTACTTCCGATCCTGGACAGCCCCGTCGATCACCGGCTCCTGGACGGCGCTGGCCGACTCCGAGGCCAACCCATTCGCCCGGGCCAGCAACGTCACGTTCCCGGCGGGCGCCTGGACACGCGACATCAGCCACGGCGAGATGCTGCGCTCCGGCATCGACCAGACGATGGAGATCAGCCCGTGCAACCTGCGCTACCTCTACCAGGGCATGGATCCGAACGCGTCAGGTGACTACAACGCGCTGCCCTGGCGGCTCGGGCTGCTGACGCAGACGAACTCCACCTGCTGAGCCGCTGAGCACGGGGACGCCCGACCGCGGATCACAGCGGTCGGGCGTCTCGGCACGTCCACGGCCAGGGACGGGGATCGGGTCCCGCTCCCGGGCGGCGCGGCTACTCGCCGACGACCAGCAGCACCAGCCGGTTCCCCTGTGCCTCGAGGTAGGCAGTGGTGCGCCACTCTCCGGCGGAGAACGCCTCGTCGAGCGCGGGGCCCTGCAGCAGGTCTCCGTCGGGGAGCGCGCCATCGAGCCCGTCGGCGGCGTCGGGCGCCTCCGCGGCGGGCTCGAGGTCGAGCGAGGCCCGCATCCCGTCAGCCGCCCCGGGGGACAGGACGACCACGGCGTCGATCCAGTAGAGCGACGGTCCCGGCACGCCGGGGTCGCCCAGTGTCCCGCTCAGCCACGTCGCCTCCTCGACCGCCGACAGCGCCGGGATGCGGCTCACCAACGGCTCCAGGTCGTGCCGGAGCTCGCCCGTGCCGGACTTGGTCGGCGACTCGCTGGGCATGGTGCTCCTCGTGCTCGAAGGATCAGCGGGGTTCGGGGCGCACGCCGCCAGGACGGCGCACAGGACCGTCAGCAGGGCGACGGCGCGGGGCGCCCGGGAGTGCCGCGGCTTCATCGTGCGTCCTCTTCCTCTGCTGCGGACGTGGTGGCCGACGCGGGGTTCCCGATCGGCCAGGTGACGGTGCGCGTCAGCGTCCCCGTCGTCGGGAACGGCTTGGCCCACCCGACCTCGGTGAAACGACCGTTCTCGTCATCCGGGGCGTTGCTCGCGATGTCGGCCTGTCCCCGGTTGAAGTTGTAGTAGTCCTCGGCGTGCACGGTGACGGTCATGGTGACGACGCCTCCGCTGACGGCGACATCGGCGCTGCTCCACTGCTGGTAGCCGCCGATCGTCTTCTGCCAGTTCTCCGTGACGGGATACGAGGTCGTCGGCGTGGCCCCGCCCGTCATCGCGAACGACGACGCCCCTGCCGACGCGATCCGGTCGGCGCCCGCCGCCGCCCGGGCGATCTCCTGGTCGACGTTCGCCTGGACGCCGGTGTCCTGGCTGTACGCCCGGTCGTAGTCGATCTGGAAGGCGTCGCCGGAGTTGCCCCAGTAGTGGGCGTACACGTCCAGGGCATCGGTGAGGTCGCGGCGAAGCACCCGGGCTCCCGCCATCTTGGACTTCCACGCCGCCGCCGCGGCCCAGTCGCCCGCTGTCGGCGACTCGGAGTCCCACACGAAGTCCTCGTCCCAGGTGATCTCCGGCCGGTCCGGCGCCCCGACGCGGAACCCGTCGGGGCCCGCCTGTGTCAGGTCGTGCCCGTCGAGCCCCACGGGCGCCGCCGCGAGGAGCGTCGCGGCGTCGACGTCGTCGCCGCCCGCGGCCGCCAGCGCCGCCGCCGCGTCGCGGTCCGCCTGGTCGACGGCCGTGAGCATGGCCCCGATCTGATGGCCGTACAGCTGCGCCATGGCGAGCCGCCGCACCCAGCCCAGCAGGTCGGCGCCCGGGCCGCCGGCGGCGACCCTGCCTGCGGGGTCGACGCGCAGCCATTCTCCCGTGGCGGCGTCGACGAGCCGGAGCACGCGCGCCCGCAGGTCGCCGATCTGGCTCGCCGAGGAGGTGAGGGCCTGCGCGGCGCCGGCCCACCGGTCTGCCGTGCGCAGGATCGTGGTGCGCTCTGCCGCGGCGGACTCGCGCGCCGCGTCGGCGGCGGCGCCCGTCCACCCGGGGGCGAGCGTGTCGACCGATGTCATGACGTCCCGGGCGATGCGCTCCAGGTGCTCGGCTGAGCTCCGCAGCGCGTCGGCCTCCCGCCCCATCCGGTCGGCCGACCAGGTCCGCAGGGTGGGCAGCGACGGCCTCACCGGCCGAGCCGGTCGAAGAGCCGGGCGGGGATCTCGTCCGAGGCCGTGTAGTGCGCGTTGGTCGACTGCGCGGCGTCTGCCAGGCGGGCCAGCCGCCCCTCGGCGGAGCTGATCTGGTTCTGCAGCACGGCGCCGATCTGCCCGGCGACCCATGCGAGGTGGGAGCCGGGGATCGCCGCGCTCATGCCGGCCATCGCGTCGGGCGCCGCCGTCTCGCGGACGGCGCGTGCCCACGTCACGAACGCGGCGGACAGTGCCCGCTGCTCGTTCTCGTCGACGGTCAAACCGGTCATGGCCCACCTCCCCGCCGGAGCGTAGCGGAGGGCCGCGGCGCTCCGGGGGCGGACGACGCCGATCAGCTGCCGATGTCGACGATGCCGTTCTGGTACGCCCACACCACCGCCTGGAGCCGCGACCTGACGCCGAGCTTGGGCATGGACCGGGCCAGGTGCGACTTGACCGTCGACACCTCGAGGAACAGCTCGCGCGCGATCTCCTCGTTGGACATGCCCTGGGCCAGCAGCAGCAGGATGTCGAGCTCGCGCGGGGTCAGCAGCTCGCTCGCGCGGGCGGCCGTCACGGGCTGCGTGCGGCGCCGGGTCACGACCTCGCGGAGCACCCGCCGGGTCAGCTCGTTCGCGAGCATGCCGTGGCCGGCGGCCACCGATCGGACCGCCTCGACGAGCGTCGCGGGCTCGGCGTCCTTGAGCAGGAAGCCCGATGCGCCCGCCTCAAGCGCGCCGAACAGGTACTCGTCGACGTCGAAGGTCGTCAGGACGAGCACGGGGATCGGGTCTGCCACGCCGGGGCCGCACAGCTCGCGCGTCGCGGTGATGCCGTCCTTGCCGGGCATGCGGATGTCCATGCAGACCACGTCGGGCCGCAGCGCGAGGGCCAGCGCCACCGCGGTCGCGCCGTCGGCGGCCTGCCCCACCACCTCGATCCCGGGCTCGGTCCCGAGCATCATGGACAGGCCGGCGCGGACCAGCGGCTGGTCGTCGGCCACCACCACGCGCACGGTCTGGGCGGCGGGCAGGGCGTCGCTCATGAGGGCTCCTCGGCGCTCGTCGTCTGCGGTGCGGTGGGGATCGCCAGCGTGACCTGCCAGCCGCCGTCGTTGGTGGGTCCGTACCGGAGCGTGGCGCCGGTGAGCTCGGCGCGCTCCCGCATCCCCACCAGTCCGTAGCCCGGGTCGTGCGGGACCAGCGCCTGGCCGGGCGCGGGGGCGCTGTTGCGGACCAGCACCTGGACGTGGTCCCCCTCGTGCACGTCGACCCGCACGGCGCAGCGGGCGCCGTGCGCGTGCCGGGCCGCGTTGGCGAGGGCCTCCTGGACGACGCGGTACGCCGCGAGCTGCGCGAGCGGGCCGATGGCGCCCGAGGCCGCCACCTGCTCGACGGGGCCCGACGTCTCGAGCGCCACATCTAGGCCCGAGTTCCTCGCCCGCGCGACCAGCTCGGGGACGCCGGCCAGCGTCTCCACCCGCACCGGGCCGTCCGGGTCGGACGACTCGGTGTCGCGCAGCAGCACCACCAGGTTCCGCAGGTCCCGCAGCATCGCTGTGCTCTGCTCGCGGACCTGCGCGACGGCGCGCTTGGCGCCCTCGGGGTCGACGTCGATCTGCCGGCCGATGGCCGCGGTCATCACCGCGATGCCGGAGAGGTGGTGCGCCGCGATGTCGTGCAGCTCGCGCGCCATCGCCGTCCGCTCCCGCTCGACGACCACCTGCACCAGGGCGTCGCGCTCCCGGCTCTGCGCCTCGGCGGTGCCCGCGAGCGCCGCGTCGGCCTCTCGTCGGGCCCCGACGAGCGCCGCCAGAACGAGGGGGAGGCCGACTGCCGCCAACCCCTGCAGAAGGCCCCCGACGACCGCCGCCGATTCCGCGCTGCCGCTCCGGAGCCCCGCGGCGGTGACGCCCGCCGTCACCAGGGCACCGGCCCCGAGCACGGCCGGCACGAGCCGCCGGACGGGCGCCGCGAGGGCCGCCCGGTACGTCGCGACGAGCACCGCCAGGAGCCCGACCCCGATGGCGTCGCCCAGGACCATGAGCGCGGGAAGCCCGGCGGCGACCAGCAGGAGCGCGGCCAGTGGGCGATCCCTCAGCACCCAGAGCACGACCGCCTGCAGGGTCAGCACCCCTGCCGACCACCACCACGCCGCGTCGCCGAACCCCGGCATGCCAGAGATGGCCGATGGGTCGGACTGCTGCATGGTGACGGAGGCGGCAAGAAGGCTCGTCGACAGCAGCCAGCAGGCCGCCGGGACGACGTACGCCGCCCGGCGGCCGTGCTGAGCGAGGCGCTCGATCACCCCCGTCACGATAGACGCGCCGCCACCGGCTGGTCGGCGATCTGGCCCTCAAGGCGATCAGGCTGGTAGCCGAGCCGCCCGCGGGTGCCGACGAGCACCACCACGGCAGCCACCGCCGCGCCCCCGGCGAGCGCGAACTGGGCGGTGTTCATGTCCCACCACGGGAACATCTCGCCCCACACGCCGGAGAAGTTGTTGACGCTCACGTGCAGCAGCATCGCCATCGGCAGGCTCTGCCCGGTCCGGTTGAACACCCACGTCATCACGACGTTGAAGAAGACGCAGAAGGCGACGAACGCGACCGGCCGGTACCAGTCGACGTTGGGCCACCCTCCCCACTCCGAGAAGAACAGCGGCAGGTGCCACACGCCCCACAGGACACCGATGACCACGGCCGCGCGGGGCGCGCCGACCAGGCGCTGCATACGGGGCAGTGCGAAGTCACGCCAGCCCGGCTCCTCGGCGAGGCCGGTGGTGATCATCTGGACGAGCAACCCGGTGACGAGCCCCGCCAGCGCCATGGTGGGCGGCATCTGCGCCCGACCACCCTCGATCACCAGCCCGGTCAGCACCATCGCGGCCGGGACGCCGAGCAGGATCCCCGCGTACCACTTCCAGTTGACCTTCCACCGCCACAGCCGCCGCGCCCAGGCGCGGATGCCCGCGCGGCCGTCTGCCACCGCGGTCACGAAGAGCGCGGCGCCGATGGGGCCGAGGTACGCGCCGGGGAGCATGCCCAGGAGCTGCGCGCCCCCGGGGCCGCCGGGGAAGGTGAAGTCCCAGATGCCCAGGCTGTTCTGGGACAGGATGTACGGGATCCACGCGATCCAGCTGGCGAGGTTCGCCAGCACGAAGAACGACAGGAGTGGGCGGCGGCGGACGACGTCGAGCGCGCCGCCGCGCCGGGGAGGCGCGGGTGCCTGAGCTGTGATGACGCTCATCGGAGGTTCCTCTCGTCGAAGTGTGTCGGTGACGTGACTCGACGTTAGGAATCGGGGGCCTCCTGCCGCGCCGGGCGGAGGGACGAACGTCGGGGGTTGCATCGAAAGGTGGAGGCGGCGGAACCGGTCGGGCCGCGCCTGCTTACCCTGTGCGCGTGTCCCCGCTCCTCACGTCCTCGCCCGCGCCCTCGACCGGCCGGCGGTGGACAACCCGGGTCGCCCTGCACGCACTCGGGCTCGTGATCGGGGTGGGCCTCGGTCTGTTCTTCGCGGTGATGATCCGCGACTACGCCCTGGTCTGGATGGTGCTGCTGCCCACCGGGCTGTGGGCGCTCGCCAACCGGTCCGGCGTCACGTCTGCTGCGGGCGGCTTCGACCTGTCCCGGGTGCCAGCGGGGGACCTCGTGGCGATGACGATCGGCGTGCTGCTCGCCATCCCCGCCACGTTCAACGCGCTCGACGGGCCGTGGTGGCGGGCCGCGGCGCTCGTCGTGGTCCTCGGCGCCGTCGGGTTCGGGATGCTCGCCTACGCCGGCGCCATCCGCGACGGCGCAACGATCCGCGCCGACGAGGCCACCGACAGCCCCCGAGTCCTGCGGGCCGTAGACGTCGCGCTGCGCGGCGTCCGGTCCAGCTCTGGGCTCGCCAACATGTACCTCGCGGCCGTCGGGACCCTGCTCGCGTTCCCCACCGCATCAGACTGGCTGCCGACCGTGGCGGTGGTGGTGACAGGGGCGCTGCACGCGGTGCTCGACGGGCGGGGTCGATGACTCCAGCTGGCACGTCGGCCGCGGTCGACGCAGCGGACGACCCGGAGGGCATCCGCATCGCGACCGCCGTCGCCGAGTGCCTCCTGCTCCCCGGTGACCGGGCGCTGGCTACGGTGGCTCGGTGACCGCCACTGCTGCGCGCCTCCACCTGCACCGACCGCTGGGCGGGCTCGCCCCGCCGGCGGGAGAGTTCGGGCCGATCGGCCCGCCCGAGCTACTGGCCCCGGTCATGCTCGCCGCCTACCGCGGCACACCCGACGACGAGGGCGAGAGCCTGCAGGACGCGGTCGACGTGCTGGCCGACGCGATGCGCGGGGGCCTCGGCCCGTGGCTGCCCGATGCCTCGTTCGTCGCGCTCGAAGACGGTCAACCCGTCGGCGCCGCCTTCACCGTGCTCTCCGACGACGGCCCCTGCGTCGCGTTCCTCTTCACCGCGCCTGACGCGGTGGGTCGGGGTGTGGCGACTCGGCTGGTCGGGCGGGTGTGCCAGTCGCTCACGGTCGACGGGTACGACTCCGTCGGGCTGTGGGTCAGCGCCGCCAACGAGCGGGCCGCACGGCTGTATCGGCACCTGGGGTTCGTCGACGTTCCGTGAGCCCATCACCGCCGACCAGCTCCGCGGTCAGACACTGACTCGTCGGCCGGCCCGTTCCAGGGCCGATGAGCCTGAGGCTGGTCGGGCAGGTGTGCCACGACCTCCCTGGCATGTCAGCCTCCGAGCCCGAAGAACGCGCTCACCAGGTCGGCGGTGCTCACGCCGCGGTGGGTCGCACCGAGGACGAACGGCGCTCTCCGCGGGCCGGGGACGGTGTGCCCGCCACCGTGCACGGTGTACAGGTCCACCGGAGCGGACGCGTCCTGCGCGTACCGGGTGCGCTCGACCCAGGTCCGGCGCCGACCTCGGCCACCTCCGCTGATCGTCGCGCGCACCGGCTCGGCGCTGATCCCGTTGCGGGCGGCGAAGTGGGCGGCCGTCTGGGGCATCGACAAGGAACGCCCGCCGACCTTGAACAGCCTGCGCGCCCAGCCCGACATCTCGCCTCCGCGGTAGGGGACGATCCGGTCCTTGGTGCCGTGCACGAGCAGCACGGGCATCGGCACGGCGGGCCCGTCGGGCACCAGGAAGTCCTCCGGCGCCGGCATCGTGGCCGCGATGACCGCCGCGCCCGCGACCAGCTCCGGCGCCTCGTGGATGAGGCGCAGGACCATCTGCCCACCGTTGGAGAACCCCACGGCGAACACCCGATGGCGGTCGATGCCGCGCCTCGTCACCAGGGCGTCGACCACCGCGCGCGCGAAGCCGATGTCATCCATGCCGGCGGTCCGCGCGGGGAACGCGCTGTGCCGACGCGCGTCGTTCCAGTTGCCTTGGTAGCCGTCGAGGTAGGCGACGACGGCACCCTGCTCGACGAGCTGGTCGTAGGTGTTCCCGGTGAACGCGCGGTGCCCCTGCCCGTCCTGGTTGGAGCCGTGGAACACCAGCACGAGGGCGCGGGGACCCTCGTCGCCGGGCTCCCCCACCACCGTGACGCTCCGGGTCACACCCTGCACATCGACGTCCATCGTCGGCTCTCCCTCGTCAGTCGCAGCCTCGCCGCGTCACCGGGTCGCGCCGACCCGGTAACCGGATGACTTATCCGGACGACCGTAGCACCAAAACGGATATCCCATCCGGTACCGTGGGTCGCATGACGACCACTCGGCCCCGCAGGGACGCCGCCCGCAACTGGCAGCGCATCGTCGAGATCGGCCGCGAACACGTCGACGCGGGTCGCCCCCTCCAGCTCAACGAGATCGCGCGGGCCGCGTCGGTGGGCGTCGCCACCGTGTACCGGCACTTCCCCAGCTCCGAGGCGCTCTTGGAGGCGCTCGCTCAACCGGGCCTCGCCGCTCTGCTCGAGACGGGCGAGCACGCCCTGACCGACCGCGACCCCGCAGGCGCCCTCGAGGAGTACCTGCTCAGCGCGCTGGAGGCACAGGCCGCCGACCCGGCCCTCGCGCACGTCTTCGCCGCCTCACAGCTCGAGCTGCCTGCCTCGCGCGAGAACGTGCAGCGCCTGCGCGAGCTGCTCGGCGAGCTGCTCAGCCGAGCCCGTGCGATCGGCGAGATCGACCAGGACGTCACCGTGACCGATCTGGTGCCGCTCCTCTGCGGGATCGTGCACGCGGCCGCCCTGCGCACCGTCGACCGGCGTGACCGCGTGGCCGCCGTCCGCCGCTACCTTCGGGTCACGCTTCGGGGCCTGCGCCCCACCACCTGAGCGCGCCCCTCGTCGTTCAGCCCACGCCCTCCGCGGCGAGCGCGTCCGTCAGCAGCCCGACCAGGGCCTCGAGCTGGACGTCCGTGGACGACGGGAGGTCCTCGTCGGCGGCGCCGTCCAGCGCCCGGGCGGCCAGGCCTGACTTGCTGTCGATCAGCTGGGCGATCCGGGAGTCGATGGTCTGCGCGGCGATGATCCGCCACGCGGTGACGGGCTCCTCCTGGCCGATGCGGTGGATCCGGTCGATGGCCTGGGTCTGCTCGGCGTGGGTCCAGGACAGCTCGGCGAGCACCAGGTTGGAGGCGACCTGGAGGTTGAGCCCCACGCCGGCGGCCGTCAGGGAGCACACGACGATCGACACCTCGGGGTCGTCGACGAACGCCTTGATGTTCTTCTGGCGTGCCCTGGGCGTCTGGTCGCCGCGGATCGAGGCGTAGCGGATGCCGCGGTCGGCGAAGGTCTGCTCGGCCTGGTCCATGACGTCGACGTGCTTGGCGAAGAACACGACCTTCCCGACGTTGCGGGAGAGCTGCGCGGCGTAGTCGGCGGCCAGCCCGGCCTTGGCCTGCCCGATCCGGCGGACCATCGTGAACACGTTCTCGCCGCTGGCCTTCGAGCTCGAGTCCTTGAGCTCGGCGGCCGCGACCCGGCGCACCAGCTCGTGGTCGATCCCGTCCACGACCTCCTCGCCGTTGCGCATCTCCATCGCGGCCCGGTAGCGCTCGACCATGCGGCTGGTCAGCGCGAGCTCGGCGGCGCGGATGGAGCGGCCGACCGCGCCGTCGAGCTCGACGGGCAGGTCCGCCACCCGGCGGGCGGGGATGTCGGCGACCACGTCGACCTTGCGGCGGCGCACGATGCCCATGTTGATGACGCTGTCCCGCGCGGCGGAGTAGAAGCCCGGATCGGCCGGGGTGAGCCCGGTCTCCTCGAGGGCGGCCTGCAGCGTGCCGAGCGGCTGCTTGTCGTCGATCCACCCGAGGAACTGCCAGATCGCCCGGAAGTCCTCGATGTCGTTGATCAGCGGGGTGCCGGTGAGCGCCATCATCAACGGACGGCCCGCGCGGTCGCGGATCCGGTCCGCCAGCGCCAGGACGTGCTGCGAGCGCTGCGACGTCTTGTTCTTGATGAAGTGCGCCTCGTCGACGACCATGCCGCGGAAGCCCAGGTCGCCGAGCCAGCCGACGTGCCGGTCCAGCAGCTCGTAGTTCACGATCACGACGTCCGCGAACCCGTCGACCTGGTCGCCGTCACCGTGGACCACCGTCGCCCGGCGGTGCGGCGTCCACAGCGCGACCTCGTGGGCCCAGTTGGTCTTCACCACGTTGGGCACCACGACCAGCAGGGGATACGCGTTGGCCGCCTGGGCGGCGAGCAGCGCCTGGGCGGTCTTGCCGAGCCCGGGCTCGTCGGCGAGCAGGAACGTGCGGTGGCCGCGGGCCGTGGCCGTGACGACCCGGGCCTGGTGCGGCATGAGCTCCCGGCCGAGGGGGGTGGGCACCTGGCGGGGCTCGGGCAGCTGCATGCAGGCGGGGGCTCCGGTCGCGGCGCGCTCGAACGACCGGAACAGCGGTTCGAGCAGCTCCCAGCCCGCCAGCCGGCGGACCCGGGTCGCGGTCCGCTCGGCGGCTGCCTCGTAGTCGGGAGCCAAGAACGGGTTCGCGAGCTGGCGTGAGATCACCGACCGGGGCACCACCTGGTTCGCGAAGCTCGGCGCCGGCGCTGTCGGCGCCACGGGCTCGGGCTCCTCGGGCGGCTCGAGCCCTCCGGCGCGCATCACCGTCGCCTTGAACGCGCGCGCGGCGTCGGTGACGCGGGCGTCCTCAGCGAGCAGCTCGAGCAGCGAGGTATCACGGGCTGCGGTCTTCGCCAGCTGCGTCGCGACCCCGTCGAGCCGCTTGAGCTCCTGCGTCCGCTTGGCGGAGGTCAGGGTGTCGTCGGCCATCACCCGCGCCCGCTCCTCGCGCACCAGCAGGGCCACCACCTGGAACTTGGTGCGGACCGCCGGGCGCGTGGGCGGACGCTTCACAGCGCCGTCAACCTCGCGGGCGACCTCGGCGAGCACCGGGATGATCCCCTGCTCGGAGGCACGCGGGCTGCGGCGGCGCTGACCGCCGGAGTCTGTGCGCGCGCGACCGGACCCGCGTTGACCTGGTCGAGCCACATCTCCTCCTTCGTACATGTGCGCCGCGTCTGCGGCACAGCGCGCTGCGCCACGACGGCTGCCGCGGGCGACCGCCCAGGGCACGGTGCGGCATCCCCGCCTGCGCAGACCGCGGGTCCGTGCTCAGGCGTGTCGCAAGCGATCCACCGCTTGTTGGCGCTAGCCGCATTCCACTCACCGGTCACGACGGTTCATCATGACGTCAGACAAAGCGCGCCTTGGCCGACTCGACTGCCAAGACCCTCCGCAGGAGACCAAGCCATCCCTGGCCGACGCTCTGGTGTGGTGGTGCTTAGCCTACCCGCAGGCCATCCGCCGGTTCGTCGAGGACGACTCACGACGTCTCATGCACCCAGCAACCCCGTCTGGGACCGCGCCCCTGCGACGCGCCGTCGCATCTCCACCGATCACGGACTGCGCTGACGCCCAGCAAAGCAGTCGAGACCACCCTCCGACACACATACGACGATGACGACGGCTGACCTCTACGACCACCCATACGCCCAGTTACCGTGATGGCAATGGAGCAACTGACGATGCGCCCGGGACGTCGTCGCGCACTGCCGACAGTTCCCGCGCGCGGCGACATCTCGGGAAGCGTCATTCAACTCTCCGACGTCGGACTCGCGGCGCCACCGCGACGGAGTCCTGCTGGATCGACACGAACTGATAATCCTCCGGCCGGCTGTACAACGCAGCGATCCTGCCCACTGCCCTCCCACACGGCCTGACGCCGACCCCAGCGGACCATCCTTGGCTCCATACACACCCGCCACACAGCGGTCACGAGCGCCAACGCTGGTTACTCGAGATCCTCGCCAGCGACGAGGACAGGCGGCCAGGACGGTGCCGCCTGTCAACGCCGCGCCCGCCTCGAGGTAGGACCAGCCGTTCAGGCCCGCTGGTCGCTACGCTTCGGCCATGCCTGATCTCCCCAGTGGACAAGACCTCGAGTCCCTATACACACTCCGCGCGGAAGATCTCAGCGCCGACGAACTCGAACGCTGGACGGGAGTAGTTCCTGGCGATGAATCCATCCTTCGCCGGCTGATGGGCCCAGGACCCAAGTTGCTGAAAGGACCGCGCGGCTCGGGGAAGTCAAACTATCTGAAGCGCGCGTTCTATCGACTGCAAGAACGCGACAATGTCCTAGTGACGTATATAAATTACTCGCAACACCTGGCCCTCGAACCACTCATGCTTCGTTCCGAGCGTGCGATCGAGCACTTTCGTCAATGGCTTATCTACAAAATCATCATTGCCCTCAACGAAACACTCGGAGAGGACAGCCCGCCGGACCTGGCTCAACTGGCAGGCGCTGGGATTGCCTATATCAACGAGCTCCAGACTTCTATCGGACAGGCGCCGAGGACTAGCGCTCCTACGATCGCTCCCGCGGACCTGCTCGCTCGAATTGAGGGTTGGTGCGAACAGCTTGGCAAGGCGCGCGCAGTTCTCCTAATGGACGACGCGGCGCACGCATTCATGCACCAGCAGCAACGCGAGTTTTTCGAAGTCTTCCGAGCGCTGCGATCGCGAACAGTGGCCTGTAAGGCTGCGATATATCCCGGGGTGACATCGTACAGTCCGTTCTTCAACGTGGGGCACGAGGCGGAGGAGATCGAGGTTTGGATTAGGCCCGACTCTCCCGACTACCTGGACGCAATGCAGTCGATATTTCGTGCGCGCTTCCCGGAAAGTCTGCAGTCCACGGTCAGACCCGACCTCGTCGCAATGGCGGCACATGCCTCGTTCGGACTGCCGCGGAACTTTCTCAACATCCTTTCGGATTCGGTAGGAATTTCCGACGACGATGACGAAGCCGAGAGCATCTCGGCACCGACGCTTCCGCGCCTCCGGGATGCGGTCCGAACGAACGCTGATCGCGTGCGCTCGCTCTTTGGCGAGGTCGCAAACAAGCTTCCTCGGTACGAGAATTTTGTCAGTGTTGGTGCAGAAGTCTACAACGCGATGATTGGGGAGATTCGGGAGACGAATCACCAACGCCCACGCGGCGGACCTAGGTACATTGGTGTTGCGCTAGCACAGCCATGGGACGCCGATTTGACCCAAGTCTTTTCGCTACTCGAGTACGCGGGACTGATCCGACGAATCGGCGTGGTTTCGAGAGGCCGCGATCGCTATGAAAAGATCCAAGTTCACACGTCACTCCTAATCGCGGACAACGCCCTATCTCTGGGCCGCAACCCGTCTGCGGAGGAAGCGAATAAAGCCCTGGCACGACAAAGCGCCGATGACTTCGTCAGACGTCAACCCGAGAGGTTGTTTACCGCGGATCGCGCGAATAAGTGCAGCCTGAACCTGTCGCCGTGCCCAAAGTGTGGCAGCCCCAGAGTCTCAGACGATGCGGTATTTTGCTTCAAATGTGGCACCGCTTTGACCGAGCAATCGGTGTATATCGAACTGCTCGCGTCGCCCATCGATCGACTCAATCTTCCTCCCCTAAAATTGGAGAGAATCCTCGAACTCACCAACATAAAGTCGGTCCAGGACATAATGCTTGACGATGGTGGCGGCCAGTTGCGCACGGTCAAGAGTATTGGCAAGACGTGGTCCGCGCGCATCAAGGCGCGCGCAGAAGAATACGTCACGCTGTAATGCACGTCTTGCCTGCAAGTTGCCTCCCCTCCGCTTCACCGGGGGGTAGCGATCCGCTCGCGCGGCTAAAACAGAGTTCGATGTCGATCCACCGATCCGGTGCTTCGGAGGACTCGGCAATCGATCGAGCCTTCTCTGGGCTCCTCGTAATCACCCAGCTGGCGGCGCGTCACGCTCCGGACTGGAACCCACAGCACGGCCTGATCCTCAGTTCCTCGGCCGTAGCCGTAGCAGAGGACTATTTTCGCACCTTGCTGACAGAAGTTGCGTCAGCCTGCCCTCTATGCACCGACCTCGTGCGTCCTATCGACACGCAGATCGAGTTTGTCCTAAGCGGCTCGCTGGGCGATGCACTCCGAGCGGCGCTCGATCGGACAAGTTTTTCCAGTGCCAGCGCTATCAAGGAATGGACCAAGAAGATAACTGGTCTTGATATCAAGGGCAGGTCCTCACTGACTGTGGAACTTGCCTCATTCGAGCGCGTTTGCCACGTCCGCCATTGCGCGATCCATGCAGGCGGATATGTTGCCAGCCACAATGCGAAGGTCCTGAGCCTTCCAGTGGGCAGCTGGATTTCTTTCGATTCGCCGAGTGCAATTCATGACATAGTGGCGGTCGTTGCGGCGACGGTGCGCGCATATAACCAGTTACTTTTCGAGCACGTGCTCGGGCGATGGATCGACGAGGGCCTCCTCACGGGGGTGTGGATAGATGATCGAGATATGTTCTCGACTCTGTGGCGAACTTTCCGATCAAAGTCGGATATCGAGAGTGGCATTCTGCAGGGTCAATCCCTCCCTCTTCAGCCGTTCCGCGTCCACCAGTCGATGCGCCCGATGATCAAGGCTCGAAGCGCCGCCAACGGGTAACTGCACCAGCATTCGGACGCGTGGAACCCCAAGACGGCTCCGGCATAGAGCCAGTCGCAGAGAGGTCGGACATCCAAGGGCCGTCAGCCGACGAAGCCGCGCTCGGGGCATGCTCGATCACGGGCTCAGCCGCAACGCAGTGGAGCAGAGAAGGTGTAGAGATCTGTGATTAGTGGCCGAGCCGGTGACTTAGCAAGCGGTCAGTTGGCTCCTAGGTCCTATCGGCCATGCCGCTGACGCGCTGGTACTTCCGGACCACGTACTCGTCGACACGGGACCGGCACTAATCAGCTGACCTTCCTTCGCCCGTCGACGAGGATTTATCAGATGAGGCGGAGGTAGTAGCCCACCGCGACTACCTGAAACGGCTTCTTCTATTTCGTAGATGACGATGGCCGGCCAGGATCGGGGGCTGACCGTGGGGAAGTCCCTTGTCCTCTCCATCGCCCGGAAGGGCTCGCCACGGCCTCGGAACGCTAGATAGGTTGACGGTGCTCGTTGACCTCACTCAACGCGCCCGATTGGAGTCGCCTCCAGTAGCGCCCGGCGACGTCGCGGAAGTACAGCACCGCGTTCGGGCCGCTTGTCTCGTCGATCGACGTCGCTTCGAGGACCAACTCGCGCCCCGGGGCTAGAACCGGTGTTTCGGCGTACTTGTCGATCGAGTTGTTCTGGATGGCCTCGGCACGGACGTCGAACACAGGTGCGCCCGAGTAGTTGCCGACGCGGACCTCCCAGCTGCCAAGAGTCGCGCCGTTCAACATTGTCTGCTCCGGTTTGAACTTTGCCCAACCAATAACGAGGAGAGCCTGGGCGCGACGCTCCCGGTCGACCCGCTCGCTCTCAGCGCTTATGCGAGCCGAGTCGGCGTCGGCCCGGTCCTTTGCGAGCGCTTCCTCGGCTCTCTCCGCTCGGGTCTCCGCGCGTGCGGCCCGGGTCGCTTCGAACCAGAAGCCGACGAGCGCCAGCAGCACTGCGCAGAGCGTGGCGAACGCGCCGATGAGCTCCCACGTGTCATGCCATTGGTTGCTGTAGTCGATGAGCCAGTTGCTGTTCATGATGCGGACCGTAGCGCTCCCGATACGGGCTCCGTGGCCTGGCCGGGCCGGCACACATGTCGATGGCCGCTCTCCGCCACACGGCCGCTTCGGCCCAGAGCCACGGCGACATGCTGCCACCGAAGGCGCGCAGTAAGTCGGCGCCGTCAAGCATCGGAAGGCCAAGCCATGCGACCGCGCCGACCGACGGGCTGCTGACCACCAGCCCTCTTCAAGCCCTGCGTCAGACTTGCCCCCAGCCCTTTACCTGCATCAACACAATGTGCGCCTGGGCAGATTCGAACTGCCGACACCCGCTTTAGGAGAGCGGTGCTCTATCCCCTGAGCTACAGGCGCGTGGGACCTGCCCGAACCTCTGTCGAGCACTCGGCGAGGATCGCGCCGAGCGTCTGTCCGAGTGTTCTCGTGAGCCCCGTGCGTCGCCGCTCGGGCCTCGACGGTCCGTTCGGCGCGGGTTCAGCCTACCGGTGCGGGGGTCGGGGATGGGCCAGTAGCCCTCCGAGAGGGCTGGTGTCGTTGCCCTTCAGTTCGGGGCTCAGCCGGCGGTGGCGGGCGCCTGGGCGTGCTGGCGGTGGAGCCAGTCGACGGCGTTGTGCCTGACGGCGAGGCTCGGGTCTGCTCCGAACGAGGGACATCCCTACCCGCGCGCCCCACGATCCGGCAGTGTCATGACCGCACATGACGGCCGGGCGTCACGGGGGCGCGCCCCACCGTCCCGCGCCACGCCCCCACGCCAGGGGGTTCTGCCAGAATGAGAGCACTACGCCCAGCGCTCGCGGCCATAGCCGCGCTCCTGTTCACCAGCGGCATCGCCGCAACCCCAGCCGCCGCCACGTCGATCTACGACCCGGTCACCCAGTCCAGCCTGCGCAACCTGGTGACCGCGATGCAGTCCTGGTCGATGTTCGACGGCGGCGACAAGTACACCGGCGTGACCGCCGCAGAGCTGCGCGGCTGGGGGTGGTCCGTGGGGGCGAACACCAACGTCAACATCTACATCGAGGGTGACGGCAGCTCCTGGCGGGCCACCGCCCAGGACATCCGCCCCGGCGCCACGGAGTACACCTTCACCTCCGCCATCCCGGTCAGCGGCGCTCGTCCCGGCTCGGTGACCGCATCCGTGCCGCAGCCGCCGGTCCAAGCCGCCACGGCGGGGGTGACCATCCACGAACTAGGAACGAACGTCGACCTCGACCAGCTCGCATACGCGCTGGTCGCTGGTGGGGTGACCTTCGAGGAGGTCTGCCTGATCGGCAACGTCGCCCCCGGGCCGAACGTGCTTGGCGGGTCACTCAAGGACCACACCAAGGCATGCACTGCCGCGGCAGCGGTCAGCGGCGCGACGATGCGCTCGGTGCTTGCCGCCATGGCGAAGGTCGCCCCCGGCGTCCTGGCGGTCGTAGCTCTCTACGCCCTCGGTGACGGCACCGCCCCCGCGACCGCGCCCGGCTGGGTCAACAACCCCGACCCTCGCCCGACCGGCCCGATGGTCCCGCCGGCAAGCCTGCCGAACGGCGTGTGGAAGTACGACAAGCTCGTCCAGCGGGTAGCGACGCTGAACGATCTCCAGCCTGAGTGGTCGCGAGTAGCCATCCAGCAGTGCCTCGCCGTGACGGCCGCCGCCCTGGTCTCGACGAACCCGTACAAGGACTGCCAGGAGAAGCCGATCTTTATGTCCGGCCAGCTCGACGTCCCTGAAGCCACCAACCACGATCTGCAGGCCATCGCGCAGCACCCGGCATGGGTCGAGCTGAACTACCGGCCGGCGACGCTGAATCCGAGCCCGCGGCAGTGGTATGCCAGTCATCCCGACTGTGCAGCCGCTGCTGGAACCAACGGCACCCTGCAGTGCGACGAGTACCCGTTCTTCGCCACAGAGCAAGGTGGCGGGGCCGCGGTTCCCACTCCGAGCCTCAAGGTGATCGACGGCCCTCAGAATGTCGATCAAGGCAACAAGTACGGCGCGTTCGTGCTCGGCTGCCGCGTGCAGAACGGCGACTCGTTCCTCGCGATCCCCATTCCCCCGAGCGCCCCGCACGTCCCGACCCTGCAGATCTGCAACCCGAAGTGAGGTAGCAATGCCCGCCGCCGAGGTCACACAAGCACTGACCGATTGGGAGCAGCGGCTGCGTGGCCTCGGCGCGCGGGGCATGCCCCAGCTGCGCCCGGGCCTGTCGGCAGCGCAGATCGACGCCATCAGCAACGAGTTCGGCGTCCAACTGCCAGAGGACGCCGTGGCGATCTGGGCCTGGCACGACGGTGAGCAAGTCGCTGCGGGGTCAACTGCCCTGGCGCCCTACCGCGAGTTCCACCCACTGCGGGAGGCGCTGAACCTGTCGCGCACCTGGACGCAGGACGCGGTCGCGCGGGGGTTCGCGGAGGACGAGGCGTTCGCCCACGTCATCTTCCGTGCCGAGCTCGTACCGGTCCTGGGGTACCAGCTCCCGCTCGTGCTCGACTGCACTGACCCGCACGCCACCAGCACGACCACGGTCGTGTGGACGCCCGACGGCGGACTTCAGGACATGCCGCACCTGACGATGGTCGAGCGGATCACCTGGTGGCACTGGGCGCTCGACCACGGGGCGTGGTCGATCAGCCCGGACGGCGCCTGGAACGTCGACTTCACTCGCTACCCGGGCGCCGGTGGCGACTTGAGCGTCAAGGACGTCCTGTCGTGACGCCGACCGACGGTGGCCGACACGTCGACCCGCGGCCCCGTCCTCCTTCCCGACGCCGCATCGACCGGCAACAGGGCGAAACTCATGTCAATCTACGATTGACACGGAGACCACCGTCAAGCCACAGTTGACGCATGACCTCCGACGATGCCACCCAGTCCAGCGGAGACACCCTCCGCGACCACCTCGCCCGCGCCTTGCACGACGTCGACCCGACGCTGAGCGAGCGCCTCACGCATGATGCCGACGCGCACCTCGAGCTCGTCGCGCTGGCCCGCGCCGCCCGCTCGGAGACCGACGTGCTGCTCGCCGCCGCCGTGCAGTCCGCGCGCAGCGCCGGCTGCACCTGGGAGCAGGTCGGCACGGTGCTGGGCATGACCCGCCAGGCCGCGCAGCAGCGCTACGGGCAGCCCGACGCCTCTGCGACCGCGGCCACCACCAGCGGCGGCTCGAGAGAACGGCTCGTCCTTCGCCGGCTGACCGCGTTCAACGAGATGTCGGTGCTCGCGCGCGCCGGTCGATACGGCTGGCACTCGGTGGCCTACGGCCCGCTGTTCCACATCGTCGAGCGTGACGACCGGCAGTGGGAGCACTCGCGCACCACCGGGTCCATCCCGAGCGGCGGCGGCTGGATGCCCGTCGGATCGGGCTGGGCGTGGTGGACCTACTGGGCCCGCCCCACCGATGTCCCCGCCCTGGACGGCGACCCGACCGTCACGGAGCTGGTGCGCGGCTGACCAGCCCAGGCGATCGGCGCGATCGGCCGTCGAGCCCGAAGAACTCGCTCACGAGCTCGGCGGCGCTCACGTCATGGTTGGTCGCGCCCAGGACGAACGGCGCGCTGCGCGGACCGGGGACGGTGTGCCCGCCGCCGTGCACGGTGTACAGGTCCACCGGCGCGGACCCGTCCTGCGCGTACCGGGTGCGCTCGACCCAGGTCTGCCGTCGGCCCCGGCCACACCCCGTGACCGCGGTGCGGACCGGCTCGGCGGTGATCCCGTTGCGGTGGGCGAAGTAGGCGGCCGTCTCCGGCATCGACAGCGAGCGCCCGCCGACCTTGAACACCGTGCGCGCCCAGCGTGACATCTCACCGCCGCCGTAGGGCACGATCCGGTCCTTGGTGCCGTGCACCAGCAGCACGGGCACCGGGACACCAGGCCCGGGGCCGTCATTCACGAGGAAGTCCCCCGGCGCCGGCATCGTGGCCGCGATGACGGCCGCGCCCGCCAGCAGCCCTGGCGCCTCGTGGACGAGGCGCAGCACCATCTGCCCGCCGTTGGAGTACCCCACGGCGAACACTCGCTGGCGGTCGATGCCGTGCCTCGCCACCAGGGCGTCGATCACCGCGCGGGCGAAGCCTGTGTCGTCGATGCCCGCAACCCGCGCGGGGAACGTGCTCTGCCGACGCGCGTCGTTCCAGTTCCCCCGGTAGCCGTCGAGGTAGGCGACGACAGCGCCCTGCTGGGCGAGCGCGTCGTAGGCCTTGCCGGTGAACGCCCGGTGGACCTGCCCGTCTTGCCGGGAGCCATGGAAGACGAGCACCAGCGCGCGGGACCCCTCCCCGCCGGGCTCCCCGACCACCGTGACGCTTCGCGCCATGCCATCCACGTCGACGTTCATCGTCTACCCCCTCGAGATCGCGGCCCGCGTCGGCACTGGAGCCCCGTCGACCGATAACCGGATGATCTATCCGCTCGACCGTAGCACGAAAGCGGATGCTTCATCCGGTACCGTGGATGCCATGACGACGCCCCGCCCCCGCAAGGACGCCGTCCGCAACTGGCAGCGCATCGTCGAGGTCGGCCGCGAGCACGTGGACGCGGGTCGCCCCCTCCAGCTCAACGAGATCGCGCGGGTCGCCTCGGTGGGCGTCGCCACCGTGTACCGGCACTTTCCCAGCAGCGAGGCGCTCATGGAGGCCCTCGCGCAGCCCGGGCTCGCCGAGCTGATCGACCTCGGCGAGCACGCCCTGAACGGCCGCGAGCCGGCAGGCGCGCTCGAGGAGTTCCTGGTCGGCGCGCTGCAGGCCCAGGCGGCAGATCCAGCCCTCGCCCATGTCTTCGCCGCCTCGCAGCACGAGCAGGCAGCCACCCGTGGGGACATGGAGCGCCTGCGGGCCCTACTCGGAGACCTGCTCGACCGGGCGCATGCGATCGGCGAGGTCGATCCTGACGTCACCGTGGCCGACCTGGTGCCGCTCGTGTGCGGGATCGTGCACGCGGCAGCCCTCCGCACGGGCGACAAGGCCGGCCGGGCCGCCGCCGTCCGCCGCTACCTGGGCGTGGCGCTTCGAGGCCTGCGACCCACCGCCTGAGCGCGCCCGGTCACGCCCCGTCGACCCTGTCGAGGAACGGCAGCATCGCGTCGGCGAGCGCCTGCGGAGCCTCGAGCGCGACGTAGTGGCCGACGCCCTCGAGCAGCACGGACGTGACGTCACCCGTCGACACCTGCTGGACCGTCCCCTCGGTGAACGGCCCGCCGAACCCGCCGACCGCAAGGATCGGGAGGCCCAGCGGCTGGGCGGCGGCCAGAGCCCGCACCTCCTCGCCCTCCGCGAGCATCGACCGATACAGGCCTGCGGCGCCGTTCCAGCCACCCGGGCGGGCATAGCCGCGGGCGAGCTCGGCGATGTCGTCATCCGTCACGGCGCCGGCGACGGCCGTCATAGACGGGAACGCCCACTCCCCCAGCAGCGCGCGCTCGCGCCCCGCGAAGAGCAGGTCGGGGATGCCGGGCGCCGCGAGGGCGCCGATGTGCCAGGACCCGCCGTGCGTGACGTCCGCGAACCCCTCGAGCCCGAAGCCGGCCAGGCCCATCTCGATCGTGGTGAGGCTGGCGACGTCGGCGGGGTGGGCGGTGGCGAGGCGGAAGGCCGTGCCGCCGCTGATGTCCTGGGCTGCGAGGTGCACGGGGCCGACGTCGAGGTGGCGGATGAGGTGGTGCAGGTCCTCCGCCGCGGTGGCGCTGTCGTGGCCCTCCGCAGCGACGGCGGAGTCGCCGAAGCCGCGCAGGTCGACGGCGAACACCCGGTGGCTCGCGGCGAGGAACGGGATGAGCCGGTGGAACGCCCACCACGACTCGGGGAAGCCGTGGACCAGCAGGACGGGCGAGCTCTGCTCCCCCGCCGCGACGTAGTGCAGCGTGGTCCCGTTCACGTCGACGGTGTGGTGGACGACGTCCGCGAGGACGCTCCCCGATGCGGTGCCGGTCATGGTGTCACTCCTCGATCGACCGCTGCCACTTAGACAACGTGGTTGTCCAACCGTAGACAACCTGGTTGTCTACGTCAACGGCCCCGTACCCTGACGTCGTGTCCCGATCAGGTGCCAACCTCGCGCTGCTGCTCCTGGGCGCCTACCGCCGGCTCGTGGACGACGCGGTCGCCGAGCTGGCCGCCCGGGGATATCCCGATGTGCGGCCGTCGCACGACTTCGCGATGCGGGCGATCCTCGCGGGCGCCGACAACGCCTCCGAGCTCGGCCGCCGCCTGTCCGTCTCCAAGCAGGCCGCGGCCAAGACCATCGCGACGCTGCTCGAACGCGGCTACATCGCCCGCGAGACCGACCCGCACGACGCCCGGCGCAAGCGCATCGAGGTCACGCCGCTGGGACTCCAGGTCATGAGCGTGGGCGAGTCGATCTTCGACGACCTGCGGCGCGGCTGGGCCGATCAGATCGGCAGTCGCGAGCTCGTTGCGCTGGAGGCACGGCTCACGGAGCTCGTCGGGGACGCGCGCGTCCGGTCAGAGGAGCCCGGATGGGTGGCCGGCGGCGGCGGCGACTAGCGTCGGCGAGCCCCTGGGGCCGTCGACGTCGCGACCGCCGCGGCCCACGGCAGCACACCCCTGTCGATGGACGGCACGCCGGGCGACGGCCGCGGCGGCTGCGACGGCTGCGACGGCTGCGACGGCTGCGACGGCTGCGACGGCTGCGACGGGCCCAGCCTCGCCTCGAGCCACCGGCGCATCGGCTGCTGGACAGGTCGCTCCGCGACGACATGCACGAGCACCGCGACCAGCAGGCAGACCCCCACAGCCAGCAGCAGCGTCAGGTACGGGGCGAGGCGCGAGGACAGCACCTCGATCGACGCCCACCCGATGTACTCGTGCGTCAGGTACAGCGGATAGGTGAGCAGCCCGGCGCGGGTCAGGGCGCGCGAGTCCACCCGGGCCACGCGTGGGATGAGCGTCGCCCCGGCGACGAGCCCGACGCAGGCCGCCACACCGAGCGCCATCAGCGTCGGCGATGTCGCCGGGCCGGAAGCCACCCGGTCGATCGCGCCCGCCGTCCGTGCGGCGGAGGTCCACGCCGATGCGGCGACGTCGACGGCGAGCACCAGCCACGCGAGACGGCTCGGCCCATGGCGGTGCATCAGGTGGACCACCATCCCGGCACAGAACAGCGGGAGCCACTCGATCAGCGTGAACGTGCGGATCAGGTCGGGGAAGAGCAGCGTCGCTGGCACGGTCGCGACTGGCACGAGCGCCGCGAAGCCCAGCACGCGCGACGCGGTGATACCGATGCGCATGAACACACCGATCAGCAGGTAGAACTGCAGCTCGACCCAGAGCGTCCAGTACACGCCGTCGACGCGGGGGACCCCGAACAAGTCCTGCAGCATCGTCAGGTTCACCAGCACCTCGGACGGCGAGCGCGCCTCGAAGCCCGGCCACAGGTACCGCAGCGTCGCGGTCACGAGCACCGCCGCCCAGAAGGCCGGGTACAGGCGGCTCAGGCGAGAGGCGGCGAACGAGCCGACCGGGCGCCCCCAGGCCGACGCGAGGATGACGAAACCGCTGATCACGAAGAACAGGTGGACGCCGAGATAGCCGTAGCGCGTGACCTGCGACAGGTCGGGGAACACCTCCGCAGGGAGGCTCCCCTGCCACCGGTGGTGGTCGCGGGCGGTGAAGTGGAAGAGCACCACAGCGGCCGCCGCGACGAGCCTGAGCAGGTCCAGGACCCGCAGTCGCGGAGCCGATTTCGGCGCGCGGCGAGGCGGCGACGCGGGGGGCGCGAGGGCAAGAGACACAGAGGGACTTCTATCCGCGCCCTGGGGGGCCCGCATCCGGAGTGCGGCATATGCACCCAAATGCGGGGCTGAATCGGCGTGGACGGACGTCCAGCACGGCGCCACGCCGCGCCCGCGTCATGAGGATTCCACGACCTGCGGCGAGACCCCCCGCTCGTCACCACAGCCCACCTAGGTTGGTGGCTCATTCGACGGAGGGGAGCGACGTGCCGCCCGAGACCGTGCGCACCACTGCAAGGCTCAGCAACGCCTGGCGCACCGGGCTCCAGTGGCTGTTCACGGGGACGCTCGCCATGGTGTGGCTGCCAGCGGCGCTGACCCAGACGTGGATTGAGGGAGGGGCTGTCACCGCGTTCCTCGCGCTGGTGTTCCTGCCCATCGCCCGGATGCGCGTGGACGTGCAGGCCGGGCGCGACGGCATCCGCGCACGCTGGGCCCCGTGGGTGCGGCTGCGGCTCGCCGCGGAGGACATCGCCGACGTCCGGCCCGTCGACCCGCGCGGCGGCATCCAGGACGGCATGGGGCTGCGGCGCCTGGGCGAGCGCAGCTGGGGGCTCCTCGTCGGGGGCCCCGCGGTGCAGGTGGAGCTGCGCGACGGTCGCCGCTGGGTGCTGTCCACCCCGCTGCCCGACGACATCGTCGCCGCCGTCACGGCCGCCACCCGCTGATGCTGTTGCCCGCGTCGACGCGACGCTGCACGCTGTAGCTCTCGTCCGGATGGAGGGCACCATGGGCAAGCTGATCTACGCGGCCAACCTCTCGCTCGACGGATTCCTGGAGGACGAGACTGGCTCGTTCGACTGGTCCGTGCCTGACCAGGACATGCACGCCTTCTGGAACGAGCACGAGCGGAACATCGGCACATCGCTCTACGGGCGGCGCATGTACGAGACGATGCGCGTCTGGGAGACCGACGACTGGTTGACGGACGAGCCCCCGGTGATCCGCGAGTACGCGGACATCTGGCGTGACGCCGACAAGATCGTCTATTCCACGTCGCTCGACGACGTCTCGACGGCGCGCACGACGCTCGAGCGGACGTTCGAGCCCGAGGCGGTGCGACAGCTCAAGGAGGCCTCCGGCTCGGACCTGAGCATCGGAGGCGCCGCGATCGCGGCAGAGGCATTCCGGCACGGCCTGGTCGACGAGTGCGTGCTGCTGCTCCTGCCGGTCGTCGTGGGCGGCGGCAAGCCAGGACTGCCCCGAGGATCACGACTCGACCTCGACCTGCTGGACCACCGACGGTTCGACAACGGCGCGATCTACGTGCGCTACGCGGTCCGGAACCGCGCCTGACCCCTGCGGCGCCGGCTGGCTCGGGCCCGCGGATGGTCGTCGCAGTCGTCGAATAGACGCGGCCGCGCCATCGTTGAGCAAGGTGACAGCGCTCACGCGTCACCCGCCGGGAGGCACCGATGTCCACAGCACCCTCGCCCACGACGCTCGACGCGGCGGATCCCCGCGAGGACATCGAGGTCGGCGTCCTGCTGGCGAACGGGCGCCTCGCCGGCCGTTCGTTCTGCGACCACGCCGAGGCCGAGGCGTGGGCCCGCGCCGACCAGGGCGAGCAGGTTGTCGAGTTCAACCACGTCTGCGAGTGCGACATGTGACGGCCCCGCCCTCCCCTGTTCGTGACGGATCAGCCCCGGTAGCGTCCGAGGATGCAGACCGACGACGAAGCGACTGCGGCAACGAGCCACACCCTCGACGTGGAGGGGGCGGTGCTGCACTACGACGTGCGGGGCGCCGGCGCCGGTCCGGCGCTGTTCATCATCGGGTCGCCCATGGACGCACAGTGGTTCGGGCCTCTCGCGAGCCGGTTCTCTGATCGCACCGTGATCACCTACGACCCGCGGGGCGCGGCCCGCAGCACCCGCAGCGACCCGGCGCCGGAGTCCACCCCCGAGCAGCACGGGGAGGACCTGCACCTGGTGATCGAGGCGGTCGGCGCGGGTCCCGTCGACCTGTTCGCCAGCAGCGGCGGGGCCGTCAACGCCCTCGCCCTGCTGACGGCCCACCCGGAGGACGTGGTGACCGTGGTGGCGCACGAGCCGCCACTGACCGGAGTCCTGCCAGACCGACAGGCGGCCCGAGCAGCCGTCGACGCCATCCGGTCCTCCTATGCCGCGGAGGGTTTCGGCCCGGCGATGGCCCGGTTCATCGCGCTGACCGCGTGGGAGGGAGAGCTCCCGGACGAGCCCGGCCCCGCGCCCGACCCGCAGGCCTTCGGACTGCCCGTCGAGGACGACGGCCACCGCGAGGACGTGCTGCTCAGCCAGAACCTCGTGACCTGCACCTCGTACGAGCCCGACCTGGACGCCCTGCGCGCCGCGCCGGCCCAGCTCGTCATCGGGGTGGGGGCCGGGTCCGAGGGCCAGCTGGCGCACCGCGCCGGTCGGGCGATCGCCGCCCTCCTCGGCGTTGAGCCGGTGGTCTTCCCCGGTGGGCACGCGGCGTTCCTCGACGCCAGCATGGAGGGCGACCCGGACGCGTTCGCCACCGCTCTCCGCGCCGTCCTCAGCGGCTCCTGATGCGGAGCCGCGGCGAGGGGCCGAGATGCTGATCGGGCTCCTGGGCATCGCCCTCGGATGCGCTATCGGGCTGTTGACCTGGAAGGCCCCCGTGCCACGAGGCGCCCACGACGTGGTGCTGTCGGCGGTGCTCCTCGCCGGGATCGCCGTCGCCTGGGTCGCGGACGGTGACGTCGCCCAGGGCGGGGCAGGCGTCGGGGCTGGCGTCGCGCTGGCGCTGCTGGTGAGGGCCGTGACCCGGCTGACCCGTGGCGATGCGGGGCCGGTCCCCGGGCCTGACAGTCGCTGATCAGGGACGGTCAGGCCCGGGGGTGTTCTCTGTCAGGCGCCGCGGAGCCGGACCTCCGCCGCGAGGTCGACGGCGGCGGTGCGACCGGGGGCGGTCTGGTGGCCCCAGTACAGGTTGGTGTGAGCGATCACCTGCTCCGGCGGCGGGGCGCCCCACACGGACTTGTCGCTGCTGGTGTGGGCGTCCCCCACGAGCGTCACGTCGTAGCCGCGGGTGAAGGCTCCGTGGATCGTCGAGCGGATGCACACGTCGGACTCCGCACCTGCGACCACGAGCCGGCCGACGCGGGCAGCGCCGAGCACGTCCTCGAGGTCAGTGCCCTCGAACGAGTCGCCGTGGCTCTTGTGGACCAGAGCCTCCGCGGCATCCGGCGTCAATTCGGGGACGTACTGCCACTCCGCGCTCCCCCGCTGGAGGCCGGCGTCCGCGTGCTGCACCCAGACCACCGGGACCTGCTCGGAGCGGGCCCTGTCGACCAGCGCGGCGATGCGCGCGACGACGGGGTCGCGATCGAACGCCTCGCCCACGACGCCCTCTTGCACGTCGATCACGAGCAGGGCGGTGTGGGGACGGTCAGACAGCATGGCCATGGGGCCCTCCGGGAGTTGGTGTGCTCATCGGCGATCCACTCACGCTAGGACGGGCCACCGACGCGCGCCTCACCGGGCGGTCGCTGCCGGCTCGCGCGGGGCCCGGCCGTCCGTCTTGTCGGTGACGACCCCGTCGGAGATCCACAGCCGCCGCGGCGCCCGGCGCGCCACCCACGAGTCGTGGGTGACGATGACGATCGTCAGGCCCTGGTCCTGCCAGAGGCGTTCGATCATCGCCATGATCTCGTCGCGGGTGCGCTCGTCGAGGTTGCCGGTCGGCTCGTCGGCCAAGAGGACCCGCGGGTTCTTGGCCAGTGCCCGCGCGATGGCGACGCGCTGCTGTTGGCCGCCGGACAGCTCGTCGGGCATGTGGGCGGCACGCTCGGCCAGGCCCACATCGGCGAGCGCCTGAGCGGCGCGCTCGGCCCGCTCGGCGGCGCCGAGACCGAGCGGGACCAGGCCCGTCTCGACGTTCTGCTGCGCGGTCAAGGTGGGGATGAGGTTGAAGCCCTGGAACACGAAGCCCACGGTGCGGGCCCGCACGTCGGCGCCCGCCGCCTCGCTGAGACCGGCGAGCTCGAGGCCGTCGAGCGTCACGGAGCCGGAGGTGGGCCGGTCCATCGCGCCGAGCAGCTGCAGGAGGGTGGACTTGCCGCCGCCTGTCGGGCCCTGGATCGCGACGAGCTCCCCCTCCGCGATGGACAGGCTCACCCCTCGCAGGGCGTCGACGGTGCGGTTCTTCTGGGTGTAGCGCTTGGTGACGTCGCGCAGCTCGTACATCGGGGAGCCTTCCGGAGCAGGAACAGACGGGCGGACGGGTGCGGGGTCGGTCGACACGGGTTCGGTCGACACAGGTTCAGGCGACACTGCGCAGCGCCTCCGCCGGTCGCAGCCGGGCCGCACGCCAGCCGCCCAGGCCTCCAGCCAGCAGCCCGCCCAGCACCGCGAGCGCCACGGCGAGCAGCGCCGCGGTCCCGGTGACGGGCGCCTGCAGGGTGACGGCCACCGCGGAGGCGGCCTGGCCCATGGGACCGCCGCCGATCCCGCCGCCGCCCATCGGGCCGCCGCCGTCTCCGCCGGGGCCGCCGGGCATGCCGCCACCGCCGCCGAGGCTCGCGGACAGCTCGGGCGCGATGAGGTTGATGGCCAGGACCGCGCCGAGGCCCACGACGAGGCCGACGAGCCCGCCGAGCAGGCCCTGGGCCACGGACTCGCCCATCACCTGGCCGACGACCCGGCGGCTGCGCCAGCCCAGGGCCTTGAGAGTGCCGAACTCGCGCACCCGGCGCCCGACTCCCGAGAGGGTGAACAGGATGGCCAGTGCGAAGGCCGCGACGAGCACCACGATCGCGAGCCACGTGCCGAGGGTCCCGGCGAGGTCGGAGGCGCTGGACAGCGAGCCGGAGACGCTGCTGGCCAGATCCGCTGCGGTGGCGACGGTCGCGTCGGGCAGCGCGGTCTCGATGGCGGACTGCACCTCGCTGATGACGTCGGCGGAGTCGGCCTGCACGTAGAGGGTGCTGACCTGTCCGGCCTGGTCGGCGAGGGTCTGGGCCGTGTCGAGCGGGATGTACACGTTGGCGGCGGTGGTCGCGGAGGACGAGCTCGAGGACACGATGCCGACGACGGTGAAGTCCGTGCCGCCGAGCGTGACGGTCCCGTCGAGGGCGACGTCGTTGGCCGTGGCGTAGGCGGAGTCGACCAGGGCGACCTGGGCGCCGGAGTCGGCGGCGTCGAGCGCGCGGCCCTCGTCGAGGGTGGCCGAGGTGAGCGGGCCGACGGCGTCGTTCACCAGGTCGATGCCCTCGACGCTGATGCTGTCGATGCTGAACGAGCCGCCGCCAGGCTGGCCGCCCTCCCCAGTGCCACCCTCGGGCCGCGAGCCCGGCTCGGGCATGGAGCCCATGTCCGGCACCTCGCCGGAGAAGCTCGTGCTGCTCAGGCTCAGCGACCCTGCCACGGAGGCCACGCCGTCGATCCCGGCGACCTGGTCCACCGCGGCGGCGTCCATCGTCGAGGAGCCGCGGGCGACCTCGAGCCTGTCTTGGGCGAACGTCGCGCCCCCGGAGCCGTTGTCGGCCCCCTGATCGAAGTCGAACTGCTGGGGGCCGCCCCCGCCCTCGGCGCCCGGCATCTGCGGCCGGTTCGTCACGGTGATGTCGGTGCCGACGCCGTAGATCGAGGCGAGGACCTCGTCCTGGGCCTTGCCGATCCCCGCCGTCACGCTGGTGACGGTGATGACCAGGGCGATCGCCAGGCCGAGCCCGAGGGCCACGAGCCAGGTCTGCTTGCGGCGTTGCGCCAGCTCGCGGCGCAGGTAGGTGAGGAACATCGACGCTCCCGTCAGGTTGCTTGGGTCACCGCTCACGCGGTGAGCCCACCGTCTGGCAGCGCCCTGGGGTGATCCCCAGCGCAGCCTGTGAGCCGCCTGTTGGATCGCTCGACCCGGGCGGCGAGCCCGGCGGCATGGGTCTGGCCCGGCCACCGGGGGGCGGTGGCCGGGCCAGACGGCGGGCCGGTCGGCGATCGACCGGAGCGTCACCTCACGGGCACGACGTCGCGCCCATGAGCGGGAGTGCTATGAGCAGAGCGCGGTGTCCATCGCCTCCAGCACGTGCTGGGCGGCGGCGGTCGCTGACGCCTCGTCGCCGCGCAGGGCCTGCGGCAGCGCCGTGACGGCGACCGATGCGGCGCGCCCGTCCTCGATGGCGGCGCTGCGGGTCCCGTACCCCTGGATCGAGCCACCGTGCCCCCACGCCTCCCCGCCGCAGCTCAGCGGGAACTTCATCAGACCGAGCCCGTACTCGACCCCGGGGATGAAGGCGCCCTCGGGCAGCGCCAGGGTCGTCGTCATCGCCTCGAGCTCGGCCGGCGGCAGCAGCTTGCCGTCGAGCAGCGCGGTGTAGAACCGGTTGACGTCGCTAGGCGTCGCGACGATCTCCCCCGCGGCCCAGCCCAGCGACGAGTCGATGTCGGTGATGTCGGCCAGGTCGCCGCTGAACATCACCTCCGCGTCATACCCGCGGGGGTGCTCGCCGCGGATCTCGATCTCCCCGCGATTGGGCACGTACGTCTCGGTGAGCCCGAGCGGCTCGATGATCCGCTGCGTGATGGCCTCCTCGAGCGGCCGGTGCGTGACCTTCTCGATGAGCAGCCCTGCGAGCACGTAGTTCGTGTTGCTGTACCCCCAGGTCTCGCCGGCCGGGAACTGGCGCGGCTGGGCCAGGGCGAGGTCGAGCAGGTCGCGCGCCGACAGGTACCAGGTCCGGGCCTCGAAGGCGCCGCCCAGACGGTTCGTGTACTCGGGCAGCCCGCTGGTGTGGTTGAGCAGCTGCCGCACGGTGATGCCGTGCCCGTCGAAGTCCGCCCCCCGCACCAGGCCCGGCAGGTACGTCTCGATCGGCTCGTCCAGGTCGACGGCGCCCTCGGCGACGAGCTGCAGCACCACCACCGCGGTGTACGACTTGCTGGTCGAGGCGATGCGCACCTGCCCGTCGACGGGGACCGGCCCGCCCGTCTCCAGGTCCCCCACCCCCGCGACGAGGTTCCGCTCGCGACCGCGGGCGTCGGTGACGGCGGCGAGCGCGGCGGGGAACCCGTCCTCGCCGACCAGCCGGTCGAGGGCCTGCTGCGCGCGGTCGACGCGCGGCTTGCCGTGCCCCGGGCCGCCGTGGCCGGGCCCTCCCCCGGCGACGGCCACGCCGGGGGACGCGAGCAGCGCCCCCGCGGCGAGCGCGCCCACGACCGCGAGCGCACGACCCTTCGGGACACGGCGCGGACCGCGCTGCATGGAGACCGGCGAGTTCGGCTGGTGCGATGGGCGAGAGTGCTGGCGGGACATGGTTCCTCCTCGGTAGGCGCCGGGTGGGGCGGGTCACGCGTGCGGGTGGCTCGGGGTTGCTCGGGCGGGCTCGCTCGAGCGGTCGCGCGTCTGGCTCAGGAGCACAGGACCGTGTCGACGAGCGCGGGGATCCCCTGCGCGAGCGAGCTCTGCGCCTCCGGGCCGAGCACGAAGTGCAGGGCCGTGGTGGCCACCGTCAGGGCACGGTCGCCGCTCTCGGAGACGCCTCCCTCGACCTGGTAGCCAGGGCTGGCCCCGCCGTGGCCCCACGCGAGACCGCCGCAGCTCAGGTCGGTGGACATCAGGCCCAGGCCGTAGCGCATGCTCTCGGGCGCCCCGGTCATCGGGACGGTGGTCTTCATCTGCTCGAGCTCGGCAGGCTGCAGCACCGCTCCGCCGAGCAGCGCCTGGAAGAAGGTGTTGAGGTCACTCGGCGTGGAGACGACGTCACCGGCCGCCCACCCGGTGGACGAGTCGATGTCGGTGTGCTCGAACAGCTCGGAGCCGATCGGCTCGGCGTGGTACCCCTTCGGGTGCTCGCCGCGCAGAGGGCGCTCACCCCGGCCAGGCACGTAGGTGTCCGTGAGGCCCAGCGGCTCGATGATCCGCTCGGTGATGGCCTCGGCCAGCGGGCGGCCCGTGGCCTTCTGCACGATCAGGCCGGCGAGGACGAAGTTCGTGTTGCTGTACGCCCACTCGCCCTCGGGCGCCGCGGGCCGGGCCAGCCCCAGGGCGACCAGCTCGTGGGGCTCGACGTACCAGTCCTTGAGCGCCGTCAGGGTGGGCACAGGCTGCCCGTCGGCGTCGACGCCCAGGAACGGCGCGCCGTCCGTGTAGTTGCCCAGGCCGCTGGTGTGCTGGAGCAGGTCCCGGACGGTGATGTCGTTGCCGTCCACGGGCCCGCGCACCACCCCGGGCAGGTAGGTCTCGACCGGCGCGTCGAGGTCGATCGCGCCCTCGCCGACGAGCTGCAGCACCACCGCGGCGACGAACGTCTTGCTGTTGCTGCCGATGCGCACCTGCCCGTCGACGGGCACCGGGGCGCCGGTGGCCAGGTCGCCCACGCCGGCGACGAGGTTGCGCTCGCGGCCCTTGCGGTCGGTGACCGCCGCGAGCGCGGCGGGGGCCCCGTCCTCCTCGACGAACCGGTCGATCGCCTGCTGGACGACGTCGGCGCGGGGCTTCCCGCCGTGACCGTGCCGGCGGTCCTGGTCACCGGCGAACGCGGCGGCGGGGACCGCCACGGCGGCGCCGGCGGCGAACGCGCATGCCATCACGAGCGCCGACATGCGTGTGGGAGGGCGGTGGTGGGCGGTGCGCTTGGTGCGGGGCTGCTCGGACATGAGACCTCCTGGATAACCGTGCCGGACGGGTCGTTTCGCTCCCGTTCAGCATGGTTCGCGAGGCCTGTGCGCCACTATGACGCCGCCTGCCCGGTCCGGTGTGGGGCCTGCCCCACCCCCGCCTTACCGCAGGCACTACCTTCCCAGGCGGTGCGCGGCGAGGCGCCCGCTGGTCACCGCCGCAGCACGCGCCGCGCCAAGGTGTTCCCGAGCCACTGCGCGAGCTGCACGATGCCGACGATCACCACGACCGTGACGAGCGTGACCTGCCAGTTGAAGCGCTGGTAGCCGTACACGATCGCGAAGTCGCCGAGCCCACCGCCGCCGATGGCGCCCACCATCGCCGACATGTCCACGATCCCCACGAACAGGAACGTGTAGCCCAGGATCAGTGGGCCCAAGGCCTCGGGCACCAGCACGGTGGCCACGATCCGCAGCCGCGAGGCGCCCATCGCCCGCGCGGCCTCGATCACCCCGGGGTCCAGCGCCACCAGGTTCTGCTCGACGATCCGCGAGGTGGCGAACGTGGCCATCAAGGCCATCGGGAAGATCGCCGCCTCGGTGCCGATCGTGGTGCCGACCACCGCAAGGGTGAGCGGGGCGATCGCGGTGATGAAGATGATGAACGGGATGGGCCGCACGATGTTGACCAGCAAGTTGAGCACCGCGAAGGCGGGCCCGCTGGAGAACAGGTTGCCCTTGCGGGTCGTGTACAGCGCGAGCCCCAGGACGAGCCCTGCGAACCCGCCGACCAGCAGGGTCACAGACACCATGAACAGCGTCTCGCCCAACGACTCCCACAGGATGGGCAGCAGGACGCTCCAGTCGCGGTTCATCGTGCCTCCGTCAGCTCGACCACGTCGGTGGTGCGGCGCAGCGAGGCCAGCAGTCGGTCGATCGCGGAGTCGTCACCGACCAGTTCCAAGGTGAGGCTGCCGAAGGGGCGCTCGTCGATCTCGGAGATGCCGCCGTAGATGATCGACCCGTCGACGCCGTGCTCGCGCAGCTCGCGCGTCAGCAGCGTGCCCGAGCCGCCGTCGTCCCGGACCCCGACGGTGACGATGCGCCCGCGGTGCCGGTGCCGCAGCCGTGCGAGCACCTCCGCGTCGGGCCGGTCGTGCAACGCGGTGGCCACGAAGCGGCGGGTGGCGTCCGCCTGCGGCTCGGAGAACACCGAGTAGACGTCGCCCACCTCGACCACGCGGCCGCGCTCCATCACGGCGACCCGGTCGCAGGTGCTGCGCACCACGTCCATCTCATGCGTGATGACCACGACGGTGACGCCCTGCTCGCGGTTGACCCGCCGCAGCAGCGCCAGCACGTCCCGGCTCGTCTCGGGGTCCAGCGCGCTGGTCGCCTCGTCGGCGAGCAGCACCGCAGGCGAGGCCGCGAGCGCCCTGGCTATGCCGACGCGCTGCTTCTGCCCGCCGGAGAGCTGCGAGGGGAACTGCCGCGCCTTGTCGCTCAGCCCGACGAACTCGAGGAGCTCGGCGACCCGGGCCGCACGGCGCTCCTTGGACCAGCCGGCCACGCGCAGCGGGTAGCCGACGTTCCCGGCGACGGTGCGCGAGGCGAGCAGGTTGAAGTGCTGGAAGATCATGCCGATCCCGGCGCGGACCTTGCGGAGCTCGCCCTCCCCCAGGGCGCTGACCTCATGCCCGTCGACGACGACCCGCCCGGAGGTGACGGGCTCGAGGGCGTTGATGAGCCGCACGAGGGTGCTCTTGCCGGCGCCCGAGTAGCCGATCACCCCGAAGACCTCGCCGCGCCGGATCTCGAGGCTGACGTCCTCGACGGCGCGCACGGCCGTGCCGCCACTGCCGAACACCTTCGTCGCGTGCTCGAACGTGATCATCGCGCTCATGCTCTGGTCCTCCTGGGGGGGTCGGGGGGCGAGGCCGCCCGGCAGGGGCGGGGACCCCTGCCGGGCTGCTCGTGCCGTGCGACGCCGTCGGGGTCGGCGCCGCAGGGCTGGGGGGTCAGCCCTGGGCGGCGACGGCCTTCTGGATGTCGGCCAGGTAGCCCTGCAGCTCGGCGCCGCTCTGGTGCGCGAACACCGCGGTGCCGCCCGAGTTCTCGAGCAAGCCCTCCTGCACTGCGGGCGTCTGGTAGACCTCGACGAGCTTGAGGTACGTGGCGTTGTCCTTGTCCTCGGCCCGGGCGACCCAGATGTTGATGTACGGGCGGGCGCCGGGGCTGTCGGCCTGGTCCTGGTAGAGGGCGTCGGTGGACGCGAGCCCGGCGTCCTTGAGGAAGTCGTTGTTGATGATCGAGCCCGCGACGCTGTTCAGCGCCACCGCGGTCTGCGTCGCGTCCACCGGCGTGACGGTGACCGTGGACTCCGCCTCGATGATGTCGGCCGGGATCGCCACCGAGGTGCCGCCGTCCTTGAGCTTCAGCAGCCCGGCGTCCTGCAGCACCAGCAGCGCCCGCGCCTGGTTGGTGGGGTCGTTGGGGATGGCGATCTCGCTGCCCGCGGGGATCTCGTCGACCGACGTGAACTTCTTGGAGTACAGCCCCAGCGGGTAGACGGCGGTGGCGCCGATGGGCGTCAGGTCCTCGTCGGTCCCGACGTTGTACTGGGCCAGGTACTGCAGGTGCTGGAACTGGTTGAGGTCGAGCTGGCCCTGCGAGAGCGCCGGGTTGGGCTGGGTGTAGTCGGTGAAGTTGACCAGCTCGACCTCGATGCCCTCCTCGGCGGCGGCGTCGGTGAAGACCTTCCAGTAGTCGTCGCTGGCGCCGACGACGCCGATCCGGACGACCTCGGAGGCGTCTCCGGCGTCACTGGCCGCGTCGCTCGTGCCGGCGCATGCCGCGAGCAGGGCGACCGCCGATGCTGCGGCAAGGGTGCGGGCGAGGGTGCGGAGCATGGAGGTGTTCCTTCCGGTGGGTGCAGCCCACGGCGCCCACCCCGAGGGGTGCGACGAGCTGGGGTGCGGATTCGGTGCGGGCCCTCGGGCGCAGGCCACGGGCCTGGCGGAGTGAGGGTGCGGCGCGCCCCCTGGGGGGCGGCGGAGGCCTAGCGGTCGATCGCTGGGCTCAGCGGCACGCGACGAGGAGCTGACAACACATCATCACGACGTGGCGCTTGGCCAGTCGCGACGCGTGCGTTCCTCGTGGGGTGCTCATGGCCACAGATTGTGCTCCACCCACAGCCATGGTGCCCAACTGATGGGCACGCCGTCTCACTGCGTGGGACATCTGGGGGCTTTGCGTAGTTCGCGCCGTGTCGCGACCGACCCGCCGACAGTGAGGCCGGGTCAATCGAGGCGCCCTCGACACCGCAGGCCGACTTCCCGACACCGTGTTGCTATGATTCCGACAAGGCGTCGGCAAGCCGTCCGGCGCATCCCGACGAGAGGTCCGAGATGTTCCTCGCACTCCGCGAGCTCCGCTTCGCGCGATCGCGCTTCAGCCTGATGGGAGGTGTGGTCGCACTCATCGCCGTGCTCATGGTCATGCTCTCCGGGCTCTCCTCCGGCCTGGTGAACGACGGCGTCTCCGGGCTCAAGGCCCAGCCCGTCGACGCCTTCGCCTTCGCCGAGGGCACCAAGACCGACTCCGCCTTCTCCCGGAGCGTGGTCGACCTCGCCCAGGTGGACGCCTGGGCCGACCGCCCCGACGTGGCGGCCGCCGAGCCGTTCGGCTCGATGCTCATCAACGCGCACAGCTCGACCGACCTCCCCGTGGACCTCGCGCTGTTCGGCGTCGTGCCCGGCTCGTTCCTCGAGCCCGACGCAGCCGAGGGCCAGGGCCTGGGCGACCCGCACGGCATCGTGGTCAGCGAGACCGCCCTGGGCGAAGGGCTCGAGATCGGCGACACCGTCACCGTCGACCGGGTGGGCACAGAGCTGACCATCATCGGCAGCACCGGCAACCAGCACACCTTCGGCCACGTCGACGTCGCCTACCTGCCGCTCACCACCTGGCAGGAGATCCACTCCGGCTCGGCGGCCGGCGAGGAGGTCCGCCCGGACGCGTACACCGAGGCCAGCGCCATCGCGCTGCAGGCCGCCGATGGCCAGAGCATCGACCTCGCGGCCGGTGACAAGGCAGTCGGCACCGCGAGCATGACGCTCACCGATTCCTTCGGCGCCTCCCCCGGCTACACGGCCGAGACCTCGACGCTGATGCTCATCCAGGTGTTCCTGTACGCGATCTCGGCGCTCGTCGTCGGCGCGTTCTTCACCGTCTGGACGATCCAGCGGCGCCACGAGATCGCCGTGCTGCGCGCCATGGGCGGATCCACCGGCTACCTGATGCGCGACGGCCTGGCGCAGGCGTTCATCGTGCTGCTCGTCTCGACGGTCGCCGGGGTGGCCGTCGGGCTGGGCATGGGAGCACTGCTGACCGGCACCTCGATGCCGTTCGCACTGGAGGCGCCGGCCATCGGGCTCGCCTTCGTCCTGCTCATCGGCCTGGGTCTGATCGGGGCCGCGTTCGCGATCGCCCGCATCGCCAAGGTCGACCCGCTCAAGGCACTCGGAGGACAGCGATGACCAGCACCGACACCCGATCCGCTGGCTCCACCGGCCCCTCGGACACGCAGCGCGGCCTCGTGCTGGCCGACGTGACCCTGACCGTCGGGGACGGGGACAGCACCATCACCGCCCTCGACCACGTGTCCATGACCGTCAGCCCGGGCGAGCTCGTGGCCGTGGTGGGCCCGTCCGGCTCCGGCAAGTCGAGCCTGCTCGCCGTGGCGGGCGCGCTCACCACGCCGGACTCCGGCACGGTGCTCATCGACGGCCAGGACCTGGGCGCGATGAAGGACCGCGAGCGCACCCGGTTCCGCCTCGAGCACATCGGCTTCGTGTTCCAGTCGGGCAACCTGGTGCCCGCGCTCACCGCGGAGGACCAGCTCCGCCTCGCGCTGCACATGCGCGGCGGCAAGCCGGCACGCGACCCCCGCGAGCTGCTCGACGAGGTCGGCCTGTCCAGCAAGCTGGGCCGGCGCCCGCACGAGCTGTCGGGCGGCGAGCGCCAGCGCATCGGCATCGCCCGAGCGCTGGTGTGCGGCCCGTCGCTGCTGCTGGTGGACGAGCCGACGTCAGCCCTCGACCGCGCGCGCAGCCAGGAGATCGTCGAGCTGCTCGCCCGCGAGACACGCCAGTCCGGTGTCGCGACTGTGATGGTCACGCACGACCATGACATCCTGCTCCACTGCGACCGCGTGCTCGAGATGATCGACGGCACGCTGTCGGCGGGATCCCGTCCGAGCGCCTGAGCCGGACGACTGCGAGGAGGAGGGCCCGTGCCGAAGATCCAGGCTGCGACGGTGGCAGAGCACCGCGCGGCCCAGCACCGGGCCCTCCTCGACGCCGCCCACGCACTGCTCGTCGAGCGGCCCGACGCGCCGCCGACCCTCGCGGCGGTGGGAGCCCGGGCCGGGCTCGCCCGGTCGAGCGTGTACCAGTACTTCGCCTCGCGCGACGACCTGATGGCCGCGCTGGTCACCGAGGTCTTCCCGCGGTGGTCCACCACAGTGCAGCAGGCCATGGACGAGGCTGACGACCCGGCGGAGCAGGTCCTCGCCTACCTGCGCTCCAACCTGGAGCTGGTGGCCTCGGGCGAGCACGCCGTCGCGCGGGCGCTGACCGAGATCGCCCCGGGCGACGCCCTGGCCCGCGGCAGCCGGGAGATGCACGACGCGCTGCTGCTGCCCCTGGTCGGGGCCCTCACCGAGCTCGGCCTGCCGGATCCGCAGACCACCGCCGAGTTGGTCAACGGCGTGGTGCTCACCGCCAGCCGTTTGATCGAGACCGGGCACGAGCCGGCAGACGCCCGCATCCGCGCCGAGGAGATGCTCGAGCCGTTCGTGCGGGACTGGCAGCGCCGCTCCTGACCTGCGCTCGCGCGCCGGGCAGTGCCGTGCGTGGCAGGATCGCGGGATGACCACCGAGCAGGTTCCGCACACCACCCCGGCGCCCGCCGCGCCGCAGGCCGACCTCTGGGTCGAGCGCACCGGCCGACGCACCTACACCGGGCGCAGCTCCCGCGGCGCCGAGGTCTTGATCGGCCCCGTCGAGGCGGGGGCGGTGTTCACCCCTGGCGAGCTGCTGAAGATCGCCCTCGCGGGGTGCACCGGCATGAGCGCCGACAGCGCCCTCGCCCACCGGCTCGGCGAGGACGTCGCCGTGACCGTCGAGGTCGAGGGCCCCAGCGACCCCGACGAGGACCGCTACCCCGCGCTGACCGAGCGCCTGGTGGTCGACCTCTCCAGCCTCGACGCCGTGCAGCGGGAGCGCCTGCTGACCGTCGTGCACCGCGCCGTCGACGGCCACTGCACCGTGGGCCGCACCCTCGTGCACGGCGCGACGGTCGAGCTCACGGTCGAGGGCGGCGGCCGATGACCCCGTCCCTCGAACGGCGGGAGCCATCCGGCGCGGGCTCTGGCGTAGGGCCCGCCGAGCAGGTCGACGCACCGCACCTGCGCCGGACGCCGTTGCTCGACGCCGCGCTCGACAAGGCAGTGACCATCCCCTCGGCGACCATCCACGCGCACGTGCAGAGCCTGCGCCGGCGCAACCCGCACGCCTCCCCGCAGCAGATCATCTGGCTGCTGGAGCGCGAGTACATGCGCGTGGTGCAGGGCACCGGGGCTGCTGTGGGAGTGGCCGCCGCGGCGCCGGCGATCGGCACGGGCGTGGCGATGGCGCTGACCGCGAGCGATGTGGGGACGTTCTTCGCGACGTCGGCGGCGTTCTCGCTCGCGGTGGCGAGCGTGCACGGCATCGAGGTGCAGGACGCGGAGCGCCGCCGGGCGCTGCTGCTGGCCACCGTGCTGGGCGAGAGTGGCGCGAAGGCCGTCGCCGACTCCGCGCACATCGGCTCGGCGCACTTCGCGCGCACGCTGCTCACCCGGATGCCGACGTCGACCATCCGCCGGGTCAACTCGACGCTGACTCGGCGGCTGATCCGGACCCAGGCGGCCCGGCAGAGCGGCCTGGCCTTCGGGCGGCTGCTCCCCTTCGGGATCGGCGCGGCCGTGGGGATCGCGGGCGCCAGGGCGCTTGGCAAGCCCGTGGTGCAGGGCGCGCGGATCGCCTTCGGCCCGGCCCCGGAGCGCTTCCCGCAGGTCATCGAAGGTGTGGGCGGCGTCGTGTGGCCCCACCAGATCACGCCGGAGGGCGAGGCCGGCCCCGACCCTCGGTGAGGCCGGGCGGCCTCGCCCGTCCGGCGGCCGAACACGCCCCGGTCAGAGGTGGGTCAGGCGCTCACCAACGCCCGTGCACGTGCGCGCGCACCGACGTGTCGTAGATCCGCTCGAGCTCGGCGGCCGTGCCCACGTCCAGGGGGGACAGGTCGGCGGCAGCCGCGTTGCCGCGAGCCTGCTCGGCGTTCCGCGCGCCGGGGATCACCACCGAGACGCCCTCCTGGTCGAGGATCCAGCGCAGCGCGAGCTGGGCAGTGGTCGCGCCCTCCGGGGTGCGCGCCGCGACCTCGCGGGCCGCCACGACCCCCACCTCGAACGGCACTCCCGCGAACGTCTCGCCCACGTCGAAGGACTCGCCGTTGCGGTTGAAGGTGCGGTGGTCGCCGGCCGCGAACGTCGTGCTCTCGTCGTAGCGGCCCGACAGCAGCCCGCTGGCGAGCGGAACGCGCGCGATGATGCCGACGCCGGCCGCGGCGGCCGCGGGGAGCACGGCCTCGAGCGGCTTGCGGCGGAACACGTTGAGGATGATCTGAACGCTCGCGACGTTCGGGCGCGCGATCGCCGCGAGGGCCTCGTCGACCGTCTCGACGGACACGCCGTACGCGGCGATCGCCTTGTCGGCGACCAGGGTGTCGAGCGCGTCGTACACGTCGTCGCGGTGGAAGACCTCGGTGGGCGGGCAGTGCAGCTGCACCAGGTCGAGGGTGTCCATGCCGAGGTTCGCGCGCGAGCGGTCCGTCCAGGCCCGGAACGCGTCGAGGGTGTAGGCGTCGGCGGTGTGCGGGTCGGCGCGCCGGCCCATCTTGGTCGCGACCGTCAGCCCGTGCGCACGGTCGCCCCGCTCGGCGAGGAACCGGCCGATCAGGCGCTCGCTGCGCCCGTCCCCGTAGACGTCGGCGGTGTCGAGGAAGGTCACGCCGCTCTCCACCGCCGCGTCGAGCACCCCGAAGGCGTCGTCGTCGGCGACCTCGCCCCAGTCCCCGCCCAGCTGCCAGCAGCCGAGGCCCACGACCCCGACCGACCTGCCCGTCCGTCCCAGCACACGCGTCTCCATGGCCCTGACGCTACCGTGAGGAAAAGGTGATCCAGGACGCGTCAGGGGGCCCGCATGTCGTCGTCGCAGGTCGGCAGGCAGGGCGCGCGGGGCAGCGGCAGGGCTGCCCCGGGCAGGCTGGTGGCGGTGTCCCGGATGCTCCCGATCCCTGCCGCCGAGGCGTTCCGCCTGCTCACTGATGCCAGGAACCATGCGCGATGGATCCCGATGACGCGGGTCGAGGCGCCTCCCGGGCCGCCGCGGCGGGGCGCGATGGTCACGGCGGTCTCGGGGCCCCTCGCACGCCGCGGAGCCCCGGGCATCGTCGACCGGATGCGGATCGACCGGTGGGACCCGCCTGGCGAGGGCGCCGCGGGCGTCGCGGTGTTCACCAAGCTGGGGCCCCTCCTGCTCGGCGAGTCGCAGATCGTGGTCGAGGCAGCCGGGCCGCATCGCTCGCGCGCCACCTGGTCGGAGCGCGTGCGGCTGGCCGGCCCGGCGCCGGCCGCCGCCCTGGTGGCGCCGGTGCTGCGGGCGATGCTCGCCCTGGCGCTGGCCCGGGCCGGCCGCGAGGTGCGGGCGTCGCGCCGCCGGCGCCCCTCCCGGACCGGGGCGCCGTGATGACGCACCCGCGCATGTACGACGACGGCGACCCGTTGCTGGCCGGGGTGCGCGCCCTCACCTCGGCCTTCCCGGAGTCCGCCGAGGTCGAGTCGTGGGGGCGGCCCACGTTCCGGGCGGGCCGCAAGATCTTCGCGGTCTTCGGCACGCACGTCAGCCCGCACGGCCTGGTGCTCAGGCCCGACGAGGACGAGCGCGAGGCGCTGCTCGCCGATCCGCGGTTCTCCTCGCCGCCCTACTTCGGGCCGTCCGGCTGGCTGGCGCTCGACCTCGACGCCGCCCCCGTGGACTGGGACGAGGTCGCGGAGCTGCTCGACGACTCCTACCGCCAGGTGGCGCTGCGCCGGATGGTGCAGGCTCTCGATGATCAGATCGCGCCCCGCGCAACGAATCACCGCAGATCCCCTAGTTGACGCAACGAAGACGCCAGCCACAACAACGCGACCTGTCATTTCCGTCGACGCAGGGCTCGTAGGCTCGACGTGACCTTGTCCCGATGACGCGACGCCACCCTCCTGACCCTCTTCGAAGGAGCACCCGAATGCCCGTGAGCCCGGCCGCCGATCCCTCCACCCCCCGCGTCGCGACCCCGCGCCGCTACCTGATGTGCGAGCCGGTGCACTACACCGTCGCGTACGAGATCAACCCCTGGATGGACTCGACCCGGCACACGGACACCGAGCTGGCGCGGAGCCAGTGGCGCACGCTGCGCGACGTCTACCTCGACCTGGGGCACACGGTCGAGACGATCGACCCGATCCCCGGGCTGCCGGACATGGTCTACGCCGCCAATGGCGCCCTGATCGTCGACGGAATCGTCTACTCCGCGCGATTCCGCCACCCCGAGCGCGCGCCCGAGGGCCCGGCGTACGAGAAGTGGTTCGCCGACCGCGGCTTCGTCACCCACACCGCCGCCGAGGTCAACGAGGGCGAGGGCGACATCCTCCCCGTCGGCGACCTGATCCTCGCGGGCACCGGCTTCCGCACCGACCGCTCCGCGCACGCCGAGCTGGCCCGGGTCACCGGCCACGAGGTCGTGTCCCTGGAACTGGTGGACGCGCGGTACTACCACCTCGACACCGCGCTCGCGGTGCTGCAGAGCGACGCGGCCGACCCGCAGGTCGCGTACTTCCCCCCGGCGTTCTCCCCCGCGTCCCAGGAGCGGCTCCGCGAGCTGTTCCCGGACGCCCTGCACGCCACCGACCGGGACGCGGCGGCCCTGGGGCTCAACGCGGTCAGCGACGGGCGGCACGTCGTCGTCGCCCCCGGCGCGGTCGACCTGGCGCCCGCGCTGCGCGAGCGCGGCTACGAGACCATCCCGGTGGACACCTCCGAGCTGCTCAAGGGGGGCGGCGGCGCCAAGTGCTGCACGCTCGAGATCCGCGACGTGCCATGACGGCCGTCGCGGGCCCGGGCGTCGGCGCCACCCCTCGAGGGAGCCGGCTGGCGGGCAACTACGCGCCGCTTCCCGTCACCCTCGCCTGGGCGTCCGGCGCCTGGGCCCGCGACGTGGACGGGCGCGCGTACATCGACATGCTCGCGGGCTACTCGTCCCTGAACTTCGGGCACCGCCATCCCGCGCTCGTCGCGGCCGCCCGCGACCAGCTCGACCGGCTCACCCTCTCGTCCCGGGCCTTCGGCCACGACCTCCTCGAGCCCTTCGCCGACGCGCTCGCGCACCTCGCCGCGCCCGCCGTCCGTGGCGGGGCGCCGCTGGTGCTGCCGATGAACACGGGGGCGGAGGCCGTCGAGACCGCGATCAAGGCCGCGCGCAAGTGGGGCTACGACGTGCGCGGCATCGCTCCCGAGCAGGCGACCATCATCGTGGCGGACGGCAACTTCCACGGCCGCACCACCACCATCGTGTCCTTCTCGACGGACGCCGAGGCCCGTGACGGCTTCGGCCCGTTCACCCCCGGCTTCCGCGTGGTCCCCTACGGTGACGCGGACGCGCTGCGCGAGGCCGTCGACGAGACGACCGTCGCGGTGCTGCTCGAGCCGATCCAGGGCGAGCAGGGCGTCGTGGTGCCGCCCGTCGACTACCTGCCCGCCGTGCGCGCCCTGTGCGACGAGGCCGACGTGCTGTTCATCGCCGACGAGATCCAGTCGGGCCTGGGCCGCACCGGCGCCACGTTCGCGTGCGAGCTGTGGGGCGTGCAGCCCGACCTCATGACGCTCGGCAAGGCGCTCGGCGGGGGCATCGTGCCGGTCAGCGCGCTGGTGGGCCGCGAGGACGTGATCGAGGTCCTCTCCCCCGGCACGCACGGCTCCACATTCGGCGGCAACCCGATGGCCTGCGCCGTGGGCCTGGCCGTGATCGAGCTGCTCGGCTCCGGAGAGCCGCAGGCCCGCGCCCGGTCCCTCGGCGCGCACCTGCACTCCCGCCTCGCGACGATGGCCACGGCCGGCCTGATCGAGCGCAGCCGCGGCGTGGGCCTCTGGGCCGGGATCGACGTGGACCCTGCCCACCTGACCGGCCGCGAGCTGTGCGAGCGGCTGCTGGCGCGTGGCGTGCTCGCCAAGGACACCCACGGCTCGACCATCCGCCTCGCCCCGCCCCTCACCATCGGGTCGGACGACCTCGACCTCGCGCTCGACCCCCTCAGCCAGGCCCTCTGCTAGCCCTCGTGTCGGCCGGGCCTGTGCGGCCGGACGGTCAGCTGAGCTTGATCGCGGTGAACAGCCGGCCGTCACGCACCACGGCGCCGATCGACATCCGGCTGATGTCGCTCTTGAGCATCCACGCGTTGTGGGCGGAGGAGTTGGCGTAGGCGTTGATCATGGCCGTCGAGCTGGCGGGCTGCACCCAGCCGACGATCGAGTCGTTGCCGCCGTGCCAGATGCGCCACTCGCTGGCCATCGCCGTGGCGTGCGCGTTCAGGGTCGACGAGCCCGAGATGCTCAGGGCGGGCAGGCCGTTGTTCGCGCGGTGGGCGTTGAGCGCGTCACCGATGGACTGGACGCTGTACCCCTCGATGCCGGCGACCTGGGCCGCGGGCGCCTCGCCAGCGGCGGCCGGGGCCGCTGCTGCGCCAGCCGCGGCACGGCTGCTCCGGGGCGCGCTCGACTTCGGAGCGGCCGCCCGGGCCTTCTTCTCTGCCGCGGCAGCAGCCTGGGCCGCGGCGGCCTGCTCTGCCGCGATCCGGGCATCCTCGGCGGCCTGCCACTGGGCCTGGGCCTCGACGACTCCCTGCTGCGGGACGGCGATCCCGGCGAGGGCCGCCCGCAGGTCGGTCTGGCTCGTCCCCTGGCCGAGGGCCGCCGCGGTGGCGGCCACGGTGTCCATGGCCTCTTGGAGGGCCGCGCGCGGTCCGTCACCGGCCTGTGCGTTCGCCTCCAGCACCGCCTGGGCCTGCGCCTGAGCCTCCAGGGCCACGGCGGCCTGGGCGGCCTGCGCGGCGGCTGCCGCCGCCTGGGCGACAGCGGCGCCGCGCGCCTGGAAGAACTGCTCGTCGGCCCGCTGCTCGGCCACGACCTGCGCCACCCGCTCCTGCGCCCGGGCGAGCTCCGCGGCCTCCGCCTGCTGCTGCAGGCGCACCGCCGCGCCGGCTGCGAGAGCACCGAGCAGCAGCACCACGCTGACGCCCGCCACCACGGACGTGGGACGGCCAGGGCGCGCGGCGGGGGCGGCCTGACGGGGGCCGGGGGCCGTCTGCGGAGGGGCCGCGAGAGGCTCGGCCGTCGGCACGAACAATCCGGCGAGGTCAGGCAGCAGCAGGGCGGCAGTCTCCGGCGGGAGGGCGTCGATGCGCGGCGGCGGCACGAACGACGCCGGGCGGGTCTCGACGGGCGCCGCCACCTGGGCAGCGGCGCTCCCCTGCCGCTGGGTCGGGACTGTCGCCAGTCGCCTCTGGTGCTTGTGCCGGACGGTCGCCATCTGAGCCCCCTCGTGTCGTGCACGACTTTCCTGGACCCACAGACCATCGGCAACCGGGAGAAACAACTGAAGTCGCTGGGAGCAACCTGTGTGGGTCGAATTCGGGCGCCGCGGCCGCCTCGTCGATCTACGACATCATGGGCGGGTGCAGCACGAGACCGGGACCAGGGCAGAAGCCCTCGACGCGCTCGACGAGGGGATCCTGCGGGCGCTGTCCGTGGACGCCCGCGCCAGCTATGCGGAGATCGGCGCGGTGGTGTCGTTGTCCGCTCCTGCGGTGAAGCGCCGCGTCGACCGCCTGCGGGCCCGCGGCGTCGTCCGGGGCTTCACCGTGCGGCTCGACCCCGCGGCGCTGGGCTGGTCCACCGAGGCGTTCATCGAGCTGTTCTGCCACGGCTCCACCAGCCCTGCGACCATGCAGGCGGCCGTCGAGCACTACCCCGAGGTCGTCTCCGCGAGCACCGTCACCGGCGATGTGGACCTCATGGTCCAGGTGCGCGCCCGGGACATGCGCCACCTGGAGCGCGTCGTCGAGCGGCTCGCCGCCGAGCCGTTCGTCGCCCGGACCAGGTCGACGATCGTGCTGTCAGCGCTCGTGCGCCGCCCCGAGGTGCCACCGGCCCTCGCCGACTAAGCCCACGCAGGGCGCCCGGCCGCCCCGGTCCCGCGCGTCACTGCGGTGCGTCGGAGGCGCCCGCGTCCTTGCAGCGGTTGGTCACGACCATCACCGGGCACTGCGCGTGGTGCAGCACGGCCTGGCTGGTCGAGCCGAGCAGCAGCCCTGCGAAGCCACCGCGGCCCCGCGACCCGAGCACCACCAGGTCGCTCGCGGAGGAGAACTCGGTGAGCAGCTCGGCGCCGGTCCCGTCGAGCACGTGGCGGCGCACCGTGATGTCCGGGTTGTCCACCAGTGCGCGGTCGACCACCACGTTGAGGCCCTCGGCGGCGTCGGCGAGCAGCTGCTCGTGATCGATCGTCGCGGGCATCCACGCGAGGATCCCCGCCCCGGCGCCCACGGGCACGCCCGCCACCGCGACCAGTTCAGCGCCCCAGGCGCGGGCCTCGGCGATGGCGCGGCGGAGGGCCAGGTCCGCCTGCGGGGAGCCGTCGATGCCCACCACGATGCGGCGCACCGGCCGCACGGCGGGCAGCGGGCCGTCGTCCGCCACCGCAGACCCGTCGGCGCCGCGCAACGGCACCACGACCGTCGGGCAGTACGCGTGCGCCGGCAGCGCCGACGACACCGTGCCCAGCAGCCGGTCCGCGAAACCACCGCGCCCGCGGGTCCCCACCACCGCGAGGCTCACCTCGCGGGACATCTCGACGAGCACGCCGGTGGCGTCACCGGTGGCGACCGTCGCCGTCACGTCCAGGGGCCCGTCCGCGCGAGCCCGCTCCTTGGCCTCCAGCAGCACCGCGCGTGCGCCCTCGAGGATCGCGGTGTCGTCGAGCGCCGCGTAGCCACCGTCGAGTGACGCCGCCGTGAACGACGGCACCGAGTACGAGCAGACGATCCGGAGGGCGTGCCCCCGGGTTCGCGCCTCAGCCGCTGCCCAGTCCAGGGCGTGGAGGCTCGCAGCGGAGCCATCCACCCCCACCATCACCGTGGGATCGTGTGTCATGGGTCCAGCCTCCTGTGGCTCACGCGGCCAGTGTGCCCCAGACGATGCCCTCAGCGCACCTTTCGGCGGGACATCCTGGACGTGTTCTTGAGAGATCCTTGACGATCAAGCCACCAGGTACGCCGACCACGCGGGCTCGACCGCGACGATGCCCGCGACCAGCACCGACGACCCGCGCGGGCTCCGCGGCACGTACGACAGCTCCCAACCGAGCTCGGTGAGCAGCCTGTCGGCCTTGCGGTGGTTGCACCGCGCGCACGCCGCGACCACGTTCGCCCACTCGTGCTGCCCGCCGCGCGAGCGGGGGTGCACGTGGTCCACGGTGTCGGCGGCCCCGCCGCAGTACGCGCACCGGTACGCGTCGCGCTGCAGCACCGTGCGCCGGGTGGGCGGCTGCGGGCGGCGAACGGGCACGTGCACATAGCGCGTCAGGCACAGCACGACGGGCGCGGGCAGCACCGCGCGCTCCGAGTGCAGCAGCCGGCCGTCGGACTCCAGGATCGTGGCCTTGCCCGACATCACCAGGCTGACCGCGCGCCGCAGGCTCACGACGCAGAGCGGCTCCATGCTGGCGTTGAGCAGCAGTGTCCGGCGAGGTGTGGGCATCAGCACGGCGACTCCTAAGCCCGGAGTGGGACCCGGCTGGCTGCCAGTGCCCCGTGGGGGAGGTGCAAGCGCGACCAGCGTACGCGGCACCTCTCCCCTCACCCAGTCTTTCTGGGCGATGCGCCGGGTGGAGACGCCGAAGGGCCCCGGCGACCTGAGTCGCCGAGGCCCTTCGTGCAGGTGGTGTCAGCCGATGCGCAGGAAGACCGGCGCGCTCTGCCAGATGGAGCGGAACTGAACCGTCTTGCCCGGGCGGGGCGAGTCGATCTGCTGGTCGCCGCCGGCGTAGATCGAGATGTGGCCGGGGCTCCAGATCAGGTCGCCGGCCTTCGCCTCGTCACGCGAGATGACGGTGCCCGCGGCCTTGATGCCCGCGGACGTGCGGGGCAGCGAGATGCCGAGCTGGCCGTAGACGTAGGACACGAAGCCGGAGCAGTCGAAGCCGTCGGGCGTGGTGCCGCCGGAGACGTACGGGACGCCGACGTACAGCGCCGCGATCTCCAGGACGGAGTTGCCGGCCACCGACTGCGGGACGGAGCTGGCGGCGACCGCCGCGCGCTCCGTCGTGCGGGAGACGGCCTGGGTGCTGGCGGCAGCGCGGGTGGCGGCACGCGTGGGGGCGACGACGGGGGCCACAGCCTCGACTGCGGGGGCGTCGAACGACCACGCGGCATCGACCGGTGCGGTGACGACCGGGGCGGTCTCGAGGACCGCGCGGGCCGAGGCGGTGAGAGCCGAGGTGTCGACGGCGGGGAGCGAACCGGCAGCGGTGCCCGAGTTCGCGGCGGTGGCGCTGGTGCCCATCATGGTGACGACGAGGCCAGAGGTGGCGGCGACGACAGCGGTCCGGCGGCCGACAACGCCTATGGACTCGGTTGCGGCATGTGCGAGGTCGGTCAGTGGTGTCACGGGGCGGCGCGCGGCGCGGTGGCGCGCACGGTTCGAGCTCACGGTCACAAGGTGCCTCTCCTGTCGCCTACGAGGTGAGCTGTCGGGTTCGGGTGGGAGAACACCCGGCCGATGGACGACGTTCCGTCCCTCGGCTTCACCCCAAGGACGCTAGACATCAGCGCCCACTACGTGGGTCCCCCGCCCCTGCCGGCGAAGTTGTACGGACCTCGTGCGGCGGCAGGGTTCGGCGTTCCGCTCGAGGGCTTCAAAGGGAGGAGGGTTCCTTGAAGCAGGACTGAACGTACAGCAGACCCGCTGCCATGTCACGCTCCGGTCACGATCTCCCGGCTGGGGCAACACTTCGGCCCCGTGCGACAACACACGGGGCCGTGGGAGTGGCGTGGGTCTGACCTGGGCGTAAGCGTGGCTGATCGGACCACGCCGGTCAGGAGCCCGCCGTGACGTTCGTCACGTCGACGTCATCGACGCGTCACCGCAGGGGGGTTGTGCTCGTGCGCCTAGCCGACCCGCACGAAGATGTGCCGGGCGACCTCGACCGGCAGGTCCAGCACCGTGTCCGCGTCAGGGCGGCCCACGGTGACGACCCCGGCGCTGTGCTCGACCTTGATCTCCCCGCCGGGAACGACGCCGGCCTGCGCGAGACGGGCCAGCAGCTCCACGTCGGTCTGCAAGGGCTCGCCGAGGCGCGCCACCACAGCCCTGCCGCTCTCGACGCCCGGGGCGCCGGCCGCCAACGACACGACCCCGTCGAGGAAGCCCACGGCCGTGCTCTCCTCGCCCAACTCGGCCAGGCCCGGGATCGGGTTGCCGTACGGGTCGAAGTGCGGGTGGTCCAGCAGGGCGGCGAGGCGGCGTTCGACTCGCTCGCTCATGACGTGCTCCCAGCGGCACGCCTCCTCGTGGACGAACTCCCAGTCCAGGCCGATGACATCGGTCAGCAGGCGCTCCGCGAGGCGGTGCTTGCGCATCACGCGCACCGCCTTGCCCATGCCCGCCTCAGTGAGCTCGAGGTGGCGGTCGCCGCTCACCACGAGCAGCCCGTCGCGCTCCATCCGTGCCACCGTCTGCGAGACCGTGGGCCCGCTGTGGCCGAGCCGCTCGGCGATCCGGGCGCGCAGAGGGGTGATCCCCTCCTCGGTGAGCTCATAGATCGTTTTCAGGTACATCTCGGTCGTGTCGATCAGGTCGCTCACGGCACTCCCTCTCATTCGCCTGTCCCGCCGGGGCCAGGTTAGTTGGTCCCGGGCGCGGTCCGTGCGGTTCCTGGGGCGCACGCCTTATCCTCAGCCTGTGCCCGAGGCCCACGAGATCCCGCAGATCGTCATCCCCTCCCACCTCTTGCCGCAGGACGGCCGCTTCGGCTCCGGCCCCAGCAAGGTGCGGCCCGAGCAGGTGCAGGCCCTCGCGGCGCTGGGCGCCTCGGTGCTGGGCACGTCGCACCGGCAGGAGCCGGTCCGCGCCATCGTGCGCCGGGTCCGCTCCGGGATCGCCGAGCTGTTCGCCCTGCCGGAGGGCTACGAGGTCGCGCTCGGCAACGGCGGCTCGACGGCGTTCTGGGACATGGCGACCTTCTGCCTGGTGCGGGACCGCTCGCAGCACGCCAGCTTCGGCGAGTTCGGCGCCAAGTTCGCGCAGTCCACCACCCGCGCCCCGTTCCTCGGGACGCCCACGGTGCGCACCGCGCCGGGCGGCCAGCTCACCCTCCCCGAGCTCGAGGACGGCGTGGACGTCTACGCCTTCCCCCACAACGAGACGTCCACAGGCGTCGCGGCGCCGGTGCGCCGGGTCGAGGGCAGCCGCGAGCAGGGTGCGCTGATGCTCGTGGACGGCACGTCGGGCGCCGCCGGGCTGCCGGTGGACGTCGCGGAGACCGACGCCTACTACTTCGCGCCGCAGAAGGGCTTCGCCTCCGACGGCGGGCTGTGGCTCGCCGTGCTCTCCCCCGCGGCGGTCGAGCGCGCCGCGTCGATCGAGGGCAGCGGCCGGTGGGTGCCGGAGTTCCTGTCGCTCAGCACCGCGGTGGCGAACTCCCGCCTGGACCAGACCCTCAACACCCCCGCGATCGCGACGCTCGTGCTCATGGCCGAGCAGATCGAGTGGATCCTCGGGCAGGGCGGCCTGGACTGGGCCACCCGGCGCACCGCGGCCTCGGCGGCCCACCTGTACGGGTGGGCCGAGTCGCGCGCGTGGGCCGAGCCGTTCGTGGCGGATCCCGCGCACCGGTCGGCGGTGGTCGGCACGATCGACCTGGCCCCGGAGATCGACGCCCCGACGGTCACCCGCGTGCTGCGCGCCAACGGCGTGGTGGACGTGGAGCCGTACCGCAAGCTGGGCCGCAACCAGCTGCGGGTGGCGATGTACCCGGCGGTCGACCCGGACGACGTGCTCGCCCTGACTGCGTGCGTCGACCACGTGGTCAGCCAGCTTGCCTGACGCCGAGGCTGACACCGGCGCCGCCCGGCTCGGGCGGACGGCCCCTGCCCGGCTCGTCCGGGACCGCGTGACCCTGACCCTCTACGGGTACTCGGTCACCTGGGGCTGGTTCCTGTACAGCTTCACGCCCGCCGTTCCCCTGATCGCCGACGACCTGGGGATCACCCGCGCCCAGGCGGCGCTGCACGGGGTGCTCATGGCGACGGGCACGGTCCTCGCGGGGGCGATCAGCTCGCGGCTCGCCCACCGCGTCGGTCGGCGGGGAGCCCTGCTGATCGGGCCCAGCGCCATCGCCCTCGGGGTGGTGCTGCTGGTCACGGGCGACTCCCTGGCGCAGACGCTGCCCGCCACCGCGATCACCGCGCTGGGCGGGTCGCTGTCGATCTCCGCTTTGCAGCCCGCCCTCGACGCCCACCACGGGCGGGCAGGGGCGGCGGCCGTGACCGAGGCCAACGGCGCCGGGGCGCTCGTCGGGCTGGTCGGGCCCCTGGTCCTCGGGCTGTCGGTCACGCTGGGGCTGGGCTGGCGGCCGGCCGTCGCGCTGACGGCCGTCTTCGCGCTCGTGATGCTCGGCGTCATGTCACGGCTTCCCGGCGTGGGGGCGCTGGGCCTGCCTGCCCCCCGCCCCCAGGCCCGACCCTCCACGGACGGCTCAGTCGCCCGGCTGCGGGCCGGCTCCCGCCACGAGGGCTTCTCGCCCGCGTTCTGGCTCCTCTGGGGCGCCCTGGTGTGCGTCATCGGGGTGGAGAACGCCACCACCTTCTGGGCCTCGGACCTGCTGCGCGAACAGACGGGGGCCAGCGCCGGCCTCGCCTCCGGGGCGGTCTCGGGGCTCATCGCGGGCATGGCCGCCGCGCGGTTCGCCACCGGGCGCCTGGCGCTGCGCTTCTCCACGGTGAGCCTGCTGCTGGCCTCGTTCGCCGTCGCGGGTGCCGGCTGGCTGGTGTTCTGGACCGCGACCAGCCCGGCGGTCGGGGTCGTGGGGCTGGTGGTGGCAGGGCTCGGCTACGGGGCCCACTACCCGTTGATGATCGCCTCGACGATGGCGGCCTCGGAGGGGCGCCCCGACATGGCGCAGTCCCGCTCCACGATCGCGGCGGGCGGGGCGATCGCCGCCGCGCCCTTGCTGCTCGGGGCGCTCGCCGACCAGCTGGGGCCGCGCACCGCGTTCGTCGTCGTGCCGGTCATGCTCGCGGCCGCCGCGCTGGCGGTCGTGCTCGCCCGGCGCTCGACGCGCCGGGCCGGCATCGCCCTGTAGGCGGACCGGAGCCGGGCTCAGTCCGCCGGGCTCAGTCCGCGGTGGTGGCCGTGGTGGCCTGCCGGGCGCGGAGCTCGGCGGTCTCCGGCTGGGGCGCCGCGGTCAGCACGGGGTAGCGGATGTCCAGGTGCGGGCGGCTGCGCACCCGGTACCGCACGTCGAGATGCCAGTGCCGCTTGGCCCAGATCGCGGCGCCGGTCGCGACCAGCAGCGCGGAGATCGAGCCGATGCCGATGGCCCACCGCGCGCCGAACTCCTCGGCCACCCAGCCGACGATAGGCGACCCGACGGGCGTGGCCCCGAGGAAGACGATCATGTACAGCGACATGACGCGTCCGCGTACCGCGGGGTCGGTGGTCATCTGGATGGTCGTGTTCGCCGCCGTCATCATGGTGAGCGACGCGAAGCCGACCGGGATGCACGACACCGCATAGCTCGGGTACGTGGGCATGAGCGCCATCGCGCCGCTCAAGACGCCGAAGGCGAACGCGGATCCGATGACCAGGCGCACCCGGGGGCGCTCACGCCGCGCGGCCATCAGCGCGCCCGCGAGGGACCCGATGGCCAGCACGGACCCGAGGATCCCGTACTCGCTGGCGCCGCGGTCGAACTCGGTGCGGGCCATCATGGCGCTGGTCAGCTGGAAGTTGAGGCCGAACGTGGACACGACGCCCACCACGACCATGATCACCAGGATGTCGCTGCGCTGGCGCACGTAGGCGATGCCCTCGCGGATCTGTCCCTTGGCGCGCGCCACCGTGGGCAGGGGGTACAGCTCGGTGAGGCGCATCTGGGTGAGCGCGAAGATGGTCGCGACGAAGGTGACGCCGTTGATCATGAAGACCCAGCCGGTGCCAACCCAGGCGATGAGCAGGCCGGCGAGGCCGGGGCCCACGAGCCGCGCGGCGTTGAACGACGCGCTGTTGAGCCCCACGGCGTTGGACAGGCCGGCGGCGGGCACCATCTCGGCGACGAACGTCTGCCGGACGGGGCCGTCGATCGCGGAGACGCAGCCGAGCGCCGCGGCGAAGACGTACACGTGCCACAGCTCGGCGTGGCCGCTGAGCACCAGGGCGCCGAGCCCGAGGGCGAGCACCGCCTGGGCAGCCTGGGTGCCGATCAGCAGCTTGCGCCGGTCGACGCGGTCGGCCAGCAAGCCCGCCCAGGCGGACAGCAGCAGAGTCGGCGCGAACTGCAGGGCCGTGGTGATGCCGACGGCGACGCCGGAGTCGTCACTGAGGACGGTGAGCACGAGCCAGTCCTGGGCGACGCGCTGCATCCAGGTGCCGATGTTGGCGACCAGGGCGCCGACGAACCACAGCCTGTAGTTGAAGTGCTTGAGGGAGGCGAAGGTGTTGCTCACTCGGCGACGAGCCTCCTCAAGAGCACCGTCGCCTCGGCGAGCGTGGCGCGTTCCTCCGGGGTGAACGACGCGAGCCGGCGGGTCAGCCACTCGTCGCGGCGGCGGCGGGTCTCGCGGACCTCGGCCGTGCCCGCGTCGGTGAGGCTCACGACGACCTGGCGCTTGTCGGTCGGATGCTCGCCCTTCGCGACGAGGCCGAGCTCCACGAGGGAGTTCACCGTGCGCGTCATGGACGGCGGCTGGACGTGCTGGCGCTCGGCCAGGGCTCCGGGGGCCATGGGCCCGTTCTGGTGCAGCCAGGCGAGGACGGAGAACTGCGAGTCGGACAGGTCGGCGGAGCCTCGCTCGGACCGCACGCGGCGCGCCGTCCGGAACACCGCCACCCGCATGTCCCCCGCGAGCTCGCGCGGACGGCACTGCTTGGCCGTGACCGGGCCTGGGGAGGCGGTCGAGGCTGCCACTGCCCCGCCGGACACGCCGGGGGCAACGGGAGCAGAGGACATGTCGTTACCTTAACTCATTACCCAATGCAATCAAAACCCCACACGCTCCGCCGGCCTGGCGCCGGCCCTCAGCCGCCCAGCGGGCCGCCGCCTACGCTGGGCCGATGTCGGGACCCCGCCGCCAGGCCCTGCTGATCGCCGCCCTCGCCGGCTACCTCGCGCTCGTCGCCCGGATGACGCTGCGGCCCGAGCCCGCCGAGCCGGAGACCTTCGACGTGGTGCGGGAGGTCATCGCCTGGCTCGCGGACCGGGGCGCCCCGGTGACCTACGACGGCGTGGAGGCGGTGTCGAACGTCCTCATGTTCGTCCCGTTCGGGGTGCTCGTGGGGCTGCTGCTGGACGGGACGCGTCAGCGCGCGGCCATCGTGGTCGGCGCGGCGTGCGCCACCTCGACGGCCATCGAGCTGGCCCAGCGCGCGTTCCTGCCGAGCCGCGTGCCCACGGTCCAGGACGTCGTCCTCAACACGGCAGGGGCGGCCGTGGGCCTCGGCCTGCTCCTGGCCGCCCAGCTGTGGCTGGCCCGGAGACGCCGCGAGCCGGGCCCCTCCCCCGAAGGGGCGGGCCCGGCTCACGAGCAGGGGGAGGTCAGACGCCGAGCGCGTCCTTGATCGGGCCGAGCGTGAAGTAGGCGAGGAACAGCAGGCCCGCGACCCACATCAACGGGTGGATCTCGCGGATCTTGCCGACCGCGAGCTTGATGACGACGAAGGCGATGAAGCCCGCGCCGATGCCCGCGGTGATCGAGTAGGTGAACGGCATCATGATCATGGTGAAGAACGCCGGGATGGCGATCTCGAAGTTCTTCCAGTCGATGCCGGTGACCTGCATGACCATCAGGAAGCCGACCACGACGAGCGCCGGGGCGGCAGCCTCGGACGGGACCATGTCCACCAGCGGGGACAGGAACGTGGCGAGCAGGAACGCGATGCCGGTGACGACCGACGCCAGGCCGGTGCGCGCGCCGTCGCCGACGCCCGCGCTCGACTCCACGAAGCTCGTGTTGGACGAGACGCCAGCGGCGCCACCCGCCGCGGCCGCCACCGAGTCCACGATCAGGATCTGCTTGGTCTTGGGCGGGTTGCCGTCCTCGTCGAGCAGGCCGGCCTCGCCACCGACGGCCACCATGGTGCCCATCGTGTCGAAGAAGTCCGCGAGCAGGATCGAGAAGACCAGCAGGATGACCGCGACCACGCCGATCTTGCCGAACGAGCCGAACAGGGAGAACTGCCCGAGCAGGCCGAAGTCGGGGACGCTGACGATCGAGTCGGGGATGGTGGGGGCGTTGAGCTCCCAGCCGGTGGGGTTCGTGCCGTCGGTGTTCTGCGGCCCGATCTTCGCGATCGCCTCGATGATCACGGCGAGCACCGTCGAGGTGAGGATGGCGATGAGGATCGCGCCCTTGATCTTGCGGACCATCAGGACGATGGCGACGACCAGTCCGACGACGAAGACCAGGACGGGCCAGCCGCTGAGCGAGCCGCCCACGCCCATCTCGACGGGGGTGGCCTCGCCGACCCGCACGAAGCCGGAGTTGATCAGGCCCAGGAAGGCGATGAACAGGCCGATGCCCACGCTGATGGCCGTCTTGAGCGGGGCCGGCACCGCCTTGAAGACCGCCTCACGGAAGCCGGTCAGCACGAGCGCCAGGATGATGAGGCCCTCGAGCACCACGATGCCCATGGCGTCGGCCCAGGTCATCTCGGGCAGCACGGCGATGGAGAACGCCACCACGGCGTTCAGGCCCAGGCCGGCGGCGAGCGCGAGCGGGAAGTTGGCGACCACGCCCATGACGATCGTCAGCACGCCAGCGACCAGCGCGGTGGCAGCGGCGATCATCGAGAGGTTGGGCGCGTCGCCCCCACCGAGGAACTGGCCGGTGCCGTCCTGGACGTAGCCGAGGATGATCGGGTTGAGGACGATGATGTAGCTCATCGCGAAGAACGTGACCAGGCCGCCGCGGATCTCCGCGCCGACGGTCGAGCCACGCTCGGTGATCTTGAAGAAGCGGTCGAGAGCGCCCTGGGGGGGTGACGTCTTCACGACCTCGGGGGAAGTTGTCGCCATGGCGGGCATGATGGCAGATCGGGCTGGAGGGGATTGGACAGTGTCCAGGCTTGTTAATACGCCGGAAACACGACGGGTCCAGACGCCCTTCCGTGGAGCTCGCTAACCGAGGAAGACCTGGGCGCAGAGCATGCCGCGCGGGCCCTCGACGCACCCGACGCCGATCGACGTGTGGGACACGCGCAGGATGTTCGCCCGGTGGCCCGCCGACCCCATCCAGCCCGCGGTCATGTCCGCGGGGGTCCGGTGGCCGAGCGCGAGGTTCTCGCCGACGGTCCGCCCGCCGCAGGCGCCGAGGACGGGGCCGAGCGGGTCGTGCTCGAAGCGGCCCTCAGCCACCAGGAGCGCTGCGCGCTCGACGGCCTGCGACGCCGCGCAGCCCGAGGTGGCGAGCGTGGCGAGCCCACCGGCGAGGCGCTGCTCGTTGGTGAGGGCGGTCAGGCTCGCCGCGAACTCCTCCGCGGCGGTGGCGCCGGAGGGCACGGGAGGCTCCGCGGGCGGCGGCTCCTGCGCCGCCGGGTCCGGTGAGACCGGGGCTCCCTCGGCAGGGGGCTGTGCGGGGTCGGCGGGCGCGGGGGCAGGCGCCGCGACCTCGCCGGGGGGCGCCGCAGTGTCCGCCGCGTGCGGGTCGCTGCCCTCCGCTGCCGCGCTGACCTGCGGCTCCCCCTCGCGGGAACTGCTGCGCGACACCGTCTGGCCTCCACGGTCGGCCAGCGCCGTGACGCGGTCCGGGAGGCCCGCGAGGTGCACGGCGCCGGTCTCGTCGCGGAGCACGGGAGAGGCGACGACCGCCACCGCGCCGAGCGCCACGACGGCCGAGACGCCGACCACCCGCCGCAGCGTGCGCAACCTCCGAGCACGTCGTTCCCGCCACGCCCGGAGGTCGCGACGGCGCGGCAGGGGGTCCGCACCGGTCGAGTTCATCTGCGGCACGTTATCGGATCGTGACCCGCGCGTCCCCACCGCGGCCATGTGAAAGCTCTCATGGCGCCAGGCGCCGGCGCGGCCGAGTCGCGCCGACGACGCCGGTCAGCCGCCCAGCACCAGCATCGAGAACCGCCCCGAGCCGTAGCCCTTGACATCGATGTCGAGGTCGAGCCGCGGCACGTAGGCCAGCACCCACTTGGCGACATCCGCCGGCAGCGGCTCCCCGGGGGCGTACACCGAGTCGAGCTTGAGGTGCGGCAGGCCCTCGCCGTTGAACAGCGCGGCCAGCACGTTGAGGATCTCGCTGGCGTTCTCCAGCAGGTTGTCCGGCATGGCCCCCGCGCCGATCGCCCGCTCGGCGCCCGAGGACGGGATGAGGGCGATGGCCGCGCCGGTCCGCGCGGCGAGCTCCAGGTCCATGATGACCAGCGCGCTCAGCTGCAGGCGACGGTCCACGTACACGCCGACCAGCCCGCCGAACTCGACGGTGGGGTCGACCATGTCCCCGCCCGTCACCACCTCGACGTCCCGGTTCAGGAGGTCGGCCAGCATGTCGCGGACCTCCTTGGCGGCGGGCAGCGGCGTCACGGCGTTCATGCGAGCACCGGCTCGATGACGTCGCGGAACGACTCGGCCGTGAACGGCTTCGCGATGAGGAACAGCGCCCCCGCCTCCTCGGCCGCCTGGCGCATCTCCGGGGAGCCCTCCGACGTCACGAACCCGAACGGCGTGGAGAAGCCCGCCGCGCGCAGCTCGCGCAGCAGCTCGATACCCGTCATCTCGGGCATGTTCCAGTCGGAGAGCACCAGGTCGGGCTCGTCGGCCCGCACCGCCGCGAGCGCGGCGGCGCCGTCGGGCGCCTCGGTGACGGACCAGTCGTACCCCGCCTGGCGCAGCGTGCGGATGACGATCTGCCGCATCACCCGGCTGTCGTCCGCGATGAGTACTCGGAGCATGAAGGTGTTCCTCCCTAGAGGTGCGCGTCGCGCACTCGAAGTGGTCGGTTCTCAGGTGTACGTGTGGGCCGGCTACTCGGCGGCCGCGGTGACGACGACGACGAACGGGCGCCCGCGCCACGACATGCGCAGCTCGTGCAGGAGCGATCCGGCCATCGGCGGCGCTGCCTGCGCGACCTGGGGCAGGCCCAGGTCGCCGACCTCCGTCAGCAGGGACTTCACGTTGCCCCCGACGACGTTCGCCACCTCGCCGAATGCGTCCATCACATCGCAGTCGTCCACGGGCTCGTCGGGGGCCATGCCCAGCAGCGCGCGGCTGAGGTCGTGCGCCGTGGCCCGCTCGGTGTTCAGCGCCACCCGACCGGTCCACGACCCCGTGAGGTCGACCCAGGCCTCGAGCGGGTCCGCGAGCGCCGGGAAGGCTCCCGACCACAGCACCAGGGTGCTCGGGTCGTCGTCGATCATCGCCGCGAAGACCTGCTCGGCGATCGACTGGACCTGTGAGCCGTCAAAGGTGCGCCGAACCCCCTCGGTGGCGACCCGCACGGCCATCATCGGGCGTCCTCGAGCGGCAGCAGGCCGAGCAGCGCGAGCTTCTCCCGGAGAGCCTCGGGGGTGAACGGCTTGACCAGGTACTCGTGGGCGCCGGCGGCCAGCGCCCGCACGATCTGGCTCTGCTCGCTCTCGGTCGTGACCATCATCAGGGTGATGTCGCGCCAGGCGCGGTTCGCTCGCACCTCCGTGACGAACGTGAAACCGTCCATGACCGGCATGTTCCAGTCGATGCATGCCAGGTCGACCTCGAGGCCGCCGGTGAGCAGGTCGAGGGCCTCCTGCCCGTGGGCAGCCTCCGTGACCTCGTAACCGAGCGGCTCAAGGATCCGCGAGACGATGCGCCGCATCGTGCGCGAATCGTCGATCACCAGTGCTCTCATCGTGTCACTCCAGATCCGAAGGGGGTCGGGACGGTTGGCGGCGCGGAGCCGCTCGCGAGGCGCCGGGGGCAGTACACCGAGCCACGGCCGAGGGGCAGCCGTTCCCAGTCGTCGTCGACGCCGATCGTGGTCTCCGCGGCGCCGAGCACCAGGAACCCGTCCGGCCTCAGCACCCGGTGCATCCGCGCCAAGATCTGCTGCTTGGTGGCCACATCGAAGTAGATGAGGACGTTGCGCAGGAAGACGATGTCGAACACCCGCCCGGCGGGCGCCGGGTCGAGCAGGTTGTGCCGCAGGAAGCGCACGGACGAGCGCAGGGTGCTCGAGATGCGCCACTCGGGGCCCTCGGCCTCGAAGTGCCGGTCCCGCATGGCGGCGGGCAGGCCCCGGTCGATCTCGAGCTTGCTGTAGGAGCCAGCCCGCGCGCGCTCGAGCACCTGCTCGGAGAGGTCGGTCGCGAGGATGTCCGCCTCGGCGTGCGCGGGCAGGGCGTCCTGCAGCGTCATCGCGATCGAGTAGGGCTCCTGGCCGGTCGAGCACGCCGCCGACCACACCTGGAGCCGGCGCGTGCCGGGACCGGCGGTCAGCGACGGGATGATGTGCTGGTGCAGCGCCACGAACGGCGCGCCGTCGCGGAACCACGACGTCTCATTGGTGGTGAGCGCCTCGACCACGAGGTCGCGCTCGTGCTCGGACGCGGCCGAGCGCACCGAGCGGACGAACTCGTCGATGCCCAGGCCCGCACGGCGGGCCAGCGGAGCGAGCCGGCTCTCGACGAGGTACTCCTTGCCCGCCTCGAGCTGGATCGCGCTACGGCGCCGGACCAGGTCCGCGACGAACTCGAAGGAGTCGGTGGTGAGCGTCATGAGGCGGCTCCCCCGGAGGTCGCAGGCGCCCGTCGGGCGCCCGCGTGCGCCACGGAGCGCGCCACGAAGGACTCGATCACCCGGCCCATGTCGTCGAGCGGGACGATCTCGTGCGCGAGCCCGGCGTTCGCCACGACTCCCGGCATGCCCCACACGACGCTCGAGGCCTGGTCCTGGACCATGACGGTCCCGCCGGCGGTCACCACGTCCTCACAGCCGGTGCGGCCGTCCGCGCCCATGCCCGTGAGGACCACGCCCAACAGGTCGCCCCGCAGCACCTGGACCGCGGAGCGGAACAGCACATCGACCGACGGGCGGCAGAAGTTGACCGGCGGGGCCTGGGTGAGGGCGGTGCGCAAGCCCGAGCCCGCGCGGCGCAGCTCGAGGTGGTGGTTGCCTGGCGCGACGTACACGTGCCCGCGCAGCAGCTCCTCGTCGCCGCGGCACTCGACGACCGTCGACGGGCCCAGCCGGTCCAGGCGCGCGGCGAGCTGACGGGTGAAGACAGGCGGCATGTGCTGCACGACGAGCATCGGGACGGGCAGCGGCTGGCCCAACGCGCTCAGCAGGCGCGACAGGGCCTCGGGCCCCCCGGTCGACGACCCGAGCACCACGGCGCGCACGGGGTGCCGTGGCTCCGCCCGCTGGGACGGGACGCCGCGCGACGCCGGCAGGTTGCGCCCGGCGGCATGCTGCCCGACGACCTCGGCCGCGCTCGGGGCCCCGTCCTTGCCTCGCTGGCTGCCGGCCTGCGGGCCGACGAGCGCGTGGATCTTCGGCAGCAGCTGCTCGGCGACCCGCTGCAGGGACTCCTGGACGCTGCCGCTGCCGCTCGGCTTGGTCACGTAGTCGCTGGCGCCGGCGACGAGCGCGTCGAGGGTCGCCGCGGCGCCCTTCTCCGTCAGCGTGGAGAACATCACGATGGGCAGGCTGTGCCCGGTGCGCCGCAGCTCCCGCACGGCGTCGATGCCGTTCATCTCCGGCATCTCGACGTCCATCGTGACGATGTCCGGGCCGAGCTGGTCGACCTTCGCGAGTGCGATCCGGCCGTTGGGCGCGCTGCCCACGACCTCGATCGAGGCGTCGGTGGACAACGCCTCGGTGACGAGCCGTCGGATGACGACCGAGTCGTCAACCACCAGCACCCGGATGCGGGTCATGTGAGCTCCTGCCTGGCACCGCGGAGCGGGCGCACGTGTTGCTTATCGGCCGCAGCGGCCAGTTCCTGAGCGGCAGAGCGCCCCAACGGTCAGTACGTGAACAGCGCCACTCGGGCGTTCAGGTCGGTGGACAGCTCAGCCAAGTCGGTGACTTGCGAGGACACCCCGTCGAGGACTGCCACGGACCGTGCCGCGGCGTCCGCGACACCGGTGATGTTGGCGGCGATCTCCCCTGCGCCGGTCGCCGCCTCCGAGACGGACCGGGACATCTCGTTGGTCGTCGCCGTCTGCTCCTCGACCGCGCTGGCGATGGTGAGCTGGTAGTCGTTGATCGTCGCGATGATCTGCGCGATCTCCGCGATGGCGACGACGGCCGCGGACGTCTCGCCCTGGATCGCGTCGACCCGCCGGGCGATGTCCTCGGTGGCGGTGGCGGTCTCCCGCGCGAGCTCCTTGACCTCCCCCGCGACGACGGCGAAGCCCTTGCCCGCCTCCCCCGCGCGCGCCGCCTCGATCGTCGCGTTCAGAGCGAGCAGGTTGGTCTGCTCCGCGATCGAGGTGATGACCCTGACGACGTCGCCGATCTTCTGCGACGAGGCCCCGAGGCGAGCGACCTGCTCGTTCGTCGAGGCAGCCGCCTGGGTCGCCTGGTTGGCGACCTTCGCCGCCTCGGAGGCGTTCTGCGCGATCTCGCGGATGCTCGCGCCCATCTCCTCGGCGCCGGCGGCCACAGCCTGGACGTTGCGGGAGACCTGCTCCGCGGCGGCCGCGACCACGCCTGCCTGGGCGCTGGTCTGCTGCGAGCCGGCGACCACGTCGCCGTTGGACGCGTTGAGCTGCGCCGCGGTGCCCTCGACCGTGCCGGCCGCCGACGCCACGCCCGCGAGGGTCGTGCGCAAGGACTCCTGGGCGGTCGCGAGCGCCTCGGCCATCCGGCCGGTCTCGTCGCGCCACGGCACGTCGGCCGCGACGGTGAGGTCCCGTTCCGCCATCGCCTCGAGCGCCCCCTGAACGGTGCGCACCGCCCCGGTGATGCGGCGGGTCACCAAAACGGCGAGCGTGCCGGAGAGGCTGCTGCCCACCACGAAGGCGATCAGCAGGCCGAGGATCGTCCGATCGACCTCAGCCTGGCTCGCGGCCAGGATGTCGTCGACCTGGGCGTCCACCTGGCCCTGCGCCAGCGCCAGCGCCCTGCCGGCCCAGTCCGGGTCGGCGGCGACGTCGGCGCCCAGGGCCGCCTGGAGCCCGGTCACGTCACCGGCCTGCACCAGCGGCATCAGGGTCGAGTCGCGGTAGGCCACCCACGCCCCCCACCGCTGGATGAAGTCCGCCCACTGGCGGGTCTCGGACTGCGGGTACTCGGAGATGAGCGCGATCTGCTCGTCGACCACGCGGTCGTTCCAGGCCGACGACGTCAGCAGCTGGGCCAGCGTGTCCGGGTCGGTGGCCTCGGCGGCGCGGTGCACGAGCAGGTTGCTGCGCGTCTGCGCGGTGCGGAGCTCGGACATCGACGACTGGAGGCGCCCGGTGAGGCCGGACATCTCCTCGAGGTTCTGCCCGGCCCGCCACAGCGCGACGGCGCCCGTGCCGCCCACGAGGGCGAAGGTCGCGCCCAGGACGAGCAGCGAGGCCGTGATCTTCAGGGCGATGGGGCGGTCCCAGAACCAGGAGGCGCGCAGGCGGCGCACCCGGCCGGCAACGGTGGGTTCGGCGGCCATCAGCTCAGCTCCTCAGCGGTGTAGTAGCCGCTGTCCACGAGGACCGCGCGGTAGTTCTCCTTCGTCACGAGCTGTGGCGCCAGCAGGTACGACGGGACGACCATCACGCCGTTGTCGTACGTCGTGATGTCGTTGGCCTCCGGCTCGATGCCCTCCAGCAGGGCGCGGACCATGGACACGGCCACCTCTGCGAGCTGCCGGGTGTCCTTGTAGATGGTCGAGTGCTGCACGCCCGCCCCGATGGACCGCGCGGAGTCCAGCTCCGCGTCCTGGCCCGTCACCACGGGCAGCGGGAGCCCGCCCGTGCCGTAGCCAACGCCCTGCACGGCGCCGAGCACCGCCCGGGAGATCCCGTCGAACGGGGACAGCACGCCGTCGAGCCGAGCCTTGCCCGTGTACAGCGGCAGCAGTTCCTGCATGCGTGCCGCCGCGATGTCGGCGCTCCACGCGTCGGTGGCGATCGAGGCGAAGTCCGTCTCCCCCGAGGCGACGGTCAGCACGCCGGAGTCGAGGTAGGGCTGCAGCACCTGCATCGCGCCCTCGTAGAAGACGGTGGCGTTGTTGTCGTCCGGGGAGCCGGCGAACAGCTCGACCGCGAACGGCCCGGGGTCGCCCGTGGGCTGCCCGCCCGCGTCGAGCACGCCCAGGCCCTGCAGCAGGCTCGTCGCCTGGAGGACGCCCACCCGCGCGTTGTCGAACGTGGCGTAGTAGTCGATGTCGGGCGACTCGCGGATCAAGCGGTCGTAGGCGACCACGGGGATGCCCGCGCCACGGGCCTGCGCCAGCACGTCCTTGAGCGCGACGCCGTCGATCGACCCGATCACCAGGGCGTCGGCCCCCGCCGCGACCATCTCCTCGAGCTGAGCGACCTGCGTGGGCACGTCGTCCTCGGCGAACCGCAGGTCCACGTCGTAGCCGAGGGACTCGAGCTGCGCGGTGACGTTGTCCCCATCCGCGATCCAGCGCTGGGACGTCGTGGTGGGCATGGCGACCCCGACCAGCGGCCTGTCCGGCGCATCGCCCGCGACGCCGCACCCCGTCAGCGTGGAGGCGGCCAGCACTGCGGCCACCATCCCTGCGGAGGCCTCGATCACACCTCGTCGTGTCCGACGCCTCATCGGCGAACTCCCTCGGCTCTCGGTTCCGGCGCTGCTGCCGCTCCGCCCTTCCGATCGGCTGTCGACCGGGGCATGTGAGCGTTCCCGTCCTGGTGGCCCGGCGCCCCCCGGCCCGGCATCTGCTCGCGGCGGTGCCACCCGGAGATCAGTAGGTGAACGCCGCCACACGGGCCCGGAGGTCCGCCGAGTTCATCGCCAGCAGCTCGACCGAGCCCTCCATCCGCGCCATGACGTCTGAGGTGGCGGCAGCCTCCTCCGCCACGGCGGTGATGCGCTCGGCGATCTCGCCAGATCCCGTCGCCGCCTCGGTCACGCCCCGCGACATCTCGCCGGTCGTGGCGGTCTGCTCCTCGACCGCCGAGGCGATGGTGAGCTGGAAGTCGCTGATGCGGGAGATCACCGAGGTGATCTCCCCGATGGCCGCGACCGCCGAGGTGGTGTGCTCCTGGTTGGCCTGCACGCGGGCCGCGATGTCGTCGGCGGCTCGGGCCGACTCTTGCGCGAGGTCCTTGACCTCGCCCGCGACGACGGCGAACCCCTTGCCGGCCTCGCCGGCCCGGGCCGCCTCGATGGTCGCGTTGAGCGCCAGCAGGTTGGTCTGCCGGGCGATGGCCGTGATCGCCTTGACGACCGCCCCGATCTCCGCGGAGCTCGCCCCGAGGGCGTCGACCGTCTCGGCAGCCGCCCGGGCGTGCGTGACGCCCTCGGCGGCGACCTCGGCGGCCTCGTTCGCGTTCTGCGCGATCTCGCGGATCGAGGCGCCCAACTGCTCGGCGCCGGCCGCGACGGCCTGCACATTGCGGCTGACCTGCTCTGCGGCGGCTGCGACGACACCCGCCTGCGACGACGTCTCGTGCGAGCCGGCGGCCACCCGCGCCGCGGCGGCGGCCATCTCCTGCGCCGCGCTCGTGACGTCGTCCGCGGTGCCGCTGACCCCCTCGAGCGTCGCGCGCACGGACACCTGCGCCCGGGTCAGGGCCTTCGCCATCTGGCCCAGCTCGTCCTCGGAGCGCTGAGTGGCGGCGACGGTGAAGTCGCCGTCGCCCATCGCCTCGAGCGCGTGCTGCACTTCCTGGACCGAGCCGCGGATCGAGCGGGCGATCACCAGCCCGAGGGCCACCACCAGGACCAGCGCCGAGACGAGCGAGGCGCCCAGGATCAGCATGGCGTTCTGCGCCTTGGAGTCGGCCCGCTCGGCCACCGCGTAGAAGTACGTGTTGGTCTCGTCGGCCACCCGGCCAAGCGCCGCGCTGTAGGTCTCGACCAACGGCTGGCTCGACTTCTCCACGAGCTTCGAGTAGTACACCCGGTCGTCCTGCAGCGCCGTGGGGATCAGCACCCTGTCGCGCAGCGTGACCCACTTCTCGTAGGTCGAGGTGAACGTCTCCCACGCCTCTCCGCTGTCGAAGGCCTTCTCGTACGCGACGATCGCCTCGTTCACGGCAGTGTCGTTCGCGGCCTGCTTCGCCAGCCACTCCTCGGTCATGACGTCGTCGTCGAAGGCTGCGACCTCGGCGGCGATCACGCGCGCGGTCAGCTGGCCCTGCTCGACCTGGCTGCGCTTGAAGACCATCTCCTCCTGCAGGCGCGCCAGCTCCTGGGTCTCCGTGGCGATCGAGCGCATCGCGACGACCGCGTAGCCGCCGGCGGCCAGCGCCACGATGGCGAGCAGCAGGATCGCGCTGAGGATCTTGGTGCGCACCGACCGCGCGGCGAACCAGGAGCCGACCCGCGCGGCGGGGGCCTCCGTGGGCGGCTCCGTGGCGGGTTCGGCGCCACCGGGGGCCTCCGGCTCGAGCTCAGCGGGCTCGAGCTCAGCGGGCACAAGCTCAGCGGGCTCGTCTGCCGCCTCTGCGGCGGGGTCGGTGATGGCAGTCCCGTCGGGCTCGATGGCTGCCTCGGCGGGCTCGGTGGACGCCATTGCGGGCTCGGCGCCCTCCGCTGAGGCCCGCGTCCCGTCGATCCCCGTGGCGGCGGCCTTGCGGAAGCCGGCCCTCTTGACGCGCATGCCGTGCTCCGTTCGGTGGACGACCCTGTCCTGGGCCCATCGGCATCGCGAGGGCACCGGTGAGGGGCTCGTCCCGACATCCCCCGAATGGCGCAGGTCGGGCACCCGATCAGGGCCCGAGGGGTCAGCCGACGGTCCCCGGGCGTGAGGCCCGTGGCAGGCGCAGGCCGGCCCCGGCTCTCAGGCCGCGGCGGCCGCGTCGACGTCCAGCACCAGGAGCAGATCGTGGTCGAGCTTGTAGGCGCCGAGGATCACGGACCGCAGGTGGACGTCGAGGGTGTCCGGCGGGGGCTCGAACGCCTCGGGGCCCACGTCGACCACGTCGCCGATCTCGTCGACGAGCAGGCTCACGGGCTCCCCCGCGACCTGCACCACGACCATCATCGGCTCGGCGCCCTCGGCGAGCGGCTCCAGGCCGAGCCGGGCGCGGAGGTCGACCGTGAGGACGACCTGGCCGCGCAGGTTGACCAGGCCGGCCACGCCCACGGGCGCCAAGGGCACCCGCGTGCGGGTGTGCGCCCGCAGGGCCTCCTGCACCCGGGTGACGGCGACGCCGTACAGGCTGCCGCCCAGAGTGAACGTCACGAACTGGCTCATCGGTGGGCTCCCACGAGGATGCGGCTCGGATCGGCGTCGTAGAAGGACGGGTCGGCGGCCAGCACCGCGCCGCGCACGTCCAGCAGCTCGGTGACCCGATCGCCAAGCACGGTCGAGCCCAGCAGGCCCGTGTCCTCGATGTCCGAGCGCCGGCCGGCGTCGTCGTCGACGATGTCGATGATCTCGTCCACGACCAGCCCGACGCTGCGACCGTCATGGGTGTACACGACGAGCAGCAGCTCGGCGGCGTCCGCGCCGCCCGCCCCGGGCACCCGCAGCACCCGGTCGAGCCGGGCGAGGGGCAGGATCGTCCCGCGGTACTGGATGACCTCGCGGCCGCCCACTAGCTCGACTTGGTCGGCGGGCACCAGCTCGAGGCGTGCGACCGACGCCAGCGGCATCGCGACCCGGCGCCCATGGCCGATCCCGACCACGAGCACCTGCTCGTGGGTGACGACCTCGACCTCGGCCTCGACATCACGGGCCGCGCGCGCGAGCTCGCCCTCGGAGGTCAGCGCCCGCCGCGCGATCGACTGGACGTCCAGGATGAGCGCGACGTGCCCGTCGCCCAGCACCGTGGCGCCCGCGTACACGCCGATGGACTTCAGCCGTGCGGACAGCGGCTTGACCACGATCTCCTCGGTGTTGAGGACGCGGTCCACGAGCAGGCCGAACCGCTGCTGGTCGGCCTGGACCACAGCGATCACGCCCTGCTGCTCGACGCCGGCCTCCGGGCCGGCGCCGACCTCGAGCACCCCGGCGAGGGACACGAGCGGCAGGAGCTCGCCCCGCAGCCGGTACACCGGCGCGGCGTGCACGTACTCGATGCCGGCCCGCGAGCGCTGGGTGTCGAGCGCCACGAGCTCGAGCAGGCTGACCTGCGGCACCGCGAACAGGTCGCCAGCGCACTCCACCGTCAGGGCGGGCATGATCGCGAGCGTCAGGGGGATGCCCAGGCGCCACACGGTGCCCAGGCCGACGGTCGACTCGACGTCCACCGCGCCGCCGATGGCCTCGATCTTGGTGCGCACGACGTCCATGCCCACACCGCGGCCTGAGACGTTGGTGACCGCCTCGGCGGTCGAGAACCCGGCGTGGAACACCAGGTTGATGATCTCGCCGGCGCTCATCGCGGCGATCTGCTCAGCGGTCCGCAGGCCTCGCTCGATCGCCTTCGCGGCGATCTTCTCCGGGTCGATGCCGCGGCCGTCGTCGGCGATCTCGACGACCACCTGGCCGCCCGCGTGGTAGGCCCGCAGCGAGAGCGTGCCCTTGGGCCGCTTCCCGGCGGCTGCGCGCTCGGCCGGGGACTCGATCCCGTGGTCGACGGCGTTGCGGACCAGGTGGGTGAGCGGGTCCTTGACCGCCTCGAGGAGGCTGCGGTCGAGCTCGGTGTCCCCGCCGGTCATCTCGAGCTGGACCTCGCGGTCGCAGTGGGCCGCCAGGTCCCGCACGACGCGGGGCATCTTGGACCAGACATGCTCGATGGGCTGCATGCGGGTCTTCATGACCCCCTCCTGCAGCTCGCCCGCGATCAGGTTGAGCCGCTGCGCGGTGCGCGACAACTCGACGTCCTCGCCACTGCTGGCGAGGCGGGTGATCTGGTTGCGGGCGAGCACCAGCTCGCCGACCTGGCGCATCAGGGCGTCGAGCAGGTCCACGTCGACCCGGATCGAGGAGTCGGCGACGCCGCGCGAGGCGGTCGAGTCGTCCGCGGGAGTGACGGGCGCTGCGGGAGCGGGGGGCGCACTGGGGGTGGCGACGGGCGGCACGGCGACCGCTCCTCTCTGGTGCGGCACACCGGGGGCGGCGTCCGTGGCGGGGTCTTCGGCGCCGGTGGGGACGCCCGACGGCTCCGCAGGCTCGACGGCGGGTGTGGCAGGCGCGGCGGCCGGCGGGACCGCTGACACGTCGGCTGGCGTCGCCGAGGCGTCGACCGGCGCGAGGTCCTGGTCCGGGGCCTCGCTCACGGGCGGCTCGGTGGCGGGGGGCTCAGCGGCGGCGGCCTCGGCGACTGTGGCCTCGTCAGCGGGCGCGTCGGCGACGGGCACGTCGGCGACCGGCGCGGCAGCGGCGGACCCGCCCCGCTGCAAGATGGTGATCGCGTCGATGACGTCGTCGACCGGGACTGCGCCCTCGCCGCCCGTGGCGTCGATCGCGGCGAGGATGGCCCGCACCGTGTCCACCAGGCGGAGCAGCAGATCGGTGGTCGGCCCATCCATCGCCCGGCGGCCGTCGCGGAGCTCCACGAGCAGGTTCTCCCCGGCGTGGGTCACCCGTTCGAGCTGGCTGAACGCGAGGAAGCCGCTGGTGCCCTTGATCGTGTGGACGGTGCGGAAGACGCTGCCGAGCAGCTCGCGCGAGCCCGGCGAGCTCTCCAGGGCGACGAGGTCCTGGTCGAGTTGGTCGAGGTTCTCATGGCTCTCCACGAGGAACTCGCGAACGATGTCGTCCATGTCCTCCACGGAGCCTCCTGAGGGTGCCTCGTCGGGGGCGTTCCACGACGTCGCCTCACTGATCGGCCGGGATCAGGCCGACTTGAGGGAAGTGGCCGCCGGGCGGCGGGTGATCCGGGAGCACCCCGCTGGTCGACGTCCGGCGCAGATCGCGTCGGGCCACGCAGGGTCAGTCCTGGGAGCCGTCCGGGCCGGGACCGACCGTGTCCTCGCTGGGCGCGTTCGACGGGCGCGGGCGGTGCACGAGGTCGCGCAGCGCGGCGACCGCGGCGTCATCGTCCACCGCGGCGCTGGCCTCGACGTTGGCGGCGGTGACGGCCTCGAGGATCTCCGCCCGGTGGACGCGGACGTCCCGCGGGGCGTCGATGCCCAGCCGGACCCCGTCGCTGCGGACCTCGATCACCGTGACGACGATGTTGTCACCGATCACGAGACGCTCACCGACGCGACGACTCAGGACCAGCATTGGTTCAGCCTACCCGCGCCGCGGTGGTCGCCCGTCTCGACGCCCCGTGCGGCGGACCGTCCGTCAGTCCCACCGCGCCCCCGCGTCCAGGCGGTCACTCAACACCGCGGCCCAGGCCACCCGCGTGGCGGGCAGGCCGTCGATCCAGGCGACGGGCACCCCCAGGTCCAGCACCGTGCCCGGCTGGGTGGTCTCGAAGACCCCGCGCACGGCGAGCACGTCGACCCGGCGGCGGGCGCCGGTCTCGGCCAGCCACCGGGCGCAGTCCCGCAGCTTGCTGTGCGCGTCCACGACACCGCACACCTGGTCGGGGCTGAACGCCTCGAGCAGCTCGGCCGCCTCGGCGCGGGAGGCGGCGTCGGGGCCGACCCCCAGCGCGACGACGGCCACCTGGTCGTCCTTCTCCGGCCGGCCCCGCCAGCGCCGCGCCGTCGCTGCCGTGGTCATGCGCCGCCCGTGGCCGGGCGCAGCCTCGCCGCGACCGGCCAGCACCACGCTCGAGGTGGGCTGCCCGAGCCGCTCGGCGAGCTGCACGGCCACCGCCAAGGCCTCGACAGGAGGGCCCACGACCACGACGACGGCCCCCGGCGTGCGGGGCAGCCGCGGCGCCACGGGCAGGGCCTCCAGCACCGTGGACAGCAGCACAGGGCCGGAGCCGGGCAGCCGGGCCAGATAGTGCTCGGGCACGCCGAGGTCGCGCAGGGCGTCGCGGTTGACGCCGGTGGTGCTCGACGGCGCCGTCGCGGGCGCCAACGGCTCGAACCGGCGCGCGGCAGGGGCCGGCACCTCGACGTCCGCGATCGCCTCGCCGCCCGCCATGGCCCGAACCTGGTCGAGGACGGAGGCGAAGGCCTCGGCGCCCGTCGACACCCGCGGCCCCGCCTCCTCGCCGGGGCCGGGAGCCACGCCCTGCCCGGGCAGGGGCGCGAGCGCCTGGCCGGGAGCGCCGGTCAGCCCGCCCACCTCGGCGGCGTCGGCCGCGGCGAGCAACGCCTCGATGCCCACCGGCTCGGGGTGCTGGCGCATCGAGCGAGGGCGGGTGTGCGGCTCGTCGGCCACGTCCACCGTCAGCTCATAGCGTTGCCGGGCGAAGAACCCGGCGAACCCTCCGCTCCGCACCCTCTCGGCTCGCACGATCCGGGCCGATGGACCGAACTCGGCGCGCACGTGCGCCATGAGCTCGGGCAGGTCGGTCCCCTCAAGCAGCAATCGTGTGGACACCGCTCACCACCCCGACGGTCTCGATCTGGACTCCGGCGCCGGTGACCTCGGAGTAGGACAGCACAGCGGTGCGCGTCTGGCCGAGCATCACCAGGCGGCGCAGCGCGGGGCGCAGCGCCGGGGCGCACACCAGCACCACGGGGTGCCCAGCCGCCTCGGCGGCGCCCACCGCCGTCCGGAGCTGGCTGAGGATGGACTCGAGGCGGTCCGGCTCCACGAGGAGCTGGGATCCCGACTCAGACGGCCGGAGCTGCTCGACGAGCCCTTGCTCGAGGGCCGGGTCGAGCGTGACCACCCGCAGCACCCCCTCCTGGGTGTGCTGCGCGGTCAGTGCCGGCCCGAGCGCGGCCCGGGCCGCCTCGACGAGGCCCTCCAGCTCGGTGCTGGTCTTCGCGCGCAGCGTGAGCGCCTCGTAGATCCGCGACAGGTCCCGGATGGCGACCTCCTCGGACAGCAGCCCCTGCAGCACGCGCTGCACCTCGCCGAGGGTCAGCAGCCCGGGCACCAGCTCGTCCACGACGGACGGGTTGACCTGCTTGACGCCCTCGGTCAGCACCCGCACGTCCTCCCGGCCGAGCAGGCGCGGCGCGTTCTGCGTGATGATCGACCCCAGGTGCGTGATGAGCACCGAGACACGGTCCACCACGGTGGCGCCGGCGAGCTCGGCGGCATGACGCAGCTCGGTGGGCACCCACTTGCCCGGCAGCCCGAACACCGGCTCCACGACCGGCTGGCCTGGCAGCGCGGCGAGGTCGTCGCCGAGCGCGAGCAGCCGGCCGGCAGGCGCCTCGCCGCGGCCGACCTCCACCCCGGAGATGCGCACCACGTACGTCGAGCGCGGCAGGTCCACTGAGTCGCGGGTGCGCACGGGCGGCACCACGATGCCGAGGTCCATCGCGATCTTGCGGCGCAGGCCCCGCACGCGGGTCAGCAGGTCGCGGTCGGGCCCGGCGCCCACCAGGTCCACGAGGTCCGGCGCCAGCAGGATCTCGAGGGTGTGCACGCGCATCTGCTCGATGAGCTGCTCCGGGGTGTCGCCGGCGGCGGGGGCCGCTGACGCCTGCGCCGAGTCCTGGGCCGCCTGGGCGTCACGGGCCTCGGTGGCCTTGATGCGCTGCGCCGCGATGAGCAGTGCCGCGCCCACGATGAGGAACGGCGGCTTCGGCATGCCCGGCAGCAGCGCGAGGGCGATGGCCCCGCAGCCCGCGATCGCGAGCGCGGACCTGGACTGCATGAGCTGCTTGGCCGCGACGGTGCCCATGTCGCCCTCGGCCGTGGCGCGGGTGACGACGATGCCGGTGGACACCGAGAGCAGCAGCGCCGGGATCTGGGTGACCAGGCCGTCGCCGATGGTCAGCAGGCTGAACCGCTCGAGCGACTCCCCCGCCGTCATGCCCATCTGCATCATGCCGATGGCGAAGCCGCCCACGAGGTTGATGACGGTGATGATGATGCCGGCGATCGCGTCGCCCTTGACGAACTTCGAGCCGCCGTCCATCGCGCCGTAGAAGTCGGCCTCCGCGGCCACGTCGGCGCGGCGCTTGCGCGCCTCGTCCTCGGTGATGAGGCCCGAGTTGAGGTCGGCGTCGATGGCCATCTGCTTGCCGGGCATCGCGTCGAGGGTGAACCGGGCGCCGACCTCGGCGACGCGCCCGGCGCCGTTGGTGATCACCACGAACTGGATGACCACCAGGATCAGGAAGATCACCAGGCCGATGACCAGTGAGCCGCCCACCACGAAGTGGCCGAACGCGTCGATCACCTGGCCCGCGTAGCCGTCCCGCAGCACCAGCCGGGTCGAGGCGACGTTGAGCCCCAGCCGGAACAGGGTGAACACCAGGATCAGGGACGGGAAGATCGAGAAGTCGAGCGGTCGCTGCACGTACATGCTGGTCAGCAGGATCACGAGCGAGGCCGTGATGTTCACCGCGAGCAGCACGTCGAGCAGCCCCGCGGGCAGCGGCACGACGAGCAGCAGCACGATCCCCACGACCCCCACGGGGACGGCGAGCTGGGCGATCGGACGGTTCTTCATGGGTGGGCCTTCCTGGCAGCGGGCGCTGCGGACTCAGCAGGTGCGTCAAGCGTGTGGTGCGCAGGGGCGCGGGCGGGATCGCGGGCCGGATCGCAGGGCGCGGAGGGCGCGGAGGGCGCGGAGGGCGCGGAGGGCGGGAGCCTCATACGACTGCCGCCCGTCGCCGCTTGCCGCGGCGCTCGGGCGCCTCCGGCAACTCGGGGGCGACGCCCGGCACGCGGTGCTTGCCGGTCGCCGCGCCGCGGCGGCGCAGCGTCATGACGAAGGCCAGCACGCGGGCCACCGCGGTGAACAGGTGCTCCGGGACCTCCTCCCCCAGCTCGCATGCGCCGTGCAGCGCGCGGGCCAGGGGCACGTCCTCGACCATCGGGACGTGCTTGGCGGCCGCCTCCTCGCGGATGCGGGTGGCGACCACGCCGGCCCCCTTGGCCACGATCCGGGGCGCGCCGGAGCCCGGCTTGTAGCTGAGCGCGACGGCCACGTGGGTGGGGTTGAGCAGGACGACGTCCGCGTCCGCGACCGCGGCCATCATGCGGTTGCGGCTCATGGCCATCTGCTTGGAGCGGATGGCGCCCTTGAGCAGCGGGTCTCCCTCGGTGCGCTTGTGCTCGTCCTTGACCTCGCGCAGGGTCATGCGGGTCTTCTTGCGGTTGCGCCGCATGACCACCGCGACGTCGGCCACGGCCAGCAGCACCCCGGCGACGATGCCCAGCTTCAGCAGTGTCGTCGCGCCGGACGCCGCCGCCCCGATGAACTGCCCGAGGGTCAGGCGCCCCGCGCCCATCAGCAAGGGCACCAACGACTGGACGCCCACGTACAGGGCCCCGGCCACCACCGCCGTCTTGAGCAGCGTCTTGGCGCCCTGCCACCACGTCTGCCCGCTGAACAGCCGCTTGATCCCGGCGAACACGTTGAGCTGCTTGACGTTGAGCTTGAACTTCTTGAAGTGCACGCCGCCTTGCGCGGCGGCCACGGCCACCGTCACGAGCACCACGAGAACGAACATCGGCGCGAGGGTGGGCAGCAGCGAGGCGAGCCCGTCGTCGAGGGCCGCGATGACCATGCCCTCGTCGGGGTTCGCGACGACGTCCCGCACCCGCGCGATCTGGGCCTTCGCCGCCTCGCCCGCGCCCCCGATCACCGTGGGCAGCATGATCGCCGCCGCGCCGAGCCCGATCCATGCCGACAGGTCCTGCGAGCGCGCGAGCTCGCCCTTGCGGCGGACCTCCTTCATCCGCTGCGGGGTGGCCTTCTGACTGCGCTCCTGGCCGTCGTTGCTCATCGGACCACCCCCAGCAGTGCCTCGACCGCGGAGCCCAGCAGCCCGTCGATGATGCCGGGCATCGCGAGGTACGCGAACGTGACGAACGTGAGGGTCATCAAGATCTTCAGCGGGAAGCCCAACGCGAACGCGTTCATCGCCGGGGACACCCGGGTCAACAGGCCCAGGCCCACGTCGGTGAGGAACAGCACCACGATCAGCGGCCCCGCGATCTGCAGCGCCGCCACGAACATCTGCGACGCGCCGTCGACGAGCGTGCTGCCGAGCTGGGCCATGTCCAGGTTCGCGCCGATCGGCAGGGCGTCGAAGGTGCGCGCCAGGCCCGCGATCAGCATCTGGTGGCCGTCCGACGCGAACAGCAGCACCACCGCCGTGTACTGGTACAGGCGGGCGAACTGGGCGCCGCTGGTCATGCTCATCGGGTCGAAGGCCGCCGCCATCTGGAAGCCGCCGAACAGGTCGATGAACGTGCCCGCGCCCTGCACTGCCGCGAAGACGAGCGCCACCAGGAAGCCCAGTGCCCCGCCGATCAGCACCTGCATCGCCAACGCGCCCACGAATCCCGCGGTGCTCAAGGACCCGCCCTCGACCGGCTGCAGGCGCGGGCTCATCGCCAGCGCCAGCCCCACCGCCAGCATCGCCTTGATCCGGCCGGGCACGGCGGTGTGCGCGAACGGCGGCGCGATGACCAGGAACGCCGCGACGCGCACGCCGGCGAGCATCACCAGCTCGACCGTCGCCAACGGCAACGTGACGCTCAGCGGGCCCACGCGCCTCAGCCCCCCACGAGCTGGGGGATGCGGTCGAACAGCTCGTGGGTGAAGGTGACGAGCTCGGAGATCATCCAGTGCCCGGACACGAGCAGCGCCACGGCGGCGGCCACGGCCTTCGGCACGAAGCTGAGCGTGACCTCCTGGATCTGGGTCACCGACTGCAGCAGCGACACCACGAAGCCCACCACCAGCGCCGTGATCAGCACGGGGGCGGCCAGCTTCGCCGCGAGGATCAGGGCGTCCAGGCCGATGTCGAGGACGGCATTCGTGTCCACCGTCAACCACCGCCCGCGTAGGAGCCGATCAGGGCGGTGATGATCAGTCCCCACCCGTCCACGAGCACGAAGAGCAGGAGCTTGAACGGCAGCGACACCATGATCGGCGGCAGCATCATCATGCCCATCGACATCAGCGCCGCGGAGACCACCAGGTCGATCACCAGGAACGGCACGAAGATGACGAAGCCGATGATGAACGCGGCCCGCAGCTCGGAGAGCATGAACGCCGGGATCAGCGTGAGCATCGGCACCGACGCCGGGTCCTCGGGGTTGGGCTGGTCCGCCGCGCGCGTCACCAGCGCCAGGTCGGCCTCCCGGGTGTGCGCGAGCATGAACTCCCGCAACGGCCCCGAGCCGACGTCGACCGCCTGCGAGAACGTCAGCTCGCCGGCCAGGTAGGGCTGCACGCCGATCTCGTTGACGTCGCCGATCACCGGCGCCATCACGAACAGGCTGAGGAACAGCGCCAGCCCGGCGAGCACCTGGTTCGGCGGGACGCCCTGCAGGCCCAGCGCGTTCCGGGTCAGCGACAGCACCACGAGGATCTTGGTGAAGCTGGTCACCATCAGCATCAGGGACGGCGCCACGGACAGCAACGTGATGCCGAGCAGCACCACGAGCGAGCTGCTCGGGGTGCCGTTCACGCCGTTGACGGACACCGAGATGGTGTCGCCGCCGGCCCCCGGCGCGGTCGGCGCCGTCGGGTCCACGGGGTCCAGCGGCGCAGCGTGCGCGGGGCCGCCGCCGACGAGCATCAGCACGACGACGAGCCCGGAGAGCAGCGCGGCGAGGGCGAGGAGCCGCCCCACGCCGCGTCGTGGGGTCGTCGCCGTCGAGGTCATCGGCGCACCGTGCGGTCCTGCAGCACGTTGATGGCGCGCCGCCACGTGCTGGGCGACAGGATCGACCCGTCGAGTGGGCCCGCCTTGGCCGTTCCGTGCGGCCCGTCCAGCGCCGGGGACGGCACGGCGGAGGGCTCGGCGTCCCCCGCCGCCGGCTCGCGGACCGCGTCGAGGCGCGCCTGGGCAAGCACGGCGTCGATGTCGAGCTCGGGCCGCGCGGCCGGCACAGCGGCCAGCAGCGGGGCCGCCGCGCTCGCGGCGCTCGCACGACGCGAGCCGGGCAGCGAGCCGCCGCCCGCCGTGCCAGGCGTCGAGCCCGAGCCGCCGGCGGCCAGCGACAGCCCGGCCGGGTGCGGCGCGGTGTCGGCCACCGGGGCGAGCTCGGTGAGCATCGTGACCTGCTGCTCCCCATACCCGAGGAGCAGGCGGCGGTTGCCCACCGCGAGCACGGCCACGCCCGAGTGCCGACCGAAGACCTGGCGGGAGACGACCTGCATCTCCGGGGCCGTCAGCTTGCGTCGGCCCTGCACCCCGCCCAGCTTGCGGCTCGCGAGCCAGATCAGCCCCACCACGCATGCCAGGGCCAACGCCACGCGCAGCACCAGGACGGGCCCGTCCATCAGGCGATGCCGTCCGATCCCGCCACGATCTGCGTGATGCGGATGCCGTACTCCTCGTCGACCACGACGACCTCGCCGCGGGCGATCAGCCGGCCGTTGACCATGACGTCCGCCGGGCTCCCCGCCGTCCGGTCGAGCTCGAGCACGGCGCCGGGCGTCAGCTCGAGCACCTGCCGCACCGGCAGGCGGGTGCGGCCCAGCTCGGCGGTGAGCGTCATCTCCACGTCGTAGAGGACGTGCAGCCCTGCGCGCTGCGTCGGGATGCCGGCCTCACGGGCCGGCACCGGCTCGGCGCGGATCCGCAGCGCGAACCAGGCGCGCGTGACGCCGTCGTGCGTCAGGGCGAACAGGTGCGCGTCGGAGGCCACGGCCTCGCCGGCGGTGGCCGTCGTCGCAGCGTCGAGCACGCCTGCGCCGAGCTCGGCGCAGGCTGCCTCGAGCGCCGGGCGCAGAGCGTCCGCCAGGGCCACCGGCGAGCCGGCGTCCGCCGCGGCGAGCAGCGCCTCGCGCACCGCCTCCTCCGCGATGATCACCAGGTCGGCGCTCGCCGACCCGACGAAGGACGCCACCACGGCGACCTCGTCGGGCGCGGGCAGCGCGCCGGGCTCGGCGGGCGTCGCGGTGAGCGGCGTGGTCGAGGGCAGCAGGCGGGCCACCGCTGCCGCCGCGTCGAGCGCGGCCGCCGTCAGCGTGCCGGCGGTGAGCGGGGGGGTGGGGTTCATCAGAGGTTCTCCTCGACATCGACGACCATGCAGGCGAGCCGGGAACCGTTGTTCCCGGCGGCGGCTCGGGCGAGCACGACCCCGTCGACGACCACGTCCAGCGGACGCGACGAGGGATGTTCCAAGGGCAGGACGTCGCCCACCGCGAAGGCCAGGACCTCCTGGGGGCGCACCGTCTTCGGCGTGAAGCGCACGGCGACCTCGACGGGGACGTGCTGCACGGCGAGCTCGAGGTCCTCGAGCGCGACGGCCAGGGCCCGGCTCTCCTCGGCGGAGCGGGTGTCCGTGCCGTCCCCCTTCAGCAGCCCCGCCAGGAGCAGGTCCGCGGGGAACATCAGCGTCGCGTGGTCCTCGCGCTCGCCGGAGCGCAGCGTGAACGACGCCTTCAGCACCGGGTCCGTGGCTCCCACGGCCTGCACGAACTGGGGGTTGTACTGCACCGACCGCACACTCACGTCGAGCGGCATCAGCCCTGCGAACGCGTAGCCGAGGTCGCCGAGCGCGAGCTGCAGGAGCTCGCGCACCAACACCATCTCGATCTCGGTGAGCTCGCGGCCCTCCCGCTCGTCGCCCTTGCCCGCGCCGCCGAGCAAGTAGTCGACCCACACCATGAGCACACCCACGGGGATCTGCACCACCGCCGTCTGCCGGGACTGCTCCACCGTGCACAGCACCATCGCTGTGGTGGTGGGAAGAGCCCGCACGTACTCGTCGTACGAGCACAGGTCCAGGCCGTCGAACGTCACCTGGGCGCTCACGCGCAGCCGCGCGCTCAACTGGTTGCCCCACTGGCGGGCGAACGTCTCGAACGCCATCTCCAGCACCCGGGCGTGCTCACGGGCCATGGTCATCGGACGCCGGAAGTCGTAGGCCTCCGGCTCCTGCAGTCGAGCGCGGCGCGTCGCGGCGCGAGCGGGCGCGTGCAGGGTCTCGTCTACTGTCACGCACGACCCATCGGCGGACTGCGCGCATTCATGAGCAAGCGATGCGCGCGGGTTCTCCGACCTGGCCCCTCATGGGCCGCCTCGTGGGCGGAGCGGTACGGCGCCCTCCATGGCGCCCCGACTTCACCGGCTCGCAGCCGGGCCGTGCTGGCACTACTGCGTCACGAAGTTGGTCAGGTAGACGTCCATCACCTCGCCCTCGTAGACCTCGACGAGCTGCTCGGCGAGCTGCGCCTTGAGCGCGTCCCGGGTCGCCGGGTCGGAGACCTCCTCCATCGAGCGCCCGGAGAACAGGGCGATCGCGACGTCCACCGCCTTCGACGGGTCGGGCGCCTCGTGGACGTCCGTGGTGAGCTGCAGGCCCAGCCCGATACGCAGGTAGTGCCCACCCGCCAGGTTGAGGCTCACCGGCTCGACCGCCAGCACCTCGCCGGGCGTCGGCGGCGGCGGAGCCGACGGCTCGGCGGCGGCCCCCCGATCGAACACCCCGCCCAGGTAGGCGGCGGCCGCGCCCAGCACGACGAGGAGCACCGCGCCGAGGACGAGCAGCTTGACGCGCTTGCCCTTCCCCTTCGCCGGGGGCTCCTCGGCAGGCTTGAGCCCTGCCGCGGGCTGGGCGTTCTTCGCCCCGATCTTGCTGCTGGAGATGACTCGTTGCTCGATGGGCATGGGTCTAGCCCTCCGTCCCGGTCAGGGTGGGAACCAGCACACGCACGGCTTCCGGCGCGCTGCTGAGGATGACGAGGTCGACTCGGCGGTTCGCGACGATCGCGTCCTCGCCCGGGCCGTCGACGAGCGGTCGGGCGTCGCCGTAGCCGACCGCCATGATGCGCTGCGGCGCGACGCCGTCGACCTCGACCAGGTGCCGCAGCACCTGCGTCGCACGGTCCGAGGACAGCTCCCAGTTCGTGGGATACCGGCCCGAGACCGGGATCGTGTTGGCGTGCCCCTCGACCGAGATGGACTCGGCCAGCGAGACGAGGGTGGGGCCCGACACGTCCAGCACCTGGCGGGCGGTCGGGGTCAGGACCGCGCTGGCCGCGGCGAAGAACACGTCGTCGGCGACCAGGCCCATGACGAGGCCTCGCTCGTCGATGCGGAACCGCACCGCGTCGCTCAGGCCGTTCGCCTGCAGCAAGCCCGCGAGCTGGGCTCGGACCCCCTCGAGGTGGGCGGCCTCGCGGCGCGCCGCCTCGAGCAGCACGGGGTCGACCGTCTCCGCGGGGACGCTCGACGGGTTGGCGCCCTGCGTGCCAAGCCCTGCGTCCGCGTCGACCATCCCGCCGGTGCTGGTCGCGGGCGCCGCCTGCGGGTCCACGCTGCCGCCGTCGAGCGTGCCGTTGCTGCCGTCGAGCACAGACGGCGCCGCGTTCGTGTTGAAGCCGGCGGCCAGGGAGTCGCGCAGCGCCACGTACTTCTGCTGGTCGACCTGGCTGATCGCGAACAGCACGATGAACAGCGCCATCAGCACGGTGATCATGTCGGAGTAGCTGATCAACCAGCGCTCGTGGTTGGAGTGCTCCTCCTCGTGGCCTGACGAGCGCCGGCGCCCGCCACGGCCGCGCGCCGAGCTCACGCCGCGGCCTTGGCGGCGGGCGACGCGGGCACGAGGCTGCGGAGGCGCTCGCCGACCAGGCGCGGGTTCGCGCCGGCCTGCACCGCCAGCAGGCCCTCGAGGGTGACCTCCATCTGCAGGCACTCCAGGTCGGAGAGCCGGCGGATGCGCGTGCCGATGGGCAGCCACACCGCGTTGGCGGAGAGGATCCCCCACAGGGTCGCGACGAAGGCCGCCGCGATCGAGTGGCCCAGCGACGCGGGATCGGCCAGGTTCTCGAGCACGTGGACCAGCGAGATGACCGTGCCGATGATGCCGATGGTGGGCGCGTAGCCGCCCATGTCCTGGAAGAACTTGGCGTGCACCCGGTCCTGGGTCCGCTTCGTGGCGATCTTGTCCTCGAGGATGATCCGCAGGTCCTCTGGGTCCGTGCCGTCGATCGCCGCCTGCAGCCCGGAGCGCAGGAACGGGTCGTCGATGTCCTTCGCGGCGTCCTCCAGGGCCAGCAGGCCCTCGCGACGGGCGCGGTCCGCGAGGTTCACCACGGTGTCGACCATCGCGCCCGGGTCGGCGGCCTTCGCGCGGAACGCCCGCGGCACCGCCGCGTACGAGGCGAGCACGTCCTTGACGGTGTGCCCGGCGATGCCCACGCCGATGGTGCCGATCCACACCAGCATGAGCGGCGCGGGAAGGAAAATGGACATCGGGTCGGCGCCCTCGATCAGCAGCGCACCGAAGATGGCGCCGAAGACGACGACGATCCCGATGATTCCGGCGGGGTCCATCAGCGACTCCTGGGTCGAAGGGGCACAGGGTGCGCAAGGGGGGCGTCGTCCTTGGACTCCTCGTCCCGGACGAGCTCGACTGTCGCCCTGGGCGACGTCTGGATCTCCTGCGCGCGTGCCAAGAGTTGGGCTCGGTGCTCGTGGATGAGGGCGATGACCTCGGTCATCGACTCCTCCACGATGTACTTGGACCCGTCGATGAGCGTGAGGATCGTGTCAGGGGCGCTGTCGATGCGTTGGAGCAGGTCGGGGTTCACCCCGAACTGGTGCCCGTTGAGGCGCGTCACGACGATCACAGCTGTTCCGTCCCTGGTTCAGTCCGACGAGCCCATCCGTGGGCCCTGTGCTGTTCTGATCGGCCGCTCTTCGGCGGATATGAGGCTTCCGGAGGCGACCGGGCCGTGGTGGTCGGCACACGGCCCGGTCATCCCCCGAGAGGAGGTCAGCGCTTGAGGTTGACGAGCTCCTGCAGCACCTCGTCCGACGTGGTGATCACGCGGGAGTTCGCCTGGAAGCCGCGCTGGGCGATGATCAGCGACGTGAACTCGCTCGAGAGGTCCACATTGGACATCTCGAGGGAGCCGCCCGCCAGGCCGCCCCGCCCGCCGGTGCCGGCCGTGCCGACCTGCGCGGGGCCGGAGTTGACCCCGGTGCGGAACAGCGAGCCGCCCGCCTTCTCCAGGCCGGCCGGGTTCGTGAACCCGCCCAGCGCGATCCGGCCGATGGCCTGCTTGAGCCCGTTGCTGAACGACCCCGTGATGGTGCCGTCGGCGCCCAGCGCGAACGAGAGCAGGGTGCCGGCGGCCTGGCCGTCCTGCGCGCCCGCCTTGAGCGTCTCGATGCCGGCGAAGCCGGTGATGGTCGAAAGGTCCACGTCCACCCCGCCGATCGCGAAGGTGGTGGGCGTGGCCAGCGAGCCGTCCGCGTTGAAGGTCAGCGCGCCGGGAGCCACCGTGGCGGTCCCGTCGGTGGCGGCCAGCGACCAGCCGGTGGCCGATCGCGTGAAGGTGAGCTCGATCTCGCGCTCGACGCCCGTGGAGTCGTAGGCCGAGATGGTGCGGTGCAGCACGGTGCCGTCCGCGGCGTCGGCGGGCAGGTTGCCCACGAAGCTCGCCTGGGTGGTCTGCACCGCGGCCATCACGGTGCCAGCCGGGACCTTGAGGTCCACCAGCGGGCTGTTCGTGTCGATGACGCCGTTCACGGCCGCCCAGCCCTGCACGATGGCGCCCTCGCCCGGCAGCACCATCTGGCCGGTGGCGTCGAAGTCGAAGCTGCCGGCGCGCGTGTAGAAGGTCTCGGGACCCTTGCGGACCACGAAGAACCCGTCGCCCTGGATCATCATGTCGGTCGAGCGCCCGGTGGACTGCGAGGCGCCCTGCGTGAAGTTGGTCGTGATGCCCGCGACGCGCACGCCGAGGCCCACCTGCGCGGGGTTGGTGCCGCCGGTGCCGTCCTGGGCGCCGCCGCCGTTCTGGAGCACCTGGCTGAGGGTGTCCTGGAACTGGACCTGGGAGGACTTGAACCCGGTGGTGTTGACATTCGCGATGTTGTTGCCGGTCACGTCGAGCATGGTCTGGTGACTGCGCAGACCGCTGATGCCGGAGAAGAGCGAGCGGAGCATGGAAGTTCCCTTCGGTGGAGGAGGCCTGCGTCAGGCGCTGGGCGCGGGGGTGGCGGGGGTCGTGCCGGGCGCCGTGACCGTGGCCACGGAGTCGAGGGACACCTCGGCGTCGCCGACCATCACAGTCGGCACCGAGGTCCGGTAGGACACGGACGAGACGACCCCGGTCTGGGTCACGCCCTCCGCGTCGGTGTAGGTGACCTGCTGGCCGACGAGGCCGGCCGCGGCCATCCGCATCTGCAGCGCGAAGCCCTCGCGCGAGGTCGAGGTCAGCTCGGTGAGCTGCTCCATGGTGGCGAGCTGGGTGGTCTGGGCCATCAGGTCGTTGGTGTCCATCGGCGAGCTCGGGTCCTGGTTGGAGAGCTGCGCGACGAGCAGGTTGAGGAACGCCTGCGAGTCGAGGGTGTTCTTGGCCGCCGAGGTGGTCGACCCGGTGGACGAGGCGGGAGCCGAGTAGATGGCGGACGCGTCGATGCTCAAGGGGTGCGCTCCTGTTCAGGCGATGACGTCGATGCCGCCGGGCCGGGTGGCCGACGGGGTGCGGGGCTGGGTGGGGAGGTCCCCGGCGGCAGTGCCGCCGGCGCCGGTGGAGGCTGTCGGGGAGGCGCCGCGAGCGGGTCCTCCGTCGGCGCGGCCCTGGTCGCTCGAGCCAGCCTGCCGCTGCCCGAGCTGGAGCTCGGCCTGCAGGCCTGACGCGGCGAGGTCCCGCCGCAGCTCGGAGAGCGAGCCGCGCAGCGCCTCGCGTGAGGCGTCCGTGGCCCCGATCAGCTCGATCCGGATGGCGTCGGGGCTGATGTGCGCGACGACCCGCACGGGGCCGAGGTGCTCGGGGTCGATCGCGAGGGACATCACGTGCTGCCCCTCCCCCAGGCTGCGCAGCGACGCGAGCTGGGGCGCGAGCTGGGCGGCGACCGGCACGGGCGGGGGCGGCGGGACGGGGACCGCTGCCCGCACGGCGGCGGGCGCGACGGGCGGCTCCACGGGAGCGGTCGCGACGGCGGGCAGCGCGTCCGCCGGGACGGGCGCGGCGGGGGCCGCTGGCGCGGGGGCGGCGGGCTGGGCTGCGCGCGGCGCCGCGCCCTGTCCGTCCACCGCGGCGGCGGGCACGCCGGTCGGCGCGGTGGGCGCGCTGACGACGGGCTCGGGCATGACGGCACGAGGCGGCACGACGACAGGCGCCGTCTCACCGGCGACCGGGCTAGGTGGAATCGCGGCGACGTCCGCGGCGGCGATGACCGGCGACGCCTGCGCGCCGAGGACCGCTGCGCCACCGGCCGTCCCGGCGCCGTCCGCGACGACGCCGGATGGCGCCCCACCGAGCGACGCGGCGGTCGAGGCCGCCGCGAGCGCCGTCGCGAGCGCAGACGGGTCGGCGACAGGCGTCAGGCTGGTCCCGGCCGGCGCGCCCTCGGGCCCCTCGGCAGCGGTGGGAGCCGCCAGCGGCGCCGACGGGACCACCGGGGCCGCCACGAGCTGGGCGGCGGCCGCGATCGCTCCGGTGAGGCCGCTGTCGAGCGTCGCCTCGCCCTCGGTGCTGGGGGCGACCCCCGCTGGACGGTCCTGGACACGCGTCTGGGCGCCGCGTCCGACCTGGTCGCGTCCCGCCTGCTCACGTCGGACGTCATCACGTCGAACGTCGTCACGTCGGACGTCGTCGCGCCGCACGTCGTCACGTCGGACCTGGTCGCGGAGCACCGCGTCGAAGTCCTGCTGGGTCGCGGAGCGCCCCGGCGCAGACTGCGCCGGTTGCGGCGCGGGGGCGGGTGCGGGCACGCCGCGCGACGCCACTGGCGCGGTCACGAGGCCACCCCCGCGCCGGCCATCAGGCTCAGCACGCTGCGCTGCGCGGTCGCGGTGGTCAGCGCCGCTGACAGGGCCACGCCCGGGTCGGCGACCGCCGCCTCCTGCGGCAGCACGCGCCGGATGGCGGTGGGCGTCGCGTACACGTCGCGGATCTGCACGTGCGAGCCCGCCCTGGGCGCGTCGATCATCTGGCCGTCCCCTACATAGATGCCGATGTGCGTGCCGCCGCCGAAGACCAGGAGGTCCCCGGGCAGGGCCTGGTCGAGGCTCGCCACCGGCGCGCCGATGGTCATCTGCTGCCGTGCGGTGCGCGGGACGCCGTCTCCGACGCCCAGGTCGGTCATGGCGCGGAGCACCAGGCCGGAGCAGTCCAGGCCGCCCTCGTCGAGGGTCTCGCCACCCCACACGTACGGGACGCCGAGGTACTTCTTGGCCGCCTCCACGAGGCCCTGGCCCGTCGCGGCGCCCGAGCCGGACGATCCGCCAGCCAGCGCCGCGTACTGGGCCGGGTCCACGCCGAGGGCCGCGAGGGCCGCGGCGAAGGACGCGTCCGAGCTGCCCCCACTGGTCGAGGCCGCCACTGCCGACGCCACGACCGGCGCGGTGGGCTCCACGAGCTGGCGAAGCTCCGCGATACGCGCCTGCACGCCCGCCATGCCGCTGGGCTGCACGCCTGCCATGCCGCTCATCGGGGTCCTCCGTCTGCTCCCGCGGGGCGCCGACGCCCCGCGACCTCGTCGAGGACCGCCTGCTCGGCCCGCTCGTCCTCCGAGCGGACCTCGGCGTCGTGCCGCTCCTCGAGCTTCTCCAACGTGCGGGTGGCGGTGCGCGCCTGCGACCACACTCCCTGCGCGCCATCCACGTCGTCCTGGGCTCGCGCCACGCGCGTCCCGTGCTCGATCAGCAGGCCGCTGAGGGCGGTGCGGCTCGCGATGGCCGCGCGCCAGTGCAGCTCGTCGGCCCGAGCGGGCAGCGCGGCGTTCCCGAGCATCACCTCGGTGTCGAGCCGACGGCGCTCCGCCTCGTCCCGACGGCGGGTGGCGGCGGCGAGCTCGACGGCGGCGCGGTCCTCGGCGATGCCGCGCAGCCGCAGCAGGCTCGCCAGGCGGAATGCGCGGCTCATGCGGTCACGCCCATCACGGCCACCAGCTCGGCCAGCCGCCGCCAGGAGTCCTCGGCGCCGGCGGCGTCCTCGAGGGGCTGCTGCAGGAACGCGTCGATGGCGCGGCCGTGCGTGACGGCCGCGTCCACCAGGGGGTTGGATCCCGAGACATAGGCGCCCACGTCGAGCAGGTCCTGCGCCTGGCGGCGCGCGGCCATCACGGTGCGCAGGCCGACAGCCAGGCTCCGCTGCTCGCGGGAGATGACGCGGGTGGCGACGCGGGAGATCGACGCGAGCGCGTCGACGCTCGGGAAGTGGCCGGCGACCGCGAGCTTGCGGTCGAGCACCACGTGGCCGTCGAGGATCGAGCGGGCCGCGTCGGCGATCGGCTCGTTGTGGTCGTCACCGTCGACCAGCACGGTGTAGATGCCGGTGATCGACCCGGTGGCCGCGGTGCCGGCCCGCTCGAGCAGCTGGGCGAGCAGCGCGAAGGTGCTGGGCGGGTAGCCGCGCGTCGCCGGGGGCTCCCCCACCGACAGGCCGATCTCGCGCTGCGCCATCGCCACGCGGGTCAGGGAGTCCATCATCAGCACGACGTGCGAGCCCTCGTCGCGAAAGCCCTCAGCGATCCGGGTGGCCACGAAGGCCGAGCGGAGGCGCACCAAGGGCGGCTCGTCCGAGGTCGCGACGACCACCACCGAACGCGCCAGGCCCTCGGGGCCCAGGTCGTCCTCGAGGAACTCGCGCACCTCACGGCCACGCTCCCCGACCAGGGCGATCACGGACACCTCGGCGTCGGTGCCGCGCGCGACCATGGACAGCAGGCTCGACTTGCCGACGCCGGAGCCGGCGAACAGGCCCATGCGCTGCCCGCGGCCGACCGTCACCAAGGTGTCGAGCACCCGCACGCCGAGCTCGAGCGGCTCGGCGACCCGGGCGCGCTCGAGGGGGTGCGGCGCGTTCCCGGTGACGGGCAGGCGCGCGTCGGCACGGAGCGGGCCCTTGCCGTCGATCGGGCGGCCCAGGCCGTCCACGACGCGTCCGAGCAGGCCGCGCCCCACGGGGGCGGTGAGCGCGGAGCCCAGGGCGCGCACCGGCATGCCGCTGCGGAGCCCGTGCGTGGGGCCGAGCGGCATGCACCGTGCCGCGTCGCGATCCGCCGCGACGACCTCGGCGGGCACCGCGTCGGGCCCGGAGCCGATCTGGACGAGGTCGCCCACCGCGGACATCGTCCCGGCGACCTCGATGGTCAGGCCGACGATGCCTCGCACCGAGCCCACCACCTCGGGCCGCGCGACCCGCAGAGCGCGGTCCCAGCAGGAGGCGCCCGTCTCGGAGAACGCCACGGGGGGGTCGAGCGTGGGGGCGCTCACGCCGGCTCCTGCCCGGCAGTGCTCGCCAGCGGCAGCTCGAGCGCCGCGCGCACCCGGTCCAGGGCGGTGGCCAGTCGGGCGTCCAGGTACCCGTCGGGGTGCTCGCTCACCGCGTCGCCCAGCCCGAGCGTCGCGTCGGCGACCAGCGTGAGCCCGTCGATGTCGGCCGTCACGCCGACGGCCTCGAGCGCCGCGAGGTCGCGCGGGTGCATCCGCACCGTCTGCGGGCCCACCTGCTGGGGGTGCTGCCGCACGCGGGCCAGCGCCGCGCGCGCCGAGTGCTCGCCGTCCCGCAGCTCGTGGCCGAGCACGGCCTGGGCGAGCTCGAGGGCCGCGCCGTGCAGGCGCTGCTCGAGCTCGGCGAGGACCGGAGCGGTGCGCGCTGCCGCGGCGGCGGCCGCCCGCTCGAGCACTGCCAGCGCGGCAGCGTGCTCGGCGGCTCGCGTGGCGTCAGCCACGGCGCGCTCCGCCGCCACCCGCTCGGCCTCGACGGCAGCGAGCTGGGCGGCCTCGCGGCGCCCTGCCGCGAAACCCACGGCGTGCCCGGCCCCCCGCGCGAGCTCGAGCTCGGCGGCCCGGGCGGCGTCGCGCGCCGCGTCTCGGGGCTGGCCGATGGCCGCGCTGTGGAACGGACTGGTCCGCAGGTCAGGAGACATACTCGTCCTCGCCCTCGCGGCGGATGACGATCTGGCCGCCCTCCTCCAGGCGGCGGATGACCTGCACGATCCCCGCGCGGGCGTCCTCGACCTGCGACAGGCGCACCGGTCCCAGCAGCTCGACCTCCTCGAGGAGGTTCTCGCGCGCCCGCTCGGACAGGTTCCGCAGGATCTTGTCGCGCACCTCGTCGCCGACGCCCTTGAGCGCCACGGAGAGCTCGCCCGTCTCGACCTGGCGCAGCACGAGCTGCATCGCCCGGTCCTCGAGCAGCACGATGTCGCCGAACACGAACATCCGGCTCCGGACCTCCTCGGCGAGGGCCTCGTCCCGCTCCTGCAGTCCCTCGAGGATGAGCTTCTCGGTCATCGGGTCCGCGCGGTTGATGATCTCCACCAACGGCTGCACGCCGCCGACGGCGGAGAGCTCCTGCGGGGTCAGCACCGTCGAGGCGTTGCGGCGCAGGCTGTCGGCGACCACGGCCACCACGTCCGGCGACGCGCGCTCCATCAGCGCGATGCGGTGCGCGACCTCGGCCTGGAGGTCTCCCGCCAGGCCGGCGAGGATCGCCGACGCGTGGTCGGGACGCAGGTGGGCGAGGACCAGCGCGATGGTCTGCGGGTGCTCGCCGCTGATCAACGACAGCACCTGGCGGGCGTCAGCGTTCTGCAGGAAGTCGAACCGCTGCCCAGCCATCGTGGACTGGAGGCGGTCGATCATCCCCGCGGCCTGGTCCCGTCCGATGGACGCCTCGAGCAGGTGCTGGGCGTAGCCCAGGCCGCCGCCCACCCCGGGCCCGCTCAGGGAGACCTCGTAGAACTCGTCCAGCACCTCGTCGGCCACGGCCTGGTCGACGTGCTCCAGGCGGAGGATCTCGGCGGTCAGCTCTTCGATCTCGGCGACGTCGAGCTGCGCCATCACACGCGCGGCGCGGTCACGGCCCAGCTGGAGCAGCACCATGGCGGCCTTCTGGGCGCCAGTCAGCGTGGCCATCAGCGCCTGCCCGCCCCGGAGCCGGAGGTGCTGAGCCAGCCGCGCAGGAGGTCCGCGACCTCCGCGGGCTGCTCGTCGGCCAGCGCGCTGATCTCCGCGCGCCGGATCGCCGAGCCGTCCGGCGCCACCGGCGGGGTCAGCGCGGCGAGCGCCAGGTCCGGGCCCTCCAGCTCGAGCGGGTCGTCACCGGCGCCCAGCAAGGGCAGCTCGCCGATGTCGAGCGACTCCCGGCGGTTCCGCCGCGACCGGCGGACGGCCGCGACGAGCAGCGCCAGCACGATGAGCAGGACCGCGCCGGCGATCGCCAGCTCGCGGACCAGTGAGGCCGTCGCGGCCTTCGCCGCCTGCGCGTCGGCCGCGCTCAACGCGGCCTGCGCCGCCTCCGCGGTCGTGGTGTCGAAGGCCATCCGCTGCACGGCGACCGTGTCGCCCCGCGCGGTGTCGATGCCCGCGGCGGCGCTGACCATGGCGGTGAGCTCGTTCATGTCGATCTTGGCCGCGGCGGCCGCGTCCACGGCGACCGCGAGCGACTGCCGCTTCACGCTGCCGGGGGCGGTGACCGTCTGCTCGGTCACCTTGTTCACGGCGTTGTTGAGGTTCTCCGTGGTCGACGAGTACGCGCCGGCGTCGGCGTCCCCCGACGGCACGGCGATGTTGTCCGGGCCGAGCACCCCGGTGGAGGTGCTGCCACGACCGGTGTACTCCTCGGTGGTGGTCGCGGAGATCAGCGGCGGCACGTCAGGGGTCGCCGAGAACTGCTCGCTGACCCGCTCCGTCTTGTCGTAGTCCAGCTCGGCGGTGAGCGTCACCGCGGACTTGCCGGCGCCGACGAGCCGGTCGAGCATCGCCTGCACCGCGAGCTGCACCCGCGACTCGTACTCGGCCGTCTGCTGGCCGGAGAGCCCGGTGCCGGTCTCGGCGCCCACCGTGGACAGCACGGCGCCGCTCGAGTCGACAACGGCGACGTCGGCGGGCTTCATGCCCTCGATGCCGGCCGAGACGAGGTGCACGATGGCCTGGACCTTCTCGGCTCCGAGCGTGGAGCCCTGGGCCGTCCGGACGAACACCGAGGCGGTCGGGTCGGCCGTCTGCGACACGAAGACGCTGTCCTCGGGGATGGCCAGCTTGACCGTCGCGGCCTCGACCCCGGACAGCGCGCTGATCGTCTTGGAGAGCTCGCCCTCGAGCGCCCGCTGGTAGGTGACCTCCTGCTGGAACTCCGAGGCGGTCATGCCCATGTCGTCGAGCAGCGAGTACCCGGCGCCGTCCGCGTTCGCGGGCAGGCCCGCCGCCGCCAGCTTGAGGCGCATCGAGTACAGCTGGTCGGCGGGGACCATCACCGTCGAGCCGCCGTCGGCGAGCTCGTAGGCGACGCCCGCCGCGCTGAGCTCGTCCACGACGGCGCTCGCGTCGGTCGCGGAGAGGCTGGTGAACAGCGGGCTCAGGCTCGGCTTGGTCATCCAGCTGGTCAGGGCCACGGCCCCCAGCACCAGCACTGCCAGTCCGATGATCGCGAGCGTGCGCTGCGCCAGCGTGAACTGCTTGACGGTGCCGCCCATCCGCTCCAGCACCGCGGAGATCTGCGCGGGCATCAGGCCTGCATCCGCATGATCTCGGTGAACGCGTCCACAGCCTTGTTGCGCAGCGCCGCGGTGAGCTCGAGCGTGAGGCTCGCCTCGGCCGCGGCCACCGTGTAGTCGTGCACGTCGTCGAGGTCACCGGTCACGGCGCGCACCGCGAGCTCGTTGCTGGTCGCCTGCAGGCCCTGCAGCGAGTCGATGGACCCGAGCACCGACGCGAACGCGCTGCCGTCGGAGGCCGGGGCTGCGGTGTCGGCGCCGGTCAGCGCGGACAGGTACGCGGTGGGCGCGACCGAGGTCACGCCACCGATCGCGGGGATGCTCATCAGTTGCGTCCGATCTGGAGTGCCGCCTCATAGGTCGCCTTGGCGCGGTCCACCACGGCGGCGTTCGCCTGGTAGCCGCGCTGGGCCATGATCAGCTGGGTCATCTGGCTGGACATGTCCACATCGGGGTAGCGCACGTACCCGGCCTCGTCGGCGAGCGGGTTCTCCGGCTCGTAGACCATGCGCCCCTCCGCGTCGCCGAGGGCGATGCCGGCCACCTGGACGCCGCCGCCGTCCTGCGTGGCGATCTCCTGGGCGATCACGTACTTGGCCTGGTACGCGTCCTCGGTGGTGGACGTCGCGGTGGACATGTTCGCCAGGTTGTCGCTGACGGCGTCCAGCCACTTGCGGTAGACGGTCAGGCCCGTGCTGGCGATGCCGATGGCGCCGAACGTGGTCATCAGCTGCTCCTCATGGCGGTGCGGATCCCGGAGTACGTGCCGCTGACGGCTTGCGTCGCGAGCTGGTAGCGCAGATTGGTGTCGATGTTGAGCAGGGTCTCGGCGTCGAGGTTGACGTTGTTGCCGTCCTCGCGGGTGGGCTCGAGGGACCGCGCCGTCGTGGCGGACGCGGCGCCCGTGCCCCTGCTCACCGCGCGACCGAGGGCGTCCTCGAAGGACACGCGCTGGGCGTGGTAGCCAGGGGTCTGGATGTTCGCGACGTTCTCCGCGATGGCGCGCTGTCGCAGCGCCAGGCCGTCCAGGGCGCTGTTGAGCGCCACATAGCTGACCGAGCTGAACATGGACATGCGGGGGGCCACCTCACCGACGTGGTACTTCAGGTCGGCCGATCCGTGGCCTTCGACGTGAGCGATCCGTGCTCGGGTTCCCCATCGGAGGCCCTCACGAGGACCTGAGGGGTTCCACCCCCCGAGGCCGACCTTCACCCGGACGGCCGAACGGGTTCGCGCCTGTGTGTCCGCCGGTGTCCGGGTCGGGCCGTCGCGTGGCGACCCGCCGAAACGCGCCGTCAGCCCTCGACGTCGAGGTACACGGGGGTCCCGGAGGGGTGCGGGCGGAGGGCCGCGACCGTCTCCAGGTGCCGCCGGCTCAGCGCGGACGCCTCGGCCACGAGCTGGGCCGCCTCGGCCTGGGCGTCGAGGATCTGCTGGGCTCGCGCGGCCAGGCGAGCGGGGAGAGGGCCAAGGTCTTCAGAGCCAGGCGCCCATACCGCGGGCGACGTCGCCTCGCCGGCGAGGCCTGCCAGCGCCAGCGCCTGAGCCTGCGCGGCTGCCATCTCGAGGGCGTCGAGGGCCGCGTCCCAGCCATCGGCCGGGCCGCTCGCCTCGACCTGGTCGTCGCCGGCCACGGCGACTGCCGTGTCGGAGCCCATGTCAGCCGACGCCCAGCTCGCCCATGAGGGCCTCGGTGCTGGTCATGGCGGGCGGCGGCGCCGGAGCCGCGGTCCGTGCCACGGCATCGGCGGCGCCGTGCCACGCCTCACGCAGCGGCTCGATGATCCCGCGGCACGCCGCCGTGCGGTCGGGGTCCGCCGTCGTCGAGGCCTCGATGAGCTCGGAGAGCAGGAACGTGTAGATCGACATGAGACCAGGCCCGCCGTCCCAGGAGTCGACGTCGAGGCTCGCGATGAGCTCCGAGAGGATCTCCTGGGCGTGCGTGAGCTGCGCGGTGCCTTCCACCCGGTCACCGGCACGCTGCGCCGCCTCGGCCCGCTCCACGTCGAGCAGCATCCGGTCGTACAGCATCGTCAGCAGGCGCTCGGATCCGACCGTCGCGACGGTGTCGGCGAGGTACCGCGATCGGGCGTCATACATGCCGGTCTCCTTGGGTCACGGATCAGGTCGGAGGAGGTCCCGGCCTCAGGAGCTCGTGGACGGGAGCGACGCGATCTGGCTAGTCAGCCAGCTCGACTGGGACTGGAGGTTCGAGAGCGAGACCTCGAGTGCCGCGTAGGTCTTCTGCAGGCCCTCGCGGCGGGACGCCAGGCGCAGGTCCCACGACGCGATCTGCTCGCCGAGGCTCTTGACCATGCCCTCCTGGCTCTGGATCTTCAGCGTCAGGGTGCCCTCGTACTTGTCGGAGGCTCCTGTGGCCACCTCCCCGACGCGCGCGGCGAGCCCGGAGACGATCTTCTCGACCCGTGCCGGGTCGGCGGCGAGCGCCGCGGCGAACTTCTCCTCGTCGAAGTCGAACTGGCCGGTCTTGGCGTTGATGCTGATGCCCACCTCGGAGGGCGACATCCCGTCCACGGGGAAGGCCATGGCGCTCTGCAGCTGCTGCTGCAGGCCACGCACGGCGCTGTCGCCGCTGAACAGCCCGCCGGTGACGATCGAGCGGCCGTCGGCAGCCGTGGTTGTCGTCGGCGCCGTGCGGCTGGAGATCTCGGACATGACCACGCCGAGGGAGCCCATCAGGTCGGTGGCCAGCTTGGTCACTGCCGCGTCGTCGCGGGCCACCGTGAGGGAGACCGGCTCGGCCTCGACCTGGGTGACCGTGACGTCGACACCCGCCATCAAACCGGAGAACGTGTTCGTCGAGGAGGTGACGGGCTGCTCGAACGCGGTGCCCGCCCACAGGGTCAGACGGGCGTCCTGGGCGGTGCGCACGTCGTTCAGCGTCAATGGCTGCGTGCCTGAGCCGTCCGCGCCGGTGGCAACCGACAGCGAGAAGCCCTTGCCGGCCCCGGTCTCGACTCCCGTGAGCTGGAGCCGGTACTCGGGCGCCGCCGCCGTGCCGACGTTGACCGCCGCGGCCTTGACACCCGTGCCGGACGCGTTGAAGGCGGAGACGATGTCGGTGATGTCGCTGCTGGCAGCGGTGACAACCGTGTCGACGCCACCCTGCGAGATGGTGAAACTCGGGGTCGTGGTGTCGTAGCCGCTCGGGAGCGTCACGAGAGAGGACTGGGACTGCGCGACCTGCGAGACGGTGAAGCTCAGAGTGGACGGCTGGGCGCCCGCCGTGGCGGTGGCCGTCACGGAGGAGTGCGAGGACGTGGCGTGCGCCGCTGCCCAGGACGAGGTCTTGGTGGCCGCCGTCGCAGCGTCGCCCAGCGACGAGAGCTTCGCGTTCAGCGCCTGCAGCGCCGTGACCATGCTGCTCGTGCTCGACTGCTTCGACACGAGGAGCCGCTGCGGCCCGGCCTCGGCAAGCATGAGCTGGTTGATCAGATCCGTGGTGTTCAGACCGCTGACCAACCCGTCGATCCCGAGCGATCCCATCTGGCGCCTTCCTCCGTCTTGCGTGCCTACGTGCTCGTCACTGGCCTGAAAAAGCGATCGGCGGTGGGCGGACGGTTGTCCACCCACCGCCGATCGTGTGGTGCTGTGCCCTCACCTCACGGGTGAGGTCGCGATCACCGCAGGAGCGAGAGCACGCCCTGGGGGATCTGGTTGGCCTGCGCGAGCATCGCCGTGCCGGCCTGCGACAGGATCTGCGCCCGGGTGAAGCTGACCATCTCGGACGCCATGTCGGTGTCGCGGATGCGGCTCTCGGAGGCCGAGAGGTTCTCCACCGACACGTTGATGTTCTTGATGGTGTGCTCGAACCGGTTCTGCAGCGCACCGAGCTCGGCGCGGTTGGTCGAGATGGCCTGGATGGCCGCGTCGACAGAAACGATCGACGCCTGCGCGGTGTCGTGGTCCGTCACCTTGAGGTCGCCGATGTTCTCGACGGTCGCGGCGACGTCCGCGAGCGTGACCTCGATCATGCTGTTCTGGTCACCATCTGCCCCGACCTGGAACTTCAGGCTGGCGTTGTCGCCGTTGAGCAGCTTGGTGCCGTTGAAGTTCGTGGCCTCCGAGATGCGGTTGAGCTCGGCGCCGAGGCTCGTGATCTCGGTCTCGATGTTCTCGCGAGCCTTGTCGTTGTTCGAGTCGTTGGCGCCCTGGACCGCGAGGTCACGAACACGCTGCAGGATCGCGTGGACCTCGGTCAGCGCGCCTTCAGCGGTCTGGACGACCGAGATGCCGTCCTGGGCGTTGCGGGCGGCGACCTTGAGGCCACCGACCTGCGAGCGCAGGCCCTCGGAGATCGCGAGGCCGGCAGCGTCGTCCGCCGCGCGGTTGATGCGGAAGCCCGAGGAGAGCTTCTCGAGCGACTTGCTCAGGTCGTTCTGCGTGTTCGACAGGTTGCGGTACGAGTTGACCGCGGCGATGTTCTGGTTGATCGAGAGACCCATGATGAACGTCCTCCTTGAGGGGTCTAGTGCTGCCCATCCGTGGGCACACCTCCCTCATCGGGCCGGTGGCCCCACTCCTGAGGAGTTCGTGCGGCTTTTTTTCTCCGGCCGTGCGCGCTGGGCGGCGCTCAGGCGCTGGTGAGCCGCGACGGGGCTCCGACGGCACGACCGCTGTCCGCGCCACGGCGCGGGGTCGGCACGGAGACCGCCTCGGTCATGGCGGCGCGGTTCGCCGAGGTGGCCGCACGAGCCGCCACGGCGGCGAAGTACGTCTGCCGACGTCGTTCGGCGACGCCCTGCGGGCGCTCGCCGGTGGTGACCAGATCGGGGTCCAGGCTCGCGTTGAGGCCGTCGCGGAGCAGGCCGAGAGCCTCGGTGCGCAGCTGGCTGATCCGGGACTGGGTGACGCCCATCTCGGCGGCGAGCTCGGCGACCGGGCGGTCGTGGAAGAACAGCTCCTCGACGACCTGGCGCAGTCGGTCAGGCAGCGCCTCGACGCCGGCGCGCAGGTAGCGCATGCGCTCGCTGATGAGCAGCGCGTCCTCCGGGCCGGGGCTGTCGTCGCTCAGCAGGTCCGCGACCGGGTTGACCGTCGCGTCGATGCTGAGCACGCGGCGCTCGGCGTCCTGGCGGGCCTGGTCGACGGCGGTGACGTCCGTGCCGAGGGCCTGGGCCAGCTCCTCGCGCGAGGGGGCGCGACCGAGCGCGCCGGTCAGGCGGTCGTTCGTCGCGGCGAGCTCGCGGGCGCGGTGGCGGGCCCCGCGGGTCGCCCAGTCCATGGAGCGCAGCTCGTCGAGCAGCGCTCCGCGGATACGCAGCGCCGCGTAGCGGGCGAACGGCACCCCGGTGGACGCGTCGTAGGCACGGGCCGCCAGCACGAGGGCCAGGCTCCCGGCCGAGGCGAGCTCGTCGCGCGTCACGGTGGGGGGCACCCGCATCATGACCTCGCTGACGTGGTACCCGACCAAGGCCAGGTTCGCGACCACGAGGTCGTCGGTGGGGTGTCCGGAGGCTGTCACCCAGGTTCTCTCGACCGCCGCCCCGAGGTGCTTGAGCCCGTCGGGCAGATCGCCGCTGGCGCTGCGCGTCGGGCGAGAATGACGAAGCGGACGATTGCGGACGGTCGAATCGCCCACAGGAGGCGCATCAGGAGATCCCGCCACGACGAGTGTGACGAAGGTCACATCCGGCGTGGCGCATGGCTCGACGACACGGTGAAGACGCTGGACACCCGTCCATGACCCCCCGCCCACGCGCCCCGGCGCCAGCCGGACCACCCCATCGAGTGCAGATCACCCCCCGCGAAAAGGTCATGACCTGGGCGCCGCATCCGATCAGGAAGCCAGAACCCCGGCGCGGACCGCGCCGAACGACGAGCGAGAGGCGGTGGCCAGGTGGTCCTCAGCCGGCTGTCCGACGTGCTGTGGCAAGAGCGGCGCCTGCTCGAGCTCCTGCTCTTCAAGCTGGAGGAGGAGCAGCTGATCCTCACCAGCGGACGCACCCGCTGGCTCGGCCACGCGACGCGTGAGGTCGAGTCCGTGCTCGAGCAGATCCGCGAGGCGGAGCTCGGCCGCTCGATCGAGGCCGAGGCCGCCGCCGCGATGCTCGGCGTGGACGAGGACACCAGCCTGCTGACCTTGTCCCAGCACGCCCCGAGCCCGTGGGACGAGCTGCTGCGCGCGCACCGCGACGCCTTCGTCACCCTCACCTCCGAGATCTCCCAGCTCGCCAACGGCAACCGCGAGTTGCTTGCGATGTCGCACCGCGCCACCCAGGAGACGCTCATGTCCCTGCAGGACACGGTGCAGACCTACGCTCCCCACGGCCTCGCGCCGGAATCCGACCGCAGCGCCCAGCTGCTCGACCAGTCTTTCTGAGAGGCCCCCACGTGAGCACCTTCTCCGGACTCGGCACCGCGCTGAGCTCGCTGATCGCCCAGCGCCAGGCCCTCGAGGTCACCGGGCAGAACATCGCCAACGCCAACACCGTCGGCTACACGCGCCAGCGCGCCGCGCTGTCGTCGCTGCCCGCGTCGCAGCTGCCGTCGATGTTCTCCACGACGAACGGCCCGGGCTACGGCACGGCCGTGACCGACATCGCGCGGCTCAACGACGTGTTCCTCGACGCGCAGGTCCGCACCACCACGGCCAGCAGCTCGTACCTGGGCGCTCGCGCCGCGGCGTCGAAGCTGCTCGAGACGAACATCGGCGAACCGGCCGCCACCGGGCTCGCGACACAGCTCACCGACCTGTGGGCGGCCTTCCAGGACGTCGCCAACACGCCCAACAAGGAGTCGTCGCGGGCGGTGCTCCTAGAGACGGCCGCCGCCGTGGGCGACCGCATCGCCACCCTGTACACCGCGGCGGGCACCCAGTGGACGCAGGCCCGCACCCAGACAGCGTCGCTGGTCGAGAAGGCGAACACCGCGGCGGCGAACATCGCGGACCTGAACAAGCGCATCCTGGCCGTCGAGAACTCGGGCTCGAGCGCGAACGAGCTCAAGGACCAGCGTGACCTGCTCGTCACCGAGCTGTCGGGCCTCGTCGGCGCGACCACCCGCACTCAGGAGAACGGCCAGATCGACGTCCTCGTCGGCGGCAACATGATGGTCGACGGCTCGAAGGCCCGCGCGCTCGCGGTGACCGGCGCCGCCGGGTTCGCCGACGCGACCGGCGGCGCGGACGTCCGTGTCGTCTGGGCCGCCGACACGTCCCGCTCCGCAGGGCTCGAGGGCGGCCAGGTCGCCGGCCTCCTGTCGGTGCTGGCTCCGCCAGCCGCGGGCGGCACGGGTGGCATGCTCACCGAGGCCGCGGCCTCCTACGACAAGTTGGCGACCCAGCTCGCGACTCAGGTCAACGCGTTGCACGGCCAGGCGCTGACCACCACCGGCGCGCCGGGGGGCGACTTCTTCACCTTCGAGGCGGGGCGGCCCGCCGCCCTCGGCCTCACGGTCGCGTTCGACGACCCGGCACTGGTCGCGGTCGCGGCTCCGGGCGCAGGCGCGCTCGACGGCTCGTTCGCCGACAAGATCGCCCAGCTCGGCGCGGCCGTGGACGGCCCCGACGCGGCCTGGAGCGCGTTCGTCGTCCAGCTCGGCGTCAGCACCGGCAGCGCCGTGTCGCGCGCCACCGCCGCTGAGGCCACGCGGGCGTCGGCCGCCGCGCAGCAGGTCGCGCAGACGAGCGTCGACACCGACGAGGAGACGGTCAACCTGCTCGCCTACCAGCGCGCCTACGAGGGCGCCGCCCGGGTGATGAGCGCGATCGACGAGATGCTCGACACCCTGATCAACAGAACCGGAATCGTGGGGCGGTAAAGATGATCAACCGTGTGACGCACCAGTCCGTCCAGCGCTCGACGCTGGCCAACCTGCAGCTCAACCTGTCGACCATGGCCGACCTGCAGGCGAAGATGTCCAGCGGCAAGAAGATCAACGTGCCGTCGGACGACCCCGCCGGAGCCTCCGACATGCTCCGCCTGCGCGGCGAGCAGCGGGTGCAGAACCAGTACAAGCGCAACGCCGACGACGGCAACGCCTGGCTCACCACGATCGACAGCGCCCTGCAGACCACCTCCACGACGATGCGCCGGGTGCGCGACCTCGTGGTGCAGAGCGGCAGCGGCGCCATGAACACGCCGGCCCGCGAGGCGATCGCCGTCGAGATCGAGGGGTTGCGCGACGAGCTGCTCCAGCAGGCGAACACCACCTACCTGGGGCGCACCGTCTTCGCCGGCACCTCCGACGCGGGGGTCGCCTTCACCGTCGACAGCACCACCACACCCCCGACGTACTCGTTCACCGGGGCGGGGTCCGCGACGGTCGAGCGCCGGGTCGCCGACGCCACCACGATCCGCGTCGACGCCGACGGCGCGAAGATCTACGGCGACGGCGCGCAGTCCGTGTTCGCGCTGCTCGACACGATCGCGGCGACGCTGCGCACCCCGGGCGGCGACGCCACAGCGCAGCTCAACACGCTGGACTCCCGCTTCGAGACGGTGCTCACCGAGCTGTCGGCCGTCGGCGCCCGGCAGACCCGCGTGATCAACGCGCAGACCAACCTGGCCGAGAGCGCGCAGACCACCAAGACCCAGCTCTCCGCGATCGAGGACATCGACCTGGCCGAGATCATCCTCCAGCTCGGCATGCAGGAGGTCGCCTACCAGGGCGCGCTCGGAGCCGCCGCCAAGGTGCTCCAGCCCAGCCTGATGGACTACCTCCGGTGAGCGCCGTGGCGGTGGCGGACAGCCCCACACATCAGACGACGGTCCCGCACCAGCTCCACCTGCGCGCCCCGCTCCCCGGGCTCCCTGGGCACGAGACGTTCACACTCGACGCACTGGACGACGAGGGCACCCTGTTCGCGATGCGGAGCGCCCCCGCAGGCCGGGCCCCGGTGCGGCTGTTCGTCGTCCCGCCGCGCTTGTTCTTCCCCGACTACTCACCGCGTGTCGACGCTGAGGCGAAGGCGCTCGTCGGCGGGAGCCCCGAGGAGCACCTGCTGCTGGTCGTGGTGCACCCCGCCGACGGCGGGGTGCCGCACACGGCGAACCTGCTGGCCCCGCTCGTGGTCGACCCCAGCACCGGGGCGGCCGTGCAGACGGTCCTCAACGACGACTGGCCCCTGCACGCGCCCCTCGGCTGAGCCGCACGCGGCTCCGCCTGGAACTGCGCAAGCGTTTTCACTCATCTCCGCAGGCAGCAGGCCGATCAGACTGGTGTCGTCAGTTTGACCGCCCGTCATCCCCAGGGGGATCTGTCCATGAGTGTCCTCGATGGTCGCAACCCGGCCGCACGGGTCAGCGAGATCACCGTGCTGCGGCAGCCCGTGGTGCACTCGGACCGGGCGGTGTACGGGTACGCCATCCGAGTGGTCGTGCTGGACGCCAATGGCACGGCCTTCCCCGAGCACCAGGTCGAGCACCTCATCGAGGCGGAGTACGACAAGCTCGACCTCGCCGCGCTGGCCGGCGATCGCGCCGTCCTGCTCCGCGCCACCAACCGACTGCTCACCGGCGAGCTCGAGGTCCCGACCAGCCCGCACGGGGTGGTCCTCGAACTGTCCCCCCTGCTCGCCCAGCGCGCCGACGCCCGTCTGCTCGTCGACGCGGCACGGCAGCGCGGCGCGCGCATCGCGTTGGCCGACTACACCGGCAGCTCCTCGCAGGACGAGCTGCTCCCCCAGGTCGACCTGGTCAAGGTGGACGTGGCCCGGGGACCCGACCGGGTCAGCGAGCTCGCGTCCCGCGCGCACGCCGCGGGCGCCACGGTGATCGGCGAGCGCGCCGACAACCGCGAGCGGATCCGCATCGGCCAGCAGGCCGGCATCGACCTGCTGCAGGGCCCCATGTTCCAGCGGCACCCCGAGACCACGGGCCGCGACTTCTCCGCCGGCGAGCTGCAGTGCCTCGAGCTCATGCAGCTGCTCAGCGGGGAGTCCATCGACCAGGCCGCGGTGGTGCGCGTGGTCAGCTCGGACCCCGAGCTCGCGATCCGCGTGCTGCACCTGGTCAACTCGAGCGTCTACGCGCTGCGCCGTGAGATCGACTCGGTGCACCAGGCCGTGGTGCTCGTCGGCCCCCAGCAGCTCGCGGCCCTGGCCATGGCCTCGCTCATCGACGCCCGCCCCACCACGGTGGGCGCGCTCTGGGCCACCCTGACCCGGGCGCTGACGTGCCGCGCCCTCGCCGGCGACGACGCCGCGTACACCGTCGGGCTGCTCTCGGCCGTCGCCTCCCAGTTGGGCATCGCGACGTCCGACCTGGTCAGCCGCACAGGCGTCTCGGCCGATGTCGCGCACGCCCTCAACGAGCAGACGGGCCCGTACGGCCCCACCCTCGCGGCGGTCCTCGCGCACGAGGAGAACGACGTGGACGGCGTGCGTGCCACCGGCTTGGAGCCGTACGACGTGGCCCACGCGTACCTCGCGGCCGTGCCCGAGGCGCTCGCCACGGCCACGTCCTTGGCGGTCGGGTCCCGGTCTTAGCAGCGCGGCGACGTAACCTGGTCACCGTGCCATCACTGATCGAGGTCGTGCTCCACCCAGAACGCCGCAAGGCGAACCCGGAGCCCGTGCCCGTCAGCCTGCGCCCGGTGTTCCTGGTCGGCATCGCCGCCTGGCTGGTCGCGCTCGCCGTCGCCGCTGTGCTGTGCGCCCGCGGGGTCATCGACTCCACCGCGATCTGGGTCTGCCTCACGGGCGCCCTGCTGGGGGCCGCGGGCTACGTGTGGTCGAGGCGCCCCGGTCGCTGACCGCTCACTCCAGGTCCTCCCGGGAGCGCACCGCCCGCCGGCTCGGCGGGATCTCGATGCCCGCCCGCCTCCGGGTCGTGGCGTTCGCGTGCGGCGACCAGCGCGGCGTCCACCGCGCCAGGGCGGCCGCCCCGAGCAGGCCCAGCCCACCGATCGTCGCGATGCCGGCCGCCAGGCTGCCGAGCGCGGCGCCCGCCGACACCACCAATGGCCCGGCGGCGGCGCCCGAGTCCTGGAGCAGCCGCCACGCGCCGAGGAACTGCGAGCGTCCCCGCACCGGGGCGACGTCCGCGCCGAGCGTCATGAGGATGCCGGAGCCGATGCCGTTGCCGAGCCCCATGACCATCGCCACGACGGCGAGGCCGGCCAGGCTGTGAGTCAGGGGCAGCGCGGCGATGCTCAGGCCCAGCACGAGCATCGACGGCACCGCCACCCACAGCCGCCCGCGCCGGTCCATGACACGTCCTGCCGGATAGAACAGCAGCATGTCGACCGCGCCGGAGAGGCCGAAGACGAGGCTCGTCGCCGTCGGGGACAGCCCGATGTGCTCGGACCACAGCGGCAGCACCACCTGCTTGCTGGCCCGGACGGCGCCGACCAGCACCACCGCGGAGCCGAGGGTCGCGAGCACCCGCCAGTGGCGGGCGAGCACCGAGGCGGTCGAGACGCGGGGGGCGGCGGCGCGTGACGGGCGCGGGCCGTCTTCGACGTCGGGCACCAGCAGCACCACCACCCCTGCCGCGAGCGACGTCGCCACCGCGAGCCAGAAGACGCCGCGCAGGCCGGTCCAGTGCAGCACCGCCGCCCCGAGGAATGGCCCGAGGAAGGCGCCGATGCGGCTCACGCCGCCGAGCGTCGACATCACCCCGGCGCGATTCACCACCGGGGTGATCTCGGTGAGGTACGAGTGCCGTGCCAGGTGGAACACCGAGCTCGCAGCCCCGGTGACGAGCACCGCGGCGCCGAACGTCGCCAGGTTCGGCGCGAGGGCGCACCCGGCCAGCGTGACCAGCGCCAGGACCGTGGCCACGAGCATCGCCCGCCGGTCCCCCACCCGCGCGGCCAGCGCCCCCGCGGGCACATCGCCGAGCACCTGCCCGACACCGAGCAGCGCCACCAGCACGCTGGCCCCGGCGAGGGTCGCGCCCAGGTCGGAGGCGGTGAGCGCCACGACGGGCAGGATCGCGCCGAGGCCGATCTCGAAGACCAGGCTGGGCGCCAGCACGCCGGCGAGGACGGCGCCCGAGGACAGCGACGCCGACCGGGCGCCGCCGGGTTCGGGCGTGCCAGGTCCGGGGCCGCCCGGCTCGGTCGGCTCGACCGGCGTCATCCAGCCGCCTGGAACGGGTCCAGAGCAGCCTCGACCCGCAGCTCCTCGGCGCGCTCCGGCTCGGTGAGCACCAGCTCCACGGCGTGCCGCGCCCAGAAGCGCCCGGCGGCCTGCGCCAGCCCGCGGGCGAGCCCGGCGAGCTGGGTGGCGTGGACCACCGCCGTCTCGCCCTCGCCCTCGACCCACCAGTCGACGGGAACGCCGTCGACCCGCAGCGCCTCGTGCTCGACCCAGGTCGCGGGGGCGCCGGGCAGCAGGTCCAGCACCGCGGCGGGGGTGGGCGCCGGGGCCGAGCCGTGGTCCGCGCCCTCGTCGTCAGGGTCGACCTCGTCGTCCGGGTCGACCCGGCCGTCGGCGAGGTCGGAGGCGAGCGGCAAGTCGAGGAGCGCGGCGAGCGCCTCGGCAGATCGGCGGGCTGCGTCGCGTGGATCGTCCGGCGTGGCGCCGGTCGGGACCGGTCCGTCGACCACCGGCGCCGGGATCAACGCCGCCAGGTCGGTGCGCTGCAGCCACATCGGCGCGTCGGCCACCGCCATGTCGTCGGTGTCGGCGACCTGCGCCTGGTCCGCCGAGGTGAGCGCGGGCAGCAGGTCGACGTCGCTGGGGCCGTCGTGCGGCGCGTGCCGAGCGATCCAGGCCCACGTGCGCCACAGCCCGGCGGCGAGCGTGAGGTCGACGGGGGTCCCGACGTCCCCCAGGCCGTCGAGCAGCTCGCCCCACGCCGAGGCGTCGAGCCGGTGCAGGTCGGCGACTCCGCCCAGCGCGCGCTGCGCGTCCGCGTCCAGGTCGGCCACCGCCGCCGGAGCGGCGGGGAGCAGGGTCCGCGCGGCCGGCGCGGCGTCGCGCGGCGCGAACGGACGACCGAGCCCGAGCGGCGCCCGCGTGCGCAACCACCACGCGGTGTACGAGGGGGCGGTGCGGCCCACGCCCTCGGCCCGCACCGGGTCGAGGAGCGCCGAGCGGAGCCGCGGCGACCCGGTGAGCCGCTCCAGCACGAGCGGCCACGCGTCGTCCCGCACCGCGTCTAGATCAGCGACAGCCGTCACCTCGGCGACGTACGAGCCGGAGCCGAGCACCCGGGCCAGCTCGGCGACGTAGTCCTCCCAGCCGTCGAGGGATTGCGCCACGAGCTGGTCGGCGCCGTCGGCGTCGAGGTCGAGGGCATCGGGGTCGGCGACGATATCGCGCACCCGGACCGTCGCCAGGTCGTCGCGCACACCGGCCGCGACCAGCGCCTCGGAGCCCCAGCGGTCGAGCGCGCCGACCTCCACGGCCGCGATCACGCGCGGGTCCAGCAACCGGTCCGCCTCCGAGCCCGGCAGCAGCAGCCCGTGCGCCGGGGTGGGCTCGCCGTCCGCGGCGGGCAGCGTCAGCAGGCCGAGCCACGCGCCGATCTCGGAGGGGAGCGCTTGGGCGGGCCCCTCGCCCGACTCCTCGAGCGCCGCCGCGACCAGCGCCAGCACGGCGTCCGTCACCTCGTCCGCGAGCCGCAGGTCGTCATCGTCCGCCTGGTCGAGCACCGCCTGCCGCACCGCGGGGTGCGCGAGCAGCCCTGCCGCGTCGGCCGCGGTGGCGCCGAGCCGCTCGAGCAGCGGGTGCGCGGCGTCAGGGTGCACCACCCGCAGCCCCCAGCGGGACAGCACCTCGAACGCCGCGTCCTGCGCGGCGGTCCCGGCACGGGCGTCGCGCAGCACCAGCCCTCGCGCCCCCCGGACCACCCGGCCGTCGGCCAGCGGCACGGGCAGGGCGCCGAGCTGCTCGCGGACGTCGGACTCCGTGGCGACGGGGTCGAGCGCGGCGTACAGGTCCCTCCAGCGTCCCGGATCGACGCCGCCCGCGGCGGGCAGCTCCTCGACCAGGTCGGCCAGCTCGCGCAGCTCCACGCCCAGCGTCCGAGCGGCGGCCTCCGACCCGGGCGGCACGCGCACGAGCCCTGAGGCGTGCACGGCGAGCGCCGCCACCGCCCCGCGGTCGCGACCGGCAGGCCCGGCCAGCGCCACCGATCGGCCCGGCTCGAGGAGCGCGCCCGAGCCAGCGTCGTCGCCGCCCAGGTCGAGCCGCGCGGCGGGCACGAGCAGCGGCGTGCGTGCGAGCCGCTCCACGAGCCGCTCCCGCAGGGCGCCGTCCAGCGGGCCAGCGGGCAACCCGGTCGGGACCAGTGCCAGGGGGTCCTGCCCCGACCCGGCGAGCGATGTCGCGAGCTGGGCGTACACGTCGGCAGCGTGGTCCAGCACCGCCTCGGTGAGGGGCCCGCGGGCCACGTGGCGCCGCGCCGGGTCGAGCGGCAAGGTGGCCACCAGCAGTGCGGGGACCGTGCACGGCTCATCAGTGGGGGTCGGGGCGTGCACCACGCGCTCCCAGTCCGCCGCCGCTCCCGCGACCGGCACCGCCCAGGTCACCCGCCAGGCCCGGGCGTCGCGCTCCTCCACGGGCCGGTCGGCCAGCAGGGCCAGGTCGAGCTCGCCCTGCGCGGAGGCGACGTGCCAGCGCTCCCCGACCGTGGCGACGCGCCGCACCGGCTGCTCCGCGCCGTCGTCCTCGACGACGATCTCGACCAGGCCGGGCAGCGCCAGCAGCAGCGGGTCCCCAACGCCTCCGAGGAGCGCGCGGACCTCGTCGGTCGCGACCTCGTCGCGCAGCTCGAGCACCACGGCGGTGTCGTAGCCCGTGGGCGGGGTCCCCTCCGCGGGCAACGGCAACCGCAGCGCGGGCAGCGAGCCATCGCGGCGGCGCACCTCCTCGGCGAGGCCGGGCACGTCCGCGCTGGCCCGAGCGAGCAGCTCACGGGTGTCGGCGAGCGAGAATCGCACCCCGCCCGAGGTGGACAGGACGGAGATCTCGTCGGCGACGGCGCGCACCGCCGCGAACCCCACGCCGAACCGGCCGACGAGGCCGGGCCTGCCGGCTCCGGCTGTGCCGCGCTTCGCCGAGGCGCGCATCGACGCGAGAGAGGCGACCCCCGCGGCGTCGAGCGGGGCGCCGGTGTTCGCGGCCACCAGCACGGCGCCGCCCTCGGTCGCGGCGAGACGGAGCAGTAACCGGCCTGGCACGCCCGCTCGGGCGGCGGCGTCGGAGGCGTTCTGCGCGAGCTCGACGAGCACCCGGTCGCGGTAGTACCCGCGGGCGTGGTCCTCCTCGGTGTTGGCGTCCTCCCGCAGGCGTGCGGCGGAGGCCCGCCACGCCTCCAGCACGGCCGCGCGCAGCGCCGCCGTGTCGAAGGCGTCCGAGGTCACCGGTCCGGGCTCAGCGGGTCGGCGCCCGGCTCGGGGGCGTCGGCGGGCGCCACCTCGGCGGTGGGCTCCTCGGCGGTGGGCTCCTCGGCGGTGGCCTCGTCAGCGGTCGTCGCGTCAGCCTGCGGAGCCGTCTCACCGGCAGCCGCCTCGTCGGCAGCCGCCTCCGGCGCGGTCTCGATGACCTCGACGTCCATCGCGTCGGCGCTCGTGTCCGGCGCCGGCCAGTCGCTCGGGTGGGGCTCGACGTCCGTCTCCGAGTGCGCGCCGCAGCCGTGGTCGAGGCTCACCACGCGCCCGTCGTCCGGGGACCACTCGTTGGCGCAGACCCCGAACAGCTGGCCCAGCGAGCCCTGCAGCGGGATGAGGAACGCGCAGGTCGTGCAGGCCGCCGCGGCGGACACGGCGCCGGCTGCCGTGGGGCCCTGCGGGCCGCGGTACCAGCGCTCGGCGGTCTCCGCGAGGCCCTGGGGCGACAGCACGCGGGTGCGCGCCAGGGCGAGGTCGTCGATCGCGACCTCGTCGGCCTCGGGGTCGCCCGAGGGCGTCCAGCCGGGCTCGAGGCGCGGGTCGTCGGCGCGGAACGGGAGGACGTCGCCGGGCCCGATGTCGCCGGGGCGCAGCCGCTCGGACCACGGCACCCACTCGGGGGCGAGGATCGCGTCGTCGCCAGGCAGCAGCACGGCCTCGCACACCGTGGCCGTGCGCCCACGCGGGACTCGGGCGACCGTGACGGTCCATGCCCAGCCCCGGTAGCCCTTCGCGGTGGAGGCGAAGCGGTGGGAGACCAGGCGGTCGCTCTCGACCACGGCCCCCAGGTGCTCGCCGACGTCGCTGGGCTGCTCGGCGAGCTCGACGGCGGCCGCGCGGGCGAGCTCGACGGTGGCCTCGGAGGAGAGGACGGCGTCCTTCGTCGCGGTGGCCATCCTCACGCCTCGAGGTCGTCGGCGACGGCGCGCAGCACGGCGGCGACCTTGGTCGCGCCGCCCTTCTCGGGGTAGCGGCCGCGGCGCAGGCCGTTGCCGACGCCGTCGAGGAGCTTGATGAGGTCCTCGATGATGACCGCCATGTCGTCAGCGGGCTTGCGCTGCGCCTTCGCGACCGAGGGCGGCGGGTCCATGAGCTTCACGGACAGCGCCTGGGGGCCGCGTCGGCCGTCGGCGACGCCGAACTCGACCTTGGCGCCGGGCTTGGGAGCCGTCGTGCCAGCGGGCAGCGCCGAGGCGTGCAGGAAGACCTCGTCGCCCTCGTCACTGGCGATGAATCCGAATCCGCGCTCGGTGTCGAACCACTTGACCTTGCCGGTGGGCACCGCAACCCCTGGTGTTCGTTGGATGATGTACCGATCAATGCTACCCGCTGGCGTCGCGGCGCCCTCGTCCCGCGCCGCCGCGTCGCGCGCGGACCGTGCCAGGTCGGCGGGGACCCCCGTAACGTGGCGGAGATGGGCGACGACACGACGCGCCAGGACTCCCCGGGGGCCGATCCCGTGGACGCCCGCGAGCGCCTGTCCCGGGCCCGGTCGGAGGCCGTCGGGCGGCTGCGGTCGCTGCGTGGGGACCTGGCAGGGCTCGCCGACGCGCAGCGCGACACCGCGACCGACGACGAGCACGACCCCGAGGGGGCCACCCTCGCCTTCGAGCGCGCCCAGGCCGACTCCCTCGCACGGAGCGCGCTGGCCCAGATCGCCGAGCTCGACGCCGCGCTCGCGAGGGTCGCGGAGGGCGCGTACGGCTGGTGCGAGGTCTGCGGGGAGCCGATCGGCGCCGCCCGGCTCGAGGCACGGCCCGCGGCGCGCACGTGCATCCGGTGCGCGGCCCGCACCGGCCCAGGGCGCGGACGTCGCGGCTGACCAGCGGGCACGCCGTGCGACGTCCGCCGATGACGCCGCAGGGTAGGAGGGGCGTCCGGCACGTATCGTGAGAGGGATGGTCACGTTCACGGAGCACCTGCGCGCACGCGGCGACGACGAGCTCGTCGCTCTGCTGCTGCAGCGCCCTGACCTGGCGGCGCCCTCGCCCTCGACGCTGTCGTCGCTCGCGGCCCGCGCCTCGAGCCGGTCCAGCCTCGAGCGGGCGCTCGCCGCCGTGGACGCGTCCGTCCTGCAGGCGCTCGAGGCCGTGGTGGCGCTCACCGAGGGGGGCGCCGTCGTCCACCGTGACGACGTCGCCGCGGCGGTCGGCGCCCAGCGGGCCCAGCGCGACCGCGTCGAGCACGCCCTGGACCGGGCGCACCAGCTCGCCCTGCTGTGGACCGACGACGAGGGCCTGCACCCGGCCCCGGGCCTGGCGGAGCTGCTCGGCCCCTACCCCGCCGGACTGGCGCCCTCGACCGGGTCGCCTGAGCACCCCGTCGACCTGGCCGCGCTCGCCGACGCGCCCCCGGCGGCACGCTCGGTGCTCGACGCGCTCACCTGGGGCCCGCCAGTCGGCATCGCGCCGCCGGTCGACAGCCCCGCGGCTGCGGCCGTCGACTGGCTGCTCGAGCACCATCTGCTCATGCACGGGGACGCCCGCCACGTCGTGCTCCCCCGCGCGGTGGCCATGGCGCTGCGGGATGGCCGCACCCACCGGGCTCCCGCGACGCCGCCGGAGCCCGTCCCCACCGGTGTCCCCCACGCCGAGGCCCTGGTCGCCGCGGAGTCGGCGGCCGCCGCCGAGCGGTTCGTGCGGCTGGTCGCCCTTCTGGTGCGGACCTGGGAGCAGACTCCTGCCCCGGTGCTGCGCTCGGGCGGGCTGGGCGTGCGCGAGCTGCGCCGCATCGCCGCCACCCTGGAGGTCGACGACACCGAGGCCGCGTTCGTTGTCGAGCTCGCCGCCGCGGCCGGCCTCATCGCCGAGGACGGCGAGGAGAGCCCGTCCTTCGCCCCGACGCTGTCCGTGGACGAGTGGTTGAACGACGAGCTGCCGTCGCGGTGGGCCACCCTGGCCAGGGCCTGGGCGACCATGGTCCGCACCCCGTGGATGGTGGGCGGCCGCGACGAGCGTGGCGGCGTCCGCGCGGCCCTCGACCCCGACCTGACGCGGCCCTGGGCGCCGCGGGTGCGGCATGCGGTGCTCACCGTGCTCGCCGAGGTCCCGCCCGGCACGGTGCTCCGCACCGAAGCGGTGCTGGAGATGCTCCGTTGGCGCACGCCGCGCTCGGTGCCGCCCGAGGCCGCTGTCGCCGCGACCCTCCACGAGGGCGGGCTGCTGGGCGTGCTCGGCGCCGGGGCGCTGTCGCCCGCGGGCCGCGCCCTGCTCGAGGAGCTCGACCGCTCGGGCCACGCTGTGCCGTCGAGCGAGCCGGCCGGCCCGACACCCGAGGCTGCCCTCGCCGGCGCCCTGCCGCAGCCGGTGTCCGACCTCCTGCTGCAGGGCGACCTGACCGGCATCGTCCCGGGCCGCCCGACCCCCGAGCTCGCGGCGCTGCTCGAACGGTCGGGCGTGATCGAGTCGCGGGGCGCCGCGCTCACGGTCCGGTTCACCCCGGAGTCGATCCGCGCGGCCCTCGACGTCGGCGGCACGGCCGACGACCTGCTGGCCGGGCTGGCGGCGCACGCTCGCGGCGGGATCCCCCAGCCGCTCGAGTACATGGTCCGCGACGCGGGCCGCCGCCACGGGCAGCTGCGAGCCGGGTACGCCGCGAGCTACCTGCGCGCCGACGACCCCGCGCTGCTCGCAGGCCTGGTGGACGACCCCTCGCTGGCGGAGCTGGGCCTGATGCGCCTCGCCCCCACCGTGCTCGGCTCGGTGGTGCCGCCGCGCGAGCTGCTCGCCGTGCTCCGCGAGCACGGGCTTGCGCCGTTGGCGGAGGGGCCGGGCGGACAGGTTCTGCATCCTGAGCCGCTGGTGCACCGGGTGCGGAACCTGCGGCGCAGCCCCACGAGCAGGATCGGGGCGCCGACCCGTCGCCCGGAGACGCTGACGGCCCAGGAGCGCGCGGGTCTCGTGGCGCAGCTCGTCCCGGCGCTGCGCGAGGCCGAGCAGTCCGGCGCCCCGTTGGGCGAGGGGGACGAACGGCGCGTGCACGAGCCGGTGGCCACCAACCCCGTCACCGCGCTCGGCGTGCTCCGGGAGGCCGCGGCGCAGGGCCGCGAGGTGTGGCTCGAGATGGTGGGCCCGCACGGGGTGCACCAGCGTCGACGGGTGCGGCCGGTGCACGTCGAGGGCGGGCGCGTGCGGGTGCGCGACGAGGCCCGCGACGCCGAGCTCACCGTGGCCGTGCACCGCATCGCGTCCGCGACCCCCGTCTGAGCCGCAACCCTCGACCTGTTGTCATCACCTCACACTGGGGCGCGCGTGGAACAAAGCGCGGCCCGCGCGACGTTCGGACCCATGCCCGGACCTGTGACCTACCGGAAGGCGACGCATGACGAACGGCCCCCTGATCGTGCAGAGCGACAAGACCCTCCTGCTCGAGATCGACCACGACCAGGCCGCGGCGTGCCGCCGTGCGATCGCCCCGTTCGCCGAGCTGGAGCGCGCCCCCGAGCACATGCACACCTACCGGCTCACGCCGCTAGGCCTGTGGAACGCGCGCGCGGCGGGCCACGACGCCGAGCAGGTCGTGTCGGTGCTGCTCGAGTACTCGCGCTACCCGGTCCCGCACGCGCTGCTCATCGACATCGCGGAGACCATGTCCCGCTATGGCCGCCTACAGCTCATCCAGGACCCGGTGCACGGCCTGGTGCTGCACTCCCTGGACCGCGCGGTCATGGCGGAGGTGCTGCGCTCCAAGCGCACCGCGGGCCTCGTCGGGCAGCGGCTGGACGACACCGACGTGGTGGTGCACCCCAGTGAGCGCGGGCACCTCAAGCAGGTTCTGCTCAAGCTCGGGTGGCCCGCGGAGGACCTGGCCGGCTACGTCGACGGCGAGGCGCACGCGATGTCGTTGACCGAGGACGGCTGGTCGCTTCGCCCCTACCAGGCCCAGGCCGTCGATGGCTTCTGGCACGGCGGATCGGGTGTCGTGGTGCTGCCCTGCGGCGCCGGCAAGACGCTTGTCGGGGCGGCCGCGATGGCCCGCTCGCAGACCACCACGCTGATCCTCGTGACGAACACGGTCAGCGCCCGGCAGTGGCGCGACGAGCTGGTCAAGCGCACCACGCTCACCGAGGACGAGATCGGCGAGTACTCCGGCTCGCGCAAGGAGATCCGGCCCGTCACCATCGCCACCTACCAGGTGCTCACCACCAAGCGGAAGGGCGTGTACACGCACCTCGAGCTGCTGGACGCCCGCGACTGGGGCCTGGTGCTCTACGACGAGGTGCACCTGCTGCCCGCGCCCATCTTCCGCATGACGGCCGATCTGCAGGCCCGCCGCCGCCTCGGCCTGACCGCCACGCTGGTGCGCGAGGACGGCCGCGAGGACGAGGTGTTCAGCCTGATCGGCCCCAAGCGGTACGACGCGCCCTGGAAGGACATCGAGCAGCAGGGCTACATCGCCCCCGCCGACTGCGTCGAGGTGCGGCTGACGCTGCCCGAGCGGGAGCGGATGCTCTACGCGACCGCGGAGCCGGAGGACAAGTACCGCCTGGCCGCGAGCGCGCCGGGCAAGAACACCGTGGTCGAGCGACTCGTGGCCAAGCACGAGGGCGAGCCGACGCTGGTGATCGGCCAGTACCTCGACCAGCTCGAGGAGCTCGGCGAGCACATCGGCGCCGACGTCATCACCGGCGCCACCACGGTGCCGGAGCGGCAGCGGCTGTTCGACGCGTTCCGCGCCGGGGAGATCACCAAGCTCGTGGTGTCGAAGGTCGCCAACTTCTCGATCGACCTGCCCGAGGCGTCGGTAGCGATCCAGGTCTCCGGGTCTTTCGGGTCCCGCCAGGAGGAGGCCCAGCGCCTCGGCCGGCTGCTGCGCCCCAAGGGCGACGGCCGCACCGCGCACTTCTACGCCGTGGTGGCCCGGGACACCGTCGACCAGGACTTCGCGGCGCACCGCCAGCGGTTCCTCGCCGAGCAGGGATACGCGTACACGATCGTCGACGCGGAGGACCTGGTCCCCGAGTAGCCCTTCCCCCGAACGGCTGACCCCGGCCGCCCGGGGGGCGCTTCGCGCTATCGTCCCGCTGCCGGACGGCGGGGAGGTCGCCTACCGCCCGGGAACCAGCGCTCCGCGTGCGTCGTTGCACCCGTGAGACCCCAGGGAGAGGATCGTGGAGTGCCACACCGCCGCACGACATTGACAGGCGCATCGCAGGCTCGCACCGGGTGGGCGGTGCTGGCCTCGATCGTCGTGGCGCTGTGCGCCGTGCTCCTGCCCGCGGGGGCGGCCTCGGCCGTCGGGCCGCTGCAGGTCACCGATGAGATCACCGACCAGGTCGACGCGCTCGGCGGCGACACCGCCGAGGTGCAGTCGGCGCTCGACGACCTCGCGGCGGAGACGCGCTACCAGCTCTACGTCGTGTACGTCTCCTCGTTCAGCGGCACGGCGCCGGTGACGTGGTCCGACGAGACGCGGGCCCGGTCCGGGCTCGGCTCCGACGACATGATGCTCGCCGTCGCCGTCGACGACCGGAGGTACACGCTCTCCCCGGAGTCTGTGCCCGGGCTCAGCGCGTCCCAGCTGGACGACATCGCCGCGGCCATCGAGGACGAGCTCAGCGGGGACAACTGGGCGGGCGCCGCCATCACGGCCGCCCAGGAGATCGAAGCCGCCGCTGCCAGCGGGAGCGGCGAGGGCGGGGAGGACGACGAGTCCGGGGCCTCGACCGGCACGTCCTCGGGCGGCGGATTCCTCACCTTCCTGCTGTTCGGCCTCGTGGTGATCGTCGGCATCCTGGTGTGGACCACGGTGCGGCGCCGCAAGCGCCCCGCACCGGTCGGCGCGGGCGCCCCCGCCGGGCTCGAGCGCCTTCCCACCGAGGAGCTCCGCAGCCGTGCGAGCACCGCGCTGGTGCAGCTCGACGACGCGCTGCGCACCTCCGAGCAGGAGCTCGGCTTCGCCGAGGCGCAGTTCGGACCGGAGGCCACGCGCGAGTTCACCCAGGTGCTGGCCACCGCGAAGACGCAGGTCAACGAGGCCTTCCGGGCCCGTCAGCAGCTGGATGACACGCAGCGCGAGGCCGAGCCGCAGGTGCGGGCCGCGGCGATCCACATCCTCACCATCTGCCACCAGGCGGCGCAGGCCCTCGACGCGCAGCAGGACAAGTTCGACGAGCTGCGCGACCTGCAGGCACGCGCGCCGCAGATGCTCGCGGACGAGTCGGCGAGCGCGGACGCCCTCGCCGCACGCGTCGACCCGGCCCGCGCGACGCTGGCGACGCTCGGGCAGACCTACCCGCCCGAGGCGCTGGCCTCCGTGGCGGCGAACCCGGACCAGGCGCTCGCGCTTCTCGCGGACGTGCGCTCCACGATCGACCAGGGCCGTGCCGCGCTCGACCAGGACGACCGCGGCCGGGCGGTCGCGTACGCGCGTGCCGCGGAGAACGCGCTCGGGCAGGTCACCACGCTGCTGGACGCCGTGGACCGCGCCGGCGAGGACCTGGCCGCGGCGAGCGGCCGGCTCCAGGAGGCCATCGCGTCGATCTCCTCCGACATCGCCGACGCGGCCCGCCTTGCTCCTGACCGTCCTGATGTGACCGCGCGCGTCACCGACGCGCAGCAGGCCATCGACCAGGCCCGGGCCGCGCAGCGGGGCGGCGACCCCCTGGCCGCGTTGCGGGACATCACCGCGGCGGAGGCCGCACTGGACGCCGCCCTGGCGCCCATGCGCGAGGCCGAGGAGCAGGCCCGGCGGTCGTCCGCGCTGCTGCGCGACGTCCTGGGGCGGCTCGACTCGCAGATCCGCGCCACCACGGACTTCGTCGAGACCCGCCGCGGAGCCGTTGGCCCCGAGGCCCGCACCAGCCTCGCCGAGGCGCAGCGGCTGTTCCGCCAGGCGCTCGACCAGCGCGACTCCGACCCGACGTCGGCCCTCGCGGCCGCGCAGCACGCCGAGCGCTTCGCGGCGGACGCCCAGTGGCGCGCCCGGGCCGATGTGGAGGCCGCCGAGGCGCGGAACCGCCGCAACGACGGGGGCTTCGGCGGCGGGGGCGGCGCGAACGTCGGCGGCATGATCCTCGGGGGGATCCTCATCGACTCGATCCTGCGCGGCGGGGGCGGCGGCTTCGGCGGCGGAGGCTTCGGCGGAGGCGGCGGCTTCGGCGGCGGCGGAGGCGGACGCGGCGGCGGCTTCGGCGGCGGAGGCGGCGGTGGCGGACGAGGGGGCGGCTTCTGACGCGCACCTGACCTGCGCCGCGGGCGCGCCGACGACGACACCGACCCCATCATCTGGCACATCCTGACCACTGAGAGGCAGCACCCATGACCGAGAAGCAGAGCATCTTCGGCCGGATCACCCAGCTGGCGAAGGCCAACATCAACTCGTTGATCGACAATGCCGAGGACCCGCAGAAGATGCTGGACCAGCTGGTGCGCGACTACACCAACAGCATCGCTGACGCCGAGAAGGCCATCGCGCAGACGATCGGCAACCTGCGGCTGGCCGAGCAGGACTACAACGAGGACGTCGCCGCCGCCCGGGAGTGGGGCGGCAAGGCGATCGCCGCGTCGTCGCGCGCGGACCAGTACCGCGCCTCGGGTGACTCGCTCAACGCCGACAAGTTCGACAACCTGGCCAAGATCGCGCTGCAGAAGCAGATCTCCGCCGAGGGCGAGGCCAAGCAGGCAGAGCCGATGATCGCCTCGCAGCGCGAGACGGTGGAGAAGCTCAAGTCCGGCCTGGCGCAGATGAAGGACAAGCTGGTCCAGCTCAAGCAGCGCCGCGACACGCTGGTCGCCCGGCAGAAGTCCGCGCAGGCGCAGGTGCAGGTGCAGTCCGCGATCGGCTCGATCAACGTGCTCGACCCCACCAGCGAGCTGGCCCGGTTCGAGGAGAAGGTCCGCCGCGAGGAGGCCCTCGCGATGGGCCAGGCCGAGCTGGCGGCGTCGTCGCTCGACGCGCAGTTCGCCGAGCTGGAGGCCTCGGGCGAGGAGCTCGAGGTCGAGGCGCGCCTCGCCGCGCTCAAGGCCGGCTCCGCGGCCCCGCAGATCGAGGGCTGATCCCGCTCGGGCCCGGGCGGCCTGCCACGTCAGGCTGCTGCGGTGCGCCGGTCGGCGTGCTCCCGGACGAGGACGGCGAAACCCGCGCCCAGCGCTTCCCCGGCCGCGGTGACCTCCGCCTCGTGCGCTGCGAAGTCCTCGAGGACCGGTCCCGGGGCCATGCCGTCCTCGGCGGCCCACACGCCCAGCGTCTCGGCGCCCGCCTCGGGGTGGAACTGCAGGCCCCACGCCGTGCCGGTGCGGAACGCCTGGTAGGGGTACATGGCAGACGCGGCCAGCCACACCGCCCCGGCGGGCAGCTCCACGACCGCGTCCGCGTGCCAGCTCAGCATGCGGGTGCTCCGCCGTCCCTCCACGTACCCGGCCAGCCCGCCGAGGAGCGGGTCGCCGGTCGCCTCGGGCCGCCACCGCACGTCGACCACGCCGTGCTCGAGCCCTGGAGGGGCGCCCACCTGCACACGACCACCCCGGGCGACCGCGAGCAGCTGCGCGCCCAGGCAGATCCCGAGCGTGGGGATCCGCGCGTCGACGCACTCGGAGAGCAGCGCACGCGTCTCGGGCAGCCACGGCGCCCGCGCGTCGTCGTAGGCGGACATCGGGCCGCCCAGCACCACCAGGCCGTCGCCCACCGCCGCCGCGCCCACCGGCACCGCCTCGCCCTGGTCGGCGCGGACCAGCCGCAGCCGCGTCCCGGGCAGCCAGCGCCGCAGGCGGTCGAGCGCCACGTCCGCGGAGCTCTGGACCACGGTCACGACAGGGGGCTGGAGTTCGTCGATCACGCCGAGAAAAGTACCCCGACCACCGGCGGGTGGACGCCACCGGCCGGTGGGGCGCAGGGGGCCGCTCGTGGCTCGGCGCGGTGACCTGGGGTTCTGCGCGTCCTCAGCGGACTTCCAGGAAGAGAGCGCAGACTGGGGGCATGACCGGTGCGCCCGTTGAGCCTGAGGCCCGGCTCTTGGTCGTCGACGACGAGCCGAACATCCGCGAGCTGCTCGCCACTTCGCTGCGCTTCGGCGGGTTCGAGGTCCACTCCGCCGCTGACGGCGCCAGCGCGCTGCGCCTGGCCCGGTTGATCGACCCGGATCTCGTGGTGCTGGACGTGATGCTGCCGGACATGGACGGCTTCACCGTCACCCGCCGGCTGCGTGAGAAGGGCCAGCACGTCCCCGTGCTGTTCCTCACGGCGCGCGACGACACCGCCGACAAGGTCCAGGGCCTAACCGTGGGCGGCGACGACTACGTGACCAAGCCGTTCAGCCTGGAGGAGGTCGTGGCGCGCATCCGCGCGATCCTGCGCCGCACCAGCTCCTCCGACCTGCTCGAGGGCAACCTGCTGACCTACGCCGACCTCGAGCTCGACGAGGACTCCCACGAGGTCCGGCGGGCGGGGCGGGTCATCGACCTGTCCCCCACCGAGTTCAAGCTGCTGCGCTACCTGATGCTCAACCCGGGCAGGGTGCTGTCCAAGCAGCAGATCCTCGACCACGTCTGGCAGTACGACTGGGGTGGCGAGGCGAACATCGTGGAGTCCTACATCTCCTACCTCCGGCGCAAGATCGACCACGTGCAGGCCGCGGACGGGACACCCGTCACCCCCCTCATCCACACCAAGCGCGGGGTGGGTTACATGCTGCGCCAACCGACCGGGACATGAGCGCGACGCGCTCCGCCAGGCCCGCTAACGACGCGCCGCCCACGGCGCAGCCGGACCCGCCGACACCGTCCCGCCGGGGCCCCCTCGCGGACCGCTGGCTTCGCGGCGGGCGCTCGGTCCTGCGTGGGGCACGGGCGTGGTGGGCCGCGGTGCCGCTGCGGGGCCGACTGGTGGCGCTCATCACCGTGCTGCTGGCCGCGGGCCTGGCCATCGCCGGGACGACAACCGCCGTGCTGACGCAGCGCCACCTCGTGGCGCAGGTCGACGAGCAGCTGTCCCGGCAGGCGCAGGACCTCGCCCAGGCCAAGCTGGACCAGCTGTTCGGCGGCAGCTCCGTGCGGTGGGACCGGTCGGTGCTGCCGAGCGACTACTCCGTGGTGGTCACCCTCCAGGACGGCGCCACCGCCGACCTGGGCCGCCAGGCGACGTACGAGGAGTACGGCCGACCGCGCCTGCCCGCGATGACGGCGCAAGAGGCTGTGGCTGCCGACGGCTCCCCCTTCACCGTCGGCAGCACGCGCGCGGGATCGTCGTGGCGCACGGTGGTCATCCCGTTCCAGACCGCCACGGGCTACCCGTTGACCGCAGCCGTCAGCCTCCCGCTCACCGACATCGAGAGCACCGTGCACCGCATCGTCCTGGTGCTCGTGCTCAGCGGTGTGGGCATCGTCGCGCTCGGCGCGGTCGTGGGCGGCTGGGCGGTGCGGCGCTCGCTGCGGCCGCTGCGCCAGATCGAGGACACGGCCGCCGCCATCGCCGCCGGGGACCTCGCACGACGTGTCCCGGCAGCCCCCGCGGGCACCGAGGTGGGCCGGCTCGGCGGCGCGCTCAACGGCATGCTGTCGCAGATCGAGCAGGCCTTCGCGTCCCGGACCGCCTCCGAGCAGCGGATGCGGCGCTTCGTCGCGGACGCCTCGCACGAGCTGCGCACCCCTCTCGCGGCGATCCGCGGCTACAGCGAGCTGTACCGCATGGGGGCACTCACCGAGCCCGCGCAGGTGGACGACACGATGCGCCGCATCGAGCAGTCCGCGTCCCGGATGGGGGTGCTCGTCGAGGACCTGCTCACCCTCGCCCGCATGGACGACGGGCGCCCGCTGCGCGCCGACGAGGTCGACCTCACGGTGCTCGCCGCCGACGCGCTCAGCGACCTGCACGCGCTCGACCCCACCCGGCCCCTGCACTTGGAGCCGACGAGCGGGCCGTGCGTGGTGATCGGGGACGAGCCACGGCTGCGGCAGGTGGTGGCGAACCTCGTGGGCAACGTCGTCCAGCACACCCCCGCGGGCAGCCCGGTCGAGATCGGCGCCGCGGCCCGGGACGGGGCGGGGGTGCTCTGGGTCCGCGACCACGGCCCCGGCATCGACCCCGAGCACGCCGCTCGGGTGTTCGAGCGCTTCTACCGCGTCGACGCGAGCCGGTCGCGGGGCGCCGGCGGATCGGCCGGGGCAGGTCTGGGCATGGCCATCGTGGCGGCCATCGTGGCGGCGCACCACGGCGAGGTGTCCATATCGCAGACGGCGGGCGGCGGGACGACCGTGCAGGTCACGCTGCCCGTGGCGGGCGGCTCCGAGGGCCGCGCAGCGCACGACCCGACCGGGGAGGGGCCTCCCACGCGCTGAGGGCTACGATGGCGCGTCCGAGGCACGACAGCGACAGGTGAGGGCTGGCTCATGGGCGTCCATGACGCACCGCAGTGGTTGATGTCCGCATTCGTCCGCAGCGTCGTCGAGGCTGGCGCCACCGCCCCGCCCGACCAGATCCGCGAGGTCGGCGAGGCGCTCATCGCCCGGTGGTCGTCGCCGGAGCGGTGCTACCACAACCTGCGCCACCTGATCGATGTGCTGGCCCATGTCGACGAGCTCGCGGAGGAGACCCACGAGCCCGACCTGGTCCGGCTGGCCGCCTGGTACCACGGAGCCAAGTTCGACGCGGCGGAGGCGGCCGCGTACGCGAACAAGGGCGGCGAGGACGAGCCGGGCAGCGCGCGGCTGGCGGTCGAGGAGCTGCTCGGCCTGGGAGTCCCCGAGGCCCACGCGCGACGCGTGCACGAGCTGGTGCTCGCCCTGGCGCACCACCACGCCCGGCCGGGCGACTTCGACGGCGCCGTGCTCTGCGACGCCGACCTGGCGATGCTGGCCGCCGAGCCGCAGCGGTACAAGGCCTACCTCCAGGACCTGCGCGCCGAGTACGCCCACCTGCCGGTCGAGGACTACCTGCGCGCGCGGGTGGCGATCATCGGCCGCCTGCTGGACAGGCCGCAGCTGTTCACGAGCCCGCTCGGAGCGGTCTGGGAGGAGCCTGCGCGCCAGAACCTCGCCGCCGAGCGCCAGCGGATCGACCGCGAGCTGTCGGCGCTCGCGCACTGACACCCGCCACCTGCCACCTGCCACCTGCCACCTGCCACCTGCCACCCACAGCCTGCCGACCGTCGCGCCTGCGCCGCGGTCGCCACGTCGGCGCGCCCGCTCCCCCGGGGCTCCGCGTAGCGTCCGCCGCTCCAGCACAGGAGGAGGACGCATGAGCAGGTACGAGGTCGACAGCGCCCAGGTCGGTCAGGCGGCAGCGGCCGTGCAGGCCCGCACCGCCGCGGTGCGGTCAGAGGTCGGGGCGATGCAGCGTCAGCTCGCCGACCTGCAGAACGCCTGGCGCGGCGGCGCGGCGACGGCGTTCGCGGGTGTGATGACCGAGTGGGGCGCCACCCAGGTGCGCGTCGAGCAGGCCCTCGACAGCATCACCGCCGCCCTGCACGCGGCGGCGCGCACCTACGCCGACGCCGAGGACCAGGCCTCGCGGCTGTTCCTCCGATGAGCGGCGCGGGTCGCTGAACCGCGGGCGCGAGAGGCGGGCGTCGGCGCGACGCCCGCCTCAGCTCGCGAGCGTCATCCGGGTCATGGCGACCGTGGCCCGCTGCATCACGACCTCGAGCGACTCCCCGACGTGGCGGTGCAGGGCACGGAGCGCCTCGTCCAGGCGGTGCTCGAGCACCAGCTCGAGGATCTCGATGTGCTCGGCGACGGTCGTCGTGACCCGCTCGGCCTCGACGTAATCGTGCCTGCGCACCACGCGGAGCTTCTGGTTCACGCCGACGAGGGCGGCGGTGAGCTGGGCATTGCCCGAGGCGCGCGACAACGTGATGTGGAACTGCTCGTCGAGCATCACGAAGGCGGCTGCGGGCTCGGGGGGATGGTCGCGCAGTGGCAGCCACCGCTGCAGCTCCTCGCGCAGCAGCACATGGTCATGGCGAACCTCGGGGTTCTCGATAGCCCGGGCGATGCCGCGCAGCTCGAGCGTCACCCGCAGCTCGTAGAGGTCGCGCAGGTCCGCCAGGCTGGGAGCCACGACCGCGTAGCCGTAGTCGGTGCGCTCCACGATCCCGTCGGCCAGCAAACGCGCGAGCGCCTCCCGCACCGGCGTGCGGGACACCGCGAACACCTTGCTGAGCTTGGGCTCGGTGAGACGCTCGCGCGGGGACACCTGGCCGCTGAGGATCTCGTCGCGGAGCTGCTCGTAGATGACATCCCGCAACGCCCGCGACTCAGCCCCCGCGACGGGAGACCCGGCGTCGGGCGGACCGTCCCCGGCACGACCGGCGCTCATGCGCGTCCTCCGGGCTCGCGATGGGCACGGACTGCCTCACAGCGCCATCGCCGCACGGACCTGCGCCTCCTTCTCCGCTCCACCGGCACCCTCGTCGCGCACCCGCCCGGACTCCAGCACCAGGTACCGGGCGGCGGCGGCGAGCGCGAAGCCCACGTGCTGCTCGACGAGCAGCACGGCGAGTTCCCCGGAGCCCGTCAGCTCCAGCACGGCGTCCTCGATCTCGGTGACGACAGAGGGCTGGATGCCCTCGGTCGGCTCGTCGAGCAGTAGCACGCGGGGCCCGGTGATCAGTGCCCTCGCAATCGCGAGCTGTTGGCGCTGCCCGCCGGAGAGCAAGCCGGCGCGGCGGCCGAGCAGACCGCGCAGGGCGGGGAACAGGTCGAGCGCCTCGTCGGTGCGCCGGGTCCCGAGGCCCCGCGGCTGGGTGTCGGCGACGAGCTGCAGGTTCTCCCGCGCGGTGAGCTGGCCGAACGACTGCTGGCCCTGGGCGACGTAGGCCAGCCCGCGTCTCACCCGTTCGTGCGGGCGAAGGCGGGTGACGTCCTGCCCGTCGATCCGCACGGCGCCCGACCGTGGTCGCAGCAGCCCCACCGCAGAGCGGAGGAGGGTCGTCTTCCCGGCGCCGTTGTGCCCCATCACGGCCACCACTCCCCCGGACGGCACGGTGAGGCTGACCCCGTGCACCACCGTGGTGCGCCCGTACCCGACGTGCACATCGCACAACTCGAGCATCATGCCTCCGTTCCGGCGCGCACATCGCGCCCTGCCGCCGCGTCCCCTGCCGGCCCGTCTTCTGCCGGCCCGTCTCCTGCCGGCCCGTCTCCTGGCCTGTCCTGTGAGCCGTCGCCGCGGACTCCCCTGGCGCGGGACCCGCCGCCCAGGTAGACCTCGACCACCCGCGGATCCGCCTGGACGTGCGCGACCGATCCCTCGCTGAGCACCGTGCCCTGGTGCAGCACCGTGACGGACGAGGCGAAGCTGCGGAGGAACTCCATGTCGTGCTCCACGACCACCACGGTCCGCTCCGCGCCGACCCGGCGCAGGAGCTGGCCCGTCTCCTCGCGCTCCGCGTGGCTCATGCCGGCCACGGGCTCGTCGAGGAGCAGCAGACGGGCGTCCTGGACCAGCAGCATGCCGATCTCCAGCCACTGCTTCTGGCCGTGGGCTAGCACCCCGGCGGGGGTGTCCCGGGCGCCGGCCAGGCCGATGGTGTCCATCGCCTCCTCGACTGCCGCGGGGACCTCCGAGCGCCTCCGGAGCAGCGCTCCCGGCCCGCGCCGGGAGCCCGCGGCGATGTCCAGGTTCTGCAGCACGGTGAGCTCGTCGAAGACGCTGGCCGTCTGGAAGGTGCGCCCCACCCCGGCCCGCGCGATGCGGTGGACCTTGGCGCCGACGAGCTCGACCCCGCCGAACTGCGCGGACCCGCTCGCGGCCGCCAGCCCGGTGAGCGCGTCGACGATGGTCGTCTTCCCGGCGCCGTTCGGCCCGATGAGGAACCGCAGGTCGCCCTGCGTCACCGTGAGGTCCACGCCGTCGACGGCCACGAAGCCGTCGAACTCGACGCGCAGGTCCCGCACCTCGAGGTAGTCGTGCCGGAACCGACGTGCCTGGTCGTCGTCGTGCGCTGCGCCGCTGAGCGTTGCGGGCTCGGTCATGTCAGCCTCCCGGCGGTCGTCGCGGACGGATCGGGCTGGGCGCCGGCGACGCCTGCCTCGGCCGGATCTGCCGAGACGGCGAGCCCGGCCGCCACGGGGTCGTCGTCGGGCGCCACGGGGATGGTGGGCTCGGCGGCGGGCGAACGCCTGCGGCGCCACGCCCCGCCGAGCGAGGCGAGCCCGCCGGGGAGGAACGCCACGACGAGGATGAACAGCGCTCCCTGGAAGTAGATCCACATCGAGGGGAACGACTCAGACAGGCTGGTCTGCGCCCACGACACCGCGATGGCCCCCAGGACCGGTCCCAGCAGCGTCGCGCGGCCGCCGATGGCGACGCCCACCAGGAAGGCGATGGACGGCACCACCCCGACGTCCGCGGGCGAGATGATCCCGACGATCGGCACGAACAGCGCCCCGCCGATGCCGGCGAAGGCCGCTGCCACCGCGTACGCGACGACCTTGACCAGGGCGGGGTCGTACCCCAGGAACCGGACCCGGTTCTCCTGGTCGCGCACCGCGACGAGGAGCTCGCCGAACCGCGAGACCATGAGCAGGCGCACCACGGCGACCATCACCAAGAGGGTCCCCGCCGCGATGAAGAACAGCATCCGCTTGTTCACGGGGTCGGCGAGGTCGAAGCCGAAGAACGAGCGGAACCCGTTGAGCCCGTTGGTGCCGCCGGTGACCTTCTGCTGGCCGATGAGCAGGATCGCGAACGCGGCGGCGAGGGCCTGCGACAGGATCGCGAAGTAGGCGCCACGCACCCGGCGGCTGAAGACCGCCCAGCCCAGGCCGGTGGCGACGAGCACCGGGACCGCCACGATCGCGATGATCGTGACGACGGGGCTGCGGAACGGCTCCCACCACCCCGGCACCGTGCCATCGCCGTACAGCAGCATGAAGTCGGGCACGCCGCCCGGCCCGGCGTCGGCGAGCTTGAGGTGCATCGCCATGAGGTAGCCGCCCAGGCCGAAGTACACGCCCTGCCCGAGCGTGAGCATCCCGCCCCGGCCCCACGCGAGGCCGATGCCGACCGCCACCATCGCGAGGCACAGGAACTTGGCCAGCAGGTTGAGCCGGAAGTCGGAGAGCACGGCGGGGGCCACACCGAAGAGGAGCGCCGCGGCGATGGCGAAGCCGCCGAGCGTGCGTGACCGGCCGCCGGCGAGCAGCCGGCCCCGCATGCCGGCCGTCGCCCGCCCGGTGGCCGAAGCGGTCTGCCGCTCCGGCGCCAGCGGGGCGCTCATGCCAGGCTCCGAGTCCGCACGGCGACCAGGCCCTGCGGCCTGGCCTGCAGGAACGCGACGATGGCCACGAAGACCAGCACCTTGGCGATGCTGGTGGTGGTCGAGTACTCGATGGTGGCCTGCAGCAGCCCCAGGGCGAACGCGGCGATCACGGTGCCCTTGAGCTGGCCGATGCCTCCCGCGACGACCACGAGGAACGCGTCGACGATGTAGGCGGTGCCGAGCGTCGGGCCGATCGACCCGAGCAGCGTCAGGGTGACGCCTGCGACCCCGGCGACGCCGGACCCGATGAAGAACGTCAGCCGGTCGGTGGCCCGCGTCGAGATGCCGGTGGTCTCGGCGAGGTCGCGGTTCTGCACCGTGGCCCGGATCTGCCGTCCCAGGGGCGTCAGGCGCAGCACGAGCGCCAGGGCGGTCACGCACACGATCGCCACGAGCAGGATGAACAGGCGGGTCTTCGGCATGCCGATCCCGAAGACCTGCACGGCTCCGGAGAGCCACTGCGGCGCCCGCACGTCCACGTTCGGCGCCCCGAACACGTCTCGCGCCAACTGTTGGAGCACCAGGGCGACGCCCCACGTGACCAAGAGCGTGTCGAGGGGCCTGCGGTGCATGCGGGACAGCAGCGTGACCTCCAGCAGCAGCCCGATCAGGCCGCCCACCAGGAAGCCGAGGACGAGCGAGACGAGCAGCGACGCCCCGGCGTCGGAGACGATGCCCTGCACCACGTACGCGGTGTAGGCGCCGGCCATCATGAGCTCGCCGTGCGCCATGTTGATGACGCCCATCTGGCCGAAGGTGAGCGCCAGGCCCAGTGCCGCGAGCAGCAGCACCGATCCCAGGCTCAGCCCGGCGAACAGCTGTGAGAACAGGGCATCCATGCCGGCCCCTTTCGTGCGGCCCGTCCGTCCCGTCAGCGCGGTGCGGCGACGGGACGGACGGGCGTGCGGGTCGTGCGGAGGGTGGTGCGACCCCGAAGGGCGCTCGGGCGGCGCGGCCGCCCGTTCAGGTCAGGACAGGCCGGTGGCCCAGTCGTAGCCCTTGAGGAACGGGTCGGGCTCGATGGCCCCGTCCGAGCTCCACTCGGTGTGGATGAGCCCGTCGGCGCCGATCTTGCCGATCAGGGCCGTCTTGGCGATGTGGTGGTTCTCGCCGTTGACGGTCACCGTGCCCTCGGGGGCGTCGAAGGTCACGCCGTCGGCGGCGTCCTGGATGGCTGCGACGTCGAAGGACTTGGCCTTCTCGACCATGAGCTTCCACAAGTGCAGCGAGGTGTAGGCCGCCTCCATCGGGTCGGAGGTGACGCGGTCCGCGCCGTAGGCGGCCTTGAACGCCGCGACGAAGGTGGAGTTCTCGGCGCTCTCGACGGTCTGGTAGTAGTTCCAGGCGGTGAGCTGGCCCTCGATGTTCTCGACCCCGATGCCGCCGACCTCCTCCTCGGCGATGGACACCGAGACGACGGGCAGCGCGTCCTTGCCGAGCCCGGCGTTCTTGTACTCCTTGAAGAACGCCACGTTGGAGTCGCCGTTCAGGGTGTTGAACACCGCGTCCGCCCCGGAGCCCTTGAGCTTGTTGACGATCGTCGAGAAGTCGGTGTGGCCCAGCGGCGCGTACTCCTCGCCGACGATCTCGATGCCGTTCGCCTCGGCGTAGGCGTTGATGATCTTGTTCGCGGTGCGCGGGAAGACGTAGTCAGAGCCCACCAGGAAGACCTTCGTCTTGCCCTGCTCCTTGAGGTAGTCCATGCCCGGGACGATCTGCTGGTTGGTCGTGGCGCCCGTGTAGAAGATGTTCGGCGACGACTCCAGGCCCTCGTACTGCACCGGGTAGAAGAGCAGCGAGTTCTTCGACTCGAACACCGGCAGCATCGCCTTGCGGCTCGAGGAGGTCCACCCGCCGAAGACGGCGGCGACGCAGTCGCTCGAGATGAGCTTCTCGGCCTTCTCCGCGAAGACGGTCGGCTCCGAGGCGCCGTCCTCGCCCACCACCTCGAGCTGCTTGCCGAGCACTCCCCCGGACGCGTTGATCTCCTCAGCCGCGAGATCGAGCGCGTCCCGCACCGTCTGCTCGGAGATCGCCATCGTGCCGGAGAGCGAGTTGAGGAACCCGATCTTCACCGAGTCGCCGCTGGTGTCGACGCAGGAGGCGCCTGCGGAGGCGGACGCAGCGGCGGGATCGCCGGAGGCGTCGGTGCGCGAGCCGCAGCCGGCGACAGCCAGGGCGACGGTGAGCGCGACTGCTGGCAGCGCGAGCGCGCGGGTGCGGGTTCTAGTCAACGGAGTGCCTTTCGCTGGAGGGTCCCTGCGTGGTCAGGCCGGGGAGGACACCGGGCCACCGCGCTGTGTCCCGCCGCGTATACGTCCCTGTGGCCATGACGCTGGACGCTAGAGAGGCGGTGTTTCGTACCCCTTCGTACGTCGTGAACAGGACGTTTCCGGCCGGTCTCGATACCGACGCGGCCGTGTCCGGGTGGGGGCGACGTAGCCTCGGACCCATGACCGTGCTCATCGACCCGCCGCTGTGGCCGCGGCACGGCCTGCTGTGGAGCCACCTGGTCAGCGACGAGTCCCTCGCCGAGCTGCACGCGCTCGCGGCCCGGGCGAGCCTCCCCCGCCGAGCGTTCGACCATGACCACTACGACGTGCCGCACACCCGTCACGCCGAGCTCGTCGCCCTGGGCGCGGTCCCTGTCGACAGCCGGGAGCTGGTCCGACGGCTGCGCGCCTCGGGCCTGCGCGTGCGCCCCGCCGACCGTCGAACCGCGGTCTGAGCGACTCCTGCCCAGAGCATGGACCGCCCATTGACCCACCTGTCGGTCTGACGGAAGTCTTCGCAGGTCAGCGACATGTGCGCGGCACGCTCCTCGCCTCGACCCCTGTCGCCACCCCGTCGAAGGAGCGCGCCCTGTCCGAGAGCCGCCTGACCGCCGGCGCTGCGCCGGCGATCGACCTGCACGCCACGCAACGCCGGACGCTGACCACACTGAGCGTCTCGCAGGTGTTCGGCAGCATCGGCGTCGGCGTCGGGTTCGCCGTCTCGGCCCTCGTCGCCACGAGCCTCTCGAGCTCGCCCGCGCAGGCAGGCCTGCTCCAGGGGCTGTCCGTGGTGGGGACGGTCGCCGCGACGATCCTGCTCGCCCGCGTCTCCGCGTCCCGGGGCCGACGCCCGGGCCTCGCGATCGGCTATGTCGTCGCCGCCGCTGGGGCCCTCGTCGCCGTTGTCGGGATCACGAGCCACCAGTTCCTGGTGTTCCTCGTCGGGGGCGCCCTGTTCAGCGTCGCGAACGCCACCACGCTCCAGTCACGCTTCGCGGCTGCCGACCTCGCACCGCCTCACGGCCGGGCAGCGGGGATCGCGCTCGTCCTGTGGATGTCCACGGTGGGCGCCGTCGTCGGCCCGAACCTCGCCACCTGGGGAGGCGACGTCCTCGCGAGGCGTGGGATCGACCCGTGGGCGGGCGCCTACGTCACCGCGGCGGTGGCCTTCGCATTGGCCGGACTGGTGATCGCTGTCCGGCTCCGCCCCGACCCGCTACTGCTCGCCCGCACTGCCTTCGAACACGATCCTGGCGCCGAGGCCGCCGCACCGCAGGGCCAGCAGCTCCGGTCGGGCGCCCGGGCGATCGCCCGCTCGCAGCAGGCGCGTCTCGCACTCACGGCGATGGCTGTCGCCCACGCCGCGATGATCGGGGTCATGGCGTGGACCCCGGTGCACATGGCGGGTTCGATGGCCGGTTCGGCGCACCTGCACGGGGCGCATGCGGGCGGGACGTCCAGCCAGGCTGCCATCGGCTACGTCCTCTCGGCGCACCTCGCGGGCATGTACGCGTTCTCGCCCGTGATGGGGTGGGCGGCAAGGCGGCTCGGCGAGCGCACCGTCGTCGTGCTGGGCCTTGGGCTGACCATCGTCTCCGTCGCCGGCATCGCCCAGCTCCCGGGCTCGGCTGGCCTCGGCCTCGGGATCGGCCTGGCGGGCCTGGGCATCGGCTGGTCAGCGGTGCTCGTGGCCGGCTCGTCCCTGCTGACCTCATCGGTCGCCATCGAGCAGCGCGCCGCGTCCCAGGGGGTCGCGGACTCGGCCGTCTGGGTGGCGAGCGGGCTCTCGCAGGTCGCCAGCGGCTGGGTGCTGGGGACGTTCGGCTATGCCTGGCTCGCGGTCGCCTTCCTCGTGCTCGTCGCGCCCGTGACGCTCTGGGCCGCGACCGGCGCCCGGCCCCGGCCACAGCGCTGAGCACAGAACGACGGGCCGGCCGCCCGAAGGCAACCGACCCGTCGTGCTGTGAAGCTGAGCCGCTGGGCAGCGGACCCTGATCAGTCGATCAGAAGTCCATGCCGCCCATGCCGCCGTCGCCGCCACCCTGAGGCGCCGACTTCTCGGGCTTGTCCGCCACGACCGCCTCGGTCGTGAGGAACAGGGCCGCGATGGACGCCGCGTTCTGCAGAGCGGAGCGCGTCACCTTGACCGGGTCGTTGACGCCCGCGGCCATGAGGTCCTCGTACACGCCGGTCGCGGCGTTGAGGCCGTGTCCCGTCGGCAGGTTGCGGACCTTCTCGGCCACGACGCCGCCCTCGAGACCGGCGTTGATCGCGATCTGCTTGAGCGGGGCGTCGATCGCGACCTTGACGATGTTCGCGCCGGTCGCCTCGTCGCCCTCGAGCACGAGGGTCTCGAACGCCGTCTTGCCGGCCTGGATGAGCGCGACGCCACCACCGGCGACGATGCCCTCCTCGACGGCAGCCTTCGCGTTGCGAACGGCGTCCTCGATGCGGTGCTTGCGCTCCTTGAGCTCGACCTCGGTCGCCGCGCCGGCCTTGATGACGGCCACGCCGCCGGCCAGCTTCGCGAGACGCTCCTGGAGCTTCTCACGGTCGTAGTCCGAGTCCGAGTTCTCGATCTCGGCGCGGATCTGCGCGACACGACCGGCGATCTGGTCGGCCTCGCCGGCGCCCTCGACGATCGTGGTCTCGTCCTTCGTCACGACGATCTTGCGCGCCTGGCCCAGGACCTCGAGGCCGACGGTGTCGAGCTTGAGGCCGACGGTCTCGGACACGACCTGGCCACCCGTGAGGATCGCCATGTCCTGCAGCATCGCCTTGCGGCGGTCGCCGAAGCCCGGCGCCTTGACGGCGACGGACTTGAACGTGCCACGGATCTTGTTGACGACGAGCGTGGCCAGGGCCTCGCCCTCGACGTCCTCGGCGACGATGAACAGCGGCTTGCCGGACTGGATGACCTTCTCCAGCAGCGGCAGCAGGTCCTTGACGTTCGAGATCTTCGACTCGACCAGCAGCACGTAGGCGTCCTCGAGGACGGCCTCCTGGCGCTCCGGGTCGGTGACGAAGTACGCCGACAGGTAGCCCTTGTCGAAGCGCATGCCCTCGGTCAGCTCCAGCTCGAGGCCCAGCGCGCTGGACTCCTCGACCGTGATGACGCCTTCCTTGCCGACCTTGTCGAGCGCCTCGGCGATGAGCTCGCCGATGGCGACGTCACCGGCGGAGATGGCGGCCGTGGCGGCGATCTCCTCCTTGGTCTCGACCTCCTTGGCCTGAGCCAGGAGCTGGGCCGTGACGGCCTCGACGGCCTTCTCGATGCCCTTCTTCAGGGCGATGGGGTTCGCGCCGGCCGCGACGTTGCGCAGGCCCTCGCGGACGAGCGCCTGGGCGAGCACCGTGGCGGTCGTCGTGCCGTCACCGGCGACGTCGTCCGTCTTCTTGGCGACCTCCTTGACGAGCTCGGCGCCGATCTTCTCGAACGGGTCCTCGAGGTCGATCTCCTTGGCGATGGAGACGCCGTCGTTGGTGATCGTGGGGGCGCCCCACTTCTTGTCCAGAACGACGTTGCGGCCCTTCGGGCCGAGGGTCACCTTGACGGTGTCGGCGAGGATGTTGAGCCCTCGCTCGATGCCGCGCCGGGCCTCCTCGTTGAAGGCAATGATCTTGGCCATGGGGCTGTGATCCTTCACTTGACTCGTTGTTCGACCAGACGGTGCCCGCGACGGACGGAACACCTTCGCGCGGTCATGTCCCGCGCGGAAAGCGATCCTCACCAGTCAATGTCCGTGATTCTGTCACTCTCCACCGGAGAGTGCTAACCCCATGGTTAGCACTCACCACCCCCGAGTGCAAGGCGTCCGCTCGATCTCGGGAGCGCGGCGACCTGCCGCGGGGCACGCTCGACAGCCTCCCGGGGCGGCTCCGCGGCGCCTGCGGAGGCCTGGCGAATCCGGTGAGAAACCGTAGTCGCACCCTCGCGATCCCCCGTAGTGTGCCCGCCATGTCGAGCGAATCCTCCGATGAGATCAAGCTGCGGCGGCTGCCTCGGGCGTGGCGCCTGACGGCCACCGCCCTGGTCCTGGGAGTCCTCGCGGCCGCCCAGGTCGTGGACACCAACGACTGGTTCCCGCTCGGCTCCCTGTCGCAGTACGCAACGGCCCGGGACCTCAACGGCACCGTCCGCTCGATCTCGATCGACGCCGTGGACGCGTCCGGGGAGACGCTCCGGGTGCCGCTGAACCAGACCGGCGTCGGCGTGGGGAGAGCCGAGATCGAAGGGCAGCTCGGGCGGATCCTCGACGACCCCTCGCTGCTGCAGTCCATCGCGGACGCGCACGCGGGCCTGCACCCAGACGAGCCGCCCTACCGAGAGCTGGCCATCGTGCGCAGCACCCGCCCTCTGGTGGACGGCCGCCCGGTGGGCGACGCCACCCGCGAGACCCTCGCCACCTGGACGGTGCAGCCATGACCGCGTCCCCCGAGCAGCCCGTGACCCCCGGAGCGGCGGAGACCCCGTCGAGCGCCCCGCCGACGGCGGCCCGGCCCGACACCCGCCCCGGGGCGCTTCCCCGGGCCGCGCGCGCCGTGGGCCGGTGGTGGACCTCACCCGTCCCGCTCGCGCGCGTCGCGGTGCTGCGGGTCGCGATCTACCTGTTCCTCATCTACGACGTGCTGGCGCTCACCAACGACGTCATCCCGCACGGGTACGCGCCTGACCTGTACCAGCCCACGCTGATCGGCCGGCTGCTGCCGTTCCCCACCCCGTCTCCCGGCGTCGGCTGGCTGCTGCTCGTGACGATCATCGTCGGCTCGCTCGTCGCCGCCACCGGCCTGCTGCCGCGGCTCGTAGGCGGCATCGTCGCCGTGGCCTATCTCGCGTGGATGGTGAACTCCCAGGGGTTCGCCTACGTGTCCCACGACCACCTCGCCCTGATCATCGCGACCTGGGTGCTCCCCACCGTCGGCCGCGCCCGGTTCACCGACCTGCGGCCCTCCGAGGCGGGCGGGTGGGCGCTGCGCGCCATCCAGGTCGCGACCGTGGCGACCTACGTGGGATCCGCCGTCAACAAGGTGGTCCGCACCGGATCGCCGTGGGCGTGGGCGAACGGCGCGGTGTTCACCTGGGCCATCATGCGGCGCGGCTCCGAGCTCATCACCTGGACCCTGGAGTACCCGTGGGTGCTGCGGCTCAGCCAGTGGGGACTGCTCATCGCGGAGTTCCTGTCGCCGGTGGTGTTCTGGCTGCGCGGCAAGTGGCTCGCGTTCGCGATCGGGTTCTTCCTCGTCTTCCACCTGGCGACGTACCTGAGCCTGGGCATCCACTTCCTGCCCACGGTCATCTGCTGGGCGGCGTTCGCACCCCTGGAGCGCCTGGCGCCTCCCGTGCAGGCGGTGTGGCGGCGCCTCAGCCGGCGCGGGCCGCGTCCGGGCTCAGCGACGGCAGGCGCGTGATGCCGAACCGGTCCCGCAGTGCCCGACGGGCTGCGTACCAGCCGCCGAGGCCGTGCACGCCGGGCCCGGGAGGGGCCGAGGCCGAGCAGAGGTAGACCCCCGGCAGGCCGCCGCCGAACGGGTCCCACGCCATCCGGGGCCCGATCAACACCCTCCCCAGGGTGACCGCGCCCGCGGCGATGTCCCCGCCCGGGTAGTTGGCGTTGTGCGCGCTCATCTCCGCGGCGGGGATCGCCCGGGAGGCGACCACGACGTCGCGGAACCCCGGCGCGAACCGCTCGATCTGCGCGGTGACGGCCTCGGTGGGGTCCACCGTGGAGCCGGCCGGCACGTGGGCGTAGGTCCACAACGGCCGACGCCCGCCCGCGCCGACCCGGCCCGGGTCCACGACGGCGGGGTCGCTCAGCAGCACCACGGGCCGCTCGGCGTGCCGCCCGGCGACGAGGTCGGCCTCCGCCGCGGCCATCTCGGCCCGGGAGCCGCCCAGGTGCACGGTCCCCGCGAGGCCGACCTCGGGCCGCGCCCAGGGCACCGGTCCCGAGAGGACGAAGTCCACCTTGGCCGCGGCGTTGCCGTACCGGTACCGCCCGAACGCCCGCGCCGTCCGCGTCGGCAGCCGGGAGCCCAGCACGCGCACCAGGGTGCGGGGGGTCGTGTCGAACAGGTACGCGCGGGCCCGGGGCAGCTCGTCGAGGTCCATGACCTCCATGCCGGTCACCACCGTGCCGCCATGGGCCAGCAGGTCGGCGACCAGCGCATCGGCGATGGCCTGGCTCCCGCCGCGCGGGATCGGCCACCCGACGCCGTGCGCGAGCCCGGCCAGCATCAGCGCGGCGCCGGCGGCCGGCACCGAGGGCATGGGCGTGATGGCGTGCGCGGCCACGCCGGTGAGCAGCGCCGGGGCCTCGTCGCCCCGGAAGCGCACGCCCCATGCCGGGGAGCCCTGCTCGAGGACCCCCAGCCCGTAGCGGGCCGCCGTGACCAGGTGGCGTGGGACGCTGCGCCGGTCGCCCAGGGCGATCTCGACGAGGCCCTCCCGGTCCGCGGCGAGGGGGCCGAGCAGCCGGCGCCAGGCGGCGCCGTCACGCCCGAGCCCATCGGCGGTGCGCTCCACGGAGCGATAGGCGAGCGCCGCCCGCCCGCCGTCGAGCGGCTGGGCGTACTCGACCTCCGGCACCAGCAGGTCCACCCGAGAGGCCAGGTCGAACTCCCGCATGAACGGCGACGCGAGCGCCATGGGGTGCACCGCCGAGCACAAGTCGTGCACGACCCCGTCCGCGAGGCCCAGGTCGACCGTGCGCGTCCCCCCGCCCAAGGCGTCCTGCGCCTCGACGACCTGCACCGCCAGGCCCGCCCGGGCGAGCGTGACCGCGGCTGCCAGCCCGTTGGGGCCGGATCCGATGACGACGGCGTCGAGCTCGGTCGAGCGGGTCGGTCTCATAGGGCCATCCTGGCTCATGGGATCAGCCGCTGGACGTCAGAAGTCGCCCGGCGGGCTGAACGGCCCCGCCACCGGACGCGATGAGGGCCGCGCACCGGTGCGGTGCGCGGCCCTCGTCGCCGTGCTGGGTCACTCAGCGTTGAGCGTTCGGCTCACCGCGCGTGCAGTCGTGTGATCAGAGTGGACGAACCTGCTCGGCCTGGGGCCCCTTCGTCCCCTGCCCCACCTCGAAGTCGACCTGCTGCCCCTCTTCGAGCGAGCGGTAGCCATCCGTCTGGATCGAGCTGTAGTGGACGAAGAGGTCCTGTCCGCCGCTAACCGGCGTGATGAACCCGTACCCCTTCTCCGCGTTGAACCACTTGACGGTCCCCTGGGCCATTCCGTGCTCCCTTGCCTACGTCCGCGCAACGCCCCGCCGGCGCCGCGGTGGTCGCGAGCCTAGACCTGGGAGGCCGCCGCCGACCAGGGGTTCGTCAGGACCTGTAGTCCTTGGCCACCACGACGGTGATGCCGCTGGGCGACTGGGCCGGGGACAGCTCGACCTTGGAGATGCCGAGAGTCGTGGCGATGTCGGCGGCGGTGGCCGCCTGGTCCTCGGTGGCGTAGTACACGCCGGAGACGGTGGTCGCGGCGCCGGTGTAGTTGTCCGAGTCGACGCTGGCGAACCCGGCGGTCGTGAGCTTCGTGGCCGTCTTGCCCGCGAGGCCCGAGACCTTGGCGGCGTTGAGGACCCGCACGGCGGTGGACTTGTCGACGACCGGCGCGGCGGGCAGCTCCGGCTCCTGCTGCGCGGGCTCCTCGTCGGCGGCGGCGCCGTCACCGGCCTCGTCGGCGGCGCCGTCCTGCGCCGTGCCGTCGTCCGCCGCGCCCTCGTCCGCTGCGCCCTCGTCGTCGACAGGCTCCCCGACCTGCTCCTGGGAGGCGCTCGGAGCCGAGTTGCCGTCCCAGCTGTACAGGAAGGTGACGACGCCGTAGGCGAGCGCGGGGAACAGCACGAGCACAAGCAGGAAGGGCCAGACCCGGCTCCACCGCGAGCGGGGGGCTCGGTGCACGCCACGTGGGCCGACAGAGCCGTCGACGACGTCGAACTCATCGTCCGGATACGGGTATCTGCCCTTGGTCACGGCGGACAGGTTAACGGGTGCGGCTGGGCAGAGGGGCGCCCGTGCGACGGCGAGCCGCGAAAGGCCCCTGTGAGCTCAGGCGTCGGCGCCGAGCCGTCGGGCCGTGCGGGCGCGCTGCCGCGTGGAGCGCATGCGGCGCAGGCGCTTGACCAGCATCGGGTCGTGCTCGAGTGCCGCGGGAGAGTCGATGAGCGCGTTGAGCACCTGGTAGTACCGCGTGGCGGACATGTCGAAGAGCTCGCGGATGGCCTGCTCCTTGGCTCCCGCGTACTTCCACCACTGGCGCTCGAACGCCAGCACCTGCTCGTCGCGCTCGGACAAGCCGGGCTGCTCGGCGACCGTCGCGTCGCCCAGGTCCCGCTCTGCGGTGGCCGTGGCCTCCATGCGTCCTCCTCGCCAGACGATGCCGGCCTCAGGCCGACGTCGTCATGGTAGGCGCGAATGACACGGGTGTCATTCAGGCTGGCCATGGCCGCTCCCACCCGGCGCACGGCTCGGGCGGGCCTCCTCGCGCGCTGGCGGTAGCCTCCGCCGGTGGACACCACTCCCCTCGCCCGGCTCGAGTCCGCCGACCTGCCCACGCTGATGGCCCCCGACTGGGCGCGCGCACTCGCCCCGGTGGAGGGACGCCTGCGCGCCGCCCTCGAGCACGCCGCGGCGGACACGCGGGCCGGGCGCCAGGTCCTGCCCGCCGAGGACGCGGTCTTCCGCGCCTTCGCCCGTCCGTTGGCGGACGTGCGGGTGCTGGTGGTGGGCCAGGACCCCTACCCGACGCCCGGGCACGCGATGGGCCTGTCCTTCTCGGTGCAGCCGGACGTGCGGCCGCTGCCCCGGTCGTTGGCGAACCTGTTCACCGAGCTGGTGGCCGACGTCGGGGTCGCCCCGCCCACCTCGGGCGACCTGACCCCGTGGGCCGACCAGGGGGTGATGCTGCTCAACCGGGTGCTGACCGTGCGCGCCGGGGCGGCCGGATCGCACCGTGGGCACGGCTGGGAGGCCGTCACCGACCGCGCCATCGAGGCGCTGGTGGAGCGGGGCGGCCCGCTTGTCGCGGTGCTCTGGGGCCGGGACGCCCAGACGCTGCGGCCGTCCCTGGGATCGACGCCGGTGGTCGCCAGCGCCCACCCGAGCCCGTTGTCGGCCCGCCGGGGGTTCTTCGGCTCGCGGCCCTTCTCGACGGTCAACGAGCTGCTGCGGGCCCAGGGGGCCGAACCCGTGGACTGGTCCCTGCCCTAGGCCCACGACTCCACACGCCGCACTGCGCGCGCGCTGGTCGGCCGGGTTGCAGAATGGGCACGTGAGCAGCGCAGCGTCCGTCCGTCAGCCCGCCGAGGCCGGGCGGCCGCCCACCTGGACGCGGTTCGTCGCGCTGGGCGACTCGTTCACCGAGGGCCTATGGGACCAGCCCGTGGCGGACGGCCCGTGCCGCGGCTGGGCGGACATGCTCGCGAGCACGCTCTCCACCCGGCGCGTGGCTGCTGGGGAGGAGCCGCTCGAGTACGCGAACCTGGCCGTGCGGGGGCGCCTGCTGCACCCGATCCTGTCCGACCAGCTGCCCCAGGCCCTCGACCTGCAGCCGGACTTGGTGAGCCTGGTGGGCGGCGGCAATAACATGCTGCGCCCCACCACCGATGTCGACGCGATGGCCCACGAGCTCGAGCGCGCGGTGGTCCGCGCCACCCAGGCCGGCGCCCACGTGCTCCTGGCCACCGGCATGGACGCGGCCGACAGCCTGCTGGTGCGCCGGACCCGGAACCGGACCGGGCTGTTCAACGCGCACGTCTGGTCGATCGCCCGGCGCCACGGCGCCAGCGTGCTGGACCTCTGGGGAATCCGCTCGCTGCGCGACTGGCGCATGTGGGCGCCCGATCGCATCCACCTCACCACCGAGGGCCACACCCGCGTGGCGCAGGCCGCGCTCGTGGCGCTCGGCCTCCCGCCAGACGATCCGGACTGGGACGACCCCCTGACGCCGTTGCAGCCCACCCCCCGCCTCCAGCAGGCCCGCGACGACGCCCAGTGGGTGCGCGAGCACCTGTACCCGTGGGCGACCAGGCGGTTGCGGCGGCAGAACGGCGACGAGCGACTGCCGAAGCGGCCCGACCTCGCGCCGGTGGAGCACGCCCGCTCGGGCGCCCACCGGGGGTGAGCGGGCCGGCCGGGGCCCACCCGTCAGCCGGCGGCCAGGTCGCCGATCACCAGCGACACGGCGGCCACCTCGGACGCCAGGACCGGCTCCGCCAGCCCGGCGCTCCGGGTGGGGCCGCCGCCAGGAGCCGGGACGTCCGCGACCAGGCGGCCATCGGCCGCGAGCAGCGCCACGCGCAGGCCCACGCCCTCGCACTCTGCCGGCACGCCGGTGAGGCGCAGCGCGGTGACACCCTGGGCGCCCATGTCGGCCACGTGCTCGACGTCGTAGTCCACGGCGATCCGCGCGGCCGAGCACCCCGGCGGCGCGGCGTCGACCGGCGACTCACCGCCCTCGCCCAGGGCGTCGACAGTCGGGGCCGCGAGCCCCGCGATACCGAGCACGGCCAACCAGCCCACGGCGACGCGCCGGGCACGCCTCTGACCAGAGCCCACGGGCATTCGCCTCCTGCGCGCGCCACAGTCGATCCTTCGACCTGTCCTGCACCATCGGCACGGCCGCCACGCGGGTGAGCGGTCACGGCGCCGTTCACCCAGGTGCGCGTCAGCCGAGGCCCTCCGACCCCTGCCCCAGAGGCGGGGCCGATCCGCGCGTGGCAAGGTCGTCCGCATGAAGTCGACCGCCATGCTCCTCGGCGGGGCGATCCTGGCCCTGGGCCTCCTCGTCGGCTGCGGGTCCGACGACGCCGAGCCCCACCCGGCCACCCCGAGCACAGCCGCCGACGCTGCGTGGCCCGAGGCTGTGGACCTGGAGACCGCCACCGCGGGCCAGAGCAACCCGCTGTCGGTCGTCTGGATCGCGGTGGCCACCTTGGGCGACGACGACCTCGACGCCGAGTTGAACCCCGCGAGCGCCCAGCTCGAGGCCGTCGGGTACGACGGGTCGCAGTGGCCGCTGAGCTGCCAGTACGACGCCTATGAGGACCTGGGCGTCACGGATGGGCCAAGCACCGAGTTCGGCGTGGGGGTCGTGTTTCCCACGCACGACGACGCCGTGGCCTTCGACGAGCTGTGGACCGACCCGATGCTGGGCATCGTGGACGGCGACGTCTTCTGCGACCTCGGCGGCTGAGCAGTCGGGGCGCCATGCTCCGCATGCGTCACCGAGGGTGGTCCGCCGGGCGCCAGGTCGTGTCGTCGCGAACCCAGGCCTGGCGCTCGCCCTGCTCACGCACCGCGTCGGCGAGCCACCACGTGGCGTCGGGGCCCCACCCGGCCAGCGTCGTCGTCGCCCCCGGGGAGACCGGCACAGCCATCCCCGACGTGGTGAGCCAACCGAGCACGCTGACGTGCACGGCGTCGTAGGCCGCGGCCACCGCGGACCAGTCGGGGATGAGCCAGGAGCCCTCGTGGGCGCCCACCGCGCCGAACCAGTCAGGCTGGCGCGAGGCCGTGACGTCGAGCGGGTAGGCCGCCACGAGGGCGGCCCAGTCCCCAGGCCCGGTGACCTCGAGCACGCGCACCGCGGAATCCACCGCGCAGGGCGACAGCTCGGCGGCCCGCCAGCCCAGCTCGTCCTCGGTGAGCCACAGCGCGGCAGACCCCGCCCCAGTCAGCGCCCGCGACGTCAGGCCGAACCCGGCCAGCGCCGGCGTGACCCACCACATGCCGCCGATCTGGCGGTAGGGGTGGCGCGCGCGCTCCCGGGCGAACCAGCGCTCCGCGTCTGTCACCGTGTCCCGCCACCGGACAAGCCGCTCGGCGGCGGTCCCCTGCGGAGCCGAGGGCGTGGCCCCCTCGAACACCGTGCGAACCTGCGTGTCGTGCTCGACAGGCATCGACCACCACCGGGCCTCCGGCGCGGCCAGCACCGCCTCGGCGGTGGGCAGCAGCGCGGCACTGACCGAGGGGGCGGCGAGCACCAGGTCCTCGGCCTGCGGGGGCTGCCAGTACATCGCCGACGCGACCGTGTCCGCGAGCGCGGGCAGAAGGTGGCGTGCGTCGACGACCTGCGTCGCGGCGTCTGCGAGCGCCTCGGCCAGAGGAGGGATCGGGATGGGCTCGCGAGCATCACCTGGTCCGGTGAAGAGGAGGTAGGACACGGCAGCGCGAGAGCCGTCTCCTCGCTCCTCCTCCACCTGCCGCGCCTCGTCGAGCATGGCGCGGCGCGCCTCGGCCCCGCCAGCGCCGCGCTGGGCGACCTCGAAGCAGAGCCGTCGGCCGCGCACGGACCTCAGCAGTTCGGCGGCCGTCGTCATCGCGCCACCGTAGGGCCGCCGGAGAGCTGCCGGGCCGTTCACGTGGCGGGTTCCCACCGTCCGGCCTCACCGCGTCGGGGTGACGACCACCCGGGCGCCGGCCGGCACCGGCGCCGCCCACGCCTGCTCGATGTCGGCGAGGTCGAACGTCAGCACCGCCTGGGTGAACGTCCCCGCGACGATCCAGCGCGCGAGCTCCCCGAGCTCCGCGACCATGGCGTCGGTCGAGACGGAGCCGTGGCCGCTGCCCAGCAGCCGGAGGTTCACGGCGCGCAGGGCGGCCGCCGGCAGGGCGATCTGCGGGCCGGCCACGGAGCCGATCTCGATCCAGTCGAGCCGCCGGGCCGGGTCGGCACGGTGCGCGAGGACCGGACCGATCGCCGCCTGGGTGGGCGCGCCCCACAGGTAGTCGAGCACCACGTCGACCTCGGACGCCGCACGGCCCACGGCCTGGGCGGCCTCGTCCGGGTCCCCGTCGAGCGAGACCACGACGTCGGCGCCCAGGTCCGGCAGGAACGCCAACCGCTCCGTCCCCCGGCCGACGGCCGTGACGGAGCGAGCGCCCAGTGCCCGGGCTACCTGGACGGCGAGCTGCCCCGCGCTGCCCGTCGCCCCCAACACCAGCACGTGCTCCCCGGGCGTGAACCCGACCCGCCGTCGCAGCGCCAGCCACGAGGACATCGCCGGGTTCATCGCGGCGGCCACCCGCACCGGGTCGGCGTCATCCGGGAGGGTCACGCTGCTGCGGGTGTCGACCGTCGCCAGCTCGGCCATCGAGCCCTGCGTGGCGCCTGGCGGCAGCACGAAGTACACCAGCGACCCGTCGGCGCGCCGCCCCACCCCGTCGACACCGGGGATCACCGGGAGCACACCGGCCGACGTGTAGTGGGAGCCGTTCGCCTGCGACCGCACCCTGGGATGGAGCCCAACGGCCAGCACGTCCACGATCTCCTGGTGGTCGCCTGGCGTCGGCTCGGGCACGTCCAGGCATTGCGGAGGGTGGTCGAACTCGGTCACCACTGCCGCGCGCATGGTCACCTCCGGGACGTCATGCCCTGACCGCTGGCTCAGGCTCCGACGCCTGACACCTCGACGGTAGACCGGGAGGGAGACATCAGCAGTGCCGCCGTCGGGGAGGGCCCTGCTCGTCGGGGGCGTGTGAACGACGACGAGGGCCCCTGCACAGACCAGGGACCCTCGTCTCACGCGGAGCCCCCTACCGGATTCGAACCGGTGACCCCCTGTTTACAAGACAGGTGCTCTGGCCAGCTGAGCTAAGGAGGCGTGGCGTCGAGGCTGCGTCGCGGCTCCGTGGAGCGCTGCGACGAGGACGGCGCCGGCTCAGCCTACCGAGCCGACGCCGTCCTGTGCGCATCCGGTCAGCTCTTCGCGGCCTCCACGGCCTCGATGAGCTTGCCGTCGATCCGCCAGTCGTAGGTCTTCGTGTCGAGCGGCTTGCCGTCGATGACCACCGTCGGGGTCGCGAGGTTGGTCCCCGCGGCCTCCAGGTCCTCGCCGGCCTGCTGCGTCAACGCCGAGACGTACGGGGCGTAGAGCCGCCACGGGTTGTCGCCGTCGGTCTGCGTGAAGACGTCGATGACGTCGGCGGGCACGCCCGCCTCGGCGGCGATCTCCGCGATCTCCGCGTCGCTCAGGCCGTCGGTGCCCTCTTCGGGCTGGTTGGCGAACATGGCGTCGTTGAACGCGAGGAACTTGTCGGGGGCAAGGTCGGCGACAGCGGCGGCGGCGTTGGCCGCGCGCGTGGAGAACGCGGAGCCGTTGGACGCCTGGTCGAGGATCGAGATCGGGTGGTAGACCACGGTCACGTCACCGCTGGCGCGCAACTCCTCGAGCTGGTGGCCGTTGGCCGCCTCGAAGGTGCCGCACACCGGGCACATGTAGTCGAGGTAGACGTCGACGACGGTGCCGTCAGTGCTGGTGCCCGCGGCGCCGTCGGCGGCCACGGGGATGCCGCCGTTGTCCTGGGCGGTCGACGGGGCCTTCACGTCGGACAGGGTCACGGTGTCGCCCGTGTACGCGGCGTCCCCGCTGGCGCTGTCGTCGGACTGCTGGGACAGGATCATCGTGATGACCACGGCAAGCACTGCGAGCGCGGCGACCAGGCCGCTGATGGCGATGACGCGGTTGCGCTTCTCGCGCTTGGCCTGCTCCTGCCGGAGCTCGAGGGCCTTGGCGCGGGCGTCGTCGCGACGCTGGGCCTTGGTGGGGCGAGGGCTGTTCGGGTTGGACATGGTCCTGCTCTCGTGCGGAGGGAGGTGCGGTCGGCTGGTCAGGCGAGCCTGAGCGGCGGACCCCGTCGGAGCGGGCTGGCCAAACGGACGGATCGGAGGCGGGCGACCGGGCCGGGGCGGGGCGCCGGGGCGGGGCGCCGGGGGACGATCGACGCCATCGCCGACGGCAGCCGGTGCAGCGCACCGGCCAGCACCTGCGCCGCGGCGCTGGCCACACGCACCATGACGGCGGTGAGACCGAGCCCGCAAGCGCCCAGCGCGACGTGGGCGGCCAGCACCGGCACGGCCAGGCTCAGCACCAGCACCGCGCCGCGGGGGTCGGCGGGGCCCATCGCGAGCGTCCCGTCGGGGCAGTCGGCGCCGCCCTGCAGCAGGGCCAGCCGCACCCCCAGCATCGCGAGCGGGCCGTCGGCGGTGGTGCAGGCATGCAGCAGCACCCGGCCGCCCATCAGCACCTGCAGCAGGGCGCCCACGCCGATCGCGGCGAGCGCGACGGTGCTGATGTCCCGCGCCAACGCGCGCCGCATGGCGGCGAGGCGTGCGCGGGCAACGGTCATGCGGCCAGGGTACGGGGTGCCCCTGGCCGTGTTGAAGGGACCGTCAGCGCAGGTGGTCGAGCAGCCCGGGGACCGTGACCCGCACGTCGGCGAGGGCCACCTCGGGCAGGCTGACCTCGGGCAGCGGCGCCCACTGCAGCGGCTCTCCGGAGAGCGCCTGGGCGGTGAGCATCGCCGTGATCGCCAGCGAGATGAGCACCACCACCGTGGCCCCCGTCCGGCCGGGGGCGACGGCGCCGAGCACCCGCCGGGTCCCGATCCGGGTGAGCGCCGACATCGGCCCCCACCACAGCACGACGAGCCCGAGCAGGAACGCCCCGGCGATCAACACGGCCGTGAACTCTGCGCTCGGCGTCTGGCCGGGGGCCGCGCCGCCCGGCGTCCACGACCCGCTGCCGATGAGCCACCACACCGCGCCGAGCACGATCACCACGACCGAGCTCGCGACGATCACCGAGGGCAGCAGGCCCACGATGGCGCGCAGCAGGTGCCACGGGCTGCTCATGGTGGCCACCAACGCGTCGCTGCCGCGCACGCCCTTGCGCTCGCGGCGACGGTGCATCGCCTCCGACGCGGAGCCGACGGTCCGCACGAGCACCAGCACCACGGCGAGCACCACGAGGGTCACGCCGGGGAACGTCGCGGAGCCGGCCACGGCCAGCAGCCCCAGGGCGAGCGTCGTGCCCCAGCGCCGGCGCGCCGGCGGGCGGGCGTAGCCGGATCCCGCCTCCTCCGGCGAGGCGGGATCGGCGGACCACGGCCCGACGCCGCCTTGGCCGTCCCAGCCACCGCCATACCCCGCCCGGTCGTCGCCGTCGTCGTAGCCGCCGGCCCAGTCGTCGGGGCCGTCGTGGCCATGCTCGTCCTGCGCCGCCCCGAAGACCGCGGTGTCGCCGGGCCCGTCGGCGCGGGGGTAGGCGGAGTCGCGTCGCACGTCGCGCTGCACCGGGTAGAGCTGCGTCGCCCCGGCGGCAGGGCCCCACACGGCCGTCGGGTCCACCTCCATGGGCAGCCGCTGAGTGGCGGGATCGGCGTCGAGCCGCTGCGTGGCGGGTCCCCCGAACACCTCGGTGTCGTGCGCGTCGGCCGCGTGCAGCACCGCCGTCTCGTCGCCGTCCGGGCCGAAGTGCGCGTCGCCAGACGCCGCGGCCTCGTGCAGCTCGTCCACCAGATCGGCGGGGGGCAGCCGGTCGGCGGCCTCGCCGGCCAGCGCGTGGCGGAGCGCGTCGGCGGTCCGTGGCCCCAGGCCCACCAGGTCGGCCTCCCCGCTGCGCGCCCGGGCGATCACGGCGGCGAGCGGCCGCAGCCCGAACGGCGGCCGGCCGGTGGCGGCGAACGCGAGAACAGCCGCCCATCCCCACCAGTCGGTCTCGGCGGTGGGCTCGGCGTCGTCCAGCAGCTCGGGGGCGAGGTAGCCGGGGGTGCCGATCACCAGCCCGGTGGAGGTGATGCGCGGGTCGTCGGCGGCCTGCGCGATGCCGAAGTCGATGAGCACGGGACCGGAGTCCGTGACGAGCACGTTGCTGGGCTTCAGGTCGCGGTGGACCACCCCGGCCTCGTGCACGGCCGCGAGCGCGCCGTGCAGCCCGTCGGCGAACTCGGCCAGCTGGTCCAGGTCGAGGGGCCCGTTGTCGCGGACATGGTCCTCGAGGTTCCGGCCCGCGACGAGCTCGGTGACGATGAACGCCTCGGTGGAGTCGGCCTCGGCGTCGAGCACCGCCGCGACGGCCGGATGGCGCAGCCGCTGCAGCGCCACCACCTCGCGGCGCAGCCTGTCGCGGGCCGCGGGGTCGGCGCCCACGTGCGGGTGCAGCAGCTTCAGGGCGACCGCGTTGCCGGCGCCGTCGAGCGCCCGGTACACCGTTCCCATGCCCCCTGAGCCCAGGGGCGCCACGACCGTGTAGCCCCCGACCTCGGACCCCGGCTCCAGCCCGATGCGCTCCATGGCATCGACCGTATCCGCGCCCGGCCGGATGCGCGCGAAGCCGCTCCGTGCGAGGTCAGCCGCGCGAGCAACCGCAGGTCACGCTAGGGTCGAGAGAACCCCAAGAAGGAGTGTGCCTCGGTGGGATCTGTCGGCTACGACCTAGTCGTCGTCTCGAATCGCCTTCCGGTCGACGTGTCCGTCGACCAGGACGGGAACGTGTCCTGGGACCGGTCGCCCGGAGGGCTGGTGACCGCGCTGGAGCCTGTGATGGTCGAGGCTGACGGCGCGTGGGTGGGCTGGGGCGGCGCCCCGGACCTCGAGCTCGAGCCCTTCGACACCGACGGGATGCGGCTGGTGCCGGTGGCGCTGTCCGCCGAGGACGTCGCCGACTACTACGAGGGCTTCTCCAACGACAGCCTGTGGCCCCTGTACCACGACGTGATCGAGCCGCCCACGTTCCACCGGCAGTGGTGGGAGGTCTACCGCAAGGTCAACCAGCGGTTCGCGGAGGCGGCCGCCGCGCAGGTCGCCCCCGGCGGCACGGTGTGGGTGCACGACTACCAGCTGCAGCTCGTGCCCCGCATGGTGCGCGAGCTGCGGCCCGACGTGCGGATCGGATTCTTCAACCACATCCCCTTCCCCCCGCTCGAGCTGTTCGCCCAGTTGCCGTGGCGCACCGCCGTGGTCGAGGGCCTGCTCGGCGCGGACCTGATCGGGTTCCAGCGGGCCGGTGACGCGCAGAACTTCGTGCGAGTGGTGCGTCGGCTCACCGACCTCACGACCCGCGGCCAGATGATCACGGTGCCCGCCGACGCGGAGCACCCCGAGCGGCACGTGCGCGCCATGCCGTTCCCCATCTCGATCGACTCCAAGAAGTTCGACGAGCTGGCCCGCACGCCCGAGGTCCAGGCCCGCGCCAAGGAGATCCGCGCCGAGCTCGGCGACCCGGAGGTCGTGCTGCTGGGCGTGGACCGCCTCGACTACACCAAGGGCATCCGGCACCGCATCAAGGCCTTCGGAGAGCTGCTCGAGGACGGGCGGCTGAGCGTCCCCGAGACGGTGCTGGTGCAGGTGGCCAGCCCCAGCCGGGAGAACGTGGGCGCGTACCAGCAGCTGCGCGAGCACGTGGAGCTCCTGGTGGGCCGCATCAATGGCGACCTCGGGGAGCTGGGGCGGCCCGCGGTGCACTACCTGCACCACTCATACCCGATGGAGGAGATGGCCGCGCTCTACCTCGCGGCGGACGTCATGCTCGTCACCGCGCTGCGCGACGGGATGAACCTGGTCGCGAAGGAGTACGTGGCGGCCCGCTCGGACGACCGCGGCGCGTTGGTGCTGAGCGAGTTCACCGGTGCGGCGGACGAGCTGACCAGCGCCGTCCTGGTCAACCCGCACGACATCGCCGGCCTGAAGAACGCCATCGTGTACGCAGCCAACATCGACCCGCGCGAGGCCCGCAAGCGCATGCGGCGGCTGCGGCGACGGGTGCTGGAGAACGACGTCGCGGCCTGGTCGCGCTCGTTCCTCTCCGCCCTCGCCGCCGTGCCCGCCCCGCTGGGCTCCGACACCCGTCCGGCCACCGAGGACTCGCCGACCCATGCCTGACGCATTTCCGCTCCCCGACCCCGCCGAGGCCCTGGCCGCGCTGGCCGCGGACCGGTCCCGGCGCCCCGTGCTGGTCGCCCTGGACTTCGACGGCACCCTGGCGCCGTTGCAGGACGACCCCGCGGCCTCGCGGGTGCTCCCCGCGGGGGTGGGCGTCCTCGCCGACCTCGCGGCCACCGACGGCGTCTCGCTCGCGCTCGTCTCCGGCCGGGCGATGGCGGACCTGCACCTCCTCGCCGAGGTCCCGGTCGGCACTCTGCTGGTCGGCAGCCACGGCGCGGAGCGCGCGCGTGTCACGCCCCACGGGCTGGACCGCGACGTCGTGCGCCTCACCGACGACCAGGCTGACCAGCTCGCCACGCTGGGCGCAGAGGCGGCGGCCGTCGCCCGCGGTCGTGAGGGCGTCTGGGTCGAGACCAAGCCGACGGCCGTCGTGGTGCACACCCGGCTGGCCGACGCGGACGTGGCACGGTCCGCCGAGCAGGAGTCGCTCGCGCTCGGCGAGCGCCTGGGCACGGGCGTGATGCACGGCAAGGCCGTGGTCGAGCTCACCGTGCTGCACGCCAGCAAGGGCGAGGCGCTGATCGCGCTGCGCGACGAGATCGGGGCGCCCGTCGTGGTCTACGCGGGCGACGACGTGACCGACGAGCGCGCCTTCGAGGCGCTCGGCGAGCAGGACATCACCGTCAAGGTGGGGCCGGGCGACACCGTCGCGCGGTACCGGGTCCAGAGCCCGGAGGACGTGGTGGCGGCACTCGCCCAGTTCCGCGACGCCCTGGCGCCGTCCGCCGGCTGAGCGACGGCGGCATCCCGGATCGGGCACGCGGGCGCCCGCGCCTCGGTAACGTGCCGGGATGACTAGGCCGCGCCCGATGCAGCCCGTGCTCCTCGACGACGAGGCACACGAGCCCACCGCGAGCGCACCCCCGGACGGCGGGGGCCGGGCCCTGGGAGGCGGGGCCCCGCCTCGCCGATGGCGCACGGCGCGTCTGCGCTGGCTGGCCGCCGCGCTCGTCGTCGTCGTCGGACTGGTGGGGGCGCAGCAGGTGCTCGACAGCCGCGAGCAGCAGCGGCTCGACCGCCTGCGCGCGTTGCCGGGCGTGCTCGACGCCGTCGACCCCGCGCTGCTGGGCGAGCTGTGGAGCATGGAGTCCGGCGGGTCCTCGACGAGAATCAGCGTCACCGACGGGCTGCTCGAGGGCATGGTCGGCTCCGACGGCGCCCAGGCCGTCCGCCTGCTCGACGGGGGCACCGGCGCCGAGGTGTGGTCCACACCTCTGGCCGCGGTCGACCCGCATGTGTCCAACGCCGTGGCCGCCATCGGGTACTGGCAGTCCCCGGTCTGCCAGACGGTCCCTGACGGGAGCCTCGTGTGGTGCGTCGTGAGCGACGAATACCCGGCGTTCACGCCCGACTTCCGGGAGTGGCCGACGCCCGGCCGCACCCGGATCGTCGCGGTCGACGCCACCACCGGGGAGGTCGTGGCCGAGCGCGCGACCGCTCCCGGCGGCTCGACGGCGGCCCTGGGCGACAACCTCGTCACCTGCGCGGAGGCGGACGACGGCGCCGTCGCCCTGCAGGCCTGGGACCCACGGGCTGATCGCACCGCGTGGCAGTCCACCCTGCCGACGCCGCCCGGCGCCCCGGACCACGAGCAGCAGCCCGTCAGGACGCCCGCCCGGGCCCCGGTGGCGTGCGCCACCGCCGACGACATGCTCGCGGTCATGGACCCGTCTCATGTGTGGCTCGTGTCGGAGGACGGGCAGGTGCGCCGCACGCTCTCCGCCCTCGGCCCGGAAGCGTGGATCGATCGGCTCCGGGGCGGCCTGTGGACCGCGGTCGACTACTCCAGCGGCTCCCCGATGACGTCCCTGCTGCGCGCCGATGGGACCTGGGGCGAGCCCGTCGGCGAGCAGCCGGTGCTGCTGTCCGTCGACGACGGCTCGGCGCCAGGCCTCTGCTTCACCAGCGGCGGCGGCCAGATCCGCGCGATCGACTGCGCGACCACGGCCCAGCGCTGGGCCCAGCAGTCCTTCGGCGGCGCCTCGGGCCTGCTGATCGACGGCACGCTCTACCTGTCCACCAGCGTCGACGTCCTCGCGGTGGACGCGGCGAGCGGTGAGGCGAAGTGGCACGCCCAGCGCGACGCCACCGTGTCGATGAGCGCCGACGAGGTCATCACGGACGGCCACCAGCTCCTCATGCTCGAGGAGGCGCCGTCCACGGCCGGCGACGCGGCGGACGTGGAGCGGCTCGAGCTCGTCGCCCTGTCCATGGCGGACGGGTCGGAGTCGTGGCGGACCCCCCTCGAGTCGTCTCCCTCCCGGTACGGGTGGCACTCGATGTCCGAGCTGGGCGGCCGCCTGGCGATCACGAGCACCGAGAACGACCACTTCAGCAGCACCACCCGCGTGTACGGCCACAGGTGACCGTCATCGGCCGCGACAGCGTCCGCGCCCGCCGGGCCGGTGGGCTGGCATGCCCCCACGGCTCGACGCATCTCCCCTGGAGGCATCGGTGACAGGCCCGGCGAAGACGGTTCGCGTGCTCCTGGACGACGGCGATGAGCCGGCGGCCTCGAAGCCGCACGGCTCGCACGAGCCCACCGACGAGGCGCGACGCCCCGCGAACCTGCGACGGTGGCCGATCGCCGCAGCGGCGGCGCTGTTGCTGGTGGGCGGGCTCGTGGCCGCCCAGGGCGTCATCGACCGCCGGGAGCGCGCCGCGACGGAGCGCCTGCGGGACGTCCCGGGCGTGCTGCTCCCTGTCGACGAGTCCCTGCGCGAGCTGTGGCAGACGGACCTCACCTGGTTGTGGGCGCCGCCAGTCCGCGTGGGCACGGACTTGGTCGTGGGGCAGGTCGGGCCGGACGGCTCCCAGACGGTGCGCGCCCTCCGCGCTGACACTGGCGAGGTGCTGTGGGAGGCGCCGGTGGCGCCCCCCGAACCGTCCCCTCCGACGTCCATGGAGTGGCAGGCCACCCCGCCTGCCTGCCAGCTCGCCGCGGCCGACAGCCTCGTCTCGTGCCAGGTGTGGGACGGGTACGAGCTGGGGGCGGTCGAGTGGGCGGAGCCAGACGAGCCGGACCGCCCCCTCCCCACCCGGCAGCGGCTCGTGGTGATCGACCCCGCCGAGCGGGCCATCGTGGTGGAGCACGAGCTCGAGCGCCTCGGCTCGGTGGTGATGCTGGACGACGTCTTCGTCACGGCGACCGCCGACGCGCAGGGCATAGTCACGGTGCGGGCCAGGGACGTGCGCTCGGCCCAGACGCGGTGGACCCGCGACCTGGCGCCCGTGCCGGCCGACGAGGGCGCGGCTCTCGACGATTGGGCCACCACGTGGGGGACCGAGGCCGTGCTCTCCCCGAGCCCTCACGGCCTCGGGCTCTCCGTGATGGCCGCCCAGGGGACGTGGATGCTGGCGGCCGACGGCGCCGTGCTGCACGCGGGCCCGCCCGGCTCCCGGTTGGAGAGCCTGCGCGCGGGGGCGGTCACCCTCACCGACCAGGCGACGGGCTCCGTCGTCCTACTCGGCGCCGACGGGTCCCGCGCCCCCCACCCCGGGCACGCGGTGCGCCTCACCGTCGACGACGGATCAGCCCCGGGCCGGTGCCTCATGACCAGGGGCGGCCTGATCGTGCACGACTGCGCCACCGGGGAGCCGCTGTGGACGCTCGACTCCTACGTGCCCACCACGGGTGTGCTGCTCGACGGCGTCCTGTACAGCAGCTCGGCCTCCTGGGTCTTCGCCATCGACATCGTGGGCGAGGAGGTGCTCTGGCAGTGGGAACGCGAGAACGGCGCCCCCTCCGACAACGCCCTCCACACCGACGGGAGGGCGCTGCTCGTCCCGGACGAGCCGACCCGCTCAGGTTCCTTCTCGGCGCCCACCCGGGTCGTCGCCCTGTCGTTGGCGGACGGCGAAGAGCTCTGGACGGCGCCGATCAACCAGGAGGGATCGGGCAGCTGGCTCGTGAGCGTGGCGGGGATGCTGGCGCTCCTGGAGGGCGCCGAGCCAGAGCGGCTGCGCCTGTACGGCTCCTGATCCGGCGCCCGGAGGGTGGGTCAACGCGCCCTGCGCCATGTGGCAAGATGGGCCGCGGACCGCAGGCTTCAGCGTCGACTGACGATGGCCGCCTTCGGACTGTGTCAGCGGCGACACTTCTGACACCTTTCACAACGGATCGTCCGGCACGTACCTGCCGGTGAAGGGAACTGACATGGCTACGGTCACGTTCGACAACGCCACCCGGGTCTACCCCGGCACGGAGCGTCCCGCGGTGGACGCCCTCAACCTCCACGTCGAAGACGGCGAGTTCCTCGTCCTCGTCGGCCCCTCCGGCTGCGGCAAGTCGACCTCGCTGCGCATGCTCGCCGGCCTCGAGGACGTCAACGGCGGCCGCATCCTCATTGGTGACCGCGACGTCACCGACGTGCAGCCGAAGGACCGCGACATCGCGATGGTCTTCCAGAACTACGCGCTGTACCCGCACATGACGGTCGCCGACAACATGGGCTTCGCGCTCAAGATCGCCGGCACGCCGAAGGCGGAGATCCGCGCCCGCGTCGAGGAGGCCGCCAAGATCCTCGACCTCACCGAGTACCTCGACCGCAAGCCGAAGGCCCTCTCGGGTGGCCAGCGCCAGCGTGTCGCGATGGGCCGCGCGATCGTGCGCCAGCCGCAGGTGTTCCTCATGGACGAGCCGCTGTCGAACCTCGACGCCAAGCTCCGCGTCCAGACGCGCACACAGATCGCGTCGCTGCAGCGCCGCCTCGGCGTCACGACGGTCTACGTCACGCACGACCAGACCGAGGCGCTGACCATGGGCGACCGCATCGCGGTCCTCAAGGACGGCCTGCTCCAGCAGGTCGGCACGCCGCGCGACATGTACGACACCCCGAAGAACGTCTTCGTCGCCGGCTTCATCGGCTCCCCGGCCATGAACCTCGGCACGTTCTCGGTCCTCGAGGGCTACGCCCAGGTCGGCCGCGCCCGCATCGCCGTCCCGCGCCAGGTCATCTCCGACCTCACGCCCGACGACAAGAACCAGATCACCATCGGGTTCCGCCCCGAGTCGCTCGACGTGGTGCCCGAGGGCACCCCGGACGCGATCCCGGTCATCGTGAACCTCGTCGAGGAGCTCGGCTCCGACGCGTTCGTCTACGGCGCTCTGACCAACGAGTTCGGCGCTGCCGAGGCCGTGCACTCCGGCGCCGGCGACGCTCAGATCATCGTGCGCGTCGACCCGCGCCAGGTCCCCGGCAAGGGCGAGACGATCTGGGTCCGGATCCGCACCGGCGAGCAGCACCTGTTCCACGCGGGCTCGGGCGAGCGCATCGCCGTCTGAACCTGACCACCGCAACATCCTTGAGGGCGGGTCCGGCTGCTGCCGGGCCCGCCCTCAAGACGTCTGACAGGCACACGAACCTGTGCGCCCCACATCCCGGACCTCTGAGAGGATCGAGGCCATGAGTCCCCGCCCGCAGCGGTTGCAGATCACCGCCGCGTCACCTGATCCGGCCCTTCTCGACCTCCCCTGGCACATCCCGCTCGAGGACTGGCCCGCTGAGAACCTCGCCGCCCTCCCCCGCGGCATCTCGCGCCACATCGTGCGGTTCGCCCGCCTGTCGGGCGGGGTCATCGCCATCAAGGAGATCGGCGAGTCAGTTGCCTACCGCGAGTACGAGCTGCTGCGCCAGCTCAACCGCCTCGACGTGCCCGGCGTCGAGCCGGTGGGCGTCATCACCGGCCGGTCCTCCCCCGAGGGCGAGCCCCTCGAGGCGGTGCTCATCACCAAGCACCTGCAGTTCTCGCTGCCGTACCGCGCGCTGTTCAGCCAGGCGCTGCGCCCCGACACCGCGACCCGGCTCATCGACGCCCTCGCCGTGCTGCTGGTGCGCCTGCACCTGATCGGCTTCTACTGGGGCGACGTGTCGCTGTCGAACACGCTGTTCCGGCGCGACGCCGAGACCTTCGCGGCGTACCTCGTCGACGCCGAGACCGGCGACCTGCACGACACGCTCACCGACGGCCAACGCGGCTACGACCTCGAGGTCGCACGCGTGAACATCATCGGCGAGCTGATGGACCTGCAGGCCGGGGAGTTCCTCGAGGACGACGTCGACGCGATCGCGATCGGCCAAATGCTCGTCGACCGGTACGAGGAGCTGTGGACCGCGCTGACGGACGCGGAGTCCTTCGGCCTGGGCGACCGGTGGCGGGTGCAGGCCCGCATCGAGCGCCTCAACGACCTGGGCTTCGACGTGGGCGAGCTCGACATCACCACGGACGTGGGCGGCACCACCGTGAGCATCCAGCCGAAGGTCGTCGACGCCGGGCACCACTCCCGGCGGCTGATGCGCCTCACGGGCCTCGACGTCCAGGAGAACCAGGCCCGCCGGCTGCTCAACGACCTCGACTCGTTCCGCGCCGCGTCCCACCGGCAGGGCGAGGACGAGTCCTTCGCCGCGCACGACTGGCTCACCGAGGTGTTCGAGCCGGCGGTCCGCGCCGTGCCGCGCGAGCTGCGGCTCAAGCTCGAGCCGGCGCAGGTGTTCCACGAGCTGCTGGACCACCGGTGGTTCCTCTCGCAGCAGCAGCGCCGCGACGTGCCCATGCCCGAGGCGACCCGCTCCTACGTGGAGAACATCCTCCCGGGCCGGCCGGACGAGCAGGCGATCCTCGGGGTCAGCGCCGCCGACCTGCGGGAGGACGCACACCCGACGGGGTCGATCCCCGCCGTCGACGACGCCACGCGCTCCCACCGCTGAGCCGACGGTGGCCGCGATCACCACCGGGCAGCGTCCCAGCCGGGTCTTCGTCGGCTGGGCGCTGGCCTCGGCGGTCGCGGTGCTGCTGGCGATCGCCGCGGCCGCGTCAGCGCCGGTGGGCTACCGCTCCCCCGCCCGCTCGTGCGCGAGCATCACCGCAGAGATCCCCGAGGACTATCAGGACTTCACCGACGTCCAGGGCTCGTGGACGTGGTTCCCCGTCGGCCTGACGTGCACCTGGACGTCCAGCTCCGGCACGTTCCGCGCGGGCCCCAGCTGGTGGGTGACGATGGCGTTGGCGGCGCCGTTGCTCACGGGCGGCGGCATGCTCGTCCACACGGCGTGGGCGTCGCGCCGCCACCACGAGCACGACCGCGACGCGGACGACGCCGCGGAGGCAGAGGCCTCGCCCGCGCACCGCTGAACGGCACGGCGCCACTGAACGGCACGGGGCGAGGCCACGGCCCTCGGCTCAGCTGGTCTTCGGCAACCCCGGCGGGTTGGTCTCGGGCTTGTCGATGGCCTCGCCCTCCAGCCCCCAGCGCTGGAGCACCTCGAGGTAGGTCCCGTCGTCGAAGACGTGTGCCAACGCCGCCGTCACCGCGGGCGCCAGGTCGGCGCCCTTGAGGGTGGCCACCGCGATCTGCGCCGTCAGCGGCCACCCGCCGTTGAGCGTCCCCGCGATCCGGAAGTCCTGCGGCGAGGACGCCGCGGTGAACGCCAGCGAGGCGTTCGGGCCCACGTACGCGTCGAGGCGCCCGGACTGCAGCGCGAGGAGCGCGTCGGCGAGGTTGTCGAAGTAGTCCGGCTCCCCGTCCTTGATCGGTTCTAGCCCGTTGGCGATGTTCTCCTCGTTCCACGCGAGCAGGATCTTCTCCTGGTTGGTGCCCGATCCGACGGCGACCTTGAGCCCGGCGATGTCCGCCGGCTCGGTGATCGCCTCCACATCGCCCTCGGCCCCGACGATCCACCCGAGCTGGTCGTTGCGGTACGACGAGAAGTCGTACAGCTCCTTGCGCTCCTCCGTGACGGTCACGTTGGAGATGACGGCGTCGACGTCCTGCGACTGGAGCGCGAGCGGCCAGTCAGCCCACGCCCGCACCTCGAGCCGGAGCTCGAGGCCCAGGGCGTCGGCGACGAGCTGGGCGATGTCGGTCTCGTTGCCGATGGGGGTCTTCTCGTCGTCGGCCAGGAAGGTGAGCGGCGCGCTGCCGCTGGCGCTCGTCGCCACCTTGAGCACGCCCCGCTCGGCGATGGCGGCGGGCAGCAGGGCGATCGCGTCGGGGCTCTCGGTGCTGCGCACCCTGTCCTGCTCCGGGCTGGTGCTGATCTGCAGCCCCACGGCCTTCGCCTTCGCGGCGTCGTCCTCGGGTGCTGCGACGTCCGTGCCGGCCTGGGCGCCGGCGCACGCGGCGAGCGCCAGCAGGGGCACGACGGCCAGTGCGGTCACGAGCCTTGCTCGTCGGGTCGATGCGGTCACGGGAAGCTCACTCTCGGTCGGAACGGGAACTGCGGACGCGCGCACGGCGTGCGGGCGCCCCTCGGGGACGCGCCCCGGGGTTGGGGAGCCGTCGGGTGACGGCAGGTCAGAGGACCTTGTCGAGGAACGCGCGGGTGCGCTCGTGCCGGGGGTGCTCGAGGACCTCGGCGGGCGTGCCCTGCTCGACGATCAGCCCCTCGTCCATGAACACCACGGTGGTGGCGACCTCGCGGGCGAAGCCGATCTCGTGGGTGACGACGACGAGCGTGGTCCCCGACGACGCGAGGTCCTTGATCACGTCGAGCACCTCGCCCACCAGCTCGGGGTCGAGGGCGGACGTCGGCTCGTCGAACAGGACGACCTTGGGGCGCAGCGCGAGGGCCCGTGCGATGGCCACACGCTGCTGCTGCCCGCCCGAGAGCCGGCGCGGGTGCACGTCGGCCTTGTCCGCGAGTCCCACCCGCTCGAGGAGCGCGCGCGCCTCGGCCTCGACCTCGGCCCGCGGCCGGCCCTGCGCTGACACGGGGGCCTCGACCACGTTCTCGAGCGCCGTCAGGTGCGGGAACAGGTTGAAGGACTGGAACACGAACCCGATGTGCGACCGCTGCCGCAGCACCTCCCGCTCCTTGAGCTCCTGCAGGGTCCCGCGTGCCGTGCGCCGGTAGCCGATCAGCTCGCCGTCGAGGGACACCAGTCCCCGGTCCACCTTCTCGAGGTGGTTGATCGCGCGCAGCAGCGTCGACTTGCCCGAGCCCGAGGGGCCCAGGATCACCGTCACCTCGCCGGGCCGGACCTCCAGGTCGACGCCGCGCAGCACCTTGAGCGGGCCGAAGGCCTTGTGCACGCCGCGCACCTCCACGTGCCCTGCCGCCCCCATCAGAGCTGCCCTCCCCGACCCTGAGCGGTGGCCCGGCTGCGGACGAGCACGTGGGAGGCGAGCGACGTCCGGGCCAGGTGGCCGGGCGGGAGGCCCTGCGGCAGCGGCCGCCCGGTGACCCGGGACCACAGCACCCCGGCGGCCCAGCGGACGCGCTGCACCGGTGTGGGCGGGAGCGTGCGCAGGGCGCCCTTCGCGTAGTGCCGTTCCACGTAGTACTGGACCACCGTGATGACGGTGGTGAGCAGCAGGTACCAGATGCCCGCGACGAGCAGCAGCGGCACCACGCGCTGGTTGCGGCCGTAGATCACCCCGACGATGTAGAACAGCTCGCCGTACGCGAGCACGTAGACCACCGACGTGCCCTTGACCAGGCCGATGATCTCGTTGACGGCGGTCGGCACGATGGTGCGCATGGCCTGCGGCAGGATGATCCGGCGCTGTTGGCGGCGACGGGGCAGGCCCAGGGCGGCGGCAGCCTCGTGCTGCCCCTGGTCGACCGAGAGGATTCCCGCGCGCACGATCTCCGCCGAGTACGCGGCCTGCGACAGGCCCAGCCCGAGCACCGCCGCCCCGAACTTGTCGATGACGTCCAGCGTGCCGAACTGCAGGAGCTCGGGGCCGAACGGGACGCCGAGCGACAGGGTCGGGTACAGGTACGCGAGGTTGTACCAGAGCAGCAGCTGCAGGATCAGCGGCACCGACCTGAACACCCAGGTGTAGGTCCAGGACACCGCCCGGAGCAGCGGCGAGGGCGACAGGCGCATCAGCGCCAGGACCGTGCCCAGCCCGAAGCCGATCACCGCGGCCGTCGCCGTGAGCCGCACCGTGCCCCACAGGCCGTCGAGCACCGACGGCCAGGTCAGGTACTGCCAGACGATCGACCATTCCCAGCGGGCGTTCGTGGTCAGCGAGCTGATCACCATCGCGAGCAGCACGAGCGTCCCCGCGGTGGCGAGCCACCGTCCGACGTGGCGCGCGGGGACGACGCGCGCGTCGAGGTCCACCGCCGTCGCGGCCAGTCGCGGGGCGAGGGCGGGCCCGGTCGCGCCGGTCGTGACCGCAACGTCCTCGGGAGCCGCCGGTCGCAGGCGCTTCTCGAACGGGAGGGGACCGTCGAGCTCCTCGGGATCGGCGGCCACGTCGAACAGCGCCGCGTAGCCCGTCGACAGGTACAGCGCGCACGCCTCGGGCTGACGCGGCCCCGTCGTGAGGTACACGCGGGTGTACCCCCGGGCGCCGATCTCCCGTTCGAGCTCCTCGAGCACCCGGCGGCCGAGGCCCCGGCGACGCTGGTCGGAGCGGGTCCAGATCCGCTTGAGCTCGGCGGTCGTGTCGTCGTACCGGCGGAAGGCGCCGCCGGCGACGGGCGCGCCGTCGGAGAGCAGCAGCACCAGGGCGCCGTCAGGGCCGGCGAACTCCTCGGCCGGGTACCGGGACAGGTCGTCGGCGATCGTCTCCCGCAGGCTCTCGTACCGGTCGGCGTACTCCCGGGCAAGGTCGTCCAGCAGCGGGCGGACCAGTGGGTCGCTCTGGTGCACGTAGCGCACCTCGAGGTCCGCCACCCCTGCCGACCCGACGGGCCGCGTCTGCACGGTCATGACCGTGCCGCCGCGCGCAGCAGCTCCGTGGTGGCCGCGGTGGCGGCCGCGTCGAGCGCGTCCGCGTGCTGGTGCTCGACGTGCGCGACGGCCGGCGTCGCCTGCGCGGCCCACGCCTCCGCCAGCAGCTCGTAGCTGCGGACCCTGTCCTCGTGGCGGTGCGTCACCGTGGTGACGAGCAGCTCGTCCGCGCCAGTGAGGCGCTGCAGTGCCGCAAGACGGGTGACGACCGTCTGCGGCGAGCCCACGAGCCGGGTCTCGGTGCGGTCGCGCACGGCCGCGTGGTCCTCCGGCGCCCAGCCCGCCTGGATCGCGCGGGCCTCGTGGACGTCCGGGTACGGGATGGCGCCGTGGCCGCTGCGGATCGACTGCACCCACGGCCCGTAGCCGGCCGCGAGCGCCCGCGCTGCCTGGTCGTCGGCCCCGACCACGACGTCCACCGAGACGATGACGTAGGGCTCCGGGAAGTCAGCGGACGGCGTGAAGGCCGCCCGGTACGCCGCCACCGACTCCAGGAGCGTCGCGGGCGCGACGTGGTAGTTCGCGCCGTACGGCAGGCCGAGCTCGCCGGCGAGCTGAGCGCTCGGCCCCGCGCTGGACCCGTGCACCCACAGCTGCACATCCGTGCCCTCGGCGGGGGTCACTGCGACGGGCCGCCCCTCGGGCGCCCGGTACGTGCCCGCGAAGAACGCGAGGATGTCCCGCACATCGGCGCCGAACCCGTCCCCGTCGCCGGGGGCGCGCCCGAGCAGGCGGGCCTGGAGTGCGAGCCGCGCGGGGTCGTAGGCCGTGGGCCGGACCGGCGGGATCACCACCCCGTCCACGACCTGCCACCTCCCCGCATCACCGGGAACCGGCGTGACCGGGGCGCCAGCCGGCGCCGGGGGCGACTGCTCGGCGGGGGCCACCCCTCCGGCGTCCGCCCGCCCGGGGGGCGTGGCGCCTGGACGGCCCGCGCCGCCCGATCGACCGATGCCCGAGCGGCCGATCCCCAGGTCCACCCGCCCCGGGTGCAGCGCGGCGATGGTCCCCCACTGCTCGGCGACCTGCAGCGGGGAGTAGTTGCCCAGGATCACGGCCGCCGAGCCGACGCGGATGGCCGTGGTGGCCTGCGCGACGAGGGCGGCGACCACGGCAGGGCTGGCGCCGGCCACCCCCGGGTTGAGGTGGTGCTCGGCGAGCCAGTACCGCTGGTACCCCGCTCGCTCGGCCGCCTGGGCCAGGTCGAGCGTGCGGCGCAGCGCGTCGGCCGGGGTGCTCCCGGACGAGACCGGGCTCAGGTCCAGCACGGACAGCGGGACAGGTGGGTGCGACATGGGGTCTCCTCGACCACGGGCGGCATCCAGCGCGGCCGGCTGCTGGCAGCACGGGGCACGGCGCGTTCGCGGATGCGGGATTGGGGAAGGGCGCGCCCTGACGCGACCGCGCACAGCGGCGGCGTGGGAGGGCGGTGCGGGCCGGAGCCCAGGGGCCGGACGTGCGCGCGCCGGCGGTGGCGGTGCGGCTGAGCGCGGGCGGCATGAGCCTCGGCTCGCCCACCGAGCGTCGTCAGACGCGAGGGCGGGGAGGGTGTGAGCCGCTGTCGGGCGGGGATCCGGGCGCGTGCGGGACCTGGACCCCGCCTGCCGTTCCGGAGATCAGCAGACGAGCGTCAACAACAGCGACAGCGCGCGACGGCAGCGAAGACGACATCGCTCAGGCCGTGGCGGCGGTTCGTGGAGGTGCTCACGCGACGGACGTTAGGGCGAACGTCGACGGGCCGTCAACAGATGGGGCGTTTCGGGTCGTGTGGTGAGACACCGGTCGCCCGTCGCGAAGACGGCGTGCTACAACTTGCCGAGGTCTTGAGTGCCAGCGCTCGCACGAGCACAGCCCCGGCTTGCTGGCCAGCAACCCCAGCGTCACGGCGGGGTGCTCCGGGAGACGACCTGGCCGTGTTGAGGGACACGGCAAGCGTGATCGACCTCGACGACCTGCGCGGTCGTCCCGCTCCTCCTCGGTCTGCGTCGAGCCGGGTGGAGGGCGACGCCGCGCACGGATCCGTCGGCACATCCGAGGACCATCAGATGACCACGTCAGCCGTCACCCCGACCACCCCTGCGACCGACGCGTCGAGCGCGTCGCGCTCCCGACTCCACGTCCTCCCCGTCGTCGGCAACCCGCGACCCGGGTCCCGCACCCGGGTCGCCGCCGAGTCGCTGTCCCGGGCGATCGCCCAACGGCTCGGCGGCGGGCTCACCCCCACCGTGGACCTCGCGGACCTGGCGCCCGAGCTCTTCGCGGCGACCCGGCCGGCCGTCGACGACGCGCTGCGCCGGCTGGCGTCCGCGCACGTCGCGGTGGTCGCCACCCCCGTCTACAAGGCCAGCTACACCGGGCTGCTGAAGGCCTTCCTCGACCTGTACGGGGCAGACGGCCTGCGCGGCGTCGTCGCCGTGCCGCTCGTCGTCTCGGGGAGTCCCGCGCATTCCCTGGCCGGGGAGGTGCATCTGCGGCCGCTGCTCGTCGAGCTGGGGGCCAGCGTCCCCACCCGCGCGCTCGCGCTCACGGAGGCCCAGCTCGCCGACCTGGACGAGGTGGTCGCGACCTGGGTGGACGCCCATGGCCCGCTGCTCGACGCAGCGGCGGTCCGCGCATGACCGCCGACACGCCGGTGCGCGCACAGTGCGCCGGGACGCGGGGCCTCGCTGAGGCCCGCCCGGCGGCTCCCGTCCGGGCCCATGACGAGCCGCACCTGTCCCCGGACCAGTACAAGCAGGTGTTCCGCCGCCACCCGGCCGGGGTCGCGGTCGTCACGCTCGCGGACCCGCGCACCGGGCTCCCGGTGGGGTTCACCGCGACGTCGGTGATCTCGGTGTCGGCCGCCCCGCCGGTGCTGGCGTTCTCGATCGCGTCGACGTCCTCGAGCTGGCCAGCGCTCGCCAGGGCCGCCACTGTGGTGGTCAACTTCCTGGGCGACGGCCAGGCCGACCTCTCGACGCGGTTCGCCACGCACGGGATCGACCGGTTCGCGGGCACCGAGCACATCCGGCTCGCCGGCGGGGAGCCCGTGCTCACCGGGAGTCGGACGTGGGTGCACGGGCGGGTGCTCGAGCGCATCGCGGTGGGCGACAGCCACCTGGTGACCGTCCAGGCGATCACCTCGGACACGAGCGCCGAGGGAGGTCCGCTGGTCTACCACGACCGGGCGTACACCCAGCTCGCGGACCACTATGAGATCTGATGTGCGGACGCCCGGGCCGGCCTCGACGGATCGTCGCTGGCCGGCCCGGGCGTCGGGGTCCTGCTGTGCTCGGGGCGCCGCCCCGCTGCGAGGCCCGCGCAGGTCAGCCCTGCTGGGCAGCCCCACGCTGCCGGGCGATCTCGTACAGCGCGATCCCCGCGGCGACGCCGGCGTTGAGCGACTCCGTCGTCGAGGTGATCGGGATCGACACGATCGCGTCGCAGTGCTCCCGGACCAGGCGCGAGAGGCCCTTGCCCTCGGAGCCGACCACGACGACCAACGGGTCGGCGGCGAACGGCAGGTCGGCGACCGGGGTGTCCCCGCCGCCGTCCAGGCCGATGATGAAGCAGCCGGCCTTGCGGTAGGTCTCGAGGGTGCGCGTCAGGTTCGTGACCTTGGAGACCGGGACGCGGGCGGCGGCGCCGGCGGAGACCTTCCACGCGGCGGCGGTCACGCTCGCGGACCGGCGCTCCGGGACGACGACGCCGTGCGCGCCGAACGCGCCTGCGGACCGCAGCACCGCGCCGAGGTTGCGCGGGTCGGTCACGCCGTCCAGCGCCACGATGAGCGGGGCCTGGTCGAGCAGAGCGGCCGCGTCGAGGAGGTCGTCGGCATCGCCGTACTGGTACGGCGGCACCTGGATGGCGACGCCCTGGTGCACCGAGCCGTCGGTGAGCCGGTCGAGCTCGGGCTTGGTGACCTCGAGCAGCGGGTAGCCGCGGCCGGTGGCGATCTGCAGGATCTCGCGGGTGCGGTCGTCAGCCTCGATGCGGGTGGCGAAGTACACCGTCTGGACGGGGATCTCGGCGCGGAGCGCCTCGACCACCGAGTTCCGGCCGGACACGATCTCGTGGGTGGCGCTGACGCCCTTGCCCCCGCGGGTGCCTGCGGCGCTCCGCGAGGTGCGTCCCATGCGGTTCGGCGCGCCTCCGCTCACCGGGCCGCGGCGCTCGGCAGCGGCCTTGCGCTTCGCGGCCGGGTGGTAGGGGCGCTCCTCGGCCTTGGGCGTGGGGCCGCGGCCCTCGAGGGCCTGCCGTCCCTTGCCGCCAGTGCCGACGTGCGCGCCCTTCTTCGAGCCGGGCTTGCGGGTGGCTCCCCGGCGCTGCGAGTTTCCTGGCATCAGTTCTCGACCTCATCACTGCGGTGCGCGAGCGACCAGCGGCTGCCGGTCGCGGAGTCCTCGACGAGGATGCCGGCGGCGGCGAGCCGGTCCCGGATCGCGTCGGAGGTGGCGAAGTCACGCGTGGCGCGCGCTTCGGAGCGGGCGGCGAGCTCGGCGGCGACCAGCGCCTCGAGCGCGTCCGAGTACCCGCGGTCGTCTCCCTGGCGGCGCCACTGGGCGCTGCCGGGATCCAGTCCCAGGATGTCGAGCATCGAGCGCACCTGGACCAACGCGGCACGGGCCTCGTCCAGGTCCTGCTCGGCGAGCGCCGAGTTGCCGGCGCGCAGGTGCTCGTGGACCACCGCGAGCGCGGCGGGCACGTTCAGGTCGTCGTCCATCGCGGTGACGAAGCCCTCGGGCAGCTCGGCCTTGGCCACCTCGTCGTCGTCCACCGGGCCGACCTGCTCGGTGGCGCGGTCGACGAAACCGGTGAACCGCTCCCACGTCGCCTCGGCCTCGCCGAGGGTGTCGGGGGTCCACTCGAGCATGGACCGGTACTGCACCGCCGTGAGCGCGTAACGCAGCACCGCGGGGGGCGTCGTCTCGAGCAGCGTGCTGACCAGCAGCCCGTTGCCGAGGGACTTGCTCATCTTGGCCCCGCCCTGGGTGACCCAGCCGTTGTGCAGCCAGTACCGGGCGAACCCGTCCCCCGCGGCACGGGACTGCGCCTGCTCGTTCTCGTGGTGCGGGAACCGCAGGTCCAGGCCGCCGCCGTGGATGTCGAAGGTGGAGCCGAGGTACCGCCGGGCCATCGCGGAGCACTCGAGGTGCCAGCCGGGACGGCCCCGACCGAACGGGGTGTCCCAGGACGCCGTCTCGGGCTCGCCCGGCTTGGGCGACTTCCAGAGGGCGAAGTCGCGGGGGTCCCGCTTCGTGACGTCCGCGTCGTCGCCGGCGCCGTCGGCGGTGGCCACCATGTCGTCGAGGCGCTGGTTGGTCAGCGAGCCGTACTCGGGGAAGGACCGGACGTCGAAGTAGACGTCTCCCTCGCCCGCGACGTAGGCGTGGCCGCCGTCGACGAGCGCCTGCATCAGCTCGACCATCGCGGGCACGTGGCCCGTGGCGCGCGGCTCATAGGTGGGCGGCAGCACCCCGAGGGCGTCGTAGGCCTGGGTGAAGGCACGCTCGTTGGCCAGCGCCCACGCCCACCACCGCTCCCCGGCGGCGTCCGCCTTCGCGAGGATCTTGTCGTCGATGTCGGTGACATTGCGCACGAGGGTGACCCGGTTGCCGTTGCGGCGCAGCCACCGGACGAGGACGTCGAAGGCGACGCTCGAGCGCATGTGCCCGATGTGGGGGGCGCCCTGCACGGTCGCACCGCACAGGTAGATGCCGACCTCACCCGGGACCACGGGGACGAAGTCACGCACCTCACGGGTGGCGGTGTCGTACAGGCGAAGGCTCACACCGGCAAGGTTACCGGCGCAGGCGGCTCCGGTCGGCGCCGGGACCTCGCGCAGCGTCCGCCGGCGGCCGCCCCGCGCTCACCCGAAGGCCCGCTGCTCGCCGCGGTAGGTGGGCACGACGCGCTCGACGCGGTCGCCGCGCACCAGGTGCACCCGGTCGAACCGCTCCATCACCTCGCCGGCCTTGGCGTGCCGGAACCACACCCGGTCGCCGATGCGCAGGTCGGCGGAGGCGGCGCCCCGGAGCGGCGTCTGCACCTCCCCCGCGCCCTCGCGCCCGGTCAGCGCGAGTCCTCGCGGCGCCACGGGGCGCGGCAGCCGCGAGCCGCTCGCGGGGCCGGAGGCGACGTACCCACCACCGGCCACCGTGGCGAACCCGCGGGCGGGCACGCGCACCACGTCGAGCCCGAAGTAGGCGGCGGGACGCGGCGTGAACGACCGGTAGCCGTCGAAGAGGGTGGGGACGTACAGCCCTGATCCGGCGGTGACCTCGGTGACCACCGGGTCCGCCGCGCTCGTCTCGAGGGACCCGGACCCGCCCGAGTTCACCAGCGCGACCTCGTGGCCCAGCACGTCGCGCACCGCGTCGAGGACCTGGCCCCGGCGCCTCGCGAGGTCGGCCACCGAGGCCCGCTTGACCGCGCGGACGGCGAGGCTCGAGTCCGGCATGCCCGCGACCTGGGCCTCATAGAACATCACCCCACGGACTTCGAGCCCCGGGCGGCGCACGAGCTCCGCGGTGAGCCGGGCGGCGTCCTCCGGGCTGTGGACCGGCGACCGCCGCACGCCCAGATGGGCGGTCACCGGCCCGACGCGGATCCGCAGCGACGCGTCCACGTCGAGGCAGACCCGCAGGCGGTTGCCGCCTGACGCAGCCGCGCGCTGCGCCATGTCGGCCTGCAGCACGTCGTCGACCATGAGCGTCACCGCGCCGGCCGCGGCGGGATCCGCGGCCAGGTCCAGCAGGGCGCCCTCGTCCACGGTGGGGTACCCCACCAGGACGTCGTCCACGCCCTCGCCGACCAGCCACAGCGCCTCGCGCAGCGAGTAGGCCATCACGCCCGCGAAGCCGGGCCGGGCGAGCATCGCCTCGAGCACCGAGCGCACCCGCACGGACTTGCTCGCGACCCGGACTGGCACGCCTGCGGCGCGACGCACGAGGTCGTCGGCGTTGGCCTCGAGGGCATCCAGGTCGACGACTGCGAGAGGCGCTGGCAGCCCTTTGGTCGCCGCGTCGAGCCGTGTGCCGAGCATGCTCATGGTGCACTCTCCCGGGTGTCGGGGGCCGGCGAGGGCCCGCGCGGACCGGCGGCGACGGCGAGGTCGTGCTGCGCAGGTCCGCGTGGTGCGGCAGCCAGCGCGTGCCGGGTCGTGCCCTGCATCATGCCCCGGCCAGGTCGGTCCCGGGGAGGTTCCGGCGTGATCGTTCGCGACGGGCTGCTGGCCGGGCGTCCCGGTCACCGCCGACCCGAGCGTGGGCTCGGGCGCGAGAGACTCTGTATCTCGACGAGCACAGCAGATAGTGCAAAGTTCCACTATCTCCAGAGATCGACGTCACCGCCGACGTCGTCAGGTGTCAGCGCGAGGTCCGATCTCCCTCGCTTCACCACGAAGTGCAACGGCTCGGCCACGCAGCGCTGGTCTACTCGGCCGCGGACCAGACCATCCGCACCCCGGACGGCCGGTGCGGGGCGCCTGCACCAACAGCCCCAACGAGGCCTGGTCGTCACTGGCCACCGTCTGACGCCGCCGAGATCCGAGGGCGCGGCACCGTGGCGGAGCGGTGCCGCGCCCGGTGGGCCGCGGGAGTATCGGCGTCGGTGCCGCGCGCGGCGTGGACCGCGTTCGCGACGCGCGGGTCAGTGCTCGTCGACCGGTGTGGCGTCGACGGTCTCCGGCGCCCGGCGCCCCGGCCGGACGGCGAGCGAAGCGACGTAGAGGACCACGGCGAAGCCGACGCTGACCACCGCGAGGATCCACCAGAACTGGCTCTCGAGCCCGCCGTCCCCCGTGGCGAGCGACGCCGCCAGCACGTTCGCGCACGCACCGCCCCCACCGATCGCAGAGCCGACGAGGCCGAACGCCATGCCCCGTCGGTGCGCCGGGACCGAGTTGGCGATCTCCCCGTCGATGCGCGGGTCGATCAGGACCTCCGCGGCGGAGAACAGCAGCACGCACGCGACAAGACCGCCCACGGTTCCCCAGGACGCGGCCATGAAGCTCGTCGACATCAGCAGCAGGGAGCCGCAGATGACGAGGGCCGAGCTGCTGACCCTGCTGGTGGACTGGTTGAGCGGCACCTGGAGCAGCACCACGGCGACGGCGTTGATCGCGAAGAGGACGCCGACGAGCGCGGGGTCGTGCTCGGCGCCCGTGTACACCGGCAGCGCGTACTCGAGCTGGATGTAGCAGAAGCCGAACGCGAAGGCGCACGCGAGGATCCAGGCGAGCGTGCGACGGTCCACGGGTGCGCGGGCGTCGCCGGCAGCCGGGTCGCTCGACGTGCCCGCCGCGCCGGGCTCCTCGCCCTCCGTGAGTCCGCGCAGGCGCAGGAGCACGATCGCCAGGACCACGTAGGTGGTGCTCGTGAGGACGAAGCTGACCCGGGCGTCGGCCACGAGGAGCAGCAGGCTGCCGGCGAGCGGTCCGAGGGCGCTGCCCGCGTTGTTCGCGGTGCTGCGCAGCGCGAAGATCATCCGGACCTGGTCCCCGGTGCCGAGCAGCCGCACCAGCGCCGACTTCGACGCCGGCACGTAGACGGCCCCGCCGAAGCCCAGGAGCGCGCACGCGGCCACGACCGTGACGGACCCGGTGGCGCCCATGAGCAGCAGGTACGAGACGGCCCGGACCAGCAGACCGCCGCACATGGCGGGAACGGCGCCGGTGCGGTCGGCGATCCAGCCCCCGACCATGGACAGACCCTGCTGAGCCCAGAACTTCACGGTGATCGCCATCGCGACGACGACGGCGCTCAGCTCGAGCTCCCGCGTCAGGTAGACGGCGAGGAAAGGGATCACGAGGTTGCTGCCGAACGCGACGGCGAAGTTTCCCGTGAGCAGCGTCAGGACGCCCGGGGTGCGCCGGGCCAGGTCCAGGGTCTCCTTCACAACCGGACGGTCTGCGTCGCTCCGGACCGGATGACGGTCGCCGTCTCGAACCACGTGATCGCCTCGGTCAGTGCCTTCTCGACCTCGGCGCGCGACCCACCGGCCGCGAGGACCGACCCGATCTTCCCGACGCTCATCTGGGAGAGCTCGAGCTCGGCCCCGGGGTCGGCGTACCTGCGGTACGCGACGATGCCGGGCACCGGGCACTCGTCGGGGATCGCCTCCAGCGTGCCGGGACGCGGCGGGAACAGCGAGAGCCCGGCGATCCGGTCGGGCGCCGACGGGACGACGGGAGGCTCGTTTCCGGCCAGGGTCCGCACGTAGAGCTCCGGCAGGAACGGGCCGAACGCCAGCGCCACCATGTCCTCGATCATGCCGCCCCCCGCGCGGCTCGCGACCTCGTTGAACACGAGGCTGCCGTCCGTGGCGAGGAAGACCTCGGCGTGGAACATCGACGTCTCGGGGGTCGGCAGCGCCGCGAGGGCGCGCCGGGTCAGGTCGCGTGCGGGTTCGAGCAGCGGGTCCTCGGGGTCGAGCAGGCAGCTGTGTAGCGGGCGGCCCTCCTTGATGTCCAGGCAGCTCGTCTCGCCCTGGGTCGAGGCCCACATGAGGCGCGTCTCGCCCGCGACGACCATGCCGTCCACGTGCAGCAGCTCGTGCTCGACGAACCGCTCGGCGAGGAGCTGCCCACCGTCGTCGGCGCCCAGCTCCCGGTGCGCGCGGAGGAGGGACTCGACGTCCTGCGGGCCGCGCACGACCCGCACGTCCATGGAGCCGCCGCCACGTCGCGGCTTGACGACGACGGGGTAGCCGACCCGGTCGACGAACCGGAGCAGGTCGGCGAGGTTCGCGACCGGCGCGTAGTCGGCGACGGGCACGCCGGCTGCCGAGAGGATGTCCTTCATCGCGAGCTTGTCACGGAAGGCGGTCGCGCTCGCGACGTCCTGACCCGGCACCCCGAACAGCTCGCGCAGCCGTGCGGCGCGGAGCAGCTCGAACTCGGAAACCGCCAGGACGCGGTCGAAGGACTGCTCCCGGTGCAGCGCGAGCGCCCGGCTCTCGACCAACGGGTTGAAGTGGAAGTCGTCGACGACCTCGACCCGCGCGTACCCGGCGAGCTGGGCGGCACGCTCCGCGGGGTCGGCCGAGAGGGCCGCGGCGTCGGTCAGGAGGACCGCCTCGTGCTCGGCCCCGAGCCAGTCCGCGAACCGGAAGAGGCTGAGCGGGGTGCGGTTGAGGATCAGGTACCTCATCGGATCTCCCGGGCGACCGTGTCGTGACGCCGTTCTGTCGCGGGGTGTGCTGCCGTGGCGATGTGCATGAGTCGGCTCAGGCTCCTCGTGTGCTGGGGCATGGTCAGAGGGCTCGTCCCTCTCCGTCGGACTGGCTCTCGCGCGGGGCCTCCCGAGCTCGACCCGCACCGCCACGCACGGAGCGTGCTGCGGTGCCGGGTCGATCGCGCACGGCCACCGGCCGCCCCCTGGGCCCGCCTGCGAGCGGGCGCTTCATTAAAGCAGCGTGCGCAGGTGGCCGACCAGCCGCCCCGCGCCCCACGTCTCGGGCCTGACCAGCGCGTCGACGGCCTGCCGCGCCGAGTCGGGCACCGCCAGGCCGCCGATCGTCGTGAGCAGGCGGAGGGTGTCGGGGAAGCCCCGGACGGACTCGAGGACGCTGCTGCGCCGAGCGGCGACGAGACGGGTCAGCTCGGGTTCCGCGACGTCCTACCGCACCCGGAACCGGAGCGTCTCGTTGACCTCGCGCTGCTTCCGGACGATCTCCTCACGCGAGTCGCCGGTGAACAGGACGTGACCCTGTGCCTGCCACACGCGCGGCGGCACGTCGATCTGGTCGCCGACCTTGCCGTAGATCATGACCTCCGCGACGTCGTCCCGGTCCTCGAGGGTGTCGATGCCCTCGACGGCGGCGAGCTCGCCCGGCTGCTCGCCGAAGTGCAGGGAGAAGCCGACGTGGCGCACCCGCGCGGGGTCCACGGACACGTCCGCCACCTCGCCCAGGGCGACCTTCGTGAGGACCTCGACCATGTCGACGCCCGTCGAGAGCAGCACGCTCTGGTAGACGGGTCCGCCACCCAGGCGCGCACCGGTCTCCAGGATGTACGGCTCACCCGACGGGGCTACCCGGAACTCCGTGTGCGTCGCACCCTGGGCGATGTCGAGGCCCTGGTGGGCGAGCGCGGTGTACTCCTCGACCTTGGCGAGCGTCGCACCGGCGAGCACCGTCGGCGTCGCGTAGAAGGTCTCCTCGAAGAAGGGTCCGTCCATCGGCGTCGGCTTGTCGTGCACGGCGACGACGGTCGTCACGCCGTCCTGCACGTAGCTCTCGACGCTGATCTCGTTCCCCGGCAGGAACTCCTCGAGGAGGATCCCTTCCGAGTACTTCGACTTGAGGATGAAGAGGGGGTCGTAGTCGAAACCGGCCCAGGCGCCCTCGCGGATGTCCTCGAAGTGCTCCGCGAGCTCCTCCGGCGTGTCGACCCGGCGCACGAACATGCTGCCGCCCCCGATGATCGGCTTCATCACGAGCGGGTACGCGACCGACTCCGCCGCCTCGAGGGCTTCCTCGACCGTGGACGCGAGCGCGAAGCGCGGCTGGGAGATGCCGACCTTCTCGAACGCCTGACGCATGCTCAGCTTGTCGCGGCTCTTCTCGGCCGTGTCCACGGAGATCGACGGCAGCCCGAGCTCGGCGGCGACGGCCGCGGCAGTCGGGACGCTGTGCTCGACGAACGCGATCACGCCCGCGATGGGCTCGGGCTCGAGCTGCGAGATCTCCACGCAGCGGGCGACGGTCGCCCGGAGGTCACCCGTGGGCGCGGTGTACACCTCGTCGACGTACTCGCCCTCCCAGCTGGGCTCCTCGACCACGACGATCGCCCGGTGGCCGAGCGCGTGCGCGGTCTCCACGGCCTTGGCGAAGTGCTTGCGTCGGCTCGCGGTGCGGGTGTGCAGGATCAGGAGGGTCATCAGTCTGCCTCTCTTATCGCGATCGCCATGTCAGGCGAGATCTCGTCGGTCGGGGTGGTGAGCACGAGGACGGCGGGCCCCGGCATCTCGACAGCCCGTCACCATTCGGCTCGTGCCGGGGGGAGCGGCCGCTGTCGTGCGTGCCTAGAGTCCTCCGAGCCCGGGCGCGTGCCGAAGTGCGGGGCCAGCACGACGATGACGATCGCGAGCAGCAGCGGCACCGCGAAGCCGATCCGCAGCGAGGCCCCGGTGCCGACGGCGCCCACCAGCACCCCGCCGAGCACGGCGCCGACATAGTTGAAGCCGTTGAGCCGGGCCACCACGGCGTCCGCGTGCTCGGGCGCGAGCGAGCCCGCGGCGGCGAAGCAGAGTGGGGCGATGGCGCCGAGGCCCAGGCCGGTGAGGCCGAAGCCGGCCACGGCCACGGCCGGCCCAGGCGCGAGGACCACGCCGAGCAGCCCGGCGGCGCCGATCAGGCCGGCGGCGCGGACCACGGCGACGCGCCCCCAGCGGCGGACGGCCAGATCTCCCGCGAGCCGTGAGACGAGCGTCATCGCGAGGTACACCGCGAGGCCGGTGGGCGCCAGGCTGCTGCTCGCCAGCAGGCCGTCGCTCAGGTAGATCGCGCTCCAGATCTGCGCGGCCGAGTCCACCACGAAGTAGGCGACGACAGCGGCGCCCAGCACGAGGACGGCGGACCACGGCACCGCTCGGGCGGCGCTGCGCTCGGCAGCGGTCGGTCCGATCGGCACGTCACCGGCGCGCCACCCGTCGCGCCGCACACCGAGCGCGATCACTGCGACCACGACGGAGACGACGGGGATCGCGGCCTGCTGGGAGATGTCGAGCACCTCGTAGGCGACCACCACCAACGCGCCCGCGATCGCCGCAGCGGACCACGCCGCGTAGAAGCTGGTGAGGATGCTCCGCCCGTACACCCGCTGCAAGGCCACGGCCTGCATGTTGGTCCCGGCGTCGACGAGGCCGAGCGCCAGCCCGTACAGCGCGAAGCCGCCGAAGAACACTGCCCGCCCCGGGGCGAGCGCGATGACCAGCACCGCGACGGCGGCCGTGCCGAGGCCCGCGACGAGCACCGTCCTGCTGCCTGGGCCGCGGGCGAGACGGTCGGCGACGACGGTGCCGGCTCCGGCCATCAGGCAGATGCCCAGCGTGACGATGGTGACGACGCCGTCGTCGATTCCGAATCGGTCCTTGAACCCCGGCAGGCTCGCGACGAGCACCGCGTATGCCAGCCCTTGGGCGCCGAAGGCCCCCGCGACAGCGCGTCGGGCCGAACGGGCGCCAGCCGGCAGCAGCGGGTCGCGCGAGCCGCCGGGGTCCGCGGTCACGCGGGAGTGCTCACGGGCTCCACGACCCCGGGTAGCACCGGACCGTCGACGGGCTGGACGGTGGCAGGGGGCGTCGCGAGCGGCTGCTCCTCGACCGCCGGGGCGAACTGCGCCGTCTGGGTGGCGAGGTAGCGCGCGAAGCGGTGCAGTCCGTCGATCGCGGCCTCCTCGTCACCGTCGACGAGCCACGCGAGGGCGTAGCCGTCCACGGTGGCGACGAGGGTGCGCGCGAGGCTCGACCGGGGAACCGACCAGCTCACCTGGGCCCCATGCTCGATGCGCTCGAGGAACAACTCGACGGCGCCCCAGGTGCCGCGGTACTGGTCGCTGGCCACCTGGTTGAGCTCGGAGTGGCGCAGGGACGTGGTGGTGAGCTCGTAGCTGAGGAGCTGGGCCCCGCGGTTGTCCCGGATGCCGCGCCACAGGCCCTCGACTGCGAGCTCGAGCACCGTGGCCAGGTCCGCGTCCGGAGGGATCGCGGCCTGCGACATCGCGAGGTTCTGCGCGGTGATGGCGGCGGCCACTGCGCGCAGCAGCTCGTCCTTGTCCTGGAAGCAGTAGTGGACCACGCCCAGCGAGACGCCCGCCTCGGCGGCGACGGCTCGCACGGTGGCTGCGTCGATCCCAGCCCTGCTGGCCACGGCCAGGGCGGCCTCGATGAGTTGTTCGCGCCTCTCGGCGACTGGCAAGCGATTCATGGTTTCCCCCCGGAATCCGCCGCGTGGTCTCGCACCGGCCAGTGCGAACAGCATCCACGCGCCCCCTCGCCTCATTTCAACGGCGGTCATGACAATAGTCAAGGGAAACAGGCACTTGACTTGGACGGCCGCCCAGAATGAAGGTCTGAGGATGAGCATGGGCACGGAGGACCACCTCTGGCAGAACTGGGCGCGCACCGAGTCGGCGAGGCCTGCCCGGGTGGTCAGCCCGCGGGACCCGGACGAGCTGGCATCCGTCGTCCGATCGCGGGACGGGCTACGCGTGCGGGCCGTGGGCGCCGGCCACTCGTTCACCGGCGCCGCCGTCACGGACGGCATCCAGGTGCGCATGGACGCGCTCAGCACGGTCGAGCGCGTCGACCCGCGGCCCGACGGCACGGCGCACGTGACCGTCGGCGCCGGCATCCGCCTGCACACCCTGAACCGGGTGCTCGCCGCGTGCGGCCTCGGGATGCGCAACCTCGGCGACATCGACCGGCAGACCATCGCCGGCGCCATCTCGACCGGCACCCACGGCACGGGCGCACGGCTCGGCGGCCTCAGCGCGCAGGTGGTCGGGGTGCGGCTGGTGACCGCCGACGGTGAGATCGTCGAGGCGTCCCGCGAGCACCGCCCCGAGCTCTTCGAGGTCGCGCGGCTGGGCCTGGGCAGCGTGGGCGTCCTGACGGCGATCACGCTCGAGGCCGTGCCCGCCTTCGAGCTGCGCGCCGTCGAGGCGCCGTTGCCCCTCGACGAGGTGCTCGACCGCCTGGACGGCCCCGACGGGCTCGTCGACGGCAACGACCACTTCGAGTTCTACTGGTTCCCGCACACTCGGCGGGCCCTGACCAAGGCCAACAACCGCGCGCAGTCCGACCCGGGGTCCCGCCTGCACCCCGTCCGCGGATGGGTCGACGACGAGCTGCTGTCGAACGGGGTGTTCGCTGCCACCAACCGGCTCGCCGCCGCGGCGCCGAGCCTCACTCCCCGCATCAACCGCATCGCCTCCCGCGCCCTGAGCGCCCGCACCTACACCGCTCCGTCGCACGAGGTGTTCGCCTCCCCCCGACGCGTCCGCTTCCGCGAGATGGAGTACGCGATCCCCCGGGAGCGGGTGCGCGACGTGCTCGACGAGATCGACGCGTGGACGCGTGCCTCGGGAGACAACATCCCGTTCCCGCTCGAGGTCCGCTTCGCCGCCGCCGACGATGTCTGGCTCTCGACGGCCCACGGCCGCGACACCGCGTACATCGCCGCCCACCAGTACCTGCGGCTCCCCTACCGGCGGTACTTCCAGGCGGTGGAGCGCGTCATGGCGCAGGTGGACGGCCGGCCGCACTGGGGCAAGCTGCACTGGCTCGACGCCGCACGCCTCGCCGAGCTCTACCCGCGGTTCGACGACGTCCGCGCGGTGCGCGCCAAGGCCGACCCGGAGGGCGCGTTCGCGAACGCCTACACCGACCGCGTCCTCGGCGCCGTGCGCTGACCCAGGGCCGATTCCGACCAGCAGGGCGGGAAGGACCAGTCGGCGGACCGCGCGCGACATGACGCGCCACCCCATGCTTGCCTGAGCCATGAGTCGAGTCGTGGTGGCCCAGGCGTACGGCGGGCCGGAGGCCCTCGCGGTCGTCGAGGCGCAGGAATCCCCGCCCGGCCCTGGCGAGGCGCTGGTGGAGGTGCGGGCCGCCGGGGTCAACCCCGCCGACTGGAAGAGGTACTCCGGCCTCTGGGGCACGGACCCCTCCCGTCTGCCGATGCGACTGGGCTACGAGGTCGCGGGCGTCGTCCTGGAGGCCGGCCCCGGCGTCGAGCAGGCCGTCGGGGACGAGGTGATCGCCTGGCCAGTGGCGGGCGGCTACGCCGAACGGCTCGTCGTCCCCGCACGGGTCCTCGCGCCAAGGCCCGCCGGGCTCAGCTGGGCACAGTCCGCGGGGCTGCTGCTCTCGGGCGCCGCCGCCGTCCACCTGCTCGCCGCCACCCGGGTGGGACCCGACGACGTCGTGCTGGTGCACGGCGGGTCCGGCGGTGTGGGGCGGCTCGCGGTCCAGCTCGCGGCGCTCGCCGGGGCGCGGGTCGTGGCCACGGCCAGCCCTGCCTCCCACGACGACCTGCGCCAGCTGGGCGCCCATCCGGTGGCCTACGGTCCGGGACTGCTCGACCGCCTCGAGGCGATCACCGCGCAGACGGGCCCGTTCACCGCCGCCCTCGACACCGTGGGCGAGGACGAGGCCCTCGACGCGTCGGTCGCCCTCGTGGAGGACCGCAGCCGGATCGCGACGATCGCCGGCGTCGCCCGGGCCGCGGAGCTGGGCATCGCGACCCTGGGAGCCGGCGCGGGCGCAGACCCGGGGAACGACATCCGCGACGCCGCCCGCTCCCGGTTGGCCCGGCTCGCCGACGAGGGCGTGCTCGACGTCATCGTGAGCCGCACCTATCCACTCGAGGACGCCGGCCGCGCGCACTCGGACAGCCGCGGCGGTCATCCTCGGGGAAAGCTGGTGCTGATCCCCTAGTGCTCGGCGGGCCGTTCGCGGAGCCGGGCCAGGTGGTCGTCCGACGGCGGCGGGGCGGCGGCGACGGCCTGCGGGGTGAGGACGGCGGGCTGGTGCTCGTCGAGTTCGGTCAGGCCCGTGATCGTCGCCTCGAGCACGTCGACCGGGATGCGCACCCGCAGCCGCACCCGGGGTGGCCCCTCGCGCCGCGGCAGCGCCGAGGGCTGGCTCCGCAGCTCACCGGTGGGCGTGGGGCCGGTAGGCCCTCCGAGCGCTCCCACTCGGGAGTCCGCACGGGGCGGTGGGCGGTGCGTCGTCGTCACGAACGGGGACGGTACCCGACATTTGCCCGCATATGCGAGACCTGTCAGGCGAATGGAGGCGGGGAACGCTTCCCGCCCGGGGGCCCGCGGGCGGGCTAGCCCGTCAGTCCGCCTGAGCGCCGGTAGGGCGCGCGACCGCGACCACCAGGGCGGTCGCGATCGCGGCGACCCCCTCGCCCCGGCCCGTCAGCCCCAGCCCGTCGGTCGTGGTGGCCGACACGCTCACCGGGGCCCCGGCGGCGCGGGACAGCGCCGCGACCGCCTCGTCGCGGCGAGGTCCCAGTCGCGGCTTGTTCCCGATGACCTGGACGGCGACGTTGCCGATCACGAAGCCGGCGTCGCGGACCCGTCGCGCCGCCTCCGAGAGCAGCGCCGTGCCCGCCGCGCCCCGCCACTCCGGCGCCGACGTGCCGAAGTTGCTGCCCAGGTCGCCGATCCCGGCGGCGGACAGCAGCGCGTCGGCGGCTGCGTGGGCCGCCACATCAGCATCCGAGTGCCCCTCGAGCGGCCGCTCCCCGGGCCAGGCCAGCCCAGCCAGGTGCAGCACGGCCCCGGGCTCGGGCGACTCGGCGTACGCGTGCACGTCGACGCCGACACCGGTCCGGGGCAGGGGCATCGGGAGGTCGGGCGCGCTCATCGGGTTCCGTCCTGTGGCTGGCTTGGCTGGCTTGGCTGGTTTGGCTGGCTCAGGGCGGTCGGTCCCCGCCCGGCGAGCAGGAGTTCGGCGACGGCCAGGTCCCACGGCGTGGTGATCTTGACGGCGTCGGCGTGCCCGGGGACAACCCACACGGGTTCTCCGAGGGCCTCGACCAGCCCGGCGTCGTCGGAGACGGCCGCCGCCTCGTCGTGCGCCCGCAGGCGTCCCGCGTCGTGGGCGCGCGCCAGCAGCCCGCGGCTGAACCCCTGGGGGGTCTGCACGGCGCGCAACTGCTCGCGCGGCACAGTCTCCACCACCGGCCAACCCTCCTTGCCGTCCGCGCCGGACGCCGTGACACGCTTGATCGTGTCCGTGACCGCCAGTGCGGGGACCACCGCGCGGTGCCCGGCGCGGACCGCGGCGAGCACCGCGCGCACCACGTCCGGGGGGACGAGCGCGCGGGCCGCGTCGTGGACGAGCACCACGTCGACCTCGGGCGGCAGCGTGGCCAGCCCGGCGTCCACCGAGCCCTGGCGGGTGCCGGCCCCGGGAACCACCTCCACCCGGGCCTCGGCCCCGTGCGCGACGAGCCCTGCCTCGTCGAGCGCGTCGCGGAAGTCCTGGAGGCGGTCAGGCGGAGCGGTCACGACCACCCGGTCGAGCCGCTCGGCAGGCAGCACCGAGGCCGCGGCCCCCTCCACCATGGCCCGCACGGCGTGGACGACCAGCGGTATCCCGCCGAGCGGCACGAGCGCCTTGGGCAGCGCGTGCCCGAGCCTGCTTCCGCTGCCCGCGGCGGTGACGATGACCGCGACGCTCACCGAGGGCCTCCCGACGGGCGCACGTCAGCGCGCGCCGCCGGCGGCCTTCCGGCCGCACAGCGACGCGCGCGAGGGTGACGAGGTGCGATGGCTCTCGTGGCCACGATCGCCGACGCCACAGTTCCCGTAGGCACGAGGTGCGCCAGAGTTACGACGCGAGGACCTCGTCGAGGATCGCCTCGGCCTTCTCCTCTTCGGTGTGCTCAGCCAGCGCGAGCTCCGAGACGAGAATCTGCCGGGCCTTGGCGAGCATCCGCTTCTCACCGGCCGAGAGGCCGCGGTCGGCATCCCGCCGAGAAAGGTCGCGCACAACCTCGGCGACCTTGATGACATCGCCTGAGGCGAGCTTCTCAAGATTGGCCTTGTAACGGCGCGACCAATTCGTCGGCTCTTCGGTGTAAGGCGCACGAAGCACCTCGAATACGCGGTCCAGGCCCTCTTGGCCGACCACGTCACGCACCCCCACGAGGTCCACATTCTCAGCCGGGACCTCGATCGTGAGGTCACCCTGGGCGACCTTGAGCTTGAGGTAGAGCTTGTCCTCGCCGCGGATGGTCCTCGTCTTGATCTCTTCGATCAGCGCTGCACCGTGGTGCGGGTAGACAACGGTCTCCCCAACAGTGAAAGTCATCTGCAGGTGTCCCCTTTCGCGGAGATCCATCTTATCACGGGTGAAAATGGGCCTCCTCGGCCGTCTCGAGCACATTTCCGCAGGTCACGCGACGCGCGCGTGTACAGGGGCCGGGACAGGTGCGGCACACCACTAGGCTGTGCCTGGGTGACCTTCGTCCCGGGTCGTCCACGCGCTTCGCCCGAACCGCCCCATCGCCCTGCCCCGAGGAGTCACCGTGGTCCGCGTCTCGTCCGTCCGTCGCCGGTTCGCCCTGGCGGGCGTTGTCGCGCTGGTGAGCGCGGGTCTCGCCGGGTGCTCGGCCACCAACACGATCACCACCCAGATGGACTACGCCGCCTCGGACGGCGTGCGCGCGACCCTCGGCGACGTCACGGCGCAGAACCTGCTGATCATCACCGCGGGCGAGGGCGAGGAGGGCGCGCTGCAGGGCGCCTTCACCAACGCCGGCCGCGATGACCTCACCGTCACACTGAGCACCGAGGACGACGTCGAGCTGGCGGCCGTCCCGGTCGCGGCAGGCGCCACGGTGCTGCTCGGCGGGTCCAGCGGGGACATCGTCACCTTCACCTCCCCGGGTGCTCCCGGCGCCGCCGTCCCGCTCGTGCTGAGCACCGGCGCTGCCGGGGCCGAGTCGATCTTCGTGCCCGTCCTGGACGGCACGCTCTCCGAGTACGCCGACCTGGTGCCCACCGCCTCGCCGTCGCCCTCCGCGACGCCCACGGCCGAGGCCACGGAGGCGCCGTCCGCCGAGCCGACGCCCACGGCCTCCCCCACCGCCGGCTGAGCAGGCGCCGCGCGACCTCGCGCCACGACGACCAGAGCCCCACGACGTCCACGTCGTGGGGCTCTGGTCGTGCGGGCGCAAGTCAGCCGAAGCGGCCCGAGATGTAGTCCTCAGTCGCCTTCTGCCGAGGCGAGGAGAACATCGTGGCGGTGTCGTCCAGCTCGATGAGCCGCCCCGGCTCCCCCGTCCCCGCGATGTTGAAGAAGGCCGTGCGGTCCGAGACCCGGGCGGCCTGCTGCATGTTGTGGGTCACGATGACGATCGTGTACTCGGCCTTGAGCTCCGAGATGAGGTCCTCGATCGCGAGGGTCGAGATCGGGTCGAGCGCCGAGCAGGGCTCGTCCATGAGCAGCACCTGCGGGCTGACCGCGATGGCGCGCGCGATGCACAGGCGCTGCTGCTGGCCGCCGGACAGGCCGGCGCCGGGCCGGTCGAGCCGGTCCTTGACCTCGTTCCACAGGTTGGCCCGGCGCAGCGAGGACTCGACGAGTTCCTCCGCGTCGCCCTTGGAGATGCGGCGGTTGTTGAGCCGCACGCCCGCGAGCACGTTCCCGGCGATCGACATCGTCGGGAACGGGTTGGGCCGCTGGAACACCATGCCGACCTGCCGCCGCACCGCCACCGGGTCGATGTCGCGGCCATACAGGTCCACGCCGTCGACCTCCACCTTGCCCTCGACGCGGGCGCCCGGCACCACCTCGTGCATGCGGTTGAGCGTGCGCAGGAACGTCGACTTGCCGCAGCCCGACGGGCCGATGAACGCCGTCACCGAGCGGGGCTCAATGGACATCTCGACGTCCGCGACAGCGCGGAAGCTGCCGTAGTAGATGTTGAGGTCCTTGACCTCGATGCGCTGTGCCATCGGTTCGTCCTGTCGTGTCCGGGGGGTGGGTCCGGTGGGGGTGGGAGTCTCGGGCGCCGTCCGGCTGCCCATCAGCGGGCCAGCTTCGGCGCGAACATGCGGGTGATGAGCCGGCCCGCCAGGTTCAGCAGCATCACGATGAGGATGAGGACGAGCGCGGCAGCCCACGCCCGCAGGTACGCCACGTCGGGGATGCACGCCACGCTCGCGTCGTTGCACGGCGCCAGGCCCTGGCTGTACTGCCGGTAGACGTACACCGGCAGCGTCATCATGCGGCCCTCGAAGAGGTTGTAGTTGATCGAGTCGATGACGCCCACCGTGATGAGCAACGGCGCCGTCTCGCCGATGACGCGCGCGATCGCGATCATCACGCCGGTGCCGATGCCGGCCACGGCCGTGCGGAGCACCACCTTGACCACCATGAGCCAGCGCGGCACGCCCAGCGCGAGGGCGGCCTCGCGCAGCTCGTCCGGCACCAGCCTGAGCATCTCCTCACAGGAGCGCACCACCACGGGGATCATCAGCACCGACAGCGCCACCGAGCCGACGGCGCCCATCTTGACGCCCGGCCCCATCAGCACCGCGAACAGCGCGTACGCGAACAAGCCCGCGACGATGGACGGGATGCCCGTCATCACGTCCACGAAGAACGTGACGGCCTTGGCCAGGGCGCCCCTCCCGTACTCGACCAGATAGACGGCCACGAGGATGCCCACCGGCACGGAGATCAGCGCCGCGAACAACGTGATCTCCACGGTGCCGACGATCGCGTGGTAGATCCCGCCGGCGTCCATCCCGCCGAACACCCCGCGCATCGAGTGCGACAGGAAGTACGGGCTCAGCCGCTCGACGCCGTTCGCGGCCACCGTCCAGACCAACGAGACGAGCGGGGCCATCGCCAGCACGAACGCGGCGGCGACCAGCACCCGCATGATCCGGTCGGTGCGGCGGCGGCGCTTGTCGACGGTGCGCAGCAGGTCGCGGGTGGACACCCCGCCAGACGAGGCGGTGGGGGCCGGCGCGGAGGTCGTGGACATGTCAGCGTCCCTTCTGGGCGCCGCGCGCGACGATGGCCCGGGCGGTCATGTTCACGGCGAGGGTGATGACGAACAGGGCCAGGCCCGTGGCGATGAGCGTGGAGACGCCCAGCGGGTTCGCCTCCGGGAACTGCGCGGCGATGTTCGCGGCGATGGTCTGCTGCTGGCCGGCGACCAGGAGCTTGAGCGAGTAGAGGGTCCCGGGCGAGAGGATCATGAGCACCGCCATCGTCTCGCCGAGCGCCCGGCCCAGGCCGAGCATCGACGCCGAGGCGATGCCGGAGCGCGCGAACGGCAACACCGCGGTGCGGATCATCTCCCAGCGGGTGGCCCCGAGGGCGAGGGCGGCCTCCTCGTTGAGCCGCGGGGTCTGCAGGAAGACCTCCCGGACCACGGCGGTGATGATCGGCAGGATCATCACCGCGAGCACCACGGCCACCGTGAGGATGACGCGCGGAGGCTGCGAGGCCGGGCCGGAGAACAGCGGGATCCAGCCGAGGTTGTCGCTGAGCCACGTCCACGCCGGCGCGAGCCACGGCGCCAGCACGATGACGCCCCACAGCCCGTAGACCACCGAGGGGATCGCGGCGAGCAGGTCGACGGCGTAGCCGAGGGCGTTCGCGAGCCGGCGCGGCGCGTAGTGCGAGATGAACAGCGCGATGCCCACCGCGACCGGGGCGGCCATGGCGAGCGACAGGGCGGCGACGAGGGCCGTGCCGAACGCCAGCGGCCCGATGAAGCCCAGCAGCGACGTGTCGGCCGGGAACCACGCGATCTTGGCCGAGAGCTCGGCCGGGTCGGCCTGGATGGCCGGCCACGCCCGCAGCACCAGGAACAGCGCGACGGCGGCCAGCACCACGAGGATGAGCACCGCGGAGGCCGTCGCCGTCCACCGGAAGGCCCGGGACGCGCCCCGGTCGGTGGTGCGGGCACGACGGAGGCCGCGAGGGCTCAGGAGCCCCTTGCGGGCGCCGGTCATCGCGGCATGGTCGTCGTTCTGGGGTTCCCGCGCCTCGACGGGGGCGTGGTCCGCCCCGGTCTCGGTGGGCCCTGGGATGTGCTGCTGCACCTGCTTGCTCTGCCTTCTCCTCTGCGGCCACCTCATGCCTGGCCTGCGTGTCCTGCCTGCACCTGCGTGCCGTCACCCGGGAACCGGTGGCCGTCCCGCCTCCCCCGAAGGGCGGGACGGCCACCGCCGCCGTCAGGAGGCGGCGCTGATCGAGTCGATCGCCGCCTGGACGTCGGTGCGGAGGGCGGCGGAGATCGGGGCCGAGCCGGCCGCGCTCTCCGAGGCCTTCTGGCCCTGCTCGCTGACCACGTAGGTGAGGAACGCCTTGACCAGCTCGACGTCCTCCTGCGTCTCGTAGGCCGTGCACGCCACGCCGTAGGAGACGAGCACCAGCGGGTACGCGCCCGCGGCGGACGTGGTGCGGTCGAGCTTGATGACGATGTCCTTCTCGTCACGGGAGTCGTCGCGCGGGGAGGCGTCGAGCGCGGCCGCGGCCGCGGCCTCGGACGGCGCCACCCAGGCGTCCCCGACCTTGATGCTGGCGGTGCCCAGGGCGCCGACCTTCGACAGGTCCGCGTAGCCGATGGTGCCCTGCGCGCTCTGCACCGTCTGGATCAGGCCCGACGTGCCCTGCGCCGACTGGCCACCCTCGACGGGCCAGTCACCACTCGGCTCGTGGGCCCACACCCCGCCGGACGCCTTGCTCAGGTAGTCCGTGAAGTTCTTCGTGGTGCCCGAGTCGTCCGAGCGGTGCACGGTGGTGATCGCGACCGACGGCAGCGTCACCCCGGGGTTCTCGGCGGCGATCTCCGGCGCGTCCCAGCGCGTGACCGTGCCGTTGAAGATCGCGGCGACGGTCGCGGCGGACAGGTTGAGGGAGTCGATGCCGTCGAGGTTGAACGTGACGGCGATCGGGCTCACGTACACCGGCAGGTCGATCGCCGTGGCGCCCGCGCACCGCTCGATCGACTGCTCCAGCTCGTCCTCCGTGAGGGCCGAGTCAGTGCCCGCGAACAGCACGCCGCCCTCGAGGAACTGGGTGCGCCCGCCGCCCGAGCCGACCGGGTCGTAGTTGACCGTCACGTCGGGGTTCTCGTTCTGGAAGCCCGAGCGCCACGCCTCCATGGCGGACTCGATCGAGCTGGCTCCGGCGCCGTTGAGCTCGCCGCTGAGCGTGCTCGCCGCGGCTGCGTCCGCTGTGGCGCCGTTCTGCGCCCCGCCGACAGGGTCGTCCGAGCCGCATGCGGTGAGGGTCAAGGCGAACGCGGCCGTCAGAGCCACGGCCCCGACACGGTGGTGGGAGAGCTTCACAGGGTTCCATCCCGTCAGTCGCAGTGCGCACCGGTCTGTGCGCGACCACTCCCGACGGTAGGCAGGGCAGGTGACTGGATCAGATGTCCCCGGTGAACCCCAGGTGAACGGCTGACGACGATTGCCGCGACCCGCGCCACCGGGGAAGGGCGCCCTGGGCTGCCCGGCCCGCGGGCGCCGGGCTCACTCGGGCGGCTCGTCGGTGAGCTTGTACCCGAGCCCGCGCACGGTCAGCAGCAGCCGCGGGTTGGCCGGGTCGGCCTCGATCTTGGCGCGGACCCGCTTGACGTGGACGTCGAGGGTCTTGGTGTCGCCGACGTAGTCCGAGCCCCACACCAGCTCGATGAGCTGCCCGCGGGTGAGCACCCGGCCGGCGTGCCGCAGCAGCAGCTCGAGCAGCTCGAACTCCTTGAGCGGGAAGGCCACGACCTCGTCGTTCACGTGGACGACGTGGCGTTCGACGTCCATCCGCACCGGGCCCAGGACGAGCGTCTCGTCGGACTGGCCTGCCGCCGGGGCCGTGCTCGCGAGGGCTGGGGCCGCGCCCGCGGGGACCGTCTCCCGGCGCCGGAGGACCGCCCGGACCCGCGCGAGCAGCTCGCGGAACGAGTACGGCTTCGTCACGTAGTCGTCGGCGCCCAGCTCGAGGCCCACCACCTTGTCGATCTCGGCGTCCTTGGCCGTGAGCATGATGATCGGCACGTCGCCGCGGGACCGCAGCTGGCGGCACACCTCCGTGCCGGAGAGCCCGGGCAGCATGAGGTCGAGCAGCACCAGGTCGGCGCCCACGCGGTCATACTCCGCGAGCGCCTGGGGCCCAGTCGCCGCGGTCACCACCTCGAAGCCCTCCCGGCTCAGCTGGTAGGTCAGCGGGTCGCGGTAGGACTCCTCGTCCTCGACCAGCAGGATGCGCGTCACGGGGTCTCTCCGGTCGTGTCGGTCGGGGGTGTGCCGATGGCTGGCCGCGGGAGCGTCGGGGACGGGTCGGGATCCTGGGCGTGTGCGGCGTCGGCCTCGGGGAGCCGCAGGGTGAACGTCGACCCCTGGCCGGGCTGGGACCACACCGTGACCTCGCCGCCGTGGTCGGCGACGACGTGCTTGACGATGCTGAGGCCCAGCCCGGTGCCGCCGGTGTCGCGGGACCTCGCCGGGTCCACACGGTAGAACCGCTCGAAGAGCCGCTCCTGGTCGTCGGGGTCGATGCCGATGCCCTGGTCCACCACGGCGATCTCCACGATCCCGCCGACGACCCGCACGCCGACGCCGACGCGCGTGTGCTCGGGCGAGTAGGCGACCGCGTTGTCGAGCAGGTTCCGGACTGCCGTGACCAGCAGCGCGTGGTCCCCGAAGACGCGCACGCCGGCGGGGGCGCCCACCTCGAAGACGATGCGCTTGGCCGCGGCCCCGGTCCGCGCCCGGTCCACCGCCTCCGCGATGACGCCGTCCACGTCGACCGGCACGAGCTCCTGGATGGCGCTGGCCACCTGGAGGCGCGAGAGCTCGATGATCTCCTGCACGAGGGTCGACAGCCGCGCTGCCTCTCCCTGCATGCGCGTCGCGAACCGGCGGACCGCGTCGGGGTCGTCCGCGGCCGCCTCGACGGTCTCGGCGAGCAGCGCGAGCGCCCCGACGGGCGTCTTGAGCTCGTGCGACACGTTGACCGCGAAGTCCCGGCGGATCTCCTCGACGCGGCGGGCCTGGGTGCGGTCCTCGCCGAGGACGAGCACGTGCCGCGGCCCCACGTGCGCGACCCGGACCTGCACGGTCACGGTCCCCGCGCCCACGGGGCCCCGCGGCAGCTCGAGCTCCTCGTCGCGGATCACCCCGTCGCGGCGCACCGCGGCGACCATCTCCCGGATCGCGGCGTGCGCGATCTGCCGGTCGCGGACGATGCCGAGGGTGTAGGCGGGCGGGCTCGCGCGGAGCACCTGGTCGTCGTCGTCCAGCACGACGGCGGCGGAGCGCAGCACCGCGAGCGCGCGGACCAGGCCGTCGTCGAGCTCGGGCTCGGGGCGCGGCGGCATCGCGCGCAGCGACCGCTCGCTCCACCGGAACCCCAGGGCGGCGACCACGCCCGTCGCCAGGCCGATCAGCCCGGCCAGGACCACCACACCACCCTCGAGGCCATTCACGTCGTTCAGCGTACGGGCGCCGCCTGCGCGCGCTGGCGACACCGCAGGCCCGGCACCGGTTCCTCGCCTGATGTTCACCTCGGGGCGGGCGCCCGTTCACCTGCGGCTGAGACCCTGGAGCCCGGACATCATGACCGCCCACAGAGAGGCAGCCCCGTGCGCCACATTTTCGACGCCGAGCTCGCACAGCTCGGTCAGGACCTCGCGGCGATGAGCCGCCGGGTCGAGCATGCCGTCACCCAGGCGGGCGAGGCCCTGCTCACCGCCGACCTGCAGCTCGCCGAGGCCGTCATCGCCGACGACCTGGCCATCGACGCGATCGAGCGGGACCTCGACGAGCGGTGCGTGCTGCTGCTCGCGCAGCAGGCTCCGGTGGCCACCGACCTGCGCGTCGTCGTCTCGTCGCTGCGCATGAGCGCGACCCTCGAGCGGATGGGCGACCTGGCCCGGCACGTCGCCGAGGTCGCGCGCGGGCGCTACCCGCGGGTGGCGATCCCGCAGAGCCTGAGCGGCACCTTCGCCGAGATGCACGACGCGGCGGTCCGGGTGGGCCGGCGCACCACGACGCTGCTCACCAGCTACGACCTGGCGGTGGCCGAGAAGATCGAGCGCGACGACGACATGCTCGACGCGCTGCACCGGGACACGTTCAACGCCACGCTCGGCGGCGCGTGGGACGGCACCGCCCAGGAGACGGTCGACGTCACGCTGGTGGGCCGCTACTACGAGCGCTTCGGCGACCACGGCGTCTCGATCGCGCGCCGTGTCGTCTACCTGGTGACGGGCGACTCCGAGGTGGCGGTGCGCTGACCGGGCCCGACAGCCCTCGCACACGACGCAGGGCGCCGCTCCCCCGAGGGGGTGCGGCGCCCTGTGTCGTGTGCGCTGAGGTCAGCGGCCCTGGTTGGCCACGGCCTTGATCGCGTCCGCGGCGGCGGCCGGGTCGAGGTACGTGCCGCCCGGGTTCGTCGGCTTGAGCGTCTCCTCGTCCAGCTCGTAGACGAGCGGGATGCCGGTGGGGATGTTGATGCCGGCGATGGTCTTGTCGTCGACGTCGTCGAGGAACTTCACGATCGCGCGGATCGAGTTGCCGTGCGCGGCGACGAGCACCTTCTTGCCGGACTTGAGGTCGGGCACCAGGTCCGACTCCCAGTACGGCACCACGCGCTCGAGGACCTGCTCGAGGGCCTCGGCGCTGGGGATCGGCTCGCCCGCGTAGCGCGGGTCGGAGTCCTGCGAGAACGCCGAGCCGGGCTCGATGGGGGGCGGCGGGACGTCGTACGAGCGGCGCCAGAGCATGAACTGCTCCTCGCCGTACTCCTCGAGCGTCTGCTTCTTGTCCTTGCCCTGCAGCGCGCCGTAGTGGCGCTCGTTCAGGCGCCAGCTGCGCCGGACCGGGATCCAGTGGCGGTCGGCCGCGTCGAGCGCGAGGTTCGCCGTGGTGATCGCGCGACGCAGCAGCGACGTGTGCACGACGTCGGGCAGGACGCCCTCGTCGACCAGCAGCTTGCCGCCGCGCTTGGCCTCCTCGACGCCCTTCTCGGACAGGGCAACGTCCACCCAGCCGGTGAACAGGTTCTTGGCATTCCACTCGCTCTCGCCATGGCGGAGCAGCACGAGGGTGTAGGTCATGGGTCCATCCTGCCCCACCTGCTGCTCAGCGCACGGGGGACGTTCGACCCGTGGGCGCTGCGGTCCACCTCGGGGCGGTCATCGCCGGCGGTGGTCCGCCGCCATCGCGTAGGCCTTGAGCATCTGCGCCGCCGTCGCATCCCACCCGTACCGCTCGGCGACGCGGCGGGCGCCCTGCGGCCAGGCGCTGCGCAGCTCCGGCGAGGCCAGCGCGGCGCTCATCGCGTCCGCCCACGCCCGCGGGTCGTGGCTCGGGACGAGCCTCCCGGAGACGCCCTCGACCACCACGGAGCGCAGCCCGCCCACAGCGGAGGCCAGCACCGGCGTGCCGCAGGCCTGGGCCTCGACAGCCACCAGGCCGAAGGACTCGGAGCGTGACGGCATGGCCACCAGGTCCGCCGCGCGGTACCACCGCGCGAGCTCCTCGCGGGGGACCGGCGGCCGGAACAGCACGTCCGCCTCGACACCGCTCGACGCCGCGAGCGCCTGCAGCTCGCGCACGGCCGTCGGGCGGCCGCTAGGGCCGCCGAGCACGACGAGCAGGGGGACCGGTCTCCCGGCGGCGGCGATCTCCGCGACCGCCCGCACCAGCACGTCAGGCCCCTTGAGCGGCTGGACGCGGCCGGCGAACAGGACGATGTCGCGGTCTACTGGCAGGCCCAGCGCCGCCCGCTCGGCCTGCCGACCGGGCCCGGGCGTGAACAGCTCGAGGTCGACGCCGGGCGCGACGACGTGCACCCGGGCGGGATCGGCGTTGTAGAGCTGCACCAGCTCGTCGGCCTCCTGGGCGGTGCTGGCCACGAGCGCGTCGGCGGCGGCCACCACCTGCTCCTCGCCGATGATGCGGCCCAGCGGCTCAGGGCTGTCCCCCGGCGCCAGCGACGCGTTCTTGACCTTGGCCATGGTGTGCATGGTGTGCACCAGCGGGATCTCCCAGCGGTCCGCCGCGAGCCAGCCCACCTGTCCCGACAGCCAGTAGTGGGAGTGCACCACGTCGTACCAGCCGGGCCGTCGGGCGGCCTCGGAGCGCAGCACGCCGGCGGCCATCGCGCAGAGCTGGCCGGGGAGGTCGTTCTTGTCGAGGCCCTCGAACGGCCCGGCGGGCACGTGGTGCACCAGCACGGGCGGGACCACGCCAGGCGGCACGGCCGCCGCGAGGAGCACCTCGCGGGCGGCCTCGCCCGTCAACGGGCTGCCGTCGGCCGCCGTCCCGTCCAGCACCACCGTCTCGGGCAGCGCGGAGGACGTCGCGCGGGTGAAGATCTCCACTCGCGCGCCTCGGAGCGCGAGCGCGCGGGACAACTCGGCCACGTAGACGTTCATCCCCCCGGCGTCGCCGGCGCCCGGCTGGTCGAGGGGGGAGGTGTGCACCGAGAGCATCGCCACCCGGGGTTGCTCGAGGGTCACAAGGCTCCTGTCGATGGTCTGACGTCGCGCGGGGGCCGACGCGAGGGACTGCTCTCCTCCATTGTGAGCCAGATCCACCGAGCGGTTGACCCGCGGTCGCGACGAGGGGGTCCCCCGGGCGGCGACGGCGCGCCGGACCAGGTCAGCGCCGGGGCGCCACGCAGGCGGGCGACGGCACCGGCAGCACGTGCGCGACGGCGCGGCTGTCGGGCCTGAGCGTCACGAGCGCCCCGGGGACCTGCTCGGCGACGACTGTCCAGCCGCCCACGACCGCGTGGTGCCGGGGGCATCCCCCGGGCAGGGCAGTGGCGCCCTGCTCACGCTCGAGCAGGCCGTCGGCGCCGATCCGCAACGCCACGACCAGGTCCGCGCCGCGCACGCCCACCAACAGCACGTCGCCGTCCCGCTCGATGTGCGAGGGCTGCGCGGTGAGCGGGGGGTCGACGAGCGGGACCTGCTGCACCGGTGCGCCCGAGGCCGACCCCTCGTCCCACTCCAGGACGTGGACGGCGCCGTCGAGCTCGCCCACCACGTACGCGTGGCGGCCGTCGGCCGAGAAGGCGAGGTGCCGGGGACCGGCGCCCGCGGGCAGCCGGGCGGCGATGCCGTCCTCGGCGAGGAGCCCGTCAGACGCGACCCGGTACCGGCGCAGCTCGTCGGCGCCCAGGTCGCTGACCAGCAGGTGCGTGCCACCGGGGGCGAACGCCACGAAGTGGGCGTGCGACGACTCCTGCCGGTCGGCGCGGGGCCCCGAGCCGGTGTGGCCGAAGACCTGCGCCGGGCCGCCGGCCAGGACCTCGGGGGCGAGGGCGCCAGAGGGCTCGAGCGGCAGCACGGCGAGCGTCCCGGACGAGTAGTTGGCGACGTACAGCGTGCGGGCGTCGGGGGCGAGGAGCAGGTGGCACGGCGACGCGCCGCCCGAGGAGACGGTGGCCTGGTGCTCGAGGGCGACCGCGGCGTCGGAGGACCGCGGGTCGGTCACCGTGAAGACGCTGACCGTGCCGGCCTCCTGCTCCCCCACGGCGTACAGCACGCCGCCGGACGGGTGCGCCGCCACGAACGAGGGGGCAGGCGTGCGGACCGCCTGCCGGCCGGACAGCCCGCCGGTCGCCGGGTCGAGCGAGACCTCCCAGATCCCCTCCCCCGCGCCCGCGGGGGACTCGGCGCCTGCCGCGGGGTACGTGCCGACCCACAGGCCGATCGACGGGGCGGCCTCGGCGGATGAGCTGGGCGGCGGGGCTGGCGGCGTGTGCTCGGTCACGGTGGTGGAGCCTAGACGTGGCAGCGGGGGCGGCGGGCCCATGCCCACCGCCCCCGCTGCCCGCGTCGGCTCAGCGCGTGCCGGCGCGGCGCTTGTTCACCAGGTCGAAGGCGACGGCCACCAGCAGCACCAAGCCCTTGATGGCCTGCTGCCACGCGGTGTCGACGGACATGATCGACAGGCCCATGTTCAGCACGCCCATGATCAGCGCGCCGATGATCGCCCCGGAGATCCGCCCGACGCCGCCCGTGACGGCGGCGCCGCCGATGAAGCAGGCCGCGATCGCGTCGAGCTCGAAGTTCGCCCCCGCGGCGGCCGTCGCCGCGCCCGCCCGGGAGGTCATGACCACTCCGGCCACGCCGGCGAGGAACCCCATGTTGACGAAGATCCAGAAGTTCGTCTTCTTGGTGTTGACGCCCGAGAGGATCGCCGCCGCCTGGTTGCCGCCGATCGCGTAGATGTGCCGCCCGAACACGGTGCGCCCCATCAGGAACGTGTACGCCAGGATGAGCACGCCCACCACGACCAGCACCAAGGGGGTGCCCTTGGCGCTCTGCGACAGCACCCACGTCAGCGCGCCGATGAGCCCGACGATGAGCGTCAGCTTGACCGCGAACAGCCCGACGGGCTCGGTGCTCAGCTGGTGCTTGCGGAGCGCGGCCCGCGCCCGGAACTGGCTGAAGATGATCGCGGCGATCGCGACCCCGCCGATCAGCAGGGTCACCACGTCGCCGTTGGCCAGGTAGCCGAGCTTGTTCGGCACCGAGCCGTTGGTGATGTTGACGAACGTGGCGGGCAGTCCGGCGACCGTCTCGCCGACGATCACGATGGTCAGCCCGCGGAACACCAGCATCCCGGCGAGGGTCACGATGAACGCGGGGATCCCCACGTACGCGATCCAGTAGCCCTGCCAGGCGCCGACGGCCGCGCCGACGGCGAGGCCGATCAGCACCGCGAGCAGCCACGGGATGCCGGCGTCCTTCATCGACAGCGCCACGATCCCGCCGACGAAGGCCACCACCGACCCGACCGACAGGTCGATGTGCCCGGCGACGATGACCATGACCATGCCGATGGCCAGGATCATCACGTACGCGTTCTGCTGGATCAGGCTCGCGACGTTGTTCGGCATGAGCAGCTTGCCGTCGGTCAGGACCTGGAACAGCAGCACGATCACGATGAGCGCGCCGAGGATGCCGTACTGGCGCATGCTGCCGCCGACGCCCTGCATGCGGGCGGTCAACGACAACGGGATGGCGGCCGCTCCGCCACTCTGGCTCGGCGGGGCGGGAGGTGTCGGCGTCGTGGTGGTGCTCATCGGGCTGCCCCGTCCTTGTCCATCGTCATGTAGTGCATGAGGGTCTCCTGGGTGGCGTCCTCGCGGGACACCTCGCCGGTGATGCGCCCTTGGCTGAGGGCGTAGATGCGGTCGCAGATGCCGAGCAGCTCGGGCAGCTCGGAGGAGATGACGATGACCGCCTTCCCCTCGTCCGCGAGGCGGTTGATGATCGTGTAGATCTCGTACTTCGCGCCGACGTCGATGCCGCGGGTGGGCTCGTCGAGGATCAGCACGTCAGGGTCGGCGAAGATCCACTTGCTCAGCACGACCTTCTGCTGGTTGCCGCCGGACAGCTTGCCGGTGAGCGCCTCGACCGTGGGGGTCTTGATGCCCAGGTCCGCGCGGTACTGCTCGGCGATCCGCGCCTCGCCCTGCCGGTCGACCACGCCCCACTGGGAGACCTTGCCGAGCGCGGACGCCGAGACGTTGCGCTTGATCGTGTCGATGAGGTTGAGGCCGTACTTCTTGCGGTCCTCGGTGGCGTACGCGAGGCCATGCCGGATCGCGTCGCGCACCGAGCCGATGCGGATCTCCTGGCCGTCCTTGATGATCCGGCCCGAGATGTGGCTGCCGTACGTGCGGCCGAACACGCTCATCGCGAGCTCGGTGCGCCCCGCCCCCATGAGCCCCGCGAGGCCGACGATCTCCCCGCGGCGCACCGAGAGCGTGGCGCCGTCGACCACCTTGCGCGTCTGGTCCACCGGGTGGTGCACGGTCCAGTCCTCGACGCGCAGCACCTCGGCGCCGATCCGCGGCTCCCGCTCGGGGAACCGTGCGTCGAGCGCGCGGCCGACCATGGCGCGGATGATCCGCTCCTCGGTGACCTCGACCTCGTCGTGCATCGGCAAGGTCTCGATGGTCTGGCCGTCGCGGATGACCGTGGTCGTGTCCGCGATCGACTCGATCTCGTTGAGCTTGTGGCTGATGATGATCGAGGTGATGCCCTCGTCCCGCAGGCTGCGCAGCAGGTCGAGCAGGTGCGAGCTGTCCTCGTCGTTCAGCGCGGCGGTGGGCTCGTCCAGGATGAGGAGCTTGACGCGCTTGGACAGCGCCTTGGCGATCTCGACGAGCTGCTGCTTGCCGACGCCGATGTCGATGATCTTGGTGTCCGGGTGCTCCGCGAGCCCGACTCGCGCCAGCAGCCTCGCCGCCTCGGCGTTGGTCGCGCCCCAGTCGATGACTCCCCGGTGGGCCCTCTCGTTGCCGAGGAAGATGTTCTCGGCGATCGACAGGTAAGGGCTCAGCGCGAGCTCCTGGTGGATGATCACGATCCCGCGCGCCTCGGAGTCGCGGATCGTGCGGAACTCGCACGGCTCGCCCTCGAAGAGGATCTCCCCGTCGTAGCTCCCGTGGGGGTAGACGCCCGACAAGACCTTCATCAGGGTCGACTTGCCGGCCCCGTTCTCCCCGCAGATCGCGTGGACTTCTCCACGCGTCACCTCCAGGGTGACGTCCTGCAGCGCCTTGACGCCGGGAAACGTCTTCGTGATCCCCCGCATCTCGAGGATCGTGTGCTCGTTGGCCATGTCTGCTCGCAGTCGTGTTCGTGGGTCCGGTCGACGCGCGGTCGACGCGGTCGGGTGGCCGGGTGGCCGGACGGGCCGGTGGATCTCCACCGGCCCGTCCGGTCGTGGTCCCGTCAGGCAGGAGCCGTCGGTGGCGTCAGAGCCCGAGGTCCGCGGCCGAGTAGAAGCCGGAGTCGACCAGCGACGTCTTGATCGAGTCCTTGGTCACGACGACGGGCGGCAGCAGGTACGTCGGGACGACCTTGTTGCCGTTGTCGTAGGTCTCCTCGTCGTTGACCGTGACCTTGGAGCCCTTGATGACCTGGTCCACCATGGCGGCGACCTGGTCGCCGAGGGTGCGGGTGTCCTTCCAGACGGTCATGGCCTGGCGGTCGATGAGCATGTTCTCGACGTTGGCCTGGTCGGCGTCCTGGCCGGTGATCAGCGGCCAGTCGACGCCCGCGGTGTAGCCGGCGCCGAGCAGCGCCTGCGCGATGCCGAGCGCGAGCGAGTCGTTCGGGGAGAGCACCACGTCGACCTTCTCGGCGGCGTAGAACGAGTTGAGCCGGGTCTCCATCTCGGACTGCGCGGTGTCCGAGGACCAGCCCTGGACGCCGATGCTCGACCACTGGTCGTTCGAGGCCGGCGCCTTGCCGGACGGGACGACGAGCTGGCCGTTGGCGACGTACTCGGAGAGCACGTCCCACGCGCCGGAGAAGAAGAACTTCGCGTTGTTGTCGTCCGGGGAGCCGGCGAAGGGCTCGAGGTTGAACGGCCCCGCGCCGGTGTCGAGGCCGAGCGTGTCGACGATGTACTCGCCCTGCAGCTGCCCGACCTTGTAGTTGTCGAACGTGGCGTAGTAGTCGACGTCGCCGGTGCCGTTGATCAGGCGGTCGTAGGCGATGACCGTGATGTCCTTCTCCTTCGCCTGCGCGAGGACGGGACCCAGGGCCGTGCCGTCGATCGAGGCGATCACGAGGACCTCGGGGTCCTGGTTGATCATGTTCTGGAGCTGGGTGATCTGCTGGTCGACCTTGTTGTCGGCGTACTGCAGCGTCGTCTCGTAGCCCGCGTCCTGCAGCAGGCCCTCGAGGTGGGCGCCGTCCTTGTTCCAACGCTCGAGGCTCTTCGTGGGCATCGCGATGCCCACGAGCCCTCCGGAGTCGCCGCCGGCCGCGGCGGGGGCGCCGTCGTCCGTGCGCTCGGTGCTGCATGCGGAGGCGCCCAGGAGGAGCGCGACACCCGCCGCTGCGGCGACGTACCTGGTGAATGTGTGAGACATCGTTGTCCGACCTTTCATCCCACCGCCCGGACCACCCGGTCGGCTTGCGGACGCTCCTTCGCGCCCTTCGTGCCGGGGAGGCACTGCGCTGGCTCTCCGACGAGCCAACACGCTCCCCTCTCACCCCGCTCGAGCCGAGACTCGATTAGTTCTTGTTCTGAATTTAGAACGTGAACTCACGCGGCGCAAGCAAGTACAGCCTTCGAAAGTCACGTTCCGGCAACGCCCAGATCACACCTCGGTGACGATCGCGGATGGCCTGACGTCAGGCCTGCGCCACGGGAGCCGCCCCGGCCCAGGTCGCGGGATCGGCGACCACCGTCCGCAGCGCCACCAAGGCGCCGCCGGTCATCGCGGGGTACTCGCGCGCCCGCGCCTCGCTCACCTCGATGGGCGACCACGGCGCGAAGATCACGCACCGCTCGAGCTGCTGCTCCACGGCCTCGCGGACGTACGGGAAGACCTGGCCGAACGTCCCGCCGAGCACCACCAGGCCCACGTCGACCACGCTGACGACGTTCGCGACCGCCACTCCGAGGGCCGCTCCGGCCCGCCGCAGCGAGCCCAGCGCCTCGGCCTCGCCCGCACGGGCGGCGCGCAGCAGGCTCTCCAACGGCTCGGTCGGGTCGAGCCCGGCTCCCCGCATCAGCGCGTCCTGCCCCGCGAGGTCCTCGAGCGTCGATATCCCCTCGCGCTGCCGCCACACCGCCCGCCCGCCCGCCGGACGGCTCGGCGGCGAGGCGAAGGCGTCCACGACGCTGTGCCCGATCTCCCCGCTCCACCCGTGGCGCCCGGGGAAGATCTCGCCGTCAAGCACGATGGCCGCGCCGATCCCCACCTCGCCCGAGATGTAGACGAAACTGGGCCGCTCCCCGTCGTGGCCGCGCGCGTCCGCCTCCGCGCGGGCCGCGAGCTTGGCCTCGTTCGCCAGCCGCGGCAGCAGCCCGGCCAACACTGGGTGCGCGGCGAGGATGCCGATCACGTCGACGTCCCGCCACCCCAGGTTGGGCGCCACTCGCAGCGGCCCGGTGATCCGGTCCACGAGGCCCGGCAGCGCCAGCGCGGTGCCCGCGACCCGGATGCCGTCGGCGCTGAGGTGGGCCACCACACGCCCCGCGATCCCCGCCAGGCGGTCGAGGACCGCCACCGGGTCGCTGTCCCGGAAGTCGCCCAGCTCGACGCGCTCGGTGAGCACCCGGCCGCCGAGGTCGAGCGCCCGCACGCCCAGGTAGTCGACGTTGATCTCCATCCCTATGCCGGCCACTGTGCCGCGCGCCGCCGCGAGCGGAACAGCCGGCCTCCCGGCGCGCACGGCCGCCGGCGGCTCGAGCTCCACCAGCAGGTCAGCGGCGATGAGCTCGTCCACGAGCCCGGAGACGGTGGCGCGCGACAGCCCTGTCGCGGTGGCGATGTCGGCGCGGGACTGCGGCCGCTCCGACTCGAGCACGTGACGCAGCGCGAGGCTCAAATTCTGACCGCGCACACCGGCCTGCCGGGCGGCGCGGTCGGGCGTCGGCGCCTCGGGCCGGGGGCGGCGTGCGGGGCCCGTGCTGTGGACGTGCATGACTTGACCCTAGCGCTTCCGACGGATAAATTCAGAAGCACAACAAATCTCGACGAGGAGACTCTGATGGCTCTCAAGCCCACCCCGGAAGACAAGTTCTCATTCGGCCTGTGGACCGTGGGCTGGGAGGCGCGCGACCAGTTCGGCGACGCCACCCGCCCGTGGCTCGACCCGGTCGAGTCCGTGCACAAGCTGGCCGAGCTCGGCGCGTCCTACGTGACCTTCCACGACGACGACGTGGTGCCCTTCGGCTCCGACGCCGCCTCCCGCGACAAGATCCTCGACCGCTTCAAGGGCGCCCTCGACGAGACCGGCGTCAAGGTCGAGATGGTCACGACCAACACCTTCAGCCACCCGATCTTCAAGGACGGCGCGTTCACCTCGAACGACCGCCGCGTGCGCCGCTACGGCCTGCGCAAGATCATCCGCAACGTCGACCTCGCCGCGGAGCTCGGCGCGGACACGTTCGTCATGTGGGGCGGCCGCGAGGGCGCCGAGTACGACTCCGCGAAGGACCTCAAGGCCGCGCACGACCGCTACGCCGAGGGCATCGACACCGTCGCCGCGTACATCAAGGAGAAGGGCTACGGCCTGCGCATCGCGATCGAGCCGAAGCCCAACGAGCCCCGCGGCGACATCCTCCTCCCCACGGTCGGCCACGCGCTCGGCTTCATCGCGCAGCTCGAGCACGGCGACATCGTCGGCCTGAACCCGGAGACCGGCCACGAGCAGATGGCGGGCCTGAACTACACGGGCGGCATCGCGCAGGCGCTGTGGGCGGACAAGCTGTTCCACATCGACCTCAACGGCCAGCGCTCGATCAAGTACGACCAGGACCTCGTGTTCGGCCACGGCGACCTGTTCTCCGCGTTCGCCACGGTCGACCTCATCGAGAACGGCTTCCCGAGCGGCGGCCCGCGCTACGACGGCCCCCGCCACTTCGACTACAAGCCCTCGCGCACCGAGAGCTTCGACGGCGTGTGGGCCTCGGCCGCCGCCAACATGAGCACGTACCTCATCCTCAAGGAGCGGGCGCTCGCGTTCCGCGCCGACCCCGAGGTGCAGGCCGCGCTCGAGGCCTCCGGCGTCTTCGACCTGGCCATCCCGACCCTCGCCGAGGGCGAGACGCTGGCCGACCTCCTCGCCGACCCGTCGGCCTACGAGGAGCTCGACGTCGACGCCGTCGCCGCGCGCGGCTTCGACTTCGTGCACCTCAACCAGCTCGCGCTCGAGCACGCTCTCGGCGCCCGCTGACCCTGCGTCACCCTGGACCCGGCGACCGCCCTGCGCGGTCGCCGGGTCCGTCCGTCCCACCCGTCACCCACCTCCCTCGAAGGATGCCCGCCATGACGCTCGTCGCCGGGGTCGACTCGTCCACCCAGTCCTGCAAGATCGTCATCCGCGACGCCGAGACCGGAGCGCTGGTCCGCTCGGGGCGCGCCTCCCACCCGGACGGCACGGAGATCGCGCCCTCCCACTGGTGGGACGCCCTGCAGACCGCCGTCGCCGACGCGGGCGGCCTGGACGACGTCGACGCGATCTCCGTCGGCGGCCAGCAGCACGGCATGGTGGCGCTCGACGCCGACGGCAAGGTCGTCCGCGACGCGCTGCTGTGGAACGACACCCGGTCCGCGGGCGCCGCGCTCGACCTGACCACGGAGCTGGGCGGCCCCGACGCATGGGCCGCGGCCATCGGCTCGACCCCCGTCGCCTCGTTCACCGGCACCAAGCTGCGCTGGATGCGCGACAACGAGCCCGAGAACGCGGCGCGCACCGCTGCCGTGGCACTCCCCCACGACTGGCTGACGTGGCAGCTCGCGGGCGCCGCGGGCATCGACACCCTCGTCACCGACCGGTCCGACGCCTCCGGCACCGCGTACTGGTCGCCCTTCACCGAGGACTACCGCCGCGACCTGCTCGAGCTGGCCCTGGGCCACGACGCGGTGCTGCCGCGTGTCGCAGGCCCCTCGGAGCAGGCCGGCGTCTCGACCTTCGGCTCCCGCCGGGCGGTGCTCGGAGCCGGCGCCGGCGACAACGCCGCCGCCGCCCTCGGCCTGGGACTGCAGCCCGGCGACGTCGCCATCTCGATCGGCACGTCGGGCGTCGTCTCGGCGATCTCGACCACCCCCGTCGCGGACGGTTCCGGCCTGGTCGCGGGCTTCGCCGACGCCACCGGCGCCTACCTGCCGCTCGCGTGCACGCTGAACGCCTCCCGGGTGCTCGACGCGGCCGCGCGCATGCTGGGCGTCGACCACGCCGGGCTGTCCGAGCTGGCCCTGGCCGCGCCCGCGGGCGCCGACGGCCTCGTCCTGGTGCCCTACCTGGAGGGCGAGCGGACCCCGAACAAGCCCGACGCCACCGGGGCGCTGCACGGCATGCGGCTCGCGAACACGACCCCGGCGCACCTCGCGCGCGCCGCAGTCGAGGGCATGCTCTGCGCCCTGGCTGACGGCATGGAGGCGCTGCGGGCGCAGGGTGTGCCTGTGCGGCGGGTGTTCCTCATCGGCGGTGGCGCGCAGTCTGAGGCCGTGCGCCGCATTGCCCCCAGCGTGCTGGGCCTGGACGTCTCCGTCCCGACGCCCGGGGAGTACGTCGCCGACGGCGCCGCCCGCCAGGCCGCCTGGGCGCTCTCCGGCGCCGCGGAGGCCCCGGCCTGGGCCGCCGCGGGCGAGGCCGACGTGTACAGCGCCGACCCGGCCCCGCAGGTCCGCGCGCAGTACGCGGCGGTGCGCGAGCTCACCGCTGACCGCCCCGCCTGACCACGGGCCGCTCCGGCGGCCTGACGCAGACGAGCCCGGTGCCCCTCAGGGGGGCGCCGGGCTCGTCTGTGTGCGTGGCGACAGCGTCAGTGCGCGGCCTCGTAGGCGGCGCGGACCTCGGCCGAGATCCGGCCGCGCTCGGACACGGGGTGACCGTTGGCCTTCGCCCAGTCGCGGATGGCGCCCGCGTCGGCCCCGCCCCCCGTGGTGCGCCGAGCGCGGGTGGAGCGCCCAGCGGCGGACCGTCCGCCAACCTTGCGCGCGTGGCCCACCCAGGTGGCAAAAGACTCCCGCAGCTCGGTGGCGTGCGCCGAGGTGAGGTCGATCTCGTAGGACACGCCGTCAAGGGAGAAAGTGACGGTCTCGTCCGCGTTGCCGCCGTCAATGTCGTCGACGAGCAGGACCTGAACCTTCTGAGCCATTGTGTTGTCTCCTGATGGACGACTTAGAGAAGAATACGTGTCCAGAGCATCGCACCTCATCAATGGCACGTCAAAGGGAACGGCACGGAAATCGTGAACCGTTCACGGGCGAACCCTGTGGACGACTTGTGAACGTCAGCTCTCAGAATCCCCCGACGCCACAATGGGCGACGGCGCCGCGGCCTCTTGGGCGTCCAGACGGGCGAGCGCGGCACGCTCGTTTCGATCGGCATTGACCAACGAGCGGATAGTGAGCCAGAAGAGCGCGCCCACGCCGATGGACGGCACGATCGCGGCGAGGGCGGCTGTCACGGAGTTCACCGCCCCAGTCTACGTCGCGTGATTCTGATGACTCCAGCGGGCCCGAGAAGCCGCGAGAGGCCGCTCGCGCGGTGGGCGCGAGCGGCCTCTCGTTGCGGTCCGGAGGGCTCTCAGCCCTAGTGCGCCTGCGGCTTCACCAGCGGAAACAGGATCGTCTCGCGAATACCCATACCGGTCATCGCCATGAGCAGCCTGTCGATGCCCATGCCCATCCCACCCGTCGGCGGCAACGCATACTCGACGGCAGTGAGGAAGTCCTCATCGAGCAGCATGGCCTCGTCATCACCGGCCGAGGCGAGCAATGCCTGGGCCTCGAAGCGCTTGCGTTGGATGACCGGGTCCACGAGCTCGGAATATGCCGTGGCGAGCTCGAAGCCCCGCACATACAAGTCCCACTTCTCCACGACGCCCGGAATGCTCCGGTGGTCACGGGTCAGCGGGGAGGTCTCGACCGGGAAGTCGCGCACGAACGTGGGCGCCACCAGGTGGTCGCCCACCAGGTGCTCCCACAGCGCCTCGACCAGCTTGCCGTGGCTGACCCGCTTCGGGTCCACCTCGACCCCCAGGCGGTCCGCGATCGCGGACAGCCGCGCCACAGAGGCCTCGGCGGTGATCTCCTCGCCCAGTGCCTCGGACAGCGAGCCGTACATGGTGAGCTGCGCCCACCGCCCGCCCAGCTCGTACTCGGAGCCGTCCGCGAGTGTCACGGTCGTGGTGCCCAGCACGTCGAGCGCCGCGGTCTGCACCAGGTCCTCGGTGAGGGCGGCCATGGTGTCGTAGTCGCCGTAGGCCTCGTAGGCCTCGAGCATCGCGAACTCCGGGGAGTGCGTGGAGTCCGCGCCCTCGTTGCGGAAGTTGCGGTTGATCTCGAAGACCTTCTCGATGCCGCCGACCACCGCGCGCTTGAGGAACAGCTCGGGGGCGATCCGCATGTACAGGTCGATGTCGAACGCGTTCATGTGCGTGACGAAGGGGCGGGCCGTGGCGCCACCGGCCTGCGTCTGCAGCATCGGCGTCTCGATCTCGAGGTAGCCGCGGCGGTGGAAGTTCTCCCGCAACGAGCGCACCACGCCCGCGCGCAGCCGCGCCGCGTCGCGGGCCGCCGGCCGGGCGATCAGGTCGACGTAGCGCTGGCGGACCCGGGCCTCCTCGGAGAGCGCCTTGTGCAGCACCGGGAGCGGGCGCAGCGCCTTCGCCGCGAGCTGCCAGGAGTCAGCGAAGACCGAGAGCTCTCCGCGCCGCGAGCTGATGACCTTGCCGTGCGCGAACAGGTGGTCGCCCAGGTCCACGTCGGACTTGAACGCGGCGAGGCGCTCCTCGCCGACGGCCGCCAGGCTCAGCATGACCTGCAGCTGGTTGCCCTCGCCGTCCTGCAGCGTCGCGAAGCAGAGCTTGCCGGTGTTGCGCAGGAACACGACCCGGCCGGCCACGCCGACCTCGTCCTCGGTCTCGGCGCCGGGCTCGAGGTCGGGGTACGCCTTGCGCACCTCCGCGAGCGTGTGGGTGCGCGGCACGGAGACGGGGTACGCCTCGACTCCGGACGCGAGGAGCCGCTCGCGCTTCTCGCGGCGGACCCGCATCTGCTCGGGAAGGTCCTCGTCGGGCTGGGGAAGGGGCGTCTCGCTCACCCGGCGATCCTACTGGCGGCTGCTGTGCGTCCCGTCGGCCCTCTCGTCGAGGTCGAGCGCGAGGTCCAGGATCGGCGACGAGTGCGTCAGCGCGCCCACCGACAGGTAGTCGACCCCGGTGCCCGCCACCTCGGCGGCGCGGTCGAGGGTGAGGTTGCCCGTCGCCTCGAGCTCGATCCGTCCCGCCTCGCCCTCGCGGGCGCGCACCGCCTCCACGACCTCCCGCAGCACCGGCGCCGGCATGTTGTCGAGCAGCAGGAACCGGGCTCCCGCCTCGACGGCCTCGAGGGCCTGCGCGAGCGTGTCCGCCTCGACCTGGATCGGCACGTCCGGGAAGCGCTCGCGCACCGCGCGCACGGCGGCGGCGACCGAGCCCGTCGCGACGACGTGGTTGTCCTTGACCATCGCCACGTCGTGGAGGCCCATGCGCTTGTTCGTGCCGCCCCCGCAGCGCACCGCGTACTTCTCGAGCTCGCGCAGGCCGGGCGTGGTCTTGCGGGTGTCGAGCACGAGTGCGCCGGTGCCCGCCAGCGCGTCCGCCCAGCGGCGCGTGTGGGTCGCGACCCCGGAGGCGCGCGAGGCCAGGTTCAGCAGGGTCCGCTCGGCGATCAGCAGCGCCTGGACCGGCCCGCTGAGCACCGCGAGCACGTCGCCGCGCTCGACCCGCGCGCCGTCGACCACCCGCAGCTCGCAGGTCGCGGGAGCCAGCCCGAGGCGGGTCGTGACCTGGTCGAGGACCTCCTGGACCATGACGAGCCCGGCGACGACGCCCGGCTCGCGCGCCACCAGGCGACCCGCGCCCAGCTCGTCGGCCGGGACGGTGGCCTGCGTGGTGACGTCCCGGCCGGGCGCCGCTCCCAGGTCCTCGTCGAGCGCGACGGACACCGTGCGGCGGGCCCAGCCGAGGTCGAGCGGGCGGCCCTGGGGCGCCACAGTGGTCGAGGACGAGGCGGGGGCGGAGGAGGTCACGGGGCAACGCTAACGCCGCGCGGCCCCGTCCCCGCCCGATGGCATGCTGGCGCCACGAGACCGACGAAGGAGCTTGTCGTGGACGAGATCGACACCACCCGGCTGCACGCGTTGCTGGAGCATGACCCGAGCACCCCCGTGGTGGACGTCCGCGAGGACCACGAGTACGCCCACGGCCACATCCCCGGCGCTGTCTCGGTGCCGCTGTCAGAGCTCGTCGCGCGGCACGCCGAGATCGGCGCCCTGCCCGGGACGGTCTACCTGGTGTGCGAGGTGGGCGGGCGCTCCGGGCAGGCGGCGGCGTGGCTCGAGGGCCAGGGGTACGACGTGGTGAACGTCGCCGGCGGCACGAGCGCGTGGCGCCACGCGGGCCTGCCCCTCGAGTAGCCCGTCAGCCCACGCCCGGGATGGGCGCCGGGGTGACCTCGAGCGTCCCGGAGGCGTCCAGCCTGGCCTCGAGGCGCAGGCGCCACCGGTCGTCGGGCGCCGGGTGGTCCGTCCGGAAGTGGCCGCCGCGGCTCTCGGTGCGCGCCAGCGACACGGCCGTGAGCACCGACGCGACCTGGTGCACGTTCGTCGTCTCCCACTCGGCGGCCTGCGGGTCCGCCACCGCGCCCGCGCCCGACTCGGCATGCGCGTCGGTGCGGACCTTCGCCAGGACCTCCGCCGCGGCACGCAGGCCCTCGGCTGACCGCAGCACGCCCGGGCCGTCGGACGCGACCCGCTGGATGCGTGATCGGGTCGCCGCGGCCACCAAGGCCGCCGCGCCTGGCCGCTCGACCGGCTCCGCCTGCGTCAGCCCGCCCGCCCCGACACGCTCGGCGATGTCGCGCGCGGCCCGGTGCGCGAACACGAGCCCTTCCAGCAGGGAGTTCGAGGCCAGGCGGTTGGCGCCGTGCACGCCGGTGCAGGCCGCCTCGCCCGCCGCGTACAGGCCGCGCACCGACGTGCGGCCGACCAGGTCCGTGACCACGCCACCCGAGTGGTAGTGCTGGGCGGGCGCCACCGGCACCAGGTCGGTGGTCAGGTCGATGCCGTGCTCGAGGAGGCGCTCGTGGATCGTGGGGAACCGCGTCCGCAGGAAGTCCGCGCCCAGGTGCCGCGCGTCGAGCAGCACGTGGTCGGAGGAGGTGGCCGCCGCCTGCCGCACGATCGCGTGCGCGACGACGTCCCGGGGGGCCAGCTCGGCCATGGGGTGCACCGCGGGCATGAAGCGTGCGCCGTCGGTGTCGAGCAGCAGCGCGCCCTCGCCGCGGACAGCCTCCGAGATCAGGGTGAGCTGGCCCTTCACGTTCGCCCCGAGCCACAGCACCGTCGGGTGGAACTGGACGAACTCCACGTCGCCCAGCACGGCCCCCGCCCGCAGCGCGGCGGCCATCCCGTCGCCCGTCGCCTGGGCCGGGTTGGTCGAGGACCGGAACACCTGGCCGATCCCGCCCGTCGCGAGCACCACCGCGGGAGCCAGCGCGGCGCCCACGCCGTCGCGCGAGCCCTCCCCGATGACGTGCAAGGTCACGCCGCACGCGGCTCCCGGCTGCCCGTCCGGGCCGGGCGGCCCGGTGAGCACGTCGAGCACCAGGGCGTGCTCGACGACCTCGATGCCCGGGTCGTCCCGCACCGCCTCGAGCTGGGCGACGAGCGCCCGGGAGACCTCGGCGCCCGTGGCGTCGCCGCCCGCGTGCACGATGCGGTCGGCGTGGTGGCCTCCCTCCCGGGTCAGCGCGATCTCGCCGTCCGGGGCCAGGTCGAACAGGGCGCCCCTGCGGACCAGCTCGCGCACCCGGGCCGGGCCCTCGGTGACCAGCACCTCGACCGCGGCCGGGTCGCACAGGCCGCCGCCCGCCACGAGCGTGTCCTCCAGGTGCGCGGACGTGGAGTCGGCCGGGTCGAGCACCGCGGCGATGCCGCCCTGCGCCCACACCGTCGATCCCGACACGAGCTGCCCTTTGGTGACGAGCAGCACGTGCGGCACCCGGGTGCGCAGCTCGAGGGCCGCGGTCAGGCCCGCGATGCCCGAGCCCACCACGATGGCGTCCGCACGGATCGTCCAGCCGGGCGCGGGCGCCGCGAGGCGGGCGGCCAGGCGGACACCGGGCAGGTCGCCGGCGCGCGCGTCAGCCGGAACGGCCTGATCGGCCGAGGTGTGCGGGAGGGTCGAGGCGAGGGGCGCCGGGGTCACCTGCTCGCGCCCTGGACGAGCCCGCGGCCCTCCGTGAAGGGCACGCCGCTGGGCTCGAGGCCGGACTCCTCCGTCCACGCCGCCGGGACCTGCCCGGGGTCGTCGCCGGTGTCGATGATGCGGTTCTCCGCGTCCACCAGCACCACGTGCGGCTCGTAGGTGCGCGCCTCCGCGTCGGAGAGCATCCCGTACGCGATGAGGATCACCACGTCGCCCGGGTGGACCAGGTGCGCGGCCGCGCCGTTGATGCAGATCTGGCCGGAGCCGCTCTCCCCCGCGATCGCGTAGGTGGTCAACCGGGCCCCGTTGGTCACGTCGACCACGTCCACCTGCTGGCCGGGCAGGAGGTCGGCGGCCGCCAGCAGGTCGGCGTCGACAGTGATCGAGCCGACGTAGTGCAGGTCAGCCTGCGTCACCGTCGCACGGTGGATCTTGCCGATCATCATCGGCCGCTGCAGCGTGGTCATGCCTCTCCTTGGTGTGCGCCGGCGTGCGCCGCCGAGGCCGGGAACGGCCCCTCGGAACGGCGCGCGGCGGCGGCGCCCGGCAGCGACGGGTCCGCGGACCCGCCCAGCTCGAGCGTCGTGTTGTCGATGAGCCGGACGCCGCCCACCCGCGCGGCGAGGGCCAGCACGGCCTCGCCCCGGTGGTCGGCCGCGACGTCGGCGAAGGTGCGGGGGTCGACCAGCGCGACGTAGTCCACGTCGAGGCCGGCCTCGACGAGGGCCTCGCGGGCGCCCGACCTCACCTGGTCGGCGCGGGCGCCCGCCCGGGCGTCCTGGGCCGCGGCGCGCAACGCGCGGGACAGTGCCAGCGCGCGCTCGCGCTCCTCGGGCGAGAGGTACGCGTTGCGCGACGACAGGGCCAGCCCTTCAACGTCGCGCTGCGTCGGGACACTGCGCACCTGCACGGGGACGTCGAGGTCGCGGACCATCTGGCGCACCGCCGCGAGCTGCTGCGCGTCCTTCTGGCCGAACAGCGCGACGTCCGGCCGGGTCAGGTGCATGAGCTTGAGCACGACCGTGAGCACGCCGTCCAGGTGCCCGGGCCGTGAGGCGCCTTCCAGCACCTCGCCGATCACGCCCGCCGTCACTCGCACCACCGGGTCGCCGTCGGGGTACATCACGTCGGGGGTGGGCGCGAAGACGACGTCGCCCGAGTCCAGCAGGCCGGGCCCGCTCAACGTCGCCAGGTCGCCCTCGAGGTCGCGTGGGTACCGGTCGAGGTCCTCCCCGGGGCCGAACTGCAACGGGTTGACGAAGATCGAGACCACCACCTGGGCTGCCGCGCGCTTCGCCTCCCGCACCAGCTCGACGTGCCCCGCGTGCAGCGCGCCCATCGTCATCACCACGGCGCGGGCTCCCGCGGAGCCGCCCCGAGGCAGGGCCGCGGCGAGCTCCTCACGGGTGCGGGCCAGCGTGGGGCCCCCCGCGTGGTTGAGCGGGCTCATGCGTCGTCCTCCTGAGGGTGTTCCGGGTCCTGCGGGTCGATCAGGCCCTCGGGTGGGGCCGAGGCGTCACGATTCTCCCCCTCGTGCAACGCGCCCGGCCGCTCGGGCATGCCCGGCTCGGCCAGGGCGTCGAGCACATCGCGCGCGGCGTCCTCGCGCAGCTGCCCAGCGGCGAGGGCGCGCTGGGCGGCGGATCGGGCGAGCACACGGTAGCTGGCGGCGATGTCCACGGCCCCCGTCCGCGCCCCGAGATCGGCGAGCACCTCGCCGTGGTCCCGCACGGTGCCCGCGTCCCCGCGCCGCACCGGGCCGGTCAGCGCCGTCACCGCCCCCGCGCCCCGCAGCGCCAGGGGGTCGTCGCCAGCAGGCAGGTCGCGCCGCTCCCCCGACAGGTCGTCGTGCCCGAGGCCCGAGGCCGCGGCCGACTCGGCCCGCAGGGCGCCGTCGAGCGCGGCGCCCAGCAACGGCGCGAGCACCCGGCCCGGGTCGTCGACCCCGGCGGCGGCGAGCGCCTGGCCGGCCTGCGCGACGAGCACCACCAGGTGGTTCGCGCCGTGCGCGAGGGCCGCGTGGTACAGCGCGCGGTCCTCCTCCGCGATGATCACCGGCTCCCCGCCGATCTCCACGACGAGCGCCTGCCCGATGGGCAGCACCGGGCCCGGCGCCGTGACTGCGAACGTGGTGCCCTCGAGCCGGGACAGGTCCAGCGAGGTGCCGGTGAAGGTCATGGCCGGGTGGATGGCGAGCGGGATCACGCCAGCCGCCCGGGCCGGGGCGAGCACCTCGATGCCGTGCCGACCGGAGGTGTGCGCGACGATCTGGCCGGGCTGCCACGCCCCCAGGTCGGCGAGGCCGCTGACGAGCCCTGCGAGCGCGTCGTCCGGCACGGCGATCAGCACGAGCTCGGAGCGGCGCACCACCTCGGGGACGTCGACCACCGGGACGCCCGGCAGCAGCAGCTCGGCGCGGTCCCGCGACTCGGCGGAGATGGCGCTCACCGCGACCACCGGGTGCCCTGCCGCGCGCAGCGCGCTGCCCAGCACGGCGCCCACGTGCCCGGCGCCGATCACCCCCACACCCAGCCGGCCAGGCCGGCGGGACGGGTCGTTCCCCGTGCTCACGCGTCCTCCGTCCGACGCATCCACTGCTCGGGCGCGGCCGTCTTGCGCGCCGTGCGAGCCCGGTCAGACTGCTCCTCGAGCAGTCGCGCCGCGACTGCCTGGTCGAGGTGGTCCACCGACGGGGTCACCGGCCCCGGGGTCGAGTGGACGACGATCGAGGCCACCCGCAGGCGCCGCTGGAGCGGCCCCTGGCGCAGCGTGAGCGACTGGGTCCGCTCATGGGGGACCACGACCAGCCTGCGCACGAGCCGCCCCGAGCGGACCAGCAGCGCCCGGTCGGTGACCAGCACCCCGCGCCGCCGCCAGGCGAGCAGGTCGAGCCAGCGGGCGCGCTCGGGCACCGTGGTGAAGCCGAGCGCGTCTCCCGAGCCGGACAGCCCGGCCTCGACGACGGCACGCGGGTCCGGGGTGCCCAGGTCCGGCAGCACCAGCCACAGCGCCAGCACCGCCTCGTCGCGGGTGCCCACCGGCAGCAGCACGTTCGCGGTGGCGTGGTCGGAGTCGCTCGAGCCGCTGTAGCCCGCGACGTTCATGTCGACGCGCCACCAGTCGCGGCCCCGCCACAGCGGCCCCTGGGTGATCGACAGCGCCTGCACGCGGCCCGGCGGGACCGTCTGGGCGCGCGCCTCGGTGAGGCCGTGGCGCAGCCGGATGCCGTCCGGCGAGATGGCCGCCCGGAAGTTCGCGCCGCGGTTGAACTGGGACCAGAAGTAGCCGGCGAATCCCAGCAGGCCCGGCAGCAGCACGAACGCCGGCCCGATGTCCCGGGCGACCACCGAGGTCACGATGATCGCGACGACCATGACCAGCAGGCCGACGGTCGCAGAGGACCGCAGCGTGGCGACGATGAGCCGCCCCATCGGCACCTCGAACAGAGGCTGCTCGGGAGCGGCCGGGGCGGGTGTCCCGTCCTCCTCCTGGTGCACGCCGGCGGCGCGGGCCAGCAGCTCGGCGCGCAGCGACTCCGCCTCGGCCTCGCGCAAGAACGCCAGGGAAACCCCGGAGCCGGATCCGCCCGCGACCTCGAGCCGCAGCTCGGAGAGCCCGGTGAGCCGGGCCAGCAGCGGCTGCACCACGTCGACGGCCTGCAACCGGTCCAGGCGCGCCTGCCGCTGCTGGCGGAACAGCACGCCCTGCTGCAGGTGCACCGCGTCATCCGTCACGGCGAACCGGGTGACCCGCCACGCGAGGGCCGAGTACCCGAAGCCGACCACCACGATCCCCGCCACGATCAGGCCGACGATGCGCCACTCCCCGCCCTCGATGAGCTCCGCGGCGCGGCGCAGGTCGTCGCCGAACTGGTAGCTCGCGACGACCAGCACGCCGACCAGCACCTTCCAGCCCTTGATGGCCGGCGTGATGGGGTGCATCCGCCGCCACACGGTGGGATCGGCTGCCGGCGGAGCCTCCGGTGCGATGCTCACAGCCCTGCCAGCCTCGCCTCGCCGCGGGACGCGAGGCGGTCGCGCAGGCGGGCGGCCTCCTCCGGCGGTAGGCCGTCGATCGTGGCATTCGTGTTGGGCGCCGCCGTGTGCAGCTGCACCGACGCGATCTTGAACTTGCGGGCCAGCGGCCCCGCGGTCACGTCGACGTACTGCATGCGGCCGTAGGGCACCACGACGAGCGAGCGCAGCAGGATCCCGCGGCGGATCAGCAGGTCGTCGGCGCGCTCGGCGTAGGCCAGCGCGCGGACCTGGCGCGGGATGAGCAGCGCCGCCCACACCCCGCACAGCAGCACGACCCCCGGCAGCGCCCACAGCCAGGCCACCCCGATCAGGGCAGCGGGCACCACCGTGGCCACCAGGGCGATGCCCACGGTGATCCCGGCGGAGGTGAGGCGGGCCGTCGCCAGGCGCCGTGACACAGGCGTCCAGCTCACGTCGGACGGGTCGAACGGCCCCGGCGCGGCCAGCGCGGCGCCACCGTGCTCAGGTGCGGTCATGGCCCTATCCTTCCACCGCGCGGCCGGGCCGTGGGCGGGGGCGCCCGGGACTCAGCCGGCGACGGGCCCCGGGTTGTGGTCGCGGCGCCGGGCGGCGTCCTCCCCGTCTTCGGGAGGAACCTGGCAGAACCACTCCACGATCAGCCCCACCACCGCGAGCACCAGGGCGCCCAGGGCGGCCAGCGCCGCGGCGCCCGCCCGACCGCGCTGCGAGGCGATGTCCAGGTCGCCCGCCACGATCAGCACCTGGGCCAGGTACCAGCCGGTGAGGAGCGCCCCGGTGTAGCACGACGCCTTCGCGAGCACCGCGGTGCGGGCGGCCCGGATGGGGTCCAAGGTCGGTCGCTTGCCGCGCAAGAACTGGCGCACCGACCAGCCCATCACGAACACCACGGCGGCGATGACCACCTCGACCACCATGACCAGCCACGGCACCTGCGGCGGCGACACTCGGCGGCTGTCGAGCAGGACCAGCAGCAGCCAGCCCGCCGAGGTCGTCACGAGGGCGATGAGCAGCAGGGTCTGCCAGCGGGTGCGCTGCATCAGGCCCGCCAGTCGCCCGCGGGATGCTGCCCGTGATGGACCTCGCCCACCGGGCCGTGCTGGCCCGGCTCCAGGTCCGGCTCGGGCTGCGGCGCGGGCACCGGCGCCGTGAGCCAGTCCAGGGCCAGCCAGCGGATGCCCTCCCGGTCGGGGGCGGTCGCCGCGAGCACGGCCACCGGGCCCCCGCCGAGCCCGGGCAGCACCGCGTCAGGGTCGAGCTGCGCCCAGGGCTGCAGCACGAACGCGCGCTCGTGGGCCCGGGGGTGCGGCAGCTCGAGGTCGTCGGTGACGGCCAGCGTCGAGCCGACCACGATGAGGTCGATGTCGAGCGTGCGGGGCCCCCACCGCTCGGCCCGCTCGCGGCCGTGCGCCTGCTCGATCGCCTGCGTCGCGCGCAGCAGCGCCCGCGGGGCCAGCGTCGTCCGGGCCAGCACCACCGCGTTGAGGTAGTCGGGCTGCTCCGGGCCGCCGACCGCCGCGGTGCGGGCCAGCGGGGAGACGTCCACGAGCTCGAGGCCCGGGACCCGCGCCAGGTCGCTGACGGCGGCCCGCAGCGTCTCCTGCGCGGCGCCCTGGTTCGCGCCGAGGGCCAGCACCACGTCCACCGGCTGGGCCGGCGCCACGTCGAGGGCGTCCTGCGGCTCGGGCTCGACGGGGCCTGCGGCGGGCGCGGGCCCTTCCAGGACCCCGTGCCAGTCGGGGCGCGCCAGCGGCTCCGCGGCGGGCGTGGGCGCGGGGACGCGGGCGGCCGGAGGCCCGGACGGCGTCGCGACCAGCGGGAACGCGGCCGTCGAGGTCGGCGGGGCCGGAGCGGGCGCCGGGGCGGCGGCCTCGACCGGGGGCCGGTAGGGCTCCGCCGCCGGCAGCTTCGTGCGATCCCGGTGGATTGTCACGACCACGTCGTCGAACGGCACGGTGATCGGCGCCTGGGGCTTGTGCACCGAGACGTCGACGGCCACCGCCTGCTGGAAGGCGAGCACCGTGGCCGCGATCCGCTCGGCCACGGTCTCGACGAGGTCCGCCGGCTCGCCGGCCAGGACGGCGGCCACCTGCTCCGCGAGGACGCCGTAGTGCAAGGTGTGCGCGAGGTCGTCGCCCGCGGCGGCGCGCCGGGTGTCGAGGTGCACCACCACGTCGGCGACGAACCGCTGCCCCTCCCGGCGCTCATGCTCGAACACGCCGTGATACCCGGTCGCCGCGATGCCGACCAGGCGGATCTGGTCGAGCGGCCGCCCCGAGGAGTCGAGGGTGACCCCGCCCGCCCACGGTGCGCCGCCTCCCGCCGCCTGACTGCCCGCCTCGGTGCTCACGGCGTGTCCTCTCTCGTCATCGTGATGGGCGATCCGCCAGCGCCGGACCGCCATGCCGCAGCGACCCGGACCGCGTCCGCTGAGCCTGCCACCTCGTGCACCCGGACGCACCATGCCCCTGCCTGCGCAGCCAGGGCGGACACCGCCGCGGTGGCGCCGTCCCGGGCGAGCGGCGGCGCCGGCTCGCCATCCGCCCCCGCCAGCAGATGGCCCAGGAACCGTTTGCGCGAGGCGCCCACGAGCACCGGGAAGCCGTCTGCGACGAGCTCGGGCAACCGCGCCAGGAGCGGCCAGTTGCTGCTGCCGGCCTTCGCGAAGCCGAGGCCAGGGTCCAGCACCACCTGCTCGTCGTGCACCCCCGCGGCGCGCAGGGCCGCGACCCGCTCGGCGAGCTCGCGGCGCACATCGGCCACGACGTCGTCGTAGCGGTCGTTGTCGTCCATCACGTCGGCGTGCCCGCGCCAGTGCATCGCCACGTAGACGGCGCCGGTCCGTGCCACCGTCGCGTGCATGTCGGGATCGGCGAGCCCGCCGGAGACGTCGTTGATGATCTGCGCCCCCGCGGCGACGGCCTCGCGGGCCACGACGGCCCGCGTCGTGTCGACGCTCACCACGGCGCCCCGCCGGGTGAGGTCCTCGACGACGGGCAGCACGCGCACCAGCTCCTCGTCAACCGGCACCCGACGGGCGCCGGGACGGGTGGACTCGCCGCCGACGTCCAGCACGTCGGCTCCCTGGCCGATCAGCGTCATGCCGTGCGCCACCGCGGCGCCGGGCTTGAACCACCGGCCGCCGTCCGAGAACGAGTCCGGCGTGACGTTGACGACGCCCATCACCAGCGTGCGGTCGAGCCGCGCCAGATGGTCCGGGAGGGGTTGGGGCCGTGTGCCGGTGCTCACGCCCATGAGCCTAGGGGGTCCGTCAGTGCCGCAGGACGAGGCTCATGGCCTCGGCACGGGTGGCCACCTCGCGCATCTGGCCGCGCACCGCGGACGTCACCGTGCGCGATCCAGGCTTGCGGACCCCGCGCATCGACATGCACAGGTGCTCGCACTCGATCACGACCAGCACACCGGCGGGCGCCAGGAACTCCACGAGCGCGTCGGCGATCTGCGTGGTGAGCCGCTCCTGCACCTGGGGCCGGCGCGCGTAGACGTCCACGAGTCGCGCCAGCTTCGACAGCCCGGTGATGCGGCCCTCGGGCCCGGGGATGTACCCGATGTGCGCCACCCCGTGGAACGGCACCAGGTGGTGCTCGCACGTCGAGTACACCTCGATGTCCTTGACCAGCACGAGCTCCTCGTGGCCCAGGTCGAACGTGGTGGTGAGCACGTCCTCGGCGTCCTGGCGGAGGCCGGCGAAGGTCTCCGCGTAGGAGCGGGCCACCCGGGCAGGGGTGTCCTTGAGGCCCTCGCGGTCCGGGTCCTCGCCGACCGCGATCAGCAGCTCGCGGATCGCGGCCTCGACCCGTGGCGCGTCGTACGCGCCGATCACCGGCTCAGTCCTGGCCATAGGGATTCGGGGCGTCCGCGGGCGGGACCTCCACCGAGATCTGCGCGGGGTGCTCGGGCTTCGCGGCGGCGGCCTCGTCCTGCGGGACGACCTCGCCGTTCTGCTCGGCGCGCTCGGCGGGGGTGAGCACGGGCGGAACGTCCGAGACGGCCCGCTCCTCGCTCGACAGCCACACCTCGCGCGGCTCGCGCTTGACCACCGGGGCGAAGATCTCGGCGAGCTGCTCCTGGTTGAGGGTCTCCTTCTCGAGGAGCTCGAGCACCAGGCGGTCCAGCACGTCGCGGTACTGCACCAGCACAGACCACGCCTCGTCGTGCGCGGCCTCGATGAGCCGGCGCACCTCGATGTCGACGGTCGCCGCGACCGACTCGGAGTAGTCCCGGCCGTGGCCCATGTCGCGGCCCATGAAGACCTCGCCGGACTGCTGGCCGAGCTGGATGGCCCCGAGCTTCTCGCTCATGCCGTACTGCGTGACCATCTTGCGGGCCACGGCGGTGGCCTTCTCGATGTCGTTGCTGGCGCCGGTGGTCGGGTCGTGGAACACGAGCTCCTCGGCGACGCGGCCGCCCATGGCGTAGGCGAGCTGGTCGAGCAGCTCGTTGCGCGTGGTCGAGTACTTGTCCTCGGTGGGCATCACCATCGTGTAGCCCAGCGCGCGGCCGCGCGGCAGGATCGTCACCTTCGTGACGGGGTCCGTGTACCGCAGGGCGGCGGCGACGAGGGCGTGGCCGCCCTCGTGGTACGCGGTGATCTTCTGCTCCTTGACCTTCATGATGCGGGTCCGCTTCTGCGGTCCTGCGATCACGCGGTCGATCGCCTCGTCGAGGGTGTGGTCGTCGATGATCTCGCCGTTGGTGCGGGCGGTCAGCAGCGCGGCCTCGTTGAGCACGTTGGCCAGGTCGGCGCCTGTGAAGCCGGGCGTGCGGCGTGCCACGGCGCCGAGGTCCACGTTGGGCGCCATCGGCTTGCCCTGGGCGTGCACCGTGAGGATGCGCTCGCGCCCCTTCATGTCCGGCGGGTCCACGGCGACCTGGCGGTCGAACCGGCCCGGGCGCAGCAGCGCCGGGTCGAGGATGTCCGGCCGGTTGGTCGCCGCGATGAGGATGACGTTCGCGTTGACGTCGAAGCCGTCCATCTCGACGAGCATCTGGTTGAGCGTCTGCTCGCGCTCGTCGTGGCCGCCGCCCATGCCGGCGCCGCGGTGGCGGCCGACGGCGTCGATCTCGTCGATGAAGATGATCGCGGGGGCGTTCTGCTTCGCCTGGTCGAACAGGTCGCGGACACGGCTCGCGCCGACGCCCACGAACATCTCGACGAAGTCCGACCCGGAGATCGAGTAGAACGGCACACCAGCCTCACCGGCGACGGCGCGGGCCAGCAGCGTCTTGCCGGTGCCGGGCGGGCCGTACAGCAGCACGCCCTTGGGGATCTTCGCGCCCACCGCCTGGAACTTCGCGGGCTCGGCGAGGAACTCCTTGATCTCCTGGAGCTCCTCGACGGCCTCGTCGACGCCGGCGACGTCGGCGAAGGTCACCTGGGGCGACTCCTTGCTGACGAGCTTGGCCTTCGACTTGCCGAAGCTCATGACGCGCGAGCCGCCGCCCTGGGCGTTCGACATGAGGAACCAGAAGATGCCCAGGATGATGATGAACGGGAGCACCAGGCTCAGCAGGCTCGTCCACCACGACGTCTGCGGGACGTCGGAGTTGTAGCCGCCGGACGGGTTCGCCTCGGCGATCGCGTCGACGACCGTCTCGCCCTGGGGCGTGACGTAGAAGAACTCGACGTTCTTGCCGAGGTTCGTCCCGTCGTCGGCGACAAAGTCGTCGGTGAGCGTCAGGTCGACCTTCTGGGCTCCCTCGGTGACCTGGGCCTGCTCGACCTTGTCGTCGCGGATGAGCTCGAGGCCCGTGGACGTGTCGATGCGCTGCACGCCCGAACCGGTGAGCGCGCTGGCGCCGATCCAGAGCATGACGACGGCGAGCACGATCCACAGTGCGGGGCCACGGGTGAGGCGCTTGAGATTCATGGGCGGGGCGAGTCCCCTCATCCCTCCGGTCGCAAGGCTAGGTCGGGTTCGGCTTGAAAACTACACGCTGCAACTGAGAAGGACGGCCCCTGTTCGCCCAGGGCAGGAAGCGCTCAGGCGCTGTACACGTGGGGCGCGAGGGTCCCGACGAAGGGCAGGTTCCGGTACTTCTCGGCGTAGTCCAGGCCATAGCCGACGACGAACTCGTTGGGGATGTCGAACCCGACGTAGCGCACGTCGACCTCGACCTTGGCGGCGTCGGGCTTGCGCAGCATCGTCGCGATCTCGACGCTCTCCGGCCCGCGGCTGCGCAGGTTCGCCAGCAGCCACGACAGCGTGAGGCCCGAGTCGATGATGTCCTCGACGATCAGCACGTGCCGCCCGATGAGGTCCGTGTCCAGGTCCTTGAGGATCCGCACCACGCCCGAGGACTTCGTGCCCGACCCGTAGGAGGAGACAGCCATCCAGTCCATCTCGACCGATGTGTGCAGGCGGCGCACCAGGTCCGCCATCACCATCACGGCGCCCTTGAGGACGCCCACCACCAGCACGTCCTTGCCGGCGTAGTCCGCGTCGATCTGCTCGGCGAGCTCGTCGAGCCGCGTGTTGATCTGCTCCTCGCTCAGCAGCACCCGCTCGAGGTCGTCACCCATGTCCGCAGGGTTCACCGTTCACCGTTCTCCACTCGCTCCTGAGCTTTTTGCCGCTCCGGATGAAACTCCAGCCTGCCATATGCGCGGCGCACCCGGACACGCCCTGACAGCGCCACCGGGCCCTGGCCGTGCCAGTGCGTGACGAGTGCGTCGAGCGCCTCCAGGTGGGTGTGGGTCAGCGAGCCGGCGGACGCGCCGGACGCCAGCGCCGCGATGCGCAGCGCGCGCCGGCGTATCGCGGGGAGGGCGCGGGCCAGCAGGTCCACATCGAGCAGCAGCACCGCATCCGCGGCGAGGTCGCGCGCCTCGCCGGCGACGTCGGGGGCGATCGGGGCCCGGCGCAGCCCGTGCGCGTCGCGGCCCTTGGCGCCCCGGCCGACGGTGCTCGCGGCGAACAGCGCGTTCGCCAGGGAGTCGAGCGCGTCGGCATCCTCCCGCAGCAGGTCGGCGGTGCGCGCCAACGAGAGCGCGGCGCCAGGGCCGAGCACGTCGGTGAGCACCGGCATGACCTCGGCGCGCACCCGGGAGCGCCGCGGGACGTACGCGCCGTCGAGCGCGGGCGCCTCGTTGGTCGGGTCGAACCAGGGGTCGAGCCCGAGCGCGTCGCACGCGGCGAGGGTGTCCGAGCGACGCAGCCGGAGCATCGGGCGCACGATGAGGCCCCGGCGTGAGCGCATCCCGGCCAACGACCGCGCTCCCGACCCGCGCGCCAGCCCCATGAGCACCGTCTCGGCCTGGTCGTCCAGGGTGTGCCCCACCAGCACCATCGCCGCGCCGAACTGCTCGGCCGCGCGCTCGAGCGCCGCGTACCGGGCCTCCCGCGCGGCGGCCTCCGGGCCTCCCACGACGCCGACCTCGACCCGGACCACGGCGACGGGGTCCAGGCCGAGCCGCCGGCACTTGATGGCGGCGGTGGCGGCGACCCCGGCGCTGTCCCGCTGCAGGCCGTGGTCCACCACCACGGCGCCCGCGCGGAGCACCGGGCCCGCGTGTGGGCGGCCGGCCAGCCGGACGCTGCGCTGCGCGACGAAGGCCGTGCACGCCGCGAGGGCCAGCGAGTCGGGGCCGCCGGAGCACGCGACCAGCACGAGCGAGCCGTCGGGCAGGCCGGAGGTGGCCGCGGTGACGGCCGAGCGGATGGCGGCGACCGCCGGGACCGGGCCCGCCATCAGCCGTGCACGCGCCGCACCCAGGCGCGCGGGTCGGCGATCTCTCGCGAGGTCGGCAGCAGCAGGGGCGCGGTCCACACCGCGTTCAGGCCATCGACGCCGACAGCGCGCCGCACCTCCCGCACGAAGGCGGCTCCGTCGCGGTACTGGGCGAGCTTCGCGTCGAGACCGAGCAGCCGGCGCAGCACCCGCTGCGGGCCGACGACCTTGGCGGCGGCGTTCCGCCGGGCCTCGAAACGCGCCCGGATCTGCCGCACCGACGGGACCACCGAGCGCCCCACGGCGTCCATGAAGACGTCGGCGTGCCCCTCGAGCAGCGACATCACCGCGCCCACCTCCGCGAGCAGACGCTGCTGGTCCTCGGTGAGCAGGTCGAGCACGCCGTTGCCGTTGTCCCGCCCGGTGGCGATCTCGACGGCGAGCTGCGCGACGTCGCCGATCGCGGGGCCGGGGCGGTCCTGGCCACGGCCAGAGCCCGTGCGGCCCAGGTCCGCGAACAGGTGCGACGCCTGCGCGCGCAGGTGGCCGGCGAGCCAGGGGGCGGCGGCGAACTGCAGCGCGTGGGTCTGCTCGTGCAGGGACACCCACAGACGGAAGTCGTCGGGGACCACCTTGAGGGCGCGCTCGACCTGCAGCACGTTCGGCGCGACCAGCAGCAGTCGCCCACGGGGCGCCGTCGCGTCGGCCGTGAACGGGTCGAACTGGCCGAGCACCTTCCCGGACAGCAGCCCGAGCACTGACCCGACCTCCACGGCGCCCGCGATCCGCACCGGCCGCGAGGGCGCCTTGCGATCGGACAGCTCGTTCGCGAGGGGTGCGGACATCGACTCGATGAGGCGGACGTTCGCCGCGGCCCAGCCGCCGCGGTCCACGACCTGCACCTTGGAGACGGGGTCCGTCTCCGGGTCGGTCCCGTCCGCGGGGCGCAGCCCGGTGATGCGCGCCGCGTGCGCGGTCGCGGTCGCCGCCGCCTTGCGCAGGCTCGCCACGAGGTCGACGATCTCGCCCCGGGAGGCGGTCGGCGCCGACGGGGCCAGGCGTGCGGCGAGCCGCGCGGCGACCGCCCAGTCGACCGGGGCCACCGGTTCCGGGGACCGTGCGCGCAGCGTGGTCGACTTCATCTCCCCACGGTAGACGCGAGTCGCCTCCGCCGACGTGTGAGCGGGGCCGCCGGCGCGACGAGCCGTCCAGGGGCGCCGCACCGCCTCCCAGCAGTTGCACCGCGAACGCATCCCCGACGTCGCAGGCCTGGCGTCGATCGCGCGCCAGCCTCTTTCCATGCGTGTCCCTAGTCCCACTCGGCGTAGTCGAGCGTGCCGTCCTCTTCGATTGTCAGAGTCCACGATGGGCATGCCTTCTGTTGAACACGACCCACCGAGTCGCCGTCCTGTGTCTCGACCACGATGGCTGTGCCGGCGCACGCGTCGAGTTCGTACAGGAGCGCCTCGCGGGGGCCGACGTCCTGCTCCCTGGAGGGCGTTGCTCCTTCGATTCTGACAGTTACGGCCTCATCTGAGTTGTTCGTCAACGACATTGCAGGCCGCGCCGCGTCGTAGTTGATGCACGCGCTGAGTGCGGTGGTGGACGCGAGGCACACCAAGGTGGCGAGTGCTTGCTGTCTCATGCGCTCACTTCCCGGTCGTCGTGCACGTGGTGTCCGCCTATTTGCGGTGTTCATCATTCCGCGCCGTGTCCTGCCCACCACCCGCCCTACTCCTGGGTGCGGAGGCGTGCGGCGAGGTCGCGACCCGGGACGACGTCGATGTCCTTGTGCCAGCTCGAGGTGAGGGCGAGGTCAGCCGCAGCACCGTCGGCGTCGCCTTGTCCCGACTCGACACCTCGCCATGTGGTGGCGGTGGCTCGGGGCCGCCGGGCGCCGGCTCGCCGCTCGGGGCCTACCGGCACCCGCAGGCCGCGAGATCCGTGACGAAGGCGTCGATCGCGGCGCGAGGGCCCCATTGGCCGGGCGGCGTCTGATCCGCCATCACGGCGAAGACCAGCAGCCGCCCGTCGGCGTCCACGACCGTGCCGGCCAGGGAGGTCACCCCGCTGAGGCTGCCCGTCTTGGCGCGCACCATCCCGCGCGCGGCCGAGCTCAGGTACCGGTCGTGCAGCGTGCCGGACAGGCCCGCGACGGGCATGCCCGTCATCACACGCCGCAGCGCGGGGCGCGCCGGGTCGGCGGCGACGCGCATCAGCTCGACCAGCAGGGTGGGCGACAGCGCGGAGCCGTCGCCAAGCCCCGAAGCGTCCGCCAGGATCGCCCCCGTGGTGTCGACGCCAAGCGCGGCGACGGCCCGCAGCACCGAGACGGTGGCCCCCTCGAAGCTCGCGGGCAGGCCCGCGTCGACCGCGACCAGCCGCGCGACGGCCTCCGTCACGGTGTTGTCCGAGGTGTGCAGGAAGTAGTCGACGACCTCGGCCATGGGCGCGGACTCGACGACGGCGAGCTGCGCGGCGTCCGGGCTGGCGGCGCCGCGCGTCAGTCCGCCCGTCACGCCCACCCCGCGCTCGGCGAGCAGGACGGCGAACGTCTTGGCCGCGGACATCGTGGGGTCGGTGGCGCGGGGCGGGTACTCGGCGTCGGTGAGCTTGGCGATGTTCACCTCGAGGGCCGTGACGGGGGCCACGAAGCCGTTGTTCACATCCGACGGCGTCCAGGTGGGGCTCACGGTGGCGCCGCTGAACAGGGAGTCGTCGACCGCGAGCGACACGGTGGACTCCCCCGCCGCCTCCAGCTGCTTGACGACCTGGTCGGCGAGGTCCGCGAGTCCCGCCCGCCCGTTGACGGCGTCGGGCGAGCCGGCGCCCGCGGCCAGCATCACGTCGCCGCCCCCGACCAGCACGATCTGCCCCGGGGCGCCGCGCACCACGCGGGTCGGCAGGGTCGTGCCGGGGCCGAGCTCGCTGAGCGCCGCGACCGCGGTGAGCACCTTCGCGGTCGAGGCGGGGGTCCGCGGCTCCGCGCCACGGCTCTGGGCCAGCACCTCCCCGGTGAGCTGGTCGGCGACCAGGACGCCCACGGTCGGGCCGAGGCGGGGGTCCGCCGCCAGGGCGTCGACGCGCGCTTGCACCAGGGCTGCGGACGGGATCGGGGAGCCCGCGTCGAGCGCGCCGAGCACGCTGACCGACGCGGGGGCGTCGACGGCGCCCGGCGCCTGCGGGAAGGCCGCCGGGGGCTCGGGCTCGGGGGCGAGCGTCAGCACCCCGGGCACCAGGTCGTAGGCGTCGGCGGTCGCGTACCCGCCCCCGGCGAGCACGAGGGCGAGCACCGCCGCCCCCGCCGCGCGGGCTGCTGCCGCCATCGGTCCTCCTCCTGCCGTGTCCCCGTAGGGCTGTCACGCCCAACAAGGGGCTCCGACGCGCGCCCGGGGCAACCCGTGCCCCGACATGCGCCTCGGCGGTTCCCCTCCATGCGTCCCGGTGCGTCACACTAGGTCACTACTGGGGCGGCGGGTCGCACGACGACGCGTCGCAAGAACATCGTGCGTGCACCGACAGCGCCCATCCGGCATGGCGGCCCGCACCGGCGGAGGAGAGCTGTGGAGTTCGACGTCACGATCGAGATCCCCAAGGGTCAGCGCAACAAGTATGAGGTGGACCACGCGACGGGGCGCATCCGCCTGGACCGGATGCTCTTCACCTCGACGCGGTACCCGGACGACTACGGGTTCATCGAGGGCACCCTCGGCGAGGACGGCGACCCGCTGGACGCGCTCGTGCTGCTCGAGGAGCCCACGTTCCCGGGCTGCCTGATCCGCTGCCGCGCCCTGGGCATGTTCCGCATGCGCGACGAGGCCGGCGGCGACGACAAGGTGCTGTGCGTGCCCACGGGCGACCAGCGCGCGGCGTGGCGGCAGGACATCGACGACGTGTCCGACTTCCACCGGCTCGAGATCCAGCACTTCTTCGAGGTGTACAAGGACCTGGAGCCCGGCAAGTCCGTCGAGGGCGCCCACTGGACCGGGCGCTCCGAGGCGGAGGCCGAGATCGAGCGGTCGCGCCAGCGCGCGATCGACGCCGGCTACCACCACTGATCGACCGCTAGCAGGCCGGCCGCGAACGGCCCTGGCAGGACCGCGCAGGCAGAGACGCCGCGCGGTCCGGCCGGGGCCGTTTCGCGTATGTCAGGGACGTCCCGCGTACGTCATGGTGCCGGACCAGCGCATCGGCGTGACACGGACGGGCACGCCGGCGCGAGGCGCCTCGACGATCTGGTTGTTGCCCATCCACATCGCCACGTGGGTGATCGAGTCGGGGTCGTTGACGTTCGAGCCCCAGAAGACCAGGTCGCCCGGGCGCATCTCGTCGTAGCTGATCTTGCGCACCTGCTTGTACTGGTCCCGCGACGTGCGGTTGAGGTTCACGCCCGCGTCCCGCCACGCCTTCATCGTCAGGCCGGAGCAGTCGTAGCCGTCGGGGCCCACGCCTCCCCACAGGTACGGCGTGCCGACCCGGGCCACGGCCCATGCGACGGCCGCCTCGCCCTGCGCGGCGGTGCCGCGCGTGGTCCCGGTGCCCAGGCCGTACTTGCCGGACGGCGGCGTGACGGGGTTCGCGGGAGCGGGCGGGGCCGCGGGCTCGCCGCCGGCCGGGGGCGGCGCGACCGGGGCTGCTGGGGCTGCCGGAGAGCCTGCGCCGGGCCTCGAGACGACGGGGGTCGAGGCAGCCGGCGGGGCCGACTGGGAGGGGCGGCGCGCAGCCTCGGCCGCGGCCTCGGCGCGCTGCCGGCGCTCGAGGTCGAGCTGGTCCTGGCGGGCGGTCTCGACCGCGGCGCTGGTGCTGCGGGCCGCGGCGAGCTCGGCGATCAGCCGGCCGCGCTCCGCGTCGACGGCGGCGAGCGTCGCCTCGGCGTCGGCGTGCGCCTGCTCAGCGGCCGCGAGGGCGTCCTTCGCCGCTCGCGTCGCGGCCTCCTGCTGCGCGTACGCCTCGTCCGAGCGCTCCTTGAGCGCTGTCGCGACGAGCTGGGCGGCGAGATAGGACTGCACAGCCTCGTCGGACCGCGAACCCACGCGCGCGATGGCGTTGCTGCGGTCGACGAGCTCCTCGAGGCCCTCAGCGGAGAGGAACGCCTGCACCTCGTCCATCGAGCCGCCCGAGCGCGCGGCCTGCCGGGCGATGGCCACGAGGGTCCGTCGCGCGTGCTCGGCCTCGGCGATGGCGCTCTCGTAGCGCTCGGCGGCGACCTTGGCGGAGGCCGAGGCGGTCTCGCGGGCGACCTCGGCCCGCGTGTACGCCTCGCCCGCAGCCTGCACGGCGGTCTCGGCGGCGTCGCGCTCGACGCTCTGCTGCGCGAGCCGCACCTCGAGCGAGGCGACCGAGCGCTGGGCGCCGGCGACGGCGGCCCGCGCGTCCCGCACGTCCTTGTCCGAGGGCGGCGCGGGGGCCGCGGTGGCGGCGGTCAAGGGCGCCAGCAGCAGCCCGACCGCGAGCAGCGCGATGAGGGGGCGGCGCCTCGTGGCCGTTCTCTGCTGTGTGCTCACCTGTGTTCCTTCGTCCGCCCGCGCCCCGCACTTGAGCCTTGGAGGCCCCCGGTCCTGGCACGCTACCCGCGGATCGAGCCGAAGTGAACACGCGCCACACCAGCCACACGAGTCACAGCGATGTAGTTTCCGGGCATCTCGGACATCTCTCGAGGAGGGTCGCCACCCCACCCGGATCGTCTCGCCTAATGAGATACCCATTCCACATCGAGGACAGCGCTCTTAGTCTCGACCCATGTCCCGCCGAATGTGTCGCTGACCAGCGCACGCTCGGCTGTGCCCGCAGCCCGGACCGTCCATCCCCTCCACCCGAGGCTGGACGCGGCCGCTGACAGGGCCGCTCCCCGGCACCAGAGGGCGTGCGCCTCACCCCGCCAGCCCTGACCCGCGGGTGGTGCGCCGCACCCCGACCCGCCGCCCGAACGAGGAGCCCACCGTGACAGATCCCACGCAGAACTGGTCCTTCGAGACCCGGCAGATCCACGCCGGCCAGACCGCCGACCCGGCCACCGGGGCCCGCGCGCTGCCGATCTACCAGACCACGTCGTTCGTGTTCCCCGACGCCGGCGTCGCCGCCGACCGGTTCGCCCTGAAGGACCTGGGGCCCATCTACACGCGCATCGGCAACCCCACCCAGCAGGTCGTCGAAGACCGGATCGCCTCGCTCGAGGGCGGCGTCGGCGCACTGCTGGTCGCCTCCGGCCAGGCCGCTGAGACGCTCGCCATCCTCAACATCGCCGAGGCAGGCGACCACGTCGTCGCGAGCCCCAGCCTCTACGGCGGCACCTACAACCTGCTCCACCACACGCTGCCCAAGTTGGGCATCGAGACGACCTTCGTGACCGACCCGCACGACCCGCAGGCCTGGCGCGACGCGGTCCGCCCCACCACCAAGCTCTTCTTCGCCGAGACGATCCCCAACCCGCGCGCCGACGTGCTGGACATCGAGGCGGTGGCCGACGTCGCCCACACCGCGGGCGTCCCGCTGGTGGTCGACAACACCGTGGCCACGCCCTACCTCGTGCGGCCCATCGACCACGGCGCGGACATCGTGGTGCACTCGGCTACCAAGTACCTGGGCGGCCACGGCACCGCGATCGGCGGAGTCATCGTCGACGGCGGCACGTTCGACTTCGCCCAGCACCCCGAGCGGTTCCCCAACTACAACACCCCGGACCCGAGCTACCACGGCCTCGTGTACGCCCGGGACCTGGGGGTGGGCAGTCCGTTCGGCGCCAACCTGTCGTTCATCCTCAAGGCCCGCGTGCAGCTGCTGCGGGACCTGGGCTCGGCGATCTCCCCGTTCAACGCGTTCCTCATCGCGCAGGGCATCGAGACGCTGTCGCTGCGCATCGAGCGCCACGTGCAGAACGCGCAGAGGGTCGCGGAGTGGCTCGAGGCCCGCGACGACGTCCGCACGGTGCACTACGCCGGCCTGCCGTCCAGCCCGTGGCACGAGCGGGCCCAGAAGTACCTGCCGCGCGGCGCGGGCGCGGTGCTCGCGTTCGAGCTCGACGGAGGGTCCGAGGCCGGCCAGGCCTTCGTGTCGGCCCTCGAGCTCCACTCCAACGTGGCCAACATCGGCGACGTTCGGTCGCTCGTGATCCACCCCGCCTCGACCACGCACAGCCAGCTCACCCCCGAGCAGCAGGCCCTGTCGGGCGTCACGCCCGGGCTCGTGCGGCTGTCCGTGGGCCTGGAGGGGATCGACGACATCCTCGCCGACCTCGACGCGGGCTTCCGGGCCGCGAAGGACGCCTGAGGCCGACGTGCCGGACATCCCGACGAGCACGCCGCCGGCCGACGGCGCCTGGGCCAGCACACCCCACTCGCCGGTCGGCGGCGGCTCCCGGGCCGCCACCGTAGATTGGGACGCCATGTCGTCGGAACACACCGCCCGGGTCGCCGCCTCAGGCGGCCCGCGCCGGGCGGGCGCGTCGGCCAGCACGGCGGCGGCCACGGGCCGTCGCACGGCGCCTGCCGCCCCGGCGTCCTCGCCCGCGCGGGCGAGTAGCGCGTGGCGGGAGGGCGACGAGCCTGGGCGCCGGCTGTTCCTGGACACGGGCCCGCTCGACCTCGAGGGCGGCGGGCGCCTGCCTGCTGTGCGACTCGCCTACGAGACGTGGGGGACGCTCAACGAGGCCCGTGACAACGCGGTGCTGGTGCTGCACGCCCTGACGGGCGACTCGCACGTCACGGGCGACGCGGGGCCGGGGCACCCCACCCCAGGGTGGTGGTCGTCCCTGGTGGGGCCCGGCGCTCCGATCGACACCGATCGCTACTTCGTGGTGGCCCCGAACGTCCTCGGCGGCTGCCAAGGCTCGACCGGGCCGTCCTCCACCGCGCCCGACGGGCGGCCGTGGGGCAGCAGGTTCCCGCACGTGACGGTGCGGGACCAGGTCGCGGCCGAGTTGCGCCTCGCCGACGCGCTGGGCGTCGGCGCCTGGGCCCTGGTGGCGGGCGCCTCGATGGGCGGCCAGCGCGTCCTCGAGTGGGCGGCCACGGCCCCTCATCGGGTCCGCGGCCTGGCGGCGATCGCCACCGCGGCGCAGACCTCCGGGGACCAGATCGCGAGCTTCCACACCCAGCTCGCCGCGATCCACGCCGACCCGGGGTTCGCGGGCGGGGACTACTACGACGCGCCCGATGGCGAGGGGCCGCACCTGGGGCTCGGCCTCGCGCGGCAGATCGCCCACCAGACCTACCGCTCCGCGTTCGAGCTGGACGAGCGGTTCGGGCGGATTCCCCAGGGCGGCGAGAACCCGTTCGAGGGCGGGCGTTTCGCGGTGCAGTCCTACCTGGACCACCACGGCGACAAGCTCGCCCGGCGGTTCGACGCGAACACGTACGTGGTGCTGACCCGCACGATGATCACGCATGACCTCGGCCGCGACCGCGGGGGCGTCGAAGCGGCGCTCGCGGCGATCACCGCGAAGGCCCTGGTCGTGGCGGTGGACTCGGACCGGCTCTTCCTCCCGGCGCAGTCGGCGCGCATCGCCGCCGGGATCCCGGGCGCCGGCCCGGTGCGGACCATCCACTCGGACTACGGCCACGACGGGTTCCTCATCGAGGCCGAGCAACTGGGCGCCATCATCACGGAGTTCCTCGGCGGGCTCTGAAACGGGTCGGCACTCCCCCGGGTCGAACCACTGCGCCCGGAGCCGGCCCTGCGCGAGGATGGGCAGATGACCAGCACCCCCGCGCCGCCCTCGCCCGAGCTCGCCGCGGCCACGGGCGCCCTGCGCGAGCAGTGGGCCCTCCTGCGCGCGTGGATCGGCGATCAGGTCGACGCCCGCGTCGGCGCCGAGCCGAGCATCCTCGGCGGCTGGACGGTGGCGGACCTGGTGGCGCACGTCGGGCGGGCGCTCAACGCCCTCAGCGTGCTGGAGCCCGCACCTCCCGGAACCGTGCCGCAGGCCCTGGGCGAGTACGTCGCCGGCTACGCGGGCAGCGCCGACTCCATCGCGCAGGGCACGCGCGACCTGGCCGAGTCGATCTCCACCGCCCCACTGGAGGGCGTCGACGCCCTTGCGACGGAGGCCTTCGCCCACCTCGACGCCCTCGGGACGGCCGATCAGGTGGTGGTCGCCCGGCGCGGCCCGATCCGGCTCAGCGACATGGTCGCCACGCGCGTCATCGAGCTCGTGGTGCACGCCGACGACCTGCAGCGCTCCGTCGAGCGTGCCGACGCCCGACCCCACGGCCCCGTGACGCTCGATCGCGGCGCCCCCGGCCCGGGCCCCGTGGACCACGGCGCCCTCCAGCTCGTTTCCCAGACGCTGCTCGACGTGCTCGTCGCGCGTGGCGGCTGGAGCCTCGAGGTGGTCGAGCCGCTCACGTGGACGCGGCTCGCCGCCGGCCGCATCCCGTTCGACGTCGACACGCTGGCCGGCGCGTTGCAGGCCTCCTACACGTCGGACGCCGTGCCGGACCTCGGCCGGGTCCTGCCCCTGATCTGAGCCGGTCCGCCGGGCCCGCGACGCACGGGTCCGCGACGCCGCAGCGCGGTACGGTGCACAGATGCTCGCCGCGTACGCCGCCCGGACCGACCCCGACGACCCGCTGAGCGCTCTGGAGATCGGCGAGCGACCCGCGCCGGCCGAGCGCGAGCACTGGACCACGGTGGACGTCCGCGCGGCGAGCCTGAACCATCACGACCTGTGGTCCCTGCGGGGGGTCGGGCTGCGTGGAGACCGGCTGCCGATGATCTTGGGCACCGACGCCGCCGGGGTCGCCCCGGACGGGCGGGAGGTAGTGGTGCACTCCGTCATCGGCGGCGCCAGCGGCCACGGCGTCGGCCCGGACGAGCCACGGAGCCTGCTCTCCGAGCGGTATCCCGGCACGCTCGCCGAGCAGGTCTCCGTGCCCACGTGGAACCTCGTCGACAAGCCGGCAGGCTTGTCCTTCGTCGAGGCCGCGTGCGTGCCCACCGCCTGGCTCACCGCCTACCGGATGCTGTTCACAAGTGGGCGCGCGACCCCCGGCCAGCGGGTGCTCGTGCAGGGCGCGGGAGGCGGGGTGGCCACCGCCGCGGTGCTGCTCGGCGCCGCGTCGGGCCTGGAGGTGTGGGTCACCAGCCGGGACGAGGGCCGCCGCGCCCGCGCCCTCGAGCTCGGGGCCGCCGGGGCCCTGGCCCCCGGGGAGCGGCTCCCCGCCAAGGCGGACCTGGTGCTGGAGACGGTGGGCGCCGCGACCTGGGCGCACTCCATCAGCGCGCTGCGCCCCGGGGGCACGGTGGTCGTCGCGGGCGCCACGTCCGGTGACCCCGACGCGGCCCAGCTCCAGCGCATCTTCTTCCTCGAGCTCTCCGTGGTCGGGGTCACGATGGGCTCCCGTGAGGACCTCGTGCACCTGCTGGCCCTGCTTGACAGGACAGGCCTGCGCCCACTGGTCGACGCGACCTACCCGCTCGCCCGGGCCGACGCGGGGCTGCGGCGGCTCGCCGACGGCGCGCAGTTCGGCAAGGTCGTGCTCGAGGTCTGAGCCGCCGCCACCACGGAGGCATGAGGAGAGGGAGGGACGAGTGGCCGGTCGTTGGCAGCCCGATGTGCTCGGGCCCGACTTTCGCGCCCGGACGCTCGAGCTCGCGCCCGACGACGAGGGCGAGGTGGTCGCCACGCTCGTGCGGTACGCCCCGCCCAGCCCGGAGGCGCTCCGCCCCTCCCGTGCCGTGCTGTACCTGCACGGCTGGTCTGACTACTTCTTCCAGACCGAGCTGGCCGAGTTCTGGCACCGGCAGGGCGCCGCCTTCTACGCGCTGGACCTGCGGAAGTACGGCCGCAGCCTGCGCGAGCACCAGACGCCCGGGTACGTCGACGACCTGCGGACCTACGACGAGGAGATCGACGCCGCCATCGCGCAGATACGGCGCGACCTGGGCCCGCGGTCACGCCTGCTGCTGATGGGCCACTCCACGGGCGGGCTCGTCTCCGTGCTGTGGGCCAACCGGCGCCCGGGCGAGGCCGACGCCCTCGTGCTGAACAGCCCGTGGCTCGAGCTGCAGGGCTCGGCGGTGCTCCGCCACGTGAGCACCCCGGCGATCCACCAGCTCGCCCGGTTCAGCCCTCGCGCGGCGCTGCCGAACATCGACCCCGGGTACTACGCGCGCACGCTGCGCGCGGTCGACGGCGGCGAGTGGGAGTACGACCCGCGGTGGCGGCCCGTGCCGGCTTTCCCGGTCCGCGCCGGCTGGCTCCGCGCCATCTTGGACGGCCACGCGCAGGTGGCACGAGGGCTCGACATCCAGGCGCCGATCCTCATGGCCGCCTCCAGCCGCTCCTCGATCAGCCCGCGATGGAGCGAGGCGATGCGCCAGTCTGACTCGGTGCTCGACGTCGAGCTGCTCGCACGCCGTGCAGTGCAGCTGGGCCCCATCGTGACGATCGCGCGGATCCCCGGTGGGCTGCACGACCTGACGCTCTCCAGGCCGCCCGTGCGCGCCCAGTTCTACGCCGAGACCAGCCGCTGGCTCGCCGCGTACGGCTGGGGCTGACGCGCCACTCCGCTGTCAGGCGCCGGTGGCCTCGAGCAGGGTGGGGCCGCCGTCGCCGAGCCGCCAGGCCCGCCACCCGTCGACCGTCCCCTCGGCGTCGGCGGCAGTGGCCGCGGCCTCGTCCGGGTCGGAGACCAGCTGCCCGTCGGGCAGCTCGATCACGCCGTCGACGCGGAGGGTGGCCACCAGCCGCTGCCCCCGACGGGCGCGGACCCACACGAGCGCCGTGGCGGCGCCCTGCTCCCCTGCGAGCGCGGCCAGCGCGGGGTGCGGCCGGGGCGTCGGCTGGGAGGGGACGCCGGTCCAGGGCGTCAGGTCCGCGGGCGGGGGGACCGCCGACACCCGGCGCGCGGCGGGCTGCGGACCGGTCGGCGGGACGAACGGCGCGCGGGTCCCCGAGGGCCTCTCGGGAGCAGGCCACTGGCCGTGGCCCGGCGTGGGGGATGTGGCGGGCCGGGCGGTGCTCGACGAGGCGGCCTCGGGGGTCACCGCGGCCCAATCGGGCGCCACCCGGTGCATGCCGGTCGACGCCAGGTCGGGCCACTCCGCGGCCCCGGGGTTGCGACGGCTCGGTCCCGTCCAGCGCGCGTCCTCCTCGGGCGGAGCCGCCGCAGGGGCGCCGGTGGCCGCCGTCGCCGGCTCCCAGCGGTCGACCGAGGGGCGGGTGCGGCCCAGCTCCTCGTCGAAGTCCTCGACCGCCCCGGCGGGCAGCACGATCGTCTCGTCGACGCGGGCGCTGGCCGGGGTCGGGCGGGCTGGCGACGGGAAGACGCTCCCCGCGCGACGCCCAGGCTCGTTCCGGGGGGACTGGGGGCCGTGCTGCGCAGGCAGCGGCGCCGGCGTGGGCAGCGGCGCCGGCGTGGGCGGGAGGTCCGAGGTCGTAGCGGACTCAGACGCGGGAGCGGTCGCCGCCGGGAGGTCGCGGGCCGGAGCGGCGACAGGCTCCGCGGAGCTCACCGAGACCGGTGACGCCGGCGGTGCGGTGACGGGCGGGGGCACGATGGCCTGGGCCGCGGTGTGGGCGTGCCTGCTCGTGAGGTCGAGCACTGGGTCTGCTGCCCGCGTGGGAGCGGGCTCGACGGCCCGACGGGCCGTGGAGCCATCGTGCGACCACGGGGAGACCTCGACGAACCGGCGCCCGTCGGCGCCCTGCACCACCCCGGTCTGCAGCACCTGCACGTCCCCGGTCGACCGCAGGAACGCCACGGCGTCGCCGATCTCGGCGTCCACCTCGGCGCACAGCACCACCAGCCGGACGGCGCCGTCCGTCGCTCCGCCGCGCATCGGCACGCGCTCCCGGAATGCCGCGAGGTCGGCGTCGAACGCGCTGCGCCCGCCGTCGTACGCTCGCAGCAGCTCTCCGCGGGTGCGGGTCGCGGCGGTCCCCGCGTGGTTCAGCGCCCGGACCAGCGCCGGGCCGTCGAGCACAGGAGCGGTCTCGACGACGACAGGGCGGCCCGCCGCGTCCAGGGCCAGCAGCTGCGCCCCCTCGGGCGCGGTGCGGGTGGTCACGAGGAACAGCTCTTCACCGAGCAGTGCGGTCAGGTGCTCGGTCACCAGTGCCGACGCGTCGGGCGCGAAGGTGCCGGCAGCGGGCTGCATCGGCTGGACGAGGAGGGGGCGGCCCTCGTCGAGCTCGAAGATCGGCATCTGCTCCTGCTTCCTTGGCGCGGCGGGCTCGAGCCTGCGGGCGTCTCACGCTGGTCTGCCAGGAGCCCGGCCGATGAGAGTCTGGCATGTCTGGGCATCCCCGCCGGGCGATCATCGCCCGCATGGCCGAACCTGCACAGGACGTCCACTGGACGTCCGTCCAGGGTAGACCGAGTTGTCCACTCCACCCAGGAACGGCCGCCCGGCGAGCCCGTCAGCGCTCTGTCGCGGGCAGGTGCGCGGCCAGCAGCTCGGCCAGGTGGACCCCGTGGACGTCGGCGAGGTGGTCGGCCTGGGTGCGGCATGAGAAGCCGTCAGCGAGGAACACGTCCTGCGGCCCGGCCTCCCGCAGCGCCGGCAGCAACTCGTGCTCGGCCACGGCGACCGAGACGTCGTAGTGGCCCTTCTCCATGCCGAAGTTCCCGGCCAGGCCGCAACAGCCCGCGAGCGTCCGGAAGGTGGCCCCGGCCTCGCTGAGCAGCGTGCGGTCCGCCGTGTAGGTCATCACCGAGTGGTGGTGGCAGTGCGGCTGCACCACGGCGGTGACGTCGGACAGGTCGGGCAGCGTCCAGCCGGACTCCGGGTCCGGCCCGATGGGCGCCGGGGCCATCAGCAGCTCGGCGAGGGTGTGCGTCTGCCGGGAGACCGCGACCGCGCGCGGGTCGTCGGGCAGCAAGTCCAGCAGGTCGGAGCGGAGCACCGCCGTGCAGGACGGCTCGAGGCCGACGATCGGGATGCCGTTCACGGCGTAGGGGCCCAGCACGCCGAGCAGCTCCGTGAGCTTCTTGCGGGCCGCGGGGAGCTGGCCCGTGGTGATCCAGGTGAGCCCGCAGCAGGCCTCCGCCTCGGGCACCAGCACGTCGTACCCGGCGGCCCGCAGCACCCGGACGGCAGCCTGCGGCACCGACGGGGACAGCGAGTCGCTGAACGAGTCGGTCCACAGCAGCACCTTCGGACGGGGTGATCCGCCCGCCGTCTGGCCGCCTGCCACAGCGCCGGCCCGGCGCTGCTCGCGGCGCCACCACGTGCGGAACGGGGTCGGGGCGAACGTGACCATGCGGCGGCGGGTGTCCATGCCGCCGGCCCCGAGCACCACCTTGGCCAACGGGCGCCAGCGCAGCGCCCCATTGGCGACCTGGGCCAGGCCGGGCACGCTCGTCACCAGGCGGATCCAGCGCGGAAGCCAGCCCAGCAGGTAGTGCGTCACGGGCCGCACCCGGCGGCGGTACTTGCGGAACAGCACCTCCGACTTGTACTGCGCCATGTCGACCCCGGCAGGGCAGTCGGACGAGCAGGCCTTGCAGCTCAGGCACAGGTCGAGGGACTGCTCGACCTCGGGCGCGGACCAGCCGCGCGTGATGAGCGTGCCGTTCGCCAGCTCCTGGAGCACGCGGGCCCGGCCCCGCGTGGAGTCCTTCTCATCGCGGGTGGCCAGGTACGACGGGCACATGAAGCCGCCCGACGCGCTGGTGTCGGCACGGCACTTGCCGACACCGACGCAACGGTGGACGGCGGTGGTCAGGTCGCCGGCGTCGTGCTCGAACGCGAAGCCGCCGTCCCGTCCGACCAGGGCCGGCAGGGGGCGCGCGGCGGGCCGGCGCAGGTCGGCGTCGAGCGGTCGCGGGCGCACCAGCACACCCGGGTTGAGCAGGTCCCGCGGGTCGAGCAGGGACTTCATGGCGCCGAACGCCTCGATCGCGCGCGCCGAGTACATGACCGGCAGCAGCTCGCTGCGGGCACGGCCGTCGCCGTGCTCCCCGGACAGCGAGCCGCCGTGCGCGGCCACCAGATGCGCGGCGTCGGTCATGAAGGCGCGCAGCGGGTCGCCCGAGCGCTCGAGCGGCACGTCGAGCCGCAGGTGCACGCAGCCGTCGCCGAAGTGGCCGTACGCGAGGCCGTCCACCCCGTGCGACGCCATCAGCGCCTCGAGCTCGCGCAGGTACGCGCCGAGCCGCGCGGGCGGCACCGCGGAGTCCTCGAAGCCGGGCCACGCCTGCTCCCCGGCGGGCGTGCGGCCGCCCAGGCCGGCGCCGTCCTCCCGGATGCGCCACATCGCGGCGGCCTCCGGCCCTGGCGGGTACACCTGCACCGCGTCGGTGGCGGCGTCGGCCGCGAGCGCCCGGGCGTTGTCCAGCGCCTCGTCGAGGGTGGGGCCGCCGACCTCGACCATGAGCCAGCCGCCGCCGGAGGGCAGATGCGGCACCGCGCTGGCGCCGCGGACCCGGCGGACCACATCGACGAGCCGCGCGTCCATGCCCTCGATGGCCAGCGGCTGGTGCTCGAGCAGCGCGGGAACTGCGTCCGCGGCAGTGGGCATGTCCGGGTACCCCAGGACGACGAGCACGGGCGCGGCCGGGACCGGCACCAGGTTGACCGTGGCCCCGACGATCGTCACGAGGGTGCCCTCGCTGCCGACGAGCGCCTTGGCCAGGTCCGCGCCGCGCTCGGGCAGCAGGTGCTCCAGGGAGTACCCGGAGACCTGGCGGCCGAACCGCCCGAGCTCGGTGCGCAGGGTCTCGAGCTCACGTCGCACCAGCTCGTCGAGGCCTGGGACGGGGTCGAGCCCTTTGCCCGCGGTGAACCGGCGGCCCAGGCCGTCGACCACGTCGAGGGCGACCACGTTGTCGGCGGTGCGGCCGTAGGCGACGGCCCGCGGGCCGCACGCGTTGTTGCCGATCATCCCGCCGAGGGTCGCGCGAGCCTGGGTGGACGGGTCGGGCCCGAACCGGAGGCCGAACGGCGCCGCCTGCCTCTGCAGCTCCGTCATGATCACGCCCGGCTCGATGCGCGCCGTGCGGGCCTCCGGGTCGATCTCGAGGACCCGGTTCACGGACCGCGAGAAGTCGATGACGATCCCCGGGCCCACGGCGTTCCCGGCGACGGACGTGCCGCCGCCGCGCGCGGTCAGGGGCGCCCCCGCCTCACGGGCCACGTCCAGCGTGGCGAGCACATCGTCGACGTCGCGCGGGAACACCACGACCTGCGGCGGCACGCGGTAGTTCGACGCGTCGGTCGAGTACTCGGCGCGGCGGCGGGTGGAGTCGTCCACCGGCCCTCGCACGACCGCGCGCAACGCGTGCACGAGGTCGGCGGCAGGCTGGTGCTCACGGGGTGCGGGAGTGGTGACGGTCGACACAAACGGCAGTCTCCCACCGCCGGATGAGGGGGTGTCCGGGACGCCGCCCCTCGGACGGCGCCGGGGTCGCCAGGGCGCGAGGTTCACCCGGCTGAGTGATCGTGCCGGATGCCCCGCATGCCGATGTACGAGCCATGACGACGAGGGCTCGCCACGCGCGTGATCGCCGCTCGACCCTCGTCCCGTCCCCCCGCACCGCCGCGGGGCGTGCGGCCCCCGACGCCCGCCCCGCGGTTCGCCCGCTGGACCCGGCCGACCTGCACTGGATGCAGGAGTGCCGCCGCCACCTGCACGGGCCCGACACCGACCTCGACGACCTGGACCAGCTCAGCGCGGTGTTCGACAGGTACGCCGCGGCGTGGCACGCGACCGAGCCGGCGCTGCGATGGGACCCGCGGCCCACCACCACGGCGGCGGGGATCGCCGTCGGCGACCTGGTGGTCCGCCGGGCCCCGGGCGCCCACTGGGTCGCTGTGGCCGGCACCCGCGACCTGGCGCTCGCCCATCCGGACACCACCGCGCTCGAGCTGCCGCTCCAGGCCGTGCTGGGGGCATGGGTGTCTGGGCGGCCGGGCGCGCTCCCCGAGCTGGTGGACGAGCTCGTCGAGCGCACCGCGCGGCGTGCGACGGCCGCGCACGAGCCGGCACTGCTGTCCGGCGCGCTGCGCCTGCTGACCCTGCGCCGCTGACCTCGGCTCAACCGGCCAGCCGCGCCCCCTCAGGCGCGCGGCAGCGTCGCCATCGGGCACCCGGCGCAGCCGATGGGCAGACGCGGGGCCTCGCCGTCCCGCGTGGCGCCAGCGGCCGGGCAGCCGCCGGAGCACCCGAGCACGTCGTGGGCCTTGTGCACCACGCCGAGCCTCGCCCAGTGGTCGACCATCGCCTCCGCGAGGCCCGGGTCGATGCCCAGGCGCCGCGCGATGCCCTCGCTCGTGGCGCCCGTGCGAGCCTCGCGCAGCACGTCCGCGAGCACGCTCACAGCAGCCTCCCCACCTGGAACACCGCCACGGCGAGCACCCACGCGACGGCGAGCTGGACCACCATCGCCCCGATCGTCCACCGCCCTCCGAACAGCCGCTTCTGCTCGGCGAGCGTCGCCACGCACGGGGTGTACGCGAGCACGAACACCATGAACGCCGCCGCGGCCGCCGCGGCGTGCCCGCCCGACGTCTCCTCGAACGTCGCCCGCATCTGCGCGCCCAGGTCCCCGGCCTGGCTGGGGTCGGAGGGCTCGTCGACGGCGTAGGTCTGGGCGAACGACCCGACCACGACCTCCTTGGCGACGAACCCGGTGACCAGGGCCGCGGCAGAGTGCCACTCGCCGAACCCGGCGGGCGCCAGCGCCGGCGCGATGGCCTGCGCTGCGCTGCCGTACAGGCTGTCCTGCACGGGCACGTCGGCGACGGCGTGCCCGCCCGTCACCGGCAGGGCCAGCAGCACCCACACCACCGCGAGGGTCGCCACGATGACCCTGCCGGCCTTGGTCACGAACGCCCGGGTGCGCAGCCACGCCGAGAGCAGCAGCGCGCGCACCCGCGGGCGCTGGTACGCGGGCAGCACGAGCACGAACGGCTCCTGCTCCAGGTCGCGGAACGCCGTGCGGCGCAGCGCGAGCCCGCCCAGCACGATCAGCGCCACCGAGGCGACGTACATCAAGAACACCGCGGTTCCGGCGTGGCCGGGGAAGAAGATGCTGGCCAGCAGCAGGTAGACGGTGAGCCGGGCGGTGCACGACGCGTACGGCACCAGCAGCCCGGTGAGCAGCCGCTGGCGCGCGTGCGGCAGGGTGCGCGTGGCCGCGAGCGCCGGCAGGTTGCACCCGAACCCGACCACCAGGGGCAGCACCGCGCGGCCGTCGAGCCCCAGGGAACGCATCGCGCGGTCGGCCACGAAGGCGGCCCGGGCCAGGTAGCCGCAGTCCTCGAGCAGCGCGATCGCCAGGAACATGACGGCCATCAGCGGCGCGAACGACAGCACGGTGCCGACGCCCTGCAGCAGGCCGTCCACCACGAAGCCCTCGAGCCACGCCGGGCCGGGGATCAGCACCCGCGCGAGGTCGGTCACCGGGCCGGACACGAAGGCGCTGACGGCGTCCATCAGCGGCGCGGCGAGGGAGGTCGCGAGCTGGAACAGCAGCCAGGCCACGGCGAGGAAGACCGGCACCCCCACCCAGGGCCGCAGCAGCACGCCGTCGACCCGGTCCGAGGCGGTGCGGGCGCGCGGCTCCGGGGTGGCGAGCTGCTGGGTGACCTCGTCGACCCAGCCGAAGAGGGTCTCCGCCTGCGCCAGCCCGGCGGCGAGATCGGCCCCGTCCGCGTCGGCCGCGTCGGCCACCGCCTCGATGCCCACGACCGAGCCCGGGCCTGCACTGAGCGCGGCCTCGACCGTGCGGGCCAGCTCGGGGATCCCGGCGCCGGTGCGCGGGTCCACGGCCACGACCGGGACGCCGAGCACCTCGGCCAGGCGGTCCGCGTCGACCGGGATGCCCCGGGACGCCGCCACGTCCGCCATGGTGAGGGCGACGACCAGCGGGCAGCCGGTCTGCGCCACCTGCGCCAAGAGGTACAGAGAGCGCGCCAGGCCGGCGGCCTCGACCAGGACGACGGCGAGGTCGGCGCGGCCCAACCGGCTCGACCCGGCCACCGCGTCCGCGGTGACCCGCTCGTCGGGCGAGCGCGCCAGCAGGCTGTAGGTGCCAGGCAGGTCGATCAGCCGCACGGGATCGGCGCCCCCGGCCTGGCGCCAGACGCCGACCTGGAGCTCCACCGTGGTGCCCGGGGCGTTGGTGACCTGCTGGCGAGCGCCGGTCAGGGAGTTGAACAGGGTGGACTTCCCCACGTTCGGGTTGCCGACCAGCAGCACGGTGGCGGGATCCCGCAGGTCCGCGCGGCCACCGCCGCGACGTGCGTCGTCCGGCCCTGGCAGGCCTCCGGGGCCCGGGGCGTGGCAGCTCACAGCCGGGGGCTCTGGTGCGCGCCGCGCACGGGCTCGATGGCGATGCGCGTGGCCGTCTGGCCGTCGACGGCGAACCGCTGGGCGCCGATGGCCACCACCCGGCCGCCGAAGGCGGCACGCTGGGTGACCCGCACGACGGCCCCGACCCGCAGCCCCAGCTCGCTCATGCGCAGGCGCATGGACTGCTCGGCGTCGAGCGCGACCACGCGCGCGTGCGCGTCCACCGGGCACTGTGCGAGGTTCATGCGAACCACGCTAGAACTGAGGCGAGCCTTTCCTTAGGGACGGAAGTCCCCATCTCGGCGGCCGCTGGCCGGGCCGCAGCGCAGCCCGGCCAGCGATCGGCGGAGGGCGCTCAGGAAAGCGCGGCGTCCAGGGTGATCGCGGTGCCGGCCAGGGCCTTCGACACCGGGCAGGTCGTCGAGGCCAGCTCGGCGGCGGCGATGAACGCGTCGTTGTCCAGGCCGTCGACCGTCCCCCGGACCGTGAGCTTGATCTCCGCGATGCGGAACCCGCCCTCGGGGTCGGGGCGCAGCGTGGCGTCAGCGGTCACGTCGAAGGACTGCGGCGTGCCGCCCGCCTCGGCGACGACCGCCGAGAGCTGCATCGCGAAGCACGAGGAGTGCGCCGCCGCGATGAGCTCCTCCGGGCTGGTGACCCCGCCCGCGTCCTCGGCGGCCCGGCGGGGGAAGGAGACGTCGAAGGTGCCGACGCCCGAGCTGACGAGGTCCACCGTGCCGGAGCCGTCGTTGAGCGAGCCCTTCCAGGCGGTGCGAGCTGTACGGGTGGCCATGGGGCGTCTCCTCGGATCGGGATGGAATGACTACCCCGGACACGCTAGGTCGAAATGGCCGCTGCGGCGACGCCAGACCCCGGACACGACGACGGGCCCCGCGGGAGGTCGTCCCGCGGGGCCCGTCATGTGCGAGGGCGCTCAGCCTGCTGTCAGCGGCCGAACTCCCAGTGCCACGGCTCCGGCTTGCTGCCGCCCGGCTCGGCCCAGCCGGGGTGGACCCAGCCGAACCGTCCGGCGTTCGCCTTCATCCACTGGTACTGGGGGGAGCTGAAGCTCTGGATGCCACCACCCAGGTCCAGGGCCTTGGCCCAACCGTGGTTGGACGTGCCAGGGGTCGCGGCGAGCCGTCCGAGCTGCGCCTTGGTGCGCACCTGGGCGTCGTAGGACCGGTAGGAGTCCGTGATGCTCAGGTCGACGCCGAACGCGTGCCGGAACTCGATGTTCATCGACTCGACCGCGGCCGCGGCGTCGCACCGCAGCCGGGCGCCGGGGGCGAAGGAGAGCTCGCACAGCGACGCCTCGGAGAACTGCCCGTTGCCGCCACCGGGGTTGCCCTCGGTCACGGCCCGGTGAGTGGCATGGTCAGCCGCGGCCCGGGACGCGTCGTCCTTGGCCTGCCGCGCCGCGGCCTCGGCCTCGGCCTTCGCGGCCGCCTCGGCGGCGGCCTGGGCCGCAGCCTGCTCGGCGGCGGCCTGCTCAGCGGCCGCCTGCTCGGCGGCGGCACGCTCGGCCACAGCCTTCGCCGCCGCGGCGATCTGCTCCTCGGTGGGCTCCGGCACGGCCGGGGGCTGGGCGAGCACCGCGGTGCTCGCGCTGCCGACACCCGCCGCCGCGCTGACCTTCTCAGTCAGGTCGGTGACCTGGTCGAGCGCTTCATGCAGGTCCGCAGCAACGTCTGAGGCCTGGGTATTGGCCGACGTCGTCAGGACATCGGTCAGCGCGGTGCCCGCGGACCGGTCGGTGACCAGCGGGCCGATGGTGGTCGGCTCGACGGAGGGCGCCTTGAGCGAGGTCGCCGCTGTCGTGGCGGCAAGATCACCCACAGGCTCGCCGGCGGCCTGGTCGACCGTCGACTGCGCCTTGGCGGCCACCACCTGCATGAACGGGGTCTGCTGGTCCGCAACAGGGGGCTGCGGCCCAGACGGCTGATCGGCCGCTTCGTCCGTGGCCTCGTCCGCGGGTTGCGCGGCAGCGGCTCGGAGCTCGATCTCGAGCTCTGACGGCTCGGACACCAGGCCGTGCGACGTGAGGACGTCGTCGAGCTGCGCCGTGGCCGCGTCGAGGTCGTCGGTGGGGATGTTGGCGGCCTTCGCCGCCTCGCGCACGGCGTCAGCCGCTGCAGTGGCCTCGGCGGCCACCTCGGCGACACCCGCGAGGCGCTGCTGGTGCTCGATCGCAGAGACAGGCTTGACAGCCAACTCGGGCGCCGCGACCGCGGCGCCGCCGCCGCCCAGGACGAGGCCCGCGACGAGCACGCCCTGCGCCAGGGGGCGGGCGCGCAGCGTGCGGGTGATGTGGTGCATGCGCACCATCTCGACCAGGCGGCCCGTGTGGTGCGCGACGAGGTCGAGGTTCTCGCGTATGACGGCGACTGCCTGGCTCGTGCGCACCGCGTCAGCTGCGGGGCTGGCGAGCAGTGCCCGAACCTGGGCTGTCGACCACGCGATGATTCTGAGGTACTCGGCTCGGAGCGTCTGGACGACGCTGGAACGGTGAAGGACAGAGAGCAGGGTGGCCAGGCCGAGAAGCTGGGCCATGCTGTGCGGCCGAAGGGCCTGGAGCACCCGAGCGATTGGAGTCGTCATCTTCATCGTCAGGGTGGGTATGTACAGGGTGATGCGCCGCATCGCCCGATCCACACGACCTCCGCAAGGCCGACGGCGAGCTATGGCGCGCTTTCTGTTACTCACCCGTAACACAATAGGGACTCGGACGCCCGTCCAGAAGCCCTGAGGCTGAGACATCTGTCACGTTCGCGCGTCAGATAGCGCTGACGCCGCTTGAGCCCGTTCGCCGGCGGCTAGGCTCGCACCCGTGACGCCCCCGGACACGGCCGCCTCCCCCGATTCCCACATACCCGCTGGCGGGCTGGACGACCTGTACGACATCGCTCGACTGGCCGCCCGTCTCAACGTCGAGAATGCGACCATCCGCGTGTGGCTCTCCCGCAAGGTCCCATGGCTGCCGCCGCCCGACGGCCGCCTCAACGGCGGCGCCGTCTGGCGCGCCTCGACGCTCGAGCACATCGAGGAGCGCCGTGCCCCTGGCCGCCCCGGACGCAAGCCCCGCGGCGTCATGGTGCACGTGCCGACGCCGCCGCACGGCGTGCGGCTCCCGCAGATCGCGCCGCCCTCGGAGTGATGCCTACGCTGAGGCGATGACCGGGTCCGCCATCCCGGACGCCGTCGCCGAGGCCATGTCGACAGTCGAGCGTCGCGCGTTCCTGCCGCCGGCCCAGCGCGCCCATGCGGGCGAGGACCGCCCGCTGCCGCTGGCGCACGGCCAGACGAACTCCCAGCCCAGCACGGTGGCGGCGATGCTGCGCCTGCTCGACGTCCCGCGCGGCGCGCACGTGCTCGACATCGGCTCGGGCTCCGGCTGGACCACGGCCCTCCTCGCGCACCTCGTGGGCCCGCAGGGCCGGGTGCTCGGCCTGGAGATCGTGCCGGACCTGGCGGAGTGGGGCGCCCAGAATCTCGCGGCCTGGCCGCTGCCGTGGGCGCGCATCGACCAGGCAGAGCCCGGAGTCCTCGGACGCCCGGTCGATCAGGGCTGGGCCCGGATCCTGGTGTCCGCGTCTGGCCAGGAGCTCCCAGACGCCCTGGTCGCGCAACTCGCCGACGCTGGACGCATGGTCCTGCCCGTGCGCTCCACCATGTGGCTGGTCGAGCGGCACGGCGACCGGGTAGACCGCAGCCAGCAGGGCTCGTACGCGTTCGTCCCGCTGCGCTGAGCGCCCGGGCGGCAATCCAACCGCTTCGACAGGTCCGGACGCGGTCCGGACGTACTCGTCGGTAACGGATATTTCTCAGATACGTGACGAACGCCACACCGGCCAGTACGGTGCAGTCCGGGGGCCCTCCCGAGCCGCGGAACGCAGGGGTGGAGGCGGCGCCGCCGACCCCGATCACACCCACCGCCCGCAGGAGTGACCATGACGCGTCGCCCGTTCCCTGCCGCCCTCGCACTCCCCGTCGCCGTCGCGATGCTGGCTGCCACGACTCTGGGAGCAGGCGCCGCGGGCGCCGCGCCGCCAGACACCCCCGAGGCGGGCTCGCCCGGCGGGGCTGTGGCGTCGTCCAGCCCGCTCGCCGGGGCCAAGGTCTCCGCCTCCATGGCCGACGCGACCGGGCAGGTCACCGCGTTCGTCCAACTCGACGCCCCCTCCGCGCTCGACGTCCACGAGGACGGCGGCTCCGCCGACGAGGTGCGAGCCGCCACCGCGCAGGTCGAGGAGCTCGCCGAGGCAGTGGTCCCGGCGGCGGCGGCAGACGCCCGCACGACGGCCGAAGAGCCGCAGCGCATCTCCACGCTGAGCAACGTCATCGCCGGCAGCCTGGTCTCCGGGGACGCGGACGCGCTGCGCGACCTGGCCTCGCGCGACGACGTGGTCGCCGTCTACCGGGTCACAGCTCGCACCATCGACAACGCCAGCAGCGACGCGTTCACCCGCGCGCTCGACGTGTGGCAGGGCACCGGGCAGACCGGCGCCGGCATCCGGGTGGGCGTCATCGACACCGGGGTGGACTACACGCACGCCGCGTTCGGCGGCCCCGGCACCCTCGAGGCGTACGCCGCGGCGTACGGCACGGACGGCACCGGCGCCATACCGGCCGACCTCCTCGACGGCGCCAAGTTCCTGGGGGGCCGGGACTTCGCCGGGCCGCTCTACGACGCGGACCCCAGGTCGACCCTCCCCGGCGCCACGACCGTCCCCACCCCGGACGACAACCCGATCGACAGCCTGGCGACCAGCCCCAACAGCGGGCACGGCACCCACGTCGCCGCCACTGCCGCGGGCTACGGTGTGCAGCCCGATGGCACGACGTTCCGCGGCGACTACGCCGATCTGACCGACCTCTCCGGCTGGCAGGTGGGACCTGGATCGGCTCCCGAGGCCGGCGTCTACGCGCTCAAGGTCTTCGGCGACATCGGCGGGTCGACCAACCTGACGGCCGAGGCGCTCGACTGGGCCGCGGACCCCGACGGCGACGGCGACCTGAACGACCACCTCGACGTCGTGAACCTGTCCCTCGGCGCCTCAGCGACCCCCTCGGACGACCCCGACAACCTGATCATCGACCGGCTCGCCGACCTCGGGGTCCTGTCCGTGATCTCCGCGGGGAACTCCGGGGACATCACCGACGTGGCCGGCTCCCCCGGCAGCGCCGCCAGCAGCCTGACCGTGGCCAACTCGGTGGGCAGCCCGCTCGCCCTGGACGGCGTGGAGGTCGTGGCCGCCCCCGACCCGGCGCTCCTCGGCGCCTACCCCGCGCAGAACTCGATCGCGTACACCGGCGACCAGGACGTGACCGCGCCCGTCGCGTTCCTCGGCGACACCGTGAGCGGGTGCGCCTCGCTGGTGTCCCGCAGCGCGGAGATCACGGGGAAGATCGCGTACCTGTACTGGGACGACGACGACTCGACCCGCGCCTGCGGCAGCGGCGCCCGGTTCGCCAACGCGCAGGCGGCCGGCGCTGTCGGCGTGCTGATCGGCACGACCCGACCGGTGTTCTCCGGTGGGATCGCCGGCAACGCCACGATCCCTGGCGCCCAGCTCACGGCGGCCGCCACCGCGACGCTGCTGCCAGCCCTGCGAACCGGCGAGGTGAGCGTCCACATCGGGCCCTCGCTGGCCGCGACAGTCTCCGACGACACCGCCGGCGACGTCCTCAACCCCGGCTCCTCGCGCGGCGCGCACGGGTCCCTCGGCATCGCGAAGCCTGACGTCGCGGCGCCGGGGACGAGCATCCTGTCCGCTGCCTCGGGCTCCGGCGCCGCCGCGCACAGCCTGTCGGGGACGTCGATGTCGGCGCCGCACGTGGCGGGCATCGCGGCGCTGGTCCGGGCCGCGCACCCCGGCTGGACTCCGGCCGAGGTCAAGGCCGCGGTGATGAACACCGCCACGCACGACGTCTACACCGGGGCGCAGCGCACGGGCGAGGTCTACGGCCCGCAGCGGGTCGGCTCCGGGCGGGTCGACGCCGCGGCGGCCGTCGCGGACACCGTCCTCGCGTACAGCTCGGAGGATCCCGCGCAGGTGTCGGTCACGTTCGGGGTGGTTCCCGTCGGCGCAGAGACAGTCGTGCAGCGCAAGACCGTGACCGTGCGGAACACTGGCGGCACAGCGGTCCGGTACTCCACCTCGTTCGCTGCGGCGACCACGGCCGGTGGGGCGCGGATCACCACCTCGCCCGCGACGATCACCGTGCAGCCGGGCCGCACCCAGCTCGTCACACTGACCCTCACCGCCGACCCGGCGACGCTCGAGCGAGAGCTCGACCCGACGTCGGAGGCCAACCAGGGCGGCCTGCCGCGCGAGCACGTGGCCGCCCTCACCGGCAGGCTCCTGCTGACCTCGGGGACCACCGAGCTGCGGGTCCCGGTGCAGGCGGCCCCCCGCCTGGTCAGCGAGCTCACCGCAACGGGCGTCACGTTCCCCGACGCGGGCGCCACCCAGGCGGAGCTGGCGCTGACCGGCCGCGGGATCGACTCCGGCGGGTGGACCTCGTTGGCCGCGCCCCTCCAGCTCGCCGCGACGAGCCCCCGCCTCGAGCGGACCCCCGGCCTCGTCACGTCGGACTCCTCGGTGGCCGCGGGCGACCTGCGGGCCGTCGGCTGGGCGTCGACCGCCCCGCAGCGCGCCGCCGCGGGGGCCGACCCGGCGGGCGGGTACCTGGGCGTCGGCATCGCCGTCGACGGCGAGTGGGCGACGCTCGGCCAGTCCGTGCTGCCTGTCATCGACATCGACCTCGACGGGGACGGCGCCGCGGACAGGCAGACCGTGGTGCAGAAGCTCAACGCCGCCACGGACGTCACCGTGCAGGTCACCTACGACCTCGCCACCGACGCCCTGGTCGACGTGCAGCCGATCAACGGGTTCTTCGGCGACGTGGACACCACCGTGTTCGACAACAACGTGATGCTGGTGCCGCTGAGCCTGGCGGACGTCGGCATCACCCCCGGGACCACGCCCACGCTGCAGGTGTGGACGTTCTCGCAGTACGCCGCCGACCCCGGCCGCGAGGTCGACGCCGTGGAGCCGTTCACGGTGGACCCCTTCGCCCCGGCGTTGTGGTTCGACCACGGGACCGCCGACGCGTTCTGGTCGGTGGGCGCGGCGGGCACGACGATGACGGTGCACCGCGACCCGGCGGCCACCGAGCTGCCGCAGGTGCTCGTGCTGCACAGCCACAACGCGACCACGACGTCCCGCACCCAGGTGCTCGACGTCACCGTCCCGGAGCCGGCGCCCTTGTCCGCGTCCACCACCACGGCCAAGGCCGCCAGCCGGCTCAGCGGCTACGGCTCGGGCACCAGCGTGGCGGTCACGGTCACCGGCGCCACGGCGGCGCCCTCGGGCGTGGTCGAGCTCCGCGCGGGCGAGGCTGTGCTGGCCACCGGCACGCTCGCCGTGAACGGGCTCGTGGGATCGGCGACGGTGGCGCTGCCACGGGACCTGGCCGTGGGCTCGCACACCCTGACGGTCGCCTACCCGGGAGGACCCGGTGTGGCGGCGTCCTCCACCACGGTGACGCACACCATCCTCCCGGCCCTGGCCCGGCTCAGCCTGTCCACCGCGTCATGGTCGGCGCCGAAGGGCTCCACGCCCGCGGTGACGATCCGCGCGGCAGGTGCTGACGGGGCCCCCGCGCCCAGCGGGACCGTGCGGGTGCTGGTGAACGGCCGCACCGTCGCGACGCCGGTGCTGGTCGACGGCTCAGCGACCTTCACCGTGCCCAAGACCACCGGGCCAGCGGTGATCTCCGTGGTCTACGGCGGGGACCGGTCCTACCTGCCGGCGCTCACGGGAGGGGTCATCACGGTGCGGCGCTGAGGCGCCACGCCCTGACGGGCGACGGCCGGGCCGCGGGGGGCGACTCACCCGCAGCCCGGCCGTCGTGCGTCGAGGCTCAGGAACGGTCGCGGCTGAACAGGCCGCGGCTCAGAACAGCAGGTCGGGCGCGGGCTCGGGCGTCGGCTCGACCGGCACCCGGGCGCCGGTGCCGGCCAGCGCCGCGCGCGCGGCCTGTCCCGCGAGCACGTCCGCGCGCTCGTTGAACGTGTCGCCCTGGTGGCCGCGCACCCAGTGGAAGACGACCTTCCCGGGCCGCTCCGCGATGGCCTTCTCGATGGCCTGCACGATGGCCAGGTTCTGCACGGGCGAGCCGCTCGCCGTGCGCCACCCCTTGCGCTTCCAGCCCGCGACCCACTCCGACGCGCACTTGATCGCGTACTGCGAGTCAGACTCGATGCGCAGCAGCTCGTCGCCGGGGTGAGCCAAGATCGCCTCGAGCACGGCCAGCAGCTCGCCGATCTGGTTGGTGCCCGAGGGCAGGCCGCCTGACTCGCAGGTTCCGTCGTGGTTGACCCAGGCCCAGCCCGTGGCCCCTCCGGGGTTGCGCAGGCAGGAGCCGTCCGTGCTGACCGTGATCACCGGAGCATTCTGCCTGGCTGCGCGGCCGACGGACGACTCCGCACGTCAGGCCCGGCAGCGCGCTCCGTCGAGGCACCGGCCGCCGTGGAGCTCAGCCGGACAGGGTGTCGACGCCCGACATCGCGTCGACGACCCGGCGGACGCTCGAGGCCAGGCCCCACCGCTGGGCGAGCTCGACCAGGCCCTCCGGGTCGACGGGCGTGGCAGGCAGCCGGTCGTCGAACTCGCCGACGGGGGCGTCGGACGCGACCCGGACCACCATCGGCGCGACCTCCAGGTAGGCGGCGGCCTCCTGCAGCCGGCGACGCTGTGTGGCCGTCAGCCCAGGATCGCCCGCGTCCCGCGCGGCCAGCACCCCCGCGAGGTCCCCGTACCGGTGGATGAGCGCCGCGGCGGTCTTCTCCCCGATGCCGGGCACACCGGGCAGGCCGTCGCTGGGGTCCCCGCGCAAGACCGCCAGGTCCGCGTACCCCGCCCCGGACGTCACCGCATACCGCTCGGCCAGCCACGCGTCGTCCACCACGGCGATGTCCTTGATGCCGCGGCTCACCGTGTACAGCACCTGCACCCCGGCGTCGTCGTCGACCAGCTGGAACAGGTCCCGGTCGCCGGTGACCACGTCGACGCCCGCCCGCACGGCCTCGGGGCGCGCGACCTCGCGGGCCACCAGGGTGCCGATCACGTCATCGGCCTCGTAGCCCGGCGCCCCGACGCGCGCGATGCCGAGCGCCGCCAGCACCTCGATGATCACCGGGATCTGCGGCGTGAGGGTCTCGGGCACCACCTCGATGCCCGTGGTGCCCGGCACCTCCTGGGCGACGCGCTGCGCCTTGTAGGACGGGATCGCCGCGACCCGGAACTCCGGGCGCCAGTCGTCGTCCCAGCACGCCACGAGCCGGCCCGGCCGGTGGTCGTCGACAAGCCGGGCGATCATGTCCAGCAGGCCGCGCACCGCGTTGACCGGTGTCCCATCCGGCGCCCGCACCGAGTCCGGCACGCCGAAGAACGCCCGGAAGTACAGCGAGGCGGTGTCGAGCAGCATCAGGTCGCCGCTGGGCATAGGCACTCTCCTGCGTCTGGGACCGCGGCCGCGGTCATGTCGTCGGCGCCCGGCCGTCGGGACGCGCTGTCCTGGCCAACGTAGCGCGGACCTGGGACAGCGCCCTGCGGTGGGTGACGGCGCGGACCAGCAGCCCAGCGGAGTGCAGCACCCCTCAGCGCGACGCGGACGGGACCGCGCCGGATCCCCGGACCGCCAGGCAGGCAAGCGTCAGGGCCACGGCGTCCTCGACCACGGCGCCCTTCCAGTCGGCGGTGCGCGCGTCGACCCACCGGCGCCACCCGGCGCCGGTCCAGGTCCCGGTGACGGCGCCCGCCGCTCCCGCCAGGGCGGCGAGCGGCGGCGAGGCGCCGGCCCGGCGGGCGAGGACCGTTGATCCCACCACGGCGGTCGCGACCCGCAGCTGGGGCCCGGGCGGCAGCAGCCTGCTGGGGGTGGTGGGCAGTTTGTCGATGACGAGCTCCCCCGCGACCCCGAGCGCGGGCAGCACCCGCCGCGCCCGGCCCTGCGGCCCTCCGGCCAGCAGCGGGGGCGCGATGCCCAGCGATCCGCGGGCGCCGGTGGCGGCGCCGAGCAGGAAGCACCGCAGCACGAGCCCGCCCGACGCCCTCATCTGTGTCCCCATGCGCCCAAACTGGGCCCTGGCTGGCGGGACGGCAACCGGGGGCGGACATCCCACGGCCCGGCGGCGCGCCCTCCTGCGCCGCCGGGCCGTGGAGCTCATCCGGCGGGCGTGAAGTCCAGGTGCGCGTCTGCCACGGCCACGACGCTCCAGGTGCTCCCCGAGTCGTCCGACAGCTCGTAGCTCGGCAGCAGCACCGTGGATCCGTCGTCCAGCGTCGTCATCCCGATCCCCAGCCGCGCGGACGTCAGGGTGACCTCGGTGACGGCCCACGGCAGCGGGTCCCCCGCGCGCGGGGTGGGCGGGACGGTCCACTCGGGCTCGACCGGCATGATCCCCATCTCCGGCACGGCCATCCCCTGGTCCGCCCGCAGCAGCGGCATCACACCACCACCCCAGGAGCCGCCGAACCTCGGGTCGGCGAGCCGTGCGACGGCGTCCGCCGGGCTGATCACCTCGAGCTCGCCGAGGTCGACCATGGGGGCCAGGGCCCCGTGGAGGCTCTGCACCTCTCCCCCGGCGGCGAGGGTCACGTTCCACGCGATGCCGGTCCGCTGACCGTCGAGCACCCGCTCGGCCGTCACCGACGCGAGCTCCGTCGTCCAGCTCTCCCCGACGGTGACCTCGTAGCCGGCGTCGTCGACCCCGAGCGCGCGCAACAGCTCCCGGGTGCGCTCGACCGCCTGGTCGGCGCCGGGAGCGGGCTCGCCGCTCTCGCACGCTCCCCCGCCGGGCGCCGGCGCGATCTGCTCCATCGTGTCGGGCTGCCCGGTGTCCGCCGTGGCGCCGCTCGGGCTCGTGGCCATGTCCATGCACTGGCCGGCCTGGATCGTGGGGTCGTAATAGCTCACGCTGGTGAGCCCGTCGGGCTGCACCTGCACCGTGGGGCCCGACCCGTCGTTGGGGCCCACAGTCCAGGATCCCCATTCCAGCACCGGGTCACCGGTGGCGCCGAGGGCCTCCGCGACGCGGCGGGCCGTCTCCGCCGAGTACGTCGACGCCGCGTCGAAGCCCCACGCCCGGGCGACGCCACCCTCGGTGGACAGGCCCGCGCCGGTGTACACCGCACGCCCACCCGAGCCCGCCATCGTCCGACTCTCCGCCAGCGCGAGCCCGTCGGCGGACGATGCCGCCCCGGAGGTCACCTGCGCGCTGGCGCCACCGAGCTGCACCGGAGCGGGCAGGGAGCTGCCGGTGGCGCTCTGGTCCGCGCCGCCCTGGCCTGCCCCGAGCGCGAACCCTCCGGCGCCGACGACCGCGAGCGCCGCCACTCCGGCGGCTACCTGCGTCCAGCGGGCGCCCCACGGCAGGCGGCGGCGACGTGCCGCGAGCTCGTCCGTGGCGCCGGTGGCCGGGCCGCCGGGCACCGAGTCGGGGGCGCCATGCCCCTCGGCGAGGTGGCCGGTGCGCGCTGCCACGGCGGCGCCCAGCGCCTCGGTGTCCGGCTCGACGCCCGCAGCGGGGTCGGTGGCGCGCAGCCGGTCGAACGGCTCGTCGGGCGGGGTGGGCGGCACGCTGGTCACGGTGGCCTCCGAAGGTCTGGGATGGGGATGCGACAGGTCAGGCGCCTCTACCCCCTCTGTGTCGCGGGGCGCCGCGGGCTTGCACCGGTCGCGCCGGGGGACGTGGCAGGCGCCGCCGCGCGGGCCGCTCAGGCGGGGGCGTGGGCGGCCCAGGCCTCCTGCAGCCGGGACCGCGCACGGGACAGCGCGGCGTCGGCGCCGCCACGGCTGATGCCGAGCACCTCGGCGAGCTCGTCCCCGTTGAGCCCTTCCCACGCGCCGAGCAGCAGGATGCGCCGGTCGCGAGGGCTGAGCGCTGCGAGGACGTGCCGCACCTGCTCGTCGGCGACGGCGAGGGTCGCGGGGTCGGCGTCGTCGATCTCGTCGGGCACGTCTCCCACGGGCGTGGGGCGGCCCTTGCGACGATGGTTCGCCAGCACGAACCCGGCCGTGCGGTACAGCCACGGCAGCTCGGCGCCGTGCGGCACGTCCGCGCGCCGACGCCACGCGACCGCGAGCACGTCGGCGGCAAGGTCCTCCGCGTCGTCGCGGGGCGCCCGGCGCACGAAGTACCGGTACACGGCGGGGCCGTGCGCGCGGACGACCTCGTCGAACCAGGCGGCGTCGTGCGGGGCGGGGGCAGGGGCAGGCGACGTGTCGAGGTCACGTTCGGTCCGCGGCGGCACGGGCAGCTCCTGGGCTCAGGGGGCGCGCTCGGGCGAACGCTCCTCCACCCGGCCTGTGTCTCGGCCCACCGGCATCTTGCACGCCAGCGGCGACATTCGGGGCCCGACATCCCCGGTGGGCCCACGCCCAGCCGCTCAGAGCACAGGCGCGTCCCGGGCGCCGACCGCAGATCGGCGCCCGGGACGACGGTCGGGGCCTACAACCCGTCCGCGACCTCGGCGGTGACCTGCAGCCAGGCCTCCCGGGTGCGTCGTGACAGGGCGTCGTAGCCGATGGGCCCGCCGCTGACGAGCCCTCGGTCGTAGGGCACGTCGATCACGGACCGGGTCAGCGCGCCGAAGTGCTCGTGCAGGCGCCGCCGCAGGCGCCGGTCGACGCGGGGCGCCGGCGCGGACAGCACCGTGACGGCCCGCCGGATGAGGTCGTCGTGGCCGGTGGCGCGCAGCGCGTCGAGGGCCCACGCCGCGGACTGGGCGGTGTCCTCCCTGACGGTCGAGACCACGACGAGCTGGTCGGCCACGTCGATCGCCGCCTGCCAGTTCGAGGCCCGCATGTTGTTGCCGGTGTCGACCACCATGACCCGGTAGAACCGCTCGAGCGTGCCGTGCAGCTCGCCGAACGCCTCGGCGTCGACGGAGGCGGCGGACGCGGCGTCCTCGTCAGAGGCGAGCACGTCGAACTGCGCCGAGCCCTGAGAGCGGACGTAGTTGTCGAGGTCGCCGACGCGCGCCACCTGCAGGTCGGTGAAGCGCGAGAGGTTCTGCAGCAGGTTGACCGCCGTGTTGGTGTGGCGGGCGTGCTCGGAGCGCCACCCCAGGGTGCCGCGCGTCTCGTTGTTGTCCCAGGCGAGCGTGTACCCGCCGCGGTGGATGCCGAAGGTCGAGGCCAGCAGCAGCGTCGCCGTCGTCTTGTGCGCGCCGCCCTTGGGGTTCATCACCACGATGGTCTTGGGCCCGTCGAGGCTCCGCTGCACGGCGCGGACGTTGTCCCGGTGCCGGTGCTCGTTGCGGCCGGGCCCCACGGAGACCAGCCCGAGGGTCGCGCGGCGCACCGCCACCTGCCAGCCGTGCTCGGCGGGGCCGGTGGGGCTCTGGGACCGGGTCGCGAGCAGGTCGTCGAGGGTCGGCAAGGGGCCGGCCTCGGGCTCCGCGGCCTCCGGCCGGCGGGTGCTGCGCGTGGTGCGGGTGGTCCGGCCCCCGGTGTGCGCGCCCCCGGCCACCGTGTCCGGGGCTGCGGCGTCGCCGGCCCCGCCGGGCGGCGCCTCCTCGACCGTCCCGTCGGGGTGGATCACGAGCGACCAGCGGCCGTCGGGGTCCTCGACCTCCGCGGGCAGCGGATGCCCGGCTCGCCCGGCCAGCTCGGCGATGAGACCGGTGACGGCGGCGCCTGCCTCGGCCATGCTGCCGGTGGCGACCCGTTGCACGATCCCCTCGATGACGATCTCGCCCGTGCCGTCGGCGCGGACCACCGCCTGCACCGCGTCCTCCGTGTGCACGTCTTGCGCTACGGCTCCTGGCTCGCTCATCAGCTGGGCCTCCCATCGACGGTGACGATGCCGTCCCCGAACCTACGCCGGACCAGGCAATTCCGCATCGTAAGGTGCATTTCAGACACCGCGCGAGGTCGGGCCGCCGCGCCGGACGGCGGCGGGGCGCCTAGGCTCGGACCGGTGAGGCCCTTCCTCCTGCTCGCGTCCCGCCCCGAGGACGTCGCGGCGGACGACGAGCACGCCGCCTTCCTCCGGTTCACCGGCCTCCCCGCAGAGCGCTTGCACCGCGTGCGGATGGAGGCCGGCCCGCTCCCGGCGATCGACCTCGACGAGTACGCCGGCGTGATCGTCGGCGGCAGCCCGTTCAGCTCGTCCGACCCCGAGGAGTCCAAGCCCCCGACGCAGCGGCGCGTGGAGGCGGAGCTCAAGCCGCTGCTCGACCAGATCGTGGCCCGGGACGTGCCGTTCCTCGGGGCCTGCTACGGCGTCGGCACCCTCGGCGCCCACCAGGGCGCGGTCATCGACGGGCGCTTCGCCGAGCCCGTCGGGCCCGTGCAGGTCACCCTCACCGACGCCGGCGCCGCCGATCCGCTGCTCGCCGGGCTGCCGCGCGCCTTCGAGGCGTTCGTCGGCCACAAGGAGGCCTGCTCGGCGCTGCCGCCCGGCGCCGTGCTGCTCGCCTCGTCCCCGACGTGCCCCGTGCAGATGTTCCGGATGCGGCGCCACCTGTACGCCACGCAGTTCCACCCGGAGCTCGACGCGCAGGGGATCCTCACCCGGATCGAGGTGTACCGGCACGCCGGGTACTTCCCACCGCACGAGGCCGACCAGGTCGCAGCCCGGATCCGCGCCGCGGATGTCTCCTGGCCGCGGCTGGTGCTCGAGAACTTCGTCCGGCTCTTCGGTTGAGCGACGCGGCTCCCGGCACATCCGCCCATCCCCCCATCGGGTGAGGATCCGCTCGGCGGATGGCCTCTTGTCGCATCACCGTGGAATCACTACGTTCGCGATGCCCCACTGGACGCGGACACGCTCCGACACCTGATGGTCTCCCTGCAACGAAGCGAGGACGACATGCCCCGAGCGCGCCCACAACACGGCGCCGGCACTCCGGCAGCCAGTCAGCACCAGCCCAGCGCCACGCCAGGCTCCCCCCATCACCCGCCGCCGGCCCTCCCGTCGGTCACCCATGGCCGGGTGGCCGCGGTGACCGGCACGCTCGCGCTCCTCCTGCTCCTGGTGGTCGGGTGGCCGGTGGCCTCGCGGATCAGCTTCGACGCCCGTGCCGAACCAGGATGGGCCGTGGTGCAGAGCGTGCTCGGCGGCACGGTGCGCGCGGTGCACGACGCCGACCCGGACGGGCCGACGTTCGAGCTCGACATGGACGGCGTCCCTGTCTCCTCCGGCCAGCGCGTGGCGGTGCGCTACGACCCCCAGGACCCGCAGCGCGTGGCGCCGGCGGCCAGCTCGGTGTGGAGCGTCGAGATCCTGGTCGGCGGGGTCGTGGCCGTGGCGCTCGGGGCGGTGGCCCTGTCCGCTGCGATCCTCGGGCGCCGCGGCCCCGGCTGAGCCCGCCCACGAGCGCGCCGAGGTCCCGGGTCCCGCGTCTGAGGCGCCTCAGACGCGGGGCCGGGTCACGCCCAGCTCGGCGAGCAGGAAGAGGAAGGCCCGGGCGAAGGGGAAGTCGCGCACCTCGGTGGCCAGCCGGTCCCAGTCGACCTGCTCGCGCAACGCACGGGCGATTGGCAGCAGCCGCGTGAAGTCGCAGAAGTGCTCCCCGAGCACCCGCAGCTTCGCGGAGAGCACGTCGGTCGCGTCCATCACCGGCATCCGCACGGCGAGCACCTCGATGACGTCCGAGCGCGCCAGCATCTGCGGTGTGACCGGCTCGCCGACCATGCGGAAGATGACATCGACCAGGGCGCCCCCGCCTTGAACAGCCAGTCCTCGGCCGGCTCGACCACCTCGAGCCCGGCGTCGGCGAGCACCGCCCTCGCGCGGCCGACATCACGCTCCGAGATCGCGAAGTCGGCGTCATGGGAGGGCTCCGGCGCACCGCGGGCCCAGGCCGCATACCCCCCGACCAGCGCGAAGGGGATCCCCGCGCGGCCGAGCGCGACAGCCGTGCGGCGCAACGCGTCCTGCAGATCGTCACGGGACGCGCCCGCTGGCTCGACGACGTCCGTCATGAGGCGTGTGTACACGACAGCGCGCGCTGACGCAGCGCGGACAGGACAATCGAGCCGATGCGCCTCGCCACCTTCAACATCCTGCACGGACGGTCCCTGGGGGACGGCCGGGTGGACCTCGACCGGTTCCGGGAGGCCGTGCGCGCGCTGGACGCGGACATCCTCGCGCTGCAGGAGGTCGACCGGGACCAGCCACGCTCGCACGGCGCCGATCTGACCGCCGTGGCGGCCGAGGCGATGGGCGCCACCGATCACCGGTTCGTCGCGACCATGCACGGGGAGCCGGGCGTGTGGTCCGCCGCGACCGGCGACCACCAGCCCGCCCGGTCGAGCTACGGGATCGCCCTGCTGACGCGGCTGCCCGTGCTGTCCTGGCAGGACCTGGCCCTGCCCGCGCTCCGGGGCCGGGCGCCCGTGCAGTTCCCGGGCGCGCGGCTGCCCGCCCTGGTGCGCGACGAGGCGAGGGCGGCGGTCGCCGCCGTGGTCAGCACCCCGGACGGCCCGCTGACGGTCGCGGCCACGCATCTGACGTTCATCCCGGGCTGGAACGTGGTGCAGCTGCGCCGGCTGGTGCGCGGCCTGCGGGACAGGCCCCGCCCGCTGGTGCTGCTCGGCGACCTCAACATCGACCCGCGCCGCGCCACGCAGGCCTCGGGCATGCGCTCGTTGGCGCGGGCCGCGACGTTCCCGTTGCAGTCGCCGCAGCGCCAGCTCGACCACATCCTCGGGGACGGGGCTGTCGAGGCGGTGGACGGCGGCGCGTCCTTCGACCTGGGGATCTCCGACCACCGCGCCCTCGCGGTGGACGTGCGCGTCAGTCCTGGTTCTCCACGGTGAACCAGACCGTCTTGCCGCCGTCGTCGAGCCGCTCGACGCCCCACGCCGAGGACAGCGCCTCGACCAGCGCCATGCCGCGGCCGTTCGGGTCGGTGGGCTGCGGGCGGCGCACGCGCGGACGCGTCGGGCTCTCGTCGGTGACCTCGACCCGGACCTCGTCCTGGTAGATCCTCACGTGCACCCGGATCTCCCCGTCGGACGGCCCGTGCAGCACGGCATTGGCCACCAGCTCGCCGGCGAGCAGCTCCACCACCTGGTTCGAGGTGCCGTGCACCCCGGCGGCGGCGACCGCCCGCATGATCCAGTGCCGGGCCGCGCGGGGGGCCGACCGCTCGGCCCTGAGGACCAGCTCGCCGGTCTCGGCGAGGGCCTCCCGGCGCCGCACGCTGCCGGCACTGCGTAGCTCTCGGACGTCGCCCACCGGTCCACTGTGCCCGACGCATGGGGCATCCGCCGGGTGAACCGGGCCCTTCATCCATACCTGTGTCCAAGTAGTGAACGAACCGCGCGGCTTTTGTCCGGGTCCTCCTGAATCTACCCTCTGGCCGCCGTCGGGCGCCTCCCCGGACGAGCGCCCTACCCTGACGGGATTCGGGCGCCCCTGGCGTCGCCCGAGCCCGGAGGAGACGGGGGGCTGCCATGACGACCGACGGGCTGGCGTACGGGACCGCCCGCGCCCGGTGGGTGCTGCTCGCCACCGTGCTCGGGTCAGGCATGGCGTTCATCGACGCCACGGTGGTCACGATCGCCCTGCCGCACATCGGGGAGGAGCTCGACGCAGGGACGGCCGGCCTGCAGTGGACCGTGAACGGGTACGCGCTGACCCTGGCGGCCTTCCTGCTGCTGGGCGGATCGCTCGGGGACAGGTTCGGGCGGCGCCGGGTGTTCCTCGTCGGGGTCGCGTGGTTCACGGTGGGCTCGGCGCTGTGCGGGTTCGCGCCCGACATCGGCACGCTCGTCGCGGCCCGGCTGGTGCAGGGCATCGGCGGGGCGCTGCTCACCCCGGGCTCCCTCTCCATCCTGCAGTCCTCGTTCGACGAGCAGGACCGTGGCCGGGCCATCGGCGCGTGGTCAGGCCTGGGCGGCATCGCCGGCGCCGCGGCGCCGTTCCTGGGCGGCTGGATCGTGGACGTCGCGAGCTGGCGCTGGATCTTCTTCATCAACCTGCCCCTCGCCGCTGTCGTGGCCGCCGTGACGCTGCGGCACGTCCCGGAGTCCCGGGACCCGCAGGCCGCCCGCGCCCTCGACGTGGCGGGCACGCTGCTCGGCGCCGTGGGGCTCGCCGGCCTGGCCTTCGGGTTCACGGCCTGGCCCGATCTGGGTCCCGGCGACCCGCAGGTGGCCGGCTCCCTGGCCGTGGCCGTCGTGGCCCTGGTCGCCTTCGTGCTGGTCGAGCGCCGCGCGACCCACCCGTTGCTCCCGCTGCGGCTGTTCCGTTGGCGGCCGTTCACCGGGGCCAACGCGGCGACATTCCTGGTGTACGCGGCGCTGGGCGGGGTCTTCTTCTTCCTCGTGGTGACGTTGCAGGTGGTGGCGGGGTACTCGGCCCTGGCGGCGGGCCTGGCCCCCCTGCCGGTCACGATCCTGCTGCTGCTCCTCTCGGCCCGGGCCGGAGCGCTGGGCACCCGGATCGGCCCCCGGCTGCCCATGACGGCAGGGCCGCTGGGGTGCGCGGCGGGGGCCGTGCTGCTCGCCGGCGTCGGTGACCGGGCCCCGTACCTGACGGCCGTGCTGCCGGGGGTGCTGGTGCTGGGCCTCGGGCTCGCGTTGACGGTGGCTCCGCTCACCTCGACGGCGCTCGCCGCCGCGCCGGACCGCCTGGCGGGCGCGGCCAGCGGCGTCAACAACGCCGTCGCGCGGATCGCGAGCCTGCTGGTCGTGGCGGTGCTGCCCCTGGTCGCCGGGGTCGGGCGCAGCCTCAACGACGCCGCCACGCTGGCCCCGGCGAACCGCACCGCGATGCTCGTCTGCGCCGGGCTGATGGCGGCCGGCGCGCTCGTCGCGTGGGCCACCGTGCCGGGCGCCAGCGCGGACGCCCGCCCCCCGGACGCGTCGGTGGCATGAGGGACGATGTGCGGGTGCCCGACTACCTCGCCCGCATCACCGTCCAGGACGTCCCCGACGAGGCGGTGCGCGCCGGCATGGCCGACGCGCTGGGCGCCACCGGCGACGACCACCCCGAGACGCTCCCGCCCACTGGCACGACCGTGGCCTTCGAGGTCCCGGGCGAGGCGCCCGACCTGGCCACCGCGCTGGACGCCGCGCACCGGCACGCCGCCGAGGTGCTCGACGGCTTCGTGTGGGAGGTCGAGGTGGACCCGCGCTGACCCCGTCCCCCGCCGTCCCCGGCGGCGGGCCGGTCAGACGCTGAGCCGGCTGCGCGTCCGCACCGGGGAGTCCCCCCGACCCCCGGTGCGGACGGGCAGCCGGCTCAGTGCCGGACAGCCACGCCCCTCATGCCTCGTGCTCCTGGACCGGTTCACCCGTCACACGGAGCCGACCTCCTGCCGGTAGACGGACCGCGGATCCGCGCCGAACGTGTGCACCAGCTCGGCGGCCACCGCCGCGGCGTGGTCGTCGTCGACGACGGCCTGCACCCTCAACCGTTCGCGGAAGTCGACGCGCTGGTAGCGCCCACGGAAGACCTCGACGATGGGCGTCGTCGGCGAGTAGACCGCCGCGTCAGACAGGACGATCGACTCGGCGCCGGCCGCGAGCAGCGCGTCCCGGAGCGCGTCGACCCGCCCGGTGTCCACCAGGGCCGTGACCAGCTGGCGCCCGGGACGGCCCTGAGCGGTCCCCCCTGCGGCGCCGGCCGCGGACGGGCCACCGACCCCACCGCTTCCGGAGCTCCGCCCCGCGGACTCCATGCCGCGCACCGCCACCCCGCTCAGGGCGTACGCGGCGGCGCCCTGCTGCTCGCGGTCCAGGTCGTCCTGCTCGGCGAGCGGCACGCGGAGCCCGATCGTCACGTTGACGAGCGCCGCGATGACCCAGCTGAGCACGAACGAGAACACCACGACGCTGAGGATCGCGATCACCTGGTGCCCGAGCAGCGCGCCCCCACCACCGTTGAACAGGCCGTCCGCGCTGACCGGGTTGATGGCGCTGTCGGCGAAGAAGCCGAGCAGGATGGAGCCCAGGACGCCGCCCGTGAAGTGCACGGCGATCACGTCGAGCGCGTCGTCGTAGCCCAGGCGGTACTTGACCCCCACCGCCAGGTTGCAGACCAGCCCGGCCACCACGCCGATCGCGATCGCGGCGCCCGTGCTCACGAAGCCCGCGCACGGCGTGACCGTCGCCAGGCCCGCCACCGCTCCCGACGCCGCGCCGACCAGCGTCGCGTGCCCGCTCGTGAGGCGCTCGAGCAGCAGCCACGCGCACAGCCCGCCGGCCGCCGCGACGTGCGTGTTCACCAGCGCCTGCGCCGCGATCCCATCGGCCTGGAGGCCGTCGCCGGCGTTGAACCCGAACCAGCCGAACCACAGGATGCCGGCGCCCGCGAGCATCAGCGGCAGGTTGCTCGGCGAGGACGAGACGTGCGGCCAGTCCCGCCGCCGGCCCACCACGAGCAGCACCGCGATGGCCGCCGCCCCCGCGGAGGCGTGCACGACCATCCCGCCCGCCCAGTCCTGGGCGCCCAGGTCGGCGAGCCAGCCCATGGGATGCCACAGCCAGCGGGCGACCTGCGGGTACACGGCCAGCGACCACACGGCGAGGAAGACCACCCAGCCGAGCATCTTGAGCCGCCCGGCGGTGGCGCCGGTGAGGAGCGCCGGGGTGATCACGGCGAACATCATCTGGTAGGCCACGAAGGCCAGCACGGGGATGGTGACGCCCGCCGCGACCGTGTGGAACTGGGGCTGCTCGATGTCCAGCAGCGCGGTGGCGTCCAGCGCGCCGAGGAACTTGGTGCCTTGGTTGCTGAACGCGAGGGTGTACCCGAGCAGCACCCAGGTCAGCGAGATGACGCCGAGCGGCACGATGTTCTGCAGCATCATCGTCAGCGTGTTGCGGGACCGCACCATGCCCGCGTAGAACATCGCCAGGCCGGGTGTCATGAAGAGCACGAGTGCCGCGCACACCAGCACCCAGGCAGTGTCAGCCTCGTTCATCGCGCAGCCTCCCCGAGAGCGGGCCCCCGCCGCTTCCCGCGGGCCCGACGGCGGTCCCCCGCGTCTTCACCCGATGCTGCGAATGTAAACCGGCCCGACATAGGCCGCGATTCGGCCGTAGCGCGTCGTCAGCGCACGGCGGTCCACCGCGGCCCGGCCCGACGGTCCAGCGTGGGGCGAGAGGTGTCACCGAGCCGGTCGACAGCCGCCACGACGTGCTGGCCGACCGCGAGGGCGTGCTCGTCGTCGGCCACGGTGAACCGCACGGAGATCCGCGCCTCGCCGTGCGTCACCGCCAGGTCGGAGGACTCCACCGTGGCGAGCTCACGGGCCGCCGACGCGGCCGCGGGCACGACGCCGGCGGGGTCCACGCCCGGGTGGAGCAGGCCGACGCCGATCGAGACGCGGTAGGAGGGCACGGCGTCACGGTACGTGCTGGCGGGCGTCGTCCCGGGCACCGCTCTGAGGCGCCTCAGGCCGCGGCCATCCCACCCGCCCCCGCACGACCGGGCATCTGACCGATCCGCGCGCCCCGGCCTCAGAGGCACCGTCTGAGGTGCGAGCACAGGGCTCGCCAGCAGGGGAGGCACCGATGAACGACATGTGGGGACAAGGGCTGGACGCCGAGCTGGCGTACCGCCGGGAGCGGATGCTGAACGACCTGTCAGGGCGCGGGGACCGGCCCGCCGCACGGGAGGGACGGGCCCGGGTCGTCGAGGTGCGCCTGGGCGCCCGGATCCGTCGGGCGGTCCGCACGGCCGTCGGTCGGTGGGGCCTGACAAGATCGGAGCCATGGGCCCAGCCTCGATGACGACGCAGTTCGTGGCGCGCGGCGACCAGGTCGCGCAGGTCGCCGCAGCGCTGGCCCGCGCGGCCGGTGGCAGCCCGGGGGCGGTGCTGCTCGGCGCCGACGCCGGGGTGGGCAAGACGCGGCTGCTTCGCCGCTGCGCGGAGCTCGCCGAGCAGGCCGGGGCCACGGTGGTCACCGCGCACTGCGTGGACCTCGGAGAGATCGGCCTGCCGTACCTGCCGTTCGCCGAGACGCTGGCCCAGCTGCGCGCTCTCGCCCCCGAGGTCGTCGACCGCGCGCTGGCCTCCCGCCCGGCGCTCGGCCGGCTGCTCTCGACCGGCTCGCAGGAGCTGCCCGCGGCGGAGGACCAGATGAGCCGGCTGCAGCTGTTCGACGGCCTCTCGGCGGTGCTGGGCGCCGTCGGGCGTGAGGGCGCCCCGCTGCTGCTGCTCATCGAGGACCTGCACTGGGCGGACTCCTCGAGCCGCGACGTGCTGCGGTTCCTGTTGGCTCGGATGCGCCAGGAGCACCTGCTGGTGGTCGCGAGCTACCGGACCGACGACCTGCACCGACGCCACCCGCTGCGCCCGATGCTCGCCGAGCTGACGCGCCACCCCCGCGTCGAGCGGATCGACCTTCCGCCGTTCACCGTCGACGAGATGCGCGAGTTCACCACGGCCGCCCTGGGCCGCGCGCTGCCGGAGGAGGACCTGCGGCGGGTCAGCGAGCGCTCGGAGGGCAACGCGTTCTTCGCGGAGGAGCTGCTCGAGACCACCTCCATCAGCGCCGACGGCGGGCTGCCGTGGACGCTGCGCGACGTGCTGCGCGGCCGGCTCGAGCAGCAGCAGCCCGCGGTGCAACGACTGGCCCAGATCGCCTCGGTCGGCGGCCGCCGGGTCGACGAGCCGTTGCTGCGAGCCGTCGCCGAGGACGTCGCTCGCGACGAGCTGGACTCCGCGCACGGCTACGACGCGGTGCTCGGCGAGGCGGTCGCCCACCACGTGCTGCAGGGCGAGGGCGAGCACATCGCCTTCCGGCACGCGCTGCTCGCCGAGGCCGTCTACGCGGACCTGCTGCCCGGCGATCAGGTGGCGCTGCACCGGGCCTACCTGCGGGCGATGGCCGCCGACCCTGCGCTCGGCCTGCCGTCCCGGGTGGCCGTGCACGCGACGCGCGCCCACGACCTGCCCACGGCCCTGCGGGCCTCACACGCCGCCGCGCACGCGGCCGCGCAGGTCCTGGCGCCCGTCGAGGAGCTGCGCCACCGCGAGACGGTCCTCTCGCTGTGGGACGCGGTGCCCGACGCGGCCGACCAGGTCGGCTCCGACCTGGTCGAGGTGCTGCTCGCCGCCTCGGGCGCGGCTGGCCAGGCCGGCGAGCTCGATCGGGCGATCGCCCTCGCCCGGCGCGCGCTCGAGGCCGCGGCCCAGGACGCCGCTCGCCAGGCCGAGGTCCGCACCGTGCTGGCCCGGTGCCTGCTCGCCGCGGACCAGGTCCAGGAGTCCCACGACCAGGCAGGCCGCGCCGTGGCCGACCTCACCGCGCACCAGCGGCTCGAGGCCATGCCGTGGGCGCTCGCGACCCATGCCCGCTCCGCCATGAACATCGACCTGGACCAGGTGGCACTGCGCAGCGCCGACGCCGCGATCACCTCCGCGCGGGCCGTCGGCTGCGCGGCCGCGGAGGCGGACGCCCTGACCACGCTCGCAGTGCTCGTCGTGGACGACCCGTCCCGCGCCGCGGCCCTCCTCGCGACGTCGGCGGCGCGGGCCCGCGAGGCCGGCGACCTGGCCACCGAGCTGCGCTCCCTCTACAACCTGTCCACGACGCACTACTACGCGGGCCAGATCGCCGTGGCGCACGACATCGCCATCCGTGGTGTCGCACAGGCACGGGACGTGGGCCTGTCCCTGAGCGCCGAGGGCGCCACGCTGTGGCTCTTCTCCGAGATCGCGCGCTACGCGCTCGGGGACCTGAGCCCCGCGGGGACGGACCATCCCCCGGTGCCCGCGTGGGCGGCGCCCCTGTCCGCGGCGATCGAGCTCTGCGCGGCGGTGGCCCGCGGCGAGGCGGACGTCATCGAGCGCGGGCAGGCGATGCGCTCGTCGTGGGACCGCGACGGCCAGCTCGCGCTCCTCGCGGGGGCCAGCACGATCGAGGCCCTGACCCGGGCTGGGCGGGTGGACGAGGCCGTGGAGCTGTCGCTCGAGCTGATCGACCACCTGGGCCGCACGTGGAGCGACCACTTCCTGGGCGGGATCCGGCTCGCCGCGCTGGCGCTGGCCGCGCTCGCGGACGGCGCCGAGACGGACCGGCAGACCGGCGCCGACCCTGCTCCCCGCCTGGCCCTCGGCGACCCTCTGCTGGGCCGGGCCGTCGCCACGGCCGAGCGCGGCCGGCCGCGGGGCGGACGGCTCGGTCCCGAGGGCCGGGCGTGGCTCGCGCGCGCCCGGGCGGAGCACGCCCGCCTGCAGGGCTCCGCCGAGCCGGCGGCGTGGCAGGCCGTCACCGAGGCCTACGACTACGGCAACCGGTACGACGGGGCGTGGGCGCGGGCTCGCTGGGCCGAGGCCCTCGCCGGCTCGGGCGACCGTGCGGGCGCCGCGCGCGAGGCGTCGCGGGCACTCGCCGACGCGCAGACGATGGGCGCCCAGCCGCTGCACGCGTGGCTGATCGCGCTCGCCCGGCGCTGGCGGCTCGAGGTGCCGGGCGCCCGCGCGCCGTCCGTCGACGTCCTGACCGCCCGCGAGGCGGAGGTGCTGGCCCTCGTGGCGGACGGGCTGAGCAACCGGCAGATCGGCGAGCGCCTGTTCATCAGCGCCAAGACGGTGAGCGTCCACGTGTCCAACCTGCTCGCCAAGCTGGGGGCATCCGGCCGCGCCGAGGCCGTGGGCATCGCGCACCGTCGCGGCCTGATCGGCGCGGCGGCCGAGGGCTGAGCGCGAGGGCTGTCGCGCCGCAGTGCTGTGCCACGATGACGCGACATCCCCAGCACCAGGCGAGGCCCCCATGAACCGCAGCACCGACCGCATCCTCACCACGCACGCCGGCAGCCTTCCCCGGACGCCCGAGCTGCTCGCCGCCAACGCCGCCCGCGAGGCCGGTGGCTCCGCCGAGGGCTACGACGCCCTGCTGTCCGGCGCCGTGCTCGACCTGGTGCGCCGCCAGCGCGAGGCGGGCATCTCCGTCCCGGGCGACGGGGAGTTCGGCAAGGCCATGAGCTCCCCGGTGGACTACGGCGCCTGGTGGTCGTACTCGTTCCAGCGGCTGGGCGGACTCGAGCTCGACACCGCGATGGGGTGGGCCACCGCCGACCACACGTCCGCGCCTGGCGAGATCCGCCTCACGGGCTTCGGCAACCGCCGCGACCAGGCCCGGTTCCGGGACGCCTACACCGACCCGTCCAGCGGCATCTTCGCCGCCGAGGGCCCCAAGCCGTTCCCCAAGTGCACCGGGCCGGTCACCTACACCGGCCAGGAGGCCATCGCCTCCGACGTCGCGAACCTGCGCGCCGCGCTCGACGCGACGGGCTCCACCGAGGGGTTCATCACGTCGATCGCGCCGGGCAGCGCCGCCCGCATCGCGAACGAGCACTACGCCACCGACGAGGAGTTCGTCTGGGCGTGCGCGGACGCGCTGCGCGAGGAGTACGTCGCGATCATCGAGGCCGGCCTCGTGCTGCAGATCGACGACCCGTCGATCGCGGAGAGCTGGGACCAGATCACCCCGGAGCCGAGCGTCGAGGACTACCTGGCATTCACCAAGGTCCGGGTCGAGGCGCTCAACCACGCCCTGCGCGGCCTCCCCGAGGACCAGATCCGCTACCACCTGTGCTGGGGCTCCTGGCACGGCCCGCACACCACCGACCTGCCGATGGCGGACATCGTCTCCACGATGCTCGAGGTCAACGCCGGCGCGTACTCGTTCGAGGCGGCCAACGCGCGCCACGAGCACGAGTGGCGGGTGTGGGACGACGTCGCCCTGCCCGAGGGCAAGCTGATCCTGCCCGGCGTGGTGGGCCACTCCACGAACGTCGTGGAGCACCCCGAGCTCGTCGCCGACCGCATCGAGCGCTTCGCCTCCCGGGTCGGCCGCGAGAACGTCGTCGCCGCCACCGACTGCGGCCTGGGCGGCCGCGTGCACCCGCAGATCGCGTGGGCCAAGCTCGACGCGCTGGTGCAGGGCGCCGAGCGCGCCTCCCAGCGTCTCTGGGGCTGACGAGGCCGCGGATCCCCCGCCGGGCACGGCCGGGGGATCCGCGGCACTGACGGCGTCCGGCGGGAACACCGGCGCCCCGCGGGGCGTTGGCACGCCATGGCCACTGTGATCACCGTCGTGGACCCGCACCTGCCCACCGTCACCGCCGACGCGTCCCCCGCGGCGACGTCCTTCGACCCCGGCGCCCCGCCGCTCGCCGAGCTCGACCGCCAGGTCCGGGCCTATGCCGAGCTGGGCGTGGGCGGGCTGCTCGGCCTGGACGCGGACGGCCTGCGGGCGGCCGTCGAGCCCTTGCGGGCGGCCGTCGCCGCGCTGCCGATGACGCCCGCGATGACCGGCGCCGTGACGGGCAAGGCGGAGGACCACGTGCCCTTCGTCCTGGTGCTGAGCCCCGAGGCCCTGGCCGAGCGCGGGCACGACCTCGACGACGTGGCGCCAGCCATGCGCCGGGGCCGCCAGCGCGGGGTGAGCGTGATCGACCCCGAGGAGCTCGCGACCTACCGGCCCCTCGACGACGTCTGGCAGCCCGATGGCCCCTTCTGGCTGCTGCACGGCATCGACACCGGCTCGGAGTTCTGCGGCGCCACGCCCGAGTCGGCGCTGGCCACCGTGCGCGGACGCGGTCGGACGCCGCTGACCATCGCGGAGGGCATCGCCCTGACGGTGGTGCGCCCCGACATGCTGCGACCCAACCGGTGCTACTCCCTGATGGGCTCCCGGGCGGGGAACCAGCGTGTCCCGGCCGTGTGGATCAGCGAGCGGCGCGCGAAGCTGGGCTGGTGCTGGGACCGCAACCCGCACACCTGGCTCGGCGCGGCCTCGGCCGCCGGGCGCCTCGGAGCCTGAGAGCCGCACACAGCCACGCGGCCTACTCTGCGTCTACGTTCCGCCGTTTCCTGTGGGCCCGCGCAGCGGGCGACCCGAGGAGGTGTCACCCCATCACCCGTTCCCTGGTGTTCGTGCACGGCATGCGCACGTCCTCGTCGATCTGGGACGGCCAGGTCGCGGCGATGACCCGGTCCGGTCACCGCGCCCATGCCGTGGACCTGCCGGGCCACGGGGCCCGCGTCGACGAGCGGTTCACCCTGGACGCCGCGCTCGAGACGATCGACCGCGCCGTCACCGCCTGCCCCACGCCACCGCTGCTCGTGGGCTTGTCGCTGGGCGGGTACATCTCACTGGCCTACGCGGCCGGCGCGCAGCACAAGCTGGCCGGGGCCGTCCTGGCCGGGTGCTCCACGGAGCTGCGCGGCAAGCCGATAGCCACGTACCGGCGCGTGTCCAACCACGTGACCCGTGCCCTCGGGGTGGGCGGCGACAACTGGGGCCTGGTGAGCGACATGCTGGGCGCGCTCACGGGCTACTCCTCGTTGGAGCACCTGCGCACGCTGCGCCTGCCGGTGTGGCTGGTCAACGGCATGCGGGACCCGCTGCGGATGGACGAGCGCCGATACCTCGCCACGCTGCCCACGGCACGACTCACCGTCGTCCCGCGCGCCGGCCACGACGTGAACAGCCATGCGCCGACGGCGTTCAACCGGATCTTGCTCGACGCGGCGCACCGGTGGCGGCCGGCCGCGGTGGCCGTGCTGTCCTGACGCCGGTGCCCCGCGCCATGCGACGACCGGCGGTCAGACGGGTCCCGGGCGCACCTGGCCGTCCGCGGCCCGCAACGTGGTGTCCGGCCCCGGGAACACCAGCGTGCGGTCCCCCGTGTCGGCCCACTCCACGACGAACGGCGGCGTGCCGTCCTCGTGCCTGAGCTCCACCACAAGCCCCTCGCGAACGTGCCCGCCCACGATGCCAGAGCTGCTGATGATGCGATCCCCCACCGCTGCCTTCATCACATCCCCCTGCGTCACCAGCGGCACGTGTGCCGCTTCTGATGTCCCATCCTGCCCCGTCGCGTGGCGGTTGACACGTGCTCGTCGGACCCGAGATCCCCCCGAACGGCGGATTGCGCGCCGTCCAGAGCCGAACGTCTGTCCACATGGGACCCATTCATGGTGGAAGATCAAGAGTGATGCCTTACCGACCCGCCGGGAAACCGCGCCATCTGCCGAACAGTCCCTTCAATGCTGCCCGCGAGGCGGCCCTCGCTCGGATCGTCCCGCTGCCCGTCGGCACGCGGGTCTCGCACGAGCGCCACGGCCTCGGCCGTGTCATCGCCCTCGACGGCGACGCCGCCGTGATCGTCGACTTCGGCAACGGCGAGCGTCGCCGTGTCGCGCTCGACAGCCCCAAAATCGAACGCCTGGAAGACTGACCCGGGCCCGCCCTCCGGCGGGACCGACAGACCCCTCGCACGCCCGACCCCGCACCCGCGACTGGTGCGCGGTGGGCGCGAGGGCACGGCGCGCCCTCGTGCGCGCCGCCCGTCAGGCGACGGGCATCCACACGCGCATGGTCGACGGCCCTGAGCCGGACCTGGACGCGCTACGAGCGGACGGGCGCGAGCCTCGGCGAGGACCTGTCGGCCGCCACGGTGCGCATCGAGCGGCTCACCAGCGGCCGCAGGTAGTGCGTCGCGAGCCACGCGACGACCGGGGTGGCCACCGCGTCGCCGAACCCGTACAGGGCCTGGTTCGTGCGCGCCCCGGACAGGTCGTAGTCGCCCGCGCCCATGAGCCGGGCGTACTCGCGCGGCGTCATCCAGCGCACCCGCACCCCGCCTCCCGCGATCTCGACCACAGCCTGCTTGGAGGAGCCGCCGCGCGCCGTGCGGAGGCACCCCGCGATGTCGTCGGCCCGCACCTCCCACACGGCCACGCCGTGACGGGTCCGGCGGTACGCCGTGCGGCGCTGGACCCCCGGGGCGCCGCGGAGGTCGCGGACCCGGGCCGCCTGCACGGGGGACAGCGAGCCCAGGAAGGCCTGCGTGCGCTCGGCGTCCCACCAGCGCGCGTCACTGCGCGGGACGTCCTCGAGCAGCGCGGTCAGGCCGGTGCTGCGCAGCGGCGGCAGCGGCGGGAGCCCTGCCTGATGGGTGACCAGCGTGGGGTCCTCGAACGGTCGCTGGAGCCAGTCCGGCCGCAGCTCGGGGCACGGCACAGCGCCGTCGGCCGGCGGATGCTGAGCCCCCACCAGGAAGAGCCGCGGCCGTGACTGCGGCACGAACCTGCGGGCGTCGAGGAAGAGCACGTCGACCGAGTAGCCCAGGCCGTTGAACGCGCGGACCGCCGCCGTGAGGTCGGCCCCTCCGTGCGAGGTCGCCAGCCCCACCACGTTCTCCAGCACCACGACCTCGGGCCGCCGGGCGCCCAGCTCGTCCAGGAGCCGGGCGAACTGCCAGAAGGCGCTCGACTCCCGGCCCGCCAGCCCGGCGCGCCCGCCCGCCAGCGACAGGTCGGTGCACGGCGACGACGCCCAGGCGAGCGACGCGTCCTGCGGCAAGTCGGAGCCCGCCACGGCGCCGATGTCGCCGAGCACGAACGTGTGCTCGTCGCCGTCGCGGAAGTGCCCCTGGTACAGGGCCTGCTTGTCGGGCTCGTAGTCGTTCGACCAGGCGACCTGGAAACCGGCCTGCTCGAGCCCGATCCGGGCGAGCCCGATGCCGGCGAAGAACTCCAGGACCTGCGGTTTCACCACGGGCGGCGCGTCCGTCGTCGACATGGCGCTCATCCTAGGGAGCGCCACCCCCGCCAACGCCGAGGCGCCCCGTCGTACGGTGGAGCCGTGACGGACGCAGGGCCGGTGGATGACGCAGCCCAGGCGCCGGGCTCAGCCTCGTGGGCCAGCTCGCCCGCCGTGCGAAGGTCGATGCAGGGCAACCGCTCGCGCGACACCGTCCCCGAGCTGGCGGTGCGGCGTGCCGTGCACGCCCGCGGGCTGCGGTACCGCGTCGCCGCGCGTCCGCTGCCGGATCTGCGGCGCACGGCGGACCTCGTCTTCAGCCGCGCGCGGATCGCCGTGTTCGTGGACGGCTGCTATTGGCACGGCTGCCCGGAGCACCACCGGCTGCCCGCGACGCACGTCACCTACTGGTCGGAGAAGGTCGCCCGGAACCGGGCCCGCGACCTCGACACCGACGCCCGGCTCGCCGCCGCGGGGTGGACGGTCATGCGCTTCTGGGAGCACGACGACCCGGCGGCCGTCGCCAACGCGGTCGAGGCCGCGGTGCGCGCGGCGGGCCTCCGCCCGCGGTAGGCGCGCCCGCCCGTTGCGACGCGGATCAGCCCTGGTCGCCGGGGGTGGGCAGCGGGCGCCCGTCGGGCCGCATCCCGGCGACGAGCATCGCCATGAGGCGGGCGCCGAACCCGGGGAACGCGTCAGGGGCGTGCACCGTGGCGGGCTGGCTCACCTTCGCCACGGCGAGGACGAACTCGGTGGCCCCGAGGTCCTCGCGGAGCAGCCCGGCGTCGCGGGCTTGGGCGAGCACCGCCTCGACCGCCTGCTCGGTGCGCTGCTGCGTGGCCGCGACCTGCGGCGACATGGACGCCTCAGGGTCGTGCGACAGCGCGCGGATCACCGAGCCGAGCTGGAGCTTGACCAGCCGCTCGGCGAAGGCGTGCCAGGTGGCCTCGGGACGCTCCGCGAACGTCGCGCTCGCCTCGGAGGCTGCGAGCTGCATGTCCTCGAGGACGGCGCAGGCGGTCGCGTCGGCCAGGTCTCGGCGGGTGGGGAAGTTGCGGTAGAGCGTGGCGATGCCCACACCGGCGCGTGCGGCGACGGCGTCGAGCGCGACCGCGTCGCCGTGCAGCAGGAACTGCTCGCGGGCTGCGGCGATGAGGGCCTCACGCCGCCTGAGGGCGTCCGCGCGCATGGTCTCCGTCCAGGGGTCGTGAGGGTCAGGGGTCGGACCCTCGGCTTGACACGGTAGCCGAGACAGTCCAGATTAGCGGAGGAAAATCCTCCACTAACGCTCGAGGGACACGCATGCCTGACACGACCCCGCCCATATCCGCCGTCAGCCGGTCGGGTGCCGCCGCCCCAGCCGCGCCGGGCGCGGGCCGGCACCTGCCGAAGTTCGCCGCCTCGCTGCTCGCCCTGACCGTGATCGTGGTGGTGCTCCTGCTGCTGTTCGTCCTCCCCTCGCTCAAGAGCGGCGCACGCGACCTGCCGATCGGCATGGTCGGCGACACCCAGGCGGTTCAGGTCCTGGAGGACCAGCTCGAGACCGTGGCCCCGGGCGCCTTCGACACGGCGGCCTACGACGACGAGGCCGCGCTGCGCACCGCGATCCTCGACCGGTCGGTCGTCGGCGGCGTCATCGTGGAGAACGGCTCGGCCCTACTCCTGACCGCCACCGCGGGCAGCGCGCCGATCGCCGGCTCGCTCACCGGCAGCGTCACCGCCGCCGCCGCCAGTCTCGGCATGCCCGTCGCGGTCGACGACCTCGTGGCGTTCACCAGCGACGACCCCACCGGCATCGGCATCGGCGGGCTCGCCTTCCCGCTGGTCTTCGGCGGCATCGTGCCCGCCGTCGTGGCGATGCGCGTGTTCAAGCACAGCCTGCGCATGCAGCTCGCGAGCGCCTGCTCGTTCGCGGCGGTCGGGGGCCTCGTGGTGACCTCGGTGCTGCGGTTCTGGTTCGGCAGCTTCGACGGCTCGATCCTGCTGCCCGCGGCGGCGCTCGCCCTGGGCATCGCCGCCATCTCCGTGCCGCTCATCGGACTCCAGTCCACGGTCGGCGGCAAGGGCTTCACCGCCCTCGCGGCCTCCATGATGTTCCTCGGGAACCCCCTCGCCGGCATCGGCACCTCGGCGGCCTGGCTGCCCAGCGGCCTCGGGCTGTTCGGCCAGCTCCTCCCCCCGGGCTCGACCGGCACGCTCGTCCGCTCGGCCGCGTACTTCGGCGGCCGCGGCGCGGGCAGCGCCCTGGTGATCCTCGTGGTGTGGGTCGTCGCGGGGGTCGGGCTGTGCGTCCTGGGCGCGCGGCGCGCCGCGGCAGCCCAGGCCGAGGCCGAGGTGGACTCCCCGCCGCTCGCCGACCCGACGCCGGAGCTGGCCCTGGTGTGACCGCCACGGCACCCCACCAGGCCGGCTGACCTCCCAGCCCCACGCCGCCTCGTCGACGAACGTCTCCACGGAGACCGTCGGCGGGGCGGCGCCGGTGTGTCGACGCCGCCCCGCGGCCACCCAGACGCGTCAGGCCCAGACAGGTCGGCCCCAGATACGGAAAAAGGCCCCCGCGGGGGCCTCTGACCTGCTGTCTTGCTGGAGCCGCCTAACAGAATCGAACTGTTGACCTTCTCATTACGAGTGAGACGCTCTACCGACTGAGCTAAGGCGGCATCGTCGTTCTCCGAGGAGCACGGCGAGCGCGCCTACTGTACCCAACGGAGGGGCCAGTCTCCAAAGCGACCGATGAGCCCGCTGGTCAGGCCGTCTCTCACCGGTCGGCGTGGCGCCGCGCCGCGCTCAGCACCGGGTGCCGTCAGCAGGCGCCTCGCCGGTCAGCAGGTAGGTGTCCACGGCGTCGTCGACGCACTCGTTGGAGCGGCCGTAGGCGGTGTGCCCCTCGCCCTCGTAGGTGAGCAGCACGCCCGAGGACAGCAGCGCGGAGAGCGACTCGGCCCAGGCGTACGGGGTGGCCGGGTCGTTGGTGGTGCCGATGACCAAGATCGGCGCGGCACCCTCGGCGGCGTAGGAATCGAGCCCGCCCGCCTCGGGGACGGGCCACTGGGCGCACACGACGCCGCCGTAGGAGAAGTAGTAGCCGATGGTGGGGGCCGCCGCCTCGATCTGGGCGGCGGACGCCTTCATGGACTCCAGGTCGGACGGGGAGCGGTCGTCGGCGCAGTTGATCGCCCAGAACGCCTCGGTGGAGTTCGACGCGTAGGTGCCGTCGTCCTGCCGGTCGTAGTAGAAGTCCGCGAGGAACAGCAGCGTCGAGCCGTCGTTGGCCAGCGCGCCCTGCAGGCCGCGGGTCAGCCACGGCCACAGGTCGGGGGCGTAGAGGCTCTGCGCGATGCCGGAGAACGCGAGGCTGCCGGTGAGCGGCCGATCGGGGTCGTCCGTGGGGATGGGGTTGCGGCGGGCCCGATCCAGGACCTTCTTCACCTGGGCCATGCCGTCCTCCACCGAGCCGGTCAGCGGGCAGCTGGCGCCGGTGCGGCAGTCCTCGACGTAGGCCCGCAGCGCGGACTCGAACCCGACCGCCTGGCCCTGGGCCAGCTCGTCGGCGGAGAGGGTCGGGTCCAGGGCGCCGTCGAGGACCATGCGGCCGACCTTCTCCGGGTACAGCGCCGCGTACGTCGCGCCGAGCTGCGTGCCGTAGGAGTAGCCGAGGTACGTGAGCGTCTCGTCACCGAGCACAGCGCGCAGCACGTCCATGTCCCGTGCGGCGCTCACCGTGTCGACGTGCTCCAACAGCTCGCCGGTGTTCTGCAGGCACGCCTCGCCCAGGGCCCCGAACCGGTCCTCGGCCTCCTGCACCCCGGCCTCGGTGCTGTAGTCCGGGTCCGCCGAGACGATCTCGTCCATCTGCTCGCCGTCCACACACTCGACCGGCTGGGAGCCGGCCACGCCGCGGGGGTCGAAGCCGACGATGTCGTACCGCTCGGCGATCTCCTTGCCGACCCGCTCCATCACGATGCCCTCAAGCGCCTCGACGCCGGAGCCACCCGGGCCGCCGGGATTGGTCAGCAGCGAGCCGATGACGTCGCTCCCCGTCGCCGTGGAGCGGTTGACCGCGAGCGTGATCACGTCGCCCTCGGGGTCCTCCCAGTCCAGGGGCACCTCGACGGTGGCGCACTCGAGGTCCCCGCACTCGGTCCACTCGACCTGCTGCTCGTAGAAGCGCGACAGCTCGGCGGGCACGTCATGGGTGATCTGCGGGCGCTCCGACGCGTCGGACTGGTTCTTGGGGCTGGTGCACCCGGCGAGGGCCAGCGCCCCGGCCACGAGCGCGGCAACCGCGCCCCACCTGCGGCGAGTCCGTGTCCGGTCCCCGTCGGGGACCTGCGGGTCGGCGGGCATGGGGCGGCGCAGGTCAGGGGCAACAAGAGGCACGACACCACCCTAAGCGGGATCTACCGCTGAACTGTGCCGGTCCGCGGGTGCTTCCGCTCCCCGTCCCCAGCAGCAGCCGTGTCAGCCCTGCGGCCGCAGCGCGATGGTCATGGCCTCCACGGCCAGGAGCGGCGAGACGTTGCCGGCGAGCCGGGTCCGCGCCTCGCCGATCGCGTCCATGCGCCGCAAGGTCTGCTCCGGGGTGCTGCTGGCCGCGAGCGCCCGCACGTCGTCCCGCTGGTCGAGGTTGACCAGCTCGACCCCGGCGTGGAGCTGGACCACGAGGACGTCGCGGTACAGCGAGAGCAGGTCCACCATCGCGCGGTCGAGCACGTCTCGCTGCGCCCGCGTCGCCCGGCGCTTCTGCTCCTCCTCGAGGAGCCGGACCTGGGCCCGGAGCGCGGGCGGGATGGTCGCCGCGCCCTCGGCGCCCAGGGAGCGCAGCAGCGCGGTGCGCTCGGCGGCGTCCCGGTCCTCGGTGGCGGCCTTCGCGTCGGCCTGCGCCGTCTCGACGAGCTCCCCGGCGGCGAGCACCGCGTCGCCCACCCCCCGCACGCGCGGCGGGATGGACAGCACCTTGGCGCGCCGGGCCCGGGCCTCGGGGTCCCGGGCGAGGCGCCGGGCGACGCCGATGTGGCTCTGCGCCGCCCGGGCGACGACCGTCGCCACCGCCGGGTCCACGCCGTCACGGCGGACGAGCAGCTCGGCGACGGCGTCGACCGGCGGCACCCGCAACGGCACCGAGCGGCTCCGCGAGCGGATGGTCACCAGCACGTCCTGCGGGCTGGGCGCGCACAGCAGCCACACGGTGCGGGGCGGCGGCTCCTCGATGGCCTTGAGCAGCACGTTGCCGCTGGTCTCGTTGAGACGGTCCGCGTCCTCGATGATGATCACGCGCCAGCGGCCCTGCGACGGGGAGCGCTGGGCGAGCTCGACGAGCGGGCGTGCCGTCTCGGCGCGGATCTGCACGCCCTCGGTGGCCACCACCGTCACGTCCGGGTGCGTCCCGGCGAGCACCGTGGCGCACGCGTGGGAGGTCACGTCGCCCGTCGGGTCCTGGAGGGCGGCGGCGAACGCCCGTGCCGCGTTGGACCGGCCCGACCCGGGAGGCCCGGTGATCAGCCAGGCGTGCGTCATCTGGGACGGGTCCGCGGCGGCCCCGCGCAGCACGTCGATCGCGGGCTCCTGCCCCACCACGTCGTCCCAGACCGTCGCCGGCGCCGTGGCGTGGGCGATCGCCTCGGGCGTGTCCCAGCCGGTCACGGCGCGAGCCCGAGCAGGGGGGCGACCCGCTCCCGCACCTGGTCGGCGATCTGCTCGATGGGCGCTGTCGCGTCGAGCACGAGCCACCGGCCGGGATCTGCCGCCGCGCGGTCGAGGAAGGCCTGCCGGGTGCGACGGTGGAAGTCGTCGCCCGCGCGCTCCAACCGGTCGGGGTCGCCCGTGAGGCGGCCGCCGCCGACCACCGGGTCGAGGTCGAGCAGCACGGTCAGGACCGGCATCAGGCCCCGGGTGGCCCACACCGAGAGGTCCTCGACCTCCTGCGCTCCCAGGTCCCGGCCCGTGCCCTGGTAGGCGACGGATGAGTCCAGGTAGCGGTCGGTGATGACCACGGCCCCCCGGTCGAGCGCGGGACGCACCAGGCTGTGCACGTGGTGCGCCCGGTCCGCCGCGTACAGCAGCGCCTCGGTGCGGGGGTCGACGTGGTCGCCGTGCAGCACGGCGTCGCGGAGCACCTGCCCCAGCGCAGTCCCGCCGGGCTCGCGGGTCAGCACGACCTCGCGGCCGTGCGACTCGACCCAGGAGCCGAGCAGCCGGGACTGGGTGGACTTCCCGGCGCCGTCCCCGCCTTCGAAGGAGATGAACACCCCGGGGGCCGTCGGAGGAGGGGTCGCAGTCAAGGTCACGCCCGCCAGGTTAGCCGCCGGTCCTGACGTGGGCCGTCGCACCTGCGACACTGTGCCGTGCCCACCACGCCCCGCGCCGCCGAGGGCCTCCCGTTGCCCGCCGCCCGGCCGCTGCCGCGCGTGGCCGACGAGGCATTCGAGCGCTTCTGCCGGCTCGCTCAACGACAGCTCGGCGCGTCCGTGGTGCTGGTCTCCCTCACCGCCGACGGCGAGCAGGTCATCCCGGGGGCCGTCGGCCTTCCCCCCGAGTTCGACGCCACCCGCCAACTGCCGTTGACCGCCGCGCTCTGCCAGCACGTCGTCGCGGACGGCGTCCCGCTGGTCGTCCCTGACGCCCGGTTGGACCCGCGGCTGCACGACAACGGCGCTGTCCGGGAGCTCGGGGTCGTCGCCTACGCGGGGTTCCCCATCGTCGACGAGCGGGACGAGGTGGTGGGATCGCTGTGCGCGCTGGAACTGGCGCCGCGGGACTGGTCCGAGGACGACCTCGCCGTGCTGCTGGACCTGGCCGCGGCGTGCAGCTCCGAGCTGCGCCTGCGCGGCGAGCGCGAGCGGGCGCGTCGGGCGCAGCAGCAGGCGACGCGCTCCTACCGGCAGAGCGGCCTGCTGCTCCTGCTGAGCGATGCGTTCCAGGATGCGCTGACCGTCCCCGACGTCGCCCGCACCGCGGCCCGGGTGGCGGCGACCGGACTAGGCACCTCGTTCACCGGGCTGGCGGCGCTCGACGAGGACGGTCGCTCCCTGTCCTACGTGTCGATGGCCTCGTTCGTGGGGGACGACGTCGAGCGGTGGCGACGGACCCGCCTGACCGACGACCGCCCCGTCGCGCACGTCGCGCGCACCCGCAAGCCGTTGTTCTACGAGGACCGCGAGGCGCTGTTCGCCGACTTCCCGGTGGTCAAGGAGATGGAGTTCCTGGGCGAGGCCCGGGCATTCCTGCCGCTCGTCTCACGGCAGCGGCTGATCGGCGTGCTCGGCATCGGCTGGCAGCAGCGCCGGACGTTCCATGACGACAACCGGGCCGTCAAGACGGCCCTCGCGGCCTACACGGCCCAGGCGCTCGAGCGCGCACAGCTCCTGGAGGAGCGGCGCCACGTCGCACGCACCCTGCAGGACGCGATGCTGACCGCGCTGCCGCAGCCGGACCACCTGGCCATGGCCGCGCACTACCTGCCCGCCGGACGCGCCGACCGGGTGGGCGGCGACTGGTACGACGCGGTGGTGCTCCCCACGGGCTCCGTCGCCGTGATGGTGGGCGACGTGACCGGCCACGACATGGACGCGGCCGCCCGTATGGGCCAGCTGCGGTCGACGCTCCGGGCGTTCGCCTGGGACCACCCTGACCTGCCCTCGACCTGGCTGGCCCGGCTCGACCAGGCCAACCGGGGCCTGGGGCTGGACACCATCGCGACGGCGCTGACCGGGCGCATCGACACCCTGGGCGAGGGACGCTACCGGCTGCACTGGTCCAGCGCCGGGCACCCGCCGCCCGTGCTGGTCCGCCCCGGCGAGGGCGCCCGAGCCCTCGGCCGCCGGTCCGCCAACGACCTGCTGCTCGGCGTCGACCCGCAGCGGGCCCGGCACGACCACACCTTCGACATGCAGGTGGGCGACACCCTGCTGCTGCACACCGACGGCCTGGTGGAGCGCCGCGGCCGCCCGCTGCAGGAGAGCCTCGACCTGCTCATCGCGACGGCCTCGCAGCTGGGCTACCTCAGCCCCGACAAACTGGTCAGGGCGTTGACGGACGCCCTGGTCAGCGGGCACCCCTCGGACGACACGGCGCTGCTGGCCGTGCAGGTGCGCCCCTGCCCCGGCCAGGTGGATCTCTGACCGCATCCGCCGGGAGCGGCGCGCCGGGACTGGCGCGCCGCCTCCCGCGGGTCACTCTCCCGGGTACGTCACCCCGACCTGGGCGCGGACCTCGTCGAGGGTCCGCATCACGGCGAGGGTGTCGTCCCAGGTGAGCAGCGGGCTCTCGACGTCGCCCGCGGCCACCCGCCGGGCCACCTCGGCCGCCTCGTACTGCAGGCCCTTCGTGGCCGGCAGGTCGAACGTCCACACGCGGCCGTCGCGGCGGATCACCCGGAACGAGGTGGGCGTGTAGAACGACCCCGCCACCTCGACGAAGCCCTCGGTGCCGGAGATGGTGGCCGTGGTGGGCGTCTTGGCCCACAGGGTCGTGCTCAGCGTCGCCTGCACGCCGCCCGGGTACGTGAGCACCATCGACACCTGCCCGTCGACGCCGGTCTCGGTGAGGGCTCCGGTCGCGTGCACCGACTCCGGGGCGCCCAGGAAGTCATGGGCGAAGGACACCGGGTACACCCCGAGGTCGAGCAGCGCGCCGCCGGCCAGCGCAGGGTCGAACAAGCGGCTCGTCGGGTTGAACGGGAAGAACTGGCCGTGGTCGGCGGTGAGGTTGACGATCTCGCCGACCTCGCCGGCGTCGACCACCTGGTGCAGCGCGGCGACGTGCGGCAGGAACCGCGTCCACATCGCCTCCATCACGAAGACCCCCGCCGCGCGGGCCGCCGCGAAGACCTGCTCGGCCTCGCCGGTGTTGCGCGTGAACGACTTCTCGACGAGCACGTGCTTGCCCGCCGCGATGGCCAGCAGCGCGTTCTCCAGGTGCTCGGAGTGCGGCGTCGCGATGTACACCACGTCCACCTGCGGGTCCTCGACGAGGTCGCGGTAGCCCACGTGGGTGGTGGGGATGCCGTGGGAGGTGGCGAACCGCTCGGCGCGGTCCCGGTTGCGGGAGCCGACCGCGACGAGCTGGGCGCGGGTGTGCGCGTTGACGGCGTCGGCGAAGACGCCGGCGATGCCGCCGGCGCCCAGGATGCCCCAGCGGATGGGAGGTGCGGTGCGCGGGTCCTCGGTGCGTGACATGGCGACCAACCTAGCGCTCACCCTGCGCCGGCGAGCGGTGGCGCCTACCGTGGACATGTCGCCGGTCCGCCGCCAGCCGCCTCGCGACCTGGGGGTCACGGACGGGTCTGCGGCGTCATCCACCGTCCCGGGGAGAGCCCATGTCCGCGCAGTCGCCCGTCCGCACCTTCATCAGCCCGTCGCGCTACAGCCAGGGCCGCGGCGCCCTGGCGTCGTTGGGCACGCAGCTCGCCGCGATCGGCAACACGCCCCTGCTCGTCGCCGACGACGACGTGTGGGGGCTCGTCGAGGGCGCCGTCCAGGGCTCCCTCGAGGGCGCCGGCCTGCCCGTCACCCGTGACCCGTTCGGCGTGTACGCCACCGCTGCCGCGGTCGACCGCATCGCCGAGCGGATCCGCGAGACGGGGTCCGACGTGGTCGTCGGGGTGGGCGGCGGCAGCACCATCGACGCGGTCAAGGCGGCCGGGCACCTGGCCGGCGTCCGCTGGGTGAGCGTGCCGACGATCGCGTCGACCGACGCGCCGTGCTCGGCCCTCTCGGTCATCTACACCGAGGAGGGGGCCTTCGAGGAGTACCGGTTCTTCCCGCACAACCCCGACCTGGTGCTGGTCGACACGCAGCTCGTCGCCAACGCCCCCGCCCGGTTCCTGGTGGCCGGGGTCGGGGATGCCCTCGCGACCTGGATCGAGGCGCGCGCCGTCGCCGAGGCCCGCTCCACGACGATGGCCGGCGGGCAGCCGACCACCACGGGGACCGCGCTCGCGAAGCTCTGCTGGGACGTGCTGTGGGAGTACGCGCTGCCCGCCGTCTGGGCGGTGCGCGACCACCTGGTGACCCCGGCCGTCGACAAGGTCGTGGAGGCCAACACGCTGCTGTCGGGCGTGGGGTTCGAGTCCGGCGGGCTCGCCGCCGCGCACGCCATCCACAACGGGCTCACCGCCGCCCCGCAGACCCACGGCCTGATGCACGGGCAGAAGGTGAACATCGGATCGGTGACCCAGTTGATGCTCGAGGGCGCGCCCACGGCCGACATCACCGACTTCGTGCTCTTCACCACGCGGGTCGGCCTGCCGAACACCCTCACCGAGATCGGGTTGTCCCCCGATGACGTGGACGACCTCACCCGCGTCGCGGAGCTCGCGCTCGCCGAGGGCGAGACGATCCACGCGATGCCGTTCACGATCACCGTGCCGGAGCTCGTCGACGCGCTGCGCTCGATCGAGTCCTTCTCCCGCGAGGTCCGCGCGGCGGCAGGGCTCCCGGAGCCCGTGCCGCACCGCGCGCACTGACCTCCGGGGTCACGCCTTCGAGGAGGACGCCTTCTTCGCGGGAGCCTTCTTGGCGGGAGCCTTGCGGGCGGCTGGCTTGCGCGCCGGCTTCTTGGCGGGGCCCTTCGCGCGCTTCTCGGCGAGCAGCTCGGCGGCGCGCTCCAGCGTGATGGTCTCGACGGCGTCCTCCTTGCGGAGCGTCGCGTTCACCTCGCCGTCGGTGACGTAGGCCCCGAACCGGCCGTCCTTGACCACGACCGGCTTCTTCGAGGCGGGGTCCTCGCCGAGCTCGCGCAGCGGAGCCGACGCGGTGGCGCCACGGCCCCGCTTGGGCTGGGCGTAGATCGCGAGCGCCTCCTCGAGGGTGATGTCGAACATCGCCTCCTCGGTGGGGAGCGTCCGCGAGTCCGTGCCCTTCTTCAGGTACGGCCCGTAGCGGCCGTTCTGCGCGGTGATCTCGTCGCCCGACTCCGGGTCCTTGCCGACCACGCGAGGCAGCGACAGCAGCTTGAGCGCGTCGTCGAGCGTGAGCGTCGCGAGCTGCATCGACTTGAGCAGCGAGGCGGTGCGCGGCTTGGGGGCCGCCGCGAGCGCCCGCTTCTTCGCCGCGGCCGACAGGCCCTCGTCGAGCTCGGGCTCGGGCAGCAGCTCGGTGACGTACGGGCCGAACCGGCCCTTCTTCGCGACGATCGTCGTGCCCGTGTCCGGGTCCTGGCCGAGCACGATGTCGCCCTCGGGCTGGGTCTCGAGGAGCTCGCGCGCCTTCTCGACGGTGAGCTCGTCCGGGGCCAGCTCGTCGGGCACCGAGGCCCGCTTGGGCTCGCCGCCCTCGGCCGTGGCCGCGGAGTCCTCCAGGTACGGGCCGTAGCGCCCCACCCGCAGCATGATGCCGTCGCCGATCTCGATCGAGTTCACGACGCGGGCGTCGATGTCGCCCAGGTTCGCGACCAGGCCGTGCAGCCCGCCCACGTCCTCGCCCACGGCCGTGACCGCGCCCGTCTGCGGCGCGCCGTCACCGAAGTAGAACCTGGTCAGCCACGCCACCCGGTCCTTGCTGCCGGCCGCGATCGCGTCGAGGTCCTCCTCCATGGAGGCGGTGAAGTCGTAGTCGACCAGCCGGTCGAAGTTCTCCTCGAGCAGCCGGGTCACCGCGAAGGCGAGCCAGCTGGGCACCAGCGCCTGGCCCCGGCTGGTGACGTAGCCGCGGTCCTGGATCACCGAGATGGTCGCGGCGTAGGTCGACGGGCGGCCGATGCCCCGCTCCTCGAGGGCCTTGACCAGGCTGGCCTCGGTGAAGCGCGGCGGCGGGGACGTGCGGTGGCCGCCGGCCTCGAGCTCGCTCGCGGTCAGCGGGTCGCCCTCCGCCATCTGGGGCAGGCGCGCGTCCGCCTCGCCCTTCCGGGACGATCCCTCGGCCTCGTCGTAGCGGTCGGTGTCCCGACCCTCCTCGTAGGCGGCCATGAAGCCGCGGAACGTGATGACGGTGCCCGAGGCGCCGAACACCGCCTCGACGTCGCGGCCGGCGAAGCCCTCCGCGGGCGAGTCGGCCGGCAGCGAGGCGGTCGCGGCAAGGCGGACGGAGGCCGTCGAGCCGCGCGCGTCGGCCATCTGCGACGCGACGGTGCGCTTCCAGATCAGCTCGTACAGGCGGAACTGGTCCCCGGAGAGCTCTTTCGCCACCTGCGCGGGGGTGCGGAAGTGGTCGCCGGCGGGGCGGATGGCCTCGTGGGCCTCCTGGGCGCCCTTGCTCTTGGACGTGTAGACGCGCGGCGCGTCGGGCACGTACTCGGCCCCGTACAGCTCGGCTGCCTGCCGGCGCGCGGCGTCGATGGCCTGCGTCGACAGCGCCGGGGAGTCGGTTCGCATGTAGGTGATGTAGCCGTTCTCGTACAGCGACTGCGCGGTGCGCATGGCCTGCCGCGAGCCCATGCGGAGCTTGCGGCCTGCCTCCTGCTGCAGGGTCGAGGTCGTGAACGGGGCCGCGGGGCGGCGCGTGTACGGCTTGGTCTCGAGGCTGCGCACCGCGAAGGGCGCATCGGCCAGGCTGGTGGCCAGCGCGGTGGCGAGGGCCTCCCCCAGCTGGACGGCGCCGTCCTGGCCGCCGGCCTTCAGCTGGCCGCGGTCGTCGAAGTCCCGGCCGGACGCGACCCGGCGCCCGTCGACCTGCACGAGCCGCGCGCCGAAGTCGGGCTCCGCCTCGTCCGCGACGGCGAAGGTCCCGGTGACGTCCCAGTACTCGGCGGGGACGAACGCCATCCGCTCGCGCTCCCGCTCGACGACGAGCCGCATGGCGACGGACTGCACACGGCCGGCGGACAGGCCCTGGCGGACCTTGCGCCACAGCACGGGCGAGATCTCGTACCCGTAGAGCCGGTCGAGGATGCGGCGCGTCTCCTGGGCGTCGACGAGGCGCTCGTCGAGCTCGCGGGTGTTCTCCAGCGCGCGCTCGATGGCCTCCCGGGTGATCTCGTGGAACACCATCCGCTTGACGGGGACCTTCGGCTTGAGCTCCTGCAGCAGGTGCCAGGCGATGGCCTCGCCCTCGCGGTCCTCATCAGTGGCCAGGTAGAGCTCGTCGGCGTCCTTGAGCAGGCGCTTCAGCTCCGCGACCTTCTTCTTCTTGTCCTGGTCGACGACGTAGTAGGGCTCGAAGCCGTTGTCCACGTCGACCGCGAACTTGCCGAACGGGCCCTTCTTCATGTCGGCGGGCAGCTCGCTGGGCTGCGGGAGGTCACGGATGTGCCCCACGCTCGCCTCCACCTCGTACTCAGACCCGAGGTAGCCGGCGATCGTGCGTGCCTTGGCGGGCGACTCCACGATGACGAGCTTGCGACCTGCGGACATACGTTCCTGCTTCCTCGATGTTCTGGGATTCGGGAGATGCCGAAGCTGGCCCCCGTGCGCGGAGGCACCCGGCCGGCCCTGGGCCAGCGGTGCGCATCCGTCGTTCGGGCACTCTACGACGTCTCGTCAAGCGCCGACTCCGACGGCGCCGCCGCCCGGGCGGGCGCGGTGGAGGCGCCCATGAGGGCGAGCAGCAACGCGAACGCGAGGCAGCTGGCCGCGAGCACGCCCGCTGCGCCTCCGAGGTAGGCCGTGAGCACGTCGGCCCGGGAGTCCAACGCGACCCGGTGCGCCCATGTCGTCTGCAGCGCCACGAGCGCCACCGCCCCGGAGGCGAGCCCGACGATCACCAGCGCCCAAGTGACACGGCGCGTCAACCGCTGCTCGCGCGAGCCGGGCGCCACGGCGGGCGCGGACAGGTCGCGGGTGCTGGGGAGCAGCGCCACGACCGAGCACGACACAGCGGCCCACGCCGTGACCACCAGCACGGCGGCGACCACGTCGGACGGCCGATGCCATTGCCCGACCAGCGTCGAGACCCCGGTGGCCGCGGTGTAGCCAGCGCCGAGCACGGCGGCCCAGGGACGTATGCGCCGGGGAACGACCATCAGCAGGACGGCGGAGATCGAGGCCGCCGCCGTGGTGTGCCCGCTGGGCAGGGTGTTGCCCCAGGTGCCCTCGACCCCCAGGTCGGGCCGGTCCAGGAGCACCAGCTTCACCACCCGGGTCGTGACGTTGGCGCCGATCATGAGCGCGGCCACCTGGACCGCGAGCGACCACCTGCGGCGCACGAGCGCGATCAGCACAGCCGCGAGCAGCACCACGGCGATGAACCCCACGGACACCACGTCGAGCACGCGCTCGGCCACCCGCCACAGCTGGCCCTGCCAGTTCTGCGCGCCCTGCAGGGCGGCCCACTCGACCTGCTGCCCGGCCCAGGTGTCCACGAACAGGCGCCAGCACGCCCAGACGCCGACGGCCGAAACCACCGCCACGACAAGGCCGGTGGCGCCCGCGAGCCGGGACGGCGCGCCTCGTTCGGCCCGCGGCAGCGCTCGGGTGGTGCTCGCGTTCGTCACCCGACAACGGTAGGCGACGACACGCGGGGATGTGCGTCGGCCGTCCTGCGGCAAGCGCGCGGCCGACCGCGGCCCGGGCTGGGCTGGGCCACAGCGGGCTCACAGGATGCGATCAGGGGCGGCACAGCCGGACGGCGCACGCTGGGGGCATGAGCACCCTGGGCGCCCGTGACATCGTGACCCGCAGCGACGGCTCGCCCATCCGCGCCCTGGTGGTGGACGACGAGGCGACGCTCGCCGAGCTGCTCGGCACCGCGCTGCGCTACGAGGGCTGGCAGGTGGAGACCGCGCTCACCGGGCACGCGGCCCTGAAGCTCGCGAAGTCCTTCGACCCGGACGTCATCCTGCTCGACATCATGCTCCCCGACATGTCCGGCCTCGACGTGCTGCGCCGCGTCCGCGCCGTCAACCCGCTGACGCCCGTGCTGTTCCTCACCGCGAAGGACGCTGTCGAGGATCGGGTCGCCGGGCTCACTGCTGGCGGGGACGACTACGTCACCAAGCCGTTCAGCCTCGAGGAGGTCGTCGCGCGGCTGCGGGCCCTGCTGCGCCGGGCGGGGGCTGTCAGCGAGCGCGAAGAGGCGGTGCTGACGGTCGGCGACCTGCGCATGGACGAGGACAGCCACGAGGTGTGGCGCGGCGGGGACGAGATCCGCCTGACCGCCACGGAGTTCGAGCTGCTGCGCTACTTCATGCGGAACCCGCGCCGGGTGCTGTCCAAGGCGCAGATCCTCGACCGCGTGTGGCAGTACGACTTCGGCGGCCAGGCCAACATCGTCGAGCTGTACATCTCCTACCTGCGCCGCAAGATCGACGCCGGCCGCGCACCGATGATCCACACGCTGCGGGGTGTGGGCTACGTGCTCAAGCCGGCCGAGGCCGCGGAGCCGGCGTGACCGCGGCGCCGGGCGGGGCGCCCGCTCGCGAGGCGCCCGGCGCCCGTCCCGGCCGGCGTCGCTGGACGATGCGCCGGCGCCTCGTCGTGGTGCTGCTGGCGCTGACCGCGGCGGTGGCGGCGGTCATGGGCGTCGTGTCCACGCTGGCGCTCAGGGACTCGCTGCTGGGGCAGATCGACGACCGGCTGGTCGCCGCGAGCGCCCGCGCGAGGAGCGCCCCCGACCGGATCGACGGCCCGGGGCGCGCGCCCGCCCCGGACGATGGCTCGCCGGACCCGGGCTCACCGGCCCCGACCTGGCCGGAGGACCGCGAGCGCCTCCCGCCGTCGCTGCGGCTGCCCGGCCAGCAGGACGTCGGCTCGCTCAGCTACTTCGAGCAGGGCGGGCAGGTGGTCGCCGGGTACTTCGACGACAGCGGGGACTTCCAGCCGCTGAGCGCCGAACAGCAGGACGTGCTGGCCGAGGCCCCCCTGGACGGCGAGCCAGTCTCGGTGACGCTGCCCGGCCTGGGCGGCTACCGAGTCATCGGCACGACGGCGCCCGGCGGGGAGGTCGTGGTCACCGGCCTGTCAATCCGGGACGCGGCCACCACCGTCGAGAGGTACGTCATGGTCGAGGTGGGGGTCGCGCTCCTGGGACTGCTCATCGCCGGCTGCGCGGGCTGGTGGCTGGTGGGCCGCGAGTTGCGCCCGCTGAACCGGGTGGCGGCCACGGCGACCCGCGTCGCGGAGCTGCCGCTGTCCCGCGGCGAGGTCACGCTCGCCGAGCGGGTGCCGGACGCCGACACCGACCCGTCGACCGAGGTGGGGCGGGTGGGCGCGGCCTTCAACCAGATGCTGGGCCACGTCGGGGCGGCGCTCGCCGCGCGGCAGGAGTCCGAGACCCAGGTGCGGCGGTTCGTCGCCGACGCCAGCCACGAGCTGCGCACGCCGCTCGCGTCCATCCGCGGCTACGCCGAGCTGGTGCGCAGGCTGCCGGACGAGCTGCCGCCGGACGCCCTCCGCGCGATGAGCCGGGTCGAGTCGGAGTCCCAGCGCATGACGGCCCTCGTCGAGGACATGCTGCTCCTGGCCCGCCTGGACGCGGGCCGAGACCTCGAGCACCACGAGGTGGACGTCGCCGCGCTGGCCGTCGACGCCGTCGCCGACGCGCACGCGGCGAGCCGCGACCACGTGTGGCGGCTGGACCTGGACGAGGCGGGCGCCACGCCCCCGATCGTGCGGGGCGACGAGGACCGGCTCCGGCAGGTGCTGGTGAACCTGCTGTCGAACGCCCGGGAGCACACTCCTGCTGGCACCACGGTGGTGCTGGGCGTTCACGCCGCGGCCGGCCAGGTGCGCGTCACCGTCCGCGACGACGGCCCCGGGATCGAGGAGCCCCTGCGGTCCCGGCTCTTCCAGCGCTTCACGCGGGGAGACGCGTCGCGCAACCACGCGAGCGGGTCCACCGGGCTCGGCCTCGCGATCGCGCACGCCGTCGTCCTGGCCCACGGCGGGAGCATCGAGGTGGACGGCACGCCGGGCGCCACCACATTCACCGTCACGCTGCCCGCCCTCACGACGCCCGACCTGGCGCCGCCCGAGGACGCGTGACCGGGGCGCCACGCCGGGCGATCTGGGCACTCATGCGTTTCGCACGTCCAGGACGTGCGGGACGGACTCGCCCGCCCGCCTCCTGCTCTAGAGACTCGACACGTGCGGGAGCCCCTCTCCCGCACCGGGGGGAGCACCGCAGATGATCCGCGTCGTCGTGGCCGACGAGAGCAGCTTGGTCCGCACCACCTTGAGCGCGCTCCTCGCCACCGAGGACGACATCTCCACGGTGGGCGAGGTCGACACCTGCGAGGGCCTGGTCGATGCCGCGGCCGCGTGGCGACCGGACCTGGTCCTGCTGGACCTCGATCTGGTGGACGCCACGCACGCGCACGCCGGGCGCCTCGCGGAGGCCCTGCACCGTCAGGACCCGCCGGTGCGCCTGCTGCTCCTGACCACGTTGGGCCGTCCCACCTCCGTGCTGCCGGTGCTCAGCGCCAAGGCGGGCAGCATGCTGCTGAAGAACACGGCGCCGCGCCAGATGATCGAGGCGATCCGACGCACCGCAGCAGGCGAGCAGGTCCTGTGCGCGGAGCTCGAGACGACCGCCGACCGGCTGCGGAACAGCCCTCTGAACGAGGCAGAGACCGCGGTGCTGGACAGGATGGCCTGCGGCGGCGGCATCGCCGACGCCGCCGCGCAGCTGGGGTTCTCCCAGTCTGTGGTGCAGCGGCACCTGCTCTCGGCGCTCCGCAAAGTGGGGGGCCGGGACGCCGTCGATGGCGGCCGGAAGGCCCGGGCGAACGGCTGGGTCTAGGCCCGCACCTCTCTCGCGCTCGACGCGACGAGTCCCTCCACGCCGTCTCCCGCCATCCGGGGACGCAGTCAGGGCGGGCGCCCCGTTGTGGCGCCCGCCCTGACTTCCCCCTGCGCGTCCGATTGCTGGCGATCTACCGCCGCACGTGGCTGACAGTCCCCCTGGCTTCCCGTGCGACGACGCCCACTGTCAGGGCCGTGGCGTCCCCCGGCGCCCATGCCCTGATCATCGGCCGCTGCATTCCGCCAACTTAATGGCGCTGAGCAGGGACGGAAGCCCTCCGGGCGAGAAAGTGCGAAACGCACGACGAGCCCGAGCGTCCACCACGTCGATGCCCGTTTCGCCACGTGTGGGACGCCACACAAGGGGCGAAACACATCACTGCTCGGTGCGCAACGCACTACGCGGGCGCCGGGGGCGTCGAGGACAGTGGGGGCCCGAGGCGCCGCCGGCGCCCACGAGAGGGGATCTCGACATGCCGACGCTCACCACCCCGGAAGCCACGCTCGACGAGCTCTACACGATGCTCGACGGCGCCACCGAGCCCACCCCGGCGACCGGCGCAGCCCACGTGGAGGACTTCGAGTCCTTCTACTGGTTCACGCTCCGCGTCCCCGGCCACTTCTACCCCGGGGAGTTCGCCCCGAAGTGACACCTCCCGCCGCGAGGAATGCTCCCGGCGGCACGACGGCCCCTGTGCCCGTCCCGATGACCCGCGACTCGGTCGTGGCTCTGGCGGACAGCGCGGGGGTCGTCCTGTGCCCGCCCTCGGGCAGCGCCGTCGATGCGCCGGCCGCGCCAGGGCTGGCCGCAGGGCAGACGATTCCCGACTGGGCCCGCCCTGGCTCCGTGCGACTGGTGCGGGAGGGCCTGCACGAGGTCGTCACGCCGGTGACCGAGCGGGCCCTGCTGGCCGAGCTCGATCCGCGCGGCCGGCCCCTCCCGGTGGTCGACCTGCTGGCAGCCGTCACGGCAGGCGCGGCGCGGGCGGGAATGGCCCGACCCGCCGCCGCGTGGTGGTCAGCCCTGACCCGGCTGCGCGCGCGGGGAGTCGTCCTCATCGACGAGTCGCCAGCACGCCCGGCGCCCTCCCCCACGGACGCGCGCGCGGAGGCGCCCGCGACGTGCCTGGTGACGATCGTCGTGGCGGGCGACTCCCGCGGCGCCACCGGCGACGGGTTCTGCGCCGCACTCGCCGCCGCGGCGCCGGCACTGCCGGAGGCGGGCGCAGGCCCGCCCGTGCACGTCGTCCTCACCGCCGACCTCACCAGCCGGGCGGCTCGCACCGCCTATGACGTCGCACTGGCCGCCGGGGCACGGGTGCTGCCCATCGGGCTGGGACAGCACACCGTGCGCCTCGGCCCCCTTCTCGGCGCCGACCTCTCGAGCCCGGCGGGCGGCGGGCACGGGTGCGCGCTGTGCCTGGTCCGCTCGCTGCTGCCGGGCGCCACGAGCGACCCGCCCCACGACGTGTCGCTCGGATGGTCGGTCGACGCCGAGCACGCCGCCGGCATGGCGGCAGCCGACCGGCTCACCCGGCTGCTGAGCACCCCGGAGGCCCAGACTCCCCACGGCGCGGCACTCCGGTGGGAGCTCGTGGTCCTCGACCTGGGCGGGACTGCTGCGATGCGCCACCGGCTCACCCGGTTCCCCACGTGCCCCCGGTGCGGCGCGCGGCGGGACGACCACCAGGCGGCGCCCGAGCTGGCGCGCCTCACGCCGACCCCGCTGCATGTCGCGCACGGCTACCGCAGCCTGGGCGCCGCCGAGTTCGCCGCGCTCCTCGAGCCCTTCGTGGACCCCCGCGCAGGCATCGTGTCGGCTCTGCAGGAGTCCGTGCAGGCCACCGGCGGCCACGTGGCGCAGGTCCACCACCGGGTCCGCACCGGCGCCGGCTGGACGACCCTGCCCGCGATGGGACGCGGCTCGGACGTCGCGCAGGCTCGCGCCTCGGCGCTCGGCGAGGCCGTCGAGCGCTACTCGGTGTCGTGGCACGGCGACGAGCCTGCCCGGCGCGGCACGCTTCGCCGCCTCGGAGCGGACGGGCTCGACCCCGCCGAGTGGCTGCTGCACTCCGAGGACCAGGACGACGCCCCCCGGCGCCTGGGGCCCGACGAGCAGGTCGACCTGCTGCCGCTGCGATCCCTGACCACGGGCCGGGTGCGGTGGGCGCCCGCGTCGACGTTGCTGTTCGGCCACCCCGGGCCGTCCGACATCGGGGCGCCCGACTCCAACGGGTGCGCCGCGGCGGCGACCTGGCCGGAGGCGGTGCTGCACGGCGCCCTCGAGCTGGTGGAGCGGGACGCCGTGAGCCTGTGGTGGTACCCGCGCTCCCCACGGCCTGCGCTCGACCCGTCGATCCTCGACCCCGGGCTGCGCCGCCGGACCGAGCGCGCTGTGCGGGGCGCCGGTCGGGAGTGGTGGCTGCTCGACCTCACCCACGACCTGGGGATCCCGGTGGTCGCGGCCGTCAGCAGGCGCGTCGACGCGCCCGAGGAGGCTGTGGTGTTCGGGTTCGGAGCCCACCTCGACATGGCCGCGGCGGCGGCGCGGGCGCTCGGCGAGCTCGACCAGATGCTGGCGGTAGGCCCGGACACCGACGCACCGGGGGCGCCCCCGGAGGCTCGCGCGTTCTGGGCCGAGGCCCGGATCGGCGCCCACCCCTACCTGCGCCCGCACGCCGAGGCGCCCCGCAGCCCGGTGAGGATCCGGCCGTCGGGCGACGCGACGGCCGACGTGCGGGCCGTCGTGGCGCTGCTCGGCGAGCAGCGGATCGAGGTGCTCGCCCACGACAGCACCCGGCCGGAGGTCGGGGTGCCCGTCGCCCGCGTCCTCGCCCCGGGCCTGCGCCACCTCGACCGGCGGCTTGGCCCTGGGCGCCTGCACGACGTGCCAGAACGGCTGGGGTGGGTCCCGCCCGGGCCCCGCGAGCTCAACCCCGTCTGGCTCTTCGTGTGATGGGGCCGGACACCAGGCCAGACGTCCTGTCCGCCGTGCGCCCGAGTCACTAGACTCTCGCGCGGGTCGTCGACGAGCGAGGGGGTCGTCATGGTTCCCGCCCTGTCGTCCGTCTGGCGCGCTCGCCTTGCGCTGTGGCGACGGTGGCCTGCCGTCCGCGCCCTCGACGCGGTGGCCGTCTGCCTCAGCACCGCCCCCGCGCTGTCGGTCACAGCCGTGCGGCACACGAGCAGCCCCACCGCGGTCCTCGTGTGGCTGCTGTCCGTGCCGCTGGCGATGCTCGTGGTCCACCACCTGACCCTGCGGCTCACCCGGCACGGGCCCGCGCACGCCAAGTGGACGCTCAGCGCGCTGGCCGCCGTCTGCTACCTGCCGGTGATCGTCGTCGGCCCGTCCTGGGGCGCCTCGGCGGGCCTGCTCGCCGCCTGCGCGCTCTCCGCGCTGCCCTGGCGCAGGTCGGTCCCGTTGGTGCTCGCCATCCTGGCCGTCGACCTCGCGGTGTCGCTGCTCGTGTTCCAGCAGAGCGCCGTCGTCACCGGTTACGGGACGCTCCAGCTGCTGCTGACCTCGGGGGTGCTCGCGGCGCTGGCCTGGACGGTCGGCATCACCATCGAGCTCAACCAGCTCCGCGCCGAGCTGGTCAGCACGGCGGTGCTGCGCGAGCGGCTCCGGATGTCCCGCGACCTGCACGACCTGCTGGGCCGCGGGCTCGCCGCCATCGTGCTGAAGACCGAGCTGGCGCGGCGGTACCACGAGCGCGGCTACGACACGGAGACAGTCGACGAGCTCGACCAGATCGCCGCGGTGGCCGCGCAGTGCGGCGACGACCTGCGCGCGCTGGTCACGGGGTACCGGAACCTCTCGCTCGAGAGCGAGATCGACGTCGGGCTCGAGCTGCTCGAAGAGGCTGGCATCGACTGCCACGTGCGGGTCGACGCCCACGCCGTGCCCGACCACGTGCAGGACACCCTCGCGTGGGTGGTGCGCGAGGGCGTCACGAACGTGCTCAAGCACAGCCGCGCCACCACCTGCCGGCTCACCGCCGAGCACGTCGGGCCTCGGGTGGTGGTGACCGTGGAGAACGACGGCATCGAGCTGCCCCGCCCCCCGGGGGATCGACGGCGACGGCCGCGTCAACGCGCCATGGTCCTCTCCGCACGGCGTGCCGATCGGGGGCGCCCCGGGCGGCAACGGCCTGCGCGGCCTGCACGAGCGGGTCGCCGCGTCCGGGGGCGAGGTGTCCACCCGGGTGGGACCCGAGGGCACCTGGACCCTGCAGGCCTCCATGCCGGTCACCGACGACCCAGCCCTGACCGAGGAGGTCACCGCGTGATCCGTCTGCTCGTCGCCGAGGACATGCACGTCGTCCGCTCCGCGCTCGTCGCGCTGCTGGGCATGGAGGACGACTTCGAGGTCGTCGCAGAGGTGGGCCGCGGGGACCTGGTCCTCGCCGCCGCGGAGCGCACCCTGCCCGACGTCGCACTGCTCGACCTGGACATGCCCGGGCGCAATGGGATCGCGGTGGCGGGCGACCTGGCGAGCGCGCTGCCGAGCGTGCGCGTCATGATCCTCACCGGGGTCGGGCGCCCGGGGTCGGTGAAGTCGGCCCTTGACGCGGGCGCCAGCGGGTTCGTGCTGAAGACGGCGTCGGCGCGCGCCCTCGTCGACGGGGTGCGGACCGTGGCCAGCGGCGGGCAGGTGCTCGACGCGAACCTCGCGGCGGCGGCCGTCCGGCTGGGCGCCAACCCGCTGCGGCCTCGCGAGCAGGAGCTCCTCGACCTCGTGGCCAGCGGCTGCTCGGTCCGCGAGTCGGCCCAGCGGCTCTTCCTCTCAGAGGGCACCGTGCGCAACTACCTGTCGGCGATCGTCGACAAGCTCGGCGCGCGGGGCCGGGTCGACGCCATCCGGATCGCCCAGGACAACGGCTGGCTGTAAGGGATTCCGCCGCTGTCATCAACCTCCCATCCTGCGGGGATAGAGTCACCCCCTCCGGAACGGGGGTCCGCAGGACGGATCACCGGGCTGGGCATGATCTCGGGACGGGCCGACGCCTGTGCCCGGGGCCGCAACCGATCGAGGAGCCGGAGCACGGTGGGGCGTCGTCAGACCATGACCGGGTCGACCCTGGTGGCACGGCTGCCCGTGCGCCCGCAAGGTCCCGCGCCGAGCGAGCAGGCGCCGCCCCCCTCCGCGAGCGGCCTGCCGCCGCGAGCCGCCCGGGAGGCCCTGCGCGCCGCCTGCCACTCGACCCTGGCCCGGCAGCTCATCCGGTTCGCGATGGTGGGCGCCGTCATGACGGCGTCCTACGTGACCTTGTTCCTGCTGCTGCGTGGACCGCTGGGCGCGCAGATCGCCAACGTGGTCGCGCTGTTCGTGACCGCCGTCGGGAACACCGCGGCGAACCGGCGCGTCACCTTCGGGGTCCACGGCCGGGCCCGCGCCGCCACGCACCACGGGCAGGGCTTGCTGATCTTCGGGCTGAGCTGGGGCCTGACGTCCGGCTCGCTGGCCCTGGTCCACGCGTTCGCCCCCGAGGCGTCCGCCACCGTCGACCTGGCGGTGCTGGTCGCCGCCAACCTGGGCGCCACGCTGGCGCGGTTCGTCATGCTGCGGCACTGGGTGTTCCGGGCGCCGCCCGCGGCCAGCACGGAGCGCCTGACCGGCTGACCGCGAGGGTCGCCGGCCTCGCGGCTCACCGCTGCGCAGCGGGGCCGCGTCACGCTCGGGTCAGAGCGGGAACGCCTTGTAGAAGTCGTGGATGACCTCGACCGGGCCGGTGGCCCGGAACACCGTGGTGCCGTTGGACCACACCGCGACCCCGTCCGCGCCGAGGGCGCCGATCGTGTAGGTCCCGACCGCCGCGCCGGCGACGGTCACCTCGCCCGACTCAGGCGCCGGCGCCGCCGGGGTCGCCGTCGGGTCGGCCGTCGCGGCGGCGTCACCGGCCGCGGGCAGCTCGGCAGCGAGCCTCGCCGCGTGGGCGGCGGCCTCCTCGGGCGTCTCCCACTGCCCGGCCTGCACCGTGACCGTGCCCGAGGCGCCGTCCGTGAAGGTCTCGGTGTACGCCTCGATGGCGTTGGCGGCGAGCCAGGCGTCGTCGTTCGCCGAGGTCGCCAGGGCGAACTGCAGCACGGAGACGGGCAGCACCGCGGCGAACGCGGTGGCCGCCTCACGCGCCACGGGGGCGACGGAGGGGGTGGGCGACGGGAGGAACACCGTGGCGGCGTCCGTGGCGGGCGCCGGGCTGTCGTCGCCGCCGAGCAGCAGGGCGGCCATCACGCCGCCCACCACGACGACCCCGCCGGCGATGCCGCCGATGAGCATCAGGCGACGCTTGCGGGCGGCGGCGTCGACGTCCGCGTCGGCGCTGCGGGCACGTGTCGCGACGTCCGGCTCGGGCGTCGGGCTGGGCTGCGTCGATCCCTGCCCGGCCACGCCGCCCAGTCCTTGCGGCCACAACGGCGACGGCGCGGACGGGCGCTCTGCGGGGTGTCCCGGCTGGCCGCCCGGTCGGGTGTCGCTCATGGCATGTCTCCCCTACTGCGCGTCATCCGGTCCGCCCGGAGGTCGCTAGAACCTTAGTGGTCGGCGCTGGCGCCGCCCGGCAGCGACACCAGGCCTCCACAGGGCACGCCCCCCGTCCACGCCCGTTCCCCGCCGCGGCCACCCTCAGGTGCGCTCGTCGCGCTGCTCGTCCCCCTGGCGCGAACGCCTGCCCATCCTCTGGATCTGCTGCGTGGCGACCGAGGCGAGCAGGCCGACGATGACCAGGTCGAAGAGGATCTGCACCGTGGTCACGATCCGGGCGCCCTGGCCGACCGCATGAACGTCCCCGTACCCGACGGTGCCGAGCGTCACCACTGTGTAGTACAGGGCGTCGGTGCGGGTCGCGATGCCCTCCATCTGGCCCTCGGCACGGGTCGCGAGGCCGTAGTAGGCGACCGAGAAGAACACCACCACCGCGTACAGCACCACCATGATGCTGGCCAGTCGCACGCCTGTGTCGTCCCGGGACCGCAGCTGGCGACGGATCTGGTGCGCGGTGAGCGCGATCAACCCGAGAACCCCGAGGATGAAGAGGATCCAGCGCCAGGCCCGTGCCTCCGTGGTCTCGGCCGAGCTCAACGGGACCGTGTAGTACGCGAGGACCGCGCTGCCGAGCAGCGCCGCCGAGCGCGACCAGCGGCCCAGTGCCCGACGCCGCGGCCCAGCTGCCATGGGCCCATCCTCCGGGGCGCGGCCGCGCGGCGCGAGGCCGCCACCCGGCGCACGGGCATGTGGGCGCCGCGGGTTAGCGTGCCCCCGTGACCTCGACGACCAGCGCCCGCCGCGCCGAACCCCTCAGCCGCGCCTCCCGTGCCGGATTCCGGTGCGGTGAGTGCGGGTGGACCACGTCCAAGTGGGTGGGCCGCTGCGGCGAGTGCCAGGCCTGGGGATCGGTGCTCGAGGACGCCGGTCCGGGAGGCGGCGCCCCGCGCACGGCCACCGTGGCGCCCACGCGAGCCCTTGCCCGCCCGATCGCCGAGATCGACGTCGAGGCGAGCCGCGCCCGTCCGACCGGAGTCGACGAGCTCGACCGGGTGCTGGGCGGCGGCCTGGTGCCGGGCGCCGTGGTGCTGCTCGCGGGCGAGCCGGGGGTGGGCAAGTCGACGCTGCTGCTGGACGTCGCGAGCAGGGCGGCACGGGCGGGCCGCGAGGGCGGCGACGGCACGGCGGCGACCGGTCGACGCGTCCTCTACATCACCGGGGAGGAGTCCGCCGGGCAGGTGCGGCTGCGCGCGGAGAGGATCGGCGCGCTGGACCCCCACCTGCTGCTGGCCGCGGAGACCGACCTGGGCACGGTCCTGGGCCACGTCGAGCAGGTGGACCCCGATCTGCTCGTCGTCGACTCGGTGCAGACCATCGCCTCGGCCGCGGTCGACGGGGCCGCGGGCGGGGTGAGCCAGGTGCGCGAGGTCGCCGGGGCGCTCATCGCCGTCGCCAAGGAGCGCGACATGCCCGTGGTGCTCGTCGGCCACGTGACCAAGGACGGCTCCGTGGCCGGCCCTCGGACGCTGGAGCACCTGGTGGACGTGGTCTGCCAGTTCGAGGGCGAGCGGCACTCGCGCCTGCGCCTGCTGCGCGCCACCAAGAACCGGTACGGCCCCACCGACGAGGTGGGGTGCTTCGACCTGTCCGAGGCGGGGATCACCGGCCTCACCGACCCCAGCGGGCTCTTCGTGTCGAACGCCCTGCACCACGTGCCCGGCACGTGCGTCACGGTCACCCTCGAGGGCCGCCGGCCGCTGGCCACCGAGGTGCAGGCGCTCGTGGCGCCCAGCATGCTGGCCAACCCCCGCCGCACCACCAGCGGGATCGACGCGAGCCGGCTCGCGATGGTGCTCGCCGTGCTGCAACGACGGGTCGGCGCACGGCTCGCGGATCAAGACGTCTACGTCTCGACCGTCGGCGGCGCCCGGGTCGTCGAGCCCTCGGCGGACCTGTCGCTCGCCCTCGCGACCGCCAGCTCCCGGGAGAACGTCGCCCTGCCCCGCGGGATGGTCGCCGTGGGCGAGGTCGGCCTCGCCGGCGAGATCCGCGCCGTCACGGGAACGACCCGGCGCCTCGCGGAGGCCGCCCGCCTGGGGTTCGTCCGGGCGGTGGTCCCCGCCGGCTCGCTGGACGGCGGCGCGGCCCCGGCGGGGATGGAGATCCTCGAGGTGGGAGACCTGGCGGAGGCGGTCCGCGTCTGCGGTGTCGCCGGAGACCGCCACGCCTGACACCGGCGCCGCCTCGACCGTGGACGGCCTCGGCGGGGATCTCGTGATCTCGGGCGCCGCCGTTCGGGTCGCCCCCTCTGCCTGGGAGGCGCCCACGCGTAGGATCACCCGTGTGCCGACCACTCCTGCGCCTGACGACCTCCTGCGCTCGACGCTGGCCGCTGTCGCCCCGGGCGGCGAGTTGCGGGACGGGCTCGAGCGAATCCTGCGCGGCCGCACCGGCGCACTGATCGTCCTGGGCTACGACAGCACCGTCGAGTCGATCTGCTCGGGCGGGTTCGAGCTCGAGGTCGAGTTCTCGGCGACACGGCTGCGCGAGCTCGCCAAGATGGACGGCGCCATCGTCGTGGACCGGGACGTCCACCGCATCCTGCGGGCCGCCGTGCAGCTGCTGCCGGACCCCACCATCGAGACGACCGAGTCCGGCACCCGGCACCGCACCGCCGAGCGTGTGGCCAAGCAGACCGGCTTCCCCGTGATCTCCGTGTCCGCGTCGATGCGCATCGTCGCCCTCTACGTGGGCGGCGTGCGCCACGTGCTCGAGGACTCCGACACGATCCTGTCCCGTGCGAACCAGGCGCTCGCGACGCTCGAGCGGTACAAGTCCCGCCTCGACGAGGTCAGCGGCACCCTGTCCGCGCTCGAGATCGAGGACCTCGTCACCGTCCGCGACGTCTCCGCCGTGGTCCAGAGGCTCGAGATGGTGCGCCGCATCTCCGAGGAGATCGCCGGGTACGTCGTCGAGCTGGGCACCGACGGGCGGCTGCTGTCCCTGCAGCTCGACGAGCTCACCGGCGGCATCAGCTCGGACCGCGAGCTGGTGATCCGGGACTACGTCGAGGCGTCCCGCAAGGAGCGGGACGCCAACGCCGTGCAGGCCGCGCTCGCCGAGCTCGACAGCACCGAGCTGATCGACATCACGCATTTCGCCCGCGTGCTCGGGCTCCCGGGCGGCGGCGACGCGCTGGACGCGGCCGCCGGGCCACGCGGATACCGGCTGCTCTCGAAGGTCCCCCGGCTGCCCGCCGCCATCGTCGACCGCCTGGTCGAGCACTTCGGCGGCCTGCAGAAGCTCCTCGCGGCGAGCATCGAGGACCTGATGGCTGTGGACGGCGTGGGCGAGCAGCGGGCCCGGGCCGTGCGAGAGGGCCTGTCCCGGCTGGCCGAGTCGAGCATCCTCGAGCGCTACGTCTGACGTGCGACGCCCGAGCCCGTCACTCCAGGACGAAGACCTGGGGCGCGGCGGCCGCTCCGCCGACGGCGAGCGTCGCGGAGTAGGTGCCCGGCTTCACGGCGGGTAGGCCGGTGGCGCACCCCTCGGCTGAGCGGACCCGCGTCCACTGGACCTGCGTGACGTCGGTCTGCTCGGGTCCGAGCAGCAGTTGACGCTCGGCGGCGCCGGCCGGGCAGTCACGGCTCGACCAGATGCGGTCCTCGCCCGAGACGATCAGGATCTCGAGCTGCCCCGAGCCCGCGTCCACCAGGCAGTCGACAGAGCCGGTGTTGGCCAGCGTGACCGTGAAGGTGGGCACCGCAGCGGCGGCGTACGACGGCGCGTCCGCTGCGAGGGTGAGGCCCAACGCCTCGGGAGCGCAGGCCTGCGGCGCGCCCGGCTCCTCGTCATCGGCCTTGTCGGGCGCCTCCGGGGCATCCGCGGGGGCCTGGTCGCCGGTCTGCCCGGTGTCGGCGGCGTCCGCCGGGGCGCCACGGCCCGTCAACGCCCACACGATGACGACGACGAGCAGCAGCGGGATGCCGAGGACCACGAATCGGCGGATCCAGTAGACCCGGGACGGCAGCGGCCCGGCCGGTCGCAGCACACCCATGACGGCACCGTCCTCACGTCGGCCGCGCACCGGCGGCGCTTCACCCGGTCCAGCCGTACGGTACCGGTCCCCCGGTCGGTATCCCACGCCGAGCCCGGGCGGGTCGGCCAGGGACCTGCCAGCGACCGTCGCACCCGCCCCGGCGCGTGCCCGCTGCGGGACGGGCCAGCGCCGTGGGAGAGGATGGGCCGGTGCCCACTGCCGTCGACGCCCCGTTGCTGCGCGAGGCGGTGCTCGAGTGGTTCGGGCAGCACGCCCGCGAGCTGCCCTGGCGCTCGGAGGACCGCTCGGCCTGGGGCGTGCTGGTCAGCGAGGTGATGCTGCAGCAGACCCCGGTGGCGCGGGTCGAGCCGGCGTGGCGGGCGTGGATGGCACGCTGGCCCGAGCCCGCCGACCTCGCCGCCGCGAGCCCTGCCGACGTGCTGCGCGCGTGGGACCGGCTCGGCTACCCGCGCCGCGCGCTGCGTCTGCAGGAGTGCGCGCGCGCCGTGGTCGAGCGGCACTCCGGCGTGGTGCCCGACGCCTCCGAGGACCTGCTCGCCCTGCCGGGCGTGGGCGCCTACACCGCGGCGGCCGTGCAGGCCTTCGCGTTCGGGCGGCGCTCGGTGGTGCTCGACACCAACGTGCGGCGCGTGCTGGCGCGGGCCGTGGCGGGTGTCGCGCTGCCGGCGCCCAGCCAGACGGCCGCGGAGCTCCGGTTGGCGGAGTCGCTGGTCCCCGAGGACGACGCGACGGCGGCGCGATGGTCGGCTGCCTCGATGGAGCTCGGCGCGCTGGTGTGCACGGCCCGGAGCCCGCGGTGCGACGCGTGCCCGGTCGCGGGGCTGTGCGCGTGGCGGGCCGCCGGGAGGCCGGCCGACGAGCATGCCGCGCGGCGGCGGACGCAGGCGTGGGCGGGCACGGACCGGCAGGTGCGGGGCCGGGTCATGGCGCTGCTGCGCGACGCGATAGGCCCTGTGCCCGCCGCGGCCGTCGAGGCCCTCTGGCCTGACCGGACCCAGCTCGAGCGGTGCGTCGAGTCGCTCCTCGCCGACGGTCTGCTGGCCCGGGACGCCGCAGCCGACGGGGACGAGCCGCCGACCTACCGGCTGCCCTGACCGGGCCCGCTCACAGCTCGATGAGCATCCGGGTGTTGCCCAGCGTGTTGGGCTTCACGCGGGCGAGGTCGAGGAACTCGGCGACGCCGTCGTCGTGCGAGCGCAGCAGCTCGGCGTAGACGTCCGGGGTGACCGGGGTGCCGTCGATGGGCGCGAAGCCGTGCGCCGCGAAGAAGTCGACCTCGAACGTCAGGCAGAACACCCGGGTGAGGCCGAGGTCGCGAGCACGGTCGAGCAGGGCGTCGAGCAGCACGTGGCCCACCCCCCGGCCGCGCCACGCCGGGTCGACGGCGAGGGTGCGCACCTCGGCGAGGTCCTGCCACATGACGTGCAGGGCGCCGCAGCCCACGACGCCGCCGTCCGGGGCCTCGGCGACGACGAACTCCTGCACGGCCTCGTAGTAGCCGACCCACTCCTTGGCGAGCAGGATGCGCTCGGTCGCGTACGGCTGCACGAGGGCGCGGATCGTGCGGACGTCTGCGGGGAGCGCGGGACGGACACGGGGCGCGGCAGCGGTCACGGGCCCAAACTACCGACCGCGGCGGCCCGCCATCGGCTCCGTCCATCCGCACGGGCCACCACGGGAGCGGCCGCCCAGGCCGCGGAGCCGCAGGTACTGCGGTTGCGCGGCACGTCATGACGTGGTGACGTTGCCGCAGGCGAGGACGCGCGTGCGGGCTCGCGACGGGCTTCGCCCGTCTCCCCCTCGCGTGCGCTCCCCGTCGACGGCAGCAGTGGACACCGAGGGAGCCCCGCCATGAGGACAGCAGCACTGACCGCGCGACTGCGCAGCGACGCGCTGGGCGCCCTCCGTGCCAGCACCGAGTCAGGCCGGGAGCTCGACGTGCTGGTCATCGGGGGCGGGGTGACCGGCGCGGGCATCGTCCTCGACGCTGTCACCCGCGGCCTCTCCGCCGCTGTGGTCGAGGCGCAGGACTGGTCCAGCGGGACGTCGAGCAGGTCCTCCAAGCTGGTGCATGGGGGCCTGCGCTACCTGCAGATGCTCGACTTCCACCTGGTCCGTGAGGCGCTGACCGAGCGCGACCTGCTGATGACCCGCATCGCGCCGCACCTGGTGAAGCCCGTCTCGTTCCTCTACCCGCTCGAGAACCGCGTGTGGGAGCGGGCGTACGTGGGCGCCGGCGTCGCCCTGTACGACACGCTCGCCACCGCGAGCGGCACCAAGCGCGCCATGCCGATCCACCGGCACCTGACCCGCAAAGGCATGGAGCGGCTGTTCCCCGACCTGCGGCACGACGCGGCGATCGGGGCCATCCAGTACTGGGACGCGGCCGTCGACGACGCCCGCCTGGTGTCGACGCTCATCCGCACGGCCGTGTCCTACGGCGCCCACGCCGCCTCCCGCACCGAGCTCGTGACCCTGCAGACCACCACCGGCGGCGCCGTGACGGGCGCCGAGGTGGTGGACCTCGAGACCGGCGAGCACATCGACGTGCGCGCCCGGCACGTGATCAACGCGACCGGTGTGTGGACCGAGGAGACCGAGGGGCTGGCCGGCTCCGAGGGCGGGCTACGGGTGCTGGCCAGCAAAGGCATCCACATCGTGGTGCCGCGCAGCCGGATCGCCGGGACGGCGGGGCTGATCCTGCAGACCGAGAAGAGTGTGCTGTTCATCATCCCCTGGTCGCGCTACTGGGTGATCGGCACCACGGACACCCCGTGGAGCCAGGAGCTGGTGCACCCCGTCGCGAACTCCAGCGATATCGACTACCTCATCGCGCACGCGAACACCGTGCTGGCCCGGCCGATCAGCCGCGAGGACGTGATCGGCACGTGGGCGGGCCTGCGGCCGCTGCTGCAGCCCGGCACGAAGGCCGGCACGTCCTCCGCGAAGGTGTCGCGCGAGCACACCGTCGCCAGCCCCACTCCCGGGCTCACCGTGGTGGCGGGCGGCAAGCTCACCACATACCGGGTGATGGCCAAGGACGCGGTGGACTTCGCGATCGGGTCGCGCGCCACGACGCTGCCGTCCATCACCACCCGCATCCCCCTGGCCGGGGCCGAGGGGCTCGAGGCGGTCCAGCGCCAGTCCCGCGCGATCGCCAAGAAGCACGGCTGGGACCAGTTCCGCATGGACCACCTGCTGCACCGGTACGGCTCGTTGCTGGCCGAGCTGCTGGACCTGGTCGAGGACGACCCGCGCCTGGCCGAGCCGCTGCCGCACGCCCCCGCCTACATCGGGGCCGAGATCGTCTACGCGGCCAGCCACGAGGGGGCCCTGCACCTCGACGACGTGATGATGCACCGCACCCGGCTCAACTACGAGCAGGCCGACAAGGGCGTGGGCGCCCTCGAGGAGATCGCCGACCTCATCGCCCCCGTGCTCGGCTGGGACGCGGAGCAGCGCGCCGCGGAGATCGCCGCCTACCGCGAGCGCGCCGCAGCCGAGCACGCGGCCACCCTGGAGCCGGACGACGCCACCGCGGAGCGGGTGCGGCTCGAGGCCATGGACATCGTGCCGCTCGTCCCGGTGGGCGGGAAGGACGAGGACTCGTCGCCGTTCGTGCCGGACGCGGGCCGCAAGCCGGGAGCCGAGGAGGACTCCCCCGCGTCGCCTGGACCGGCCGGCACCTGACGGCAGTCGGGACCGGCCCTGGCAGGCCGGCCCCATCCAGGTCGCCCTGGCGGCCTGACGTGGCGGGAGCCCACCGGCCCCGCTCGTTCCGAGAACTGCGGGGACCAGCGGTTCTTCCCCCGGACGACACCGACGTCGCTCAGGAAAGGGATCACACGTGGACGTGTACAGCTCTTGGGAGATCTTCGCCTCGGAGGCCGTTGGGACCGGGCTGCTCACGCTGCTCGGCACCGGCGTCGTCGCCAACGTCCTGCTGCCGAAGTCGAAGGGCTTCAACGGCGGCTGGCTGCTCATCAACTTCGGCTGGGGCTTCGCGGTGCTCGCGGGCGTCTACGCGGCCTTCCGCACCGGCGCGCACATCAACCCCGCGATCACCTTCGGCATCTGGGCCAACGGCGCTGAGGAGTTCGCGCCCGGCATCGAGGTGTCGGCGTGGAACGGCATCATCTACTTCACCGCGCAGATGTTCGGTGGCGCGCTCGGCGCGCTCGTGAGCTTCCTCGCCTACAAGAGGCACTTCGACGAGGATCTGGACCCCGCCTCGAAGCTGGCGGTCTTCGCCACCGGCCCGCAGATCCGCTCGTACGGGTGGAACTTCGCCACTGAGGTCATCGCCACGTTCGTGCTGGTGTTCGTGGTCCTCATGTTCGCCAACGACCCCGCCCAGCTCGGCGCGCTGCCCGTCGCGTTCCTGGTCGTGGGGATCGGCGCGAGCCTCGGCGGGCCCACCGGGTACGCGATCAACCCCGCGCGTGACCTGGGCCCCCGCATCGCCCACGCCCTGCTGCCCATCAAGGGCAAGGGATCGAGCGACTGGTCCTACTCGTGGGTGCCCGTGCTGGGCCCCATCGTCGGCGGCATCCTCGGCGGGCTCGCCGCGAACTGGTACATCTGACCACCGGCGCCCGGCGCCCCTGCCGCCCGGCGCATCCCGCACAGCGATCCCTCAATGGAGAGGAACACCATGCCCGACACGCCGCAGTACGTCCTGGCGATCGACCAGGGGACCACCAGCACCCGCGCCATCGTGTTCGACCATGCCGGCACGATCGTGAACTCCGGGCAGCTCGAGCACCAGCAGATCTTCCCGCGGCCGGGGTGGGTGGAGCACGACGCCGAGGAGATCTGGACCAACACCCGCGAGGTCGTGGGCGTCGCGCTGACCCGCGCCAACGTGACGGCGAAGAACATCGCCGCGGTCGGCATCACGAACCAGCGCGAGACCGCCGTCGTGTGGGACCGGACCACCGGCAAGCCGGTGTACAACGCCATCGTGTGGCAGGACACCCGCACCCAGAAGATCGCCAACGAGCTCGCCGCGCTGGGCGGCGGCTCGGACAGGTACAAGTCGCGGGTCGGCCTGCCGCTCGCCACGTACTTCTCCGGCCCGAAGATCCGCTGGATCCTCGACAACGTCGAGGGCGCGCGGGAGAAGGCCGAGCGTGGGGAGCTCGCCTTCGGCAACACCGACTCGTGGGTGCTGTGGAACATGACCGGCGGCGTCAACGGCGGGGTGCACGTCACCGACGTCACGAACGCGTCCCGCACCATGCTGATGAACCTCGACACCCTCACGTGGAACGAGGAGATCGCCGGGGAGATGGGCATCCCGATGTCGATGCTCCCCGAGATCCGCTCGTCCTCCGAGGTGTACGGCTACGGCCGGCTCGGCGGCATGGTGCCGCAGGTGCCGATCTCGGGCATCCTCGGCGACCAGCAGGCCGCGACGTTCGGCCAGGCGTGCTTCGAGGTCGGCACCGCGAAGAACACCTACGGCACCGGCAACTTCGTGCTGCTCAACACCGGCGAGGAGCTGGTCCCCTCCGAGAACGGCCTGCTCACCACGGTCGCGTACAAGATCGGCGAGAAGGCGCCCGTGTACGCGCTCGAGGGCTCGATCGCGGTGACCGGGTCGCTGGTGCAGTGGCTGCGCGACAACCTCGGGCTGATCAAGTCGGCGCCCGAGATCGAGCAGCTCGCGGCCAGCGTGCCCGACAACGGCGGCGCGTACTTCGTGCCGGCGTTCTCCGGGCTGTTCGCGCCGTACTGGCGCTCGGAGGCGCGCGGGGCGCTTGTCGGGCTCACCCGGTACGTGAACAAGGCGCACATCGCGCGCGCCGTGCTCGAGGCCACCGCGTTCCAGACCCGCGAGGTGGTCGACGCCATGAACGCCGACTCCGGTGTCGCCCTCACCGAGCTCAAGGTCGACGGCGGGATGGTCAGCAACGACATGCTCATGCAGTTCCAGGCCGACGTGCTCGACGTCCCAGTCATCCGCCCCCAGGTCGCCGAGACCACCGCGCTGGGCGCCGCGTACGCGGCGGGCATCGCCGTGGGCTTCTGGGAGGGCGAGCAGGACGTCATCGACAACTGGGCCGAGGACAAGCGCTGGGAGCCGTCGATGGAGGCCGCCGAGCGCGAGCGCCAGTACCGGCTGTGGAAGAAGGCGGTGACGCGCACCTTCGACTGGGTGGACGACGACGTCGAGTGAGGCCGCCTCCTGGGACAGCGGCCCGCGACCCCCTACCCTGACGGCATGGCCGCCACCGTCACGCTCAGCGATGTCGCACGGGAGGCGGGCGTCTCGCTCGCCACCGCGTCCCGTGCGATCAACGGCAGCGCCAACCGCACCGTCCGCGAGGACCTGCGCGAGCGGGTCCTCGCGGCCGCGTCCCGGCTGCGCTACTCCCCCGACGCGAACGCGCAGGCCATGGCCCGGGGGCGCACCACGTCGCTCGGCCTGGTGGTGCACGACATCGCCGACCCGTACTTCTCGTCGATCGCCGCCGGCGTCAGCGCCGCCGCCGACCGCGCGGGACTGGCCGTCACGCTCGCCAGCACCCGGCACGACCAGTCCCGGGAGAGGGGCCTGATCGAGGTCCTGCAGCGGCAGCGCGCCCGCGCCATCATCATCGCGGGCGGCCGCACCGACGACGAGGCGCTCAACGCCGAGCTCCGCCGGGCCTTGGCCGACTACCGGGCGGGCGGCGGCTCGGCGGCGCTGGTGGGCCAGCCCGTGCTGGGCGTGGACACCGTGGTGATCGACAACGCGGCCGGCGCGGCGGCGCTGGCGCGGGCGCTGCACGGCCTGGGCTACCGGCGCTTCGCGGTGCTGGCGGGCCCTGCGGGCCACCTCACCGCACGCGAGCGGCTCGACGGGTTCACGGAAGGGCTGTCCGAGCAGGGCGTCACGCTGGACCCCGCTGATGTGATCCGGTGCGCGTTCACCCGCGACGGCGGGTACGAGGGCATGGAGGAGCTGCTGCGCCGCCGCGGCGCCGTCGAGCTGGTGTTCGCCGTGAACGACGTGATGGCGGTGGGCGCGATGGCCGCCGCCCGGGACGCCGGGGTGGATGTGCCCGGCGAGCTCGCTGTCGCCGGCTTCGACGACATCGTGACGTTGCGCGACGTCACGCCGCCGCTCACCACCGTGCGGGTGCCGCTGGTCGAGGTGGGGGTCGCCGCGACCGAGCTGGCCCTGGCGCCGCCCGCCGACGAGCCGCGCCTGGTCCACGTGGAGGCCACCGTGGTGCTGCGCGCCTCGACCCCGCCGCGCGACCCCGCGGCCTCCTGACTGCTCCTCCCCCCACCGCGGCTCGTGGGGCGTGGTCGCTGTCCGCACGGCGAACGGCGCCGGCGCAGCCCGTCGTGCGGGCTGCGCCGGCGCCGTGGCCGCGGTTCAGGGGGCCTACTTCTGGGTGGCGGCCGTCACCTCGGCGGTGAACTTCGCCGCGGCGTCCTCCGGGGTGATCTGGCCGAACAGGACCTCCCCGTTGATGCGCTTGATCAACGGGACGACCTCGCCGGCGCCCACCGGCGGCACGGCGACCCCGTCGACGATGTCCTCGCGCAGGCCCTCCAGGAACTCGGCCGACTGCTTGTCCGCGTCGCTGAAGTTGGGCGTGACGGCGGTGCGGACCTCGAGGTTGGCCGGGAGCCCGCGGTCGGAGAGGAGCAGCTGGCCGGCCTCGGTGCTGTTGAGCAGGAAGTCGACGAACAGCGCGGCCTCCTCGGGGTGCTTGGAGGTCTTGGCGATCGAGTAGTACATCGCCGGCTTGAAGTACATGCCGGTGCGCTTGGACTCGGACTCGCCGGGGAACCGCAGGATCTGCAGCTCGCGGCCCGAGGCCTTGCTGATCGCGCCGAGCTGGTTGGTCCACCACACGCCCATGGCGCCCGTGTTGGTGCCGAGCAGCGAGCCCTCCGGGCCGGCGCCGTCGATCTCGACGGACCGCGAGGCCTCCGGCTGGCCGCCGGACTGCTGCAGGGCCAGCGAGATCTTCCACCAGTCGGCCATCAGGCTGTCCTTGTAGCCGAGCGACCCGTCCTCCTTGTAGAGCGACTGGCCGTGCTGGCGGGCGTAGATGGAGAACGCCGGCTCGTTGAACCCGTAGTCCTGCGTGCCGAACACGGCGCCGCCGCTGGCCTCGGAGATCTTCGTGGCGATCTCGACGTAGTCGTCCCAGGTCCAGGTGGTGTCGTCGGGCATCTCCACGCCCGCGTCCGCGAAGGCCTGCGGGTCGGCGAGGACGACGTAGGCGTTGACGCCGGTGGCGACGCCGTAGGTCGCGCCGTCGAAGCTGCCGGACTCGGCGACCGACGGGTCGATGCCGCTGGTGTCGAGGGTGTCCTCGACCTCGCCGAGGTCGAGGAGCACCCCGCGGGTGCCGTACTCGCGCAGGTACCGCTCCTCCTGCGTGATGACGTCGGGCGCGTCACCGCCCGCGATCGAGGTGGACAGCTTGTCCCAGTACCCGTCCCACGTGGTGAAGTCCGGCTCGACGGTGATGTTGGGGTGCTTGGCCTCGAACGCGTCGATCACCTGCTGGGTGAGCGCGTGCCGGCTGTCAGACCCCCACCAGGAGAACCGGATGGTGACCTCCTCGTCGGCGGCGTCAGTGGCGCTGGTGGGGTCGGCCCCGGAGTCGGATCCGGCGCAGGCTGCCAGTGCGAGGGCCGCGGCGACGGTGACGGCGGCCAGGCGCACACCCGGCCGCGCGAGGCGGCGGGGGCTGGTGGGAAGAGACATCGTGCTCCTTCGGTGCGGGAGGTGGTGGGACCGGTGGATCACTTGATCCCCGTCGTGGCGATGCCCTTGACGAGGTACTTCTGGCCGAGCAGGAAGATGAGGAACAGGGGGATGAGCGAGACGATCGACATCGCGAACATGGGGCCCCACGAGCTCTCGCTAGACGAGTCGATGAACGACCGCAGGGCGATCGGCACCGTGTACATGTCCGGCTTGGTGAGGAAGATGAGCTGGTGGAAGAAGTCGTTCCACGTCCAGATGAAGGTGAAGATCGCGGTGGTCGCGAGGGCGGGGACCGACAGCGGCAGCATCACCTGGGCGAAGATCCGCACGTGCCCGGCGCCGTCGATGCGCGCGGCCTCGTCGAGCTCACGGGGCAGGCCGCGGAAGAACTGCACCATGAGGAAGACGAAGAACGCGTCGGTGGCCAGGAGCTTCGGCACGATCAGCGGCAGGAAGGTGTTCACCCAGCCGAGCTGGGAGAACAGGATGTACTGCGGCACGATCACCACGTGGATCGGCAGCATGATCGACATGAGCATGATGGCGAACCAGATCTTGCGGCCCTTGAAGTTGAGCCGGGCGAACGCGTAGGCGGCCATCGAGCACGAGACGAGGTTGCCGAGCAGCGCCCCGAGGACGAGCACCGCGGAGTTCAGCAGGTAGTGGCTGAACGGGTGCGAGAGCGCGTTCCACCCAACGGTGTAGTTGCTCATGTCGATCTCGGAGGGCAGCAGCGACGGGTCGCGGAAGATCAGCGCGCTGGGCTTGAGGGAGCTCGCCAGCATCCACAGCAGCGGGTAGATCATGATCAGCCCGAAGGCGATGAGCACCGCGTGCTTGAGCACGGTGCGGAGCCGGGCGCGGGCGGTGGGCCGGCGCCGGGCGAGCGGCGGGCGGGGGCCGGCGACGGCGCCGGGGGTCCGCGTCGGGAGGCTGGTCGCGGTGTCAGTCATCGTAGAAGACCCAGTACTTGGAGACGACGAAGTTGATGGCGGTGAGCCCTGCGACGATGGCGAGCAGGAGCCAGGCCATCGCGGAGGCGTAGCCCATGTCGAGTGCCCCGAAGCCCTTCTGGTAGAGGTAGAGCGTGTAGAAGAGCGTCGAGTCGACGGGCCCTCCGCTGCCGCCGCTGACGACGAACGCCTGTGTGAACGACTGGAACGCGTTGATGACCTGGAGCACCAGGTTGAAGAAGACGATGGGAGTCAGCAGCGGGAGCGTGATGGCGAGGAACTGCCGCACCTTCCCGGCTCCGTCGATCTGCGCGGCCTCGTAGTACATCTCCGGGATCTGCCGGAGGCCCGCCAGGAAGATCACCATCGGGGCGCCGAAGGTCCACACGTTGAGGATGACCAGCGTGCCGAGCGCCGTGTCGGGGTGCGAGACCCATCCCTGCCCCTCGATGCCGAACACCCCGAGGAACTGGTTGACCAGGCCCTGGGTGCCGAACACCTGGCGCCACAGCAGCGCGATGGCCACGGAGCCGCCGAGCAGCGAGGGCAGGTAGTACACGGACCGGTAGAAGGGCAGCCCACGCACCCCCCGGTCGAGGAAGAGCGCGAGGGCCAGCGCCAGGGCGAGCTGCAGCGGGATCGACACGAACACGTACGTGAACGTGACGCGCAACGACTGGTGCAGTCGCGCGTCGTCGAGCATCCGCGCGTAGTTGTCCAGCCCTGTCCAGCTCGGGGGCTGCAGCAGGTTGTAGTCCGTGAAGGACAGGAAGAGCGAGGCGAGGATCGGCCCCACGGTGATGAGCAGCAGGCCGATGAACCATGGCCCGAGGAACAGCAGCGCGGCCTTGTTGTCACCCCGCTCCGAGGGGGCGATGGAGGCGGGGGCACTCCCCCGGAGCTTGCGGAGCTCGGCGATGCCGGCCACGTGTCACCACCCCCGTGGGGGATCGGTGACGGCAGGGGCCGTCTGATGGCGCTGGACGAGGGTCATGCACACTCCCGGTGGATCTTCATTGATGCCCGAGCAACTGCTGGAAAGCGCTCTCCGTCTGTGTAGTAGTTTGGTACCAGTCGCGAAGTTGTGATGTCAACCACACCCGCACAGGCCGGCTCCCCGCCGGCGCCACGTGAGACGGAGCCCTCGTGCCGCAGCCGCCCGGCCCCACCCGGCCGCTCACCGACCAAGAACGCCTCCGACCTGCGGAGATACCCCCGCAGACGACCATGAAACCACCGACCGTGGCACTTGTCGGAGTGCACGGCCACGGAACATCACATCTTGGTCACGCCCGGGACCTCGCTGATCAGGGCGTCCTCCGCCTGGTCGCCGTCGTGGACCCCCGGCCCCTCGTCGACCCCTCGAGGGGCGCCCCCGGGGCGCGCCCGGGCGCCCGGCTCGCGATCGCGGACCCCGAGCACCCGATCCCCTGGTTCCCCGACCTCGGCGCGCTGCTCGCGGCCGGCCCGCCGGACGTCGTGATCCTCTGCACCCCGATCGACACCCACGCCGACCTGGCCGAGCGCGCCGTGCGGGCGGGCTGCGACGTGCTGCTCGAGAAGCCGCCCACGGCGACCCTCGCCGAGCTGGTCCGCCTGGTCGACGTCGCCCAGGGCCTCGGCCGCGCCGTCCAGGTGGGCTTCCAGACGTACGGCTCCCACGCCCTGCAGGCCGTCCGCGAGATCGTGGACGGCGGTGAGATCGGCCAGGTGCGCGGCATCGGGGCGGTCGGGACCTGGGTGCGGGACGAGGAGTACTGGGCGCGGGCGCCGTGGGCCGGCCGCCGCACGCTCGGCGGGCGCCCGGTGGTCGACGGGGTCACCACCAACCCGCTGGCCCACGCGGTCGCCACCGCGCTGCTGCTCGGCGGCGCCAGCACCGTGGACGACGTCCAGGAGGTCGAGCTCGACCTGTACCGCGCGAACGACATCGAGGCCGACGACACGAGCAGCCTGCGCGTCACCACCCGCGCCGGCCTGCGGGTGGCCCTCGGGCTGACCCTCTGCGCCGACACCCACACCCCGCCGCGGATCATCGTGCACGGCAGCGCGGGCAGCGTCGTGCTGCACTACACGCGCGACGTCATCGAGGTGACGGGCAGCCACGGCCACCGCACGATCGAGCGCGGGCGCACCGACCTGCTCGAGAACCTGCTCGCCCACCGCGCCAATTCGGAGGGGACCCCGTTGCTGGCGCCGCTGAGCGCCACGGGCGCGTTCATGCGGGTGCTCGAGGCGGTCCGCAACGCCCCGGCGCCGCGCCAGATCGCCGCCGAGCACGTCGACCGGGTGCACGACGCGCTGGGCGCACGCCTGAGGGTGCGCGACGTGGCGCAGTGGTGCGAGCGGGTCGCCGACGACCTGCGCACGTTCGAGGAGCTGGACGCGCCGTGGACGGTGCGCGCATGAAGGCGCCGCCGTGGGAGCCGAGCCCCGCGTGGGGGCCCTCGGCCACCCTGGCCGAGCTCGCCATCGACGGCGTGGCGGTCGCGGTGTGCGCCGACGGCTCCGGCGCCCCGGAGTTCGACTCGCCCCGCCCACACCTGCATCCCGTGCGGACCCTCGCCGGCGTGGTGGTCACCGACGCCGCTCCCGCCGACCACACCTGGCACGTGGGCCTCGGCCTCGGCGTCCAGGACGTCAACGGCCACAACCTGTGGGGCGGCCGGACCTATCTGCGCGGGCCCGGCTACACCTGGCGGCGCGACCACGGACGGATCCGCCACGACCGGTCGGATCAGCCCGCGGCCACCGCGCTGGCGCAGCACCTGACCTGGCTCACGGGCGACGAGGAGCCGCTGCTCGCCGAGACCCGCGAGCTGCGCTGGGCCCGCGCCGGCGCCCACGCGTGGCGGCTGGACCTCACGTCCACGCTGACCGTGCCGCCCGGCGCGCAGCCTGTGCGGCTCGGCAGCCCTGGGGCGCACGGCCGCGTGGGCGGCGGCTACGGCGGCCTGTTCTGGCGGCTCCCCGCCTGCGACGACGTGCGGGTGCGCACACCGCTCGACCACGGCGAGGACCGGGTGCACGGCTCCGTGCCCGCCGATGGCGCCCGGTGGCTCGCCTGGTCGGCGCGGTCCACCGCCCACACCCGCGGCGAGGCGCCCGCCAGCGGCCTGTTCACCGTCGCCCTGGCTCCCGCCGATGCGATGACGGCCCGCGACCCCTGGTTCGTGCGCGTCTCGGGCTACCCCGGGCTCGGCTCCTCCCTCGCCTGGTCGGAGCCCGTGGACGTCCTGCCCTCGCTGCCGCTCCGGCGGTCTTTCCGCTGCCTGGTGGCCGACGGCCGGCTCCCCGACGACGAGGTCGGCCGGCTGCTCGACGCCCCGCTCCACCTGCTCGACGACTCTCCCGCCCCTGCCACCCCGGAGACCGGCCCATGACCACCCTCACGCCCGCGCTCACCGACCTCGCGATCCTGCTGCGTCCCGGAGACGACGTCGTGGTCGCCACGCGCGACCTGCAATCCGGCGCCACGGTGCTGCACGACGGCGAGCCGCTGACCCTGGCGCAGAGCGTGCCCCGCGGCCACAAGCTCGCGGTCCGGGCAGTGCCGGCGGGCGCGCAGGTGCGCAAGTACGGCCAGTCGATAGGCCTGGCGACTCGGGACATCGCGGTGGGCGACCACGTGCACACCCACAACCTGGGTATGGACGACACCGCCCGCGAGCACGAGTTCGGCACCGCGCGCGTCCACCTCCCCGCGCCCGACGGGCCGCCCCGCACGTTCCAGGGATACCGCCGCGGCGACGGCCGATGGGGCACCCGCAACTACATCGGCATCCTCACCTCGGTGAACTGCTCGGCGTCCTCCGCCAAGCTCATCGCCGACCAGTTCCGCGGGCCCTTGCTGGACGCGTACCCGCACGTGGACGGCGTGATGGCCCTGACCCACCAGTCAGGCTGCGGGCTGGTGCCCGCCAGCGAGGGCGCGCAGATCATGATGCGCACCCTGCGGGGCTACGCCGCCCACCCCAACTTCGCCGGGCTCCTGGTGCTCGGGCTGGGCTGCGAGATGCTGCCAGCGCAGTCGCTGCTGGACGGGCTGGACCTGGCCCCCGACAAGGTGGTGCGCACCCTGGTCATCCAGGAGAGCGGCGGCATCCGCAAGACCGTGCGGGCGGGCGTGGAGGCGATCACCGAGATGCTCCCCGCGATCGACGCGCTGCGCCGCGAGCCGGCGCCCGTCAGCGAGCTCGTGCTCGGCATGAACTGCGGCGGCTCGGACGGGTACTCCGGCATCACGGCGAACCCCGCGCTGGGCCACGCCTCGGACCTGCTGGTGGCGCACGGCGGCGCCACGATCCTCGCCGAGACCCCGGAGGTGTTCGGCGCCGAGCACCTGCTGACGCGGCGGGCCGTCTCCGAGGAGGTCGGCCAGGCGCTGCTGCGCCGGATCGACTGGTGGCAGAGCTACGCGGCGCACGGGGGCGGATCGCTCGACAACAACCCGTCCCCCGGCAACAAGGCCGGCGGGTTGACCACCATCCTGGAGAAGTCCCTCGGCGCGGTCGCCAAGGGCGGGTCGGCGGAGCTCGCGGCCGTCTACGAGTACGCCGAGCGCGTGACCGCCAAGGGCTTCACGTTCATGGACACCCCGGGGTACGACCCGGTGTCGGTGACGGGCATCGTCGCGGGCGGCTCCACCGTGGTCGTGTTCACCACCGGGCGCGGCTCGGTGCTGGGGTGCAAGCCGACGCCCTCCATCAAGGTGTCCACCAACACCGAGATGTACCTGCGCATGGCCGAGGACATCGACCTCAACGCTGGGCGCATCGTGGACGGGACCGCGACGATCACCGAGGTGGGCGAGGAGATCTTCGAGAAGGTCATCGCGGTGGCCTCGGGTGAGCCTACCGTCTCCGAGGAGCTCGACCTGGGGCAGGACGAGTTCATCCCGTGGCAGCTCGGCACCGTCACCTGACCGGCGCCTGTGCCTGTGCCTGTGCCTGTGCCCAGGTCAGCGGAAGTACGCGCCGCCGTTGACGTCGAGCACCGCGCCGGAGACGAACCCCGCGCCCTCGGAGGCCAGGTACACGACCGCGGCCGCGACGTCCTCGGGGGTGCCCGCGCGCTTGAGCGGGGTCCCCTCGACGGCGGCGCGCTGCGCGGGCTCGGGCGTGTGCGTCGCGTGGAAGGGCGTGCCGCCGATGAACCCGGGCGCCACCGAGTTCACCGTGATGCCCCGCGGGCCCAGCTCCCGGGCCAGGGCCCGGGTGAACCCGTCGAGCGCCGCCTTCGCCGTGGCGTAGGCGACGGCCCCGGTGCCGCCGCCGTTCTGCCCGGCCAGCGAGCTGATGGTGATGATGCGCCCGCCATCAGGCATGAGCGGGAGCACCGCCCGGGTGGCGTAGAAGACGCTCGAGACGTTGAGGTCGAGCACGAGGTGCCAGTGCTGGTCGTCCATGCCGGTGACGAGCTGGCGGCCGCCGAGCCCACCGGCGTTGTTCACCAGGATGTCGATGCCGCCGCCCAGCTCGTCGGCGGCCTGCACCACCACGCGGTCGACATCCCAGCTGTGCCGGGCGTCAAGCTGGTACGCGATGGCACGGCGGCCCAGCGCCTCGACCCCCGCGACGGTCTCCGCCGGGTCGTGGGTCAGATGGGTGAACGCGATGTCCGCGCCCGCCTGCGCCAGCGCGAGCGCCGTGGCCCGTCCGATGCCGGTGGCGGCGCCGGTGACCAGCGCCCGCCGACCCTCGAGGTTCTCCATGGCCACTCCCTGCTTATCCGGCACTCCTCGGTTGACGGCGTGTCGGGACCTGGCGTGACGCTAGTTCACCGCTGGGCGCGGGTCTACACCCGCAGGCCGGGCCTCACCCGACGGCCCCAGCGATCAGTCGCGGCAGGTCGTCACGGAAGGGTCAGGCCCGCGGGCAGCAGCTGGGGCAGCACCGCGCGCATCCGGCCGTGCAGCCACTCCAGGCGCTCGGTGGTCATCCGCTCCGCCGGGGCGGTGAGGCTCACGGCGGCGATGGCCGAGCCCGACCGGAGCAGGGGCACTGCCACGCAGCTGATGCCCGGCTCGTTCTCCTCGCGCTCCGTGGCGTAGCCGCGAGCGCGGGCCGCCTCGAGGGCCTCCCAGGCGGACTCGACGGCGGCGGCCTCCTCAGTCGCCGTGGCGGTGGACGGTGCGGCGCCCTCCTCCCCCGCGCGCACGTAGCCGGCGAGCGCGGCGCGGTCGGCGCCCCGGTACGCGAGCAGGGCCCTGCCCAGGGCGGTCCGCACGGCAGGGCTGCGGCGCCCCACCGCGGACCACACGCGGACCGGCCGCGCCGGCTCGACCTTGTCCAGGTAGACCACGTGCGGGCCGCTGAGGACGCCCAGGTGGACGAGCTCGTCGACGTCGCCGCTCAGCGCCACAAGGGCGGGGTGCAGCATCAGCGGCAGGTTCTCGTCGCTGAGGAAGTCGTCGGCCAGCAGCGTCGCGGAGGGGCCGAGGACATAGTGCCCGGAAGCCGCGTCCTGCACAGCGAAGCCGCGGTACCGCAGGGCCTGCAGCGCTCGGTGCACTGTCGTCTTGTGCAGGCCCAGCGAGGAGGCCAGCTCGGCGAGCGTCAGCCCGCGGCTGCCTGCGCGGGCGAGGGCCTGCAGCGCGAGCAGCGCCCTGTCGACGGACTCCACCGGCGAGGCGGACGAGGTCTCGGTCATCGAACTCTCGGGCACGATGGCCTGGTCAGGGTGGGCATGCGCACAGACTAGGCGCGCCCCCTGGCCAGCCGGGACCGCTTTTTGTGAGAGCCACGCGGGCGGCGCAGCGTGCCATGCGTGCGCCAGGGCGGCGGGGTTGAGCGGGTGCGCGGGGCGGCGCCTGTGGGCGACGTCGAGGACGGCGTCGGTGGCGCTGCCCACGAGGTACTCGGCAGCCATGGGCGCACTCCGTGCCAGTCATCAGACCTGTCGCGCACTACGTCCGTACAGAGGCACCCTCTTGTGCTCTACGGTCCTTGATTCATCAGATGAATGCTAGCCTGACGCGGAGCCATCCCCTAGTCCACGGAGCACCGCATGAGGATCACCAGCGTCGAGATCGAGGACATCCGCTTCCCGACGTCGCTCACTGCCGACGGCTCGGACGCCATGAACAAGGACGGCGACTACTCGGCCGCGTACGTCGTGCTGCGCACCGACGGCACGGCGCCCGACGGCACGCCGCTCGCCGGCTTCGGGCTCACGTTCACCACGGGCCGCGGCAACGACATCGTCGGGGTGGCCGCCCGCCAGCAGGCCGCGCACCTCGTGGGCCGCGACGTCCAGGCGATGGCAGCCGACATGGGCCAGGTGTACCGGGACCTCACCGCCGATGCGCAGATCCGCTGGCTCGGCCCTGAGAAGGGCGTCGTCCACCTGTCGCTGTCCGCCGTCATGAACGCCGCCTGGGACCTCGTCGCGCGCGTCGCCGGCAAGCCGGTGTGGCGCCTGCTCGCCGACATGACCCCCGAGCAGCTCGTCGACGTCGCCGACCTGCGCTACCTGTCCGACGCGCTCACCCGCGACGAGGCGATCGCGCTGCTGCGCGCCAAGGAGGACGGCAAGGCCGCCCGCATCGCCGAGCTCGAGGCCACCGGGTACCCCTGCTACACCACCTCCGCCGGCTGGCTCGGATACAGCGACGAGAAGCTGCGCAGGCTGTGCCAAGAAGCGGTCGACGCCGGCTACCAGCACATCAAGCTCAAGGTGGGCGCCGACCTCGACGAGGACGTCCGCCGCTGCGCGATCGCCCGCGAGGTGATCGGCCCGGAACGCACGCTGATGATCGACGCGAACCAGGTGTGGGACGTCGACCAGGCCATCGAGTGGACCAACGCGCTCGCGCAGTTCGACCTGCTGTGGATCGAGGAGCCCACCAGCCCCGACGACGTGCTCGGCCACGCGGCCATCCGCCGCGGCGTCTCGCCCGTGGGCGTCGCCACCGGCGAGCACTGCCACAACCGGGTCATGTTCAAGCAGTTCATGCAGGCCGGGGCGATGGACTTCTGCCAGCTCGACGCGGGCCGGCTCGCGAGCCTCAACGAGATCGTGGCCGTGCTGCTGCTGGCCGCGAAGTTCGACGTGCCGGTGTGCCCGCACGCGGGCGGCGTGGGGCTCTGCGAGATGGTGCAGCACGTGTCGATGCTCGACTTCGTCGCCATCTCGGGGACCCGCGAGGGGCGCGTCACCGAGTTCGTCGACCACTTGCACGAGCACTTCACCGACCCGTGCATCGTGCGGGACGCCGCGTACGCGCCGCCCAGCCTGCCCGGCTACTCGACCGAGATGCACGCCGCGTCCGTGGCCGAGTTCCGCTACCCCGACGGCTCCTACTGGGCCGCGCGGCTCGCGGCGGAGCAGGCGGCGCCCGCGGTCTGAGCCAATGCCCGCCCGGGTGTCCACGACACCCGGGCGGGCACAGCTCATCGCGCCATCCACCCGCCGTCGACGGCCAGCACCTGGCCGTGGACGTACGCGGAGGCCTGCGACGCGAGGAACACCACGACGTTGCCGATGTCCTCCGGCTGGCCCCAGCGCCCGGCGGGGATCCGCACCGAGAGCTGCTCGAGCCGCACCGGGTCGTTGAGCAGCGCCGTGTTCATCTCGGTGGCCATGTAGCCCGGCGCCACCGCGTTCACGTTGACGCCCTTGCCGGACCACTCGTTGCACAGCGCCTTGGTGAGCTGGGCGACTCCGCCCTTGCTCGCGGCGTACGCGGGCACCGTGATGCCGCCCTGGAAGCTGAGCAGCGACGCGAGGTTGACGATCTTGCCCTCGCCGCGCTCGAGCATCGGGCGCCCGAAGATCTGGCAGAGCTGGAACACCGAGCGCAGGTTCACGTCGATGACCCGGTCCCACGCCTCGAGGGGGAACTCGGCGGCGGGGTACCGGTCCTGGGTGCCCGCGTTGTTCACCAGCACGTCCACGCGGTGCTCGGCGAGCACCCGGGCGCCCACCTCCGCGATCTGGTCCGAGTCCGCCAGGTCGAGCGCGTAGAACGCGACCTCGCGGCCCAGTCGGCCCGCGAGCGCCGTCAGCTCGTCGGGGATGCCGCTGCGGCCGAAGACGATCACGTCCGCGCCCGCCTCGAGCAGCGCCTGGGAGATGCCGAGGCCCAGGCCGCGCCCTCCCCCGGTCACCGCGGCGGTCTTGCCGGTCAGGTCGAAGGCGTTGCTCATGCGTCTGCCGCTCCATCGAGGGGGGTGAGAAGGACCTTGAGGCAGTCCTGCCCCGAGGTGGCCGCGTCGAACGCGGCGGTGACGTCCTCGAGCGCGAACGCCTTCGTCGGGAAGCCGTCGAGGCCCAGGGCGCCCGAGGCGATGAGCTCGATCGCGCGGGTCACATCGGCGGACGTGTACACGCGCACGCCGACCACCGACTGCTCCTTGAAGCAGATGTCGCGCAGGTCCACCGGCGTGGGCTGCTTGTAGACCCCCACCACCACGATCCGGCCCAGCACCCGCGTCACCGCGGTCAGCTCGGCGGCGACGCTGGGATGCGCGGCGCTGTCGAACGTGGTGTCCGCGCCCTCGCCGTCGGTCAGCGGCGCGAGCGCCTCGGCCATGGTCGACCCCTCGGGCACCACGGTGAAGCCCATGCCCTCGGCGACCTCGCGGCGCCACGGGCTCGGCTCGGTGATGACCACGTGGCCCGCGCCCTCGTGCCGTGCGACCAGCGCGGTGAGGATGCCGATGGGGCCGGCGCCGTAGACGGCGACGGTGTCGCCCTGCTCCATGCCGGACAGCGCCACGGCGTGCACCGCGACCGCGAGCGGCTCCGCGAGCGCCGCGGTGCGGGGGTCGACACCCGCGGGGACCTCGTGCAGCACCTCGGGCGGGAGCGCCACGTACTGCGCCATGCCGCCCGCGGTGTCGATGCCGTACAGCCCGAGCCGCCGGCACACGTGCGCGTGCCCGTCACGGCAGGCCTTGCACTCGCCGCAGCTGATCAGCGGCTCGGCGATCACCAGGGCGCCCTCGGCGGGGCCGGTGGCCCCGGCGCGCTCCACCCAGCCGGAGAGCTCGTGGCCCATCACCAGCGGCGCCTGGGCGCGCGGGTGCTTGCCGTGCAGGATCGACAGGTCCGTGCCGCAGATGCCGTTGTACGCGACCCGCACCAGCGCCCACCCCTCGGGCACGTGCGGCATCGCGACCTCGGCGACGGCGACCTCGTCCGTGGCGGTCCAGACGGCCGCCTTCATGCTGCTCACGTCATGCTCCTGTCGTGCGGGTGGTGGCGGGCGGGCACGTGGCGTTGCGCCCTGGGGCCCCGAGGACCTCGGGGTTGACGATGTTGCGGGGCACGCGGTCCGCGCAGACCTCGACGACGTTCTCGACGGTGCGCCACTTCAGCTCGTCGTAGGACTCCTCGGTGTACCAGGCGAGGTGCGGGGTCAGGACGACGTTGTCGAAGGCCGTCAGCGGGTCGTCCGCGGGGATGGGCTCGGTCTCGTGCACGTCGATGCCGGCGCCCCGGATGCGCCCGGAGCGCAGGGCCTCGACCAGCGCGTCGCTGTCGATCACGCCGCCGCGCGCGGTGTTGACCACGATCGCGTCGTCGCGCAGCAGCGCGACCTCGGCGGCGCCGATCATCCCGCGGGTGGTCTCGGTGAGCGGCACGTGCACCGAGACCACCTGGGAGCGCTCGAGCAGCTCGGCCAGGGACACCGAGGGGAAGCCGTGGAACGTGGCCGCCCCCGGCTCCGCGGCCACGTCGTAGCCGATCACCTCGTAGCCCAGCCCGGCGGCCTTGCGGGCCGTCGCCGTGCCGATCAGCCCCATGCCGACGACCCCGAACACCCGGGCCCGCGTCTGGTACAGCGGACGGACAGCGACGAGGTCGAACGAGCCGGCGCGCACGCCCCGGTCGAGTCGCGGGATGCCCCGCGCCACGGCCAGTGCCATCCCGATCGCGTGGTCGGACACCGCCTCGGTGCCGTAGTCCGGCACGTTGCACACGGCGATCCCGCGCGCGGTGGCCGCTGCCACGTCGACCGAGTCGACGCCGACCCCGTAGCGGCCGATCGCCCGCAGCTCGGGCAGGGCGTCCATCACCTCGGCGGTGATCTTCGCGTACTGCACCAGGATGCCCTGGGCGCCGGCCGCGTTGGCGACCAGCTCCGCGGCGTCCCTGGACTGGGTGAGGACGAGATCGGCCCCGGCCGCGTCCACCACTGCCTGCTCGGCGGTGAACGTGTCGTGGTCGCACTCGGTGATGACGATGCGCACGGTGGCTTCCTTGCTACGAGGTGTCGGCGTTGACAGGCCCGGGCGGGTGGGACCGGCGGCTCAGCGGGCCAGCCAGCCGCCGTCCACGGGGAGGATCGCTCCGTGCACGTAGCTCGCGGCGGGCGAGCACAGGAACAGCACGGCGCCGGCGATGTCCTCGGCCTCGGCCCAGCGGCCGGCGGGGATGCGCGACAGGATCGACTCGCTGCGCTCGGCGTCCCGGCGCAGGTCGTGCGTGTTGGCCGTCGCGACGTACCCGGGGGCCACCGCGTTGACGTTGACGCCCTTGTCGGCCCACTCGTTCGCGAAGGCCTTGGTCAGGCCCGCGACGGCCGACTTCGACGCCGTGTACCCGGGCACGTTGATGCCGCCCTGGAACGAGAGCATCGAGGCGGTGTTGACGACCTTGCCGTGGCCGCGCGCGATCATGCCGCGGCCGATCTCGCGCGTGAGCACGAACGTGGTGCGCATGTTCACGTCGAGGACGTGGTCGAAGTCCTCGTCGGGGTGCACCGCGGCGGGCACCCGGCGGATCGTGCCGCCGTTGTTGACCAGGATGTCGATGTCGAGGTCCACCAGGCGGGCGGCCAGCTCGGCGACCTGCGCCCGGTCGGAGAAGTCGGCCCGGATCGGCGTGAACTCGCGGCCGACGCCCTCGATGGCGGCGCGCGCAGCGCTGTCGCCCTCGGGCATGTCGTGGCTGACGCCGATGATGTCCGCGCCGGCCTTGGCCAGGGTCGTCGCGATCGCCAGGCCGATGCCCTGGCTCGCGCCGGTCACGACGGCCAGCTTCCCCTCGATGCTCAGGAGGGACTCGGCGAACTGTGCGGGGGTCTGGGCTGCGTTGCTCATGTGTCTGCGCTTCCTATGGGTCGTGCGGTGCACGGCGACACGCACGACTGCGTGGCGCCGACGGTCAGTCCCGGGCGTGGTAGCCCAGGGCCTCGGAGATCAGGTCGGCGGCGGCGATCGCCTCAGGGGCCATCGCCTCGACCTGCTCGAGGGAGTGCTCGAGGGTGAGCGTGGAGATGCTCAGCCCGTACTTCACGGCGCCCGTGTGGTCGCGGACGGGGGCGGCGACGCAGGCGACGCCGGGGACGTTCTCCTCACGGTCGAGCGCGTACCCGACCGACCGGACGTGCGCGAGCTCGCCGCGCAGGTCCTCGAGCGTCGTGATCGTGTGCTCGGTGCGGCCGGGCAGGCCTGCGCGGGCGACGAACCGCGCGACGGCGTCGGCGCTGTAGTCGCTCAGCACCACCTTGCCGATGCCCGAGGAGTGCATCGGGATCGCGTGGCCCACCCGGGACGGCATCTTGTAGGGCTTGTCCGAGTCGGTGCGGATCAGGTACACGATCTCGTCGCCGTTCGCGGCGCCCACGTGGATCGTGCACTTGACCCGGTCCACGAGGTCGTCGACGAACGGCTGGCAGATGGCCGAGATGTCGATGCGCTGGAGCGCGAGCCCGGCGAGCGACAGGATCTTCGGGCCGGGCAGGTACCCGCCGTCCGATCCCGTCGCCACGAAGCCACGCTCAGCGAGGGTCGCGAGGATGCGGTGCACGGTGGCCTTCGCCAGCCCCGTCGCCTCCACCACGTCCGTGAACCGGGGATGCGCCATCGCCGCCTCGAGCACGAGCAGCGTCTTCTCGCTCGCGCTCACAGCGCCGGTGCCCTGCGGGGCGTCCTGGTTCTCGACCTCGTTGACCATGGTTTCTGCCTGTCGTGTGGGGTGGTGGTCGGTTCCGCGACCGACGTCATGCCTGTCGTACCAGGTCGGTGTCGGAACCGAGTCGCTTTCAGCGCATGTCGGCGACGGGGAAGGTGTCCATGTCGTCGAACGACTGGTTCTCCCCCGCCATGGCCCACACGAAGCTGTAGCTCGCGGTGCCCACGCCGGAGTGCACCGACCAGCTCGGGGCGATGGTCGCCTGGTGGTTGCCGACCACCAGGTGCCGGGTCTCGGTGGGCTCGCCCATGAGGTGGATGACGCGCGCGTCCTCCGGCAGGTCGAAGTAGAGGTAGGCCTCCATACGGCGGTCGTGCGTGTGCGCCGGCATGGTGTTCCACATGCTGCCGGGGTGCAGCGTGGTGACGCCCATGACCACCTGGCAGCTGCGGACGCCGTTCTCGTGGATGTACTGGTTGAGCGTGCGGCGGTTGGAGGTCAGCGCGTCGCCGAGCTCGCGGACGTTGCCCTGGCCGGCCTCGACCAGCGTGGTCGGGTACGCGGTGTGCGCGGGCGCCGAGACGGCGTAGAAGCGCGCCGGGCCCTGGTCGCCGGAGGGGTCCGTCGAGCCGAACACCACGTCGCGGGCGCCACGGCCCACGTACAGGCAGGAGCCGTGCGTGAGGGTGTGCACCACGCCGTCGACGGTCACCGTGCCGGTGCCGCCCACGTTGACGATGCCCGCCTCGCGGTGCTCGAAGAAGTAGTCGCTGCGGATCTCGGGGAACGTCGGCAGGGCGACGGCGGTGGTCACCGGGAGGACCCCGACGAGCACGACGCGGTCGTGGTGGGTGTAGACGGCGTTGACGTCGTCCGGGACGAACAGGTCCTCGACGAGGTACCGGCGCCGCAGCTCGGCGGTGTCCATGCCCGGGACGTGCTCCGGGCTGGTGGCGTAGCGCTGTTCCATGACATGCCTTTCCGTGCGTGGGCCGCGTACGGGACGCGTGGTCCGCCGGCTCCGAGGGAGCGGTGCGCAGCGGGCCCTATATATAAGGAGAGAAGTCGGGGTGCTGGGCGGGGCACGGGGGACGTGCCCCGCCCAGCGGTGCCTCCACCTACGGCATCACCAGTCCGAGGGTGGTCGGCAGCCAGAGGGACAGCGCCGGCGTGAAGATGACCACGATCAGCATCACGATGAGCGCGCCGAAGAACGGCAGCAGACGGCGGATGACGTCTTCGATGGCCAGGTTCGCGACCTTGGCCCCGACGAACAGCACGGGTCCCACCGGTGGGGTGATCGTGCCGATGCACAGGTTGAAGACCATCATGATGCCGAAGTGCACCGGGTGGATCCCGAAGCTCGTGACGATCGGCAGGAAGATCGGCGTGAAGATCAGCACCGCCGGCGTCGGGTCCATGAAGCAGCCGATGATGAGCAGCACCACGGCGATGAGCAGCAGCAGGACCACCGGGTTGTCGCTGATCTGGAACATGGCGTTCGAGACCATCGCCGGGATCTTCGCGTACGACATCACGAAGCCCATGACCGACGAGACGCCGATCAGGAACATGACCACCGAGGTGGTGCGGGTCGCGTCCATGAGGATGCCGGGCAGCTCCTTGACCTTGATCGCCCGGTAGATGAAGGACAGGACCAGCGAGTACACGACCGCGATGCAGGAGCCCTCGGTCGGGGTGAAGTAGCCGGCCAGGATGCCGCCGATCACCACGACGATGAGCGCCAGGGACGGCACCGCGTCGAGGATGATCTTGGCGCCCTGGGCGAGCGTGATCTTCTCGGTGACCTTGAGCTCGGGACGCTTGCGGGCGTACAGGTAGACCACGACCATGCAGGTCACGGCCCACAAGATGCCGGGGACGTAGCCGGCGACGAACAGCGCGGCGATCGACGTGCTCGACACGAGCGAGTAGACGATCATCAGGTTGCTCGGGGGGATGAGCATGCCGGACGGCGCCGAGGCGATGTTGGTGGCCGCGGCGAAGTTCTTGTCGTAGCCCTCCTTCGCCTGCAGCGGCCCCATCGTGGAGCCGACCGCGGCGGCGGCCGCGACGGCCGATCCGCTGACGGCGCCGAAGAGCGCGTTGGCCGCGACGTTGGCCTGGGCGAGCGAGCCCGGGGCCTTGCCGACCATCACCTTGGCGGCGTTGATCAGCCGTAGCGCGATGCCGCCGTTGTTCATGATCACGCCGGCGAGCACGAAGAACGGGATGGCGAGCAGGGGGAAGGAGTTGATCCCCCGGAAGATCTGCTGGGCCGAGGTGAGCACGCCGTTCTCGAAACCGAGGATGACGATCATCGCCACGGCGGACGAGCCACCGACGGCCACGCTGATCGGCGCGCCGATCAGCAGGAGCACGACGATGCCCAGGACCAGGACGAGGCCTGCGAGTGCTGCGATATCCATGGTGTCGTCCTCCTTTACAGAAGCTCGGGCTCGGCTTCCTCATCGACGGCCTTCTCGGCGCCGGTGAGGATCCGGATCAGGTGGTAGAGGGTGTAGAAGCAGATCAGCACCCCGGCGATCGGCAGGGCCAGGTACATCGGCCCCACGTTCACGGGCAGGCCCGTGAGGTTCTGGTCCCACGCCAGCGACACCACGCGGTAGCCGCCCCAGGTGAGGACGAGGGCGGAGAAGGCGAGGATCGCCACCTGCACCACGACGGTGAGCCAGACCTGGACGACCTTGGGGAGCGGACGGACGGCGAAGTCCACGGCGATGTGCCCGCGCTCGCCGAAGACGAGCGCCGCCCCGAAGAGGCCCAACCAGATGAACAGGTACTTGGCGAGCTCCTCGGACCAGCCGCTGGGGCTGTCAAGGACCTGCCGCGCGAAGACCTGCCACGAGACGTCCACGACGAGCACGGCGAACAACGCCACGCAGGCCCACGTCAGGATGCGGTCCAGCGCATTTTTGACTGCGGTCATGTCAGACCTCTTCGGGACGAGCGGCTCACTTGGCCGCGGCGCGGACCTTGGCGTAGATGTCGCGGACGACGTCGTTGGAGAGCTTCGACTCAATGAGCGGCTCGAGCGCGGTCGCGAACGCCTCGGCGTCGACCTCGTTGAACTTCGCCCCGGCGGCCTCGGCTGCTGCCTGGGCGGTCTTGACGTCGTCCTTCCAGAAGGCGGCCTCGTCGGCGCGGGCCGTGGCCATCTCCTCGTTGAAGATCGCCTCGATCTCCGGGCCCATGGCCTCGAGGACCTTCGGGTTGGTGATGATGAAGTCGGGGAACATGAGGTGGCGCGTGTAGCTGTAGTACGGCGCGATCTCGGCGTGCTTGAGGTTCGCGTAGATCAGCTCGTTGTTCTCGCCGCCGTCGATGACGCCGGACTGGATGGCCGTGTAGACCTCGCCCTGGCCCATCGGGGTGCCGGTGCCACCCATGAGGCGCATCATCTCGAGGTTGGTGTCCGACTCGATGACGCGGATCTTCATGCCGGCGAGGTCCGCCGGGGTGTTGATCGGCTTGTCGGAGTTGTAGACCGAGCGGATGCCGCCGTGGAAGGCGCTGACCACGCGGATGCCCTGGTCGTCGAGCGACTTGTAGAGGTCGCCGACGATCTCGGGGTCGTTCGTGACCTCGCTCTGGTGCTCCTGCGAGTCGAACGTGAACGGCAGGTTGAAGACCACGAAGTCCGAGTTGAAGTTCTCGAGCAGCGAGCCTGCGACGAACGCCATGTCGATGGTCCCGGCCTGGACCAGCTCGATGGTCTCGCGCTGGGCGCCGAGGGTCTCGTTCGGGAAGATCTCGATGTCGTAGGCGCCGTCGGTGCGCTCCTTGAGCCGGTCGCCCATGGCGTCGAGGGCCTTGTACTGCGGGTGGGTCTCGGGCTGGTTGAACGCCAGCTTGAGAACCGTCGTGGCAGCGGCGCCGCCATCTGATGCGCCGGTCGCGCCGCCGGCGGGCTTGTCCACCGTGCCGGTGCCCGCGCTGCAGGCGGTCAGCGCGAGAGCGGCGACGCCGAGCGTCGCGGCGATCGAAACAACCTTGTTTCGCCTCATTCTGGAAACTCCTCTGTCGGCTCACGACGACGTGAGCAGGTGGGCCGCACCGGGTTGGGTGCTGCACGACTCCCGCGTCCGCCCCAGGCCTCCCGGCTGCACTGCCCGAAGACGACACTGGCGGCGTTCGCGAAAATGGAACTAAGTTCTGACGTGCGGAACAAGTTAGCCACACGGTAGGTGTTGCGCCAACGTGACGTAGGTCCCGGACGCACGATCGATACCAATTCGAGACTCACGGCTCGGCCTGCCGGCCCACTGAGATCGCGCGACGATGCGCGAGAACGACGGAGGAACCATGACCCCCCACCCCCTGACGGGCGTCCTGCTGGGCGCCTACGCGATGGCCCCCGCCGAGCCCGAGCACGCACGGCGCTTCTACGCCGGAGTCGCCGAGCTCGGGGTCGACGGCCTCGAGCTGCCGCTGCGGGCCGACATGCCGGTCGACGAGCAGGCCGCGTGGGAGGCCACGCACCTGGACCCGTCGTGGGACCTGCTCGTGACCTGCATCCCCACCGTCATGGGCAGGCTCAAGGACCTGCCTGGGTATGGCCTGTCATCCACCGACGAGGCCGCCCGCGCCCGCGCGCTCGACGACGTCGCCCAGGCCCGCGACCTCGCCCTGCGCCTCGCCGACCAGCACGGACGCCGACGCGTCGTGGGCATCCAGGTGCACAGCGCGCCCGGGCCCGACGCCGGCTCGCGAGAGGCCCTGACCCGCTCGCTCGCCGAGATCGCCTCCTGGGACCTGGCCGGCGCCGAGCTCCTCGTCGAGCACTGCGACGCGCGGGTCCCGGGGCAGGCCGCCGCCAAGGGCTTCTGGTCGCTGGAGGACGAGATCGCGGCCGTGCGCGCCGTCGCGGACGCCGACGCGCCGATCGGCCTGAGCCTCAACTGGGGCCGCTCCGCGATCGAGGGCCGCTCCGCGCAGACCCCCGTCGAGCACGCCCGCGCCGCCCGCGAGGCCGGGCTGCTGCGCGCCGTGGTGCTGTCCGGCGCCAGCGACGTCGACACCGCCTGGGGCCCCGCCTGGGGCGACGCCCACATCGCCCCGCGCGGGGGCCACGACGCTCTCGCGGCCAGCGCGGCCTCGCTGCTGGGCGTCGAGCAGGCCGCCGCGACGCTCGCCGCCGGCGAGCCCGAGATCGTCGCGGTCAAGATCTCGGTGCGGCCCGCCGACGCCGATGTCGCGACGCGGCTCGCCGTGGCACGAGCCGCCCTCGAGCAGGTGGCCGAGGCCCGGGCCAGGGTCGCCCGCGACCCCGGCGCCGCGATCACGCCCGCCGCCGGGGCCTCCATGTGACCCCCTGAGCGCGTGGTCTTCACTCTCGCGCGCGACGCGCGTGCGGCGCGCGCGGGAGTACCACCCCGGCGCCGGGATCCCACGGGATCACCGGCCCGGGGACGCCCAGGCCCGGCGATTAGGGTTCCGAACCGGCACGCCCCGCAACGACGTGGGGCGCGCTGCACCGACCGAGGGATGCACCATGTCAAACGCCAAGCCCGCGCTGTTCGGGCGACTCACCCCGGGGGGACGCAAGAACTTCGCGGACACCCTGCGCGCCGAGAACACCGGCGCGATCCTCCTGCTCGCGGGCGCCGTCGTCGCGCTGCTGTGGGCGAACTCGCCCTGGCGCGAGGCGTACGTGTCGCTGGGCGACATCGTCCTGGGCCCGAGCGCGCTGCATCTGGACCTATCGGTGTCCCAGTGGGCCACCGACGGGCTGCTGGCGATCTTCTTCTTCGTGGTGGGCGTCGAGCTCAAGCGCGAGATGGTCACCGGGCAGCTGCGAAGGCCGTCCACCGCGATCGTGCCGATCCTGGCGGCCGTGGGGGGCATGGCCGTCCCGGCGCTCCTGTACACCCTGGTCAACTCGGTGAGCAGCACCGGCAGCCTCGAGGGCTGGGCCATCCCGGTCGCGACCGACATCGCGTTCGCCGTCGCCGTCCTGACCATCTTCGGCAAGCGCCTGCCCACCGCGCTGCGCGCGTTCCTGCTCACACTCGCGGTGGTCGACGACCTGCTCGGCATCGTCGTCATCGGCGCGTTCTACACCGAGTCGCTCGCCTTCGCGTGGCTCGGCGCCTCGATCCTGGCCATCGCGGCCTTCGGCTTCCTCGTCCGCCGACGCGGCATGACCGCATGGGTGCTGATCCCGCTCGGCGTCCTGGCCTGGGGCTTCATGCACGCCTCGGGGATCCACGCCACCATCGCGGGCGTCCTGCTCGGATTCACGGTGCCGGCGATCGCCCGCCACGGCGCCTCCATCAGCCTCGCCGAGCGCTACGAGCACCTGTGGCGCCCGGTCTCGGCCGGCCTCGCCGTGCCCGTCTTCGCGCTCTTCGCCGCGGGCGTCACGCTCAGCCCCGACGCCCTGGCGAGCACCGCCGGTGACCCGACCGCTCAGGGCGTAGCGCTCGGCCTCGTCGTCGGCAAGCCCATCGGCATCCTGCTGGCCACGTTCCTCCTGGTGAAGCTCACCAAGGCGAGGCTCGACGCCAGCGTGCGCTGGCTCGACCTGACCGCTGTGGCCTGCGTGGCCGGCATCGGTTTCACGGTCTCGCTGTTGATCGGCGAGCTGTCGTTCCCGGCCTCCTCGCCGCACAGCGAGCACGTCAAGGCCGCCGTGCTGATCGGCTCGCTCCTGTCCGCGGCGATCGGCGGGGCGCTGCTCACGTGGCGCACCCGGGTCGCCGCCCGGACCGAGGTCGCGGCACAGCTCCCCGCCGACGCGGACGCCTGACCCGCCGCCGGCGCGGTGGCCCCGCCCGATGGGGGCCACCGCGCCGGCGCGCCCGGCTCAGGCCCGGCGCACCAGGGCCCGGGTGCTCAGCACGAGGCCGGCCGCGCACCAGGCGATGAGCACGAGCAGGTCGCGCAGGCTCGCGGAGTAGACGTCCGAGACGAGCCCGGCGCGCAGCAGGTCTGCCGCGGGGCGGATCGGCAGCACGTCGTGCACGGCCTGGAACCATCCCGGCAGCTGGCTCGCCGGGAAGGTGATGGGCGAGAACAGCATCACGAAGAAGACCAGCACCTGGCTGAGCACCTGCGCCATCATCGGGGAGAAGGTCACGGCGATCGCGTACCCCACCGACGTCGCCGTGACCGTGACCAGCAACGACGCCGCGATCAGCAGCGGCCAGTCGAAGGCCAGCGCGAGGTCGTACCGCAGCTGCGCGACGATCACCGCGACGGCGATGCTGGGCAGCGTCACGAGCAGCCACACGGTCAGGTCGGCCAGCAGGAGCAGCGGCCGGGCCACCGGCAGCGACCGCAGGTACGTGAACGTGCCGTCGGTGCGGGCGCGCACCACCCCCTGCGGCACGATCGTCAGGCCCACCACCATGAGCAGGACCGTCGGCGTGCCGGTCGACAGGAACAGCGCGGACGCGGGAGAGATGTCGGGGATGAGGAAGCCGAAGCCGACCACCACCCCGGCGGCGAGCAGCGCCTGGATGACGACGATCATGGGCAGGTCGCTCCCGGTCTGCCCGATCTGCCAGCGCAGCAGCGTGCGGTAGCTGCTCCAGAGGCCCACGCGGGGCGGGACGAACGCGGTCGACCGACCGGCGGGGCGCTCGGCGATGGTGGTCTCAGGCACGGGAGGCCTCCTCGGTGGCGGGGGCGTCGGAGGACTCGGCCTCGTCAGCGGACTCGGACGTGGTGACGGCGAGGTACGCGTCCTCGAGCGTCGCGGGGGTGAGCGAGTAGCCGTCGAGACTGCCCCGCTCCCGCAGGTCGGTGGCCCAGGCGACGGCTGGGGCGGCCTGCGCCGCGGGGACGGTGAGGAGCACGCGGCGGCCGGTGCGGACGCGCCGGGTGATGGGCACGGGCACCGCGTCGAGCGGGTCGGAGGGGTCGGCCCCGTCCGGGTGGAGCTGCAGCTCGAGGCGCAGGTCGGTGTCGTGGCTGCCCCGCAGGGACGCCGGGCTGCCCGCGGCGACCACCGTGCCGCGGTCGAGGACCACGAGCTCGTCGACCACCCGCTCGGCCTCGACCACGTTGTGGGTCACGAGCAGCACCCCGGCGCCCTCGTCCCCGATGCGACGCACCGCGTCCCACAGCCGCCGTCGGCGAGACGCGTCGATGTCGTTGGTCGGCTCGTCGAGCACGACGAGCGGGGTCGGGGCGACCACCGTCATCGCGAACGAGGTGAGCCGCCGCACCCCGCCCGAGAGGCCCCCGCCCTCGGGCAGGGCCTTCTGGTCGAACCACGGGAGGATGTCGAGCTCGGCGGCGAGCTCCTCGGCCGCGGCCCGGGCGCGCCGCGGCGAGAGGCCGCGGATCCGGCCCGCGAGCTCGATGGCCGTGCGGGGCGTGAGGCCGTTGATCGGCGCCTGGGCCTGGGCCTGCAGCGCGACGCGGCGGCGGGCGCCGGCCGGGTCGGCCACGGCGTCCACGTCCCCCACGCGGATGGCTCCCGCGTCGGGGCGCAGCAGGCCGACCACCTGGGAGACGAGCGTCGTCTTGCCGGCGCCGTTGTGGCCGAGCAGGCCCACGACCTCCCCGGCCCGCACCCGCAGGCTCACCTGGTTGTTGGCGACGACCGCGCCGAAGCGCCGAGTCACACCCTCGATCATCAGTACGTCTGTGCTCACCGCAGACTCCCGTCCGTTCACATACTTTGAGTTTCTGGATACTAGCGGTATCTCAGTACTGTGGGTAGCCCGTCGTACGATCGGGGCATGCCGACGCCGGGACACAACGCGCCCCGCCCTGCCCGTCCTCACGACACCCTCCCGCCGACACGCGGGGAACGCCAGCAGCAGACCCGGGCGGCGCTCGTCTCCGCAGCGCGCACGGCGTTCGCCCGCGACGGGTACCACGGGGCCCGGCTCGAGGTCATCGCCCACGAGGCCGGCTACTCCAAGGGCGCCGTCTACTCGAACTTCGACGGCAAGGCCGCGCTCTTCCTCGCGGTGATCGACGCCGACCTCGCCCGTGCCGACGAGATCGGCCACGACGCCGGTCTGCCGTCCGCCGCGGCGCCGCACACCGGCGCCTGCGCCGCGGACACAGCGCCGGAGCACGACGGAGAGGCCCGGCTCGCGGAGGCTCGTGGCTTCTCGCTGGCGAGCCTCGAGTTCATCGCCACCGCCGCTCGCGACCCCCGCCTCACCCCCGAGCTCGAGTCTCGGATGCGCCGCATGCTCGCGCTCTACACCGACGCGGCCCTCGCGAACAGCGGCTCCGCGGACGACCCGATCCCGCCCGCCGAGCGCGGCACCCTGCTCGCCGCCCTCGAGCAGGGCATCGCCTTCCTGTCGCTCAGCGGCGTCGCGCCGCTCCCCGACGAGCTCATCCGCGAGGGCATGCTCCGGCTGCTGACGCCCCTGCCCGCGGAGCCGTCCGCGCCCTGACCCGCGAGCCACCCCGGGATACCCCGGGATGCCGGCCCGCGCGGGCCGTGGCACGCCGACCTACAGTCGATCCATGGGGCGGGACTGCGAGATCCCCGGATGGGCCGTGGCCTCGGCCGCCACGGCGCCCGTCGCGATGATCGGAAGCTGGACCGTGGCCGCGTCCCTGCAGGACGGCTACTCCCCGGTGCGCGACACGATCAGCTGGCTCGCCGCCCGGGCGGCGGTCTCGCCGGAGATCGCCGCCTGCGGTTTCGCGGCGACCGGCCTAGCGCATGTCGTGACGGCCGCCGGCCTGAGGCCGGTGCCACGGGCCGGGCGCCTGGTGCTCGGCATCGGCGGCCTCGCGACGGTGGGATTGGGCCTGCTGCCCGTCGATGACGCCCACACCGCGCACGTCGCCGCGGCCGGGGTGGCGTTCGTCGCGCTCGCGACCTGGCCTGCCGTCGCGCGGGATGCGGCGGGGATCGGCCGCCTGGCGCCGTGGTCCGGGCTCGTCGCCGCGTCGGGCATGGCCGCGATGGCAGCCTGGTACGCGCTCGAGATGCAGCGGGTCACCCCCGGCAAGGGTTCCCTGACCGGCCTCGCGGAGCGCACGTTCGCCGTGACGCAGGCCCTGTGGCCGCTCGTCGTCGTGGTGGCCGCGCGCACCGGCCCGGCGCCCGGCGCCGCGACGGCGGTCGCCGCGTCCGCGGGGGTCCGGGCGCGCCGCTGGCCGTGGAGACTGCCCCGAGCGGCGACGCGGTAAGCGCTCACCGGGCATACTGCGTCATCCAGGCGCACCCTCGCCTCGCCGGCCCTGCACGTGGACGTGCTCCGCGGCTCCGACCGGCCCCGCCGCCCGCAGCCCAGTACGCACCGCCGGAGGACCCACCACATGACCGACTCCCGCCAGCGCCTCTCGTTCGACGCCCTCGACGGCCTGGGGGCCGCCCTCCGGCCCGCGCACGATCCGCGCGGCCTGCAGATCGGCATCGTGCACCTGGGCCTCGGCGCGTTCCACCGCGCGCACCAGGCGGTGTTCACCGAGGACGCGCTCGCCGCCACCGGCGACACCCGGTGGGGCATCCTCGGGGCCACCCAGCGCAGCGCCACGGTCGTCGAGCAGCTGCGCCCGCAGGACGGCCTCTACGGGGTGCTGACCAAGGGGGATGGCAGCACCTCCCTGCGGGTGGTCGGCTCCCTGCGCCAGGTGGCCTTCCCGGGCGAGGAGACCGGCGCCGTCCTGGACGGGATAGCGGCGCCCACCACGCACATCGTGTCGCTCACGGTCACCGAGAAGGGCTACCGGCGGACCGCCTCGGGCGCGCCCGACCTGGCCGATCCGGGAGTCGCGGCCGACGTCGCGGCGCTGCGCGCCGAGCTCGAGGGGCCGACGGGAGTGGTGGAGCCCTCCCGCACCCCGATCGGGCTGCTGGTGCGCGGGCTGGCCCTGCGCTGGGGCAGGTGCGGGGCGCCGCTGACGGTGGTGTGCTGCGACAACATGGTCGACAACGGCGCCACCGTGCGGGCACTGGTCCTCGCGGTGGCCGCGGCCGCCGGCCCGCGTGGCGAGCGGCTCGCGGGGTGGGTCGAGGACGCCGTGCGGTTCCCCGCCACGATGGTCGACCGGATCGTCCCCGCGACCAGCCCGGCGCACCGCGCGGAGGCCGCCGGGCTGCTCGGGCTGCAGGACGAGGGCCTGGTGGTGGGCGAGCCGTTCTCGCAGTGGGTGGTGCAGGACGACTTCGCCGGCCCGCGCCCGCGCTGGGACCTGGCCGGCGCGACGCTCACCGGCGACGTCGAGCCGTTCGAGCGCGCCAAGCTGCGGATCCTCAACGGAACGCACTCCACGCTGGCCTATCTGGGCGCGCTGCGTGGCCATCGCACCATCGCGGAGGCGGTCGCGGATCCCGAGCTCGAGTCGATCGCCCGGGCGCTCATCGACGAGGACGTGATCCCGACGCTGTCGGCGCCCGCCGGGCTGGACCTGGAGGCCTACCGGGAGTCGGTGCTCGAGCGGTTCGCGAACCCGAACACCGGGCACACCACGATCCAGGTGGCGATGGACGGCTCGCAGAAGCTGCCCATCCGGCTGCTCGGCACGGTGACCGACCGCCTGGCCGCCGGCGCGACGCCTCGGGCCGCTGCGCGGGCGATCGCCGCGTGGGCCGTGTTCGTGGCTCGCGCGGGCGACGACGGGACCCTCGACGACCCGATGGCGGACGTGCTGCGCGCCGCCGTCTCGGGCGCCCCGGACGGGCTCGCCGACCGGCTGCTCGACCTCGGCCAGGTCTTCCCCGCCGAGGTCGCCGGCTCCGAGGCCTTCCGCGCGGAGGTGCGCGCGGGCGTCCGGGACCTGCAGCGAGGCCCCGTCCCCGCGCGCTGACCGACTTCCCTCGCCCCAATCCTTGACGTCGCTCTGTGCGCGCGCCTACGCTGGAAAGCGCATTCCCAATGTCGCACCTGCCTCCGGAGAGACCATGACGTCCCGCACCCTGCGCATCGCGATGAACGGCATCACCGGGCGGATGGGCTACCGCCAGCACCTCGTCCGCTCGATCCTCCCGCTGCGCGAGAGCGGGCTCGAGCTGGCCGACGGCTCCCGCGTGGAGATCGAGCCGATCCTGGTGGGCCGCAACGAGGCGAAGGTCCGAGAGATCGCCGATCGGCACGGCGTGGAGCAGTGGACCACCGACGTGGACGCCGTCCTGTCGGACCCCGAGGTCGACGTCTACTTCGACGCGCAGGTCACCTCCCGCCGGGCCGCCGCGCTCACCTCGGCGATCAAGGCCGGCAAGCACATCTTCACCGAGAAGCCCACCGCCGAGACCCTCGACCAGGCCGTCGAGCTCGCCCGCCTCGCGCGGGACGCGGGGGTGACCGCGGGCGTCGTGCACGACAAGCTCTACCTGCCCGGACTGGTCAAGCTGCGCCGGCTCGTCGACGAGGGGTTCTTCGGCCGGGTGCTGTCGCTGCGCGGCGAGTTCGGCTACTGGGTCTTCGAAGGCGACGTGCAGCCCGCCCAGCGACCCAGCTGGAACTACCGCGCCGAGGACGGCGGCGGCATGACCGTCGACATGTTCTGCCACTGGAACTACGTGCTGGAAGGGCTCCTCGGGCCCGTCCGCTCGGTCACCGCGAAGGCCGTCACCCACATCCCCACCCGCTGGGACGAGCAGGGCCAGGAGTACGAGGCCACCGCCGACGACGCCGCGTACGGCATCTTCGAGGTCGACGGCCCGGCGGGCGAGCCCGTCATCGCGCAGATCAACTCCTCCTGGGCGGTGCGCGTCTACCGCGACGAGCTCGTGGAGTTCCAGGTGGACGGCACCCACGGCTCGGCCGTCGCCGGGCTCAACCGGTGCGTCGCCCAGCAGCGCGCGCACACGCCCAAGCCGGTGTGGAACCCCGACCTGCCGGTCACCGAGTCCTTCCGGGACCAGTGGGCGGAGGTCCCCGCCAACGACGACCTCGACAACGGCTTCAAGGCGCAGTGGGAGGAGTTCCTCCGCGACGTGGTGGCCAGGCGCGAGCACCGCTTCGGGCTGCTCTCCGCGGCGCGCGGCGTGCAGCTCGCCGAGCTGGGCCTCCAGTCCTCCGCCGAGGGGCGCCGCCTCGACATCCCCGAGATCACGCTGTGACCACCCCCGCCGCGCCAGAGGCCCCGCTCGCCCGGCTGTCGCTGAACACCGCGACCACCAAGGCGTGGACCCTGGAGGAGGCGCTCGACGGCGCCGTGCGCGGCGGGCTGGGCGCGGTGGGCCTGTGGCGGGACCGGGTCCACGAGGTCGGGCTCGACAAGGCCGCGCGGCTCGTCGAGGCCTCCGGGCTGCGCGTGTCCTCGCTGTGCCGCGGGGGCTTCCTCACCGCCGACGACGACGCCGGGATCGCGGCCGCCCTGGCCGACAACCGCGCCGCGATCGTCGAGGCCGCGACCCTCGGCGCCCGCGAGCTGGTGCTCGTGGTGGGCGGCCTGCCCGCGTCGAGCGCGCCCGGCGGACCTGCGCTGCCGTACCCAGCCGGCGACACCACGGGCGCACCGGATGCCGACCCCGCGCGGGACGTCGTCGCCGCCCGCGCCCGCGTCGCCGACCGCATCGCCGACCTCGCCCCCCACGCCGCCGAGCACGGAGTCCGCCTCGTCCTCGAGCCGCTGCACCCCGTCTTCGCCGCCGACCGCGCGGTGATCTCGACCCTCGGCCAGGCCCTCGACCTCGCGGCGCCGTTCCCCGCCGAGACCGTCGGCGTCGTCGTCGACACCTACCACGTGTGGTGGGACCCCGACCTCCAGCGGCAGATCGCCCGCGCCGGCGCCGAGGGCCGCCTGGCGTCCTACCAGGTCTCCGACTGGACCCTCCCGCTCGCGGCCGACGCCCTCCTCTCCCGCGGGCATGTGGGCGACGGCCACATCGACTTCGCAACCCTCACCCGGTGGGTCGCCGCGGCCGGGTACACCGGCGACGTCGAGGTCGAGATCTTCCACCAGGGCATCTGGGACACCCCCGGCGACCAGACCGTCGCCACCCTCGCCGAGCGCTACACCCGCCACGTCCTGCCCCACCTGGGCTGACCACCGCGGCCTTGCGGCCCTGATCGGCGCCGCCGATCGATACGTTGTCGGACATGCCGGACCAAGGGCGCTGGAACCACCACCTGCACCACCTGCCCGGCGTGCGGTGGCGTCGGCTGCCGCTGTGGCGGTACGCGTTGACCTGGTCCCGACCCCGGGCAGACGCCTGACCACGTTCGGAGCAACCGCGCCCCTCCCCCGGCCCCCTGTCCCAGAGGACCCGCCCGCTGGCGCGGCGCCGCCTAGACCGGTGGCGCGTAGGACTCGCGCGGCAGCTCGTAGGCCAGGTCGACCGCCGTCTCGAGGGCCTCGTCGAGGTCGAGCCGGTGCTCGGCCACGAGCCGCGCCAGGTACCCGGCGTCGATGCGCCGGGCCAGGTCGTGGCGGGCGGGGATCGAGGCGAACGCGCGGGTGTCGTCCACGAAACCGGTGGTGTTGTAGAAGCCGGCAGTCTCGGTGGCCGCGTCCCGGAAGCGGCGCATCCCGTCGGGGCTGTCGAGGAACCACCACGGGGCGCCGAGCCGCACCGCCGGGTAGACGCCTGCGAGGGGCGCCAGCTCGCGGGAGTAGACCGTCTCGTCGATGGTGAAGAGCACGAGGCGCAGCCCGGGGTGCCGCCCGAACCGCTCGAGCAGCGGGCGCAGGGCGCGGGTGTACTCGACCTGCACAGGGATGTCGAAGCCGGTGTCCGGCCCGAAGACGCCGGCGATGTGCGGGTCGTGGTCGCGCAGCACGCCGGGGTGCAGCTGCATGACCAGGCCGTCCTCGGAGGACATGCGCGCCATCTCGACGAGCATGTGGCCGCTGAACGCCTGGGCCTGGGCGGCGGTGGCCTCACCGCGCAGCGCCGCCGCGAAGATCCGGCGGGCGTCCTCGTCGGCCAGCGGCGTGGCCTCGGCGCTGACGTGCCCGTGGTCGGTGGCGCGGGCGCCCGCGGCGCGGAACACGGCCCGGCGCTGCTCGAGCGCCACGATGAACGCGTCGTACCCGTCGACGTCGACACCGCTGACCCGGGAGAGCTCGGCGACCCCGGCGGGCCAGCCGGGACGGTCGATGTGCACCAGGGCGTCGGGCCGGAACGTGGGCACCACCTTCTCCCCCCAGCCTTGCCGGGCGAGGGACGTGTGGTGGGCCAGGTCGTCGGTGGCGGCGTCCGTGGTGGCGAGGGTCTCGATGCGGAACCGCTCGAACAGCGCGCGGGGCCGGAACTCTGGGCGGGCCAGGGCGTCGAGCAGGTGGTCGTAGATGGCGTCGGCGGACTTCGCTGACGGCCGGGTGTCCACCCCGAACACCTCGACGAGCTCGTGCTCCAGCCAGTAGCGGGTGGGGGTGCCGCGGAACAGGCGCCAGTTCGAGGCGAACCGCCGCCAGATCTCGCGGTGGTCCTGCTCGACCTCCACGCCCGAACCGGCACGCGCCGGGACGCCCAACTCGTGGTTGCCGGCTCCCTGGGAGACGAGCATCCGCACCAGGTAGTGGTCGGGGATGACGAACAGCTCGGCGGGGTCGCCGAACGGCTGGTCCTCGTCGAGCACGCGCGCGTCCACGTGCCCGTGCATCGACACGATGGGCAGGTCGGCCGTCTGCGCGTAGACCTGCCGGGCGATGCTCCGCACGCCGGGGTCGGCGGGCAGCGCACGATCGGGGTGCAGCGTCCACGGCTCAGTCATGCGTGTCTCCCTCTGCTCCGCGGACGCGGAGCGCGTCAGTAGATGTTCTTGTGCTCTCGGTAGTCGCGCCAGACGTTCTCGAAGAAGTCGTCGTCCTCGGGGATGGGCCGCACCGGACGCCACCTGAACAGGGCGTGGCCGGCCGGGTCCTTGGCCGCCCGTTCGCCGCCGCCGGGAGCCCACCCGTCGAGCTGGGCGTCGCCGGGCGGGCGCCACGCCGCCTCCTGCACCTCGCCGTCGAGCGCGCCGCCGTCGAGCCGGAACCGGAAGACCTCCGGCAGGTCCAGCTCGCGCTGGGCGTCCGGCCCGTGCCCGACGCGCGGCAGCGATCCGGCGGGGTCGGTGTAGAGCACCGACCCCCGTGAGCGGCCACCGTGGCCCAGGTAGTCGGCCATCGCTGACAGGTACACGTAGGCGGTGGTGAGGATGTCCCGCACCAGGAAGGTGCGGTTCACCGCGCGCCGCGACCCGGCGTCGGCGGCGACCAGGTCGTCGTAGCCGGCCAGCCACTCGTGCACCTGGACCAGCGCCTCGTGGATGGACTCGGCCGAGCGGACGGGGCCGGCCTTGGCGCTCATCAGCTCGCCGACAGCGCGCAGCAGGTCGCCGGTGTTGTCAGCGGCTCCTGCGGCGGTGCGGGCCGTCGCGCGCTCGACGAGGCCGCGCGCGGCGGAGAGCACGGGCGCGGCGACGGCGGCGAACTCGTCGGCGTCGACCGGCGCGTGCGCACGGGCGGCGGCGATGTACTGGGCGGCCCGGGTCGCCCCGACCTGCCCGCTGTTGAGCGCCGCCCCGCCGGGCCGGTACACGCCGTGCGCGCCGCCGGCCTCCCCGACGGGGAAGAACCCGGCGACGTTGGACTGCCACCACGCGTCGACCACCAGGCCGCCGTTGTTGTGCTGCGCGCACACATCCACCTCGAGCAGCTCCCGCTCGAGGTCCACGTACGGGTTCTTGTGCAGGTAGAAGTCGTAGGCCGGGGCGTTCATCCGGCGCAGCCGCTCGATGGGGGTGCCGAACAGCACGCCCGCCCGGTCCAGGTACTCGTGCGCCTCGGGCGACAGCGCCGACGCGTCGAGGTCGTCCCGGACGGGGTTGCGCCGGAAGTCGAGGAACACCCGGCGCCCGCGGAGCACCGTCTCGCGGTAGACGAGCAGGTCGATGAGCGACGACCCGTCGAGCGCCTTGCGGATGTCGAAGGGCCACTGGTAGCCCTTGAGGAAGATCAGAGAGAGCTGCCGGCCGTAGTCGGGGATCGCCTCGGTGAGGAACTCGCGCTCGTCGCCGCCGTCCGCATCGGTGGACACGAACCGGGGCAGCACCTGCATGTACGTGCCGGAGACGTTCCAGCGCGGCTTGATGGACGCCAGGCCGAACTGCCACTCGGTGAGGTTCTTGCCGTGCACGCCCGCCCGGTAGGCGGCCCCGGAGGCGCCCCACTGGCCGTTGGGGAACACCCGGGTCGCGTACAGCCCGGCCGGTCCGCCGGTGGCATAGACGAGGTTGGCGCAGCGGAACAGTTGGAACGGCGACGCGGCGCCGTCGTGCGGCACGTCGGTGCGCAGCACGAGCAGCCCGGCGACCTCCACACCCTCCCCGTCCGCGCGGGGGCGGGTGAGCACGTCCACAACTCGGCAGTCGTCGAAGACGCGCGTGCCGTTGCGCGCCACCTTCTTCTCGAGCTGCTCGACCATGCTGCGCGAGGTGTACGGCCCCACCGACGTAGCCCGGCGGCGGGGGTCGTGGTCGGTCTTGTAGCCGATGAACTCCCCGTAGCGGTTCTGCGGGAACGGCACGCCCAGCTCGCAGAGCCGCAGGAATCCGCGGGCGGAGAGCGCGGCCTCGGCGAGCGCGTTGTCGCCGTCCATCGCCCCGCCGGAGTGCAGCGTCTGGGCCATCTCCCGCACGGAGTCCCCGTCACCGCCGGACAGCGTCATCTTGTAGTAGGTCTGCTTGTCGGAGCCGGCGTTGCGGGAGGCCCCGGCGCCGATCTTGTCGGCGACCATGACGATGTCGTCCTGGCCGAACTCCCACAGCCGGTCGGCGGCGCAGAACCCCGCGGAGCCGGTGCCCACCACCACGGTGTTGGCGGTGACGACGGGCACGTCGTGACCGCCGATGCGCACGGTCTCCGGCTCGTGGGCGGGGGCGTCGTGGCTCATGGCGGTCCTCCTGGGCTCAGAGCGTGGGGATGTGCATGCCGCCGTCGACGTGGAAGACCTCGCCCGTCGAGTACGGCGTCTGCCCGGAGGCGAGGATCGAGACGGCGCCGGCGACGTCGGCGGGCCTGCCCCACCGGGCGATGGGGGCCAGACCACCGGCGAGCAGGGCGTCGTACTTCTCGGTGACGGCGGCGGTCATGTCGGTGGCGACGACGCCTGGCCGCACCTCGTAGACGACGATCCCCTCGGGGGCGAGGCGCACCGCGAAGAGCTGGGTCGCCATGGCGACGCCCGCTTTGGACACGCAGTACTCGCCGCGGTTGGTGGACACGGCGGTCGCGGAGATCGAGGAGACGTTGACGATGGTCGCCACCGGGTTGGCGGGCCGGTCGACGCCGGCCCCGAGCGCCCCGCGCAGCGCGATGACGCGGTTGGCGAAGGCCTGGGTGAGGAAGTACGGGCCGCGGAGGTTGATGCCAAGGACGCGGTCGAAGCTCTGAGGCGTGGCGTCGAGCAGGTCCGCCCGCTCCAGGGGCGCCACACCGGCGTTGTTGACCAGCAGGTCGAGCCGCCCCCAGGCGTCCACGGCGTCGTCGACGTAGCGCGCGTGGTCGGCGGGGTCGGCCACCGAGCCCCGCACGTAGCGGACCGCCTTCTCGTCCTGGGTGAGGGCCCGCAGGTCGTCGAGCAGCTCGACTGGCTCCTGCCGCGTGGCGAGGATCGAGACGGCGTACCCGTCGGCCAGCAGGCGCTGCGTGATGCCGAGCCCGATGCCGCGGCTTCCCCCGGTGACCAGTGCGACCGGCCGCATCGCCGCCCCCTTCCGCCCTGCGCCGGGCCAGGCCCGACGAGGTGCGCCGCTGTGCGCACCACCGTGATCGTGCCACGTCGCAGGCTCGTCGGGCAAGCGCTTTCCAGCCGCGCCGTGGAGGTCGCGCCGCCACCGCCGCCGCAGCGGGCGCCGGCGGCGTGGGAAGATCAGCGCATGTCAGAGGCGTGCCGGCACGCGGCGGCCACGCCCCTCCCCCGCCCAGCACGACGCGGCGGCAACCCGGCGTCCCGCCCCGCGAGCGCCCGATGAGCGCCGTCCTGACCGCCCTCGGCACCATGGGCGCGATCATCGCCCTCGGCTGGGTCCTCGGCCGCAGGGGCACCCTCGGCGAGCATGCCCCGGCCGTCCTGGCCCGCATCGTCTTCACCGTCGCGACGCCCTGCCTGCTCTTCGTCACCGTCGCGCACGCGGACCTGCACCTGCTGCTGTCCCGCTCGGCGCTCGCCACCGCCATCAGCACCACCCTCGTGGCGGTCACCGCCGTGGCGGTGCTGCGCGGCCTGTGGAAGCGGCCCGCCGCCGAGGCCACCGTCGGCACGCTCGCCGCCTCCTACGTCAACGCCGGGAACCTCGGGCTCGCGCTCGCGGTGTACCTGCTGGGCGACGCGGTGGCCGTCGTGCCCCCGCTGCTGTACCAGCTGCTGATCCTCGCGCCCATCGCGTTCGCGGTGCTCGACGCACGCGCTGCCGCCACAGCCCAGGACAGCACGACGGACCAGGGCGCCATCCGGGTGCGGCCGCCGGTCACCCGGATCGCACGGGACATCGTGATCCGCACTGCGCGCAACCCGATCATCGTCGGCGCCCTGTCCGGGCTGGCGGTGGCCGCCCTGCCCTGGGACCTGCCCGAGGTGCTGTACGGGCCGTTCAGCCTGGTCGGCGCCGCGGCGGCCCCGCTCGCGCTCGTGACGTTCGGCATGTCGCTGGCCGCTCCCCGGCTGACCCGTGAGCGGGCGCCGCGGCGCGACCTGGTGCTGGTCGTTGCGCTGCGCAGCGTCGTCAGCCCCGCCCTCGCCTGGTTGGCCGGGACGCTCCTGGGGCTCACCGGCGAGGCGCTGCTGGCCGTGGTGGCGATGGCGGCGCTGCCCACGGCGCAGAACGTGCTGGTCTACGCGATGCAGTACGGCCGGGGGCAGGCCCTCGCCCGCGACGCCGGGCTGGTGACCACGGTCCTGGCGGCGCCGGCGCTGCTGGTCATCACCGCGCTGCTGGGCTGAGCGGCCACCGCCACATTCCCCGCACCCACTCTGACCGCCCCGACACGCTCGTCTCCGCTCTCGGCGGACGACGCTGTGCGCGGCGGGCAGGACTGGCACGATCGGGGTGTGACCGACTCCGACCGCGCGCCTGAGGGCGGGCTGCCCGCACAGATCAGGTCTGCCGTGTCCTCGCTGCCCGGGCCGCTCCGCTGGATCGTCGTGGCCGTGATCGGGACGGGACTGATCCTGGCCGGCATCGCCATGCTGGTGCTCCCCGGCCCCGGCTGGCTCGCGATCTTCGCCGGGGTGGCCGTGCTGGCCGCGGAGTTCACCTGGGCGGCCACCCTGCTGGGCCGGATGAACGCGAGTGCCCTGCGGCTGTGGAACGCGGTGCGGCGGCTGTTCGGCCGCCGCGACACGAGCAGCCCGCCTCCCGACGCCTGAGCCGGGGAGCCGCCGCCCAGGGCTCCCCCAGCGGAGGATCCCCTCAGCCGCGGGCGGCCTCGACCTCTGCGTCAGCCCGGCCCGCAGGCGGGACGAGCCGTCCCCTGCGCACCGCCACGAGCACCGCGACGGCGGTCGCACAGGCGACGACCACGAGCAGCGACGTGCGCAGGCCGGTGAGCTCGGCGACGCCGCCGACGAGCGGTGGCGCGATGAGCTGCGCCGGCCACGCGCCGAGGGCCACGAGCGCCACCCCGCGGCCCGGCGGCAGGCCCGGCAGGCTCCCCGCGAGGCTGTAGATGGTGGGCACGATCGAGGACAGCCCGAGGCCGGCGATCGCGAACCCGGCGATCGCTCCGACGGTGGTGTGCGTCGCCAGGGCGAGCCCCACCCCGGCGGCTGCGAGCAGACCGCTCCCCACCAGCATCCGCTCCGTCCCGACGCGGTGGCGCACCCGGTCGCCGAACAGGCGGCCCACCACCATCGCCAGGGCGAAGCCGCCGTAGGTCGCGGCCGGCCACGCCCCGAGGGCTCCCACCGACTCCCGGGCGTAGATGGCGCTCCAGTTGGCCGAGACACCCTCGGCGAAGAGCGCGAGGAAGGCCATCACCGCGAGCAGCGCCATGCCGTCCACCAGCTGCGCCCGGCCGGCCTGTCCGCCGGTGGCGCGCGGCGGGTCAGCGGGCAGCCGCCGTGCCGCGAGGACCAGGCCGACGGCCAGGAGCGACGACGTCAGCGCGAACTGCGGGAACGGTGACACGTGCATCGCCGCGGCGCCGGCGGCCAGGAGCGCGCCGGTGAGCGCGCCGATGCTGAAGCACGCGTGGAAGGACGTGAGGATCGGGCGCCCGTAGGCCTTCTCGACGGCGACGGCCTGGGCGTTCATCGGCGCCTGCAGCAGCCCGAGGGCAGCCCCGTGCACGAGCAGGCCGGGCGCGAGCTGCCAGGGATGGTCCGCCAACGCGTTCACCACCGGGGCGAGCAACGCCAACGGCGCCGCGACGAGCGACAGCCTTCTCGGGCCCACCCGCACGATGAGCACGGCGACCAGCAGCATCGACCCGAGCACCCCGACAGCCGAGGCGATGTTGACCGCGCCCCACGTCGCTGAGCTGGCGCCCACCGCGAGCTTCACGTCGGGCACGCGGGACGCCCATCCGCCGATCACGAGCCCGGCGAGCGTGAACAGGAACGTCACGCTCCAACGCTGGTGGCGCAACGAGGGCTCGACGGCGGGCAGGATCCCGACCGGGACAGGTGGGCGCATGCGCGGACCGTATCGGGGGAGCGCTGCCACGGCCCGCCAAATTCCACTCCATGGACGGCCCGCCGTGCCCGGAGGCCGGAGCCGGCTTGCCGTCAGCGCCCCGGCGCCGCCACCTCGCCAGCCGCCTGGCTCGCCGCGTCATCGGCCAGCACTGCCGTCGACACGGACCCGCGGCGCGCGAGGACGGTCCACGCGATCGCGCACACCACCAGCACGAGCGGGAACACGCCCGCGCCCAGGAGCCCGACCCTCAGGCCCGAGCCGCCGTCGCCGGGCAGCACCGCGGCCAGCGAGCCGAGGGCGCCCGTGGACGTGCTCGTCGCATCGGCCACGACGCCGGTCAGCCACGGCCCCACGGCTCCCCCGAGGTCGCCCATGACCGCCAGCACCGCGAACATCGCCGCGCCGCCCCACGGGAACCGTGCCGCGGCCAGGCTGAACGTTCCCGGCCACATGATGCTCACCGCCAGGCCGCACACCGCGCACGCGGCGAGGCTCACCACCGCGCTCGACGAGAGGGTCGCGACCAGGTAGCACAGGACCGACAGCGAGCCGGCGCCGATCATCGTGGGCGCCAGCGGGATGCGCGCGCCCCACAACCCGTAGACGATCCGCCCGATGCCCATGAGCACAGCGAACAGGCCCGGGCCGGCCAGGTCGCCCCAGGCCTTCGTGACCCCGAGCGACGTCTCGGCGAAGAACGAGGACCACTGCGACATGGTCAGCTCCGCGGCTCCGGCCGTCATCATCAGCACCAGCGCGCACAGGAACGCCGGGGCCCCGAACAGCGAGCGCAGCGACATGCGGTGCTCCTCGGGCACCGTCGGGGGCAGCGGCACCCGGAGGAACAGCACGAAGTTGACGGCGGGCACGACGGCCCAGATCAGCGGCAGCACCTGCCATGAGCCGAACCCGGTCATCGCGAGCACCGCGGTGGTGCCACCGACGACGGCCACCTGGCCCCAGCAGTAGAACGAGTGCAGCAGGCTCATCGCGGCGGCCTTGCCCTCCTGCGGGCTGGGCAGCGCGTCGACCACCGGGCTGATCATCACTTCGAGCAGGCCGCCGCCGATCGCGTACACGACGACGGCGACGCACAGGCCGGCGTACGGCGACGGCGCGATGGCCGGGGCCACCGCCAGCAGAACGAGGCCCAGCACGGCGAGCGCGTGGGCGAGCACCAGCGGGATGCGGAACCCGATCCGATCGGCGAACCGCACCGCGACGATGTCGGTGAGGAGTTGGACTCCGAAGTTCAGCAGCACCAGCCGCCCGAGCATCTCGACCGGCACGTCGTAAGACGTCTGGAAGACGATGAACAACAGCGGCGCGAGGTTGTTGACGACGGCCTGGGTGACGAACCCGGTGTAGCAGGCGCGGCGGGTCGCGGTGTACGTCAGCGCCGGCCGGTCCGCGGCCCGCCTCACGCGTGCGACGGGAGGGACGGCGCGGCAGCGGGCATGGCCGCCATGCTAGCCAGGCTCGAGGCTGATCCAACGCGCCGGCGCCCCGTCTCACCTGCGAGGGAGGGAGGGCTATCCCACCGGCGGGACGGTGATCGCCTCGCCGTTCACCGTCGCCGTGAACTCGTAGTCGGGCAGCCCCTCGATCGGCACGACGCTCGTGGTCGGCACCAGGTCCATGGTGCAGGGCCGGTCCACGCCCTGATCGTGGGCGGCCGCGATCCGCAGGGACGTGCGGCGTGCGTCCCACGTCGCGTCCACCGGCAGCTCAGGGCACGTGGAGCTGCCGAGCGTGGTGACCAGCAGCCTGTCCGGCTGCTCCGCCCGGGCCACGAGGGTCTCGGCGGCCGGGTCGCTCGACCAGGACTCCGCGAGGGTATCCGGGGTCGCGGGCGCACCCGAGGGGCTGGGGGCCGCGGACTGGCTGAGGGCTCCCGTCGGGCCCGATGAGGACGCCGCGGTGGAGGGTCCCGCCCCCACGACCACCGCGTCGTCAGTCGCGCACCCGGCGCCGAGCAGGACCGCGCAGAGCACCGCCGCGCCGCTCCCGGCCCTGCGCGCACGTCCCGTCGTCCACGTCGTCATGCTCACCCCTTTCGTCCGGTTCCGCCGTCCATCCTGCACCCGGCGGAAACCGTCGCGGGGACATCACGCGGCGCGGCGCGCCGGGGCCCCGGCTGCCCCCGCTCCTCTGTCAGGCCGCGGCCTCGTTGCCCTGGTGCACCAGCGCCGAGACGTGCCGCTTGAGGTCATTGACCTCGGGGCTCGTGACGTCGCGCCCTGGCCCGAGCGGCACGGGCACGATCTCGCGGATGTGACCGGGGACGCCGTGCGAGGCGCCGCCCGCCATGACCACCACGCGGTCGGCGAGGACCACGGCCTCCTCGATGCTGTGCGTGACGAACAGGACCGTGGTGCCGGTCTCCCGGTGGATGCGGCTCAGCTCGTGCTGCATCGAGCTGCGGGTGAGCGCGTCCAGGGCGCCGAACGGCTCGTCCATGAGCATCACGGCCGGGTCGTTGGCGAGGACCCGCGCGATCGCGACGCGCTGCTGCATGCCGCCGCTGAGCTCGCCGGGGAACTTGCGGGCGAAGCGCGTCAGCCCGACAGACTCGAGCAGCGCGTCCACCCGCTCCGAGACGACAGCGGACGAGTACCGCTTCTGCTTGGGGCCGTAGCCGATGTTCTCCGCGACGGTGAGCCACGGGAACAGCCCGTAGTCCTGGAACACCACGCCACGATCAGGGCCGGGGCCGTCCACCGGCTCCCCCGCGATGGTCACCACGCCCTCGGTGGCCGTCTCGAAACCGGCGAGGATGCGCAGCAGGGTGCTCTTGCCGCAGCCGCTGGCCCCGACGACGGTGATGAGCTCGCCCTCGGCGACCTCGAGGTCCACGCCGGCCATCGCGGGCACGGCGTCGCTCGCGTTGTACCGCTTGCCGAGGCCCTGCACGCTGATCGCGGCGGGGTGCTGCGGCCGTTCTGTTCCGATGCGAGGCATGGTGGCTCCTAGGAGAGGGTCGGGCGGCCGCGCGTGACGGCCTTGACGAGGAGGGCGAGGAGGCGGTCGGCCACGAACCCGGCGAGGCCGATCACGACCATGCCGGCGACGATCAGGTCCGTCTTCGACATGTCGCGGGCCTGCGTGATCATCGAGCCGAGGCCGACGCTGATGCCGACCGTCTCCCCGACCACGAGGATCACCCAGCACAGCCCCAGGGCGATCCGCAGCCCTCCGACGATGCTGTGCATGGCGGACGGCAGCACGACCTTGTAGAGCACCTGGGCGGGCTTGGTGCCGAGCATCGCCGCGGCCTCCAGCAGCCGCACCGGGACCCGCCGCACCCCCGCGATCGTGTTGAGCAGGATCGGGAAGAACGCCGCGAGGAACACCAGGAAGATCGTCGACCTGTCACCAAAGCCGATGATCAGCAGCGTCAGCGGCGCCCATGCGGTGACGGGCACGGGCCGCACCAGGTTGACCACCGGGTCGAACATCCGGTTGACCACGCCGTACCGGCCCATCAGGATGCCGAGCGGGATGGCGCACGCGGCGGCGATGCCGAAGCCGCTGAGCACGCGCCCGGTCGAGGCCCACATGTGCTCCCACAAGCTCCCGCTGAAGGCGTCCTTCTCCGACCCGACGGCGATGTCCACCATGCGGCTGAGCACCTCGCCCGGGGTGGGCACGAAGGCCATCTGGATGCCGAACGGCAGGGTCCAGGCGTTGCGGACGCCCAGGTGCCACAGCACGAGGACGATCACGGGGACGGGGAGCGCGAGGCCGACGGCGCGCAGCCCGCCCTTCCAGTCGCGGGACTTCGCGCGTGGCGCGCGTCGGCGGAGCAGCGGCGCTGGTCGACGGCGAGCCCCCTGCTGAGCGTCGGGGGACGGCTGGCGGGCAGCCGCGGGGGCGGCGGATCCGGGGGTCAAGGTCGGGGTGGTCATCGGACCTCCTTGCGGTGGGTGGGGCGCCTGGCCAGGCGACTCGCCTGGCCAGGCGCCGCGGATCAGGAGGACTTCGCCGCTGCGACGAACGTGCGGTCGACCACGTCCGCTGCGGCGGGCTTGGACTCGATGTACCCGAGGGCGTGCATCTGCTCGGTGAGCGCGTCGACCTGGGCCAGGTACTCGTCGTCGAGGTCCCACCGCGGCCAGATGTTGGCGATGGCCGTCTCCACGACCGCCGCGTCCAGGCCGTACTTCTCGACGACGCCGGCGGCCCACTCGTCAGGGTTGGAGACCATGTAGGCCGTGGCGCGCACGTGGGTCTTGACCACCGACTGCACCAGCTGGGGGTCCTCGTCGATCAGCCGCTGGGTCGTCACCAGTCCGATGTTGACCTTGCCGACAGGCGTGTCGTACGGGGAGACGACCTGGCGGGCGCCTGCCTGCAGCGCGATCGACGGGCCGAGCTCGGCACTCGAGAAGGCGTCGATCTTGCCGCTGGCCAGCGCGCTCGCCATGTCGGAGAACGACAGGTTCACCAGCGTGAGGTCGTCGATGTCGATGCCGTTGGCCTCCAGCGTGAGCCGCAGCAGGATCTCCTGCGACGAGCCCTGCGGGAACCCGACGGTGCGGCCCACCAGGTCCTTCACCGAGGTGATGTCGGCGTTGCCCACGATGCCTGAGCCGCCGTCGGCCGCGCCGGCCACCACCACGACGTCCTGCCCGGCCGCGGCCCCCGAGAGCGCCGACGGCACACCGGTGACGCCGAAGTCGATGTTGCCGCTGACCACCGCGTTCTTGATGTCGGGCGAGGTGTCGAACTGGACGACCTCGAAGGTGATGTCGTCCGTGGCCCGGTCGGCGTACAGGTGCGGGTGGAACAGGTGCGGCTGCCCCTTGAGGGTGCCGACCTTCACGAGGGTCGAGCCGTCGGCCGCGGTGGTCTCGGCCTCAGCCGAGCCGCAGGCGGCGAGGGCCGCGACGAGCAGTGCCGCTGTCGCGACGGAGGCGAGGGGACGGGGAGAGCGCTTCATGGTTGCCTCTTCTTCCGGGGGGTGGGCGAGTCTGGGAGCGGACGGGTCAGTGGACGAGCAGGGCGTCGAGCCCTCGACGGTGGGCGCGCCACCCGCCGGCGGCGCTGATGTCGCCCTCGTGGCCGATGACGGCGCCCGCGAAGCCGACCACCGAGGAGCCGTCGGCGAGGGTCACGTGCCCGAGGGCCAGCGGCGCGGCGACCCTCGTGACGAGCCGGCCGAGCGCTGCTTCCGAAAGGAGCCACTCCTCGCCGGGGAAGGACTGGCCGGCGCCGGCCGCGGCGGGGACCACGATGGGTCGGCCGCCGTCATCCGTCACGTGCATGCGGTAGTCCGGGGCGGTGACGACCTCACGGACGAACCGCGCGCCGAGCTCCTCCAGCTCGTGGTTGCGGGCCTCGCCGCGCAGGTGCGCCCCGAACACGACCGTGGGGACGCCCGTGGTCGGGTACGGCTGCCCGGGCTCCTCGTCGAGGAGCCACCCGGCCAGGTCCAGGCCCACCTGGTCCTCGAAGGCGCGGGTCACCACCGTCACGCCGAACAGCCCTTCGGATGCCGACTCCCCCGCGGGCACGGCCACCGCGGCCAGGCCGAGCAGGTTGACGAAGTTGGTGTAGACGCCGAGCCCCGAGTTGACGGCGATCGGATCGGCCAGCACCGCCGCGACCGTGGGGTGGCTGGGAGCGGTGGGCGTCAGCAGGGCGTCGAAGCCCTCGAACGCGGCCATCGCCTCGGCCCGCAGCGAGCGCAGCAACTCCTGGTCGCGGACCACCGCGGACCCGGTGACCTGGGCGGCGACGGAGGCGATCGCGGCGACGGACGGCTCGGCGTGCTCGGGGTGGGCGGCGAGGAACTCCCCGAAGGACGCGTGCCTCTCGGCGACGAGGGCGCCGTCGTAGAGCAGGCGGGCCGCGTGCACGAACGGCGTCAGGTCGATCGTGGCGACCACGGCCCCACGCGCCTCGAGCCGCTGGGCGGCGGCGGCGAAGTGCTCCCGGGCCTGAGGGCCGAGCGTGTCCAGGTCCTCGTCGCGGGGGACGGCCACCCGCGGGGCGGCGGGCGCGCCCAGCCGGGCGTCCGACGGCCAGTCGCGCGAGGCGGGGTCGAGCGCGGACGGGCCCGTCATCGTCCGGATCGCCTGAGTGGCCAGCCCGAGGCTCGGCGCGAGCACCGTCACGCAGTCGTACGAGGGGCAGGCCGGCACCACGCCGTCCTTGGGCACGAGGCCGTAGGTGGGCTTGACGCCGATGACGCCGTTGAAGGCGGCGGGCACGCGTCCGGACCCCGCGGTGTCCGTGGCGATCGCCAGGTCGGCGATGCCCAGGCCCACTGCGGCGCCTGATCCGGAGCTGGACCCGCCGCTGACGCGCTCGGGGTCCGCCGCCGAGCGCACCGCCCCGGCAAGGCTCCGGGCGCCCGTGAGGCCGGTGGCGAACTGGTCCAGGGCCGTCTTGCCCATCACCACCACGCCCGCGTCGATCAAGCGCTGCACCGCGGTGGCGGTGCGCTCCGGGGTGTAGGCGAAGTCCGGGTGCCCCGCCGTGGTGGGCAGGCCGGCCACGTCGACGTTGTCCTTGACCGCCAGGACCAGGCCCGCGAGCGGCAGGTCCTCTCCTGCGGCCAGACGCGACTCGACCGTGGCGGCGTCCGCCAGCACGTCGGCCTCGGGCCGCAGGGTCAGCCACACCTCGGGGCGCCCGGCGGCCGCGTCGCGGCGGTACGCCTCGCGCACCCGCTCGGTGGGGGCGGTCGTGGACGGGGTGGTCCCGCGGGTCTGTGCAGAGGTCATCGGGGGCTCCGTCCGTCGGCAGTGCTCAGTTCGGGGGCGTCGGCGGCGGGGAAAGGGCTCCGGCCGTCGATGTGGCTGCGGGTGGCGATCGCGAGCGCATGGGCGGCGCGCTCGACCACCACGTCCTTGGACGCGCCGACGTGCTCGGTGAGGGCGTCGAGGGCGCTGCGCAGCCGGCCCGCGAGCACCAGCTCGACGATCTCGACGTGCTCGTCGACGGTCGCGCTCATCCGGTCGGCGGTGACGTAGTCGTACATCCGCACGGCCCGGATCTTCTGGTTCACCTGGGTGAGCGCTCCCGACAACGCGCGGTTGCCGGAGGACGCGAGCAGCACGGTGTGGAAGCGCTCGTCGACGGTCACGAAGTCGGGGGTCGGCGCTGGCCGCTCGTCCCGCAGCCCGTGCCACGCCTCCAGCTCGGGCTCGAGGAGCGCGCGGTCGTGCGTGAGGGTCGGGTCGTCCACCACGCGGCGGATGCCCTGCACCTCGAGCAGCACCCGCAGCTCGTACAGCGCCGCGAGGTCCTCGAAGGTCGGCGTGTAGAGGTACAGCCCCCCGGACCGCTTCTCCACCAGGCCGTCCGCGAGGAGCCGGGCCAGCGCCTCGCGCACCGGGGTCCGCGACACGGCGTACCGCTCGGCCAGCCGCTCCTCGCCGAGCCGCTCCCAGGGAGACACCCGGCCGCTCATCAGCTCGTCGCGCAGCGCGGCGTACACCGCATCGCTGCGGGAGGCCCGCGCGGGCGTCGCATCCACTGTTGTCCACATAGCTGCATACATTCGGCGCCTCGTGTTACGCGTGAGGTCGCCCAGAGTGAACACGCGGTGTCCGTGCGTTTCTGCGACGTTTCATCGCGCACTGACCTGCGAAAACGCAAGCATGGATCCACGAAAACTGACCACCAGTTGGGATTCGCCATCGAAGACCCACCCGCACGGCCGATCGACGTCGGCGCCCTGGCGCCCGGTGGAGCCTGGTCGTGGTGGTCGGGCCTCCTACAGTGGAAGCATGACCTCCCCCCACGCGTCGTCCCCCTCCGGCGCGGACATCGGAGCCCGCGACGCGGAGCCGGCGCCCGAGTGGTACCCGTTCTTCGACGAGGAGCCGCCCCCGGAGGACGCGCCGCCGTACGAGCCGTACGACGGCCCACCGCACGACCACCGGGCGCCGACCTTCGTCACCCCGCCGAGCGCGTCCCGTCCCGACGGCGCCGCGGCAGCCGCCCGTGCCGCCACCGCCCGCAGGGCGCCGGCGGGGCCACCGCCCGAGCCGCTCGACGTGCTGCACACGGTGTTCGGCTACGACGCGTTCCGCGGCGACCAGGCCGAGATCATCGACACCGTGGTGCAGGGCGGCGACGCACTGGTTCTCATGCCCACCGGCGGCGGCAAGTCCCTGTGCTACCAGGTGCCCGCACTGGTGCGGCCGGGCGTCGGCGTGGTCGTCTCCCCGCTGATCGCCCTCATGCAGGACCAGGTCGACGCGTTGTCAGCCCTGGGAGCCCGGGCCGGGTTCCTCAACTCCACCCAGGACGCCGCGCAGCGCCGGGAGGTCGAGGACGCGTTCCTCGCTGGCGAGCTCGACCTGCTGTACCTGGCCCCTGAGCGGCTCAAGGTCCCCTCGACGCTGGACCTGCTGGACCGCGGCGAGATCAGCCTGTTCGCGATCGACGAGGCGCACTGCGTCGCGCAGTGGGGACACGACTTCCGACCCGACTACCTGCAGCTGTCGATCCTGCACGAGCGGTGGCCGTCGGTCCCCCGCATCGCGCTGACCGCCACCGCGACGCGCGCCACCCACGCCGAGATCGCCCAGCGCCTCCAGCTCGAGGACGCGCGCCACTTCGTGGCGTCCTTCGACCGCCCGAACATCCAGTACCGGATCGTCAGCAAGGCGAGCCCGCAGCAGCAGCTCCTCGAGCTGCTGCGCACCGAGCACGCGGGCGACGCGGGCATCGTCTACTGCCTGTCCCGGGCGTCAGTCGAGAAGACCGCCGACTTCCTGGTCAAGCAGGGCATCCCCGCGCTCCCGTACCACGCGGGGCTCGACGCGCGGGTCCGGGCCCGGAACCAGTCGCGCTTCCTGCGCGAGGACGGCCTCGTGATGGTCGCGACCATCGCGTTCGGCATGGGCATCGACAAACCCGACGTGCGCTTCGTCGCACACCTCGACCTGCCGAAGTCCGTCGAGGGCTACTACCAGGAGACCGGGCGCGCGGGACGCGACGGCCTGCCCGCGACGGCATGGCTCGCCTACGGCCTGCAGGACGTCGTCCAGCAGCGCCGGATGATCGACACGTCGGAGGGGGACGCGGCGCACCGCCGCCGCCTGGGCCAGCACCTCGACGCGATGCTGGCGCTGTGCGAGACGGTCGAGTGCCGGCGCGTGCAGCTGCTGGCGTATTTCGGCCAGGCGAGCGAGCCGTGCGGCAACTGCGACACCTGCCTGGCCCCGCCCGAGGGCTGGGACGGCACCCGGGCCGCGCAGATGCTCCTGTCCACCGTGCTGCGGCTGGACCGCGAGCGCCGGCAGCGCTTCGGGGCCGGGCACGTGATCGACATCCTGCTGGGCAAGCAGACCCCGCGCATGGCGCAGCACGGCCACGACCAGCTCAGCGTCTTCGGCATCGGCACGGAGCTCTCCGAGGCCGAGTGGCGCGGCGTGGTGCGCCAGCTGCTGGCGCAGGGGCTGCTGGGGGTGACGAGCGACGGCTACGGCACCCTGGTGCTCACCGAGGCCAGCGCCGATGTGCTGTCCGGCCAGCGCGAGGTGCGGCTGCGCCGCGAGACCGCCCGGGCGAAGGCGCCGCGGCAGAGCTCGCGGCGGGGCAAGGCGGCCGCGGCCGCGGACCTGGCGCCCGAGGACGCCGCGACCTTCGAGAAGCTCCGTGCGTGGCGCGCGGGCGCGGCCAAGGAGGCGGGCGTCCCTGCCTACGTGATCTTCCACGACGCGACGCTGCGGGAGATCGCCACCCGGCGCCCGGGCAGCACCGCCGAGCTCGGGGCCATCTCGGGGATCGGGGCCGCCAAGCTCGAGCGGTACGGCGAGCAGGTCATCGCCACCCTGGACGCGGACGCGTGAGCGGCTGACCGGCCCGCCCAGGGCCGGTCAGCCGCCCGCCGCGGGGGCGCCCAGTGCCCGGGCGCCCTGGGGATCACCAGGTGCTGTCGCCGCGCATCACGACGTCGGTGCCGCCGTCGATGAAGATGACCTGCCCGCACAGGTGGGTGTTCTCTGGGCTGACCAGCCAGGCGAACAGCGCCGCGGCCGACTCGGGAGGCATGTAGCCGTTGAGTGGCATCGGCACGTGGGACGACACCATGTCGCGACCTTCCTCGGAGCCCAGCATCTGGGCCGTCATCGCCGTCAGCACGACGCTCGGGGCGATCGCGTTGATCGGGATGCCCGCGCCGGCCCATGCGGGGGTCGGGGCGGTGCGGCGCAGCCACCGGCTGAGCGCGCGCTTGCTGCTCGGGTAGATGACACTCTGCGGCCCGCTCTCGACGAGCTCGGCTGCCCGTGCCAGCGCCTTGGCCTCGTCGCCGGCGAGCGCGGCCTCGACGAGCACGTCGTCGGACGGGCGCAGGCTCGCCATCGAGCTGGTGGTCACAGCGCGCGGAGCCTCAGAGCCAGCCAGGAAGGGGCGCAGGCCCTCGAGCGTGGCCACCGCGCCGAAGTAGTTGACGGCCATGGTCACGGGAATCTCGTGCGAGAGCCCCGCGTTGGCCACGATCGCGTCGATCCGGCCGCCGGTCAGATCACCCACGCCCTCGACGAGCGCCGCACGCCCTTCCGAGGTGCTGAGGTCGACGGTGACGTCGGCCTCGCGCAGGTCCACGCCGATCACGCGGTCGCCGCGTGACTCGAGAAGCTCCTTGGTGGCCCGGCCAATTCCAGACGCCGCGCCGGTGACAACGATGGTGCGCATGCTCACTCCTTAATCCGCGCCCGGCTCCTTTGCCGGGGCGGCCGTTAATCCGCGCCCGGCTCCTTTGCCGGGCGGCGCGACGATACGCCCCCCACCTGGGACGTTAGACCCACGCAGGGCAGACGACGGCCCGGAGAACCGCATGGCGCGCGCACCGGCAGGGCGCTGGCCTGGGTCTCAGTCGTGAGGAGCGGCGTCCGCGATGGCGAAGACGTCGCGCAGCGCTGTGAGGTACGTCTCCCTCGCCTCGCGCCGCACGCTGCGCCCCACCCCGGGCACCTGGACGTAGGTGAGCTGGGCGCCCAGCAGGGACTGGGCGCGGGCGATGTCGGCGGGGTCGACTAGCGAGCCGTGCTGCGGCTCCCCCGCCAGGACGGTCACCGGCACCCGGATGGAGCCCAGCACCCCGACCCAGTCGCGCCCGTACCACTCCTGCGCCCGGGCGGCCAGCTTCTGGTCGACCCGCTGCTTGGCGTGCACCCACGGCAGCAGCTCGTCCTCGGGCCAGGTCGGGTGCTCGGCGCGCGCGCGCTCGAGCAGCGTCGCCTCGTCGGCGCCCCTGAACGACTCGAGGTAGGACGGCAGGAACGCGGGCACTCCGGCGGAGGTGGTGGCCTCGACGCGCCAGGCCGGGTCTTCGAGCACCAGGGCGACGAGCAGCGACGGCTCGGTGAGCGCGACCTCCTCGGCGATGAGGGCGCCCAGGCCGTGGCCCACCACCACGACAGGACGGCGCACCACGTCGCGCAGCACCGCGAGCACGTCGGAGGCGAGCGCCCCCACGGTGAACGGCGCCGGGGAGAGCGGCGTGTTGCCGTGCCCGCGGGCGTCGAGGGTGACGACCAGCCGACCGGCGGCCAGCGGGTCGAGCAGCGGGGCGAATACCTCGCTCGAGTCGGTGACGCTGTGCAGCAGCAGGACCGGGGTGGCCGCCTGAGAGTGCGAGCCGTACGTCGACCAGGAGATGTCCCCGAGCCGCCCGTACGCGGTGGTGGGCCCCGGGGTCACCGGGCGGTCCCGTCGACCGCGAGCGGCTCGATGGCGGCGATCTCCGCGTCGGTGAGGGCGGGCGCCCGCAGCGCCGCCACGTTGTCCTCGAGCTGGGCCACCGAGCTGGCGCCCACGAGCGCGGAGGTGACCCGCTGGTCCCGCAGCACCCAGGACAGCGCCAGCTGCGCCAGCGACTGCCCGCGCTCCCGAGCGAGGTCGTCCAGCGCGCGCGCGCGGGCCAGGTACGTCGCGTCGATGCGCTCCGGCTTGAGGAAGTGGCCGATCGAGGCCCGCGACCCTGCAGGGGCCTCGCCGCTGAGGTAGCGGCTGGTCAGCAGGCCCTGCGCCAGCGGGGAGAAGACGATCATGCCGATGCCCAGGTCGCCCACCACGTCCAGCAGGGACTCGCCGTCACCGCCCTCGGGCTGCTCGACGTGCCGGTTGAACATCGAGTAGCTGGGCTGGTGGATGAGCAACGGCGTGCCCATCTCGGCGAGCACCCGCTGGGCCTCGCGGGTCTGCGAGGGGCTGTAGTTCGAGATGCCGGCGTACAGGGCCTTGCCGCTGGTGACGGCGGTGTGGAGTGCGCCCATCGTCTCCTCGATCGGCGTCGAGGGATCGGGGCGGTGGGAGTAGAAGACGTCCACGTAGTCGAGCCCGAGCCGCCCCAGGGACTGGTCGAGCGAGGCCAGCAGGTACTTGCGGGAGCCCCCGTCGCCGTAGGGGCCGGGCCACATGTCGTAGCCCGCCTTGCTGGAGATGACCAGCTCGTCGCGGTACGGCCGCAGGTCCCGCGCGAGGTGCAGGCCGAAGTTCCGCTCCGCCGATCCGGCCGGCGGGCCGTAGTTGTTCGCCAGGTCGAAGTGCGTGATGCCGAGGTCGAAGGCGCGGAGCAGCACGTCGCGCTGGGTCTCCAGCGCCGTGGTGTCCCCGAAGTTGTGCCACAGGCCCAGCGAGAGCGCGGGCAGGTCGAGCCCGCTGCGCCCGGCGCGCCGGTAGGCCATCGCGTCGTAGCGCTCGTCAGCGGCGCGGTACGGGGACTGCGTGGACATGGTGATCCTCTCGGGTGTGGAACCGCCGCTCTGCGGGCCGTCTCCACCTTACGGGTGGGCGGGAGGGACACCCTACGGCGAGTGCGAGGATCACCCGGTGACGCATGTGGCCTTCTTCGAACCCCGAATCCCCGGCAACACCGGCAGCGCGATCCGCCTGGCGGCCGCGACCGGCTCGACCCTGCACCTGATCGAGCCGTTGGGCTTCGACCTCTCCGAGCCCAAGCTGCGGCGGGCCGGGCTGGATTACCACGACCTCGCGCACGTCGTGGTGCATCCGGACCTGGAGGCGTTCCTCGCGTCGGCGCCGGACGCGCGGGTCTTCGCGTTCACGACGCATGCGACGTCTCGGCACAGCGACGTGGAGTACCGGGCCGATGACATCCTGCTGTTCGGGCCGGAGCCGACGGGGCTGCCCCCGGAGGTGCTCGCCCATCCACGGATCACCGCCCAGGTGCGGATCCCGATGCTGGCGGGCCGTCGCTCGCTGAACCTCTCGAACGCGGCGGCCATCGCGGCCTACGAGGCGTGGCGGCAGCGCGACTTCGACGGGGTGCGCTGAGCCCTGCCGCCGAGTCCGCGCTCTGGCCCGCGGCCCGGGCCGCGGACCGTGTTCTCTCGCCGACGACAAGTTGCCTTGGGCGATAATTGCTCAGCACAAGCATCTCTGATAAGTTGCCTGCTGCAACCAACGAGAGGCCCCTCCGAACGATGCACGACCCCGAGGCGATCGAGCCGCCCTACCGCGCACTGGTCGCCGCGATCGAGCAGCTCGCCCGCGTCCAACGCGAGTTCGGCGTCCAGCTCGCCCGCGACCTGAACCTCCCCCGAGCAGCGCTCACGGTCGTCCGCCTGCTGCAGACCCGTGGCGCGCTGCCCATCACCGACATCGCCAGCCACCTCCGCGTGGACCTGTCCGTCGCCAGCCGGCACGTCACCGCACTGGTGGGCGGAGGCCTCGTCGAACGAGCAGTCCCGCACACCCCCTGCCTGGACCGACGGGTCCGGACCGTCCAGCTCACGCCGGCCGGGCGCCAGGTCGCCGCGACGAGCGCCCGCGAGATCGACGCGCGCGCCGCGGCCACCTTCGCCGACTGGACGCCCGAGGAGCTCCTCACGACCGCCGCGCAGATCCAGCGGATCAGCGCGGACGTGGCCGCGGGACACCATCCCGACCAGGCCGCACAGGCCCACCCCGACGCGCTCCCCGCCTGACCGCGCCGCCCGGCCCGACGCGCGGCGCCACCTGCCTCCCGACCTCCCGCACAGAACCGAGAGCCCCATCGATGTCCGCACAGAACCCCGCACTGCCTGAGACGGCCCCGACCCCACCAGCGGACGCGCCGGCCATGACGCCCCGCCAGGTGCTCGAGGCCCTGTCCGGGATCCTCCTGGGCATGTTCGTGTCGGTGCTCGCCACGAGCGTCGTCTCGACCTCGCTCCCCCGTGTGATCAGCGACCTCAACGGCTCGCAGTCCTCGTACACCTGGGTCGTCACCGCGACCCTGCTCACCACCACGATCACCACGCCCATCTGGGGCAAGCTGTCCGACCTGGTCGACCGCAAGATGCTGATCCAGCTCGCGCTGGCCATCTCCGTGCTGTCCTCGGCGGTCGCCGGGCTCTCGCAGAGCACCGGGATGCTCATCAGCATGCGCGCCTTCCAGGGCATCGGCGCCGGCGGCCTCACCGCCCTCGGCACCGTCCTGATCGCCGACATCATCTCCCCGCGCGAGCGCGGCAAGTACATGGGCCTGATGGGCGGCATCATGGGCCTCGGCATGGTGGGCGGCCCGCTGCTGGGCGGGGTCATCACCGACGGCCCCGGCTGGCGCTGGAACTTCTTCATCGGCCTGCCGTTCGCGATCGCCGCGATCATCGTGCTGCAGCGCACCCTCAAGCTGCCGCCGATGCCCCGCCGCAAGCTGAACATCGACTACGCGGGGGCGTCCCTGCTGTCCGTCGGCATCGGCGGCCTGCTGCTGTGGGTCACCTTCGCCGGCAGCAAGTTCGACTGGCTGTCCTGGCAGACCGCGGTCTTCGTCCTCGGATCGGTGCTGGCCCTCGCGCTCGCGGTGTGGGTCGAGTCCCGTGCGACCGAGCCGATCATCCCGCTGCACCTGTTCCGCAACCGCACCCTGGTGCTCGCGGTCGTCGCCTCCATCGCGGTGGGCATCGCGATGTTCGGCACCTCGGTGTTCCTGAGCCAGTACATGCAGGTGGCGCGCGGCATGTCCGCCACGGCCTCCGGCCTCATCACCATCCCGCAGATCTTCGGGCTGTTCCTCGCCTCGACCATCAGCGGGCGCATCATCAGCGTCACCGGCAAGTACAAGGGGTACATGATCGCCGGCGCGGTGCTGCTGTCCGCGGGCATGGCCCTGATGGGCACCATCCGGTACGACACGAACTTCGTGCTCGTGTGCGTCTACATGTTCGTGCTCGGCTGCGGCCTGGGCATGCTCATGCAGAACCTGGTCCTCGCCGCGCAGAACACCCTGGCCGTGGACGAGGTCGGATCCGGCACGTCGACCGTCGCGTTCTTCCGCACGCTCGGTGGCGCGATGGGCGTCTCGGTGCTGGGCGCCGTGCTCGGCAACAAGATCACCTCGCTGCTGACCGAGGGCCTGGCCGCGCTCGGCATCGACGTCTCGGCCCTCGGCGGCAGCACGTCGTCGATCCCGAACGTCGCCACCATCCCCGAGCCGGTCAAGACGGTGGTCGAGTCCTCGTACGGCGAGGGCGTGGCGTTCCTGTTCCTGCTGGCCGTGCCCCTGGCCGTCGTGGCCCTGATCGCGGTGTGCTTCCTCAAGGAGGTGCCGCTGGGCGAGCGCTCCGGCGTCGAGCTGCGGCTCGCCGAGCAGGCCGAGGCGCAGGCTCGCCTGGCCGCGGCGGAGGCGGAGGCTGAGGGCGGCGCAGACCCCGCCGCGACGCCCGCCGAGCGGGCAACGGCAGGGGCCGACGGGCTCGACCAGCAGGCCCGGTAGGACCGAACCATCGCCGTGGGCGCCGCCTGCCCACCCGCAGGCGGCGCCCACGGCGCCCAGGACACGGGAGGATGTCTGTCGTGGACACCGACACCGTGCAGCGCGTGGAGCGTGAGCTCGCCCTCCTGCTGCGCCGCGCGAACGCCGCGGCGCCCCGGATGGCACGACACGTGCACCCCGACCTCGAGCCCGCCGCCTACCCGATCGTCGCCCGGATCGAGCAGGTTCCGGGCGTGCGGGCCAGCGAGCTCGCCGATCACATCGGGGTGGGGCGGGGCACCATGTCCCGCCAGCTCGCGCGCCTCGACGAGCTCGGGCTGATCGAGCGCAGCACCGACCCCGACGACTCGCGCGGCCAGCTCATCCAGCTCACCCCGGCGGGGGCCGACCGGCTCGCGCGATCCCGCAAGGCCCGCCGCGAGTTCTTCGAGCGCGCGCTACAGGAATGGACGGGATCGGACCTCGAGCGCCTCGCCGAGCAGCTCGCTCGGCTCAACAGCAGCCTCGACGGGGCTCGACGCACGCTCGAGTGATCTAGTCCGGCGGGCGCGGGCTCCGCGCCCTCAGCGCGACCAGGTGGTGCGCTGCCGCGCGATCGCGGCGATGGCGTCGACCCGCGGCGGCTCGATCCGCTCCAGCAGGTTGAGGAACGATCCGGGCACGTCGCTGCGGGCCATCACCAGGACGTCGTCAGGCCGTTCGCCGGGCGCCATGTCGACGATGCCCTGCAGCACCAGCACTGCGCGCACCGTGAGCTGTGACCCGACCGCCGCGCGGAGCAGCGCCTGCACCCGCGACGCCTCGAGGCGCGCGTCGCGCTGGTAGGCCACCGGCTCGCCGTCCACCGTCATGGTCCGCTTGCGCACCACGATGTGCTGGCCAGGGTGGGCGCACTCCCTCACCGTGAAGATCCCGCCCGGGCCGATGAGCAGGTGGTCCACCACCGTGCCCTGGCGGCCCAGCGGCACCGAGTGCACCACGTGCCACCCCTGGGTGGTCAACGCGTCGAGCCGCACGCGCACCGAGCTCGCGCGGGTGCGGACGCCGGGCTCGTAGACGTCGCCGTCCAGGGCCCGCAGCTCGTCCAGCTCCTCGAGGCCGCCCTCGACCTGGAAGGGCAGGACCAGCTCGGTGACGTAGGAGCGCAGGTAGGCCTGCGCGGCCTTGCGCACACCGGCCTCGAGGATGGGCTCGTCCACGATGACCTCGCCCGACTGCAGGTCGACGCAGCCGACCCGCGCGCCGGACTCAGCAGTCACGTAAAGGCGGTCGGCGCCGTAACGCCGCCATCGCCGCACGATCAGAGCCTCGGTCACGCGTTCATTATCGGCGCCCCGAGGCCGGGACTGAACCACCTGTGGTGGACAACCCGTGTGGGAGCCGCGTCCACCGGCGTGTCGGGCACGGCACGCCGATGTGGACCCGGATCATTCGCTCCGAGTTGGACACACCGGTGTGGACAGCCCTGTGCACGGCCTGTGCCGGAGCGCTCAGGCCCCGGGCTCGAAGCTCAGGCTCACGGAGTTCATGCAGTAGCGGTCACCCGTGGGCGTCTGCGGCGCGTCGTCGAAGACATGCCCCAGGTGGGAACCGCACCGGGCGCATCGCACCTCGGTGCGCGTCATCCCCAGGCTGCGATCCTCGATCAGCTCGACCTTGTCCCCGGCGAGCGGGGAGAAGAAGCTGGGCCACCCGCAGTGCGAGTCGAACTTCGTGTCGGAGCGGAACAGCTCCTGGCCGCACGCCCGACAGCGGTACACCCCCTCGCGCTTCTCATCGAGGAGCTCGCCCGTCCACGGGCGCTCGGTGCCCGCCAGGCGCAGCACCTGGAACTCCGCCGGGTCGAGCTCGGCCCGCCACTGCGCCTCGTCCTTGTCGACCTCGTACACCTTGCCCGTGTCCTTCGCCATGCCCAGCACAACGGCGCCGCCTGCTCGCGCATTCCAGCGGCCCTACGCAGAGAGCCTGCGCGGCGGGGACGACCCGAGGGTGTCCCGCCGCGCAGGCTCTCCGCGCTGCTGGTGTGCGGCTGGGCTCAGCGCCCGCGGCGACGGCCCGCGGAGGAGCCCATCGACATCGCGACGCCGCCGCCACGGCTGCTGGATCCGCTGCCCGGGGTCGCCGTGGAGTGCACCGGGCGCGAGCCGCCCGTCGCGCTGCGCTGCGGCGCGGCCGAGGATCCGGTCCGGCCACGTCCACGGGCGCCGCCCTGGCCGCCCGAGCCGGCGCCCGGCTGGCCGCCACCCTGGCCGCCAGCGCTCCGGCCGCGGCCGCCGCGGCGGCGCGACGGTCCGCCCGCGGCGCCGTCACGCGACGGCGCGCCGCCACGGCGACCGGGCTCGGCAACCACCACAAGGGCGGGCTCGACGTGCGCGGCGACCTCGCCCACCAGCCGGGCCACCACGGCCGAGCCGGGGCGCACCTGCTGGGGCTGCACGGTGATCTTCGCCTGGCGGGTCAGGGTGCGGACGTCGCCGGCTTGCTCGGGGAGCATGACGGTGACGACGTCGCCGCCCTCACCGGCGCGGGCGGTGCGGCCCGAGCGGTGCAGGTAGGCCTTGTGCTCGGCCGGCGGGTCCACGTGCACCACGAGCTCGATGTGGTCGACGTGGATGCCCCGCGCGGCGATGTCCGTGGCGACGAGCACCCTGACCGAGCCCGAGGAGAACGCCTCGAGGTTGCGCTCGCGCGCCGGCTGGCTCAGGTTGCCGTGCAGGTCCACCGCGGGGATGCCCGTGGCCGTCAGCGCCTTGGCGAGCTTCTTCGCCTGGTGCTTCGTGCGGGTGAACAGCACCCGGCGCCCGGTGCCGGAGGCCAGCTCGTTGATGACCAGTCGCTTGGACTCGGCGTCGGCGACCGCCAGCACGTGGTGGGTCATCTTCGCGACCGGCGACTCGGCGGAGTCCACCGAGTGCGTCAGCGGGTTGTGCAGGTAGCGCTTGACGATCTGGTCGACGCCGTTGTCCAGCGTCGCGGAGAACAGCATGCGCTGGCCGTTCTTGGGCGTCTGGTCCATCAGGCGCTTCACGCCGGGCAGGAAGCCCAGGTCGGCCATGTGGTCGGCCTCGTCCAGCACGGTGATCTCGACGCCCTCGAGGGAGATGAGACGCTGCTTGATGAGGTCCTCGAGGCGGCCGGGGCAGGCCACGAGGATGTCGATGCCGCCGTTGAGGGCGCTGACCTGGCGGTTCTGCGAGACGCCGCCGAAGACGGTGGTCAGGCTCAGTCGCTCGGCGCGGGCGAGCGGCTCGAGCGTCGCGGCGATCTGCGTGGCCAGCTCGCGGGTGGGGGCGAGCACCAGCCCGCGGGGCCGGGCCGGGCGGCGGGCGCCCGTCGAGGCGGCGAGCCTCGCGACCATCGGCAGCGAGAACGCGAGCGTCTTGCCGGAGCCGGTGCGGCCACGGCCCAGCACGTCCCGGCCCGAGAGGGTGTCGGGCAGCGTGGCCGTCTGGATGGGGAACGGAGCGGCGATGCCCTGCGTGGTGAGGGCAGCGACCAGGGTCTCGGGCACGCCGAGAGCAGAGAACGACATGAAGGGGGGCGCCTTTCCGGCGGTTGGGAACGGTCGGGGCTCGCGGCGGCTTGCGGGGAAGGCCCCGCCGGTGCTCCACGACGTCGGACGCGCAAGAAGAAGCGCATCTACCCCTCCATTGTGCCCTACCAGCGCAACCCGGCCCGCCACGGGCCTGGGCACGCGCTCGCGCTACTGACGCAAATGGGTGAATACGGGGGTGAGAACGGCCCCGACGGGCCTCAGGCGGGTCAACTCCCAGGATCACGGGCCGATAGGAGGACGAGCATCGGCGCACCGGTCGGAGCTCTGCGGATCGGAAGGACACACCCGTGGCTCCCCCGAGCACCGTCCTGGTGCTGACCCCCTGGACAGCAGGGTTCTATCACGGCTCGCTCATCGCCGGCATCGCCCGTGACGCTGCCGCCCACGACGAGCGGATCATCGTGGTGCAGACGCTCGACGCCGGCAGCATCACCGAGACGACGGTGGACCCTCCCGCGTTCTCGAGCCACGTGGCGATGGACGTCTCAGCCGGTGTGATCGCGATCTCCACCGCCACCCGCCGGTCGCACCTCGAGGCCATCCGCGCCTCCGGCAAGCCGCTGACGCTCGCGAGCAACTCGGTGGCGGGGCTCGACGTGCCCGCCGCGATGCCGGACAACGAGCACGGGGTCGCCGCGGCGGTCGAGCACCTGATCGAGCACGGGCACCAGCGCATCGGCTTCGGCGGCAACCTCGCCCAGTCGGACATCCGCGAGCGCTACGCCGCCTACCACGACACACTGCTGGCCCACGGCATCACCCCCGACCCGGACCACTACTACCCGGCCAGCCACAACGTGGAAGAGGGGGGCGTGGAGATCGCGCAGGCGTTCCTGCGCCAGGACGCCACCGTGCGCCCGACGGCCCTGATCGTGGCGACCGACCGCAACGCGATGGGCCTGCTGCCCCTGTTCAAGGCCGCGGGCGTCGCCGTGCCCGGGGACGTCGCCATCATCGGCTTCGACAACGTCGAGGGCGCCGCGTACACCAAGCCCCCGCTGACGAGCGTGAACCAGCGCTTCGACCGCATCGGCATGCGCGCGTCGCAACTGCTGCGCGGCGTGCTGAACCAATCGCCGCCCGAGGAGGACCACTCCGGGCCCGCGCACCTGGCCCCCCGCGCGTCGTGCGGCTGCAAGCCGCTGCTCGACGTCGACACCAGCGAGGTCCCCGCCGCCGACGTGGAGGGCGCCCTGCTCGCCAGGATCAACGAGGCGCTGCGCGATAGCGCCACCGCCCTGCCCGAGGGCGCCGCGACCACCGCCCACCAGTCGCTGGTCCGGACGGTGCGCGAGGTGATCGCGACCCGGCGCGAACCGGCCCCCGACGCGCTGAAGAAGGCGCTCGAGCCGCTCACCCAGCACATCACCGTGCCCGAGGTGCTGCAGCGTATCGACGCCGCCTTCTCGCTGTACGTGCGGGAGACCAGCTCGTCCGAGCAGGCGGACGACTGCCTCGACGCCCTGCTCACCACCGTCGGCGCCCGTGCCGCGGTGGCCCTGTGGCACCTGCAGACCGGCATCTACCTCGAGCGCGCCCACGAGCTGCAGGGATCCCTGCACGAGCAGTACGGGATCGGGGTCGACATCCTGGGCCATGGCGCGTCCGACCCGCGCCGACTCGAATGGCTCGCCGGATCGCACCCCCGCGCCGCCGTCCTGGCGATGTGGCGTGACACCGTCGACCGCTCCGAGCTCGTCATCGAGGGAGTCCACGACCCCCACGGGGTCCTCGGCGGCCTCCTGGGCCGGGCGATGGCGCCTGAGTCCTTCCCGCCGGCCGAGCTGGTCGCCGCGTCGAACCCCGCCACCAACGACGTCGTCTTCCTGGTGCCCGTCCGCACCGCCACCGACGACTGGGGCTGGTTCGCGGTGATCGGGCCGGTGGACACCACATCGGAGCGGCAGACGTACAACCACTGGGCGGCTCTGCTGTGCGCCGCGTTCGCCCAGGAGTCGCTGGCCGAGACGGTGCGCAGCGGCGAGGAGCGGTACGGCCTGCTCGCCCGCGCCATGAACGAGGGTCTGTGGGAGTGGCACTCGCAGGGCGCCATCACCATGTCGAACCGCTGCCGATCGCTGCTCAACCTCACGGCGGACAGCGAGCTGGACTGGCGCAGCCGCGTCCACCCGGAGGACCTGCCCGAGCTGACGAGGGAGGTGCGCCAGGTCCTCGAAGGGCAGAAGACGCTCGCCGAGGTCGAGCTCCGCTACCAGGGGCCCGGCGAGCCCGAGCACCGGTGGCTGCTGGCGCGCGTCATGCCGCTCAGCGGGGTGGGCGCCGCTGGCCAACGGCTCCTCGGATCACTGACCGACATCGACCACCGCAAGCGGCTCGAGGAGAAGCTGCGGCGCAACGCGCTCTTCGACGCGGCCACCGGGCTGCCGAACAGGCGCATGTTCCTGGACCGCCTCGAGCACAGCGTCGCCCGGTGGCAGGAGAGCCGCACGCCCTTCGCCGTGGTGTTCCTGGACCTGGACCGGTTCAAGGTGGTCAACGACTCGTTGGGCCACCAGGCCGGAGACCGCCTGCTGCAGGTGGTGAGCGACCGGCTCCGCACCATCCTGCGCGCGCAGGACACGGCCGCCCGGTTCGGTGGGGACGAGTTCGCCGTGCTGCTGGACGGCGTCACCCCCGACACGGTGCCAGCGATCGTCCGGCGGATCCAGGACTCGCTCGCACGGCCCGTCGAGGTCGAGGGGCACGCCCTGTGGGTCACGGCGAGTCTGGGCATCGCCTCGTCTGCCGTCGACTACAACAACGCGGAGGACGTCCTGCGCGATGCCGACGCCGCGATGTACAACGCGAAGTCGCACGAGCCGGGCTCGTTGTCCTACTTCGACGCGACGATGCACGACGAGGCGCTGCACCACGTCAAGCTGCAGAGCGCCGTCCAGGAGGGCCTCGACCGGGGTCAGTTCGAGGTCTACTACCAGCCGATCGTCCTGCTCGACGAGGGCCCGGTCGAGCGCTTCGAGGCGCTCATCCGGTGGCACGACCCCGAGCACGGCGTCCGGCTCCCGGGCGACTTCCTGCCCCTCATGGAGGAGACCGGGCTGGTGGTGCGCCTCGGCCGCCAGATCATCGAGGACGTGTGCCAGCAGATCGCCGAGTGGCGCGCCGCCTACGCCGGGCCGCTGAACGTGAGCATCAACCTGTCCGACCGCGAGTTCTGGCACGCCGGCCTGGTGGACCACGTCCGGTCAAGCCTGGCCAAGCACGACCTCGACGCGTCCTGCCTGACCCTCGAGGTCACGGAGGGCGTCATCATGCGGCGGCCCGAGCTGGCCCAGCAGCTGATGTCCCGCATGCGCGACGCCGGGCTGCGGCTGCACATCGACGACTTCGGCGCCGGGCACTCGTCACTGCAGACCTTGCACCGATACCCGGTCGAGGCGCTCAAGATCGACCGGTCGTTCGTGCACGAGCTGGTCGACGGGAAGCAGAGCCGCGAGCTGGTGCGGGCCATCGTCGCGATGGGCAAGGCGCTGGGCCTGGAGGTCATCGCCGAGGGCATCGAGACCTCCGAGCAGTTGGCGGTGCTGCGCGAGGTCGGCTGCGACATCGGCCAGGGCTACCTGTTCGACTGCGCCGTGCCAGGCGCCCGCGCCGCCGAGCTCCTGGGGCACTCGTTCGAGAGCCTCAAGCCGGCGTTGTGCGCGGAGGCCCCTGCCGTGTGACCCCGGGCCCGGGGTGTGACCCCGGGTCTGGGTGTGGGCCCTAGAGCCGCATGCGCTCGCGGCGCTGGACGCCCTGGGTCTGCAGCACGTGCCGGAACAGATCGTCCGTCTGGCGGCTGGTGAGGCCCAGGAACCGGCACCCGTAGTGCGTGCCGGTGCGGGACGGCTGCGCGCGCACGACGACGGCCTCGAGCAGCATCGGCGACGGCAGCTCCTCGTACAGGAACCGGATGCGCTGGCCGGGCTGCAGCGTGGCCTGCGACAGGATCCGCATGCCGTGGGCGCTGATGTCCAGCATCGTGAACGCCAGGTCGCCCTCGTGGGCCTCGGCCTCGACGGGCTCCGACGCCTCGACGGGCTCGTCCTCGCCGCCGTCCACGCCCTCGACCGCGGACCCGGTCGACTGGGTCGGCACGGCGGGCGCGGAGGCCGCTGCGGGGGGCCCGGTCACTGGCGCGCCGTGCTCCGCGTCGGTCCAGCGCGCGAGGGCTGTGCCGGTGCATGCCACGTGCGTGCTCACCCGCACCACCTCGCGCTTCTGCAGGGTGGACACGAGCGCGACGTCGGCGATGTCCATGCCGTCGGGCCCCACACGGGAGAGGTAGCCGGCGTAGAGGCACTCGCCGCGGACCTCGTCGAGCACCTCGACGGTCACGTCAGAGCCAGGCTCGAGCGCCCGCAGCGGCGCCTCGACGCCGATCATCATCATGTCCCCGTCGAAGACGCGGACGAAGCCCGTCACAGAGGCGCCGCCGTCGACGTTGATTGTGCAGGTGGCCAGCTCGTGCATCGTGGCCTCGTCCATCCAGGAGACTGCGAGCCAACGGCTCGCGCAATGTGCAAAGGGTGTCCTGAGGGTAACGGCGGAGGTCTGCCGCGCCGCTCAACGGCCCGGGTGAAACCGACGCGCCGTGGCCCCTGCAGCGTGAGGGCGCCGCGGCACCGTACTCTCGGGCGACCGTTCCCTTGTGATCCGTCCTGATCCGTCCCGTGAGGTCCTGGTGCCGTCCCCCCGCCGTCGGTGGCCACTGACTCGCTACTTCGCCGTGGTGAGTGTCATCGGCATGCTCATCCTCGGGTGCGCCCTCATCGTCACGACGGCCACCGTGCTGCGGCAGCAGGCCCTGCGGGAGGGCACCGCGGCCGCACAGTCGGTGGCCCAGTACGCGGGCGCCACGGTCAGCCAGGAGGTCTACACCCTGGGCCTCCTGGCGCCCGGTCAGCGCGACCTGGTGACAGAGTCCGTCGAGGGCTTCTCCGACCGCCTGGTGGGCCTGCGGATGTGGACGCGCGACGGCGGGGTGCTCTACGACTCCGGCGCGGCGTCCACCGGGTTCCCCGACTGGCAGCGGCTGGACGCGGCGCTCCGCGGGCAGTCGGACGCGCGCGCCATCACCGAGGTGCGCGGCGACGCGCTCGGCGGCACCGAGCGCGAGGTCCTCAACGTCTACGTCCCCACCGAGGTGGACGGCGTCGTCATGGGCGCCTCGGAGGTCCGTCTCGACTACACCGCCACCACCCAGGCCCTGCAGTCCGCGAGCAGGGTCGTCGCCTGCGTGGTCGTGGGCGGTCTGGGGCTGCTGTGGATCCTGCTGTTCCGCACGGTGCGCACAGCCTCCCGTCGACTGCAGTCCTCCGCGCTCGACAACGCCCGGCTCGCGCTGCTCGACTCGCTGACCGGGCTGCCCAACCGGCGGATGCTCGCCGACCGGCTGCGCCGCGCGATCGAGCGGGCGGAGGCCGACGGCACCCGGGTGGGGCTCGTGCTGCTCGACGTCGACCGGTTCAAGGACATCAACGACTCCCTGGGCCATGACCGCGGGGACGAGCTGCTCGAGCAGGTCGCGGCCCGGCTCCGCGACTGCCTGCGGGACGGGGACCTCGTGGCCCGGCTCGGTGGCGACGAGTTCGCTGTGCTGCTGCCGGGGGTGCGGTCCCCCGCCGACGCCGAGCAGCTCGCCCACCGCGTCCGCGGCGTGTTCGCGACGCCGTTCCCGCTCGGCGACCTGCCCCTGCACGTGGACACCTCGATCGGCGTCGCAGTGCTCCCCGACCACGCGCGGGACGGCACCACCCTGATGCGGATGGCCGACGTCGCGATGTACACCGCGAAGACGCACCGGCTCGGCGTCGCGCTGTACTCGCCGGACGAGGACGACTCCTCACCGGCACGACTCGTGCTGCTCGGGGACCTGCACCGGGCGCTGGCGGCTGACGCCGAGCTGGAGATGCACTACCAGCCGAAGATCGACCTGCGCACCGGCGACACCGTGGGCCTGGAGGCCCTCATGCGCTGGCGGCACCCGACGCGAGGCCTGCTGCCCCCCGACCTGTTCGTCCCGCTCGCCGAGCAGTCCGGCCTGATCCACGACCTGACCCGGTTCGCGCTGCGCTCGTGCGTGCGGCAGGTCGCCCTCTGGCGGGACCAGGGGGCGACGCTGCCGGTGGCGGTGAACCTGTCCGCGCACGACCTCACCGAGGTGACCGTCGTGGAGCTCATCGAGGAGCTGCTGGCGGAGCACTCCATCCCGGCAGCGCTGCTGGAGATCGAGATCACCGAGACGGCCCTGGTCGCGGACCCCTCACGGGTCGTTCCGGTGCTGCGCCGGCTGGCGGCGGCGGGGGTGCGGGTGGCGATCGACGACTTCGGCATCGGCAACACCTCGATCTCCCAGCTGCTGGACCTGCCCGTCGCGGGCCTCAAGATCGACCGGCTGTTCGTCACGGACCTGGCGTCGGGGGGCGGCTCCGCGCTCGTGGTCAAGGCCATGGTCGACCTGGCGCACTCCTTCGGGTTGTCAGTCGTGGCCGAGGGCGTCGAGGACGAGGAGACGGCCCAGCTGCTCCACGACATGGAGGTCGACCAGGCCCAGGGCTTCTGGTACTCCGCGGCCGTGCCCGCGAGCGCCCTGGCCGCCACGGACATGGCAGCGCACCGATTCGGGACGAAGTTGACAGCTTCCCTCAAGTCACCGCAATAACGTGCCGATCCCCACAGAACCCGACACACCACCTCGAACGAAGGGTCCCCAGATGGACGAGCTCCTCCAGGAGATGATCGACCCGATCCCGCCACGGCACGACGTCGCGCGACGCCGCCGCCTGGTGACGACGGTGACGATCCTGACCCTGGCCGGCACCGGGATCGCGGCGATGGCCACTGCCGCGGTGTTCACCGACAACAGCACGGTGAACGGGGGTGAGATCACCACCGGCACCGTGGACCTGACCACGGACGAGCTCACGTTCACCGTGCCGAGCGCCGGCATGGCGCCCGGTGACACCCTCGTGGCGCCGCTGACGGTCTCGAACACGGGGACGCTCGCCTACCGGTACTCCGTGCGGTACAGCGCCAACGACACCACCGACGCGGATGGCGGCACGGCGGCGCTGACGGACTGGCTGCAGCTGCGCGTCTACGCCGTGGACTCCTGCACCAAGGCGGCCACCGACGCCGTGGGGGCCGAGCTCATCGGCGCCGCAGGCTCGCAGGTGGGCAGCGGGGCGCTGAGCACCGCCGACGAGCCGGCGGCCCTGGTGGGCGACGTGGCGACCGGCCAGCAGCCGGGCGACCGTGTGCTGATCGCCGCGGACGCGTCGGAGGTCCTGTGCGTGCGCGTGGACCTGCCGATCGACACGCCGAACGAGGCCCAGGACACCTCGGCCGACCTCACGCTGCGTCTCGACGCGGAGCAGACCACGAACAACCCGTGACGAGGCAGCCGCACGCATGATCGAGATCGAGCACGCCCGGCGGGCCGCTCGGCGCAGGCACGTGGAGCCCGAGCCCACGGACCTGCCCGAGTACCTGGCGCTCGCCGCGCGCACCGGACCACCGGGTGGCCAGTCCACCCGGTGGTCCGGGGGCTCGGCCGACGAGCGCGGCCCGGTCGCGCGTGCCGCCGCCCCGACCGCTGCCAGCGTGCCGGCGCCACGCTGGCAGCGGGCCGTCACGGTGGTGCTGTGGGTCGTGGTCGCGCTGTTCTCGACGGCGTACGCCGCCTCCCTGGCGGTGCCGCTGTGGTTCCAGCTCCACCACCAGCAGGTCCTCGTGGTCACCTCCGGGTCGATGTCCGGAGTCCGCTCCGGGGGGTTCGACGCCGGTGACGCGGTGGTGATGCGACGGCTCACCGACCCGTCACAGCTCGAGGTCGGCCAGGTGGTGTCGTTCTGGCCCCAGGGCTCGGACCACCTCGTGACGCACCGCATCGTGTCCCTGCACTATCTGCCCGTGATGCGCCAGGACCCCGAGACGGGAAAGATGCTCACCACGATCGACCAGAGCACCGGCGAGCCGGTGCTCCGCCCCTACGTCATGACCAAGGGCGACGCGAACGACGAGCCGGACCCGGACGCCACGCCGTTCTCCCGGGTGCGCGGGGTGGTGCTGGACGTCTACCCGCACTGGGGCTGGGCGCTGCAGTGGGCCCGCTCCCCCGTCGGCCGGCTGACGATGCTGGCGCCCCCGCTGCTCGCCCTGGCCGCCATGGAGCTCATGGCGGTGACTCGCGAGCGGGCGCTCAAGCGCGAGCTCGGCGCGGCCCCCCACGATCCGCACGCCCCCCGACGCCAGCACGTTGACGGAGGTGAGCATGACCTCCTCCTCGACTGAGCGACCCGAGGGGCGCAACCGGTCGCTGCGGCTCGTCGCGGTGCTCCTCCTCGGGGTCGCGGCCCTCGCTGGGCCGGTGGTCGCCGGGTCGACCTCCGCCGTCTTCATCGACGACGAGGCAGTGTCCGCGACGTTCTCCACGGTCCCCGACTTCTCCGCCCCCGCCGCGAACCGGTCCACCGCACCGGCGAGCCCCGCCACGGCGACCGCGACGGCGACGGCCAAGCCGCCAGCCGGGCCGGGCGCCCGGCCCGGCGGCGAGCCGGCATCCTCGCCCACCCCGACGCCGGCAGCGCCGGGGGCAGAGGAGAACCGCCCCCGGCGCTAGAGGCCGCCGAGGGCGGGGCCCGCGAGCGCGCCGCTCAATCGGCGGCGGACCAGCACGGGTCGTCGAGGTCGAGCGTCTTGTAGCCCTGCCGCACCTCCGCGGAGCCGACGACGATCTCCCACGGACCAGTCGCAGCCGGTAGCCCCGCGAACGCGAGGGCGTCGTTGACGTCGAAGATCACGTCAGCCACCCGCGTCCGCTCAGCGGCGGGCGCGGAGCTGAAGTGGGCGATCATCGCGAAGGACGTCGCCAGGTCGACGACGACCAGCTGCACGTCCGTGCGGATGGTCGGGCGGGCCCGCGGCGTGTCCTCGTCGCTGAAGAGCGCGTCGAGGCTCTCGGCGAGCATCTCGCGGGTGCCAAGGCTCAGCGGCGCGGGGACGTCCCAGCGCAACGATGGCCGATACCTGCCTGCATGATCTGTCACGTTAGGCCCCCTTTGCCCCCTGACTCGTCCCAGCAGTGTGGCAGTCTCCGAGGCTCGTGCGAAGTCCTCGAATCGTCACATTCACCCGTGTGGGTGGAAGACCCCACCCCCGTCCCGCTGGGAGGATGACCAGTCGCGCGCGCCACTTGCCACAGACGGGCGGACACTGAGGAGACGAGGTCCCGCTCGGCCTGCCGCGCACGGCGGGCGGAGCGCCGGGACAGGGCTCTTGTCAACGGACGGTGCTCATGGCAGAGGTGATGGTGGCTGTCGTCGACGGCCCGTACACGTTCGACACCGACACGGTCCTCGCCGTGATCCACGGCGCGTGGCCCGAGGCGATCTGGAACCCGACAAGGCCGGGAGCCGTGGACCCGTCGCTGGGCCAGGTGGAGATCGGGGGCGAGGACGGGGACCCGCCCCTGGTGGTGGACCTGCTCGCTGGCGGTGAGGCCATCGGCATGGACGGCGGCGCGGAGCGGATCGCCGAGCTCGTCGCCCGGCTGACCCGCATGCCAGGCTTCCCCGCCGACGAGTCGGTGGTCCTCACCGACTGGTCGGAGGATCTGTACCCGCTCGCGCCCGGCACCTCTCCGCAGACGCTGCGCGCCGCCGCGTCCGCCGTCGACTGACCCGGCGCCGGTCATCCGCGCGCGGCGCTCGACTGCTGGGACGACGCGGCCCGAGGCTCCAGGTCCTTGAGGCTGAGCGGGTGCGCCGGTCGTGGCGGCAGCGGCGCGCTGCTGTGCACGTGCAGGTCCTCGCCGACGTGGGCCACCTCTCCCGCCCCCATCTGGCGCCACCCCGGATCGGAGTCCATCGGCTCGGTGGCGACGATCACCGAGCCGCGCTCGGCGAGGGTGTCGCTGCGGACGCTGATCCGCCGCGTCCGCGCCTCGAGCCGCGCGGGATGCGGCGCGTTCTGGTCGCCACCCTCCCGCGACGGTCGCTCGAGCACGTACAGCGGGTGGGTGTCCGGGTAGCGCACGGCCCACAGCTCGGACGGGGTGGTGAGCACGATGTTCGCCGCGTAGAGCGGGATGTTCTCGATGATCCAGGTCAACGCCGTGACGATGGCGGCGCCCACGTCGCCGCCGTTGCGCCGCGCCTCGGCGGTGATCAGGGCGAACATGCGCTCACTGTCTGTCTGGCCGCGCACCAGGCCCATGACGCCCAGCTCGCGAAGCCGCGCTTCCAGCACGTCCAGGCCCTGGAGCACGCCGTTGTGCGCCAGCAGGCGGCCGTCCTGCTCGAAGGGGTGGGTGTTCACCAGGGTGTTGGCGCCCGTGCTCGCGTACCGGACGTGCGCCACGAACGTGCGGCTCTCGAGCTCGCGCGCCTCGGTGGCGAAGGCCTTGTCCTCGTACGCGGCGATCGGCTGCTTGTCGACGATCGGGGCGCCGCCCGGCCCGAAGACGCCGATGCCCGTGCCGTCCGCCTCCCGACGGGACTGCTGGGCCAGGCTGTCGGGGTCGGTCAGCAGCCACATCGTCGCGCGCGCGGGGGTGCGCCCCGCGTGCATGCCGAACAGTCGACACATCAGAGCCCCCTGCTCCGCCGAGGGCTCGACGCCCTCCGCTACGGGCGGGTCCGGCGCCTCGACGCGCCGCGACGTCCCTGCCCTCCTCCAGTGCAGCAACCCGCGCGCCCGGGCGCGACTCGGGGGACCGTGCACTGGGGGCCAGGCAGCACGACGGGCCGGGAACCGTGAGGTCCCCGGCCCGTCGTGCGCGTGCGCGCTGAGCGGCGCTGCCGCGTCTTGAGGTCGCGCCCTACAGGTAGAGCGGCGTCAGGTCGACGTACTCGTCGATCGACCCGTCGCGCATGCACACCTCGATGATCTTGCGGCCCAGCGGGTCCAGGTCGTCGGTGAGGAACTGCGCGAGCTCGCTCTTGAAGAAGTCCGTGAGGATCTTCGCTCCCGCGTCGTACGCCTCCTCGCCCACCTGGGACTGCTGCTCAGGGCGCAGGAACGTGGGCCGCACGAGCTGCCCGTCGATCTTCATCTCCTTGAGCGTGTAGCCGAACAGCGGGCAGCGCGCCTCGACGAGCTCGCTCTGGCGCAGCCGTCCGCCACCGCGGCGGGCCAGGTACTCACGGGTGAGCCACTCGGCGGAGAAGCCCACCTTGTAGGCGCCGATGTGCTGGTTGGGGGTCAGCACGTAGCGCGTGCGGTTCGCCTCGACGAGCTGCTGGAGCAGCAGGTTCGCGGCCGCGACCTTGGTGCCCGTGGAGAACGGCCAGTACGAGCCGACGCCCTCGGCCACCATCCCGCCGTGGGCGAGCTTGTCCGTCGCGGCCTTGCTCTCACCGATCGACGGGTTCTTGTCGCCGCGTGGCGCGATGAGCCGCCACAACCACGCCAGCGAGGCGGGGACGACGTGGGTCATGCCCATGATCCCGTAGGAGGGGTTGGCCCGGGTGCAGGCTGGCATGCGCACCCCGAAGGTCCGCACGTCCACGTCGGCGGGCTCGCTGACGACGTGCCGGATCTGGCTGCGCGGGATCACCACGCGCGGGTTGGGGCACCGCTTGCCGTTGGAGTCCAGCGTGTGCTCCCACGGCAGCACGGTCGAGTCGGGCGTGCCGTCGATGTTGAAGAACACCAGCGGCTGCTCGGGGTGGATGCAGGCGCGCTCGAACGCGATGTCCTGGCCGTACTCGGTGAGGTTGTCGACGCGCACAAACCAGCCGTCCTCCGCGTCGGCGACCACGAGCTTGCCGTCACCGCGCTGCAGGTCCTTGTGGCACAACGTCATGTCGTCGGTGACGGGCGCCAGGGCGCTCGTCTCGCCGAGCGTGATGACGTAGGGCTCGTTGCTCACCACGTTCGTGCCGAGCAGGATGCGGCCGTCCTCCTGGCGGCGGATCTCCTGGTACATCTCCGACTTGCCGCCGCCCGAGGCGCCCTCGTGCATCACGACGGTCTCGTTCTCGTACGGGGTGGTGACGCGCACCGAGGACGCGTGCGCGGTGACCCATCCCTCGTGCTCGCCGATGTCGAGCAGCACCGAGAACACGCCCTTCTTGGCGCTCGGCCCCGGGTAGAGGTTGTACGCGAACACCTCGTGCAGGGTGTCGGTGCGGTCGTGCACCACGACCTGTCGGCCGTCGAAGTGCGTGTGCCGGAACGGGGGCGCGACGTACAGGATGCTGCGCGGCGTGAAGGGCCCGATCTCGTCGAGCGTCACCCAGCCCTGCAGGTCGACGAGGGTCAGCGCGAAGAACGCGGAGTTCACGGGGCAGATGGCCAGCGACGGGTAGCCGTGGGTGAGCCCACCGGCCTTGAAGGGCACCACCACGAGGTCTTGGCGGGAGAGCCAGTCGAGCGTCTCCGCCTTGACGGGGGCGAACTCCGCGCCGAAGACGTCGCGGTAGCGCGGCTTGTCGGTGGGCAGGTCGTCGGCGACGCGCATGCAGTCCGGGTCGCGCCGGCGCATGTAGTCCTCGGGGTAGTTCACGGCGATGCCGTTCTTGCCCCGCACCACGGTGGCCTCGGTGACGGGCGTCCCGTTCACGTCGTAGTCGACGGAGAACCGGGGGCCGCCCTCAGGGCCCAGGGCCAACCGGTACAGCTCGTCACGCGTGCTCGGGACGATGACGTTCGCGCAGGCGTCGAGGCTGGCCCGCACAGCGGCGGGCAGGGTCACGCTGTCCAGGGTTCGGCTCACAGACACTCCTTTGACGGGCACGCTGAGCGGTGGCAGATGCCAGTCGGTGCCATGGCGGCATGGATCAAGCCTTCTGCACTCTTTACTCGCAATTTACGACTCCATGGGGCCCGAAACCTGGGACCTTTGGGTTTCGCAGCCCGCTGGGCGGAGGTCGGCGGGCAGCACGACACCAGCGCGCCCGCACCTGTACCACAGTGAACTCCACGCGCCTGAGAGCACTCTGAGCGGGCGCCCACCGGTGGCCGCGCCCCCCTGCGGCGCAGCCGTCCGACGGCGCCCCGGCCTAGCGGTACGCCGCGGCCTGCAGGTTGAAGAGCTCTGCGTACAGGCCGCCCTGGGAGACCAGCTCGGCGTGGGAGCCCTGCTCGGCGATCCGCCCGTCGGCCACCACGAGGATGAGGTCGGCCATCCGCACCGTCGAGAACCGGTGCGAGACCAGCAGGGTGATGGCCCCCGTCAGCTCGCCCACTCGGCGGGCGTTCTCGGCGTACCGCTCGAACAGCTCGTGCTCGGCCTGGGCGTCGAGCGCCGAGGTGGGCTCGTCGAGCACGAGCAGCAACGGCGCCTCGCGCATCATCGCGCGGCCCAACGCCAGCTTCTGCCACTGCCCGCCCGAGAGCTGCGCCCCGTCGCTGTGCGTCGTGCCCAGCTGCGAGTCGAGCCCGTGGTCCAGCCGCTCGAGCACCCCCTCGGCGTGCGCCCGTCCCAGCGCCGCCAGGACCGCCTCGTCCGAGCCGATGTCGGGCAGGTGGCCGACTCCCACGTTCTCGCGCGCCAGCAGCTCGAAGCGGGAGAAGTCTTGGAACCCCGCGGCGACGCGTGCCCGCCAGTCGTCCGCGTCGAGGTGGCGCAGGTCCACCCCGTCGATCGCCACCGTCCCCGCCGTGGCGTCGTAGAACCGGCAGAGCAGCTTCACCAACGTCGTCTTGCCGGCGCCGTTCTCCCCCACGATCGCCACCGTCGTCCCCGGCGGCAGGCTGAGGTCGACGTCGGCGAGCACAGGCCGGTCGGTGCCTGGGTAGGTGAACGCAACCCCCTCGAACGTGATCCCGGAGCGGATCGCGTCGGGGGCGGGCAACGGCGCTGCGAGGCCGGCCACGGGGCGGGGGCGCACGACCTCGCGCATCCACTCGAGGTCGGCCATGGTCCGGGCGGTGCGCTGCAGCTGCTGCAGGATGGTCACGGTCGAGGTGACCTGCGCGTTCACCTGCGCGGCGAGCGTGATGACCAGGATCACATCGCCCACGGTCCGGTGCCCCTCGACAGCATCCCGCACCACGAGCAGCGTGGCCGCGACGTAGGCCGCCGCGAACACGAGCTGCCCCGCGACGCGGAGCACGCTGGCCCGGACCTCGCCTCGCCAGAGGGTCGCGGTGGCCCGCGACCAGGCTGCCGCGTGCCGGGCGCGCAGGTCGCCCTCGAGGCCGCAGACGCGCAGCTCCTTGGCGGGCCCCGCGTCCGTCGCGATCACGAACAGGTGCCGCGCCCGACGGTTGTCCAGCGCCGCCTGGTCCCGGGCCTGGGCGGCCGTGGACTCCGCGCGGCGGCCGAGCAGCAGCGGGGGCAGCGCCGCGACCGGCAGCGCCAGCAGCCACGGGTTGAGCCCGGCGAGCAGCACCGCCGTGATGGCCACCGCGACCCCCAGGCCGAGGCTCGACAGCAGCGCCTGCATCGAGCCCCAGCCCGAGCGCTGCAGCTCCGTGCGCAGCACCTGGATCTTGTCCGCGTAGTCGGCCCGCTCGTGGTGCTCGAGGCCCGGGGAGTCGTTCGAGAGCTCGACGAGCTCCCGCTCGAGGCGCATCAGGGCGAGGTCGCCGAGCTCGAAGTAGAAGATGTGGGCGAAGTGCCCGGCGGTGAGCGAGGCGATCACGAGCACGGCGACGACGACCGCGGCGATGACGGCCCTCCGGGCGTCGCCCTCGACCGCGGCGTCGGTCAGCGCGGCGAGCGCCGGGGCGGCGAGCGGCAGCGCCGACGACTGCAGCAGCATGAGCGCGAGCGAGAGGATGAGCTTGCCGGGGTCGATGCGGTACGTGAGCACCAGGAGCTGGTAGGCCCCGCGCACGGTCTGCCTCATGATCGTCCCCCTGAGTTGCGGTCGGCTGCCGTACCCGGCGCGCGGTCGCCGTCGGGGTCCTCCGCGGCGTCGGGCTCGTCGTCGAACCGCTCGGCCTGGAGCCGGAACAGCCGGGCGTAGTGCCCGTCCGCCGCGAGCAGCTCCTCGTGCGAGCCCTGCTCCGCGACCCGGCCCTGGTCGACGACGACGATGTGATCGGCGCGGCGCACGCTCGAGAAGCGGTGGGAGATCAGCACGGAGGTGACCCCACGGGTGAGCTCGACGAAGCGGTCGAAGAACGCCGCCTCGGCACGGACGTCGAGGGCTGATGTGGGCTCATCGAGCACGAGGACCCGCGCCCCGGCCTGCAGCGCGTAGAGGGATCGGGCGATCGCGATGCGCTGCCACTGGCCGCCCGACAGGTCCGCGCCGCCCTCGTAAGCCCGGGACAGCGGCGAGTCGAGCCCGCGCGGCAGCGCCTCGAGGGCGTCCAGGATCGCCGCCTCCCGGGCAGCCTGGCGCACGGCGTCCTCCGTGCGCGGCACATGCGCCGCGCCGACGGCGATGTTCTCCGCGGCGGTCAGCTCGTACCGGACGAAGTCCTGGAAGACCACGCTGACCTGGCGTCGCCATGCCGACACGTCGAGGCTCGCGATGTCGGCGCCGTCGCAGGTGATGACGCCGGCCGTGGGCTCGTGCAGGCGGGTGAGGAGTTTGACGAGGGTCGTCTTGCCGGCCCCGTTGACACCCACGATCGCGGTGCTGCGGCCCGCGGGCAGCTCGAGGTCCAGCCCGTCGAGCACCGCCCGGGCGCTGCCCGGGTAGTTGAAGCCGACCCCCTCGAACCGCAACGCGGCGCGCGGGCTGTCGGGCGCCACCTCGCCGGCCCCCTCGGTGCGCACCAGGTCTTGTGCCGCGTCGATCCTGGCCTCGAACTCCTCGAGCGCGGCCACCGACTGCATGCCGTACTGCGTGGCGACGTCGGACTCCGGGTAGTACTCGCCCAGCAGCAGCGCCGCCACCACGGCCTGCAGCCCCAAAGTGAGCCCGGTGAGGGTCACGTCGCCGGAGGCTGCGCCCTGGGCGAGCGCGATCAGCACGCCTGCGCCGATCAGCAGCCCGATAGCCGTGTAGAGGAGGTAGGGCCGCAGGTAGATGGCGCGCCGCCGAGCGCTCACGGGCGCCAGCATCTGCGCCGTCGCCTCCTCGTAGCGGTCGCCGAACCAACCGCTGAGGCCGAAGACGCGCATCTCCTTGGCTGCTGCCGGGCCCATGGCCACGTCGCGCAGGTACTCGGCCCGTCGCCGCACACCGACCACCCCGCGCCAGGCCGTCGAGTACTTGCGCAGCCCGCCACGCTGCCCGTACCGGAACACCATGGTCGCCACGACCAGCGCCGCCGCAGACCACCAGGACGAGACGAGGCCGAGCAGCACGGCGAAGCCCGCGAGCCGCACATAGCGCGCGAGGAGCGCGAGCAGCCCGGCGCAGGCGTCGCCCGGCGTGTGGAAGTCCGAGTCCACCTGCCGCGTGGCCTCGCTGAGCGCGTCGAGGGTGGCCTGGTCCTCCATGGGCCCGATGCCCGTCGAGCGCAGGCTGCTCGCGAGCATGCGGTCGCGCACCGCCCCGTCGACCCGGCGCTTGACGCGCACGCCCAGCGCGGTCTGGACGGGCGCGAGGACCTGCTGCGCGCAGAAGGCCGCGGCCGCGAGCACGAAGTCCCGCACGAGGCCGTCCCACGCGGGCGAGCCGATGCCGCCCTCGACGGCCGCCGGGACCTGCCCGACCACAAGGCTCGTCGCGATGACGAAGGCGACCGGCAGCAGGCCCAGCGCGAGGTTGAGGACGCTGAGCCCTGCCACGAGGCCCGCTCCGGCGGTCGGCAGGAGGCGCGCGGTGGCCAGGCGAGGCGCGACGGCAGCGGTGTACCAGGTGCGGATCACCCGCGGAGCGTAGCGACAACCTGGACATACGGGATGGAATTTCTCTCATGGGCCAGGCTGGGCGCCGCAGCAGACGCTGGCCCCATCGCGATCGCCCGAGAGCAGCGCAGAGGAGCCGGACGGCTCAGAGGCAATGGGCCACGAGGCGCGAGTCGCGTGCTCGGGCCACGATGGCCCCATGGCCGACGACCTGCCCGAGCTGCTCCTCCCGGACGCCGCCGCGTGGCGCGCCTGGCTCCAGGAGCACCACGACGAGTCCCCGGGCGTGTGGCTGGTGCTGCACAAGAAGGGCGGAACGCTCACCACCCTCACGCACGCCACCGCCCTTGACGAGGCGCTGTGCTTCGGCTGGATCGACGGCCAAGGGCTCTCGCGTGACGCCGAGAGCTCGCTGCAGCGGATGACGCCCCGGCGCCCGCGCAGCCGCTGGTCGGCGCGCAACGTCGGGATCGTCGCGCGGCTCGAGCAGGAGGGCCGCATGCACGAGGCGGGGCGCGCCCAGGTGCGGGCCGCTCAGGCCGACGGCCGGTGGGAGGCCGCCTACGAGTCGAGCGCGACGATCCAGCCACCCGAGGACCTGTTGGCCGCGCTGGCCGCCGAACCGGAGGCGCAGGCCTGGTTCGACGCCTTGACCGCGGCCAACCGGTTCGCGGTGCTCTACCGGATCGACGCCGTGAAGCGCCCCGAGACCCGCACCCGGAAGATCGCCGAGACGGTCGCCCGGCTCGCCCGGGGCGAGACCCCGCACCCGCAGCAGCGGCACCCGCCAGAACACTGAGTCGACGCACGAGACGGACACACTCCCGGGCAGCCGCGGCGCCCTCTAGGTTGGCCGCATGGAACGTCGCCCCGCCGCACAGGCGTTGATCGGGATCCTCATCGTCGCGGTCGGGGTGATCGCGCTCCTCAACCAGCTGGACGTCATCGACGTGGCGCTGGGCGAGCTGATCGCCACCTGGTGGCCTGTGGTGGTCATCGCCATCGGCGCCGCGGGTCTCGTGACCACCCCACGCGCCTGGCCCGCCCCGCTCGCGGTGGCCGGGGCGGGCTGCGTGCTGCTCGCCGGGCGCCTCGGGGTCGTCGACGGCGGGGTGTGGCCGTTGATCTGGCCGACGGTGGTCATCGTGGTCGGGCTGTCCTTCCTGGCCCGGGCCGCGTCCGCCGGGGACGACGAGCGGACCGTGACTGCGTCCGCGATCTGGTGGGGCGCCCAGCGCCGGCCCCTGACGCAGGACTTCCGCGGCGCGCAGCTCAGCGCCCTCATGGGCGGCGTCGACCTCGACCTGCGCCAGGCGCAGATCGTCGGGAGCGCGGACATCCGCGCCTTCGTCATGTGGGGCGGCGTGGACGTGAAGGTGCCGCCGTCGTGGCGGGTCGAGATCACCGGGCTCCCGCTGCTCGGCGGGTGGGACAACCGCACGAAGACGCCCACGGACCCTCTGGCCCCGGTGCTGCGGGTGCGGGTGATCGCGCTCATGGGCGGCGTGGACGTCAAGAGCAAGGCGCCCGCGAGCGCCTAGTCGGCGCCGTCCGCACAGCCGGGGCCGGCGGCCCGTGGGCCGTCCGCCGCTAGTGGTGACGCAGCTTCTTCGCGGCGACGCCGACCGCGGCCGCCTTGGCGCCCGCCTCCGCGGTCTTCCGACCCACCTTGGCGGTCTCCTTGGCGACCTTCTTGGTGGTCTTGCGCGCCGCCTTGCGCGTGCCCATCCGCAGGGAGTCCAGCAGGAAGGACAGCGCCGCCCCGAACATGATCACGTCCTTGGCGATGCCCACGCCCTGTTCGTTGGGCCGGGGGTCGCCCTCCGCCACGTGCAGCGACGGCGTCTTGAGGTACATCCCGGCGAGCAGCCCGGAGAACGCCGTGAACCCGGCGGCCACCACGGTCCGGGGCAGCACCGGGACGAGCAACGCCGCGCCGAGCGCGATCTCCGAGCTGGACAGCAGCTTCGCGAACTTCTGCGGCTCCATGTCCTTGAAGTAGGGGTACGCGTTGGCGGCCATGGCGTGCATCCCGCGGGCCGCGTCCTCGTCGGCGCCGCGCTTGCTGAGGCCGGAGTTGAGGATGAAGGCCCCCGCTGCCAGCCGCAGCGGGATCGGGTGGATGTGCATGTGTCCTCCTGAGCCAGTGTCAGCGGCACGCGGATGCGCGCGTGAGGGTGACGCTACGGCCGAACGGCTCGGTCAACATCTCGAGAGGCCGCACCGCGGAGGGCTCGCTCTCCTGGACGCCTGTCTGGTTCGACGTGCGGAGCAACCGCGCAGGTGGGAGGTTTCTCCCCGTCACCCACCGACTGCAAGGAGACATACGTCATGGGCTTTTTCGGATTCCTCCTCCTCGGCCTGCTCGCCGGCGTCATCGCCAAGGCGATCCTGCCCGGCCGCCAGAGCGCCGGATGGCTGCTCACCCTGGTGCTGGGCGTGCTCGGCGCGGTCCTCGGCGGCTGGCTCGGCAGCATCCTGTTCGATCGCGGCCTGGAGGAGTTCTTCTCCATCCAGACTTGGCTGCTCGCGATCCTCGGCTCGGTCATCGTGTTCCTGATCTACGGGGCACTGCGCCGACGCTGAGACGGCCCGCCCGGCCAGTGTGGCCGGGCGGCCCGCGGCGGGCCCGGACACGCCGATGGCGAAATGTCGCATTCCGACCGTTCGACGGGGGTCTCGCCCCTACGTTGTCGCCATCAGCTCGACCGTAGGACCGCCGTGGGCCGTCTCGGCCCCGGCGTCTCTCGACGACCTTTGGAGGTCCTCATCGTGAGAATGCGTCGAACCGTCGCCGGGCTCGTCATCGCGGGGGCGATGACCGTAGGAGCCGGGGTCGCGTCACCCGTCGCCGCCCACCCCCAGGGCGACTCGCCCGCGGGCTTCGCCTCGAAGGTCACCGCCAAGGGCGTCATGCGCCACGTCCAGCAGTTCCAGAAGATCGCCGACCAGAACGGCGGCAATCGTGCGGCGACAACTCCCGGCTACGAGGCCAGCGCGCAGTACGTGGAGAAGACCCTCAAGAAGGCGGGCTACACCACCGAGCGCGACTACTTCACGTTCGAGCGGGAGATCCTCGACGCCCAGACCCTCACCCTGGCCCCGCCAAGCGGCGACCCGGTCAGCATCGAAGTCGACCAGATGGCCTACTCCGCGAGCACCCCGGAGGGCGGCATCACCGCCGATGTCGCGAGCCCGACCGACACGCTCGGCTGCACGCCCGAGGCCTGGGACGGCGTCGACGCCACCGGCAAGATCGCGCTGATCAGCCGCGGCGAGTGCTCGTTCACCATCAAGGCCGCCACCGCCGAGGCCGCGGGCGCCGCGGCCGCCGTCATCTACAACAACACCGACGGGCTGCTGAACGGCACGCTCGGCGAGGGGAACACCGTCGGCATCGCGGCCGCGGGCATCTCCCTGGCCGACGGCCAGGTCCTGGTCGCCGCGGCGGCGTCCGGGCCGGTGAGCCTGACGCTGGACGTCCGGTCCCACGTCGAGGCCTCCGAGAGCTTCAACGTCATCGCGGAGACGGCGAAGGGCCGCGACGACAACGTCGTGATGCTGGGCGCCCACCTCGACGGCGTCGAGGACGGCCCGGGGATCAACGACAACGCCTCCGGCTCCGCGGCCTTGCTCGAGGTGGCCGTCAAGCTCGCCGACGCCAAGAAGCTCAACAACACGGTGCGCTTCGCCTGGTGGGGCGCCGAGGAGCTCGGGCTGATCGGCTCCAGCCGCTACGTCGCGGACCTGGCCGCCCAGGAGGGCGAGCTCGACCGCATCGCCACCTACCTGAACTTCGACATGATCGGCTCGCCGAACTACATCATCGGCGTGTACGACGCGGACCAGTCCACGTACGAGGCGCCGGTGGAGGTCCCCGAGGGCTCCGCCGCGACCGAGAAGGTCTTCACCGACTACTTCGACAGCATCGGCCAGCCGTGGGTGGACACCGAGTTCTCCGGGCGGTCCGACTACCAGGCGTTCATCCTCAACGGTATCCCCGCCTCCGGGCTCTTCACCGGCGCGGACGACGTGAAGACCGAGGAGGAGGTCGCCCTGTTCGGCGGGACCGCCGGGATCACCCACGACCCGAACTACCACTCGCCGGCCGACGACCTGTCGAACATCAACGTCGAGGCCCTGGGCATCATGAGCAAGGCGGTCGCCTTCGCCACGTACTCGCTCGCGCAGGACACCTCGGCGATCAACGGCGTCTCAGGCCCTGGTGACCAGCCGGGCAAGCCGAAGCCCGGAAAGGGCCACGGCAAGGGTCACGGGCACGGCAAGGGCCACGGCCACGGCCACGGGCACGGGCACGGGGCTCCCGGGCACTGGGACAAGGCCGCCTGACCGGCACACCGTCTGAGGACCCCCGCCGGGCGGGGCCGTGGAGCCGAGAGGCCCACCGGCCCCGCCCGGTGCTGCGGGCGGGGCTGATGGGCCCGGGGACTGCGGTGGAGCGGCTGTCAGAGACCGGCGAGGGCGAGCCCCGACTCCTGAGGCGGGAACAGCCGGCTGAGCACGTCGGAGAGGGTGATCACGCCCACGAATCCGCCAGCGCCCTCCACCACCGCGAGGTGCTGGCGGGTCTCCCGCATGGACGCGAGAGCGCTGTAGACGGGAGTCGCCGTCGGCAGGGTGAGCACCGGCCGCATGAGCTCGGCGACCGGCCGCTCGTCGCGCTCCGTCAGGGTCTCGCGCACGTGCAGCACGCCGCGCACCGACCCGACCTCGCCCACCAGCACGCGCAGGTGCCCCGAGGCCAGGCTGGCCCGTCGGACGTCGCCGACCGTGGCGTCGCTCGGCACGGACGTGGTGCGGGCGTCCGGCCGCAGCAGGTCCGCCACAGTGAGCCGCTGCAGTTCGAGGGCCCCGGCGAGCTGCGCCGAGAACCCGGCGTCCAGGGCGCCCACGTTCACCGAGTGCTCGACGAGGTGCCGCAGGTCGTCCGGGTTCTGGCCCGCGGCGACCTGGTCGGCCGGCTCGACGCCCACCTTGCGCAGGCACCAGTTGGCCATCCCGTTGAGCGCCTGCAGCAGCGGGCGGGTCAGCAGCATGAACCCGCGCATAGGCAGCGCCAGCATCGTGGCCGACGTCTCCGGGTGCGCGATGGCCCACGACTTCGGCGCCATCTCCCCCACCACCAGGTGCAGGAACGTGACGAGCATCAGCGCCAGGACGAAGCCCGCCACGTCCGCGAGGACCAGCGGTGCGCCCCACGCCTCGAACAGCGGGGTGAGCCAGTGGTGCACCGCCGGCTTGGTGATGGCGCCGAGGGCGAGCGTGCAGGCCGTGATGCCTAGCTGGGACCCGGCCAGCAGCAGCGTCAGCTCGGACGAGCTGCGCAGCGCAGCCCGCGCCGCCCGGCTCGTCGCGGCGGCGTCCTCCAGCCGGTGCCGCTTGGCGGCCAGCAGCGCGAACTCCACGGCCACGAAGAACGCGCTCAGCGCGATCAGGAGCACGGTCACCGCGATGACGATCCAGGCGCCGCTCATCGTGCCGCCTCCTCGTCGCCGGTGGTGGTCGCAGGCTCCGGGAACGTCACCCGGACCTTCGCGGGCACGTGCCGCTCGACCTCCTGGACCTCCACCCGCATGACCACGGGCGCGGGCGCCTCGGCCAGCGCCAGGTGCGCCGGGTCGGGCGGCAGCTCGATGTCCACCACCGTGCCCACGGGCGGCAGCGCGCCGTGGACGGCGATCACCAGGCCGGAGATCGTCTCGTAGTCGCCACGCGGCAGGTCATGCCCGACGGCGCGCTCCACCTCGTCGACGTGCACGTCGCCAGCCATGATCCAGATCCCGTCCTCGTCCTGCGGCACGGCCATCGGCACGTCGGTGTCGTGCTCGTCGGTGATCTCCCCGACCAGCTCCTCCGCGAGGTCCTCGAGGGTCAGCACGCCCGCGAACCCGCCGTACTCGTCGACCACGCAGGCCAGCTGGTTGCCGGCGCCTGTCAGGTCCCGCAGCGCGTCAGGCAGCGGCATCGAGGTCGCCAGCATGACGGCGGGCCGCATGATCGACTCGGCGGGGTCGTCGTCGCGCCCGTCGAGCCCCAGCACGTCCTGCAGGTGCACCACGCCGACCACCTGGTCATCAGCGTCCAGCACCGGGTAGCGGGAGTGCCCCGAGCTCATCAGGGCGCGCACGTGGCTGAGCGTGTCGTCGGCCCGCACCACGTCCACCCGCGAGCGCGGGATCATCGCGTGCTCCACGTCCTGCTCCGGGAAGTCCAGGATCCGGTCCAGGAGGACCGACAGCTCGGCGGGCAGGTCCCCGCTGTCGCGGGAGTCCGCCACGATGTGCTCGAGGTCGCGCATGGTCGCCGAGTGCTCCACGTCATGCACCGGCTCGATGCGCAGCAGGCGCAGCAGCAGGTTGGAGGCCTGGTCGAAGACCCTGATCAGCCAGCCGAACACCGCCAGGTACGCGGTGGTCGACGTCGCCAGCCACAGCGCCACGGGCTCGGGCCGGGCGATCGCGAGGTTCTTGGGGAACAGCTCCCCCACGACCATCTGCACGAACGTCGAGAACAGCAGGGCCAGCACCGTGCCGATCGCGATGCCCACACCGGTGGGCACGCCCACGCCACCCAGCGCATCACCGAGCGACGCCCCGATCAGCGGCTCGGCCACGTAGCCGACCAGCAGGCCCGTCACGGTGATCCCGAGCTGCGCGCCCGACAGCATGAAGGACGTCCGTCGCGTCACGCCCAGCGCACGCTGGGCGCCCACGTCGCCGGCGCTCGCCCGCGCGCTCAGCCGCGAGCGGTCCACCGCCATGTAGGCGAACTCCTGGGCCACGAAGTACCCCGTGACCGCTGTGATCGCCAGCACCACCAGGATGCCGAGCAACAACGTCAGCACCCACATCACCACCCGCCCCCCTTCGGCACTGCGCTCGCGCGCGGCTCACGGGGGCATCGACTATCGCTGTCCATCGGTCTCCAGGTAGGGGGCAGTGACGAGAGCGTAACGATCAGCGCCTGGGACCGGTTCCCGAGACCCCTGCGTGCTCGGCCGTGGTGGCACGTCCGTAGGCTCGGGTGTCGAGGACTTGGCAGAGCCCGCCAGCTCGTGGCCGAGGCGAGGGGCATCGCAGAAGGGCGAGAGCGTGATGACGAGCACTCGGCCCACGATCGAGCGGCTCAGCGGCGGCGACCTGCTCGAGCTGCGCACTGACGTCGGTCCAGCGCCGAAGAACATGGGCGCGCTCCTCGTGCTCGACGACGTGGACGTCCCCGCGATGGCGGCGACGCTCAGCAGGCGGCTCGCGGCGATCCCCCGGCTGCGTGACCGGCTGGTCACTCCCCCGTGGTGGCTCGGTCGGCCGTACTGGCTCGCGGATCCGACGTTCGACGTCGCGGCCCACGTGTCCCATGTGCGCTGTCCCGCACCGGCGGACCACGACGCGCTCCTCGACGTCGCGGCGACCGCTCTGACGCGGCCTCTCCCCCGGGACCGGCCGATGTGGCGCGCCGTGCTGGTCAGCGGGCTGCCAGGTGGAGCGGTGGGGGTCGTCCTCGTGATGCACCACGTGCTCGCCGACGGCGTCGGTGGCCTCGCGCTCCTGGCCGCCCTCGGCGAGCGCGACGTCGCCGCACCCCAGCCGACCGTGCCCGCTCGCGTTCCGACGAGACGGGCGCTGCTCACCGACAACGTCGCGCGGGTCGTCCGCGCCACTGCCGCACTGCCAGGAGCATGGGCGCGTGTGAGACGCGGGCGCGCCGAGCTGGGCGCCCGCAGGCGCGTCCCCGCTGCCCCACGCTGCTCGCTCAACGCGCCGACCGGGGCCCGCCGCCGCCTCGTGACCGTCGACGCCGACCTCGGCGCGGTGCGGGCTGCCGCGCGACGGCATGGCGGCACGGTCAACGACCTGCTGCTCGTCGCGGTGACCGCGGCAATGGACACCACGCTGCGTGCACGCGGTGAGGACGTCGCCGCGCTCACCGTGTCCGTTCCGGTGTCCGCCAGGCGACCGGCATCCGCGGCCGACCGCACCCGTGCCGGCCAGCTCGGCAACCAGGTCGGCGTCATGCCGGTGCGGGTCCCCCTGGGCGGCCATCTGCCACAACGCCTCGCACGGGTCGCCCAGATCACCCGCGCCCGCCGGAACGACGACCGTGGAGCATCAGCGGGTCTCGTCGGACCGGTGTTCCGGTTGCTGGTCGCCACCGGCACGTTCCGGTGGTTCATCGACCATCAGCGGCTGGTGAACACGTTCCTCACGAACGTGCGCGGCCCATCGGACGCCATCACCGTGGCCGGGGCTCACGTCCGAGAGGTCGTTCCCCTCGTGTCGACGCCGGGGAACACCGCGGTCACCTTCGCGGCACTGTCCAGCGCGGGGCGCCTGGTGGTGACGGTGATCGCCGACCCGGACGTCCTGGCCGACCCGGCAGCGCTCGCGGCTGGTGTGGCCGAGGCGCTGCGGGACCTCATCCAGCACTGAGCCCACCCGCAATCGTGGCAACGGCGCAGGTCAGCAGGCGAGGTATCAGGTACCGGATGAAATCCGGTCAGAACGTGGACTATCGGATCGCGCTCTGGGTAGCCTCCCCGGATGCTCCGACGCACAACGCCGATCCTCGTCCTCCTCACCGCCCTCACGCTCAGCGCGTGCAGCGGCCCCGCCACTGAGAAGCCCGCGGTCGACGTGCCCCCTCCCCCCGTCGAGGGAGTGGACGCGCCGAGCGACGACGCGTTCGACGGCGCCGACGACGGCCGCACCGACGCCCTGGCGCACATCACCAGCTGCGACCAGGTCGCCGCGCTCACCGGCGGGCTCACCGACGGGCTCGAGCTCGTGGACCCGTCAGTGGACGAGTGGGGCTTCCAGTGCCTCTGGGAGACCGCGGCGGCCGACGACCTCGCCGAGGTGCGCTCGATCGAGGTCGGCGGGCAGCCCTTCGACCAGCGCGGGTCGATGACCACCGTCGAGATCATCGAGGCCGGCGGACTGCTGACCCACATCCCCGACCCGGCGCTCGAGAACGCCGGCGGCATCGCCTACAGCCTGCGCCTGGGCGACGTGGTCAGCGCGCTCGCCGTGACCGTTCAGGTGCCCGACGCCCAGATCTCGGTGTCCGGCGCAGGCTGGGCCGCGACCGGCGGGCTGGACGAGTCGGGGGCGGTCGGCATCGCCAGGTCGGTCCTGGGCCTCTGACCGCGCGAGCCTGTGGGACGCTGTCCCGCCCGCCCCGACAACTCTGGAGCACCCCGTGACCGCAGACGTCCAGGACCTGGTCCGCATCGAGCGCTTCGCCGTCGAGCAGAAGATCACGATGATGGTGAACCGTTACGAGATCCGCGCCCTCGACGCGGACGGCAACCCGGGCGCCGTGCTGGGCGTCGCGCAGCAGAAGCGGATGGCGTTCAAGGAGCAGGTCACCTTCTACACCGACGAGTCCCGCCAGACGCCCGTGTTCGGGTTCAAGGCACGGCAGCGCATGGACCTCGCCGCCACGTACGACGTCACCGACGCGCAGGGCAGCCCGATCGGCTCGTTCCGCAAGGACTTCGGCAAGTCGCTGCTGCGCTCCACCTGGCACCTCGACGCGAACGGCGTCAGCGCCGTGGGCCAGGAGCGCAGCCAGGGCGTGGCCATCGGCCGCCGCGTGTGGGAGATGCTCCCGGTGATCAGCGAGATCCCCGCGCCGTTCGTCTTCCACTTCGACTTCCGCGACGCGAGCGGCGAGCTCGTGATGTCCTCGGTGCGCCGCCGCTCGCTGCGCGACCGGTACATCGTCGAGGTCCCGGCCGGGCGGCTCGACGGCCGGGTGGCCGCGGCGATGGCCGTGGCGCTGGACGCGCTGCAATCCCGCTGAGCACCGGGTCCCGCTGACGCCCGCGCCCGCGGCCCCCGAGGCCGCCCCCACGACCCTCCGAGGCTAGGGCGCGGCGTCGGGCTCCGCCGTCGCGCCCTCGTACAGGCCGATCTCGTTGCCGTCCGGGTCCACGATGACCGCCCACCAGCTCGTCGCGTCGATCTCGGCCTTCGGCGCCAGCACCTGGCCGCCGAGCTCGACGACCTGCCGCAGCACGTCGTCGATCGAGTCCACCTCGACGGTGCTGCGGGGCGCCGTGAAGCCCTCGCTGCGCGGCGCGAGGCCGCCGCCGCTGATCTTGTTGGGCGCCTGCCACATCGGGTACCCCTCGAAGCCGGGCGCCTCCTGGATGTCCCAGCCGAACAGGCCCGAGTAGAACGCCGTCGCCCTGCCCAGGTCCTCGACCGGGATGTCGACGTGCGTGATGTCGCCGTGCGCCATGGCCTTCTCCTCGGCTCTGCGCCGAGCCGACTCACTCGGCCCAGCCGACCCTTCGCACACTAGGTCGGCCCTCGGCTGACCGCGCGTGGAAGCATGCGTAGCCCCACCCGGCGAGCCAGCACCAGACGGTCTTGGTACGTTCCGTCTAGTCGTATGTCGATGGCGTGCCACGTCGAGCACGGGGGGTACGGCCACATGTCGATCGGCGCATTGCCCCAGATCGTCATCGTCCACGGAGCAGGTGGCGCGATCGGCGCCGCTGTCGCGCAGAAGTTCGCGACCCGAGGGGCGAGGCTCTTCCTCGCCGGCCGCCACGTCGACGCGGTCGAGGCCACAGCCGAGCGCCTGCGCGCGTCGACGTCCGTGCCGGTGGACGTCGCCGAGGTCGACGCGTCCGACGAGAGGGCGGTGAACGCCCACACGGACGCCGTGCTCGCCGAGGCGGGACGCCTCGACGTGCTGCTGAACGCGGTGGGCATCCCGTTGGTCCAGGGCGTCCCCCTGCTCGAGATCAGCCTCGATGACGTCCTCGCCCCGTCGCAGGCCTGGCTCCGCACGCAATTCCTCACCGCGCGGGCCGCCGCCCGGCACATGACCCGGCAGGGCAGCGGGACCATCCTGACGCTCTCCGCCTCACCCGCACGGGCGTCGATCGCGGGCGTCGGCGGGTTCGCGGCAGCCTGCGCCGCCGTCGAGGCGCTCACCCGCACGTTCGCCGCGGAGGTCGGCCCGGCCGGCGTCCGGGTCGTGTGCCTGCGGCCGCAGCGCATCCTCGAGACCATCGGCGACACCCCCGACCTGCCCATGCCGATCGACGAGTTCACCGAGTTCCTGGCCTCCCTCACCACGAGCCGGTCGCTGCCGACGCTCGCCGAGGTGGCCTCGATGGCGGTGTTCCTGGCCGAGGGCGGGGCCCGCAGCATGAACGGCGCCGTCGTGAACCTCACCTGTGGGATGAGCCCCGACTGAGTGGCCGCGTGTCCGCTCGCTAGATGACGTCGAAGACGTGGTCGAGCAGCATGACGGCGGTGCACCCGATCACCTCGGCCGAGGTGTGGGCGCTCAGCAGGTGCCCGCCGATGACGGTCGCGGCCTGGTCGGGCGGGGTGCCCTGCGGGACCGGGTTCACGTTCTGCACCGTGAGGTGGACGTCCCAACGGCCCGGCTCGTCGTCGGGCGGGAGCCGCACGCTGCCCCCGAAGCAGCACCGGCTGGCCTGGAGGCGGCGTGCGGCCAGGTCGTGTTCGGGCTGCTCGGCCCGGATGCCGGCGGCCACGTGCTCGCCGACCGCGATCGTCAGGCCCTGCTCGCGCACCGGGTCGGCGCAGTACCGGAGCAGCAGCGCCTCGCCGCCACCGCCGCGCGCGACGACGCGCACGATGCCCTCTCCCGTGAGCTCGAGCTCCTGCTCCTCGCCCTGCTCGGCTGTGGACGTGACCCGGGCGACAACCTCCCCGGCGGCGTTCGAGGCGGTCAGCGTCACGGGCGTGGGGTGGAACAGCACGACCTGCGCGGTCACCCGAGTCGCGGGCGCGTGGTGCAGCACGAGCGGCCGGGTGGGGAGCTGCAGCCCTTGCGCCGGGGAGAACCAGTCGACGACGCGGACAGGGGACTCACCGGTGCTCAGGTAGCGAAGCCACTCGAACGCGCCCTGGCTGGGGTACTCGCCGATCGGGTGGTCGTCGAAGTCGACGCACCGGGTGGTGGGTGGCTCACCGTCGGGCGGGTCGTCGGGGAACCGCCGAGGGCAGGCGGTGGGCTGGAGCACGACGCGCAGCGCGGTGCGCGGCCGCCGGTGCGGGATGAGGTGCGCGACGACGTGGTACCCGTCGCAGGGGCGCGGCTGGTAGTCCCAGATCGCGGCGGTGAGCTGCACCGTCTCCCCTGGCCAGTAGGCGGCCTTGTTGGTGACCACGTGTTTGCCCAGCAAGAACTGGGTGTTGACGCGCTTCTCCGTGACGTCGTGCTCGAGCACCCCGTCGGTCGTCTCGCGCTCGTAGTGCCAGGTCACCTGCGTCGCGAACGGCACGCCGGGCAGCGGCAGGTCCGGGTACTCGATGGCCATGTCCACCGACTCGCCCAGTGTCAGCGCGCCGGGCCCGGGCATGGTGACGTCCTGGCCGCGCCGGGTGGGGTCGCGGTAGTCGCTGGCGGCAGCGGCGAGGGCGGCAGCTGCGGCGCCCGCGTACAGGCCCCCGGCGAGCGGGGGCGGGGCCTCCCACTCGATCAGCGAGGTGATCAGCGGTCCGCACGCGATGACCTTGCCGATCCCCTCGATGTGGTCGCCGCCGGTGGGGTGGCCCGGCTGGATGATCTGGTCGCCCTCCGATCCGCCGTCCCCCCACACGTGCCAGTTGGACAACGCGACAGCGGCGCCTGTGGCGTTGTCGCGGGCGAGGACCCCGAGGGTGCCGGAGCCGTTGAACCACACGGTGTGGTTCTCAGAGTTGCTGGTCGCCACCCCACCGCGCAGCGGGTCGTACTCCTCCTCGTCGCGGTCGCCAGCCGCGGCGGGTCGCAGCCGCACCACCTGCACATCGGTGGGGAACCCGTCGATCTCCGCCGGGATCGGCGCCGATCCTGCCGCCTCGATACTCCGCGCGGAGGGCAGCTTCTCGGTGACGTAGAAGATGATGCTCAGATCGTCGGCCAGGGCGCCGCCGCGCCGGGGAAGGCCCCAGCCGACCGTCTGGATGGTCGGGTCGGACGCGTGCTCGTGGCGCAGCCGCGCCGCCACGTCCTGGATGCGGCGGGTCGGGTCCTGGGTCTCGTCCATCAGCTCACCCCGAGATCGTGATGTCCATCAGGCCCTGGACGTCGTCCAGCAGCGACGCGCGCGCCAGCACGCCTGAGCCGTCTCCGCTGTGGTGCAGCGCGACCGGTCGCAGCGTGGCGGTGTGGACCCAGATCGAGCCGGAGTCGCCCGGTTGGCTGACCAGCTCGTTGAAATCGGGGTCGGTCTCCAGCGTGAGCTGGTCGATGCTCCACGAGGCCAGGCCGTGCCCCAGCGGCGCGAATCCGGTCATGATGGCGTGGGTGAGGCCGGTGCGGGCTCCCGACTTGTGCACCTTGCGCTGCGGGTCGCTGGCCGGCAGCACCATGATGGCGTCGAGCTCGGCCCGGGTCATCACCGGCGCCGTGAGGGTGATGTCCCCGTCCAGCGCGGTCACGGCGTTCTGCGAGTCCTCATTCGACTGCGCGTCCAAGGTCGTCAGGAACGCGAGCGCGCGGTCGGTGTCGATGACGCACAGCGCCGCGTCCACGTCGTCACGCCGCACGCGGCCCAGCGTGCCGATCACCAGGTCCTCGTCCTGGTAGGCGACGTCCGCCGCCTCGACCAGGGCGCCCGCGATCAGCAGCAGCAACGCGATGATGAGCAGCAGGACCTTCCACCAGGGGTCGTCGAACGGGATCGGCCCGTACTGCCCGGGGAAGGGGGCACGCGGGGTGACGGTGTACGAGAACTTGGTGGGGAAGGCGTAGAACGGGTCGTCGCAGCGCCCACCGCCCGGGTCGCGCGGGCCTCCGTTCCCGTCGCAGTGATGCCCGGCGCCGGGCCGGCTGGCGCAGGCGCACTCGAGGATCTCCCGGATGAGGCACGGGTCCACGGGGCGCCCGTCGAGCAGCGCCTGGAGCGCTCGACGCAGCAGGTCGCGCTGCTCGACGGATGCCGCGCTGCCCGCCACAGCTCGGGTTCCCGCCGTGGAGCCACGGCGCGGCGGCGGGCAGTCTCGGCGGGCCTTGCGGCCGTTGACCTGGTCGAGGGCGAACTCGCGCAGCCGCATCCGCAGCGTGCCCTCCTGCACCCGCGAGACGATCTCGCCGGTGGCCGGGTCCACCGAGGTGCGGCTCACGAAGATCTGCGTGCGGACCCGTCGGGCGGGGTGGCCGGCGTCCGCCATGCCGGCCAGGTTGCGGCAGACCAGCTCCACCTCGTGCTTGCGAGGCGCCGCGTCCCGCACGTCCACCTTGAAGTACACGGTCTTCCCGGCGCCGGGGACCAACGGGCCCAGCACCATGCCCGTGCCGAGCTGGCGCTGGCCGAGCGAGGCGAGCTCGGCCTGCGACCACGAGTCGAGGATCCGCACGCCGCGCATCGCCAGGTCGCTGCGGCTGCCCGCCGAGATGTCCAGCACGTGCGTGTCGGTGAACGGCAGCCCCCACCGGTTGATGACGCGGACGCCCATCAGGTAGACGCCCAGCGCCGCCTCGAAGATCCCGTCCGGCATCTCGAACAGGTCGTCGGGACGCACCGCGTACGGGCGGTACGGCGCCTCGAACAGCGTGCCTCCGAGGTATCGGGCGTCCCAGCGGAGGTCGCGGAAGTCCGGGGTGGGCAGCGGGTCCTCCGCGCCGATCGTCGCCCGGACGTCCACCCGGTCCAGGCCCGGGTCGATCATCATGTCCGAGGGCTTCCACGTCGCCGACGCGTTCTCCCGGTGCTCCGCGACCAGCGCCCACGCGGCGCCGTCGGCGGTGACCTGCGACCCGACGTCCCCCGGGTACGCGCCGGAGCCGCTCGCGGCGCCCTCGACGCGGTAGCGGTTCTCCCACGTGTGGACCGCCTCGACGACGTGCAGGTCCCAGTGGCCGTACAGCTGGATGCTCACAGAGACCCCCCTCTGCGTGGCGGGAGGCCGCCCTCCGCGCGCACCGGCGCCGGCGCAGTGCCCGGCGTCTCCAGTGTCACCCCGCGGTGACGGCCGGGCGAGCGGCGGGCGGGGGCGCGCTCCGGCGCACGGGCAGGATCGCTCTCGGCGCTATATCGTTGCCGGTCAACCCGCACTTCTGGTCCTTCGTCGACCCCCGACCTTGGAGCCTGCCCGCATGTCGCACCGCACCACGCGCCTGCTCGCACCCGCCGCGCTCGTCGCCCTCCTGGCACTGAGCGGATGCACCAGCTCCGACGAGCCCGACGCCCCGGCTGGCAACCCCTCGGCGACGGCCGCCGCAGAGCAGCCCGCCGCCGCTGCTGCGACGACGTCGGCGTCGCTCGCCGAGCAGACCTTCGACGCCACGGCGGGCGATGACGTCTCGGGCGGCACGATCACCACCACGCTGCGCGCCCTGGAGGTCTCGGGCGAGGCGATGACACTGCGCTGGGCGGTGCGCTGGGACAACGACGACGCGCCCGACGACGCGACCACCCACATGTTCGACCTGGGCATCGAGAACATGCCCACGCTCACCGACCCGGTGAACCTCAAGCAGTACCGGCCCCTGTGCGCGGAGGGATCCTGGCAGGGCGAGCTGGCCGACCTGCTCGCGTGCCAGAACTCGGCCCTGGTGTCGCCGAGCGAGACCGTCTTCTTCAAGTTCCCCAACCACGCGACGGTCGAGGCGTGGGCGGTGTTCCCCGCACCGCAGGACGACGACGCCGTATTCGAGGTGCTGATCGCCGAGGGGTGGCCGGCGTTCTCGGGCGTCCGCGCCACCACGGCGCCGTGAACGCGATGAGCCGAACCGGACGGCTCCTCACCGTTCCCGCCCTCGCGGCTGTGCTGGTGGCCCCGTGGGCTCTGCCCGCTGCCGCCGCCGACCAGGACGACGACCTCGCCCGGCTGGAGGCCACCGAGATCACCCCTGCGATGCTCGCGGACGCCGTCGTGGAGCTCGACCCCGCCGACGCCGTCTTCACGTTGACCACCACGGTGATCGGCCTGGAGAGGACACAGGAGCAGGCGGGCACGTCGGTGGTGACCCTCACCTCGGACCTCCTCTTCGACTTCGGAGAGTCCGAGCTCACGCCTGCCTCCGCCGCAGCCCTGGCCGAGCTCGCGCAGGCGATCACACCTGGCGCCGCGGTCGCGGTCGACGGGCACACGGACTCCGTGAGCGGGGACGACGTGAACGTGCCGCTGTCGCAGGCGCGGGCCCAGGCGGTGGCGGACGTCCTGGCGGCCACCCGACCCGACCTGGTGCTGACGGTGACCGGCCACGGCAGTGCCGTCCCGGTGGCGCCCAACACCGCGGAGGGCGCCGACAACCCGGCGGGCCGGGCGCAGAACCGGCGGGTCGAGCTGACGTACGCGACCGCCTAGCCCTGCCGGGCGCGGGAGGGCCGGCCAGGGCTGCGCGCCACCGATCACGTGACTGCGTGCTTCACCAACGCTCCGAGCTTCTCCAACGCGGCATCCGTCGGCGCGAGCAACGCGAAGGACGTGGGCCAGGCGCCACTGTCATCGTCGAGCCCGGCCTGCACGCTGAACCCGAACGTCGAGTAGCGCTCCTTGTCCATCTGTCCGCTGCGGAAGAAGCACAGCACCTTCCCATCGCGCGCGTACCCGGGCTGCCCGTAGTACAGCTTCGGCGCGAGCTCCGGCGCCGCTGTCGTCACGATCGAGTGCACCCGCTCTGCCAGCGCGCGGTCCTCCTCGGGCATCTCCGCGATCTTCGCGAGCACATCCGCCTCGTCCGCAGCCGCCTTGTCCGCGTTGCGCGTGCGTCGCGCCTCCGCCTTGAGCTCCGCGGCCCGCTCCTTCATCGCCGCGCGCTCCTGCGCCGAGAATCCATCAACTGACGTCGCGCCCTTGCCTGTCATCCGACACTCCTCTCTCGACCGAGTGGTGAGACCCACATTAGGAGCGAGCATCAGAGGCGTGCTTCTCGATTCCTGACCGCCCGCGGGCCGACGCGCGCGGCCCCGCTGCGGCTACGCGCCCTCGATCAGCCCCAGCTCGGCGAGCGCCTGGCCGAACAACCCGGTCGCGTCGACCGACGCGCCGCCGTTCTCGTCGCGCCTGGTGACCTGCTCGATGGCCCCGTCACGCCAGAAGAACACCTCGCGGGTCAGGCCTCCGGGACGCTCGTATTGGTCGGCGGCCATGCCGATCATGGCGCTCATGGCGGAGATCGCAGACACGCCCTCGACCGGGTGCACCGCGATCATGTCGCGGTTCGGCACGGCCACGAGCAGCCCGTGCGGCGGCCGTTCGATCCGGAAGTCGCCGGCCAGGACGTGCCCGAGCACGAGCAGGCGGCTGGCGTGGAAGTAGCCGCCGGTGCTCACGTGGATCGCGCCGCCGCCCTGGAGCGGGTACTCGCGGGCGTCCTCGGCGGTCAGCGCCCGCAGGTTGCGCAGGCCCGTCTCGCGGACCCACTGCCACCCGCCCAGCTCCTCGACCGTCTCCGCCCGGGTCAGTGTGTCCACATGGTTCGGGTGGTCCACCCCGACCACTGCCACGAGGTCGCCGACCACCTCGTCGCCGACCTCGAACGGCCCGGGGAGCGCGTCCCGGCCGAGGACGCGCAGGTACAGCCGGTCGCTCACCGTCGCCGGGTCGAGCGGGCCCTGCGTGAGCGCCTCCGCCAGCACGCCGGCGTGCCGGGCGAGCAGCTGGGGCCAGGCGCGCTCAGGCGCCTCGACGGCGATCGCGGCGACCTGGTCGAGGTGCGCCACCGCTCCCTCCATGGTCAGCAGCACCCCGTCGGCCAGCACGGTCTCCATGCCGGCCTCCGCGAAGGCCCGCTGGGCCGCCGCCCTGAACCGGGTCGCCTGCTGCACGGTGAACATCGGCAGGTGGGCGTCGGGCGCCCCGCCCTTCGCTCCTCGACCGAACCAGGCCACCAGCCGCCCCCTACGCGGGGCCGCCCCCGTCGATGACCTGCCGCGTGCCCGCGGTCCAGGTGAAGGGCTGGAACGTACCCCGAACCGGCCCGCCGGATGGCCGGTTCGGGGTGGGATTCACCTGACCTGACGCCAATCCGGCGGCCCGATGACCGGTCAGGCGTGTGCGGCGACCAGGTCGTGCGCTCGGGTCTTGCGGGCCCCGGCCACCGCCAGGCTCGTCGCCGCGATCGAGGCGGCGGTCCACACCAGCAGCACGGCGACGGCCCCACCGAGCCCGCCCGCGCCGTTCAGCACAGCGGCGAACGCGTCGACTCCGGCGCCCACGGGCAGCACGTCGCGCACCACCACCAGCACGTCGGGGACGGTGGCGATCACCGCTGCGACCAGCACCAGGAGGCCGATCAGCAGCGACAGCACGCGCCCGAGGTTCCCACCCAGCACCACGAGGGCCTGGTTCAGCGCCGTGAAGGCGAGCGCCGCCAGCGCCCCGACGAGCACCAGCCCGGCCAGCTCGCCGCCGGACGCGTCGAGCGTCACGCCCAGGACCACGCCGACCGCGGCTCCCTGCACCACAGCGAGCCCGGCGGGCGCCAGCAGGGTGCGCAGGGTCATGCTCAGCGCGGAGCGGGTCGAGCCGAGCACCCGGGCGGGCATCGACCGGAACACGAAGAACGTGGCGAGGGCGCCGAGCCACAGCGCGACGATGCCCACGGCGGGCCCGGTCCCGAACGAGCCGGAGCCCATGAGGCCGGGGGTGGTGACGGGCTGCGCCACCACCTCGGCGAGCGAGGCCCGCTCGGAGTCCGTGTACGTCGGCACCTGGCCGACGGCCGAGCTGAGACCATCGGCGAGCTCGGCGCCGCCGCCCGCGAGCTGGTCGACGCCGTCCCCGGCCTCGCCCAGCGCGTTGGCGAGGTCGTCGGCGCCGCCGGCGAGCTGCCCGGCTCCAGCGCTCAGCGTCGCGGCGCCACGGTCGAGCTGCTGCAGGCCATTGCGCAGCGCCGTCGTGCCGGCGGCGAGCTGGTCGGCGCCCGTGCTGGCCGCCGCGGCCCCCTGGGCGAGCGCCTGGGCGCCGCTCGCGGGCGTCGAGCCGGTGGCAGAGGACCCGGCGAGCTGCGCGATGCCACCGGTCAGGCCGGCCAGGCCGGTGCCCTGGGACGGGTCCCCGGCCAGCGCCGCCGTGCCCGCCGCGGCCTTCTGCGCGCCGTCCACGAGGGGAGCGAGCTGGGTGATCTGGGCGGTCAGCGCCTGACAGGTGGGATCGGCGGCGCCTGCCGCCCCGCACACCGTCGTCTGCTGCGCGGTGAGCGCGCCGACGTACTGGGCGATCCCGTCGGCCACCTGCCGCGAGCCGCTCGCCAGCGCGGCGGCCTGATCGGGCAGCCCGGTGGTGCTCTCCCGCAGGGCGGCGAGGCCACCGGCGAGCTGCTCGGCGCCGTCCGCGAGATCGGATGTCCCCGCGGCCAGGTCGGAGGCGCCCGTCGCGACCTGCCCGGCGCCCGTCGCGCTCTGCCGGACCCCGTTCGCGAGCTGCGCGGCGCCGTCGGCGGCGTCGCCTGCGCCCGAGGTGAGCTGGGCGGCGCCGTCGGCGAGCTGCCCGTTGCCGGCCTGCAGCGCGGCGAGCCCGTCCGCGAGTGACACCGCGCCGTCAGCTGCGGTGCCGAGCTGGTCGTGCAGCGTGGAGAACCCGACGAGCACGTTGTCCAGGTAGGTCTGGGTGAGCTGCTGGCCGAGCACGGTCGCGGCGGTGGCGGTGATGGCGCGGCTGATCGCGTCGTCCACCACGCGCCCGTCGTCAGCGGTGCGCACGTCGATCGTGGCCTGCCGGGCCTCGGACGCGTCACCGCTGAACGAGGTCGCCGCCGCCGAGAAGTCCTCCGGGATGGTGACGACGGCGACGTAGCGGCCCCCCTCGAGCCCGCTGGCAGCGTCGTCCTGGTCGGTGATCTCCCAGGTGTAGTTGGCCGCGGCGTCGCTGCCCACGAGGGCCGCGGCGAGCTGGCGGCCCAGCGGGACGATCTGGCCGTCGACCGTCACCGGCTCGTCGGCGTTCACGATGGCGGCGCGGACGGTGTCGAGCCGCTCCTGCGGCGACCACAGCCCCCACAGCAGCAGACCCACCACGGTCAGCGGGACCAGGATCACGCCGATGACGGCCAGTGCGTTGCGGCGCGTGCGGACGCCGGTGCGGATGCTCAGCGGTGCGCTCATCGGTGTGCTTCTCCCAGGGTGCGGGCGGCGCCGCTGGCGGGCGAGGGGGGTGGGGCGGTGGCGCCGAGGACGAGCACCTCGGCGTCGGTCGGCAGCAGGTCGTCGGCGCGCAGCGCGGTGGTCCCGAGCGCGAGGGCGACCGACGGCCGCCGTGCCGCCAGCACCTGCCGCAACCGGTCACGGACCGCCGGATCGGTGACAGCCTCGGCGCCGTCCAGGACCAGCAGGCGGGGGCGCTCGTCCAGCGCGGACCGCACCGCGTCGAGCGGCTCGGAGCGGAGGTTGACGTACCCGACGCGCGAGCGGACGGATCCCGACCGGATGGGCAGCGCGAGCCCGCAGACCTTGAGCAGGCCCGCGCTGGGGGCGATCCGCCCGGCGAGCATCAGCAGCAGCGCCGAGGTCGCGGCAGGGTCGTCGCCCTCGACCAGCAGCACCGTGCCCTGCGGCATCCGGAAGCTCACGTCCTGGCACAGCGGGTCACCGCCGGCCGGGCCGTCGAGGGTCAGGCCCTGCGCCGCGATCACGTCCGTGGAGCCCGGCTCGGGCCAGTCGGCCAGCTCGAGCTCGGCCCGCAGGCCCTCCCCCTCGACGTCGAAGGACGGCAGCAGGCGGTCCAGCCAGCGCGGCATCCACCACGCCTTGTCACCCAGCAGCATGAGGACCGCGGGGACGAACACCATGCGGACCACGAACGCGTCGACGAACACCCCGACGGCCAGCGCCAGGGCGATCGGCTTGATGTTGGAGTCGCCCTCGGGGACGAACGCGATGAAGACGCCGCACATGATGACGGCGGCCGCGGTGACGACCTTCGCGGAGCCGAGGAACCCGGTGGTCACGGCCCTGCGCGCGTCACCGGAGTGGACGTAGTCCTCGCGGATGCGGGAGACCAGGAACACCTCGTAGTCCATGGCCAGGCCGAACAGGATGCCCATCACCACGATGGGCATGAAGCTGATGACCGGCCCCTGGCGCACCACATGAAGCAGGTCCGCCGCGACGCCGTCCTCGAAGACGAGCGTCACCACGCCGAGCGCGGCGCCCACCGAGAGCAGGTAGCCGACCGTGGCCTTGACCGGCACCCACACGGACCGGAACACCATGGTGAGCAGCAGCAGCGACAAGCCGACCACCACGAGGGCGAACGGCAGCAGGGCGGCGCCGAGCTTCTCGGAGACGTCGATGCCGACGGCCGTGAAGCCCGTGACGGACAGGTCGACGCCGTACTCCTCGAGGAAGTGGTCGTGCAGGGCGCGGATCTCGTGGACCAGCTCGGAGGTCTCGACCGACTCGGGCGACCCCTCGGGCACGACCTGGATGATCCCGGTGTCGGCGCTCGCGTTGGGGGTGGCGAGGGCGATCTGCGCCACCCCGTCGAGCTCGGCGATCTCGTCGGCGAGGTCGTTCATGAGGCCGACGGGGTCGGTGCTGGTGACGATGCTGCCGGTGACGATGAGCGGGCCGTTAGCGCCGGGGCCGAAGTGCTCGGAGACCAGGTCGTAGGTGACGCGCGCGGAGGCCTCCTCGGGCAGGGCGCCCGCGTCGGGCAGGGCGAGCCGCAGGTTCATGGCGGGCAGCGTCAGCAGCCCGAGCGCGACGACGACCACGCCGATGGTGACGGCCGGGAACCGGGTGACGGTCCGGATCCAGCCGCTGAAGAAGCGGTTGTGATGCTCGGCGCCCTCAACCTCGACAGCATGCTCGGCACGGTCGGCACGGTCGGCACGGTCGGCACGGTCGGCACGGCGGGACGGCCGGGGCCGCAGCCGCTCCCCGGCGAACCCGAGCAGCGCCGGCATCAGGGTGAGGGAGACCAGCACCGTGATGCCGACCGCGACGGCGGCGGCCACGCCCATGGTGGTGAGGAAGGGGATGCCGGCGACGCCGAGCCCCACCAGCGCGATCATCACCGTGAGGCCCGCGAAGACGACCGCCGATCCGGCGGTCGCGACGGCTCGCGCCACGGACTCCTCGACGTCCAGGCCGTCGCGGAGCTGGTCGCGGTGCCGGGAGATGATGAACAGGGCGTAGTCGATGCCCACCGCCAGCCCGAGCATCAGTGCGAGCAGTGGCGTGGTGGAGTTGATCGGCATGACCGAGGTGGCCGCGAACACCAGCGCGAGCGCGGCGCCGACGCCCACGAGAGCGTTGATCAGCGGCATCCCGGCGGCGGCGAACGAGCCCAGCGTGATGACCAGCACGATGAGCGCGAACACCACGCCGAGGCCCTCGGTGACCGTCACCCCGGGGAACTCGGCGCTGAAGAGCTGCCCGCCCAGGGACGCCTGCGCGCCGTCGGGCAGGGCCGCGGCGAGATCCGCCGTGACCTGGGCCAGCTCGTCGCGGGTGTCGTCGGTGATGGTCTGGGATGAGCCATCGAGCATCACGGAGACCAGCGCGGCGCTCGCGTCCTCGTTGACGGCGCCGGTGACCGTCTCCCCGTAGGGCGAGACCACGGTGTTGACCTGGCCGACCTGGCCCAGCCGCTCGACCGCGCGCTCGACGGGCTCGCGGACCGCGGTGTCCTCGACGTCGGCGCCGTCGGGGGCGACCACCACGACCTGCGCGGTGGCGCCGCTGACCTGCGGGAAGGTCGATGCGAGGCGGGTGAGGGCTGCTTGTGACTCGGTGCCGGGGATCGTCACCTCGTCGTCGAGGCCCTTGTTGACCAGCACGCCGAAGCCCCCGACAACCACGAGGACGACGAGCCACGCGGCGACGACGAGCCGGCGGGAGCGGTACGCCCAGCGGCCGAGCTGGTACAGAGATGAGGACACACGGGCTCCTGGAGACGTCTCGCGGGATGGGGGAGGCCGCCGCTGGCCCCGATACATCAACGTATGCGATACATCGGTGTATCGCAAAGCGCGGGACCTGTGGGCCGTGGTCGCCTCCTCGCCGATGCGACGATGTACCCGTGAGCACCTCCGCCCCTGCCGACCCGCCGCCGCTCAGCGCCCGGCGCCAGCAGACCCGCGACCGGCTCCTGGACGCCGCGTACCAGATCCTCGCGGAGCACGGCATCGCCGGCGCCTCGATCGAGGCGGTGTGCGAGGCGGCAGGCTTCACGCGCGGGGCGTTCTACTCCAACTTCGACAGCAAGACCGAGCTGTTCCTCGCCCTCACCGAGCGCGAGCAGCGCCGACGCCTCGCCCAGCTCGAGAGCGACGCCGTGGCCGTCGCCGCCGAGGCCCGGGCCCATGGCCGCTCGCTGGACACCCAGCTGGTCGGCGAGGTGATCGCCGCGCTGCTCAGCGGGCAGCCCGACGACCGGCAGTGGCGGCTGATCAGCAACGAGTTCGAGCTCCTGGCCCTGCGCCAGCCCGAGGAGGCGGCGCGGTTCCTCCAGTTCGAGGAGCAGATCCTCGTCGAGCTCGCGGACGTGGTGGAGCGGCTCGCCACCTCGCTCGGCCTGCGCCTGGTCATCCCCGCCATCGACGCGACGCGCCTGTTCATGGCGGGCTACGCCGCGAGCACGCGGCAGGCCTACCTCCTGGGCCCCGGCGACCACGGCGCCACCGCCCGCGAGCTGGCCGCCCGGTGGCTGCCCGCGGTTGTCGAGCGCCTCATCGAGCCGCTCGAGGACTGAGCGCTCCCCCGCCGGGACACCGGGACGCCGGGAGCTCCGCCGCATCGTCGGCTGAGCCGGCCGGCCGCGTCAGCCCAGGGCGAAAGCGCTGCGCTCGTCGTCGCGCCGCTGCGATGCTCCCCGGATGAGGATCCTGGTGCTCGGTGGGACAGCCTGGCTCGGTCATCTCGTGGCCGCGACCGCACTCCGCGACGGCCATGACGTCACGTGCCTCGCCCGCGGCTCGGGGGCTCCTCCGAAGGCGCGCCTCGTCCATGCGGATCGCGACGAGGACGACACCCTCTCAGCGGTGGCCGGCGGCCGGTGGGACGTCGTGATCGACGTGGCGCGCCACCCCGGGCACGTGCGCCGCGCGGTGCGGGACCTCGAGCCCGTCACCGATCGCTACGTGCTGGTGTCGTCCGTCAACGTCTACGCATCGCACGAGGCCGTGGGCGCCGACGAGACCGCCGCCCTGCTCCCCCCGCTGCAGGCCGACCGCATGGCCGAGATGTCGGACTACGGCCCCGCGAAGGTCGCCTGCGAGCAGGCCGTCCTCGACGGCTTCGGCCCCGACCGCTCGGTCCTCGCGCGGGCAGGGCTCATCGGCGGGCCGGGAGACCCGACCGGGCGCACCGACTACTGGCCGTGGCGGTTCGCCCACCCCGCGGCGCCCGGCACAGTGCTCGTGCCGGCGGCGCCCGACCTGCCCACCGCGGTGATCGACGTACGCGACCTGGCAGCGTGGCTGGTGCGCTGCGGCGAGCAGTCCCTGAGCGGGGCCATCGACGTCATGGGGGCCTCGCTCTCCTTCCGCGAGCACCTGGAGGCAGCCCGTCAGGCGGCAGGCAGCGATGCCGTGGCGGTCGCCGCTCCGGAGTCCTGGTTGAAGGACCACGACGTCAACGAGTGGGCCGGCCCTCGCTCGATGCCCCTATGGCTGGCCGACCCCGTCTGGCGTGGCCTGAACACCCGCTCCACCGCGCGCGCCCGGGCCGCCGGGCTCACCCACCGGCCCCTGGTGGAGACCCTGCGTGACGGTATGCGCTGGCGCGCCGAGCAGGCCGAGGGCGCCGACGGCCGCGCAGGCCTGTCCGACGCCGACGAGCGCGAGCTGCTCGACCTGCTGGGCGAGGACGCGGCGCCGCTCTGAGGGGCAGAACGGCTCGCGGCCCCGGGGGCAGGTCGCCCGCCGGGGCCGCGAGCCGGAGCCGGTCCTAGTCCTGCGCCGCGCGCTCCGCTGCCGACCGCGTCGCCGCGTGCTGTCCGCCGATGTACCCGAAGGTCATCGCGGGGCCGATGGTCGAGCCGGGGCCCGGGTAGGTGTTGCCCATCACGGACGCCGACGTGTTGCCGGCCGCGTAGAGGCCCTCGATGACGGACCCGTCCTCGCGCAGCACGCGGGCGAACTCGTCCGTGAGCAGGCCGCCCTTGGTCCCGAGGTCGCCGGGGTAGATCTTGATGGCGTAGAACGGCGGCCTGCTGACCGCGCCCAGGTTCGGGTTGGGCTTGACCCGGGGGTCGCTGTAAACGCGGTCGTAGGCGCTGTCGCCGCGGTGGAAGTCCTCGTCCACGCCGGTGGCCGCGAACTGCGCGAACCGGCCGGCCGTGCGCCGCAGCCCGTCCTTGTCGATGCCCATCTTCTCGGCGAGCTCCTCGAGGGAGTCGGCCTTGGTCATGAAGCCGGACTCGAGGAGCTTCTTGGGCGTCATGCCGGGCAGGGCCATGCCGAACGGGTATCGCGAGCGGTGCCGCGAGTCGATGATCAGGTACGCGGGGATCGCGGGCGTCGTCGCGTTGCGCTCGTACTGGTGGTGGCCGGCGTCGACGTACGACTCGGACTCGTTCATGAACCGCTGCCCGCTCGAGTCGACGATGAAGCCGTGCGGCAGCGACCGCTCGGCGAGCAGGAACTGGGCGGATCCGTCGGGCTTGAGCACGGACGGGCCCCACCAGGCGTCGTCCATCAGGGCCAGGGCGGCGCCCGCCGCGATGCCCGCCTGCAGCACCTCACCGGTGTCGCCGGGGTTGGCGCTGGTCCAGGCCGTGGTGATGGGGTGCGGGTGGTGCTTCTGCCGCATCTCGTCGTTGTGGGCGAAGCCGCCGGCGGCGAGCATGACGCCGTTGCGGGCGCCGATCCGCATCCGCTCACCCTCGTGGTCGACCACGACCCCGACCACGGAGCCGTCCTCGACGATCAGCTCCGCCATGGGCGAGTCGAGCCAGATGGGGATGTCCCGCTGCAGCGCGAGGTGCAGCAGCTGGCCCATCAGGCTGTTGCCGAGCCCGACGAGCTTCTTGCCGAGCAGCCGGCTGCCGATGGTCTGGACACCCACCACGTTGGCGGCGGTGAGGAAGCCCTTCACGGTGCGCAGCGAGACGTTCATGGCCGCGACCTCGTAGGTGTGCACGGGCATGGGGATCAGCCCACGGATCTTCGCGCTCCACGGGCCGAGGGCGCGGATGTCCCACCGGGCGCCCTCGATGCCGCGTCCCACGGCCTTGCCGCCGGGCTTCTCCGGGTAGTAGTCGGCGTACCCCCGGCCGTAGACGAACCGGAAGCCGAGCCGTTGCAGGAAGGCCACCATCTCCGGGCCCTCGGTGAGGAAGGCGTGGCGCCGCTCGGGCGAGCTGGCAGGACCGACGTCGCCGATCACCTCGTCCATGTACGTCCGCGCGGCCTCGTAGGAGTCGGTGACCCCCGCCTCGCGCATGACGGGGTTGTTGGGCACCCACAGCCCTCCGCCGGACATCGCCGAGGAGCCGCCGTACAGGTCGGTGCTCTCCAGGACGAGCGGTTCCTTGCCGGACTCCTTGACCGCGAGCGCTGCTGTCATCGCCGCCGAGCCTGTGCCGACGACCACGACGTCGACGACCTTGTCGAACTTGCCCATCGCGCTTCTCCCTCGAAGTCGGACACACCGGATAACCGGACACCGGCGTCCACTTCAACGTAGTGGGGCATGACGGGCGCCGCCAGGGGTCGAATGTCCCGCCTTGCCCTCGGCTACGCTCACGGGGTGAACCAGCGGCGGGACGCCCAGCGCAACCGGGCCCGCCTCATCGCCGCCGCCGCGGAGGTGTTCCGCGAGGAGGGCGCCGCCGCCCCCCTGGACCTCGTCGCCCGACGCGCCGACGTCGGCCGCGGAACCCTCTACCGCCACTTCCCCGACCGCGGGGCCCTGATCGCCTCCGTGCTCGAGATGCGGGTCGACGCGCTCGAGCAGTACGCCCGCGACTACCCGGGCGACGACCTCCTCGAGCACCTGCTGACCGAGATCTACGGGTTGCAGCTCGACGCGCCCGGGCTCATCACGGCCGTCCGGACCTCCGCCGCCCCCCCGGAGCCGCTCGAGTCGATGCTGCAGCGCACCGGCGCCCTGCTCAGAAGCGCGTTCACCCGCGCCCGCGCCGCGCGCGTCATCCGCGAGGACGCGACGGAGGCCGACGTCATGCTGGCCATCGCGATGCTCGACGGGGCCGTCGCCGCCCGCTCCCGGATGCCGGACGACGCCTCTGTCGAGCCCGCCCTCGCGATCGTGCTGCGCGGGCTGCGCAGCGCGGCCCGGTTGGGCGCCCCCATCCCCACCGCCTCGCTCCGGCTGCCGACCGCCCAGGATCTCGACCCCGGCGCCTGACCTGGAGCGGCCGATCCGCACGGCCCCAGGGGCCACCGGCAGACGGCGTGACGCGCGAAGGGGCCCGCCGCGCGGCGGACCCCTTCGCACGTCGGTCAGGCTCAGACGTCGGCCGTGACCGCCTCGGCCTTCGGCTGCGGGTTGGCCGCCGCGACCTTCTGGTACGCGGGCAGGTCCGTCCAGAGCTCGTCCTTGAGCGGGTTGAGCCGCCGGGCGACGATGCGGCGCACCTGGTACACCGCCACCGCCACGTTCACCACCAAGGAGATCGCGCTCACGACGAACAGCGCCTTCGGGTCGTGCGACGAGTCGACCGCGAACTTCGAGTCCGAGACGAACGCCGGCACGGCCATCGTGAACATCATCCAGAACGCGAGCGTGTGCGCGCGGTGCTGCAGCCACGCGCCGCGCTTGATGAAGAACGCGGGGATGGTGCACGAGACCAGCAGCGCGCCACCGGCATAGAACGCGTGGTCGCCCACGCAGTTGTAGACGTACGCGAAGTTCCACAGGTCGTACGCGATGATCCAGAACCAGACCATGTCCGGCCACACCATGTCGCGCTTCTTGTCCTGGCTGATCACAATGCCGGCCCACCCGCAGATGGTCAGCAGGTTGAGCAGCCCCGCGATGCCGTTCATGACGTTCCACGGGCCGCCGACCATCATCACGCCGTCGACCATGCCGTTCATCGACGTGACCTCGAAGTCGCGGATGACGGCCTCGAGGATGTTGATGGCCAGAATCGCGGCGGGGAACATCAGCGCGTACTTGTTGCGTGCGATGCGCGGGTAGTAGCGGAGAAGCATGAAGCCGATGCAGCCCGCCAGGGCCGAGTACACCTTGACCCAGTGGAACCAGCTGCCGGTGCTGGACCCCTCGCCCGCGGTGTTCGGCCACACGAAGATCGTGAGGACCACCGGCAGCACGATGAACAGCACGATGGCCGCGCGCTTGCTCGATCGCGCGATCTCGTTGGCGACCATGAGCGCCACGACGACCGCGACCCACATCAGCGCGGAATACCAGGGGATGGACTCGAACAAGAACATCGCTTCACTCGCCTTCGAGCTCGGGGGGATGGGGTGGCGCATCCCGCAGGGGCGGGCACGCCGCTCCCTGCGAGGACGGGGTGGGGGGATCGCTCGGATCGAGGTGCAGGGTCTGGCGGATGATGTCCATCAGGACGCGGTCGCTGACCTGCCCGTCAGACCCGGCGAGGCCGATCAGGCCGTGGATCAGCACGTAGAACGTCTCGGGGACGTGGTCGATCTTGATGCGGTGCCGCTGGGCGTAGGCCGCCACGGTGGTGTCCTGCAGGCACTCGACGAGCGCGCGCACGGCGCGGTCGACGAACCGGCTGTACAGCCGGGCGTCCTCGATGCGGGGCAGGGCGCCGGTCGGCGCGACGGGACCGAGGTGGCGGCGGAACACCGCGACGCAGTCCGCGAGCGCCTTGTCGATGTTGCCCACCTCGCGCTCGGAGTCCCAGCGCCGCAGGTCCTCGACGAACTCGTCGATGTGCCGGTCCAGGACCACCTCGACCAACGTGTCCTTGTCGGTCAGGTAGTGGTAGACGAGCCCGCGGGTGATCCCGGCCCGGGCGGCGACGTCCGCGATGGACGTGCGCCCGACCCCCTGCTCGGCGAAGAGCTCCCGTGCCGCGGCGATGATCGCCTCGCGCCGGTCGTCGGGGTCCATGACCGTCCGCGTGGCGCCTGATCCGCCCGTGCGTCCCACGATCCGCCGCCCCTCATGCGCGGCCGCGCCGTTCTCCCGGGGTCCGGGCGGGGGCCGTCAGGGACATCCAAGGGCCTATTGACGGTGCGTCAATGGGACCTTAGTCCAGCGTCCCCGCAGGTCAGGAGCGATGTTCACCCCATCGGCGCGGGAATCAGCGCCCGGCGCGAACCACCGTGGTGTAGCCGCGCGACTCTCCCGGGGCCAGCCACACGACCTCGCCGTCCTCCTCCGCCTGAGCGCGCCCGCCGTCGCGAGACGTCGACGGCTCGACCCCCAGGACGTTGACGCCCGGCTTCGCGTCACGCCACAGCACCAGCAGCGGCCACCCCTCGACACCCTGCTCGATCTGCGCCCAGGCGCCGTCGGGCGACATCACCATGACGCTGGCCGTGGGGCCAGGCTCAGGCGCGCAGTACAGGACCACCTCGGGCTCGGAGCTGTCGGCGCCCAGGTCCAGCGCCCACGGCAGCTCGCGCGGCTCCTCGCCAGGCTTGTCACGCTCGGCGAGTGGCTCGGCTGTCGCGGTCACCACCGTCCCGGGCCCGACCAGCGGGTACCCGAGGTTGAGGTGGTGGCGGAACATGTGGGCGGCAGGGCCGAATCCGTCGTTGGTGACGACGTCCTCGACACGCACCTCGGGCCGGTCCGTGCTGGCGACGATGCGCCGACGCAGGCGCAGGGTCGGCGCCCCCAGGGCGGTCTCGACCACGTCGCCCGTGACCTCCACGGCGAGGCCGTCGCCATCGGGGACCAGGCCCCAGCGCACGTTCTCGGCGGGGACGTGGCCCACCCGGCCGTGCAGCCCGTGATGCGTGCCGTCCACCGTGGACGGCGCCCCCGTCGAGGCCAGGCCGCACGTGCTCAGGAGGCCGCCGCCGAAGGTGCGGGTCCAGCCCGCGCCCTCGGGCTCGTGGCGCGAGGACTCCACAGGGCCCCGCGCAGAGCGCCACGCCAGCGGCAGGCCGGGCGCGTCAGCCCAGCCCAGGTCGAGCGCCCGGTCGAGCAGCACCTCGAACGAGATGCCCCGCGGGTTGCGGACCACGAGCACCGGGGCCCCCCGGCCGGGCCCCTCGTCGCGGACCAGGCGGTCCACCGAGACGAGCTGGTCGGGGGCACCCACGAGACGGCGCACGTCGTCGCCGATCGGGGCTGAGTCCGCTCCGAACCCCATCAGCCGGCTCCGCGCACCTCGGCGGCCGAGGACCGCCGGGCGCCGACCGCGATGGCGGCGATGAGCACCGCGCCGGTCAGCACGTACTGCCAGTACGACGCGACGCCCAGCAGGTTGAGCGCGTTGGCCAGCACCGCGAACAGGATGGACCCCACGACGGTGCCGAACATCGTGCCCCGGCCCCCGCGCAGCGCCGTGCCGCCGACCACGACCGCAGCGATCACGTTCATCTCGAAACCGGTGGCCATGTTGCCCTCGGCGGACGAGAGCCGCCCGGCCATGAACACCCCCGCCAGCGCGAAGCACACGCCGGCGACGACGAACACGACGACCTTGGCGCGGTTGACGGGCAGGCCCGCGAGCACGGCGGCCCGCTCGTTGGAGCCGAACGCTCGCACGGTCCGCCCGAAGTACGTGCGCTGCAGCAGCAGGAAAGTGAGCACCGCCAGCACCACGAACACCAGGAACGGCACCGGGAGCCACCCGAGCTTGCCGGTGGTGGTCGCCCGGAAGTTGCTCGACGTGATGGGCACGACCTTGCCGGAGGTCCAGATGAACGCGAGCCCCAAGAACAGGTACAGCGTGCCCAGCGTCGCGATGAACGGCGCGATCTTGACGTACGTCACGAGGAGCCCGTTGACCAGGCCCAGCACCGCGCCGATCAGCAGTGCGAGCGCGATGGCCCCACCGATGGTGGTGTGCGGCAGCACAGTCGCCACGGCGATCGAGCTGACGGCGATCACGCCCCCGACAGACAGGTCGAGCAGCCCACCGGCGATCAGGAGTGTCATGCCGCAGGCGGCCAGGCCGACGAACGACGCCTGGAACAGGACGTTCGACAGGTTGCCGGTGCCCCAGAAGGCGGGCTTCGCGAGCCCGACGGCCACGCAGAGCACGACGAGCACCGCCACGAGGTACTGCCGAGAGGCGAACTGCACGAGCGCCTGGCGGATGCCGGGACCGTCCTGGTCGGACGCAGGGCCCACGGGGCCGGGTGTCGTGGTGACGGTGTCGGTGGTGGTCACGAGAGCCTCCCTTCGAGCATGCGGCGGACTGCGGCACGCTGGGCGCCGTCGATGCTGAGCGCGAACACGAGGAGGGCGCCGAGCGCGACGTACTGGTAGAACGACGGGACGTTGAGCAGGTTGAGGCCGGAGTTGATCATCGTCAGCAGCAGCGCCGCGATGAACGTGCCCACGATGCGCGGCCGGCCGCCGGCCATGCTGGTGCCGCCGAGCACGACGATCGCGATGGCCTGGAGCTCCAGCCCGGAGGCGATCGAGCCGTTGACCACGCCCAGTTGGCTGGCCAGCAGCACCCCGCCGATGCCCGCGGAGGCGCCGGCGACCAGGTAGGCCGTCAGGAGCACGCGGTTCACGCTGATGCCGGTGTCGACCGCCGCCTCGGGGCTGCCGCCCACGGCCACGACGTGCTTGCCAAAGCGCATGCGGTCCAGCACGAACCACATGCCGACGCCGAGCAGGGCCGCCACCAGGAACGGCATCGGAATCCCCAGCACGGAGCTGGTCGCGACTGACTTGAAGCCGCCCGAGGCGATCATGATCGGGGCGCCGCCGGTGAACAGCAGCACGAGGCCCCGGAACACGCTCATGGTGCTGAGCGTCGCGACGAAGCCGGGCACCCGGAGCTGGGTGACCAGGAGGCCGTTGACGAGTCCAAGCCCCGCGCCCACCGCCACGCCGACGATCGCCCCGACCAGCGGGCCCGCGGAGTTGACCGCGGCCGCGGCGATGCAGGCGGCCAGCGCCTGCGCCGAGCCGACGGACAGGTCGATGCCGCGCACCGCGATCACGAGGGTCATGCCGTACCCGACGATCGCGAGGATCGCGGCGTTCACCAGCATGTTGGTGACATTCGAGGAGGAGGCGAAGTTCGGCACCACAGCGAGCCCCGCGACCAGCACGAGCAAGAAGGGGATGACGACGCCGGCGTTCTGCATCAGGCGCCGGCGGGAGTCCGCGCGGCGGGCCCGCTCGGCGGACCGGGCGCGCTCGTCGGCGACGAGCGCTGCGGTGGTGGTCGGGTCGACCGGGTTGACGGTGGTCTCAGACATGGGGGGCCTCCTGCGCGGTCTGGCCGACGGACGCACTGACGATGTTGTCCTCGGTCACGTCGCGGCCGTGCAGCTCGGCGACCTGTCGCCCGGCGAAGTACACGCTGCACCGGTCGGCGATCGCGGCGAGCTCGGGCGCGTCGGAGCTCGACACGACAACGGCGACCCCCGCGTCGGCGAGCTGCTTGATGAGCTGGTAGATGTCGACCTTCGCGCCGACGTCGACGCCTCGGGTGGGCTCGTTGAGCAGCAGCACCGAGCAGCCGGACAGCAGAGCACGGCCGAGCAGGACCTTCTGCTGGTTGCCGCCCGAGAGGTTGCCGATCAGCTGGCGTCCGTGCGGCACGCGGATGCGCATGTCCTCGCGGAGCTTGCTGAAGTTGGCGCGCTCGTCGCGGGCCATCGGCAGCAGGCGCTGCAGCAGCGGCAGCCCCGAGCGGTCACGCGAGACCATCGCGTTCTCGGTGACGTCCAGGTGAGGCAGGATGCCCTCGCCCTTGCGGTCCTCGCTGAGCATGAACACGCCGTTGCGGACGGCCTCGCGGCTGTTGCGCAGCCTCACGGGACGGCCGTCGACGTGCACCTGGCCACCAAGCGCGGCGAGGTCGCCGAACAGGGCCCGGGTCAGCTCGGTGCGGCCGGAGCCCACCAGGCCCGCGAGCCCGACGATCTCCCCGCCGCGGACGGACAGGGTGAAGGGCGACGCCACGCCGGGGACCTTGAGGTCGGTGACCTGCAGCCGCACCTCGGCCCCCGCCGCCTCGGAGCCGCTCGCCCGCTCGTACGCCTGCGGCTTGCGGCCCAGCATGTGCTCGACGAGGCGGGGCTCGTCGAGCTCGCCGGTGGGCGCCTGGGCGACCAGCTCGCCGTCGCGCAGCACAGCGACGTCATGACAGATCGTGAAGATCTCATCGAGGTGGTGCGAGACGTAGACGATCGCCTTGCCCTGCGCGGCGAGCCGGCTCACGATCCCGTGCAGCCGGGTGATCTCGGCGCCGTTGAGCGCCGCGGTGGGCTCGTCCATGATCAGCACGTCGAACTCGCGTGACAGCGCCCGGGCGATCTCGACCATCTGGCGGTCGCCCACGGTCAGTGACGACACCGGACGGTCGGGGTCGAGGTCCAGCCCGAGCTGCTCGAGCAGCTCAGCCGCGCGGGCGCGGGTGCGCGACCGGCTGACCACGCCACCGCTGGTCATCTCGTGGCCGAGGAAGACGTTGTCGGCGACGGAGAGCTGGGCCACCAGCCGGAACTCCTGGCTGACCACGCTGATCCCCGCGGCCTGGGAGTCCGCCGAGCTGCGGAAGGACCGGGGCTCGCCCTTGACCTTCACCTCGCCGCGGACCGGTTGCTCGATCCCGCCGAGGATCCGGATGAGCGTGCTCTTGCCGGCGCCGTTCTCACCGACGAGCCCAAGCACCTGCCCGGCCGCCAGCTCGAGCGACACGCCCTTGAGCGCCCGGACGCCCGGGTACTCCTGTACTACGTCGACGACCTGCAGCACCGCAGACATCGGGGTCCTTCCTCCGAGAGATCGCCGGGGCGAGGACGGCGTGCCGTCCTCGCCCCGGCGGTGGGTCACTTCTTCGCGGCGAGCGCGGTGCGGAACTCCGCGAGGTTGGCGGAGGTGACGATCTCCACCGGGAAGAACACCGTGCGTGTGGCGGCGTCGTCGTAACCGGCGTCGTCGCCCTCGAGCAGGGCGAGGATGGTCTCGACGGCCTTGATGCCCTGGCCGTACGGGTCCTGCGCGACCGTCGCGCTCATCAGGCCCTGCTCGATCAGGTCGAGGGCGCCGTCCGCGCCGTCAAAGCCGATGAGGATGAAGCCGTCCGCGACGGACTTGCCGGCGGTCTCCATGGCGCGCTGGGCCCCGATGGCCGAGTCGTCGTTGGCCGCGTAGATGACCTCGAGGTCAGGGTTGGCGGACAGCATGTCCTGGGCCGCCGCGAAACCGCCGTCGACGGTGTCGTTGCCGTCGAGGCTCGAGACGATCTCGAAGTTCTCGTGGTCGCCGAGGATCGAGACGAACTCGCTGACCCGCTCCTCGCCGACGACCGAGCCGGCGTGCAGCTCGATGACGCCGACCTTGTGCGGGCCGGGCGCCTCACCGAGCTGCTCGATGACGTACTCCGCGGCGAGGGCGCCGCCGTTCGCGTTGTTCGACTGGATGTAGGCGTCGTAGTCGCCGGCCACGCCGATGTCGGCGATGACCACGGGGATCTTGGCGTCGTGCGCCGCGTCGATGGTCGACGGCAGCGCGGAGGGCTGCACGGGCGTGACGATGAGGCCGGAGATGCCCTGGTTGATGAGGTCGAGGCTGCCGGAGACCTGCTGGCCCTGGTCGGACTTCTGGTCGACGACGACCACACCGACCCCTGCGGCCTCGGCGCCGGCCTTGACTCCGGCCGTGTACGACTGCCAGTAGGGGTTCTGCAGGTCGTAGACCGAGTAGCCGATGGTCAGCGGGTCCTTGGCCTCGAACTTCACGTCGGCGGCGGGCGCCGGCGAATTGGTGCTGCTGCTGTCGTCCGCGCCGCTGGCGCAGGCGGTGAGCATGAGGCCGGCGGTCGCGGCGAGCGCGACGGCACGAGTCAGGTTACGCACGGGGTGTCTCCTTTGACGGGTGGGGCAAATTCGGTGGGGCGCGGACCGGGCCGGTCAGCGGATGACGGTCGTGAGGCGACCGCTGTTGGCGGCCGGGGACACGAACGCGTTGTCGTGCAGGCCCGACCAGGACGGCAGCGGCGCCGGCTTGTCGTGGGCGTGCTCGGTGGGCTCGTGGCTGTAGGTCGAGACCTCTCGCACCACGAGGGGAACCGGAGAGTCGGCCGGGCACCGGAAGGCGTGCAGGTGCTTACGGTGCATGACGAACTTGGGATCGCCAGCGCGCAGGCGCGCATAGCTGGTGAGCTCGGCGTAGGAGTCCTCGCGCCCGGCGGCGAGGGCGACGCCCTCGGGCCACGGCTCGCCAGCGGGCATCGGGCTGAACGAGAGGACCTCCTCGTCGCCGACGGCGACGGGGGTGGGCGAGTAGAAGACCTCCATCTCGCCGAGGACGACCTCGTAGCTCTCCGTCTTGCGCTGGTGGAAGTGCGGAGGGCAGAACTTGCCCGGGTGCACGATCATCAGCTTGTCGCACAGGCCGCTGTACTCGGCGTGCGCGGCGCCCGCCGCGGGCAGGCCGTCCACGGCCGCCTCGTTGAGCGACTCGAAGATCACCATGAGCTCGTAGGGCTCGCGGGACCACAGGCCGTTCGTGAAGGCCTCATACTGGTCGTCGCCGAAGATGATGCCAGCGCTGTCGTTCACCATCTCCGGGGTAATGGGGTAGCGCAGCGCGCGGGCGAGGCTCGCCGCCTCGTTGAGCCACTCGTCGTACTCGCGACGGCTCACGTGGTCCCGGGTCACAGAATCCTCCGTTGGATCGTGCGGGTGCCTCGACGCGAGTGGCGTCATCGGCACAGGTGCGGCGCGGCGCGACTGGCGTTGAACCGGTTCACGCTGAACCGGTTCAAGACTGACTCGCACGCCGTCCGAAGTCAACTGAGGCAGGTCACAGTTCGGTGACGGCGCCGCGCGAACCGGGTCGGGCTGGACGAATCATCCGGGTGCGGGACCGCTCGATCCTCGGATCACCAGCTGGGGCTCGAACTCCACATGCTCACCGGGGGCCCGCTGGTCGGCGCGCAGCAGCAGCCCTGCGGCAGCGACCCCCATGTCATACGCGGGCTGCCGCACGGTGGTCAGAGGCGGGTTCAGGGCAGGCGCGAAGTCGGCGTCGTCGTACCCCACCAAGGCCACGTCCTGCGGCACGCGAAGCCCGCGCTCCTGCATCGCCAGCAGCGCGCCGAGCGCCAGCATGTCGTTGACGCACATCACCGCGCTGACGCTCCGGTCGTCCAGCAGCGGCGCGATCGCCGCCGCACCCTCCGAGACTGTCAGGTCGTCGACCACCACGTCGACGAGCACGTCGGCCTCGCCGAGGCCTCGCTCGGCCATCGCGGTCACCACGCCCGCACGGCGCTCGGCGCACCAGGAGACCGAGGACGGGCCGTTCACCAGCGCGATGCGCCGGTGCCCCAGGTCGAGCAGATGGCCCATGGCCAGCCGTGCCCCCTCGACGTTGTCCAGGCTCACCCATGCCCCCGCGGAGCCGGCCGCCTGCCGCTCGAGCGTCACCACGCCGAAGCGGCGATCCTCGAACGAGCCCCAGTCCGCCGCCCGGTCCACGATCGGCGCGATCACCAGGCCGTCGACGCCCTGGCTCTCAAGGACGTGCAGCACGTGCCGCTGACGCTCGGGGTCCTGGTGCGTGGACCCCACCACCATGGTCAGCCCGGCCCCGTCCGCCACCGTCTCCACGCCGCGCAGCATGGTCGCCCAGAACGGATTGCCCACGTCGGGCACGACTACGCCGATGAGCTCCGACCGTCGGCTGCGCAGCTGCCCTGCCGCGCGCGAGGGCACGAACCCCAGCGAGCGCATCGCCACCGTGACCCGGTCGCGCGTCTCCGGCCCGACACGCTCGGGGTGGTTCATCACGTTCGAGACGGTGCCGAGCGAGACGCCGGCCATCGCGGCGACATCCCGCACGCCGACCGAGCGTCCGGGTCGTTCCCACGCACCCGAGTCGGTGCCCATCGGCGTCGCGCCCCCGTCTGTCCGACATCACGGTCGTGTCCGTCGCGCGTCGCCTCCGCGCACGCCACGCCCCCGCTCCGCGCTCGGACGTCGGGGGACGGCCTCGGATACTACCGGCGGCACAGGCCCGCGACCGCGAGACCTCGCGCACCCGCACCGCCCGCGCTAGCCTGTAAGTGTTCGCTTACATAAGGAGATGATGACCGTGCGGGCCGCGGGCGATCCCCTGAGCCGGGTGTTCAGCGCCCTGGCCGACCCCACCCGCAGGGACATCCTCACGCGACTGGCCGAACGCCCGCTCACCGTGGGCGAGCTGGCAGAGCACTACCCGATCAGCAGGCCGGCCGTGTCCCAGCACCTGGCGGTCCTCGAGGCCGCCGGGCTGCTCACCCGCACGGTGGACGCGCAGTGGCGGGTGTGCGCCGCCCGCGAGGAGGGGCTCGACGACGCCTCCGCGTGGATCGCCCGCCACCGCGCCGACTGGACCGAGCGCTTCGACATCCTCGAGCAGCACCTCCGCTCACGCAGAGAGGACCAGCCATGATCGACATGACGCAGGGCTTCACCATCGTGCGCGACTTCGACGCCACCCCGCAGGACCTGTGGCAGGCATGGACCGACCCGGACGAGGCCGCCGCCTGGTGGCACCCGCGCGGCGTCCACACCCCACGCGAGACCGTCTCGATCGACGCGCGCGTCGGCGGGCGGTACGCGTACACGATGGTCGACGACGAGACGGGCGAGCGGTACCCCACCGGGGGTGTCTACCGCGAGGTCGAGGAGCCCCAGCGGCTCGCCTTCACCTGGGGACGCCCGGAGGCGGACCCCGACGACGCCCCGCTGATCACCGTGACCTTCGAGGCCGCGGGCTCGGGCACGCGCATGACGTTCGACCTGCGCGGCGTCGACCCCGCCCTCGAGGAGGCCGGCGTCCACGAGGGGTGGGGCAGCGCCCTCGACGAGCTCGCCGCGCACCTCGGCCAGCGGGCGGCGCGGTGACGGGCGACGAGGCGCCCGCGCGCTAGGCGGACCCGGCCTGGGGCGGGGGTCCCGCAGGCAGGCCTGGACCCATCGGCGGGTCGTCCCCGCCCTGGTCGAGGCGGAACGGCGGGTACTCGTCGGTCATCAGCGCGGCGTAGGCGCTGACCCGCATCGTCCATCGCTGCAGCCCCACGACCAGGTCGAACAGCGAGCTCGGGTACCGGCCGTTGCACAGCAGCGCGACGGCGGAGAACAGGACGAGCAGCGGGATCAACCCGGGGTTCGACTGCCACACCTGCGAGCCGCCCTCGTCCCAGGAGTTGCTGGCCCACACGGAGCCCCCGACGAGGATCGTGGTCACGAGCGCCTGCGGGAAGACGAGCAGCCACCACTTGACGAGCACCAGCCCGCGGGAGAGGCGCTCGGGGTAGTCGACGGTCAGGCGGGCCGGGTAGTCGGGCACGTCGGCCAGGGTGAACGGCGGGTAGCGGTCGGTGCCCAGGACTCCGTACGAGTAGAAGGACACCCGCCAGCCCCAGCGCAGCACGCCCACGTTGAAGTCGAACAGCGGCCGGGGGTAGCGGGCCGTCACCAGGATCATCACGAAGGCGACGAACGTCAGCACGGCGAAGACGAGCCACAGCACCAGCAGCACGATGACGTGCGGGATGACGAGCAGCCACTTCAGCAGCCACAGCCACCGGCTCAGGCCCGGGTCGATGCGGCCCTCGATGCGCAACGGGTAGGTCGGCATGCTCATGTCTCGCCTCCGAGGTGGGCAGGCTTCCAGCGTCCCACCATGGAGCGCGGAGGGCTCGCGGCAGCGCGTCCACCGTTGCCGTTGCACTGAGTGCAACTACCCGCCTATGGTCATCCCATGACTGCGCCGCCCACCGACCGCCGCGCGGCGCTCAAGGAGCGCCACCGCCGTGCGATCGTCGAGGCGGCGGCGGCCCTGACCCGCGAGACCGGCGGCACCTCCTTCACCGTCGAGCAGCTCGCCGAACGGGCCGACGTGTCGCGGCGCACCGTGTTCAACCACTTCGGGTCGTTGGAGGACGTCGTCACCGCGGTGTGCGTGGACGTCCTGGGACCCGCCGTCGACGACTTCGCCTCCGGGCTGCAAGGCTCTCCCGCGCCCGACGGCGCCACGCTGCTCGACGAGCTCGCCCAGCTGCTCCGCAGCGCGGATCTCGTCACCCCGCTGTCCTACCTGACCCGCGTCGTCGGCGCCGGTGGCGCGCGGACCTCCCCGCGGCAGGCCCAGCTGATGCTGCGCGCCGCCTCGGACGTCAGCGAGCGGCTCTCCGCCCAGATGGCACGGCGCCACCCCGAGGTGGACCCTTTCGATGTCGACGTGCTGATCGCGTCGCTGATCGGCGGGCTGGCCGTGATCCAGCGCCGATGGGCCGACGAGACGGGCGCGAGCGACGACCCGGAGTCACGCGCCGTCTGGTCCGCCCTGGTGGATCGGCTCATCCAGACGGCGCGCGGCTCCAGCGCCGGCCCGCCTCCCGCTCGCTGACTCCCCCACCGCCCCCCGCACGACCACCTCGCGAAGGACCCCCATGGCAGAGCTCCTGTACCGCCTCGGCCGCACGGCCGCACGACGCGCCCGCACGGTCATCGTCGCCTGGCTCGTCGTCCTCGTCGGGGTCGGCGCCGCCTACCTGGTCGGCGCGGGCACCCTGGCCAGCAGTTTCACCATCCCCGGAACCCCCACCGAGGAGGTCACCGCACGCCTGCAGACCGCGTTCCCCGAGGCCTCCGGCGGCACCGGGAGCGTCGTGTTCAGCACCGACGACGGCTCGGCGCTCACCCCGGAGCAGCAGGCGGCCATCAGCGCCAAGGTCGCGGAGGCGTCGCAGGTCGACGGCGTCGAGACCGTGGTCGACCCGTTCGCCACCGAGGCGCAACGTGCCGAGCAGCAGCAGCAGATCGACGGCGGGGCCGCCCAGCTCGTCGCCGCCCGCGCGGAGCTCGACGCCGGGCAGGCGCAGCTCGACGCAGCCCAGGGCCAGCTCGACGCGGCACGCGTCCAGGCCGAGGTCGGCGGGATGCTCGCCCAGGCCCAACCGCAGCTCGACGCCCAGCAGGCCGCGATCGACGCCCAGCAGGAGGCGCTCGACGCCGGCCGCGCCGAGCTCGACGCGCAGGCCGCCCAGCTGGCCCAAGGCGCGTCGCTGCTCAAGATGGCGTCCGAGATCCGCACCGTCTCCGAGGACGGCAGCGCCGCGATCGCCACCGTGATGTTCACCGAGCAGCAGATGGCCGTCACCCAGGAGACCAAGGACGCCGTCACCGCCATCTTCCCGGGCGACGCAGTGCCCGGCGTCGAGACCGACGTCTCGTCCGAGCTCACCGCCGCGGTGCCCGAGCTCCTCGGCGTCGGCGAGATCGTCGGCCTGGTGGTCGCCGCGATCGTGCTGGTGGTCATGCTGGGGACGCTGGTCGGCGCAGGACTCCCCCTGCTGACCGCGCTGATCGGCGTCGGCATCGGGGTGCTCGCCGCGATGTCCTTCTCGGGCGTCGTCGACATGGTGTCGGTGACCCCCATCCTCGGGGTGATGCTCGGCCTGGCCGTGGGCATCGACTACTCGCTGTTCATCATCAACAGGCACCGCCGCCAGCTCAAGCAGGGCTACGACGTCCGGGAGTCCATCGCGCTGGCGAACGGCACCTCGGGGAACGCGGTGGTGTTCGCGGGCGCCACGGTGCTCATCGCGCTGCTCGCGCTCAACGTCACCGGCATCCCGTTCCTGGGGCTCATGGGCACCGTCGCGGCCGGGTGCATCCTGGTCGCCGTCCTCATCGCGATCACCCTGACGCCGGCGCTGCTCTCGCTCGTCGGCATGCGCATCCTCAGCCGCCGTGAGCGCGCCCGCCTGGGCGCCGCGCACAACGCCCCGGGCGCCGGCCCCACCCCGCAGGCCGCCCCGGCGACGCCGATGTCCACCCGGGGCGCCGTGCTCCGGGCCCTCGCCTGCGTCGGCGCGCTGGTGGTCGTCGCGCTGCCCGCCACCTCGTTGCAGCTCAACCTGCCCGACGGCTCCTCGGAGGCGCCCGACTCGACGCAGTACCAGGCGTACTCGACGGTGGCGGAGAAGTTCGGCGCCGGGCAGAACGGGCCGCTGCTGGTCGTCGCCGACCTGCCGGAGGGGACCACCGAGGACCAGGCCCTGGCCTACCAGGCGCAGGTCGCCGACGAGCTGTTCGCACAGGACGGGGTGGTGGCGGTCGCGCCGATCGGCGCCGCGGAGGACTTGTCGCTCGCGGCGTTCCAGGTGGTCCCCGCCGACGGCCCCACCGCCGAGTCCACCGCGGACCTGGTGCACGCGCTGCGCGACCTGCCGCCCATCGACGGCCAGGTCGAGCTGGGGGTGGCTGGGCAGGCCAGCGGCAACATCGACATCTCCGACAAGCTGTCCAGCGCGCTGCCGGTCTACCTGGGCGTTGTCGTGGGGCTCTCGCTGATCATCCTGATCATCGTGTTCCGCTCGATCCTGGTCCCGGTGATCGCCACCTTCGGGTTCATCCTGTCCTTCTTCGCCGCGCTGGGCGGGGTCGTGGCCATCTACCAGTGGGGCTGGCTCAGCGGCGTGTTCGGGGTCGACTCCCCCGGGCCGATCCTGAACTTCCTGCCCACGCTGCTGGTCGGGATCCTGTTCGGGCTGGCGATGGACTACCAGCTGTTCCTCGGCTCGGGCATGCGGGAGGCGTACGCCCACGGGGCGCCCGCGCGCCGCGCCATCGTCGAGGGCGCACGGGCCGGCCGGGCTGTCGTCACCGCCGCGGCGATCATCATGGTCTCGGTGTTCGGCGGGTTCGTCTTCTCCCACAGCGCGATGATCCGGCCGATCGGCTTCGCGCTGGCCTTCGGCGTGCTGCTCGACGCGTTCGTCGTCCGGATGCTCCTCGTGCCGGCGCTCATGCACCTGGCCGGCGACAAGGCGTGGTGGCTGCCGCGCTGGCTCGACCGCCTGCTGCCTGATGTCGACGTGGAGGGCGCCGCCCTCGAGCGCCGCCACCCGCACGCTGAGCCGCGGGAGTCCGTCACCACGCCGTAGTGCCGCCGCGCCGCCTCACGACGGCGAGCGGCAGCGGGCGGGCGTCCGCCAAAGCGCGTGACGTCCGCCCGCGCCGCCCGCCAAGATGATCTGGTGATCCCTCCCGCGCCCGACGCCGACCCGACGCCGACCGTGGACGGGACCCAGGCCCCGACAGGAGCCGCGCTGACCCTCGACGAGGCCCCCGGCCTCACGGAGCCCGACAAGCCCGGCTGGCGGCGAGACGCCACCCTGTTCCTCGGCGGCCAGACCATCTCGCTGTTCGGCTCGATGCTGGTGCAGTACGCGATCATGTGGCACCTCACGCTCGAGACGAAGTCCGGGAGCGTGCTGGCCCTCGCCGCCGTCTTCGGCTTCCTGCCGCAGGCGGTGGTGTCGGTCTTCGCCGGGGTCTGGGCCGACCGACTCAACCGCAAGGTCATGATCATGGCGGCCGACGCCTCGATCGCGCTCACCACCCTGGCCCTGGCCCTGCTGATGGTGGCGGGCAGCGACGACCTGTGGCTGATCTACGCGACGCTGGCCGTCCGCTCCATCGGGGCGGGCATCCAGACGCCCGCCGTCGCGGCGCTGATCCCGCAGCTGGTCCCGACCGCCAAGCTGATGCGGGTCAACGGGATCAACGGCTCCATCCAGGCCGCCATGATGCTGCTCGCGCCGGCGGTCGCCGCCGGCGTCTACGCCAGCGCGTCGATCGTGGCGATCTTCTTCATCGACGTCGTCACGGCGGCGATCGGGATCGGGCTGCTGGCCCTCATCCACGTCAGCCGGGTGGTGCGCGCCGATCTGGCCCCGGGTGAGAAGCTCGGCTACTTCGACGACCTGGTCGACGGGCTGCGCTACGTCCACCGGCACCCGTTCGTCCGCTGGCTGCTGGGGTTCTACGCCGTGGTGTTCGTGCTGGCCGTTGCCCCGTCGAACCTCACCCCGCTCATGGTGGTCCGCACCTTCGGCGAGGAGGTCTGGAAGCTCACCGCCACCGAGCTCGCGTTCTCGATCGGCATGACGCTGGGCGGGGTGCTGCTCGCCGCCTGGGGCGGCCTGAAGAACCGCATGGCCATGATCGTGGGCGCCACGTTCGCGTTCGGGGGGTTGTCGATCGCGATGGGCCTGTCGACGAACATGTGGGTGTTCTTCGGGTTCATGTTCCTGGTGGGACTGGTGGTGCCGTTCTTCTCGACCACCTCGATGACGCTCCTGCAAGAGACGGTCGAGCCGGAGCGCCACGGCCGGGTCTTCGGCATCGTGGGCATCGTCATGGCGCTCGCCATGCCGTTCGGGATGGCGGTGCTGGGGCCCCTCGCGGACCGGTTCCGCGTCGAGTCCCTGCTGATCGCGGCCGGCGGGCTGACCCTCGTGGTGCTCGCGGTCGCCGTCCTGGCGCCCTCGGGCCGCCGTGCGATGCAGGCGGTGCGGGCCTCCGACACCGTCAGCGACGCCCCGGCGGGACAGTCCTCCTCGGACGCGCCGTGAGGGCGATCGCGGCGGCCGCCAGCACTGCTTGAAGGACCAGCACGAACGGCGGGACGGCGCCGATGAGGAGCGCCACCACCCACGGGCTGGCGCCGACCAGCGCGACATCCGGGCCCTGCATCATCGCGGCGGAGCCGCCCGGTGGGAGCGGGCCCAGCGGCGTGTCGATCTGCGGCCCCGTGAAGTCGGGCAGCGGGCGGTAAGCCGCCCGCACCACGGCGGCGGCCCACACGGGCGCCGAGGCCAGACCCAGGAGCACCCACCCCGCCAGGTCGCCGTGGCGCCACCCCACCATCACCGTGACCGCCGACATCCACCCCGTCATCACCACCGTCGGAGCGACGAGCCGCAATAGCCGCACGGCGCTATGGCTGAGGGGCAGGGCGGAATCGAGCACCGGGCTCATGTGCGCTTGCCGCGCGCCATCGGCCGCCGCGAGCGCAGCCACGTACGCGCCGATCAGTACGGTGGCTGACACGGCCACGGTGCTCGGCTTCGCGGCCAGCAGCGCCAACCCTGGCAGCGTCGCGCTGAGGATGACCTGCGCGATGTGCCGAGGGGTGCGCATCAGCAGCAGCGCGTCCGCCGTGACGAGAGCCGCCGCGGGGCGTGCGCGGCGCGGCACACGCGCGAGCCAGGACATCGATGACGACCTCGCCCGCCCGCTGCGCTCCTCGCGGACGGCGAGCGCCCGGCCCAGCCCTCGGGGGTCCAGTGAGAGGACCGCGACGAGCGCCTCGTCCGCGACCACGCCTCGCGCGCGCAGATGGGCGCCCGGCACCGCGTCCAGTCCCCGTTCCCAGCGCGCTGCCAGGGCAACCGCGACCGCAGCAGCGACCACCGCTGGCGTCACCAGCCCTGGACCAGGCGCGGGAGCGGGAACCCCGGCCAACGCGACGGCGAGGCCCGTCACCGGGACCGCGGCAAGCGTGAGATCAGCCGAGACCCGGATAGCGCGGTGCGTGGCAGGGGCCCTCTGCGTCATCCCGGCGGCGATGACGAGGCCCACCGTGAAGGCGGCGCCGAGCAGGGCCGACCCGACGATCACGATGGCCGGGCTCCCTGTCGCGACTGCGACGGCCGCGCCGGCGACCCCGCCCAGGACCGCCCCCACCGCCGGCCAGCGGGCAGCCATCGGCCGCAGGAGCGTGCGCCGCTCGACAGCCAGAGGCAGCCACCAGACCCCTTCAGGGCCGGAGAGCGCCAAGGGCCCGAGGCGCACGACCACGCCGGTGAAGGCGGCGACCGCAGCGAGGGCGGGGAGCATCACGAGCCATTCAGCCTGCAGCCCAGGACCAGGACCAGGGAGCGTCGCCGGACCCGTCCCGCCCTGACGGGCCACGTCGGATGAGAGCGATATGACGATCGACGTCGCCATGACGACGGCGAACACGCCGGTGTAGACGTCGCCGAAGAACTCGGACAGCGGCGCGTCGGAGCGGGCCCTCCCGCGGCGCCGGGTCCAGCGTCGGATGGCGCGGCCGGACGGGAGCCCGACCTCGGTCACTGTGGTCGCCACGGCGTCCTCACAGCTCGTCCCGCACGATGCGGGCGCCAGCCTCAGGGTCGACGAGGCGCAGCCCGGACTCGGACATCACGAGGACGGCCGTGGCCGCCTCCTCCACGAGACGGGCGTCGTGCGTGGCCATGAGCACGGCGCCACCGTCGCGCTCCTCGATCAGACGACGCGTGAGGTGCCCGCGCATCGCCGTGTCCAGCCGCTGCTCGGGCTCGTCCAGGACCATCAGCCGCCGCGGCCGGGCGAACACCGAGGCCAGCAGGAGTCGGCGACGCTGCCCGGAGGACAACGCGGCGGGCAGGGCGTCGGCGCGCTCCGTGAGCCCGAAGTGGCCGAGCTCGTCGTCCACCACCTGGGCGGGATCGGAGACGCCGTGCCCGTAGCAGGTGAGCAGCAGGTGCTCGCGAACCGTGAGCGCGGGGAAGAACGCGTCGTCGCCCAGCTCTATGGCCACGTCCGCGCGGAAGTCCCTGTGGCGGTCGTCCACCTCGCCCTCGAGCACGAGCACCTCACCCGACACCGGCGGGAGCAGGCCGACGACGGTCCGCAGGAATGTCGACTTGCCGCAGCCGTTCGGCCCCACCACCGCCAGTGCGCTCCCGATGTCGAGCGTGACATCGATGGGCGGCGACACGGGGAGGCCGTAGCCGACCTCGAGCCGATCGGCACGCACCGCGGTCCCGCGTGGGGTGGGCAGGTGGTCGCCATCCAGGGAGCTGGCGCTGGCACGAGGCGACGGGGAGTTGGTCATGGCAGCAGTCCCACCGTCCCGCACGTCTCGACCGCCACCGCGTGCTCCATGGGCCGCCCCCTTGGTCCGGCGGGCGCGATCATCGCGCTCCGACGCGTGCGGCCACCCTGCCCGACGCGGTCTCTGCCTTCAAGGGTCCGCGTCCGGTTCTGGGACGCCCCGCGGCGTCGGGCTGCTCACCGCGCGGCCGCCTGACCACGCCCGTCGGCCGCCCGTTCCCGGGAGATGAGGGCCGACTGCGGACAAGAAAAGCCTGGACGCGTGTTCCCCAAACCCCCCATGCACCGCAATTCAGCATGTAGAGAAATGCACGGTGATCGCGTGGTCCGTGGTCGATGGCTGCGGACATCCGTGCGCAGGTCAGGCCTGTCGCCCGAGATCGAAGTAGCACGGACTCAGGTGTAGCGGACGGCCGCCGCACTCCTGTCAGGTGTGTGAATTCGCCGGGCCCCCTAGGCTTTCGCGCCAATTCTCAGCGGCTCAGCGAGGCCGGGACGGCCTGTTGACTCGACCCCGTGACTCTTGTTAACGTCGCTATGAACCATTTGTACACCTTCCTTACAAATCCGCTTTCGACGACGAACAGGGGATAGGTCAATGGATTCCACCCGAGCTTCCGGCCAGGCGCCGACAGGACGGCAACGACGTCCTGCCCTGATCACCACAGCGCTCGCCGCGATCGCCGCACTGATCGCCGCACTGGTCGTGACCCAGCCCGCCTTCGCGGCGGGCACGATCAGCGCCACCTTCACCTCCACCGGCGACTGGGGCACCGGCCACCAGGTCAACGTCACTGTCACCAACTCCGGCGCCACGCCCGTGAACGGCTGGACGCTCGAGTTCGACCTCCCCGCCGGGGACGCCGTCACCAGCTCGTGGGACGCCGATGTCACCCGGGCCGGGAACCACTACACGGCCAAGAACAAGGGCTGGGCCGCCACGCTGGCCCCCGGCGCCTCGTTCACCTGGGGCTACGTGGCCACCGGGCCGTTCAAGTCGCCCACCGCGTGCAGCATCAACGGCGTGGCCTGTACTGGCGGCACGCCCACCAGCTCCCCCACGCCCACGACCTCCCCCACACCGGCACCGACCACCACGACTCCGCCGCCGGGCGGCAAGAAGCTGGTCGGCTACTTCGCCGAGTGGGGCGTGTACGCCCGCAACTACCAGGTGAAGAACATCGAGACGAGCGGGTCGGCGTCGAAGCTGACCCACATCCTCTACGCGTTCGGCAACACCACCGGCGGCCAGTGCTCGATCGGCGACGCCAACGCGGCCCTCGACAAGGCGTACACCGCGGCCGAATCTGTCGACGGCGTCGCCGACACCTGGGACCAGCCGCTACGCGGCAACTTCAACCAGCTGAAGAAGCTCAAGGCGATGCACCCCGGCCTCAAGGTCATCTGGTCGTTCGGCGGTTGGACCTGGTCGTCCGGCTTCACGCAGGCCGCAGCCAACCCGACCGCCTTCGCCGAGTCCTGCTACAACCTGGTCAACGACCCGCGCTGGGCCGGGCTGTTCGACGGCATCGACATCGACTGGGAGTACCCGAACGCCTGCGGGCTGACGTGCGACTCGAGCGGTCCCGCGGCGTTCAACACCCTGATCACCGCACTGCGCAACAAGTTCGGCAGCAGCAAGCTCGTCACAGCGGCGATCACGGGTGACGGCAGCAACGGGGGCAAGATCGACGCCGCCGACTACGCCGGCGCCGCGCAGAAGCTCGACTGGATCATGCCGATGTCCTACGACTACTTCGGGGCGTTCAACCCGACAGGCCCCACGGCCCCGCACTCGCCGCTGACGTCCTACGCGGGCATCCCGCAGGCGGGCTTCAACACCGAGGCTGCCGTGGACAAGCTCATCGGCAAGGGCGTCCCGGCCAGCAAGATCTTGCTAGGGGTCGGGTTCTACGGCCGCGGATGGACCGGGGTCACACAGACGACGCCCGGCGGCTCGGCCACGGGCGCGGCGCCCGGAACCTACGAGGCCGGCATCGAGGACTACAAGGTGCTCAAGACCAGGTGCCCGGCGACGGGCACGATCGGCGGCACCGCGTACGCCAAGTGCGGCTCCGAGTGGTGGGGCTACGACACCCCCAGCACCCTCGCCGGGAAGACGTCCTGGGCCAAGGGCAAGGGCCTCGGAGGCGCCTTCTTCTGGGAGCTGTCCGGTGACACCGCCAACGGCGAGCTGATCACGGCACTGTCCAACGGGTTGAAGTAGCTCCAGGGCTGAACCTGCCCTCACCGAGGCCCGGCCGCCAGGTCCCACCACCCGGCGGCCGGGCCTCCTCCGTGCCGCACGTCGACCCGACGCCGATGCCGCCGGGCGCCTACGCTGCGAAGTGGGGCCGGCTCACCACCGCCACGTCGCAGCGGCCGCCCATGACGTAGGGAGGCCCATGGCCGCACCACGCGCTTCTGCCGCGAACGCAGCGGTCCTCGTCGCCTGCGGGGCCGGCCTCGTCCACGCCGCGTCCAGCCTGTACTGGGCCCTCGGAGGGCGCTGGCTGCTCCCCACGGTCGGCGACTGGGCCGTCAGAGCCGTCGACCGATCGCCCGTCCGAGCGGGCCTGCTGCTGGGCGCCATCGCCGTCGTCAAGGCACTGGCCGCGCTGATCCCGGTGGGCGTCGCACGCGATCGGCTGCCCGGGACCCGGTTCTGGCGGGCCGCCTGCTGGGTGGGAGGGGCCTTCCTCGTCGTCTACGGGGGTGTCAACGTCGCCGTCAGCAGCGCCGTCCTCCTCGGGGTGGTGACCCCCGACGGTGGATATGACGAACAGGCGATGGTCGGTCACGCGCTGCTGTGGGACCCGCTCTTCGTGATCTGGGGAGCCGCGCTGATCGTGTGGCTCCGACTCTCCGCGGCGCCGACAGAGGGTCGCCGTCGGGCGGGATAGCCGGGCTGGACAGCGCTGCCGGGCTTCCTCAGCGGGAGCCGGCGCCGTACTGGTCCTGCCACGGCCGTGGCTTGCGTGCGCGCCGGAAGGCCCACCAGCGGGCGTATGCCCCGCAGCCGCGCGCCGACGATGAACCGCAAGCTGTGTCCCTGGATCCGCATGCATGCCCCCCCGCGCGCGGCGTCGTCGGCCCGGACGAAGAACTACTCGGTCGGTTGCTGGCGCGCGGCATTCCCTGCGTGATCCACTTACCACGACGCACGTGTACATCATGGGGGCGTCGTCCTGGGAAGAGGCGGACGAGCACTTCGAGGTGTGCCGACAGAGCCGCATTCCGGGAGCCACGTGAGCCTCACCGCAGACCCCACCCATCCCCGGGCGCTCGCGCTCCGCTCCGCCTATGCGAGAGCGGTCGATCGTCTGGTGCTGCTCGCGCAGGGCCTCGACCCGGAAGGCGCCGCGACGCCCGTCCCAGCGACGCCCGGCTGGTCGGCACACGACCTGCTCGCGCACCTGGCAGGCGCTGCGACGGACGTGGTGTCCGGGCGGATGGACGGAGCGCCAGGTCCCGCGTGGACGGCCCGACACGTCGCCGAAGGGTCGTCGCGGACCACGGCCGCGCTCGCCGCGCAACTCGCGGACGCGGCCGCGGCCGTCCCGGATGGCGTCTACGGCTCCGCGTCGCCGACTCCGGTGTGGGACCTGATCGTCCACGAGGCCGACCTGCTCGAGGCGCTGGGCCGGCCACGCCAGCCCGAGGACGCATGGCGGGCGCTACTGGCACACACGGTGCGTCACCTCGGCGCGGTCCGCGGCGCCGAGGGCGTCCTCGTGACGACCGAGAACCGGTGGGCGCTGGGCCCGGCAGGCGCCCACGTCCGCCTCGACGCCGACGACTACGAGCTCGCGCGGGTGGTGTACTCGCGGCGCTCCCGCCGGCAGGTGGGCGCCCTCACCGACGCGCCCGGACCAGTGGAGTCGCTCCAGGTCTTCGGGCTGCGGGATGACGACCTGCCCGCCTGACTGCTCTCGCACGGGCGGCAGGCGGCGAGCGACGCGCCCGCCCGGATCAGGGGCGCCGCAGGGGCCGGATGCCGGTGGCGATGATGAGCAGCACCCAGGTCGTCAGGATGTAGGGCCAGGTGTAGTGCGGGGCGTCGGTCGCGTCGTTGAGCGCGAGGGTGACGACCGCCGTCACCGCCGTGCCGAGGACCGCGTACAGCCAGGACGCGACGGTGCTGCGGAGGAACACGACGGACAGCGCGATCGCGGTCAGCACGCCCGAGTAGCCGGCCAGGCCCTCGGCGACGTCGGCGTCGGCCCAGCCCAGGGCGAGCGCGCACAGGCTGCCGACCGCGCTGCCCATCACCGCTGCCAGGCCGACCTTCCACGACGCCACGAACAGGCCCAGCAGGATCAGCGCGCCGGACCACACGCTGCTGATCAGGACGACCTCGGACACGTTGGTCAGCAGCGACTGCAGGTAGGCCGCGCCGGCGTCCTCCACGACGTGCACGGCTGGCGACCTGACCTGCAGTCCTGTGGTGGTGGCGTGCATGATGCCGGCGACCACGCAGAACGGCGCCGTGGTGGCCGGCAGCGCGAACCGGGCGAGCGGACGGGTGGCGAACAGCCACACGAAGAACCGGGTCACGGGCGCGCACAGGATGCCGCCGAGCACGGCGATCGGGTAGGCCCAGCCCTGCGAGCCCAGCGCGGTGTAGACGGCGGCGCCGAGCAGCGCGCCGCAGAACCCCTGCATCCCGAGCCGCACGTCCTGCGCGCCCATGACCGCGCCCGTGACGGTCGCCGCGACGGTGCCGATCACGACCAGCAGCGCCATCCGCCAGTCGGCCACGAGGAAGGCGAGCAGGATGAGCAGGCCTGTCCACACGTTGCGCTGGAAGAAGATCTGCGAGAGCCCGTCGGAGAGGGAGCGCACGTCGAGCGCGGCCCTGACGCCAGCGGTCGGTGATGGGGTGTTCGTCGCTGCCATCGACCTTCTCCTCTCGGTGCTGGCGGGCGTGCCGTGCGCGACGACCGGCTCAGGTCTTGCGCACGACCGGCGCCGGGCGGCCGGTGAGCCGCAGGCGCAGCGCCCGCCACGCGAGGGCGGAGGCGTGCGCGACGGGCGTCGTGGCGTCCCCGAGGATCCGCACCCAGACACCGACCTCCCCGGGCAGGGCGCTGACGCCCAGCACCACGTCCTCGGCGCCGGCCAGCTCGGCGTGCAGCAGATCGGCCAGGTCCGCTGCGGAAGCGAGCGGGGTGACGACGTACAGCATTGCCAGCACGTCGTGGTCGTCGAGCACGGCGAGGCCGCCGGTGCCCTGCTCCGTGGGGGTGAGCCGGACGCGGTCCACCGCAAGGCACGTGCCGTCCGGCCGGCGGATCTCCAGGTCCGCCGCGAGGGCCGCGTACCGGTGCCGCTCGCCGCGGGCCAGCCGCCCGGCGACGAGGGTCTCGCCCACGACGACCGTGGCGGACTCCGCGACCGTCAGGCTGGTGCGCTGGTACAGCCGCGAGTCGCGGAACAGCACGACGGGCTCCGGCAGGTACTCCAGGTACGCGTGCTCGGCGGCGTCGATATTGACCTGCGCCACCGCGTAGTCCTGCTCCATCCGCAGCACGCGCGTCTGGGCCGTCGTCGTGACGTGCGCGCTCGTGCCAGGGCCGAAGGCCAGGTCCGTCCGCAACCGGTCTCCTTGCAGGATCCCGGCGCCTGTCGACATCAGATAGACGTACGGCATGTCCTGCCGCAGCGGGTCGTAGTACAACGGCCGCATGATCTGCAACGGCGACTTCTGGTAGTGCGCCACCAGCTCGGTGCCGTTGTCGGTCCGCGCGAACGCCAGCTCGAGGATGCCCACCTTCCCCGGACTGCCCGTGGGCAGCATGTCGGGCACGCCGGCGTACCGGGCGACCTCCACGGGGACATGCTCCGGCTCGTAGTGCGCGGGTTGGAGCCGACGCCCGCCATACGCGGGCGCCTCCTCCGGCTCGGTCATGACATCGGCGCTCATGAGGCCACGATCACGAGACCAGGGCCTGCAGGCGGCCGTCCCACACGGCGAGGATCTGGTCCTGCAGGGCGTCGACGCCCTCGCCGGTCAGCGAGTTGGTCAGGACCACGGGCTTGCCGTCGCGCACGCGGTGCGCGTCGGACTCCATGACGCCGAGGTTCGTGCGCACGTACTGCGCGATGTCGATCTTATTGATCACCAGGATGTCGGAGTCGGTGATCCCCGGACCCCGCTTGCGCGGCATCTTCTCGCCCTCGGACGTGTCGAGCACGAACACGAACACGTCGACCAGCGCCGGGGAGAACGTGAGCGTGAGGTTGTCGCCGCCCGACTCGTAGAGAAGCGTGTCGACGTCCGGGAACCGCTCGAGCATCTCGGCGCCCACCGCCAGGTTCATCGTCGGGTCGTCGCGCACGGCCGTGTGCGGGCACGCGCCGGTCTCCACCCCGATCACACGCTCGGGGTCCAGCACACCCGCCAGCTCGCGGCGCACGTGGTGGGCGTCCTCCTGCGTGTAGATGTCGTTCGTGATCACGGCGGGGCGCCGGCCGACGGCCATCAGCCGCGGCACCAGGGCCTCCACCAACGCCGTCTTGCCCGATCCCACCGGTCCCCCGATGCCGATCCGCAGCGCGTTCTCGCTCATCGCTCTCCCCTTCTCCTCCAGCGGCTGCGCGTCCTGCGCCGGCGCCCGCTAGCTCGTGAACAGACGCGCCTCGGCGCGCTCGTGCTGGGCCGACATGACGTCCGCCATCGGGACGCAGCCGCCCATGTCCGCCAGGTCCCGGGCGACGGCCTCCTCAGCCGCCTGCGCGATGACCGGGCCCACCGCGTGGAGCGTGACCTGGACCTGCCGGTGGTCGGCGAGCCGGAGCCGCAGGGCGGCGCCCAGGACGCTGACCGCGAAGGCCGACAGGTCGGACGCGACGGCCTGGGCAGTCCCGATCCCCGCGGCGGCGTACGCCACCGCCGTCGCGACCGGCTGGCACCCCGGCGACTCCTTCGCCGCCAGGATCCGCGCCCACTCCGCCAGCACGGGCCCGCCGATGGCGGCGACCGCCACGTCGGTCAGCTGATGGCCGCTGCGGACCGACGCCCGGCGCATCTCGGCGTTGAGCTTGGTGGCGTGCAGCAAGTGGTCGACCTGTCGCACCCGGTCCCAGTCGCCCGCCGCCGCCGCCTCGTGCGCCCGGGCGAGCGCTGTCCCGTCGCCCGGGCCCACGGAGTGCAGCAGAAGGCCCCGCAGCAGGCCCTCCACGCCGCCCTTGTCGACCAGCCCCGCTTGGCTGAAGCCCTCCAGCCCGTGCGACATCGTGTAGAAGCCGCTCGGGAACGCGGAGTCCGAGAGCTGCAGGCTGACGAGCAGCGCGTGCAGGTCGGTGGTGGGCACGGCGCTCCTCAGGCCAGGAAGAACAGCTGGGTCATGGGCAACGACTTCGCCGGCTCGATGTGGGCCGGCACCCCGTCGAGCGTGACCTTGTAGGTCTCCGGGTCCACGTTGATGACGGGCGCCTTGTCGTTGCGGAGCATGTGCGCCTTGCCGAGTTGGCGGGTGCGACGCACGGGCAGCACCGTGCTGCGCAGCCCGAGCAGCTCGGGGACCCCGGCGTCGATCGCGGCCTGCGACATGAACGTCACGCGGGTGCTCTGCTGCGCTCGGCCGAACGACCCGAACATCGGGCGGTAGAGGACGGGCTGCGGGGTCGGCAGTGACGCGTTCGGATCGCCCATGAGCGCCCACTTGATGACGCCGCCCTTGATCACCATCTTCGGCTTGGCCGCGAACGAGCCCACCGGCCAGAGCACGATGTCGGCGAGCTTCCCCGGCTCGAGCGACCCGTAGTAGTCCGAGATGCCGCAGGTGATCGCAGGGTTGATCGTCAGCTTCGCCAGGTAGCGCAGCACGCGGAAGTTGTCGTGCCGCTCGGTGTCCTCGGCCAGCCGGCCGCGCTTGTCCTTGTTGTGGTGCGCCGTCTGGAAACACCGCGTGAACGTCTCGCCGATACGGCCCATCGCCTGCGAGTCGGACGAGAACATCGAGATGACGCCCTCGTCCTGCAGCACCGTCTCCGCGGAGATGGTCTCGGCGCGCACGCGCGAGTCCGCGAACGCGACGTCCTCCGGGATGTCGTGCGACAGGTGGTGGCACACCATCACCATGTCGAGCAGCTCGTCCACCGAGTTGACCGTGTACGGCAGCGTCGGGTTCGTGGACGACGGCAGCACGTTGCCGTAGCTCGCGATCTTCATGATGTCGGGGGCGTGCCCACCGCCCGCGCCCTCGGTGTGGAACGTGTGGATCGTGCGCCCGTTGATCGCCGAGATCGTGTCCTCGACGAAACCCGACTCGTTGAGGCTGTCGGTGTGGACGGCCACCTGGATGTCGTACTCGTCGGCGACCGACAGGGCGTCGCTCAACGCCGCGGGCGTGGCGCCGAAGTCCTCGTGCACCTTCAGCCCGGCGGCGCCCGCCGTGATCTGCTCGATCAACGCGTCCGGCAGCGACCCGTTGCCCTTGCCGTAGAACCCCATGCTCACCGGCGAGTCCTCGGCGGCCTCGATCATGCGGTGCAGGTACCAGGCGCCGGGCGTCGTCGTCACGCCGTTCGTGGCGTCGCTGGGGCCGGTCCCGCCGCCGAACAGCGTGGTGATGCCGTTGCTGATGGCGGCGTCGGCCTGCTGCGGCGAGATGTAGTGCACGTGCGGGTCGATGGCGCCGGCGGTCGCGATGAGGTGCTCGCCGGAGATGAACTCCGTCCCCGTGCCCACCACGAGGCGCGGGTCGACGCCGTCCTGCAGGTGCGGGTTGCCGGACTTGCCGATGGCCGCGATCTTGCCGTCCTTGACGCCGATGTCGCCCTTCACCACCCCGAGCACCGGGTCGAGGATGATCGCGTTGGTGATGACGAGGTCGAGCACGCCCTGCGGGGCCGTCGCGAGCGGGTCGGCTCCCATGCCGTCGCGCGCGGTCTTGCCGCCGCCGTAGACGATCTCGTCGCCGTAATGCCCCTCGTTGTAGTCCTTCTCGATCTCGATGACGAGGTTCGAGTCGGCCAGGTGGACCCGGTCGCCCCGCGTGGGGCCGAACAGGTCGGTGTACTGCTTGCGCGACAGGATCGCCATCAGTGGTCCCCCTCGTGGCTGGCGTCGGACGGCTGCGTCGCTGGCGCCCCGTTCTGGAACTCGCCCTCCGCCAGGCGGCGCATGGCGTCGAGCCGCGTCTGGCGGGAGTCGAGGCCGCCGTCGACCAGGTTGTTGAAGCCGATGACGCGGCGTCCGCCCCCGTAGGCGGCCAGCGTGACCTCGCGGGTGTCACCCGCCTCGATGCGCACCCCCGTGCCCGCGGGCAGGTCCAGGTGCATGCCGTACGCCTTCTCGCGGTCGAAGCGCAGTGCTCGGTTGACCTCGAAGAAGTGGAAGTGGGAGCCGATCTGGATGGCACGGTCCCCCGTGTTGGCAACCTGCAGCGTGACCTTCGCACGGTTGGCGTTGATCTCGATGTCCTCGTTGTTGTGGTGGTACTTGGGGGTGCCTAGCATCGTGTGTCCCTCCACTCGTAGGGCTGGCCGCGCGCGGCGTCACTGGCGTGCCGACGCGGACGCGTCGGCACGCGCGGGACCCGGTGCGACGGGCGCGAATGCCGTCGCACCGTCTTGCGGGTGCTGGTGCGGGTGTTCGTGAGAGTGCGAGTGGCCATGGGGGTGCCCGTGGCCGCCGGAGCCCGGGACCACCTCGTGCGAGTGCGCGTAGCCGTGCCCGTGGTCGGCTTCCAGCCCCTCGGCGATGCCGTCACGCCCGTGCTCGAGGCCGTGCGCCGCCGCCGCCACACGCTCCGTCACGATCCGCGCCACGGCCTGGTCGGACAGCAGCGGGCCGTAGAAGGACGCGCCGTCGAGGGCCGCGGGCACCGGGCTCGAGGCGGCGAACCCGGCGGGGACCACCACCACGCTGTCGGCGCCCAGGAGGCGTGCGCGTCCCACGGCGGCCGCGAGGTCCGGGTCTGCGCCGACGCACGCGACGCCGACCTCCAGGCCCGCCCCGTGGGTGCGCACCAGGTGGGCGACGCGGTGCAGCTCGGCGTCGTCGAACGGGTCGGCCTTCGGGGCCGCTATCACCAGGGCCGCGTCCGACTGGGCGGCCGCGGTCCGTGCCGCCGCGGTCCGGAGCAGCGCGACGAGGTGGTCGATCGTGCCGAACGGCTCGCACAGGACGACCCGCCCCCGGGCGTCGCCCGACGCCAGCCACTGCAGGGTGCGCGCCGTGTCGGCGACCGCCACCGGGTCGCGTCCCCACGTCATCGGCAGGACGGCGACTGGTCCCCCGGCGGACCCCAGCAGAGCGCGCACCCGGTCGTGCAAGGGCCTGCCGGGCGCGGTCACCACGGCGCCGGGCAGGAGGGCGGGCAGACGTTCCAGATCCGCGCCCTGACGGCTCTCATGGCCGCCGACCAGCACCAGCCGGGCCTGCGGCGTGGACACGGTCACACCGAGACAGGGTCGTGACAGGAGACCAGCTTGCTGCCGTCCGGGAACGTGGCCTCGACCTGCAGCAAGGCGATCCGCTGGCGCACGCCGGGCATGCAGTCGTGCTCCGAGACCACGTGCTTGCCCAGCTCCATGCACTCGGCGACCGACTTGCCGTCGCGGGCCGCCTCGAGGATGGCCTCGGAGACCAGGGCCTGCACCTCGCTGACGTTCAGCTTGGTGCCGCGCTCACGCCTCCGACGTGCGAGGTCCGCGACCTGGTAGACGTACAACTTGTCCAGTTCGCGCGGAGTCAGATCCATGTCCAGGGACCTTTCGTGATGGTGTGCACCCGCCTGCGTGCCTGATTCGACGGTACGCCAAACCCCATTGACGACAACTTCTCGGCGTATTCGCAGGTCGGAGACCGAATACCCACGGCGCGACGATTTTGAACGGTCGTATAAATACACCGTTGGCATTTAGGGCCCCGTTCCCACCCGGTGCGATCGCTGGAGTTCCGGCTTACTTTCAGAGAATGGCTTCCGACAGCGGCCACACGGCCCGCACGTCCCGCCGCACCGCGTTGCGCTGGTCCGGGCTCGGCCTGGTCATGGTGGGCGGCATCCTGGGCGTAGCGGCGCGGGAGGGCCTGACGCTCGCGGTGCCGAACGTCGACGACGTGCCCGTGGTCATCCCCGTCGTCAACCTGCTCAGCGCGTTCGTCCTGGGCTACCTGTACGAGGGACTGGCACGGGCCGCTCCCGGCGCGGCGCTGACCGGCAGGCTGAAACTGCTGATCGGCACAGGGTTCTGCGGCGGCCTGAGCACCTACAGCTCGCTCGCCACCGACACCGCCGTCTTGCTCGACCACGATCGCGCCGGCATCGCCGTCCTGTACGCCCTCGGCACGGTGATCGTCGGCGCGCTCGCGACGCTCGCGGGCATCGCCCTGGGCGCGCGGCTGCACCCGCACGAGCCGGACGAGGACGAGCTGCGTCACATCGAGGGACACGCCCAAGCGGCCGCGTCGCCTGGAGGTAGGTCATGACACCGGGGCTGTTCCTCCTGGTCGTGCTGGCGGGCGGAGTGGGCGCCTGCGTGCGCTACGTCGTGGACGCCCTCATCCGCAGCCGCGTCACCTCGTCGTTCCCGTGGCCCACCGCCGTCATCAACCTGACCGGCTCGTTCGTCCTAGGCCTGCTCGCCGGACTCGTCGCCGACGACATCGCCTCGCCCGCCGTCAGCGCCGCCGTCGGCACGGGGTTCCTGGGCGGCTACACGACGTTCAGCACCGCGAGCTACGAGACCGTCCAGCTGATCCGGAAGAAGAAGTACGGCGTCGCGCTGGCCTACGGCGTCGGGATCCTCGTCGCAGCCATCGCGCTGGCCTTCGCCGGATATCGCTGGGGACTCTCGCTGTAGGGGCAGCCCGGAGGCGCCGCGACGTCGCTGACGGCGGGACTGGGCACGCGCTCCGCCGACGAGCCCTAGAGTGCTGCCCGCGGGGGCCGCCCGGGACGCCGCATGCGAGGAGAGGCCCCCGCGTGAACCTCAGAGCACGCTTCCGCACGGTCGTGGCGATGTGGATCTTCGTCGGGCTGATCGGCGGCCCGTTCATGCTGCTCATCGCAGCGGCCGCCCTGACCGCGTCCGGCCCGTTCGCCCCGCACAGCACCGTGTCCGTCGACGCGCAGTTCTCGCCGGGCGAGGAGATCAAGGTCCGCGGCAAGGACGGCGCCTCCCTTCGCCCTGGCGAGTTCATGATCCTGGCCCACCCGTCCACGACGGACCCGGCTGCCGTGACGTGCCAGTGGAAGAGCCGGGTGTTCACCACCGGCGAGCAGCGGTCGGGAACGGTCGAGCCCGTTCCCGTCGAGGGCGTGGAGCGCGTGGTCACGGACACCCGCAGCGGCGTCGAGTACCGGCCCGCCATGACCACCGCTCGAGGCACGGGCTGGATGGAGATCGACCACCTGACGTGCGTGGGGAATGGCGTGGAGCAGTTCGCCGTCACGGAGGACTCGGGCATGTCCGCCATGGCCCGCACCTCGGCGGGGGTGGCGGCCGTGCTGTTCGGGCTCCTGGTCACCGGCCTGGGATTCGGCGCCCTCAAGCTCACCCGGCACTGGGCGCGCCAGCCCGCCGTGCCGTCGCCGCACCTGTACGGCCATCCCGGCCCGCCCGCCTACGGACCCGGCCCGCACACCCCACGGCGCTAGGCCGCGGCGGCGGCTGCGGGCCCTAGTCCCCGTCCACCACCGGGATGTCGGTCAGCCGGAACGCCGCACCGCCCACAGTGACCCCGCCGAACGCCGAGATCTGGCGTGGGGCGACCTCCACCGCGACGGACGTCGTGCCCGTGTCCGGCCACACCACGGTGACCACGCGCGTCGCGCCCGCGTCGACGGTGACCACACGGTCCGACAACGGCTCACGCATGTCGGCCTCCGGGCGCACGTAGTCGACCGGGAACACGCGGCTGCCGCCGACGAGCAGGCTCACGTTCGTGGCCGCCAGCTGGAGGCTCGGGTCGAAACGGCCCCGCGTGTCGGACACCCCCGAGGCGAGCACGCCGTCGGTCAGGTCCTTGGCGCCGTGGTTCGTGAGCTCGAGCTCGCCCACCAGGTAGGGACCGACCCGCCGCACCTGCGGGAGCCGCACCGCGTAGGCGTTCGCGCCGTCCTGGACGGTCACGCCGTCAGGCCCGGCGGCACTGGGACCGGTGGCCTCGGGCAGCGCCGCGGGGTCGTCCGGCGCGGCGGGCGCGGGGGCCGCCTCCTCCGCGGGGACCAGGGTGATCGTCACCCGGCGGTTCAGCGACCGCGCCTCGGCGCTCGTGCCCGCCATCGCGGGCTCGCTCTCGCCGCGCCCCTCGACGGTCACGTCGAACCCGGACAGGTCGACCAGGGCGCCCAGCTGCTGCGACACGCTCGCGGCCCGGCGCTGGGACAGGTCGAGGTTGTGGGCCTCGTCGGCGACGTCGTCGGTGTGTCCGACGATCGTCAGCCGGCCTCCGGAGTGCGCGCCGACCTGGGCTCCCGCCGCGGCGAGGGCAGCCTGCGCATCGGCGCCCAGGTCAGCGGAGTCGACGGCGAAGAGGACGTCGGAGGCGATGTCGACGGTCACCTCCGTGGGGGTCTGCCGCGCCCGCACCAGCCCGTCGACCTGCTCGGTGTAGGTCTCCAGCGGGAACGCCGCATGGTCCGTGATCTCGTTGTCCGTCAGCTCGGCCGGGGGCACGGTCATCGCCCCCGCTTCCGCGGCGTCCACGACCGGGACGCCCTCGAACCAGCCCGCCTGCGGCAGCAGGACGCCGACGGTGTCCCGGTCGGGGACGGTGAACGCGGCGTACACCACCTCGACGCCGTCTCCGGCCGCCTCCTCCGCGGCCTCGGTGGCAGAGCCGCCCGGGCTGCCGTTCCTGGTCATCACCGGAAGGTCGGCGCTGTCTCGCAGGGTCGTCATCACGGCGCCCGCGTCGACATCCACCAGCCGGGCGCCGTTCGGGCCCGCGGTGCCGATGCCCTCGAAGACCTCCCAGAAGGCCATGCGCAGGCCCGGCGGCGCGGTCGGCGCGGAGAGCCGCAGAACCGCGACATCGCCGTGCACCGCCAGCGGGCCGACCGCGAGCTCGACCTGCGCGCCGTCGATCGTCACCGAGCGCACCACGGGGCCTGCGACCGCCTCGGCCGCCGCCTCGGTGGCTGTCTGCGTGGGCGTCGGCGCGGTGTCCTCCCCCGGGGCGCACGCGACACAGCCGAGCGCGACCGCCACCCCCGCGACGGCCGCGCGGGCACGCGCGGACGGGGTCAACGCAGGCAGCCCGACGGCAGGTCGTTCGCGGTGGTGCATGACAGCTCCCAGGTGTGTCGACGAGTCCGGCGCCTGTCCGGATCGCACCCCTTGCACCTTGCGTCCGTGGCCACGCGAGCCTAGAGCGTCACAGGCGTCGGGATGTCGACGTGCTCGTCGCCGATCTGGAGGCTCCTGTCAGGAGGGCGCCGCGGGCGCCAGCGCCTGGGTCCCGGTGACGCGCAGCAGCTCGAGCCGCTGCCCGTCCTCGCTCCCGGGCGCCGCGGTGTAGAAGACGATGCGCAGGTCGCTGCCCGGGACGCTCAGCACGTCGCAGTCCAGTGCGATGGGGCCGACCGGGGTGCGGGTCATGATCTTGCGGCTCGCCCGGTGCTCCGCGACCCGGGCCTCACCCCAGCGCCGCTCGAAGTCGGGTGAGCCGGCTCGGAGCGTGGCCACGAGCCGTGCCAGGTCCCGGTCCCGCGGATACCGGCCGCACGCCGCGCGCAGGTCTGCGACCAGGTCGCTGGCGAAGGCCTCCTCGTGCTCGTCATCGAACTCGACCCCGGCGTGGCCGGTCGTGAACATCCGGCGCACGAGGTTGCGCTCGGCGCCGGAGCACGTCGATGGGTCGCCGCCCAGGGCCGCCCAGAGCGGGTTCCACAGCAGGAGGTCCCACGACGCGCTGAACACCGCCAGCGGGACGTCGCCGAGACGGTCGAGCACGCGCTGCACGCCCGGCGTGATCTGACGCGGCACGACACCCGGGTCGGGCGGTGCGGCCCCCGCGACTCGGTACAGGTGGTCGCGTTCGGCGTCGGTCAGCCGCAACGCACGAGCGAGTGCGCCGAGCAGCTGCGGTGACGGGTTGGTCGCCCTCCCCTGCTCCAACCGCACGATGTAGTCGACGCTCACCCCTGCCAGCGCTGCGACCTCCTCCCGGCGCAGCCCGCGCGCACGCCGGCCAGTGCCCGGGGGCATCCCGACGTCGGCGGGGCCGATCCGGTCGCGCCACGCCCGCAGCACGCTCGACAGGTCGCTCATCGGCCCATCCTGGCCCCTCGCGAGCGAACCTGGGTGGCACTGCCGGTCCCACCGTCGGGAGGGGCCTGGATGCGCGGACCGGCTCGCACCAGCCTGGACGCATGACCACCACACTGATCACTGGGGCCAACAAGAGCCTCGGCCTCGAGACCACCCGCCGCCTGATCGAAGCAGGCCACACCGTCTACGCCGGGATGCGCGACCTCGCGAACGGCGGCGCCGCCGTGGAGCTCGGGGCCCGCCCGATGCAGCTCGACGTCACCGACCAGGCGAGCGTCGACGCCGCACTCGCCTCACTGCCCGAGCTCGACGTGCTCGTCAACAACGCCGGCATCCTCGGCTCCTCGTTCGGGGTCGACGACCTGGGCACGGACGCCATCGAGGAGGTGCTCAGCACGAACGTCGTCGGCGTCATCCGCGTCACCCAGGCGGCGCTGCCGCTGCTGCGCCGGTCCCGCCGGCCCGTCATCGTCAACGTCGCGTCGGGCGTCGGCTGGCCACGACTCCTCTCCACCGCCGGTACCGACGAGTTCGCGGTGGCCGCAGTGCCGTACGCGGCGTCGAAGGCCGCCGTCATCGCTCTCACGGTGCAGTACGCCAAGAACCTTCCCGAGTTCCGGGTCAACGTGAGCGACCCCGGGTACACCGCCACCGACTTCAACCGGCACGGCGGGCATCAGACGGTCACCGAGGGGACGGACGCGACAGTCACGCTCGCGCTGCTCGGTCCAGACGGTCCGACCGGCGAGTTCCACAACCGGCACGGCCGCATCGAGTACTGAGGCCTCGGGATGCGTCACGCGCATCTGAGCGTCGACCACTCCTGTCCGCCGAAGCGTTTCGCCCTCTTCGAACCTGGGTGCTTTATCGCTAAATTCGCGTCAATCCGTGACCGTTCACCACCTCCCGATCACGGCCACCTGCGTCCCGGCGACGAGGCCGGGACGCACCGGCAAGGAGGAACCCATGCGACTGCGAACCTCACCACGGCCGCTGAGGATGGTGCTGGCGGCTGCCGCCGCGGCACTCGTCCTCGGCGGCGTCACGGCGCCCGCTCCGGCGCTGCCCGCCGACGTCTCAGCCCTGGCAGCCACAGCGGGCTGCGGCCGGACTCCTGCGCTCGCCACTGGCAACCACACGATCACCAGCGGCGGCCAGTCGCGCCAGTTCCGGCTCGACGTGCCCGCCGGCTACGACCCGAACAGGGAGTACCGCCTCGTCGTCGGACTGCACTGGTGGCACGGCACGTCCCAGGACGTCGTCAACGAGAACTACTACGGGCTCAAGCCGCTCGCCAACAACAGCACGATCTTCGTGGCCCCGCAGGGCATCGACAACGCGTGGCCCAACACGAACGGGCGCGACGTCACGTTCATCGACGACGTGCTGCGCACCGTCGAGGCCGCCCTCTGCGTCGACACCACGCAGCGGTTCGCCACCGGCTTCAGCTACGGCGGCGGCATGAGCAACGCGCTCGCGTGCTCCCGGGCCGACGTGTTCCGCGGCGTGGCCGTCCTCAACGGCGCCCAGCTCTCCGGGTGCGCCGGCGGCACGCAGCCCATCGCCTACCTCGGCTCGCACGGCGTCGTCGATGACGTCCTCAACATCTCCCAGGGGCGCGCGCTGCGCGACCGCGCGCTGCGGAACAACGGCTGCCAGGCGCAGCAGGCCCCCGAGCCTGCCGCAGGCAGCGGGCAGCACACCAAGACCACCTACCAGTGCCGGGACGGGTTCCCGGTGGTGTGGATCGCCTCGGACAGCGGCCACCAGTGGGCGGCTCGCGACCGCAACCAGCAGCAGTCGTTCGTGCCCGGCGAGATCTGGCAGTTCTTCACGTCGCTGACCTCTCCGACGCCGACGCCCACGCCGACCCCCACGCCCACTCCCACTCCCACTCCCACCCCCACGGTGAGCCCCACGCCGACAGCCGGGCCCACCACCCCGCCCCCGGTCGGCGCGTGCACCGCGACTTACACCACCGTCAACACGTGGCCCGGCGGGTTCCAGGGCGAGGTGACGGTGCGCGCCGGCGCCGCGACCAGCGGCTGGAGCGTGAGCTGGCGCACCTTGGGCGAGCGCGTCGAGCAGGTGTGGGGCGGCACGCTGGCGCCGCAGGGCGACCTAGTGGTGGTCCGCAACGCGGCCTGGAACGGCACGCTCCCGGCGAACGGCACCACGACGTTCGGGTTCATCGGCAGCGGCTCCGCGCCGAGCCCCGCACTGTCCTGCGCCACCGCCTGACCAGCACGGACGTCGCGCCCGGCAGCCTTCGCGGCTGCCGGGCGCGACGCATGCCGTGATCTGACGCATCGGGCGCCCACGCGTCCCGAGGCCGGTCGACTTGACCGTAGTGATACCCCGGGGGGTATCGTCGGGTCATGCCCCCAGGGGTATCGAGATCCGACCGACCAAGGGAACGCGTGATGTGCCGAGCAGTGAAGTGCCGTGTGTGCGGCAAGACGACATGGGCTGGCTGCGGGCAGCACGTGGGATCGGTGAAGCAGACCGTCCCGCCATCGCAGTGGTGCAACGGCAAGCACACCGCAGCGCAGACCGAGGCCGCGGCGGCGAACCACCGGGGATTCTTCTCCCGGCTGTTCGGCCGCTAGGAGGCGGGGAACCGTGAGCACGACCACTCTCACCTCCGAGACCTTCGAGCAGACCGTCTCAGGCGACGGCATCGTCTTCGTCGACTTCTGGGCCGCATGGTGCGGGCCCTGCAGGGCGTTCGCGCCCGTCTTCGAGGACGTCGCGGCACGCAACCCTGACATCGTGTTCGGCAAGGTCGACACCGAGGCCGAGCAGGGCCTCGCCGCGGGTTTCGGCATCACCTCGATCCCGACGCTCATGGTCTTCCGCGACGGCGTCCTCGTCTTCTCCCAGCCCGGCGCACTGCGCGCCCCGCAGCTGGAGCAGCTCGTTGACGGCGCCAGGGCGCTCGACATGGACGACGTCCGACGCCAGCTCGCGGAGCGCGGCGCCAGCACGCCGCACGCGTGATCGACGTCCCACGCATCGTGATCGCCCAGACATCGGCGCCGCTGGTCGGCGTCGCGAGGCCGGGCTTCGACGTGCCGGTGATCGACGAGCGTGCTGTCCGCGCCGCCGCGGGGATCCTCTTCCTCGCGGGGGCGATCGCGTTCGGCTTCGCCGCGGCGACGGGGACGGCCCGTCCGCTTCAGCCCTTCGGCATGTTCTTCATGCTCGACATGGCGTTGCGCGTGACCGTCGGCGATCGCTGGTCGCCGACCCTCGCCGTCGGGCGACTGGTCGTCCGACGGCAGGCGCCCGAGTGGGTCGGGGCGCCGCAGAAGACGTTCGCCTGGTGGCTGGGGTTCGGGCTGGCCACCATCTCGTGCGCCAGCATGGGGCTGCTGGCCGCACCCCTGTGGCTGACGCTCGCCTTGTGCGCCCTGTGCCTGTCGCTGCTGTTCGCCGAGACCGCCTTCGGCATCTGCGTCGGATGCGCCCTGCAGCGCGCGTTCAGCGCGACGCCCCCACGGCACTGCCCCGGCGACACGTGCGCCACCCCGAGCTGACCTCTCCAGGAGACCCCATGCACCGCGTCGAGCTCATGCCCGACGCGGTGCTGACCGATGTCACCGCTCTCGGGGTCGCTCAGCGAGGCCGCCGAGGCGACCCAGCTCCCCCCACGACCCGCTGAGACGGGGAAGGCCCGTCCGGTCAGAGCCGCTCGACGTGGTCGGCCTGCGGTCCCCGGTCGCCCTGGCGCACCTTGTACTGGACCCGGTCGCCCTCCTGCAGCGCCTCGGCGCCTCGGAGGACCGACACGTGCACGAACAGGTCGGCGCCTCCCGCGTCCGGGGTGATGAAGCCGAATCCGCGCTCCGCGTCGTAGCGGGCGACGACGCCCTCGCCGCCGCGCACGGGAGCGTCGGATGCCGACTGGCGCCCTGGCCGACCCGGGGGCGGCCCGGCGGGCGCGCCCTGAGGAGCCGCCTCGCCCACGAGGTGCAGGTTGCGTGCCTGCAGGCCCCGCTCGCTCTCGGCGACCTCGTACGCCACCCGGTCACCCTCGTACAGCTCGGTGAGCCCGCCGGCGAGGGCGCGGTGGTGGACGAAGACGTCGTCGCCGCCGGCATCGGGGACGACGAAGCCGAAGCCCTTCTCCGGGTCGTACCAGGACACGGTGCCGTCCGCCCCGTCAGCGCCTCCCTGCGGGGCGGCGTCCGCCCCGAGCGGCAGCAGGTGCTCCGCCTGCGGCCCCTTCTCCCCGTCGACGACCATGAAGGCCACGCGCTGGCCCTCGGAGATGACACCACCGCCCACGATGGCCGAGCTGTGCACGAAGATCTCCGCGCCGCGGCCGTCCGGCGTGATGAACCCGTACCCCTTGGTCGGCTCGTACCAGGTGACGGTGCCGAGCACACCGACCGGCGCGCCAGCGGGCTGGTCGCCCGTGACCTGGACGCGGCGCGCCTGCGGGCCGCGGTCCCCCTCGCCGATCTCGAACTCGACCGTCTGCCCCTCGCGGAGCACCTTCGGCCCGTCCTCGCCGAGGATCTCGGACGCATGCACGAACAGGTCCTCAGCCTCGTCCTCGGGGGCGATGAACCCGAAACCCCGATCGGCGTCGAACCAGCGGACAGTCCCCTGGGGCACGTGTGACTCCTCGTCGAAAGACCTGCGGTTGATCTCCCTAGTGTCCCTGACGAACCTGCGGAACGTGTCCGCCGGGCTCGCGCCGCCCTCCGCGCGGCAGCAGCCCCAGGCGGCTGCCGCGCCTCAACAACTGCGGGGCTCAGGCTGCGCGGAGCACGAGGAGGAACTGCCCGCCGCCTGGTTCCACGGCGGCGGTCACGCGAAGGTCGGGGGCGAACCGCGAGAGCCGGTCCACGAGCCAGGCTGCGGCCGTCTCGCCGTCCGCCTTGGTCGGGCAGCGGCCCACGACCTCGCGCCCGCCCTTGCGGGTCAGCCGCTCGACTGTCGCCACGATGGGCGCCGGCTCCACGACGAACAGCGACGACGACCAGGCCACGACGGGCTTGACGGCGCCCTTGCGGGTGTTGCAGGCCCGATGCGCGAGCCGCTCCGAGCCCGGCGCCGGCTTCTTGCCCTTGGGTGTCGCTCCGCCGTCGATGCTCGGGCCGCGGTCGGAGTTGACGGACGCGTCGGGGTCGACCGGCTCGTCGCACAGCCAGCATCGCCATCCGTCACGCGTGCCGACCTCGTCAAGGGTGCTCATGGCCGGAGGCTACGGGGCCGCCGACGCCCCTCCAACTCTGCCGAGCCGGTGCTCATTCGGTGAGGCCCAGATAGGTGTCGATCAGGCCGACGAACTCTGATCGAAGACCGTAGGCGTCCTCGCCGGACGCGGCGGCGGCGCGTTCGCGCGCCCGGCCCGGGTCGGCGTCCGCGGCATGCCGTGATCCCGTCACCGCGAGGCCGAACTCGACCACCGCGGAGGCGAACCTGAAGTCGGTCGACGGCGTCCGGGTGTAGGCGCTGGCGGTGGCGGGGTGCACGACCTCGGTGCTGGCGGTGGCGCCCGGCTGCTTGTAGCGCACATGCACGGTCAGGAAATCGGTGGAGTCGCCCGCGTGGACGGTCTGGTAGTCGAGGTCGTCGCCGCGCGCCTCGCCTCGAGCGGGCACGAGCTCGTAGAACGCGGTGACCGAGTGCCCGGCGCCGACGTCGCCGGCGTCCTTGGTGTCGTCGTCGAACTCCTCGTCCTCGAGGCGCCGGTTGTCGTAGCCCAGCAGCCGGTACTGGGCGATGGTCGCGGGGTTGAACTCGACCTGGACCTTGAGGTCTTGGGCGACGACGAACATCGTCGAGTCGAACTCGTCCACCAGAACCTTGCGCGCCTCGTCGATGGTGTCGATATACGCGTAGTTGCCGTTCCCGTGATCGGCGATGGCCTCCATGGTGTTGTCCTTGAGGTTCCCCATCCCGAATCCGAGCACCGAGATGTACACCCCCGACCGGGCGTGCTCCTCGATGAGGTCGGTGAGCTGCTCGGGGGTGGACGGGCCCACGTTGAAATCTCCGTCGGTCGCCAGGACGACCCGGTTGTTCCCGCCCTCGACGAAGTTCTTGGACGCCAGCTCGTACGCCGTCTGCAGTCCCGCAGCGCCGCCGGTCGATCCTCCGGCCCGCAGCTCGCGCAGGGCCCTGACCAGGTGGTCGCGCTGGTCGCCCGGCACCGAGTCGGCGACCACCTGCTCGCTACCCGCGTAGGTCACGATGGAGACGGTGTCGTCCTCGTCGAGCTGGTCCACGAGGAGCTCGAACGAATCGGCCAGGAGGGGCAGCTTGTTCGGCTCGCCCATCGAGCCGGACACGTCGAGCAGGAAGACGATGTTGTTGCCGCGGCTGGTGGGAACCGCGGCCGTGGCCTGCACGCCGATCATGGCGAGCTGGTGGTCGGGCGCCCAGGGCGCGTCCGCGATCTGCGTGGTGACGGTGAACGGGTCCACCGCGTCAGCCTCGGGGGCCGGGTAGTCGTAGTCGAAGTAGTTGACCAGCTCCTCGATCCGCACCCCCTCCGGCGCGACGCCGTGGAGCAGCTGGCGGCGCAGGTTGCTGTACGACGCGGTGTCGACGTCGGACGCGAACGTCGACAACGGGCTCGTCGTGACGTCCTGGAACGGCTGCTCCGGCGAGTCGTCGTACTCCTCCTGCGCGTCCATCGGGGCGTCACGCCACGCCTCGGGCGCGACGGAGTCCTCGTAGGCCACGTCATGCGCCGCGGAGCCGTCCATCGTGCCGTCCGTGCTGCACGAGCCCAACGCGACCGCGACCGCGACCACCGACACAGCGGCGATCATGCGGGTCCGCGCTCGTGCGGGAACGTTTACCCGAATGCGTGAATCCGCTGGGAACTGAGCGCCTATTAATGACCGAACGCGCATCGTCGCCTCCATTGTCGAGGACTGAAGCATGGCGCTCGGCATGGTCCGGGAACAGCACGTGACAGTCACGCGACAATCCCAGTCAGGTAACAGCAGTCCCATTCAGGTAACGGATCGCCATACTTTCGACAATGACGCTGGAAAAGACGCCGAGCACGGGTGGCCGCGTCACGCGTCGAGCAGGCCGCCCCCGACCCAGGCGCGGATCGCCGCGACGTCCCCGGGGCTGAGCTCCATGCGCGCCCCACGGCACAGGCCGACGACGTTCTCGGCCCACGCCTCCGCGAGGTCGCGCGCGCTCGTGCCCGGCCCCAGGGTGAGCCCGGCGAACAGCACGCCGGAGATGACGTAGTTGACCGTCGAGCGCCCAACGAGCGCTCCCTTGGCGCGACAGACGTCGCGCACCCGCCGTGACGTCTCGGCCCGCTCGAACGGGTGCGCGGCGAGGTCAGCCGCGAGCGCGGTCAGCACCACGCGGTACTGCTTGGCGCTCAGCCCCGGGGTGTCGGTGACCGCCACGACCTGGCGCTGCAGCGCGCTCGGGTCCACGTCGGCCACCGCGCCGGGCAGGTCCGCCTCGCCGAAGCGCTTCGGGTCCCACACGAACCCGGGGGCGGGACGCGAGGCAGCGGCCACCTCCGGGACGTGCTGGGCGAGCCAGGCGAAGAAGCTGCCGGCGCCCTCCCAGCGGGTCGCGGGCAGCGTCGGGTCGGCCTTCTGCGCGATCTGCGCGACGCTCCCCGCGAGGATCGGACGGTCCGCGGCACGCACGCTGCGCAGCGCGGCCCGGCGCCCCGGCGAGCTCGATGCCGGCTGCGGGGCGGCCTCTGCGGGCACGGGCTCGGTCGCGGCCGCGGTGCGCTCCCGAGAGGGCTCCGACTCCACGATCTCGGCCACCGCCGCCGTCTCCACCGCCGGCATGACGAGCTCGGCCAGGTCGTCGGCCGTGACGACCGCATCGGCCACCGCCCGGTACGCCGCAGCGGCCGGGCCGGCGGTGATGATCGTGACGCGCCGGTCGTCCGCGCGGCACCGCAGCGCGAGGGGCGTGAAGTCCGCGTCCGCCGAGACGATGACGAACTCCTCGTAGCGGGTGGAGGCGTTCAGTGCGTCCACCGCGTCGAGCACCAGGTTGATGTCGGCGCTCGACTTGCCCTGCTGGGTCAGCGACGGGCAGTCGACCACCTGGAACCCGGCTCGCGTGAAGTTGGGACGGAACTGCGAGAACGCCGACGGGTTGAGGTAGCACGCGCGGACCAGGAACCGCCGCGTGAACTCGCCCTCCGAGTCGGTGCCGGACTCGAGCTCGCTCAGCCAGTGCGCGGGGTTGTTCGCGAACGCGTCGGCCGCCGCCGGGTCCAGCCGGCGCAGCCCGATGTACACGTTGTCGAAGTCCACGAACAGCGCGCACCGGAAGCTGCGGACGGGCTCCGGTCGGTCGACGATCCCTGCAGCACTCACCCGCACATCTTGGTGGACGCGGACGCGCCGTGGGGGATGAACCCCCGCGAGCCACCCGGATGCTGTACTCGCGGCGCTCCCGTCGGCAGCTCGCGGATCTCGCCGACGCGCCCGGATCCCTCGAGGCGCTCCAGCTCTTCGGACCGCGGGACGACGACGGGCGGGCGCCGGCCCGTCCCGAGCACGGGTAGGACCCCGCCCTTCCGAACGGCTGGGCGCAACGGACGGGGCGACCCTTCGGAGACGGCATTCCACCTCCCAGGCAGCCCTGGCCCCGCGCCACGGGGTGCGGGGCCAGGGCTGCGCGCGCGGTCGGTCGGTCGCCCGCGCTACGCGACGGCAGTCGCCACCCGGGTCGTCGGGCGTGCCGCGAGCGCGGTCGCGACGAGGGCGAAGGCGACCACGGCCGCACTGACGATGACGTACGCCGGCACAGCCACCACGGGCAGCCCTTCGAGCATCCCCGCGCTCACGCCGATCACCGCGGGCGCCACCGCCACCGTTCCCACCACCCATGCCGTCACGCCGGTGATCGCGGCCTCGACGGTGGTCATGCCCAGGAGCTGGCGGCGGGTGGTGCCGGTGCGGTGCAGCAGCGCGAGCTCGTCGCGGCGCGCCACCGTGGTCATGGCCAGCGTGCTCGCGGCGCCGACCGCGACGACGGCGAGGAGCAGCATGAGGAGCGCGTTCCCGACCGCGTTGTCGCCCCCGGCCTGGACCGTCGCGGTGATGTGGGTCCTCGGGTCGGCCGCGGTGGCGCCCAGGGCGGTGATCGCGGCTGTGGCGTCCGCGACGTCCGTGCCGTCAGCGACGTCGACCAGCAGGGTGTCGGCCATCACGGGCAGCCCGTGCGCCTCGGCCGTCGCCGCACCGGTGACGATCCCCCCGACGCCGAGGCCACGGGAGTACACCGCGACGACGGTGGCGTCGACGACGTCGTCGCCGAGCCGGATCGTGAGCGTCTCGCCCAGGCCGGCGCCGCTCGTGTACGCCGTGTCGCTGCTGACGGCCACCGTGTCCGGGGCGTCGATGTCGGCGAGTGAGCCCTTCTCCACGTCGGGGTCGAGCGCAGCGGTGTCGGCGGGCACGACCCGCAGAGCAGCCGCCTCCCAGGTCTCCGCGCCGTCGTCCACGCTGCGGACCTCTCCCGGGAGGGTCCCGAGCGGGACGGCTGCCTCGACGCCGGGCGCGGCGGCGACCTGCGCGGCCAGGTCCTGCGTGGCGTCCTCGGTCGGTGTGACGACGAGGTCCGTGGCGACGGCCGCGACGAACTCCTGCTCGATGGCGGTCGTCATGGCCCGGTCCACGCTGGTCTGGATGGTCGCCGCGGAGACGACCAGCGCGAGCGGCACGACGACCGTCGTGAGCCGCCGGGAGAAGCCGCGCACGTTGCGGACCGCGAGCATCGTGGCCGGGCGGCCACCGGACGGGTGCGCCCGCGCCACGCGGTCGAAGATCCAGCCGACGAGGACGGGCCCCGCGAGCGCAGCGGCGCCGATGAGCAGGAACGCGGACAGCGACGCCGCCGCGCTCCCGGTCGTGCCGGGGATCCACAGCGGGCTGAACGCCATGGCCAAGCCCCCGAGGGTCATCACCAGCGCGGTGATCCGGCGGCCGAGCCCCACGTGGCGGTCCTCGACGGCGCTCTGCTGGAGCGCCGCGGTCGGTGCGGTGCGTGCCGCCTCCCGGGCGCCGAGCCGGCCCACAGGCACCGCGGTGACCGCGATCAGGGCGACGGCGGCCAGGACGGGCAGCGGCGAGAGGTGCGACGCGAAGTCGGGCGCGACCATCCCGCTGCGGACGAGCACCGGGTCGAGGAGCCGGGCGCCGAACAGCCCGGCGACCGCGCCCAGCGGGGCCGCGACGAGCGACACGACGGCCACCTCGAGGGTGACGGAACGCCGCACCTGCGACGGGGTGGCGCCGACCGCACGCAGCAGCGCGAACTCACGGCGACGGCTGCGCAGCGCGAGGCTGACGGTCGCCGCGACGACCATCACCACGACGACGATCAGCGTGCCGGCATAGGAGGTCGAGAGGGAGACCAAGAGGCCTCCGGCGGACGCGTCCCCCTCGCCCTGCAGGCGCAGGCCCGACTCGAAGAGCACGCCCGTGACGGCGAGGACGGCCGCGGCGACGGCCAGGACGACGGCGGTGCCGGCGAAGGCCCCGCGGTGGGCGCGGACGCCCGAGGACGCGAGCTGCCACATCGTGCTCACCGGCCCTTCGTGAGGAGGAGGCTGGCGGTGACCCGCTCAGGGGTGGGGTGCTCGAGCTGGTCGACGACCAGCCCGTCCGCGAGGACGACGACCCGCTCTGCCGCTGCGGCGACCCCCGCGTCGTGCGTCACGATGACGACGGTCTGCCCGAGCTCGCGGGCCGTGTCCCGCAGCACCTGGAGCACCGCGGCCCCGGTCCGGGAGTCCAGCGCGCCCGTGGGCTCGTCGGCGAAGACGACGGCGGGCCGCGTGATGAGCGCCCGGGCGATCGCGACGCGCTGGGCCTGCCCGCCGGACAGCTCGCCCGGCAGCCGGTCCATGAGGTGCGGCACGCCGAGGAACTCCAGCAGCGCCGACTCCCACGCCGGGTCGACCGGGCGGCCGGCGAGCACGAGCGGCAGCCGCACGTTCTCGCCGGCCGTCAGGTGTCCGATGAGGTTGTAGGCCTGGAAGACGAAGCCGACGTGCTCGCGGCGGAACCGGGTGAGGTCGTCGGGTCGCAGCGTCGTGAGGTCATGACCCCCGACGACGACGGAGCCCTGGCTGGGGGTGTCGAGCCCTGCCGCGCAGTTCAGCAGGGTCGACTTGCCCGAGCCGGACTGGCCGACGACGGCGGTCACGGAGCCGGCGAGCAACTCCAGGGACACCCCGCGCAGGGCGTGGACGGGCTCGCGGCCCGGGTAGGTCTTGTGGATGTCGACGAGGCGGACCGCGGTGCCGGTCGCCTCAACCGTGATGGGCGTGGCCATGATGTGCTCCCCTGGTCGAGATCGTGCTGTCGATCTCGAACTTAGGAACCGGGACGGGCGCCCATCGAGCCCCGGAAGGACGCCCTCCAGAGGTTCCATCCTTCGATGGAGGCCCTCCTCGCCGTCATCGCGGGTGGAGTCTCGCCCGTCCTCGCGCTGCCACCACCACGACGCCTCCCGCTAGGCGAACCGCGCCGCGATCCCGGGGTAGTCGAGCACGAGCGCGGCGTCGTCGTAGGTGAGGACCGCCTCGAACCCGCCCTCCGACGTGTACGCGAACCGGTGATCGTCGAGACGCCGGTAGGTCTGGTCGAGCCGCCGCACGACGAGGTCGGCCGCCTGCACGTAGACAGCGGCGACGGCGACGACCTCCCCGACGGGCATCGTCAGTCGGTGGACGGGCAGGGTGTTCGTGCAGGCCGACGCCTCGAGGTCGACGTCGACGAGCCCTTCCAGCTGCGGTGCGGGGGCGCCGTCGACGGTCCACCTGCCGTGCCCGTCGCTGACAAGGACGGTGGCGCGGGGCCCGTCCACGGTGTCCGAGCGGACGCGCACCTCCCGGGTGACCCACCCGTCGAGCGTGATCTCGTACGCGACGGCGTGCGCGCGGCCGTCCTCAACGGCGGAGGTGTGCCCGCGGAGGCTCCCCGACGCGAGGTAGACCACCTCGAACCCATCGACCGCGCCGACGAACCGCCAGGCGGCGAACGGGGGCAGCTCGCGCGGGCATCGCACATTTCGAGCCTACGCAGCCAGACATGCCTGGAGTCAAGCAGTGCGCGCCCTCCTCGCCTACCCGATCGCCGCGCATCGATCGGGATGGCGCTGGCGCTGCCGTCAGCCTCGTGGGCAGGTGGCATAGTGACCTCCGCTGGCAGAGCATCCGCCGCGAGCTTGGACTCTCGCCTGGGGGATCTCCCAGCTTCTACGCACGGCCCACACAGTCAGTCCCACGGCTGTGCTCGTGACATGGGTCGCTGCATCGCTTCCGGCGCGAACCGCGGAGATGTCTGGTGGTCCATATGCGAGCTGAGCTCCTCAAGCACCGTGCGGCCTGGAAGGTCGCCTTCTCGTTGCTCATCGTCGGCGCGGTCGCGGTGTACGCGATCCCGGCGGGGTTCTTGCTCGCTGACGCGCGAGCCGGAGCGGTGGGGACGGGGTCGGTCGCTATTGGCCTGCCGAACAGCGCGATGTATGGGCTGACTCTTCTCGGGACCACGAGCCCTCTCGTCGGGCTCCTCCTGGGAGTGGCTTTGGGAGCTAAGGAGTTCCGCCCGAACACCATCGAGACGTCGATCGTCGCCAGTGGCGGCTGGCGCAGACTCATCGCGGCGAAGTTCGCGTTGATCGCCGTGGCAGTGGCTGCGGTGACGGCCACTGTCCTGCTGGTCTGCGCGATATGCGCGACGATCGTGACGGTGGCTGTGGCGCGCTCAATCCCGGACAGCGTGTCGCTCGTGGAGCCAGTCCGAGCCGATCCTGCCGAGTTGAGCGTGGGCCTGCTCTCGGTGCTTGCGGGGTTGTGCATGTGGGCGGCGATGGGCTTCTTCATCGGTTCTGTGGCGAAGTCCATGTTCGTTGGCTCAGTGATCGGCGTCGCCTGGTTGATCGTGGAGGCGTTCTGGGTCTCGCCGTATATCCCGGGTACAGCCCAGGCCGCGCTTCTGGACGCGTTGACCTACGTCGCGGGCAGGTACAGCTCGGTGTACGCCCCGCCTCACCTCGGCTTGTCATGGGCTTTCGGCGCGTACGCGACGCTCGGGTGGACGGTCGCGTTCCTGGTGGGAGCGTGGCTCGTGTGGCGGGCCCGATTCCATTCAGTGCCCACATCAGTGCCCACAGCACATGGCCGCGGACGTCCTCCTGGAGCCACAGCGGCGCATTGAAGTACGGGTCTGCGCCCTCGCGCGGGCGCCAGACGAGGGCTCGACCAGTTCGCTCCTCGGCCAGGCTTGCACTGCGAGCAGAGCAGGCGCCGCGGCCACCAAGTCACCGGGTCGTCAGAACGATCGGTGACCAACACGCGTGCACGGCCGCCACACGTGACTCTCATCGGAACGCACCCTGCACAACACAATTGGCACGACGGGCATCGACCCTGGCGTGAGTCCCGTCGAAAACGCCTGTCGCCTCGGCTACGCGAACTCCCCCCTTGCGCTCCGCGTATAAGCGCACATGAGGGCGCAACGACGACCGCACGGATGACAGTGCTCCTCGGAGGTCCACGCCCGGAGCATGAACGGGGGGTCACGGTCAGAGCGCGTACGGGCCGAACCGGCCCCAGGCCACGAACAGGGACAGGAGGAGCCACCCGACGTTGCCGCCGATCATCAGCCTCTCGCCTCGACGCGCGTGGGTGATGATCGCGCCGACCATCACGATGGCGAGGCCCACTGCGGCCAGCGGCGTCAGCATGGTGGCGATCCCCGTGGCGGCTGGGAGCACCAGCCCGAGGGCCCCGAGGATCTCGACGAGGCCGATCAGCTTGATCGCGGTGGGGCTGAAGTCGGCCGCCCACGCCAGGGACTTCACGATCCTGTCCTTGGGCTGGATGACCTTCATGGCGCCGACGCTGAAGAACAACAGGGCTAGGAGGATCTGGACGATCCAGAGGGCGACGTTCACGAGGGCTCCTTCGAAGCGGTCAGACGTTCACGACGACCTTGCCCTGGGTGTGTTCGAGATAGCCGTGGGCGTGGGCATCCTCAACTTGAGGATTCAAAAGTCTGCTGCGGAAAGCAACCCCGCCTGAGGTAGTTCCGTGTCCAGCACGCTGGCTGCCGAGTCTTCGGAGGGTTCACCGACCCGCCGCGCAACCGCGCCGAGAAGCCACGCTCGGAAGCGGTCCGTCGCCTGGTGCACGAAGGCCAGCAGCAGGCTGCCGGTCATGGCGAAGCCGAACGAGACGAGCCCGATCACGAGGGCGATGCCCATGATGCCCAACACCAGGGCCACCGCGCGTACCCGCAGGCTCGGCAGGAACACCGCGACGTTGAGCCAGAACAGGACGACCGTTGTCCGGAGGGTTCCACCGACCCGGCACGACCAGCCCCCAGCGCGCCCACGCCAGCCGAACAGTCCCCTGACGAGGCGGTACCTTGGATCCCGTCGGCACCAGGGCGGCCCCACCGCCCCGGCGAACGACACGGGTGTTCTCCGGTGGGTTCCACGAGCTAATCCACTCACCACCCGGGCCTCTAGCTCAGTTGGCAGAGCAGCGGACTTTTAATCCGCGGGTCGTGGGTTCGAGCCCCACGGGGCCCACCGTGATGGGCTGGTCCGGTCGCGCGTCTCGACCCGAGCGGGCTGGCCGAACGGGGGTCCCGCGCCTGACCGGCGCGACAATCTCCCGTGTGTGCGCGCGTGCCGCCGTCAGGTGAGGACGACGCCGATGCCGGGTGTGTGCCGCCGCGCGCCGGTGGACCTCCACCGGCGAGCGAGGGGCGCCGCTCGCAGGACGGTGCGCGCGGTCAGTCCTCGGGTGGCGATGAGCAGGTCGACCTGGGTGCGCCGGTCGGGATAGGTCCGTGCGGCGGCGGCGTATCGCGCATCGAAGGCCGGGTCGTAGAACGGCGCGTCGGTGGCGCGGAAGACCTGCGTCAACTCGACGTTGCGGCCGATCGTGCCTGGGCTGTGCCGGGCGTGGTCCTGGGCGTAGGCGTCGAGGAACCCGAAGCACGCGCCGCCCGATCGCAGGACGTAGCCGAGGAACAGCGTCTTGCCTCCTCCGGTGAGCTCGGTGACGAGCAGGTCCCCGGTCCGCCGGAACCGGGAGGCGACCTCCCGGAACCACTGCTCGTGCCGGGGGTCCAGCCGCAGGGCCGCGCCGCCCTGCTCGTGGTCCCCCTTCCAGCCCGACACCTGCAGGTCGAGGAACTCCTCGTCGACGTCTGGGTCGGCGCTCCGGTCGCGCACCTCGAGCGGCCCGCCGGTGGCCCGTTCGAGGCCTCGCACGGATCGCCCGGTCTGCTTGCGCCCGCTCTTGCTCAGGTGGCTGGTGGCCAGCACGAGGCCGGCGGCTGGGGCTGGGGTGGCGTCGGCGTGCGGGAGGGTCACGCTGCTGCGGTGCGCGAACGCGGTGACCTCGCGACGCCGCTCGTGGACCAGCATGGAGGTCTGCTCCACGGTCTCGGCGAGCGCCTCCGCGAGCGGCCCCTCGGCGGGGAACCGCTGGAGCTGGATGAGGCCGGGCAGCCCCACGGAGGTCATCCCGCGCAGCAGGGCCGTGAGGGCGGCGACGACGTACCCCCGCCGCACGAGGGGGTGGTGGCGGTCGGCGTGGGGGGTCATGAAGGGCCCGCCGGTGGTGGCCGCGCGCATCAGGGCGCCGTTCGCGACTTCCTTGGTGGTGACGGCCAGGGCAGCGAGCCACTGGCCCCCCTCCTCCACCACGACGATCTGCAGGCCGTCGGCCTCGGGGCGCGCGCGAGAGGGGATGAGGAAGCGCGGGTCCAGGAACATGTTGGGCTCGACAGCCAGGTCGGCGAGTCGCCGCCAGGCCTGGGCATCTGATTCCGTCACCTGGGACAGCGGGACACGCCGTAAGTGCACGAGGTCCTCCGTTGGGCGTCGTGGCGGCAAGTCGGACAATTCGGGCTACAGGCCCTCCTGTCTACCGTCTTTCGACGCCTGCCGGGCGCATTTGGCCTCGTCGATTCCCCGGTGGGCGAACTCCCCCCATCACCGGAATGCCCACGGCCGGCTGGCAGTTGGGGCCGATGTCGCGATTCCGGTCGCACGGCCGATCACCGCACCGAGACGAGGTACCACCCGATGACAGCTCCCACCCTCGAGGCGCCCGCCCCCAGCACCGCGCTGACCCGCGGTGACCGCTGCGACCGTTGCGGCGCGCAGGCATACGTCCGGGCGACGATCCCGTCGGCCGACGGCCTGACCCTCCTGTTCTGCGGCCACCACTTCCGGGCCTTCGAGCCGGGTCTCGTCGAGTCTGGCGCGGCCATCCACGACGAGCGCCACCGCATCGCCGCCCAGGTCACGGACGACTGAACACCTCCGGCGACGCGCCCTCGGACCATGACGGGTCCGAGGGCGCAGTCATGCCACGACCTTCACGCCCGGTCAGCCCGCCGGGCCCCGACTCACGATGAGGGAGCACACGGCGAGCACCAACGCCACGGGGGCCATGACGGCCCGCTCGGGCTTGCTCCGCGAGATGCCGTTCATGATCACGCCGACCGCCAGGTAGGCGGTGAGCACCCAGGCGGCGGGCCCGGAGACGCAGGCGGTGACTGCCGCGATGGTCTGCATCCGGCCGACCGTAGCGGAGCGCCGGAGCCCAGGTGTGGGCTTCCGGCGCTCCGTGGCGCGGGTCGGCGCCTCAGTCGGTGACGCGCTGGAGCACGAAGACGGGGATCTCGCGGTCGGTCTTGGTCTGGTAGTCCGCGTAGTCGGGGTAGGCCTCGACCGCGCGCTCCCACCACAGCGCCCGCTCGTCGCCGGTGACCTCGCGGGCGACCATGTCCCACTTCTGCGGCCCGTCCTGCAGCTCGACGTGCGGGTCGGCGACGACGTTGTAGTACCAGACGGGGTTCTTGGGGGCGCCGCCGAGTGACGCGACGACCGCGTACTCGCCGTCGTGCTCGACGCGCATCAGCGGCGTCTTGCGGAGCTTGCCGCTCCGGGCGCCGCGGGTGGTGAGGATGACGACGGGCATCCCGCGCATCGTCGTCCCCTTCGTGCCGCCGGAGCTCTCGTACTGCTCGACCTGCTTGGCGGCCCTGGAGGAAGGGCTGGGCTCGTACTCACCGATGAGAGGCATGCCTCTTCAGTACCGGTCGCGGCGCCCGTTGTCCAACGCCGCCCACGAGGCACCGTCCGCGCCGGGACGCGCCGAGGGACGGCGCCCGGATCGGACGCCGCCCCTCGGTGAAGCGTGGTTGCGCTGGGCCTCAGGCCTGCGGGCTGAGCTTGAAGCCGGCGCCGCCCGACGCGTCTTCCACGTCGAGTTCCTGGTCGGCGAGGGTCGTGGACGTCTCCGGCGAGACGAACACGTGCGCCGGACCCTCCAGGATCACGTCGTCGCCGGGTGCGGGCTCGGTGACGAGCGAGAGCTCGAAGCTGCCGATCTGATCCGGCGACTCCGCGATCCGCAGACCGCCCGAGTCGGGCAGGCCCGCCTTGGTGGTGAGGTCGGCAACGGCACTGCGGGCGTTCTCGGTCAGGGTGAGCACGGGTGCTCCTCTCGATCTCCGGTGAGGACGCCACCCGACCTGTGGTTCGCGGCGCAGTGTCTCTGCGACGGGTGCGCGAAGGGCGGGGGGCGACTTCGGACCCATCCACCGTCACGAGGTCTCCGCGGGCCCGCAACTGGGCGTCCGATGGGCGAGACGTCATGGACGTCAGCGATGGGAGCCGGAGCCCGCGCCCGCGCCTCCGCGCCCGTCGGCCTCGACCAGGTCGATCACGGCGGTCTCGTCCAGCCCGCTGCCCGCATCGTCGGCGTCGAAGTCGGCGTTGGGCTCCGCGGCCCGGGCCTCGGCCTCCGCCTCGGCGGCCCTGGCCTCCTTCCTCCGCACGCGCTCCGCGTCGGCGGCCTCGCCCGGCCCGGAGAACGCCCGCGAGCGCCCGAGCGCCTCGAGGCTTCCGGTGAACAGGTTCGCCTCGCTGGCCGGCGTCAGCACCTGGGTCTCGTCGAGGTCCGCCCCGGCAGGCTCGCCGCCGTTGCGCCCGCCCAGCCGGACGGTGTGCCGGAACACGCCAGGGTCGGCCTCTGCCGCGTCCGCCGCCGGGCGGCCCGCGCGCGGCGGGACGTGCGCGGGCTGCGGCGGAGCGGCGCTGGGCTGGCCGCCTGCCATCGGGAGGACCTGGCCGCGGTCGCCCTCGTCCATCCGCACCACGGAGGCGGTGCGGCTGCGCGGCAGCCCTTGCGGCGCCTCCCGCTGCAGCCACGCGACGAGCCGCTCCCGCACGTGGCAGCGCAGGTCGAACAGCGTCGGGGCGTCGACGGCGCTGGCCAGCACCCGGACGCGCACGTTGCCCTGGGTCGCGTCGGTCACCTGCAGCACGCCGACGCGCTTGTCCCACAGGTCGGTGCCGGCCAGGATCCGGGCCAGCTCACCGCGCATCTCGTCGATGGGCGCCTCCCAGTCGAGGTCGAGCTCGACCACCCCGACCAGGTCGGTGGCGCGCCGGGTCCAGTTCTCGAAGGGCGTGGTGGTGAAGTGGGTCGACGGGATGATGAGCCGGCGGTCGTCCCACACGTGGACGACGACGTAGGACAGCGTGATCTCCTCGATGCGGCCCCACTCCCCGGCGACGACCACCACGTCGTCGACCCGGATGGCGTTGGTGAACGCGAGCTGGACCCCGGCGAACAGGTTCGCGAGCGAGCTCTGGGCCGCGAGGCCGGCGACGATGGACAGCAGTCCCGCGGAGGCCAGCAGGCTGGCCCCGAACCCGCGGGCGCCGGGGAAGGTCATCAAGATCCCCGCGGCGGCGCACAGCACCAGCACCACCACCGTGAGCCGGCGCAGCAGGGCCACCTGGGTGCGCACGCGTCGGGCGGTGCGGTTGTCGGGCACGTCGACCCGGAACCGGCGCATCGCCACGTCCTCGGCGACGAACGCCAGGGCTCCGACGATCCAGGCGAGCGTGGCGATGAAGATGACGAGCAGGACGTGCTCGGTGATGGCGGTCCACCGGGCTGGCTCGGTGGCCAGGCGCAGCCCCGTCCACAGCGCCATGACGAGGAAGTTGGCGCGCAGGGGCTTGCGCAGCTTGCGGGTGAGCTCGGGTGGGCCACCGTGGCGCCGCACCGCGGCCCGGGTGAGCACAGCCACGATCCCCGCGGCCACGAAGGCGACCACAACGGCCGCCACCAGGGCTAGGACGAGGACCAGCGCCCCTCCTGCGTTGTCGACGATCGTCTCCTCAGGCATGGTTCCACGCTAAGAAATCCACCTGGACGTCTGTCAAGATCACGCTCCGGGGTGCGGGCGGGCTGGCGGCGGGCCAGCGTGGTGCGGGTAAATCGCCGAACGAGGGGGTCCGCGATGCGGGTGCTGGTGACCAATGACGACGGGATCGCCTCGCCTGGGCTCGCGCTGCTGGCGCGGGCGGCCCTCGCCATCGGAGCGGAGGTCCTGGTCGCGGCCCCGAGCGATGACCAGAGCGGGTCGAGCGCCTCGCTCGTCGGCGCGGAATGGCACGACCGGCTGGTCGGGAAGGACGTCCGCGCGCCGGACGTCCCGGACGTGGTCCGGTGCCTGGCCATGGACGCCACGCCCGGGTTGATCGTCCTCGCCGCGGCCCGCGGGCGCCTGGGCCTGCCGCCCGACCTGGTGCTCTCGGGCGTGAACCGGGGGCCCAACCTGGGCCGGGCCGTCGTGCACTCGGGCACCGTGGGGGCGGCGTTCACGGCGGCGACGCACGGCATCGAAGGGCTGGCCGTGTCCCTGGCCTCGCCGCAGCCGGACCACTGGGGAACGGCCGAGCGCTGCGCCCTGGCGGTGCTGCGCGGCGTGGTCGCCGCGCCCGTGGGCGGGCGGGTGCTCAACCTCAACGTGCCCGACCGGCCCGCCGACCAGGTGCGGGGCATCCGCCGCGCCCGACTGGCGCCGTTCGGGTCGGCCCAGGCGCACGTCGAGGTCGGCGACGGGGGCGACGTGGTGGTCACCTACTCGCAGCCCGACGCGTCCGCGGACGACGACACGGACTCCGCCCTCCTCGCCCGCGGCTGGGCCACGCTCACGGTGGTCAACCCGCCCACCTCGGACGACACCGCAGCCCTGCCCGATGTCGGGACGTGGCCGCCGGGCTGACGTCAGCCGCGGCCGAGGGCGGCGGCGATCAGCAGCATCGTCACGAGGAACCCCGTCACCAGGTTGAGCCACAAGAACCGGCGCCAGCCCTGGTTGGCCCGCTCGCAGTCCGCATCGCGCACCGACCAGAAGCTGGCGGCGTTGAGCGCGTACGGCAGGGGCAGCACGGCGGCGATCCAGCCCGGCCACGGCAGCGCGACCAGTGTCGCCGCGGCCAGCAGGTACCCCACGGTGGCGGCCACGACCGTGGCGTGGGCGCCCCGGACGGTGGCCACCGAGGCGATGCCGCCCTCCCGGTCCGCCCGGACGTCCTGCACCGCCCCGAACGCGTGCGAGGCCATGCCCCACAGCACGAACGCCACCAGCACCGGCCACACGTCGCGGGCGGCCAGGTCGGCGCCCACCAGCACCAGCGCGTACAGCAGCGGCCCGACGAAGTGCATCGCGGAGGTGAACGAGTCGAGCACCGGCCGCTCCTTGAACCGCAGCCCGGGGGCCGAGTACGCCACGACGAGGAACAGCACCACCAGCAGCGTGGCCCCGGCGCCCGCCGAGCCCTGGGCGAGCAGCCACACGACGAACGGCACGGTCGTCACGACGCACGACCACAGGATGCGGCGGTGCACGGTCCTCGCCATGGCCGGGTCCGCGAGCGCCCCCTCGATGCCGCCCTTGCGGGGGTTGCGCAGGTCCGACTCGTAGTCGAAGACGTCGTTGACCCCGTACATCAGCAGGTTGTACGGGGCCAGGAAGAACAGGGTGCCGACCACCAGCAGCGCGTCGACCCGCCCGCTGGTCGCGACCACGTACCCGGCGGCGAACGGGTAGGCGGTGTTGATCCACGAGAACGGCCGGGAGGCGGCGAGCACCTGCCTCACTGGTCGGCCTCGTCGGCAGCGCTCCCCGTCGCGCTGGCGCCGTGCCGCGAGCCGCCCCCGTCGGCGGCGCGTCGGCGGCGTCCCAGCACCGTCCACAGCACGGGCATCCCGATGCCCGCCGCGATCGGGTAGGCGAAGTCCTCGATGGGCGCGCCCCACAGGTACACGCCCAGGATCTTCGAGGGCGCGTAGGCGTACAGGCCCACCTCGATCATCAGGGTGTCGAACACCAGGGTGAGGACCAGCAGGTGCACCACCGTCCAGACCACGGGCCACGCGCGCAGGCGGCGCAGCACCGGCGCGCACACGAGGAACAGGACGCCGAGCACGGCGACGTTGAGCACGGCATTCGTCATCGGGCGCGCTCCTCGGCCGTCCGCTCGAACCAGCGCCACGCGAGCAGCGCCAGGTAGCAGAGGAGCGCCAGGAAGAACGCCTCCTCGACGGGCAGCTCGGGCGCCAGCAGCAGCCCGGTCATGTGCGGGCTGTCGCCGCGGGCGAAGATGCCGAGCGCGAGCCCGGCGCCGTCCCACGCCAGGAAGGCCACGACCCCGATGCCGACGCACAGCGCGCTGCGCCGCCAGTCCGACCAGAACGCCAGCCGGTGGGCGCGGTCCAGCAGGGCGAGGCCGCCGAGCGAGACGAGCAGGGCGGCGAGGTACGCGAGGCCTATCACCGGCGCCCACCCGGCACGTCTGCGGCGTGCCCCAGGCGCGACCACAGGCCGCCCGGCAGCGCTGCGTCGAGGAAGCCGTGGCGCAGCGGCGTGGGCAGCGGGCGCGGCGACGTCTCGCCGAGCAGGCGCTTGACCACCAGCTCCGCGCTGATCAGGCACATCGGCAGGCCCACGCCGGGGATCGTGCCACCTCCCACGTGCAGCAGGTTGGGGACGCGCGGCGAGGCGTCTCCGGGCCGGAACATCGCCGACTGGCGCAGGGTGTGCTCCATGCCGAGCGCGGTGCCCCGCCACGCGGAGAAGTCCCGCGCGAAGTCCGCCGGCCCGACCACCCGCCGGGTGACGACCCGCTCGCGCAGCCCGGGGACGCCCGCCCAGGCGCCCACCTGGTCCAGGAACCGGTCGGCGTGGGCCTCGAGCTCCGCCCGGGAGGCCGCGTCCGCGCCCAGCGCCGCGTCGGCGGGGAACGGGACGAGCAGGAACAGGTTCTCGTGGCCGGGCGGGGCCGCGCCCGGGTCGGTGGCGGTGGTCCGGGAGACGTAGGCCGAGGCGACCGGCGGGACGCGCAGCGTCGACGGGTCCGCGGCGCGCCCGTCGCCCAGGATGTCCGCGAAGTTCCCGGTCCAGTCGCGCGTGAAGAACAACGAGTGGTGGGCCAGTTCGGGCAGCTCGCCGCGGACGCCGGCCATGACCAGCATCGCGGAGATCCCCGGCCCGCGGTCGCGCCACCACTGCTCGGGCAGCGAGCGGTGCGCCGCCCCGAGCAGCGCGGTCTCGGTGTGGTGCCGGTCTGCCCCGGAGACGACCACGTCGGCCGCGACCACCTCCCCGGTGGCCAGCCGGACGCCGCGGGCCTGGCCGGTGCGGCGAGGATGCCGCAGGGTGCGCGGCGCGGGCTCGACCTCGATCGCGGTGACGTCGGCGTTCGTGCGGATCCGCACGCCATGGCCGCAGGCGATGCGCTCCAACGCCTCGATCAGCGTGTACATGCCGCCGCGCGGGTAGCGCACGCCGTCCACCAGGTCGAGGTGGCTCATCAGCGAGTACAGGGCGGGCACGCGGTACGGCGACGACCCGAGGAACACGGCGTGGTAGCCGAGGACCTGGCGCAGCACCGGGTGCTCGACGGCGCCCGCCACCTTGTCGGCCAGCGGCTGGGTGAGCAGACGGGCCAGCGTCCCGGCGCGCCGTAGCACGCTCGCCGACATCGCGCGGTCGGGGCGCTGGAAGGTCGTGTACAGGAAGTGGTCGAGGGCGGTCCGGTAGGCCTCGCTCGACTCCGCCGCGTAGGCCCGCATGGCCTCGCCCGCGCCCGGCTCGAGCGCGTCGAAGGCCTTCCAGTTGAGCTCGGGGTCGCCTGTCACCTCGAGCATCGCGGACGGCGCGGACCCGACCGGCTCGGGGAACACGCGGTAGGCGGGGTCCAGCCGCACCAGGTCGAGGTGGTCCTCGACCCGCTCGCCGAGCAGCGCGAACAGGTGCTCGACGACCTCCGGCATGAAGTACCAGGAGGGCCCCGTGTCGAACCGGAACCCGTCGAATGAGGCGGAGCCGACCCGTCCGCCGAGGGTCGCGTGCCGTTCGAGCAGCGTCACCTGCGCCCCGCCGCGGGCGAGCAGGGCCGCCGTGGCGAGCCCTCCGATGCCGCCTCCGACCACCACCACGCGACGGCTCATGCGTCTGCCCTCACGCTCAGCGCCGGGGAGCCGTGCCCGCCCAGGCGCGCCTCGACCGCCACCGATCGCAGGACGACAGCGAGCTTGCGGGCCCCGCCCAGGCGCACCCGGCGGTCCAGCAGCTCCTCGGGCGGTGTGTCCGCGAGCCGCGCCAGCAGCGTGTCGTAGAGGCCCAGCGTCGCGGCGACGGCGAGCCGCGCCCGGCGGGGCAGCCGAGGCAGGGCGCCCCGGGCCACCCGCAGGTCGTGCTCGATCTCGGCGAGGATCTCCCCCAGTTGGCGCCGGTCGAGGGCGCCGGGCTGCACCCCCGGGAAGTAGCACCTGCCGAGGTCCCCGGCGTCGGCGCCCAGGTCACGCAGGAAGTTGATCTTCTGGAACGCGGCGCCCAGAGCCCGCGCGCCGAGCACCAGCCCGGCGTCGGCGCGCCGCACCGGCTCCCCCGGCGCCCGGTCGGCGTTGAGGAACACCGCCAGGCACATGAGCCCGACCACCTCGGCGGAGCCGTAGACGTACCGCTCGTAGCTCTCCCGGTCATGGACCCGCACGGTCAGGTCGGCGCGCATCGACGCGAAGAAGGGGTCGATCTCGGCGTGGCCGATGCCCGCGTGCGCGGCCGCGGCGGCGAACGCGTGGACCACGAGGTTGGTGGAGTACCCCGACACCAGTGCGCGGGATGTCTGGGCCTCGAGCTCGTCGAGCATCGCCCCGGCGTCCGCGCCGCGGTGCGTGTCGACCACCTCGTCGGCGATCCGCACCAGCGCGTAGACCGCCTCGATGTCCCGGCGCGCACGCCTGCCCAGCAGCCTGGAGCCGAGCCCGAACGAGGTCGAGTACCCGGCCAGCACCACCCCGGAGGCCCGGGCGGCGGTCCGGTCGTACAGCGTGGCTGCCTCCTGCATCAGCTCCCCCGACCGTCGAGCTCGTCGACAAGCGCGGCGAGGTACCCGGCGAGCGGCTGGGGCAGGGTCCGCAGGGCGCCCTCCCGTGCGGAGCGCGCGGCTCCGCTGGCCAGGGCCGTCGACCGGTCGCGGGCGCCGGAGGCCGTCATCACGGCGCGCACCTGGGCGGCGCCCGCCTCTTCGAGGGACGGGTCGCCCACCAGACGGTCCAGCAGCGCGCGGCCCGCGTCGTCCGCGAGGAGGTACGTCAGGCGCAGCAGCTCGGTGCGCTTGCCCTCGCGCAGGTCGGAGAGCGTCGACTTGCCGGTGCGCGCGGGGTCCCCGAACACACCGAGGTCGTCGTCGACGAGCTGGAAGGCGATGCCCAGCGAGCGGCCGAACCGCTCGAGGCGCACGTGCGCGGAGGGCGGTGCCTGCGCGAGGACGGCCCCTGCGTTGAGCGGCCCGATGCACGAGTAGGCGGCGGTCTTCAGCTCCGCGATCCTCAGGGCGTCGACGGCGGAGGGGCTGCGCAGCTCGGCGCCCACGTCGAGCAGCTCGCCTGCCACCGTGGTGCCGATGGACCGGGCCATCAGCCCGACGACGGCCACCCGCAGAGCGGGGTCGACGGGTGCGGAGGCGACCAGCTCGAACGCCGAGGCCAGGGCGAGGTCCCCGCCGAGCAGCCCGGTGGCGGCCACCTGGTCGTCAGCGGCGCGACCGGTGACGCCCGCTCGGGCGAGCGCGGCGCGGTGGCTGCCGGCGAGGTTCGGGCGGCCGCGGCGCACCTCGTCGTGGTCGATGAGGTCGTCGTGGGTGAGCATCGCGGTGTGCAAGAGCTCTTGGGCGGCGGCGATGCTGGCGACCGCCTCGACGTCAGTGCCGCCCAGCCCGAGGTAGGCCGCGACGGTGAGCCGGGGCCGCATCAACTTGCCGCCCACCTGCTCGCCCAGGGCCTCCCAGAGCTGGGCGTAGGGCGTGGCGACGTGGCCGGCCCGTTCGACGCGGGCGGCGAGGTACCGGCGGAGCGCAGCGGTGGTCGCCGCCATCGCGGTGTCGACCCGGCTGGCGAAGGCCGTCTGCTCGGCCCTCGCGTCGTCCCGGGTCAGGGCATCAGCGGTGCTGACCTGTTCGTTCACGGTCCCCCTCTCCCGGTTCCGAGATGCTCAGCATACTGAGGACCATCCGGAACGCTAGCCGCGTCCTCCAGGCTCCCACCTGCAGGCCCCCTCGGCAGGTCCGAAATGTCCACGAGTACGCTGCAGGGATGAACTGGCTGGTCACCGGCGGCGCCGGCTACATCGGGTCGCACATCGTCCAGGCCTTCCAGGGCGTCGGCCTCGGGGTGGTCGTCCTCGACGACCTCTCCAGCGGCCACGCCGAGTTCGTCCCGGACGACGTGCCGCTGGTCCGCGGCTCCATCCTCGACACGGACCTCGTGGCCGCGACGCTCGCCGAGCACCGCGTCACCGGGGTGGTGCACCTCGCGGGGTTCAAGTACGCCGGGGTCTCGGTCGACCGCCCCCTGCACACCTACGAGCAGAACGTCACCGGCACGGGCCGCCTCCTCGCCGGGATGGCCGCCGCGGGCGTGGACAAGATCGTGTTCTCCTCGAGCGCGGCCGTCTACGGCACGCCCGACACCGACCTGGTGACCGAGCAGACGGCCACCGCCCCCGAGTCCCCCTACGGCGAGTCCAAGCTGATCGGCGAGTGGCTGCTGCGCGACCAGGGCCGCGCCACCGGCCTGCGCCACACCTCGTTGCGGTACTTCAACGTGGTGGGGTCCGGCTCCCCCGCGCTGTTCGACTCGAGCCCGCACAACCTGTTCCCGCTGGTGCTGGACGCCCTCGTCGCCGGGCGCACCCCCCGCATCAACGGCGACGACTACCCCACCCCGGACGGCACCTGCGTGCGCGACTACGTCCACGTGGCCGACCTGGCCATCTCCCACGTCGCCGCCGCGCAGGCCCTGGCCGCCGGACGCGACCTGGAGCCCGTCTACAACCTGGGCAGCGGCGACGGCGTCTCGGTGCGGCAGATCATGACGGCCATGGCCAACGCCACCGGCATCCCGTTCACCCCCGAGGTGGCGCCGCGCCGCGCCGGGGACCCCGCGCGGATCGTCGCCTCCGGCGAGCTGGCCGCCCGGGACCTCGACTGGAAGATGCGCCACACCCTCGCCGACATGGTCCAGTCCGCCTGGGAAGCGCGCGCCCGCTGACCGGCGCTACCTGCGCAGCTCGGGCAGCCGCCCGGCGGCCTGCTCCAGCACACGCTCCGAGCCGGCGTAGATGCCGCTCTGGCGCGGCCAGTGCACCACCACGTCGGTGAACCCCAGGGCCGACGCCCGCTGCACCCCCTCGATCAGCAGGTCCAGCGAGCCCAGCGAGTACAGCGGGGCGCCGTCCAGGCTCAGGTAGCGACGCTGCGGCCCCACGTCGGGACCTTCCTCGGCGCGCACGGCCGCCAGCACGTCGTCGAAATCGGCGACCATGCCCGCCAGCCCCGCCCACCAGCGCTCCTGCGCCCGCGCCGGGGGCAGGTCGGTGTCCTCCGGCCCGAACGACGGGCCGTACGTGGCCCAGCCCTGGCCGTGCCGCGCGGCGAGCCGCATGGTGCGGGGGCCGTTGGCCGCCACGACGAACGGGACCCGCGGGCGGGCCAGGGTGCCGGGCAGCATCCGGGCGTCGTGCGCCTCGTAGAACTCCCCGACGTGCTCGGTGACCGGGCGCCTGAGCAGGCCGTCGAGCAGGCCGACGAACTCCTCGAACCGCCGCGTCCGCACGCCGCGAGGCAGCGGCGGGCCCAGCACCGACGCGTCGAGCCCCTCCCCGCCGGCGCCCAGCCCGAGCAGGAACCGGCCGCCGCTGATGTCGTCCAGCCCCAGCACGTCCTTCGCGAACGGCACCGGGTGGCGGAAGTTCGGCGACGCCACCCAGGTTCCCAGCCCGATCCGGTCGGTCACAGCCGCCGCCGCGGCGAGCAGCGGAACCGTCGCGAACCAGGGCTCGTCCGCGAGCGACCGCCACGCCAGGTGGTCGTAGGTCCACGCGTGGTCGAAGCCGTAGTCCTCCGCACGCTGCCAGCGCTCGCGCGCCACGCTCCACCGGTCCTGCGGCAGCAGAACCACGCCGATGCGCACCTGTTCACTCATCCGGTCACGGTAGCGGCGGCCGCCACGCCACGGGCGCCGAGCACGTCGCGCGCGGACCCGTCAGGCCCAGCCCAGGTCGTGCAGGCGGGCGTCGTCGATGCCGAAGTGGTGGGCGATCTCGTGGACCACGGTGACCGCGACCTCCTCGACCACCTCGTCGCGGTCCTCGCAGATCGCGAGCGTCGGGTTGCGGAAGATTGTGATGCGGTCGGGCAGCGAGCCCATCGCCCACCACTCACCGCGCTCCGTCAGCGGTGTGCCGTCGTACACGCCCAGCAGGTCCGGCTCCCCCTCGGGCGGGTCGTCCTCGACCAGCACCACGACGTTGTCGATCTGCGCCGCGAGCTCCGGCGGGATCAGGTCGAGCGCGTCGCTCACCGCCAGCTCGAAGTCCTCGCGCGACATCTGCACCATGGACCCATCCTGCCTCGGTTATGCTGATCCACGGTTCGCGGCGGTTCACCGCCAAAAACTGGTCTGACCTGCTGTTTTGGTGTTCTGGGCTGGCAGACCGTATGGTTAACACCGGTCTGAAGACGCCTCGACGTCAGGGGCAGTCCCGCCCCCATCGTCTAGCGGCCTAGGACCCCGCCCTTTCACGGCGGTAGCACGGGTTCGAATCCCGTTGGGGGTACGAGCAGTACTGCAGGAACCTTGTCTCACCACAAGGCCCCGTAGCGCAGTTGGTTAGCGCGCCGCCCTGTCACGGCGGAGGTCGCGGGTTCAAGTCCCGTCGGGGTCGCTCGATCAACACCCGGTCATCTGGCCGGGTGTTGTCGGTTCGGCCACTTAGCTCAGTTGGTAGAGCGTTCGACTGAAAATCGAAAGGTCGGCAGTTCGACCCTGCCAGTGGCCACAGATCACCACCACGAGTCACCACCAGCACGAGCCCCGCCCGGCATCCGGAGCGGGGCTTCGTCGTCTGCGGTGGCGAGCCCCGACGGCCCGTCCCACCATGGGGCGATGACGAACGCGCCTGTGCCGACGCTGACCGCAGTCGCCCTCGTCGGGACCTTGACGCCCTCCCCCGCGCCGTCGGGCGCCGCCACGGCCTTGGCGAGGGCGGCGCGCCTCGCCCGGCTGCCGCAGTCCGCCCCCTGCCCGCCCGCCAGGTAGCCCGGGCGCCCGCTCGACGCACTGGCCTCACCGACGACGCCGATCCAGGAGGGACCGCATGCGGAGGAACACGTGGCCACCCCGGGGCTGGCAGGCGATGCGGGTGCGCGGCCGACGCACCAGGCACGCGCTGCGCGTCGCGACGCACCCCCGGCGGACGACGTCATGAGGGTCGTCGTCGTCGGGGGCAGCGGGAACGTGGGCACGGCGTTGCTGCGCCGGCTCTCCGGAGACCAGGCGATCACGTCGGTGGCCGCGGTGGCCCGCCGCACGCCGGCCAGCACCCCGGTCCCGCCCTACGACGTCGCCGAGTGGACGTCCTGCGACGTCGGGGCGCAGGGGGCCGACGGCCCGATCGTCGACCGGCTGGCGCGGGTGTTCGCGGGGGCTGACGCCGTGGTGAACCTGGCGTGGGCCATCCAACCCAGCCACGTCCGGGACCGGCTGCGCCGCACGAACGTCGTGGGCGCCCAGCGTGTCGTGGCGGCCACGGCCGCGGCCGGTGTGCCGCACTTGGCCGCGGCGTCGTCGGTGGGCGCCTACAGCCCCGTGGACGACGACGTCCCACGGTCGGAGGACTGGCCCACCGAGGGCATCCCGTCGTCCTCGTACAGCGTGGACAAGGCGCAGGTCGAGCGGGTGCTGGACGACGCGGAGCGCCGCTTCCCGGAGCTCACGATCACCCGGGTGCGTCCCGCGCTGGTGTTCCAGCACGACGCCGGCCATGAGATCGGGCGGTACTTCCTCGGCCCCCTGGTGCCTCGGGCCGCGCTCCGCGGGCGGCTTCCCGTGCTGCCCTGGCCACGAGGGCTGCGGCTCCAGGCAGTGCACGCCGACGACCTCGCCGACGCCTACCGGGAGGTGCTGGTGCGGCGCACCGCCGGGGCGGTCAACATCGCGGGGCCCGGCGTCATCCGCGCGCAGGACGTCGCCGAGCTGCTCTCGCAGGGCCGATGGCTCGAGGCGCCCGTGCCGCTCGCCCGCGCGGCGATCACCGCGGGGTGGCGTGCGCGCGCGGTGCCCGTCGGCCCGGGGTGGCTCGACATGGCCATGTCCGCGCCACTGCTCAACACCACCCGGGCGCACCACGAGCTGGGCCTGCGCCCCCAGCGCAGCGGCATCCAGGCCCTAGCGGACCTGCTCCCGGGCATCGCCGCCGGCGCCGGCGCCGGCAGCCCGCCGCTCCGGGCGGCCAAGGGCGGCCGCACACGCCGCCGCACCGCCACCGGCCAGGCGGACCGCGCCCGCCAGGACGACGCCCCGCACGGCGCCTCACGTCAACCGACGACCGAGGGGAAGCACCAGGCTTCCCAGGATGGAGGATCATGAGCCAGGACCAGGCGGGTTTCCCCGCCCAGCAGCAGGAGCCCCCGGGGCTCACCACGCCGATGGACCCGACCCCCGACCACGGCGAGCACAGCTACCGCGGCAGCGGGCGGCTCGCCGGTCGCAAGGCGCTGATCACGGGCGGCGACTCGGGGATCGGCCGGGCTGCCGCGATCGCCTTCGCCCGTGAGGGGGCGGACGTGGCCATCGCCTACCTGCCCGAGGAGCAGCAGGACGCCGAGGAGACGGCCCGGTGGATCACCGACGCCGGTCGCCAGGCCGTGCTGCTCGCGGCCGACCTGCGCGAGGAGGACGAGGCGCGCGGCCTCGTGGACCGCGCAGTCGCCGAGCTGGGCGGGCTGGACGTGCTGGTGAACAACGCCGGCTACCAGATGGCGCGACGGGAGTCGATGGCCGACGTCACCACCGAGGACCTCGACCGGGTGCTGCGCACCAACCTGTACGCGATGTTCTGGCTGACGCAGGCGGCGCTCGAGCACCTGTCCGATGGCGCCTCCATCATCAACACGTCGTCCATCCAGGCGTACCAGCCCTCCCCGGGCCTGATCGACTACGCGGCCACGAAGGCTGCGATCAACAACTTCACGGTGAACCTCGCCGCCGAGCTCGGCGCCCGCGGCATCCGGGTCAACGCCGTGGCGCCCGGCCCCATCTGGACGCCGCTCCAGCCGGCCACGCAGCCACCCGAGAAGATCGAGCAGTTCGGCTCGGACACCCCGCTGGGGCGTGCCGGGCAGCCCGCCGAGGTGGCGCCCGCCTTCGTGTTCCTCGCCTCGGCAGGGGACGCGTCCTACGTCTCCGGGACCGTGCTCGGCGTCACGGGCGGCAAGCCGGTCTTCTGACCATCGCGCGACGGCACGGACGGGCTGACGGTCGCCGTTGGCAAGGGCCACCCGCCGACCCCAGGGTCAGTGGGTGGCCCTTGCCACACCCTCGCCGACCTGTCACCTGACGATCACCTCGCCGACGACCTTCGGAAACATCGGCGCGCCACGATGCCCGGGTCCGCGTCGCCCGCCCGCCCGAGGGAAAGTGGTCCGCCTGTGCTCAAGAAGTCCCGCTCCGCCGCGTCGTCCACCTGCACGCTCACCTTCGCGCTGCCCACGGCCAGCCTCGGCGGCCCGGTGAGCGTGGTCGGCACCTTCAACGACTGGACGCCAGGGGCGCACCCCCTGCGGCGGCGCTCCAACGGGACCGCCAGCGCGTCGGTGACGGTGCCGACGGGCTCGACCGTCCGGTTCCGGTACCTCGGCGCGCACGGGCACTGGTTCGACGATGCCGAGGCCGACGAGATCACCGCGGAGGGCGGTGTCGTCCAGGCGTGATCGCCCTGGCGGGCGTCAGCCGCTACTCCACCGGCAGCGCGCCCGCGGCGAGGGCCGCGTCGAGCTCCTCGAGGATGGCGCGACCCTCGGCGACGTCCCACGGGGTGCCGGCCAGCTCGAACTCGAAGAGCACGGGCCTGCCGGACCTCCGGGCGATCTCACGAGCCGCCATCTGGTAGTGGCGTCCGAAGTTCCGGTTCCCCGAGCCCATGACGCCGACCAGCCGGCGCCGGTTCACGTCCGAGCGCAGGAACCGCCGCACCGCCTCCGGGATCGTGTCGTTGCTGTCGTTGCCCGTCTTGTACGACGGCGTGAGGAGCACCCACGGCCCGTCCGCCTCGCTCGCGCGGTGCTCGCGCTCAGCGAGGTTGAACACGGGACGCTCCAGCCGCTCCGCGAACGACCGGACGAGTCCGCTCGCGCTCGAGTAGTAGTAGAGCGGGGTCTGTCGCATCCCCCGATGCAACCAGCGCCGGAAGACGCCGCCGCCAGGACGATCGTCCTGGCGGCGGTGTGTCACCCGCCACCCGGTGGGTGGCCTCAGGCCGCAGAGTCCGAGTTCGCCTCGGCGATCGCCGCCTCGAGCTCCTTGCTGTCGGCCTTGAGCTGCTTCTTCACGATCTTGTTCCCGCGGGTCAACGCCGCGTCCACCCGCGCCTGGACATCCTCCGCGGCGACGATCAGGACGGCGCTCTGACCATCGTCGAGCTCCTCCCCGAGCTCCTTGAGGTCCTTGCGGCTGACACCGCCGACGATGTGCCCGGTGACGGCCCCGAGCACGAGCCCGCCGCCCGCGCCCCACGCCAGCCCGGCGCCGATGGCGATCGCGGGGAACAGCGCGCTCAGGGCGCCCACCGCCAGGCCGATGCCGAGCCCGGCGACGCCGCCCTGGACCACCGGCTGCTCGTGCCGCTTGACGATCCGGACCTTGCCGTCCTCGCGGTGCGTCACGACGGCGGCGTCGTAGGTGTCGCCCAGGTCCCAGTCCTCGTAGAGCTCCCGCGCGGCGTCGTAGTCGGCGAGGGCGTCATCCACGTTGTCGTACGAGTTGATGATGATCACGTAGCTGTCGAGTGCCATGACGATGCTCCATCGCAGTCGGTGAGGTCGTTGGGATAACGCCTCTGCCCCCAGTTCAAGTCGCCCCGGCATCCCCTGCAACCGGCGAACCCGCCCAGAGCGGTCACGGCCACCCGCGCCCAGCGGGCCGCTCACGTCCCGGCTCCTGGACATCGGCGTCTTACCTGCGTGTTCTCCCTCCGTGGGGGTGGTCGGCGGGCCTAGGCTGTCGCGCGCGCGGCGACGACGCCGGCGCACACCATGGCGACGGCGGAGGCCCCCGTGAGCGAGTTCCCCGGCCCGGAGCGCACCCGCTCAGGCCGATTCTTCGACCGATTCACCGATCCGATCGCCGAAATGGCCCGCGACAAGATCGGGCAGGTCGAGGACAAGGTGCGCGCCTCGGTGCAGGCGGAGATCGACACCGTGTCCCGTGCCGTCAGGGCCAAGGCCGTCGAGGTCCGGCCCAGCGCCCTCGCGTTCGCCGCCGCCGCACTCCTCACGGTGCTCGGCGTCGCCCTGCTCCTCGGTGGCGCCGTCGTGGGCCTCGCGCACGTGGTGTGGTGGTGGTTGTCGTTCCTCCTGGTCGGCGCGGCGGTCATCCTGCTCGCCGCCGGCCTCGCCGCGTGGGGCCGCCACAACCTGCCCCAGCCGGTGCGCGTCACGCCGCTGGCGCCCGAGCCGGGGGTCGATGAGCACGTGCACCCGTGGGCCGACTGACCTGAGCGGCGCGCTGAACGCGCACGTCGGGCCTGTGACCAGCAGACTGGGGCATGGCACGCACGCTCGGTGCGAATGGAGGGTGAGGTCATGGTGACGGGACCGGATCGCGGGACGGACGAACGCCACTCGCTCGGACGGCTGGTGAGTCAGCTGAGCGAGCAGGGAGCGCGACTGGTGCGCGCAGAGATCGATCTCGCCAAGGCGGAGATGGCCGCCCGCGCCAAGCAGGCGGGCATCGGGATCGGCCTGCTCGTCGGGGCCGGGCTCTTCGGGTTCTTCGCCTTCGCCACGCTGATCGCCACGGCGGTGCTCGGCCTGTCCAACGCGGTGGACGCATGGCTCGCCGCGCTCATCGTCGCCGTGGTGCTGCTCATCATCACGGCGATCCTCGGGCTGCTGGGCAAGAACCGGTTGCAGTCGGGGATGCCGCCCACACCCGAGGCGGCCAAGGAGAACGTGAAGCTCGACGTCGAGGCAGTCAAGGGAGGAATCCGGTCATGACCGACCCCAAGATCGCGGCGCTGGAGTCGGAGCTCGTCGCGACCCGCGCGCAGCTGGCCGCGACGGTCGACGAGCTCAGCACGCGGCTGGACCCACGGCGTCAGGCGTCCGAGGCCGTCGACAACGGCCGCCGCCTGGTCCGGGACGCGGTCGGCAGCGACCCGCAGGCGGACCCCGAGGCGCGCAAGCGGGCCCGGATCATCCTGGGCGCGGCAGGCGCCGTGGTGGGCCTGATCGTCGCCGGGGCCATCCGCCGCCACTAACGCCCGCCCGCTCGGCCGGACCACGCCGACCAGAGGTGCTGCGCCGCGTACGCCCGCCACGGGCTCCAGCGTCGCGCGGGCCCGGCCGGGCACGACCATGGACGGGCCAGGGTCGAAGGCCTCAGAGAGGGCAGCCGGGTCGGTGTCGAGGTCGAGCCACCGGCGCAGCCGCTGCATGGCGTCTGCGTGGTCCGCCGTGGGAAGCCCGCTCGGCACGGCGGCGTCTCACGTGCCGGTACCAGGACGCCGCGTCGAAGGGCTGGCGACTCCTCAGCGGCGTCCGAGCAGCATCGGTGCCGGTCAGAGCAGGAATCGCGGAGAGCGTCGGTCGAGACGGGCGATCGATCGACGCGGGACGGTCCACATGGTGTTCACGCCCATCCCATCCGGCGGACGAGAGTCGGCGGTGTTGGTGGACCAGTTGTGGGCCCAGTCATCAGGCGGCCCAGGGAATCCAGGGCCGCCGTCGGCGTCAGGCTCAGGCCTTGCCCTCGCGCGGCTGCGGGACGCCGTTGAGGAGCTCGCGGACCTCGGACTCCCGGTACCGGCGGTGCCCGCCCAGCGTGCGGATCGAGGAGAGCTTGCCCGCCTTCGCCCACCGGGTCACGGTCTTCGGGTCGACCCGGAACAGGGTCGCGACCTCGGACGGGGTGAGCAGGGCCTCAGACTCTGCGGGGTGTGCGGACATCGACTGCCTCCAGGTGGCGCACGGTCTGTGGACGAGGTTGCCCTTTGGCCCCAGCCGCGCAGTCTCAGTGTTGTGGTTCCAACCGAGGCGCCACCGACTGGCCCACATGCGGACCTCCGGTGTTGCCTGCCCCCTGCAGCGCTCGTCCTAGCATGGCGTACCCGGTCGAAAGCCGCATAACGTTCGATGTCTGTGGGACGCTTTCTCACGAACGTCTCATCCAGACGGTGCGTATCGGTCCCAACTAGAGTAATCCCTACCGTCCGGTCGGTGCAGCCCGAGGGCCCATCCGTGAGACGTTGTGACAAGAGACGCAACCGGCCCACCTGACGCAAGTGGTCGGAATAGCAGCGGAGCATGTACCGTTGCCCCACGAAGAGACGATTCAGCACCCCGGGGCCGCACGTGCAAGCACGGTGCCGCCCCGCATCCACGTAAGAGGGGGTCGATGCCATGGGGCGCGGCCGTCAGAAGGCTAAGCAGACGAAGGTTGCCCGGGAGCTGAAGTACTTCAGCCCGGAGACCAACTACCGAGCACTCGAGCAAGAGCTCACGTCGCGAGGCCATAACGATGTCGTGACCGACAGCCGTCGTGCTGTGGACACAGACGACGATGCGGACGGGGCGGGCGACTACCGCCCGTGGGCAGACGAGCGCTGACGCCTCCCAGCGTCAGCGCGTGGGCACGCCGCGATCCCTCGAGCACACCGTGCTGGCGGGATCGCGGCCCCGCCGCCCCCTCTGAGGAGATTCCACCGACGCCAGGACGAGCGGGTCGTTCTCACGCCCCGGCATAGCCCAGCCACGGGCCCCGGGTCGCACAAGCAACCCGAGGGCGGACCTGCGCCTGCTCCTCGGGCCTGCCGCGGCGGACCCCGCTCAGGACGTCCGGTACTCCCCCGTCATCCGCACGGCTCCCGCCTGCACGCCCTTGGTGCCGGAGACCAGCTCGGCGCCCGGCGCGTCCAGCCCGCTCAGGTCGCCCACCACGCCCAGCTCCCACGCGGGCAGGCCGAGCTCGGCGGCGTGGGCCACGACGCCGTCGACCGACTCGGGCGCCACGATCGCGACCATCCCCACGCCCAGGTTAAGGGTGTTCTCCAGGTCGCCCCACGGCACCCCGCCGAGGGTCCGGACCAGGTCGAAGACCGGCGGCAGCAGCCAGCTGCCACGCGCCACCTCCGCCACGAGGCCGGCGGGCAGGACCCGGGCCACGTTGGCCGCCAAGCCACCACCCGTGACATGCGAGAACGCGTGCACACCACCCGCGGCGCGCTCGACCAGCGCCAGGCAGTCGGACGCGTAGACGCGCGTCGGCACCAGCAGCTCCTCGCCGAGGGTGCGGCCCAGTTCCGGCACGTGCCGCTCGAGCCCCCACCCGGCGACCTCGATCACCTTGCGGACCAGCGAGTAGCCGTTGGAGTGCAGGCCGCTAGAGCCCAGCGCCACCAGCACGTCGCCAGCGCGCACCCGGTCGGGCCCGAGCACCTCATCGGCCTCGACCACGCCCGTCGCGGCGCCCGCCACGTCGTACTCCTCCGGGCCCAGCAGCCCGGGGTGCTCGGCGGTCTCGCCGCCCACCAACGCCGTGCCCGCGACCTCGCAGGCCGCGGCGATCCCGCGCACGATGTCCGCGATCCGCTCGGGGACCACGCGGCCGCAGGCGATGTAGTCCGTCATGAACAGCGGCTTGGCGCCCACCACGACGATGTCGTCCACGACCATGCCCACCAGGTCGAACCCGATCGTGTCGTGGATGTCCATCGCCTGGGCGATCGCGACCTTGGTGCCGACCCCGTCGGTGGACGTCGCCAGCAGCGGGCGGCGGTAGCCGACCAGCGCCGAGGCGTCGTACAGGCCGGCGAACCCGCCGAAGCCGCCCAGCACCTGCGGTCCGTGCGTCGCGCGCACCGCGTCCTTCATGAGCTCGACGGCCTTGTCGCCGGCGTGCGTGTCCACCCCGGCCTCGGCGTACGTGACGCCGGGGCCCTGCGCGGCGCTCACGGCTGTTCCAGAGCGGTCGCGCCGCCCGAGGTGCTCAACAACGTCGACAGTCCGTCCTCTGGGGCTCCCAGGGGGAGCTCGTTCTGCTCGAGCAGGTGCTTGCCGAGCCGAGACTCGGGCGGCAGCTCGATGGGGTACTGACCGCTGAAGCACGCGGTGCAGAGCTGGGACGCGGGCTGCTCGGTCGCCTCGATCATCCCCTCCTGGGAGATGTACCCGAGGGAGTCCGCGCCCAGCGACGCGCCGATCTCGTCGGCGCTGAGGCCGTTGGCGATCAGCTCTGCCCGCGACGCGAAGTCGATGCCGTAGAAGCACGGCCACTTGACCGGCGGCGAGCTGATCCGGACGTGCACCTCGGCGGCCCCGGCCTCGCGGAGCATGCGGATCAGCGCGCGCTGTGTGTTGCCGCGGACGATCGAGTCGTCCACCACCACGAGCCGCTTGCCGCGGATCACCTCGCGCAGCGGGTTGAGCTTGAGGCGGATGCCGAGCTGGCGCAGCGTCTGCGACGGCTGGATGAACGTGCGGCCCACGTACGCGTTCTTGGTCAGGCCTTGGCCGAACGGGATGCCCGAGGCGGCCGCGTAGCCCACGGCTGCCGGGGTGCCGGACTCCGGCACGGGGATGACCAGGTCAGCCTCGGCCGGGTGCTCCTGGGCGAGCCGACGGCCCATCTCGACGCGGGCGGCGTGCACCGAGCGACCCGCGATGGTCGTGTCGGGCCGGGCCAGGTACACGTACTCGAAGACGCACCCGGCGCGGTCCACCGGGGCGAAGCGCTGGGTGCGCAGCCCGTCGGCGTCGATCGCGACGAACTCGCCGGGCTCGACCTCCCGCACGAAGGAGGCGCCCACGATGTCCAGGGCGGACGTCTCGCTGGCGACCACCCAACCCCGTTCGAGGCGGCCCAGCACGAGGGGCCGGACGCCCTGCGGGTCGCGGGCGGCGTACAGGGTGTGCTCGTCCATGAACACCAGGCTGAACGCGCCCCGCAGGCGCGGCAGCACCTCGAGCGCCGTGGCCTCGAGGGTGTGGTCCGGGTCCCCGGCGAGCAGCGCGGTGATGAGCGCGGTGTCCGTGGTGTTGCCGCGAGCCAGCTCGCCGCGCCGCTGCGCGCCGTACCGCTCGGCGACCAGGTCGACCAGCTCAGCGCTGTTCGTGAGGTTCCCGTTGTGGCCCAGGGCGATGGTGCCGGCCGCCGTGGCGCCGAGCGTGGGCTGGGCGTTCTCCCACGTGCTGCCGCCGGTGGTCGAGTATCGGGCGTGGCCGATGGCCAGGTGCCCGGTCAGGGCGTTCAGCGCGGTCTCGTCGAAGACCTGCGAGACGAGGCCCATGTCCTTGTAGACCAGCAGCTGCTCGCCGTTGGAGGTGGCGATGCCCGCCGACTCCTGGCCGCGGTGCTGCAAGGCGTACAGCCCGAAGTAGGTGAGCTTGGCGACCTCTTCACCCGGAGCCCAGACCCCGAAGACGCCGCAAGCGTCCTGGGGGCCCTTCTCATCCGGTAGCAGGTCGTGGGTCAGAAGTCCGTCTCCGCGAGGGGCCACGGCACCATGGTTGCACAGGTCCCCACCTGCCCGACACGACGATCCGGGGTGCGGATGTCAGCGCTTGCGGGCACTACGCCGATCGAGCACCACCGCGACCGCGCCGCCCGCGAAGGCGCCGAACACGCCGAGCGCCAAGCCCACCAGGAACCGCACCGAGCCCAGCCCGTCGAAGAGGGAGATGAACCCGGCCCCGTCCGAGCCGCGGGCGCCGCCGGAGGCTGTGACCTGCACCAGCACCAGCGCGATCAGGATCCCGAGCAGGGCGCCGAGCGTCATGAAGACGCTCACCTTGGGCGCACGGCGCACGGTCGCCGGGGTCGCGACCCGCTGGAGCTCGGCCTCGGTGGGCACGGCGTCCGCGTGCTCGGGCTCGGCCGGCGTGGGGGTCTGCGGCTGGTCCTGCTGGGGCTTCTGGTCCGACACCCATCGATCGTAGGTCAGCCGGGCGGCGGCCCCGGACGGTGGTCCGGGGCCGCCGTGTGCGGTCCGTCTCAGGCTGGCGCCGCCGTCACGACACCGTGCAGGGAACCCCTCCCAGCGTGAACCCGGACGGCGTCCCCGGCCCGGTGCGCGGCGCCGACGCGAGGAAGCCGAAGCTCACCGAACGGCCCGGGCGGACGGCGCCGTTCCAGTGCTCGTTGCGCACGGTCACCGTGGCGCCGTTCTGGGTGAGCCTGCCGTTCCAGGCGTCGTAGACGCGCTCGCCCCTCGTGAACGCCCAGCCGAGCTCCCACCCGTCGAGCGTGACGTCCGAGTCGTTCGTCAGGGTGACCAGCGCGATGAAGCCGCCGGGCCACACCCCCGCCTTCCAGTAGTCCACCGTGCAGCGCGGCGCCGGCGCGGCCTCGACCTGCACGGTGAGGGTCACGCTGGTGCCCGTCCCGGGAACGGTGGCGGTGATGTCGAGCGGCCCGGTCGCCGCCGCGGCCGGCACCACCACGGAGATCGACGCGCGGCCGACCTCGTCAGTGCCGTCCACCCGTGTCGGGTCGATCGCGAACGTGCCCGCCGGCTCGCCGCCGACGGCCACCTCGACCGTCTGCGCCTGCGTCTCCCCGCCGCTGAACAGCAGCGAGGACAGCTCGGCCGTGACAGTGTCGCCCGGCGCGTAGGCGCCCCCGGAGGCGGCGCTCGTCACCCGTGCGCCCACAGCGCGCTGGGCGAGGTCCGGCCCGATGGGCGAGGACGCCGCGAGGTAGTCCACGAACGCTTGCAGGTCGACCCGCCCGGAGTCGCGGGCGCCCGTGCCCTGCGCGAGGGTGGCGAAGTTGTCGCCGCCCGAGGCGAGGAACGAGTTGACCACCACGGTGTAGGCGCCCGCCGGGTCGAGCGGGGCGCCGTCGAGCGTGACCTGCGTGACGTGCTGCCCTGCGGGCGCCGTCGGGTCGTACACGTACCGCAGCCCTGCGGACACGCCCAACTTGAGGAACGGCCGGCTGGACCCGGCGGGCTGCCACTGCTCCTCGAGCACCTGGCGCACCTGGGCCCCGGTGAGCTGCGTGGTGACCAAGGTGTTCGCGAACGGCTGCACCGTCGCGGCCTCCCGGTACGTCACATTGCCGTCCGGGTCCCCGGCGCCGCTCGACGCGTAGCGTAGGTCGGCCCGCAGACCGCCCGGGTTCATGAAGGCGATCTGCGCCCCCAGCTCACGGGTGGACCAGAGCTGCACGTCCGCGACCAGGTTGCCGAGCGTCGACTCCCCGCCACGGTTCTCCGGGCCGTCCGCGTTCGCGGCGGTCGGGGTGTCCCGGGCCCGGTTGAAGTCCCCCGCGATGGTGCCGAGCGACCGCGAGCCCAGCTCGTTCGCCGCGGCGACGGCCTCCGCGACGAGGGCGGCGGCCTCCGGGTCGGCCGGGAAGGCCGCGACCCCTGCGGGCGCCAGGTCGACGTTCTCCGCCTCGATCCCCGTGACCTCGCCGGTGGCGCGGTCCACGGTGAACGTCAGGTGGCCCAGCACCTCGCCGTACTGGCTGGACTGGATCACCGGTCGGGTCAGACCCTCCGCCCAGCCCTCCACCGGGAGCCGGTGCAGGTAGCGCTGGTGCGTGTGGCCGCCCACGATGGCGTCCACCTCTGCGCTGACCTGCGAGGCGATCCGGCCGAACGCCGAGTCGTCGGTGACGTCTGCCAGGTCGGTCCCGGCGGCGCCCTCGTGGACGAGCAGCACGATGACGTCCGCCTCGCCGTTCGCCGGGTCGCCGTCCGAGAGTCCGGCGGCGACGCGGTTCACCTCGGCGACGACCGGCCGCACCTCGAGCGAGGCGATGCCGGCCGGGGTGACCAGCGTGGGCAGGTCCTCGGTCATGGCGCCGATGAACCCGATGGTCACACCGTCGACCTCGCTCAACGCGTACTCGTCGAAGGCCGGGAGTCCGGTGGCCCGGTCGTACAGGTTCGCGGCCAGCCACGGGAAGTCCGTGGTGGGGATGACCCTGTCGTCGAGGTCGGCACGGCCCTGGTCGAGCTCGTGGTTGCCGATCGCCGAGGCGTCCACGCCGATCAGGTCCAGGAGGTCGAGCGTGGGCGTGTCCTGCTGCACGAACGAGGTGAAGGTCGACGCGCCGATCGAGTCGCCGGCGGAGGCCACCAGCGTGCCCGGGTTCTGCGCCCGGAACGCGGCGACGGCGCCCGCGAGGACCGCGGCCCCCGCGACCGGGCTCGTCCCACCGCCGGGCTCGAGCCGGCCGTGGAAGTCGTTGAAGGTCAGCAGGTCGATGGTCGCCGTGCCGGTGGCCGGCCCGTCCCCGGCGTCGAGGCCGAGCAGCACCGGGTCGTGGTCGGAGGAGCGGAACACCGAGGACGGGTCCGCCCACGGCCGGGTGTACTCCAGCGCCAGCCACTCGGGAGCGTTGATGGCCCACACGTCCGCGCCGGTGACGCGCTCGGCGAAGGACGGCGTGGCGAGCGCATGGTCGAGGGACCCGACCTCGCCGTCGAACGTGTACGTCGACTCGCCCGGCGCCAGCGTCGCGACCAGGTCGACCCACCCGGCGTCGGCGAAGACCTGCACCGGGTCCTCCTGCCCGTAGGAGTTCAGGTCTCCGAGCACCACCACGTCGTCGGAGCCGCTGGTCGCGCGCAGCTCGTCGGCGAACGCGACGACGGCCTGCGCCTGGGCGATGCGGTCCGCGTTGAAGAAGCCCTGCCCGTCGGCCGGCTGGGTCCCGGAGCCGCTCTTGGACTTGAAGTGGTTGGCGATCACCGTGAACGGGACGCCCCCCGCCGTGGGGACGAAGGTCTGCGCGATGGGCTCGCGCGCGTTGTCCCACACCGTCTCGTCGACCTGCGTGGCGCTGTCGCCCACCGGGGTCGCGGCGGCCGGCCGGTAGATGATCGCGCTCTGGATGACGTCGGTGGCCGGGGCGTCCGGCCCCACAAGCTCCTTGGGCGTCGGCACGAAGGCCCACTCCTCGGCGCCCGCGGCGTCGTTCAGCCCGGCCACGAGGTCCGCGAGCGCCACGTCCGGTGCGCCGTCGCCAAACTGCGTGGAGTTCTCGATCTCCTGCAGCGCGACCACATCGGCGCCCAGCCCGGTGATCGCGGCGACGATCTTGGAGCGCTGCACCGCGAGCTGCGCGGCGGTGGCGGCGCCGCGCGCGTCCGGGTCGTCGGAGGTCAGCGTGGTGAAGTAGTTGAGCACGTTGAACGCGCCCACCTGGAGGTCCCCGCCCACCGCGTCGGGCGCGGCGGGGCGCTCGACGCCGGTGAACGCCGGCTTCTCGGCGGCCGGGGTGCTGGCGTCGATCGGCAGCGTCGGGTGCAGCCGCCAGTCGTCGAAGCCGTACCCCAGCACGTAGGGGGCGTCGGGCCACACGACCGCCGCGCCGTTGCGCACGGGGGCGTCGGGCGTGGCGTACGGCTGCGCGGCGGGGTCGCTGAGGGTGACATTGCGCCCGTCGTCGAGCAGGATGCGGCGGGCGAGGTTCTGGGCGGTGAGCGCCTGCGCCTCGGGCCCGGGACGCAGCACGTCGGTGGCCTTGACGGGCAGCGTGTCACCGGCGGCGAGCCACACCGTCCCGAAGTTCAGCAGCTGGTGGGTGGACGTCACCCGGTAGTCACCCGCGGGGGCCACGAGCATGCCCTCGAGCTGCTCGCGGTCGGCCCCCAGCAGCGTGGCGGGCAGCGCGGTGGGCAGCGGCGGCGTGGTGTCGCCCTCGACGACGGCGACGGCGGCGCCGACGGCGGACGTGCCGATCTGGGTGAGCCCGAAGTACTCGGAGACCGTCCCCGTGACGCTCACGGCGTCGCCCACGACCGCGTCGGTGGTCTCGTCGCGCAGGAAGACGAAGACCCCGTCCGAGGCGCCGGGGGTCGCGTCCTCGTCGCCGCCCGATCCGGCGGTCTGCACGTACACGCCGCGGTAGCCCGACGCGCGGTGGTCGGCCGTCACGACGCCGTCGACGGTGACCTCCTGACCGACCAGCGGTGAGGCGGCGCCCGTGCCCTGCACCTCCGCGATGGCGTGCGTTGCCGCGGCCGCCGTGCCCTCCGCGGCGGTGGGCCGCTCGGCCGATCGAGGCTCGGCGGACGCGGGAAGCGCCCCGACCACGAGGGCCAGGGCGCTCAGGGTGGAGACGGGGAGCAGGAGGCGCCGGGTGTGGCGCCGTGGGGTGTGCATCGGGACGGTCCTCCTTGGCCGAGCCATGCCGTCGGTGCGGTGGCACCTGGCGTGGTCGCACGCTAAACCCGACGAATCACCCGCCGCTACCCCAGAACGTACCGGTCGGTCACGTTTTGGCCGACGGCCATCCTCCCGTCACCGTGCCGACACAGGACGGAGATCGGTCACGCTCGCCGGCGGGTGGCCTGGAGCGGCAGCCAGGCCGTGAGATCGGCCCGTTCCCCCGAGGCCGACACCTTGCCCGCCCGGACGGCCTCGTCCCAGGCGACCATCCCCGTCGCCAAGCCGAGCCAGGTCTCCGGGTCGGTCTCGACCACGTTGGGCGGGGTGCCGCGCGTGTGCCGCGGCCCCTCCACGGCTTGCACGGCGCCGTCGGGCGGCACCCGGACCTCAACCGAGCGCCCAGGGGCGACGTCCGCCAGCTCCTCGAGCGTGAACCGCACCGCCGTGCGCCGCACGGCCACCGGCACGGCGCCCGCGGCGTCCCTCCACTGCCCGACGGCCACACGCCCCTCGGCCGGATCGGTCCGTCGTCGCACACCCATGCCCCGATCATGCCTGAGGTCGCGGACGGGCCGATCCCCGGCGCGTGTCCCACCCGGGCCTGGGACCGACGTCCCGACTGCCACCTCGGCGCCGCGCTCCCCCGGCCGCACGCGCCGCCGTCCGGGACCTTGGCCCCTAGGGGCCGCGAGATCACGGGGCGAGGGTGAAGATGAAACCGGAGCAATCGGATGTTCCGGATCAACTCAGGGGGCACATCATGGCGAGCACACGAGCCGCGGCAGGCGCCGCGACCACCACCACGACCGCGGTGCAGGATCACGTGGTCACCTCACGGTCGGGCCGGCAGTGGCTCGCCGTCACCCGGCTAGCGACCGGGTTCATCTTCCTGTGGGCGTTCCTCGACAAGACCTTCGGGCTGCACTACAGCACGGGAGCCCCGGTCGCCGAGGGCGAGCCCTCCCTGGCATGGATCGACGGCGGGACCCCCAGTCAGGGGTTCATGAAGTTCGCCACCGTCGGCCCTCTGAAGGACTTCTACGCGTCGATCGCCGGCACGGTCACGGACTGGCTGTTCATGGCCGCCTTGCTGGGGATCGGCGTCGCCGTCATGGCGGGGATCGCGTTGCGGCTCGCCGCAGTGGCGGGGACGGTGCTGATGCTGGCGATGTGGGCCGCCGAATGGCCCCTCCTGGAGGGCTCCACCAACCCGATCGTCGACTACCACATCATCTACGCGCTCGTGCTGATCCTCAGCGCTGTGCTGTACGCGGGCGACACCTGGGGCCTGGGCCGCCGGTGGGGCTCCCTGCCGATGGTGCGACGCCTGCCCTGGCTGCGCTGAGGCACTGAGCGTGGCGAGCGCGGGCCCAGCGGGCGTCGTCATCGGCCGGTCCCGAGGGACTGACGCCGAGCGGCGCCCGTCAGGGCGCTCACCAGTGGGCGTTGCGGGCCAGCTCGAGGGCGCCCTCCTGCCACCACATCCCGGCCGCGGGGCCTCCGTTGCAGGGGCCGTCGCTCTCGCCCGGCAGCTTGACCCACAGCAGGGCGTCGAGCCCGCCCTCGCCGACCACACGGGGCCGCTCGCCGAGCGCCCGGCCGGACGGGTTGCACCAGTCGGCGCCGTCGCCGCCGTTCCCGTTGCGTGACACGTCGATGACGTAAGGCTTGCCGCCGACTTCCGCGGACACCGCCTCGCCCCAGGCGCGCGAGACGTCCGTGGGCTGGAAGTTCGACGTGTTGAACGCGAAGCCCGCCGCGTGCTCGAAGCCCACCAGGCCCAGCTTCGCGGCGGCTTGGCCGGGGGTGAGCCAGGCCGGGTTCCCGATCTCGATGTACACCCGGGCGCCGGCGCGCTCGGTGAGCGACTTCGCGGCGTACCGCAGGTAGCCCAGCCGGTCGCCCTGTCCGTCGCAGTCGCCCAGCTGGGCCAGCGCGTCGGGCTCCAGGATCACCCACGGGTTGCCCACCATGCTGTCGGCGATCGCATCCACCCAGGCCGCGTAGCCGCTGTGCTCGATGCCGCCCTGCGAGTACCAGCCGCAGTCGCGACCCGGGATCGCGTACACGACCACGACGGGCTTGGCGCCCGCGGCGACGGCCCGCGTGGTGTAGCCGCGCACCTCCTCACGGGCCGAGTCCAGCCCGTTCCAGTCGTCGACCCAGAACGCCTGCGGCGTCCCGGCGATCTTGTCGAGCAGCTGCTTGGCCTCTCCGTGCGCCGTGGCAGCCGCGCGGACCGCCTGGGTGTCCGGGTTGACGTAGAACACCACGCCCGCCAACGGGTTCCCCGCGGCGGGGGCCGGTTTCACGGGCGCGGGTTCCACAAGGGCCGGGGCCTCCTCCGGGTGGAGGGCTGGCGCCGTGGTCGGACCCGGGGACGGGGACATGGTGACCGCCGAGATCGCCGGCGTGGGGGCGCCCGCGCCAGCGGCCGAGCGCGCGACCAGCGCCACGGCCACGGTCATGACCAGCGCTCCAGCCGCCGCGCCTGCCACGATCTTGGTCTTGCGCCTCATCCCGCTCCTGCCCATCGTGCCCCGCACCCGGCGACCGCGGGTCCGCGGCCATCGTCGGTGACGAGGAAACACGAGGCGGGAGCGTGGTGCCAGGGTTTCGGCGAACTCTCATCCGGACTTCATCACCCCGATCGAGGCGGCGCAGGTCCCGGACCACCGTCGCGCCCGCGCCCACGCCGCCGCACGACGAACAGCGCCGGCCTCCCCTGCCCACAAGGGCTGGGGAGGCCGGCGCTGCTGGACGCCGCTGGTGCTCAGTGGGGGGTCACTGGCCGCCAGCGGCGCCGCTAGCGGTCACCAGCGGGCGTTGCGCGCCATCTCGATGGCGATCTCCTGCCACCACTGGCCCGCGGCGGGGCCGCCGTTGCAGGCCCCGTCGCTCTCGCCGGGCAGCTTGACCCACAGCAGAGCGTCGAGCCCGCCGTTGCCCACACGCGTCGGCCGCTCGCCGAGCGCCCGACCCCGCGGGTTGCACCACTCGCCGTTGGAGCCGTTGCCGTTGCGGGAGGTGTCGATGACGAACGTCTTGCCGCCCGTCAGGTTGGAGATCGTCTGGCCGTACGCCCGGGAGGCCTCCGTGGTCTGGTAGTTCGACGTGTTGAGCGCGAAGCCCACCGCGTGCTCGAAGCCCACCAGCTGCAGGCGGCGCGCCGCCTCGGCGGTGCCGAGCCATCCCGAGTGGCCGATGTCGATGTACACGCGGGCGCCCTTGAGGGTCAGCGCCTTCGCCGCGTACTTGAGGTACCCGACGCGGTCGCCCTGGCCGTTGCAGTCGCCCAGCTGGGCGAGGGCGTCCGGCTCCAGCACGACCCACGGGTTGCCCTGGATGCCCGCGGCGACGGTGTCGATCCAGCGCGCGTACTCGCTCTCCCCGACGCCTCCGCCGGAGTGGTTGCCGCAGTCACGGCCCGGGATCGCGTAGACGACGAGCACCCCGGTCTTGCCCGCGGCCGCTGCCGCCGCGGTGTAGTCGCGCACGCCCTGCTGCGCCACGGCGGGGGTCTCCCAGTCGCCCACCCAGTAGGCCTGCGGCGTCTGGGCGATCTTGTTGAGCAGGGTCTTGGTCTCGCCCGACGCGGCTGCCGCGGCCTCGAAGGCCTGGGTGTCCGTGCTGAGGAAGAAGTCGCCCGTCTGCGGGGGCGGCGTGGTCGGCGGTGGGGTGGTGGGCGGCGGGGTGGTCGGGGGTGGGGTGGTCGTGGGGCTCGTGGTCGGCACGGCGCCCGTGCAGGTGGTCCCGTTGACCCGGAAGCTCGTGGGTGCGGGGTTGGATCCGCTCCACGAGGCGTTGAAGCCGAAGCTGGCGCGGGCGCCGGTGGCGAGCGAGCCGTTCCACGGCAGGCTCGTGACGGTCACGTTGCCGCCGGTCTGGCTCACGGAGCCGTTCCAGAGCTGGCTGATCTGCTGGCCGGCGGAGTACGACCAGTCGACCTTCCACGACGAGAGCGGGTCGCCGAGGTTGGTGATCGTCACCTCGCCGCCGAACCCGGCGGGCCACTGGTTGGTGACCGCGTAGTCGACGCGACAGCCGGGGGCAGCCTGCGCCGTGGTGGCCGTGACGAGGCCGATGCCGGTCACGGTGAGCAGGCTCGCGCTGAGCAGCGCGGCCGCCTTCTTGCGGTGGGACATGCGTCTCTCCATCGCTCGAGGACGCGACCGACGCGACGACGATGTGCGCGACGGCCGCAGGTGTCGGGTCGACACAACCCGCTCCTCGGCGTCGGCGCCAGGTTGTGAGCGCTCACTTCGACGTCCTAAACGATTCGCGCCCCGGAAGCCCGCGGGCCCCCATCCGGCCACGCCTCCCACCGGGCACGACGGAGCCCCCGCCCGACCCGAGGTCGTGACGGGGGCTCCAGGCCCGCTGGCCGGCGTCGCCGGCCGTCAGAGGCTCAGATGATGCCGAGCGCCAGCATCGCGTCGGCCACCTTGGTGAAGCCCGCGATGTTCGCGCCCATCACGTAGTTGCCCGGGTGCCCGTACTCGTCGGCGGTGAAAGCGCAACGGTCGTGGATGCCCGACATGATCGCGGAGAGGCGGTCCTCGGTGTAGTCGAAGGACCACGCGTCGCGGCTGGCGTTCTGCTGCATCTCCAGGGCGGACGTCGCCACACCGCCGGCGTTGGCGGCCTTGCCGGGAGCGAACAGCACGCCGGCCTCCTGGAACATCGCCACCGCGTCCGGGGTGGTCGGCATGTTCGCGCCCTCGGCCACCGCGAGCACGCCCGAGGCCATCAGCTGGCGGGCGTCATTCGCGTCCAGCTCGTTCTGGGTGGCGCAGGGCAGCGCCACGTCGGCCTGCACGTCCCACACCCGCTGCCCCGGGCGGAAGACCGCGCCGTTGCCGCGGCGCTCCGCGTACACCGAGATCGGGCGGCGCTCGACCTCCTTGATCTGCTTGAGCAGCGCGACGTCGATGCCCTTCTCGTCGACCACCGAGCCGGTCGAGTCGGAGCACGCGACGACGTTCGCGCCGAGCTGCTGGGCCTTGTCGATCGCGTAGATCGCGACGTTGCCGGAGCCGGACACCACGACCCGGCGCCCGTCGAAGGTCAGGCCACGGGTGCGCAGCATGTTCTGCGCGAACAGCACCGTGCCGTACCCCGTGGCCTCGGTGCGGACCAGGGAGCCGCCCCACGAGACGCCCTTGCCGGTGAGCACACCCGACTCGTAGCGGTTGGTGATGCGCTTGTACTGGCCGAACAGGTAGCCGATCTCACGGCCGCCCACGCCGATGTCGCCGGCCGGGACGTCCGTGTACTCGCCGATGTGGCGGTACAGCTCCGTCATGAACGACTGGCAGAAGCGCATGACCTCGCCGTCGGACTTGCCGCGCGGGTCGAAGTCGGACCCGCCCTTGCCGCCGCCGATCGGCATGCCCGTGAGGGAGTTCTTGAAGATCTGCTCGAAGCCGAGGAACTTCACGATGCCGAGGTACACCGACGGGTGGAAGCGCAGGCCGCCCTTGTACGGGCCGAGCGCCGAGTTGAACTCGACGCGGAAACCGCGGTTGCTCTGCACGCGGCCCTTGTCGTCCACCCACGGCACGCGGAAGATGATCTGCCGCTCCGGCTCGCAGATGCGCTCCAGCACGGCCGCGTCCACGTACTGCGGGTTCTTCTGCAGCACCGGGCCCAGGCTGTCGAAGACCTCGCGGACCGCCTGGTGAAACTCCAGCTCCCCCGGGTTGCGGTGCAGCACCTGCTCCAGGACCGACTCGAGCTGAACCTTCACGATCATGCCTCCACTGCGTTGGTGCCCACGGCGCGCACAACTTCGCGAACCTTAGGTCTCAGGACGTGCACATGCCCGGGACGTCCGCCCTCTGAGCGTCGCACCCCCGGCGTCCGCGGGCCTCTCGTGCCCGCGCCACTCACCCGAAGTATGCGGGCAGAGTCTGGGACGACACCGACCTCGCCTCGTCCAGGGGCAGCGTGAAGAGGCCCTCGACCTCGACGGCGGGCGCGTGCGCGTGCTCGTCCGGGTGCGATCCGCCCACCACCCCGGCGCCGGTGGCGCACGTATCGGCGGTGAGCCCGATGCGCAGCGCGGGCACCCCGCGAGCGGTGCACAGGTCCGTGAACCGCACCTCCTCGCTGCGCGGCACCGCCACGAGGGCACGAGCGCCGGACTCGGAGAACAGCGCGGCGAACGGCGTCACCCCGTCCCGCTCGCACAGCCCCGCGAGGCTCACCTGAGCGCCCACACCGAACCGCAGGCTGGACTCGACCAGCGCCAGCGCGAGGCCGCCCTCGGAGAGGTCGTGCGCGGCGTCGACCAGGTCGTCCCGGCTCGCGTGCGCCAGCACCTCGGCCAGACGGCGCTCCGCCTCCAGGTCCACCTTCGGCGGCAGGCCGCCCAGGTGCTGGTGCGCGACCTCGGCCCACGCGGAGCCGTCCAGCTCGTCGCGCGTGGTCCCGAGCAGGTAGATGGCCTGGCCGCCCACGGTCCAGCCGGACGGGGTCGCGTCGGCCACGTCGTCCAGCACGCCGAGCACGCCGACCACGGGCGTCGGGTGGATCGACGAGTCGATCTTCCCGGGCTCCCCCGTGCCGTTGTACAGGCTGACGTTGCCGCCCGTGACGGGCACGCCCAGCACCTGGCAGCCGTCGGCGAGACCGCGGATGGCCTCGACGAGCTGCCACATGGCGTCCGGGTCCTCGGGGCTGCCGAAGTTGAGGCAGTCGGTCACCGCGAGCGGGCGGGCCCCCGTCGTGGCGACGTTGCGGTACGCCTCCGCGAGCGCGAGCTGCGCGCCGGTGTACGGGTCGAGCTTGGTGTGGCGGCCGTTCGCGTCGGTGGCGAGCGCCACGCCCAGCCCTGTCTCCTCGTCGACCCGGATGACGCCCGCGTCGTCGGGCTGGGCCAACGCCGTGTTGCCCTGCACGAACCTGTCGTACTGGTCCGTGACCCATGCGGCCGAGGCAAGGTTCGGGGAGCCGAGCAGGCTCAGCAGCGTGGCGCGGAGCTCCTCGGGGGTGCTCGGGCGGGTGGCACGGCCGGCGGCGTCCCCGCTGATCGAGTCCGCGTTGAGGGCGTCCTGCCAGGAGGGCCGGGCGAACGGGCGGTGGTAGACCGGGCCGTCGTGCGCCACGGTCTTGGGGTCCACGTCCACGATGCGCTCGCCGTCGTGGTCGATGGTCAGGCGGCCCGTGCCGGTGACCTCGCCGATGATGGCCGTCTCGACGTCCCACTTGCGCGTGATGGCCAGGAAGTCGTCGAGCTTCTCCGGCGTGACGACCGCCATCATGCGCTCCTGCGACTCCGACATGAGGATCTCGCCGGCCGTCAGGGTCGGGTCGCGCAGCAGCACGTTCTCCAGGTCCACGTGCATGCCGCCGTCACCGTTGGACGCCAGCTCGCTCGTCGCGCACGAGATCCCCGCGGCGCCCAGGTCCTGGATGCCCTCGACGACGCGCGCGGCATACAGCTCGAGGCAGCACTCGATGAGCACCTTCTCCATGAACGGGTCGCCCACCTGCACCGACGGGCGCTTTGAGGGCTTCTCGTCGTCGAAGGTCTCCGACGCGAGGATCGACGCGCCGCCGATGCCGTCGCCGCCCGTGCGGGCCCCGAACAGGACGACCTTGTTGCCGGTGCCCGACGCGTTCGCGAGGTGGATGTCCTCATGGCGCAGCACGCCGACGCACAGGGCGTTGACCAGCGGGTTGCCCTGGTAGCAGGCGTCGAACACGAGCTCGCCGCCGATGTTCGGCAGGCCGAGGGAGTTGCCGTAGCCCCCCACGCCGGCCACCACGCCGTGCACCACGCGCGCCGTGTCGGGGTGGTCGATGGCGCCGAACCGCAGCTGGTCCATGACCGCCACCGGGCGCGCGCCCATCGAGATGATGTCGCGCACGATGCCGCCGACGCCCGTGGCGGCGCCCTGGTACGGCTCGACGTAGGACGGGTGGTTGTGCGACTCGACCTTGAACGTCACGGCCCAGCCGTCGCCGATGTCCACGACGCCCGCGTTCTCGCCGATGCCGACGAGCAGGTGCTTCTTCATCTCCGGCGTGGTCTTCTCACCGAACTGGCCCAGGTGCACCTTGGACGACTTGTACGAGCAGTGCTCGGACCACATCACCGAGTACATCGCGAGCTCGGCGGCCGTGGGGCGCCGTCCCAGGATGTCGCGGATCCGCTGGTACTCGTCGGGCTTGAGGCCCAGCTCGGCGAAGGGCTGCTCCTGCTCCGGGGTCGCGGCGGCGTGCTCGACCGTGTCCGAGTGACGTCGGGCGTCGGTCGCGTGCGGGGCGGTGGGCTGAGGCGCGCTGGTCATCGATTCCCTCGAGTGGGTGGCCCGGACGGCAGGGTCCGCGGGGTCCGTCGGAAGACCAGGCCAGGCTACCGGCGTCCCCCTGGTGCCCGGGCTCAGTGACCAGGGACCGGTCGCGGGTTACGGTGCCCCGGTGCGGAGACAGGCGGGGACCCGGCGGCACGCGGCGACGGGACGGGGCCCCCGCGGGTCTGCCGCCCTCGGCTCGGCCGCGCTCGGCGCCGTTCTGCTGGCGGGATGCACGAGCCTGCCCTTCGTCGATCCTCCCGCAACGGACGACGCCCCGGCGCCGACGGCGCCAGCGGCCCAGGCGCCCTCGTCTCGCACCGCCGACGACGTCCGCGCGGACGGCGACCCGCTCACCGCGGGCGACGTGACCCTCACCGTCGAGGCTCCCGGGCCGGACCCGCAGACCGACACCCTCGATGACGGGTCGGTGCGGCTCACGGTCGCGGTCCCGGAGGGCGCGGCGGCGCCTGCTCGCGTCGCCGCCCTCGCCGCGCCAGTGGGCAGCACGTTCGACGTGCTGGGCGACGGCAGCGTGGTGCTGCGCGCCGCCGACGGGTCGTTCGCAGGCGGGCTCGCCACGCCTGCCACCACCACGTCCGGCGAACTGCTCAAGGCCCGGCTCACCGCCGACGGCGCGGACCTGCTCGTCCTGGACGTCAGCCGCCTCGATGGCGGCGCGGACCTGCCCGCCGGCGCCGTCACGGTGTGGTTCGCGTCCCGGATGCTCGACCGCCCGGCCGACTGGGGCGATCGGGAGGGCGGCCGGTCGCTCGCCGTCGATCCGACCGCGTGGGCACGGGCCGGCGGCCTGGCCGCGCAGGAGGGCATCTGGGCGGCCGTGGTCGCGCAGGAGCCAGAGGCCGACACGAACGGCATGCGCGACCAGATGCTGTGCCACGCGCTGGGCGCCCCGGAGAAGGAGGCGTGGAACTTGGAGCCGTGGCGCCCGGACGTCGGCTCGTTCGAGATGCTGGCCGCTCGCTGCAACCCGACCTGACCGGATGACGGCTACGGTCGTGGCCACCCGACGAAGGAGTCCCGGTGCCCACGGAGCGTGACGTGACCGCCAGCGAGCGCGAGATCACCGAGCCGGTCGACCTGTGCCTGCCCTCGGGCCGGCTCAACCCCGCTGCGGTCGGCTGGTCCCGTCGTCCTCTGCACCGCACCGCGCTGCGCGGCTGGGGACGTGCCAAGCGGTGGGAGTACTGGGGCGTGATGACCCCGACCCATGTGATCGGGTTGACCGTGGCGAGCCTCGATTACGCGGCCCAGCACCAGCTGTGGGTGCTCGATCGGGCCACCGGCGAGGAGGTCGACCGCGTGGCCGTGGTCCCGTTCGCCCGGGGCGCCGTGCTGCCGGCGAGCCTGGGCGGCGGCCCGGCGAGCGCGCGGGCCCGCGGAATGGAGGCCACGATCACCGAGGGCGACTGCCGCACCCGGCTGCGGGCCCGCACCGACCGGGTGCAGGTGGACCTGCTGTCGGTGGTCGGCGAGAACCACGAGAGCCTGGGCGTCGTGGTGCCGTGGAGCGATCGGCAGTTCCAGTACACCGTCAAGGACGTCGCCCGGCCGGTGACGGGCACGATTGTGGTGGACGGGACGGCGCACGACGTGCCGGAGGACGGCTCGTGGGCGGTGCTCGACCACGGGCGCGGGCGGTGGCCGTACTCGATGCGCTGGAACTGGGGCGCCGGCAGCGGTGTTGTGGACGGGCACGTGGTGGGGGTGCAGGTGGGCGGCCGATGGACTGACGGCACCGGTTCCACGGAGAACGCGCTGATGCTCGACGAACGTGTGCACAAGAACAGCGACGAGCTGGTGTGGGAGTACGACCGCGCGGACTGGCTCGCGCCGTGGCGGGTGCACGACGCGGCCCGCGAGCGCGTCGACCTGACGTTCACCCCGTTCCACGAGCGGGCCTCCCGGATGAACCTGGGGATCGTGGCGGGCGAGACGCACCAGTGCTTCGGCACGTGGACCGGGTGGATGACCACTGACGCCGGTGACCGGGTGCGCGTCGACGGAGTGGAGGGCTGGGCCGAGGAGGCGCGCAACCGATGGTGACCGGTTCCCCGGGCTCCTCCCGGCGCACGACGGTCCGCGCGAGGTCGCGTGATCTCTCGGGGCCACCCCTTGCGCACCCCGTGGCCGATGCGTAACGTACAACCACATGGTTGTACAAGAACTGGACCAGGAGTGCGTCGACCGCGTCTTCGCGGCCCTCGCCGACGCGACCCGGCGGGACATCGTCGCGCGGGTGATGCGTCAAGAAGCCTCGGTCTCGACCCTCGCACAGGGCTACGACATGAGCTTCGCGGCAGTCCAGAAGCACGTCGCCGTGCTCGAACGGGCACGGCTCGTCACCAAGGAGCGTCGCGGCCGCGAACAGCTGGTCCGCGGCGACGTCGGCACGATCCGAGCCGCCGCCCGGCTGCTCGGCGAGTACGAGGAGGTCTGGCGTGGCCGCATCGGCCGCATCGAGGCGCTCCTCGCCGAACCGCTCGGAGACCCACCATGACGGTCCTCAGCACGAGCAAGGACACCGATGCACTGACCATGACCATCGACGCCGACTTCAGCGCGTCGCCCGAGCGCGTCTGGCAGGTGTGGTCCGACCCGCGCCAGCTCGAGCGCTGGTGGGGGCCGCCCACCTGGCCGGCCACGTTCGTGGAGCACGACTTTGTGGTCGGCGGCGGCGCGAGCTACTTCATGACAGGCCCCGAGGGCGAGAAGGCCCCCGGCCTGTGGCGGTTCGTGGCCATCGACGAGCCGCGCTCCCTCGAGTTCGAGAACTTCTTCGCGGACGACGCAGGCGAGGTCGACCCGTCCATGCCGGCCATCATGCTCCGCGCCGACCTCCGGGAGACGCCCGAGGGCGCCCGTATGACGATCACCACCCGGTTCCCCGGCGTCGCGGAGATGCAGCAGATGGTGGACATGGGCATGGCCGAGGGCCTGGGAGCGGCCATGGGCCAGATCGACGCGATCCTCGCCGACGCCTAGGACCAACGCCTAGCGCCCCACACCGGTCACACCCCGCGAGCCCGGTCGGCACGCACCACGCCGGCCGGACTCGCGCGCGCCCAGGCGCCGTCCCCGTCGGTGCTAGTGGGCGACGAGCCCGTCAGTGCCCTGGACAGTGCCCCGCCCGCCCTGACCAGGCGCCCAGCGGGTTTCCCGTTGACACGAGGGACCCCTGCGCCGAGACTGCGCGGGTGGATGACGAGACGCCCCTGACCGGCGGCAACACGACAGCCGGGGTGGTGCGCGTCGGCGACACCGTGCGCCGCCCGGCGGGCCACTGGACGCCCGCTGTCCACGCCGTGCTGACGCGGCTGCACGACGTCGGCTTCACGCACGCGCCCCGATCCCACGGCTTGGACGACCAGGGCCGTCACGTCGTCGAGTACATCCCCGGCCCGATGGCGCACCCGTCGCTCCCCGGCGCCGTCCCGCCGGACCTGCGCGAGGTGGGTCGGATGGCCCGCGACCTGCACGACGCCCTGGATGGCTGGGAGCCGCCGTCCGACGCCCGATGGCACACCGCGATCCCGCCGGACGGCGCGGACCTGGTGATCCACCACGACCTGGCGCCATGGAACCTGGTCCTGGCCGAGGATCGGCTCGTGCTCATCGACTGGGACGGCTGCGGGCCCGGCACCCGCGGCTGGGACCTGGCCTACGCGGCCCACGGGTTCATCCCGCTGTCCCCCGGCGGACCGTCGCCGCTCGCAGCCGGGCAGGCCTTGCGCGCCCTCGCTGACGGGTACCGGCTCGACGAGGCTGGGCGGGCGCGCCTGGCCGACCTGCTGGCGCCCCGGGCGTGGAGCATGTTCACCCTGCTCGAGCATGGCCACCGCACGGGCGCCCAACCCTGGTCCCGCCTGTGGGACGAGGGCCACGGGGACGTCTGGCGCGGCGACGCCGAGTGGATCGAGGCGCAGGCCGCGGTGCTCAGGGCAGCGCTCGACGTCGCCTGACCCAGGCTCAGTGCAGCAGGTCCACCCAGTTCGCCGGGACGCGTCCAGCGGGGCCGGGCACCGGCTGGCCCACCGGATGGTGCGTCGGCGCGGCCAGCGGCGGCCCATCGAAGTAGCCCTGCTGTGGGTAGTCCCAGAACCAGTCCTCCCCCGGCTCATAAGACTGGATGATCGGGTGCCCGCTCAAGTGGCTGTGGCCGGTGGCGTGCTGCCCGGGCGACTGGTCGCAACAGCCCACGTGCCCGCACGCGGCGCAGCGGCGCAGATGGAACCACCAGGCGCCGGTCTGCAGGCACTCGACGCAACCGGGCCCGCTGGGCGGGACGTCGGGGTCGATCCCGGGGATCGCTGGCTCGCTCATCTTGTCTGCCCTCCTGCGTGGGGTGTGGCATGACTGCGCTCGCGCTCCCCCGACCCTAGGCGGACCGGCCCAGGCGGGCACCCCGCAGGCAGGCTCCGCCTCCGGGCCGCTCGTGGCGGCAGACGCCGACGGCCCCGTGGGGATCGCCACGGGGCCGTCGAGGTCTGCTCTCCGCCGGATCAGGCAGGCGTCGCCTCCGCCGAGATCTGGTCGCCCACGGGGTTCGCGGTCTCGGTCACCGGCGGCGTCTTGGCGATCACGGCCGCGGGCGCCTGCTTCTCCGGGACGGGCGCATCGGCCGAGGCGCGCTGGGCCCGGTAGTACGCCCGCGCCTCGTCCTGGCGCTCCCGCTCGGCGCCGGAGGCGATGTGCGCGCGCACGTGCTCGGGGCCGTACCCGAACGCGTCGACGAGGTCCTGGGCGTGCGGGCGCAGCCGCCGCAGCAGCCGGTCGATGTACGAGGTCACCGTGCGCGCCCGACCCGCAGACAGGCGCCCGTGGATCAGGTACCAGGCGAGGTTCCGCTCGATCACCGAGAGCCCGAACAGGTCCCGCAGCCAGACCAGGACCTGCCGGGTGCCGGGGTCGTCGACCTGCTCGATGCCGGCGGTGAACGCCTCCCACTGCACCAGCTCGACGTGCGCGCGGGCCATCTCGATGAGCTCGTGCTGGTGCTCGTTGAACAGCTCGGCGGCCTGCCCGCGCGGCGCCTTCGTCGCGGGCCGCAGGGCCTGGGCGACGTCCGCGACCATGGTGTCGACGCGGTCGGCGAGCAGCGCGCGCTGGGTGTCGGCGTCGCGCAGCTGCCCAGCGGAGCGGCGGGCGTCACCCACGTCGCTGAGGGTCTGCACGGCGCGCAGCAGCGGGGTGCGGTGCAGCGCGGCCGACGCGGCCTGCCCGGCGACGAACCTGGCCACGCCGCCCGCGTCGAACTTGGCGAACTCACGGCCGTAGTCCGCCAGCAGCCGCTTGGCCACGAGCTGCAGCAGCACGGTGTTGTCGCCCTCGAAGGTCACGAAGATGTCCAAGTCGGCGCGCAGCGACGTGAGCCGGTTCTCGGTGAGGAACCCGGCGCCGCCGCAGGCCTCGCGGGCCGCCTGGAGCGTGTCGAGGGCGAGCCAGGTGGACGCCGGCTTGAGCGAGGCGGCGAGCGTCTCGAGGTCTTGACGGGACGCGTCGTTGTCCTCCCGGCCGGAGAAGACCGCGTCGAACTTCTCGAGCAGCACCTCGTGCGCGAACGAGGACGCGTACGTGTCGGCCAGCAGCGGCAGCAGTCGGCGCTGGTGCTCGGCATAGTCGAGCAGCACCATCTCCTCGGTGTCCGAGGCGCCCGTGAACTGCCGACGCTGGTTGCCGTAGGTGACCGCGATGATCAGCGCCACCTTGGCCGCGTTCACCGCCGCGCCGTCGAGCGAGACACGGCCCTGGACCAGCGTGCCGAGCATCGTGAAGAAGCGGCGGCCGGGGCTGGCGATCGGCGAGGAGTACGTGCCGTCCGGCGCCACGTCGCCGTAGCGGTTGAGCAGGTTGGTGCGCGGCACCCGGACGTGGTCGAAGTGCAGCCGGCCGTTGTCGATGCCGTTGAGCCCGCCCTTGAGCCCGTCGTCCTCCCCGCCGATGCCCGGCAGGAACTCCCCGGTCTCGGGGTCCCGCAGCGGCACGTACAGGGCGTGCACGCCGTGGTTGACGGCCCGGCCGCCGGGCGGGGCGGTGATGAGCTGCGCGAACACGACCGCGGCCGTGCCGTGCACCGCCGCGTTGCCCAGGTAGTCCTTCCACGCCGCCCGGAACGGGGTGTGGATGACGAACTCCTGCGTGTCCGGGTCGTAGGTGGCGGTGGTGCCGATGCTCGCCACGTCCGAGCCGTGCCCGGTCTCGGTCATCGCGAAGGCGCCGGGGACGTCCACGCTCATCGCCGCGGGGAGGAGCTGAGCGTGGTGCTCAGCGGTGCCGAGGTGCATGATCGCGGAGGCGAACAGCCCCCACTGCACGCCCGCCTTGATCTGCAGCGACGGGTCGGCCACCACCAGCTCCTCGAAACGGGAGACGCTGCCGCCGTGGTCGTCGCGGCCGCCCAGGGCGGTGGGGAACGCGCGGAGCACGTCGGCCTCGCGAGCCAGGGTCTTCAGCTGCTCGAGGACGCGCTCGCGGTGCTCGGGGACGCTCAACCCCTCAGTGCGCTGGTACCGCTCCTCGCCCGCGACGGCGCGGGCCTGGCGGCGGAGCTCGGCGTACGGGCCGAGCAGCACGGCTGCGAGTCCCTCGACGTCGACCGCGGGGTCGTCGGCAGGGATCGCACGGGCCGGGCGGGCGGAGCTGGCGGTCATGAGGACTCCTCGGTCGAAAGCAGGTCGGGATCGGCGTGCTGCGGGGTCTTCGGGGGGGCGGTCTGGGCTGGGCGCCCGAGCTCACGGGCCAGGAGGCCGACAGGGCCTGCCCAGAGCCAGGCGGCGATCTGGGCGGTGAGGGTCTCGCGGTCGGGGTTGCCGGGCTGCCCGCGGTGCGCGAGCCAGCGTTCGCCGGCGCCGCGCACGAATCCGACGGCGCCCGCGGCCCAGGCCTCGGTGAGCGCGCGCCGGGCGGCCTCGGCGTCGTCCTCGTCGGCGAGACCGGGCTCGTCGGGTCGCACCGCGGAGCCGGACTCGTCGGTGAGGCCACGGAGGAACGGCGCGGCGACGAGGTGCGTCACCGAGTCCAGGAAGTGGCCGAGCGGCCCGCCGGACTCGACCGAGCCGTCGCGCGTGACGAACGCGTAGACGTGCGGGGAGGACTCGATCATCTCCAGGTAGACCGCGACCATCGCGCGGAGCCCTTCGCGGGGGGTCGGCGCGACGCGCAGGACCCCTTCGAGCGCCCCTTGGATCTGCAGCACGACGGCCTCCGCCACCGCGATCTGCAGGCCGGTCTTGTCCGCGAAGTAGCGGTAGACGATCGACTTGGAGGTGCCCGCGGCGGCCGCGATCTCCTCCATGGAGACATCGGGGCCTTGGTGGTGGACGGTCTTGCGGGCCACCCGGACGAATTCGGCGCGTCGGGCCTCGCGGTGGTCCACCCAGCGGGTGGAGCGCCCGTCGACGGCGGCGTCGGCGCCCATCGGCCCGGGGGCCGGTTGCTCTCCCGGGCGCGCAGAAGGGGCGACGGCGCCTGTCGCCTGCCGCAGTACGGCTGGTGTGGCGCCCGTCGCCATCGACGGGGCAGGTGTGATGTGACTCACGAAACCGAAGGTATCAGGTACTGTGGGTTTCGGACACATATCACCGCTTGGGATTCCCCTCCTAGGCCGCAGGTCCCAGAACACGGCACGCTGGACACACCACGTCCCGGCACGGCTCAACGGCATCTCAGACTCAGCGACGACGCGAGAGGAACGCCCCATGGCCAGCACACGCACCGGAGCCTCGGCAGGCACGGAGCACACCAGCACGCCCGAGGGCGGGGCCCAGATCCCCCGGCGCGCCCTCGTCCTCGGCGGCAACCGGATCCCGTTCGCGCGGGCCGGCGGCCCCTACGCCCACGCCAGCAACCAGGACATGCTGACCGCTGCCCTGGACGGGCTCGTCGCCCGGTACGGACTGCAGGGCGAGCGCATCGGCGCCGTCGCTGCGGGCGCCGTGCTGAAGCACAGCCGCGACTTCAACCTCACCCGCGAGGCCGTCCTCGGCTCGGCGCTCAGCGACGAGACGCCCGCCTACGACATGCAGCAGGCCTGCGCCACAGGCCTCGAGACCATCGTCAGCCTGAGCAACAAGATCCGTCTCGGCCAGCTCGACTCGGCGATCGCCGGGGGCGTCGACACCACCTCCGACGCGCCGATCGCCGTGAGCGACCGCCTGCGCCGCGCGCTGCTCGACCTGTCGCGGGCCAAGACGCTGCCGCAGAAGCTCGCCGCCGCCGCGTCCATCCGACCCAAGGACCTCGCGCCCGACGCGCCGCGCACCAATGAGCCGCGCACCGGGCTGTCGATGGGCGAGCACCAGGCCATCACCACCGCCGAGTGGGGCATCACGCGCGAGGCGCAGGACGAGATCGCCCACGCCAGCCACATCAACCTGGCCGCCGCCTACGACGCCGGGTTCTTCGACGACCTGGTCACGCCCTTCCGCGGCCTCACGCGGGACGCGAACCTGCGCCCCGACACCACGCTCGAGAAGCTCGCCAAGCTGCGGCCCACGTTCGGGCTGGGCCTGGACGCCGAGGCGACGATGACGGCCGGCAACTCCACGCCCCTGTCCGACGGCGCCTCGACCGTGCTGCTCGGATCGGACGAGTGGGCCGCCGCGCACGACCTCACCCCGCTGGCCTCGATCGTCGACGCCGAGACCGGCGCCGTGGACTTCGTGCACGGCGTGGACGGGCTGCTCATGGCGCCCGTGTTCGCGGTTCCGCGCCTGCTCGCCCGGAACGGGCTGACCCTCGCCGACTTCGACTACGTCGAGATCCACGAGGCGTTCGCCGCCACCGTGCTGACCACGCTCGCCGCCTGGGAGGACGAGGAGTTCTGCCGCACCCGGCTCGGGCTCGACAGCGCGTTCGGCAAGGTCGAGCGCTCGCGTCTCAACGTGCACGGCTCGTCGCTCGCCGCCGGCCACCCGTTCGCGGCCACCGGTGGGCGCATCGTCGCGACGATCTCCAAGGAGCTCGCCCGCCGCAAGGCCGAGCAGGGCACTGACGAGCCCGTGCGCGCCCTCATCTCCATCTGCGCCGCAGGTGGCCTCGGACTGACCGCGATCCTGGAGGCGGCGTGAGCACCGACACCTACCTGAACCTGGTCAACTCCGGGGTCACCAAGAAGATCGCGACGCAGCTCGGGCTGCCCCGGCCCGCGCCGCTGCGGCGGTACCGGGCGGGGCAGCCGCTGCTCGCGGGGCCGGTGCTGGTGCTCGGCACAGGTGCGGACGCGGATGCGGTTGCGCGCCTGCTCTCGGGCACGTCGCTCGACGACACCGGGCTCGAGCGCGGCTGGGACCTGGACGTGCGCCGCACCGCCGCACCGGGCGAGCGGCACGCCGCCATCGTGCTCGTCCTCACCGAGGTGACCCACCCCGACCAGCTCGCCGAACCGATGCTCGCGGCGGCCAGCGTGCTCAAGGGCCTCGCCCCGGGCGCCCGCATCGTGACGATCTCCCGCCCGGCAGGCGCCGAGGACGGCCCCGCCCAGGCCGCAGCCCGCCAGGGCATCGACGGGGTGCTGCGGTCGCTGGCCAAGGAGCTGCGCGGCGGTGCCACCGCCAACGGCGTGGTGGTGGCCGACGGCGTCACCGTGACCGCGCCGAGCGCCCTGGGCGCGCTGCGGTTCTTCCTGTCCACCCGCTCCGCGTTCGTCGACGGCCAGCTGCTGCACGTCGACTCGGAGGCCGGGGCGCTCCCCGCCGACTGGGAGCGGCCGCTCGCCGGCCGGGTCGCGGTCGTCACCGGCGCCGCCCGCGGCATCGGCGCGTCGATCGCCAAGACGCTGGCCCGGGACGGCGCCACGGTGGTGGCCGTGGACGTGCCCGCCGCCGGCGAGCAGCTCGCCGCGGTGGCCAACGCCGTGCGCGGCACCGCCCTGCAGCTCGACGTGACCGCCGAGGACGCCGGGCAGAAGATCCTCGAGCACGCCACCACACGGCACGGGCGGCTCGACATCGTGGTGCACAACGCCGGCATCACCCGGGACAAGCTGCTCGCGAACATGACCCCGGAGAAGTGGGCGCCGGTGCTGGCGGTCAACGTCGCCGCGCCGTTGCGCATCAACGAGGCGCTGCTCGAGTCCGGCGACTTCATCGACGCGCCCCGCATCATCGGGCTCGCCTCGACGTCGGGCATCGCGGGCAACCGTGGGCAGACGAACTACGCGGCGTCCAAGGGCGGGGTGATCGGCATGGTGCGGGCCACCGCGCCGCTGCTCACCGCGTTCGGCGGCACCGCGAACGCCGTCGCCCCCGGCTTCATCGAGACGGAGATGACCGCCCGCATCCCGGCCCTCACCCGGCAGGTCGCCCGGCGGCTCAACTCACTGCAGCAGGGCGGGCAGCCGGTGGACGTCGCCGAGACCGTCGCCTTCCTCGCGTCGCCGCAGGCGGGTGGCATCCTCGGCCAGACGCTGCGGGTGTGCGGGCAGAACATGGTGGGCCAGTGACAGCGCGTGAGGTCACGGAGCTGGACGAGACCGACGCGGACGGCGCCGCCCTTGGCCTGCGGGGTCCGGGCCCGCAGGCGTCGGTGGTCCTGCCTGCCGTCCCCGGGCTCGGCGGGCTGTACGGGCGGGGCGTGACCGCCTCGGGGCGGCTGGCCCTCGGCCGGCGCCTGGGGCGCGCTCCCCGCACGCTGCCCGACGTCGCCTACGTCGTCGCCGGAGCGCAGGCCGACCCCGAGCACCTGACCGCCTACCAGCACCTGCTCGGCGAGAGCGCGTCCGACGTGCTGCCTGCCGGGTTCACGCACGTCCTGGCGTTCCCGGTGGCCACGGCCGTCATGGTGCGGCACGACTTCCCGCTGCCGCTGCTGGGCATGGTTCACCTGGCCAACCGGGTCGAGCAGCTCCGCCCGATCCTGCTGGGCGACCGCCTCGACATCCGCGCCTGGGCGCAGGGCCTGGCCTCGCACCGCTCGGGCACGCAGATCGAGCTCGTGACGGAGGTCCGGATCGCAGGGGCCGGCGACGACGTGCTGGGCGGCGAGCTCGCCTGGCGCGGGACCTCGACGTACCTGGCGAAGGGCGCCCGGCTGGGCGGTCCCGCCGCCGATGGCGCCTCGGAGGACACCGCGACGGACGACGGGCGGCGTGAGCCGTTCGTGCCGCCGGTCCCTACCGGCCGCTGGCGCCTCGCCTCCGACGCCGGCCGCAGGTACGCCGCGGTCTCGGGCGACCGGAACCCCATCCACCTGTCGAAGCTCAGCGCCAAGGCGCTCGGCTTCCCGCGGGCTATCGCGCACGGGATGTACACGGCGTCGCGCGCGCTGGCTGACGTCGGCGCCGGGCGCGGTGACGCGTTCACCTGGACCGTCGAGTTCGCCAAGCCGGTGCTGCTGCCCGGCACGGTCGACGTCCGCGTGGCGCCCGACGGCGTGGGCGGGTTCGCCTACGCCGGATGGAACGGCCGGTCCGGCAAGCCGCACTTGACCGGCGCCGTCACCCCCCTCTGACCCGTCCCCGCACAGCCCCCGCCCGCCAGGCGGGGGCTGTCGTGCTGTCGGCGCCACGTGGCACGCTCGGTCGATGGACCAACGACTGACGCTCCTGACCCTCGGTGTGCGCGACGTCGACGCCGCCCGCCGCTTCTACCTCGACGGGCTCGGCTGGACGCCGACCCTCGACCTGCCGGACGTGCTCTTCCTCCAGGTGGCTCCCGGCATGGTGCTCAGCTTCTTCGGGGCCACCGCGCTCGCCGAGGACATCGGCGTGCGTGACGCGCCGACGGCGCAGGGTGTCACCCTGGCGCACAACGTCGACTCCGAGGGCGAGGTCGACGTGGTCGTCGCCCGAGCCGTCGCCGCAGGGGCGACGTTGCTCAAGGAGCCGCAGCGTGCCGAATGGGGCGGCTACAGCGGATACGTCGAGGATCCGTGCGGCGTGCGCTGGGAGGTCGCCCACAACCCCGGGCTCGTGGTCGACGCCGACGGCGCCGTGCGGATGGGCACGGCGGGCTGACCACCGCAAATCCATTCCTTCCGGTCGCGGACTTGGCCGGTCGATGCCACGATCGGCCGGCGGCGCGAGAGGCGCGCCCCCGACGAGGAGGCACTGATGAGCACCACGACGTCCACCGCGAGGAGCGCAGCCCGCCAGCGCCCATGGGAGCTCGCCGCACGCGGTGGCTACGCGGTGAGCGGTGTGCTGCACGTGCTGATCGGCGTGCTCGCTGTCCAGGTGGCCCTCGGCGGCGGCGGTGAGAGCGCCGACCAGTCCGGGGCGCTCGCCCAGATAGCCGGCACGCCGTTCGGCGGCGCGATGCTGTGGGTGGGCGCCGTCGCCCTCCTCGCCCTCGCCGCCTGGCAGGCCGCCGAGGCGATCCGCGGGCAGGGCGAGAAGAGCGACCGGGCGAAGGCGGCCGCCAAGGCCGTCGTCTACCTGGCCCTGGCCGTGAGCGCGGCCGGTTTCGCGACGGGCTCGGGCAGCTCGAGCGAAGGCCAGACGCAGGACGCGACCGCCGGGCTGATGGAGGCCCCGGGCGGGCGGGCGCTCGTCGTGGTGGTCGGGCTGGGCGTCATCGCCGTGGCGGTCTACCACGTCATCAAGGGCATCAAGCGGAAGTTCCTCCACGACCTGCGGGGCGTCCCGCGGGGTCAGGCCGGCAACGCGGTCACGAAGGCGGGCACCGCCGGGTACGTGGCCAAGGGTGTCGCGCTGGCCCTGATCGGCTTCGCCTTCGTGATGGCCGGCATCACGTCCGACCCGGCGCAGGCGCAGGGCCTCGACGGGGCGCTGCACGAGCTGCGGGACCAGCCAGCCGGCGTCGCCGCCCTCATCGCGGTCGGCCTCGGCCTCGCCTGCTACGGCGCCTACTCATTCGTGCGGTCCCGCTACGCGCGGATGTGACCGACGACTGCGAGGATCTGCCCATGACCAAGCCCGTGCGCATCGGAGTCCAGCTCCAGCCGCAGCATGCCGACTACCCTCAGATCCGCGACGCGGTCCGCCGCGCCGAGGACATCGGCGTCGACGTCATCTTCAACTGGGACCACTTCTTCCCGCTGTACGGCGACCCGGACGGCAAGCACTTCGAGTGCTGGACGATGCTCGGGGCGTGGGCGGAGCAGACCAGCCGGGTGCAGATCGGCGCGCTGGTCACCTGCAACTCCTACCGGAACCCCGACCTGCTGGCCGACATGGCGCGGACCGTCGACCACATCTCCGGCGGCCGCCTGATCCTGGGCATCGGCGCCGGGTGGTTCGAGCGGGACTACGACGAGTTCGGGTACGAGTTCGGCACAGCCGGCTCGCGCATCGCGGCGCTCGGGGAGGCGCTGCCGCGGATCAAGGCCCGGTGGGCGGCGTCCAACCCGCTGCCCACCCGGGACATCCCGATCCTCATCGGCGGGGGCGGGGAGCGGAAGACGCTGCGGATCGTCGCCGAGCACGCCGACGTGTGGCACAGCTTCGGCGACGTGGAGACGCTGCGGCGCAAGAGCGCGATCCTCGACCAGCACGGCGCGGACGTCGGGCGGGACGCCAGCCAGATCGAGCGCTCGGTCGCGGTCAGCGCACCCCCGGCCGAGGTGGCCGACGCCCTGGTCGACGCCGGGGTGACCCTGTTCACGGTGTCGGCCAGCGGACCGGACTACGACTTGTCGCTCGTCGAGCAGTGGGTGGCCTGGCGCGACTCCCGCGCCTAGCCCGCCTCAGGGTCGAGCCCGAGCACGGATCGGCCGCCGTCCACCGGCAGCACGGCGCCGGTGATGTGCCGGGCGTGCTCGGACAGCAGGAACTCGACGGCGTCCGCGACGTCGCCCGGCTGCCCGATCCCGCCCAGCGGGTGGAGGGCCGCCATGTGCGCGTCCACGTCCGGGTGGGCCGCCCGGTACTGCTCGTATCGGGCCGTGATGATCGAGCCCAGCGCCACGGCGTTCGCGCGGATCCCGTCAGGCCCGTGGTCGACCGCCACTGCGCGGGTCAGGCCTTCGAGGGCGGCCTTCGCCGTCGCGTACGGCAGCGCGCCGCGCACCGCCCGCTGCGCTTGGTGGGAGGACACGTTCACGATGGCGCCGGGCCGCCGGTGGCGCAGCAGGTGGTTCACCGCGACGTGGCAGCCCACCACCGCCAGGCGCAGGTTCGCGGTGATCATGCCCAGCACGTCGGCGGCCCCGGCGCCCGCGAGGGTCGTGTCATGGAAGACGGCAGCGTTGTTGACCCAGCCAGTCAGCGGGGCGTGGGACTCGGCCTGCTGCGCCGCCGCGAGCGCCGTGGCGGGGTCCCCGGCGTCCCCCTCGACGACGTGCACCCGCTCGAGGTCCCACGCCGGGCCGCGTGCCGGGTCGAGGACCACCACGTGGGCGGTGCGCGCGAGCCGCGCGGCGATTTCGCGCCCGATGCCGCTGCCGGCGCCGGTGACGACGTAGGAGACGACCGGTCCCATCACTCGCCCTCCCACGACCGCGTACGGGCCCACCACGGCCCAGGTTCCACCGCGACACACCAGCGCACAACCGGATGGGGCGCTGCGAGCGCGCCGTGACCGCGGACGGCGTGGTGGCAGGCTCTGGGGATGAGCCGCCGTCCCCAGACCCTCGCCGCACCCCGCCTGTCCCTGCCCGCGCTGGCCCCGTTCGAGGGGCGCCTCGAGGACGAGGGCGATTACGAGGCGCTCGCGTTCGACGGGCTGGACCTCACCGGCCAGGACCTGCGGCACGCCCGGTTCATGGACTGCGCGTGGACCGGGTGCCGGCTGGACGGCGCCAACCTGGGGCACGGGCAGGTCGCGGAGAGCACGCTGACCGACGTGCACGCGGGCAGCCTCGACGCGGCGACGTCCATCTGGCGTGACGTCGAGCTCCGGGACTGCCGGCTCGGCGCGGTCACCGCGTACGCCTCGACGTTCACGCGGGTGCTGGTGCGCGGCGGGAAGATCGACTACGTGAACCTGCGGGACGCGGCGCTGACGGACGTGCGGTTCGACGGCTGCGTGATCGGCGAGCTCGACCTCGGCGGCGCGAAGGTCACGCGGATGGCGTTCGACTCGTGCCGCGTCGGGCGCATCGACCTGACCCGCTCGACGCTGTCGAGCGTGGACCTGCGCGGCGCGGACCTGTCCGGGCTGCACGGAATCGAAGGGCTCGCTGGCGCGACCATCAGCGAGGAGCAGCTCGTCGACCTGGCGCCGGCGATGGCGGCCCACCTCCGGATCGTCGTCGCGTGAGCGGCCCGCGCGTCAGCCGCCCACCGCCGCGGCGCTGACCAGCCCGAGCGCGTTGCCCTCGGTGTCACGGACGAAGGCCCGCCACTCGTGGCCGCCGCCCTTCCCGTGGGCCGGATCGGCGACCTCGCAGACGACGGTGGGCTCCGCCTCGACGACGATTCCCTCCGCACGAAGCTCCTCGACGCGCCTGCGGACGTCGTCGACAGGCAGGCAGACGAGGCCGCTCACCGCCTCCCGGTCCAGGAGCAGGCGGGTGCGCGCCTGATCCACCACGAACAGTGCAAGCCCGGACGGGCCGAAGACCGCGTCCGCCCGCTGGCCCAGGAGGCGCTGGTAGAACCGCACCGCCCGCTGCAGGTCGACGACTCGTAGCGCCACCTGGACACCGACATCATTGTCCGTTTTGTCCCCCATTCCCGGGACACTATCCCCTCACCCACGGGCGACGGTAGAGCGCTGCGGACGTGGTCAGGCGCCTAGTTCCGACGGGTACTCTCGGCCCTCCAGATCAACGCAGGGAGCACCACCATGGCCCAGTCCGCCGGCGCGTCAAGCCAGCCCGAGCCCCCCGCCTCACCGCTGTACGCCCCACCGGTGCTGCGCAACCCCCGCGCCCGCGCTGGGCTCATCCTCGGCGCCGTCAGCATCCTGGTGAACCCGGTGCTGCTGTGCTCGATCGCCGCGATCGTCGTGTCCGGGCTCGGGCTGCAGCGGGCCGGCCAGATGACCCAGTTCGGGTACGCGCCGGTTGGGCGCAAGCAGGCGATCGGGGGCCTGGTGCTAGGCGCCGTCGGCCTCATCGCGTCGATCACCCTCAAGGGCGGGATGCTCTAGCGGGGATCGTCACGCGACCCCCGGCCACCCCAGACATCAGTCGACCGCGGGACCGCAGGCCTGCGCGGCCGTGGCGGTGAGCGAGTCCAGGCCCTGCACGGCCAGCAGCGGACGGGTGTCGTCGACCACCGTCCAGCACCCGTCGACCACCTCGTAGCGGGCCCGCGGCCCAGCCTTCAGGTAGGCCGCCAGCCCAGCGATCAACCGGTCCACAGCCTCCCCGGGCGTCCCGACGCCCACCGAGGCGCGGATGGCCCCGCTGCTGGCGCCTAGGCGCGAGAGCAGCGGGTGGGCGCAGAACCGCCCGTCCCGCACCCCGATGCCGTACTCGGCCGCCAGGAACGCGGCGACAAGCCCGGGGTCGTGCCCCGCCACCGTGAACGTCACGACGCCCACCGGGTCGTGGGAGTCCGGCCAGATCCGCACGACCTCAACGCCGTCGAGCGTCTCGAGCCCTTCGACGAGCCGGGCGCGCAGCACCTCCTCGTGGGCGGCGAGGGCGCCATCGGGCAGGGCCGCGAGCGCGTCGCACGCCTCGGCGAGGGCGACCGCGCCGATGACGTTGGGCGACCCGGCCTCATGGCGGGCGGGCGCCGGCTGCCAGAGCGTGCGATCGGTCCGGACGTCGCGCACCGCGCCTCCCCCTGCGAGGTACGGCGTGCCGACGTCCAGCCAGTCGCGCCGCCCGACCAGCACACCGGCGCCGAACGGCGCGTACGCCTTGTGGCCCGAGAACGCCAGGTAGTCGACGCCGCTGTCCTCCAGGGAGAACCGGCGGTGCGGGATGAGCTGGGCGCCATCCACGGCCACCCGGGCGCCCGCTGCGTGGGCGATCCGCACGACGTCGCCGATCGGCAGCGCCTCGCCCGTGACGTTGGACGCGCCGGTCACCGTGACCAGGGCGTACGGGCGGGCGGCGAGCTCGACGGCGATGGCGTCCAGGGTGCCGGCGACGGTGTCGGCGATGGCCAGCACCGTCGCGTCCAGGCCCAGCCCGTGCGTCCAGGGCAGCAGGTTGGCGTGGTGCTCCACGTCCAGGACGAGCACCCGGCCGGGCGTCCCGTCCGGCGCCGCGGGCACCACCCCGGCCAGGAGGTTCAGCGAGTCGGTGGTGTTGCGCGTGATGATCGTGACGTCGTCCTCACGGGCGCCCACGAACCGGGCCACTGCCTGGCGCGACGCCTCGTACAGCGCCGTGGACACCTGCGAGAGATACCCGGCCCCGCGGTGCACCGACGCGTAGAGCGGCAGCACCTCGGCCACCCGCGTGGCGACGCGCTCCAGCGCGGGGGCGCTCGCGGCGTAGTCGAGGTTGGCGTAGGTGCGGGAGGTGCCGTCGACGAGCGGCACCTGGGTGGCGGCCCCCGCGACCGCGAGCAGCGGCAGGTGCTCGGTCGAGGCGGCCTCGTCCAGGCACGAGATGGACTCGGTGGCGAGAGACTTCATGACACTCCTCCGACAACTGTGGGGGGGAGCTGTCGAGCCAACCCCCGCGCTTGTCGTGCACGACAAGCGCACGACCTGGTCGTCACCCGGGGCACCCCACCGCGGAGGAGGGTTGCCGGCCAGCAAGCCGGGGCTGTGCGCTGGCACTCATGACCTGATCTCCAAGATAAGCACGCGGTCCCGCACCGGTGCCATCAGGCGCGACGATCGTCTCGGATCGTGAGCCGCTTGTCCGGCACCTGGAATGAAACCCGGCTACGGCGTACTCTCGCAGGACCATCCAGAGCGGCCGAGAGATCTGGCTCGATGACGCCGCAGCAACCCGCGCGCACCCCCCGGTGCCGGTCGAGGGTGCTACCGCCAGGACCGATGGAGGCGACATGACCACACCCGAAACCGTCCCCGGCACGACCGGTGACAAGCCCGCACGCCACCGCTACCGGCTGCTCACCGGGCCGGACGACAGCACCTTCTGCGAGCGGGTGAGCGCGGCGCTGGCCGAGGGGTACGTGCTGCACGGCTCCCCCGCCGCCACGTTCGACGGCGAGCGTGTCATCGTCGCGCAGGCCGTTGTGCTCCCCACGCCCCAGCAGCCCGAGACGAGGCTCGTATGAGCGCCCACGAGTACGCCGGAGACCTGACCCCTCGCGAGGCGTGGGACCTGCTAGCCGCCGACGAGCACGCCGTGCTGGTGGACGTGCGCACCGACGCCGAGTGGCGATTCGTGGGCGTCCCCGACGTCAGCCCGCTCGGCCAGGGCGTCGCCTTCATCGAGTGGTCCCGCTACCCCAGCGGGCAGGTCAACCCCGACTTCCTGGACGAGCTGGCCCGCACCGGGCTGACCCCCGGCGACGGCCGGCCGGTGCTGTTCCTGTGCCGCTCGGGCGCCCGGTCCATCGGCGCCGCGACAGCCGCCACCGCGGCCGGGTACGGCCCCGCGTACAACGTGCTCGAGGGCTTCGAGGGCGGGCTCGACGAGCACGGGCACCGCGGCATCGAGGGCTGGCGCGCCGCCGGCCTGCCGTGGCGGCAGCCATGAGCGCCTCCGCTCCGGGCGACGAGCCGCGCGACGAACCGGGCGCCGGCCGCCGGCGCGTCCCCGGCCCGGGCGACTGGGACGCCCGCACCGTCTCCCGCGACACCCTGCGCCCCGACACGCTCGCGGTGCGCGGCGGGCTCGTGCGCTCGCAGTTCAACGAGACGTCCGAGGCGCTGTACCTCACCCAGGGGTACGTGTACGAGCGCGCCGCCGACGCCGAGGCCGCCTTCGCCGGAGAGTCCGACCGGTTCCTGTACTCCCGGTACGGCAACCCCACCGTCTCCACGTTCGAGGAGCGGCTGCGCCTGATCGACGGCGCCGAGGCCGCCTACGCCACGGCGTCCGGCATGTCCGCGGTGTTCACCTCGCTCGCCGCACTGGTCGGATCCGGATCGCGGATCGTGGCCGCGCGCGCCCTGTTCGGCAACACCGTGACGATCTTCGATGAGCTGTTCGCCCGCTGGGGCGTGCGCACCGACTACGTGGACGGCCACGTGCTGTCGCAGTGGGAGGAGGCGCTGTCGACCCCCGCGGACGTGGTGTTCTTCGAGACGCCGTCCAACCCCATGCAGGACCTCGTCGACATCGCCGCCGTCACGCGGCTGGCCCACGCCGCCGGGGCCACCGTCGTGGTGGACAACGTGTTCGCGACGCCGGTGTTCTCCCGCCCGCTCGACCTGGGCGCCGATGTCGTCGTGTATTCCGCGACCAAGCACATCGACGGGCAGGGCCGTGTGCTGGGCGGCGCGATCCTCGGCTCGGACGAGTACATCCACGGGCCGGTGCAGACCCTGATCCGCAACACCGGGCCGTCGCTGAGCCCGTTCAACGCGTGGGTGCTGCTCAAGGGCCTGGAGACGATGTCGCTGCGGGTGCGCCACCAGGCCGCCTCCGCGCTGCAGGTCGCCACCTGGCTCGAGCAGCAGCCCGGCATTGCGCAGGTCCGCTACCCGTTCCTGCCGTCCCACCCGCAGCACGCGCTCGCGCTCCAGCAGCAGACCGGCGGCGGCACCGTCGTCACCCTGAACCTCGCCGTGCCGGAGGGCGCCACGCCCGACGTCGCCAAGAAGCTCACCTTCGGGGTGCTCGACTCGCTGCGCATCGTCGACATCTCCAACAACCTCGGCGACGCGAAGTCCCTGGTCACGCACCCCGCCACGACCACGCACCGCAAGCTCGGCCCCGCAGGCCGCGCCAAGGTCGGCATCGCGGAGTCCACGGTGCGGCTGTCCATCGGGCTCGAGGACCCGCTGGACCTCATCGACGACCTGGCGCAGGCCCTCAGCCAGCTCGGCTGACGGCCGCCAGCAGACCCGCCGAGCCCGCCAGCGGGATGACGTAGGCGCCGTCCGCGCCGACCTCCTGCGCGAGCCGCGCCGCCGCCGCGTGCACCTGGTCGGCCGTCGTCACCACCCGGGTGGCCGCGGCCGGCCACACGACGCCCGCCATCGCGTCGAGGCACGCGAGCTGGGCCGACTTGGCCCGGGCGGCGGCGTCGTCGGCGACGACCACCACCTCGACGTCCAGCAGCACCGCGACGTCCCCGCGGCTCCGGCCCACGGCGGCGACCTCGTCCTCGACCTCGGCGACGAGGGCGGCCACCGCGGCCCGATCGGGGGCGTCGGCGGAGAAGCCCACCCGCACCACGTCCGCGCGGGCGGCGGCGAGCAGCGTGACGGCGTCCGAGCCGGTGTCGCCGCGGAACACCACGGGCGCACGCCCGTCCGGAGCCATGGCGGGGGTGGCGTGCAGGGGGCGGGCGAGCGTGGCTGTCGTCACGAGCTTGTCCTCAGTGGGCGTCGTGCGGGTGCGCTGCCGGGGCCGAGAGGCCGCTCAGGCGCGCGAGGTCGTCAGCTCAGCGACAACACTTCCGCAAGGACACCCGGCGATCCTACCCAGAGGTGACGACGTTGCGGCACCCCCTCCCCCGGACGGCGCAGCGGCGCCCTTCAGAGCGGGGTCGTGGACCGCGCCGCCCCGAACATGACGTAGATTGATCCCACCGACGCGGGGTGGAGCAGCTCGGTAGCTCGCTGGGCTCATAACCCAGAGGTCGCAGGTTCAAATCCTGCCCCCGCTACTCAGAAGACGAAGGCCCGGACCTACTGGTCCGGGCCTTCGTCTGTGTACAAGGAGCCGCATGTGGGGGACCGCCGCCGTACTCGGACGCCCCCGGTCCTCCTGCCATCCGCTCAGGCCCCGACGAGGTAGGTGAGCGCGGCCCAGATCGACACGGTGGAGATGGTCGTCCACAGGACGATCGCCACCGCCTGCCACAGCAGCACCCACGCGCGGGACGTCCCCCCGGCGACCAGGATCGCGGAGGTGAGCTGCGTCGGGATGGCGAAGGGCCCGAGGATGCTGGCTCCGGGGACGCCGAAGCGGACGATCCAGGTGTTGAGGCGTTGACGGCCCTTGGACAGCGGCTTGGCCGGCGCCGTCTCCTCGAAGGCTGACTCCGCCTCTGGGTGTCCCGCGGGCGCTGCTGCGCCCACTGTCGCTCCGACGCGGACCCGGTTGCGGGTCACGACGGCCGTGCGGGCCCGGGACGTGAGGAGCACCACGAGCAGCACGCTGATGAAGTTGCCGGCTGCGGCGACGACACCGGCGACCACGGGATTGAGGCCGCCGAGGAGGCCGATCAAGGCCGCGACCTCGCCCTCCACGAACGGAACGGCTCCGGCGAGCATCACGATGAAGGGCTGGAAGATCTCGGGCACCTGGGCCACGAGCTCCTGGAACTTGCTGATGATCTCCTGCAACGGGGTCATGTCTGGCTCCTGTCGGGTCACGAGATCGAGCGGTTCTCGATCTCGGCCCGAGTAGAAGCTGTGTTCTCAGAACAGGGTCAAGCGGAGCCGGGGGACGGTGTCTCGTCGGCGTCTCCGCCCGCCGCGATCTCCGCCTGCGCGAGCTCATGCGCGAGGATCCCGGCGCGTGACAGGACGTCGCGCTGAGCCGGGTTGTACAGCTCCGTCAGTGCAGCGATGAACGTCTGCTGCGTCACGTGCTCGTCCTTCGAGAGGTGCTGTGCGGGGTCGTTCAGCCACGGGTAGTCGACGAGGTGCCGCGCGATGCCGGGCGCGATCAGCTCGGCGAGCTGCTGCCGTGTCTCCTCATCCGCGTCCTCCGGGAGCGTGGCAATCTCGCCCCCGACGTCGCCGCCCTCGACGTCGACCTCGATCATGCGCCGCAGATCCACCAACGCCGTCTCGTCCCAGAGCTGGGTGTAGATGTGGACGATCGACTGGTCTGCCTCCGACAGGTGCGACGCGACGGGCGCGAACCCCGCGGGCGCGTCTGCCGGGGCGTCGTCGCGCAGGATCGCCCCGATGTCGGCCCGGGCCTGCTCCAGGCGCTCGATCCTCGCCGCGAGCTCGGCGTCCAGCTCCCGCAACGCCTCTGGCGTGCTCGTCGCGCCCGCGCCCGCCTCGCCGACCTGCGCGAGTGGCAGCCCCAGGTCGGCGAGGCGCCGGATCCTCAGCAGGCGCACCAGGTGCGGCACGCCGTACTGCTTGTACCCGTTGTACCTGCGGTCGGGCTCGTCGAGGAGCCCGCGCCGGTGGTAATGCCGGATCGTGTTCACCGTCGTCCCCGCCAGGTCGGCGAGCTCACGCGTGCTCCACGCCATGGATCGCTCCTCACGTGCCTGCGGCGCCAGGGACTCGAACCTCGCACGCAGGTCGCGAGCGAGAACGGGGCAGGGATTGAGCAGGTCTGAACGTACCGCTCGACGCGGCGCTCGTCACCAGACGAGGTCCGAAGTCTCAAGTACGAGAGTTGGTGACTCGGACTCTGAGCTGCCCGACATGCGGGGCATCTTTGAGGGCGCGCACTTCGAGCCCGGGAACATGACGTGCGAGCGAGCCGAGCTTCGCGTGCCCGTAGGCGCGTGCGTCGAAGGTGGGATCCGTATTGACGATGTAGTTCCCCACCGTGGAGAGATAGGCCCACCCGTCGTCGTCTGCGGAGGCGAGGATGGCTGACCGCAGCAGCGGGAGTGCTCGGGCAGGGTCAAGTCGAGGTTGCTCAGTGATCGTCGTCGACGCAGGCGGGCCTTCACGCGTGGCGCGGTCCGCGCGCACAGGGGCGGCCGCCGAGTCCTGTGGCAGCAACTCGGCGTCGTTGGGGAGCAAGTCAAGGTAGGTGAACCGGTCACAGGCGTTGGTGAAGGCGTCGGGGGTGTGGCGGGCGCCGATCCCGTAGACGCGCCGACCGGACTCGCGCAGGCGGACGGCCAGGCGGGTGAAGTCGCTGTCGCTCGAGACGATGCAGAAGACCGTGATGTTGTCCGCGTAGAGCAGATCCATCGCGTCGATGATCAGCGCGGAGTCGGTCGCGTTCTTGCCGGCGACATAGGCGAACTGCTGCACCGGCTGGACGGCGTACCGGGTGAGCTCGCCCCTCCACCCCTGAAGCTGGAGCCGGGTCCAATCGCCGTATCCCCGCTTGACGCTGAGCGTCCCATGGCGAGCCGTCTCCGCGAGGATGGCCCTGGCATGGTCACGGGAGATGTTGTCGCAGTCGATCAGCACGGCGACGTGCTCCATGGTGGGCCCCTTGCTCGAGCTCGTGCTGGTCAGCGGCGCTGATGAGGGTGCCACAGGGGGAAGTCTCCCGGGGGCGATCCGGCGGTTTTTCCGCAGGTCGTGCTCCAAGCCTCACCAGGAACCGCAGCCAGCGGGTCACCGACGACCCTCACCACACCCGCGTGCCTCACCACACCCGCGTGCGCGCCCGCCCTGAGGGGAGGGAGGCCAGCGGCCCCGCCGCGTAGGAGCCGCCAGCGGCTTTGGCGGCTCCGACAAGGTCGAGGCCCATGATCGCCACACTGCCGTCGCGCTCCTCGAACTCGGCGTCGACGAAGCGGACCCGCTCCAGGTCGTGCCCGGTGACCAGGTCGAGGCGCGTGGAGTCGAACGCGACGGGGAGGTCGGTCTCCAGGTAGCAGGCGTCGCCCTCGTCGACGATGGCCACTCGGATGTCGCCCTCGGTCAGCACGAGCGCCCCGGGCTCGTCTGCGGCCGGCTCGGCGCCGGCGGCGAAGACGTTGTCGCGCAGGTAGACGGGCTGTCGCACTCCGGTGAAACGGCCGTGGTCTCCGCGCGCTGGGTCGGAGACGAGGTCCAGGTACTCGGCCAAGGAGCCGGGGAACCCGGTGTACCCGACCGTGCCGTGCAGGGGGACCTGCTCGGGCCGGGAGGTGGGGCCGTAGGCGTCCTGCGGGTCCCCGCCCAAGAAGAGGTTGCCGATGTGGCGGTCGTCCCCGCCGACGATCGCGGCGTACCCGGCGACGTGGGTGCTGTGCGGCAGGTGGTACGGGGTGGGCCGCTCGACCACGGACTCGAGCGAGACCGTGCCGCACACCAGGTTGTGCACGAAGGCGCCGCCCTGGCTGAAGATCTCGAGCGAGGCGGGCGAGGCGAAGACGTTGTGCTCGACGAGGTAAGGGCCGTGGGAGACCTCGACGAACAGGTCGCGGTTGTTGCGGTACAGGAGGTTGCGCGACACGCGGGTGCCCTGCGTCTGCCAGTCGAGCCAGATCCCCAGGGTGCAGTCGTGGATGCGGTTGTGCCGGATCTCGACGTCGATCGCGGCGTGCAGCTTGATGCCGGCGATCTCGTGGCCGTAGAACTCCCGCTTCACGGCGATGTGGTGGATGTGGTTGTCCTCGATGGTGGAGAACACCGCGCCCAGGTGCCCCACGATGCCGTTCTGCCCGCAGTCGTAGATGGTGTTACGGCGGACGATGTGCGAGCCGATGCGCTCGCGGTCCCAGCCGATCTGGCGGGCCGCGAACACGGACTCGAGCTGGTACTGGTACCCAGGCTTGTCCTGCCGCTCCGTCGAGTAGTTGTGGCCGGTGGAGCCCTCCTTGCCGAGGCTGATGCCCGAGCACTTGGCGTCGTGGATGACGTTGTCCTCGATGATCCAGCCCTTCGCCCAGTTCGGTCCGATGAGGCCGGGCTGATCGGCGGTGGGCGGTGTCCACGGGCACGCGGCCTGCGCCAGCTCGAACCCGCGGACGGTGATGAAGTCCACGTGGTGCTCGCTGGGCGAGAACACCGAGCGGCGGACGTTGACCTCCACGAGCTCGACGTTGGGGTCGGCCCCCTGGAAGTTGGCCCAGAGGGTGGTCTGGTCCTCCCCGACCTCGGCGTGCCAGACGTACCGGGTCTGCTCGGGGTCGTGGATCGGGCTGGTCGCGCCCGTCCACTCGTCGACCGCCGTGGTGCGCAGCGGGGGGTCGATCAGGTCACGGCGATCGTGGACCTCGTAGAAGCTCTTGCCGTTGAGGTAGACGTCGCCCAGGTGCTTGCGCGGCGCCCCCGCCGGATACACCACCCAGTCGCCGTCGACCTCCTCGGCGAACGGGTTGAACTCGCCGAACAGGGACTGCGGGATCGTCACGTGCCACACGTCCCCGCCCTGGTGCTCCCAGCCGGTGACCCGCTCCGAGCCCTTGATCACCACGTGCTCGCCGTCCGCGGCCTCGTAGGTGATGCGCCGGCGGTCGCTGATCCCACCGCGCTGCGGCCTCACCCACTCCCGGTACTCCCCCGCGTGGACGACCACCCGGTCGCCGGGCAGCGCCAGGGCGGCAGCCCGGTTGATGGTCCGCAGGGGCGCTGCGGCGGACCCGTCGGAGGCGTCCGAGCCGGTGGTCGCGACGTGGAGCGTGGGTGCCATCGGTGGTCGCCTTCCGCATGTGTCCCGCGCCGGTGCGAGAACCTGGAGTGCGATTCAACTTATCAGAACGCCATTCCAGGTTGATCGGGGCGTTCCACTTGTCGGAAGGACCTACAGTCGCGATATGAGCGACACGCCCGAGCCCGACGTCCCCGCCGAACGCCTGGTCGGATCCGACCGCGTGCTCGCCGTGCTGATCGAGCTCGCAGGCCGCCCCCAGGGCGCCAGCCTGGAGGACCTCGCCCGCGCGGTCTCCAGCCCGAAGTCGACCGTCCACCGCGCCCTCGCGTCGCTGACTCGCGCCGGGCTCGCCGCGAAGTCCGGCGTGGGGCGCTACGTGCTGGGCGACGAGTTCCTGCGGCTGGCCTTCGCCCACCACGAGGCGCGCCCTGACCACCAGCGCGTGCTGCCCGCCCTGGTCGCCCTCGCGGAGCGCTTCGGCGAGACGGCGCACTATGCGGTGCTGGACGGGACCGAGGTCGTCTACCGCTCCAAGATCGACCCGCCATCAGGCGCCGTGCGCATCACCTCGACGATCGGCGGGCGCAACCCGGCGCACTGCACGGCCGTGGGCAAGCTGCTGCTCGCGGACCGGCTCCCGGATGACGCCGCCGTTGTCGCGTGGGCCCGCGAGCACGGGCTCGAGCGGCGCACCGACCGGACCATCACGGACCCCGACGCCTTCGCGGCCGAGCTGGCGCGTGTGCGGCGCCGCGGCTACGCGGTCGACGACCAGGAGAACGAGATGGGCATCAACTGCCTCGCTGTCCCGGCGGGAATCCCGGCGGCCCGCGGGGCCGAGGGCGCGATCAGCCTCTCGGCCCTCGCCTACCGGATGCCGCTGGACGCCCTGGAGGACGCGGCGGGCCAGATCACGGCGCTGGTGGCCGAGGCGATCGACGGCTGACAGGGCCCCTGGGGGCCCGACGCCCCCTGAGCTACGCTGGCCGTATTCCATGGGTTGGTATGCCATTCAGATGATCGGAAAGCAATGAGCTTGCGCAGCGACGCGTGGTACTCCGGTGACGACCGCAACGCCTACATGCACCGCGCCTGGATGCGGCGAGGCGTGCCGGGCTCGGCATTCGAGGGCAGGCCACAGATCGCCATCGCCAACACCGCCTCCGACCTCACCCCCTGCAACTCGCACCTGACCGAGGTCGCCGCCTCCGTCCGCAACGGCATCTACGAGGCCGGCGGGATCCCCCTCGAGCTGCCGGTGGTCTCCCTCGGAGAGACGCAGGTGCGCCCCACCGCCATGCTCTGGCGGAACATGGCCGCGATGTCCACCGAGGAGATGCTCCGCGCCAACCCGATCGACGGCGTGGTGCTCCTGGGCGGGTGCGACAAGACCATCCCGTCGCTGCTCATGGCAGCCGCCTCGGTCGACCTGCCCGCCGTGGTGGTGCCCGGCGGGCCGATGCTCACCGGCACCTTCCGCGGGACCCCGCTGGGCTGCGGCACCGACGTGTGGCGCCTGTCCGAGGAGGTCCGGGCCGGCACCCTGTCGCAGGAGGACTTCCTCCGTTCGGAGTCCGCGACCATCCGCAGCAAGGGCCACTGCAACACCATGGGCACCGCGTCCACGATGGGCCTGCTCGCGGAGGCTCTCGGCACGGTGCTGCCCGGCACCGCGGGGACCCCGGCCCCCGACAGCCGCCTGCTCGAGGCCGCGCACGACACCGGGCGGCTCGCGGTCGAGATGGTCGCGGCGGGCCGGCGCCCCAGCGACGTCCTCACCCGGGCGTCGTTCCACAACGCGATCGTGGCGCTGGCGGCGATCGGCGGCTCGACCAACGCCGTGGTGCACCTGCTCGCGATCGCCGGGCGGCTGGGCATCGACCTCACCCTGGACGACGTCGACAGGATCGGGTCCCGGGTGCCGCTGCTCGTGGACCTGCTGCCCGCAGGCAGATTCCTGATGGACGACCTGCACCGCGCCGGCGGCCTCCTCGCCGTGCTCCGCGAGGTGCGCGACCTGCTCGACCCCACCGCGATCACGGTGACCGGCAAGCCCTTGGTCGAGTACCTCGACAGCGCCCAGATCTGGGACCCCGAGGTCATCCGCACCCGCGAGGCGCCCCTGCTTCCCGAGGGCGGCATCGCGGTGCTGCGCGGCAACCTGGCCCCGCGAGGGGCGGTCATCAAGCCGGCGGCCGCCTCACCGCACCTGCTGCGGCACCGCGGGCGGGCCGTCGTGTTCGACAGCATCGAGGACTTCCACGCCCGCGTCGACGACCCCGGCCTGGACGTCGACGCCAACTCCGTCATGGTGCTCCGCGGCTGCGGGCCCAAGGGGTACCCGGGCATGCCCGAGGTCTCCAACATGCCCCTGCCGAAGAAGCTCCTCGAGGCGGGCGTGCGGGACGTCGTGCGGGTGTGCGACGGCCGCATGAGCGGCACGGCGTACGGGACCGTCGTGCTGCACGTCGCCCCGGAGGCCGCCGCCGGTGGGCCACTCGCCCTCGTGCGCGACGGCGACTGGATCGAGCTCGACGTCCCGGGGCGCCGGCTCAGCATCGACATCCCCGACGACGAGCTCGCGGCCCGGGAGCCCAGCGCCGTGGCGGCGGCGTCCTACGCCGCGCCCTCCCGCGGCTGGGAGAAGCTCTACGTGGACCACGTGCTGCAGGCGGACACCGGCGCGGACCTCGACTTCCTGGTCGGGTCCAGCGGCGACCAGGTCTCGCGGGAGTCGCACTGACCTCGGCGCCGGCACGGGCGGGTGACCGCCCTGGCGGGTGAGACCGTCCGCGGTCAGTAGGGCTTCCGGGCCGCTCCCTGGGCACGCGGGACCTCCACGCCCTGGACGTGCGCCCACGCCTGCGCGGCGGCCTCCTGCAGCAGCCCGGTGTCGTGCGCCACCGTGAGCATGGTCGCGCCGCGAGCCGCCCAGTCGCGGGCCATCTCCGCGTCCGTGCAGTGCAGGCCGGCCGGGATGCCCGCCGCGCGGCAGGCGTCGATGATCCGCTGCAGCAGCTCGGCGATCTCCGGCGTGTCCCGGTAGGTGCCGCGGCCGAACCCGCAGGCGAGGGCCAGGTCGTTCGGGCCGATGTAGACCCCGTCCACGCCGGGGACGGAGACGATCTCCTCGAGCGCCTCGAGCCCGCCGAGGGTCTCGACCATCACCAGGCACAGCACGGCGGCATCCTGCATCGCGGGCGGCAGCGCGCCGTCCGGGCGCACATACCCCCACATCGGGCCCCAGCTCCGGCCGCCCACCGGCGGGAACCGGCACGCCGAGGCCGCCGCTCTCGCCTCGTCCGCGCTGCCCACCATCGGCACCACCACGCCCACGGCGCCCGAGTCGAGGGCGCGCATGATCCCGGCCGGCTCGTTCCACGGCACCCGCACCAGGGGGACGCGCGAGCCGCCGCGCATCGCCTGGATCATCCCGGGCAGCTCGCTGAACGTCGCGGCCCCGTGCTGGAGGTCGACGACGGTGTAGTCGAACGGGGAGCGGGCCAGGAGCTCGGCGACGCTCAGGTCGGGGATCGAGCTCCACAGGCCGTAGGCGGCCTCGCCGCGCGCCCACAGCCCGCGGAGGTGGTCACCGCTGCGCTGAACCGGGTTGCCCTCGATAGCCACGAACACCACTCCCGCCTGTGCCGATACGTTGAATCGGGTTCCGATAATTGCACAGGTGGTGTCGCGAGTGTCGGTCAGTCGCCGTCGATGCCCGTCATCGCCCGTCGGCGGTGTCACGGGCGCGGCGCGCGTCAGCCTGCACCGCGGCCAGGTCTCCACGCCAGGGGGCTCCATGGCCGGGGAGCACCCAGGTGGCGTCGACCCCCGCGAGCCGGCCGAGCGACTCGAGGGCACGCTCCGGGTCATCGGTGAACGGCGCGGGCTGGATGCCGGTGCGCCCCGTCAGCACGTGGCGGGTGGTGAGCGCGTCGCCGACGAAGACCGCGTCGGCGACGGGCACGTGCACGGCGATGCTGCCCGGCGAGTGCCCCGGCATGCCGATGACCACGGGCTGCCCGGGCAGCGGGAGCACGTCGCCGTCCCGCACCTCGACGACCTCGGTGAGGTAGGTGGTGCGCATGCCGCCCTTGCGCGCGGCGTAGGCCATGAACCGGAGGGTGGGCCCGAGCCGTGTGCGCCCCATCGACACCTTGGGCTTGTCGCCGCCCCGGGCGCGATCGGCGTCGTCGACGTGCACGTAGACGGGCACGCCGTGGTCGCGGCGCAGCCGCTCGGCGAATCCGAGGTGGTCGGTGTCGCCGTGGGTCAGGACGACTCCGCGCACGTCGTCGACGGTGCGGCCCATCGCGGCGAGCTCCGCGAGCAGCTCCGGCCAGTGCCCGGAGAGCGCGGCGTCGACGACCGTGACGCCGTCGTCGGTGACGACCAGGTAGGCCGCCACGATGTCGTTCCCGATGCGGTGGAGATGCGGGCCGAGCTTCATCAGCTTCTCCTTCAGACGTGGTGACCTGGCTAAGGTAATTAGCTTTTTGGCTAACGTCAATAGCCTGTGCGGCGTGCGGCTTCCATCACACCCTCCCCGACGTGCCCGCACCCGGCCGCCGCCCTCCACGTCACACGTCAGCGCGGGCCGGGCCCCACTTCTCCCCCGCCTCGACCGCCACCGTGAGGGTGTTCTCCGCAGGCGCCACCGGGCAGGTCGCGAACTGCGTCAGGCCGCACGGCAGGTTCGCCGCCCGGTTGAAGTCGAGGTTGACGATTCCGTCCTCCGCGATCGGGCCCAAGGCCAGGGTGCGGGCGCCCGGGTAGGTGGTCACCCCGCTGGTCGCGTCCCGGAACAACACCTTGGCGCCAGGGCCGTCGGAGAACACCACGAGCGCCTGCTCGATGCCCCCCAGCGTGAACGACACGGTGCCGATGGCCTGATGGTGGTGCTCGAGGCCGTCCACCACGGCGCCGGTCGTCACGGTCTGCGGCGCGTCGAAGCGCTCGATCCGACCCTGGGCGACCCACGCCGGGTCGGGGGCGAAGGTGGGGATGCCGGTGAACGCCGCGAGCTGCGGGGCCTTCGGGTCATGCACCCGGACGATGTCGTGGCCGGTGCGGCGCGCGACCTCGAGCAGCAGGTCGCCGGCCCGGACCGAAAGCCCGGAGGCGCCCTCCACGGGAGTGAGCTCGGCGGCGCCGTCCACGGCCGACCCGTCGGGCAGCGTGATGCCGTCTGCTGTGGCGGCCTCGATGCGCACCGTCCCGTCGACGCTCGACCAGCGGCCGGGGACACCGTCCAACGTCGCGGGCTCCTGGGCGAGCCAGTGCAGGGCCGTGATGGCGACCCAGCCGTGCGGGTCCCGGCACTTCGCCTCACGGGCGGCGTGCCAGGCCTCCCACTCGGCGACGAACACGGCGGGGTCGGTGTCGGTGGCGGCGGGGTCGGTGTCGGTGGCGGCGGGGTCGGTGTCGGTGGCGTGGTCGGTCGTGGCGGTCATGTCGAGCCTCTCTGTCGTGGCACGGGTGAGCGTGGGTGTGCGGAATGGTTGGCCGCCGCAGCGGGTGGGGGCGCAGCGTCAGGCGACGGGCAGCGCCTCGTCTGCCGCGCCGACTCCGTCGAGCGTCCGGCCGAAGTGCCCGGCGGCGGGCAGCCCCAGGTGCTCGCGGAGCGTGGTCCCCGTGTACTCGGTGCGGAACGAGCCGCGCTCCTGCAGCAGCGGCACCACCCGGTCCACGAACTCGTCGAGGCCGTGCGGGGTCAGGTGCGGGACGAGGATGAAGCCGTCCGAGGCGTCGGACTGCACGTACCGGTCGATCTCGTCCGCGACGTGCTCGGGGGTCCCGACGAACGACTGGCGCCCGATCACCTCGATGACCAGCTCCCGGATGCTCAAGCCCTTCTCGGCGGCGAGCGCGCGCCAGGTGGCGGCGACAGCGAACGGGTCCTTGAACGTCGCCGCCCGGCCCTGCGTGATCGACGGCGCCTCGACCAGCGGGTCGATCTCCGGCAGCGGCCCGTCCACGTCGTAGTCGGACAAGTCGCGGTTCCACAGCTGCTCGACGAACGCGCGGGCCACCGCCGGGCGGACCTGCTGGCGCTGGATCTCCCGGATGCGCTCCTCGGCCTCCGCGGGGGTGTCCCCCAGCACGAACGACGCGCCGGGCAGGATCTTGAGGTCCTCGGGGCTCCGGCCGTATCGCGCCAGCCGGCCCTTGACGTCGGCGTAGAACGCCCGACCCTCCTCGAGGCTGCCGTGACGGGAGAACACCGCGTCGGCGACCTGGGCGGCGAGCTCACGGCCCGCGTCGGAGTCCCCGGCCTGGATGATCACCGGATGGCCCTGGGGCGGGCGGGGCAGTGTGGGCCGCGCCTCGATGTCGACCAGGCGGCCGTCGGTGCGGACCAGTCCGATCGACCGGTCCCGCGCATAGACCCCGGTCGCCGCGTCCGCGACGACCGCGTCCGCCGCCCACGCGTCCCACAGGGCGCGCGCCGCCTCGACGACCTCACGCGCCCGCTCATAGCGGTCGGCGTGGTCCAGGTAGCCGCCGCGGCGGAAGTTCGCCCCGTGGAAGGCGTCCGAGGACGTCACCACGTTCCAGGCGGCCCGGCCGGCCGAGAGGTGGTCGAGGGTGGCGAACTGCCGGGCCAGCTCGTACGGCTCGTTGAACGTCGCGTTGATGGTCCCGGCCAGCCCCAGGCGCGACGTCACCCCCGCGAGCGCCGCCAGCACGGTGTAGGTGTCGGGGCGGCCCACCACGTCGTGGTCCACGAGCTGCCCGCGCTGCTCGCGCAGCCGCAGCCCCTCGGCCAGGAACAGGAAGTCGAGCTTGCCGCGCTCGGCGGTGCGCGCCAGGTGCTCGAACGACGCGAACGCGGTCTGCGTGTCGGGCTGGTGGGACGGGTCGGTCCACACCGTGTGGTGGTTGACGCCGGGGAAGTGCGCGGCGAGGTGGATCTGCTTGGGCATCGGAAGTCCTTCGGGTCGACGGCTCAACGGGGAAGGCGGGACGGCGCGGAAGCGAGGCGGCTGGCGCGGCTCAGCGCGCTGCCGTGTAGCGGCTGATCGGCCGGTCGAGCCCGAACGCGTCCCGCAACGTCCGCGGAGCGTCCGGGCCGCCCGGGGCCGGGCGGTCCACCAGCCGCCCTTGCGCGCGGAGCCGGGGCGTGACCTCGTCAGCGAGCAGCGCGAGGTCCCCGGCGTGGGCGAGCGGCTGCAGCACGATCCCGTCGACGCCCGTGAGCTCCACCAGGTCGGCGAGCGCGTCAGCCGCGCGATCCACCCCCGCGACGACATGCAGCCCGCTGGGATCGAAAGCCCGGGCCGCCAGGGAGTCGAGCTCGGCGAGCCGGCCCCGCGCGGCGGCCTCGTCAGCGCCGAGCAGGGTCTCGACGTCGAGCAGCACGTGCACCGAGCCTGCCGGGCGGCCCGACCCCGCGACGGCTGCCCGCACCCGTGCGACCAGGTCCGCGGCACCCTGCACGTCGCGCGCCGCCACGCGGATCACGTCGGCCCCCGTCACGGCGACCGCGAGCGCGTACGGCGAGTCCCCTCGTGCCACGACGATCGGCTGCCCCTGCGGGGACCGCGGCGTGATCGAGGCCACGGCCACGGAGAACGTCTCCCCCGTGAACGCGACGTCGTGGACCCGCGAGCGGTCGATGTAGCGGTCGGTGGCGGCGTCGAGCACGATCGCGTCGTCCTCCCACGAGTCCCACAGGCGGCGGACCACCTCGATGACGTCATGCGCCTCGCGCCACTGGGCGGCCGCGCCCGCCGCGGACCGTCCGTGGAACTGCGCCGCCTGCACGTCCCCGGGACCAGATCCGGCGGGCGCCGCGACGTCCACCTGCCAGCCGACGCGGCCACCGCTCACGATGTCGATGGTGGCCAGCGCCTTCGCAAGGTGGAACGGCTCCGCGTAGGTCACGGGCGTCACGGGCACCAGGCCGATCCGCGCGGTCAACGGGCCGAGCAGCGCCGCGAGGCCCGTCGCGTCCAGACGCGCCTGGACCACGTCGGTGGCAGCCGAGGGCGGCTGGACCGAGTCGGCGAAGGCCGCGAAGACGGCTCCGGCGCGCTCGGCGGTGCGGACCAGCTCGGCCCAGTGGGCGGCCGTGAGCAGCCCAGCGGCATCGGCGTCGGGCAGCCGCCACGCGGCCGGGTGCCGCCCGGCGCCCGAGAGCTCGACGGCCAGGTGGAACGGACGGGACTCTGACATGGGTACCCCTTGCTGGGAGGTGCGGCCGCAGCCGGCACGGGTGTGGAGAGGTCGATCAGGAGGCGTGCGTGGTGGCGGCCACCGGGGGCCGGGCGTCCGCGGGCGGCGGCGTCGGCCCGGAACGGGGTGCGCTCCTGGGGCCGACGACGCAGCGGGCGCCCACGCACGCCGCCGAGTGGCACCGGTGGGTGGCTGACAGCAGGGTCAGCGGAGGGTCATCTGCCCGCGGGCGGCGGGCGGCCGGGCGTCAGCCGCGACAACAACGACAGCGGTGGCTGCTGCTCGGGTGGCGCACGGTGGACCTCCATCGGTCCTGGCGGGAGCACCCTCGCCTGCCGCGGGATGCGGCCGGGGGTTGCTGCGACGTCGGCGAGCCAGGTCTCTCAGTCGCTCTGGATGGGCACGCACACGGTACGGACGGGACATACCCCCGGGGAAGGGCACATCCGGGATGCGAGACACCCGCGTGGCCCTCGCGCTCAGGACGCGAACGACCACCCCGTCGCGTCGGTCACGATCTGGGGGCCGTGGAAGTGCGCCCCGGACTTCCCGCGGTCGTTCAGGAGGTCGAAGTCCAGGTCGCCCCCCGGCCCGCCCGTCACCGTGATGGAGAACGTGACCACGCTGCCCTCCGCGGGGAGCATCGGGGGGCCACCGTGATCTGCGGCGAGCTCGAGGTGAGGGCGACCGTGCCCTCCTCCCCGACGTTCATGCACAACGTGAGCGGCGCCGCGGCGCCGAAGTCGTGGTGCGAGGAGTCGTAGCCGAAGCCGGCGCCCAGGCCGCCGTCGCCGCCGCCGCGGTCGCCGCTTCCGGTGTCCGGCGGGTAGTTGCACGGCGACGTCGCGCTCGTGGCCAGCGGCTTGAGCCTCGTCGGCGTGGTCTGCGTGTCCGCCGGTCCGCCGGTCCGCCACCAGGGTCGCACCCGCTGACCAGCAGCAGGACGGTCGCGAGCGCGACGGCCTGACGTCTCGGGCGGGTCATGCGGCCACGATGGCAGACCTCCGTCCCCGCGTCCCGGTCGACGGCACATCGTCTGCGGGCAATCAGGTGTCTTCTACCGGCTAGCGGGTGCCGCCGGGGCCCACGTTCGGCGAGCCCAGCCGGCCCACGCGGAGGACACACCCACCGAACGGACGGGCCATCCAGCGGGGAAGGGCGCACCCGGGATGCGAGACACGGGCAGGAACAGGTGACGGGCCCGGCGCGTTCCCCCTGCACGACCACCAGGAGGCGACATGGGCATCGAGCTCGGCATCGACACGTTCGGCGATGTGACGCAGGGGCCTGACGGCACGCTGCTCAGCCAGGCGCAGGTGCTGCGCAACGTGGTGGAGCAGGGCGTGCTGGCGGAGCAGGTCGGGCTCGACGCCATCGGGGTGGGCGAGCACCACCGGGACGATTTCGCCATCTCCGCGCCCGAGGTCGTCCTCGCCGCCATCGCCAGCCGCACCGAGCGCATCCTGCTCGGCTCAGCGGTCACCGTGCTGTCCTCCGATGATCCTGTGCGCGTCTTCGAGCGCTTCTCAACCCTGGACGCGGTCTCAGGCGGGCGAGCCGAGGTGACAGTGGGCCGAGGCTCCTTCACGGAGTCGTTCCCGCTGTTCGGCCTGGATCTGTCGCAGTACGAAGAGCTGTTCGAGGAGAAGCTCGACCTGTTCGCGCATCTGCTCGACGGTGGCCCGGTGACCTGGTCCGGGACCACCCGTTCGGCGCTCACCAACCAGCGGGTCTACCCGCCGATCGAACACGGGCGGCTGCGCACCTGGGTGGGTGTCGGCGGCAGCCCCGAGTCGGTGATCCGCGCGGCCCGATACGGACTGCCGCTGATGCTCGCCATCATCGGCGGCGAGCCCGCCCGGTTCCGCCCACTGGTGGACCTCTACCACCGGGCGCTCGCCCAGCTCGGCACGGGTCCCGGCCTAGTGGGCCAGCACTCCCCAGGCCACATCGCCGACACGGACGAGGAGGCCCTCGAGCAGCTCTGGCCGCACTACCGCGTGTACGTGGGCCGCATCGGGCGCGAGCGCGGCTGGCCGCCGCCCACCCGCGAGGCGTTCGAGGCGTCCGCTGGGCCTGACGGCGCGCTCTACGTCGGCTCGCCGACCACCGTCGCGGCCAAGATCGCCCGTGCCGCCCAGACCCTCGGGCTCGACCGTTTCGACCTCAAGGTCTCCCAGGGCGCCCTGCCGCATGAGCACACCCTGCGTGCCATCGAGCTCTACGGCACTGTCGTCGCGCCCCTGGTCCGCGAGGCCTTGTCCGGGGAGGATGGGGCGACGTCTTAGCTGTTCGACGGAGTCGGGTCACCGAGTCGTGTGCGCGCCGCCGTTGACGTGGATGGTCTGCCCGGTGAGATAACGGGCCTCGCCCGACGCCAAGAAGCTCACGAGGCTGGCGATGTCATCCGGTCGGCCCGCGCGACCGACGTGCGTCTTGCCGATCAGGGCAGCACGCCGGGCGTCGCTCACGGGCCCGCCAAACAGGCCGGTTTCTTCGACGTACCCGGGCGCGATGGTGTTGACCGTGATGTCACGCGGGCCCAGGCGCTCGGCGAGGCCGGCGCTCCAGGCTTGGAGCGCCGCCTTCGCTGCCGAGTACGGGTTGCCGGCCTGTTCCGCGCCGATCGAGCCGATGTTGACGATGGCCCCTCCCGCACGGAACCGATCCTCGACAGCGCCAACGACGAGGGCCGCGCCGATGACGTTGACGGTCAGGTTGCGCCGCCAATGCTCTGCGACATCCTCGAGTTCCGCTCCGACAGGTGGTCGCTGGACCGCGAACCCGCCTGCGTTGTTCACCAGCACATCGACGGGTGCCCCGACGGCATCCGGCACTCGTGAGATCGAAGCCGTCGACTCCAGATCGAGCTGAATTCCCCTCGCGCCGAGCTCGCGCGCGGTCTTGTCGATGTCCGCGCTGCGGCCCGTGATGATGACGTCGTCCCCAGCCGCGACGAACCGCTCCGCGATCGCTCGGCCGATGCCACTGCTTCCACCAGTCACCAGCACCGTCCTCAACATCCAGGGCTCCCAGCAGGTTGTAGGTTTAGAACTAAACGTCCGCTTATCCCACCATGGAGGCTTACCTCGTGCCAAGAGGCGACAGTGAGACGCCCGATGCCGTCGCCGCCGCATGGACGCGGGAACTACCGGCGGTCCCCACCCGTTCGATCGCAGCCGTCTGGAACGCCAAGACACTCGCTAGTGCTCTTCGCCATCATCGGGAGTCAGCACTGCGAGACATCGGGATCGACGCCGCGACCCTCGACCTGCTCAGCACGCTGCGACGAGCCGGAGATCCCTACGTCTTGACCACTCGCCAGCTAGCGCAGCGTTGCCTCGTCAGTGCTGGTGCGATCTCACAGCGCGTCGCCCGAGCAGAGGTCGATGGCCTAGTGGAGCGCCGACCGTCGCTCGGGCGCAGCGTCGAGGTCGTCATGACCCCCGCGGGACACGACCTGGTCGAGCGCGGCGCCCGCCACGTGCTCACGGTCGATGACGCCCTGACGGCCGGGTTGACCGATGCGGAGCTGAGCCAGATCGAGTCGTTGCTCGCGCGATGGATCGAGGCCATCCCAGGGAGCAACTCCGATCAGAGCGCCTTGCCGAAGTAGAGCGAGTAGAGGTCCGGGCCGTAGCCGCCGAAGGGCACGACAGGGCGGTAGCCGATCGACCCGTAGAGGCCCACGGCCTCCGGCTGGCGGATGCCGGTCTGCAGCACCAGGCGGGTCAGGCCCAGCCGGCGCGCGTCCTCCTCGAGGGCGGCGAGCAGCGCCCGGGCCACCCCGGCGCCACGGGCGGAGGGGGCGACGTAGACCTTCTTGACCTCGGCCGAGCCTGCCGGGTAGTCGCCGCGGCCCTCGCGGAGCGTGGCGCAGCCGACGGGCTGGCCGTCGAGCCGGGCGACGACGACCGCGAGGATGCCGACCCCTTGGCGCTGGTCGTCGACCTCCGACCCGCCCGCGTGCTCGGGGGCGTGGAAGATCTCGGGGTAGCGGCTGAGGTTGTCATCCCACATCGCACGGCGCAGCTCACGTGCCATGGGGTCGTCCCACGTGACGTGCTCGACCGTGACGACGCCGGCTGCGCGCTCCGACCGCTCCCGCGCAGGCGCCCGCAGGTTCTTGGTGAAGCAGCGGGACTCCTCGACGCCCGTGTACGCGCCGAAGTTCTCCATCGACTGGTACCCGGCGCGCAGGTACAGGCCGATCGCCTCGGGCTGCAGCACACCGGTCTCGAGGACGAGGCGGCGCCAGCCGAGCTCGCGGGCGAGTCGCTCGAGCTCGTCCAGCACGACGCGCGCATAGCCGCGGCCGCGGTGCTGGGGCAGCACGTACATCCGCTTGACCTCGCCGACCCCGCGGCCGTGCTCGGACGCGACGTCGCGGATCGCTCCGCACGCCACCGGCTGGCCGTCGACGCGCAGCAGCACCATCGCGGTGATGGTGTCGCCGGTCATCTCGTGGCCGAGGTCGTCGTCCCCGTAACGGTCGCGCAGCTCGGCCTGCTGGGCGGTGCGCAGCGCGGCGGCGGCCGGGTCGTCCCACGGCACGACGTGCACGGTGGGCGCGTCGCCCGCGCGCAGCACAGCCACGGGGTTGGTGGACGTGCTGTCGGAGCGGTCGTCCGTTGTGGTCATCAGCCGACGAGCGCGTGCAGCACGGACGTGAAGAACCTCAACCCGTCGGTGCCCGAGCGGGGGCCGTTCGCGCCATCAGGCCCGAAACCGGCCTCGACGGCGTGCTCCGGGTGCGGCATGAGCCCCACCACGTTGCCGGCGGCGTTGGTGATGCCCGCGATCCCCCGGCGTGAGCCGTTCGGGTTCCAGCCGTCGTAGCGGAACACGACGCGGCCCTCGCCCTCGAGCTCGTCCAGCGTCGACTCGTCGGCGACGTACTGGCCGTCCTGGTTCTTCAGCGGGATGGTGATGCGCTCGCCCGCGGTGTACTCACGCGTCCACGCCGTGTCGGCGTTCTCGACGCTGAGCACCTGCTCGCGGCAGATGAAGTGCAGGTGGTCGTTCTTGATCATCGACCCGGGGAGCAGGTGCGCCTCGGTGAGGATCTGGAAGCCGTTGCAGATGCCCAGCACGGGCAGGCCGCGGTTGGCTCCGTCGATGATCGAGTCCATCACCGGTGCGAACCGGCTGATGGCGCCCGCGCGCAGGTAGTCCCCGTAGGAGAACCCGCCGGGCAGCACCACCGCGTCGACGCCCTGCAAGTCGCGATCGGCGTGCCACAGCGCGACAGGCTCGGCGCCCGCGAGCCGGACCGCGCGCGAGGCGTCCCGGTCATCGAGCGTGCCGGGGAACGTGACGACCCCGATGCGTGCCATCAGGCGAGGCCCTGGCTGGCGATCGTCCCGGCGGCGTCGGCCTCGCTGTCCGCGACGCGCACGACGTCCTCGATGACCGGGTTGGACAGCACGGTGGCGGCGGCCTCCGCGGCGGCGTCCAGGACCTCCTGGGTCACCGGCCCGTCGACCTCGAGCTCGAACCGCTTGCCCTGGCGCACGGACGTGAACTGGCCGAACCCCAGGCGCGGCAGCGCGCCGGCGACGGCCTTGCCCTGCGGGTCGAGGATCTCGGGCTTCGGCATCACATCGACGACGACTCGTCCCACGGTGGTGGCTCCTGTGTTCGCAGCAGAGAGGGCGTTCCCAGGGTAGCGAGTGATCTCCAAGGAGCCGTCAACCGTCCGTGGCTCGAACAGCCCGCGCGGTCGGGGTGGGCCTGAGGCCGCCTCCGCATCACGAGTGCGTCTCGGTCTGAGCCGAGCGGGTGCCCCCACGCGCGCCACCGCGCATGATCGTGGGCATGAGCCGCTCGGTGGGGACCAGCGCCCGGACCCGGGCCGTCCTCGTGGCGCAGTGCCTCATCGGCGCGCTGCTCGTCAGCGGCTGCGCGGGAGGCCTGTGGTCCGCGAACGGCGTCAGACGGGAGGCGGACGAGCCCGCCCCCCAGCCCACGGGCGCCTGTCCGGTGATCGAGGGGCAGCCCGAGCCCACCGGGTGCGTGGCGTACGACGGGAACGCCCTCATGCAGGGCAACGAGGCCTACCGGCAGCGCCGGACTCTCACGGACGACGAGCGGGCGATACTCGAGCCGCAGCGGCAGGCCGCGCTGGACGCCCTCGCCACGGTCTCCCACGACGACCTGGGCGCCACCGCCGTGACCGGCGCGCTCGAGGACGCCGGGTTCGACGCGCAGCGGGTCGTCGCCGACGCGAACCACCTCGACGACCTCACCGTTGTCACCGTGATCATCACCGTGCCGGGCGGCTGCCTGGTCGGATCGGCCTCCGACGGCGGATCCGAGATGGACACCACCGGGACCATCGCCGACGGCGGCTGCGTGACGGCGCCCGGGCACTGACCCAGCGCCGGTGGCGTCAGGCCAGGGCTGCGAGGGCGGGGACCACCCGATCGCGCAGCAGCGGCGCCAGCAGGCTGCCGTCGTCGGCGTCGCCGTCCACGATCCGCACCCAGCGGAGCTCGGCGATCTCCGCCGCGGCGGCCGGCTCACCGGTCAGCTCGGCCACGTACACCGTGCCCACCACGTCGGTGTCCGCCTCGTTCGCGGCAGCGGTGCGCCAGGCGCCCAGCAGGGTGAGGTCCTCGTGCTCGAGGCGGATGCCGAGCTCCTCGTGGACCTCGCGGCGGGCGGCGTCGTCGGGGGCCTCGCCCGGCTCGAGCTTGCCGCCGGGCAGCATGAACCGCGTGGTGCCGCGCTTGCGGACGGTGAGGATGCGGCCGTCGGCGTCCCGGAAGCACACGGCCGCGACGATGAGTGTCGGGTTGGCGATCAGGCTCGGGTCGTCCAGGGCGCGCGTCTCGGTCACGTCGGACGACGCTACCTCTCCAACCTCAAGGCACCGCGACGGTCATGCCCGCGCCCGTGGGCGGCCCGCTCATCGCCGCGAGCGCGGCGGGGACCTCGTCCAGCCCGATGACGGCGCCCACCAGCCGGTCGAGGTCGAGCTCGCCGGCGACCACCCGGGCCAGCATCGCGGCGTACTCGTGCGCGGCCATGCCGTGGCTGCCGTAAAGCTCGAGCTCCCAGGCCACGACGCGGTCCATGGGCAGCGGCGTGGGCCCGTCGAGCAGCAGCCCCACCTGCACGTGGCGCCCGCGGCGGCGCAGGCCCAGCAGGGAGGCCCGAGCCGTCTCGGAGGAGCCGAGGGCGTCGAGGGAGACGTGCGCCCCACCGCCGGTGACGGCTCGCACGGCCCGCGCGACGGCGTCGGCGTCATCAGCGCCGTCGGGCCCCACGGCCACCTCCGCGCCGAGCCGCGCGGCGGCGTCCCGGGCCGCGGCGGACACGTCCACGGCCACGACCCGCGCGCCGGCGGCCACGGCGATCATCACCGCGGACAGGCCCACGCCGCCGCAGCCGTGCACGGCCACCCACTGGCCGGGCTGCACCCTGCCGTGCACGGTCAGCGCGCGGTAGGCGGTGGCGAACCGGCAGCCCAGCGCCGCGGCGGTCACGGGCGAGAGCCCGGCGGGCAGGCGGACCAGGTTGACGTCGGCGTGGTCCAGCGCGACGTACTGCGCGAACGAGCCGTCCTGCGTGAACCCGGGCTGGGTCTGGCGTTCGCAGACCTGCTGCTCCCCGGCGAGGCACGCCTCGCACTCCCCGCAGGCGCACACGAACGGGACTGTCACCACGTCGCCCGCGGTCCACTCGACCACGTCCGGCCCGGCCTCGACCACGGTCCCCGCCAGCTCGTGCCCGGGCACGTACGGGAGGGTGATGTCGGGGTCGTGCCCCTGCCATCCGTGCCAGTCGCTGCGGCACACGCCGGTGGCCGCCACGCGCACCACCACTCCGTGCGGCGGGCAGGCCGGTCGGGGCGACTCGACCACCGAGGGCGCGGCCCCGTGCTCGGTGACGACCACGGCGCGCATCGGCTCGCCGGCGGCGAGGTCCGGCACGTCGGGCACGGGCTCGGCGTGGGGGGCGAGGGGGTCGAGCACGGCGGCCTCCGGTTCGGGACGAGGATCGGGCTGGGCGACGGGCACGGGACGGGCCGGCGCGGGGTGGCGGCTCACCAGGCCCGCCAGGTCCACCGGCCGCCCAGCAGGGCGCCGGCGACGGGCATGCCACGCAGGTCCGCGGCCGCCCACGGGTCCGCGTCGAGCACCGCCAGGTCGGCGACGTGCCCGGGAGCCACCTGCGAGCGCACGGACGCGCCGAGGGCTGTCTCGAGGTCGAGCCGCTGCTCGGGATGCCAGGGCTCGCGACCGTCCCGGGACCGGGTGACCGCCGCGGACACTGCGGCCCACGGGTCCAGCGGCGTGACGGGCGCGTCCGACCCGAACGCGAGCCGCACCCCGGCCGCCGCGAGCGACCCCAGGGGGAAGGCGCGGTCGGTGCGCCCCGCCCACGCCGCCTCGGCGATGTCCCTGTCGTCCATCGCCTGCTCGGGCTGCACGCTGGCGACGATGCCCAGGGCCGCGAAGCGGTGGACGTCGTCGGTGTCCACGAGCTCCGCGTGCTCGACGCTGCCACGGGCGCCGCTCGCCTCGAAGGCGTCGAGGGCGATCGCGATCGCCGCGTCCCCGATGGCGTGGACCGCGCAACGCAGCCCTTTGCGGTGCGCGTGGGCCATCAGCACGGTGAGCTCGTCGAGGCCGAGGGACAGCACCCCGCGCGCGTGCGCGCCGTCGAGCCCGGGGTACGGGTCGAAGCAGTAGGCGCTGCGGTTGGTGAGCGAGCCGTCGACGATGACTTTGAGCGACCCCATGGTGAGCAGGCCCTCGGAGCCGAGGATGACGTCGCCGCTGTGCAGCTCCTCCTTGACGACCCTGTCCAGGTGGCCGGGCCACATCGACGCCTCGACCCGCAGCCCCGTGGCCCCGGCGGCGATGCGGCGGCGCCACGCGGTGAGGTTGTCGGCGGTGTCGAAGTCGACGATCCCCACGACGCCCCGAGCGGCGGCCGCCGCGGTGGCCTCGTCGACCAGCGAGTCGAGCAGCGGCTCCGGAGTGAGGTTGACGATCTCGCCGGCGCCGAGCCAGTCGGCCTCCCGGACCACGCCGTCAGTGTGGCCCTCCACGCCGAACCTGCTCAGCGCCGCGGTGTTCAGCCACGCGCTGTGCAGGTCGGAGGCGAGGATCACCACGGGCGTGCCGGGCCGGCCCGCGCGAACGGCGGCGGCGTCGAGCTGGCGGGCGTCGGGCGTGTCGGGCCACTGCCCGTCCCGGAACCCGTACCCCACCAGCACCTCGCCGTCGAAGCCCGCCGACAGGCGCGTGGTGACCTGCTGGGCGGCGCTCGCCGCGGAGACCGCGTCGGAGACGTCCAGCCGTCGACGGGCCAGGGCCCACTGGGCCAGGTGGACGTGCGCGTCCCACAGCCCGGGGATCACCACCCGGCCCTCCAGGTCGACGCGTTCCACCGCCGGCCGCACGGTGGCCCCGAGCCCCGCGCCCACCGCCACGACGCGCCCGTCGCGCACGTGCACATCCACCGGCTCGCCGTGCGGCCGGGTCACCCGGGCGCCGTCGGCTGAGGCGCCGGCGACCCGCGCCCTGGTCAGCAGCAGCTCGTCCATGACCCCCCTCGTCCGGGCGAAGCCGCCGCTTGGGCGGCTCGTCGCTCAGCCCACTCTGGCACGGGCTCGTTCCAGCACGCCCGTCGCCCGGTCACGGATCACAGATCGCGGTGGGCCCACCCCCCGGCGACGAGCGTCCCGGCGACCGGGAGCCCGCGCACGTGGCCGGCACGGAGCAGCCGCGCGTGGGGGTCCTCGTCGAGCACCGCGAGGTCGGCCGGGGCGCCGACCGCCAGGCCGAGGGCCTGCTCGTCGACCGAGGCTGCGAGGGCCACGTCGAGGTCGATGGACTGCTCGGGGTGCCAGGGCTCGCGCGCGTCGCGGGCCCTGACCACCGCCGCGTCGATCGCGGTCCACGGGTCCAGGGGCGCCACCGGCGCGTCCGATCCGAGCGCCAGCCGCACCCCGGCGCGGTGCAACGCGGCGAACGGGAACGCGCGGCCGGTGCGGCCAGCCCAGTGCCGGTCGGCGACGTCGCGGTCGTCCATCGCGTGCTCGGGCTGCACGCTGGCCACGATGTCGAGCTCGGCGAAGCGGAGCACGTCGGCGGGGGTGAGCAGTTGCGCGTGCTCGATGGCGCCGCGCGCGCCCGTGGCGGCGAACGCGTCGAGGGCGAGGGTGTTCGCGGCGTCGCCGATGGCGTGCACGGCGACCCGCAGCCCGTGACGCGTGACCTGCTCGAGCAGCGGGACGAGCCGCTCGGGCGGCGCGGCGAGGATGCCGTGGGCCTGGCTGCCCGACGCGCCCGGGTAGGGGTCGTGGCAGAAGGCGGTGCGGGTGTTGAGGGAGCCGTCGGTGATGACCTTGAACGGTCCTTGTGTGACGAGCCCGTCGGGGGTGAGCGGGTCCCCGGCGACCAGGCCCTCGCGCAGCACGCGGTCGAGGTGCGCCTCCCAGACCCCGGCGCGGATCCGGGCCGCGGGTGCGGCCGTGGCGGCCCGGCGACGCCACACGTCCACGTTGTCGGCGATCTCCAGGTCGACGACCCCGACCACCCCGAGCGTCGCGGCGTCCTTGACGGCCTCGGCGACGAGCGCGTCGGCGACCTCGTCCGGCACACGGTCGACCTCGCCCATCACGGGCAGCCACTCGTCCTCGCGGAGCACTCCCGTGGGGTGCTCGCCCACGCCCAGGTAGGCGAGGCCCGCGGTGGACAGCCAGCCGCAGTGCAGGTCGCCGGAGACCAGCACGACCGGCGTGGCGCCGGCCGCCGCGTCGAGCAGGGCGGCCGTCGGCACGTCGGGCCACAGACCGTCGCGGAACCCGTAGCCGACCAGGGCCGTCCCGGGCCGGGGCGGGCGGTCCGCCAGGCGCCCCACGACCAGGCGCACGGCGTGGGCCGCGGAGGTCGCGGCGGACACGTCGAGCCGATCGCGGGCCAGCGCCCACTGCGTGAGGTGGGTGTGCGCGTCCCACAGGCCCGGCATCAGGGTGCGCCCGTCCAGGTCCACGCGCTCGACCCGCGTGCCGCTGCTGAGCGAGGCGTCGAGCGAGCCAGCGGGGCCGATGGCCGCGACGCGCCCTTCCCGCAGCAGCACGTCCACGAGGCCGGGATCGCCGGTCGTGTCGAGCGGCCGCGCGCGGGCGAGCAGCACCGGGACCGGCGAGGCGGCCATCCCGTCGTCGGTGGTGTGGATCACGGACCCATCGAACAGCATCGTCCGCACCGTGACCGTGCTGGCGATGACTACCCTCGGCGACATCCTGCGCGACGTCCGCGACCCCAAGGGCCGCCGGCCAGTCAGGTCAGCGACCATCCCCAGACTCCGGAGTGTGCATCCCATGAGCCAGACCGAGACGATCCGTGCGGCTGCCGGCTACCTCGCCCAGTTCGTCGAGACGCAGGCCGTGCACCATCGGGTGCCCGGCGTGCAGGTCGCGATCCGCTCGGACGACGAGCTCGTGCTCGACATGGCCGTCGGCGTCGCGGACGCCGTCGCCGGGACCCCGTTGCGCACCGACCACCTGTTCCGCATCGCGTCGCACTCCAAGACGTTCGCGGCCACCTCGGTGATGCAGCTCGTCGAGGCGGGCAGGATCCGGCTCGACGACGCCATCGGCCAGTACGTCCCCGAGCTCGTGGAGGCTGGATCGCCGATCGCCGAGGCGACCATCCGGGAGCTGCTGGGCCACCAGTCCGGCGTGATCCGGGACGGCGTGCACGCCGACTTCTGGCAGCTCGCGTACCCGTTCCCAGACCGCGAGACCCTCATCGCGGACATCGTGGCCGACGGCCGCGTCTACGCCCGCAACGAGCACTTCCACTACTCGAACGTCGGGTACTCGCTGCTGGGCCTGGCCATCGAGGCCGCCAGCGGGCAGACGTTCGACGAGTACACCCGCACCCACATCATCGAGCCGCTCGGCCTGACCCGCACAGGCGCCGAGTACGACCCCGCCCGGGCCGACGAGTACGCCAGCGGGCACACCGCGCTGCTGTTCGGCACGCATGAGCGCCAGGTCATCGAGCACGTGGACACCCGGGTGATGTCTGCCGCCACCGGGTTCTACTCCACTGCCGCCGAGCTCACCGAGTACGGGGCGGCGCACTGGTTCGGCGACACCCGCCTGCTCAGCGACGACTCCAAGCGGCTCATGCAGCGGCTCGAGTCCGTCGTCTCCTCGTATGGGGAGGAGGTCGGCCGCTACGGGGTGGGGATGGATGTCCGGAAGATCGGTGACCGGCCCCTGATCGGGCACTCCGGCGGCTACCCGGGGCACATCACCCGCACGTACATCGACCCCAAGGACAAGCTCGTGGTGAGCGTCCTGACCAACGCGGTGGACGGCCCCGCCACTCCGATCGCGACCGCGCTGGTCAAGCTCATCGACGCCGCGCTGACCCCGCGCCGCGGCTTCACGCCACCGGCCCCCGCCGGGGTGCTGCCCCCGCTGGAGTCGTACACCGGACGCTTCGCGAACCTGTGGGGCCTGCTCGACCTGACCGTCCTGGGCGGGCGACTCGTCGCGCTGGACCCGTCCTCGGCCGACCCGATGGAGGGCTTCGAGGAGCTCGAGGTGGTCGGCCCCGACACCCTGCGCGTCCACCCGCAGACGGGCTTCGGCAGCTCCGGGGAGCTCATCCGCCTGGAGCGTGCCGCCGACGGCTCGATCGCGTCCGTGCGCGTCGGCGGGATGACGAGCTGGCCGGTCGAGGAGTTCCTGCGCCGACAGCCCTCCATGCTGCGCGTCACCGCTGCCCAGGTGACCGCGTGACAGGGAGCACGCCCTGCGAGTAGCCGGGTCGGAGCAGACCCCCGCCGTAGGCCTCCGACCCTAGGCCGCGTCGATGTCAGGCGTGCCGGATGTGCCCGCCGCGCCGCGCCGGCACGACCAGGGGCGTGCCGGTCTCCGGGTCGGGGACCACCCGGCACGCGAGCCCGAACACATCGGCCATCCGCTCGGCCGTGATGACGTCCTGCGGGGCTCCTTCGGCGACGACGGCGCCGCCCTTCATGGCGATCAGGTGCGTGGCGTAGCGGGCGGCCTGGTTGATGTCGTGCAGCACGGCGACCAGCGTGCGGCCCTGCTCGTGCAGGTGCGCGCACAGGTCCATGACCTCGAGCTGGTGGGCGATGTCGAGGAACGTCGTGGGCTCGTCGAGCAGCAGCAGGTCGGTCTGCTGCGCGAGCGCCATCGCCAGCCACACCCGCTGGCGCTGCCCGCCGGACAGCTCGCTGACCAGCCGCTCGCGCAGGCTGGTGACCTCGGTGGCGTCCAGGGCGTCCCGCACGGCGACCTCGTCGGCGGGCGACCACTGCCGCAGCAACCCCTGGTGGGGGTAGCGGCCGCGCGCGACCAGGTCCCCCACGGTGATGGCCTCAGGGGCGATCGGGCTCTGCGGCAGCAGCGCGATGCGCTTGGCCACCTGCTTGGTGCGCAGCGCGGTGATGGGCTCGCCGTCGAGCAGCACCCTGCCGGAGCGCGGCGCCATCGTGCGGGCCAGCGCGCGCAGCAGCGTCGACTTGCCGCAGCCGTTGGGGCCGATGATCACGGTGAACGACTCACGGGGCACCGACACCGTGAGGTCCTCGACCACCACGGTCTTGTCGTACGCGAGCGTGAGGCCCTCGGCGCGCAGCGGCGGCTCCGCGAAGGCGGCGGCGGGGCCCGCGCCGTCCGTGCGCGTCGGGACTGAGGTCGAGCTGGTCACGGAGGTCACACCGCACCCCTTCTCCACTCGCGGATCAACAGGATGGCCAGGTAGACGCCGCCGAGCGCGGCGGTCACCACCCCGACGGGGTACTGCACGCCGAACGGCAGCCGCTGGGCGATCAGGTCGGCGACCACCAGGACGGTGGCGCCGGTGCATGCCGCGGCCACCATGCCGGGGCCGGTCGAGCGGGTCAGGCGGCGGGCGATCTGCGGCGAGGTGAGCGCGACGAACGCCACCGGCCCGCTCACCGTGACGGCGGCCGCGGTCAGCAGCACGGCGACCCCGACCGCGAGGTTGCGGGTCCGGGTGGGGTCCACGCCGAGCCCGGTGGCGGCGTCGTCGCCCATCTCCACGAGCTGGAGCCGCCGGGTGAGCAGCAGCGCCATCGGGATCAGCACGACCAGGGCCGCGGCGATGAGGGTCACGTCGCTCCACCGGCGCGAGGCCAGCGAGCCGTTGAGCCACGCGGACATGGCGAACGCGTCCTCGTGGGTGGCCCGGGCCAACGCCAGCTGCACGAACGCGAGGGCCATGGCCCCGACGGCGATGCCGGTCACCACCATCCGGTACGGCGCCGCGAACCCGCGCCCGGACCCCACGTAGACGGCGCCGATCGCGACCCCCGCTCCGATCAGCGCGCCCACCGCGACCGGCACGATGCCGGGCCACACCAGCGCGGCCGCGGCAGCCCCCGCCGCGGCGCCGGCGCCCAGGCCGATCACGTCCGGGCTGCCCAGCGGGTTGCGGGTCACGCTCTGGAAGATCGCCCCGGCGACGCCGAACGCGGCCCCGGCCAGGGCGCCGACGAGCAACCGCGGCAGCCGGTTGGCGCGCAGCACCCACTCCTGGGCGCGGCTGCCGTTCCCGGCCAGCACGTCCGGCAGCTCGCGCAGCGGGATGCCGAGCTCGCCGACGGTCACGGTGAGCAGCGAGGCGATCAGCCCCACCGCCAGCATCGCGAGGCAGACCAGCACCGCCCGGCGACGCCAGTGCAGCGCGCCCAGGGCGCCCAGGCGCAGCACGGGGACGTGGTCACCCGAGGGCGCCGCCGGGCGGGTCAGCGTGGCGGTCACAGCGCGGCCCCCCGTCGGCGGACGGCCGCGATGAGGAACGGCGCGCCGAGGAACGCGGTCACCGCGCCGACCATGATCTCGCCGGGCCGCGCGATCAACCGGCCCAGGATGTCCGCGCCGAGCAGCAGCACCGGCCCGAGCGCGACGCAGAACGGCAGCAGCCACCGGTGGTCCGAGCCGGTGAAGCCCCGGACCACGTGCGGCACCGCCAGCCCCACGAACGCGATGGGCCCGACCGCCGCGACGGACGCCGCCGTCAGGACCGTCGCCACGGCGCCGCCGAGCAGCCGGGTGTGCCCGGCGCGCAGTCCCAGCGACGTGGCCGCCTCGTCGCCCAGCGCCAGCGCGTTCAGCGCCCGGGAGAGCAGCAGCGCGATGACGAGCGCGACCGCGATGACGGGCAGCACCTCGTCCACGGCCGACAGCGGACGGCCCGCGAGGGAGCCGACCACCCAGTACCGGTAGGAGTCGAAGACCTCGGGGTTGGCCAGCGAGATCGCCTCGACGAGCGCGACCAGCACCGCCGTCACGGCGGCGCCCGCCAGGATGAGCCGCACGGCGGTGGGGCCGCGTCCGCTGGCGCCGATCGCGTAGACCGCCACGGCCGCCAGCACGGCGCCGGGGATTGCCGCCCAGACCGTGCGCCCCGCGCCGACTCCGGCGAGCGCCGTGACGATGACCACGGAGGCCGCCGCGCCGGAGTTGACGCCCAGCAGGCCGGGGTCGCCCAACGGGTTGCGGGTGATGCCCTGGATCACGGCGCCCGCCACGGCGAGCGCGGCACCCACCAGCAGCCCGAGCAGCGTGCGCGGGATGCGGGAGTCGACCACGGCCGAGACGTAGGAGTCGTCGGGGAACCGCAGCGCGTGCCACACCTCGCCGAGCGGGACCGACTTGGAGCCCACCGCGATGCTCAGCCCGGCGACGACCACCAGCAGCGCGACGGCGCCCACGAGCCCGGCGCCGAGCCGCCACGAGCGCGTGCGGGAGCCCCGCACGTCGGTGACGTGCGGGGCTCGCGCTGCCGTGCGGTCCACGACGGTCATGCGGGGATCCCTCGGGTGGGTGCGACGGTCAGGACAGGTGCGTCACGGCGTCCGAGATCAGCGGGACGTAGCGGTCCAGCGCCCACGGGATGCTCAGGGGCGAGGCCACCGAGGTGGCCATGCCGAGCTGGCGGTCGAGCATCGCCACGTAGGAGCCGCGCTTCACGGCGGCGATCTGGGACCACAAGGGCTGGGCCTCGGTGGTCGCCTGCTCGGCCTCGTCGTTGAACCAGGTGAACAGCACGTCGGCGTCGTTGAGCTGGTCGGCGTTCTCGAGGCCGAGGCTCGCGGTGAACGCGCCGGTCGGCGAGGTCAGGTTCGCCGCGGAGGGCGCGAGCTCGAGGCCGAGCTTGGTGAGGAGCTCGACCCGGGTGTCACCGGGCAGGTAGACGTCGAGCGAGCCGGCCTGCGTGCCGCCGTAGACGTAGGCGAACGAGACGCCCTCGAACTCGGGGTTCTCCCCGGCCGCGGACTCGGTGGCGTCGGCCATCCCGTCGAGGACGCCCTGCACCTTGTCCTCCTTGCCGAGCGCCTCGGCCGTGATCTTCACCTGGTCCTCGACCGAGGTGCCCCACGCGCTACCCGGGTGCGCGACGACGGGCACGAACTCGGAGAGCTGGTCGAAGGCGTCCTGCGTGAGTCCCGACTGCGGGGCGATGATGACGTCCGGCTCGAGCGAGACGATCTTCTCGACGTCCAGCTCGGGGTACATGTCGATGGTGACGGGCAGGTCGGCGCCCTGGGCCTCGACCGCCTCCCGGAACCAGGGCTGGTAGCCCTCCGCGTCGCCGCCCCATGCGTCGGCCTCGACGCCCACGGGCACGACACCCAGGGAGAGCACCACGTCAGCGGCGCCCCAGCCGAGGGCCACGACCCGCTCGGGGGTGCCCTCGATCACGGCGTCGCCGTACGCGGACGTGATCGTGATGCTCTCGTTCGCGGCGTCGCCGGCGTCCGTCGCCCCGGCCGTCGCGTCGTCCCCCGCGCATGCGGTGAGGCCGAGGGCGAGGGCTGCGGTCCCGGCCGCGACGGCCAGGCTCTTGCGCGTGCGTGCGTGCACGGGTGGGCTCCATCCGTTTTGGGGTTGCCGCGCGTCTCGTGCCGCACTGGGGCAGAGCAGAGCCGCGTTCGGCTTCGATGAGGTAAGGCTAACCTCAGGAACGAGTGTGCCCTAGGACCAAGGTCGTGCGCTACGTCACATCTCGCACGGTTTCGGCGACCGTCGGCTCAGAACAGCGGTCGCCCTGTGAGCCGCTCGTAGGCCTCCAGGTACCGGGCTCGGGTCCGCTCGACCACGTCGGCGGGCAGCGCCGGCGGCGGGGCGTCCCCGGCGCGATCCCATCCGGAGGCCTCCGAGACCAGCCAGTCGCGCACGAACTGCTTGTCGAAGCTCGGCTGCGACGTGCCGGGCCGCCAGCCGTCAGCAGCCCAGAACCGCGACGAGTCGGGGGTCAGCACCTCGTCGCCGAGGGTCACCGCACCCGTCACCGGGTCCACGCCGAACTCGAGCTTGGTGTCCGCCAGGATCACGCCGCGCTCCCGCGCGGTCCCCTCGGCCCGCGCGTACACCGCGAGCGTCAGGTCGCGCAGCACCTCCGCGGCGTCCGCCCCGATCTGCTCGGCCACCGCCTCGAACGGCACGTTCTCATCGTGCTCGCCCAGCTCGGCCTTGGTGGCGGGGGTGAAGATCGGCTCGGGCAGCCGTGAGCCGTCCACCAGCCCTTCCGGCAACGCGATGCCGGTCACGCGGCCGTCCACCCGGTACTCCGCGAGCCCGGACCCGGTGAGGTAGCCCCGCGCCACGCACTCCACCGGGAACATCTCCAGGCGGCGGCAGATCATCGCGCGCCCGGCCACGGCGGCGGGCACGTCGGTCGAGACGACGTGGTTGGGCACGAGGTCGGCGAGCTGCTCGAACCACCACAGGCTGAGCTGGGTGAGCACCACGCCCTTGTCGGGGATGCCAGGGCTCAGCACGTGGTCGAAGGCGCTGACCCGGTCGCTCGCCACGACCAGCACCACGTCCCCGTGCTCGGCGACGAGCGCGCGCCCGGCCTCGGAGTCGTCGGGCGCGTACAGGTCGCGCACCTTGCCGGAGTAGGTGTGGGCCCACCCGGGCAGGTCGAACGGCTGAGCGGGCACTGCGTCAGGCGCGAGGGTCACAGGGCAAGTGTGCCGCGCGAGGACCACGTCGCGGGCCGCTTGTCCGCGGCAACGTGTGTCCGAGCCCGGCCGGTGTCTCGTGTGGCGGTCACCACGCCCTGCGTCCGGCCGTCACTGCCCCGCGGCGGCCCGTGCGATGTCGGTGCGGTGATGGGACCCCGGCAGGTCGATCTGCTCGACGCCGGCGTACGCGGCCTCCCGAGCCGCGGCCAGGTCGGCGCCGACGCCCACCACGGTGAGCACCCTGCCCCCGGCCGCGACGAGCTGCGCCTCGCGCAGGGCCGCGTCGTCGTCCCCCGCGGGAGCCTGGCGGAGCGCGGTGCCCGCGTGCAGCACGTGGACTCCGTCGATCGCCTCGGCGTCCTGGACCCCGCTGATCGGGTCGCCCGCCCTGACCGTCCCCGGGTAGCCGTGCGAGGCCACCACGACGGTCACGGCCGCCTCGTCGCGCCACTGCAGCGGTGGCAGGGTGTCGAGGGCGCCGGTGGCGGCTGCCATGAGCACCCCGGCGAGCGGTGTCGCGAGCCGCGCGAGCACGACCTGCGTCTCGGGGTCCCCGAACCGGGCGTTGAACTCGACCACCCGGGTGCCACGCGAGGTCAGCGCGAGGCCCACGTACAGCACGCCCACGAACGGGGTCCCACGGCGGCGCATCTCGTCGATGGTGGGCTGCGCGACCGTCGCCACGACCTCCTCGACGAGCCCCTCGGGCGCCCACGGCAGCGGCGAGTACGCCCCCATGCCGCCGGTGTTGGGGCCCTCGTCGCCGTCGAGCGCGCGCTTGAAGTCCTGCGCGGGCACCAGCGGAACCACGGTCGAGCCGTCGGAGAGCACGAACAGCGAGACCTCGGGGCCGTCCAGGTAGTCCTCGATGACGACCCGGCCGTCGGGCTTGTCCAGGCACGCGAGCGCGTGGGCCAGCGCCTCGTCCCGGTCGGACGTCACCACGACGCCCTTGCCGGCGGCCAGCCCGTCGTCCTTGACCACGTACGGGGCGCCGAAGGCGTCGAGCCCGGCGGCCGCCTCGTCGGCGTTCGTGACCACGCGGGGCTCCGCGGTGGGCACCCCCGCGGCGGCCATGACCTCCTTGGCGAAGGCCTTGGACCCCTCGAGACGGGCCGCCGCCGCGCTCGGTCCGAAGACGGGGATTCCCGCGGCGCGCACCGCGTCCGCCACGCCGGCGACCAGTGGGGCCTCGGGACCCACGACCACCAGGTCGGCGGCCAGGCTGGTCGCGAGGGCCGCGACGGCGTCGCCGTCCACCGGGTCCACGGCGTGCAGCTGCGCGAGGGCCCCGATGCCGGGGTTGCCGGGAGCCGCGTGCAGGTCGGTGACCTGCGGGTCTGCGGCCAGGGCGCGGACGAGGGCGTGCTCACGGGCACCGGTGCCGATGACGAGGATCTTCACGGTCCTGGAGCCTAACCGGCAGGCGCCAGCGGCGGAGGTGGTGTCCGCGGCCCGCTGGCGTGGACCGTCAGTCGGCGATGCGTGCTTCCAGCCGCGCCTCCACGCGTGGCCACTCGTCCGCCAGGATCGAGTACACGACGGTGTCGCGCCAGGTGCCGTCGGCGCGACGCACGTGCTGGCGCAGCACGCCCTCGCGCACCGCCCCCAGACGCGCGATCGCCGCCTGCGAGCGCAGGTTGATCGCGTCCGTCTGCAGCTTCACCCGGTGCATGCCGCAGTCCACGAACGCGTGCCGAAGCAGCAGCAGCTTGGACGCGGGGTTGACCAGGCCCGACCACGCGTCCGGCGTGTACGCCGTCCATCCCAGGTGCAGGCGCCGGTTGGGCAGGTCGACGTCGCCCAGGGCGCTGGTGCCGACCAGCGTCCCCGCCGGGCCCAGCTCGGAGGCCTCGACCGTGCGCACCCCGTACGGCGTGAGGCCGGGGACGGTCAGCATGCGGGAGATCCACCGCTCGGCGCCGCCGATGTTGGGCGGGCGGTTCCCAGGGCCGCCGCTGTACCCGGACGCCCACACCCGTGCGTCGTCGAGCGCGCGGAACAGGGCCGGGGCGTCGTCGGCGGACAGCAGGCGCAACTCCACGACCGGCCCGGCGAGGTCGCGGCCGTCGGGCGCGGTGGCGGGACGATCCGGCTCAGCGGTCGGCGCGGGGGTGCTCATGCGTCCGACGGTAGCGGGCGCGAGGCGGGCGACGGCTCCCCCGGGCCGCCGCCCACCTCCCCCCGCCCCGATGCCTGGTGCTAGACGGCGCCGAGCCGCGCACGCAGGGCATCGAGCTCGGTGGTCATCGCGTCCGGCAGCCGCTCGCCGAACCGCGCGAAGAACTCCTCGGTGAGGTCGCACTCCTCGAGCCACGAGCCCGCGTCGACGTCAAACAGCGCGGCGACGTCAGCCGCGGGCAGGTCGAGGCCGTGCACGTCGAGGGCGCCGGGCGCGGGCAGCAGCCCGATCGGGGACTCGACGGCCTGGGCCTCCCCCGCGACGCGCTCCAGCACCCACGCGAGCACCCGGGAGTTCTCCCCGAAGCCGGGCCACAAGAACCGACCGTCCTCGCCCTTGCGGAACCAGTTGACCTGGAAGATCGCGGGCAGCTCGACCCCCGCGTCACTGAGCCGCCCGCCCAGGTCGAGCCAGTGGCCCCAGTGGTCGGACATCGTGTAGCCGCAGAACGGCAGCATCGCGAACGGGTCGCGGCGCAGCTCGCCCACCGTCCCCTCGGCGGCGGCCGTCTTCTCCGAGGAGATGGTCGCGCCCATGAACACCCCGTGGGTCCAGTCCCGCGCCTGGGTCACCAGGGGCACGTTGGTGGCACGGCGGCCGCCGAACAGGATCGCGTCGATGGCGACGCCGTCGGGCGAGTCCCAGTCGTCGGCGATCGACGGGCACCGGTCTGCCGCGACCGTGAAGCGCGAGTTCGGGTGCGCTGCGGGCGTGCCGGCGTCGGGCGTCCAGTCCTGCCCGCGCCAGTCGACCAGGTGCGCGGGCGGCTCCTCGGTGAGGCCCTCCCACCACACGTCGCCGTCGTCGGTCAGCGCGACGTTGGTGAAGATCACGTCGGAGCGCAGCATCTCGATCGCGGTGGGGTTCGTCGCCGGCCCGGTGCCGGGCGCGACGCCGAAGAAGCCCGCCTCGGGGTTGATCGCCCGCAGCCGGCCGTCGGTCCCCGGGCCGCCGGGCCGCATCCACGCGATGTCGTCGCCGATGGTCTCGACGGCCCAGCCCGGGATCGTGGGCCGCAGCATCGCGAGGTTCGTCTTGCCGCAGGCGGACGGGAAGGCCGCCGCGACGTGGAACACCCGGTCCGACGGGTCGGTGACACGCAGCACCAGCATGTGCTCGGCGAGCCAACCCTCGTCGCGCGCCATCACCGAGGCGATCCGCAGCGCGAAGCACTTCTTGCCGAGCAGCGCGTTGCCGCCGTACCCGGACCCGTAGGACCAGATCTCGCGGGTCTCCGGGAACTGGACGATGTACTTGGTGGCGTTGCACGGCCACGGCACGTCGGCGACGGGCTCCCCGTCGCGGTCGACCAGCGGCGCGCCGACCGAGTGCACAGCCGGAACGAAGTCGCCGTCCTCGCCGAGCTCGTCGAGCACGGCCGAGCCCACCCGCGTCATCACGGCCATGCTCGCCACGACATACGGGGAGTCGGTGAGCTCGACGCCGATCTGCGAGATGGGGCCGCCGATGGCGCCCATCGAGAACGGCACGACGTACATGACTCGACCGCGCATCGCGCCGGCGAACACCCCGGACAGCTCGGCGCGCATCGCCCGCGGGTCGCGCCAGTTGTTGGTGGGGCCGGCGTCGGCGGAGTCGGCGGAGCAGATGAAGGTCCGGTCCTCGACGCGGGCGACGTCGCTCGGGTCGGATCGCGCGAGGTAGCTCCCGGGCCGCAGCTCGGGGTTCAGCGGGATGAGCGTGCCGCCATCGACCATCTGGTCGATCAGGCCCTGCTGCTGCTCGGCGGATCCGTCCACCCACACGACGGCGTCCGGCTCGGTCAACGCGGCGACGCGCGCCACCCAGGCGAGCAGGGCGCCGTGCCTTGTCGGCGCGCCGGCCTCGATCCGCAGCGTCGTGGCCGGCAGGGCGCCGGACGGGACCGCGGACGTCGCGGCGCTGAGCCGGACGCGGCTGGCGCTGGCGAGGGCGGGGTCGGTGAGGGTCATGGGAGATCGGCCTCCTTGGCGGTCGAGGGCGGGGCCGTAGGCCTCGCAATTCCCACCCTGAGTGATGTACGGACGGTCTTCAACCGGGCGAAGGGGTCAAGAACCGGCGATCTTTCGCTACTGTCAAGAGATGAGCCCTCGACCCCCGGTCTCACCGCGTGCCGAGCCCCCGGGCAAGCCCCGCACCGGGGACCTGCTCACGCTGGGCCGGCGGATCCGCCACTTCCGCGCCCAGCGGTCCCTGACCCTGGACCAGCTCGCGCAGGCCACCGGATCGGCCGCCAGCCAGCTCTCGCTGATCGAGAACGGCCACCGCGAGCCCCGGCTGTCCCTGCTCCAGGAGATCGCCGCCGCCCTCGACGTCGATCTGGCCGACCTGCTCGCCGCCGAGCCGCCCAACCGGCGCGCGGCCCTGGAGATCGCCCTGGACCGGGCGCAGCGCACGTCGCTGTACAGCGGCCTCGGGCTGCCCACCGTCCGCCCCGGCCGCTCGGTGCCCACCGAGGCCCTCGAGGCGCTGGTCGGCCTGCACGACGAGCTCGCACGCCGCGTCAACGAGTCGATCGCCACCCCCGAGGAGGCCCGCCGCGCGAACACCGAGCTGCGCCTGTGGATGCAGGAGCAGGACAACTGCCTGCCGGAGATCGACGCCGTGGGCGAGCAGATGGCACGCGCCGCCGGGTACACCGTGGGCGCCCTGACCCACCGCGCCGTCGCGCGGATGGCCGAGCAGCTCGGCTTCGAGATCCTGCACGTCACGGACCTGCCGCACTCGACCCGCACCGTCACCGACCTGGCATCGGGCCGCATCTACCTGCCGCCCGCGTCGATCCCCGGCGGCCACGGCCTGCGATCGCTCGCCCTGCAGGCGATAGCGCACCGGGTGCTCGGCCACACGCGCCCCGCGTCGTACGCGGACTTCCTGCGGCAGCGGCTCGAGATCACGTACTTCGCCGCTGCCTGCCTCATGCCCCGCACCGCGGCGCTCGAGCACCTGAACGCCGCCAAGCGGGCGAAGGACCTGGCCATCGAGGACTTCCGCGACGCGTTCGGCGTGACCCACGAGGCCGCCGCGCACCGGTTCACCAACCTCGCCACCAGCGGCCTCGGCCTGCCCGTGCACTTCCTGCGGGTGGACGACGCGGGGGCGCTGACCCGCGGCTACGAGAACGACGGGGTGGGCTTCGCCACCGACCCCACAGGGGCGATCGAGGGCCAGCACGTGTGCCGGCAGTGGGCCGCCCGCGCGGCGCTGACCAGCCGCGACCGCACCACCGAGTACCACCAGTACACCGACACCCCCGCGGGCACGTTCTGGTGCACCGCTCAGACGGGCACCGCCGACTCGGGCGAGTTCTCCATCACCGTCGGCGTCCCGTTCGCGCACGCCAAGTGGTTCCGCGGCCGGGACACCACGCTGCGCACCACGTCCCGCTGCCCCGACGCCTCGTGCTGCCGCCGCCCCGACCCGGAGCTCGCCACTCGGTGGGCCGACCAGTCGTGGCCCAGCGCGCGCATGCACGCCCAGGTGCTCAGCCCGCTGCCGCAGGGCACGTTCCCCGGGGTGGACGACGCGGAGGTCTACGCGTTCCTGGACCGGCACTCGGGCAACCGCTGATCGAGGTGGACGCGGCCCGAGCCGCCGCCACCTCGCGGGGACTGGCAGGGCTACCGGGCGGGCAGCCCGACTCCTCGAAGCGACCGGCGCGCCATCGTGGCGACGCCCGCGAACGCTGCCGCCACCAGCAGCATCACTAGTGCGCGCACCAGCGTGGCATGCGCGTCGTCGAGCAGCTCGTAGCGCCACCTCCAGTCGGCATCGGCGGTCGCGTCCGCGAAGAACCTCGTGGCGATGTACCAGCGGTTGCCCCACCGGATGAGCTCGACGATCCCCCAGAGCCCGAGCAGCCACGCGATCACGCTGCTCCATGACGCCGCGCGGACGCGCGCTCGGACCCAGGCGCGGGCCAGAGGGGCGCGCGCCCTGGCGCGGTGAGCGTCCACATCGAACTCCCTGGTCGGCCGGTCCTCATACCTGGGCACTGTGTAGCGCACCCTCGTTTCCCCTGTCTGGGTTTTGGCCTCGCCTGTGGCCCTGGACACCGCCAACCGGGGTAACTCTCGCGCCCAGCCTCTTTGGCCGCGCTCCCACCCGACATCCTGTTCGCGCAGGCCCGCCCCCGGGTGCCTGCCGGCCCCCCAGTGCCGAGGAGAGGCGCATGATCGACCAGGCGATCGACCGGCTCGTGGCGGCGTACACGACCGCGGGACTCCCCCCGATCCGCCCGCCCGGCGCGTCCGTGGACGCGGTGATCGCCCAGGTCAACGCCACGATCCACCCGCTGCGACTCCCCGAGCAGCTCGTGGCGTTCTGGCGGCGGGTCGATCCGGCGTCGCTCACGGTCGCCCCGCACCCGACGCCCACCACCCCCGAGCTCGCCCTCAACACCTGGGTCACGCACCGTGACGACTTCCCCGGGATGACCCCGCAGCTGCTGTTCCCCGTCTGCTACGAGCGCCACAGCTTCCTGTTCGTGGAGCTGGACGCCCCCGGCCAGACGGGTGGGGCCTGCCTGGAGTGGGCGTTCGCCGGCTCGGCGTTCACGCTGGTGGCGGCTGACCTCGCCGCGTACCTGGACCTGATGGCCGCCATGATCGAGCTCGGTGAGGTGCGCGAGCATCGCACGCTGGGACGGGTGCACCACGAGTTCGACCCGGACGGCCGATGGCCCGAGTACCAGGAGGCGCTGCTCGCCCGGGCGCTCCCACTGCCAGGGCTGGGCGACAGGGTGGTTCTCGACGAGGACGTGCGCCTGTGGCCACCGCACTGGCTCGCCGCCGATGGCGTCACCGCCCAGGACCGCTATCCCCAGGGCGCAACAGCCACCGTCGGCACGCTGCTGCTCGCCGCCGGGAAGGGGGCAGAGGCGTCTGGCACGATCCAGGCCCGGGTGGTGAGCCTTGTCGGCTCGGGCGACGGCGCCCGCATCACAGTGGACGACGGGACAGGGACGCTCGACGTGTGGTGCCCTGCCGCGGTGTGCCGGTTCGGACCCGTGATCCGCCGGGCATTCGAGCTCGACGTGCGGGTGCGGCCGTTCCCGTCGGCGCCCCCGGAGCTCGACGACACCCACGCGCGGTTGGTGCGCGACGCGCTCGAGCACGATCTGGGCGGCGCGCAGGAGGCTGTTGTCGAGACGTACCGGCTGGCGTTCGAGACGCCGGCCGCCGCCGAGGCCACCGCGATCCGGCCGCTGGACTGACGGCCCTCCGGGGGCCTTGAGCCGCACGAGCGGACCCACCCGGGAACCACGAGGTCGACCTGATCGTCACGCGGCCCGATGGGCGGATGCTCGCCATCGAGGTCAAGCTGGCGCCGGTCGCCGACGACCACGACACCAGGCATCTGCACTGGCTCCGCAACCAGGTGGGCGACGACTTGCTCGATGCCGTCGTCATCACCACCGGCTCGGCCGCCTACCGCCGCGACGACGGGATCGCCGTGGTGCCTGCCGCACTCCTGGGACCGTGACCTCGCTGACAGCAACTCCCGCCTGCGCGACACTGTCCGCATGCTGCGGTTGCCGACGCTCGCACCGGCCTTCGGTGACGTCCGCCTGCGGCCGTTCGAGCCTCGGGACGTCGAGATGGTCCAGGACCTCTCGACGGATCCCTACACACCCCTGACCAGCACGCTGGTCGGTGAGGCCACCGCTGAGCAAGCGCGGGCGTGGATCGATCGCCAGCACGATCGGCTGGTCGCGGGCGCCGGGTACTCCTTCTGCATCGCGGATGCGGTGGACGACCGCGCGCTCGGGCAGGTTGGACTGTGGCTTGCCGACATCGAGCACGGGCGAGCCACCGCCGGGTACGGCGTCGCGCCACCCGAACGAGGCCGCGGCATCGCCGGGCGCGCCCTGACCGCGCTGACCGCGTTCGCCTGGACCGTCCCCGAGCTGCATCGCGTCGAGCTCTACATCGAGCCGTGGAACGAGGCGTCCAGCCGCACCGCCGAGAACGCCGGCTACGAGCGCGAAGGGCTCCTGCGCAGCAGGCAGGTCATCGGCGGCCGACGGGTGGACATGCTGCTGTACTCAGCGATCCGACCGGCGTGATCGCCGCGCTCAGCGCTGATCCACCTCGCTCCGCGCGAGCACGCCCGCCGCGGTGCGCGAACGTGACACCCTCCCCAGACGACTACCGAAGCGCCTGGCGCAGGATGGACCGCTCGGGCGTGTGGGTGACGGTCGCGAGGGCGCCGTTCACCAAGGACAGGTGCGGCGGCACGTGGCCGCAGTCCACGTCGGCGAGCACCGGGATGCCCAGGTCGCCGAGGGCGTGGCGTGCCGCGTCGTGCTGGCTCCAGTCAGCGAGGTCACGGCCCCGCGTCCGCCCGATCAGCACCGCGCGGGCGTGCGCGAACCAGCCGGCGTACCGGAGCCCGAACAGGCGTCGGGTCACGTCGGCGGCATCCGACTCGGCCGACTCCAGGTAGACGATCAGCCCTTCGGGCGCGTGCTCGCGAACGAAGCGGTCCACGTCCCCGAACGGTGTCCCGGCCAGGTGCGAGACCGTCTCGAGGCAGCCGCCGATGAGCCGCCCGACGGCCTCCACCTCGCCGCTCGAGTCGAGCCGCGTCCAGCCGCCTGGCGCGTCCATCGGGTACTCGTCGACGTCCGGGTGAGCGGCGAAGTCGTCGAACCCGGCCGAGCGGTACTCCTCTGACGCTCCCTGCGTGATCACGCTCCCCGGCGCCGCCCGCACCACCTCGTGCCAGGGGGCCATCGGCGCCGGCACCCGGTACGGGGTGTCCATCAGGTTCTGCCCGTGCAGCGTCGCCACCCCCGTCCGCAAGGTCAGCGGAAGCAGCAGCGTCGAGATATCGGAGTACCCCACGAGCCACGTCGGATCGGCGGCCAGCGAGTCCCAGTCCAACCGGTGCAGCAGGTCGATCGCGATCTCACCGCCCCACGGCGGGACCACGGCCCGCACCTGCGGATCGGTCATCAACGCCATCAGCTCAGCCGCGCGAGCCTCCGCGGAACCACTCGCCACACCCGATCCGCTCAGCAGCGGCCCCGTCCGCACCCCGAACCCGAGCCCTCGCACCCGGTCGAGCGCCACCGCGAGCCGTGCCTGATGCTGCGCCTCGACCCCAGCCGACGGGCTCGCCACACCGACCACATCACCATCGACCAGTGGGCGCGGGTACCGGATCATGCCGCGAGTGTGCCAGGCCCTTCGCGTACCGACGATGCATGCGACGGGACTATCGGGGGCGACACAGGCCGCAAAGCCCGCTAGTTGTTGAAACACCCGGTCGCACGATGCGCCTAAGATCTGCGACCATCCGAGCAGTCAACAACCCGGAGGAAGCACCGATGACTTTCCTTTCTGCCGTGCTGCCGGGCCTGCGCGACTTCAGGACCCCCTTTGTCGTGGGTTGCCTGTGGCTCCTGGTCGGGCAAATTTCCGCCGCTCCCGCTGTTCAATATCTTGCCACGTCGGAGCCGATTCAAAGGGTAGGCGCTCTAGTCGATGACTGGCCGCAAGGCTTTAGGTTTGGCGCCATGGGTTTCGTCGCATATTTGGTCGGCCTTCTCGCTCTGGGTGTCGGAGAGTGGTTAGAACGGCGCTTGCCGCGCAAGGGCAGGCCAGGTTACGGTGTGACCAGTAGGAAGTCCTTGACTTTTGTCGAGAGTTCGATGCAGGAGAGGTTGAGGCCGATCTCGCGACTGCTTCCGAGTTTCGTGCCGACTGAAATCGTGCTTGACGAGTTCGAATTGGCCAGTTTGCGACTAAGCAAGGATGCCCCTGAGCAGTTCCAACAGTACGACCGCGTGCGCGCAGAGGCCGAGTTTCGCCTGGGCGTCGCCCCGCCGACGCTCTTCGCGGCTTCTGCTGTTGCATCTTCTTACCGCTCTGGCCAGGGCTGGGTGTGTTCACTGCAGGGGCGTTAATCGCTACCCTTGTGTATGGCCAAGGACGTGAGCGCGCTCGCCGCGCGGACGAGTACATGGCTTCGGCGATCTACTTCGGCTACACGTCGACGCCGATGTTTGATGCCCTAGTCGCTTCAGCGTCGGACGATTTGCAGAAGCGAGACGCCGACGACGACGCCGGAGCCCTGGCATGGCTGTGCGACTTCTTGGCGGAGCGTGGACTACTCAGGCGATCTCGCGAATTCGAAAGTAAGCTGCGACACCCTTCTTTGGCGGGCACGGGTTTAATGAATGAGGCATACGAGAGAATGGACATCACTGCGCGGATGCAATACGACGCAATACAGGGCAGGCGGGCGAGTCTCGACACTCCCGCGGGGGGCGAGGAGGGCGCACCGGTGGTGCACTCTTGACTTGATATAGCAACGTAACTCGTGGAGTCAGGTCGTCCAGCGCCTGACCAGACCGTGGGGTCCAGTGGGCAAGGGACGCAGCGCCGCCCGCAGGCCGCCCAGCGGCCGAGGACGAACGGTCCCGCGGCAGCCAGCCCGGTGGGCCACCGCTGAGGAGTGACAACGGCGTGGTTCGCGGGGTAGGACTTGCGGCACGGGCAAGAGACCACCCAAGGCCCGATGACTCGATTTGGTAGCCCTGCTTGGGGGGCTGAGCAGCGCAGACGGCCACCGCCCAGAAAGCTCGAAGGCACACGAACAGACGAGGCCCTCCGGAGCGAGACCGGATGCTGCGAACCGTCTGTTCGGTAGAATGCGGGGTGCTCGGACGTGTGCCCGCGGGATCGGGCGGCGGTGCCATACGCCACTGCGTCGGTCCCCCTACGCTGCGGCGCATGGCACTCACCGTCGAGCTAGACGTTGGCCGCGCGGCGTGCGCGGAGTCGATCGAGGCGTTCCTGCGGGCGGTGGACGGCCTGAGCGAGTACGAGTTGCTCGATGGGTCCAGGTGCCACGGGTGGTCGCGCCTGGACGTGGTGGTGCACGTGCTGGCCGGTTGGCAGGAGATGCTCGGTGGCCTGGTGTCGCCGGTCGACGCAGAGCCGTCCGTGGACGCGGCGAGCTACTGGTCGGCCTTCGCGGCCCAGTTCGCGACCGACGACCCGGTGCCCGAGGTGATGTCGCAGCAGCGCCGGACGGCCGCCTTCGCGCGCCCGTCGGACGCCACGGCACAGCTGCGTGAGGTGGGCGCGGTGACGCTGCGGGGCGTGGCCGCGGTGCAGGGCAGCCCGCTGCTGTGGCAGGGGCACGTGTTCACGCCGGGCGACTACCTGGCGGTGTGGGCGGTCGAGCACGCCGTGCACCACCTGGACCTGATCTCGCAGGAGCCGCCACCGCCGGGCGCGTTGGGGCTGGCTCGCGCGACGATCGAGGCCATCGCCGGGGAACCGCTGCCGGCGGCGTGGACCGATGAGGAGGCCACGCTGATCGGCGCCGGCCGGGCGCCTGTCCCGCACGGCCTGGGCGGCCTCCGGCTGAGGCTTCCCGCGCTGGGCTGAGCCGCGCCCGCCCGAGCGGGACACCCCTGCGCGGCCGGGTCAGGCCCCGTTGATGCGCACGTGGTTGCCCGCGGGGTCGCGGAACGCGCAGTCGCGGATGCCGTAGGGCTGATCGGTCGGCTCTTGGACGACCTCGGCGCCGGCGGCCTGGATCCGGTCGAACGTGGAGTCGAGGTCAGGGGTCGCGAGCACGATGGTGGCGAAGGTGCCCTTGGCCATCATCTCGGCGATCATCCGCTGCTCGTCGTCGGTGATGCCGGGGTCGGCTGTGGGCGGGTGCAGCACCACGGAGGTGTCCGGTTGGCCTGCGGGCCCGACGGTGATCCACCGCATGCCGCCGTAGCCGACGTCGTTGCGCACCTCGAAGCCGAGGACGTCGCGGTAGAAGGCCAGCGAGGCCTCGGGGTCGGTGTGGGGAAGGAAGCTGTGCTGAATCGAGATGTCCATACCGGCGACGCTAGGTCGCGGCCAGGCGCCTACGCTTCTCGATTCCTGACCGGTCGGGTGACCCGTTTGGCCACGCAGGATGGGATCCCGGCCGTCGGCGCGTGCTCGCGTCGGTAGGCGCTCGGGGACACGCCCACCAGCTCGGTGAACCGGGTGCTGAAGGTGCCGAGCGACGAGCAGCCCACGGCGAAGCAGACCTCGGTGACGCTCATCTCGCCGAGCCGCAGCAGCGTCATCGCCCGCTCGATCCTGCGGGTCATGAGGTACGAGTACGGCGCCTCGCCGTAGGCGCGTTTGAACTCCCGGCTCAGGTGCCCGGAGGACATGTGCGCGTCCCGCGCCAGCGCGTCGACGTTGAGCGGCTGGGCGTACTCCCGGTCGATCCGATCGCGGACCCCGCGCAGCACGGCGAGGTCGCGCAGGCGCTGCTCCTCGGCGTCTCGGCGGGGCACCCCTCCACCGTAGAAGAGGCGGGCCCTGGACGGCCATGTCAGATGGGGGCCCGACAATGGACCGTGCCCCTGACCGTCGTGCTCGACCACCCTGGCCTGCGGGACGTGGTCGTGCTGCTGGACGCCACCGACGACGGCCAGCCGGTCGCCCGCGCCGAGGTCCCGAGGGCCGACCTCCCCGCAGCCGTCGCCGCCCGTGAGGCCGAGCATCCGCGCTGGGTGTGGGACGACACAGCCCGCCGGTACCCACCGCTGCTGGCCGCCGGGGTGCGCGTCGAGCGGTGCCATGACCTGCGGCTCTGCCACACGATCCTGCGGCGCAGCGTCCTCACGCAGGGCTCGGAGCTCGCGCAGGCCGCTCCCGGGCGATGGGACCAGCCACCGCCTGGCGAGCCGCGGGCGGTCGAGGTCAGCCTGTTCGACGACCCCAGGCTCGCCGCGACGCCCGCCGCCCAGGCCGCCAGCGACGAGGACACCCCCGACGACGCCGACCCGCTGACCGAGCTCCAGCGCCAGCTAGCGGCCGTCGCCGCCGCTGACGATCCCGGCCGCCTCCGCCTGCTCCTCGCCGCCGAGTCCACCGGCGCCCTGATCGCCGCCGAGATGCGCCACGACGGCATGCCGTGGGACGTCGCCGTGCACGACGAGCTGCTGACCCGCGAGCTCGGCACACGGCCCGCTGGCAGCGGCCGCCCGAGCCACCTGGAGGCGCTGGCCGCCGAGGTTCGCAGCGCCCTGAGCCAGCCCGGGCTGAACCTCGACTCGCAGCCGGACCTCCTGCGCGGGATGCGGGCCGCGGGGCTCGACGTGGAGTCAACCCGCAAGTGGGACATCCGCGGACTCGACCACCCCGCGGTCGAGCCGCTGCTCGCGTACAAGAAGCTCTCCCGGCTGCTGAGCGCGAACGGCTGGGCGTGGATGGAGCAGTGGGTGCACGACGGCCGGTTCCGGCCCGACTACGTGCCCGGCGGTGTGGTGACGGGCCGATGGGCCACCAGCGGGGGCGGCGCCCTGCAGCTTCCGGCGAGCATCCGCGGGGCGGTGCGGGCCGATCCGGGCTGGCGGCTGGTCGTGGCCGACGCCGCGCAGCTCGAGCCGCGGGTGCTCGCGGCGATGTCGGGCGACGACGCGATGGCGGCCGCCGGACGTCAGGCGGACCTGTACCAGGGGGTCGTCGACGCGGGCATCGTCGAGACCCGCGAGCAGGCGAAGTACGCGATGCTCGGCGCCATCTACGGCGCCACCACGGGGGCCAGCGCGGTGCTCATGCCGCGCCTGACGCGCGCCTACCCGCGGGCCGTGGGCCTGGTCGAGGCGGCGGCACGCGCGGGCGAGCGCGGCGAGCCGGTGTCGACATGGCTCGGCCGCACGTCCCCGGTCCCCGACGCGGCCCGCCTCGCCGACCTCCACGCCGCGTCAGCCGAGGGCGCCGACCCGGAGGACGTCCGCGCCGCCCGGCAACGGGCCAGGAACTGGGGCCGGTTCACCCGCAACTTCATCGTCCAAGGCACGGCCGCCGAGTGGGCACTGTGCTGGATGGCGTCCCTGCGCCGCCGGCTCCGAGCGATCGACGGCCGCCCGCACCTGGTGTTCTTCCTGCATGACGAGGTGATGGTCCACGCCCCGGCCCGCGTGGCCGACGAGGTCGCCGCCGCCATCCGCGACGCCGCCGTCGAGGCCGGCCGCCTGCTGTTCGGCGACTCCCCCGTCGACTTCGCCCTCCAGGTCGCCGTCGTGGACAGCTACGACCAGGCGAAGTGACGACGCGTAGTGGTATCGCCAGCGATACCATCACGTCATGGCGATGACCTTGCGGCTTGATGACGATGAGACCCGCGCGCTGCGCCGCCGGGCCGAGATCGAGCACCGCTCGATGCAAGACGTGGCCCGGCAGGCGGTGCGCGACTACGTCGAGAGGACGTCGCGCGCCGACCTCATCGAGTCGGTCATGGACGCCGAGCTGCCGCGATACGCCGAAGCGCTCGAACGCCTAGGCCGATGACCAGCCACCCGCAATGATCTTCCTCACCGCGGAGGAGCTCGTCCGAATCGCCGAGCGCGTCGTCCCTGCTGGCGTGACAGTCCGAGACATCGGCCTTCTGGAGTCCGCCGCAGTTCGACCCCAAACCTCCGCCGGCGACCGTGACGCGTACCCCGACCTTGTCACCAAGGCCGCCGCCCTTCTGCATTCGCTCGCCCGCAACCACCCGCTGCTCGATGGCAACAAGCGGCTCGCCCTCGCCGGGACCATCGTCTTCCTCGGAGTGAACGGCGCACGCATGACCGCGACCAACGACGAGGCATACGACCTCGTGATGCAGGTCGCCGCGGGGACCCTCGACGATGTCACCGTGATCGCGAACCGCCTGCGACCGCTGATCGCCGAGCCCCCTCCCCCCACCCGTTGAGCTACTCGACCTCGATCTCCGCAGCAGTGAACTCCCGCAGTTGGAGGTCCGCGACCTCCGGCCCCGTGAAGCCCTGGTCGGCCAGGTAGGCGAGCCGGACCTCCCAGTCGAAGCCGTCGTCGCCGTTGCGATCGGCGTAGTAGATCTCCATGAAATCCTCGGTGGGCCAGCGGGTGAGCACGCCGATCTCCCGCAGGTGGTGGTCAGCTCCGGGCGTGAAGTACGGCCGGAAGTCGAGGTTGAACCCCTGGATGAACGGCACGCCCGGCGGGATCGCGCGCCGCACCCCGCCGTGCGCGCGGGTGCCGCGGGCCCTGTGGTCGCCCAGGATGAGATCCGGCGGCACCCAGGCGTACTGCGCCCGCCACAGGAACGTCTCCTTGTCGTCCTGGTCGTTGAACGCCACCGACAGGCGCCCGTCCGACTCGAGCAGCTTGATCTGGTCGACGTGCTGGTCGAAGCCACGGAAGTAGAAGTCGAAGCCGCTGAGCACGAACACGTAGTCGTCCGACGGCTTGTCCCCCAGCTCGCGCGTCTCCCGGGCCTTGGCGACGCTCTGGATCTGACCGGGGATGATCCTCCGGTCGATCTGGTCCCGGTGCTGGACCTTGTAGAAGTACTCGTCGTCGCGGCTCTCGTCGAAGTACTCGATGGTCAGCGTGTCGGTGTCCGGCACGGCCACCTCCACGCCGACGCTGTCGATGTGCCTGTCCTCGTGCGAGAAGCGCAGGTAGAACGTCTGCATCAGCGGCACGCCCCTGACCGGGTAGGTGCGGCGCGTGATCTCGGTCCCGAATCCCTCGACAGTTGGAGTCATGGTCTTCGCCCCCTCCATTCGACGCTAACCCCGCGCGCGTGCACCCGCGATCCCCGGTCGACGTCGGACGGGTGAACAAGGGTCCCCCCTGTTGCCGCCGATCGGGCGACGCTTCCCGCCAGAGGACCGAATCGTCCGATCCGTCCGGTCTGCCTGGTTACGGTGTGCGGCATGAGCAGGGAAAGACCGGCATGACCTACGAGAGCCTGGGGCTCGTCGAGTCGTCGGACGTGGACCCCGAACTGGGCTTCTTGGTGCACTTAGCCGACACCACGGGCGTCACCGTGGGGCTGGTGCTCTGCACGCCGGCCGGGTTGGTCGGCGGGCGGCTGGTCGGCGTGGCCAGGCACTTCGAAGGACTCGCACGGGCGATGGACCGCGTGCCCGGCCAGGAGACGCTCGGCGAGGCGGTGCTGGGGATGTTCCGGTTGCGCGCCGCGATCCAGTCCGACGAGCACGCGAAGCGGGGGCTCCCGGACCACGGCGCCGTCCCGTCGGGCTTCCTCCACCTGGAGGACGCGAGCCTGGTGGGCCCGGGAGGTCAGGAGACGTGGCTGGGACCGTGGCGCGGCCGGTTGTCCGAGGTCTCCGGCTGGACCTTCGAGCCCTGAGCCCGGTCAGCGCTCGAGCGGCGCGCGCCCGCTGCGGCGGCCCCGCCGACAGAAGCGCCGACGAGCGCGGCAGCCACGCGGCTGCGCGCTCGTCGGCGGCTCATGTCAGCCCAGCAGGTCGTGCCGCAGGATCGTGGCCTCGCGGCCGGGGCCCACGCCGATCGCGGAGATGCGCGTCCCGGAGATCTCCTCCAAGGCGAGCACGTACCGCTGCGCGTTGACGGGCAGGTCCTCGAACGTGCGGCAGTCGGAGATGTCCTCGCTCCAGCCGTCGAACTCCTCGTAGACCGGCTTCGCGTGGTGGAAGTCGCTCTGGTCGAGGGGCATCTCGTCGTGGCGCACGCCGTCGACGTCGTAGGCCACGGCGACGGGGATCTTCTCCAGGCCCGACAGGGTGTCGAGCTTGGTGAGCACCAGGTCGGTGAGGCCGTTGACGCGGGCGGCGTACCGGGCGACGACGGCGTCGTACCAGCCGGTGCGGCGCGGGCGGCCCGTGGTGGTGCCGAACTCGCCGCCCTTCTGCCGCAGGTGCTCGCCCATGTCGTCGAGCAGCTCGGTGGGGAACGGCCCCTCACCCACGCGGGTCGTGTACGCCTTGATGACGCCGACCACGCGGTCGATGCGGGTCGGTCCCACGCCCGACCCGGTGCACGCGCCGCCGGCCGTCGCGGAGGACGACGTGACGAACGGGTAGGTGCCGTGGTCGATGTCGAGCATCGTGGCTTGGCCGGCCTCGAAGACGACCGTCTTGCCCTCGTCCAGGCCCTTGTTCAGCACCAGCGGGGTGTCGGCCACGTACGGGCGCACGCGCTCGGCGTAGCCGAGCAGCTCCTCGACCGTCTCGTCGACGGTGATGGCGCGACGGTTGTAGACCTTGACCAGCAGGTGGTTCTTCTGGTCGAGGGCTCCCTCGACCTTCTGCCGCAGGATCTTCTCGTCGAAGAGGTCCTGGATGCGGATGCCCACGCGGTTGATCTTGTCCGCGTAGGTGGGGCCGATGCCGCGGCCCGTGGTGCCGATCTTGCGGCTGCCGAGGAACCGCTCGCTGACCTTGTCGAGCGTGCGGTTGTACGGCGCGATGACGTGCGCGGCGGAGCTCACCAGCAGGCGGCTCGTGTCGACCCCGCGCGCCTCGAGGGCGTCGATCTCCTGGAACAGCACTTCGAGGTCGATGACCACGCCGTTGCCGATCACCGGGGTCACACCCGGGGAGAGGATGCCCGAGGGCAGCAGGTGCAGCGCGTACTTCTCGCCGTCGATGACGACGGTGTGGCCTGCATTGTTGCCGCCGTTGAACTTCACGACGTAGTCGATGCGCGAGCCGAGCTGGTCGGTCGCCTTGCCCTTGCCTTCGTCGCCCCACTGGGCTCCGAGAACTACGACGGCCGGCATGGCATCACCTTTTCCACCCTGCCTGGCGGTCCGATCCACGGCACGTCCGGTGCGAGCGGGGCTCGCGGCCAAGGGATCGGGGCACGGGCGGCAGTGACCCAGTACCTCCGAGAGGATACCGGAAAGGTAAAGCGCGGGTCAGCGAAGTGCGGAGACCTGGGCCACCGAGACGCCCGAGTCCGCGAGGAACTGGGTGCAGCGAGCGGCCTCGTCCTCCTCGCCGATCGCGTCCGCCGCGTCGGCCAGCGCGAGCAGCGCCCGCAGGAACCCCTGGTTGGGGACGTGATCGGCGGGGATCTCGCCGGCCCCGCGCCAGCCCGCCCGGCGCAGCGCGTCGAGCCCGCGGTGGTAGCCGGTCCGTGCGAACGCGTAGGCGGCGACGGGGTCGCCCACGTCCGTGAGCGCCTGCTCGGCGAGCATCGCCCAGGCGAGCGACGACGCGGGCACCGCCCGGGCGGCGTCCCGCGCGTCCGACCCGCCGGACAGCAGGAGGCGCGCCTCCGCATCGGCGCCGTCGGCCGGCAGCAGGGTGGGCTCAGGGCCGAGCAGGTTCCGGTTCATGAGGCCCAGTGTGGCAGCGATGCGGCGCCTCCGGGCGAGTGGCGTCGCAGACCGCGTGCGGGTCGAGGGGTACCGTGGCTACAGTCGAAGCGCGCATGCCCCCTCTCCGCCTCTCCCCCGAGGACGACCATGATCGAGATCTCGACCTCTCCCACGACGACGACGCTCGTCATCGAGGGCGACCTCGACCTCGCGGAGCGCGACCAGTTCCCCGAGATCGCCGCCCGCATCGTCGGGCTCCGCCGGCAGCTCCTCGTCATCGACATGTGCGGTGTCACGTTCATGGACTCGACGGGCGCGGCGTTCCTCATCTCGCTCGCGGACTCGGGCCGCAGGCGCGGCGGCGCCACCGTGCTGCGTGGCGCGGACCCCCGCGACCTGTTCGTCATCGAGGTCTGCGGCGCCCTCGAGCTGTTCCGGGTCGACGAGGAGTGCAGCCACGAGCGCCACTCCTCGGGCTTCCGGCGCCCCGCCGAAGGGCGCGTCAGCCCCGCCTGAGGACCGGACGACCGGGTCCGCGACTAGTCCCTCTCAGGCTGCCGGGCCGCTCCGGTCGCTTAGGCCTCCTGGCTGACCGGGCGCACCTCGCTGCGCACCTTGGCCCACACCAGCTTGCCGTCGCGTGCCGGGCGCCATCCCCAGTCGGCCAACCGGTCGATGATCTGCATGCCGTACCCGCCGATCCGCCCGGGGTGCCCGTCCGTCGCGACCGGGGGCGTCGGGTTCGAGTCCTCGACCTCGATGCGCAGCCCCTCGCCGGTGTCGTAGAGCCGCAGGGCGATGTGCCCCCACCCGTGCAGCACGGCGTTCGCGACGAGTTCCGAGACAACCAGCTCGGCGCTCGGCCCATCGGACAGCGACCATGCCTGGCAGGTGCGCAGCACGGCGTGCCGAGCCCGTCCGATCGACGCCGGCTCACTGGGCAGCAGCCACCTACGGCTACGCGGGCTCCCGCTGAACGCGGCGTCGTCCTCGGGGTCGGGGATGCGCACCACGACCACCGCGACGTCGTCCTCGGGGCTGTCCGCGAACCGCGAGAGCAGTTCCTCGCCGATGCCCGCGGCGTCGATGGCCGTGATGCCCGCCGCGACGTCGACGAGGGCGTCCACGCCGTCGCGCAGCGCGCGGTCCCGGCGCTCGATGAGGCCGTCGGTGTAGAAGATCAGCACGTCGCCGGGAGTCAGCTCCGCGGTCGCGGTCGAGCGCGGGCGGCCGCCGAAGCCGATCAGCGGCCCCGACGCGTCCGAGAGCGGCGTGACCACGCCGTGCCGCACCAGCAGCGCCGGGAGGTGCCCGGCCCGCGAGTACTCCACGTGCCATCCCTCGCCGTCCCGGCTCAACGTGGTGAGCACCAGCGCCGCGGAGCGCGGGATCCGCATCCCCGCCACGAGCTGGTCGACGCGCTCCAGCACCGGGCCGGGGGTCGTCACCTCGTACGCGTAGGAGCGCACCACCGAGCGCAGCTGCCCCATCGCCGCGGCGGCCTCGACGTCGTGGCCCACCACGTCGCCGATGACCACGCCCACCACCTCGGGGGAGATCTGCAGCACGTCGTACCAGTCGCCGCCGACCTGCGCGTGCTCGACGTTGGGCGCGTAGTAGCTCCACACGTCCAGGCCCACCACCTCGGCCTGCTCGGGCAGCATCGCCCGCTGCAGCGTCTCCGCGAGCCGGTGCTCCCGCTCGTAGAGCCGCACGTTGTCGACCGCGAGGCCCACCCGGCGCACGGTGAGCTGCAGCACCGTCCGCGCCAAGTCCTCGAGCGCGTCAAGCCCGGCGCCGCGCGTCACATCGCTCGGGATCACCACGAGCACGCCCATCACCCGGCGCCTGCCCGGGACCGCCATGACCAGCACCTCGGTGAGGCCCGGGGCGACCTCCTGGACGTGCGGCCGCACATGCTCGGCGAGCCACCCGGACGCGCTCGTGGTCGCGTGCCACCCGGTGAGGTCCAGCTGGACCGGGATGTCGAGGGCGCCGTCGAGCAGCAGTTGCACCTGGTCGGGCTCGTCGCGGCCCGTGGGCACGTCGTCGGGCGGGACGTTGCCGTGCCGGTGGCCGCGGCCAGAGGGCGGCGCCGTCACGTCGATGCCCTCGGCGGCGCTGAGGCCGCCGTCGTTCAGGTAGAAGCCTGCCCACGAGACCACGCCGCCGCGCTCCAGCAGCCGGGTGATCTCCCGCAGCGTGTACGGCGCGTCGAGGTCCATGAGCAGGTCCGAGATCTGCGCCACGATGCCCAGCCCGGTGCGCTCCGCGCGCTCCCGCTCCACCAGGGCGGTCTGCGCGGCGTCGCGCTCCACCAGCTCCGTCACGTCCACGAGCACGGCGATCCAGTGCGTCCTGGGGGCGCCGTCCTCGCCGGGCACGGGGGTCACGGACACCCGGGACCAGAAGGGCGAGCCGTCCGCGCGCCGACCGCAGATCGTCGCGGTGCCGGGCTCACCCGCGTCCGCGAGGCCGGCCAGACGGGCGATCTCCTCGCGGTCCGTCCACTCGCCGTACAGCACGTGCGGCGTGCGCCACCTCACCTGCTCGAGGGTGAATCCCGTGCTGCGCGTGAAGGCGTCGTTGACCCACACGATGTGCTGCCCGGACGGCCCGTCCTCCAGCAGGAAGCAGGGCACGTCAGCGACTCGCAGAGCTCTGTCGCGCAGCTCTGCGAGAGATTCGTCATGATGATCGAGGCCTGAGGAGTTGACCGCGACCACCTCCGATCGTCTAGCGTGCCGAACAGGTGCTGCGACCGAACGCAGCCCGTGCAGGAACCGGGGCCTCAGGATCGCCCTCGCCCGGGAAGGAGCACCGTGCGCGACGGTAACAGCCCGACGACGGACGAGCCCGCCCAGACCACGGGGGGTTCGGCAGGAATCACCCCCGGGATCACGGCAGGCGAGCCCGGAGCGGTCCACGTCATCCTCGGATCGGACCGGACGCGCATCGTCCTGTCCGGCGAGGTCGACGCGGACCTGGGGCCCGACCTGCAGGAGGCGACCACGGACGCCGAGCAGGCCGGTCTGCCCATCGAGGTCGACGCCCACCACGTGACCTTCATGGACTCCTCGGGGGTGGCGTTCCTCGCCCGGCTGTCCATCCGCAGCCAGCACCGGGTGCGCCTGCTGCGCGTCCCGCCCACCGTGCGGTTCCTCCTCGAGGTGACCCGCATCGGCGAGCTGCTCGATGTGGTCGACGGCGACGACGAGCCGCACGGCTTCGACGCCGCCCCGGAGGGCCCCACGGACGAGCCCGGCCCCTCGGCGACCTGAGCGGCGCCGTCCAGACGACGACGAGGCCCGGCCCCGACGCGATGAGCGTCAGGGCCGGGCCTCGTTCGTTCAGGCGGTCAGCTCAGAGCTTGTGGCCGGCCGAGCGCAGCTGCTGCGCGGCCTCCACCAGGCGCTGGGCCATGCCGGCCTCGGCCAGCTTGCCCCAGGCGCGCGGGTCGTAGGCCTTCTTGTTCCCGACCTCGCCGTCGATCTTCAGGACGCCGTCGTAGTTCGTGAACATGTGGCCGACGACGGGACGCGTGAACGCGTACTGGGTGTCCGTGTCGATGTTCATCTTGATGACGCCGTTGTCCACGGCCTCGCTGATCTCGGCCTCGGTCGAGCCCGAGCCGCCGTGGAAGACCAGGTCGAACGGGTTGTCCTTGCCGAGCGAGGCGCCGACGGCGTCCTGGATCTCCTTGAGGATCGCCGGGCGCAGCTTGACGGCGCCGGGCTTGTAGACCCCGTGCACGTTGCCGAAGGTCAGGGCCGTCAGGTAGCGGCCCTTCTCGCCGGCGCCGAGGGCGGCGACCGTCGCGAGACCGTCCTCGATCGTCGTGTAGAGCTTGTCGTTGATCTCGGCCGTGTGGCCGTCCTCCTCACCACCGACGACGCCCACCTCGATCTCGAGGATGGTGCGGGCGGCCTGCGAGAGGGCCAGCAGCTCTTCCGCGATGACGAGGTTCTCGTCGAGCGGGATGTTGGAGCCGTCGAACATGTGCGACTGGAACGTCGGGTTCTTGCCCGCCTTGACCTGCTCGGCCTCGAGGGCCAGCAGCGGCCGGACCCAGGAGTCGAGGTTCTGCTTGGTGCAGTGGTCCGTGTGCAGCGCGACGGTGATGGGGTAGTTCTTGGCGACCTCGGTCGCGTAGGCGGCGAGGGCCAGCGAGCCCGCGACACGGTCCTTGATCGTCGAGCCGGAGGCGTACTCGGCGCCACCGACGGAGACCTGGATGATGCCGTCGCTCTCGGCCTCGGCGAAGCCCTGCAGAGCAGCGGTGACGCTCTGCGAGGAGGTGATGTTGACCGCGGGGTAGGCGAACTTGCCCGCCTTCGCGCGGTCGATCATCTCGTTGTAGACCTCAGGTGTTGCGATCGGCATCGCGGATTCTCCTGCTGCTAGTGGGAGTGGTTTTCCATCTGAGTCTTCCACGTCCTGGCCATGATGCGATCAGGACGTCCTACCCATCGGACCGGGTGGCCACATGCTGTGACACCCACGCGTGCATGGCGATGGCCGCGGCGGCGCCCGCGTTGATCGAGCGGGTCGACCCGAACTGGGCGATGTGCAGCACGTCCACCGCCGCCGTTTGCGCCTCGGGCGACAGGCCGACGCTCTCCTGGCCGAACAGCAGCACGCACTCGCGCGGCAGCGGGTACCCCTCGAGCGCGACCGAGCCGGGCAGGTTGTCGATGCCGATCACGGGCAGCGGGCCGCCGCCCGGCCTCGCGGTCCGCGCCCACTCGAGCAGCGCGCCGATGTCGGGGTGGTGGCGCAGGTGCTGGTACCGGTCGGTGACCATGGCGCCACGGCGGTTCCACCGGCGCCGGCCCACGATGTGCACCTCGGCGGCGGCGAACGCGTTGGCGGTGCGCACCACTGAGCCGATGTTCATGTCGTGCGCCCAGTTCTCGACGGCCACGTGGAACGGGTGCCGCCGGGTGTCGAGGTCGGCGACGACCGCCTCGACCGTCCAGTACCGGTACCGGTCCACGACGTTGCGCCGGTCGCCGTGCTCGAGGAGCTCGGGGTCGTACCGCTGCCGCCCGTCGGGGCCCTCGAGCGCCGGCCACGCGGCTCGGCCCCCCGGCCACGGTCCGACGCCGACGCCGAGGTCGGCCTCCCGATCGGGCGCGGGGCTGCCGCTGTCGTTGCTCACGCCCACATCCTCGCCGAGACCGGGCGAGGATGTGGGCGTGGGCCTGCGTGACGGGAGGCGCTCAGCGACGGCCGGGCGGCGTCGGCTTCGGCGCGGCGGGGGCCTTCGACGCGATCCGCCCCGCTCCGGCCTCCGCCTCGACGATCCGCTCGACGCTGCGGACCGGGTCCTTGTCGGCGACGTGCGGGGGCTCCCATCCGGCGGGCGCGGTGAACGGGTCGCCGTCCGCCGCGTGGAAGGCGTCGAGCACGCTCGCGGGGCGGCCGTTGACGAGCGTCCCCTTCTCGGTGAGCTGGGTGGCGCCCCAGTTGGTCAGCACCGAGGCGAGGTCGATGCCCCGGGCGAGCCGCAGCACGTTGTCCTCGAGGTACAGCTGGGACCGGGTGCCGGGGCCCCACACGTACTGGTAGAGGTCGTTGTCGGAGCCCACGACGTACAGGTTGTCGTAGACGTGCACCTGGCCGTAGCGCACCCGCGGCGCCCGCTGCCCGATGCCCTCCCAGCGGTTGTGGTGGATCGTCACCTTGAGCGTGCCCTCATCCGCCGGGCGGTTGTTCGACGAGCCGATGAGCATCGTCTTGTCGTGCCCGGAGAAGCGGTTGTACGAGACCGTCACGTAGTTCGAGCTGTGCGTGATGTCGAGCAGGCCGTCGTGCACCTCGTAGGGGCGGCCGAACACCGTCGGCAGGCTCTGCGCCGGATGGTCGCCGTCGTCGAAGGTGCTGTTGGCGACCCACACGTTGGTCGAGGTCCACACCGAGACGTTGTCGTAGGCCGAGTTCCAGTTGCCCTGGTCCGTGTCGGCGGGGTCCCACTGCGGGAAGCAGTCGTAGGCGTCGGAGAACGTGAGGTTGCGCAGGATGACGTTCGAGGAGTCCCGGATCCGCACGTTCGCGCCGACGATCCGCGCGTCCTTGCCGAGCCCCACGATGGTGACGTTGGACCCGACGTGCTGCTGCGTCTGCGCGGCCTGCACGGAGGCCGCGGCCACCCGGGCGTCCTCGAGCGGCCCCGACGGGTCGACCCAGCCGTAGACGGCGGGGTCGTACGCGGCGATGTAGTCGTCCATGCTGAACGGCGCCGCGGGGTCGCCGCCCACCGCGACCTGCCGCCCGAAGTCCTCGCACGTGAGGCGGGCTCCGTCCGCGCCGGCGAAGGCGTCGATCGTTCCCTCGACGTAGACGATGCGCGGGGTAGTGTCCGCGCGGGCGGCGCCCCCGCCGAGCGCCGCGCGGAACTCGTCCCAGGTGCGGACGGTGGACACGTGCGCGGCGTCCGCGGCCGACCCGCCGGTGACGCCGCCGTTCGCGGCCGCCCAGCCGTCGTCCGCGCCCAGCACCTCGCGGCCGAGGTCCGCCGCCTTGCCAGGGCCGTGCCCTCCTCCGTGCCCACCGCCAGGGCCCTTGCCGTTGCCGTGGCCCCCGGAGCCGTGCCCCGGCTCGCCGTGCCCGGGTCCGGCGGTGGCGGGAGGGAGGGCGACCGTGCCGAGCAGCAGCGCCGCTGCCGCGCCGGTGGCGAGCATGCGTGCGTGGATGCGTGCCATGCCAGTTCTCCGTTCGGTGTGCCCGACGCGCGACTGGCGAGATCCACCGGGCCAACCCGCGGCGTCGGTGGCGCGGGCTGCCGCAGACACCGTGGCGCCTTTGTCGGGAAAGCGCAATCCATCCGATGTGCCGCCTCTGCCGGTCCTCCAGTGCGCGCGAGGTCTTCACGTTGTCTCCGGCGAGCGCTCGCAGTCGGCACGTAGTCTTGGCAGGTGTCCACCATGACCGCCCTCGCTGCCGCCCTGCCCGCAATCGGATCTGTGCCAGCCCTCGGGCCGGACTTCCTCGACGCGCAGCACCTCATCGACTCGTTCGGCACATATGCGCTGATCGGCGTCGCGATCGTGGTGTTCATCGAGACAGGGCTGCTGTTCCCCCTGCTCCCCGGCGACTCGCTGCTGTTCACCGCGGGCATGCTCGTCGCCCAGGACCAGATGAACGTGCCGCTGTGGGTGCTCTGCCTGATGCTGTTCATCGCCGCGTTCGCAGGCGACCAGGTCGGCTTCCTGATCGGGCGCAAGGCTGGACCCAAGATCTTCAACAAGCCCGACTCGCGCTTCTTCAAGCAGCAGTACATCGACCAGACGTACGCCTACTTCGACAAGTACGGCGGCCGCACCATCATCGTGGCGCGGTTCGTGCCGTTCGTGCGCACCTACGCCCCCGTCGCCGCGGGCGTCGGCAACATGACCTACCGGCACTTCGTCGCCTTCAACGTCATCGGCGCGTTCGTCTGGGGCGTCGGCGTCACGGTGCTCGGCTACCTGCTCGGGAACATCGGGTTCATCAAGGACAACATCGAGCTGATCCTGGTGGCGATCGTCGGCATCTCGGTCATCCCCGTGTTCATCGAGCTGCTGCGCGCCCGCAGCCAGAAGCGCGACCCGAACTACGACGAGCCGGAAGAGCGCGACCGCGCGGCGCGCGACGCCTTCGGCCCCACCGAGTGACCTGCGTCAGAGACGAGCGACAGGCATGACGACACGGCAGATCCACAGCTGGCTCACGGACATGGACGGCGTGCTCGTCCACGAGGGCACAGCCCTGCCCGGCGCCCCCGAGTTCGTGCGGGCGCTGCGCGAGGCCGACCGGCCGTTCCTCATCCTCACCAACAACTCGATCTACACGGCCCGCGACCTGCGCGCCCGCCTCGCCGCCACCGGCATCGACGTGCCCGAGGGCGCCATTTGGACGTCGGCGCTGGCCACCGCCCAGTTCCTCGCCGACCAGGTCCCCGACGGGAGCGCCTACGCCATCGGCGAGGCCGGCCTGACGACGGCGCTGTACGAGATCGGCTACACCCTCACCGAGAGCGACCCGGACTACGTGGTGCTGGGCGAGACCCGCACGTACTCGTTCGAGGCCATCACGCGCGCCATCCGCCTCATCAAGGGCGGCGCCCGGTTCATCGCCACCAACCCGGACGTCACGGGCCCCAGCCCTGAGGGCGACCTGCCCGCCACCGGCGCCGTCGCCGCGATGATCACCGCCGCCACCGGCCGGCAGCCGTACTTCGTCGGGAAGCCCAACCCGATGATGTTCCGCTCCGCGCTCAACCGCATCGACGCGCACTCGGAGACCACCGCGATGATCGGCGACCGGATGGACACCGACGTGGTGGCCGGCATCGAGGCGGGGCTGCAGACCTTCCTGGTGCTCACGGGCTCGACCAGCGCCTCCGACGTGGAGAAGTTCCCATTCCGGCCCAGCCACGTCGTCGACTCGATCGCGAACCTCGTCGACCTGGTCTGACCCACCCTGGCCTGACACGCGCGAAGGGCGCCGACCACGCGGGTCGGCGCCCTTCGCGCGTCTCGTCGGCGGCGGCCGACGTGGGCCGGGCTAGCGGCCCTCGTCTCCGAAGCCGACCTGCGGCACGGCGCGGACGGCCGGGTCCTCGGCCTCGAAGTACTCGGCGCGGCTGAAGTGGAACATGTTCGCGATGACGTTCGAGGGGAACGACTCCACCTTGGTGTTGAGCGCCCGCACGTTCGCGTTGTAGAAGCGGCGGCCCGCGGCGATGCGGTCCTCGGTGGACGTGAGCTCGAGCTGGAGCTGCTGGAAGTTCTCGCTGGCGCGCAGCACCGGGTACGCCTCCGCGACGGCGAACAGGCGGCCCAGGGCCTGCGTCAGGGCGTTCTCCTGCGCGGCCTGCGCGCCGGGCGTGGCGCCGCTGGCCGAGGCCGCCGAGCGGGCCCGGGACACCTCGTCGAACACCGCCCGCTCGTGCGCGGCGTACCCCTTGACCGTCTCGACCAGGTTCGGGATCAAGTCGTGCCGACGGTGCAGCTCGACGTCGATCTGCCGCCATGCCTCCTGCACCAGGTTCCGCAGGCGGATGAAGCCGTTGTACTGGGCGATCGCCCACACGAGCACGATGACGACCAGCACGGCGAGGACGACGAGTGCGACCTCCATGGGGGACCTCCAGAGTCGGATGGGACAGATCGTAGCGGCGGGCTCGTGCGCGTCGTCCGACCGTGAGCGCAGGTCAGCGCGCCGTCGGGAGGCCCATGTCCTCCCAGACGTGCCGCGGGACGGCGTCCACCAAGGCGCGCAGCAGCGTGAGGGCGGGGTCGATGCGGTCGACGTCCGTCCCGTTCGGCAGCCAGGTGAGCACGGTCGCCCCCTCGATCCGCAGGTTCGCCCGACGGGCGTCGTCCTGCAGCAGCCGAGCCATCAGCCGTGGGTGCACCACGTCGTGGGCGAACTTCAGATCCCGCGCCTGGACACGCCAGGCCCGGTTGAACTCCTCGGACTCGAACTGGATGTCCTGCGCTCCCAGCGCCCTGGCCATCCGGCTGCCGAGCCACTCCGGCGTGAGCTGCAGGCCCGGCAGCGCGGTCGGCAGGTCGAGCGCGACCACCTGGCGGGTGTGGGTGGTCTTCTGCTTGCCCGTGCCGACGGTCCAGCGATAGGTGAAGGAGACCGCCGCCCGGCCGTCCACGGGGCCCCGCAGCACCTCGGTGGCCTGGCGGTTCGCGCCCTCGCCGAACGGCGGGCCGGTCCACCGCGAGCGCAGCGACTGATCGTGACGCTGGTAGGTCCAGCCGCGGGCCGCTCCCCACGCCTGGAGGCGCTCGTGCCGCTTCTCACCGACCCAGAAGGCCAGCAGAAAGCCGCCGAGCACCAGCCACAGCACCACCGTCGGCAGCAGGAAGGCCCCGTCCGCCACGAGGCAGCTGGCCACCAGGGTGCCGACCACGAGCGCGCCGACCACCAGGGCCGCGACGCTGGGTCGGCGGCGCACCGCGATCAGGCCAGGCCGAGGTCGGACAGGTCGAACAGGTGGTGGTAGGGCACGCCCAGCGCCTCGATCTTCTCGGCGGCGCCGGTCGCGCGGTCCACGATCACCGCGACGCCCATCACCTCGGCGCCGGCCTCCCGAGCAGCCTGCACGGCGGCGATCGGGGAGGCGCCAGTGGTGGACGTGTCCTCCAGGACGACGACCCGGCGGCCGGCGATGTCCGGGCCCTCGATGCGGCGCTGCATGCCGTGCGCCTTGGCCTCCTTGCGGACCACGAATGCGTCGAGGTCCTGCCCGCGCGAGGCCGCGGCGTGCAGCAGGGCCGTGGCCACCGGGTCGGCGCCGAGGGTCAGCCCGCCCACCGCGTCGATCTCCGCGGTGCCGAGGCCGACCTCCTCGAGCCGGTCCAGCATCAGGTGCCCGATGAGCGGGGCCGCCCGGTGGTGCAGGGTCACCCGGCGCAGGTCCACGTAGTAGTCGGCCTCGCGGCCCGAGGACAGCGTCACCTTGCCGCGGACCACCGCGAGCTCGGAGATCAGCTCGCGGAGCTGCTCGCGGGGCGTCGGGGACAGGGAGAGGCCGTCAGGCTGCGCGTGGGTCACGGTCGACAGGCTACCGATCGGCGTCGGGAGCCAGGGAGCCCATCCCAGCGGCGCTGGCCGCGTCGTCCGGCACAGGCTTGCGGTACGACGCGAAGGCCCGGACCGCCGTGCGGGGCAGGAGGCGGACCACGCCCGAGGCGAGCCGGTACCGCAGGCTCGGCGTCGAGATGACCGCGCCGCGCCGCACGTCCGCGAGCGCCGCCGCGACCACGTCGTCGGGGTTGAGCCAGGCGATGTCCGGCAGCACCGACTTGTCGATGCCGGCGCGGTCGTGGAACTCGGTGTGCACGAGCCCCGGGCACAGCACCGTGGCCGTCACCCCGGTGCCGCGCAGGTCCACGGCGAGCCCCTCGGTGAAGGTCCGCACCCACGCCTTGTGCGCCGAGTAGGTGCCCGACGTGAACAGCGCCGCGACCGACGCGACGTTGAGGATCGCCCCCCGGCCCCGTTCGACCATCGCCTGCGCGGCCGCGTGGGACAGCACCATGACGGACCGCACCATGAGGTCGAGCGCCATCTCCTCACGGTCGAGGTCGCCGCCGACGAACCTCTGGTGCAGGCTGAGGCCCGCGTTGTTGACCAGCAGGCCCACCGGGCGGGTCTGGTCGCGCAGCCGCTCGGCGACCCGCTCCAGGTCGGCGGGGTCGGTCAGGTCGGCGGTGAGGACCTCGGCGTGCACGCCCGCCGCCGCGCGCAGCTGGGAGGCGAGGCGTTCGAGTCGCTCGGTGTCGCGCGCGACGAGCACCACGTCGTGCTTGGCGGTCGCGAGCTGCCAGGCGAACTCGAGCCCGAGTCCGGCGCTCGCGCCGGTGATGAGTGCGGTTCCCATGTGGCCACCCTACGGAGCGGTCGGCCCAGTTGTCCCACGAACCCTGCCCGGCCGGCGCGCATCACAGCACCCCGCAGGGGCCGGGCCGTCAGCGCTGGCGGCTAGCCTGCCGTCATGCGCATCGCGACTTGGAACATCAACTCGATCCGTGCCCGCGCCGACCGCGCCCTGGCGTTCCTGGAGCGCACTGGCACCGATGTGCTGGCGCTGCAGGAGACCAAGTGCAAGGACGAGCAGTTCCCCCGCGAGGCCTTCGAGGCCGCCGGATACGAGGTCGCGACGCTCGGGTTCAGCCAGTGGAACGGCGTCGCGATCATCTCGCGGGTCGGCCTGGAGGACGTGCAGACGACGTTCGCCGGGCAGCCCGGCTTCGGGGTGGAGCCCGTCACCGAGGCGAGGGCGCTGGGCGCCACCTGCGGCGGGGTGACCATCTGGAGCCTGTACATCCCCAACGGCCGGGAGATCGACGACCCGCACTACGCCTACAAGCTCGAGTGGCTCAAGCACCTGCGCGCCCAGGCGGAGTCGTGGATCACCCCGGGGACGGGCGACCCCGACGCGCAGATCGCCCTGGTGGGCGACTGGAACATCGCGCCCCTCGACGAGGACGTGTGGGACATCGAGGCGTTCGCCGGCCGCACCCACGTCACCCCGGCCGAGCGTGAGGCCTTCGCCGCGTTCGCGGACGCCGGGTACACCGAGGTGTCCCGCGAGCACATCCCCGACCGCACTTTCACGTACTGGGACTACCAGCAGCTGCGGTTCCCCCGGAACGAGGGCATGCGCATCGACTTCACGTACGCCTCACCGGCCCTCGCGGCCCGGGTCACCGGGGCGACGATCGAGCGGAACGAGCGGAAGGGCAAGGCGCCGTCCGACCACGTCCCGGTCGTCCTCGACCTGGCGGACTGACCACGCGGCCGGGCGGGTGATACGGGCGCCCCGATGTGGAAGCGCACCCTCCGCGCCGCCGCCCTCCGCTACGTTCCTGGACATGAGCACGCCCCCGACCTGGCCCGCCCCCGACCAGGACCGACCTGACCCGTTCGCGGCGCCCGCGCCGGCGGCTCCCGCGGATCCCCCGCCGGCAGCGCCCGCGGAGGACTCGAGGTCCCCGTACGGGCCGCCATCGGCCGAGCCCGCGTCTCCTTACGCCGCTCCGTACCCCGCCACCCCGCCCTACGGCGGCTCGCCCTACGGCGCGCCACCGGCGGGCGCTGGGGGGCCGACTCCGTCGTACAGCGGGCCGGCCTACGGCGCCTCGCCCTACGGTGGCCCGCCGTACGGCGGCCCCCCGCCGGGCCACCCCCAGGCTCCGGGCGGCTACTACCCGCCGCCGGGCGCGTGGGGCCCCCCGCAGCCGCCCGTGGACGGGCTGGCCATCGGGTCCCTCGTGACCAGCTGCGTCGGGCTGGTCACCATGGGGCTGACCGGCATCGTCGGTCTCGGGCTGGGCATCGCGGCACTGGTCAGGATCCGGCGCTCCGGGGCGCGCGGGCGTGGGCTCGCCATCGCGGGCGTCGCCCTCGGCGGCGTGATGACCCTGTTCCTCGCGGCGTTCGTCACCCTGCTGGTGGTCGGCATGAACAACCAGAGCACGTACGACGACGTCGAGTGGAGCACGTCCTGGGAGGACACCCTCGAGCAGCAGGACGCCGAGGACGACGCCTGGTCGTCGCAGGACGACGCCACCTCCGCTGATGTCCAGATGTACGAGCTCGCGGGACCGTTCACCGCGGGCCAGTGCCTCGACGAGTGGCCCGAGCTGTACGACATGAGTGACGCGGTGGTGGTCGACTGCGCCCAGGCGCACACCGCCGAGGTGATCGGCCGGGTCGAGCTCGCCAGCGCGCCGTGGGGCATGGACGCCGACCCGGCCGTCGAGGGCGCGTGGTCGACCTGCTGGGACCAGGTCGACGCGTTGGCCCCCAGCCTCACCAGCGCCTGGGGAACCGTCGACGTCTTCTACCCGCACCCGTCCTACTGGGACGGCGGGCAGAGGTCCGGCTACTGCCTCGCGATCTCCGACGCCGACGTCACCGGCTCAGTCGTGGCCCAGACCCTCGACCTGGGCCAGGGGAGCCCGAGCTGAGCCCCCACCTCGACGCCGTCCCTCCCGAGCCGTACTACGCCCCGGGCTGGTCGGAGCCCCGCGCGCCGTGGGACCGCTGGTCCGTGGCCTCGCTCGTCGCCGGCGTGCTGATGACCGGGCCGGTGGCGCTCGCGCTGGGTGTCGTCGGGCTGCGCCGCACCCGCGCGCGCGGCTCCCGGGGCGCCCGGCTCGCCATCGCCGGAATCGCGCTCGGAGTGTTCGGGACGCTCGCGATCGTGGCGGTGGTCGTCGGCGTGCGGCTCACCGCGGCGGCCCAGCGGCCGCTGACGCTCGACGTCGACTCCCCACGCGAGGCGCACGCCGTCCAGCTCGTCACCGGCCACTGCGTCGACCCGCTGCCTCCCAGCGGCAGCGTCGACGAGGTGACGGTGGTGCCCTGCGACCAGCCCCACGCCGCTCAGGTGGTCACCCAGTACCGGTTCGACAAGGCCGCGACCTGGCCCGGCCAGCAGGCCGCCGACCGGCGCGTCGCGTCCGCGTGCGCGTTGACCCCGGCCGAGGTGGAAGCAGGGGTGCGGGCCGTGACCTGGGCGCCCACCGAGGAGTCGTGGGGCCGCGGCGACCGCACCGGCCTGTGCGTCGCCACCGTCGAGGGCGGGGGCCTGACCGGGTCCTTCCTCGACGGCACCGTCGTCATCCCCTGACGGCGCGCACGCAGGGCCTCAGCGCACCACCGTCGCGGCGAGCCGGTCCGCCGCGACATCCCCGCCCACCAGCACGGTGAACGGCCCGGGCTCCGCGGCCCACGCGCCGCTCGCGGCGTCCCAGTGCTGGAACGCCCGGGCAGCGAGCCGCACCTCCGCGGTGACGTGCTCGCCCGGGTCCGCGGCGACCACGGCCCACCCCGCGAGCCAGCGCACCGGACGCTCGACCACGGAGTCCCCGCGCTCGAGGTACACCTGCGCCACCTCGCGCCCGCGGCGCAGGCCCGTGTTCGTCAGGGCCACCCGCACGATCACATCGTGCCCCTCCGGCTCGACGCGCACCGCGTCGTACGACCAGCTCGTGTACCCGAGCCCGTGCCCGAACCGGTACGCCGGCACGGCGCCGGCCCTCAGCCAGGCGCGGTAGCCGATGTGGATGCCCTCGGCGTAGCGCAGCACCCCGTCCCGCGGGGTCACGTCCAGCACGGGCACGTCCTCCTGGGCGGCGGGCCAGGTGGTGGGCAGCCGCCCGCCGGGCTCGCGGCTGCCGACGAGCACCTCGGCGAGGGCGTTGCCGTACTCCTGGCCACCGAACCAGGTCAGCAGCACAGCGCCCACCTGATCACGCCACGGCATGAGCACAGGCGACCCGGCGTCGACCACCACGACGGTGCGCGGGTTCGCGTCCGCCACTGCCCGCACCAGGTCGTCCTGCGCCCCGGGCAGCCGGAGGTCCTGGCGGTCGAGGCCCTCGGACTCGACCTGCTCGTTGGTGCCGACCACCACCACGGCCACGTCGGCCTCGCGCGCCAGGGCGGCCGCCTCGGCGATGAGCTGCTCCGGGGAGTCCACGACGGGCCGCCAGCCGGCGGTGAAGCCCACCGAGCGCGCCATGCCGTCCTGGCCCGCCCCGAGCGGGGCGACGACCCGCCGCCAGCGCAGGCGGTAGGCCCGCCCGCCCTCGACGTGGACCCGTGTGGTTGCCGACGGCGGCGCCATCAGCCCGGCGGCCAGGTCATCGGAGTCGGCGCCGAGCGTGACCTCGAGGACGGGCTCCCCGTCGACCTCCAGGACCGTGGACCCCACCGTCGCGAACCCGAGCTCGATCTCGCCCGTGGCGGTGGGGGTGAACTCGGCCACGAGCTCGAAGACGGCGGCGTCGGGCGCGTCGCCGAGCCACATGAGGGCGCTGCTGCGGCGCACCTCGTCGAGCACCACGGCGCCATCAGCGGCGAGGAACCTGGCGCGCAGACCGTGCTCCCCCGTCTGCGGGTCCCGCACCTCGTCGAGGTCGAACGGGACGACCCCCTGGTGCGCCAATGCGCCCGTGGCGTGCACGATGTCGACGTCGGGGAGGGCCGCGCGCAGCCCGTCGACCGGGGAGACGGTGCGGGTCGGCATCACGGTGGCCGAGCCGCCGCCCTGCGTCCGCGGCTGCACCGCGCTCTGCCCCAGGACCGCGATCCGCCTTGGCGCCGGGGCGTCGGGTGGCAGCAGCGGCAGGGCGCCGTCGTTGCGGGCCAGCACCATGCCGCGCACCTCGACCTCGCGGGCGAGCAGCACCGCGTCCGGGTCCACCTCTGCCGGTGGCTCATCGGCTGGGGGCGTGCCGTCCTCGGCGCCCTCGACGGCCAGGGCGCCGACGCGCGCGGCGAGCAGCAGCAGGCGCCGCACCTTCTCGTCGACGGTCGCGGCGGGGATGTCGCCGGCCTCGACGGCAGCGACGAGCGCCTCGCCCCAGGGCCCGTCGGGGCCCGGCATCGCCAGGTCCTGCGCGGCCCTGGCCGCGTCGAGCGAGCGCACGGCCGTCCAGTCCGAGACGACGACGCCGTCGAACCCCCACGCGTCTTTGAGCGGTGTGCGGAGCAGATCGCTCTCGCTCATCGTCACGCCGTCGACACCGCTGTAGGCGCTCATCAGCGACCAGGCTCCGGCGTGGGTGACGACATGCTCGAAGGGCTGCAGGTACAGCTCGTGCAGGGCCTTGGCGGACACGTCGACGGAGGCGGTGAACCGCTCGGTCTCGAAGTCGTTGGCGACGTAGTGCTTGGGGCAGGCCGCGACGCCGTGGTCCTGGAGCCCGCGGACCACGGCGTCGGCGATGACGGCGGTCAGCAGCGGGTCCTCCGAGTACGCCTCGAAGTGGCGGCCGCCCAGAGGGCTGCGGTGCAGGTTGATGGTGGGCCCCAGCACCACGTCCACACCCTTGCGGCGGGCCTCGCGGGCCATCGCGGCGCCGTAGCGGTACGCGAGGTCGGGGTCCCAGGTCGCGGCGAGCGCGGTGGCGGAGGGCAGGTTGAGCGACGGGTCGCGCTCGTCCCACACGGTCCCGCGCACACCCGAGGGGCCGTCGGACATGACGATCGCGCGCAGCCCGATCTCGGGCTCAGGGTGCAGAGACCAGATGTCCGCCCCGGTGAGCAGCCGCACCTTCTGGGCGAGCGTGAGGCGCGCGAGGAGCCCGTCGAGGCTCGCGTCGGTCAAGGTGAGGCTGGTGGTCATCGTCGACCTCGCTCGTCAGGGAAGTCCGCCCCTCCATGCCTACCACGCGACGGATGTCCGAGCGCCGCGGGGGGTGGAGTCCCTGGTCAGAGGTCGACGGTGAACTGCCGGGCGAGGTGCTGGCGCAGCGTGCCGGCCATGTCGACGCCCTCCCGGTCGAGGAGCCACTGCACCTGCAGCCCGTCCATCAGGGCGATGAAGCTGCGGGCTGCGTGCTCGGGGTCGACGTCGGAGTTGAGCTGTCCCGCCTGCTTGGCCTGCTCGAACGCCTCGATGCACAGGCGCACGGCCCGCTCGTAGCGGTCGGTGAAGAACTCGTGGGCCGGGTGGTCGGGCGAAGTCGCCTCGGCCGCGAGCACGCAGGACAGCTCGACGATCCCGGGCCGGGTGGTGTTGTAGTCAGCCAGGTCGAGCATGTGCCGCAGCACCTCGGTGCCGCTCGAGCCGGTGAGGTCGAACTGGGCGGAGTCGGTCTCGTCCCGCCGTTCGAGGACGGCCAGGAGCAACGACTCCTTGCTGGTGAAGTGGTGCAGCAGCCCGGGGTGCGAGATGCCCGCACGGGCCGCGATCTCACGCAGCGACGCCGCGCGGTAGCCCACGTCTCCGAAGAGGGCCATGGCCTCGTCGAGGATCTGCTGGCGACGTGCCCGTCCCTTGGCATAGCCACGCTCGATCTGGCTCGTCACTACGCCCCCTCGTTGCCCCCCGGCCGTCGGCAGACTGAGAGTACGCCCCCTTTCGGGACTGTTTGAGCCTCTTGTTCACTCGTATGAGTGACAAAGCACCAATGAAATCGTGTTCATTCTCCGGGGAAGGCGACACCCAGCTGTCGGCGGACCTCATCGGCGGTTTCCAGCACCCGAACCGTCTCCTCGAGCGGCATCCACGGCGACTCGGTGCGGCCCTCCGCGACGTACCGCGCGAGCGCGGCCGTCTGGTAGCAGAGGCCGTCGTGGCCGCGCAGCGGGTCCTCGTCCCAGACCAGGCGGCGGTCCCCCTGGAGCAAAGTCACCGTCGACGGCGCGAAGAAGTCCTCGCCCAGCTCGATCCGCCCCTCCGAGCCGGCGATCGTCCCGGTGCGGCCCGTGGCCGTCAGCATCGAGGTGAAGACCTGGGCCTGGCCGCCACCGGCATGGTCGAGCAGGACCGTGGCCTGTGCGTCCACCCCCGTCGACGCCAGGACCCCCGCGGCGTGCACCGCGACCGGCTCCCCCCAGCCGGCGTGCGCGGCCACGAACGACGCGAACGACAGCGGGTACACGCCCAGGTCCAGCAGGACCCCGCCAGCCAGCGCGGGATCGAGCAGGCGGTGCCCCGCCGGAGGATCGGTCCGCACGCCGTAGTCCCCCGTCACGAGGCGCACGTCGCCGATCACGCCATCGTCGAGGAGCTGCCGCACCACGTCGGTGTGCGGCAGGTAGCGGCTCCACATGGCCTCCATGCACATCACCCCGGCGGCGCGGGCGGCGTCGACCACCTCCCGAGCCTCGCGGGCGTTGCGTGTGAACGCCTTCTCCACCAGCACGTGCTTGCCGGCGGCGATCGCGGCCAGCGCCTGCTCGCGGTGGTGGCTGTGCGGGCTCGCGACGTACACGACGTCGACGTCCGGGTCCTCGACCAGCTGCTCGTACCCCGCGTAGGCGCGCTCGACACCGTGGCGCCGCGCGAACTCGGCGCCACGCTCAGGCGAGCGCGACCCGACGGCCACGACCCGCTGCCCGGTGTGCGCGTGCATCGTCGAGGTGAGCTGGCCCGCGATCCACCCCGGCGCGATGATCCCCCAGCGCAGGGCGGGCGCGTCCCGCGGGTCGGCGTGCCGGGGCGTGGGCAGGGCGGTCGTCGTCGCGGTCATGGCGGAACTCTTCCAGACCCGCACAGGTCGCGCGGCGACCGCCGCGCGACCTGTGCCGAGCCGGCGGCGGGCCTACCCGCAGGTCAGGCGGTTGTGGCAGTCAGGGTCAGGCCGCGGTCCTCGGGCGAGGGGTGGTCCACGACGATGGTGTCGCCGTCGTGCGCCTGCCCGGACAGCAGCAGCCGGGCGAGCTGGTCGCCGATCTCCTTCTGCACGAGCCGACGCAGCGGCCGCGCGCCGTAAGCCGGGTCGTAGCCCTCGATCGCAAGCCACTCCTTCGCCGCGGGGGTCACGTCCAGCACCAGCCGCCGGTCGGTCAGGCGCTTCGCCAGGTTCGCGACCTGCAGGTCCACGATCTGCCCGATGTCCTCCAGGCTCAGCGCGTGGAACAGCACCACGTCGTCGAGGCGGTTGAGGAACTCGGGCTTGAACGCGGTGCGGACCGCGGCCATCACGGCATCCTCCTTGGCCTGCGGGTCGAGCGTCTGGTCGGCCAGGAACTGGGAGCCCAGGTTGGACGTGAGGATCAGGATGACGTTGCGGAAGTCGACCGTGCGGCCCTGGCCGTCGGTGAGGCGCCCGTCGTCGAGCACCTGCAGCAGGATGTCGAAGATCTCCGGGTGGGCCTTCTCCACCTCGTCGAGCAGCACCACCGAGTACGGGCGCCGGCGGATCGCCTCGGTGAGCTGTCCGCCCTCCTCGTACCCGACGTACCCGGGGGGCGCCCCGACGAGCCGAGCCACCGAGTGCTTCTCGGAGTACTCCGACATGTCGATGCGGACCATCGCGCGCTCGTCGTCGAACAGGAAGTCGGCGAGCGCCTTGGCGAGCTCGGTCTTGCCGACGCCGGTGGGGCCTAGGAACAGGAACGAGCCGGTGGGGCGGTCCGGGTCGGACACGCCCGCCCGAGCGCGGCGCACCGCGTCAGAGACCGCGGCGACGGCCTGCTTCTGCCCGATGATCCGGCCACCCAGCACGTCCTCCATCCGCATGAGCTTGGCGCTCTCGCCCTCGAGCAGCCGCCCGGCGGGGATGCCGGTCCAGGCGGAGACCACCTCCGCGACCTCGTCGGGGCCCACCTTCTCGGCGATCATCGGCGCGGGCGCCGGTCCCGCGGCGTCCTCCTCGCCGACCTCCTGCTCGTGGCGCTCGGCCTCGTCGATCTCCTTCTGCACGGCGGGGATCTCGCCGTAGAGGATGCGTCCCGCGGCGGCCAGGTCGCCCTCGCGCTCGGCCCGCTCGGCGGCGCCGCGCAACTCGTCGAGGCGCGCCTTGAGGTCGCCCACCATGTTGTGGCCGGCCTTCTCCTTCTCCCATCGGGCGGTCAGGGCGGCGAGCTCCTCACGGCGGTCGGCGAGGTCCGCGCGGATCTTCTCCAGTCGCTCGCGCGACGCGTCGTCGTCCGCGTTCTCGAGGGTGAGCTCCTCCATGGTGAGCCGGTCCACCGCCCGCTGGAGCACGTCGATCTCCACCGGTGAGGAGTCGAGCTCCATCCGCAGTCGGCTCGCGGCCTCGTCGATCAGGTCGATGGCCTTGTCGGGGAGCTGGCGGCCGGGGATGTACCGGTCGGAGAGCGCGGCGGCGGCGACCAGCGCGGCGTCGGAGATCGTGACCTTGTGGTGGGCCTCGTACCGCTCCTTGAGCCCGCGCAGGATCGCGATGGTGTCCTCGACGCTGGGCTCGCCCACGAAGACCTGCTGGAATCGGCGCTCGAGCGCGGGGTCCTTCTCGATGTGCTCGCGGTACTCGTCGAGCGTGGTGGCGCCGACCATCCGCAGCTCGCCGCGGGCGAGCATGGGCTTGAGCATGTTGCCGGCGTCCATCGAGCCCTCGGCGGCGCCGGCGCCGACCACGGTGTGCAGCTCGTCGATGAAGGTGACGACCTCGCCGTCGGAGTTCTTGATCTCCTCGAGCACGGCCTTGAGCCGCTCCTCGAACTCGCCGCGGTACTTGGCGCCGGCCACCATGGCGCCCAGGTCGAGCGCCACCAGCCGCTTGTCGCGCAGCGAGACGGGCACGTCGCCGGCGACGATGCGCTGGGCGAGGCCCTCGACCACGGCGGTCTTGCCGACTCCGGGCTCCCCGATCAGGACGGGATTGTTCTTGGTGCGGCGGGACAGCACCTGCACGACGCGGCGGATCTCGGAGTCACGGCCGATCACCGGGTCGAGCTTGCCGTCGCGCGCGGCGGCGGTCAGGTCGTTGCCGTACTGCTCGAGGGCCTTGAACGTGCCCTCGGGGTTGGGGCTCGTGACACGCCCGCTGCCCCGGACCGTGGGCAGGGCGGCGACGAGCGCCTCCCGCGAGGCCCCCTGGGCCCGCAGCGCGTCCGCCATGCCGCTCTGGCCTGCGGCGACGCCGATCAGCAGGTGCTCGGTGGAGACGTACTCGTCGCCCAGCGCTCGCGCCTCGCCCTGTGCCGCCTCGAGCGCGGCGGCGGTGGCGCGCGATGCCGTCGGCTGTGCCACGGCTGAGCCGGTCGCGGCGGGCAGCCCCACGAGCGCGGCCCGGACGGAGCGGCCGAGGGCGGTGCGGTCCGCGCCCACGGCGTCGAGCAGCGCGTTGGCGACGCCGCCGTCCTGGGTGAGCAGCGCGTTGAGCAGGTGGGCGGGCTCGAGCTGGGGGTTGCCCGCGGCGGACGCCTGCTGGATGGCGTCGCCCAGCGCTTCCTGCGCCTTGGTGGTGAACTTCGCGTCCATCGTTCCTCCGGTGCCACAAGAGCGGGTGCGGTGGGCCCGGCGGCTACCCGCACGGGCCAGGATCTGAAGTTGAGTCTACTCGGCTCAAGGCTGCATGGTCGGGCACTGTCCGGTTTACCCCTTCCGCACGAGTCGTCCGGGCGCCAGGGTGTGCCCCATGCCTCGACGCACCGCTGCCGTCGCGCTCGTGGCCCTCGTGACACTCGGCCTGGCCGGGTGCGTGCGGGTCGACCTCGCGACCACCCTGCACCCCGACGACACGCAGAGCGGGTCGCTGACCTTCGCCGTGTCGGAGGAGTTCGCCGAGCGCTCGGGCGTCACCGCGGAGGCCCTGGTGGAGTCGCTGCAGCTGCCCGCGCTGGCCGGCGACGTGCCCGGCGCCACCGTGGAGTCGTTCACCGAGGCCGGTTTCGCGGGCAAGCGGGTCACGGTCGAGAACGCGCCACTGGACACCTTCGGCAACGACGGCTCGTCGGTGGAGATCACGCGCGACGGCGACCAGTTCGTCGTCTCGGGCGCGATCGACGTCTCGGACGCGATGCTGGGAGGGCCAGCGGGCGGCGCCGAGGGCGCGGACCTGGACGAGCTCGACGTGCGGGTCCGCATCACGTTCCCCGGGGTGGTCGTGGACCACAACGGTGAGCTCGACGGGCGCACCGTCACCTGGCACGCGGTGCGCGGAGACAGGTTGACGCTGTCCGCGCAGGGGTACGCCATCGAGGGCGCCGTGGCCCCGCCGCCCGACCGGCAGTGGATGTGGCTCGCTGGCGGCGTCGTCGCCCTCGCCCTTGCCCTCGCGGGCGCGGCCTTCGCTCGCGCGCGACACACCGGCCACGCGCCGGACGCGGACGCCGGGCCGCCCACGGCCGGGCGCGGCGCGGTAGACGGGGCCACCGACGCCTCGCCCGCGCCACAGGGCGCCACGGCCCAGGACTGACGCCCAGCCGATCCCCGCAGCGTTCCACCCTCCGGCCGCCCTGCCGCCACCTGACGCCACCCCCCGAGTCCAGCACTCACGGTCCAGCCTCAGCCCGCCCCGCGCGGACCGCAATGCAGGCCACCGCGGATCGGGCCGGGAACCCCCGAACCACAACAGCCGGGACGCCCTCATGGCACGATCACGACATGCCCGACGACGCGCTCGCGACCAGGCCCGCCTCCCCCGCGCCTGACGTCCTGGGCGAGGGGTGGACGGCGCAGACGCTGCCGCTGCGCCCCGACCGGAGCGGCAGGTCGCCGGTGGCCACACTGGTGCGCCGGACCCCGGACCCGGGCGCACCGGCGGCGCGCCGAGCGGTGCTCTACGTCCACGGGTTCGTCGACTACTTCTTCCAGCGCCACGTCGGCGACGCCTTCGCGGCGCACGGCGACGACTTCTACGCGCTCGACCTGCGCGGCTACGGACGGTCGCTGCTCCCCTGGCAGGAGCCCAACTACGTGACAGACCTGTCCGTGCACAGCGAGGAGCTCGACGCCGCGGCGCGGCTGCTGCTCGTCGACCACGACGAGCTCGTCCTCATGGGCCACTCGACCGGCGGGCTGATCGCCGCGCTGTGGGCAGACGCCCGGCGTGACGACGGAGTCGTGGGCGCCCTGGTGCTGAACAGCCCGTGGCTGGACCTGCGCGGCTCGTGGTTCGAGCGGGTGGTCGCCACGCGCCTGATCGACGTGGCGGGGCCGCTCGCGCCCCGCCTGGTGGTCGGCAAGCTCAGCCCCCACTACGGGCAGGCGTTGCACGCGGCCTCGGGCGGCGAGTGGGACTACGACCTGGCCTGGAAGCCGCATGGCGGGTTCCCGGTGCGCGCCGGGTGGCTGCGGACGGTGCGCCGGGGCCATGCGCGGGTGGCGCGCGGCCTGGCGATCTCCTGCCCGGTGCTGGTGCTGGCCTCCGACGCCACCGGCCCGGACGACCGGTGGCACGATGCGCTGCTGTCGACGGACTCGGTGCTGGACGTCGCGCAGATCGCGGCGCGCTCTGCGCGACTGGGGCCGGACACCACTTTCGTCGAGGTCCCCGGCGGCGCCCACGACCTCGCGCTCTCCGCCGAGCAGGCGCGGGGCCGATACCTCCGCGAGGTGCTGGACTGGCTCGACGCACTACCCGCTGACCGCCTCGGGGATCCCCTCAAGCACAAGTAATACCCGTCCGCAAATTGTCGCCATGAATTCATGGACGCTTGTTCAAGACGTCCGTCCTGGACGTGCGTCCGTCAATGAGAGTTCTCTCATGTTGACTTGTCCAGGCGCCGCGCCAAGGTATTGCAATTTCGGACATTCGGTTCAGACGGGCCCCCTGAAATGACCCCGAAAGCGACCTGCCCTCACATCGGAGGTTGCATTCTTCGGCCGTGAGCCGCCAAGGTGTGGAACACGCCTAACCAGACCAACCGGTAGGCATCGCCCCAGCCGCCCCGACCCACCGCACCGCTTCGGAGACCACCCCGGAGCGGTCGCCGAGCATGCTCGGCGAAGGCGTCGGCGCGCCTCGTCCGACGGTCCCCGTCCACCCGCCTCGTCGATGACGCCGAGCGCACCTCCAGCCCGAACAACGACGTCACCCAAGGTCAGCGCGATGTTCATCTTCCTGCTCCAGATCCGTCACATGCTCGACGACAACAACGAGGTCTACCTCTGCGCCGTGGTCTCCGGCCTGGTGTGGGCGCTCTGGCTCCTGAAGGTCGTGCTCTCGCGCCGCTACCGCCCCTTCACCGCCGAGCATCATGCGGGAACCAGCGTGATCGTCCCCGTCGTCGACGAGCCGCTCGACCTCTTCCGGGAAGTCCTGGTGCGCGTCACCGAGCAGTCGCCCGACGAGGTGATCGTGGTCATCAATGGCGCGCCAAACCCCGGCCTAGTCGGAGTCTGCGAGGAGTTCGCGCCACTCGTGCAATGGGTGCACACCCCCATTCAGGGAAAGCGGAACGCGGTGAAGATCGGCACCGAGATGTCGCGGCACGAGATCACCGTGCTGCTCGACTCCGACACGATCTGGACCGAGGGCACGCTGCCCGAGATCATCAAGCCGTTCGCCGACGCCACCATCGGCGGCGTCACAACGCCGCAGCGGATCCTCGAGCCGACCCGGTCCTGGATCACCCGCTGGGCGGGCTGGCTGGAGAACTCGCGGTCGCTGTACTCGATGCCCGCGCAGTCGGCCCGGGCCGGCGCTTACGCCGGTGGCGACCCGGCTCCGGCCCCCGATCCCGCCCCGCTCCCCGGCGCGGCGCCATCCCCCCGGCTCCCGGAGCCGCGGCCCGCGTTGGACGACGACCTCATGGCCGAGCTCGCCGAGCTCGGCCAGCTCCGCAGCAGCCGGGCGCAGGCTGGCTCCTTGCGCGAGGCGCTCGACAAGGAGCAGGCCGCCCGGCTGAAGGCGAGCAGGACAGCGATGTCGCGGCGTTGGGCCTGCCGCTCGCGATCCGCCTCGACCACGCTCGACGCCGACGACTGGCGCGAGGCCGGCTGGGACTTCCGAGGGCTGGGGCGCGCTGCCGCCTGAGGCCTCGTGCGGGCGGGACGCATCCCCTGGCGCCCCGCGGAGCAGACCCCGGGAACCCTGACTCCCGGGGTCTGCTCATGCCCGCACACGGGTGGCGCGGCGCCCGGACCCGAGCGGTGGTGAGATGCCGGGCCCCGGTGGTGTGATGGCACAGAGGCCCGGGCCGCCGGGACTGTCTCACCAGGGGGGTCTGGGATGAGCACCAGGGAGGAGCGCTGGCCGGAGGGGGTCCCGGCGTGGGTGGAGCTGCGCGTTCCGGACAGGCAGGTCGCCCGCAGGTTCTACGGCCGGCTCTTCGACTGGGACTTCGAGGAGGCGGGTCCGGGATCCCGCACGACGGCCCTGCGCGGAGGCCGACGGGCGGCCGCGTTCTGGGTCCACCCCGAGGGCGCCTCGGAGCCGCCGCAGTGGATGACGTTCCTGGCGACCGACGACATCGAGGGCGCCGTCGAGCGGTGCGTGGCCCATGGCGGCCAGGTCATCGAGGAGATCGCGGCGTTCGACGATGAGGGCGACCAGGCCACGGTTGCCGTGCTGGCGGATCCGACGGGCGCGGTGTTCGGGCTGTGGGAGGCCGGCCTCCACACCGGCGCGCACGTGGTCAACGAGCCCGGAGCGGTCGTGTGGAACGAGCTCATGACGCATGACGTGGCGACAGCCCGCGAGTTCTACTCGCGGCTCTTCGAGTACGCGTTCGGGGACATGAGCGGACCGGACTTCATCTACCACACCATGGAGATCGGCGGTCATATCGCCGGCGGCCTGGGCGCGATCCCCGCCGACGTCGTGGACGACGTGCCGACCGCCTGGACCACGTACTTCGCCGTCGCCGACACCGACGCGGCGGTCGAGCTGGCGACGACGCTCGGCGGCGTCGTGACGAGCCCTGCGGCGGACAGCGCGTACGGGCGGATGGCGGTCATCCGCGGGCCGTTCGGGGAGTCGTTCGCGGTGATGTCCACCGAGGAGGAGCCCACTCCCCCGCTCACCTCCTGACGCCGCGGCCGGAGGCCCAGGCCAGGTCCGTAGGCTGAGCCCTCGTGACCCTCCCGTCCGCCGCGTTCCGGCACACCAACGCCGCCCCGTACGAGCCGCTGCGCACCTTCCACCCGCGCCGCAGCCAGCTGGGCCCCGGGCGTGAGGACGCGCTGGCCCGGCTGTGGCCGCGGTGGGGCTTCTCCGTGCACGACGCCGAGCAGGGCCCCATGCCGCAGACCGCCGACGGCTTGCTGGACGTGCCGCGGCTGTTCGGCCGCGAGGCCCCCCTTGTCCTGGAGATCGGGTCCGGGATGGGCGAGACGACCGCCGCGATGGCCGCGGCCGACCCCGCTCGGGACTACCTCGCCGTCGAGGCCCACCTGCCCGGGATCGCCCACCTGCTCGGACTCGTGGAGGCGCAAGGGCTCGAGAACGTGCGGGTGGCGCACGGCGACGCCCTCGACCTGGTGCGCCACCGGCTTCCCGAGAGCAGCCTCGACGCGGTGCACGTGTTCTTCCCCGACCCCTGGCCCAAGGCGCGGCACCACAAGCGCCGCATCATCCAGCCAGCGCACGTCGCGCTGCTGCGCTCCCGGCTCGTGGTGGGCGGCACACTGCACTGCGCCACCGACTGGGTCGAGTACGCCGACGCGATGCTCGAGGTCCTCGACGCCGACCCCGGGCTGGAGAACCCGTCAGGCGGGTTCGCGCCACGGCCCGCGCACCGCCCGGTGACGAAGTTCGAGCGCCGCGGGCTCGACCTCGGCCACGAGGTGCGGGACCTGGTGGTCCGCCGCTGCCAGTGAGCGGCGTCGCGTCAGGTCAGGCCTGCGCGTCCGTGCTCTCGCCGCTCGCGCGCCGCTGGGCGTCGCGCTCCTTGAGCCGGCGCTCCTCACGCTTCACCTCGGCCTGCGTCGCCCGCTCGCGCGACAGCCACTCCGGCGGGTTCTGGATGATCTCGTCGATCTCCGCGGTGGTGAGGGGGTCGGTCAGCCCGTGCCGGCCGAGCGCGCTGATCGACACGCGCAGGCGGGCCGCGACGACCCCGCGCGGGTGCGGGCCGTTCTTACGGAGGTCGACCAGCCACTGCGGGGGTGTGCGCTGCAGCTCCTGCAGCTCCTCACGCGAGATGTCCCGCTCCTGGAACTCGGCGGGGGTCGCGGGCAGGTACACCTCGAGCTTCTGCGCCGCAGTCGAGGGCTTCATGGTCTGGGTCTTCCGGGGCGCGCTCACACCCCCAGCGTAACGAGCGCCCGGCTCAAGGCCGTCATCGGCGCCTGTCGCCGGTAACCTGGGCCGAGCGCGTCGGCACGACGTCGAGGGAACGACGCCGACCGGCAGCCGGTCGCGGAACCGGGGGCTGCTGATGGACGAGCACATCGAGCGCGACGGCGCCGGGGACGACACAACGCCGTTCCGGCTGCTCGTGGTGCCGGGGGTCACCCCCGCCAAGTGGGTGCGGGTGTGGAACGAGCGCCTGCCCGACGTGCGCCTCGAGCTGGTGCACGCCAGCACGGACGACCAGGTCGCCGCCCTGCGCGAGGGCCGCGCCGACGCCGCCCTGGTCCGCACGCCGCTCGACCGCGAGGGCCTGAGCGTCATCCCGTTGTACGCCGAGACGTCCGTGGTCGTGGTCCCGCGCGAGCACGTGCTGACCGCCGCCGACGAGGTCGGCCTGGAGGACCTGGCCGACGAGACGCTCGTGGTGCCGCTCGACGACGTGCTGGGGTGGGACGACGCGCCCGGCGCCCGCCTGTCCGTGGAGCCGCCCGCCACGACCGCGGACGCCGTGGCCCTGGTCGCCGCGGGCGTGGGCGTGCTGGTGGTGCCCCAGTCCCTCGCGCGCCTGCACCACCGCCGCGACGTCACCTACCGGCCCGTGCCCGACGCCCCGCTGTCGCCGGTGGCGCTCGCCTGGGTCGAGGACCGCTCGACGGACCTCGTCGAGGAGCTTGTCGGCATCGTCCGCGGCCGCACGGTGAACAGCTCGCGGGGCATCGCGGGACGGACCGCGGCGGCTGACCCGCCGCGCGACCGGTCGGCGTCGAAGAGCGCTCCGTCGAAGGGCGCGGCCTCGAAGGGCGCGGGGGCCAAGGGCGCGGCCTCGAAGGGCGGCGCGCGGTCGGGCACGTCGGGCGGCAAGGCCGGTCTCAAGCCCGGCGCCAGGTCCGGGGGCAAGCCGGGGGGCAGGCCCGCGGGCAAGTCCGGGGGGAAGCCCGGGGGCAAGGGCTCCGGCCAGCAGGGCCGCCGCGGGGGCCGATGAGCACCCGCGCCGACCGCGCGTCGCAGCCCGCCAGCGGGCGGGTCGTCGTCGTCGGCTCCCTCAACATGGACCTGATCGTCACCGTCGAGGCCATTCCCGCTCCCGGGCAGACGGTCCTGGCCTCGCAGACCCGGCGTGCCTGCGGCGGGAAGGGCGCCAACCAGGCCGTGGCCGCCGCTCGCGCGGGTGCGCAGGTCACGATGGTGGGCGCCGTGGGCGACGACGCGGACGGCGCGGCGCTGCTGGACGCGCTCGCCGCCGAGGGCATCGACGTCGACGACGTGCTGCGCTCGCCCGAGCCCACCGGCCTGGCCCTCGTCACCGTGGACGCCGCCGGGGAGAACGCCATCACGGTCGCCCCGGGCGCGAACCACGCGTGCCCCCCGGCGCACGTCACCGCCACGCTGCGCTCCCTGACGGCGGCCGACGTGCTCGTCGCGCAGGGCGAGATCCCCGCCGAGTCCATCGAGGCGGCAGCCCGGGCGGCCTCCGCGGCGGGCGCACGGTTCCTGCTGAACCTGGCGCCGGCGATCGCCGTCAGCCCGGGCCTGTGGCGGCACGTGAGCCTCCTGGTGGTCAACGAGCACGAGTGCGCATGGCTGCTCGAGGGCCTCGACCACGAGCCCTCGGGCTCCCCCGCCGCCCGGCTCGCCGGCGCCCTCGGCGTCGCGGTCCTCGTGACCCTCGGCACCGACGGCTCGCACCTCGTGGACCGGTCCCCCGGAACACCGCTCGACGAGGCGCTCCCCGCGTTCGCCGCACCGCAGGTCGTCGACACCACCGGCGCCGGTGACGCCTTCGTCGGCGCCTTGGCTGCCGCCTGGTGCACGGGCCACGACCTGCCCGACGCCGCCCGCTGGGGCGCGGCAGCGGGCTCGCTCGCGGTCCGGGCCTCCGGAGCCCAGGGCGGTCGCGCGACCCCCGAGGCGATCCTCGCGGTGCTGCGAGACACCTCGGAACCCTCAGAGCGCTGACCCGGGGCCCAGCGGTGGCCGCGGGCGCGGCGGCGCAGGACGATCGAGCGACGCCTCCCGGCCCTCCAGGGCCTGGCGGCGCGCGACGGCCGACGGAGGTGGAGCCGTGCAGGCCTTGGAGCTCGTGGTGATCCTTGGCGCCGCCATCGTGATCGGCGGAGCGCTGGGGAACCGCCTGCGGATCGCGCCTCCGGTGATCCTGCTCCTGCTCGGCGCGCTCCTGGGGCTCGTGCCGGCCTTGCGCTTCGTGCGCCTGCCGCCGGAGCTGATGCTGCTGGTCTTCCTCCCCGCCCTGCTCTACTGGGAGGCGATCACCAGCTCGCTGCGGGAGATCCGCCGCAACCTGCGCGCGGTGCTGCTCACCAGCACGGTCCTCGTGGTGGTGACCGCGGCCGCCGTCGCCGCCGTCGCCCACGCGTTCGGCGTGCCGTGGGGGCCCGCGTGGGTGCTCGGCGCCGCGCTCGCCCCAACGGACGCCACCGCCGTGGGCGCCCTGTCCCGGCTGCTGCCGCGCCGGAACGTGGCCGTCATCCGGGCCGAGAGCCTGATCAACGACGGGACCGCGCTCGTCCTGTACGGGGTGGCAGTGGGGGTGACTGCTGGCGAGGAGACGCTCACCGCCGGCCGGCTGACGTGGCTGCTGGTCCTGTCGTACGTGGGGGGCGTGCTGGCCGGCGCGCTCGCCGCATGGCTGGGCAACGTGGTGCGCGCGCGCATGGTCGATCCCGTGCTGGAGAACGTGGTGGGGCTGCTCGCGCCGTTCACCGCGTTCCTGCTGGCCGAGTCCGTCGAGGCGTCCGGCGTCCTCGCGGTGGTGGTCAGCGGCCTGATGCTGCGCCAGTTCGGGCCGCGCACGGTCACCGCCGCCACCCGGCGGATCGCGGTGGTGTTCTGGTCGTTCGGCGCCTACCTGCTCAACGCGGCGCTGTTCGTGCTCGTCGGGCTCGAGGTGCAGTCGGCGGAGCGCGGGCTGTCCAGCCGGGACCTCGGCTCCGCCCTGCTCGTCACCGTCACCGTCTGGGCCGTCGTCGTCGTGGTGCGGCTGGCCTTCATCTTCGCCTCGACGTACCTGATCCGGCTGATCGACCGCCGACCCTCCCAGCGGCTGCGCCGGATGAGCGACCGCGCACGGGTGGTCAGCAGCGTGGCCGGTTTCCGCGGCGCCGTCTCGCTGGCCGCGGCCCTCGCCATCCCGACCACCGTCGAGTCGGGCGGGGCGTTCCCGTCACGGGACCTGCTGGTGTTCGTGACCGCGGGCGTCGTGACCCTCTCGCTCGTGGTGCAGGGCCTCCTGCTCCCCCGGGTGGTGCGCTGGGCGGCGTTCCCGCCGGACGACTCCCCCGCGGAGGAGCGGACGCTCGCGAACCGGTTGGCCACCCAGGAGGCGCTCGACGCCCTCGACGGCCTCGCCTCGCGACTCGGCACCGACCCGGCGATCGTCGCCCGGGCCCGCGCCGAGTTCGAGGAGCGCCTGCAGGTCATCGACGCGGAGAACGCCCCGGACGACTCCCCTGTGGTCCGCGCCGACCGGCAGTACGCCGAGCTGCGGCTCGCGCTCATCGCGCACAAGCGGGCGACCGTGGTGAGGCTCCGCGACGAGCGCACGATCGACGACGGCGTGCTGCGCGCCATCCAGGCCCAGCTCGACGTCGAGGAGCTGCGGCTGAGCACCGACGGGCCCATCGCGGACTAGCCGAGCGTGAAGTCGAGGACGTCGAAGCCTCAGCCGCCGTTACGCTTCCGTAACCCTTTCGGCCTAGTGGCCTAGACCGGTCTCGTGCTTACGTGGGGTGTCGTCGTCTCACAAAGGAGTGAACGGTGTCCGGAGCCCTGCGCACGTCCTGGTCGACCCACCGCACGGCGCCGAGCGCGCCCCCACCACGACGACGGCGACGCGCCGCCATGGTCGGACTCCTCGCGATGCTGGTCCCCGGGGCCCTCGTCACCACCGCGACGCCGGCGCTCGCAGCGACAGACCTCGCCCGCACGGGCGTCGCGACGGCCTCCGCCTCGCAGGACGACGTCGACGGCTCGTTCCCGGCGTCCCACGCGATCGATGGCGACCCCGGCACGCGGTGGGCCAGCGGCAACGGGCCCGACGAGGACGTCGAGTTCACCGCGTGGCTCCAGGTCGACCTGGGCGCCTCGGCCGCTGTCGACGGCGTCACGCTGGCGTGGGAGGACGCGTACGCGGCGTCCTACGAGGTGCAGGTGGCCACTGCCGCCCCCGAGGACGACGCGAGCTGGACCACCGTCGCGTCCGAGGCGAGCGACGGCGGGTCCGACACCGTGACGTTCGACGCCCCCGCCGACGCCCGGTACGTGCGCGTCGTCATGCTGGAGCGGGTCGCGTTCGACTGGGACCCGGCCCGCCCGCACTGGTACGGGTACTCGCTGTACTCCCTCGAGGTCCTGGGCGTGCCCGATGACGTCGTGGTGTCCTTCGCGCGCGGCGCCACGTCGGTGCCCGCCGGCGGGACTGCCACCGTGCCGCTGCTGCTCAACGCGCCCGCCGAGGGCGACGTCACCGTGCGGGTGGCCTCGACCGGCGGGACCGCGGCCCCGGGCACGGACTACACGGCACTCGACCAGGTCGTGACCATCCCCGCAGGCGCCACGACCCAGCAGGTCGCCGTCGAGACGGTCGACCACGGGCCGCTGGCCCCGGTGACGACCGTGGAGCTGACCCTCACCGACCCGACGGGCGTGCTGCTGGGCGGCCGCACCACGTCGACCGTCACCATCACCCCGCACGGCGACCTGCCCGACGTGGGCTCGGCGCACGTGCTCGACGACTTCGAGTCGGGCGTGCCCGCCGGGTACACCACATGGGGCAGCGCCGCGTCCGTGACCCCGGCGCTCTCAACCGTCGCGGCGGACAGGGCGGGCGCCCCCGCGGGCAACCAGGCGCTCCAGGCGCTGGTCGGAGGCGCCCCCGCCGCCGGCGACTGGTTCGGATTCACCCATGACCTCGCGGCGTCCGCCGACTGGTCGGCGCACGACGGGTTCGCGTTCTGGTTCCACGGGACGGGCGCCGGCGGCCAGCTGCGGTTCGAGCTCAAGAGCGGCGGCCAGCTGTTCGAGCGCTCGGTCGTCGACGACACCGCCGGATGGCGCCAGGTGAGCGTCGCGTTCGCGCAGCTGCGCCTCAAGGGCGACCCGGCCTCCGACGCGCGGTTCGACCCCGCCGCGGCCACCGGGTTCGCGGTCACGCTGACCGACCTGGGCCCCGGGGCCTGGCAGTTCGACGACATCGCCCTGTACGAGCGGGCCACGACCATCCAGGACTTCGAGGGCGACGTGCCGTTCGCCGAGCCGGGCGGCACCGTCGGGCACTTCACCTGGGGCTCGGACGGCGCGCAGGTGTCGCTCGGCGTCGAGCAGCAGGACCGCGACGGGGCGCCCGCGGGCAACCACGTGCTCGCGGGCGAGTACCTCATCGCGGGCGGCGGCTGGGGCGGCTACAGCCACAACCTCGCGGCCCCGCAGGACTGGAGCTCGTACCACGGCATCCGCCTGCTCTGGTACGCCTCGCAGGACACCCGTCCCGCCTCCCCGACGGCGGGCGCGGACATCAAGGTCGAGCTCAAGGACGGCGGCCCTGACGGCGAGCACTCCGAGCTGTGGGCCGCGACGTTCAAGGACACCTGGTCGCCCGAGGGCAGCCGGTGGCGCGTGGTCGAGATCCCGTTCGCGGACTTCCGGCTCGGCGGGTACCAGCCCGGCGACGCCGCCACCCGCAACGGGACCCTCGACCTCACCTCCGCGTGGGGGTACGCCCTGACGATGGTGCCCGGCACCGCGCAGCCGGTGCGCTTCGCCGTCGACGACGTCGAGCTGTTCGGCTCCGCGACGCCGGCCCCGACGGTGACGGTCGCCCCCGTGGACGACGTCGTCCTGGTGGACCCGGGCGAGACCGCCCAGGTCAGGGTCCGCGTGACCACGACCGACGGCGAGCCGCTGACCGAGCCCGTGACGGTCGCGTTCACCGACCAGCCGGGCACGGCCGCGGCCGGGACCCACTACACCGCCGCGAGCGGAACGCTGACCTTCGACGCGGGCACGGCCTCGGGCGCCGAGCAGACCATCGAGGTGGCCACCGCCGCGACGGCCGATGAGGACGACGCCCGGTCGTTCACGCTGGCCCTCACGGCGGACGGCCTCGCCGCCACGTCGGCGCGGGTGGTGCTCAACGCCGTCGGGGCGCTGTACCTCGACAGCACGGCGCCCGTGGACGAGCGCGTCGCGGACCTGCTGGGGCGGATGACGCTCGCGGAGAAGGTCGGCCAGATGGCGCAGGCCGAGCGCCTGGGGCTGCAGTCCCCCGCGCAGATCGCCGAGCTCGGGCTCGGGTCGGTGCTCTCCGGCGGGGGCTCCGTGCCGCAGGACAACACCGCGACCGGCTGGGCCGACATGGTCGACGGGTTCCAGCGCCAGGCCCTCTCGACGCGTCTGCAGGTCCCGCTCATCTACGGCGTCGACGCCGTGCACGGCCACAACAACGTGGTGGGGGCGACGATCTTCCCGCACAACAGCGGCCTGGGCGCCGCGCGCGACCCCGACCTGGTGCGGCGGGTGGGCGAGGCGACGGCTGTCGAGACCCGCGCGACGGGCGTGCCGTGGACGTTCGCGCCGTGCCTGTGCGTCACGCGCGACGAGCGGTGGGGCCGCAGCTACGAGGCGTTCAGCGAGGACCCGGCGCTCGTGTCGGTGCTCGCCGACGACGCCGTGATCGGGCTGCAGGGCCCCGACCCAACGGACGTGTCCGGGCCCGGGCGGGTGCTGGCGACGGCCAAGCACTGGCTCGGTGACGGTGGCACGCGCTACGAGCCGTCGCTCGCGGGCTCCGGCTACCCGATCGACCAGGGCATCACCTACGCGGGCTCGCTCGCCGAGCTGATGCGGGTGCACGGCGACCCGTACGTCCCCGCGATCGAGGCGGGCGTCGGCTCGATCATGCCGTCCTACTCGGCGGTGGACCTCGGGGCCGGGCCGTTACGCATGCACGAGCACACCCAGCTCAACACCGAGGTGCTCAAGGGTGACCTCGGGTTCGATGGGTTCCTGGTGAGCGACTGGGAGGGCATCGACAAGCTGCCGGGCGGCACGTACACCGAGAAGGTGGCGCGGAGCGTCAACTCGGGCCTCGACATGGCGATGGCGCCGTACAACTTCGGCGCGTTCCTCACGTCCCTCACACAGAACGTCGAGTCCGGGGCCGTGTCCCAGGCGCGGGTCGACGACGCGGTGAGCCGCATCCTCACCGCCAAGATGCACCTGGGCCTGTTCGAGCAGCCGCTCGCGGATCGCACCCACGCGGACGCCGTCGGCTCGGCCGAGCACCGCGCTGTGGCCCGCGAGGCCGCGGCCGCCTCGCAGGTGCTCCTCAAGGACGACGACGTGCTGCCGTTGGGCCGTGACCAGCACCTCTACGTCGCGGGGTCCAACGCCGACGACCTGGGCCACCAGATGGGCGGTTGGACGATCTCCTGGCAGGGCGGCTCGGGCGACATCACTCCCGGGACGTCGATCCTCGAGGGCATCCGCGCCGCTGCCCCGGGCGCCGAGGTCACCTACTCGGCCGACGCGTCGGCGCCCATGGACGGCGCGGACGTCGGCGTGGTCGTGGTCGGGGAGCCCCCGTACGCCGAGGGCATCGGGGACGTGGGCAACAACGGCCGCAGCCTCGAGCTGCCCGCGGCGGACCGGGCCGCGATCGACGCGGTGTGCGACGCGATGGAATGCGTCGTGCTCGTGGTGGCGGGCCGGCCGCAGCTGGTCACGGACCGGCTCGACGCGATCGACGCGCTCGTCGCCTCGTGGCTGCCCGGCTCGGAGGGCGCGGGGGTCGCGGACGTGCTGTTCGGCGACGTGCCATTCACCGGCCGCCTGCCCATCTCGTGGCCGGCCACCGCCGACGGCGTCCCGGTGAACGTGGGCGACGCGACGTACGCGCCCGCGTACGCCTACGGCTGGGGCCTGCGCACCGACGCGCAGCGCGCCCGCCTGGCCGACGTGGTCGAGTCGCTCGAGCCCGGCGCCCAGCGGGACGCGGTGCAGGCCGTGCTCGACGCCGACGTGTGGGACGGCGACACGCTCGCCGGGGCGCCGCAGTCGACGACGCAGGCCGTCCGCCTGCTCGTCACGGCGGCCGGGACGTTCGACGGCGAGTGGACTCCCGAGGCCGACCTCGTCGTGTCGGTGCTGCGCGACGTGGCCCAGGCCGCGGTCATCGCGGGCACGGCCGCCGACGACGCCGTGCGGCTCACCGCTGACGCCGAGCACGCGCTCATGTCGGGCCGTGCGGGTGAGGCCGCCACGCTGCTGGCCGCCGCGGCGGGCATCGACCTGCCCGAGCCTGCCGAGTCGACGACCACGCTGCGCCTCTCACGCGAGCGGGCGCCGCTCGGCCACGGCGCCACCGCGACGGTCACGGTACGCGCCGAGGGCGCCGCCCCCACCGGCACGGTCGACCTGCTGGTCGGCGGCGAGGTCGTCGCGAGCGGCGAGCTCGTGGCCACCGGGCCGAACCGCGCGCAGGCCCGCATCGACCTTCCCGACAGCCTGCCCGCGGGCACGCACGAGGTCGTCGCCGCCTACCGCGGCACGGCCGACGTGGCGCCGTCGACGTCCGGCCCGGCCCGCTACGTCGTCACGCGCGGCATCCCGTCGCTCTCCACGGCGGGCACGGACTGGTCGGTCAGACGTGATGACCCCAAGGTCGTCCAGGCGCAGGTCAAGGGCGTCGATGGGGTCACGCCGACCGGGACCGTGAGCGCCTGGGTGGTCGGTGGCCCCACCGTCACCGCCACGCTCGGCCCCGACGGCGCCGCCACCCTGCGGCTGCCCGACCGGACGCGCACCTCGCTGGTCGTCGTGCTCTACAGCGGCGACCAGAACTACACCGCCACCGCAGCCCTCCCCCGGATCCTGCTCGTGCGGTAGCGGCCTGCTGCGGGTCGCGGCGGGAGTCCCACCCTCGATGACACTCTGCAGGGTTGCGACGCTGCACTTTGCAGACTGGTCAGACAACACTTTGCAGACGCTTGTCGCGTCACTCTGCAGAACTCCGGTGCGGAGGTCCGCAGAAGAACTCCCGTGATGCACGTCAGCGGCCGACGCCCGGGCAATCGAGCGAGCTCATTGACAACTCGGTCGAAATCCGACAACGGTTTCCATTCCCGGGCACCTGCCGGTCGGCAAGTGTCGCCGTTACTGTCGGCCTCGGACGGACTAGTCGCCCCCCACGTGCGCAGCGTCGCGACACGTGCCCTCGGGCGGCGCCAATTCCGGTCCCGTCCGATCGCCGACTATCCAGGAGGCACAGATGCACCCCCCGCACCCCCGCACCACCACCACCCACCGAGCCCGCGGGCTCACCGCCGCGCTCGGAGTCGCCACCCTCGTCGCTGCCGGCCTGGTGGCATCGACGGCCAGCCCTGCCGAGGCAGCGATCGGAGACGTCGTGTGGTCCCAGGAGTTCGACGGCTCCGCCGGCAGCGCGCCCGACCCGTCCGTCTGGAACTACGACACCGGCGCCGGCGGCTGGGGCAACGCCGAGCTGCAAAACTACACGACGTCCCGCAACAACTCCGCGCTCGACGGGCAGGGCAACCTCGTCATCACCGCCCGGCGCGAGGCCGACGGGTCGTACACGTCAGCGCGGCTGCAGACCAACAACAAGGTCGAGCTCGCGTACGGCCGCGTCGAGGCGCGCATCCAGATCCCGCGCGGCCAGGGCATCTGGCCGGCGTTCTGGATGCTCGGCGGGGACTTCCCCCAGACACCGTGGCCCTCCTCGGGCGAGATCGACATCATGGAGAACGTCGGCAAGGAGCCGCACCGCACCTACGGCACGGTGCACGGCCCTGGCTACTCGGGCGGGGCCGGCATCACGGGCGCCTACCAGCACCCGCAGAACTGGTCGTTCGCGGATGACTTCCACACGTTCGCCGTGGACTGGAAGCCCGGCTCCATCACCTGGTCGGTCGACGGCGCCGTCTTCCACCAGGTCACCAGGGCGAGCGTGGGCGCCAACGCCTGGGTGTTCGATAAGCCCTACTTCCTCATCCTCAACGTCGCCGTCGGCGGCGAGTGGCCCGGCTACCCCGACGGCACCACGCAGTTCCCCCAGCAGATGAAGGTCGACTACGTCCGCGTCTACGACAACGGCTCCGGGTCCGGCGGAGGCGGCGGGGGCGGGGGCGGCACGCTCCCGACGGGCACCGGCACCCTCCGCGTCGCGAACTCGCTGTGCCTCGACGTGCCCTGGGCGCAGACGCATGACGGGAACCCGATCCAGGTGGTCGGCTGCAACGGCAACGCCGCCCAGCAGTGGACTCGAGGGTCGGACGGCACGATCCGGGCGCTCGGCAAGTGCCTGGACGTGCAGGGCGGCGGGACGGAGAACGGGACCGTCGTGCAGCTGTGGACGTGCAACGGCACGGGCGCCCAGAAGTGGACGTACGACTCGGCGACACGCGCACTGCGGAACCCGCAGTCGGGCCGCTGCCTCGACGCTGTCGGCGGCACACCGGTCTACGACGGGCAGCGCGTGAACCTGTGGAACTGCCACGGGGGCGCCAACCAGCAGTGGACCCTGTGATGCCCTGACACCTGTCCACACGCCAACGACGAAGGCCCAGCACCACCGGTGCTGGGCCTTCGTCTGCTGTGCGCCCGAAGGGACTCGAACCCCCAACCTTCTGATCCGTAGTCAGATGCTCTATCCATTGAGCTACGGGCGCGTGGCCCTTGCGGGCCGACGATGACAATACCGCCCCGACGCCCCGGACCCAAACCGAGTTCCCCGTCCCGGCGGTGACGGCTGCCACACAGAGCTTCCCGTCGGGCGATGAGCGGCCCCGCCGACCGCGGCCTCCGGATGCGGCGCCGTCATCGGCATGGGACGGTCAACGGCATACGAACCATCTGGAGGTCGACATGGGTTTCTTAGCGTTCCTGCTGCTCGGACTGCTCGCGGGGGCCATCGCCAAGGCCATCCTGCCGGGTAAGCAAGCGGGTGGGTGGATCGCCACCCTCGTCGTCGGCGTCATCGGCGCGCTGCTCGGCGGTTGGCTCGGCAGCATCCTCCTGGATGCCCCGCTCGAGGACTTCTTCTCGCTGCGCACGTGGCTGCTGGCCATCGGCGGCTCGATCATCGTGCTGCTCATCTACGGCGCCCTCACGGGACGCAAGGGCGCACGCGCGTAGCTGGCGCTGAACTCTGAGCGCGATCGAGGCCGCCCTGCTGTCAGTCGGCGAGGGCGGCCTCGAGTGCGCGGGTGAACCCCCGGACCGGACCGAGGGTGAGCACCCCGCTGCCGGCGGCCGCCTCCTCGCCCTCGGCCGGGAGCAGTGCCGCCAGGGCGCGGCCCATGACCTCGACTTCATGGCCGAGGAGGCTCCCCGGGCCATCGCCACCGCCATCCGCGACTTCGTCGCCCGCTGACCGGTCACTCGTCAGCGGGCCGGCGTCAGCGCCTGAGGCTCGTGCCCCTTGTCGCGACCACCGCGCCGATGAGCATCAGCACCCCGCTGGCGATCCACAGGACCGCTGCCAGGTGCGCCATCGCGTCGGTCCGTGACAGGGCCACCGCCACGAGGGCGAGCAGGATGAGCGGCACAACCACCCGCGCGCGCCGTGGCGCCGTGGTGGGGCCAGGCTCCCCCGAGCCGCCCTTGGGCCTCATGCGCGGAACCGCTCCACCAGGTCGTCCATCAGCGCGTCCATCCGCGCGTCCACCGTGCGGCGCGCGGGGTCAGCGTCATGCCAGGCGACGATCTCGCGGGCGCCCTGCTCGAACCTGATGGTCGTGGTGAACTCGGGGACGACGCGGCGCACCTTCGTGGTGTCGAAGACCATCGAGTGCGCCTTGTCGCCGAGCAGGCCGGCGCCCCACTCGGGATCCGCGGCGGCGATGACGTCCGACGGGACGTGCACGATGCGGGGCTCCACTCCTGCAGCAGCGCCGAGCGCCCGGACGATCTGGTCCCAGGTGAGCACGTCGTCGGAGGTGATGTGGAACGCGTCGCCGAGGACGCGGGGATCACCGAGCAGCGGCACGAGCCCGCGGGCGAAGTCCTCGTGGTGGGTGAGCGTCCACAGCGAGGCGCCGTCTCCGTGGACGACGACCTCCTTGCCCTGGCGCATCCGCTCGACCGACGTCCAGCCGCCGTCGAGCGGCACCGAGGTGCGGTCGTAGGTGTGCGACGGCCGCACGATGGTGACGGGGAAGCCCGTGTCCCGGTAGGCCCTGACCAGCAGGTCCTCGCACGCGATCTTGTCCCGCGAGTACTGCCAGTACGGGTTGCGCAGGGGCGTCGACTCCGTGACAGGGAGCCGCTCGGGCGGCGTCTGGTACGCGGACGCCGAGCTGATGAAGACGTACTGCCCGGTGCGGCCGGTGAACAGCTCGACGTCGGTGGCGACGTGCTCCGGTGTGAACGCCACCCAGTCGACGACGGCGTCGAACTCGCGGTCGCCGAGGGCCGCTCGCACCGACTCCGGGTCGCGGATGTCTGCTTGCACGAGCTCGGCGCCGTCGGGGAGCGGTCGCGTCGCGCTCGTCCCCCGGTTCAGCACGGTGACGTCGAGGCCGCGCTCGACGGCGAGCCGGGTCGAAGCCGAGCTGATGAGCCCGGTGCCGCCGATCATGAGGATGCGAGGAGCCATGTCGTCAACGTAGCGGCTCCCTGGCGCAATGGGCGCGCGCCACGAACGACCTCCTTCAGACGCGAGAGAACCCCCGACGAATTGCTGCTCATCGGGGGTTCTCGCGTGCACTGCTACGTGCGAAATCTGGCGGAGACGGTGGGATTTGAACCCACGGAAGGGTTGCCCCTTCACGACCTTAGCAGGGTCGCGCACTAGACCTGGCTATGCGACGTCTCCAGGCTCGCACAGGGTACCTGGCCGGGTCGTCACGCTGCAAAGTGGCTGCTGATCAGCGCTCGAACGCCCACGCCTTGTCGGTCAGCATCCGTGCGACTGCGAGGCCGATGGCGATCGCGGTGACCACCAACGCCGCCTGGAAGCCGTACGCGAGGGCCTGCGTGGTGTCGCCGTTGGATAGGTAGAAGACCGCCCGGTACGCCGTCACGCCGGGCACCATGATGACGACGGCCGGCACCGAGATCGTGATCCTCGGGACCCGCATGCGCGGCGCCACCCACGCGGCCAGGATCCCCACCAGCAGGGCCGCCACGGCTGCGGCGCCCTGCGCCACGAAGCCCGCGTCGACCAGCTCGATGCGCACGACGTTCGCGACCATCCCCACGCTCGCGGCGCCCACGGCCATCCGCCACGGGCTGTTGAACATGAGCGCGAAGCCCAGCACGCCGAAGAAGCTCGCCAGCAGCCGCAGCACCAGCAGCACCCACGGCGCCACGTCGATCGGGCTGACCGGGTCGGGCGTCACGCCCAGCGCTGCCGAGACGCCCCACACGGCGAGCGCCGCCGAGGTGAGCAGCATCATCGCGTAGACGAGCCGGGCCACCCCCGCGGAGAAGTCCAGCTTGGCGAGGTCGAGCGCGCCGGTGACCAGCGCGAACCCGGGGATGAGGAACAGGACCGCTGACACGTACCCGGCCTGGTGCTGCGAATCGGTCAGGCCGAGCGTCGAGAGCGTGAGGACGAACCCCAGGTACACAAAGCAGGCCACGGCAGCCGCGATCATCGTCACGCCGAACTGGTTGTAGCCGCGGTGCAGCATCGCGCGTCGGGCGAGCTGCCCCAGGCCCGCGCCGAGGAACACCCCGCACAGCTCGATCACGCCGCCGTTGTTGAGGAAGGCGAACGCCGCACAGGCGATCGACGACCACAGCGCGTTGAGCAGCGCCGGGTACAGCGGCCGTCGTGCGGCGATCTGGTCGAGCTGCCGGTTGACGTCGTCCACCGACGCGATCTGGCCTGTGGTGCGGTACGCGTCGTCCAGGCGGGAGACCATCTGCTCGAGCGCGGAGAGGCGGTCGGCGTTGATGCCGATGGACCGCACCTCGGCGACCTCGGTGCGGAAGCTGCGGCCGCGGTGCGAGGTGGTCGTGATCTCGGTGAGCGTCACATGCGCCTCGTGCCGGTCGACGCCCAGGGCGCGGGCGACCCGGGACATCGAGGCCTTCACGCGGTAGCTGCCGGTGCCGGAGGCGAGGCTGAGCCGGCCCACGCGGAGCGCCGCACCGGATTGCCGGATCAGCTCGAGCTCGTCGTCATTCGGTTCCAGGGGCACGGGCACCATTGTGATGGGGTTTGACCTCCGCCTGCAGGGACGTCCGGCCCGCCCGCTGCGCGTGGCCAGGACCGCGCGGACGACGGATCGGGGGCCTAGCCTCGGACCATGGACGGCCCGGACCTCGCAGAGCTCCTCGAGCTGGAACGCCACGGATGGGACTCGCTGTGCGAGTCGCGCGGCGGCTCGTTCTACCGCGAGCTGATGACGCCGGACGCCCTCATGGTGCTGGTGAACGGCATGGTGCTCGACCGTGACGCGATCGCCGCCACCCTCGACGACGCGCCTCCGTGGAGCTCCTACGAGATCACCGACCCGCAGCTCGTGGCGCTCGGCTGCGGGTCAGCCGGCCTCGTCTACCGCGCCAGCGCCCACCGCGAGGGCGAGGCCGAGCCCTTCGTCGCCCTGATGGCGAGCGTCTACCGGATGCTCGACGGGCAGCCCCGTCTCGCCCTGTACCAGCAGACCACCATCATGCACTGACCCCGGGCACGGCGGCGTCACCGCCCGACACGCTCGAGCCACTCGGCGAGCAGCGCTGCGACGAGCTCCGGCTGGTCGAGGTGGACGTTGTGGCCGGCCTCGTCGAGCACCACCCACGTCGCTCGCGGGTAGTGCTCGAGGATGCCGACCACATCGGCGTACCCGACCACGTGGTCCTGGCGCCCGGAGACGATCAACGTCGGGCGCGTCCAGGGAGCCGCCCCCTGCTCGGGCTCCGCCGTCAGCTCGTAACCGGCCCGGATGCGATCCATTGCCGCCTGGTCCGCACGGCGGATGCCCGGCAGGGCGTGCGCCCAGAACCTCGCCCAGCCCTCTGGGGACTGGATGACGGCCATCTCCGCGTAGTCGGCGGCGTCCTCAGGATCGAGGCTCGCCAGCAGGTCCGGGTCCTCGACGAGCGTGGTCTTGAGCGGCAGACCCGACCTGCCGGCGCCGGCCACGACGAGCGGCGCGAGCAACGCCAGCCCGGTCACCTGCTCCCGGAGCCGATGGGCCAGGGCCCGCGCCACCATGCCCCCGAAGGACGAGCCCACGAGCGCGAAGGGCTCATCTCCGAACGCGCGTTGCGCGGCGCCGGCCACCGCGTCCACCACGGCATCGCTACCGGTGATCTCCGGCCCGGCCGGGCTCAGCCCCATGCCCGGTAGGTCCACGTACACGCGCCTGCGCCCCGCCTCCGCGAAGGTCCCGTCGAGGCTCGTGAGGAGCCGGTGGTCCACGCCGAACCCATGGACCAGCAGCACAGGGGCGCCCTCGCCTCGCGTGACGGTGTGCAGTGGGCTGGTCCGGGCGTCTGCGGTCAGGGAGGTCTGAGGGTTGGTGCTCACTCGGGTGAGGATGCCATGGGGCGCCCACACGATCGGCCGGGTGAGGGGTGGGCGCCACGCCGGTCGAACCGCGGGCCGCGCCCCACGCACGGCGACCCGCGTCGACCTCAGCGCGCCTGCGAAAGTGCGCGAAGCGATGACCAAGCGGCAAGGCGAGGGCGTCGCCGTCGAGGACGTGACGTTCAAGGTCAGGGCAGGCCTGGTGACCGGCCTGCGGCGCGCCGGGTCGGCGTGAGCATGGAAGGCATCGGGTCGCTCCCCAACGCGACCGTCGCCCAGGACCTGCGGACCTGGGCGCGAGCGCTCGGACAGCCGCAGCGACGCTGTACCTCGGACTCTCCGTCGCGCTGCTCGCCGACCCCGAGGTGCTCGTCGTACGCGGAGGGCGTGGGATTCGAACCCACGAGGACGGGGTTGTCCCGCCCCAACGGTTTTCAAGACCGTCGCTTTCGGCCGCTCAGCCAGCCCTCCTGGTGCGCCGACATTCTGGCACGTCAGCCGGTGCGGGATGGCGCGGGGTCGCCCACCGGGACACGGGGCGAGGGCAGCGTGGCCGGCGCGTGCTGCTCCCACCAGCCGTCGGGCAGGCCCGGGGACACCACGCGGAGCCCGTGCAGCGCGGCCAGTCGCGCGAGCCGCCCGTGATAGGTCGCGACGGCCGTCACATCCCGATGGGTCATCGCCATGCCCAGGTGGGCCGCGGCGAACGGGCTGAGCACACCCGTCACGTTCGTGGCCCAGGCGAGGGCCTGGTCGCTGATGCGCAGCACCTCGATCCGGTCGAGGTCGTCACGGGCACGGACTCGTTGCGCGGACGTGGCGTGCAGGGTGGCGATCCGCAACTCGGCACGAGAGATCGCGCTCACGCGCAGATCGGCCTCCCGAGGGGTCGCCCAGGCGCGCCACTGCGCCGACCCGCGCACCATGTCGAGGTACCGGGTGAGCGCCGATCCGTCGACGTAGACCCGCACGCCGCCACCCTAACCAGAGGACCTGGAGGTCATGGGCAGCCCGCCCCCGACACCCGGTGCGGCAGCCCGGACAGCAGGCAGCGCACGTGGCCGGGCATGACTCCGGCCGGCCACCGCGAGGGTGGGCCGGCCGGAGGCGAGGCGGTGCGTCAGGCGCCTCGCAGCCGCTCCATCGCGAGCTGCACGAGAGCGATGAGCGCGTGCTTCGTGGCCGCCCGCGAACGGGCGTCGGTGTAGAGCACGGGCACGTGCGGCGGGATGGCGAGTGCCTCGCGGACGTCGTCCAGCTGGTGCTTGGCGACGCCGTCGAAGCAGTTGACCCCCACGACGAACGGGATGCCGCGGCTCTCGAAGTAGTCGACAGCCGGGAAGCACTGGTCGAGCCGGTCGGTGTCCACCAGGACGACCGCGCCGATCGCACCGCGCACCAGGTCGTCCCACATGAAGAGGAAGCGGTCCTGGCCAGGCGTGCCGAACAGGTAGAGCCACAGCGACCCCGGCAGCGCGATGCGACCGAAGTCCATCGCCACCGTGGTGGTGGTCTTGCGGTCCGAGACCCCGCCAGCGTCGTCGACGCCGACCGAGTGCTCCGTCATGGCCGCCTCGGTGTTCAGCGGCTCGATGTCGGAGATGGACCCGATGAAGGTCGTCTTGCCGACGGCGAACCCGCCGGCGACGACGATCTTGACAACAGTGGGAGCGACGTTGCCCGGAGCGGCCGTCGTGGCCACAGCGGCGTCAGAGGGCGGAAATGCCATTGAGAACACTCTCCAGCACGCTCAGGGAAAGGGCGGGGGACTGACCGGTGTGGACCTCTACCGGTGTGGACGTGTGCACACGGATGAACTTCGCGTCGGCCAGGTCAGCCACCAGGATCCGCACCACGCCGAGCGGCAGGTGCAGCAGGGCCGAGAGCTCGGCGACGGAGATGTATGTGTGCGCTGCGTGCTGAAGGATGGCCCTCTTCTCAGGGGGCAGTCCTTGGCTCGTGACCGCGCCCGGCATGACCTCGACGAGTGCCTCGAGAGGCAGGTCGGATCGCGCCGAGCGCACGCGCCCGCCGGTCACGGCGTAGGGCCGGACCGTTCGGGCTTCGTACTCCACGTGGTCGCTCATGGTCAGATCACGCCACCGGCGCCCGGGTGGCGCCATCGACGGGCAGCTGGCCACGCATCTCGCTGATGAGCTGCGGGGTCAGCGTCGCCTCGGTCCGCGAGACGAGCATCGCCATCTCGTAGCCGATGAGGCCGACGTCGCAGCTCGCCTCGGCGACGACCGCGAGGACCGACCCGTTCGAGACGCTCATCAGGAAGAGGAACAGGTTGTCCATCTCGACGATGGCCTGCCGGACCTCGCCTGCGCGCAGCTGCCGTGAGGCGCCTCGGGTCAGGCTCGACATGCCGGAGACGATCGCGGAGAGCTGGTCGCCGCTGGTCCGGTCGAGCTGTTCGGACATGGCCATGAGGAGACCGTCGGCGGAAACGACCAGCGTATGCCGGGTCCCGGGCACGGTCCGGACGAAGTTGTCCAGGAGCCAGCCGAAGTTGGCTGCCTCGGTGCTGAGCGCTGTCACACTTCCTCCTTGCGGTGGCAGCCGGGGTTGACTGCGTGCTGATACGTCACCATGTCGGGGACGACGGGTTGTTCTGGTCTTGTTCGACCAGGGGATCGGATTCGTGACGGTTCGGGGAGTCGATCGGCGCCTCCGCCGCCCGACGCCCGCGAGACGTCCCGGACTGGAAGCTCGACAGCCGCGTGCGCAGCTGGTCGGCGTCGCGCCCGGTGGCCCCGGTGGCCTCCTGGGTCACCAGGGGCGGTGACTCGGGAATCGCGACCGGCACCCGCTTGGTGAGCGAGGCGGAACCGGTCGAGCCGTTGACCGCACTGGGGCGGTAGGCAGAGAGCTGGCTGAGCTCGGAGAGCGCCTGCTCCTGGATGTCGGACCGCAGCGCCAGCATCGCGGCGACCTCGTCGTCCAGCGCGCCGATCCGTGGAGCGGCCGACGGGGGCGCCGAGCGCGGAGCGGGCGGCTGGCCGGCAGCCGGGGCCGCAGGACCGCGACCCGACCACTCGGGCGGCGTCCACGACGCGGGGGCTGTCGCCGCAGGACCCTGCGGGCGGAAGAACGACGAGACCTGCTGCGGCGGCTGGGCCGGGGCTGCGGGCTCCTCCGGGAGCGTGGGCGGCGGCGTCCAGCCCGAGGGCTCGGCGGCGGGAGACGTCACCGAGGACCGGCGCACCAGGCCCGGGGCAGGCGTCGCGGCGGGCTCGGCCTGCTCCGTCGACCATGCGGACTGCCGCGGGGCGAACGTGCCGGGCGCGGGCTGGGCCGGCGGCGCCGGGGGGTCCGGGTGGAACGACGGGACGGACGACGTCGGTCGCGACTCCGGCGAGCCGTCAGCCTTCTTGCGGCCGAACAGGCTCCACCGACGACGGCCCTTCGAGTCGTCGCTGTCGTCGTCGCCCTGCACCAGGTCCGTGAAGGCGGGCGCGGGACCGGTCGACATCGGCATCGACGGCGCCCATGCGGGGACGACCGGCTCGTGCGCGATGACGGGCTCGACGGCGTGCGCCTCGGCCACTGCCTCTGCCTCGACCGGCGTGAACATCTCCGTCTGGGCGTACGAGTCGCGGTCGCGGTAGACCTGCGCCGGCTCGTCTTCGACCAGCTCCGGGACCGGCTGCGACCAAGAGGCCTCGACCGGCTCAGACTGCGCTGCCGAACGGCGGCGGCCCCACGCTGGGGCGCTCTCCTCGACGACAGCCGGCTGCCACGGGGCGTCGGCGACCGGCGCGGCCGGCGTCTCGTCCCACTGCGGTGCGGCGGGCTGAGGCGCGGCGGGCTGCTGCCATGCCGGCTCTGCGGTCTGCTCCGGCGCGCTCCACAGCGACTCCGCGGGGGCGTCCTCCTGCCAGGGCTGCGCCTGCGGGGCGACGTCCTGGACCGGGGCCGGAACCTCGTGTGTCGGCTCCTGGTATGCCTGCGTCGGCTCCCAGGCCGGCGCCTGCTCGGCTGGCTGCTCGTCGGACTCGCCAGCCGCCCAGGCCCGCGACTCGTCGAGCCCCGAGGACGAGGGCGCCGGGGCGTAGGTCGAGGAGTACGGCGAGGTGAACTGCGGCGCGGGCCGGGTCTCGTCGACCGGGTTGGCCCACCCCGTGTACCCGCTGTAGGCGGTGAAGTCGGGGTACGCGGTCTGCGGCGACGGGGCCACGGGCTCCTCGACCGGCGCGGCGGACGCGACCTGCTCGGCCTGCTCCCACGCGGGCGTCGTCTGCTCCCAGCTCGGGGCAGCGGGCTCGTCCCAGCTCGGGCTGGAGGTCGTCGGAGCCTGGACGGGCTGATCCCAGCTCGCGGCGGGCACGGGCGTCGGGTCGTTCCAGGCCGGGGTCTCGGCCTGCGGCTCGTCCCAGGTGGGCGTCGACCACTGCGGGGCGGGCGCCTGCTCGGGCTCGGCGACATGTGCCGACGCGGGCTCGTCGTAGGCCGTCTCGGCGGTGTCGCTCCAGGACGGCGTCCAGACCTGCGTCTCCTCGCCCTCGGGAGCGTCCGGCACCAGGCCGGGGATCTCGAAGCCGAGGGCGCTGCGCCGCTGCGGCGGCGCGTCCGCCGGGGGCGGGGCGACCGGCTGCGCGGGGGCGGGGGCGGGGGCGGCGGGCGCGGCGAGAGCCTCGGCTGCGGCTCGCGGCGAGAGCCGGGGCATGTCGACGCCCGGCATCTCAGTACGTCCGCGGAAGCCCGTGAAGAGCCCTGCGCGCTCGGCCGGAGCCGAGGGCGTCGGGGCCGCGGCGGGCGGCGCGTCCTCGGGCGCCTGCCATGCCGGCGTCGCCGCGCGGGACCGGCTGGGCAGCCCTGCCGACGGAGCGGCCGCGATGGCAGGCGTCCAGCCGGTGCCCTCCGCGGACAGCTCAGGCGACAGCCGGGCCTCGGTGGGGGCCGGAAGGACGATGTTGTCCTCGTCGAAGGTCTTCGCGGACCGCTTGGGCAGCGAGCCGGCCAGCGGCATCTCGCCCGAGTCGTCGTCACGCAGACGACGGCGCGGGAGCCCGAGCGATGTGGCGCCGTCGGTCAGGGCGGCGAGGTTCACCGGCTCGACGACGGGGGCCTCGTCCTCGCGGGGGCGCGAGCGCTCCTGCACCGGCTCCGAGGACGCCGTCAGCGTGGGGGGCGACTGCTGGGTCGACCCGTAGGCCGGGCCCTCAGTGGCCGCGAACAACGTCACGGGGAATCGGACGGTGGTGACGGTGCCGGTGCCCCGCTGGCTCTTGGCGAGCCGGATCTCGGCGCCCAGGCGGTGCGAGAGCCGGCCGACCACGAAGAGTCCCAGGCGCTGGGCGCCCAGGGCGTCGCTCGCCGCGGTGGACCGGATCTTGATGTTGGCGGCCTCGAGCTCCTGGTCGGACATCCCCAGGCCGTGGTCGAGGATCTGCACCACGACGAACTCGCCGATGACGCCGGTCTTGACCTCGACCGGGGTCTCCGGCTCGGAGAAGATCGTGGCGTTCTCCAGCAGCTCGGCGAGCAGGTGCGCCGCGCCCAGGGCGTTGAAGCCGTGCATCAGCGGGTCGACGGGCAGGTCGAGCTCGATGCGGTCGTACTGCTCGATCTCGGACGAGGCGGTGCGGATGACGTCCGAGAGGGGCATCGCGTCGCGCACGCGGCGGCCCGAGTCGATGCCGGCGAGCACGAGGAGCGACTCGGCGTTACGACGCATCCGGGTGGCGAGGTGGTCGAGGCGGAACAGGTTCGCCAGCGTGTTCGGGTCTTCCTCAGCGCGCTCGAGCGAGTCGATGAACGACAGCTGGCGGTTGAGGAGGACCTGGTCCCGACGGGCGACGTTGACGAACATCTCCGCGATCGACCCACGCAGGGCGGCCTGCTCCTGGGCGACCTGCAGCGTGGTGGCGTTGACCGAGTTGAACGCGGCCGCGAGCTGGCCCACCTCGTCGGAGGAGTCCACCGGGATCTGGACCAGCTCGAGGCCGGGCCCCTCACCGGGGACGGTGACCTGCTCGACGAGCTTCGGGAGCTGGTCGCGGACGTCCTGGGCGGCGCCGGTGAGGCGCCGCAGCGGGTTGACGATGCCTCGGGAGACCACGATCGCGAAGGCGAACGAGGCCAGTGCGGCAACGACGGCGATGGCGATCGTCACGATGGCGGTGTTCCGCGCCTCGCTCGACGCCTTCGCGGCGACGACCTTCGCGGAGGCGAGCACCTTGCCACTGACCTCGGAGATCGTGGAGAGCTGCTTGTTGACGTCCTCGGTGAGGGCGTCGATGGCCGGGAGGTTGCTCCCGGGCGCCGCCTCGGACACGAGAGCACGCTTGCGGTTGAACGCCGACGTCGGGTCGTCCACCGGCAGGCGGAGCGAGCGCTGGCCCAGCGAGGCCAGCCGGACGCGGGTGGCGTCACGCGAGATCTCGGTCGACGCCGTCTGCGTCGCGTAGGACCGCAGGACGGAGTCCGAGTTGCCCTGCGTGCGGATGATCGACGTGGCGAGGGCGAGCTCGTTGACGAGGTCCTCGGCGGTGACCATCAGCGCGTGGTACGCGCCGACGTACCGGCCCAGCTCGCGGTTCTCCAGCGAGTCGGCGATCTGGCTGACCAGGCTGATCTGGCCCTGGATGATCGTGTTGTACCCGCGGGTCAGGGTCGTGGTGTTCGCGTCCGAGTCGACGAGTTCACGGACGGCGCCGATCGACTCGTTGTGGGAGAGCTGCGCCTCTTGGAACGCGGAGACGACGTCGGACGGGAACTGGGAGAAGTCGACCCGGGCCGTCAGCGGCTTCACCGCGGCCAGCGCGGCGTTGGTCGCCGCACGGGCTGCCTCGAGCTGCTCGCGGTCGCGGTCGTTGACCACGGACAACGCTCGTTCCTGCTGCAGGGCCACCCCCAGGGGGGCGTAGCCCTCGAGGACCTCAACCACCGTGGCGGCTGCCGCCGCAGATCGCGCCGTCCGCAGGCCGTCGTACGAGATGTACGCGCCGGCGGCGAGAAGCACGATCATGGGCACGGCGAGGACCGCCAGGACCTTGGCGCGAATGCCAAGTCTGCGCAGCATGTCGACCTCTTTCCTTCACCCGTGAAGGGCGTCGCACCGGCGGTGACCGGCTCTCTGGCGCCAGCGTGGCGGTCATCGTTCGCTTCTCATCGGCTCCTGGACATCAGACCATTAGCCCGCGGAGGAGTTTGCCACGGACCTCACCCTCAGCGGTACGTCCCTTTCGGGCCTAACCTCACCGATGTGCATGCGATCGTCGTCCATTCCCCTGGCGGACCCTACGTCCTCCGCAGCGCCGAGCTCGCAGATCCCGTCCCCCAAGAGGGTGAGGTTCTGCTCCACGTGGCCGCTTCGGGGGTGAATCGCGCGGACCTGCTGCAACGCGCCGGGCACTACCCGCCGCCGCCTGGCGCGCCCGAGTGGCCGGGCCTGGAGGTGTCGGGGCACGTCGCCGCGCTAGGCCCCGGGGTCGCCGGCCCTGAGGACGGCGGGTGGTCGGTGGGCGACCCCGTGGTGGCCCTGCTTGACGGCGGCGGCTACGCCACCCGTGCGCGGGTGCGCGCCACGCAGGTGCTCCCCGCCCCTCCCGGCATCGACCTGGTGGACGCCGCGGGACTGCCGGAGGCGGTGTGCACCGCCTGGTCCAACCTCGTGGACGCAGGTGGCCTGCGCGAGGGGTCCACGGTGCTGGTGCACGGCGGCTCCGGCGGGGTCGGCTCGGTGGCGGTGCAGCTCGCGAAGGCCCTGGGCGCCCGGGTGATCGCCACGGCCGGCGGCCCCGAGCGTGCGGCAGGATGCGCGCGGCTCGGCGCCGACGTCGTGATCGACCACCGTGCCGACGACGTGCGGGCCACCGTGCTCGAAGCCACCGACGGGCGCGGCGTGGACCTGATCCTCGATGTGCTGGGCGCCGGGGCGCTCGGCGAGAACGTGCGGATGCTCGCCACGGGCGGCCGCCTCGTCGTCATCGGCACGCAGCGCGGGCGGCGCGGCGAGCTGGACCTCGGCCAGCTCATGGCCCGCCGCGCCAGCGTCGTGGGCACCACGCTGCGCGCCCGGCCCGCCCAGGAGAAGGCGGCGATCGTCGCCGCGGTGCGGGAGAACGTGTGGCCGATGCTGGCGGACGGCCGCCTGCGGCCGGTGGTCCACGCCCGGCTGCCGCTCGACGACGCGGCTGCCGCGCACGAGCTGCTGGACTCGGGCGAGGTCTTCGGGAAGGTGCTGCTGGTCAGCCCAGAAGGCCCGCAGCCAGCGCCGGGGCCAGCACGGGCGTGAGCGGCAGGCGCGGGATCAAGGTGGCCTGCACCGCGTGGTACAGGTCCGCCTTGCCCTCCCAGACCGTGCGCGAGACCGCGTTGTCCGGGCCCAGCTCATGCCACCAGGAGCCGCCCTCGCGGTCCAGCAGGTGCTGCTCGGCGTAGTCCCACCAGGTCGCGTACCAGGCGTCGAAACGCGGGTCTCCGGTGGCGGCGAACAGGGTGGCCGCAGCGGCGATGCCCTCGGCGACGACCCAGTGCATGCGCTCGCGCACCACCGGCCGACCGGTCCAGTCCACCGTGTAGACGAAGCCGGGGGCGCCGTCCACGTCCCACCCCTCGGCCACGGCGGCGTCGAACAGGGCGACCGCGTCGTCGAGCATCCACGCCGGCGCCACGTCCCCCCACGTCGTCAGCGCGGCGCGGGCGTGGAGGGTCAGGCGCGCCCACTCGAGCCAGTGGCCGATGGTCGCTCCATACGGGCGGAACGGGTGCGCGGGAGTGTCGACGTTGTAGTCGAGGTCCGGGACCCAGTCGCTGTCGAAATGCTCCGGGATGCGCCACGCGTTGTCGCGGGCGAAGCCGTGCACCACCCGTTCGATGATCCGCAGCGCCCGGTCCAGCCACACCCGCTCCCCGGTGACGTCCGCGGCCGCGAGATACGCCTCGACGGTGTGCATGTTCGCGTTGACGCCCCGGTAAGGGTCCAGCTCGGTGAACGCCGGGTCCCAGGCCTCGACGGCCATGCCGGCCTCGTCGTCCCAGAAGCGCCGCTCGGACACGGCGAGCGCCTCGCCCAACAGCTCGCGCGCGCCAGGTCGGCCCGCCGCGGCAGCGCTCGCCGTGGCCAGCACCACGAACGCGTGCGGGTACGCCGCCTTCCCGGCGTCGGTGGGCCCGTCGGCTCCGACCTCGGCGAACCAGCCCCCGTGCTCGTCGTCGTGGAACATCCCGCGCAGAGCCGCCAGGCCGTGGTCCACCAGCGGCGCACAGCCCGGGCGCCCCAGCAGGGAGCCCAGCGCGTACACATGCGTCATCCGGCACGTGATCCACAGCTCGGCGGGCCCGTCGAGCGCCGCGCCGCGCTCGTCGAGACGCGCGAACCCTCCGGACGAGACGGCCGAGCGGACCCCGAAGGCGAGGAGGCGATCCGTCTCCTGCTCGAGCCAGCGGGCATGGGCAGGAGTGGTCAGCCACGTCATGCCGGTCACCCTAGCGGCGGGTCCGGCGGCGGCGCCGGGCACGTGCGGGCCCCGCCGCAGCGGGTGACAATCGAGAATGAGCAAGTCCACGGACAGCAGCTCGACTGACCAGAAGGACACGCCCGCCACGCGGAAGCGCCGCAAGCCGAAGGACGACGCCGCCCGCGCCGCGCAGGACGCGGAGACAGCGTCGCAGGACGCGGAGACGGCGGAGACCCGCGCCACGACCCCGCAGCGCGCGAAGTCCACGAGTGCACGGTCCACAACGGCGGGGTCCACAAGGGCGGGGTCCACGAGGGCGGGGTCCAGCACGCGGCGGTCGACGAAGCCCGAGACGACGGACGCGACCCCGGAGCCGCGCGAGGCCCCGGACGCCCAGGAGCCGCAGGCGCCGCCGTCGAAGCCCGCGAGGGCGAGGTCCCGGGCACGCCGGGAGCCGCGGTCCGACACGCCGCAGCCGGACCAGGGGCAGCCCGAGACGTCGCAGTCCGCGCAGCCGTCGACGGGCTCGGAACCCTCACAGCACGTTCCGGTGGCTCGCGCGCGGGTCGTGGTGGTCGGCCCTGACGGCCGTCCGATGGTGATGCCGGCGGTGGCCATGGGCGGCGCGGCGGCGACCGGGCAGGACAGCCAGGCGGGCGCCGCGGACGGTCAGGACGGCTCGGCGGAGCAGCACACCACGGCGGGCCTGGTGGACCAGCCGTCCAAGGTGATGCGGATCGCCTCGATGATCAAGCAGCTGCTCGACGAGGTGCGCACCGCCCCCCTGGACGAGGCCGCGAGGGTGCGGCTCGCCGAGGTGCACGCCCGGGCGATCCGCGAGCTCGAGGACGGCATCTCGGGGAACCTGCTCGAGGAGCTGCAGCGGCTCACGCTGCCGCTGGGCCAGGGCGCCGTTCCGAGCGACGCCGAGCTGCGGATCGCCCAGGCGCAGCTGGTGGGCTGGCTCGAAGGGCTGTTCCAGAGCATCCAGACGGCCCTGGTGGCGCAGCAGGTGGCGACGCAGACGCAGCAGCGCAAGGCGCTGCCGCCGGGCCTCGTCCCGATGGCGCAAGCCGCCCAGGCGCAAGCGCAGGCCGCGCAGTCGGGGGGTGGCCAGCCGTCGGCCGACACCCGCCCGGGCCAGTACCTGTGAGGGTCAGCCGGGCGTGACGTCGCCCGCCGGGGTGGCCGGGCGGCTCGAGCTGAGGATGATCGCCACCGTGACGCACCCGAGGCCCACGATCTCGAGCCCGTGCGGCCACTGGCGCAGCACCACGGCCCCCACGACGGCCGCCGTGGCGGGGAGCATGGCCAACAGCACCGCGAACGTCGCGGAGGTGACCTTGCGCAGCACCACCTGCTCGAGCGCGTACGGGACCACCGAGGAGAGCACCGCGATGGCCACCACAAGCAACGCAAGGCGCGGGTCGGTCAGCAGCGGCCCCGCACGGCCGGCCAGGAACGGCGCGAGCACCAGCGCGCCGATCCCCATCGCCACGGCCAACGACGTCACCCCTCCCCCGGAGCCGCCGTGCTGCGCGACCCGGCGGCCCAGCAGGATGTAGCCGGCCCAGCAGGCGGCGGCCACCGCGATCGCGACGAGCCCGCGGACGGCGTCGGGTCCGGCGTCGAGGCTTACCCCTGCGAGCAGGACCACGCCCACGGCGGCGACGGCAATGGCTCCCCGCTCCCGCCAGCCGCGCCCGGTGACCGCGGCCACCGCGACGGGCCCGATGAACTCGATGGCCACCGCCGTGCCCAATGGCAGGCTGTCGATGGCGATGTAGAAGGTCACGTTCATCAGCGCGAGCACCACGCCGAACAGCGCGGACGCGCCCAGCTCGGCCCGGGTCCACCGTGTGCGCCAGGGGCGCCGCCACAGGGTGAGCACCACAGCGGCGACGGCCACCCGCGCCCAGGCGAGGGTTCCGGGCGGCAGCACCGTGAACAGCCCGACGGCGATGGCCGCGCCCAGGTACTGGGTCATCCCGGACACGGCGAACAGCGCAGGAGCGGGAGCCCGGCCCAGGCCCCGGCCTGATGATGCTCCTGGCGGGCTCTGAACCACCCGCCGATGGTGTCACACCAGGCCGAGGCCCCAAGTCACCCCTTCACGGAGCCGGCGAGCAGGCCGCGCACGAAGAACCGCTGGAGCATCAGGAACACGACCAGCGGCACGATCATCGCGATGAACGCCCCGGCGGACAGCACGTGCCACTGCGCCCCCCGGGTGCCCGCCAGCTCGGCCACGCGCACCGTCAGCGGCGCCACGTCCGGGGAGCCGCCCGCGAAGGTCAGCGCCACGAGCAGGTCGTTCCACACCCACAGGAACTGGAAGATGGCGAACGATGCGATCGCGGGGGTGAGCAGGGGCAGCAGCACCCGGAAGAAGATGGTCACGTGCCCGGCGCCGTCCACCCGCGCCGCCTCGACCAGCGACTTCGGGATGTCCTTCATGAAGTTGTGGAGCAGGAAGATCGCCAGCGGCAGCGCGAAGATCGAGTGCGACAGCCAGATCGTCCAGAAGGAGCCCGACAGGCCCCACTGCACGTACTGGGTGAGCAGCGGGATCAGGGTGACCTGGATGGGCACCACCTGCAGCGCGAACACCGCGACGAACAGGATGTTGCGGCCCTTGAAGTCGATCCAGGCGAACGCGTACGCCGCCAGCAGGGCCAGCGAGATGGGGATGACCACCGCGGGGATGGTGATCACCACCGAGTTCACGAAGAACGTGGAGAACTGGGTGCCGCTCCCGAACAGGACCTCGGTGTAGTTGTCGAGGGTCGTCTCGGGGTTCTGCAGGAAGGTCCACCAGCCCGAGGTGCGGATCTCGCTGCGCGGGCGGAACGAGGTCAGCAGCAGCCCGAACGTCGGGATGGTCCACAGGATGGCCAGCACCACGGCCAGCAGCGACGTCCACGGCCGCGCGAGGCGGGCGCGGGCGATGCCGGCCCGCTGGTCCATGCGGCCGAGCCGGCCGGTGCGGCCCTTCGCGGTCGCGTCGGAGTCGACGAGGGCGGTGGACGGGATCGCGGCAGTCATCGGATCTCCTCCGCGATGCGCAGTTGGCGGACGTTGTAGATCACCAGCGGGATCACCAGGACGAAGAGGATCACCGCGAGCGCGGCGCCGAGCCCCAGGTCGCGGATGCGGAAGCTCTGCACGTAGAACTCGTTCGCGACGACGGAGGTGCCGAAGTTGCCGCCGGTCATGGTCCGCACGATGTCGAACACCTTGAGGGTTCCCATGGCGATGGTGGTGACCACGACCACCAGCGCGGGCCGGATGCTGGGCACCGTGATGAAGCGGAACATCTTGGTCCCGTGGAGGCCGTCGAGCCGGGCGGCCTCGACGATGTCGTCGGGGATGGCCTTGATCGCGGCGGACAGCACCGTCATCGCGAACCCGGTCTGGATCCAGATCATCACCGCGATGAGGAACAGCGTGTTCGCGGGCTCACTGAGCAGGAACTGCTGCGGCGGCAGGCCAAGCCACACCAGGAGCTGGTTGAGGATGCCGATCTGGTTGACGCCCGGCTGGTCGGGCCGGAACTCGTAGACGAACTTCCAGATGATGCCGGCCCCCACCATGGAGATCGCCATGGGCAGGAAGATCAGCGTCTTGGCGAGGTACTCGAACCGGGTCCGGTCCACCAGCACCGCGTAGACGAGCCCGATCAGGGTGGCCAGCAGCGGCACGAGGATCACCCACATGAGGGTGTTGCGGAGCACGGTCTGGAACTGGTCCTCGGAGAAGACGCGGACGTAGTTCTCCAGCCCCACGTAGTCCTTGCCCTTGCTGTCGAGCAAGGACCCCCACACCGTCCGCAGCCCGGGATACACCAGCCCGAAGCCCAGCCCGATCACGGTGGGGCCGAGGAACGCCGCGGCCACCACCCAGCCGGGGACCCGCTTCGGGCGGTCCACCGCCAGCAGGATCGCTCCCATCACCACCACGAACAGCATGATCGCCACGAACATCAGGACGAACTTGTGTCCGGTGGACCCAGCGTTGATCAGCCAGTCCATCGCTCCTCACCTTCCACGCCGCGTTCGACCGGCGCCTCGTCACGCCGGCAGGGGGGACGGACCGGCGTGGCGGGCGACGCTGCACGCGCCGCCCGTCACGCCGGTCCGATGCGTCAGGAGCTAGGCCAGCTCGCCTCGATCGCGGTGAGCACGTCCTGGTCGGACTTGTCACTGGCGACCCACGCGGTCATCTCCGTCCAGAAGGTCCCCGCGCCCACGGCCCCGGGCATCTGGTCCGACCCGTCGAACCGGAACGTGTAGCTCGGGTCGGTGAGCAGCTCGTAGGAGAGCTGGTCGATGGGCGACTGCAGCAGCGAGGAGTCGAGGCCGCTGTTGGCGCTGAACCATCCCTGGCCGGTGACCGACGCCTTGGCGTTGGCCCACTCCGGGCTGGAGAGGTAGGCGTGGAAGGCCTGGACCTCGGGACGGTCGCTGAACGCGGTCACGAACTCTCCACCGCCGAGCAGCGGCTTGTCGCTGGCGCTCTTACCCGGCAGGTAGAAGGCGTAGACGTCGCCGTCCTCGGCGACCTCGAGGCCCTCGTCCCAGTTGGCCTGGTAGAAGTTGGCCGCGCGGTGCAGCCAGCAGGTGCCGTCGGGGATGCCGTTGGCCGACTCGTTCCACGCCGACGTGGCGATCGACGTGACGCCGCCCAGGCCGCCGTTGACGTACTCCGGGTTCTTCAGGATGTCCCCGACCGCACCGAGCGCCGTGACGATCTGCGGGTCGTTGAACGGGATCTCGTGGTTGACCCACTGGTCGTAGACGTCCGCGCCGGCGGTGCGGAGCACCACGTCCTCGACCCAGTCGGTGGCCGGCCAGCCGGTCGCCTCGCCGGACTCGATGCCCGCGCACCACGGGATGGCCCCGTCGTCGACGATCTGCTGGCTCAGGTCCATGAGCTCGTCCCACGTGGTCGGGACCTCGTAGCCGGCGCCCTCGAAGGCGCTCGGGGAGTACCAGACGAAGGACTTGACGTTGGCGCCCAGCGGCGTGGCGTAGAGCGTGCCGTCCACCGTGCCGTACTCCACCCACTCCGGGGTGTAGAACTCGTTGGCGTTGGCGACGACCGCCTCGCCCGCCGGTGTCACGGCGTCCGGGAAGTCCTCCACGAGCGACTTCAGGAAGCCGGGCTGGGGGATGTACGCGATGTCCGGCGGGTTCCCGGCGGTGAGGCGGACGGGGAGCTGCGCCTCGAACTCGCGCGAGCCCTCGTACTCGATCTCGGCGCCGGTGCAGTCCTCGAACGGCTTGTACGACGCGCGCTGCTCCTCGGCCTCAGGGTCCACGATCGACGTGTAGACGCTGACGGTCTTGCCCTCCAGGTCGCCGTACTGCTCGAACTGCGCGCAGTCGATCGCGGCCGCCGTCTCCTCCGCGGATCCCTCGTCGTTGCTGCCGCACGCCCCCACCAGAAGGAGGACCCCTGCCGCGCTGACCGCTGTGGCCCTGCTGCGGCGTCTACCCATGCTGTTCATCTGACCTCCACCTCGTCGTGGTCCGCCGCCAGAGTGGGAAAAGTCCTGGTCGGCGGGCATTTGCCTTCCAGTGATGGAAGCCCTGTCAGACGCCGGGCGCAACCCCAGACCGCGGCTTAGGCGGTCACGATTGAGTCACATCGACGCATGGGCGTCACCGCGGGCGTGAGCGCTCCGCCCGACGGCCCATATCGGTCACAATCGGGTCACAGAGCGGCTCGCCGACCCAACGCCGGCGGCCGCTGCGACGTCACTTGACCGCGGACAGCATCCCGCGCAGAACAGCGACGACGCCGTCGTCGTCGATGGTCCCGGTCACCTCGTCCGCGGCCGCCCGCACCGCCTCGGGGGCGTGGCCCATCGCGACGCCACGAGCGGCCCAGCGCAGCATCTCCAGGTCGTTGGAGCCGTCCCCCACCGCCACAGTCGCGAAGGGCTCGACGCCCAGGGCGCGGCGCAGCTCCTCGAGCGCGCTGCCCTTGGAGACGCCGCCGGGCGTCAGGTCGAGCCAGGCCGTCCAGCCGACCGCGTACGAGACCTCGTGCAGGCCCACCCGCTCGACCAGCTCGTGGAACTCCTCCGGGGTGCTCTTCGGGCTCCGGATCACCACACGGGTCGAGGGCGCGGAGCACAGCTCGTCGAAGGACACGACGCGGTGGTCTCCCCCGAGCTCGCCCTCAGGGAACGGCGCGCTCACCAGAAACCCGCGGCCCAAGTCCTCGACGGCGTACAACGCGTCGGGCAGCTCGAGGGACAGCACCCGCAGCGCGGGCTCCGGGTCGAACGTGATGGTCTCGGTCAGCTCGTACCCGTCCTCGAGGGACGGGTCGAGCCGCACCGTGACGGCGCCGTTGGACGTGATGGCCCACCCGGTGTCGAGGCCGAGGTCCTGGGCCACGGGCACGGTCGCGACCACGGAGCGGCCGGTGGCGAGCACGACGTGCGCGCCCGCCTCGACGAGGCCGGTGACGGCCTCGCGCACCGCGGGGGAGATCGTCCCGCCGAAGGACATCAGCGTTCCGTCGATGTCGAGGGCGATCAGCATGCCGTCCGCGGTGCGCGCGTGGTTCATCGAGTCACCGGCTCCAAGACCTCGAGGCCGCCGAGGTAGGGGCGCAGGCCTTCCGGCACACGCACCGAGCCGTCGGGCAGCTGGTGGTTCTCCAGGATCGCCACGATCCAGCGGGTCGTGGCGAGCGTCCCGTTCAGGGTGGCGACGGGACGCGTCTCCCCCGAGGCGGTGCGCTCCCGGATGCCCAGGCGGCGCGCCTGGAACGTCGTGCAGTTGGACGTCGACGTGAGCTCGAGGTAGCGCTCCTGGGTGGGAAGCCACGCCTCGCAGTCGAACTTGCGGGCGGCGCTCATGCCCAGGTCGCCGGCGGCGGTGTCGATCACCCGGTAGGGAAGCCCGGCCAGCGCCAGCATCTCCTCCTCCCAGCCGAGGATGCGGCGGTGCTCCGCGGCGGCGTCCTCGACGGTGGTGTAGCTGAACGCCTCGACCTTGTGGAACTGGTGCACGCGGATGATGCCGCGGGTGTCCTTGCCGTACGAGCCCGCCTCGCGGCGGTAGCAGGCCGACCAGCCCGCGTACCGCAGCGGGCCGTCCGCCAGGTCGAGGATCTCCCCCGAGTGGTAGCCCGCGAGCGCGACCTCGCTGGTGCCCACCAGGTACAGGTCGTCCGCCTCGAGCCGGTAGATCTCGTCCGCGTGCGCGCCGAGGAACCCGGTGCCGGCCATGACCTCGGGCTTGACCAGCGTCGGGGTGATCACCGGCGTGAACCCGTTCGCGAGGGCGCGGTCGACGGCGGCGTTGAGCAGCGCGAGCTCGAGGCGGGCCCCGACGCCGGTGAGGTAGTAGAACCGTGCGCCGGAGACCTTGGCGCCGCGCTCGGTGTCGATCGCGGCCAGCATCTCGCCCAGCTCGAGGTGGTCCCGCGGCGTGAAGCCCTCCGCGGCGAAGTCCCGTGGCGTGCCCTCGTGGCGCAGCACCACGTAGTCGTCCTCGCCGCCGGCGGGGACGCCGTCCTCGATGACGTTGCCGATGCTGCGCGCGAGCTCGCCGGCCGCGACGTCGGCGGCCTCCGCGTCGGCCTGCAGCGCCTTGACCTGCTCGGCGAGCTGCTTGGCCTGGGCCAGCAGCGCCGACTTCTCGTCGCCCTGCGCGGACGCGACCTGCTTGCCGAGCGCCTTCTGCTCGGCGCGCAGCCGCTCGTAGTCCGTCAGCGCGGACCGGCGGCGGGCGTCGGCGTCGAGCACCTGGTCGACGAGCCCCGGGTCGTCCCCTCGGGCACGCTGGCTGGCACGGACGAGGTCGGGGTCCTCACGGACGAGTCGCAGGTCGATCACAAGCACGAGCCTATCGACCCTGGCACAGCCTGGCTCCGTCATACCTCGTGGGCGGCCGGCGGGCCGCCTCTGCGGGGTCGCCGGTGGCGGCACTAGGTTGTCGGCATGACATGGGAGGCGTGGGTCGCGATCGGCGCCCTGGTGCTGGCCGGCTGCGCTGTGGTCATCGCCGTGGTGGTGCTGCGGCGGCTGCGGGAGTTGCGCCTGAAGGTCGCGGCGGACGCTGCGGCGGCCGAGGGGGACGCGTCCGATGCCGAGCCCGCGGAGCCTCGGCTGGTCGCGTTCATCGCGAACCCGTCCAAGCCCGATGTGGCGGCCGCGCGCGGCGAGATACTGCGGGCGACAGCCGAGATCGGCCTGACGACACCGCTGTGGCTCGAGACCACCGTCGAGGACCCGGGTGTCGGCCAGGCGCGTGAGGCCGTGCGGCGTGGCGCGGACGTGGTGGTGGTGGTGGGCGGCGACGGCACCGTCCGTGCGGTCGCCGAGGCGCTGACGGGAACCAAGGTGGCGATGGGCATCGTGCCGGTGGGGACCGGCAACCTGCTGGCGCGCAACCTCGACCTGCCGCTGGGCGACCCTGCCGCGGCGCTGCGCATCGCCTTGGAGGGATCCGACCGGACGATCGACGTGGGCTGGCTGCGGGTGCTGCGGGACGGCTCGGTGGAGGACGACGTGACATCGCCCGCCGAGCGGATCGCGCCCGGCGCCCAGGCGTCCCGCGATCACATCTTCTTGGTGATCGCCGGCGTCGGCTTCGACGCGGCGATGATCGCCGACACCGACGACAACCTCAAGGCCCGGGTCGGCTGGATCGCCTACTTCGTCTCAGGGATCCGGCACCTGCACGGACGGCGGTTGCGCGTGACTGTCCGCCTCGACGGCGCCCCGCCGGAGACCCTGCGCCTGCGCAGCCTGCTGGTGGGCAACTGCGGACGGCTGCCTGGAGGGCTCACCCTGCTGCCTGACGCGCTCATCGACGACGGCTGGCTCGACGTCGCGGCGATCGACACCCGGGGCGGGGTGGCCGGCTGGGCGCAGCTCTTCGGCGAGGTCGTGCTGCAGGGCGTGGGGGTGCGCACCGAGCTTCCCGCGAAGATCGGCCGGATCGACCACACCCGGGCCCGCACGATCCACGCCCGGTTCTCGAGCACCGAGCCGGTGCAGGTGGACGGCGACATCGTCGGTCGGGCGTGCGACGTCGAGGCCCGCGTCGAGGAGGGCGCCCTCGTGGTGCGGGTCGCCCGCGCCTGAGGCCGCCGGGGCGCGCAGCACGGTCTGCCGCTCAGCGCGGCGAGGCGCTCAGTGCGTGCGGCCGGCGCGCAGCGAGCGCAGCCACTCGCGCGCCGCGACGAAGTCCTCGTCGGCGGTGCCGCGCCGCACCACGGCCTGCACGTCGTCCGCCCGCGGGTAGGAGCCGAGGAACCGCACGTGCGGGCAGACCCGGTGCAGGCCGATCAGCACCTCGCCCATGCGCTCGTCGGCGATGTGGCCCTCGGCGTCGATCGAGAACGAGTACCGCCCGAGCGCGTCGCCGATGGGCCGCGACTCGATGCGGGAGAGGTTCACGCCGCGGGCGGCGAACTGCTCGAGCATGTCCAGCAGCGCGCCCGCCTCGTTGCTGGGCAGGTGCACGTCGAGCGTCGTCTTGTCGGCGCCCGTGGGCGGCGGCACCTCGCCCGGGCGGCCCACGAGCACGAACCGGGTGACGGCCCGGTCGTTGTCCTCGACGTGCTCGGCGAGCACCTCGAGGCCGTAGTGCGCGACGGCGGGCGGCGGGACCAAGGCGGCGTCGAACGCGAGCTGGGGGCCGCCACCGCTGGCCACCTGCTCGGCGATGAGGGCGGCGGGGGCGGTGTTGGACGTGGCGGGCACGTGGACGGCGCCCGGAACGTGCTCGGCGAGCCAGCGGCGGCACTGCACCCAGGCGTGCGGGTGGGCCGAGATGCGGCGCACGTCCTCGAGGCGGACGCCCGGCGCCGCGACCAGCGTGAAGCCGACGGGCACGAGCATCTCGCGCAGCAGCACCAGCGGCTCGCCCACCGCGAGCGCGTCGAGGGTCGCGGTGACGCCGCCCTCGGCGGTGCTCTCGATGGCGACCACCGCGAAATCGGCCTGGTGGGAGCGGACCGCCTCGATCGCGGAGACCACGTCCGTCTGCGGCAGGTACCGGGCCTCGTCCGGCGAGGCCACCTGGCGCAGCGCGGCCTCGGTGAACGTGCCGGCGGGGCCGAGGTACGCGTAGCGCGGGACGGGCATGGACGTCCTCCGGTCGGTGCTCATGCCGTGCGCTGCCGCGCGACGGTGTGTGACGGTCTCGTGCGGATACCGTGCGCCCGGCGGGCGCACCACGGCGACCGGCGCCTGCGCGCGACGGGACGAGCCTAGTGCGACCGTAGGCTGGCCCGGTGCCGACGCTCCCCCGCGCCCTGACTCCCCGCCGCGTCCTCGCCCCCGCGATGGCGGCTGTGGTGGCGGCGCTCGTGCTGATGCTCGGGCTCGCCGGATCGGCCGCCGCAGCACTGCCCGCGTCGCCCCCCGCGCTGACCAGCGCGTCGAATCAGGCGGCAGTGGAACGCGACACGGCGCCGGTGGTGCTGATCGGCACGTCGGGCCTGCGCTGGGACGATGTGGGCACGCTGACCACGCCCGCGCTGTGGTCGCTGTCACGGAACGGGGCAGTCGGCAACATCGCCGCCAGGTCCGTCCATTCGTCGAACTGCCCCGCCGACGGGTGGCTGGCCGTCTCGGCAGGCGCCCGCGCCGCCGACCTCGAGGCGGACGACCGCACGTGCCGCACGCTGCGGGACCCTGCTCCCGACCAGGCGACGCCCGCGTGGGACGACTACGTGCAGGCGGCCGCCGAGGGCGACTACGCGTCTCACCTGGGGCTGCTGGGCGACACGCTCGCGGCCAGCGGGACGCCTGCCGTCGGCATCGGGCCGGGCGCCGCCATCGCGCTGGCCGGGGCCGACGGCGTGCCGGTGGGCCAGCACCAGAGCCGCCCCTGGACCATGGCGGCGCTGGAGACGGCGGTGCTCAACGCGCTCAAGGGCGAGGCCCAGCTCGTGGTCGTCGACGTGGGCTCCATCCGGGACCCGGGCCAGGGCACCACAGACCGGCTCATCGCGCTGCCCACCGACGAGCCGTCGCCCGACGTCGAGATCCCCGAGCTCACCGGCCCGGACGCCGTCACCGAGCCGACGCACGCCGAGCAGGCGCGGGCCATCGACGCGCGCGTGGGCGCGGTGCTGTCCGGCATCGAGGAGTTCGGCGGAGAAACGACCGTGCTCGTCGCCTCGTTGGCCGACTCGTCCCGGCGCCCCCAACTGCAGCTCGCGGCCGCGAGCGGGCCGCAGGCGAACGGCGACGGCGACTACGCCGACGCGCTGCTGGCCACACGGTCCACCCGTCAGCCCGGATACCTGCAGACCACCGACGTGACCCCCACGCTGCTCACCGCGCTGGGCCTGCGCGGCGACGCGCCGCAGGGCGCCCTGGTCGGCACCACCATCACCACGACCCCCGGGCCGGCGCTCGCGAGCAAGCGGGTGGCACAACTCGTGGACGACAACGACAACGTGCTCGCGGTGACGCCGCTAGTCCCCACGTTCTACGTGATCTTCGTGACGATCAACCTGATCCTGTACGGGTTGGTGACCATCGGCCTCAACGGCCGGGTGCTCGACTGGTGGGGCCGCGCCCTGGACCGTTGGGCCCCCCGCAAGAGCCGCCGGGCCCTCGCCGCGAGCACCGACGCGGCGATCGTCCTCAAGCAGCTGCGCATCGCGGGCATCGCGGTGGCGGCGATCCCGGTCTCGACGTTCCTCGCGAACATGAGCCCGTGGTGGCGGGTCGACCCGCCGTCGTACGCGTTGACGGCGCTCATCGTGACCTGGGTGGCGGTCATCACGGCCGTCGCGCTGCTGCCGCGGTGGCGCAACTGGCTGCTCGGCCCGCTGGGCGTCGTCGCGGCGATCACCGCGGTGGTCATCGCGATCGACATCGCGACCGGAGCCACACTGCAGCTCGAGTCGCTGATGGGCACGCGCTCGCTCGTCGCCGGCCGGTTCTACGGCTTCAACAACACGGCGTTCGCCCTGTTCGCCACCGCGACCGTGCTCCTCGCGGTGGCCGTCACGAACCCGCTCGTCGCCCGCGGCCGCCGCGCCGCCGCGGTGGGCGTGATCGTGGCGATCGGGATCGCCGCGACCCTCCTGGACGGCTTGCCGAGCATCGGCGCCGACTTCGGCGGCCCGCCCGCGCTGGTGCCCGGCTTCGCGGTGCTGGCCCTGCTCGCCGCCGGGGTGCGGCTCAACTGGTGGCGCGTGATCACCGTGCTGGCAGCAGGGGCGGTGACCGTCACGGGGTTCGCGGTGCTCGACTGGCTGCGGCCCGCCGACTCCCGCACGCACCTGGGCCGGTTCGTGGAGACCGTGCTGGACGGCGGCCTGTGGCCCGTTGTCGTGCGCAAGCTCAAGCAGAACGTGGACATCCTGTTCAGCAACGAGCTGACGCTGCTCGCCATCGGCGGCCTGGTCGTGGTGGTCCTGGTGCTGGGCCGCCCGCTGCGCACCGCCGCGGAGGCCCCCGATGGCGGGGCGTACGCCTGGCTGTCCTCCGGGGCGCCGCTCACCCGGCTCGGCACGGACGCGCCGATGCTGCGGGCCGGGCTCGTGTCACTGGCCGTCACGCTGGGCATCGGGTTCGCGGTGAACGACTCCGGGGTGGTCATCCCGGCGATCGGCATCGCGATCACGGTGCCGCTGCTGATCGCGGCGTGCGCGAACTGGATGCTGCTGCTGCGGCCGCACGGGACGAGCACGCCCCGCACGCCGATCGGCGGCGACGGCGCCGACGAGGTCAGTCCGCCGAGCCCCGCGGCGGGTTGACGGTCGAGCGGATCGCACCGGCCACGCGCCGGACCCGCCGCGCGTTGACCGCGAGCTGCACGTCCCGGTACTGCGCCGCGCGGTGCAGCTGACCCTTGAGGTCGGCGCCCGAGGGCCGGTGCCGCAGGTCGCAGGGCACCTCGACGGCCACGAACCCCTGGCGCAGCAGGTCGATGGTCATGCCCGTCTCGACGCCCCAGCCGCGGGCCAGCGGCGTCGCGGCCTCGAAGGCCTCGCGTGTCAGGCACCGCATGCCGGACAACGGCTGGGTGGGCGTCCAGCCCGTCATCGCCGCGATGGCGCGCCTGGCTGCTCCCACGACGATCCCGCGCCCACCGGCGCCGGGCTGCGGGGGCAGCAGCGCGATCGACACGTCCGCCGTGCCCTCGAGCACCGGCGGCACGAGGGGCGCCGTGTTGACGGCCGTCTCGCCGAGGTCGCCGTCGATGAACAGCAGCAGGCGGGGCAGCCGGTCAGGGGCGTCGCGCATCGCGACGACGGCGGCGCCCGTCTCCATCGCGGCGGCCTTGCCGCGGTTGTGCGAGTGGCGCACGACGACGGCGCCGGCCTCGCGGGCCACGTGCTGGGTGTTGTCCTCGGAGCCGTCGTCGACGACCAGGACGAGGTCCACGTGCGGGATGGCGCGCGCGGATCGGACCGTCGCGGCGATGCGCCGGGACTCGTCCTTCGCGGGGATCACCACGGCGACCCGCTGGCGCGACCGGGCTCCGGGGACCTTGGTGGTGGGGCTGCTGAGCGGCTCGCTCGAGCCCAGCGCCCGGCGGGAGACCCGGCGGCGTGCCGCACGGGCAGGCTTCTCCGGGTCGGGCGCGGGCACGGGCGCCACGTCGTCCGTGGGGACCTCGTCCGCCGTCGTGGGCTCCGAGGCGGCGTCCAGGCGCGCAGCCTGCGCGTTCGTCTCGACCTCGGCAGCCTTGCCGCCCTTGCGCATCACGACTGCCAGCCTACCCAGACCGTGGGGTCCTCGCCGTCAACGGCGCGAGGACCCCACGGCGCCGGTCGCGCGGAGGCGACCGGCCGGGGGGTTCTCAGCGCAGCGTGACCTGCCGGGCGACCAGCCCGGCACGGGCGCGGCGGGCGTTCGCGTCGAGCGGCGTCTCGTCCGCCAGGGCCGCCTCGAAGCGGGGCAGGAACTCGGCGACGGCGCCCTCGATGTCCTCGGCCTCGGTGCCGCGGGCCAGCTCCCAGACGGGAACCACGATGCCGCTCGAGCGGAAGTACCCGACGAACTTGGCGCCGTCGAAGCCGGACTCGCGCTTCGAGTGGAGCCGCGCGAGCGCGTCGAGGACCTTCTGCTCGTCGTGCGGCTGCGCCCAGCGCAGGAACTCGCGCGAGCCCATGCGGCACCAGTACGCGGCCTCGACCGAGCTGAGCTTGACCGTCGGGATGATGCCCGAGTCGGCCTCCTCGATGGCGGCGGCGAGGTCGGCGGTGCGCTCGGTCCCGGGGGCGAGCCAGTACCCGAAGCTCTCCTCGACGGTGACCTCGAACGGGACGGTCAGGTCCAGCACGTCCTGCAGGCGCGGGCCAGGGCCGGGCAGGCCTTCGGGCTCGACCGCGGTGCCGGGCTCGACGTCCAGCGCGGCGAGCAGCACGGCCGCGAGGTCGCGGCTCGCGTCGCCCGAGCCGCCCTGCGACTGCAGCGCGAGCAGCACCACGCCGTCGTCGCGGTGCAGCGCCGGCCAGCCCATCGGCAGGACGGTCGTGAGGAGCACCTCGCGGGAGCCGTGCTCGGCGGTGGTGCGTGCGGGGGCGGTCGCGGCGGGCACGACCTCCTTGAGGGCGACCCAGTCGGGCTCACCGGGGAGCCCCTCGAAGGGGCGCAGGACGAAATCGACAGAACCAGTGGCCATGGTCGAGGAGATTACCCGCTGCGCCTGCGACGCCCACGCGGGGCGGACGAGCCCGCACGAGCGGATGACCTGCGGCGTCGTCGATGGCAGGATCGCTCGCATGGACCCGCGCGCCGGAACTCTCGCCCAGCCTGCCGATCTCGTCGACGTGGACGCGCTGGTCAGCGCGTACTACGACCGCGCCCCGAACCTGGACGATCCTGCCCAGCAGGTCGTGTTCGGCACCAGCGGCCACCGCGGCTCGTCCCTCGACGGCGCCTTCAACGAGGCGCACATCATCGCCACCACCGCCGCGATCGTGGAGTACCGCCGCGGCCAGGGCACCGACGGCCCGCTGTTCATCGGCCGGGACACGCACGCGCTGTCCCTGCCCGCGTGGCAGACGGCCGTGGAGGTGCTCGCAGCCGCGGGCGTCGAGCTGTTCGTCGACGCGCGCGACTCGTGGACGCCCACCCCGGCGGTGTCGCACGCGATCCTGCTGCACAACGGCGCCACCAGCATGGACGGCGTGCGCACCGAGGGCCCTGGCCTGGCGGACGGCATCGTGGTGACGCCCTCGCACAACCCCCCGCGTGACGGCGGCTTCAAGTACAACCCGCCCACCGGCGGCCCGGCCGGGTCCGAGGCCACCGCCTGGATCGCGGCCCGGGCGAACGAGCTGCTCCGCTCGGGCGTCGGGCAGGTCCGCCGCGTCCCGCTGGCGGCGGCCCTCGCCGCCGAGACGACCCACCTGCACGACTACCTGGGCGCGTACGTCGACGACCTGTCCAACGTGGTCGACCTCGACGCGATCCGGGACGCCGGTGTGCGGATCGGGGCGGACCCGCTGGGCGGCGCCTCGGTCGAGTACTGGGGCGCCATCGGCGAGCGGTACGGGTTGGACCTGACCGTGGTGAACCCCGCCGTGGACCCGCAGTGGGGGTTCATGACCCTCGACTGGGACGGCAAGATCCGGATGGACTGCTCGTCGCCGTACGCGATGGCGTCGCTGGTGCGGACCATGGCCGACGGCGCCCCGTACGACATCGCGACGGGCAACGACGCCGACTCCGACCGGCACGGCATCGTGACGCCCGACGCCGGGCTGATGAACCCGAACCACTACCTGGCCGTGGCGATCGAGTACCTGTACTCGGGCGCCCGCCCGGGCTGGCCCGGCGACGCGGCCATCGGCAAGACGCTGGTGTCGTCCTCCCTGATCGACCGGGTCGCGGGCGGGCTCGACCGCCGCCTGCTCGAGGTCCCGGTGGGCTTCAAGTGGTTCGTGCCCGGCCTGCTCGACGGGTCGGTCGGGTTCGGCGGCGAGGAGTCCGCGGGCGCGTCGTTCCTGCGCCAGGACGGCCGGGTGTGGACCACCGACAAGGACGGGATCATCCTCGCGCTGCTCGCGTCGGAGATGCTGGCCACGACGGGCCGCTCCCCGTCCCAGCACCACGCCGACCTGGTGCAGCGCTACGGCGAGTCCTGGTACGCCCGGGTCGACGCCCCCGCCACGCTCGAGCAGAAGGCCCGGCTGGCGAAGCTGTCGCCCGAGCAGGTCACCGCGACGACGCTGGCCGGCGAGGCGATCACCGCGAAGCTGACCGCCGCGCCCGGCAACGGCGCGGCCATCGGCGGCCTCAAGGTCACCACCGACGACGCCTGGTTCGCGGCCCGCCCCTCCGGCACGGAGAACGTCTACAAGATCTACGCGGAGTCCTTCGTCAGCCCGGAGCACCTGGTGGAGGTGCAGGAGCAGGCGCGGTCCGTGGTGAACGACGCGCTGGCCTGACCTCTCGCAGCCGCGCGCCGGCCGTCCTTCGGTGTCGGCGCGCGGTGAGAGAATGAGCCGGTGCTCAGCCCGTACCGCAAGATCCTCTCGCGGCCCGGCGCGCTGGCCTTCTCCTCCTCTGGTGTGATCGCACGCCTGCCCATGTCGATGGCAGGCATCGGGATCGTCCTCATGGTCGAGGCGCTGTACCACTCGTACGGTCTGGCCGGTCGCGTGTCCGCGGTCTACGTCCTCGCTCAGGCGATCTGCTCCCCGCAGCTCGCCAGGCTCGTCGACCGTCACGGCCAGGCGCGCGTCATGCGACCCGCCATCACGGTCTCCTCGCTCGGCCTGATCGGCATCGTGACCGCCGCGCTGTCCCACGCCCCCACCCCGTGGCTCTACGCCACGGCGGCGCTCACCGGGGCGACGATCGGGTCGTTCGGCGCCCTGGTCCGCGCGCGCTGGTCGAACCTGCTCACCGCGCCGCGGGACGTGCACACCGCGTACTCGCTCGAGTCGGCACTCGACGAGCTGGTCTTCGTGGTCGGCCCCGTGGTGGCGACCATCCTCGCGGCTAACGTGTCGCCGGCGGCGGGCCTGCTGGTCGCGGTGATCGGCATGATCGGCGGCGGCTTCTGGTTCCTGAGCCAGCGGGCCACCCAGCCGGCGCCGACGGTGCGGCACGCCGACGCGCCACGGCACAGGTCGGTGCTCCGCTCGGGCGGCGTGGTCGTCCTGGCCATCGTCTTCGTGGCCGTCGGCGCCATCTTCGGGGCCACCGACGTCGCGACGGTCGCGTTCGCGGACGAGCAGGGACGCCCCGACCTCGCAGGCGTGGTGCTCGCCGTGTTCGCGCTCGGCTCCATGATCTCCGGTCTGCTCTACGGCCTGCGGCACTGGACGATGGCGCTGTGGAAGCGGTTCGTCGTCGGCACGGTGGTCATCGCGCTCGGCGCGTCGCTGTTCGTGCTGGTGCAGTCCATGACGGTGCTCGCGCTGGTGATGTTCGTCGTGGGCTTCGCCATCTCCCCCACGATCATCAACGGCAACGCGCTGGTGCAGCACTTCGTCCCCCGCGAGCGGTTGACCGAGGGTCTGACGTGGATCGGCACCGCCCTGGGCGTCGGCGTCTCGGTGGGCGCCTCCGTCGCGGGGATGGCCATCGACGCCCGCGGGTCGCACGGCGGGTTCCTGGTGGTCCTCGGCGCGGCGGTGCTCGCGGTGCTGGCCGCCGTCGGGTCGCTCCGCGTGCTGCGCGCGGGAACGGTGGACGTCCCCGCCCACGAGGACCTCCCCGACGTCGAGGCCGAGCCGGGCACGGCGACCACGGAGCTCTCGGGCCACTAGCCTGCGGGGGTGCTCGACCATGCCCCCGCACCGCTCGACGACGCCACCCTCCAGGCGCTGACGACCGTGCTGGCCCCCATCGGGCGGCTCACGCACGCCGAGCCGCTCACCGGCGGGATGTTCGCCACGACCTACCGAGCGACCCTCGCGGACGGCGAGCGCGTGGTGGTCAAGACGGCGCCCACCGCCACGGAGAGACTGCTGCGCCACGAGCTGGACCTGCTGCGCACCGAGGCGCTCGTGTACGGGCTCGCGGCCGATCGCCCCGACCTGCTCATGCCGCGGGTGCTGCTGATCGACCTCACGCGCAGCGTGCTGCCGAGCGATGTGCTGGTCGTGTCGCACCTCGACGGCACGCCGCTGGTCGACTTGGGCGGCCTGGACGACGCGACGCACTGCGTCGTGCAGGGCGAGCTGGGGGCCTTCATGGCCCGGCTGCACACCGTGCGCGGCGACCGGTTCGGGTACCCCAACGCGGCCGCAGGCCTGCAGGCCGCCACCTGGCCCGACGCGTTCGCCGCGATCGTCGGAGCCCTCCTCGACGACGCCGAGGCATGGCGCGTCGACCTCCCCGCCGACCGGGTCCGCGCGGTGCTGCGCCGGCACGCCGCCGCGCTCGCCGAGGCGCCCGGCCCGGTGCTCGTCCACACGGACCTGTGGCCCGGCAACCTGTTCGTCGACCCGGCCACGGGCTCCCTGGTGGGGGTCATCGACACCGAGCGGGCACTGTGGGGCGACCCGATGCTCGAGCTCGTCGGCGCCGACCAGCGAGGACTCGGGCCCGTCCCCCCGGCGCTGCTCGAGGGCTACCGCTCCGCCGGAGGCGAGCTCGCGCTCGGCACTCCTGCGGGGGACGCCCGCCTGTGGCTCTACCGGATGTGGATCAGCCTGGTGCTGGTCGTCGAGATGGTCCCGCGCGGCTACACGGGCGACTGGGTGGCCGGGCACCGCGCCGACGCCCTGGCGAACCTGCACGCGGCCCTCGACGCCCTCGACTGGCGGCTCGGTACGATCGCGGTGCGAGGGCCGAGGCCCTGGTCCGCAGCCCCGCGGGCCGCACCGAGGAGGATCTGAGGCCGATGGCGGACGTCCAGCACGTAGTGGTCATGGGAGTCTCCGGCTCCGGCAAGACCACCGTCGCCCGGCTCGTCGCCGATCGCCTGCAGCGGCCCTTCCTAGAGGCCGACGACCTGCACCCCGCAGGCAACGTGGCGAAGATGGCGGCCGGCATCCCGCTGACCGACGAGGACCGCGCCCCCTGGCTGAGGTCCCTGCGGGACTGGCTGGCCGCGCAGACCCGCGCCGGGGAGCCGAGCGTGATGACCTGCTCGGCGCTCAAGGTCGCCTACCGCGACGTGCTCCGCGAGGGCGGCCCGGTGCTGTTCGCGCACCTGAACGTCACGGACGAGATCCTCGCCCAGCGGATGGGCCGGCGCACCGGCCACTTCATGCCGCCCACGCTGCTCGCGTCCCAGCTCGCCACCCTGGAGCCGTTGCTGCCCACCGAGGCGGGGTTCACGCTCGACGCGACCGGCTCTGCCGACGAGCTGAGCGCGGCGATCGCCGACCGGGTGCTCGCGACCTCGGGCGTCTAGTCGGACGGAGCCGCCCCCGGGACCTCCCGGCGGCGCGGTGGCTTGGCCGGCTCGGTCGGCTCGAGCGGCTTCACCGCGGGGCCCTCGAGCGGCGAACCCGTCGCGTCGAAGCGCGACCCGTGCAGCGGGCAGTCCCAGGACCGCTCCGCGTCGTTCCACGTGACGATGCCGCCCAGGTGGGTGCAGACCGCCGAGACGCGGCGGGTCACCCCGCCCACCGTGCAGACGGCCTCGGGGCGCCGGAACTGGGACCGCTCGACCCTGCCCTGACCCTCGGGCGGGGTGGGCCGCTCCGCCACTGCCGGCCATGGGCGGAGCCAGTCCGAGGCGAGCCGGGCGCCCACGCCCGCGTTCCACTTCGCCGCGGTCCCCGCGCCGACGGCGAGCTCACGGGGCCGCCACGGCCGCCAGTCGTCCGCCCAGCCCGGCGGGTGGTCGCCCAGCAGGTCGGCCGCCATCACCAGGGCGGCCGCGACCGCCGACGTCATCCCCCACTTGTCGTACCCGCTCGCGAACAGCACGTGGCCGTTGGCTGGCGTCACGCGCCCCACCAGCGGGAGCCCGTCCGCCGACGAGTAGTCCTGCGCGGACCACGCGTGGGTGCCCACGGCGCCGGGGAAGTGCCGCTCGGTCCACCGGGTCAGCCGGCGCAGGTGCGCGCTCGTCGGCGCGCTGCGCCCGGTGACGTGACCGGCGCCGCCCACCAGCAGCGTCTCGCCGGCGTCCGCGCCGGAGTCCCCAGGCACTGTCGGCGTGGTCCGGACCGAGCGGGTGTCGCCGTCCGCGGAGAGGTACATCCCCGCTGGCAGCTCGCCCGTGGTCCGGAACGCCAGGGCGTACGAGCGGTTGGGCTTGAGCCGGGCGAAGAAGCCACCCCGGTCGAGGATCGGCATGCCGGTGGCCAGCACCACTGTCGAGCTGCGGGTGTCGCCCCGGGTGGTGCGCACCAGGCACTTCCCGCCGGGCTCACGGTGCACGCCGAGCACGCGGGCATGGTCGACGATGCGGCCGCCACGGGCGACGACGTCCTCCGCGAGCGTCGCGAGCACGCTCATCGGGTCGAGCTGCGCCTGGTCGGCCAGCTCGACTGCGCCCAGCGTCGCGACCGGCAGGTCGAGGTCGTCACGCCAGGCCACGGGCAGGCCGAGCCGGTCCGCGACGGCCATCTCCGCCTCGACCTTCGCCAGCCCCGGACCCGTCGTCGCGTACGTCACCGCGAGGCGCCGCTGGTACGGCACGCCGTGCTCGTCGCAGTAGCGGAGCAGCCAGTCCTTGCCCTCGCGGCTGCCCTCGACGTAGGACGCCTGCACGGGTTCCGGGTGCCGGCTCGCGATCGAGGACAGCCGGGTGCCCTGCAGCAGGCTCACCTTCGCCGTGGAGCGCCCTGTGGTGCCGGCGCCGACCCGGCGGGACTCCACCACCAGCACCGACCAGCCCGCCCGGGCCAGCAGCAGCGCGGTGGTGAGCCCTGTCAGGCCGGCGCCGACGACCACCACGTCATGCGGGTCGGCCAGCTCAGCCGAGGGACCGGCGCCGCCGTCGGTCGCCGCCCCCCGGGCGTCAAGCCGGTCGAGCCACAACGACGTCCGCGCGACCATGGTCGGTCAGGGAGCGGTGGGCCGGTAGTCGGCGCCGGCGCCGCCCAGGTCGGGGGTCTCGGGCGAGGAGGTCGTCGTGGACGCCGTCGGGGTGCTGCCCGCGGTGTCCGTGGTCTCCGTGGTCGAGGCCCACGGGTCGTCGGAGGACCCCGGGGTCACCTTCTCGCGGATGTCACCGACCTTCTCCTGGACGCGGGGGTCGTTCCACGAGTCCATCAGCTTCGACCGGGCGGTGCCCAGCTTCTCCCGCCCCGAGGGGGTGCCGAGCAGGTACCCGAGTCCAGCTCCGAGAACGAATGCCGCCTTGCCCTTCATGTTCTTCCTCCACGTCTTCGGCCTGAGACTGCGTGCTGACGAGCGTAGGCGGGGCCCACGCCGCGCGCCTCCTGGCAGGACTCCCCCGACGCAGGTCGCCGGCTGGGCCCGCACGTCATGTCCACGTCCGAGCCCGTGCGCCCCGACAGGACGCGGACGTGGCGGTCACCCCGCGAGCGCCGAGCCCTCCTCGAAGAGCTGATGCGCCGCCGATCCCTCGGGAAGGACCAGCTCTACACGGGCGTCGCCTAGGGCGAGCGTCGCGTCGACGGCGCCGTGGTAGCCGTCGTGCGGGGTGATCTGGACCGCGTCGAGGGAGCCGAACGGCACCAGCAGGCGCGACGCGGAGTGGACCGGCGCCTTGCCGCGCACCAGCCACTGGTGCCGGCCGAAGACCTCGAGGGCGACGTCGTCCCCAGCGACGACCGCGCCGTGCAAGGTCATGGGCGAGAGGACATGGAGAGCGCGCCGCAACGCGCCCGACGCGCCCTCCCCCTGGGGCGCGACGACCCGGCGGCCGTGCCATGCCCACGGGGCCAGGTCGGGGACCCGGCTCGCGATGCTGGCGTAGTCGCCGACCAGTGACATGTCCTCACGGTCGAGGGCCATCGCGGATCGCTCGCCGGCCAGCGCCGCGGCAGCCTTCGCGAGGGCGTCGCCGTATCCACCCGACCACCCGTAGCCGCCGGACTGCGCCGGGAGCACGTCGCCGCGCAGCGCGTCGACGAGCTGGGCGATGCTCCGACGCCCGGACCCGTTGTACCTGAAGGACAGCGCCTGGCCGTCGCGCGCCAGGATCGTCAGATGGCCGTCGAGCATGCTCACGACGTCGCGGATCGCGACCACCTCGTCGATGGCCACCGTGCGCACGTCGTACCCCGATGGGACGGGCCCACGGCGCTCCCGAGGGGCGACGCGCCTGCTCAGCACCGTGAGCTGGCCAGCGCCCAGCACGAGCAGGTGGTCGTACAGGTCCATGTCCGGCGTCGCGTCACGCCGCGTGATGTTCCGCGGCACCTTCAGCACCAGGCGCGCGGCGCCCAGGTCGATCGGGTGGTCCCGGTACAGGCGCGGGACGTCGTCCTCCACGCGCACCTCGTCGATCCAGGGTCCGAACCGGTCGTACTCGCTGGTCCCGGCGGTGATCGCCATGTGGGCTCCTTGCTGCCAACGGTCCCGCGCCATCGCGGATCCGGGCCTCATCCTCGCAGCCGCCCAGGGCGCTCCGCGCACGTCTGCGGCCCAGTCTCACCTCCCCGCGCGCAGCGGCAGGCGCCGCACGCTCCGGAACTCCCGTCGGCTGCCGTCGATGGGGTCCGTGAACGCGAGTTCCCCGGCGAGCAGCTGCAGGGGGCGGCTGAAGTCGTCCACCGGGACATCGCGCACCACCGGGTACAGCGGGTCGTCGATGATCGGGATGCCGAGCCCGTGCAGGTGCAGCCGGAGCTGATGGGTGCGGCCTGTGCGAGGGCTCAGGCGGTAGACGCCCCGGCCCTCCACCTCCGACTCCAGCTCGATGAGCGTCTCGGCGTTGACGGGCGCGCCAGGCGCCACCTGCGCCTGCCACGCGCCGCGCTCCTTGTGGATGTGGTTGCGCACCACGATCGGGAAGTCCAGGTCAGAGCGCAGCGGCGCCAACGCCCAGTACGTCTTGTCGACCGCGCGGTGCTCGAACAAGGACTGGTACGGCCCCCGCCACCTGGGCTCGGTCGCGAGCATCAGCAGTCCGGAGGTCACCCGGTCCAGGCGGTGCAACGGCGACAGGTCGGGCAGGCCCAGCTCCGCGCGCAGGCGCACGACGACGCTCTGCAGCACGTGCCTGCCCCGCGGGATCGAGGAGAGGAAGGCGGGCTTGTCGACCACCACCAGGCGGTCGTCGCGGTGCACCACGTGGATGGGCGCCGTGACCTCGGCCTCGTCCTCGCGCAGGTCGCGGTGGAACCACACGAACTGGTGGTGGGCGAAGGGGTCGTCCTCCCGTACGGCCCGGCCCTCCTCGTCGACGAAGCGCTGCTGCGCGAGCATGTCCGCCACGTCGACGTGCTCGGGCAGCCGGTGCCGCAGCCAGGCCCCCATCGTGGCCCACTCGTCCGCGCGGGAGCGGTCCCGATCGGGGGTGCGCAGCCAGGCGGCGCTCAGGCCGTGGCGGGCCGGCAAGGGGGATCGGGGAGGCACGGGGCGATGCTACGGGCCCACTCTCCACGCGCTTCGCGACCCTCAGCCCTTCGGGTGAAAACGCCCCGTGGTGGGGCTGAAAAGGCACAGCGGACCTCAGAACGGGAACACGGAAGCCGATCGGGCTCCCAGCGCGCCAATCGGAGGACCCCATGCCCACCACCGTTCCGACCGACCTCTCTGCCACCGCCAAGGGGCGCCCGGGGCTGGGCTTCACGCACCGGTCGATCCAGACGCAGATCCTGTCGGTCGTCCTGCTGCTCGGGGTGATCTCGTTGGGCGCCGGATGGCTCGCCATGGCCAACCTGCGGTACGCCACCAACGACATGCAGCGCCTCGTCGACACCCAGACGACCACCGTGGAGCTGCACAGCGTCATCGAGAAGAGCGAGGTCACGGCGAGACTCGCCGTGGCCCAGCTCGCAGCGCTGGAGGACCCTGGGCTCATCAAGGTGTGGCTCGCCCGGCAGGACGCGAACGACGCCGTGCTTCACCAAGCCATCGACGCCTTCGCCGAGTCGTCCGCGACACAGATCGAGAGCTGGCCCCGCTTCGTCGAGGCGTACGCGGCGTGGGAGGCCGCCCGGGACACGCAGCTCGTCCCCGCGGCCCTGTCGGACGACCCTGCGCTCTTCACCCGCCTCTCGGAGCAGGTGGGCCAGCCCTTGGTCACCGCGTACGAAGGCGAGCTCGAGCTCGTGCACACCGAGGTCGACGCCTACGTGGCCGCGATCGCCGAGACCAGCCAGGCCCGCACCTCCCAGGCCCGGGTGGTCCTGATCGTGTCCGTCGTCGCCGCGGTGATCATCGCGGTGGCCCTGGGGATCGCGGTGGCCCGCCGCCTGCGCTCCTCGGTGCTCGAGGTGCGCAGCGCCATCTCCGCGATGGCCCACGGCGACTTCACCGTCGAGGCGCACGTCTCCGGGAATGACGAGGTCAGCCAGATGGCGCAGGCGCTGACCGTGGCTCAGGGCGCTGTGCGGTCGACCCTCGCCGGAGTGGCGCAGACCGCGGACGCGGTGGCGGCGTCCGCCGAGGAGCTGTCCGCGGCGAACGTGCAGGTGGCTGCGGGATCTCAGGAGACCAGCGTGCAGGCCGGCGTGGTCGCGACCGCCGCGGAGCAGGTCAGCCGCAGCGTGCAGGCAGTCGCCGCGGGCTCGGAGGAGATGGGGGCGTCGATCCGAGAGATCGGGCAGAACGCGAACGAGGCCGCGAACGTCGCCTCGCGCGCCACCGGCGTGGCGGAATCGACCAACGAGCGCGTCGCGAAGCTCGGCGCGTCCAGCCAGGAGATCGGCAACGTGGTCAAGGTGATCACCTCGATCGCGGAGCAGACGAACCTGCTGGCTCTGAACGCCACGATCGAGGCGGCGCGGGCGGGCGAGGCCGGCAAGGGGTTCGCCGTGGTCGCGGGCGAGGTCAAGGAGCTGGCCTCCGAGACGGCCCGGGCCACCGAGGACATCGCCCGCCGTGTCGAGGCCATCCAGGCCGACACCGCCGGGGCGGTGGCAGCGATCGGTGAGATCTCCGAGATCATCGCGAGCATCAACGACTACCAGACGACCATCGCCAGCGCGGTCGAGGAGCAGACCGCCACGACCAACGAGATGTCCCGCGGCGTGGGCGAGGCCGCGTCAGGCTCCGGGGAGATCGCGGCGAACATCGTCGGCGTGGCCTCGGCGGCTGAGTCCAACGCCGTCGTCGTCGGGCAGATGGGCGCGGCCGTGGACGACCTCGCGCGCATGTCCGCCGATCTGCGCACGCGGGTGGCGGCCTTCACCTACTGAGGCGTCGGCAACTCGGAGACCGTGGCCTCACTCCCTGGCGACGGCCACCGACCCGCGCGAGCGTAGGGGCATGGGGAGCCGGTGCACCTGGCCCGGCTCGGCCCCCGCGCCGTGCTGGACGGCGTCGATCAGCAGCTCGACCGCTCGTCGTCCGAGCTGCTCGTGGGGGAGACGCCGACGACACCCGTCCAGGGTTCTCGGGGCTGAGCCCGCAGCAGGGTGCGACATCGGCACCTGACCGGAATCCGAAACCCCGGAGACGCACGCACTGAGGCACGCGGGCCCTGGCTGCGTGGCCGCTACGCCCCCTCCTTCCAAGGAAAGGGCTTTCATCCCGAGCGCGTTCCGGAGAACCGCCCCTCTTCCAGAAAAACCCGGGTGCTGGCAAGCCGTCCGTCAGGCTCCCTCTGCGCGCCCCTCGCGCCAGTAGCCCATGAACGCCACGGACCGGCGGTCGACGCCACGCTCGCTGACCAGGTGGCGGCGGAGCTGCTTGATGACGCCTGCCTCGCCGGCGAGCCAGGCGTACAGCTCGGTGGAGCGGGTGAGGGCGGCGCCCTCGGGGTCGATGGGCACCTCCCAGAGGATGCCGGCGTCGATGTCGACGTCCTCGATGACGGTGGCGGTGGGGCCGATCGGGGGCGCCAGGAGCCGTTCGGCGGCCTCGTGGACGGCGGGGATCAGCTGGGCGCCGTGCTCGGCGCCGTCGCGGGCGATCCAGGTGACACGGACGCCGGCCGGGGCGCTGATCGGCAGGAAGTCCTCGGCGCATGGCACCTCGAGGACGGCCTCGCCGCGGGCGTCGGGCTTGAGCTCTTCGAGGATCGACGCGATGGCAGGCACCGCGGTCTCGTCACCGGCGAGCAGCACGGCCAGGGAGTGCTCGGGCTGCACCCACTCGACCCCTCCGCACCAGCCGTCGAACTGGCCGTTGGGCCCGCAGATGGCGAGGGTGTCGCCGGGCTGCGCGCGCCGGGCCCAGCGGGTGGCGGGTCCAACGTCGCCGTGCAGCACGATGTCGACGTCGATCTCGTGGGCGTCCTGCCGGACGGCGCGCACCGTGTAGGTGCGCAGCACAGGCCGCACGGTGTCGGGCATGGCGCGCCAGCAGCCGTACCAGTCGGAGGCGCCGCAGAGCGCGTCGAGCGGGTTCCCGGGGCAGCTGGGGGCCGCCAGGATGAGCTTGACCCGCTGGTCGAGCCCGGTGTCGGCGAACTGGTCGAGGTCGGCGCCGGTGAACGTGAAGCGCCGGAAGCTGGGGCTGAGGTCCTCGATGCGGGCCACCTCGACCGCGAAGACACGGAAGGGGCTGACGACCGTGGGAGCGGTCAGCGTTGCGCTCACAGGACAACCCTTCGTGTTGAGGTATGCCTACCCTAACTGCCCTCATGCACTTTCGGTTGTGGCGCCGGTCACAGCGTTCCATCCGGCCCCGCGGCGCCCACGGTACGAAGGTCCTGGTCGTGGCCATCCGACGCGCAGGGCTGGCAGGATGCGGCCGTGGTGCGCCGCGAGTGGCGCGCCGGCCGACAGGAGCCACCGCCGTGATCACCGCCCAGCAGGTCCGCCAGATCTCCTTCGCCCGCACGCGCGCGGCGGAGGCCTACGACGCGGCAGCCGTCGACCACATGCTGGGGAGGGTGGCCGCCACGCTGGAGGCGTTGGAGCAGGGCAGGACGGTGGGCCCTGACGGCTCGCGCCTTCTCCTGCCCCGGGACATCCGCACCGCCGAGCCCCCCGCGGCCACCGATCGCGGCTCCGGGTACTCCGCCACGCAGGTGGACGCGTTCCGCTCCGAGGTGGTCGCGACCCTGGAGGAGTACGTCCGCCGGCATGCGGGCCCTCGACGGAAGCTGTCTGACACCGAGCGCCCCGCCACGCCGACGACCACGCCGTCAGCGGTCTCGATGCCCGCCGCACCCGCGCCGACGCCGTCGCCGTCGCCTACCTCGCTGACCTCCCCGACGGCGATCTCGGCCGCCACCGTGGCCGCCGCGGCGGGCAGGACGGCGCCCGCGCCAGCCTCGACGCCGCTCGACCTCTCGTCCGCGCCGGAGGGCCTGGGCGCCTACGACGTCGTCCTCGGCCTGCAGTCCGCCCGGGCGGCCCTGTTCGGAGCCCAACGGGACCGCCTCCTGGTCCGGACGCCCGACGGCGCGATCGCCAGCGTGGTGGGCGTCGAGACCGTGGCGGACGGGATCGTTGTGCACGTCCGCTGAGCGACACCGCCCCCCCGTCCTCGGATCGACCCTCAGGAGAGCCCTCGTGATCACCGCTGACCAGCTCCGCCGCCGCACCCTGTCGAGCAGCTGCCGATCGGACGGCTACGACCGCTCCCAGGTCGACCACTACATGGAGCTCGCCGCCGCGACTCTGTCCGCGATCGAGGAGGGACGCCCGGGCGCCAACGCCGCCGCGACGATGCTGCTGCGCGAGGTGCGCGACGCCCGGTTCGGGGCCCGCAGGTCCGGCGCGGGGTACGCGTCTGCCGAGGTCGAGGCCTTGCGCAGCGGCGTGGTGGCGGCGTTGGAGGCTTACGTCGGGGCGGCGCCGGCATCGACCGATCCGCGCTCGCCCGCATCGCTGCCGGCAGCCGGGGAGACCGTCGCGCCCACGCCCGCCCAGCAGCCAACCCGGACCACATGGTCGGTTCCCGCGGCTCCGGCCGCGACGGCCGCCGCCGGGACGCTCAGCGCGTTCGACCTGATCATGCGGGTGCAGAGCGGCCGCACCACGCTGATGGCCTCACGCGGCGAGCGGATCGTGGTGCGCACCTCATCGGGGACCCTGCATGCGATCGAGTCGGTCGAGGCCACCCCGGACGGCGTGCTGCTCACCCTGGCGTGACCGGTCGAGGCCCGTCCAACCCGGCGCGTCAGCCGATCGTCGTGCCGAACAGCAGGCCCAGCAGGTAGGTGGCCCCCGCGGCGCCGTACCCGATGGCCAGCTGGCGCAGCGCCCGGCGCAGTGGCGGGCCGCCCGAGAGGATGCCCACGGCGGTGCCGGTGCACAGCAGGGCGATGCCCACCAGCACGGACGCGATCACCACGGCCGCCAGCCCTTCGAGCCCGAACAGGTACGGCAGCACGGGGATCAGCGCACCCGACGCGAAGAAGCAGAAGCTGGCGCCCGCGGCGCCCATCGCGGTGCCCACGGACTCGTGCTCGTCGACCGCCTCCGACTCGACGCCCTGCGCGACCGACGGCACACCGAGCGCCGGCGTGGGTGCGGTGCCCAGCGAGCGGAGCACCTCGTCGGCGCGCTCGTGGGCGTCCTCGGGCGACATGCCGCGAGCGCGGTAGACGAGCGCCAGCTCATTGGCGTCCACATCGAGGTGCGGCAGCGCGGCCCGGGCGTGCTTGCCGGGGGTGGACGCCTCGAGCAGCTCGCGCTGGGACCGGACGGACACGTACTCCCCCGCGCCCATCGACAGCGCCCCGGCGAGCAGCCCTGCCAGGCCGGTGAGCAGCACCGTGCTGGTCGCGGCCCCGCTCGCGCCGATGCCGAGCACCAGGGCGAGGTTGCTGACCAGCCCGTCGTTGGCTCCGAACACCGCCGCGCGGAACGTCCCGGAGATGCGGTTGCGGCCGCGCAGCGCCAACCCCCGCACGACCTCCTCATGGATGCGCTCGTCGGCAGCCATCGTGGCGGTCGCGTCGACGTCCGTCTCGTAGCTGGACCGCGCCTCTGCCCGTTGCGCGAGCGCGAGGACGAACACCGAGCCGAACCGCCGGGCCAGCCATCCGAGGGTGCGGGTGCGGAAGTCGCCGCGCAGCGGTCGCCCGACGTCGTCCCCGAGCAGCGTCAGCCAGTGGGACTCATGTCGGCGCTCGGCCTCGGCGAGGGCGAGCAGGATCTCGCGCTCCTCGCCGGTGCGCCGCCCGGCGAGGTCCCGGTAGACGGCGCCCTCGGCGCGCTCGTCGGCCAGGTACTGACGCCAGCGGCGAACCTGTTGCCGGCTCGGCGGCTGCTGATCCGACGCCGGTCGGTCCTGGGTGGGCATGGTGACGATCCTCTCACCTCGCCTTGACCGCGAGCGCACACAGGCCGCACGTGGGGGCCGTCGCGTGTGGCGACATGGGAAAGAACACGCTCTCGAGTTGCTGGGTGGGCACGTGTACAACACCGTTGTCCTTGCGCGTGCGGCAGGAACGAACCGGTGTCGGGCGCGTCCGACGAAGGGGGCGAAGATGCACGCCGAGACACACATACAGCCAGAGACCGCGGCCGTGGCGCCAGCGCGGCGGTGGGCGCGGGACCGGCTCGCCGAGGCCGGGCTGGGCGGGCCGGCTCTGGACCTCCTCGTGCTGCTGGTGAGCGAGGCCGTGACGAACGCCGTGGAGCATGCCGACCCGCCCGTCCTACTGCGGGTGGACGTCGACGCCGAGCGCACCCGGGTCGAGGTCTCGGACGGAGCCCGCGCGGTGCCGATACTGCGCAACCCGCCACCCACCGCGGGCGGCGGCCGCGGCGTGATGTTCGTGGACCGGCTCGCGACACGGTGGGGCACGGTCTCCCACGACACCCGCGACACGACGGACAGGTGCAAGACGGTGTGGTTCGAGCTCGTGCACGACGACGCGCCGACAGAGCTCGCCCCCAGCCCTCGGGCACGCACAGACGACTGACCTGCGCAGACGCGGGGCCGGCGGCCCGGGCCTAGTCGCGCCCGGCTGGCTCGACCCCGCGGCGGCGCACAGCGGCCCGCCCCGCGTAGATCCCCGCCAGCACCCCGCATAGGCCGACGGCCGAGATGAGCTGCCCTCGGGCGGCGTCGTCGGTGAGCATCAGCACAGCGAACCCCACGAGCAGCGCCAGCGTGGCCCACGACAGCCACGGGTGGCCCCACATCCGCACCGTGAGCAGCCCTTCACGCTCGAGCCGAGGCCTCAGCCGCAGCTGCGCCACCGCGATGAACAGCCACACCAGGATCAGCGACGCTCCTGCCGCGCTCAGCAGGATGCCCAGCAGCGTGTCCGGCAGCAGCCAGTTGAGCCCCACGCTCACCAGCGCGCACACGACGGACAGGCCCACCGCGGCGACGGGCGTCCCCTGCCGGGAGACCCGGCGCAGCCCACGCGGCCCGTCGCCGCGCTGCGCGAGGGAGTACGCCATCCGGGAGGTGCCGTAGACGTTCGCGTTGAAGGCGGACAGCAGCGCGATGACCACCACGACCTCCATGGCCAGCGGCAGGCCGGGGATCCCGGTGCGGCTCAGCACCGCGACGAACGGGCCCGCGACCAGCTCGGGGGCGTCCCACGGCAGCACCATCACCATCACGGCCACGGACCCGACGTAGAACAGCAGGATCCGCCACACGACGCTGCGGGCCGCGGCGGCGATCGCGCGGCGCGGGTCCTGCGACTCGGCCGCGGCGATGGTGACGATCTCGATGCCCCCGAACGCGAACACCACCACGAGCAGCCCGGCGGCGATGCCGCTCATGCCCCGGGGCGCGAAGCCGCCGTGCCCCACCAGGTTCGCGGCGCCCACCGGCTCCGTCCCCGGCAGCAGGCCGAGCACGAGCAGCACCCCGACCACCAGGAACAGCACCACGACGGCGACCTTGAGCGAGGCGAACCAGAACTCGAACTCCCCGAAGCTGCGCACCGCGGAGAGGTTCACCACCGCGAACGCCGTCACGAGCAGCAGCGCGACCACCCATTGCGGCAGCACGGGCGCCCACCCGTGGATGATCTGGGAGGCTCCCGTGATCTCCACGCCGAGCACCAGCACCAGCGTCGCCCAGTACAGCCAGCCGAGCGTGAACCCGGCCCACCTCCCGATGCCCTCGTCTGCGTAGGTGGAGAACGAGCCGCTGGACGGGAGGGCGGCCGCCATCTCCGCGAGCATCCGCATCACCAGGATGACGAGCACCCCGGCGACGACGTAGGACACGAGGATCGCGGGCCCGGCGAGGCTGATGCCGGCGCCGGCTCCCAGGAAGAGGCCCGCCCCGATCGCGGAGCCGAGGCCCATCATCGTGAGGTGCCGCACCCGCAGGCCGGCGCCCAGCCGCTCGCCGGACGCGGGGCGGGACGGGTCGACGGGCTGGTCGCCGGGCGGCGGGCCGGCGGGCAGAGCGGAGTGGCGCACGGGGTGAGGGTAGCCACCTAGTCCTGGGCCGCCCCGGGACCAGGTCCCGTGCCACGGCGGGCTCGCCCAGCAGACACCCAGGGTTGTCGCGTACGGTCTTCACGTCCGCCGCCCTTCGGGACGGGACGACCGACCTGAAGGATTGACCCGTGCGCCGACAACTGGCAGCGACCACTGTCGCCCTCACACTGCTCCTCGCGGGCTGCTCCGGCGGCAGCGGGTCAGACCCGACGGCGTCCCCTGACGCGAGCACGTCGGCCGAGGCCACCGCCTCCGCCGAGGACATCGCGGCCCTCGAGGCGGTCTCCGTGGAGGGCGACCTGGGCTCGGAGCCCACGATCAGCTACGACACGTGGCCGTTCACCGTCTCGGCGCCCGTCGCACGGGTCGTGTCCGAGGGCTCCGGCGCCGCGCTTGAGGAGGGCCAGGTGCTGAGCGTCGACTACCTCGCGGTCTCCGGCGCCGACGGCTCGCCCGCCGGCACCACGTACGGCGCGTCGCGGGAGTCGATCACGCTGGGCGACGCGAGCATCGTCCCTCAGCTCAATGAGGTGCTCACCGGGCAGTCCGTGGGCGCGCGGGTCCTGCTCGCCGTCCCCGGGACCGCGGAGGAGGGCGCGACGATCATGGCCATCGAGGTCGCGGACGCCGTGACCGTGCCGGACCGCGCCGAGGGCGAGGCCGTGCCCCCGGCCGAGGGCCTGCCGACCGTGACGCTGGCGGAGGACGGCGAGCCGTCGATCACCCCCGCGACGGGCGAGGCCCCCACCTCGCTGGTGGTCCAGCCGCTCATCAAGGGGGCGGGCGCACCGGTCGAGGCCGGGCAGGCCGTGACCGTGAACTACAGCGGCTGGCTGTGGGACGGCACCCCGTTCGACTCCTCGTGGGGCAAGACGAAGTTCACGACGACGATCGGCGCTGGCCAGGTCATCCAGGGCTGGGACCAGGGCCTCGTCGGCCAGACGGTCGGCAGCCAGGTGCTCCTCGTGGTGCCGGCCGAGCTCGGCTACGGCGACCAGGCGACGGGCTCGATCCCGGCCGGCTCGACCCTGGTGTTCGTGGTCGACATCCTGGCCGCGTCCTGATCTGAGACGACAAGACCCCGGGGCCCCTGCGGGCCTCGGGGTCTTCTCATGCCCGCGGCGGCTCGTCGCGCGGGGTCAGTCCCAGGTGAGCTGCCAGCAGTGCTCGCCGGGCCGCCAGCGGTTGGTGCGGCGCTGCAGCTCCTGGGGCATGCCGCGCGCGTCGTCGAGGCCGTACCGGTCGCGGGCCGCCTCCCACAGTGTGGTGCAGTCGCAGGCGCCGTCATGGGGCCATCCCGGCACGTGGAGGTCCGGCAGTGCGTACAGGAAGACGCCCTCGGCGGTGATCCGCTCGTCGTCGTGCGCCGGGCCGGCCGCGTACCCGTGGACCTCGACGACGCCGGGGAAGCGCACCGCCGCCCGCAGCGCGGCGCCGAGAGTCGGGGAGTCGCGCTGGGTCGTCGCGAGCTGGGCGGGGGTGAGCAGGTCGAGCAGGCGCTGCGCGCCCTCGGCGCCGAGCCCCGCGAACCGCACCAGCCCGTCGTCCCCGTTCACCTCGTGCACGGTGCGACGCGAGCCGAGCGGACGGTAGTCGTGGTACGCCCACGGCACGTGGGCGGACGTGGTGAACGGGGCCAGCACCTCGACCGCCGGGAGGGTCCAGCCGCGCGGACCCAGGCTGCTGGGCGGGCCGGTGCCGGCGCGGGCCTCGAGCTGCGACTCCCAGATCCCGGCCACGTCGACTGTCTCGACAATCTCCACTGATCCGCCCCCTGTCGCACGCGAGCCGTCGCCTGGCGCGCCAGAAGGTGCTGGCGCCTCGTCACACCGGCACGCCTAGCCCGATCCTGGTGGACCCGTCACGGTGCGCGCGCGCCGACACACCGATCCCAGGCTGCTGACCAGCGCGAAGATTCACCCGGCGATCTTCGAGATGTCCGATGGGTGGACATTTGAGGACCGCGCTCTCCCCGTGTCGGGCCGTTCGTCCCCATTCGCGGCCTGACACAAGTGTCACGCTGGGGCTCATGACCGGCTACGCCGTCCTCGACCTCGAGACCACCGGGTTCTCCGCCACCCGTGACGACCGCATCCTCGAGATCGCGGTGGTGCTCATGGACGACCGCGGGCAGGTCGAGCGCGAATGGTGCACGCTCGTCGACCCGGAGCGTGAGGTCGGCGCCGGGCAGGCGCGCGGCATCACCCCGGCGGACCTCGCCCTGGCGCCCACGTTCGCGCAGATCGCCCCGTGGCTGGTGCGGCTCCTCGGCGGCCGCGTGCTGGTGGGGCACAACGTCGGCTTCGACGTGCGATTCCTCATCGCCGAGCTGGACCGCGCCGGCACCCCCCTGCGCCTGGACCCGGAGCGCTGCCTGTGCACCATGCGACTGGCGCGCGACCGGCTTCCCGGGGCGTCGCGCGGCCTGGCCGTGTGCTGCGAGCTCGCAGGCGTGCCGTATGACGGCGCCCATTCCGCGCTGGGCGACGCGCGCGCCAGCGCGGGGCTGCTCCGCCACTACCTGGGCACGGGCGGCGTGGACGCGAGTCTGGCGCTGCCCGTCGAGGTCGCTCCCGGCCCCGAAGTCCCCGAGCCCCGTGCGGCGCACCGAGGCGACAGCGGCTCGACGCACCACTGGCTGGCGACCCTCGCGGACCGGCTTCCGCGGGTCAGCGAGCCGCCGCACGCCGACGAGTACCTGGACCTGCTGGACCAGGCGCTGCTCGACCGCGCGCTCTCGACCCGGCAGCGTGACTCGCTGCTCGCCGCCGCGCACGAGGCCGGGCTGGCCCGCGCGGAGGTGGACGAGCTACACCGCGCCTACCTGTGCTCGATCGCGCGGGCGGCGCTGGCCGACGCCGCGGCCGACGGCCGCGGGCTCACCGACATGGAAGTCGCCGAGCTCCACGACATCGCGGCCGCGCTCGGCCTGGCCGACGACGACCTGACCGTCGCCCTGGCTCCGCCCGGGACGCCGTTCCCGAAGCCGCTCGTCCATCTCGCCGAGGGTGACCAGGTGGTCTTCACCGGGGACCTCAGCCGGCCACGGGACGAGTGGCACGGCCTGGCGCGCGCCGCCGGCCTGGTCCCCTGGCCGCACGTCACGCAGGACACCCGGCTGCTGGTCGCCTCCGACCCGGACGCGCTGTGCGGCAAGGTGCGCACGGCACGGCGGCACGGCATCCCCGTCCTCACCGAGCCCGCGTTCACCGGCATGCTGGCCAGGGAGTCCGAGGGCTGACATTCACGAGGGGCCCGGCTCGAACGAGCCGGGCCCCTCGTGAACCCATGGTCACCAGTTGGTGAGCGTGCGGCCTTCCTTGTCCTGGAACTTGCCGATCACGATGACGATGAAGTCGTAGAGCGTCCACAGACCGAGCCCGCCGAGGGTGAGGATCTGTGCGATGCCGGTGCCGATCTTGCCCACGTAGAAGCGGTGCACGCCGAGGACGCCCACGAAGAACGCGAGGATGGCGGCGGCGGCGCGGCTGCGCGTGCTGATGCTGGGGTCCAGGACGCTGGCCCCGGAGGCTGCGGTGTCAGACATGGTGGCTGCCAATCGGTGAGAGGGCGGGACAAACGGTGGCAACGTAGCGGTCCGGAGCCCCGGGCACTAGACGGCGCCCACGGGTCAAGCACGCCCACGGCCCGGTCCCGCTGGAGATGCGCGGAACCTCACCCCGGCCCACCATGAACGGCATGACCTCCCCTCCCCCCGCGCCTGGACCCGCCCACGATCCCCGCCGCAGGTCAGCGGCGGGTTGCACGCCCTCCGACCAGCCCGACGAGGCGCACCAGGCGCCCCCGGGCGCCGACGAGGCGACCGTGCGGGCGGTGGGCGCGCTCACCGCCGCCCTGGAGGTCGCGGAGGAGGCCCGCGGCATGCTGTACGCCTTCCACCGCCTCACCGGCCGGGCGGACAACGAGCTGGCAGACGCGCTCGACCAGCTCGACGCCGCGGGGCACCCGGAGCTCGCCGATCAGGTGCGTGCCGAGTTGCACGGGCGCAACGTGATCCAGGGCCGGTGGACGTTCCAGGTCGTCGAGGACTACGACGACTCGTACTGGCAGGTGTTCCGCCACTGGGAGCGCACGGTGCGCGACGAGCTCCTCGCCGGCCGCCGGCACGTGCACGAGGCGGCGATGAAAGAGCGGAACCGGACGCGAGGGCTCGCGGGCCACGAGGCCCGGCCGCCGGATCCGGCCGGCTGAGCCGCCGCTAGCGGTCCCAGGGCGGCTCCTCGCCCAGCTTCTGGTAGTACCGGGAGAGCTGGCCCTTCACCCGGGGGATGTCCGCCTCGGGCAGGTCCACCCCGCCGCGGGAGCCGTCCATCACCGCCGCCGCGGCGAAGAAGCCGCGGGGCACAGCCTCGATCCTGTCGTCGACGACGTCGGCGATCAGCAGCTTGTACGCCGTGAACTCGTCCTTGCGTGACGCGTCGTACCAGAGGAACGCGTCGCGGTAGGCCTGGTTGGGCCCATTCTCGGCCCCGGTGAAGGCGCGCAGCCGCTTCTCCGCGGCGGCGCCGTCCCACGCACGGTCCCTCGGGGCGAGCGGGAAGTCCTGGAAGGTGGGGACGGCCATCTCGGCTCCTCTCGGTGGGCGGGCGGTGGGCGGTCGGTGGGCGGTGGGCGGGCGGTGGGCGGGCGACGCCTCAGCGCGCCGGGGCGGATGCCGGCGCCGCAGCGCGCAATTTGTCGAGCAACGGGCCGACGGCGACGTCGAGGAACTCCTGCTGCTGTTGGTCGCCCACCTGGAGCAGCGCGATGTCGGTGTACCCGGCGTCCCAGTAGGCCGACACAGCCTCGACGATCTCGTCGAGGTCCGGCCCGCACGGGAGCTTGGCGACGATGTCCTCGGGGCGCACGAACTCGCTGACGGCCGCGAACGCGTCCGGGGTCGACAGGTCGGAATTGACCGTCCAGCCGTTGACGAACCATCTGAGCTGCTCGTGGGCCCGCTGCGCCGCCGCGTCACGGTCCCGGTCCCAGCAGATGGGGATCTGGCCGAACACCCGCGAGGTTGGCAGGCCCTCGCTGTCCCGGATCCCCACCCACGCGTCGATGGCCTCCTTGTCCGGGTGGGTCCCCACCATGTGGTCGGCGACCGGCGCGAAACGGCTGATCGACTGCTGGCCCGAGACGGCGATGCCGATCGCAATCGGCGACTCCGGCAGGTCCCACACGGTCGCCGAGTCCACCCGGTAATGGGTGCCCTCGACCGTCAGGCGCTCCCCGCGGAGCAGCTTGCGGATGATGCCCAGGGCCTCCTCGAGCATGTCGTGGCGCTCCCCGATCGCCGGCCAGCGCTGCCCCACCACGTGCTCGTTGAGGTTCTCCCCGGCTCCCAGGTTGAGCTGGAACCGGCCTTCCGACAAGACGGCGACGGTCGCCGCCTTCTGCGCCACGACCGCGGGGTGGTAGCGCATCGTCGGGCACGTCACGAAGGTCATGAGCTCGACGTCCCGCGTCGCCTGGGCCACTGCCCCGAGCACCGGCCACGCGTTCGGGGAGTGGCCCTGCTCGGCGAGCCACGGCGAGTAGTGGTCGCTCGACGCCACGAAGTCGAACCCGGCGCGGTCCGCTGCCTGTGCGTACCGCACCAGCTCCCGCGGGCCGCTCTGCTCCGTCATCAGCGTGTAGCCAAAGCGAGTCATGATCCGAGAGTGGCACCGCGGGGACAGGGCGGCATCCGGAGCCCCGCGGCGCCGGCGTCCGACGGCCGGACACGGGACGCGGCGGGACACGCCCGTGGCACGCGAGGGGCGCCGGGTATGGCACCGTTCGGTGGTGCCATCTCCCCGTTCCCGAGCGCGCCGCTCGTCCTCTGCCCGTCGGTCCCCGTCTCGCGCCCGTTGGGTGCTCCTCCTGGTCCTCGCGGTGGGCATCGGCGTCGGGACGCCGGTGTGGCAGGACGCCCGCGCCGGCGCGGACGTGCCCGTCACAGCCACCGACCTGGCGGACGCCCGCGCGGCCCTCGATGGGCTCCCGGTGAAGGGCCGCGCCCCGAAGACCGGCTATGAGCGCAGCGCGTTCGGGGCGGCGTGGACGGACGTGGACCGCAACGGCTGCGACACCCGCAATGACATCCTCCGCCGGGACCTGGTCGACCTGACCTTCAAGGAGGGGACGGACGGGTGCACGGTGCTGACCGGCTCCCTCACCGACCCCTACGGCGGCGAGGTCATCGCCTTCGAGCGCGGAGAGCGCAGCAGCGAGGTCCAGATCGACCACGTCGTCGCCCTGTCGGACGCCTGGCAGAAGGGCGCCCAGCAGTGGACCGACGAGGTGCGCACCGCCTTCGCGAACGACCCCGCGAACCTGCTGGCCGTGGACGGCTCGCTCAACCAGCAGAAGGGCGCCGGCGACGCCGCCACCTGGCTGCCGCCGCGCAAGGCCTACCGGTGCGTCTACGTGGTGCGCCAGATCCGCGTCAAGGCCGCCTACGGCCTGTGGGTGACCAGCGCCGAGCAGGAGGCGATGAGCCGGGAGCTGGACCGCTGCGTCACCGCTCCCGCCTCCCCGGCAGCCAGCTGACCAGCGCTTTCGCTCTCTTTCACGGCCGCTCGCGCGCCGGGCAGGCCCGGGTCAGCGGAGCCTAGCCTTGCTGGCGGCCACGCTCGCGGCGGCGTAAACCGGAAGCATGCGATGGTGGCACACGCTCGTCCGGCAGTACCCGTTGGTCCTCGCGACGCTCGGCGTGGCGGCCCTCGGCGGCGTCCTCGTCGCGGTGGGCGACCACGACGCGGCACGGTGGGTGGTCACGGGCTACGCCCTGGTCATCGCCGCCGTGCAGGCCGTCTCGATGATCCGGGAGCTGCGGGCCGGGACCTGGGGCATCGACATCCTGGCCGTCACCGCGATCGTGGCCACCGTCGCCGTCGGCGAGGAGTGGGCGGCGCTGGTCATCGTGCTGATGCTCACCGGCGGCGTCGCGCTCGAGGACTACGCGGCGGGGCGGGCGCGCCGTGAGCTGGCGTCCCTGCTGGACGCCGCGCCGCGGACCGCGCACGCCGTGGGACCCGACGGCTCGGTGGCCGACGTCCCCGTGGACGAGGTGCGCCCCGGCGACGAGCTGATGGTCACACCAGGGGAGGTTGTGCCCGTCGACGGCGTCCTGCTCGGTCTCCCGGCGGTCTTCGACGAGTCCTCCCTCACGGGCGAGTCCATGCCCGTCGAGCACGTCCCTGGCGACGGCCTGCTGTCCGGCTCGGTCAACGGGACCACCGGGGTGCGGATGCGCGCCACGGCCGCTGCGGGCGACTCCCAGTACCAGCACATCATCGCGCTGGTGCGCGAGGCATCGGAGTCCAAGGCGCCCTTCGTCCGGCTCGCGGACCGGGTCGCCGTCCCCTTCACCGCCGTCGCGTTCGCCATCGCGGGCCTGGCGTGGGCTGTCACCGGTGACGCGGTCCGCTTCGCCGAGGTGCTCGTGGTCGCGACGCCCTGCCCCCTGCTGATCGCCACGCCGGTCGCGTTCCTCGCGGGCTTGTCCCGCGCCTCGAGGAACGGGATCATCGTCAAGAACGGCGGCGCGCTGGAGAAGCTGGCCCGGATCCGGACAGCCGCGTTCGACAAGACCGGCACCCTCACCTTCGGGCGGCCCGACGTCGTGGCGGTCACCCCGAGCGACGGCCTGTCCTCAGACGAGCTGCTGCGGCTGGCGGCGAGCGTCGAGCAGGCCTCCAACCACGCGCTCGCCGCCTCGATCGTCGGCGCGGCGAGGGAACGAGGGCTGCGGCTCAGCCCTGCCGAGAACGTGCGGGAGAGCACCGGCCACGGGGTCAGCGCCCTAGTGGACGGGCACACCGTGGTGGTCGGGAAGGAGGGGTTCGTCGCCGAGGCCGTGGAGCCGACGGCCTCCCGCGAGGGGTGTGCGGTCGAGCCCGCCGACCTCGAGCCCGGCCAGCTCGCCGTGCACTTGGCCGTCGACGGGGCCTACGCCGGGGTCGTCACCCTGGCCGACGCGGTCCGGCCTGAGGCGCTGCACACCGTCACGCGGCTGCGCGGGCTCGGCGTGCGGCATGTCGTGATGCTGTCCGGCGACGCCGAAGCCACCGCGCGGCACGTGGCGGACGCGGTGGGTGTCGACGAGTACCGCGCCGACTGCCTGCCCGCCGACAAGGTGGCGGCGGTGCAGGCGATGTCAGACCGCCCGGTGATGATGATCGGCGATGGGGTGAACGACGCCCCGGTGCTGGCCGTGGCCGACGTCGGCGTCGCGATGGGGGCGAAGGGCTCGTCCGCCGCGTCCGAGTCGGCTGACGTGGTGATCCTGCTCGACGACGTGGACCGCGCCGCGTGTGCCGTCAGCATCGGGCGCCGGACGGTCCAGGTGGCCATGCAGGCCATCGCCATCGGGGTGGGCATCAGCCTGCTGCTGATGGTCGCCGCGGCGTTCGGCGCGATCCCCGCGATCGTCGGGGCGGGGCTGCAGGAGCTCGTCGACCTCACCACGATCCTGTGGGCGCTGCGCGCCTCCAGCCCACGCCGCAGCGAGCCCGCCGACGCCGAGTCGGCCCCCCGCCCGGTGCTGGTGGCCGCCACGCACGCCACCGCCTGAGCGGGTCTGGCGGCGACCTGGCCGAGAATGCGGCGATTCGTCATGAACAGGGTGGTCCACAGTTGTGGACAACTGTCCTAAACCGCCCATCTGGCCGTTGACCAGGGCAGATGGACGGCAGGCCTACCGGAAGAACTCGCCGGCCAGCCAGGTGGCCCCCAGGCTGAGGGCCCCCAGGCACACCACCAGGAACACGCCCACCCACACGATGCCGGGCACCCGGGTGAGCCGCGCCAGGATGTCCGCGTCAGAGGTGGCGCCACGGCTGCGGCGACGCGACGACTGCAGCTCGAGCACCGCCCGGGGCGCCCCGAGCAGCAGGAACCACGTCACCAGGTAGGCGAACGCGGACTGCTGCTCCGGGCTCCCCCACCACGTCACCCCCACCAGCACCGCGCCGCTGGCCAGCACCGACCACAGCCCGTACCAGTTGCGGATCTGCACCAGCAGCAAGGCCAGCGCCAGGACCAGCAGCCACAGCAGGCCCACGGCGTAGCCACGGCTCAGCAGCCATGCGGCGCCCAGCCCGAGGATCGCCGGGCCGACGTACCCGGCGAACGCGGTCGCGAACATCCCCGGCCCCCGGGGCTTGCCCACCGACAGCGTGAGGCCCGAGGTGTCCGAGTGCAGCCGGATGCCGCTGAGCCGCCGACCGGTCAGCACGGCGGTGAGCCCGTGCGCCCCCTCGTGCACGATCGTCAGCACGTGCCGGGTCAGGTGCCACAGGACGGGCACGGCCAGGCACACCAGCGCCACGGCCATCGCGCCCAGCACCACGGCATCCGGCGGGGCGGCCTGCGTGGTGGTGGCACGCTCCCATATCTCACGGAGCACGTTCACAGGTCAGCGGCCTCCGGTCGGGATCAGCACATCGGTTCCGGTGGCGGTCACCCGCACACCGTCGTGGACCACGGCCACCTCCGCGACCGTCATACCCTCGGGCAGCCCGTCGATCGGGATCGCGAGGTCGCTGAGCAGGTCGCCCAGGCCGCCTGGCAAGGACGCCGCGGCGATCTCGACGCCCCCGAGCTCCACGCCGGTCACGTCCACCCGGATCTCGCCGTCCTCCGCGCGCGGGGACAGGTGCGCCGACCAGGGCAGGCCGAGGGCGCTGCCCATGGCGATCAGCTGGTCCCCCTCGGGGGCCAGGCGCATCTCGATGCCAGTCCGCTCCGCCACGAGGTGCTCGAGCGTCGCGGAGCCGAGCGTGCCGGTGACCACCGCGTGCTCCACCGCGTACGGGGTGCGGGTGCTGACGCCTCGGGCCGTGACGTCCACGTCCGACAGAGGGGTTCCGTCGAGGGTGAGGGAGTTGGCACGGGCGGTCACCTCGCCCAGCGACCCGTCCAGCGCCTGGGTCAGGAACGGGAACCCGTGGATATCGACCTCCGGGGAGCCCGTCACGTCGAGGCTCTGCTCCACCCGGGTGGCGACGAGGCGCTCGGCCGCGGCCGCGGCGACCCGGTCGACGATCACCGCGACGCCCACGAGCAGCACGAGCACGAGGAGCAGGGTGAGGCCGGTGCGTCGTCTCATCGGGTCAGCGTAGGGAGTCGGCGGACGACGCGGGGCGCCTCGGAGCCGAATGGCCTCCGGGGCGCCCCGGGTCGTGCGCCTGCCGCAGGTCAGCTCGTCGGGGAGCCGTTCGAGCGGCCGGCCGTCACGGCGCCGGCAGCCGCGCCGCCCGCCACGCCGCTGAGCAGGCTGTTCAGGTCGAGCCCAGTGAGGGACTTGATGACGTCCTGGCCCTCGCTGAGCACCTGGGCGACGTTCTTGGTGAGCGACGAGGCCCCGTCCGTGGAGACCACCGTCAGCGAGTCGATGGCGCCCATCGGCTCGGCGGCCGCGCGGACGATCTCCGGCATGAGGCCGATGACCTGCTGCGCGAGGACGGCTGCGCCCTGCTCGCGCAGCGCCTCGGCCTGCGCCTTGGTGGCCTCGGCGGCGGCCAGGCCCTCGGCGCGGGCCGCGGCGGCGCGGGCCAGGCCCAGCGCCTCGATGGCCTTCGCCTCGGCGAGCTGGCGGTCCCGCTCGGCGTTGCCGGCCCGGATGGTCGCCTCTGCGGCGGCCTCCGCGTCCTGCACGGCGGCGACCTTGTTCGCCTCGGCGATGCGGGTCCGCTTGAACGCGTCCGCCTCGGTGGCCGCGTTCGCGGCGTCACGCTCGGCGTTGGCCTGCTGGACGGCGGCGTACGCGGCGGCCTCAGCCGGCTTGCGGACGTCGATGTCGAGCTGCTCCTCAGTGACCTTGGCCTGCTCCGCGAGCGCCTCGCGCTGCTCGGTGGCGACCAGGCGGTCCTGCTCGGCGCGGGCGAGCTGCCCAGCGGCCTCGGCGTTCGCGTTGGCCCGGTCGGTCTCGGCCTTGATGCCCGCCTGCTTCAACGAGAGGTCGCGCTGACGCTCGGCGATCTGCTCCATCGCCTGGATCTTGGCGAACTCCGAGACCTGCTGCGCCTCGGCCTCCTTGACCTCGGCGACCTGCCGCGCGCGGGCGGCCTCGGCGCGGCCCAGGTTGGCCAGGTAGTCGGAGCCGGGCGTCGAGATGTCGGAGATGTTGAGCAGGTCGACCTGCAGGCCCTGCTCGGCCAGGTCCGTCTTGGTCGAGGCGACGACCGCGTCCTGGAGGGACTTGCGGTCGGAGATGATCTGCTCGATCGTCATGTCGCCGATGATGGCGCGCAGCGAGCCCTCGAGGGACTCCTTGATGACGTCGGTCAGCGTGGCCTGCTGGGAGAGGAACCGCTGCGCGGCACGGCGCACGCCCTCCTCGTCGCCACGGACCTTGAAGTTGATGGACGCCTTGATGGCGAGCTTGATGCGGTTGCGGTCCACACCCTCGACGGTGATGCCGATCTGGCGCTGCTCGAGCGAGATCGGGAAGCCCTGCTGCAGCACCGGCCAGACGAACACCCGCCCGCCGACGATGACCCGCTGGCCGCCCTCGGGCGTCGCGGCGTTCCGGCCCGCGCCCCGCCCGACGATGATCAGGGCCTCGTTCGGGGGGACCCGGCGGATGCGCTTGGTGATGAGGGCGATCACCGCGAAGAACGCGATGATGAGGGCGGCGACGGCGATGACGGCCGCACCGCCCGAGAAGATGTCAGCCATGGCGATCCCCGGTGGCCCGGGGCTCCTTTCGTCGGTGCGAACGGGACGGTGCTGCAGGGTGGTGCTGCGTCAGGCGCTCCCTCGCGCCGACGCCGGTCAGGCCTTGGTGACGCGCACGCGCGAGCCGGAGACCCCGGTGACGACGACCCGCTGGCCGGGCTCGAGGACCTCGTCCGACCAGGCGAGCCGGCTCTCGAGGTCACGGACCCCTTCGAGCCGCACCTCGCCGCCCTCGGGGCCGGTGGTCGCCGTCAGGACGCCGAAGGCGCCCTCGAGCGGAGGCGGCGGGGCGTCCTCGCTGTCCGCCAGCCGGTTGATCATGACCTGCGCCACGGCGGTGGAGACCGCCGCGAACACCACGGCGAAGACGTAGGTCCACACGGTGGCCAGATCGTTGGCCACGGCGATCACGCCGCTGGCGCCGAAGACCACGGCGCCGATGCCGATCGCGGAGCCGGAGAGCCCGACATCGCCGAAGCTCACCTCGCCGAAGACCTCGCCCAGCACGAGCGAGACGACGAGCAGGAGGAGGCCGATGCCTCCGATGACGGAGAAGAGGAGCACGGGGGGCCGCTTTCGACGGTGGGCGGGTGCCGTCAGTATGACGGCTCCGACGAGGCCGCGGGCGGCCTACCAGGTCAATTGTTCAGGTGAGCGCCCGGACTTGCGCCCCGGGCTGGGCCGAGGGGCGCCCGGCGTCAGGAGAGCCCGAACCCGCACACCACGGCGAGGCGGTTGCCCGCGGCGTCGCCCTCGGCGTACTTCGCGGTCATCTCCTCCTGCGCCAGCTCGTACGTCTCCGGGGCGAAGATCGCGAGCAGTGCGTCGACGTCCGCCACGTGCTCCGCGCCCAGGTCGGCCTTGGCTGCCGTGCCGAGCTGCTGCACGGTGTCGAGGATCGTCTCGGGCACATCGCCCTCCCCCGCCCCCGTCACGACGCCCAGGAGGCTGTGCGGGTCGTCGCCGAACAGGATCTCGCAGCCGCGCGGCACGCCCGAGAGGCCCGCCACCGCTGCCGGCAGGGCGAGCCCGCCCTCGACGACGGGAGCGGCCGCCTCGACCGGCGCCTCGCTCGGAGCAGACTCGGGCTCCACGGCGCCAGGCGCCGCCGCGCCGGCCTCTGCCTCGTCGAGGTCGGTCGCCTCGACCGCGACGACGGCGTCCTCCGCCCGCACGATCGCCGCGCCCGCGACGACGAAGACGATGGCCACCGCGACCGTCGTGGCGAAGGCGAGCGCCGAGACGGCGATCCCGCCGATGGCCAGGCCCTTGCCCGCCTGACCGGTGCGACGCACCCGCACCAGCGCCGCGATCGACAGCGCGAGGCCGACCGGCCAGGCGACGAACGCGACGATCAGGCCGGCGATGGCCAGACCGTCGGTGCCGATGGGGGCGGGGGCGGGCGGCGGGCCCGCCATCTCGTCAGCGTCCGGTGTGGCGTCCGGCGTGGCGTCCTCGCGCCCGGCCGCCTGCGCGTCGTCGCCCTGGTCCGGGCCGGCCTCCGGCGGAACGGGGCCGGGTGTCGTGGGGTCGGTCGTCGCCTGCGAGTCGGACACGGTCTCTCCGGGGGATTCATGGGGTGCGAGGGGGCGCATGGGGGGTGCGCCGGGGCGATCGTGCTGCTGAGGTCGAGAGCGGGCAGACGCCTCGCGGGCGAGCCAAGCACGCCCGTAGCCGCGGCGATGACGACGTCCGGCATGTGGCCGGTTCGGGCGCGTTCGCGTGGTCCATCCCGTTCGCGTGTCCGACCGGTGGCACGGAGGGGAAACTGATTCGCGCGCGCGGCCACCCGAGGGGCACGCTGTCCCTGGCGCTCGAGACGCAGCCGGCAGCCGGCCCGCCATCGCGCCATCCCGTCAGTCCGCACCCTTCCTCTGGAGAGATCGTGACCGCGCCCTCGGGCTCTACGCCGCCGACCGGCGCACTGGCGACGAACACCAGCCCATGGCGGGGCGCGCACCGGATCGTGACGGTCGGACTGGTGGCCCTCGCGAGCCTCTCCGCGTTCGAGGCCCTGGCCGTGTCGACCGCGATGCCGACGGTCGCGGCCGCCCTGGACGGGTTCAGCCTCTACGCGATGGCCTTCGCCGCGCCGATCGCGTCCGGCGTGGTCGGCATGACCGTGGCGGGCCTGTGGGCCGATCGGCGCGGGCCCGGGCCGGCGCTGGTGTGGGGCGTCGTGCTGTTCGTCGCCGGGGTGCTCGTCGCCGGGCTGGCGCACACCATGCCGATGCTCGTGGTCGGGCGGGTGGTGCAGGGCATCGGATCAGGCCTCGAGACCGTCGCGATGTACGTCGTGGTCGCACGGGCCTACCCCGCGGCGGTGCGACCACGGGTGTTCGCGGCCTTCGCCGCCGCCTGGGTCATCCCCGGCGTGGTGGGGCCGCTGATCGCCGGGCTGATGGTGGAGCACCTGGGCTGGCGGTGGGTGTTCCTCGCGGTGCCCGCGCTGGCGATCCCCGCCCTGCTCGCCGTCCGGCCCGCGCTGGCCGGCCTCGGCCCCGCGCCCCGCGACGCGGAGGATCCCGAGGACGAGGACGCCCCCGCGGAGCCCCGCGGCCGGACCGGGCCACGCCGCCTGCTGCTGCTCTCCGTGGTCGCCGCGACGGCGGTGATCGCCCTGCACCACGGCGGCCAGCAGTCCGGCGCCAGCGCCGTGGTGTGGATCGTCGTGGCGGGCGCGGCGCTGGTGGTCGGCCTGCCGCCGTTGCTGCCCGTCGGGACGCTGCGCTCGGGGCGCGGCCTGCCCACGGTGATCCTGCTGCGCGGGCTGATGAGCGCGGCTTTCTTCGGCGGCGAGGTCTTCCTGCCGCTGCTGCTGCAGACCCGGCACAGCCTCAGCCCGTCCGGGGCCGGGGCCGTGCTGACGTTCGCGGCGGTGACCTGGTCGCTCGGCTCGGCCGTGCGCGGGCGCGCCACCGGGTGGAAGGACACCACGTTCCTGCGCGGCGGGACGCTCGGGATGGCGGCCGGCATCGTGCTCGCGGCGCTGCTCGTGGCGCCCGCCACCCCGGTGGCGCTGGGCTACGCCGGGTGGGCGCTGGCCGGGTTCGGCATCGGGCTCGCGATGCCCACCACCTCGGTGCTGACCCTGCAGCTCTCGGCCCCCGCCGAGCAGGGCTCCAACAGCTCCGCGCTGCAGATCATGGACTCCGTCGCGACGGCCCTCGCCCTGGCCCTGGCCGGGTCCTTGTTCACCGCCCTGGGCGGTGAGTCCTCGGACTCCGCGTTCGTCGCCGGGTTCGCCGTCGCCGCCGCGATCGCACTGCTCGGCACAGCCCTCTCGGGGCGCGTCCTCCCCGCGCGCGGTCTGGGGGCCCGCCCACCGGCGCCCGGCGCTGTGCCCGGGCGCACGGCTCCCGAGCACGGGTCGCCACCGTTGTCCACGATGTGAGCACTGGGAAGAACCGTCCGCCTCGCGGCGGTTGTCGCTTTCATGGACATCGCTCGTGACCCGGGGCTCACCCCTGCCCCCACCCGCGCGCGCATCAGCGCCGGGCTGGTGCTGCTGCTCTCCGCCCTGACGGCCATCGGGCCGTTCACGTTCGACACCTACCTCGCGGCGTTCCCTGAGATCACGGCCGACCTGGGCGCCACATCGGCCGCCGTGCAGCTCACCCTGACCGCGTCCCTGGCGGGCCTGGCGGCGGGGCAGCTGCTGATCGGGTCGCTCTCGGACACCTTCGGGCGGCGGCGCCCGCTGCTCGTGGCGCTGGCCGTGTACTCGGTCGCCTCGGCCGCGATGCTGCTGGTGCAGTCCATCGAGGTGTTCACCGCGCTGCGCGTGGTCCAGGGATTCACCGCCGCCGCGGGCATGGTGCTCTCGATGGCGATGGTGCGTGACCGCTTCGAGGGCGACGCGGTGTCGAAGGTCATGGCCCGACTGATGCTGGTGGTCGGCGTGGCGCCCGTGCTCGCGCCGACCATCGGCGCCCAGCTGCTGCACTTCGGGTCCTGGCGGCTGATCTTCGGGTTCCTGGCCGCGGTCGGAGCCGCGCTGCTGGTGCTCGCCGCGACGGCGCTGACGGAGACCCTGCCGGTCGAGCGCCGCCGCACCGGCGGCACAGTCGCCGCGCTGCGCTCGTACCGCGAGCTGCTGATGGACCGGGGCTTCCTGGGGCTGGCGCTGCTGTCCGCCTTCTACCTCGCGGCGATGTTCACCTACGTCTCCTCGTCCACGTTCGTCTTCCAGGACGGGTACGGGCTCACCGCCCAGGAATTCGGCTGGGTGTTCGCGGGGGGCGCGGTGTCGATCACCGCGGGCACGCAGATCGCGGGCGCGCTGGTCGGGCGGTTCCGGCCGCAGCAGATCCTGGCGGGCGGCGTGGTGGCCGGGGTGGCGGTCTCGGTGGTGCTCGTGGCCGTCGCGGTGGCGGGGGCGCCGTTCTGGCCGCTGACGCTTCTCATGATGCTGACCCTCGGCACCGTGGGGCTGGTGATGCCCTCGGCCCCGGCGATCGCGCTCGAGTCGAACCCGCACCGCGCAGGCTCGGCCGCGGCCCTGCTCGGCGCCCTGCAGTTCGGCCTGGGGGCCGTCATCGCGCCGCTCACCGGGATCGGCGGGCCTCCCAGCCCGCTGGTGATGGCCGTGTTCATGAGCGGCACGATCCTCGTCTCCGCGCTGCTCCTGCTGCTGGTGCGCCGCGGCTGGCGGCAGGGTCGGAGCATGGTCGTGGAACCGGACGAGGCGCCGATGCAGCGGCGCGCCTCGGTCGGCGTGCCGCTCGCCACAGACTGACCCCTCGCCGCGCGGGCAGCGCGGGATGCCGGTAGGAATGTCGGGCATGACAACCATCGGGCTGCATGCCTCGCACGAGCAGGTCCATCCGACCGCGCTGCTCAGCGCGGTCCAACGCGCCCAGGAGGCGGGTTTCGGGGCGGCGATGTGCTCCGACCACTTCGCGCCGTGGAGCGAGCGGCAGGGGCACTCCGGGTTCGCCTGGTCGTGGCTCGGCGCCGCGCTGGCCACCACGGACCTGCCGATGGGTGTGGTCAACGCCCCGGGACAGCGGTACCACCCGGCGATCGTCGCGCAGGCCTCGGCCACGCTCGCGGCGATGTTCCCCGGCCGGTTCTGGGTGGCGCTCGGATCGGGCGAGAACGCGAACGAGCACATCACCGGCGACCGGTGGCCGGACAAGGCGGCCCGTGACGCCCGCCTGCGCGAGTGCGTCGAGGTCATCCGCGCGCTGCACGCCGGCGAGGAGGTCACCCACCACGGGCTGGTCACGGTGGACCGGGCACGGGTGTGGACGCTGCCGGAGGTCCCCCCGCTGCTCATCGGCCCCGCGGTGTCCGTCGAGACCGCGCGGGCGCACGCCGCCTGGGCGGACGGCCTGATCACCACGAACCAGCCGATCGAGAAGCTGCGCGCGATCGCGGCGGCCTACCGGGATGCGGGGGGCCGCGGCGACCTGGCGCTGCAGGTGCACCTGTCCTGGGCGCCGGACGAGCAGGCGGCGATGGCCATCGCCCGCGACCAGTGGCGGACGAACACCTTCGCGCCGCCGGTGTGCTGGGACGTCGACTCCCCGGAGGCCTTCGACATCATCGGCGAGCACGTGCCCGACTCGCAGGTGCGCGGCACCGTCCTGGTGGGCTCCGACGTGGGCCGGCTGGCCGACCAGATCGCCGAGCTCGCGGACGTCGGCTTCGAGCAGGTGTACCTGCACCACGTGGGCCAGCACCTCGAGGAGTTCGTGGACGTGTTCGGCGAGCACGTGGTCCCGCGGCTCAGCGGCGCGGGGGTGGCGGCATGAGGATCACCGACACGGGCGACCTGTGGTGGAAGAACGCCGTCGTCTACTGCCTGGACGTCGAGACCTTCATGGACTGGAACGGCGACGGGATAGGCGACTTCGCCGGCCTGACGCAGCGCCTGGACCACCTGGCCGACCTCGGCGTCACCTGCCTGTGGCTCATGCCGTTCTATCCGACGGCGGAGAAGGACGACGGCTACGACATCACGGACTTCTACGGCGTGGACCCCCGGCTGGGCTCCCATGGGGACCTTGTCGAGATGATCCGCACCGCCCGGGACCGCGGCATACGCGTGATCGCCGACCTGGTGGTCAACCACACCTCCGACAAGCACCCCTGGTTCAAGGCAGCACGGTCCAGCAAGGACAACCCGTACCGCGACTTCTACGTGTGGCGTTCCGACCCGCCCCCGCCGACGCAGCACGAGGTGGTCTTCCCCGACCAGGAGACGTCCATCTGGGAACTCGACGAGAAGACCGGCGAGTACTACCTGCACCGGTTCTACAAGCACCAGCCCGACCTCAACGTCTCGAACCCCAAGGTGCGGGACGAGATCGCGAAGGTCATGGGCTTCTGGCTCGAGGTGGGGCTGTCCGGGTTCCGGGTGGACGCGGTGCCGTTCCTGCTCGAGGGCGCCGAGGTGGAGCCGGGCTCTGAGGACGGCGACCCGCACTCCTACCTGCGTGCCCTCCGCTCGTTCCTGGGCCGCCGCGCCGGCGACGCGATCCTGCTGGGCGAGGTGAACCTGCCGCACGCCGAGCAGGTGGAGTACTTCGGCAGCAGCGACGGCGACGAGCTGACGATGATGTTCGACTTCGTGGGCATGCAGAGCCTGTACCTGTCGATGGCCCGGCACGACGCGGCCCCGCTCGAGAAGGCGCTGCGCGACCGCCCGCCCATCCCCCGAGACGCCCAGTGGGCCACGTTCGTGCGCAACCACGACGAGCTGACCCTCGACAAGCTGACCGAGGGCGAGCGCCAGGAGGTGTTCGCGGCGTTCGGCCCGGACGAGGACATGCAAGTCTTCGGCCGTGGCCTGCGCCGCCGGCTGCCCCCGATGCTGTCGGGCGACCCCCGGCAGATCCGGATGGCCTACTCGCTGCTGTTCTCGCTGCCGGGCACCCCGGTGCTGTTCTACGGCGAGGAGATCGGCATGGGCGAGAACCTGGCCGCCCCCGGGCGGATGGCCGTGCGAACGCCGATGCAGTGGACGTCGGGCAAGAACGGCGGGTTCTCCACGGCGGCCCGCCGGCGCCTGCCCGGGCCGGTGGTGGAGGGCGGCTTCGCGCCCGAGCACATCAGCGTGGCCGAGCAGCGCCACGACCCCGACTCGCTGCTCTCGTTCATCCAGCAGCTGATCCGCCGGTACCGGGAGTCCCCCGAGCTGGGCTGGAGCGGCGTGGAGGTGCTGGACCAGCCGCACGCCGCGGTGTTCGCCCACCGCGCCACCTGGGACGACGGGTCCCTCGTCGCGGTGCACAACCTGGGCCCGGAGCCGTTGACCGTGCCGCTGCGGCTGCCGGACCTCGACGCGGAGACCGAGCTGGTGGACCTGCTGGACCACGGGTCGCTGGCGTGCGACGAGCGCGGCTCGGTGGAGGTGGCCCTGGAGGGCTACGGCTACCGGTGGCTGCGCGTGGTGACACCGGGGGCGCGGCGGCTGGTGTGACCGGGCGGGCTACTCGTAGCTGACGGCGTCGAGCACCGGCAGCCGGGCGGCGCGCAGGCCCGGCCACAGCGCGGCGAGCACCCCGACGACGATGGCCAGCAGCACCATGCCGAGCAGGCTCACCCACGGCACGGCCAGGTCGGTGAGCCCGTCGTCCGCGAAGACCGTGGGCATCGCGGAGGCGAGCGCGACGCCCACGGCGAGACCGACCACGGTGCCGAACACGGCGGTGAGGATCGACTCGATGGTCACGGTGCCGGCGAGCTGGAGCCGCCCGAGCCCGACGGCGCGCAGCAGGCCGATCTCGCGGGTGCGCTCGATCACCGACAGCGCGAGCGTGTTGACGATGCCCAGCACCGCGATGACGATCGAGAGCCCGAGCAGCGCGTACAGGATCACCAGCACCTGGTTGACCTGGTCCGCGAGCCCGGCGACGAACTGCTCGGTGTCGAGCACGGAGACGACCAGGTAGGGCCGGACGGCCTCGGTGAGCTGCGCGCGCAGGCCGTCCACGTCGGCCCCGGGGGCCGCGGTGACGAACACCGTCGGGATGGCGCGCTCGACCGCGGGCACGAGCGAGTCGAAGACCTCGGGCGAGACGACCAGCGGGGAGGGGATCGCCGACGAGTCGATGATCGCGCCGACGCGCAGCTCCCGGGAGCCCGAGCCGCCGGTGAGCGTGATCCGATCGCCGACCTGCCAGCCCTCGTCCTTCGCGGCCCCGCGCTGCACCGCGACCTCGTCGTCCTCGAGGGTGTCCCGCAGGCTGCCCTCGACCTCCTCGACCTGGAGGCTGCGGCCGATGGTGGCCGGGTCGATCCCCGCGAGCAGCACCCCCGACTCGTCACCCTCGGGGCCGCGGACCAGCGCCTGGCCGGCGTAGAAGGCGTCCGCGGCGGCGACATCGGGCAGCGCGCGCACCGCCGTGAGGGCGTCGGTGGGGATGGTCCCTGACGCGGGCGTGCTGAGGATGTAGTCGGTGGTGGCCTCGCGGGCCACGATCGCCTGGGTCGACGCGGTGGTGGAGGCCGCGATCACGGCGGCCGCCCCGACCAGGGCCATGCCGATCATCAGCGCGCCGGCGGTGTTCGCGGTGCGCCGCGGGTTGCGCACCACGTTGCCCCGGGCTAGGCGCCCCACCGGCTTGATCCACGCGACGAACGGCGTGGCCAGGGTCCCGATGCTCGCCCGGGCGATCACCGGGGCCAGCAGGAGCATGCCGAGCACCACCCCGGCGGCCCCGTAGCCGAGCAGCTGCGGCGCGCCGTCGGCCTCGGGGCGCCACACCGCGGCCAGCACCCCGGCCGCTCCCAGCAGGGCCAGCACGGCCCCCACGACAGCCCTGAGGCGCAGGGGCCGCTCCGGGGCGGTCGACTCGTCGCGCATCGCCTCCACGGGCGGCACCACGGCGGCCCGACGTGCCGGCACGAACGCCGCGACGAGGCTGACCAGCGTGCCGACGCCCAGGGAGATCGCCACCGTGGAGGCGTTGAGCGGGATGCTGCCCGTGAGCGTCATCCCCATCGACTCCAGGACGCGGCGCAGCACCTCGACCAGCGCGAGTCCGCCCGCGATGCCCAGCGCGGCGCCGATCACGCCGATGACCGCGGCCTGCAGCAGGATCGAGACGAGCACCTGTGTGGGCGAGGCGCCCACAGCGCGCAGCAGGGCGAACTCGCGGGTGCGCTGGCGCACGGACATCGCGAACGTGTTGGCGATGATGAACGCCCCGACGAACAGCGAGATCGCGGCGAACACGAGCAGGAATGTCAGCACGAAGCCGAGGATCGCCTCGACGGCCGCGCGCGACTCGGCGCGCGCGTCGTCGCCGGTGACGGCCTGCGCGGGGGCGTCCGCCGGCGCCGCGTCCCGCACCACCGGCGCGAGCCTGTCCGTCAGCGCCGCCTCGCTCAGGTCGCGCTCGCCGTACACCGCGATCGTGGACACCATGCCGTCGGGGGCGAACAGCGCGCGGCCGGTCGCCGGGTCGAGGTACACGAGCGTGGCGCCCGCGGCGGAGCTCACGGCGTCCACGTCGCCGACCACCTGGACGCTCTGCAGCGCGCCGCCCAGCACCACGGTGGTGGTGTCCCCCACCGCCAGCCCGGACGCCTCGAGGGTCGAGTGCTCGAGGGCCACCTCGCCCGGCTGCTCCGGGAGGCGCCCCGCGACCACGTCCACGCCCCGCGACTGCGGGTACAGCACCACGGCGAAGCTGGGCGCCTGCGTGCTCTGCACGGCGGTGCCGTCGGCGCCCACCAGCACCACCGGCCCGCTCAGGTCGGGCAGCGCCGCGGTGACGCCGTCGACGCCCGCCACCACGTCGGCCAGCCCGATGGGCACCTGGTTGCGGGCATCCGAGGTCTCGCCGCCGACGGTGGACTCCCCGGGGGCGCGATCAGCGCCGCGCACGTACGCGTCGCCGAGCATCGACGTCTCGACGATGTCGGTGAACGTCGAGGAGAGCATGGTGCGCAGGGCGAAGGTGCCCGCCACGAACGCGATGCCCAGCGCCACCGCGAGCATGGTGAGCAGGAAGCGCACGGGGTGGGCGCCGATGCCCCGCAGCGCGACCCGGAGCATCAGGGCGCCTGGTGTCGGGCGGGGCGGCCGGGGTCCCCGGAGCCGTCCAGGCCCTCGGGCGGGAGCCCGCTCATCGAGCCCAGGGCCTCGAGCACCGTGGCCGGGGTGGGGTCCACCAGCTCCCCGACCAGGCGCCCGTCCGCGAGGAAGAGCACCCGGTGCGCGTACGCGGCCGCGGTCGGCTCGTGGGTGACCATCACCACCGACTGGCCCAGGTCGTCCACCGACCGGCGCAGGAACCCCAGCACCTCCGCAGAGGACTCGGAGTCCAGGTTGCCGGTGGGCTCGTCCGCGAAGACGACGGCGGGCCGCGACATCAGCGCCCGAGCGCACGCGACGCGCTGCTGCTGGCCGCCGGACAGCTCTGAGGGCTTGTGGTGCAGGCGGTCGCGGAGCCGGACGGCGTCGACCACCGTGTCGAAGAAGTCGCGGTCCACAGGCTGGCGCGCGATGTCCAGGGGCAGCGTGATGTTCTCCCCGGCGGTCAGCGTCGGCACCAGGTTGTAGGCCTGGAACACGAACCCGAGCCGGGTGCGGCGCAGCTTGGTGAGCCGGCGCTCGCTCATCCGGCTGACGTCGTCGCCGTCGACCTCGGCCGATCCCTCGGTGGGCCGGTCGAGCCCCGCCATGCAGTGCATGAGCGTCGACTTGCCCGATCCGGACGGCCCCATGATCGCGGTCAGCTCGCCGCGACCGAAGTCCACGTCGACGCCGTCGAGCGCGCGGACCGCCGTGTCCCCCGAGCCGTACGTCTTGACCAGGCCGCGGGCCCGAGCGATCGGGCCGCCGGCCACGACCGGCTGCGCCGTTCCACCGGGTGAGGCATGCGTCATGGCTGACCTCCCGCGGGTGCTCGCGGCCCATGCCGGCGAGATCCCCCGGCCAGCGTAGGAGAACCCCGGACATGACGCCGCCGGGGCGCGACGTGCGCGCCCCGGCGGGGTCAGGCCACGGCCTGGGCGGGAGACCGCCAGGCCGGCGCCGGGCTACTCGTAGCTGACGGCGTCAAGCACCGGCATCCGCGCGGCCCGCAACGCGGGCCAGAGGGCGGCCAGCACCCCGACCACCAGCGCCAGCACCAGCATCGAGCCGAGGCTGGCCCACGGGATGGACAGTGTGCCGAGCCCGTCGTCGGTGAACACCTTCTGCAGCGCCATGGCCAGGCCCACGCCGACCGCGAGGCCCACGACCGTGCCGAACAGGGCGGTGAGCACCGACTCGATGGTCACCGTCCCGGAGAGCTGCAGCCGGCCCAGGCCCACGGCCCGGAGCAGGCCGATCTCGCGGGTCCGCTCGATCACCGACAAGGCCAGCGTGTTCACGATGCCCAGCACGGCGATGATGATCGACAACCCGAGCAGCGCGTACAGGATCACCAGCACCTGGTTCACCTGGTCGGCGATACCGGCGACGAACTCGTCCTTGTCGAGCAGCGAGATCACCACGTACGGCTCGAGCGTCGAGCTCAGCGCCGCGCGCGTGTCCTCGAGGTCCACGCCGTCGGCGCTGGCGATGAACACGTTCGCCGCATAGCGCTCGCCCGGCACGATCATCTCGTCGTACATGTCCTGCGACATCGCGGATCCGACCCCCAGCGCGTTGGAGCTGAAGATCGCCCCCACCGTCACGTCGTGCGCGCCGGCGCTGCCCAGGAAGGTCAGCTCGTCGCCCACCGTCCAGCCGTGCTCCTCGGCGACGGACTCCTGCAGCGCGATCTGCCCGTCGTTGAGCGCGGCCTGCAGGTCGCCCTCGACCTCGTCGACGTCGAGGCTGCGCCCGAACGCGGCGGGGTCCATGCCCGAGGTGGAGACCAGGCTGTCCGAGGCCGGGGTCACCCCCACACGGTCGGCGAGGAACACGCCGTAGTACAGCGCGTCGACCGAGCCCACCTCGGGCAGGTCGCGCATCTCGTCGATGGCCTGCTCCGGGATGGCGCTGTTCGTGGCGGCGGAGACGATGAAGTCGGACACTGCCTCCTTCTTGACCACGGTGCCCAGCGACGCCTGCGTGGTGGCCGCGATCACGGTGGCCGCCCCGACCAGGGCCATGCCGATCATCAGGGCGCCGGCGGTGTTGGCGGTGCGGCGCGGGTTGCGGACCACGTTGCCGCGGGCCAGCCGCCCCACGGGCCGGACCAGCGCCACGAACGGCGCGGCCAGCACGCCCAGGGCGCCCCGGGCGAGCACGGGCGCCAGCAGCAGCATCCCGATCACGACGGCCGCGGCGCCGATGCCGAGCAGCGTCTCGCCGCTCTCCAGCTCGGGCTGCAGCGCGGCGATCACCACGCCCACGACACCAAGCCCGCCGATCACGCCTCCGGCGATCGCCCGCACCCGCAGCGAGCGCTCGGTGGTGGCGACGTCGTCGCGCATCGCCTCGACGGGCGGGACCATCGCGGCACGGCGCGCCGGGAGGAACGCGGCGCCGACGCTGACCACGGCGCCGATCACCACGGACATGACCACGGTCGACGTGTCGAGCGGGATGTCGCCCACCAGGCTCATGCCCATGGACTCGAAGCCCACCTTCAACAGCGACACCAGCCCCACGCCACCGGCGACGCCGATCAGCGAACCGACCACGCCGACCACGGCGGCCTGGAGCAGGATCGAGGACAGCACCTGCGTGGGCGAGGCGCCCACGGCCCGCAGCAGCGCGAACTCGCGCATCCGCTGGCGCACCGACATGGCGAACGTGTTGGCGATGATGAAGCCGCCCACGAACAGCGCGATCCCCGCGAAGACCAGCAGGAACGTCGAGATGAAGCCGATCTGGCTGGCGACGTCGTCGCGGGACTCGACGCGCATCGCGTCGCCGCCCACCACCTCGACGGGAGTGTCGAAGCCGGCGACGGCCTCGTTGACGGCGTCGACGATCTGCTGCTCGGTGGTCCCGTCCTCGCCGTACACCGCGATGGTGGCGACCATGCCGTCGGCGGCGAAGTCGGCCGTGGCCGTCTCGAGGTCGACGTAGGCGATCGTGGCGCCGGCCATCGGGCCGCCGGGGTCGATCTCGCCGACCACCTCGACGTCACGGAGATCCCCGCCGACCACCATGCGCGTGGTGTCGCCGACCTCCAGGCCCGAGCTGGCCAGGGTCACCGTCTCCAGGGCGATCTCGCCAGAACCCTGGGGCGCGCGGCCGGCGATGACCTTGCTGGTGCGGTCCCGGGGGTCGTAGCTGACCGAGAAGCTGGGGGCCTGGGTCGACTGCACCGCGGTGCCGTCGGCGCCCACCAGCACCATGAGGCCGGAGATCTCGGGGAGGGCCGCGTGGACCCCGTCGACGTTGGAGAGCTCGTCGGCGAGCGCCACCGGGATGCGGTTGCGCGTCGGGCCGACCTCGGTGCCGGTCGTGGAGGCGCGGATCGACTCGTCACCGCCGCGGACGTACGCGTCGCCCAGCATCGTCGAGTCGACGATGCCCGTGAAGGTGGCCGAGAGCATGCCGTTGAGCGAGAACGTGCCCGCGATGAACGAGATGCCCAACGCGACAGCGAGGAGCGACATCAGGAAGCGCACTAGGTGCGCGCGGATGCCCCTTAGCGCGACGCGCCCCATCAGACGGCTGCCGGTGACGCGGCCTGGCGCGCGCGGGAGGAGACCGAGCCGAGCATCTCCAGCACCGACGCCGGGGTGGGGTCGAGCAGTTCGCCGACCAGGCGGCCGTCGGCCAGGAACAGCACCCGGTGCGCGTAGGACGCGGCCGTCGGGTCGTGCGTGACCATGACGATGGACTGGCCCAGGTCGTCGACCGAGCGGCGCAGGAAGCCCAGGACCTCCGCGGCGGAGGTGGAGTCCAGGTTGCCGGTGGGCTCGTCGGCGAAGACGACCGCCGGGCGCGAGACGAGCGCACGCGCGCACGCCACCCGCTGCTGCTGGCCGCCGGAGAGCTCGTTGGGCTTGTGCCCCAGGCGGTCCTCGAGCCCGACGGCCGCCACCACGGCGTCGAAGTGCGCCTTGTCCACGGGACGGCGCGCGATGTCCAACGGCAGCGTGATGTTCTCGGCAGCGGTCAGCGTGGGCACCAGGTTGAACGCCTGGAAGACGAAGCCCAGGCGGGTGCGGCGCAGCTTGGTGAGCTGGCGCTCGTTCATCTTGCCGACCTCGTCGCCGTCCACCACGATCGAGCCCTCGGTGGGGCGGTCCAGCCCTGCCATGCAGTGCATCAGGGTCGACTTGCCCGATCCCGACGGGCCCATGATCGCGGTGAGCTGGCCGCGCCCGAACTCCACGTCGACGCCCGCGAGCGCATGCACCGCCGTCTCGCCCGAGCCGTATGTCTTGACCAGTCCCCGTGCGGTCGCGATGGGCGGCGTCGCGGGATCGGGCGAGGTGACGGCTGAGGCGGGACCTATCGGGGCGGTGCTCATAAGACTTCCCATCGGTGGTGATGCGGACTGGTGACCAGGACATCGTGCCTGTTCACCGGCGTGACCAGCGATCAGTTAACGCCCTGATTAGACCCCGAGTGGCCTCATCCGCAGGTCAGGGTGCCCCCGATGCCCTGCGGGGCGCCTGGCCGGCCCGAGCCCGTGTGGCCTCGCCCATCCGGCCGACCGTGCCTAGCCTGGAGGGACACGAGGGTGTGCCATTCGCCGGTCTCGGGTAAGAGGTTGCGCTCATGCCGTGGTCAGTTCTGATCGTCCTCTTCGTTCCCGCAGCGTTCTTCTGCGTGCTGTGGGCGGTGTTCCCCAGCCCTGACGAGCCGCCCCGCTGGAGGCGCCGTCTGCGGGCCGCGATCGGCCGGTTCTGGGACCGGCTGCACCCGCGGCGACGACGCGCGCGCGACCTCGCGGCGGAGGTCCGCCTGGACAAGGTCGGCGACGGGAAGATCGCCGTGCCCGATCCGTTCCTGGCCCTGCGGGTGCAGACCAGGCTCGGCAAGGTCGCCGAGCTGGCGCGGACCATCGAGGACGAGCCGCGCTCGATGGCCCGGGCTGAACGCCTCATCGCCACCCAGCTCGCCTACGACGACCTGCTCGCGGAGGCCTGCCAGCTCGCCGGGGTGCAGCTGCGCAACCGCGCGAAAGGGGACCCGCAGGAGAGGTTCCGCAAGGAGGTCGAGCTCGCCGAGCGCGGCTGGACCTGGTGACGGGCCGCCCACCCCGGATCACCAGGTCCAGCCGTCCACCTCCACGGCGCCCGCGTCACCAGAGCCGGTCGCGGACGGCCTCCAGGTCGGGGCCGGTGAGCCACGACGCCGCCAGGGCCGCGCGGTTCTGGGCGACGAAGTCCGCCACGGTGAACCCGAGAGCCTCGGCGACCGCCGCGTAGTCGCCGGCCAGGTCCGTGCCGCCCATCGCCGGGTCGTCGCTGCCCATCGACATGGACAGCCCGGCGTCGCGCAGCAGCCGGAACGGGTGCTCGGCCATCGGCCCATGGAAGTTGTATGTGGTGGACAGCCACGCGTAGGTCACGTGGATGCCCTCCGCCCGGACCCGCGCTGCGAGCGCCGGGTCCCGCGCGAGCGCGTACCCGTGGTCCAGCCGCGTGCAGCCCAGCAGGTCGAGGCAGTCGGCGACCTCCTGGGCGACGAACCGCTCCCCCGCGTGTGCCGTGACGGGCAGCCCGCCGTCCCGCGCGATGACGTAGGCCTCGACGAAGTCCGCCGGCGGCCCCGCCAGCTCGTCACCGTCCATGCCCAGCCCGACGACGAGGTCGCGTGGACCCGCCACCACGTCCCGCGCCATCGCCGCAGCCCGCGCCGGGCTGTGCGCCCGGTACACCGACGGGATGAGGCGCGCGACGATCCCGGTGTCCGCGCGGGCTTGGCGCACGCCCGCGGTCAGGCCGTCGAGCAGCTCGGGGTAGGCGAGCGTGGGGTGCAGCGTCGGGTTGACGAACATCTCCCGGTAGACGACGTTCGAGCCGCGCGACGCGTCGACGAGCGCTTCGTAGGTGATCCGGGCGACGTCCTCGCGGGTGACCACCGCCGCGCTGAGCCGCTCGAAGACCTCCATGAAGCTGGCCATGTCGTGGTACGCGTACACCTGGGCGGGGTCGTCGGAGGGCAGTGCCACACCGTGGCGCCTGGCCAGGTCGATGAAGGTCTCGGGGCGGACGCAGCCCTCCAGGTGGCAGTGCAGCTCCACCTTGGGCATGTCCCGCAGCTGCTGGGCCAGCGAGAGGTTGGGCTCGGCGCTCATCCGGCGAGCCAGGTGACGAGGCGGTCCCAGAGGTCGACGTACCCGTCCCAGTCCAGGAACTCCGGCGGCGCCCAGTGCGGCGCGATGTCCGAGGTGAAGGCGCCCGTGCGGCCGGCGCCGTAGCCGCCCACGACGAGCAACGGGTGGCCGGCGCAGGTCGCGAGGACCTGGGCGTCGTCCTTGGCGACGACCTCGTTGAGGCCGAGGAGCGCGGGCCACACCGGCGCGAGCCCGGCCACCACTTCGTGATCGGCGGAGACGTGGGGCTGGGCGCCGACGGGCAGCTCGACGCGATCGTCGCGGTCCAGCACCCGCACGGGGAGGGCCTCCCCCAGCGGGGCCCGACCCCACCGGCCCTTGGCGTCGATCCCGCTGAACGTCAGATACCCGCCCACCATGAGCAGCCCGCCGCCGCGCTCGACGTGGGCGCGCAGCAGCTCGGACTTGTCCGGCGCGGGGACGGAGCCGGAGAACGTCTGCGGCGGGAGCTGGAAGCTGTTCGCCCCGACATCGGAGACCACCACCACGTCGTAGGGCGCGTACCCCTCGACGGTGGTGGGCAGCCGCTCATGGATGGTGTGCGAGGGCACGTACGTCACCTCGTGGCCGCGAGCGCGCAGGGCCGCGAGGAACGCCGCCCCGCCTTCCTGGTACTCGGAGGTGGTGAAGGAGTCGAAGCCCTTCTGGTGGATCGAGTGGATGAACCAGGACTCTCCGACGACGAGGACGTGCGGCACGGGATCTCCTTCAGGACGGGGCGGGGGATGTCGACCCGCCGACCACGAGGTCACCGGGCAGGGTCAGGACCTGGGGCGCCCGGCGGCCGGGGCCGGGGGTCGAGGTCGTCTGGGCGTCCACGGCGTCGAGGACGAGGCCGACGGCGCGCTGGGCGATCGCGGCGATCGGCTGCGCGTACGTCGTCAGGGTGGGGTGCAGGTAGCGGCCCAGGCGGATGCCGTCGAAGCCGGCGACGGCGATGTCCTCGGGCACGCGCACACCCCGGGCGCGCAGCGCGGCGAGGGCGCCGATGGCCATCATGTCGTTGGCCGCGAAGAGCGCCGTGGGCCGGCTCCGGCCGTCGAGCAGGCGGAGGGCGGCGGCGTACCCGGACTCCTCGCTGAAGTCGCCCTCGAGCTCGCCGCCCGACCGCGGGTCGAGGCCTCGTTCCAGGAGTGCGCGCCGGTGCCCGCGGGCACGCTGGTCGGCGACGTCGAGCCCGCGTGGCCCGCGCAGGTGCGCGATGTCGCGGTGCCCCAGCTCCGCCAGGTGCGCGACGACGTCCCGGGCGCCCGCGACGTTGTCGCACTGCACCACGGTGGTGCGGATCGTCGAGGGCGCGCGGTCGAAGGCGACCACCGGGACCTCCACGTGCCGGGCCCGCGGCGTGGCCCCCGTCCGCTCCATCGAGCCCACCAGCAGGACGCCGTCCACCAGGCGCGAGCCGGCCACACGGACCGCCTCGACCTCGGGGTCGCCGGTGCTGATGAGCAGCAGCGAGCAGCCGCGCCGGGCGATCTCCGGGGTGACGCCGGCCACGAGCTCGGGGAAGAACGGGTTGGTGATGGTGGGCACCACGAGCGCGATGTTGCGGGTGCGCTGCTGGCGGAGGTTCTGCGCCGCGGGCGTGGGGTGGAAGCCGAGCTCGTCGATCGCGGCCCGCACCCGGTCGAGGGTCTCCTGGGCGACCCGCGCGGTGCCGTTCACGGCACGCGAGACGGTCGCCGTGGAGACGCCTGCGCGCCGGGCCACGTCCTCGACGGTCACCCGTCCTGCCATGGTGCGACCTCCTCGTCGCCGTGGGATGTAAAGGTTTACATCCCACGGGGCAGTTCTTAGCAGGGTTCGAAAGCCCAGGTCAACGCGCACGGAGCGGCGCGTTGCGTACATGGCGTTACATCCCTACGAACTGCACATGGCACAGAAGATGATCATCGACACGGACACCGCCTCCGACGACGCCGTCGCCCTCGTCCTCGCGCTCACCGACGCGCGCGTGGACGTCCTGGCGGTCACCGTCGTCTCGGGCAACGTCCCGCTCAGCATGGGCGTGCAGAACGCCCTCTACACCCTCGAGCAGTGCGGCTCGACGGTCCCCGTGCTCGCTGGCGCCGACCGCCCGCTGGTCCGCGAGCACGTGTTCGCGCACGACGTCCACGGCGCCGACGGCATGGGCGACATCGGGCTCCCGCTGACCGGCCGCGAGCCGGTCGAGGGGCACGCCGTGGACCGCATCATCGAGCTCGCGCGCGCCCACCCGGGCGAGATCACCCTGGTGACCCTCGGCCCGCTGACCAACCTGGCCCTGGCCCTGCGCAAGGCCCCGGACATCGCCGGCCTGTTCGCCCGGGTGGTCATGATGGCGGGGACGGGCGACCACACCGGGAACGTCACCCCCACCGCCGAGTTCAACGTCTACGTGGACCCCGAGGCCGCCGACATCGTGTTCACCTCGGGGCTGCCGCTCGAGATGGTCGGGTGGGACGTCTCGCGCAACGACGCCACGATCACCCCCGCGGACTCCGTGCGTCTCGCGGCCACCGGGCCGCTCGGCGAGTTCTGCACCCGCATCCAGCGCCAGCTCGTCGAGTTCTGCCGCGAGGTGACGCACATCGACGGGTTCGACCTGCCGGACCCGGTCACCATGGCCGTGGCCATCGACCCGTCGATCGCGCTCCGGGGCATCGACGCCTACGTCCGCGTCGAGACCGCGGGCACGCAGACGCTGGGCATGACGGTGGTCGACCACCTGGGCGTCACCCAGAAGCCGCCGAACACCCGGGTGGTGCTGGCGGCCGACCGCGAGCGCTTTGTGGACATGCTGCTCACGGCCTGCGCCGGCTGACCCGCGCCGGGCTCCGGGCCGCCGCGGCGGTCCGGAGCCTGGGGCGTCAGCGACCGGTCGACTCCCGCACCACGAGCGTGGGCCGGAAGATGCTCTTGTGCACGGGCGCGTCGGGGCGCCCGGCCCGCTCGTCGAGCAGCCGCACCGCCTCGGCGGCCATCGCGTCGATGGGCTGGCGCACCGAGGTGAGCCGCGGCACGGTGAGCTGCCCCAGCAGCAGGTCGTCGTAGCTGACGACCTTCACCTGCTCGGGGACGGCCACCCCCGCCTCGCGCAGCGTGCCGAGCAGGGCGACCGCGATGATGTCGGCGCCGCACACGATCGCGTCGGGCAGCTCGTCGCGGCCCAGGAGCTGGCGTGCCGCGTCGACGCCCCACTCGATGCTGAACTCGCCGAGCAGGGTGGAGCCGTCCGCGCCGTCGGCGCCGTCTGCGGGCCCCATGAGCTCGCGGAAGGCCTTGTGCCGCTCGTACGCCGTGCTCGTGCGGGGCTTGGCCCCGACGTAGACGATCGAGCGGCAGCCGCGCGCGCGCAGATGGTCCACGCAGAGCCGCAGCCCGTCGGCGTTGTCGCTGCCGACGTAGTCGGTGCTCGCCGCGTCCGCCCACCGGTCGAACAGCACCACCGGCCCTTGGCGTGCGGCGGCCTCGATGGCCGGCACGGAGTCGAACGCGGTCACGGGCACCACGATGAGCCCGTCGACCATGCGCTGGACGAGCAGCTCGATGCGCTGGGCCTCGGTCTCGACCGACTCGCGGGCGTCGCACAGGATGAGCGAGCGGCCGCTGTCGGCGAGCTCCCTCTCGACGGCCTCGACGGCGGCGATGAAGTACGCGTTGCTGATGGACGGCACCACCATGCCGACGGTGTCGGTGCGCTGGGTGCGGAGCGCGCGCGCGAAGACGTTGGCGGTGTAGCCCAGCTCGCTGCTGGCCTTCAGCACGCGGCGGGCCATCTCGGGGTTCACCGAGGTGCTGTGCGTGAGCACCCGGGAGGCGGTGGCGGTCGAGACGCCGGCCGCGGCGGCGACATCCCGCACGGTGACCTTGCGCCCCATCATCGATCCCCGTTCCGCGCGTGGCCCGGCCCCGGCGGCTGGCCGGTTCGGGAGGCGCCGGGCTGCGCCGGCGCCGGAGATGCTACCCGCGCCGCATTCCTGCCACTTCCTGCCGGGCTGGGGACGATGGCGGCCCCAGCCTCTGCGGTGGTCGTCCCCATGGGCCCCCCTCGATCGTCCGCCCGGGACACGCGCGCCGGATCCGGCAGCGTGAGTAATCCATTACCGAGACCGAACTGTAACCAGAGGAGCACTTCCCCACAATGGGCCGAAGGTCGCCCGTGCAGGGCCTTGACAATCACACATCGCAGGCCGTTTGATCAGGGCCACGGCTCAGAGAACGATCTCTGAGCAGACTGCGATCAAAGGGTCGGGCAATGGAGCCTGAGCGCATGGACGTGACCGTGGTGGGAAGCGTCAACATCGATCTCGTCGCCTCTGTCGACGAGCTTCCCCGTCCGGGCGAGACCGTGTCCGCGACCGGCTACGCCGAGTTCCTCGGCGGCAAGGGCAGCAACCAGGCCATCGCCGCCGCACGGCTCGGCCGCCGCGTCGCGTTCGTCGGCCTCACCGGGGACGACCCCGACGCCGCCGAGGTCCGTGCCGCGATGCGCGGCGAGGGCATCGACCTCCGCCACCTCGGCGCCCAGCCGCAGACCCCCACCGGCCGCGCCATGGTCCAGGTCGACTCCGCCGCCGAGAACAGCATCGTCGTCGTCGCCGGCGCCAACGGCTGCCTCTCCGCCCGCCACGTCGAGGCCGCCGGGCCGACCGTCGCCGAGGCCGCCGTCGTCGTCGCGCAGCTCGAGGTGCCCCTCGACGCCGTGCTCGCCGCGGCGCGCGCCGCCCGCGGCTCGTTCGTCCTCAACCCCGCCCCCGCCCAAGCCCTGCCCGCGGAGATCCTCGACCTCGTCGACGTTCTCGTGGTCAACGAGATCGAGTACGAGGCCGTCACCGGGCGGCCCCTGCCCCCCGACCCCGCGACGCTCGCCGCCGAGCTCGCCGCCGACACCGCCATCAGCGGCTCGGTGGTGGTGACTGTCGGGGAGCGTGGGGCCTTCGTGTGGGACGGCGCCGAGCTGTCCCACGTCACCGCCCCCCGGGTCGCGGTCGTCGACACGACCGGCGCCGGCGACACCTTCATCGGGGCCCTCGCCGACGCGCTCAGCCGCGGCGAGGACCTCGTCGCCTCGGCCCGCTGGGCCGCCCACGCCGGAGCCGTCTCGGTGGGCTCCCTCGGAGCCACCACCGGGATGCCGCGTCCGGAGGCCGTGCGCGCCTCCCTCGCCCGGGCCGCGGAGCCGCTGGGCTCCCCGCCCCCGGGGCCCTGAACGACCTGTCCAACCCCCGCAATGAGTTCACCAGTGCAAAGGAGCACGACAATGAAGCAGCGACTGATAGGCGGTGTCGCGATCGCCGCGGCTGCCACCCTCACACTCGCGGCGTGCGGTGGCGGCGACGCCACGGAGACCGCCGGCAGCACGGAGGGCGCCAAGGACGGCGCGCTGTCCGTGGTGAACGTCGTCAACGGCCCGCTGGGCGACCAGGGGTTCTTCGACGACGCGGCACGCGGCATGGCCGAGATGGAGAAGGCCGGCAGCAAGATCCAGAACATCCAGAGCGACGCCGAGAACCCGGCGCAGTGGCGCTCGAACCTGGAGTCCGTCTCCGGCGGCGACTGGGACGTCGTGATCGTCGGCACCTCGCAGTTCATCGACATCCTCGACGAGACCGCCCCGAAGTACCCGAAGCAGAACTACCTGATCTACGACTCCGTCGTCGAGCAGCCCAACGTCGCGTCCATCGTCTACCGCCAGAACGAGGGCTCGTTCCTGGCTGGCGTGCTCGCCGCGCAGGCGACCATCAACAAGGACACGTTCCCGCTGGCCACCGGCAGCAAGAAGGTCGGGATCGTCGGCGGCATGGACATCCCCGTGATCAACGACTTCGTGGTCGGCTACAAGAAGGGCGTGGAGTCCGTCGACCCGTCGATCGAGGTCCTCGTCTCCTACGTCGGCGACTTCGTCGACTCGAACCGCGGGTTCGACCAGGCCACCGCCATGTACGAGCAGGGCGCGGACGTCGTCTTCCAGGTCGCGGGAGGCGCCGGCATCGGCGTGCTGCGCGCCGCCGAGGACAGCAACCGGTACGCGATCGGCGTCGACTCGAACCAGAACCCGCTGCACAAGGGGCACATCCTCGGCTCGATGCTCAAGAACATCGGCGTCTCGCTCAAGTCGGCCGTCGACGCGCACGCCGCGGGCACGCTCAAGTTCGGCGAGACCACCGAGTACGGCCTGCACAACAACGGCGTGAGCCTCACCTTCGAGGACAACGGCGACATCGTCCCGAAGGAGATCCAGGACGAGATCGCGACGTACTCGAAGAAGGTCGTCGACGGCGAGATCAAGGTCCCGACGGCGTACTGACGCCCCTCGCGCGTGGCCGCTGCCGGCTGTCCCCCCGGCGGGCAGCGGCCACCGCACACCCCCTTGAAGGCCACGACCGAAGAGAGACGTCCACTCATGGCCACACCCCTGCTGGAGCTCCGCCACATCACCAAGGCCTTCGGGCCCAAGGTGGCGAACGACGACATCTCCTTGTCCGTGCTCCCCGGGCGGATCCACGCCCTCGTCGGCGAGAACGGCGCCGGCAAGACGACCCTCATGACGATGATCGCCGGCACGGCCCAGCCCGATTCCGGCGCCATCCTCTTCGACGGCCGGGAGGTGCGGATCACCAGCCCCCAGAAGGCGTCAGCCCTGGGCATCGGCATGGTGCACCAGCACTTCAAGCTCGTGCCGTCCCTCACGGTCGCCGCCAACGTCTTCCTCGGCCGGGAGCTGCGCACCCAGCGGGGCACCCTCGACGCGAAGCGCATGGAGGCGGAGGTCTCCGCGCTCAGCGAGCGCTTCGGCCTCGAGATCGACCCCCAGGCGAAGGTCTCGACGCTCTCCGTCGGGCTGCGCCAGCGCGTCGAGGTCCTCAAGGCCCTCAGTCACGACACCCGGCTGCTGATCCTCGACGAGCCCACGGCCGTGCTCACCCCCGGCGAGTCCGACGAGCTGTTCGAGGTCATCCGGTCGCTCGCGGCCAAGGGGTGCGCCGTGCTGTTCATCTCGCACAAGCTCGGCGAGGTCCTCGAGATCGCCGACGCCATCACGGTGATCCGCGACGGCCGCTCCATCGACACGCGCCCCGCGGCGGGCCTCTCCCAGGCCGACATCGCGCAGATGATGGTCGGCCGCGAGGTGCTGCTGCGCATCGCCCACACCCCCGCGAAGCCCGGCGCCCCGGTGCTGGAGGTCGACGGCCTCACGGTCGTGGACGAGCGGGGCGTGACCGTCATCGACGACCTCGCGCTGCAGGTGCGCGCCGGGGAGATCGTCGGCATCGCCGGCGTGGAGGGCAACGGGCAGTCCGAGCTCGCCGCCGCGGTCGCCGGAATGCAGGGCGTCGACGCCGGCCGCATCACCCTGGCCGGTGCGGACGTCAGCGGGGCGAGCGTCGCCGCCCGGCGCGCCGCGGGCCTCGCGTACATCCCCGAGGACCGTCACGCGGTGGGCACCGGCCCGGGGATGTCGGTCACCGAGAACCTCATCCCCACCCACCTGACGGCGCCGGTGGCGAGGCGCGGCTGGATCAGCGGCAGCAGCGCCGAGGCGTTCGCCCGCCGGCTCATCGCCGGCTTCGACGTGCGCGGCGCCCAGCCGTCCACGACGATCAGCACGCTGTCCGGCGGGAACATCCAGAAGGTCGTCATCGCGCGCGAGTTCGAGAGCTCGCCCAAGGTCCTCATGGTCAGCCAGCCCACGCGCGGCGTCGACGTCGGCGCGATGGAGTTCGTGCACAACGCGATCGTGTCCCAGCGGGACCAGGGCGCCGGCGTGCTGCTGCTGTCCGCCGACCTCAACGAGGTCATGTCGCTGTCCGACCGGCTGCTCGTGATGTTCCGCGGGCAGATCGTCGCGGAGTTCACGCAGGAGAACATGAGCGAGGCCGCGGTCGGCCTGGCCATGGCGGGCATCCCGCCGCAGGCCGAGGACCTCGCCCGGGCCCAGGCGTCGCATGACGCCGTGGTCGCCGAGCGCGCCGCGGCAGCGGCAGCGGCAAGCGGCTCGGACGCGCCCGCCGCCCCGCGCGAGGCGACACCCGTCCCGCAGGAGCGGGAGGGCATCCCGCAACGCCTGGGCAGATCGTGCCTCGCCGCGCTGCGCGGCTCGGCGCAGCCCGTGATGGCCATCGCGCTGTCACTGGTCATCGGGGCGATCGTGATCCTCGCGCTCGGGGAGAACCCCCTCGCGGCGTACACCGAGCTGTTCTTCTCGAACTTCCGCGCCCCGTTCGGCATGGCGGCGCTGATCTCGCAGTTCATCCCGCTCGCCGTGCTCTCGGCGGCGGTGATCATCTCCTTCCGCGCCGGGTTCTTCAACATCGGCGGCGAGGGCCAGCTCTTCATCGGCGCGTTCTGCGGCGCGTGGGCGGGCTTCACCTTCACCGACCTGCCGGCGCCGCTGCTCACCGTGGTGATGATGCTGTGCGGCATGCTCGGGGCGATGATCTGGGGCGCGATCCCCGGGGCGCTGCTCGCGTTCTGGCGGGTGGACATCATCGTCACCACGCTCATGATGAGCACCATCGCGACCCTGCTCACCGCCTACCTGGTGACCGGCCCGTTCCGGGACCCCGGCGCCGGGCTCGCGGCGTCGCCGAAGATCCTCCCTGAGGCGCGGCTGCCCGTGTTCAGCGCGCCGTACGGGTTCGGCATGGACCTGGTGGTGGCCCTGCTCATCGTGATCGCCCTGGGCCTGGTGCTGACGCGCTCGGTGTGGGGCCTGCGGGTCCGCCAGCTCGGCGAGATGAACCGCTTCGCGGAGTACACCGGCGTCAACCCGAAGATGATGAGCATCCAGGTCATGGCGATCTCCGGCGCCGTCGCCGGGCTCGCCGGGACGCTGTTCGTGCTCGGCCCCAACGGCGGCCGGTTCCTGCAGACGTTCTCCCCCGGCTACGGGTTCCTCGGCATCACCGTGGCGCTGCTGGCCCGGCTGAACCCGTGGGCGGCGATCGTCGCGGCGGCGTTCTACGCCAACATGATGGCCGGCTCGAACGCGATGCAGCTCAACACCTCGGTGCCGTTCCCGCTGGTCAACGTCCTCCAGGGCCTGATCATCCTGTCCATCACCGCGGTGTTCCTGGTGGACCGCCGCACCCGCGACAAGCTCCTGGCGATGCTGCCCAGCCGCCGGCGCACGACGGCGGCCCCCGCTGCCGCCGCCGCGGGCGCCACGGCGGGACCCGCCGCCGACGCGCCCCTCGACCACGAGCCCGTCCTGGCCGCTGAGCGTCCTGGCGCAGCGGCCGCACCGCCACCTGGTGGCACACCCCGGACGCCGGACCGCGGCGCCGACGCCGAGAACCGAGGAGACCTCTGATGGGCGTCCTGGAGCAGATCTTCACCGCCAGCATGCTCTTCGTCATCCTGATGAAGGTGGCGCCGCTGCTGCTGGCCGCCATCGGCGGCGCGTTCACCCAGCAGGGCAACATCCTCAACATCGGGCTCGAGGGCATGATGCTGATCGGGGCGTTCACCTCGATCGCCGTCGGCTCGGCCACCGGCAGCGCCCTCGTCGGCGTGGGCGCCGCGGTGGCGGCCGCGCTGGTCCTGGCCCTGATCTACGCGTTCGCGACGCTGTGGCTCAAGGCCGACTTCATCGTGGTCGGCATCGGTGTGAACCTGCTGGCCGCGGGGCTGTCGGTGTTCTTGCTGCAGGTCTTCTACGGCAACCCGGGCGTCACGCCGCCCAGCGCGAGCATCCGGCTGCCGCGCATCTCGCTGGGCCCGCTCGCCGAGGTCCCGGTGATCGGCCCGGCCCTGCACAACCAGACGGCGCTCGTGTGGCTCGCGCTCCTGGCCGTGCCGGTGGCCTCGATCGTGCTGTACCGGACCCGCTACGGCGTGCACCTGCGCGCCGTGGGCGAGGACGAGGCCGCCGCCGAGGCCGCGGGCATCGGCGTCCGCAGGGTCAAGTTCCAGAGCATCCTGATCTCCGGGGTGCTGTGCGGGGTCGCCGGGGCGCAGCTGGCCATGGCCACTCTCGGCAGCTTCACCGCGAACATGACCTCGGGGCGCGGCTTCATCGCCGTCGCGGCGCTCACGTTCGGGCTGGCCAAGCCGGTGCGGACGATGGTCGCGGCGTTCATCTTCGGCGCCGCGGACGCGATCGCCGATCAGCTCGGCATCGCCGGGTTCAACTCGAACCTGGCGCTCATGACCCCCTACATCATCACGATCATCGCGCTGGTCCTGGTGGGCATCCGCTTCCACAAGATCCGCAGCAAGGCGCCGTCAGCGACGCCGGCCCCACAGACAGCCTGACCTCCCCCTCGGACCGCTCGACCCCGGCGACGGCACGGCGCACGCCGTCGCTGCGGGCAGGCGCGCCCTCATCCGGCAAGGAGCACCACCATGACCGAACGCATCATCCTCGACTGCGACCCGGGCCACGACGACGCCCTGGCGATGATCCTGGCCGCCGGCAACCCCGGCATCGAGCTGGTCGCCGTGACGACCTGCGCCGGGAACCAGACTCTCGAGAAGGTGACCCGCAACGCGCTGTCGGTGTGCGCGATCGCGGGGATCGACGTGCCCGTCGCCGCCGGGTGCCGGGGACCGCTGGTCCGCCCCCAGATGGTGGCGCCCGACATCCACGGCGAGTCGGGGCTCGACGGCCCCGTGCTGCCGGCGCCGGTGCGGGAGCTGGACCCCCGGCACGCCGTGGACCTCATCATCGACGAGGTGATGGCCGCCGAGCCCGGCACCCTCACGCTGGTCCCCACGGGCCCGCTCACCAACATCGCCCTGGCGATGAGCAAGGAGCCCCGCATCGTCGAGCGGGTCAAGCAGGTCGTCCTGATGGGCGGCGGCTACACCCGCGGCAACCGGACCCCGGCGGCGGAGTTCAACATCATCGCCGACCCCGAGGCCGCGCAGGCGGTGTTCGCGGGCGCGTGGAAGGTGGTCATGGTGGGGCTGGACCTCACCCACCAGGCGACCGCCGACGCGGACGTGGTGGCCCGGATCGCGGCCATCGACTCGCCGCTGTCCGAGTTCGTGGTGGAGATCCTGAAGTTCTTCGGGAAGACCTACCGCGAGCACCAGGGCTTCGACGCCCCGCCCGTGCACGACCTGTGCTGCGTGGCCTGGCTCGTGGACCCGGACGTGTTCACCACCCGCAGCGCCTTCGTCGCCGTGGAGCTCACGGGCACGTGGACCACGGGCATGACGGTGACCGACTTCGAGGACCTGCTGGGCCAGCCGCACAACACGGACGTCGCCGTCCGGCTCGACAAGCCGCTGCTGTGGGACATGACCGTCGAGGCGATCGCCGCGCTCTCCGCACGGAAGGCCGGCTGATATGGCCACCGAGATCATCTTCGACTGCGACACCGGCGTCGACGACGCCATGGCGATCATGTACGGCGCCGGGAACGGGGCGCGGTTCGTGGCGTGCACCGTCACGCACGGCAACGTGCCGGTGCACGTGGGCGCCCGCAACACGCTGACCATCCTCGACGCCGTGGGGCTCACCGACGTGCCGGTGCACCAGGGCGCCGCGCGGCCGATGGCCCAGCCGCTGCTGACCGCCGAGTTCGTGCACGGCCACGACGGGCTCGGCGACGCCGGGCACGCCCCGTCGCAGCGCAGCCTCGCGGGCACGCTGGCCGCCGCGGAGATCGTCCGGCTGGCCCGCAGCCGCCCCGGCGAGCTGACGCTCGTCGCGGTGGGACCGCTCACCAACATCGGGCTGGCGCTGCTGCTCGAGCCCGAGCTGCCGCGCCTGATCCGCCGGGTGGTGGTGATGGGCGGCGCGGCCGGCGTCCCCGGCAACGCCTCGGAGACCGGCGAGGCGAACATCTGGCACGACCCCGAGGCCGCGCAGCTCGTGCTGGACGCGCCCTGGGACCTGGTGCTGGTGGGCTTGGAGATCACCATGAGCACGGCCATGCCGGCCGAGGTCGTGGCGAGGCTCGAGGCCGTCGAGACGCCGCACGGCCGGATGCTGTGGCAGTCGATGCAGCACTACATCGACGTGTACGAGCCGCTGGTCGGCATGCGCACCTGCGTGCTGCACGACCCGCTGGCGATGGCCCTGGCGCTGGACCCGGACCTGGCCACCTACCGCCTGGCGCGGGCTGGCGTCGAGCTGCGCGGGGAGCGGACCCGCGGCCAGGTCGTCGCGGACCTGCGCGGCTTCGAGCCGGACCCCACCGACCCGCTCGAGCCCGGGGTGGTGCGCCTGGTCGACACGCTGGACGTCGAGGCCTTCCATGAGAAGTTCCTGCGCGCCCTCGGCGCGTGACCGCCCGATCGCGCGACCGCCTGACCGCCTGACCGCCTGACCGACCGTCTCAACGCCGAGACCGAGGAGTGACCATGGCCATCCCCGTCATCATCGACACCGACCCGGGCATCGACGACGCCCTGGCGCTCATGCTCGCCATCGCGAGCCCCGAGCTGGACCTGCGGGCCGTCACCACGGTGGGCGGCAACACCGGGCTGGCGCACACCACCGAGAACGCGTTGCGCCTCCTGCACCTGCTCGGCCGGGACGACGTGCCGGTGGCGGCGGGCGCCGATGTGCCGCTCGTGCGCCGGGACTCCGCTCCCGACCCGAGCACCCATGGCGAGGACGGGTTCGGGGGCGTGCGGCTCGACCCGGCGCCGCGCGGAGCGGACCCCCGATCGGCCGTGCAGGTCATGGTCGACGTGATCGAGGGCTCGGCGGAGCCGGTGACGCTCATCGCGCTGGGCCCGCTGACGAACGTCGCGGTGCTCGTCGCCGCGTTCCCGGACGTCGCCGCGAGGCTCGAGCGCATCGTGCTGATGGGCGGCGGGGCCCGGGTGATCGGCAACATGACCCCGGCCGCGGAGTTCAACATCTGGTACGACCCCGAGGCCGCGGCCCGGGTCTTCGCCGCGGGCGTCCCCGTGACGATGGTCGGCCTGGACGTGACCCACCAGGCGCTCACCGCGCCCGAGGACTGGGACGGCCTGCGTGGCGGCGGGCCGGTGGCCGAGGCCGTGCTCGCGATGGTCGAGTTCTACACCGCGTACTACCTGGCCGTGGCGGGCACCGCGTCCACCGCCCAGCACGACTCGCTGGCCGTGGCGGCCGTCCTCCAGCCGGGCCTGGTGACCACCCGGAGCCTCCACGTCGACGTGGAGTGCGCCGGCGCCCTGACCCGCGGCATGACGGTGGTGGACGTCGACGACGTCGCCAAGGCCGCGCCCAACGCCGATGTCGCCCTCGCGGTGGACGCCGACGCCTTCAACCGGCTGCTGGTCTCGCGCGTCACGGCGCTCGACGCCCGGCTGCGCTGACGCCGGGACCGGACGACCAGGAACAGGAGAGCACCCCATGGCACTGAAGATGATCCTCGACTGCGACACCGGGGTCGACGACACCCTCGCGATCCTCTACGCGGCGCTGCACCCCGACATCGACCTCATCGGCCTGGGATCGGTGTGGGGCAACGTCGATGTGGCGACCGCGACGCGCAACTGCCTGCACACCGTGCACATGGCGGGCCGCCCCGACGTCCCCGTGGCCGCGGGCGCGGCGGGGCCCATCGCGGGCGGCGAGGCCGTGTTCGCGTACCACGTGCACGGCGACGACGGGCAGGGGAACGCCGGCTCGGGGCGGCAGGTGAGGGCCGTGGTCCCGGGCAGCGCCGCCGAGCAGATCATCCGCCTGGTGACGGCCCACCCGGGCGAGGTGGAGATCGTCGCGGTGGGCCCGCTCACCAACCTGGCGATCGCGCTGGGCCTGTGCCCGGACCTGCCGAGCCTGGTGCGGGGCGTCACGATCATGGGCGGCGCCGCCGACGCCCCCGGCAACGTCACCGAGGTGGCCGAGGCGAACATCTGGTGCGACCCCGAGGCCGCGGCCGCGGTGTTCAACGCCCCGTGGCGCCTGACCATGGTCGGCCTGGACGTGACCATGCGCACCACGCTCGACGACGCCCACCGCGCCCGGCTCGACGCCGGCGGCTCCATCGGCCAGTACGTCTCGCGGATCCTCGACTTCTACTTCGACTTCTTCGCGGCGGCCGCGTTCGGCGAGCGCCGCAGCTGCATGCACGACGCCCTGGCCGTGGCCGTCGCCGCGGGCACGCTCGTCCCGGACCTCGCCCCCACCGTCAACGCGTACGTCGTCACCGGTGACGGCCCCACCCGCGGCCAGACGGTGTGCGACACCCGGGGCAAGTACATGGGCTTCCCCGCCCAGGAGGGCGCGCACTGCCGGGTGGTCCTCCAGACCGACCCCCGGTTCGGCGACCAGGTCGTGGACCTCATCGCCTCCGCCGGCGACTCCGCCATCCCGCTCGACAAGGAGACCTCCCAGTGATCGATCTGACAGACCAGGTGGCGCTCGTCACCGGAGCCGCCCGCGGCATCGGACGAGCCGTCGCTGTGAGCCTCGCCGAGGCGGGGGCGGCCGTGGTGGTGACCGACCTCGGGCGGCCCGTCGAGGGCCTCACGTACACCCTCGCGTCGAACGACGACCTGGCCGAGACTGTCCGCCTGATCCGTGACGCCGGCGGCAGGGCGGAGAGCGCCTACGCCGACGTCCGCGACCACACGGCGCTCGAGGCGGCTGTCCGCACGGCGACCGACTCCTACGGGCGCCTCGACCTCGTGGTCGCCAACGCCGGCATCGCCAGCTGGCCCGAGCTCACCTGGAAGGCCACCCCGGATCAGTGGCAGACGATGATCGACGTCGTCCTCACCGGCACGTGGAACACCGCGCGAGCGGCCATCCCCGCCATCATCGCCGGCGGGCGGGGCGGGTCGATCGTCTTCGTCGGCTCCACCGCGGCCGTCAAGCCGCTGCCCACCATCGGCCACTACGCCGCGGCGAAGTACGGGACGGTGGGCCTGCTGAAGAGCCTCGCGCTCGAGCTGGCGGGCGACAGCATCCGGGTCAACGCCGTCCACCCCGGTGGCACCGGCACCGACATGACCCAGAACCCGGCGGCCGAGCACTGGCAGGCCACGGCCACAGGAGTCGGCGGGGCCCTCGAGCTGCCGCTGCCCATCCACCGCATGGAGGCCGTCGACGTGGCCCACGCCGTCCGGTGGCTGTGCTCCTCCGAGGCCAGGTACATGACCGGCGCCGAACTGGTGCTGGACGCCGGCGCGACGCTGCGTTGAGCGACGTGGACAGCGTGCGGCCGGCCCCTCGCACCGGACCCCGGCGCGACGGGCTGACCCTCGCTGTCTTCGTGCTCGTCCTGGTCAGCGCGCTGCTGCAGGGCAGCCTCGGCGGACTGCTGCCGTTCCTGCAGGCCGACATCCCCATGTCCCACACCGTGGGGAGCCTGCACATCACGGCGCTGGCGGTCGGCGGCCTGCTGGCGGCGACGGTCGCCGAGCGGGTCCGCCGGCGGCACGGGCGGATGCCCATCCTGATCGGCTCGGCGGCCCTCGGCGCGATCGGGGCCGGGGTCATCGCCACGGCGCAGTCGCCGGCCATGAGCATCGGCGCGCTGGTGCTGGTCGGGTACGCGATGAGCTCGACCCTCATCGCGGGCCAAGCGCTGCTGGTCGCGCTGCACGGGCGCCACGGCGCGCAGATGATCGGCGAGCTCAACGTCGCCTACAGCGTCGGGGCCGTGGCCGCCGCCGCCGCCCTCCCGGTGGTGGCGGCCACGGCCCTCGGCTGGCGCGGGTTCCCCGCGGCGCAGGCGGCGCTGCTGATCGTCCTGGTGCTGCCCCTGCTGCTGCGCGGTCGATCGTCGGTGGACGCGGACTCCACCGGCCCGACGGCGGGCCGGGCGAGGGTCGCCTTGCGCCGGCCGCGGGCCGCCTACGCGGCCATGTGCCTGAGCGTGGCCGTCGAGTGGTCGTTCATCTTCTGGACCGCCACGCACCTGGTGGACGTCGGCGGGTTCTCCGCGCCCACCGCCGCGGGGGCGGCGTCCGTGATGTGGGCCGCCATCGTGGCCGGCCGCGTGGCCGGCAGCCGGCTCGTCGGGCGGCTCGGCGCGCCACGGGTGCTCGTGGCGTCGCTGCTGGTGGGCATCGTCGCCGTCGCACTGCTCTCCGTCGCGAGCACTCCCGTCCTCGCGGTGCTCGCCGCCGGCCTGGGCGGGCTCGCCGCCGCCAACCTCTACCCCGCGTCGATCGCGCTCGTCGTCAGCGGCTTCCCGCAGCGGCCGGACGCGGCCGTGGCGCGGGCGTCCCTGCTCACCTCGGCGACCTCCATCGCCTTCCCGTTGCTGCTCGGCGCCGTCGCCGACGCGGCGGGCCTCCAGCTCGCGTTCATGGCCGTCCCCGTGACGGCCCTGCTCGCGCTCGGCGCCATCCGGATCGCCGGACCGGCGCCCACCGCGAAACCCGATGTCGCGGCTTCCGACCAGTCAGACAAGAGCTACCAAGGAGCCACTTCATGAGCACCACCCCTGTCGTCCTGTCCGAAGCCGTCGCCGACGCCCTCGCCGAGGGCCGCCCTGTCGTCGCCCTCGAGTCGACGATCATCAGCCACGGCTTCCCGCGCCCCCGCAACCTGGAGGCCGCCCGCCACTTCGAGCAGCTGCTCGTCGACGACGGCGTGACTCCCGCCACCATCGCCGTGATCGACGGCGTGCTGCGGGTGGGGCTCGAGGACGAGCACATCGTGCGCATCGCCGAGGACACGTCGGTCATCAAGGTGTCGAGCCGCGACCTCGGCATCGCCATGGTCACCAAGACCACCGGCGCGACGACCGTCGCCGCGACCGCGCTGCTCGCGCACGCCGCGGGCATCCGGGTCTTCTCGACAGGCGGGCTGGGCGGCGTCCACCGCGGCGCCCAGGAGTCCTTCGACGAGTCCGCGGACCTCACGATGCTCTCGCGCCTGCCCATCACCGTGGTCTCCGCCGGGGCCAAGTCGATCCTCGACATCCCCGCCACGCTCGAGCGCCTCGAGTCCCTCGGCGTGACCGTCGTCGGGTACCGCACCAAGCGCTACCCCGGCTTCTACCTGACCGACTCGGGCCACGACATCGACTGGCGCGTCGAATCCCCCGAGGAGGTCGCGGGCATCATGGCGGCGCACGACTCCCTGGGCTCGACGCACGCGGTGCTCGTCGCGAACCCGCTGCCGGTGAGCCAGCAGCTCGACCCCGAGCTGCACGACACCGTGCTCGCCGCCGCGTTCGAGGCCGCCGACGCGCAGGGCGTGGCCGGCAAGGAGGTCACGCCGTTCCTGCTCGCGTACCTGGTGCAGCACACCGACGGGAAGAGCCTGGACGTCAACATCGACATCGCGAGCAACAACATCACCCTCGGTGGCCAGATCGCGACCGCGTGGGCCGGTCGTGGCGCCGCGCAGCGCTGACGTCGGCCCGACGGGCGGACCGGGAGGGGTCCTCGTCGTCGGGGACGTCATCAACGACATCCTGGTCCGCCCGCTCGCCGGGGTGACGGCCGACTCCGACACGCGTGCGGAGATCGTCCGGAGCCCTGGCGGGTCAGCCGCCAACCAGGCGTGCTGGCTCGGGCGCCTGGGGAACCAGGTCACGTTCGTGGGGCGGGTGGGGGCCTTCGACCACGCGTTCCACACGGACTTCCTCGCGGGGTTCGGCGTGCACGCCCGGCTCACGGTGGACCCGTCCGCCGAGACGGGCACCATCGTGGTCATGGTCGACCCCGAGGGGCGGCGCACGATGCTCGTGGACCGCGCGGCGAACCTCAACCTCACCGCGGACGACGTGCCCGCCGAGCTGATCGGCGCCGCCTCGATGCTGCACCTCACCGGGTACTCGTACTTCGAGCTCGGTGTCCGCGGCGCCGCGATGACCCTCACGGACCGTGCCCGTGCCCTCGGCACCCCGGTGTCGGTGGACCCCAGCTCGGTGGCGTTCCTGCGGGAGGTGGGGCCGGACCAGTTCCTGCGGTGGACCGCGGGCGCACAGCTCTGCTTCCCGAACCGGGACGAGGCGGAGGCCCTCACCGGGACGTCCGACCCGATGCTGGGCGCGGCCCGGCTGACCGAGCACTACGGGACGGCGGTGGTCACCCTCGACGGCGACGGGTGCGTCGTGGCGAGCGCCGGGTCCGACCCGGTGCACGTCCCGGCGGACCGGGTCCCCGCGGTGGACACCACCGGCGCCGGCGACGCGTTCTGCGCCGGGTTCCTGGACCACTGGTCCCGCGAGCAGGAGCCAGTGGCAGCGGCCCGGGCCGGCGCGCGGGTGGCCCGGGAGGCCGTCGCCAAGATGGGCGCCCGGCCGTCGGCAACCGACCCAGGCGCCTGATCCAGAGCCCGGGCCCCGGGTCGTGAGTGCCGGGCCGCCGCCTGTCGCGCAGGTGGCGGCCCGGCCCCGCTCAGCCCGCGCGCACCGTGAGGGTGCTGGCGCCGTCGGGCAGGCGGCGCACCTCGATCCGCTCGGCGATGGACGCCTTGAGCGCCTCCACGTGGGAGACGACCCCGACCACCCGGCCACCGGCCCGCAACCGGCCCAGCTCCGCCAGCACCGCGTCGAGGGTGTGCGGGTCCAGCGAGCCGAAGCCCTCGTCGACGAACAGCGTCCCCAGGTCGATGCCGCCCGCCTCGGCGGTGACCACGTCGGCCATGCCCAGGGCCAGGCAGAGCGACACGTAGAACGTTTCGCCGCCGGACAGGGTGCGCGGATCGCGGGCCGTCTCGGTGCGGTGGTCGATCACGCGCATCGACAGGCCGGTGCGCCGCGTGCGCACGTCCTCCCGCTCCTCGCTGCGCACCAGCTCGAACCGGCCGTCCGACATCACCGCGAGGCGGTCGTTCGCGGCGGCGACCACGTCCTCGAACCGGCGGACCAGCACGAACGTCGCGAGCGTCAGGGCGCGCGCGTTGTCTGCGCCCGAGGCGGCCGCGAGGCCGGCCACCCGGGTCACCGGCGCCGCCTCGGCCAGCGCGGCCTCGAGCGCCGCCGACGCGCCGGCGACCTGCTCGAGCGAGGCCTGGGCCACCGCGGCCCGCTCCGCCGCGAGGGCGGCCGCCCCGGCCAGGCGGCTCGCCTCCGCCGCCCGGGCCGTGTGCTCGGCGCGGGCCGCGGCGACCCGGGCCTCGAGCTCGGCCGCGTCGGGCCCGTCCTCGGGCAGGGGGGCCAGGGCCGGGTCCGCGAGCCCTGCGCGCACCCGCTCGACAGCCGCCTCATGACGTCGCACCGTCGACTCGAGCTCGGTGAGCGCCGTCGGGGCGAGCAGCGAGGCGCGCGCGTCCTCCGCGTCAAGGAACCCGTTCTCCGCGAGGCACTCCTCGAGCTCGGTGGTGCGCACGATCCGGTCCCGTGTGGCGCGGTCGACCTCCGCGAGGGCGTCCAGCACCGCCGTCGACGAGGCGATCCGCGCCCGCAGCCCGTCGTGCCGGGCCTGCACGGTGTGATGGTCGCCGCGCGCCTCCTCGACCTCCCGCTCGTCGCGCGCCAGGGACTCCTCGAGCGCGACGAGCCGGGCCTGCTCGGAGGCGCACAGCCGCTCGAGCTCTCCGCGGCGGCCCTGCGCGATCTGGGTCTCCTCGTCGTGGGCCGCGAGCGCCGCCTGCGCCGCATCCCGGTCCCTCTCCCCCGACTCGGCGATGCTCACCAGCATCCGCGCCTCGGCGAGCCGCCCCTTGGCCTGCTCGAGCGTCAGGCCCTCAGCGGCCTCCTGCGCAGCGGCGAGCCGCTCGGTCAGCGCGGCCACCTCGGCGGCCTGCTCGGCGAGGGACTCCTCGGCGCGGGCACGATCCTCGGAGGCGCGGTCGACGTCCTCGGGGCTCACGCCGCCCGCGTCCGCCGGCGCCTTGGCCGGGTGCTCGCGGGCGCCGCACACGGGGCACGGGTCGCCCGGCGCGAGGCCCCCCGCGAGCTCTCCGGCGATCCCGGCGATCCGCGCGTCACGGGCCTGCGCCTCGCGTTCCACGGCGCGGTGGGCTGCGACGGCGGCGGCGTCCCGGGCCCGGGTCGCGGCCGCGAGCTCCTCGGCTGTGCGCTCGGCCGCGCCCGCGGCGGCCAGCAGGGCGTCGGCGGCCTTCTCCTCAGCGCGGCGGCCGCTGAGCTCGCTCATCAGCTCGGTGGCGGTGGCCAGGGCGGACACGATCTCCGCGCGCTCCGCGGGGCGGGTGGTGAGCTCGACGGCCAGCCGGTCGGCCTCGCTGCGGGCGGTGAGCACCGAGGCGCGCAGGTCCCGCACCGCACGGCGGCGATCGGGCAGCTCGCCCTCGAGGGTCACCAGGCGGCTCAGGGTCGCCGAGGTGCGCTCGTCACGGCGTCGCGCCTCGCTGAGGGAGGCGGTGAGCTGCGCGACCAGGTGGGTGGGGTCGACGGCCTCGTCCCCGGGCAGCTCCTGCACCTGGCGCCCGAGCAGGCCGAACGCCCGCGGCGTCGGGGGCAGCAGCCCAGCGGGCGCCTCGGCCACGGCGGCGCGCACAGCGGCCTCGGCCGTGGCCTGCGCGTGCACGGCGGTGTCCAGGCCGGTCATGAGCGAGCGCACCGCGAGGGCCCGACGGCCCCGGTCGCGGCGCAGCACGTCCTTCGCGTGCGCGCCGGACCGGGCCTCGAGCTCGTCCCACTCCGTGCGCAGCCGCTCGCGGCGGGCGAGAGCCGTGGCTGTCGCGGTCAGGGCGTCGAGCGCTGTGCGGGCCTCGGCGGCGGCGTGCTCCCCCGAGGCCTGCGCGGCGCCGCTGTGTGCCGCGTGCTCGGTGAGCCGCTCGACGTGGGCCTGGGCCAGCTCGACGGCGTGACGCGGCTCCTCGGCGGCAGCCGACTCGAGCTCGGCCGCCGCGGCGTCGTCGAGGGCCGCGGCGCCGGCGAAGTGCGCGACGGCGCTGCGCAGCACGCCGCGGGCGTCGGCGACGGTGCGCTGGGCCTCCCGCCGCATCTCCTCGAGTCGCTGCTGCACGCGCTCGTACACCTCGGTGCCGAAGATCTTCTGCAGCAGGCCTCGCCGATGCTCGGGGTCGGCGCGCAGGAAGCTCGCGAACTCGCCCTGCGGCAGCACGATGGTCTGGACGAACTGCGCCCGGTCCAGGCCGATGATGCGCTGCAGCTCGGCCCCGGCCTCGTCGAGGCGCGTCGAGAGGATCTCGCCCTCGGTGGCGTCCGCGTCGTCGACCGCCTCGACCGGCAGCCGCCACAACCTCACCGTCGACTGCTGCCGCGCGGTGCCCGTCCCCCGCTTCTTGGGCCTGTCGTACGCCGGGGTGCGGCGCACCCGGAACACGCCCGCCCCGGTCTCGAAGACCAGGTCGACCACGCTCTCGACGTCCTCGGACGCGAAGGCGGATCGCAGCCGCTCCTCGCTCGCGGCGGGCGAGGCGACCTTGCCGTACAGCGCGAAGACGACGGCGTCGATGATCGTGGACTTCCCCGCGCCGGTGGGGCCCTCCAGCAAGAACAGCCCGGAGGCACCCACGGCGGTGAAGTCGATGGTGAAACGGTCTGCGAACGGCCCTATGGCCTGCAACTCGAGCGTGCGCAGGTACATCAGGCGCTCCGCTCGGCAGCGGTGACCTGCTCGTACGCGCGCTGCAGAACCGCGGCCTCGGCCGCCGTCGGCGCGGACCCGCTGACATGCTCGACGAACTCGGCCGCGACCTCCAGGACGTCGTGCGCCGACGTGACGGCGCCTGCCCGCACGGTCGCGCCCACCCGCTCGGGTGGCCGGTGCTGGATCACCAGGGCGTGCGGGAACCGCTCCTTGACCCGGTGGTACAGGTCCTCGGGACGGTGCGCGTCGGTCACGGTGACCCGCAGCCAGTCGTCGGCGTGCCCCTCGCCGGCCGCCCCGAGCAGATCCTCGAGCGGGCCCGTGAGCTCGGCGAGCCGACGAGGCACTGGGGCGGGGATCAGCCGCACCCCGGGCCCGGGGCCATTCGCCGCGTCCGGGCTGGCGAGGGCGTCGGGATCGGTGTGGACCCCGGTCAGCGCGTCCATGTCGAGAAGCACCGTGGACTTCATCTGCCGCAGCTCGGAGAACGAGTACGCCAGCGGGGAGCCGGAGTACCGCAGCAGCGGCCCCTCGGGGGTGTCGGCGCCCACTCGCTGGGCGCCGTGCAGGTGCCCGAGCGCGACGTAGTCGACGCCGTCGAAGACCCCGGACGGCGCCACGTCGACGCCGCCCACCCGGATGTCCCGCTCGGAGTCACTCGGCAGCCCGCCGACCACGAAGGCGTGCGCGACGACCACGGAGCGCGGCCGCTGCGCGCCGGTGTGCGCGGCGTCGGCGACCCTGCGGGCGAGGTCCGCCCGCACACGGGCCATGGCCGCGCCCATCACGGCCTCGTGGGAGCGGGCCAGCGGCTCGGCGCCCTCGTCGGCCAGGTCGCGGCGCACCACGTCCGGGTCCAGGTAGGGCAGCGCGTAGACCAGCACATCGCCCTGCTCCGCGGGGAGCACCACCGGCTCCGCGAGGCCCGAGACGCGGCTGCGCACCCGCACCCGCTCCTGCATGAGCGAGGCGCCGAATCCGAGTCGCGCCGCGGAGTCGTGGTTGCCGGGGGTCAGCACCACGGTGGTGTGCTCGGCCAGCCGCGCCAGGGTCTCCGACAGGAGCGTCACCGCTTCGACCGGCGGCACCGCGCGGTCGTACACGTCACCGGCGACGAGCACCGCGTCGACCTGCTCGTCGCGGGCGAGCTCGACGAGGTGGTCGAGGTGGGCGGCCTGGTGCTCGAGCAGGTCTACCCCGTGCAAGGTGCGGCCCAGATGCCAGTCAGAGGTGTGCAGGAGCCGCATGTCGCGAACCTAGCCGAGAGATCTGACGAGTGCGGAGCCAGGTCGTCTCGGCAGGGTCCGCGGCCTGGGGTCAGGCGGTGACCGGCTCGTCCTCCAGGTCGAGCTCTCCGCCCATGCCGATCATGTCCAGCAAGCCCACGACGGTGCGGTTCGGGTCCCGCAACGTGACGCGCCGGCCCTGCTCAGCCGCCGCGAGGTGGAGCTGCAGGATGAAGGCCAGCCCCGTCGAGTCGATGAACGTCACCTCGGTGGCGTCGACCACGACCCGGGCCGTGGACGTCAACGCGTGGGCCATCGTCTGGCTCGCCTGCTCGCGCAGAGCGGCGTCGACCTCGCCCCACATGCGGACGGTCACGACGCCTTCAGCGTCGTCGACCTCGATCCCGCCAGCGGCGTCGGTCTTCTCGATCAGATGCATCTCTCCCCAGCCTGTTCTCGCCCGCCTCCGGAGTGCCGGAGGTCTGTGGGCCCGCACGGACCGGTACCCGACACTACCGAGCGGCTCAGACGTCCGCCCGCCGCGGGGGCGGCGAGCACGTCCGCCCAGAGCGGATCCTCAGGCTCCCGGCTCGGGGTCGGTCACGTCGGCGATCTGCGCCCCCAGCACGCTGACCAGGGCGTCTCCGTCCACCGTCGCCCCCACCCCGTGGCCACCGCCGCCGATCGAGACCTCGCGCCCCAACACGCGCTCATCCGCGACCACTGGCCAGGCGTGCGACGAGCCGAACGGCGTGATCGTCCCCCGCTCATAACCGGTCGCCTCCTTCGCGGTCGCCGCGTCCGGCATCGACAGCCGGCTCACCCCCAGCAGGGCGCGCAGCTTGGGCCAGGAGATGGCGCGGCCGCCGGGGACCAGCACGAACAGGTAGTCGCCCTCCCCGCGCCGCACCACGATCGTCTTGATCAGGGCCCCGGGATCGACCCCCAGCGCGGCGGCGGCCTCGGCCAGGGTCGACACGCGCCCGTGCCGCACGATGACGTGGGCGATCCCGGACGCGGCGAGCGCGCGGGCGGCACGCTGCTCCCCGGGTGTCGCGACTCCTGGCTGCGCCTCTGGCTCGCTCATGGGGCCAGCGTCACACACCGGTCGGACCGGTCGCCGAGCCACAGGCCGCGGACCTCCCGTGCGACGTCGACCACGTCGCGGCCGTCCGTCGCCACCCGGTGCACGTGCCCCGCGGCGCCCTCGTCGAGCGCGCGGGCGGCCGCGTCGGACCGCTCGACGTGCGCCGCGAGCGCGTCACCGTGCTCGCGTCCGGCCAGCCGCGCGCGAGCGGTCGAGTCCGCCGCGGTGAGCAGCACCGCGGTCACGATCGGGTCATCGCCCATGGCCGCCGCGAGCGCGTCCGCGTGCAGCACGCTCACGGTGTTCGTGTAGACGAGCCGCTGGTATCCGAGGGCCCGGTAGTTCGACCACATCGCGGTGAGGTTGCGCTCGGCGAGGTGGTGGTCCCAGGGCGCCGGCCACGCCAGGTCCAGCGCGTCCCCCTCGATCACGGCGTGCCGGACGCGCTCCGCGGCCAGCAGGTCGTGCAGCGCGAACGCCACCGTCGACTTGCCGACGCCCGAGCGCCCGCCGATCACCAGCAGCCGCGATCCGCTCACGGGCCGGACGCTATCCACTGGCGCGGCTCTCCCACCAGCGTTTTCACGCCGAGCGGCCCGAGGCAGGCCACCGCTCCGGCGCGACCTGGAACAGGTCGCCGGGCTGGCAGTCGAGCGCGTCGCAGATCACGGTGAGGGTGGAGAACCGCACCGCTCGCGCCCGGTCGTTCTTGAGCACCGAGAGGTTCGCCACGGTCACGCCGGTCAGGGCCGCGAGCTGGACCAGGGTGAGGCCGCGAGCGTCGAGCAGGGCGCCGAGGCGGCAGGTGACGCGGTGGGCCGCGGCGTCGTCGTCGGTCACACGAGGCCCTCGACGTCGGCGGCGAGGCGCGCGCCCCTGTGGGTGACCGCCGCCAGGGCGGCGAGGAGCGCGGCGACGACCACGGGCCACCAGACGATCTGGAGCGCTGGCTCGATCCAGCCGTCGGGCATGTCGAATGCGCCGTTGGCGGAGTGGATGGTCATGGCCTCGATCGAGGCGATGACGCTCGGCGCCGCCAGCATCGGCCCGGCGGTGGCCAGCGCGCCGCCCATCAGGGCGAGCGCGGAGGCGACGGCCAGTCCGCGGGCGTTCCCGCGAGCGAAGGGGCGGCCGTCGGCGGTCGCACGCAGCACCGGGATCAGGGCGAGACCCGCCCCGCCCCCGGCGATGAGTCCCACCCACAGGGGAGAGGCGGCGAGCAGGGACACCGCGCCGAGCGCGTGCGCCTCGGCGACCATGCCGCCTGCGTTCCGGACGGGGAGGGCGGCGCCACCGTGCCACTGCGCGGACGGCGCCGCCGGAGCGCAGCTGCCGCCGTCGAGCGACCACCCCTCGACGCAGGGCAGGACCACGTCCTGGGAGGCGGGCGCCGCCGTGGTGAGCCGCACCGGCACGGCCCCGGTCAGAGGGCCGTCCAGCGACATGATCCCGAGGAGGACACCCACGGCGACGGCCAGCCACGCGATCACCGTCAGGGCGCCCACCGGGGCAGCCGAGGTGAGAGCGGGCGTCCTGCGCGGCGCCTCTGGTGCTGAAGTCACGACGTGCTCCGTCTCGATCATCGGGGTGCCACTTCCTCACCTGGCATATCGACAATCGAGATGCGCGACTTGAGCTCGTCCCTCACCGCGGCATCGTGACTCACCGCGGCATCGTGACTCGCCGCTACGGTCGAGCCGTGCCCACCACCACCCCCACGCGGCAAACCGCGCCCCGGCCGCGCCGTCGCCGCTCGCCGGGGTGGGCGCCGAACCAGCACGGCGCGTGGGCGATGCTGGTCGTGCCCTTCGCCGTCGGGGCGCTGCACGCGGGGCCGTCGTGGCGGCACGTCCCGCTGCTGGCCGTCTGGCTCGTCGGGTACTTCGCGTTCTTCGCGGCCGGGCTCTGGTTGCGGTCTCGGCTCAAGGCCCGCTACCTGCCCCCGGTGCGGGCCTACGGCATCGCGACGGCGGTGCTGGCGCTCGTGGTGCTGGCGGTGGCCGGAGAGCTGGCGCGCTGGGTACCGGTGTACCTGCCCCTGCTGGCCGTCAGCCTGTGGTGCTCGTGGCGGAGGGCGGACCGCTCGTACCTCAACGACGGCGTCACGCTCGTCGCGGCGTGCCTGATGACCGTGGTCGCGGCCGGTGTCGGGTCACAGGCGCAGCGGGGCGACGTCTGGCTGCCAGGGTCCGACCTGCCGGAGGTGTGGCTGCTCGCGGGGCTGCTGCTCGCCTACTTCGGCGGCACGGTGCTGTACGTGAAGTCCCTGATCCGCGATCGCGGCAACCGGGCCGTCCACGCCGCGTCGATCGGCTACCACGCACTGGTGACCGTGCTGGCGGCGCTCGCGCAGCCGTGGCTCGGCGCGGTGTTCGCACTCCTCACCGTGCGGGCCGCCGTGGTCCCGCAGCTGTGGCCCGGCCTGGCAGCCCGCTGGATCGGCCTCGGCGAGGTCGTGGCCAGCCTCGTCCTGGCGACCGGGCTGCTGGCACTCGTCTGACCGCTCGACCGAACCGTGACGCCATCCCCCCGATGGCGCCTCATCCCTGCCGGGCCAGGGCCTCAGGGCCTCGGGGTCGCGCTCGCCGGCGTGCCGCTCGGAGGGATCGGCAGGGCCTCCCCCGCGAGGAGCTTCTCGCCAGCGGTGATCTTGACCTCGTAGGTGTCTTCCACGTTCCACAGCTGGCCGAGCTTGGCGATGTCCTCGCCGCTGTAGCCCGCGTCCCAGAAGGCGATAGCGGCGTCACTCTCCTGGTCCGTCACCTCGGGGGTGGCATTCCCGAGGTCCGCCTGCTTGCCGTCCAGGATCAGCTGGCCCGCCCGAGCCTTGATCTCGAGCGCGTCATCGAGCTGCCACAGTTCACCGAGCCTGGCGATGTCCACCGAGGAGTAGCCAGTACCCCAGAACGCGTCGTACTGGGCGCGCGTGTACCCGTCCGGCATCGGCGACCAATCGACGCCCACCGCCTGAACGGCGTTCTCGACCGCCCGCGCGACGTTCGAGTACGGATCGGCAGCAGCCGCGGCGCCCGCGCCCACCACGGCGAGGGTCGAGGTCACGACGCCCGCGACGAGGATCTTCGTGCCGCGACGGGCAGCCGTGCCGGTGGGCAGCTCGGCGAGCCTGTCCTCGATGCGCTCGGCCACGACGGAGGCATCCGGCGCGGCGGCCTCGCGTGATCGCAGGGCGCGGTCGATCCGGTCCATCAGCTCGGCGTCCGAGTGCGGGTCTTCGCCCGAGCCGTTGATGGCTCGCAAGTGGGTGCTCATGGCTGCTCCGTGGTGGTCGAGATGTGGGTGGCGCGAAGGCTGGCCAACGCCCGGGAGGCGTGGGAGCGGACGGTGGCCCCGGAGGTGTTCAGGACCTTGGCGATCTCGAGGTCGGACAGGCCCTCGTAGAAGCGGAGCACAAGGACCGCCCGTTGCCGGGGCGGCAACGTCGCCAAGGCCTGCCACATCGCGTCATCCTCGACAACCCTCCGGGCGTGGTCCTGCTCCGGGTCGGCATGGGCGGCGAGGACATCATCGGCTGCGGCCTGGATCGTGCGCACATGCCAGCGACGCCGCCAGGACAGGTGCTCGTTGGTCACCATCCGCCGCAGGTACAGGTCGGGCCGGTCCATGATCGCGATGCGGTTCCACCGCACATGGGCGCGGAGCAGCACCTCTTGGACCAGGTCGGCGGCGGTGTGCCCGTCGCCGGTCAGCACGGTCGCGTACCGCAGCAGCCCGGGCAGATAGGCGCGTACCACGTCGTCGAGCCGTTGCTGCGGGGGCGTGGCTCCGGACGCCGCCCGACTCTCGCCGGAGACCACGTTGAAATCGACGATCTCCCGCCACGGCCGCACGCGCGGGATCGCCGCGCTGTCCGGCCGGGGCGCGTGGGTCCACGTGCTCATCGGCGCACCCCGAGCAGGTCGTCGAGCGCGCCCCGCGGGTCGCGTGCCGCCGAGCGGTCGGGGCGGGGTATCGGGCGAGGGTCGAGGCATCGGGCGAGGAGCGCCTCGACCAGGGCGGCGCGCCGCACGATCGCGCTGGTGTCAAGGTCTCCGGGCAAAATGCGCACCTCCAAGGTGTCCCGCACAGGGCGGTCGGTCAGCAGCTGCTTGAGGTTCACGTCGGCGAACTTCGTCACGCCGGCGCCCTGCGCCGCGTCCCGCATCAGCGTCCAGGCGCTGCGGTCGCCGGCCTCCTGCCAAGGGAGCTCGACGAGGTCCACGAGCTCCTGGGGCAGCGGCGCCAGCCGCTGGCAGTCGGGGTTGGCGTCGAGTGCCGCCCAAAGCTCCTCCCGCCAGTGCCCGAACAGCCGAACCACGTTGGCGAACGACTCGGGGCGGCGGAACGGTGCGCCGTCCAGATGCAGGTGCACCGCGGCCTCGCGAGGGACAGTGAAGCCGAGCTCACGGGCGGGGCCCAGCAGGCGCTCGAGCGCCAGGGCGTGGTGGCGCTCGATCGGCGGCGTGACGATCTCGCAGGGGCGCTCCCGCCCCGGGGGCAGGGTCATGGCCACCGCCACGGTGGCGCCCGCGGAGTCGTTCACCCGCGCCGCGCCGGGGAGCAGGTCGACCCTGGAGCCGAACAGCTCGGCCACCGGGTCCAGCACCGTGGCCAGCGACGCGTTCGGGTCGGTGTGCCGCTCGATCAGGCGCAGCAGGCGCCCCTCGTCGCACAGGACGCGGTACCAGTCCCGGCGCCCGGGCCCCCCCAGGTTCCCGGGCGCCGGAGACAGGTCCCGCTGGATGGTGATGTCGTCCATCAGGCGAGCGACGGGCCGGCCATGCTCGTCGACCACGTCGAACGCTGGGGACAGGTGCCGGAACACCCCCACGCCCGGCACCGCTGACGGCTCGCTGTCGACGTGGAACGACCGCCGCACCCTCCCGGCGCACCGCGCCGCGAGCTCGTCTGCCAGCATCTGCCGGTCGGACCCGGCGGGCGCCAGCAGCTCGATCTCGAAGCCTGTGCGCAACAGCAGCTCGTCCACGTCGATGTCATCTCCTCGCAAGCGGGTCAGGGGTGCCGGGCGGATCGCACGTCGGGCGTCAGCCCGCCGCGGGGACCTGCCCACTCGGCGGCACCGGCAGGGTCTCGCCAGCGAGCAGCTTCTGGCCCGCGGCGATCTTGGCCTCGTAGGTGTCCTCCGAGCTCCACAGCGCGGCGAGCTGCTGGGCGTCCTCGTAGGTGTAGCCGGCGTCCCAGAACGCGGTGGCGGCTTCGGTGATCGGGTCCACGACCTCCGGGGTCGGGGCGCCCAGCTCCGCCTGCTTGCCGTCCAGGATCAGCTGGCCCGCACGGGCCTTGACCTCGTACGCGTCCTCGACCTGCCACAGGTCGGCGAGCCTGGTCACGTCAGCCAAGGAGTAGTCCGCGGCCCAGAAGGCCTCGAGGGCCGCGGAGACGTCGGCACTGATGGGCTCGGCCGCCGCGGCGGCGTCGCTGACCGTCTGCGCCGCGGCGACCTCCTGGCCGCCTGCCGTTGCGCCGTCGGCGCCCGAGCCGAGCCCGGTGGCCATCGCGACTCCGCCACCGGCGAGGGACAGGCCCGCGGCGATCAGGCCGACGGTCATCCACCGGCGGCGGGGGCGGGCCTCGCCGTCCGCGAGTGTGGACATCGGGGTCGTGGTGATGTCGTTCATCGGTCCTCCAGGTGTGTCGCGAACTTGCTGACCCTCTGAAGACGCGGCTCGACGCCCAGGTGTGCAGTCCGTGCGCAGTCCGATTCGCACCTCTCGTGCGATCGGCCAATGTACGGGCCGGGTCCCCCAGGTCGGGGCACTCCGGGCATAGCGTGTCCACATGGCCGACGACCTCGGGAGCACGCACGACATCCGCCTGCGGGACGGGCGCACCCTGCGCGCCTACGACGCCTCGCCCGCGCGGACCGGACGCACGGCGGTGGTGTGGCATCACGGCTCGCCGCAGAGCGGCGTCCTGATCGAGCCCTTGGTCGCGGCCGCCGAGGCCCTCGACGTCCGGCTCGTCTCCTACGCCCGTCCTGGCTACGGCGGGTCCACCCCTGCTCCGGGCCGGGACGTCGCCGCGGCGGCCGACGACGTGGCGCAGCTCGCCGACGCGCTGGGCCTCGGCCCCCTCGCCGTGATGGGCGCCTCGGGCGGGGGCCCGCACGCGTTGGCCTGCGCGGCGCTGCTGCCGGGCCGGGTCGTCGCGGTCGCATGCCTCGCCGCGATCGCGCCGCCGACCGGCCGTGACGACTGGTACACGGGCATGGCGAGCCCCGAGGGCCTGCGAGCCGCGGCGGCGGGCGGGCGGGAGGCGAGGGCGAGGCACGAGGAGGAGGCGGAGTTCGACCCGTCGTCGTTCACCGAGGCGGACTGGGCCGCCCTGGCCGGGCCATGGGCGTCGCTGGGCGAGGACGCCGCGCACGCGGGCGAGGCGTGGCCCGGCGGGCTCGTGGACGACGACGTCGCGTTCACCCGGCCGTGGGGATTCGACCTCGCCCAGGTCATGGCTCCCGCGCTACTGGTGCAGGGCGGGCGGGACCGCGTGGTCCCCGCCGCGCACCTCGAGCTCGTGGCGGCGTCGCTGCCCGGCGCCGAGGTGTGGCGCAGGCCTGACGACGGCCACATCTCGGTGCTCGACGCGTGCGCCGACGCGATGGCGTGGCTCGTGGCGCGCGCCTGACGCCTCGACGAATTTCATGGGGCGAATAATCTCTCCGACGAGCGGGATGATATTCATCCCCTGACTTTTCTCTCCGATGACCCGGGGTGTCCATTCTGTGGCAATTCTTCAGTGCTGGCGCAGCACAATGCCCGGCAGTCCTGAGGACTGCCGGGCATCGGTGTCGACTGGTGGGGCCACGCAGCGGCCCGGCGCGTCAGCGCACCAGCGGCGTCATCCCCGAGAGGCTGATCAGATGGGCCATGTCACGACGCTGTGCGGCAGTGAGGGCCCGGCTCGAAGGGACTAGATGACGGCGGCGTGCGCGGCGGACAGGGGTGGCGTCCGACTTTCGCGAGGTGATGGTGTTCACACCGTGAACAATACTGACGCCCGACGCGGAAGACGATTATTTTTCCACCTCTCGAAATGTGGCGTGGAGCACATTGTTGTCCAGGCGCCACTCGCCTACCGCCGGATTCTCCCCTCGTCGATCAGGTGGTCGCTCCAGGCGCAGGGGCGACCGGGCCGTAGAGCGGTTGGACGTCGGCCATCTCGAGGTCGGCCGTCGCCTGGATGAGCGCCAGCAGATCGGGGTCGAGCCCAGGCGCGAACTCCTCGAAGCGCTCTGCCGCGATGGTCGACGGGACACCCTCGGGCGCCTGCTCGCTCGCGTCGAGCACGGTGCCGTCCTGGGACGGGGACATCCCCTGGTAGATCTTCCCAGCCTCCGACTGCGCCGCCAGGTCGAACGTGTACTGCTTGCTCTGCAGGCCGAGGTCGAGCAGCTTCTTGACCTCCGGGAACTGCTCGGCGTTGGTCTTGGGGATCGGCAGGACCTTGCCCCAGTCCACGCCCAGGGTCTCCAACGCCCGCGCGTACGCGTTCTCATGGGCCTGGTCACGGACGATCAGGTACGCGATGGTCGAGCGGGCCGTCTTGTTCGCGGTCATCTCGTAGATGCGGCACTTCTGCAGCCGACCGGTGGACTCGAGCATCAGGTTGTACAGCAGGTCGAGCACCAGGTTGCCGGAGTTGTAGACGTAGGAGCCGCTCCACGGGTTGCCCGCCGCGTCCACCGGCAGGGCGCCCTGGGCCGCGACCAGGTAGTGGTGGATGTTGCTCTGGTCCAGCGCGATGGCCAACGGTGTGGCGCCCCCAGCCCCCGGCGTGTCCAGCGGGTCGGTGGGGCTGCCCTGGTACCGGGGCGACCCGTCCAAGAGACGGGCGATCGTGGTCCCGATCAGCTCCACGTGGCTGATCTCCTCCGTGCCGATGCCCTGCAGCAGGTCCCGGTAGGGCTTCCCGGCCGGGCCACGGAAGTTGATGCTCTGGAACAGGTACTGCATCATCGTCCGCATCTCGCCGAATTGGCCGCCCAACCCCTCTTGCAGCGCGTTGGCGGCAGCCGGGTCCGGCTCGTCCGGAACGATCTCGTTGATGAGGCGCTGCACGTGCAGGTACATGGCCGTCTCCTCTGCGCTGAGTCGTCGGCCCCCTGGAGGAGAGGGCGCAAGACCACTGTGGCCCTGGAGGGCGGACCCCGCATCTTGCGGGGTGAGACACCCAGGGGCTGCGCGTTCGCCCCCGGCGCCCGACGACACGCGTGTGGGCTGAGATTGTGGGCGGCGGCTCGCAGGTTCACCAGGGACAATGGGCGGTCGTGAGCAGCCCTGGAGAGCACCAGCCGACCCCGGAGGGGACCGATCCCGGTTCCCGACCGGCTCGGCGGCGCCGCCCTCCCCGCCGGCGGCCAGCCCGCGACGCCGCGGGTCCGGAAGGCCGCTCGGACCGGGCCCCCGGGCGTGGAGCGGAGAACGAGCGCGGGCCCCATGACCCGGGCCGCACCGGCCGCGGGGACGACCAGCACCGCCGTGAGCGCCGTGCCGCCGTGCGCCGCGCCACCGCCGTCCCGCCCATCACGTACCCCGAGCAGCTCCCGGTCTCGGCGCGGCGCGAGGACATCGCCGCGGCGATCCGCGACCACCAGGTGGTGATCGTCGCGGGCGAGACCGGCTCCGGGAAGACCACGCAGCTGCCCAAGATCGCGCTCGACCTGGGCCGTGGCCGCGAGGGGCAGATCGGGCACACGCAGCCCCGCCGGATCGCCGCGCGCACGGTCGCGGAGCGCATCGCCGACGAGCTCGGCACGTCCATCGGCGAGCTCGTCGGCTACCAGGTGCGCTTCACGGACGAGTCGAGCGAGCGCACCCTCGTGAAGGTCATGACCGACGGCATCCTGCTGGCGCAGATCCAGCGGGACCCCATGCTGCGCGGCTACGACACCCTGATCATCGACGAGGCCCACGAGCGCTCGCTCAACATCGACTTCCTGCTGGGGTACCTGACCCGGCTGCTGCCCCAGCGACCCGAGCTCAAGGTGATCATCACCTCGGCGACGATCGACTCCGAGCGGTTCGCGCGGCACTTCTCCGGCCCGCCCACCGCCGAGCACCCGGACGGCGTCCCTGCGCCGGTCATCGAGGTCACCGGGCGCACGTACCCGGTCGAGGTCCGCTACCGCCCCCTGGCGCCCGACCCGGAGCCCGAGCCCGAGGCCGGCGGTCCGGGCGCGCCCAAGGCCGCGGCGCGCGGCGCGAAGAAGCCGCGCGAGGTCGAGGAGCGCGACCCGCTGACGGCCATCTGCGAGGCGTTCGACGAGCTCGCGGCCGAGGGTCCGGGCGACATCCTGGTGTTCTTCTCGGGCGAGCGGGAGATCCGCGACGCGGAGGAGGCGTTGCGCTCCCACCTCGGCGAGCGGGCCTCGGACCTGCGCCGGCCGGACGCCGTGGAGATCCTGCCGCTGTACGGGCGGCTGTCGGCCGCGGAGCAGCACCGGGTGTTCCAGCAGCACGGCAACCGCCGCGTGGTGCTGGCCACCAACGTCGCCGAGACGTCCCTGACCGTGCCGGGCATCCGGTACGTGATCGACCCGGGCACGGCGCGCATCTCGCGGTACTCGAAGGCCACGAAGGTGCAGCGGCTGCCCATCGAGCCCATCTCGCAGGCGTCCGCGAACCAGCGCTCGGGCCGGTGCGGGCGCGTCGCGGACGGCATCGCGATCCGCCTCTACTCCGAGCAGGACTTCGCCTCGCGGCCGGAGTTCACCGAGCCGGAGATCCTGCGCACGTCCCTCGCGTCGGTGATCCTGCAGATGATCGCGGTGGGGGTCGCGACCACGCCCGACGACATCGCGAAGTTCCCGTTCGTGGACCCGCCGGACACCCGCTCGGTGCGGGACGGCACGCAGCTGCTCACTGAGCTGGGCGCCCTCGGCTCGGGCGACGAGGCGGGCACGGGCCTGACCCGGGTGGGCCGCGACCTGGCCCAGCTGCCGATGGACCCGCGCCTGGGCCGGATGATCGTCGAGGCGGGCCGCCGCGGGGTCGCCCGCGAGGTGATGATCATCGCCGCCGCCCTGTCCATCCAGGACCCGCGCGAGCGCCCGATGGAGCAGCGCGCGCAGGCCGACCAGTCGCACGCGCGGTTCGCCGACCCCACGTCGGACTTCCTCACGTACCTGAACCTGTGGCAGTACCTCAAGGAGCAGCAGCGGGACCTGTCCGGCTCGGCGTTCCGCCGCCTGTGCAAGGCGGAGCACCTCAACTACCTGCGCATCCGCGAATGGCAGGACGTGGTGACGCAGCTGCGCGAGCTGGCGAAGCCGCTGGGCATCGTGGTGAACCCGCCGCCGCAGCGGAAGGCCCCCGACGCGGCGCCGTCGGGCAAGGCCGCCGCCCCCGCCGGTCCCCGCCGGCGCACCGCCCCCGGCGCAGCCCAGACAGTCCTCGACTCCGACACCGCCGACGGCCCCGGAACGCTGCGGCTCGACTGGGACGCGGACCGCATCCACCTGAGCCTGCTCGCGGGCCTGCTCAGCCAGATCGGCATGCAGGAGGCCACCGAGGTCACCCCGCCCGCCGCGCAACGCGGCAAGCGACCGCCAGGCCGACCGGACCGCCGGGGCCGCAACGAGTACGTCGGCGCCCGTGGCGCGCGGTTCGCCATCTTCCCTGGATCAGCCCTGGCCAAGCGGCCGCCGGCGTGGATCATGGCCGGCGAGCTCGTCGAGACGTCGCGGCTGTGGGCCCGTGACGCGGCGCGCATCCAGCCCGAGTGGGCCGAGGAGCTCGCCCAGCACCTGGTGAAGCGCACCTACTCCGAGCCGTCGTGGTCCACCAAGCAGGGCGCCGCGATGGCGATGGAGCGCGTGCTGCTCTACGGCGTGCCGATCGTCGCCCAGCGTCGGGTGCTCTACGCCAAGCACGACCCGGAGCACGCCCGCGAGCTGTTCATCCGGCACGCCCTGGTCGAGGGCGAGTGGACCACGCACCACGAGTTCTTCCACGAGAACCGCCGCCTGCTCCGGGAGGCCGAGAGCCTCGAGGCCCGTGCCCGCCGCCGTGACCTGGTCGTGGACGACGAGGTCCTGTTCGCCTTCTACGACGAGCGGATCCCCGCCGACGTGGTCTCCGCCCGGCATTTCGACACCTGGTGGAAGACGGCGCGGCGCGCGGACCCGGAGCTGCTGAGCTTCACCCGCGAGCTGCTCGTCGCGGACGACGGCGCCGCGGTCGACGAGTCCGACTTCCCCACGACGTGGCCGCAGGGCGACCTGGAGCTGCCGCTGACCTACCAGTTCGAGCCGGGCACGGACGCGGACGGCGTCACCGTCCACATCCCGCTCGTGCTGCTGGCCCGCGTGCGGCCGGACGGTTTCGGCTGGATGGTCCCCGGGCTGCGCGAGGAGCTGGTCACGGCCACCATCCGGGCGCTGCCCAAGCCGGTGCGCGTGCAGCTGGTCCCCGCGCCGGACGTGGCCCGCGGCGTCGTCGCGTGGTTCGACGAGCACCTGGCGAGCTGGGAGGACACGGTGCGCGCGGGCGAGCTCGCGCCGTCCTTCCACCAGGCGTTCGCTCAGGCGGTCCGCACGATGCGCGACGTCGAGGTGCCCGAGGACGCGTTCGACGACGAGCGGCTGCCGGCCCACCTGCGCATGACGTTCCGCGTCGAGACCGCCGGGCAGGTGGTCGAGGAGGGCAAGGACCTCATCGGGCTCCAGCGCCGGCTGGCGCACCGCACGCAGGACGCGGTGAGCACCGCCGTCCGCACCGCCGTGCGGGACGCCATGCGCGAGGTCGGGCGCGGCCGCGGCGCGAAGAGCCCTGCCGCCGCCGATCCCGCCTCCGCGAGCCCCGACGCCTCACGCGCCGTGACGCCTGCCCCGGGCTCGGCGCCCTCGGCCGCCCCACCGTCCCCCGGCATCCCCGAGCGCACCGGCCTGACCACCTGGCCGGACACGCTGCCCGACGGCGCCCTGCCTCTGACCGTCGAGACGTCTGGCCCTGGCGGCCTGCGGGTGCGCGGCTACCCGGCGCTGGTCGAGGAGCCGGACGGGACCGTCGCGCTGCGAGTGATGGCAGATCCGGCGACCCAGGTCGTCGAGCACCGCCGCGGCCTGCGCCGGCTGCTGCTGCGCGAGACGGCCCTGGCGACGCCCCGCGTGACCACCCGCTGGTCGGGGCAGCAGGCGCTCACCCTGGCCGCGAGCCCGTACCCGAGCACCGACGCGCTGGTGGCCGACGTGCAGCTCGCCGCGGTGGACCACCTGCTGGCCGAGCACCTGGCCGGGCGGCCGGCCACCGAGGTCCGCACGGCCGACGCCTACGCCACTCTGCGGGCTGCCGTGCGGGAGCAGATCGAGGACACGGTGCACCGCATCGTCACCGACCTGGTGGCGGTGCTCGGCGCGGCGCGGGAGCTCGACGCTGAGGTGCGCGGCTCGAGCAGCCTGGCCCTGCTGGCCACGTTGCAGGACGTCCGCGAGCAGGCGGCCCGCCTGGTGCACGTCGGGTTCGTCGCCGAGGTGGGCGCCGCGCGGCTCCCACACCTGGCCCGGTACCTGCGCGCGGCCCGGCACCGGTTGGCCAAGGCGGCCGGCAATCCCGATCGCGACGCCTCCCTGGCGTGGACCGTCGCCGAGCTGACCCGTGAGCACGCGGCCGCCGTCTCGCGGGCCGAGGCCACGGCCGCCCACGCGCAGGCCGTCGACCCTGACCGGCGGGCGGCGCTCGAGGCGGTGCGGTGGATGATCGAGGAGCTCCGGGTCTCCCTGTTCGCGCAGCAACTCGGCACGGACGGGCCGGTCAGCGAGAAGCGCATCCGCAAGGCCCTCGCCGAGGCCTGACGGCCGCGTGCTGGGAGCCGGCAGAGCCCACCGGGCGAAACTTGGCGGCCCTCCGGGTGAGGTTGCGTGGCGACGCTCCCACACCTTCTTCCTCCGCACTACAGTGCCCGCATGACGACCCGGCCGAACCGCGACGACGCGGACCGAGAGGCACTTGACGGCGTCTCCGGGTCGAGCCCTGCTCCGCCGACCGAGGAGATCCTCATCGCCGTGCACGACGGCCTAGCCAAGGTGCCGGCCGGGTCTCCGCATGCGTGGTTCGAGGTGCCCCGGCAGCGCACCTCCGCCGCCGCGCCCAAGATGGGACGCCGCCGCACCTCCTGAGCGCCGGTCGGCTCGTCAGTGGGGCGCCGCAGAATGGCGCCATGCCCTCCGACACCGCGCCGCCGTCTGGGACGCCCCTCGCCGCGCGGCGCTGCTTCGGCGACGGCAACCCGCTGTACGAGGAGTACCACGACACGGAATGGGGCCGTCCGGTGCACGGCGACCGCGCCCTGTTCGAGCGGGTCGCGCTCGAGAGCTTCCAGTCGGGCTTGGCGTGGATCACCGTGCTGCGCAAGCGGCCGGCGTTCCGGGAGGCCTTCGCCGACTTCGACGCGGGTGTCGTCGCCCGCTACGGCGAGGCGGACGTCGCCCGGCTGCTGGCGGACGCGGGGATCATCCGCAACCGGGCCAAGATCGAGGCGACGATCGCCAACGCCCGCGCGGTGCTGGCGCTGGCGGAGTCCGGCCGCTCGCTCGACGAGGTCTTCTGGTCCCACGCCCCGGACCGCTCCGCGCACGTGCGCCCGCAGGCCTGGGAGGACGTGCCGCCCGTGACCGCGGAGTCGCGCGCCCTGGCCCGCGAGCTCAAGTCGCTGGGCTTCCGGTTCATAGGCCCGACCACCGCGTACGCCGCGATGCAGGCGTGCGGCCTGGTGGACGACCACCTCGCGGGATGCCCGGTCGTCGTGGCGTCGAGGGCGCCCGGTCCGACCGCTCCGACGCGATAAAATCAGGAGGTAGCGGGAGGACCGTTCCGAAGCGGTCGTGCTGGGATCCGCAATATCTCGGCCCGTGAGAAGCGTTGCCCACATGGCGATATCGCCCTATCATTGCGTCACCATCCAGAGCGGCCGAGAGACCTGGCTCGACGACGCCGCAGCAACCCCCCTCGTTCATCGCGGGTGTGGGTGCTTCCGCCAGGGTCGATGGAGCTGACCATGACCTGCATGGATCGTTGTCGTCCCGTGGCTGTGCCGCGCCCGAGCCACCGAGGCGCGCGGTGAGCGCGGCGCCCGAGGCGTGGCCCGACGACCCGGTCGAGGCCGCCACTCGTGACCACCTCGCGGTGGTGGACCGCCCGACGGTGTCGTTCGAGCTCTACCCGCCGCGCAACCCGGACGCGGCGCCGCGACTGTGGGAGACGATCCAGGCGCTGAGCTCGGCGCGCCCCGACTTCGTCTCGGTGACCTACGGCGTCGAGGGCAAGACCCGGGACACCACCCGCCGCCTGGTGCGCCGCCTGCTGCGGGAGACGGCGCTCAACCCGATCGCGCACCTGACCTGCGTGGGGACCTCCCGCGCGGAGGTCATCGAGGTCGTCGAGGAGTTCCTCGACGAGGGCGTCCGCTCGTTCCTCGCCCTGCGCGGGGACCCGCCGCCCCACCAGTCGGACTGGAGCCCGCACCCGGACGGCCTGCGCACTGCCGCGGAGCTTGTCGCCCTGCTCCGGCAGATCGAGGCCCGGCGGCGGGCCCAGAGCCCGGCGCAGGCGGTGCGGGCCACGGTCCGCCCCTTGTCGGTGGCCGTCGCGGCCTTCCCCCGCGGCAACGCGCCCGTCGGCAGCACCCGGGAGCAGGACATCGCCGCGCTGCTCGACAAGCAGTGCGCGGGGGCCGACTTCGCCATCTCGCAGGTGTTCTACGACCCGGCGTCGTACCTCGGCATGGTCGCGGAGGCCCGGCGGGCGGGGGTCACCATCCCGATCATCCCGGGCATCATCCCCACCACGGACCCGGGCCGGCTGCTCCGGCTCGAGGCGCTCACCGGCGTGCAGGTCCCCCGCGACCTCCTGGCCCGCCTCGAGTCGGTGGACGACGAGGTGGCACGCCACCGGATCGGCATCCGGGCGGGCGTCGACCTGGTCAACGCCGTCCTGGACGGCGGGGCGCCCGGCGTCCACATCTACACCTTCAACACCCACCATGCCGCGCTCGACCTGCTCGAGGGCGCACATCTCGGCGGAGGGGCCACCGGCCCCGGCGCCCGGCCTGCTGCCGACGGGCCGCAGGCCACCACCACCCAGGCCGATCACCAGACCTCGAGGGGCTCAGCATGACCACGAACGACACGACCGCCACGCCGGAGTTCCCGGCCGGCACCGTCCTCGGCTACCCCCGCATCGGGCCGCGCCGCGAGCTCAAGAAGGCCATCGAGGCCTTCTGGGCCGGGCGCACCGACGCCGCCGAGGTCGAGGCCGTCGCGGCCGACCTGCGCCGTCGCACCCGCACCCGCCTCGCCGAGCTGGGGCTGCGCACCGACCTGCCCGCCATCCCGTCCGCCTTCTCGTTCTACGACCAGGTGCTCGACGCGACGGCGCTGCTGGGCGCCGTGCCCGCGCGGTTCGCCGACCTGGTGGGCGACGACGGACGCCTGGACCTGGCCGGGTACTCCACGGTCGCCCGCGGCCGCGGCGAGGACCTGCCGCTCGAGATGACCAAGTGGTTCGACACGAACTACCACTACCTGGTGCCGGAGATCGGCCCCGAGACCGAGTTCCGCTACGCGAGCGACCGCCCGGTGCGCGAGTTCGCCGAGGGCCTGGCCGACGGCGTGCTGACCCGGCCCGTGATCGTCGGCCCGGTGACGTACCTGGCCCTGGCCAAGCCGACCGAGGGCGCTCCGGAGGGCTTCTCCCCGATCGACCGGCTCGCGGACGTGCTGCCCGTGTACGCGGAGCTGCTGCGCGACCTGCGCGCCGCGGGAGCCACCTGGGTGCAGCTCGACGAGCCCGCCCTGGTCTCCGACTCCGTCGACGCCACTCCCGAGCAACTGCACGCCGCCGTCGCGGAGGCCTACCGCGCGCTCGCCACCCAGATCCCGGCCGACGAGCGCCCCGCGATCCTCGTCGCCGCGCCCTACGGTGACCTCGGGGAGGCCCTGCCACTGCTGGCCGCCACGGACATCGAGGGCATCGCGCTCGACCTGGTGCGGGGCGCCCTGCCCGCTGAGCCCGTGCCCGGCCTGGCCGGCAAGGTCGTGGTCGGCGGCGTGATCGACGGCCACAACGTCTGGCGGGCCGACCTGGGCCGCGCCCTCGACCGCCTCGAGTCCCTGCGCGGTATCGCGGGCGCCGAGGCGACCGTCGCCGCCGGCACGTCCACGTCGCTGTTCCACGTGCCGCACGACGTCGAGGACGAGCCTGCGCTCGACCCCACGCTGCGCTCGTGGCTGGCTTTCGCCGACCAGAAGGTCGCCGAGGTCGCCGCGCTCGCCACCGGGCTGGCCGAGGGCGGGCTCGCCGTCAAGGAGCAGATCCTGGCCGCCGACGCCGCGCTCGCCACCCGGCGCAACGCCCCCGGCGTCGTCCGGCCCGAGGTCCGCGAGCGGCTGGCGGCCCTGGGCGAGGACGCGTTCCAGCGCGGCGACTTCGCCGACCGCAAGGCCGCCCAGGCGCAGCGCCTGCAGCTGCCGCCGCTGCCGACCACGACCATCGGCTCGTTCCCGCAGACCCCCGACATCCGCAAGGCCCGCGCCGCCCACGACCGCGGGGACCTCAGCACCGCGCAGTACGAGGACGAGATGCGCGCGGAGATCCGCCGCGTCGTCGAGCTGCAGGAGTCGATCGGGCTGGACGTGCTGGTGCACGGCGAGCCGGAGCGCAACGACATGGTGCAGTACTTCGCGGAGAACCTCGACGGGTTCGCCGTGACGCAGAACGGGTGGGTGCAGTCCTACGGCTCGCGCTGCACGCGCCCGTCGATCCTGTGGGGCGACGTGTCGCGCCCGGCGCCCATCACGGTGGGCTGGACGCAGTACACGCAGTCGCTGACCTCCAAGCCCGTCAAGGGCATGCTGACCGGACCGGTGACGATCCTGGCGTGGTCGTTCGTGCGCGACGACCAGCCGCTGGGCGACACGGCCAACCAGGTCGCGCTCGCGCTCCGGGACGAGATCACGGACCTGGAGGCGGCGGGCATCGCCATCGTGCAGGTCGACGAGCCGGCGCTGCGCGAGCTGCTGCCGTTGCGCGCGGCCGACCACGCGGCGTACCTCGACTGGTCGGTGCGCTCGTTCCGGCTGGCGACCTCCGGGGTGCGGGCGGACACGCAGATCCACACCCACCTGTGCTACTCCGAGTTCGGCGAGGTCATCGGCGCGATCGACGGCCTGGACGCCGATGTGACGTCCATCGAGGCCGCGCGCTCCAAGATGGAGATCCTGGGCGACATCGCCGATGCCGGCTACCCCCGCGCGGTGGGCCCCGGCGTCTACGACATCCACTCCCCGCGGGTGCCCAGCGAGGCCGAGGTCACCGAGCTGCTCGAGTCCGCGGTGAAGTCGATCGCCGTCGACCAGCTCTGGGTCAACCCGGACTGCGGACTCAAGACCCGCCGGTACGAGGAGGTCACGCCCTCGCTCGAGAGCATCCTCGCCGCGACCCGTGCGGTGCGCGCGACGCTCTGACACGGAGGACCGCAGCCGCCGCTGAGTGGTGGCAGACGTGTGGGCCCTGGCCGACGGCCAGGGCCCACACGTCGATCGGTCACTCGGTGGACGGGCCCGATCCCTGCACACCGCCGGAGCCGGGCGCCTCACTGCTGGACGGGTACGACTCGGTGGACGAGGGGTAGTGGCTCCCCGTCGAGGTCGACACGCCCGCGACGGGCTCCGGCTCGTCAGAGCCGAGCGAGCTGCCGCCGCTGCTGCTTCCGCTGCTCGACGTCTCGATCGTCGGGTGGGCCTCCCGGACACCACGCTGCACCTCGACCCGCCGCGGCTTGGACGACTCCGCGACCGGGATGGTGAGGGCGAGCACGCCATCGGCGTACGTCGCGGTGATGTCCTGCAGGTCCAGGCCTCGGCTGACCGTCAGCTGCCGCGCATAGGTGCCACTCGGACGCTCACGAGCGAGCCACTGCACGTCCGTCTCCGTGCGAGGCGTCCGCTGCGCGTGGATGGTCAGGGTCCGGTCCTCCACGCTGACGTCGATGGTGCCCGGGTCGGCGCCCGGCAGGTCGACGAGCAGCACGTAGTGGTCGCCGGATCGGTAGAGATCCATCGGCATCGTCGCCGCTGCCCGGGCGCTGCCGAACATCTGGCCGACGAGCCTGTCCATTTCCTGGAACGGGTCGTATGCAGTCACCACAGCCGAACACCCCCTTGTCACAAGGCTCTGGACCCCCCGGAGCCTGGCGCCCGCCGCCGCGCCCACCGGGGTGGAGCGGCGGAGGCACACTTCGACAGTGACCCCGACCGCCGCGGCGCGCCACGGGAGAGGGCGGGGTTCGCGCAGGGAGTAACGCGCCGTGAGGGCCGCCGCGCGAGGGCGGCGAGGGCTCAGACGCTGCTGACCACGGACATCAGGGACCGCACGATGTGGACGTCGGCGTCCAGCCACGGGACGGAGAGCCACTGGCCCGTGGCCAGCCATCGCAGCTCGTCGTGCTCGACCAACGGCTCGGGGGCGCCGTGCGCCACCTCGGCCAGCCACAGCCGCATCACATAGGTGGGCGACAGGGTCCACAGCCCGTCGTCCGGCCCTGGCACCTCGGACCCGAGCGTCACGCGGATCCCGAGCTCCTCGCGCAGCTCGCGGTGCAGGCCGTCCTCGGGCGCCTCCCCGGGCTCCACCTTGCCGCCGGGGAACTCCCAGCGGCCAGCGAGGCTCGTCGGCGCCGAGCGACGCGCGGCGAGGAGGCTGCGCGGCGAGGCGAGGTCGTCCACAATGGCGGCGGCGACGACGAGCACGGGTGGCTGCATGCGGGAATTCTGCCAGCCGCTCCTGCGTGTCCGCGCACTGAGAACCTCGTCGGGACTGTGCTCCTCGGGGCCTCAGGCGGTGAGCAGCAGCCCACCCAGGCTCACGGACATGGCGATTGCCGTGGCCGCGGCGCCGAGGCGCAACGCCCGCCCGCCGCTGCGCACCAGCCGTCCGACGTGGACCTGGCTGCCGAGCGCCACCATCGCGGCGCCCAGCGCGAGGGTGGTGGCGACGCGAGCCGTCGAGGTCACCGCGCCAGGCGCCAGGCCGCTGGATCGCACGGCGACCGCCACCAGGAAACCGACCACGAACAGGGGGACCATCGGCGGCCGCGCCCCCGGCTGGGCTCCGCGGCTGCGTCGCCGCCGCAGGCCCACCACGGCGACGAGGGGCGCCAGCAGCACCACCCGGGCCAGCTTGGCGACGACCGACACGGCGAGGGCCGTTGCGGAGACGGCGCCGGCGGCCGCGACGACCTGGGCGACCTCGTGCACGGACATGCCCGCCCACAAGCCGGCCGTGCGGTCGTCCAGGCCGGCGGCCGAGGCGAGCAGGGGCACGACGAGGATCGCGATACTGCCGTAGAGGGTCACGGTGGCCACCGCGGTCGCGACGTCGTCCTCGTCCGCGTCGGCCACCGGGCTCATCGCGGCCACCGCAGCAGCGCCGCAGATGGAGGACCCGGTGGCGACAAGCAGGCTGAGCCCTCGGCCCACCCCCAGGCGCGGACCCAGCCACCGGGTCGCGCAGAACGTGACGGCCACGGTCACGCCCAGCACCGCGAGCTCGGCCGCACCGAGCGACAGCACCTCGGCCGCGGAGACCTGCAGCCCCAGCAGGACGACGCCCGCGCGCAGCACATGCCGAGAGGTCCAGGCCAGGCCAGGCTCCAGCGCGGGCCGCACCAGGCGGAGCACCCGTGCGGCGAGGCCGGCGCCGATGGCCGCGAGCAGCACCGGGAAGGTCGGCAGGGCGGCGCTGACGGCCACGCAGACGGCAGCCACACCTCCTGCGGCCAAGACTCCGGGCAGCACGGCCGCGCGCCCGGCCCCCGTCGGCGGAGCGGCAGGGATCAAGGGCGCGGGGGGCGTCCTGTCTGGGCGGACGCTCTCGTGGATCACGGCCCCCACCATGCCGTGCCGGCGCGTGTCCCAGAAGGCTGCCTTGCCTCGCACGATCTAGCCTGAGGCTATGGCCCCGGACCTGATCGGCAGCCCACGGACCCCCCTCGGCCCGCTCGAGCTGCTCGTGGCGGTGGACGAGCAGGGGTCCATCTCCGCTGCGGCGCGCGCGCTCGCCCTGGCCCAGCCGTCGGTGAGCGCCGGCCTGCGCCGCCTCGAGCGGCAGACCGGGCTCGGCCTGGTGGTGCGCTCGCACGGCGGCACCGTGCTCACCGAGGCGGGCCGCGCCCTGGTCGGACGCGCCCGCGACGTGCTCGCCGCCTCGGACGCCTTCGAGCACGAGGTCGCCGCGATGCGCGCCGAGCGCGGAGGCAGGCTGTCGGTCGCCGCCAGCCTCACCATCGCGGAGTACCTGGTGCCCGGCTGGCTTTCCGCCCGGCCCGCGGGGGCCGCCGTGGTGGACCTCCAGGTGGCGAACTCGCGCGACGTCATGCAGGCGGTGCTCCACGGGCGGGCCGACCTGGGGTTCATCGAGGGCCCCGACGTCGACCCGGGCCTGCATGCGCGCACCATCGGCCATGACGAGCTGCTCACGGTCGTGGCGCCCGGCCACCCGTGGGCGAAGTCACGGCGGCCCGTCACCGCGGCCGAGCTCGCCGCCGGGCCGCTCGCGCTGCGGGAGGAGGGCTCAGGGACGCGGGCGACGCTCGAACTCGCCTTGCGGGCCGCCGGGGCGCCGCTCGCGAGCGCGCCCGCGCAGCTCGGCTCGACGGCAGCGGTGAAGAACGTGGTGCACGGCGGGCAGACCGCTGCGGTGCTGTCGGCGCTGACCGTGCAGGACGAGCTCACGCGCGGCACGCTCCGCACGGTGCGAGTCGCGGGCGTCGACCTGCACCGCGAGCTGCGCATGGTCTGGTCGCGAGGACGGGAGCCCGCCGCCGTGGCTCGCGAGTTCGCCGCCACGGTCGTCGCGGCGACCAGGGAGCAGCGTCAGCGCAGGCCCGCGGCCTCAGCCCAGGCGACCGCCTCGGCACGTGTCGAGACGCCGATCTTGCGGTACACCGAGCGCACCTGAGACTTCACGGTGTTGCGGGTCACGAAGAGGCGCGTCGCGATCTCCTCGAGCGTGACGTCCTCCGCCAGCTCGCCCAGCACGACCCGCTCACGGCGAGTCAGCGGCTCCGCGAGCTGCGCTCCGGGACGGGAGATCTCGATCGTGCTCATGGTGTCCTCCTGGTGTACTGCGACGCCCGGCCCCGCGGATGGGGTGGTGCGGCTGTCACTGATGAGATCGGCAGCCGGCGCCGATATGACGCAGAAATCACCCATCAATCACCCGCGCCGCCGCGAGCGGTGCGCCGATTTCCTCCAATCCGAGCAAAAGCGCAGGTCAGGCGCTTATCACAGGAACGCGCGGCCAGTCCTTTTCATCCGAACGTGGTCACCCTTACGGCCTAACGGCCAGAGCCCGTCAGGCCTGGGTGAACGCCTGGTACTCGGCCGCGGTCAGCAGCGGCCCAGAACCGGTGACCTCGACCTTGAGCAGCCAGCCCTCGCCGTAGGGGTCGGAGTTCACCACCGACGGGTCGGCGACGGCGCCGTCGTTGACCGCGACGACCGTTCCCGACACCGGCGAGTACAGCTCGGACACGGACTTCGTCGACTCGATCTCCCCGACGACGCTGCCGGCGGTGAGCACGTCGCCCACGGCGGGCAGCTCCAGGTACACCACGTCGCCCAGCGCGTCCGCCGCCGTGGCGGTGACACCGACCGTGGAGGGCTCGCCCTGCAGCACCCACTCGTGCTCGGCGGTGTACATGAGGTTCTCGGGGATGCTCGACATGGGTCTCTCCTGGGTCGTTCGGATCGCACGACGCCCGGGCGGGCGGTGCGGTGGGGCCGGATGCGGGGTGTCGGATGCGGGGTGTCGGTCAGGCTCGGTCTACCGTGCGCGCCGGTAGAAGGGAAGGGCGACCACGCGCACCGGCTCGCGGCGGCCGCGCACGTCGACGGCCAGCGCCGTGCCCTCGGCGCTGAGCTCAGGTGTCACGTAGGCCATCGCGATGGCGTGGCCCAGCGTCGGCGAGGGGGCGCCGGAGGTCACCGTTCCCACCACCGGGCTGTCCGGATCGGGACCCGCGAGCACGTCGTAGCCGTGACGCGCGGCACGGCGCCCTTCGGACACGAGCCCCACCAAGACGCGCGCGGGCGGGGATGCCTTGCGGGCGGCCAGCGCCGCACGGCCGACGAACGGCAGCGGCGTCCCGTCGGGCGAGGCCTTGTCGAGCCGCACCACGCGGCCGAGCCCGGCCTCGTACGGGGTGGTGGTCCGGTCCAGCTCGTTGCCGTACAGCGGCATCCCCGCCTCGAGGCGGAGGCTGTCACGCGCTGAGAGGCCCGCGGGGACGAGCCCGTGCGGGGCGCCCGCGTCGAGCAGCGCGCGCCACAGCGTCGGCGCGTCAGCCGCCGGCACGAACAGCTCGAAGCCGTCCTCCCCGGTGTACCCGGTGCGCGCCACGAGCGCGGGCAGGCCGGCCACGGTGGCCTCGACCGAGGCGTAGTACTTGAGGCCGGTCACCGCGTCCGCGTCCTGCGGCGCGGTGAGCCCGCTGACGATCTTCTCCGCCACCGGCCCTTGCACCGCCACGAGCGCCGTCGCGAGCGAGCGGTCCTCGAGCCGAGCCTCGAACCCGCCGAACCGCTCGACCAGGGCGTCGCGCACCACGGCGACGTTCGAGGCGTTCGCGACCACCAGGAACTCCTCCGGCGCCAGCCGGTACACGACCAGGTCGTCGAGCACGCTGCCGTCGTCGGCCGTGAGCATCGTGTACCTGGCGCGGCCCACCGCGAGCGCCGTCAGGTCGCCCACCAGCGCGTAGTCGAGCGCGGCCGCGGCCTGTGACCCGGTCACCGCGAGCTCGCCCATGTGGGACAGGTCGAACAGCCCGGCGGCGGCGCGAACCGCCTGGTGCTCGGCCAGGTCGGAGGTGTAGCGCAGGGGCATCTGCCACCCCGCGAACGAGGTGAGGGCGGCGCCGAGGGCGACGTGCTCGTCGTGCAGGGGGGACAGGACGTCGTCGGCCATCAGTGGGCGCCTTCCGTGGAGGTCAGGTCGGTGAGCGACTCGTCGAACGCCTCGGGCGGCGGGCACGAGCAGACGAGGTTGCGGTCGCCGTGCGCGTTGTCGATGCGGCGCACGGGCGGCCAGTACTTGTCGGCGCGCACCGCGGGGAGCGGGTACGCCGCGAGCTCTCGGCCGTACGGCAGGTCCCACGTGTCGGCGGTGACCGACGCGGCGGTGTGCGGGGCGCGGCGCAGCGGCGAGTCGGCCACCGGCCATGTCCCGGCGGCGACCTCGTCGATCTCGCGGCGGATCGCGATCATCGCGTCGACGAACCGGTCCAGCTCGGCCAGGTCCTCGCTCTCCGTGGGCTCGACCATGAGGGTGCCCGCCACGGGGAAGGACAGCGTCGGGGCGTGGAACCCGTAGTCCTGGAGCCGCTTGGCCACGTCCTCGGCGGTGACGCCGGTCCGCTTGGTGAGCTCGCGCAGATCGAGGATGCACTCGTGCGCGACGAGCCCCGCGGGGCCGGTGTACAGCACCGGGAAGTGCTCGTTCAGGCGCGCGGCGAGGTAGTTGGCGCTGAGCACCGCGGTCTCGGTGGCCCGGCGCAGCCCTTCGCCGCCCATCAGCGCGACGTAGGCCCAGGAGATCGGCAGGATGCCCGCCGATCCGAACGGCGCCGCCGAGACCGGCGCGGTCACGTGCTCGGCGCCCGTGGGGCCGTCGACCACGCTCAGCCGCGGGTCGGTGGGGTCGCCCGGCAGGAAGGGCAGCAGGTGCTCGCCAACGCCGATCGGGCCGACGCCGGGGCCGCCGCCGCCGTGCGGGATGCAAAACGTCTTGTGCAGGTTGAGGTGCGACACGTCGCCCCCGAACTCCCCCGGCCGGGCGAGCCCCACCAGCGCGTTGAGGTTGGCGCCGTCGATGTACACCTGGCCGCCAGCCTGGTGCACCAGGTCGCACACCGTCCGCACGTCCTCCTCGTAGACGCCGTGCGTCGAGGGGTAGGTGATCATGATCGCGGCGACCTGCGGCCCGTGCGTCGCGAGCTTGGCGCGCAGGTCGTCCAGGTTGACCGAGCCGTCCTCGGCGGTGGCCACGACCACGACCCGCATGCCCGCGAGCGCAGCCGAGGCCGCGTTGGTGCCGTGCGCCGAGGCGGGGATCAGGCAGACGTCACGCACCGGGTCACCGTCCGCGCGCCGGCTCGCGTGGAAGTCGCGGATGGCCAGCAGGCCCGCGAGCTCGCCCTGCGACCCGGCGTTCGGCTGCACCGAGACGCCCGCGTACCCGGTGACCTCCGCGAGCCAGCCCTGCAGGGTGGCGATGAGCTCGGTGTACCCGGCGGCCTGCTCGCGCGGCACGAACGGGTGCAGGCCCGCGAACTCCGGCCAGGAGATCGGCTCCATCTCGACCGTCGCGTTGAGCTTCATGGTGCACGAGCCGAGCGGGATCATCGTGCGGTCGAGCGCGAGGTCCTTGTCGGAGAGCCGGCGCAGGTAGCGCAGCATCGCCGTCTCCGAGCGATTCACGTGAAACACCGGGTGCGTCAGGTAGTCGCTGGTGCGGCGCAGGGTGTCGGGGATCCCCCCGCTCTCCGAGGCCGCCGCCGCGACGTCCGACGTGGCGGCGGCCGCGTTAAGCACCTCCGCAAAGGCGGCGAGCACCCGCGTGAGGTCGTCCGGCGTGGTGGTCTCGTCGCACGCCACCTGCACGTGGTCCGCGTCGGGCGCCCAGAGGTTCACGCCCCGCTCCGCCGCGGCGCCGACGATCGCGCGCGCGGCGCCCGGGACGACGGCCCGCACGGTGTCGAAGAACGACTCGTGCTCGACCGCGACATCGAGCGCCCGTAGCCCGGCGGCGAGCTGGACAGCCCGGGCGTGCACCCGCTCGGCGATCTCCCGCAGCCCGTCGGGCCCGTGGTAGACCGCGTACATCGAGGCGACGATCGCCAGCAGCGCCTGCGCCGTGCAGATGTTGCTCGTGGCCTTCTCGCGGCGGATGTGCTGCTCACGGGTCTGCAGCGCGAGCCGGTACGCCGGGGCGCCGTCCGCGTCCACCGACACGCCCACCAGGCGGCCGGGCAGCATCCGCTCGAGGCCAGGTCGCACCGCCATGTACGCGGCGTGCGGCCCGCCGTAGAACAGCGGCACCCCGAACCGCTGCGAGGACCCGACGGCGATGTCCGCCCCCAGCTCCCCCGGCGGGGTCAGCAGCGTGAGGGACAGCAGGTCCGCCGCGACCGTCACCAGCGCGCCGGCCTCCTTGGCCTGGGCGATCAGCGGCGCCAGGTCCCGCACCACGCCCGAGGCGCCCGGCGCCTGCAGCACCACGCCGACCAGCTCGGCGCCGCCCAGGTCCGGCAGCCCGCCGCTGAGGTCCGCCACCACGACGCGCGCGCCCATCGCCTCCGCCCGCCCACGGGTCACCGCGATGGACTGCGGCAGGCACTCGGCGTCGAGCACCACGACTCCGTCCTCCTTGCCGCGCACCCCCCGGCGCATCAGCGCGACGGCCTCCGCCACCGCGGTCGCCTCGTCGAGGAGCGACGCGTTGGCTGTCGGCAGGGCCGTCAGGTCCGCGACCACCGTCTGGAAGTTCAGCAGCGCCTCGAGCCGGCCCTGCGAGATCTCCGGCTGGTACGGCGTGTACGCGGTGTACCAGGCCGGCGACTCGAGCACGTTCCGGCGGATCACCGCGGGCGTGACCGTGTCCGAGTAGCCCTGCCCGATCATCTGCGTGAGCACGGTGTTCTTCGCCGCGATCGCGCGCAGGTCGGCCAGCACCTCCTCCTCGCCGCGGGCAGCGGGCAGGTCCAGCGGGCGCTCCGTGCGGATGGACTGCGGCACCGCGGCATCGATCAGCGCGTCGAGCGAGTCATAGCCCAGCGTGGCGAGCATCGTCGCGAGGGCCGACGCGCGCGGCCCCACATGCCGGTCCGCGAAGTCCCGGGCGGCGTCGGTGCGGTGCGCGAGGTCATCGCGCGTGAGGGACGTCTGAGCGGCCTGCGCGTCGGCCTGCGGGGCCTGCGCGGTCGCTGCGTCGTGGAGATCGGTCACGGTGGCTCCTCCGGTGGCGCCCGGCGACGCCGGGACGGGCGGTTGGCCTCCCCGCTCTGTCATCCGGCGGGCGCCACCCGAGAGTGGGGCCGCCGACCTGAGAGTTTTGCCGGTCCGCCAGCGGGTCGCCGCCACCGCAGTGGCCCGACCCCGGGGCGCGCCGACTTGCACCGTCGGTGAGCCGCCCACGTGGGCGGCTGCTTTCCAGAGTTGCCTCGCCGCGGCGGTACGGGGGCCTGAGAGTTTCCCGGGGAGGGCTTGCTCCTTCGGCGCCTCGACGCTGGCGCGGGAGGACTCTCCCGCCACGGTTCGAGCAGCGTGTTCAGTTGTGTCTCTGGCGTCAGCCTACGGGCATGTGGCGCCGGTCACGCACCCATCTCATCTCGGCAGAGGACGCCCATACCTCTCAAGTCGGGCTGTCCAACCGCCGATGTCCCCGCATGTCCGCACCAGCGCCAGGCACGAGCAGTGCGTCCCTGGTGGCGGCGTTCGCCTGGACTGCCGTGCTGGCCGTGGGGACCTCCGTGCTGTCGGCCACCCGGTGGCACTCCTTCCTGTGGCGGGAGCACCACGCGGACGCCGAGGTGTTCTCCACGATGCGGGCGCGGGGCGCCGAGCTCGGCCTGCCGCTGCTCGACGCGTCGCTCGCCCCGCGGCCGCCCGGCGTCTGGGCCTCGACCGTGATCGGCGTGTCCGACGGCCTGACCGTGGCCGCCGTCGCCCTGCTGGGCGTCGCGCTCGTCGCCGCGGGGCACCGGCTGTGGGGGCTCCTGGCGCCCGTGCTGCTCAACATCGTGCCGCTGGTCGCCGGCTGGCCGCTCCTGGGCGCGGTCGTCCTCCCGGGCGCCGACGACCCGTCGGGCGGCCCCCTGCCGTGGTGGGCGGCCCCGCTGCTGATCGGGATCGCGACGTCGGCGCCCGCCGCCGCCGCTGCGGCTGCTGGCCCTGGCCACACCCCGGACGCGGCCACCGCCCGCGCCTGTCCCCGTGCAGTGCTGCTCCGCGCCGGGTTGGCGACGGTGCTCGTCCTCGGCGGCTCGATGGCCTGGTCATGGGCCGTGGGGGCGACCACCCAGCCCTGGGGCGAGTCGCTGGCCCAGCACACGAGCACGGCGATCGTCATCCTCTCGACCGCCCTGGTCGCCGCCGCGCTGCCCGGGCCACGGCTGCGCCGCTGGGCGGCGGTGGGGGTGCTGCTCGTGGTCCTGGACGGCGTCCTGGCGAGCGGGGTGCTGACAGGGCTGCCCGCAGGCCAGGCGCTGTCCGCCGGGATCGAGGACCCTCTGGCCCGCGCGATGGCGCTCGCCATCGGGCCGCTAGCCGTCCTCGCCCCGCCTGCCGTCGGGCGGGTGTGGCGCGCAGCCTTCCGGCGGGAGCAGGACGCCTCCGCGGCGCCGGGCCCCGCCTGACCGCGCACTGAACAGGGCATAGCCACGACGACGACCCGGCGTTAGCGTCGCCGTATGGCCGCTCCCCTCGACTCCCCCGGGCTCGTCGTCGCCGTGAGCCGCAGCGCCCACCACGCCTTCAGCAAGGCCAACGAGCCGGAGATCCGCCTCGCCGCGGGTGTCGGGGTCGAAGGCGACGCGCACTCCGGCGCGGACGTCCAGCACCTCTCGCGGCGCAAGCGCGAGCTGGTCCCGAACCTCCGCCAGGTGCACCTCATCCACGCCGAGCTGTTCGACGAGGTCGCCGCCGCGGGGTTCACGGTGAACCCCGGCGAGCTGGGCGAGAACGTCACCACCCGCGGCGTCGACCTGCTGGCCCTGCCCCGCGGCACGCGACTGCACCTCGGCGAGCGGGCGGTCGTCGAGCTCACCGGGCTCCGCAACCCGTGCAAGCAGATCGACGGCTTCCAGGCCGGGCTCATGCGGCAGCTCGTCAGGCGCGAGCCCGACGGCACGATCGTCCGCAAGGCCGGGGTGATGAGCATCGTGCTGGTCAGCGGCATCGTGCGCGCCGGAGACACCATCGGTGTCGAGCTCCCCGCCGGGGACCGTGAGGCGCTGGCCCCGGTCTGACGGCACGCCCGACGGCACGCCCCTCAGCGCTGCGGCCGGGGTTCGGTGGCCCGGAGCGTCTCGAGCCGTGCGCGGTACTCCGCCTCGTCGATCTCGCCACGCGCGTACCGCTCCGCGAGCACCGACGTGGCCGACCTGGTCGGCGATCCAGCCCACGGCGGGCCGTAGCCCGCGGCAGCCCAGCGGCGGCGGCGCGATGCCGCGAACGCGACGACCGCGACCACGACGCCGATCCAGAACAACGGGATGAGCAGCAGCCACGGTCCAGGCCCCCAGCCGCCATACGCGGCAGGGTGGGCGGCCAGTGTGGTCAGGGTGGACATCATGGGGATCCTCCAGGGTCTGATGCGGCCGGGCGTCGGCCGCACGTCCACACTCCCGGGCGGGCCACCCCCGCGTCGTCGTCCCGCCGGACCGTCTCGACCGCTCCACGTGGAGTGGCGGCGTCAGACCGCCCACCCTGGGCGGACGATGCCCGACTCGTACGCCGCGACGACGAGCTGCGCGCGGTCGCGGGCGCCGAGCTTCCCGCACGCCCGCAGCACATGCGTCTTGACCGTGAGCGGGGACAGGAAGAGTCGCTCGCCGATCTCGTCGTTGGACAGTCCCTCGCCGACGAGCACGACGACCTCCCGCTCCCGCCCGGTCAGGTCGTCGAGGCCCGGTAACGGCGGAGCGTCCCGGGTCGCCCGGGCCACCCGCTCCAAGAGCCGACGCGTCACCGTGGGCGACAGGAGCGCCTCCCCGGCCGCCGCGACCCGCACGGCCCGCAACAGCTCGGCAGGCTCGGTGTCCTTGACGAGGAAGCCGCTGGCGCCGTGGCGAATGGCGTCGGCCACGTACTCGTCGAGCTCGAAGGTCGTGACGACGACGACGTGCACACCGCCGGCCCGAGGGTCCGAGACGATCCTCCGGGTGGCCTCCAAGCCGTCCAGCCCGGGCATCCGGATGTCCATGAGGACGACGTCGGGCAGCATCTCGAGGGTGACGGCGACGGCCTCGTCGCCCGTGGCCGCCTCGCCGACGACCGTGAGGCCAGGCTCGGCGTCGACCAGTGCGCGCAGGCCGGCGCGAACCAGCTGCTGGTCGTCAGCCAGCACGACGCGGATCACGGCGCCCCCCGCGGCAGCTCGACGACGACCGCCCATCCAGCGCCCCGCGGGCCCGCGTCGACAGCCCCGCCCAGGGCCTCGACGCGCTCGCGCATCCCGCGGAGCCCGAGCCCTGCGCCGCCGGCGCCCCGCTCTCCGCGATCGGGATCGGGATCGGGAGCGGGAGCGGGAGCGGCTCCACCGTCGCGCGTCGACGGGTCGCGCTCGCCGCCGTCGTCCGCCACCTCGAGGGCGGTGGCGGACGCGTCCTGCGTGATCCGCACGGCGACGCGAGCGCCCTCCCCGGCATGCCGCCGCACATTCGTGAGCGCCTCCTGGAGCACCCGCACGAGCACTGCGGCACGGTCCGGCCCGATGCCGGCCAGCACGGCAGGGTCGATGTCCTCCTCCACCGTGAGGCCGGCGGCCCGTGAGGCGTCGAGCAGCCGTGGCACAGCGTCACCGAGCGTGGTCGTGGCTGGCGCGCGGGGAGGCGCCTCCCCCTCGGCGCGCAGGACGCCGAGGACCTCCCGCACCTCGTCCAGGGCCTCGACGCTCGTCGAGCGGATGTGCCGCAGCGCCTCACGCGCCCGCTCCGGCTCGCCGTCCATGAGGTGCAGCCCGACACCGGCCTGGACGCTGATCGCGGACAGCGAGTGCGCGATCACGTCGTGCAGCTCGCGGGCGATCCGCAGGCGCTCGGCCGTCGCCGCTGCCGCCGCCTGCGACGCGCGTGCGGCCTGCACGGCTCGCACGCGTTCGCCGCGACCCCGAGCAGCCTCGCCGAGCACGCCGGCGACGAGCAACGCCGTCGCCCACAGCACCACCGACGTCGGCCGGACCTCCGGGTCGGTCAGGCCGCGCGCGACGACCGCCGTCATGCCGAGTCCTGCGACTGTCCACGACACCGTGCGGCGTCCGCCGCCACCAAGCACCACCACGACGACGAGCAAGGGCACCAGGACTGGTCCGACGGCGTACCCAAGCAGCAGGTAGGCCCCCACGCCCAGCGCGGCCACGACTCCCGCGACCGCCCCCGCACGGCGGCCCAGGCCGACGATCGGCAGGCACGCCGGCGCCACGAGCACCAGCAGGTGCCCAAGGGCGTCGAGCGGGCGTGAGTGCGTCGAGAGCCGGTCCGCGACGGAGCTGCCCGCCGTGACGAGCACTGCGAGCACGGCGGCCGGAACGGTGAGCGCGACTGCGCGCAGGCGGCGCGCGCGTTCGGGATCGCGCCCGCCGCGCATCCACGGCGGCCCGAACGGCCCATCGGCCATGCCGGCCGGGCCCCAGGCACGCTCGTCGGATGACCGCGGGTACGGCATGCCGCCACGCTAACGCCGGGGAGTCGCCCACGGCGTCGTCCAGCGGGAGCGAATGCCATCCTCCCTGCGGAGGACTGCGGTCACCGTCCCTCAGGCGCTCAGCACCACCGTCGCGGTGGCCAGCGCCCCCTGCTCGCGGGCCCGCAGCACCACGGCGCCGATGTCGGCGAGCGACCCCTCGACGATCACGGGCTGCCCGGCGGCGGCGTCCCCGGACCACCGCACCGCGACCGTGGGCGGCGGCGCGAACGGGACGCCGGGCGGCATCTGCACCACCCCGGCGGCACGGACGCGGGGGTCGGAGGCCGGGCGGACGACCACCGACTGCACGGCGGTGAGCCGTTCGACGGTGCGCACCAGGTGCTGCTGGCGGCGCAGGGACGCGTGGAACGTCACGGCGATGCTCCCCGAGCCCCCGTCCACGGCGCCTGTCGCCAGGGAGTCGAAGCTGACGCCTCGGGTCGAGAAGACGCTGGTCAGCGCGGTGAGCGTGCCCGGGCGATCGGCGCCGCGCACCAGCGCGACCCAGCGCGGGTCGGCGGTCACGAGACGCCGCCGGCGATGGCGGAGCCGGCGCCCGCGGCGGCGTGCGTCGGGACGGCGGCCGCCGCGGGGCCCCCGACGGCGCGGCCCAAGCCGACGTGGGCGAGGGTGGCGTCGATGCGGTCGCGGGAGGCGGTCAGCCGCCGCACCTCGTCGGGCGCGGGCTCGTCGAGCAGCACGCGAGTCCATCCCTCGGGCCCGAGCACCACCGGGACCCCGAGCACGCCGTCGAGCGGCTCGCCGCCCACGGTGGTCTCGTCGCAGAGCGCCACCTGCCCGGCGACGACGGTGTCTCGGCCGTCGAGCAGTGTGTCCAGGAGGCCGACGGTCGCGTTGGCGGTGCCGTTCGCGGTCTTCGCGCCGCTGGTGTGCGTCATCCAGGGCCGGGCCACGACGCGCAGGTCGGGGGGCCAGGAGCCGATCAGGTCGAAGGCCGCCCCGGGATCGTCGGCGGCGACCTGCGTGAGCAGCTCTTGTGCGCGGGCGACCTCGCCGGAGAACGTGTCGAGGGTCCGACCGCGCCGCAGCCCAGCCAGCGCCTGGCGGCGCTCGTCCACGTCGAGCCCGCTGATCCGCACGGTCGACCACAGCGGGACCAGGTCCTCGCCGTGCTGTCCTCCCACGAACCCGCCGATGCGGTGGCGCCGCAGGCCGAGCGACACCGCCAGCTCGCGGCGGAACCGCAGTGTGTCGAGCCAGGCGCCCATGCCGATCACCCGGTGCCGGCCCAGCGCGCGGGCCATCACGGCGACCCCCAGCTCGACGGGGTTGGACACCACGATCACGACCTCGTGCCCCGACCCGTGCTCCGCGAGCGCCTGGGCGTAGGCCTCGAAGACCGGCAGGTTGTCGGCCGCGAGCTGGGTGCGGGGCATCGTGACCCCGGGCTGGGCAGGGGTGGTCCGGCCCGCGGCGAGGACGATGACGTCGGCGACCACCTCGTCGGGGCGGAGCGCGACATCGAGCAGCGGGGCGTGCTCGTCATAGGCGTCGATCAGGTCGGCGCGCAGACCGTGGGTCGCCCGGGCGGACGGCCCGTCGGCCCGCCCGACCAGCTGCAGTCGTGACGACGTGGGGAGCACTCGCCGTTCGATGAGCTGCGTGCACACCTGTCGGCCGACATCACCGGCTGCCCCCAGCACCGCTACGTCCATGTTCGGAGACTAGGGGTCGCACGTAAACCTGGCGTTTCGGACGGCGCCGGAGCCGGTGGTCAGAGGCTCCGCTGCCACGCCACGATCCGGTCGACGGCCTCGGACACCACCTCGGCCGACGAGGCGAAGGACAGACGCACCCAGTCGTGCCCGTCGACCCCGTCGAAGTCCGTGCCAGGGGTGAGGGCGACGTCGGCCTCGTCGAGCAGGCGCGCGCACCAGGTGACCGCGTCCAACCCCGAGTCGGAGATGTCGGCGTACAGGTAGAACGCGCCGTCGGCGGGGGCGACGCGGGTCCAGCCGAGCTCGGGCAGGCGGGACAGCAGCAGCGACCGGGCGGCGGCGTACCGGTCGACGTTGACCTGCGCGGCGGCATAGCCCTCGGGGCTGAAGGCGGCGATGCCGGCGTGCTGGGCGAGCGCCGGCGGGCACAGCGACACGTTGGAGGCGAGCGCGTCGGCGGGCGCCAGCAGGTCGTCCGGCAGCACGAGCCAGCCGAGCCGCCACCCCGTCATCGCCCAGTACTTGGAGAAGGAGTTGACGACCACGGCGCCCTGGTCGCGGTACTGCGCGGCGGTGGCGACCTGTGCCTCGGCGTAGGTGATGCCGTGGTAGATCTCGTCGCTGATCAGGCGGACGCCGTGGTGCGCGCACCAGGTGGCGAGCTCGCCGAGGGCGTCGGCCTCGATCATCGTGCCGGTGGGGTTGGCGGGGCTGGCGACGACGAGCCCGCTGATCGGCTCGTCGAGGGCCTCGAGCTGCGCGATGGTCGGCTGGTAGCGCGTGGCCGGCCCGCAGGGCAGCTCGACGACCTCGCAGCCCAGCGACGTGAGGATGTTCTTGTACGCCGGGTACCCGGGACGTGCCAGGGCGACCCGGTCCCCCACGTCGAACGCCGCGAGAAAGGCCACGAGGAACCCGCCGGAGGACCCGGTGGTGACCGCGACTTGCTCCGGGTCGATGTCGAGGCCGTACCAGCGGCCGTAGTGCCGGGCGATCTCGGCGCGCAGGGCGGGCGCGCCGAGCGACTCGGTGTAGCCCAGGCTCCCGGTCCGCAGCATCTGCTCGGCGCGGTCCCGCACCACGTCGGAGGCGCCGGTGGACGGCTCGCCGGCGCATAGGTTGATGACGGGCCGGCCGGCGGCTCGGCGGGCGTTGGCGGCCGCGATGATCTCCATCACGGCGAACGCGGGGACCTGGGACCGGCGAGAGACCTTCATGCCGCCATCCTGCCGCTCCCAGCGGTCCGGCCCCAGTGCCTGGGCGAAGCGGGGCGGATCTCAGTCAGGGCGTCCGGTGGGGACGGTCCGCGCGGCGACCTCGTCGCGCACGTGGGCGACGATGGCGCCGGCGGCCGCCTCGATCGTCGCGAGGCACTCCTCGAACCCGCGCATGTCGCCGTACCAGGGGTCGGCCACGTCGAGCTCCCGGTCGGGGGCCTGGGGCGAGACGGTCGGGTCGAACTCCCGGTAGCGGTGGATCCGGCGCGCGACGTCGCTGGCCCCGGCGAGCCTGCGCAGCGCCCGCTCGTGCACAGCGGTCATCGCCAGGACGAGGTCCTGTTCGCGCAGGTCGGCGGCGTTGACCTGGCGGGCGTGGCGGTTCGGCGCCTCATAGCCGTGGGCGGACAGCACGGCGGCGGCGCGGCGGTCGATGGGGTTCCCGTGCTCCTCGTCGCTGATGCCGGTGGACTCCACCACCACCCTGCCGCCGAGGCCGGCTTCGTCGAGCCGCTTCCGCAGCACGACCTCCGCCATGGGCGACCGACAGATGTTGCCGGTGCAGACCGTCATGATCCGGAACGGGATGCTCACGCGTCCATCATCACCGACGGATCACCGCCGCGCCCGGGAGTTCACGTGACGCCCGCCGGACGTCTGACCTCGCCCCCCGGCGGCGCGCGCCGCTCGTCGCCGCCTGGCCCGGTGGCCCACCCCGAGCACGTTGCGTACTTTCGGCAGATGGCGACTGTCTTCGGCATCACCGGGGCGAGTGGGCTGCTGGGCGGGCGGGTCGCGGAGCGCCTGGCGGCCGCCGGCGCCGAGCAGCGGCTGCTGGTCCGCTCCCCCGCGCACGCTCCCGACCTCCCCGGGGCGCAGATCGCGATGATCGAGGGGTACGACCACCCCGCGACCCTGCGGGCCGCGCTGAGCGGCGTCGACACGCTGTTCCTGGTCTCGGGACGGGAGGCGCCCAACCGGGTCGCCCAGCATGCCTCGGCGATCGACGGCGCGGTGGCCGCCGGGGTGAGCCGCATCGTGTACGTCTCGTTCGTGGGCGCCGCTCCCGACGCGACGTTCACCTTCGCGCGCGACCACTGGGCCACCGAGCAGCACATCCTCGAGACCGGCCTGCGCAGCACGTTCCTGCGGGACAACCTCTACGACGCGATGCTGCCCGCGCTGGTGGGCGACGACGGCCTGATCCGCGGGCCTGCTGGGGACGGCAGGGTCGGGTGCGTCGCGCACGACGACGTGGCAGACGCCGCCGCCGCGGTGCTGCTGGACGCCCGCCCGGACATCGACACCGACCAGGTGTACGACCTCACCGGCCCCGAGGCCATCTCCCTGGCGGAGGCAGCCGCCCAGATGTCCCGCGCCAGCGGCCGGTCCATCGCCTACGCGCCCGAGACGATCGACGAGGCCTACGCCTCCCGTGCCTCCTTCGGCGCGCCGCAGTTCGAGGTCGACGGGTGGGTCACCTCGTACACGTCGATCGCGGCGGGCGAGCTCGAGGTCGTGTCCTCCGCCGTCCAGCGGCTCACCGGCCACCACGCGCAGACCTTCGCCGCGTGGCTGGCCGCCAACCCGGCCTCGTGGGAGCGGTTGCTCGGCCTCCCGTGACCCGGTGGCGGACACGTGGGACGAGGGTGAAGATGAACGCCCGGGGACGACGCGGTCCCCACGGACCGGGGGGCACGAGTGATCCAGGTACGCACGGTCTACGAGGCGCCGACGTGGCGCAACATGGTCGACGGGCTGCACCAGGGAGTGGCCCACAGCAGCTTCGCCGCGGCACGGGCCGCCGGCCGCGCGATCGCGATCGAGCTCGGCGGGTCCCATGAGGTCCAGGACACCGACGGCTCGGTGCTCGAGCACCACGTGTACCCGCTCCCCGCGGCCAGCATCGGCAGCGCGCCGGGCTTCTACACGCCCTGAGAGACGCCGCTCGCGCCGGGCGCCGGGCTCGCCGGCGCGCCGATCAGTCGCGGGCGGTCAGCACCACGGGGCCGTGGTTGGTGATGGCGATGGTGTGCTCGGCGTGGGCGGCGAGGGACCCGTCGGCGGTGCGGATCGTCCACCCGTCGGAGTCGATGACGTACTCGTCACCGCCTGCCATGAACCACGGCTCGATGGCGATCACCAGGCCGGGCTTGAGCCGCATGCCGCTGCCCGGGCGCCCGAGGTTGGGGACGTGCGGGTCCTCGTGCATCGTGCGGCCGACGCCGTGGCCGCCGAAGTCGGCGTTGATGCCGTACCCGGCCGCCCTGCCCACGGCGCCGATGGCCGCGGAGATGTCGCCCATCCGATTGCCCGGGCGCGCCGCCGCGATCCCCGCCGCCAAGGCCCGCTCGGTGGCCCCGATCAGCGCGGTGGCCGCCGGGTCCGGGGTGCCGATCTGGAACGTGATCGCGGAGTCCGCGACCCAGCCCTGCACCTGCGCCGCGAAGTCGATGCTCAGCACGTCGCCGTCCGCCAGCACGTAGTCGGAGGGCAGGCCGTGCAGGGCGGCGTCGTTGACCGACGTGCACAGCACCCCGGGATACGGGATCGCGCCGAAGGACGGGTGGTAGCCGAGGTACACCGAGTGGGCGCCCGCCTCGTCGATGAGCCGGTGCGCATGGGAGTCCAGGTCGCGCAGGCTCACGCCCACCTTCGCGGCGTCGCGCAGCGACGTGAGCACGCGGGCGACGAACTTGCCCGCGGGGCGCATCGCGGTGATCTCGGCGGGAGTCTTGAGCTGAGGCATGACCCCATCCTCTCGCTCTCCGCGGCGCGAGGAGACCGCCAGCGCCCGTGCCCGACGATCCGCCCCTCCGGGCCGCGCCGTTCCCGGGCAGGGAACAGCCCGTGGGCTGGAACCCCTGACGGGGCCCTGCCGCGAAGGACGAGGTCGCGGCTCCCACGGGCTGCGGTGACTGCCGGAGATTCGCTCGCCGCCCGGCCGGTGAACCGGCGGGCCAGCGGGCGGACCAAGCAATCCGTCCGACTGATCGGGCGACTAGCGGACAGTCACCTCACGCGTCCGAAGAGAATTCACTTCAGGACCACCTCCTCTCCCGTGTGACTCGACGCTACGACTGGCGCCTGGGATGGTCCAGAGGTTTTTCCGAGAAGTTCACGCCCTGCGCCGCGCGAGGTGCTGCGCGTAGGTGATCCGGCCGTCGGCGTGCTCTGGCGTCAGGTGGCCGCCCGCACGGAACGCGGCCGCGGTGGCCCCCGGCAGGGGCGCCGCCCACACCACGCCACGCCGCCCGAGCGCCGCGTCGCGCTGACGGACGAGCTCGGCGAGCTCCAGCACCTCGGGGCCGCCCATGTCCGTGGCCCGGCCCGACGGCCCGGCAGCCGCGAGCTCGACCAGTCGGGCGGCGACCTCGCGCACGTCCACGGGCTGGTCCTGCATCCCCGCCGGGATCACGGTCACCGGCCCGACGGTGAGCATGCCCAGCACCGTGTCCACGAAGTCGTGGAACTGGGTGGCCCGCAGGATCGTCCACGGCACTCCGCCGTGCTCGATGAGGTCCTCGACCTGCCGCTTCACCGCGTAGTAGGGGTACGGCACCGTGTCGACGCCGACGATAGAGATGTGCACCAGGTGCGGGACCCGCGCCGCCCGGGCCGCGATCAGCAGCCGGGTGGTCGCCTCGACGTCGCGCCGCTGGCGGGGGTCGGTGGCGCAGTTGACCACCGCCGACACGTCCGCGAGCGCGTCGTCCAGGCCCTCGCCGGTGAGCAGGTCGCCGATGGCCCACTGCACCGGCTCCGGGACGTGCGGCGACGCGGGCCGGCGGCTCAGCACCCGGGTGGGCACCGCGGCGTCGACCAGCGTGCGGACCACCGCGCGGCCGAGATTCCCGGTTCCACCGGTGACCAGGACGGGGCGGATGTCGGCCATGCCCTCATCCTGGCCGCGTGGCGCCGTCCCCACCATCGGGGGACGGCGCCAGCCATCCCGCGGCGCCGGCGGTCACGCCCGCGGGATCACGGCCGTGCGACGAGGAACTGCGTGTACGCCGGGACCGTGAGGAACGTGGGGTACTCGTCCGCGAGCGCCACCTGCTCGAACAGGTCGGCGGCGTCGTCGTACCGGTCTCCCTCGAAGCGCGGGAGCGAGCCGATGACGTCGCGCAGCACCTCGGTGACGTGGCCGCGGGTGACGGCGGTCCCCTCGGCGGTGACGACGCCCTGGTGCGTCCACTGCCAGATCTGCGAGCGGGAGATCTCCGCCGTGGCGGCGTCCTCCATGAGGTTGTCGATCGCGACGGCCCCCGATCCGCGCAGCCAAGCCTCGAGATACCGCAGGCCCACCGAGACGTTCCCCCGGAGCCCGGCGTCGGTCACCGCGCCCGGCTCGCCACCTCCAGCCGAGGCGACGTCAAGCAGCTCGGCGGCGGTGACGCGCACGTCCTCGCGCAGCCGGTGGCGCTGGTCGGACCGCTCGCCGAGGGCCTCGTCGAAGACGGCGCGCGCGACGGGCACCAGGTCGGGATGGGCCACCCAGGTGCCGTCGTAGCCCTGGCCGGCCTCGCGCTCCTTGTCGGCGCGGACCTGCTCGAGCGCCCGCTCGGTGACCTCCGGGTCGCGGCGGTTGGGGATGAACGCCGACATGCCGCCGATGGCGTGGGCCCCCCGCCGGTGGCAGGTCGCGACGAGCAGCTCGGTGTAGGCGCGCATGAACGGGACCGTCATCGTGACCTTGGCGCGGTCGGGCAGCACGAACCGGCTGCCCCGGGACCGGAAGTTCTTGATGATGCTGAAGATGTAGTCCCACCGGCCCGCGTTGAGCCCTGCGCAGTGCTCGCGCAGCTCGTAGAGGATCTCCTCCATCTCGAAAGCCGCGGTGATGGTCTCGATGAGCACCGTCGCGCGGATCGTGCCGCGCGGGATGCCGAGCCGGTCCTCGGTGAACAGGAACACCTCGTTCCACAGCCGCGCCTCGAGGTGCCCCTCGAGCTTCGGCAGGTACAGGTACGGGCCGCGCCCCGAGTCGATCAGCGCCTGCGCGTTGTGGAACAGGTACAGCCCGGCGTCGACCAGGCTCGCCGACGCGGAGGAGCGCTGCCCGGCGCCGTCGGTCAGCTGCACGTGGCGCTCGGCCAGGTGCCATCCGCGCGGGCGCATCACGATGGTGGGCGTCGTCTCCCCCACCGTGTACTCGCGGCCGTCCTCGGCGGTGAAGTCAGCCCGGCCCCTGATCGCGTTCGCCAGGCTGTGCTGCCCGCCCACGATGTTCTCCCAGGTGGGCGACGTGGCGTCCTCCAGGTCGGCGAGCCACACCTTGGCGCCCGAGTTCAGGGCGTTGACGGTCATCTTGCGGTCGGTCGGCCCGGTGATCTCGACCCGGCGGTCCTCGAGGCCCGGCCCAGGGCCGGCGACGCGCCAGGTCGGGTCGGCACGGATGTGCGCCGTCTCGGGCCGGAAGTCGGGGTCCAGGCCGTTGGCGAACCGCTCACGCCGACGCTGGCGGGCGAGCAGCAGGTCGTGGCGGGGCCCGGCGAACCGGGCGTGCAGCGCGGCGACGAAGTCGAGGGCCTCCGGCGTGAGGACCTGCTCGCCGCCCACGACGGCGGGGCCGGTGATCTCGAGCGTCGGGTTCGCGGCCGGGGCCAGGATGGTCATGACGTGCTCCTCTCGGGTCGTGCTCGGGGTCGTGCTGGGTGGCGCCCGGGGGCGCGGGGCGTCGCGCGTCAGTGCAGTCGTGGCTCAGTGCGCCGCGTGGAACTGCGCGGCCTCGGTGGACCCGGCCAGGGCGAGCGTCGCGCTGTCGGGGTTGAGGGCCGTGGCGACCTTGTCGAAGTAGCCGGTGCCGACCTCGCGCTGGTGGCGGGTGGCGGTGTAGCCGGCGGCCTCGGAGGCGAACTCGGCCTCCTGCAGCTCGACGTAGGCCGTCATGCCGTGCTCGGCGTAGCCGCGGGCCAGCGAGAACATCGAGTGGTTGAGCGCGTGGAAGCCGGCCAGGGTGATGAACTGGAACGCGTAGCCGAGGCCCGCGAGCTCCTTCTGGAACCGGGCGATCTGCGTGTCGTCGAGGGCCGCGCGCCAGTTGAAGGACGGCGAGCAGTTGTAGGCCAGCAGCTTGCCGGGGTGCGTGGCGTGGATCCGCTCGGCGAACTCGGCCGCCAGGCCGATGTCCGGGGTCGAGGTCTCGACCCAGATCAGGTCCGCGTGGTCGGCGTAGGCCTGGGCGCGGGCGACGACGGCGTCCAGGCCGGGACGGACCCGGAAGTACCCCTCGACGGTCCGCTCGCCGGTGAGGAACTCCTGGTCGCGCGGGTCCACGTCGGAGGTGAGCAGGTCCGCGGCGAGCGCGTCGGTGCGGGCGATGATGATCGTCGGGACGCCGGCGACGTCCGCGGCGAGGCGCGCGGCGGACAGGGTGCGCACGTGCTGGCTGGTGGGGACCAGGACCTTGCCGCCCAGGTGCCCGCACTTCTTCTCGGCGGCGAGCTGGTCCTCCCAGTGCACCCCGGCGGCGCCGGAGGTGATCATCGAGGCCATGAGCTCGTAGGCGTTGAGCGGCCCGCCGAACCCGGCCTCCGCGTCGGCGACGATCGGCGCGAGCCACTCGCGGGTGCGCTGGCCGCCGTTCTCCGAGGACTCGACCTGGTCGGCGCGGAGCAGGGCGTTGTTGATGCGGCGCACCACGGCGGGCACCGAGTTCGCCGGGTAGAGGCTCTGGTCGGGGTACGTCTGGCCGGAGAGGTTCGCGTCGGCGGCGACCTGCCAGCCGGACAGGTAGATGGCCTCGAGGCCGGCCTTGACCTGCTGGACGGCCTGGTTGCCGGTGAGGGCGCCCAGCGCCGGGACCCACTCGCGGCTGTGCAGCAGGTCCCAGAGCCGCTCGGCCCCCCTGCGGGCGAGCGTGTGCTCCTCGCGGACCGAGCCGCGCAGCGTGATGACGTCCTCGGCGGTGTGGTCGCGGCGGATGCCGGCCCAGCGGGGGTCGGTCTCCCATTCGCGCGCCAGATCCGCCGCGGTCTGGGTCTGGTCGCCGGGCGCGGTCCGTGTCGTCGTCGTCTCGGTGCTCACGATGTCCTCCGGTAGTTCGGTCGATGCCGTTGACTCCACTTTCAGGGAAGGACAAGCCGTCTTCACCGCCGGATGAAGCAGAAGAATCGGGATACTTCTGCTCGACAGAAGCGGAGGGCGCCTGGGACCGTGGAGCGATGACGACGACGCCGCCGCAGGCCACCGAGGACGGGCTCGACACACTCGTCCTGGGCCGTCGGATCCGCCATCTGCGCACCCTGCGCGGGCTCACCCTCGACGAGCTCGGCGCCGCGATCGGGCGCGCCGCGTCCCAGGTGTCCATGCTCGAGAACGGCCACCGCGAGCCCAAGCTCTCGCTGCTGCAGCAGGTGGCCACCGCCCTGGGCGTCCCGCTCGCCGAGCTGCTGCGCGACGAGCCGCCCACCCGTCGCGCCGCCCTCGAGGTCGAGCTCGAGCGGGCTCAGCGCGGCCCCCTGTTCGCGTCGCTGCACGTGCCCACGGTCAAGGTCGGCCGGTCGTTGCCGAGCGACGCCCTCGAGGCCCTCGTGCGCCTGCAGGCCGAGGTCCAGCGGCTCCTCACCGAGAAGGCCGCCACCCCCGAGGAGGCGCGCCGCGCCAACGCCGAGCTGCGCGACACCATGCGCGCCCAGGACAACTACTTCCCCGAGCTCGAGGACCACGCGCGACGGCTGCTGGGCGCCATCGACCACCAGGGCGGCCCGCTGTCGCAGCGTGCCACCGCGGACATCGCCGGCCACCTGGGCTTCGCGCTCCACTACGTGCACGACCTGCCACACTCCACCCGGTCGGTGACCGACCTGGCGCACGGGCGCATCTACCTGCCGCACGGGCTCACGTCGACGAGCGACCCCAGGTCGCCGCTGCTGCAGGCGCTGGCCAGCCACGTGCTGGGGCACTCCGAGCCGCGCGACTACGGCGACTTCCTTCGCCAGCGGGTCGAGGCGAACTATCTCGCGGCGGCGCTGATGCTCCCCGAGGACGGCGCCGTGGCGCTGCTGCGCGAGGCCAAGGCGGAGCGCCGGATCTCCATCGAGGATCTGCGAGACGCCTTCGCGGTCACCTACGAGACGGCCGCGCACCGCTTCACCAACCTCGCGACCCGGCACCTCGATGTGCCCGTGCACTTCATGAAGGTGCACGAGGGCGGCACCCTCTACAAGGCCTATGAGAACGACGGGGTGCGTTTCCCGTCCGACCCGCTGGGCGCCATCGAGGGCCAGCCGGTGTGCAAGAAGTGGACCGCGTGGGCCGTGTTCGCCATCCCCGACCGGTTCAGCCCGTACTACCAGTACACCGACACGTCGTCGGGCACGTACTGGTGCACGTCACGGGTGCAGGGATCGCCCGAGGGTGAGTTCTCGGTGTCCGTGGGGGTGCCGTTCCAGCACGTGCGCTGGTTCCGGGGCCGGGAGACCACCGAGCGCGCGGTGTCGCGGTGCCCAGACCCGGCGTGCTGCCGCCAGCCACCCGAGGCGCTGACGCTTCGATGGGCCGAGAAGTCTTGGCCGAGCGCCCGCCCGCACGCGAGCATGCTCGCCGCGCTGCCCTCCGGGGTGTTCCCGGGGGTCGACTCCACGGAGGTGTACCAGTTCCTCGACCGGCACGCGCCCGCGGCCGCGGCCCCGGGGGCGGACGGCGCCGAGGCTCAGGGCCGCCAGTAGTTGTTCGCGGCGGCGATCGTGGCGAACTCCGTCGCCACCACCTGGGACGCGGCGATCAGCGCGGCGGGGTCGTTGGCGTAGACGGGCCGGCCGCGGTCGAGCGCGGCGGGGTCAGGCTGGATCACCTGGACGGAGCGGTAGGCGAGCTCGAAGGCGAGCGCCCGACCCTCCTCAGGTGTGGCCGTCAACAGAGTGTTGCCGGGGACCTTGACGACCTTCTCGGGTGTGGCCACTGGAGGAGTCATCTCTCCATCGTGACCCTCGACCAGGCGGGTGTCGCGCCCAGCGTCACGGCCTACGAAGCCGCGTGGAGACGGTGGGCGGCCGGGCCGGTCAGCCCTGGCCGGCGGCCTGTGCGCGGTACGACTGCACCACGAGGACGACGCCCCAGACGGCGGCCGCGGCGCCCAGCGCGCCGACCAGCCAGTTCATGACGTGGGCCTCGCCGGACATGATCTCCGGCGCCTGGAAACCCACGACGAGCGCCCCCAGTACGCCGCGGTAGGCGCCCGTCCACCACCAGCGGCTTCCCGGCGCCGCGAATCCGCCAGTCGAGGTCTCCTCATCGGGGGCTTGCGACTCAGGTCCGGTGCGCGGCGCGGTGGGGGGCATCGGCCCAGCATGCCAGTCAGACCCGGCGGCGCCCCGCACCGGCGCGGGCCTCCGGGTCAGCGGCCCGCGAGCGCCTCGGTCAGAATCCCGAGCCGAGGTAGGTGCCCAGGTTCCAGGCGTTGCCCTCGGGGTCGAGGAACGTGAACCCCACCGCTCCGTAGCCGGTGTCGGCGAGCGGCTGGCTGATGGTCCACCCGGCCCCCGCGACCCTGCCCGCCACGTCGGCGACCACGGACACCGGGGCGGCGAGATACGCGGTGGACGTCCCCGGCCCGCCGACGGCGCCCGACCAGCGACCATCCGGCTGGTCGGTCCCGAGCATGATGCCGCCGCCGAACGGCCACAGCAGCTCCGCGTGCTCCACGGGGCGGTCCGGGTCGCCCCGGTGCACCTCGCTGACCACGAACCCGACCACGTCGGCGAGGTAGGAGATCGCGGCATCGGCGTCCCGGTAGCTCAGCGTGGGCCACACGCCCGGCGCCGGCCGGTGGCCTGGAGGAGGGGTCTGCGTCTCGTTCTCGTCTGCGCTCATGGGACCAGAGTGCCGCGTTCCAGAGCATTCGTCCTGCACTGCGCCCCTCCCGGCCCCGGTCCCGTCCTCCTCGGCGCGACGGCCCCTGCGGACGCACGCCGAGGCCTCGTCGGCTGAGGCCCAAGGTCCCACCCGGCACTCAGGTTGCACGAGGATGCTGGCGAGGGTCCGCACCGCGGGCAGGTCGAAGACAACCCGGAGCAGCAGATGTCCCCCCAGCCCTTGTCCCTGCCGATCGTCCCCCTCTCGCGTCCCGGTGAGCCGGCCCGCTCAGGCGGTGGTTGCGGAGGCGGAGGGGGTGGCCGCCGCAACGGTGGCGGTGGGTGCGGGTGCGGCGAGCGCGACTCGGCCCCGACGGACCCGGACCATGCCACCGAGGAGATGGTCCTCGACGTGCGCGCGGTGCCCCTCGGCATCCGCTCGTCGACGGCCCTCGGGGTGTTCAGCTCTGTCCCGGTCGGGTCAAGCATCGTGCTGGTGACGTCGGGCGACCCGGCCCCGCTCCTCACCAAGCTGCGCACCGACGCGAAGGGCGCGCTCGGCGTTGAGCCGCTCGACGAGACCCTCGGGGCGTGGGCCGTGCGAGTCACCCGCCTGCCCGAGTAGCACGCGGCACGGCCGTCCCGCCCCTCGCCAGGCGCTCGACCTCGGCTGGCCGTGCGACCGGCCGCCGCGAGTACATAGACAACCTACATAGATAGACCTACTGTCTACCCATGCCGTCGACCCCGTGGCCCAGCGAATGGCTTCGCGGCGCCCTCGAGGTGTGCGTGCTCGCCGTGCTGGCCGACGGCCCCACCTACGGCTACGCGATCACCGCGCGACTCGAGCAGCTCGGCCTCGGCACGGTCAAGGGAGGCACCCTCTACCCGCTGCTCGCACGGCTCGAACTGGCTGGGCTGGTGAGCGTCGAGTGGCGCGCCGGTGACGGCGGCCCGGGCCGCAAGTATTTCGAGCTGACCTCGGCCGGCGCCGCAGCCCGGGCCGAGCAGACTGACCGCTGGCTGGCCTTCACCGCACTGACCGATGCCATCGCCACCGGAGCCGTGGCCACCGACGGAGAGGGCGGCGCCCCGTGACCGAAGAGCAGCTCGTTCCGCGTCGCTGGCGGGACGACTTCATTCTGGCCCTGCGGCTGCGGGACGCCGCCGGAGCGCAGATCGGCGACGCGCTGGCGCAGGTCGAGTCTTACTGCGCCGAGTCGGGAGACACCGCCGCCGAGGCGTTCGGCGACGCCCGCGAGTACGCGCAGGCGCTGCCTCTCGCACCTGGTCCGGTGGCGGGCCCTGCCGTCGCCCCTGGTCAGCTCGCGAGGATCGGCATCGCCGTCACCGGGATGCTCACCACCTTCGCGGCAGCGTCCGGCTGGGCCGCCGGAGCCGCGACCGTCACTGCTGGTCAGGTGGTCAGCGTGGCCCTCGTGCTGGTCGGCGCGGTGCTCGTGATCCGCATGATCGACGCCGTCACCCGCCTGATCACCACCGCCGCCCGCTCCTTCTGGCTCGGGCTCGCCGTCGTGCTGCCCGTGCTCGGCGTCAACGTCGCCGTCGTCCTTCTGCTCGACCAGCCCCTGGTGGAGATCCCGGCAGAGCCGATGCTGGCTGTCGGCCTCGTTCTGGTTCTGGCGCCGAGCATCTGGGAGACCCTCAGCGGCGTCGCCGTCGACGCGGACGTGGTCGCGGGCCCGTTCGACGACCCGGAGGACGTCCACCGCAAGAACGCCCGCAGCGCCAAGATCGCGACCTGGATCATTCCGATCATGACCGCGCCTGCGGCTCTCCTGTTCGCTCTCGCCGCCGCGCTCCGCTGACCGACCCCCGCGCCACGGAGCGGCTGGCTGGCGGTTCATTGGTGCGAACGGGAGCACTGCTCCGCGAGTGATGACGCAGAGGTGGCGCGTCGGGATCCACGCCCGGCTCGCATCCCCCGCACAGGGCGCCGCCCGTCACCGGGAATCGTCGGCGCCGCCTCTCGAGGCCGGGACCGCGTCCCTCCGCCTGCGGCGCCGTCGCGCGAGCCGGTCGAGCGGGCCGGACAGGAAGAGCAGGAACAGCCAGAACATGCCCACGCCGGGTGCGACGACGGCCAGCACGAGCGCGATCAGCAGCAGGACCAGCGCCAGGGCGGCGCCGCGGAGCTCGAGGGCGCCGCGGACCTCCGGGCGCTGGAGCTGGGGGTCGCGCACCGCCAACCACTCGATGAGCAGCAGGCTGCCGGTGGTGACGACCATCGTGGAGATGTACAGGGCGTTGACCGCGGGGTCGTTCGTGCCCTGGTCGGCCAGGAGTTGCGTGGTGAACGGGATGAGCACGATGCTCGCGAGCCACAGGAAGTTAGCCCACAGCATCGCCCGCGAGTAGTCGCGCAGGTACTCGAAGACCCGGTGATGCCCCTGCCAGAAGCTCGCGATCACGACGTAGCTGATGCCGAAGGCGAGGAACGTCTCACCCTCCGCCAGGAGCGAGGACACCGAGTGCTCCTCGTCATCCGTGACCAGGTCGATGAGCGGCAGCACGAGCAGCGTGATCGCGATCGCGACCGCCGCGTCGGTGAAGTTGACGAGTCGGTCCAGGCCTCGGTCTGTGCGGATCACTACCATCGGCGCCCCCTGCGTCGGCTCCAGCCTAGGAATCGCTCAGCCGTCCAGCGAGGCCTCCCCCCCGGTGGTGCGGGATCGGGCACACTGCCACCATGCCCTCAACCGACTCCCGCCGCCGCGCTGGACGTGCCGCTCTCTTCGCGGGGACAGGGGCCGCAGTGCTCGTCGCCGTGCTCGTCGGGGCCCTGGCCCTCGCACAGCGGGGTTCCACCGATGACGCCGATGCCACGCCCGCCCCGACGTCGAGCGTCCCGGCGCGGACCGACGCCTCCGCCTCGCCGCCCGTCGCCTCCCCCTCTGCCACGTGGCCGGCCGACGTCAGCGAGGCGGACCTCAGGACCTCGCTCGGCACCGTCTCGGCCGTGTGGTTGGGCGTCTGGCCGGACGAGGGGTCGGCTCCGGCGCTCCCGTCCGAGGCGGAGTTGGCCGAGCGCGGGTACGAGCCCTCCCCCATCCCCGTCGCCTGCCTCGACGGCTCCGTCGAGCAGCTCGGGCTGGACCCGGCGAGGGACTTCTGGGGCTGGCCGCTGTACTTCAGAGCAGCCGAGGACGCCCAGGCCTTCACGGAGCTGTGGGGCCAGCCGGTGGAGGGCGTCACCGAGGGGTCCATCGCCTGCGACTGGGGCTGAGCCGGCGCGACGGGGTGCCCGACGCGCCGGCCCGCGCTCAGGACACCGGCAGGTACTCGAACCGCTCCACGTGCGCCGTGGTGGCCGTCGGGCGGCCGTTGCTGGTGGCGTAGACGCCGAGCCACAGCCCGAGGAAGCCGCCGGTGGCGACGCTGTCGAGGGTGCGGCCGTCGGCCACCGCGACGGTGACCGGCTCGGCGCCAGGCGCCTCGACCAACAGGGCGTAGTCCTGCCCGCGGGCGCTCACGGTGAGGGTGACCGGTTCCGCGACGTCGCCCGGAAGCACGGCCTCGCCCAGCACGGTGTCGACCCCGTCGCGGCGGTGCACCGCGACGAAGCGGCGCGCGTCAGCGCCCTCGGGGGCGCCGGCGAGGAACAGCCGGACGTGGTCCTTCTCAGACTGGCGGACCACCACGCCCAGCTCCTCGCCGGCGGCCAGGTCGGCGCGGAGCGTGGCGCGCACGTCGACGTCCACATGCTGCTGCCGCACCCCCAGGAACGCGGGCGCCTGCGGCTCGGCGAGGGTGGCCGGCCGGATCGGCAGGTCCCACCCGTCGCCGGAGGGCGTGGCGAGCTCGGCGGGCATGCGGCGCAGCGACGTCCAGCGCAGGTCGCCGGGGCGGATCACCCCGCTCTCGTGGCCCTGGGCGATGCCCGGTGTGGCGTCCCCTCGGGTGGGGACCTCGACCTGCGCGGGGACGCGGCCCTGCCCGGGTGCGAACACGGGCCAGCCGTCTTCCCAGGTCACAGGCACGAGGAACGTCTCACGGCCGAGGTTGTAGTGGTAGCCGCCGTACGGCCGCATGGCGAGCAGCACAGCCCACCAGCCGCCGTCATGGTCCTCGACGAGGTCGGCATGGCCCACGCCGACCACGTCGACACCACGGCCCAGGTGACGGTGCGTGAGGATCGGGTTGCCCTTGTTGCCGACGTACGGGCCGGTGACGGACTCGGCGCGGGCGACGGAGATCGCGTGGTGGATCTCGGTGCCGCCCTCGGCGGCGAGCAGGTAGTACGTGCCGTCGACCTTGTACAGGTGCGGACCCTCGGCCCACACAGCGCCGCGCACGGCGCCGGTCCAGAGCACGTGCTCCGGGCCGGTCAGCCGCATCGTCTCAGTGTCGAGCTCGCGCAGCCACACCTCGGTCTGGTGGAACCACTCCGGCTCCTCGACCAGGCGCGTGCCGTGCACCCAGACGCGGCCGTCGTCGTCGAAGAAGAGCGACGGGTCGATGCCGGACTCGCCGAGCCACACCGGGTCGGACCACGGCCCGGCGGGGTCGGTGGCTGTCATCAAGAAGTTGCCGCCGCGGGAGTCGTCCTGCTGGTCCACCAAGGTGCACACCAGCCAGAACACGCCGTCGTGGTGGCGCAGTGTCGGGGCGTAGAGCCCGCCCGAGGACTCGATGCCGTCGTAGTCGAGCTGGCCCGGCCGGTCGACGACGTGGCCGATCTGCTCCCAGCTCGCCAAGTCCTTGCTGCGGAACACCGGCAGCCCGGGGACGTACTCGAACGTCGACGTCACGAGGTAGAAGTCGTCGCCAACCCGGCAGATGGACGGGTCGGGGTAGCAGCCCGGCAGCACCGGGTTCTGGACCACGGTCACAGCGCCGACACCTCCACCTGCACCAGGCGCGGGTCGGCCGTGGTGACGCGGTGCACCCCGCCGGTGACCCGCACGATCGACCGCGGAGTGGCCGTGCCGGGGATCTCGCGCTTCTCGGCCCGCTTCTCGCTGACGATGGCGCCGCCGGTCGACTCGTCCACCGCGACGTCCGCGGAGGACGCCGTGGCGTGCGAGCCCACCCACACCTCGACGTCGCCGGGCTCCACGATCTTGTCCATCTTCCGACCGGTGAACGCGAACCTGGTGGCGGGGACAGTGAATGTGACCCGCGCGGACGCGCCCGGCTCGAGCGGGACCCGGGTGTAGCCGAGCAGCTGCACCACTGGGCGGGCGACGCTCGCGACCACGTCGTGCCCGTAGAGCTGCACGGTCTCCGAACCGGCCACGGCGCCGGTGTTGGTCACGGTCACCGCGGCGGCGAACGTGCCGTCCGAGGCGACCTCGCCGTCGACCGTGAGGTCCGAGTACCGGAAGGACGTGTAGGAGAGCCCGAACCCGAAGGGGCGCAGCGGCGTGGAGTCGGTGGCCGTCACGTCGGAAGGGCCGCCGAGGATGGGGTGCAGGTAGGAGAACGGCTGCGCGCCCGTCGAGCGCGGCATCGACACGGGCATGCGCCCGGACGGGTTGACCGCGCCGGTCACCACGTCGGCGATGGCCAGGCCGCCGCCCTCGCCCGGGAAGAACGCCTGCAGCACCGCTGCGGGCCGGCGGTCGGCGCCGTCGAGCGCCCAGCCGATGGCGTACGGGCGGCCGGTGATCAGCACCATCACCACGGGCTTGCCGGTGGCGACGAGCGCCTCGACGAGCTCGCGCTGGGCGCCGGGCAGATCGAGGGACTCGCAGTCGTTGCCCTCGCCCACCGTGCCTCGCCCGAACAGCCCCGCCTGGTCGCCCACGACGACGACCGTGACATCGGCCGCGTTCGCGGCGTCGACGGCCTCCTGGAAGCCGGAGGTGTCCGTGCCCTCGACCGTGCAGCCCTCCGCGAAGGCGATCTCGGGCGCGGGCAGCCCGGCGCGCTCGAACGCGTCGCCGAACCCCTCAAGCACCGTGGGGATGGCGAAGCCGATCTCGTGGTCGGGGTACTGGCCGAGCACGTGGTTGGCGAACGAGTAGCAGCCCTGCAGCGCCTCGACCCGGTGGGCGTTAGGGCCCACCACGGCGATGCGGCGCGGCGCCGCGTCCCACCGGTTCAGCGGCAGCACGCCGTCGTTCGCGACCAGCACCAGGGACTCCTCGGCCAGGCGCCGGGCGATCTGCTGGTGGCGCGGCGAGTCGAGGTCGATCTCCGTCGGGGGCTCGTCCTCGAACGCGTCGGCGTCGAGCAGCCCGAGCTCCTCCTTCTGCCGCAGCGCGCGCAGCACCGCCCGGTCGACGTACGCCTCGTCGAACTCGCCGGACCGGATGCGCTCGGCGAGCGGCTCCAGGTACGCGTCGCCCGTGGGCAGCTCGATGTCGATGCCGGCCTCGAGGGCCAGGGCCGCGGCCTCGCCGCGATCCTGCGCGACGGCCTGCATGACCTCGAGGAACGCCACGGCGAAGTAGTCGGCGACGACGACCCCGTCGAACCCAAGCTGGCCGCGCAGCACGTCCGTGAGGTACTCCACGCTGGAGGCCATCGGCACGCCGTCGACGTCGGAGTACGAGTTCATGACGGACTTCACGCCGCCGTCGACGATCGCCATCTCGAACGGGGGCAGCAGCACGTCCGCGACCTCGCGGGGGCCAGCGGACACGGGCGCGTGGTTGCGTCCGGACTTGGAGGCGGAGTAGCCGACGAAGTGCTTCAGGGTGGCGTGGACCCCGGCGGCCTGGAGGCCGCGCACGTACGCGGTGCCGACCGTGCCGACCAGGTACGGGTCCTCGCCGATGCACTCCTCGACGCGGCCCCAGCGGGGGTCGCGGACCACGTCGAGCACGGGCGCGAGGCCCTGGTGGATGCCGAGGCGGCGCATCGAGTCGCCGATCGCCTCGCCCATCTCGTGGACGAGCTCGGGGTCGAAGGCGGCGCCCCACGCCAGCGGGGTGGGGAACGTGGCGGCCTTCCACGCCGCGAGGCCCGTCAGGCACTCCTCGTGCACGAGCGCGGGGATGCCGAGCCGCGTCTCCCGCTTGAGCCGGCGCTGCTCGTTCCACAGCCACGCCGCACGCTCGGTGGGCTCGACCGGTCGCGTGCCGTAGACCCGGGTGAAGTGGCCCAGCCCGTTCCGGGTGACCTCGGCGACCTCGCCCGAGCCCTTCTGGCCGGCGGCCATCTCGCCCTGCATCGGGGCGACGACCTTGCCGCCCTGGTCCAGCCAGTAGCCCACGATCTGGGCGAGCTTCTCCTCGAGCGTCATCTGCGCGTGCAGGGCGGCCACCCGTTCTGACACCTCGGGCATCGCGGGGACGACGGCTTCAGGAACGACGGACACGGGGCATCTCCTCGATGAAACGCATGGGCAAAGGCGTGGCCCCGCCACGGCGGGATGGCGGGGCCACGGTGGTGCGGGTGGTGCGGGTGGTGCGGGTGGTGCGGGTGTCAGCCCTTGACTGCTCCGGTGAGACCGCCGACGATCCTCCGCTCGAAGAGCGAGAAGAAGATCAGCGCCGGGATCATGGACAGGGCCGTGAAGGCGAGCACCCGGGCGGTGTCGACCGAGTACTGCGACGCGAAGGCCTGCACCCCGAGCGGCAGCGTGTACGACGCCTCGTTGTTCAAGACGAACAGCGGCAGCATGTAGCTGTTCCAGGCTCCGATGAACGCCAGGATGCCGGTGGTCACCACGCCCGGGACCGACAGCGGGACGACCATCCGGAAGAAGAACCCGAGCCGGCTCGTGCCGTCGATCGCCGCGGCCTCCTCGAGCTCCTTGGGGATGGCCCGCAGGAACGGCACCAGGATGATGACCGTGGTCGGCAGGGCGAAGGCGATCTGCGGCAGGATGATGCCCGCCAGGCTGTTCGTCAGGCCCAGGTTCTTGATGAGGATGTACAGCGGCGTGATGGCCACGGTCATCGGGAACATCAGGCCCGCCGCGAACAGCGAGTACATCGCGCCGCGGCCCACGAAGGTGTAGCGGGCGAGCACGTAGCTGGCCATCACGCCCAGCACGACCACGCCGATCGTGGTGCAGATCGCCGAGATCGCCGAGTTGCCGATCTGCTGCCAGAACATCGGGCTCGAGAGCACGTCGACGTAGTTGGAGATCCGCCACGGGCTGGGGAAGCCCGACGGGTCGGACGTGATCTGCGCGTTCGTCCGGAACCCGCCGATGATGATGTACAGCACCGGTGCGATGCAGATGCCGACGAACGCGTACGCGATGACGTAGGTCATCGGGCCGGCGGCGCCGATCTTCGACTTGTTCTTGTTCTTGCGCGTCCGGGGGGTGGTCGCGGTGAGGGGTGCTGTCATCGTCGCCATCACTTCTTCTTCCCTTCTGTGAGGGCGCCCTCGGTGTCACGCCGCAGCACGAACCGCTGGTAGACCAGGGCGATGACGAGCGAGATCAGGAACAGGACCACGGCGACAGCGTTGCCGTACCCGTAGTTGCCGGCGTTGCGCCCGTTGGCCACCATGTAGGTCGCCATCGTCGAGGTGCCCGCCGTGGAGGCGACGTACTGGCCCCAGATGATGTAGACGAGGTCGAAGAGCTGCAATGCGCCGATGATCGACAAGAACGCCCAGATGCGCATGGTCGGGCCGAGCAGCGGCAGGGTGATGCTGCGCTGCATCTGCCAGTAGGAGGCGCCGTCGATCGAGGCGGCCTCGTAGAGCTCCTCGGGGATGGACTGCAGGCCGGCCAGGAAGAGAATCACGGCGAAGCCGAGGTACTTCCAGGTCAGGATGACCATCAGCGACCAGATGGCGACATCTGGGTCGGAGAGCCAGTCGACCGCCCAGCCGGGCAGTCCGATCTTGATCAGCACGTCGTTGATGGCGCCGCTGGTCTGGAGCATGAGGCCCCACCCGGTGCCGACGATGACCTCGGAGATCACGTACGGGACGAAGATCAGCACGCGGATCAGCGAGCGGCCGCGCATCTTCTGGTTGAGCAGCAGCGCCACAGCCACCGCCGCGGGACCCTGCATGACCAGGGACATCACCACGATGAAGCCGTTGTGCATCAGCGCTTCGTGGAACGCGGTGTCCTTGAAGATGACGAGGTAGTTCTCGAGCCCGACGAAGTCTGTCGGGACGCCGTAACCCTTCCACTTGAAGAAGCCGTAGTAGGCGGCCATCACCACGGGGAAGATCACGAACGCGAGGAACATGATGATCGCGGGTCCGGAGAGGAGCGCGATCTCGGCGCGCTTGCGCCAGTCGGCTCGGCCTCGTCGGGCCCGGCCGGCCGGGGACGGCGCCGTGATGGCGCCGCCCCCTGCCGTCGAGCGACCCCGGGGCGGAGTCTTGGTGGCTAGCGAGCTCTCGCCCTGGGAGTCACTCATGGGTTGCTACTACTCCTTGGCTGCGGCGTCGTTCACGGCCTTGACGATGCCAGAGGCATCGGTCTTGCCTGCGAGCATGTCGACCACGCCGGTGTTCAAGGCGTTGCCGACGTTCTGGCCGAACGTGGTGTCCATCCAGATCTCGACGTACGGGGCGTCGTTGTAGGCCTCGAGGATCGCCTGGAGCGCGGGCTCCGTCACGACGCCCTGGGCCTCCTGGCTGGCGGGCAGCGTGTGGAAGGCGTTGGCGTAGCCCTCCTGGTACTCCTTCTGCATGTAGAAGTTGAGGAACGCGGCGCACTCCTTCTTCGGAGCGGTGGCCGAGCAGGAGAAGCCGTCGACCCCACCCATCATCGCGCCGGGGGCGCCAGCGCCACCCTCAATCTCGGGGAAGGGGAACCAGCCGAGGTCGGCCAGGGGCTTCTCGTCCGGGGTCAGCGAGGCGATGACGCCCGGGTTCCAGGCGCCCATGAGCTCCATGGCGGCCTTGTGGTTGGCGAGCAGGCCGGCCGACGAGCCAGCGCCCTGCTGGGCGGACGTCGACAGGAAGCCGTTGTTGAACGGCTCGGTCGCGGCGAAGGCCTCGAGGTCCTCGCCGGCCTTGGCCCAGCACGGGTCATCGAAGGTCTTGGTCTTGCCGGCCTCGGCGATGGTCTCCTGGGCGCACTCGCGCAGCGCGAAGAAGTAGTACCAGTGCGCGGCGGGCCAGGCGTCCTTGGCGCCGATGGCGATCGGGTCGATGCCCGCCGCCTTGAGGGCGTCATTGGCGGCCTCGAGCTCGGCCAGCGTCTTGGGCGTCTCGGTGATCCCAGCCTGCGCGAACAGGTCCTTGCTGTAGTAGATGCCGCCGGGCAGGACCGCCGTGGGCATGCCGTAGATCTTGCCGTCGACCGAGAACGCGTTGAACGCGCCCTCGCCGCCGAGGGCCTTCATCGTGGCGTCGTCGATCGAGTCGGTGATGTCCATGACCTGGCCGGCCTCGACCACGTCGGCCAGCTTGCCGCCGCCACGGGCCATGAAGATGTCCGGAGCGTCACCCGAGTTGAGGGCGGTCTGGAGCTTGCCGTCCATGTCCTCGTTCTGGATGGCCTGGATCTCGATCGTCACCCCCGGGTTCGCTGCCTCGAAGTCGGCGACGGTGGCCTCCCAGTAGGCCTTGCCCTCACCGGTCGTGGAGTTGTGCCAGAAGGTCATGCTGGTCGAGCCATCGCTCGAACCGGCGCTTTCGCCGCCGGCACAGCCGGCCGCCAGGAGCGCGATGGTCGCGCCGAGCGCGACGGTGCCCGCCGCGCTGCGAATCTTCCTCGTCATCGTGGAATCCTTGTCATCTTTGACGTCGTGACAGGTGCCTGCCGCGGTCAGTGTCGCGCCGCCTCACACGGGATGTCAAACGATGTCGATATCGTTATCGTAACGACAACCAGGGCGTTGACCTGCGGCATCTGCTACCGCTTGCGGTGCTTTGATCCGATTCTTGCGGCACCTCCTCATCAGTGCGCGGATCGGTGGCATCCGACGCCGACCGCACAGCCCGTGGGGTTGCGGCACGGCCTTCGACATGGCACGCCTCTCCATGGGTCGGGCGCTTGGGCGAGCGCGGCGACGACGGTAGGGAGGCTTCCTGGGAATCGCCCCCGTGCCGGAGGTCGGTACCATCTAGACGACCTGTGCCGGGCGCCGCCCGGGCGACCTTCAGATGACGGAGCGCGCAGCATCATGCAGCGAGGAAGCGTGGCGGCCGTCCTGGCCTGCTCAGCGGTAGCGGCGACGACGCCCGCCCAGCACGCCTGACGCCTCACTCGCGCACCCCACGGGGGCGGTCAGCGGTGTGCTCCGCGGAGCCGTGCCATCCCGCCGTGCCGTCACCTGAGAGCTGATCACCATGATCCCCCTGACCGAGAAGCAGATCCGCGCGTCCTTCGTGAACTGCTCACGCGGCGAGGCCACCCGTCTCAACCTCCCGCCCGACCTGGCCGACCTCGACTGGGAGCGCCTCGACTACCTGGGATGGATCGATCGCAAGGCGCCCCAGCGCGCCTGCGTCGTCCTCCCCGTCGATGACACCCTCGTCGGATTGCTGCTGCGCTCCCCCGAGGGGGGCGCCAAGCGTCGGCGGGCCCTCTGCGCCTGGTGCGAGGACGTCTACTCCAAGGACGAGGTGTCGCTGTACGTCGCCCGCCGTGCTGGCGCCGCAGGACGCAACCTCAACTCGATCGGCACGTTGATCTGCACGCGCTTCGGGTGCTCCAAGAACGTGCGGCGCCGGCCCACGATCATCGAGGCCGGCCAGGACCCCGATGGCCTGGTGCAGCGCCGGATCGAAGGGCTGCGCGAGCGGACTCAGCGGTTCGCGCGCGAGGTGCTGCAGGACGAGTAGGCGCAACCGTGCCCGTCGGCGGGCTCAGCCGACAGGGTCGCGCAGTCACCCGAGGGCGTCCGTGGCCAACGAGGAAGCCGGCAACGCCCACCGAAAACGGTGAAGGATTCGTTGGCTCGCGGCGAGCTGCACCCGCCTGGTCATCGGAGCGCGATCCGAAGGTAGGCGCCTCGTTGCTCCCCCTGCCCCGCTGCCGCCCAAGTCGCAATCTGCCCAGCTTGGTCGCTCCGCACATCGACGTTGGTGCGGTTGAGATAAGCGCTCCCGCCGATGCACTTCACGACAATCCCCCAGCCGGGCCACGGCGCGTCGGCGTCGGCCACCCGCATCCCGACGGTTTCGAGCGCGGTGACCAAAGGCGCGACAGAGCCGACAGGCTGTCCGGGGACTGGTGCGTCAGACCCGGTCCTGACGACCTTCGACCCGAGCGCCACAGCCTGGTTCGGCACGGGCGCCACGCTCGGGGGCCTCGTCCCACCGAGAGCAACGGGGCCGGGCCAGACACGGGTTGCCACGGCTGCGAGGAATGCACCTCGCGCGTCGATCTCGGACTCCGTCCAGTCGTCCACTGCTGCGATGCCCTTGTTGATCACGAGGGCGCCCTGCTTCGCGAACTCCGGCCGCTTCGCGGTCCACCCCAAGTTCGACACGTCCAGGTTGAACGCCTGCGTGACGAGAGTGAGGTTGCCCAAGCGGTCGAGAGCCTGACGACGTTCCAACACCCGTTGCACGGACGCAGCGTCTCTGGCATCAGGATCGACGAGAGTGCCGTCGACGCCAATCAGCGGCCAGTGCGTCGTCCAACTACGCGGCAGCACGTGTTCGATCTGCAAGCCATCGAATCCGATCGCCGCGGGCGGTTCATGCGGGTCCTCGTTGCGGAGCTGGTCGTCGATCGCACGGAATAGCGCGCGGAGGCGGTACTGCGCGACGGCGTTATAGAACGGCCGTGTTCGAAACGCCTCGCGAACCTCGGCGTCTGAGGGCCAGGCGAGCGCGCCGTCCTGAAGCGCGTCGACCACCGCATCCCCGACGTTCTTGCCCGCGTTGGACGCGTTCTTCGCCGCGCGCAGGACACGAGCCAGGTGTGTGCCGTATCCACGGGTCTGCCAACCCACGTATGAGCGGCGCATCGCCCACGACTCCACTGCGCGGACAGCGCGCACCTCGTCGTCGAGGCTGATCAGCTCCGGCGACGCGAGGCGCAGCCACGCGAGGAGGGGCACCGCCGTCGTGATCTCAAACTCGTTGAGCCTGTCGTACGACGTGTGCAGGCGCGGATCGACGGCCTCTGCGCCGTAGATGGCGCGGTACGCCTTGGCGTAGTCGCTCAGTTCGCGCAGGACGTGCTCCGTGTCAGGTGCGCCCGGTCCGTTGAGGTACTCCCGCGCCTCGCGGTACAGGTGGCTCACGTTTGCCTCCTCGCCCGAGACACCGGTGAGCCACACCGATAGCAAGACGTCGCGGCGCCCGCGGGCCGCGTGGCCCCGGCCAACGACGGCCTTCCACCAGTCGTCGTCGAAGCCCGCCCAGTAGGTGTCGTAGAGCCGGTCGACGTCTTCGTTGGCAAGCTCACCGCGGAGGAAGAGCAGGTTCTTCACGAGGTCGATTGCTGCGAGCGGCGTCTGCCGTCCGTTGAGCACCTCGAAGATCACTTGCGCGTCGTCATTGTCCTCGAGGTCGATGACAACGAGCTTGAACAGGCTCGACAAGGCGTCAGCGAGCGCCTGGAGCCGTTCGGAGTCGAGCTCGCCTGAGTCATTGCGCGCGCTCTCGCGCACGGCCTCGGCGAAGTAGCGACGTGCGCGGAGGTACAGGTGGTCCTTGCTCCCGGCGTAGGCGGGGACCACATCCGCCATCGCGGTGGGCCATACCTCGCGGTCCCGTCGCCGCGGCCACAGCTTGTGCACCTCCTCGGGGGAGTCCACTACGTCGTCGGGATTGAAGAGCATGCGGCGGACGGACTTGCGCCTGTCGGACCCAGTCTCTTGGAGGACGTCCAGCAGCCCCCGCACCAGAAGCTGGATCGTGGTGAGTCTCTGTTGACCGTCGATCACCGAGCGCAGCGCGACACCACCAGTGGCGAACGGGAGACTGGCGCACACGATCGCCCCGAGGAAGTGGGGTGTGACGTTCTGCTCCTTGTTCTTCAGGACGGCAGAATTCTCACTCTGACTCGCGCGCGCATCGACCAGCCTGTCCGCCGTGCTTTCCAGATCCTCGAACAGCAGCTTCCACTGACCATCGAGCGTCCACTCATAGTCGCGCTGGAACGTCGGGATGATGTATCGGCGCTCAGGCTTGAGGATCTCCTGCAACGGGTAGGTCTTGGCGTCCACGGTGCTCCTTCCCCATCTGCGGCGATGCTCATGGTGGCAGTGGCTCGCCCGACGGCGTCTGCGGCTGGAGCGCGTGTCTTGCCGTGGGTCTGCCGGTGGCAAGCCTGCCAGTCGCTGTCGTTCATCCCTCGCAGCGGCCGGGACGCCTGCGGATCGCCGTCTTTCCTGAACCGACCCGCCACGCGAGTACGTCCAAGACGCGAAGCTGCTGACGTTCGCCCTCAGCGGTGTCAATGTCCGCCTGCTGCGTGACTGGCACATCTGCCGGTCGATGCCCGGCCCGTGGATGGAACTCATCGGCGACGGCGATGACCCCGACTGGGCGTCGAACACGCGCGCATCAAGAGTCGACGAAAGCGCAAGCGAGCGTTCCACAAGGCCTACTACGCCCCGAGGCAGAGGCCACCGGCAGCCGCCTGACGCATCGAGTCCCTTAGCTCCACGAGACTCCGCTAGACCGGCACCATCACGGTGACCGGTCTGGGTGGCGTGCGTGCGGAACTCGCCGCGGCCTGACGGCTCATGCAAAGCGGGAGCAATGGCGCGCTAGCGCGCTAGTCAAGCACCTGGCGGCGCGCTCAAACCAGAAACTCCCGGCAGGATCTCGTCCTGCCGGGAGTCATCCGGACTACTTGGCCTTGGTTGCCCCAAGACCCCACGTGCGCGAGGGGGGATTTGAACCCCCACGCCCTTTCGGACACTGGCACCTGAAGCCAGCGCGTCTGCCGTTCCGCCACTCGCGCGTGCTGCAGAAGATTAGCACGATGCGGAGGGGGTCCCCCACGCCGCCCTCGGAGGCGTTCCGCGCCTCGCTGGCACGACCGCCGGTCTCGCTCTGTGGCGACATCAGACGAGGTCAGGGCACTGCGGAACGGGGACGCGCCCGGGGCGCCGACCACTCCCAGGTTGGACAGTGATGCTTGTCGCATGGGACTGACGTGCAGGTCATCACGTCGTCGACCCGGACATAGTTGGACACCTGCACACAGGTCGCGTGGCGTGTGGCCAGCCCAGACTCCGCCACGCGGGCGCCCAGTGCCAGCCGAACGGGGGTCCTGAGCGGTGTCCGTGGATACGATCAAGCCCGACGACCAGCGTAGGAGCACCTGAAGGAGGTGGAGGCGTGGGCATCCTCGACAAGTTCGAGCACTCTGTGGAGCGCGTGGTGAACAACGCCTTCGCCAAGGCGTTCCGTTCCGAGGTGAAGCCTGTCGAGCTCGCGAGCGCGCTGCGCCGCGAGGTGGACGACCGCGCGGCGGTGGTGGACCGCGACCGCACGGTGATCCCCAACGAGTTCACAATCGAACTGTCCCCTGTGGACTACGAGCAGGTGGAGGCGTGGGGCTCGGAGGCGTTGGCCGACGAGCTCGCGGCGAACGTCACGGAGCACGCGTCGAGCCAGCGGTACGCGTTCGTGGGCCCGGTGACGGTGACGTTCCTGGAGCACGAGGACCTGGAGACGGGCCGGTTCCGGGTGCGCAGCGCCACGATCCGCGGCGCGGTGGCCCCGGCGACCACGTCGGCGCCGAGCCCGCGGCACCCGCTGGTGGACATCGACGGCCAGCGGTACCTGCTGACGGGCCCTGTCACAGTGATCGGCCGCGGCTCCGAGGCGGACATCATCGTGGACGACCCGGGCGTCTCGCGCCGTCACCTGGAGATCCGGGTCACCCCGGAGGGTGTGGTGGCCAGCGACCTGGGCTCGACCAACGGCTTGTTCGTCGAGGGGCATCAGGTGCCGGCGGCGACGCTGCTCGACGGCAACACCCTCACGATCGGCCGCACCCGCATCATGTTCTGGACGGGTGAGTCGGCCGATGACCAGGACCAGTGATCGGGCCGCATGAGTGAGCTGACAGTCACGCTGCTGCGCGTGGGGTACCTGGTGCTCCTGTGGGTCTTCGTGCTGTCTGCCATCAGCGTGCTGCGCCGCGACCTGTACGGCACCAAGATCGTCGACCGTCGCGTCCGCTCGGCCCGCCAGGCCGCCGCTCCCGCGTCGGGCAACGGCGAGGCCCCGCGCGTCGTCGTCGGCGGCGGTCGCCAGTCGCGCACCCCCGCGGGTCCCACCCGGCTGGTGGTGACCGAGGGCCCGCTGCGCGGCACCACCCTCCCGTTGGGCACGTCGGCCGTGCTGATCGGCCGGGCGCCCTCGTGCACGCTCGTGCTGGACGACGACTACTCCTCGTCGCGGCACGCCCGGATCTTCCCCCAGGCCGACCAGTGGTGGGTCGAGGACCTGGGTTCGACCAACGGCACCTTCCTCGGTGACCAGCGCGTCGACCAGCCCACTCCCGTGCCACCCGGTATGCAGGTGCGCGTGGGTCAGAGCGTGCTCGAGCTGCAGAGGTAGCCCCCCGTGTCCATCGCGCTGCGTTATGCGGCCAGGTCCGACATCGGGCTGGTCCGCTCCAACAACCAGGACTCCGCCTATGCGGGCCCGCACCTGCTCGTCGTCGCAGACGGCATGGGCGGCCACGCGGGCGGGGACGTCGCCTCGTCGGTGGCGGTCGCAGCGCTGGCCCCGCTGGACGGCGAGTCCCATGGGCCCGACGACGCGCTCGACGAGCTGGAGCGCGCGCTCGAGGCGGCCCGCGACGAGATCGTGGCGCGCACGCACTCCGACCCCGACCTGACCGGCATGGGCACCACCGTCACGGCCATCCTGCGGGCGGGCAACAAGCTGGCGATGGTGCACCTGGGCGACTCGCGGGGCTACCTGCTCCGCGACGGCGCGTTGTCGCAGGTCACCACCGACCACACGTTCGTGCAGCACCTGGTGAACACCGGCAAGATCACCGCCGAGGAGGCGGAGCACCACCCGCAGCGATCGGTCGTCATGCGGGTGCTCGGCGACTTCGAGCCGGATGTCGCCCCGGACCTGTCGGTGCGTGAGGCCCGCCCCGGCGACAGGTGGCTGCTCTGCTCGGACGGCCTGTCCGGCTTCGTCAGCGCGGACACCATCGCGGACACCATGCGCACCATCGCCGACGTCGACGTGTGCGCCGACCGGCTGGTGCAGCTCGCCCTCCGCGCCGGCGGCGGCGACAACGTGACGGTCATCGTCGCGGACGTCGTCGAGCTGGACGACGTGCCCGACGGCACCGGCCCGTCGACGGCTGCCAGCGTGGTCGGCTCCGCCGCGTCGACCCGGCACCGTCCCACCGCGGCCGCCGACGGCCCCGCGGCCCGCGCCGCGACGCTCAGCAAGCAGGCCGCGGCCGCCGCCCGCGGCGACGAGGACGGCCAGCCCACCGACCCTGAGGACGAGGACGCCCCGCAGGACGACGTCGACCCTGGTCGTCGGCGCCGTCGCCGCGTGATCACCACGCTGCTCAGCGTGCTGCTGGTCGGAGTCCTCGGCGGCGCCGGGTACCTCGGCTACCGGTGGACCCAGACCCAGTACTACGTGGGCGTCACCGATGACGTGGTGACGATCTACCGCGGCATCCCGCAGACCATCGGCCCGATCACGCTGTCCACCCCGCTGGAGAGCTCGACCATGCCCGCCCAGGACCTGCCCGCGTACGTCCGTGACCGGCTCGACCAGACCATCCCCGCCGACTCCCTGCAGGACGCCCGCGACCGGGTGCGCATGCTCGAGGACGACGCCCGCACAGCCTCGGTGGCGACCGGCTGATGGCCACCGTCCAGCCGCACCGCGTCCGGCCGGGCAGGGGGATCGAGCTCGGCTTGCTCGCCCTCGCCCTGGCGATCGGGATCGCCGCGTACGCCCTGGTCGGGATCGGGGTGACGGGTGAGGTGCCGGCAGACGTCGTCGGCTACGGCGTCGGCATGACGGTGCTCGGCCTGGGGCTGCACGCGGTGCTGCGGTGGCGCGCGCCCTACGCGGACCCGGTGATCATGCCGGCCGTGGTGGCGCTCAACGGCATCGGCCTGGCGATGATCTACCGGCTGGACCTGGCCGAGGACGCGTCGTTCGCGACCCGGCAGCTCGGGTGGACCGCCGTGTCGGTGGTGCTCGCGGGGGCCGTCATCGTGCTGCTGCGCGACCACCGCACGCTGCGCCGGTACACCTACACCGCGATGATCGCCGGCCTGGTGCTGGTGGTGCTGCCGCTGGTCCCCGGGCTGGGAGCCCAGATCAACGGCGCGAACATCTGGATCCGGCTCGGCCCGTTCTCGCTGCAGCCCGCCGAGCTGGGCAAGATCGCGCTGGCCGTGTTCTTCGCCGGATACCTCGTCACCAACCGCGACACGCTCGCGCTGGCCGGCCCGAAGGTGCTGGGCCTGCAGCTCCCCCGCATCCGCGACCTGGGGCCCATCATCATCGCGTGGGCGGCGTCGTTGGCCGTCCTGGTCTCCGAGCGCGACCTGGGCACGTCGCTGCTGTTCTTCGGGCTGTTCGTCGCGATGCTGTACGTCGCCACGGAGCGGCTCAGCTGGGTGCTCATCGGCCTCAGCATGTTCGTGGTCGGCGCGGGTGTCGCGGCGTCCGCGTTCCCGCACGTCGGAGCCCGTTTCGACGTCTGGCTCCACGCCCTCGACCACGACATCTTCAACCGCTCCCCCGGCGGCTCGGGCCAGCTCGTCCGAGGGCTGTTCGGGCTGGCCAGCGGCGGGCTGTTCGGCACGGGGTGGGGCGCCGGCCGGCCCGACCTGGTGCCGTACGCGGAGTCCGACTTCATCTTCGCCTCGCTCGGCGAGGAGCTGGGCCTGACCGGTGTGCTCGCGATCCTGCTGGTCTACCTGGTCCTCGCGGAGCGCGGCATGCGCACCGCGATCGGGGTCCGGGACGGGTTCGGCAAGTTGCTGGCCGGCGGGCTCGCGTTCGTCGTCGCGTTCCAGTGCTTCGTGGTGGTCGGCGGGATCACGCGGATCATCCCGCTGACCGGCCTGACGACGCCGTTCCTGGCCTACGGTGGATCCTCGTTGCTCGCCAACTGGATCATCGTGGCGTTGCTGCTGCGCATCTCCGATGACGCCCGTCGTCCGCCGGGGGTCGTGCAGGGCCACGTCGCCGCCACTCCACCGCACGGGTCCCCGGCGCCGGTCCAGATCGTCGGATCTGCCGGTGGGCCAGCCCGCCCGTCGCGCTCGGCCCGCGAGGCCGAGGCACCACAGGCATCGGACACCAGGCCGACCGAACGGATCGACGAGATGCGAGGTGATGACGCGTGAACACCCCCCTGCGGCGCCTGTCGCTGGTCGTCGTCACCATGTTCCTCGTGCTGATGGTCGGCACGTCCTGGGTGCAGTTCGTCCAGGCGGACAGCCTGAACAACGACTCGCGCAACGTGCGCACCCTGTACCGCGAGTTCGGCAACCCGCGTGGGCCGATCATCGTGGCGGGGACGCCCATCGCGTGGTCCGAGCCGGTGGACGACGCGTTCGGCTACCAGCGCATCTACGCGCCCGGCGCGCTCTACTCGTCGGTGACGGGCTTCTACTCGATCGTGAACGGCCGCACCGGCATCGAGTCGGCCGAGAACGACGTGCTGACCGGCAGCTCCGACTCGCTGTTCCTCAGCCGGGTGCAGGACCTCATCACCGGCAAGCAGCCGCAGGGCTCCTCGGTCGAGCTCACGTTGAACCCGGCGGCCCAGCAGGCCGCGTGGGACGCGCTGGGCGACCAGGTGGGCGCCGTCGTCGCCCTCGACCCGTCCACCGGCGCCGTGCTGGCGCTCGTCTCGACGCCCGGGTTCGACCCGAACTCCCTGGCCACGCACGACATCGCCGCCGCGCGCACCGCGTACTCAGATCTGAACGCCGCCCCGAACGACCCCCTCGTGGACAAGGCGCTCAAGGGCAAGACCTACCCGCCGGGATCCACGTTCAAGCTGGTCACAGCCGCAGCGGCGCTCGAGAGCGGCCAGTACTCGGCCGACTCGCTCATCGACGCGCCGGACGAGCTGGCCCTGCCGCAGACGTCAGCCACGCTGCGCAACTACGGCGGCGCGTCGTGCGGCTCGGGCGGCCAGACGACGCTGAGCGACGCCATCCGGGTCTCCTGCAACACCGCGTTCGGCAAGCTCGGCATGGACGTCGGGGCGGACGCGATCCGCGACCAGGCGAAGAAGTTCGGCTTCGACGAGTCGCTGAGCATCCCCATGTCGGTCACGAAGAGCTACTTCCCGCCCAACGAGGACCTCGACCCCGCCAAGCTCGCGAAGTCCGCGATCGGCCAGCAGGACGTCCGCGTCACGCCGATGCAGATGGCGATGATCTCCGCCGGCATCGCCAACGGCGGCGAGGTCATGACCCCGTACACCGTGGCCACGGTCCGCACCGCCGACCTCGACGTCATCTCGCAGACGAAGCCGTCGGTGTTCCGCCGGGCCATCTCTGCGCAGACCGCCTCGGCGCTGACCGACATGATGGTGTCGGTCGTGGACAGCGGCACCGGGACCTCGGCGAAGATCCCCGGCGTGCGGGTGGCCGGCAAGACGGGCACCGCCGAGACCACGAGCGACCAGTCGCCGCACGCCTGGTTCACCGGCTTCGCCCCCGCCGACGACCCGAAGGTCGCCGTCGCGGTGATCGTGGAGCACGGCGGAAGCACCGGCAACGAGGCGACCGGCGGCAAGGTGGCGGCGCCCATCGCGAAAGCGGTCATGCAGGCGGTGCTGGGCTCATGAGGCCGATGACGGGCACGATGCTCGGCGAGCGCTACCGCCTGGTGCGGGAGATCGCCGTGGGCGGGATGGGCGAGGTCTGGGTGGGGCACGACGACGCCCTGGCCCGTGACGTCGCCGTCAAGGTGCTGCGCGAGGAGTTCGCCGGCGACCCCGGGTTCATCAAGCGGTTCCGCACCGAGGCCCGCAATTCGGCGTCGCTGTCGCACCAGAACATCGCCCAGCTCTACGACTACGGGGAGCAGGAGGGCTCGGCGTTCCTCATCATGGAGCTCGTCCTCGGCGAGCCGATGAGCGACCTGCTCGAGCGAGAGCCCGTGCTGCCCATGCAGCGGCTGCTCCGGATCCTCGCGCAGACCTCCCGCGCGCTGCACGCCGCGCACGTGGCAGGCGTGGTGCACCGGGACGTGAAGCCCGGCAACATCCTGCTCGGGCGCGCCGGGCGGGTGAAGATCACCGACTTCGGGGTGTCCCTGGCCACCAACCAGGTGCCGATGACGGCCACCGGCATGGTGATGGGCACCGCGCAGTACCTGTCCCCCGAGCAGGCTGTCGGCAAGCCCGCGACGCCCGCATCGGACCTGTACTCCCTGGGCATCGTCGCGTACGAGTCGCTGGCCGGGAACCGCCCGTTCACAGGCCCGACCGCTGTGGACATCGCCGTCGCGCACGTGAACTCCCCCGTGCCCCCGCTGCCCGCCTCGGTGGACCCCCGGCTCGCGGACATCGTCATGCGGCTGCTGTCGAAGGACCCGGCCGAGCGCCCGCGCTCCGCCGCCGCCCTCGCGCGCACCTTGGACGCGATGGTCGAGAAGACGCCGCCCACCGGGATGTCCGTGATCGTGGCCGACCCGGCCGCGCAGCGGGAGAGGCCCGTGGTGTCGGCCGGCGAGGTCCCCGCCCAGGCGTCCGTCGCCGATCGCGACATAGCCGTGCGGTCCCGCGCCGACTCGCCGAAGTCCCGCGAGGAGCTGCCGCCGCCGTCCTACCCCCCGCGCCGAGAGCTGCGCGACGGGCCCGAGGCGCGACGCCCTGCCGGCTCGCACCGCGCGGAGGCCAAGCCCTTGCGCCGCGGCCCGGCCACCAGTGGGATCCGGATCGGGCGCCTGACCTGGCCGGTGATGGCGCTGATGTTGCTGGTCGTCGCGATCCTAGGGGCCGTCGTCGCCGATAGGCTCACCCGGGCTGAGTCGACCGGCGGCACAGAACAGCAGGTCACAGCCACGACAACCCTGCACGCCGGGGCTGTCCCAGTAGTCAGCATGCCCAGATACCCTTCTCCGGGCCCTGACGATGGGATGATCACCGAGCGTGCGCCGACCGCCACCGCGGACGGCGCCGGAACGACGACAGCGAAGGACGTCTAGTGATGGACGACGGATCCCGGATCCTCGCCGGACGATACGAGGTCGGCGAGCTCATCGGGCGCGGCGGCATGGCCGAGGTGCACATCGGGCACGACACCCGCCTCGGGCGCACCGTCGCGATCAAGGTGCTGCGCTCCGACCTGGCGCGCGACCCGTCGTTCCAGGCGCGTTTCCGCCGCGAGGCCCAGGCAGCGGCGTCCCTGAACCACCCGGCGATCGTCGCCGTGTACGACACCGGCGAGGACGTCGTCACGGAGGCCTCCGGGGTCGTCGCGCACGTCCCCTTCATCGTCATGGAATACGTCGAGGGGCACACCGTCCGCGACATCCTGCGCGACGGCAACGCCGTGCCGATCGAGGAGGCCGCGGAGATCACCGCGGGCGTCCTCTCGGCTCTCGAGTACTCGCACCACGCCGGCATCGTGCACCGGGACATCAAGCCCGCCAACGTGATGCTCACGCCGACGGGCGCGGTCAAGGTGATGGACTTCGGCATCGCGCGCGCCGTCGCCGACTCCGCCGCCACCATGACGCAGACGCAGGCCGTGATCGGCACCGCGCAGTACCTGTCCCCCGAGCAGGCCCGCGGCGAGACGGTCGACGCCCGGTCCGACCTGTACTCGACGGGCTGCCTGCTCTTCGAGCTGCTCACCGGCCGTCCGCCGTTCATCGGCGACTCCCCCGTGGCCGTCGCCTACCAGCACGTGCGCGAGGCCGCTCCCACCCCCAGCTCGATCGCCTCGGACATCCCCGAGACGCTCGACCGCATCACGCTCAAGGCCCTCGCGAAGGACCGCGAGGAGCGCTACTCGACGGCGGCGGAGTTCCGCTCCGACCTCGAGGCCGCGGTGCGCGGCGGCCACGTCAGCGCCCCGCCCGTCGGCGCGCTGATGGCCGCCGGCGCCGGCGACACGACCCAGGTGCTGGGAGCCACGCCGGGCGCCACGCAGGTCATGCAGGGCGCGCCTCCCGCCGCGGGGACGCCGCCGTGGGGCCTCACCGGCCCGGGCGGCCCGGGCGCCGGCCTGCCCGAGCAGCCGACGACTCCCCCCGAGGACGAGGCCCCCAAGAAGCGGTGGCTGCTGTGGACGTTGATCGGGGTGGCTCTGGCCGCGGTGATCGGCATCGCCGCGATCCTGATCAGCCAGAACACCGAGGACCCTCCGGCGCTGGTCACCATCCCGACCACGCTGGTGGACACCCCTGCGGCTGAGGCGACAGCGGCCCTCACCGGGCTCGGCCTCATCCCCGTCGAGGAGGAGCAGGCCAGCGACTCGATCGCCGAGGGCAACGTCGTGGCGACCAACCCCAAGGGCGGCGAGCAGCTCGAGGAGGGCTCGGAGGTCACGGTCTTCGTCTCGACCGGTCCGGACTCCGTCAAGATGGAGTCGCTCGCCGGGCTCTCCCAGGAGGCGGCACGCGAGCGCCTGGACGCCCTGGGCCTCTCCGTCGGCAAGGTGACCCAGGAGAACAGCCCCGAGCAGGCCGCGGGCCTCGTGACCAAGACGTCGCCCGCCGCGGGCGAGTCGGTGCCCAAGGACTCCTCGGTCGAGTTGTTCGTGGCGAGCGGGCTCGTCGAGCTCCCCGACCTGACCGGCCAGACCCAGGCCACCGCGGAGCAGACCCTGCTCAGCCTCAAGCTCACCCCGGTGTTCGAGGAGCAGGAGACCGACGCCCAGGCCCCCGGCACCGTGGTGAAGCAGAACCGTCAGGCGGGGTTGGTCCAGCAGGGCTCGCAGGTGCGGATCACCGTGGCGACGGCGCCCGAGCTGCCCACCGTGCCCGACGGCCTGGTGGGTCTGACCTACAACGAGGCCGCCCAGCGCTTGGGCGCGGTCAGCCTGAACGCCGAGCGCGTGAACGTCGACTCCGACCAGCCGAAGGACACCGTCATCTCGACGAGCCCTGGCAAGGGGACCCAGCTCGAAGAGGGCTCCACGGTCAAGCTGAGCGTCTCCAAGGGCCCGTCGGGCGGCGGGGGCAACGGCGGACAGATCCCGGCGCCCACGGCGTCGGCGCCGGGCAACTAGCCCTCGACTGCCCCCCTCCCACGCAGAGAGCCTGCGACCTGGGCGGAGCCACCGGCTCCCTCTGGTCGCAGGCTCTCTGCGTGCCTCGGCCTGTGCCGCCCTGCGCGATCTCAGGTCAGGCGCGCACCAGCGGGTGCAGCCCGGCCGACCGCTCGACCGCGCCGGAGTCGCCACAGATCTGCAGCCAGTTCGCGAGCAGCCGGTGACCGCCCTCGGTGAGCACTGACTCCGGGTGGAACTGCACCCCGTGCAGCGGCAGGGTCCGGTGCTGCAGCCCCATGATGATGGGCCCGTGCGCCGAGGACACCGACGCCGTGACCTCGAGCTCGTCGGCAACAGTGCCATTGACCACCGCCAACGAGTGGTAGCGCGTCGCTGTGAACGGTGTGGGCAGTCCGGCGAGGACCCCCTCCCCCGTGTGCTCCACCTGGCTGGTCTTGCCGTGCATCAGCTCGGGCGCGTGCGTGACTGTCCCGCCGAACACCTCGCCGAGCGCCTGGTGGCCCAGGCACACGCCCAGCATCGGGGTGCCGGACGCGGCGCAGTCACGGATCACCTGCATGCTGGCGCCGGCCTCTGCGGGAGTGCCGGGCCCCGGGGATATCAGCACCCCGTCGAACCCGTCGCGCTCGTCCAGCGGCGGCACGGCGTCGTTCCGGACCACGACCGTCTCGGCCCCGAGCTGCGCCAGGTAGCCGACGATCGTGTAGACGAACGAGTCGTAGTTGTCGACCACCAGGATCCGGGTCACGTCACTCCCCCACTGTCGTGTCACTGAACGGCATGTACGGCGCCACCGCGGGGAACACCCACTGGAAGCACACGGCGAGCACGGCCACCGCCGCCAGCGCGAGGATCACCACGCGCACGGGCGCCGGTCCAGGCAGGCGCCGCCACAGCCATCCGTACATCATGCGCCTCCGAGGATCTCAGCCGGGGAGCCGTCCGCGACGGGCGCCCAGTAGTCCAGCACACCGTGCACCACGTACCGCTCGCGCGCGGAGAACATCGGGTGGCAGGTGGTCAGGGTGATCATGCGCTCCGTGGGCTCGACGCCAGGCTGGCCGGGCACGGGGTCGATCACCTGGACGTCCTGCGGGGTGACGATGGCGCTCGAGGTCACCCGGTAGACGTACCAGGTGTCGGCGGTGCGCACCACGATCGGGTCGCCGTCCTGCAGCTCGGCGATCCGGTTGAGGGGCTTCCCATACGTGGTCCGGTGACCGGCCAGGGAGAAGTTGCCGATCGCGCCCGGCATGGCGGTCTCCGGGTAGTGCCCGATGCCGAGCACGTCGAGCACGGTGGGCCGATCGACCCCCTGGCTGATGGGGCGCTCCGGCTCGTCGGACCAGCGCGGCACCTGCACGGTGGCGAACGTGACCGCGTGCCCCGGCTCGGCGATGACGGGCGGCTCGTCGCGGCGCGGCGCGGCCACCACGGGCGTGGCCTCGCCGGACGCGGCGGCAGCTGCCGCCGGTGGCGCCCACGGCAGGCTCTCGACGATCTCCGCCTGCGCCTGGTTCCCCTCGACGTCGGTCCACCACAGCTGCCACACCAGGAAGGCCAGCACCAGAAAGCCAAGGGTGATCAGCAGCTCGCCCAGCACGCCGATGGCGCTGTAGACCGCCGACCCACCCGAGCGCCGCGGCGCGCGACCGTGCCGGGGGACGAGGTCGCGGGGCGCCGTGGTCGTCATGCGCCGTCCTCGTCGACGTTCCTGCGGGATCCTGCCGTCTGGCCGTGCGAGGCGTTCTGGACGCTCGTGGACAGCGCCTCGACCCCCTCAGGGACCCGTGCGTGCGCCAGGTCGGTGGGGCCCTCGTAGGCGGGGAGCTCGAGGTTGTCCTGCACGCTCACGGACCATCCCAGCCCGTAGGCGTCGACGTAGTCCCGGTAGCGGGAGACGACGCGGTCCTGCTCGAGGGCAGCCAGCAGCCGGTCCGGGTCCCCGATGACCTCGAAGGTGTACGGGGGCGAGTACCGCAGGCCGTGCATGTACAGGACGGCGCCGATGCACCGGACGGCGCTGGTCGAGATGACGCGCTGGCCCATGAGGGTCATGGCCTCGGCTCCCCCGGCCCACAGGGCGTTCATCACCGCCTGGATGTCTTGCTGGTGCACCACCAGGAGGTCGGCGTCGACGTTGGCGGTGGTCCCCCGGATCGGCGCGTCGTCGAGCCGGATCACCAGCCCGGACCCCGTGACGGGCGCCTTCGCGGAGACCACCCGCTCGGTGTCGTCCGGGGTGGGCAGCTGCAGCCCGGAGATGCGGGCCTCCTCGTCGAGGAGCGTCGCGACCTGGGCGCGCAGCGCGACCGCCTCGTCCGTGAGGCGCTGCGTGCGGCCCTCCTCGAGGCGGGCGAGGTCGACGAGGTTCTGCGGCCTGCGCTCGTCGCCGTCCCTGGTGAGGCGAGCGTTGGCCGCGAACAGCGCCCCGGACAGGGCCAGGACCAGGGCGACGGAGATCGTGCCGCGGGCAGCCCGGAACGAGCGGCGGTGCGAATGGTCCGGCACGATGCTCCTCTCCTGCGATGTCGCGCACTACGCTAGGCCACATCCTCGCGGGTCGGCTTCAGCATGCCCCCGGCTCGCCCCCTCGCGTGACAGGAGCAACCGACGTGCCCGAGTCGAGGCCGCGGAAGAAGCCCGCGTACACCCCACCCCCCGCCAAGGCGTCGGGCCCGAAGACGAACCCGCGGTGGCTGGTCCCCGTGATGCTCGGCCTGATGCTGCTGGGGCTGGTGTGGATCGTGGTCACCTACATCTCCTCGTCGCAGTACCCGATCCCCGGCATCAGCCAGTGGAACCTCGCGATCGGTTTCGCGTTCGTCATCGCAGGTTTCGGACTGACCACCCGCTGGCACTGACCTGCAGCCCGGCGATTTCCCACACCGTCACCCACAGGCTTTGACCTGCGGCGATACACCCCACCCACTGCTGACCAGGGACAACATCACAGTTGTCCCCAGCGGTGGACATCCCTGTGGATAACTACACGGGTGTAATTCCACAGCTGTGAGTAAGTCTGGGGAAGCGCGCAGAAGGCCCGGAACCTTCGCCAGGACGGATCCTGAGCGAAAGTTCCGGGCCTGTGATGCGGTTCGGCTGCCGGGGCGCCGGGCCGGTCAGGCGGTGAGGTACCTCAACGCCGTGACAGCGACGAGCAGCACCGCCATGCCGACGGTCACACCGATGCCCACCTCTTTGCGCCGTCGCGCCGGGGCGTACGCGTAGGCGGCCCCCAGCGCCGCCCCGACGGCCAGGCCGCCCAGGTGGGCCTGCCAGGCGATCTGCGGCACCACGAAGCCGATCACGACGTTCAGGGCCAGGATCACCAGGATCCCGCGGGCGTCACGCCCCAGCCGTCGCAGCACCACGAGCACCGCCCCGAAGAGGCCGAACACGGCGCCCGAGGCCCCGACCACGCCCGAGTACCAGGACAGCGACTCCGGCGAGGCCAGCAGGAGCACCCCCACCGATCCGCCCACCGCGCTGAGCAGGTACAACGCGGCGAACCGCGCGCGGCCGAGCAGTCCCTCGAGGTACGGGCCCACCATCCACAGCGCGATCATGTTGAACAGGATGTGGAACACCCCGCCGGTGGAGTGCAGGAATGCCGAGGTCAGGAAGCGCCACGGCTCCTGCTCCCCAATGAACGGAGCGAACGCCCACCGCGACGTCCACCCGGGCACGACCTGCTGCGCCACGAAGCTCGCCACGCAGATCGCGATGAACGTGATCGTGACGACGGGGCGCCCCTGCCGAAGCGGGCCGCCCAGGGCCGTGCGTGCCGGCCGCTGCGTCTTGGCCGCAGCCGCCACGCAGTCGACGCACTGGACCCCCACCGCCGCCTGCCGCTGGCACTCCGGGCACGTCGGACGTCCGCAGCGCTGACAGCGGACGTAGGAGACGCGGTCAGGGTGCCGCGGGCAGACGGGCAGGTCGACCGGCGGATCGACCGGTGGGGGAGTTCCAGCGCTCATGCGGTCCGGCTCAGCCCGTCAGTCCTCGATGGTGATCGAGGAGATGACGACGTCCTCGACCGGACGATCGCCGGGCCGGGTCGGCGTGGAGGCGATCGCGTCGACGACGGCGCGGCTCTCGTCGTCCACGACCTTGCCGAAGATCGTGTGCTTGCCGGTCAGCCACGTGGTCGGCGCGACCGAGATGAAGAACTGCGAGCCGTTGGTGCCGGCGGGCTTGCCCGTGATCGGGTCGCGGCGCTGGCCCGCGTTCGCCATCGCGAGCAGGTAGGGCTCGGTGAAGCCGAGCTCGGGGTGGATCTCGTCGTCGAAGTTGTAGCCCGGGCCACCGGTCCCGGTGCCCAGCGGGTCCCCGCCCTGGATCATGAAGTTGGGGATGACCCGGTGGAAGATGACACCGTCGTACAACGGGTCGGTGCGCTCGGCACCAGTCTTCGGGTCCTTCCACGCCTGGGTCCCCGTGGCCAGCCCGGTGAAGTTCTTCACCGTCTTGGGGGCGTGGTTCGGGAAGAGCTCGATCCGGATGTCACCGGCGGTCGTGTGCAGCGTCGCGAACATGCCGAACATTGTCCCATGCCAGACCGCGTTCGACCGGATGTCGCCCCTGCGCTACAAGGCGCCAGGTGGCAGAGTGTGGGGTCAGCAAGCCGTCAACCGTCACCGTTGGGGAGTGTGTGGACATGAGCTTCAGCATCCGTCGTCCGAAACTCGAGTCGATCGACACAGGTCGGCTCAAGGTCCAGGCCGCCGACGTGGGCTCCTCCCTGTCCGACGCCGGCAGCCACGCCGCCGACCGGGCCGCCGTGCTGGCCGCCCAGGCCTCGGAGGCCGCCGCCCAGGCGATGGAATGGACGACCCCGAAGGTCGAGGCGGCCCTCGAGTGGCTGCGCCCGCGGGTCGAGCACCTGTACCAGGAGAGCATCAAGGCTGCTGCTCCCCGTGTCGAGAAGGCCGCGGACAAGGCATCCCCGGCCATCGACACCGCGCACGACAAGCTCGTGGAGGAGATCCTCCCGCGTCTCGTGGCGGCGGTGAACGAGGCCGCGGTCCGTGCGGGCGCAGCGGTCGAGAGCGCTGCCGACCAGATCGCCGCCGCACCGGCGGCGGTCTCCGCTGCCGCCGCGGCGAAGACCCCCAAGAAGCACACCGGGGCGAAGGTGTTCTGGATCTTCGCCGCGATCGCCGGCGCGGGCGCCGCGTTCGCCGCGTGGAACCGCTCGAGGGTCACCACCGACCCGTGGGCAGAGCCGTGGGAGCCGGCCTCCGAGCCCCTCAGCGGCACCGAGGCACTGCGTGAGCGGGCACACGAGGCCCGCGACGAGATCAACGACGCCGTCGGAGACGCCGCCGAGGCCCTGGGCGAGGCAGCCGGGGTCACCGTGGCGAAGAGCCGCGAGGCGACCCGCAAGGCCGCGGACAAGGTGAGCGCCGCCGCCGACGACCTGCAGGAGCGGGCCGCCGAGGCGACCAAGCGGGCCAGGCGGGCGGCGCCGAAGACCCCCGACGAGGACGCGTCCACGGGCGCGGATGACTTCGCGGCCGTCTCGGACGAGGCGCCGGCGACGGAGCAGGACAAGCCCCGCGAGATCTGATCTGCGGAGCCCTTTCTCCAGGCGTCTCGCAGCAGGCCCGGCCCGAGCACTCGGGCCGGGCCTGCTGCGTTGTTCCTAAACGTTTCATCCATTGACCCCGACAGGCGCGCGTCTGGACGATGCGCGAGGCGGCCGTCCCTTCGGGGACCGGGCGGGCGCATCGTCGCGCCTCGTCTCATCCGCGTGAAGAAGGGGTCCTCGATGCCACGTCCCGTCTCTCCGCAAGGCCCATCCGGACGGCACGCCCGTCCCCGGCGACGAACGCTGATGGCCTGCGCGACCGCGCTCACCGTCGCCGCGGGCGCGATCTCGGCCGGGGTCGCCGCCCTGCCCGCGAACGCCGCCCCCGCCTTCAACTACGGGGAGGCACTGCAGAAATCCCTGTTCTTCTACGAGGCGCAACGGTCCGGAGACCTCCCGGCCGACAACCGCGTGTCATGGCGTGGCGACTCCGCCCTGACCGACGGCGCAGACGTGGGCCTCGACCTGACCGGCGGTTGGTACGACGCCGGCGACCACGTGAAGTTCGGCCTCCCCATGGCCTTCACCTCCACAATGCTCGCCTGGGGCGCCATCGAGAGCCCTGGCGGTTACACCAAGTCCGGCCAGATGGCCGCGCTCAAGGACAACCTGCGCTGGGTCAACGACTACTTCATCAAGGCCCACCCCTCGCCCAACGTGCTGTACGTGCAGGTGGGGGACGGGGAGGCCGACCACAAGTGGTGGGGCCCGGCCGAGGTCATGCCCATGGCGCGGCCGTCGCACAAGGTCGACGCGAGCTGCCCGGGCAGCGATGTGGCGGGGGAGACCGCCGCCTCGATGGCCACCGCCTCCATCCTGTTCAAGACGGACGACCCGGCGTACTCCGCGACCCTGCTGACCCACGCGAAGCAGCTCTACGCGTTCGCCGACACCCACCGCGGCAAGTACTCCGACTGCGTGACGGCTGCTGCCGCGTACTACAAGTCGTGGTCCGGCTACCAGGACGAGCTCGTCTGGGGCGCGTACTGGCTCTACAAGGCGACCGGTGACGCGTCGTACCTCGCCAAGGCCGAGGCGGAGTACGACAAGCTGTCGGTGGAGAACCAGACCACCACGCGCTCGTACAAGTGGACTGTCGCGTGGGACGACAAGACGTTCGCCACCTATCCGCTGCTCGCCATGGAGACCGGCAAGCAGAAGTACGTCGACGACGCGAACCGCTGGCTCGACTACTGGACCGTGGGCGTCAACGGGCAGCGTGTGCCCTACTCCCCGGGCGGGCAGGCTGTCCTCGACACGTGGGGGTCGCTGCGCTACGCGGCCAACACCGCCTTCGTCGCGCTCGTCTACTCCGACTGGCTCACCGACACGACCCGGAAGGCCAGGTATCACGACTTCGGCGTGCGCCAGATCAACTACGCGCTGGGCGACAACCCGCGCAAGTCCAGCTATGTGATCGGCTTCGGCGAGAACCCGCCGCAGAACCCGCACCACCGCACCGCGCACGGCTCCTGGCTGGACTCGATGGCCAACCCGGAGAAGACCCGGCACGTGCTGTACGGCGCGCTCGTCGGGGGACCGGGTTCCCCGAACGACGCCTACACCGACGAGCGTGACGACTACGTGGCCAACGAGGTCGCCACGGACTACAACGCCGGATTCACCAGCGCGCTGGCCCGGCTCGTCGACGAGTACGGCGGCACGCCGCTCGCCGGCTTCCCGGTGGCGGAGAAGGCCGATGGCCCGGAGATCTTCGTCGAGGCCATGCTCAACCAGGCCTCCAGCAACGGGTTCACCGAGGTCAAGGCCATGGTCCGCAACCAGTCGGCGTTCCCGGCCCGCGCGCTGAAGAACGGCACGCTGCGGTACTGGTTCCGGCTCGACGCGGGGGAGAGCGCCAGCAACCTCGCCGTCTCGGCGAACTACAGCGAGTGCGGCCCGCAGACGGCCAAGCCGGTCTCGGCTGGCGGCGACCTTTACTACGCGGAGATCAGCTGCGTGGGGCAGAACATCTACCCCGGCGGCCAGTCCGCGCACCGACGGGAGATCCAGTTCCGCGTCACAGGCGGCAGCGGCTGGAACCCGGCCAACGACCCGTCGTACTCCGGGCTCACCGCCACGGCCCTGGCCAGGACCGCGGGCATCACGCTGTACGACGGCGGGAAGCTCATCTGGGGCACCGAGCCGGGCACGGTGGACCCGACGCCCACCCCCACGCCCACGGTCACGCCCACCGTCACGCCCACGCCCACGGTCACGCCCACCGTCACGCCCACGCCCACGGTCACGCCCACCCCGACGCCGACGCCCACCGTGACCACCAGCCCGACGGCCGCCTGCGCGGTGGCCTACTCGTCGAACGCCTGGTCCACCGGGATGACGGGCTCGATCCGCGTCACCAACACCTCCAGCGCCCCGCTGACCTCGTGGAGCCTGGTATTCGCGTTCCCGTCCGGCCAGCAGCTGACCCAGGGCTGGAGCGCCACCTGGTCCCAGACGGGATCCATGGTGACCGCTCAGAACGCCGCGTGGAACGGCTCGCTGGCCCCGGGCGCCAGCACGGAGATCGGGTTCAACGCGACCCACACCGGCGCGAACACCAGCCCGACGGCGTTCACCCTGAACGGGGTCGCCTGCTCGGTCCGCTGATCTGGCCCTGGTCGGCGCCGCAGGCACATCCGCCGGCGGGTGGCCGACGACGGCCGGTCGCTGACGACACGGGCCCCGACCGACTCCTCGGTCGGGGCCCGTGTCAGCGCACCTCATGAGGGGATGAGAATCGACGTATGAGGTGGCGATGGTCGCCCGGGTCTCGAATCTCGTGCCCTTATCTCAACGCCCTGGGGTCATGGGCGGAGCAGGAGCACACACATGCTGCGGCCCGTGGTCGCCTGACGTAGGGCCGCTCATTCGGGGGACGTTCGGACGCTCGAAGCGCGCGCGTGACGCACTCTGCCCGCGCCAACGCCGCCGTGCACGGGCGACCTCGTCGCACGGCAACCTCGTCGCGCCTGGCATCGAGACCGCTGACCAGCGTGTCGACGATCTCGGCCCCGGCCCGACCTCCTCCGCATGGCGAAATGTCCGACTTGACCATACTGTCGTCGAGACGGGATCGACTCTCTCACGGAGGTGCCACTATGCCCAACGAGGACGAATTGCTGACGCGCGTCGAAAGTGTTGAGACCGAGCTCGCGGTGCAGGCAGCGACCGCTGCAGGGGTGCAGTCCACTCAGGCGGCAGTGGATGCCGGAGCGCAGGCGACGCAAGCCGCAGCACAGGCGGGAATGACCGCGACTGCGAGTGCAGTGCAGGCTGGGAATGTCGCCACGATGCTGGCCGGGAGCGCGGGCTTCATCATCGGCATCTTCCTGGGAATTGCCATCGCCAAGCCGTAGGTCGCCCTCGCCCCGGCAGAGGCGCCGTCTGGCCGTGGGCGACGCCTCGCCGGCTTCACGGCTGGCGGGCAGGACCTGGGGCCGGTCCGGCCCCGACCGCCCAACTCGAGACGCCCCCGACGGATCGTCGGGGGCGTCTCGTGTTCGTCACGTGCATCTGTGGAGCCAAGGGGACTCGAACCCCTAACCCCCTGCTTGCAAAGCAGGTGCGCTACCAATTGCGCCATGGCCCCGCGCGGTGGGCGGCCGACTTCGCCCGGCCCGACCGTGTGAGGCTCACTCGAAGGTGTCGGTGACCTCTGCCCAGAGATCGCGCTCATCGCGATCCTGCGAGTAGCGCTGCCACACGACGTACCCGGCAGCCGCGGCTGCCAGCAGGAGCAGTACCTTCTTCATGCGTCCCTCGCAGTGGTCCGGGAGTGGGCCTAACAGGACTTGAACCTGTGACCTCTTCCTTATCAGGGAAGCGCTCTAACCGTCTGAGCTATAGGCCCGTGCACGCATCATCCGAGGACGACCGCGCCGGTTGAGACTACCTCAGGCTGGGCCGAGGTCCCAAACGCGATGACCGCTCACTCGTCGGTGAGCGTCAAGTGCACCCCGCCGACCAGCGACGCGGTGATGTTGTAGAGGAACGCGCCGATGGTGGACAGCGCGGTCAGCAGGAACACGTCGACTACGGCCACGAGGGTCGCGGCGGAGATGATCCGCTGGAACTCCACGTACTGGAGCACGTTGACGTCGCTCTCGGAGCCGAGCACCTCCTTCACGAGGGTGTCGATCTGCGCGAAGACGCTCAGCCCGTCCAGGGTGAACCACACGACGGCCGCGGCCACGACGATCATGATGCCGATCGCCACGGAGAGCAGGAACGACAGCTTCATCACCGACCACGGGTCGACCCGGGACACGGCGAGCCGCACCCTGCGTGGCGCCCCTGGCGCGGGGATGGTCGCCGGCCGTCCCACCGAGGGGCGGGCGCCCGTCGAGGGCCGCGGAGGCGCGTCCGTGGCCGTCGCTGCGCCCGCGGCCGCGAAGGCGCCGGTCTCGGAGTGGTCGTTCGCGGCGCTCGAGCTCGGGCTCATGGTGTCGTCCTTGGGGCGAGGGTGCTTTGCCGAGGAGATGGCGGCGCTCGTGGCGGACGCCGCCTTCTTCAGCGAGGCGGTGACAGAGTCGACCGCGACCTGCAACGGCGACGGGGGTTCTTCGCTCTCGTCCGTCCCTGCAGGAACGTCCGTGCCGGAGTCGTGCGTCGACGACGCGGTCCCGTTCGAGCCGACCGGCTCGCGCGTGGCGGTCGGCGCGTAGGCCGCCCCGGGGGCGTGCGCGGCCCCGTCCGCCTCGGCCTTCGCGGTGGCCGGGCGAGGCGACGTCGCGGGCCGGGCCGACGTCGAGGTGCGCGGGGTCGGCGCCGGAGCAGTCCGGGCCTCCGTCGGAGCGGGGGCCTCCTTGCTCGTCGCCGGGGTCGTGGGCTGCGATTTCGCTGCCGCCGTGCCCTCCTGCGGTTCAGCCGCCTTGGCCGAGCCGGAGCTGTTGGCCGTCGGGTGGCTGGACGGCTTCACGGGCCGCTTCCGGGGTGGGATGGACGGCGGAACGGAATCGCTGCTCATTCATCCTCCAGTGCGGATGACTCGGCGACGGCCGGCTCGACCGACTCGCCCTGCACGGAGGCCTCCGGCGCGTCCTGCGTCTCGTCCGGCGACCCGATCTCGTCGCCCACGCTACCGGCATCCTCACCCAGGTGCCGCTCAATGTTGCGAGCAACTGCGATGATTCGATCGCCATTGTCCGGCTTGGCGAAGATGACGCCCTGTGTGGTGCGTCCCGTCGCGTTGACCTCGGACACGGCCGAGCGCACGATCTTCCCGCGCTCCATGATGACCATCACCTCGTCGTCGTGGTCGACGACGAGCGCGCCCACCAGGTCGCCGTTCGCCTCGGGCAGGTTCGCCACCTTGATGCCCAGGCCGCCACGGCCCTGCACCCGGTAGTTGTCCGTGGTCAGCGCGGTGGACTTCGCGATGCCGCCCTCGGTGACCGTGAAGAGGAACGCCTCCTCGCGAACGACGTCCATCGCGAGCAGCTCGTCCTCGCCGCGGAACTTCATGCCCGTCACGCCGGAGGTCGCGCGGCCCATGGGGCGCATCGCCTCGTCGGTGGCGGTGAAGCGGATCGACTGGCCCTTGCGGGAGACCAGCATGAGGTCGTTCCCGGCGTCGACCGCGCAGGCCGAGACCAGCTCGTCGGTGTTGCCCTCGTCGTCCTCGCGCAGGTTGATCGCGATCAGACCGCCGCTGCGGTTGGAGTCGTACTCCGACAGCCGCGTCTTCTTGACCAGACCGCGCTTGGTCGCGAGGACCAGGTACTCGGCGGACTCGTAGTCGGGGATGTCGAGCACCTGGGCGATGCGCTCGCCCGGCTGGAAGGCCAGCAGGTTCGCCACGTGCTGGCCCTTGGCGTCGCGGCCGCCCTCAGGCAGCTCGTAGGCCTTGGCCCGGTACACCCGGCCCAGGTTGGTGAAGAACAGCAGCCAGTGGTGCGTTGTCGTCACGAAGAAGTGGTCGACGATGTCGTCCTCGCGCAGCTGCGCGCCACGCACGCCCTTGCCGCCGCGCCGCTGGGCGCGGTAGTTGTCCGAGCGGGTGCGCTTGACGTAGCCGCCGCGGGTGATGGTGACGACCATCTCCTCCTCGGCGATGAGGTCCTCCATGGAGACCTCGCCGTTGAACGGGAGGATCGTGGTCCGGCGCTCGTCGCCGTACCGGTCGACGATCTCAGCGAGCTCCTCGCTGACGATCGTGCGCTGCATCTGCGGGTCGGAGAGGATCGCCTGGTAGCCGATGATCTCGGCGGCGAGCTTGTCGTGCGCCTCGATGATCTTCTGACGCTCCAGCGCGGCGAGCCGGCGCAGCTGCATCGCGAGGATGGCTCCCGCCTGCACCTCGTCGATGCTCAGCAGGGCCTGAAGCCCGGCGTTGGCCTGCTCGGCGTCGGGGGAGCGGCGGATCAGCGCGATGACCTCGTCGAGCGCGTCGAGCGCCTTCAGGTAGCCGCGGTAGATGTGCATCTGCTCTTCGGCCTTGCGCAGCCGGTAGCTGGTGCGCCGCACGATGACCTCGAGCTGGTGCGTCACCCAGTGGCGGATGAACGCGTCGATGCTCAGCGTGCGGGGGACCCCGTCGACCAGCGCGAGCATGTTCGCGCCGAACGTCTCCTGCAGCTGCGTGTGCTTGTACAGGTTGTTGAGCACGACCTTCGCGACGGCGTCGCGCTTGAGCACGATCACCAGGCGCTGGCCGGTGCGGCCCGACGTCTCGTCGCGGATGTCCGCGATGCCGGTGACGCGGTTGTCCTTGACCAGGTCGGCGATCTTGCGGGCCAGGTGGTCCGGGTTCACCTGGTACGGCAGCTCGGTGACGACCAGGCAGATCCGGCCCTGGATCTCCTCCACCTCGACGACCGCGCGCATCGTGATGGACCCGCGGCCGGTGCGGTACGCCTCCTCGATGCCCTTGTGGCCAAGGATCGTCGCGCCGGTGGGGAAGTCCGGGCCCTTGATGATGGTCAGGAGGGCCTCGAGGAGCTCCTCCTTGGTGGCCTCGGGGTGGTCGAGGTACCACTCGACGCCCTGCGCGACCTCGCGGAGGTTGTGCGAGGGGATGTTCGTGGCCATGCCGACGGCGATGCCGGCCGACCCATTGACCAGCAGGTTCGGGTACCGCGCGGGCAGGACGGACGGCTCCTGGGTGCGGCCGTCGTAGTTGTCCTGGAAGTCGACGGTGTCCTCGTCGATGTCGCGGACCATCTCCATGGCCAGCGGCGCCATCTTGCACTCGGTGTATCGCGGCGCGGCGGCCGGGTCGTCGCCGGGGGAGCCGAAGTTCCCCTGGCCGGACACCAGCGGGTAGCGCAGCGACCAGTCCTGCACCAGGCGGACCAGCGCGTCGTAGATCGACGTGTCGCCGTGCGGGTGGTACTTGCCCATGACGTCGCCGACGACGCGCGTGCACTTGGAGAACTGGCGGTCCGGGCGGTACCCGCCGTCGTACATCGCGTACAGCACGCGGCGGTGCACCGGCTTGAGGCCGTCGCGGACGTCGGGCAGCGCACGCGTCACGATGACGGACATCGCGTAGTCCAAGAAGGACCGCTGCATCTCGAGCTGCAGGTCGACCTGCTCGATGTTGCCGTGCTCGATGTCGGTGTGGTTCTCAGTCACAGATCAGTCCTTGGTCTCGCGTGGGGGCGGATGCGCGCAGTCCTCAGATGTCGAGGAAGCGCACGTCCTTCGCGTTGCGCTGGATGAACGAACGGCGCTGCTCGACGTCCTCGCCCATCAGCACGGAGAACGTGTCGTCGGCAGCGGCTGCCGCGTCCAACGTCACCTGCAGCAGCGTGCGGTGCTCGGGGTCCATCGTCGTGTCCCAGAGCTCGGAGTAGTCCATCTCGCCGAGACCCTTGTACCGCTGGATCGCGTTCTCCTTGGGAATCCGCTTGCCGTGGGCCTGGCCGTCCAGCAGCACGGCGTCCCGCTCACGGTCGGAGTAGACGTAGTCGTGGGCCGCGTTCGACCACTTGATGCGGTAGAGCGGCGGCTGGGCCAGGTACACGTACCCGCCCTTGATCAGTCCGGGCATGTAGCGGAACAGCAGGGTGAGCAGCAGCGTGCGGATGTGCTGGCCGTCGACATCGGCGTCGGCCATGATCACGATCTTGTGGTACCGCAGCTTGCTGACGTCGAAGTCCTCGCCGATGCCGGTGCCGAACGCGGTGATCAGCGCCTGCACCTCCTGGTTGCCCAGCGCGCGGTCGAGCCGCGCCCGCTCGACGTTGAGGATCTTGCCGCGGATGGGCAGGATCGCCTGGGTGCGGGGGTTGCGCCCGCGCACCGCCGAGCCGCCTGCCGAGTCACCCTCGACGATGTAGATCTCGCACTCCTCAGCCCGGTTGGACTGGCAGTCCTTGAGCTTGCCGGGCATGCCGCCCGACTCGAGCAGCCCCTTGCGCCGGGTCGCCTCGCGCGCCTTGCGGGCGGCCATGCGGGCCGCCGCTGCCTGCTGCGACTTGCGGATGACGTCGCGCGCCTCGTTCGGGTGGGAGTCCAGCCAGTCGCCGAGCTGCTCGTTGACCACGCGCTGCACGAACGTCTTGGCCTCGGTGTTCCCGAGCTTCGTCTTCGTCTGGCCCTCGAACTGCGGCTCGCCGAGCTTGATCGAGATGACGGCTGTGAGGCCCTCGCGGATGTCGTCGCCCGTGAGGTTCTCGTCCTTCTCCTTGATCAGCCCCTTCTCGCGCGCGTAGCGGTTGATGAGCGACGTCATGGCGGCCCGGAAGCCCTCTTCGTGGGTGCCGCCCTCGGTCGTGGAGATCGTGTTGGCGTAGGTGTGCACCGACTCGGAGTACGAGGTGGTCCACTGCAGCGCGATCTCCACCGAGATGCGGCGCTCGACGTCCTCGGACTCGAAGTCGATGATCTCGGGGTTGACGAGTTCGACCTTCTTGGCGGCGTTGAGGTGCCGCACGTAGTCGACGAGCCCGCCGTCGTACTTGTACGTGACCGTGCGGGCCTGCGGCTCGACCTCCTGCTCGGCGACCTCGTCGTCCGTGCCGATGTGGCCCGGGCGCTCGTCGGTGAGGGTGATCTGCAGGCCCTTGTTGAGGAAGGCCATCTGCTGGAAGCGCGAGCGCAGCGTCTCGAAGTCGTACGTCGTCGTCTCGAAGATCTGGTCGTCGGCCCAGAACGTGACGGTGGTGCCGGTCTCGGCGACCTCCTCGCCCTTGGCGAGCGGGGCCTGCGGCGCGCCGCGCATGTACGACTGCCGGTAGACGTTGCCCTTGCGGACCTCGACCGAGAGCTTCTCGGAGAGCGCGTTGACCACCGAGACGCCGACACCGTGCAGGCCGCCCGACACCGCGTAGCCCGCGCCGCCGAACTTCCCGCCGGCGTGCAGCACGGTGAGCACGACCTCGACGGCCGGCTTGCCCTCGGACTTCACGATGTCCACCGGGATGCCGCGGCCGTTGTCGACGACCCGCACGCCGCCGTCCTCGAGCAGGGTGACCTCGATGTGGTCGCAGTACCCTGCGAGCGCCTCGTCGACCGAGTTGTCGACCACCTCGTAGACGAGGTGGTGCAGGCCCCGCTCACCGGTCGAGCCGATGTACATGCCGGGCCGCTTGCGAACGGCCTCGAGGCCTTCGAGGACGGTGATCGCACTGGCGTCGTAGCCGCCGTTGGAAGATGCTGGGGGGGTGCCGTCGGTCGTCGCGGGGGCGTCGGTCAGGCTCTGGTCGGCCACGGGTTGCGGTGCTCCTCAAGGTCTCACACGCGGACGAGGCGATCCCGGAGAGCGGATCACCCCATGACGCTGGAGTTCTCGGCGCAGACGCGCCAAGAATGACCCTCACAGTCTACCTGGACATAGGTTCTAGACCCCCGTCTCCGCGCGCGCGGCGCGGGCAGGCCCTCAGGGGTGCGACCAGGTCGTCTTCGACCGCGGTGGCGCCGGCTCAGCCGAAGGTGTCGCGGGGGCCGCGCCCGGGCACCGAGCGCGGGCCCCTCTTGAACCCTGGGCCTGCCGGCCCGAGCACCCGGACCTCCCGCACGACGTCCTCGCCGACCACGGCCGAGATCTCCCGCAGCATCGCCGAGACGTACAGCCGGACGTTCGTGGCGTACGCCGTCGAGTCGGCGCGGACCGTGAGGATGCCGTCCTCGAAGGTCTCCGGGACGCAGTGGTCGGCGATGTCGCCGACGATCTCCCGCCAGCGGCCCATCAGCCCGCCCACCGACAGCTTCTGCACCCACCCCTGGTTGCGCACCAGCACCGGCAGGGTGGCGCCGATCATCTGCGGGTCGCGCCCACCCGGGCCGGACGTGCCGCGAGGGATGTCGAGCGGCGACCGACGAGCAGGCTGACCTGGGCGGATGCCCTTCGATCGGGCCGCGGCCTTGGCCCTCTCGAGCGCGGCACGGGCGACCTGCGCCGGCGGCGTGAGCTCGACGACCTCGCTCGCCGGGACGCCGTCGACCGACGCCGCAGCGCCTTGCGCGTCGTCGCCCGACGTCGCGGACTCATCGGGGCGAGGGTCCTCAGCGGACACGCGACACCTCCCCGCCCATCACGTCCACCCGCGCCCCGGACAGCTGCTCGGGGACGTCGGTGGGCACCGCCGCCGTGATGATCACCTGCCGGGCGGGCGCGACCAGCTCGGCCAGGCGGTCCCGCCGGCGGACGTCGAGCTCGGCGAACACGTCGTCCAGGATCAGCACCGGCTCGCCGTCCTCGCCCCAGTCCGCCATCCACAGGTCGCCGTCCTGCTCCGCGCCGCCCACCTGGTCCGGCCCCCGCGTCAGCAGCGTGTACGACGCCAAACGCAGCGCCAGCGCAAAAGACCACGACTCGCCATGGCTGGCGTACCCCTTCGCCGGCAGCCCGCCCAACGTGAGGGTCAGGTCGTCGCGATGCGGCCCGACCAGGCACACCCCCCGCTCGATCTCCTTGGCCCGCAGCTGCGCCATGGCCTCGAGCATCTGGGCCTCGACGACGTGCGCCGGCGCCGGAGCCCCGGCGGCCCCGGGGACGTCGGGCTCCTGACCGTGGTCGGCGCCCTCGAGCGCTGCGTCCAACGACGCGCGATAGGTGACGACCGCCTCACCCTGCCCCGAGCTGACCTGCTCGTACGCCCGCGCGACGTGCGGGGCCAAGGCCGCCACAATCGCGCGACGAGCCACGATGAGCTCCGCGCCGACCTGCGCGAGCTTCGCGTCCCACACGTCCAGCGTGCGCAGGTCGGCGCCGCCGCGGGAGTTCCGCATCGCGAGCCCGGCCGACTTCAGCAGCGCGCTGCGCTGGCGCAGCACCCTGTCGTAGTCGGCCACGACTCCCGCGAGCCGCGGTGTCACCAGCACCGCGAGCTCGTCCAGGAACTTCCGGCGGCCGTCCGGGTCTCCCTTGACCAGGGCCAGGTCCTCGGGCGCGAACAGCACCGTGCGCAGCAGCCCCAGGATGTCGCGGGCCCGCCCCGGGGAGCCTCCGTTGACGCGCGAGCGGTTCGCCTTCCCCGGCGTGATCTCCACCTCGACGAGGCTGGTCCGCTCAGACGGGGCCCCGTCGACGGTCCGTTCCCGGACCACCTTGGCGCGGACCACAGCCCGGCCGGCGCCGGACCGCACCAGGGCGGCGTCCGACGGCACCCGGTGGCTGCCGAGCGTGGCGATGTATCCGAGCGCCTCGACCAGGTTCGTCTTGCCCTGGCCGTTTGGGCCGACCAGTGCGGTCGCGCCCGGGTCCAAGGGCAGCTCGACCTGGCGATAGGAGCGGAAATCTGTCAGCGAGAGATAAGAGACGTACATCGGTGCAGGTCAGACGGATGACGCAGGGGGTGCGGGGGGAGCGGACGGGCCGATGCGGCCCTCGGACGGGGCCGACCCGGCAGGCCGGACCGCATGCCCGCCGAACTGCTGGCGCAACGCGGCCACGGCCTTCATCGCCGGGGACTGCCCTTGGCGGGAGGCGAACCGTGCGAAGAGGGCCGCGGAGATCACGGGAAGCGGCACAGCGAGGTCGATCGCCTCGTCCACCGTCCACCGCCCTTCACCGGAGTCGTCGACCCAGTCCTCGATGGTCGAGAGGTCCTGGTCCTCCTCGAGCGCGGCCACGAGCAGGTCCAGCAGCCACGACCGGACCACCGTGCCGCGCGACCACGCCTTGAGGGTGCCGGGCACGTCCGTGATGAGGCCCTTCGCCTCGAGCAGCTCGTAGCCCTCGGCGTAGGCCTGCATCAGGCCGTACTCGATCCCGTTGTGCACCATCTTCGCGTAGTGGCCTGCGCCCACCGGTCCGGCGTGCACGAAGCCCTCGTCGCGGGGCCCCTCCGGCCGGAGGGCGTCGAAGATCGGCATCGCGCGCGCGACGTCCTCCGCGCCGCCGCCCACCATCAGGCCATACCCGTTCTCCAGGCCCCAGATCCCGCCGGAGACCCCCACGTCCAGGTAGCCCACGCCGCGGGCATGGAGCATCGCGCCATGGCGCTCGTCGTCGGCGAAGTACGAGTTGCCGCCGTCGATGACCAGGTCCCCAGGGACCAGCAGGTCGGCGAGCTCGGCCACCACCGAGTGCGTCACCTCGCCGGCCGGGACCATCACCCACACGATCCGCTCGCCGGCGGGCAGCAGCTCCACCAGCTCGGCAAGGGTCGCGACGTCCGAGACGTCGGGGCGAGGGTCGTAGCCGGAGACGTCGATGCCCGCGGCGCGGATGCGGGTGCGCATGTTCGCGCCCATCCTGCCGAGTCCCACTAGGCCGATGTGCATCGGTGCCGCCTCTCCTCAGTCGGGCTCGTGCCGGGCGCCAAGTCTCTCGCCCCGCGCCCCCTGACGCCCCTCGGCGTCGAGGACAGTCAGCTGGCGAAGCGGATCGGCACCAGCAGGTACCGGTACTCCTGCAGGTCGTCGCCCTCGAGGGAGTCCTGCCCGGTGAACTCCACCGGCTTGTTCGGGTGGGTGAACGACAACCGCACGAACGGCGTGTTCAGCGCGCCGAGGCCGTCCAGCAGGAACTGCGGGTTGAACGCCACCGAGATGTCCTCGCCCACCAGCGTCGCCTCGAGTGCCTCGGAGGCCTGCGCGTCGTCGCCCTGGCCGGCGTCGAGCACGACCTGGCCCTCGGTGAAGGACAGCCGGATGGGCGTGTTCCGCTCGGCGACGAGCGACACGCGCTTGGCGGCGTCCGCGAGGGACTGGGTCAGCACGACGGCGTGGATGGGCGTCTCGTCCGGGAAGAGGCGTCGGACCGGCGGGTAGTCGCCGTCGACGAGCAGCGAGGTCGTGTGACGGCCGTTCGCCTCGAAACCGATCATGTCGATGCCCTGGCCGGTGGACAGCGCGATGTTCACCGAGGAGCTCGATCCCAGCGACTTCGCCGCGTCGGACAGTGTCCGGGCGCGCACGAGCGCTGTGGTGGACAGGTCCGGGGAGGACGGGGTCCACGTCAGCTGACGAAGGGCCAGTCGGTAGCGGTCCGTGGCGAGGAGCGTGATCTTCTCGCCCTCGATCTCCATCCGGACGCCCGTGAGCAGCGGAAGCGTGTCGTCGCGGCTCGCCGCGACGGTGACCTGCGCGACGGCGTGGGCGAGGTCGTCACCGTCGACGGTGCCTGCGACGTCGGGCATCACCGGCAGCGCCGGGTAGTCGTCGACGGGCATCGTCAGCAAGGTGAAGCGCGAGGCGCCGCAGGTGACGGTGACCTTGGTGCCGTCGAGGACAACGTCGACGGGCTTGGCGGGAAGCGCGCGCGAGATCTCCGCGAGCAGCCGGCCGGAGACGAGAACGACCCCGGGCTCGCTGACGTCGGCGGGGATCTCAGAGCGTGCCGAGACCTCGTAGTCGAAGCTCGACAGCTGGATCGTCCCGGTGGAGTCAGCCTCGATGCGGACTCCAGCCAGTACCGGCACAGGAGGACGTGTCGGCAGGCTACGTGCGGTCCACGTGACGGCATCTGCGAGAACGTCACGGTCGACGCGGAACTTCATGCCCCACCCTCTCGATCCCCTGGCATCAGTGACCCGTGCACGAGCGGCGGCACGTCGGCCGGCGGTCCGCGGCGCGGCCCGCCGAAGCGAGGGCTGTGCTCGGGTCGGAGGGCAACACTACGCGAGAGCGTCGTGTGCCGGTACCGCGTGAGCGAGGGAAGCACAGGGTGTGTCCGGTCGGTTCGCCAGAACCTCCATGACGGTGTGCGGATTTCTTTCCTAGAGGGGACTCGTCGTCATCATCGGGTCTGTGCATCGTGTGGATGACGCTCGTCTGCGCAGGTCAGAGCCGCTGGTGGGGTGTGCATGGACTGTGGGTCGCAGCGGTGGATGAACAGCCGTTCTGTGGACGAGCACTTTCCCGCCGTTCTCTGTCCACCGAGAAGACGTTCTGCGTCCACACCCTCGAGGCCCTTGTCCACCGTCATCCACAGGTCTGTGCACAGGTGTTGATATTCGTCCCACCGATGTCCGCTTCGGGCATTCCGAGATTACGCAATACGGGACAAGAGGGGCACGATCGTGGCCTCGTCCCGGTGGATGGGTGTGGACAGGCGGCCACACCCGATCGCGCGGCACATCACTGAGTCGCCGTGCAACGCCTCCCAGAAGGGCTAGGACAGGCCTGGCGGGCCCGTCAGCGCGCGGAGGCGATGTCCGGAAGGCCTGGCGTCCTGCGGGCAGCACAGAAGCGGCCCGGAGCAGGATGCACTGCCGTCCGGGCCGAGGAGGCGGTGGTCAGCCTCGGTTCTGCTGCTTGATCCGGTTGGTGAGCTCGGTGACCTGGTTGTAGATCGACCGACGCTCAGCCATCAGCTCGCGGATCTTGCGATTGGCGTGCATCACGGTGGTGTGGTCGCGTCCGCCGAACGCCTGGCCGATCTTGGGCAGGGACAGGTCGGTCAGCTCGCGGCACAGGTACATGGCGATCTGCCGGGCCGTGACCAGCACCCTCGACCGCGACGAGCCGCACAGGTCGTCGATGGACAGCCCGAAGTACGCGGCCGTCTGCCCGATCACCGCGGTCGCCGTGATCTCCGCGGTCTGGTCGTCGGTGATGAGGTCCTTGAGGACGATCTCGGCGAGGGAGAGGTCCACCTGCTGCCGATTCAGGTTGGCGAAGGCCGTGACCCGGATGAGCGCGCCCTCGAGCTCCCGGATGTTGCTCGAGATCTTCGAGGCGATGTACTCGAGCACGTCGTGCGGAGCCTGCAGACGCTCGCTGCCGGCCTTCTTGCGGAGGATCGCGATGCGGGTCTCGAGGTCCGGCGGCTGGACGTCGGTGATCAGGCCCCACTCGAAGCGGGACCGCATACGGTCCTCGAAGCCGTTCAGCTGCTTGGGCGGCAGGTCGGAGGTGAGGACGATCTGCTTGCTGGCGTTGTGCAGGGTGTTGAAGGTGTGGAAGAACTCCTCCATCGTCTGCTCTTTGCCCTGCAGGAACTGGATGTCGTCGATGAGGAGGACGTCCACCTCGCGGTACCGCCGCTGGAAGGCTCCTGCCTTGCCCTCACCGATCGAGTTGATGAAGTCGTTGGTGAACTCCTCGGAGTTCACGTAGCGCACGCGCACGCTCGGATAGAGGTTCTGCGCGTAGTGGCCGATCGCGTGCAGCAGGTGCGTCTTGCCCAGTCCCGAGTCGCCGTAGATGAACAGCGGGTTGTACGCCTTTGCGGGCGCCTCCGCCACAGCGACCGCAGCGGCGTGGGCGAACCGGTTGGACGACCCGATGACGAAGGTCTCGAACAGGTACTTCGGGTTCAGGCGGGCCGGCTCGGTCGGCGGCGTGCGCCGAGCCGTGCTCATCCGGATCGGCTCCTGCTCCATCGGCGCGTTGCCGGCGAGGAAGTCCTGCGGGTCCGAGGTGAGCGACTCCGTGGAGTTGCCACGGGCGGGCGTCGACGGTGATGTCGGCGCGGGGGAGTCGAGCGGGGCCAGATCGGCGTCGACGGTGATCGCGAAGCGCGCCTCACGGCCAAGGGCCGCTGTCAACGCCTCGGTGACCTCGGCCCGGACCCGGGTCTCCAGGTACTCCTTGGTGAGGTCGTTGCCGACCGCGAGGAGCATGGTCCCGTCGAGGAGCCCCAGCGGCTGCGCCAGCTTGACGAACGCGAGCTGGCGCGGCGTGATGTCGGGGCTGGAGTCCAGTTGGGAGAGGGCATGAGCCCACACGTGGGCCAGCTGCTCGTCCTGTGGTGACACGTCCTACCCTCGCTGCTGGTGATGACTCGTGGTCGAGTGTCGCACGCCAGCCCGTCGTCCACATAGTTATCCACAACCTGTGTGCGACGGATCACCGCGCCTAGTCGTCGGGCGAGAGAGGCCAGGGCGCGGGGCCCTGGCGGGTTCGGCGCGACCTGCGTCCCGGAGCAGGACGCGAGCCGGTCGCTCGACGTGCCGATCGTAGTGGCCCACCCTCGGCATGGGCAGTGCCGGCGGCGGTGGACCCCGTGCCGCCAGCGGCCGACGCTACCTGTGGACGCCGAGACGTGGTCGGCGCCAGCCGAGGATCGATTCCCACCAGACCCTGCCCTGATCTCGGCGCATACTCGTCCCAGGACTATCCGGACGGCACAGCCGGTCGGCGTCCCGACGAGGGAACCGCGTGCCTCGAGCGGGTGAGTTTGACCCTCGCTGCGAG